>NZ_JAFMPM010000001.1 GCF_017349355.1 Thiothrix fructosivorans
TCTTAAAAAAAAGCTGACACCTTGTTTCTAAAATACTATAAAGTATCAAGTGTCTCAGTTCATAACCCAATATATAACCCTAGAATCTATCTCATAACAGAGGTGTTTAAAAATGACTCACCGCTTCAATGTAACCCTTACAGACGAAGAATACGCGGCTTTGAAAGGCTATGCGGAATACGTAGACCGACCTCCGGCAAGAGTTGCCGCCGACCTCTTGCGCGAGATGTATCCGACTATGAAAGCCGTTGCTCAGGCAATGGAAACCGCAAAAAAAAAGCATTCAAAAGGCATGGACGAACTGAGAAAGCTTGCTTTGCAAGAACTGGCTAGTTTCACCGCCTTGGCTTCGTCGTTACCAAATGAACCCGAAGATAACCAAACCGATCTTTTCACCCAAACAGAGGATAACCCGAAATGAGCATGTTTTTAGTTACTGGTGAAGTACGCAACGTTTTCAAGCAACCCGGTTCACTGGATAAGATCACGGGAGAACAACGGGCCGATTCAACCAAGGTGCAAATACTGGGAGAACTGCCAGTTATGGGCGGTGGCACTCGTGAAGACATTATCACCCTCACGATTCCCGAAGGTCTGGACTTCACGCCATATCTAAAACAGTCTGTGAGCGTCCCCATTGGCTTTTTGTCACCTGCCAAGGGGTCGATAGTGTATTTCATTCCTAAAGGCTCACAGATCATTCCTAAGCGTCCTGAACCCAATTTAGAAACACTCCCTATCAAAAACCCGTTGGGAGTTAATCCGGCTGTGAAGAGTCCGTTTTCCGTGTAAGCCGTCCCCAAACCCTGCCCCGACACCCTGAGGAGGTACGACGAAGGGAGGGAGGGGAAGGGTGCGGGGGACTTATATATTTATACATAGAAACAAAGTGGGGACACGGAGGTGAAAACCGATGACCACGAAAATGAAAAAGCCCCTGGATACTGTCAACTTGGCGGAAGAGGTATCCAGAGGCTCAGATGAAACCGGCAAGCTACACGCTCGCCTTGCTCGTTATCATAGCGCAAAACAACGCGCCTTGGTAAACCTTGAAACGCTCAAAATTTTGCAACCTGCGGATGATTTCACGGCGGCGCGTTACCGTGCCGGTGCCGTCCGCTTGGCGGATTGTGGCAACTACCTTGCATTCAGGCAGTACTACACCGTGGGAAAAACTCGACTGCATAAAGCTGGGTTCTGCAAGCAGCATTTGATATGTCCGCTTTGTGCTATCCGGCGCGGCGCAAAAACGCTTGATGCTTACTTGAAGCGCTATCGCTTTATCATGTCCCAGAATCCCACTTGGCGGCTTTCCATGATTACCCTAACGGTAAAGAATGGCGACGATCTGGGGGAGCGCTTCCAGCATTTGCAAAAGTCAGTATCTCGTATTTTTGAACGTCGCCGCGATTATTTGAAGAAAGGCAGAGGTAAGACTGAATTTAGAAAGATTCATGGCTATGTGGGAACTTACGAAGTAACCAAAGATAACGGCTTTGGTGAAGTGAAGGAAACGGGTTGGCATCCTCACGCGCATATCATGGTTTTGCATACTTCGACTTTTGACTATGCCGCGCTTCAGACCGAGTGGAAGGAAATCACGGGCGATAGTCATGTTCTGAATGTTACGGCTGCCAAGCATCCAGACGAACCTGAATTAGACTTTTTGGAAGTCTTCAAGTACGCGGTGAAGTTTTCCGATTTGAAGCCTTTGGAGAATATCCACGCTTGGGACGTATTGAGAGCAAGGCGGCTTTTGTTCTCTGGTGGTGCGTTTCGTGGGGTAGAAGTTCCCGAAGAACTTGAAGACGAACAGCTCGACGATTTGCCCTATATCGAATTGTTTTACCGCCATACGCCTTATGGGTACAGCCTCGTTAGCACGGGCGCGGCGGCGGGCGTAGTTGACGGAGCAGACGCGGCGACCGTGTGAGAGGCTGCATGAATTTCATGGCATAAGAAAACTCCTAGTCAGATCCTTGACCTTCCCGCCTTTCGGCGGGTTTTTTTTGAATTCTGTAACAGAAATCAACCGGCTTTGAGTTTCTTTGAATTCCGTAACAGAAATCAAAGATGGAAGTTAAAAAATTGACTTCCATCTATCAAGCTTTCTTCCTTCAGTCCTTACCCTGTCAACTATCGACCATCGGAAGGCAAGCGCAGCGCGTTCCGTTGGGCGGTGGTTGTACCCACCTTGCCCGCCTTCGACCAACGGGAGAACAAGCGAAAGCCTTTTACAGCTCACTAAAGAAATACGCTTAGGCACGAGGGGCAGAAGTAGCGTAGCGCCCGCCTGCCCCTCTGCCACGTGGCGAACGTCCCCGAAGGGTCGCCGAAGGCA
>NZ_JAFMPM010000002.1 GCF_017349355.1 Thiothrix fructosivorans
TACTAAGGCAAATCTTCCATTTCTGAAAACAATGTCACAGTTATCGAAAAATCATGGCGAGATACTTTATAAAGCCATGCAAACAAGATAAGAATGCTCTATACCCACGGCAATTAAATTTTCGGTTCTACCTGATTTTTATTTACCGTGGGTATACCACTACAAAATACGAAAAAAGGTTCTTAAAGCTCATCAGTGTCGCGTTCCGTCATCGCTCGTTACCATCTCTTTTAGCATCAAGGCATTGATACGGTGCTTTTCTTCCAGCAAGTCCTGCAATACATCCAAATCGTTGAGGGCATCCACCGTATCGCGTTCCCACAGTTGCGTTACGGCTTGTTTCAGCCAGTAGCTTGCGCTGGGGTCGGTGGTGATTTCCCGCAAGCGGGTTTCTACGGCTTTCAAGGCGTGTTCCAAATTCATGTAGTGGCTGTGTTCTTCGCTCATGGGGTGGTTTTTTTCGTGTCGGGTTTCACCCTGATCTTGTGCCGATCCAGCCATTCATACAGGGTGGACGGGGAGCAATCTACCAGCTTGGCAATACTGCGCTTGCTGATGCCGAGTTTCAGGTAACGGCGGATGTCTTTCTCGTGCGCGTCCAGCTTGACGGTTTCCGCCTTGCCCTTGGGTCTGCCCAGTATCACGCCTTCCGCCTTGCGTTTCGCCAGTGCTTCTTTCGTCCTGGCACTGATAAATTCCCGCTCGATCTCTGCCGCCAGCCCCAACACCGTGGCGGTAATCTTGGAGTTCAGAGAGTCGTCAAACTTCATGTTCTGCTTGGCGATGTGTACCTGAAAATTGTTCTTGGCGGCGTATTCCAGAATCTCCAGCACTTGCAGGACACTACGCGCCATGCGCGAAACTTCGGCAAAAATGATGGTATCGCCGGGGAGCATGGTCTGTTGCAACAATCCCCCGCTCTTGCGTTCCTTCCAGTTGGTCTTGCCGCTGCTGGTGTCCTCGACAAACTGCAAGCCTGCCAGCCCCATTTTGTTGGCGTATTCCAGTATCCCGTGGCGTTGGTTGTTCACGTCTTGTTGGTCGGTACTGACGCGCAAATAAGCATAGTTTGCCATTCTCCCCCTCCCTCGCTGTGTCCAGTTTATTATTTATTTATACTAGCATAAGTGAAGTGTAAAAACGTATGTAGATTGATGATTTTATACGGACATTTGTTTCAGTCAGTTTTTTGATAGCGGATATTGAGTAGAACGGATTTCATTTTCCCCCCCATAGCTCGCGCCTTTTTCGATTGGCTCAATTGGCATGAAAGCGTGGTTTTTCCGGCATTGCTGGTTTATATTTCCCCCCCAATCACACCTGACGGGCTGTCAGCGTGAATGTCTACAATAAACGGGGTCAAAAAGTGCAGTTTTTAAAGATCAAAAGGCGCAAGAAACGCCTGCGTGCCGATGGCACGGATTACGCCGAGGCGGTGTTCGTCACCAAGCGGCGCAAATTTGGGGATACGCTGGGCGAAGAAACGGTTTCGATCAAACGCCCGGTGCTGGTCACTGGGGCGCATGACTCCGGCAAAACCAAGTGGGTTAAACGCCTGCATGATGCCGCCCCACAAATCTGGGGCAGCAAAACCAAAGCCGCCCCGCTGCTGCTGGATTCCCTTAGCCCGCTGTCCGCGTGGTGCGATTCCCCCGCCGTAGCTGCGTGGTGGGAAGCCAAACGCAAGGCGGAAGAAGCCGCCGACCCGACCACTGCCCGCGCCCCGTGGAAAACCATCAAGCAACACACCCGCGCTGATGCCCTCCCGGATTACTGCAAGGATTCGGGGCCGGTGCTGTTCATCGACGATGCCCACAAGCTCAACGGGCGCAAGCTCCAGATAGCCCGCTTGTGTGTGCTGTCCTCGCGCCTGTTTGTGATCTCCGCCAGCGAGGAAAACCGCCTTGCCCCTAACCTCCGCGCTGCTGTGCTGCACCGTGACCCGCAAATTTTCAGACTGGATTCGGATGTTGCTTATGACGCTACGGCTTTGCTCATGTGGTTTTTTATCGTCGCGTGTGTCGCTGCGGGTTGGTGGGAAGCGGGCGCGGTGCTGGGTGGGCTTAAGCTGCTTGGCTCTGGTCGCCGCGCTGCTCGCGCCGATTAACGCCAGTGCTGCCGATGAAACCGCCGACTACGAAGCCGCGAAAGCTGAAACCTTGCGCTTGGCGGGGACAACGGCGGCGGCTGGTGCTGGGGAGGTGGATACAAAAATATCCGATGATGCCAGCACTGCGCCTGCTTGGTGGCCTTGGAAGACCGACACCGACCCCGCAAAACCACCGGAAGTGAAACCGTATCAAACCCCGACAATGGCGGGTGACGGGCTGGACTACCACGCCAAACCCGCGCCCATCGTGCAAGCCCCGGCGATTGATGCCGACGCGGTGTTTAGCCGGGTGCTGTCCTGTTACCCCGAACGTAGCAAGTTTGACATCGACGTTGACCTACGCGCCGCGTTGCGTTCCAACGATGTGCTAGACCTGCAAGACACCACCAGCGGCTTGGGCAAATCCTACGTGGGGATCGTCGCCACCATGCCGATTTACTCCGGCAAGGAGCTGGACAGGGAGAAAGACCGTGAATACAGCCGCAGGAAGGACACTGCAAAAGCCGTGGCGGACTTTATCAGTGCCATCGCAGGGCGTAACCATGCCGTGCGCGAACTCGCCTTATATCGCAGCCTAGAGGCTCGTAGCGCGGTGCGGGTAAATGAAGGCATCACCGAAGCCACAGAACAGGTGGGTTATTTGGAAAAAGTCGCCAGCTCGCAAGAAAAACTCATCACGGAAGAAGCCAAGATCATGGAAAGCCGTTTGCTGTTAGCGGGGATGTGTGACCCGACCAATGCCAAGACCATTGGCGGCTGGCTTAAGGCGATTGCGGCAGTGCCGGGGGAAGAAGATACCCCCATCTCTAGCCCTTCCCCCGCAAGGGGTGAAGGGGACAAGAACGGAAAAACGGAGGTGGAACGATGAAGTGGGTAAACCATTTGGCGATTGCTGGGTCAACCACGGCACTGGTTAGCCCTGCCCTTGTGCCTGTTGCCCTACTTGGCTCGACTGCACCGGATTGGTTGGAGTGGGTGCTGAAAGCTCTTGGCAAACCCGTCAGGCATCGCACCGTGACCCATTACCTGCTGGGCTGGGCGTTGTTGCTGGCATTCGGGCTGGGCTTGTGGGACTTCCACGGCATGGTTGCCGCGTTTGCGTGGGGCGGATTGTCGCATGTGCTGGCAGATGCTTGTACGGTGATGGGTGTCCCCTTCTCACCGCACTCTGACCGCCGTTTCCACCTGTTCGGTGGACGCTTGCGCACGGGTGGCAGCGGTGAATATGGCGTTGCTTGGGGGCTGGTGGCGGTGTGCTTGGTGATTGCGGTGCTGTTTAAGCCGCATGGTGGTAGCGGTTGGTATCCATTTTTCTACGATTGGGCGGGGCTGTACCAGTCCGGCGTAATCGACGCGAAGGAGTGGAAAGACAACAGGCTGAAGTTCTTCTGATCCGCTTTTTCTCATAGTTCTTTTTTGCTGAAAGCGAATAAAAAACACACAAAAATGGTGTTTAGTAAGGGGTTTGCTGGTGTGGTTATCCACAGCCCCCCTTTGTGTTCTTTTATATCTTTACAAGATTAATATATTAGAGGGCTTTTTTTTCATTATTAATCAGTTACTTGAAATCGTTAATATGACAGAAAGCGGGTCAACTATGACAGAAAGCGGGTCAACTATGACAGAAAGCGGGTCAACTATGACAGAAAGCGGGTCAACTATGACAGAAAGCGGGTCAATCATAACTATGACAAAAACTTGTATTGTCATTATTGGTAATCTATCATGTATCCCATGAACCTTAAAACGATCAACACCCCGCCACTAGACGTTATCCGCAAGAGCAATAAACTGATTGAGGCGCGTTACCGCCTGAGTGTTTGGGAACAGCGGCTAATCCTTACTCTCTTGATAAACATATCCAAGCAGGACGAGGACTTTAAGCGTTACCGTATCCGTGTTGCGGATTTTGCGAGTCAATGGCAACTGGAGTCTGATAACTCCCTGTATGAAAAGGTTCATGAAGCAGCGGACTCATTGGTGGGTAGAACACTCCAGATCAGTGATGACCCAACCATCAGTAAAACTGTTTCATGGCTGGCGTATGTGGAATATGTCCGGGGTTCTGGAGTGGTTGAATTGGAGTTCCACAATGCATTAAAACCATACTTGTTACAGTTAAAGAAGCATTACACCGAATACCAGCTTGGGCATGTGGTGAATTTCAAGAATCAATACACCATTCGCATTTATGAATTGCTGAAAATGGAGGTGTTTAGGTATAAATCTGTTGGGAAATTTTCAAAAGATTTCAAATATGAGGATTTACGGGTATTGCTGGCAATCAGCAAGAAAGAATACCTTCTGTTTGGTGATTTTAAGAAACGGATTATTGCCCCCTCTGTTGATGAGATTAGCACTCACACTGACCTAGAAATTACAGAAGTCCGCTATGGAAAAACAGGGCGGAAGGTCACGGATATTACGTTCTGCGTCACAATCCGTACCGCTGATGAGTTGCCTACCTTACAGCTAGAAATGGAAGAAGAACCACCCAAAGAGCAAGTTCACCCTATCGTTGAACGCCTGATAAGCCTTGGCTTTGCGGTGGAAACTGCCAGCAAGTACAAGACTCGTTACGGGGTAAAGCGCATTGAGCGCAACATTGCCTACACCTTGGCGAAGCAACAGGAAGGTGTGGTGAAGGATATTCCCGCTTACCTGAACATGGCGATTAAGGAAGACATGGGCGGCGGCTGGGAGGTTGTGAAAACCAAAGCGGCGGAAGAGAAAACCCAACAACAGACGGTATCGCATAAGCGAGAAGAACAGGCCGAATTAGCCCATTTACAGAAAATGGCAGATATGGCGGGTGTGCCGCTGGAAACCTTGTTACCAAAAAAAGGCAAAGGAGGAAACTAACCGGAAAAACTTCACAATAAGCGCCCTACCCCACGGCTCTGAACCCGTGAGGCAGGACTTCACATTTCAACCTGTATTGGAGATTGAAACATGCAAACGCATGATAGCAACCTGCGCCCGTCCGTGCGCAACAAGAAACGGAATTCACGCCCCGGCACTGCGCCTATGGATAAAACTGTATCCGCAGACCAGCACCCTACCCCGTTCCCCACGTCCGGGAACAACTTCCGCACCCTCTCACCGCTGGAATGTGCCGCCTTCGCACTTGCCCAGCTCTACCCCGATGATCCCGAAAACTTGGCGGCTGACTATGCCGTTGCGCTGGCGGCGTTTGAGCGGCTGCAAGGCGGGGGAAAGTGTACCTGTACGGTAGCAACTGACGCGGCGGCGGGTGACTGCACGTAAGGCAAGCGGGTAGGGCAGTGTGGCTACGGCTGCAATGCCTTACCCTCATCTTCATATGATTAAGGCAGTGTTTTAATATTAAATAAATAGTTAAACGATAGTAAAACACGATGAAGCAATCTATCGGCGGCGGCATCCGTGCCGCTGCATTTTTGGCGAGTAGGGCAGCATCAGAAAGTTAGCGTTGCTGATAAGCTATGCAGATGAGCTATTGCGCGGTACACTCAAAAAATGAGGCAAAGCTGAACAGGAGATCACCATGAGCGTGTTGGATTATGCGGAACAGCTTTGATGTTAAACACAAAAGGAAACATGATGGCAATTTACGGAGTAGGAGCATACTATGACCGAGATGTTAGTAATAAGTTCATTACTGAAAATATTATTGGCGTGGGTTGGGATTCTAATTCCGCGCCTGAACTTCAAGAATACTTCAAATCTTTAAAAGTTGGAGATATTATTTATATAAAATCTGCTTTTGGCAGAAGAGATATAACTGTTAAAGGTATTGGTATTATTAAAGATACAATTATACGAACAAGCCTTGACACAAATAGCTTGGTGTCAACTGGGCGAAATGTAGTATGGCTTAGCAAACGAAAATTTGTGATACAACGACCACAAGAAAAAAATAATGTTCGTTCAAATACTGTTTATGAAGAATTCCATCCGCTTGTGCAGAGAGCAATCATATCTGAAATTAGTAAGACAAATTAAGTAACTTTTATTCAATGACATACTGAAGATTATTTTATGAAAAATAAAAAGTTCCTATGCTATAGGATATAAGCATCAACTTTATCTCAAGCAATCTTATCACTATAAATTATAGATGGTAGTTTCTTTGATGTTTTTCCATCAGAGGTTTGCTCCAAGTCGAGTCTATCAATTCAAACGTTAACTGACTAAAATTTACAAGGAAGCATTTTGTTAAAACGATTATTTACAAAAAGAAAGGTTCCAGTTACATTTTTGAACTATAATGGAAAAATTGTAGATACAACACTATTTGATCAAAATAATTATGATAGTCTTAGGAAGAATGGAATAACAATATCACCAATAAATATAATACACTCGGCCAGTATTCATTATACTGGTAGATTTGATAATAGCATGGCATTAAGATTTATCAATTCATTTATTGATATCATTGCATCCGTTAAAAATACAACAAATAACGGTGATGGATTACTATTTTCAGATGAAGAGAGCAATGAATTTCAAACAAAATCATCAGAAGTTATTGCAGTTGGTATTTGTATCACAATAACTTCTAATCTATTTAATATTTCAAGGAACACAATTAATTTAATTGAAGGATCAGGGAAAAGATGTGATTTTTGCTTTATTAAAAATAGTCTCCAATACTACATTGAGTCCAAAGGAAGGAAAGTAGATATAAATCCAGCTATAAAGGACATTTTTAAGAAAAAATCAAACTATAATTCCATCTCTCCAAAATATGGAGTTATTAGTCATATACCTCGTGATTCAAGTAGTACTAAGGTAACAATTGTCGATCCTGATTTCATTCCAGAAGAAATAAATAAAAATGAAAAAATAAAGAGATTATTTTTGTATTATAGCAAACTTTCACATATGATTGGATTCTGGCGATTAGCAGAATTGCTAAGAGAAAGATACAATAAGATCTCAGAAGGTTTTAATTATACAGACTTCAATAATAAACCATTAGATTACGATAATGTTGTCAAATTAGGACGGCGAATCTCAATTTCAACCAAAGATATTTCTTTTGATGTTTTTATGGCAAAAAATAGCCAGCACGGATTCAAAAAGCAAGTAGGCGAGTTTACTAGTTTATTTCTCATGGAAGCTAAATTATTAGAGATACTAGAACAGCAATATTTGGATGAATTGCTTCAATATCAAATAAACGAACAAACTATACTTCATAATGATAAAGCATTTTCTATTCAGAACGATGGAAGTGTCTTTGCTTTTTTATTAACTGAAGATATAGACAAACATGGCTAACGAGTGTGTCCGTCGTCGATCGACACGGGGGGGCTGCGTCCCTATTCAGAAGCTTACTTCCCCAACCCGCCGATAGTTAGCCCATGCTCCACAGCCCGGTAAACCGCCATGTTAATCACGGCGGCGCGTGACTGCCCCATCTTCTCCGCCAGTGCGTCCACCTTGGCAAGCAGGGCAGGGGTCATGGTGAGGCTGATCTGCTGTTTATTGCCCTTCTTCACGCCCTTGGTTTTCGTGCCGGAATCGGGCGCACCTGCGATAAAATCAGCGGCGGCGGTTTCTTGCTTAGTGGTTTTTGGCTTTGCTTTGGTAATCGTCATTTACGCTCATCCTGATACGGTTTTAATCGTGTTACGCTATTACTTTAATATTAAAACAATGCTGAAACAATATGATTGAGTTCTTCAATCGCTTTGGCATCTTTGGGGCTGAGTTCCAGCACTGCCAGCCCTTGGCCTGCGGCATTGGCAAACGCTTTGCGCCTGCGGATCGGGGTAGGGAGGTACTCAAACTGCGGAACATCTGCCACCGCTGCGGCGGCTTCGCTGTTGTCGGTGGAAGTCGTGCCGGGGTCGGCACAATTCAGCACCGCATACACTCGTAAGCCGTCGCGCACACTCCGCGCCTCGTCCACCAGTGCGGCAATGTCATTCAATGCCCACACGTCATAGCTGCGCGGCTGGAAGGGGACAAGCAACACATCAGATAGTACCAGTGCCGCCCGGAGTGCGGTCGAATCGCGCCCGCCCGCGTCGATGATGATGTCATCGTACTTTTTGCCCTGCTGCTGCACCTGCCCACGCAATACCGGGCCATCGGCGTATTGGGAACAGGCTATGCCAGGAAGGATGCTCGCATCGGCGCGGATGCTGATTGCCATTTGTGCCGTGCCTTGGCGGTCGGCATCGACGAGCCACACGTCACGGCCTGCGAGTGCGCGGGCTATGGCGATGTTGACCGCCAGCGTGGTTTTGCCCACCCCGCCTTTGGTGTTGCCTACTGTTAATATCATATTTCACCGTTTTTAATATTAAAACCGTATCATAAAGATAGTAGGATGATAGTCTATATCAGGAAGTTTGTCGCACCACTGGTGCGACTTTTGTTGTGGCGTAAGGTCAGTCAGTGTGTGGGTAGAAGCAAAAAGCCGCGCAATGGAAACGCTGTAAAATCCGTCTATAATGGCGGCTTTTTTGGCTGCCAATAATAATGAAACCACACACTACGCTTGCGCTGATGGCGATTGCTGCCGCCGCTTCTTTGACGGGCTGTCAGCTCAAAGAGGACACAATGGATTTTTTCAAGAATGAATCTGAGGTGATGATTCTCAAGGGTCAGAACCACGACCTGAACATTGAGAACCGTCTGGATCGGGTATCGCTGTATGGTAGCGTGGACATTACCCGCGACCAAGAAGGGCTGGCGCAAGCCTTACGGCTGAAAGAGGTGGTGGATAGTATGGTATCCGCATTGAATGCGGAACAACTTAGCGGGGTATTACCCGCCAAAGTCACGCCTGCTGAATGATGGTCTGTTTGTAGTATTCATAAAAAAGGGTCGGATAGACACAACGGATACGCCCGTAATTTTGACTTTAAATCTAGTCTTATTCGTCCAGAAAAATTATTTTTCTGTTTTTTCTGGAAACACCACGCCTCACTAGTCATTATTTTGGACTAACTGCAAACAATTGAGATACAATGTATCTCAAACATATCAGGAGTTTTTGGCATGGCAACGACAACCATGATTCATGTCAGGCTGGAAGATAGCCTGAAAAAAGAGGCTTCCACGGCACTGGAGGCAATGGGGCTGTCCTTGTCTGACGCTATCCGTGTTTTCCTGACCCGTGTTGCGGCTGAACAGAAATTCCCTTTTGCCTTGCGCGTCCCTACTGCTGAAACCCGTCAGGCAATGGAAGAAGCACGGGCCATCAGCAAAGCACGTTTCGATAATCAGCAAGAGTTATTCGATGCCCTCGAACACGCATGAGAAACGGGCATCCTTTCCCCGTGCCAGTGACTACACCAAAACGTTCCACAAAGACTGGCATCGCTTGACCCGTTCCGGGCGTTACAACATGAAGTTGCTGAAAGAGGTCATGCTGTTGTTGATTGCCAATGATGAACCGCTGGGCGCGGAATGGAAGGATCATGCTTTAGCCGGAAACTGGGATGATCACCGGGAATGCCATGTGGGTGGTGATTTTCTGCTGATTTACCGCTTGGAACAGCAGGGCAAACAGGAAATGATTGTGTTTGTCCGGGCTGGCACTCATGCAGAACTGTTTGAGTAGTCCAGTGCTTGAACTTCGGATATAGTTTTATCCACCCTGTAGCCGCCAATCCCACAACTGTTCCATCAAGTCGGGTCTGGCTACCGCCTCAATCGCGTATTTCCGGGCGTACTGGCTAATGCTACTACCACCGGGGACAGATGCCCCCAGCTTGTCGGTCAACGTCGCCTGTAGCCATTGCTGCACGGTGGAATGGTAGTCTGTCCGATCCGGGGTCAAACCAAACGACATAGCGATAAGTTCGGATAGTATTTTATCCAGCGTAACCGTGGTACGCCGTCCCTGAAAGCGGATGTGGTAACGGTCTTGAAAGTGGCTTGCGTCGCTCATGGTGGTTGCTCCTGATTTTATGGATATTATTATATCCCACATTGACTATGGATACAACTATATCCACGCTCCAGCACCGGGCAACCTTCACCGCATGAAGGCAATCACGGGAATAATCTCTTGCGGAACACGCCCAGTAGCCACCAACAACCGCCGCCAAACACCAAACGGCGGGCTTTCGCTGCCTTCCCGGTAGGCACGTAAACGCCGCTCCGCATTATTCCCCCTAAACCCCAAAAACTCAGCCACCGCCTTATCGGTCTTGTAGTCAGAATGCCGCTTGAACTGCTCAATATAGGCATACACCACATCTGCATGGGGCGGCTTCCAGCGTCCTTCTGGCAACAAGTGTTCAGTGCTGTACTGGCTTTCATCTATCACCAAATCCTGCACCGTCGGCGCGGTTAGGTTCTGCTCCAGTTGGCGGATCGCCTCCCTAGTCGCCTGTTCAAAAATGAAACGCTGCTGTTCTGGGATACTGGGAATTTTTATTTCCATTGTCGCCTCTCTCAAAAAGGGAGAGGGGCGGCAGCCCCTCACCTCTTAAACTGCCAATAGCGCAATATTGCGCACGTCATCGGTGCGGATATGCACCAGCTTTAACGTGCCATGTGCCAACGGCTGCCACTGCCCGGACTGGTGCAAGTGCATGAACACGTAAAACAAATAGTCAGGCAGTATAAGCCCGGTTTGCTCAACCCTGACACCGATATGATAAGGGGAATAGGCTTTGGTCGGTTGCCCGATGGTTTCCAGCGAACCCCGCCGGATCAGCCAAAAATCAGCCTCAACAAAATCAGGGCGAACAGCCGCAACGTCTTTTAATCTCATGGATAGACCCAACAGCAGTAACTAGCCACCCGAATAACGACGGCTTTCTGTATGCTGTAGACCTAAATTATATTAAAAATCATATACTTAAACATTAACAACCCGACATAAGGTACTGATTTTCTGAACAATTTCTGAGTAATAAACAGCCTTTCCCCGTCAACTATCGCCCATCTGAAACGTGTTTCAGTTGGGCGGTAGTTGCACGGCACGCCTAAAAATAAACTGGTGCGGGTGTTTCTGCCGCTGCGAGCTTTTACCAACACCCACGACCTTTCCCCCGCCCGCGCAACTGCTTAAAAAACAGGCGGCAGAAACACTTGCAAAACCTCTTCTCTTTTCTTGCCGCTGGCGGCACAACCAACCGCGTAGCGGCCTTGAGGGAGGCGGCACACCGCACGTATCGAAGCCGGGAAAGCACCCCGCCGACATTGTGGAAGGCTAGTGACGCTGAAGCCAAGCCCAGAGCCACCGTAGCTGTGACTATTGGTCGCGCTTCCGCGTGTGCGGCGCAAGCCGGACAATAACGCGGTAGCAATAGCGACGAATAGGCACAGCGTAGGTGAGCGGCGGGCTTGAGCGTAAGCGGCGCTAGACTGGAGCAATCACAGACAATGCCGTGCGTGTGTCTTGCGCAGGCGGCGAGCCGCTGGCGCTCTTGTGTGCCTGAGCTTTAGCTGTGGCACTCTTGCCGCAACGCGGCACAAACAAACCGCGTAGCGACATCACCGAACCCCGCGTAGCCGCTGGCGGCGTGTCGGGGGATATTCTGCTGCCCGACTTTTGCATAAAACTTCTTATGCGACCCGAAGGGCGGCTACCGCCGTGTGCGACAAGAGCGAAGCGTCGCATAGCGCATAAGACGTTTTATGTAAAAATTGGGCAACCTCACCGCCGTTGTGTAAGCGGCTTGCCGCGTCACAACACCACAACGGGTTTGCATAAGCCGCTGGCGGCGTTGCAAAGAAGCATCGCCGTGCGACCACGCCGCCACTGGAAGTGACAAACACGAACGCTTGCGGCCTTTCTTTACTCACCTTTGCCGCACAGAAACACCAGAAAAGAGGCACTGCCTACACGCTGGAGCGCGACAGCACCGACGGGCAAGCACTGGCAACCACTACGGAGTGCATACGTTCGGATGCTTCCACCCACTTCCTTCAATAATATTTCTCACAATACATCTTTTCTTGAATCTATGGAAAAATCAGTTTATACTGTGTTTTTTGATGAATTGAGAGATTGAAATGGCTTTAAGTGACTTGATTCGTAAACAGATTAGCAATGAGAAGTCAGAGACTGGGTTAGTGCCCGTTACTATCCGATTTGAACCGGATGACATCATCGAACTGGAAGAGTTAGTACAACAACTCAACATGACAAGACAAAATCTCATTGTAGAGTTCGTTAAAGAAGGCATACATACCGCTCAGAATGTCATACGTGAAGAAGAGGTGGTGGATTTCATTGATGACACTGATCCAAAAAAATCAACAGAACAGCGGTATTACTTGCTTAATACCAATACCCAAGACATTAATACAGGTATGAGAGATCATGAAAATATGTTGCAAAATGGAATAGCAGCGGCTTTCTTTGGAGATAGAAAAGAAAACATCAATAGACTTAAAAAAGGGGATATTGTCTTCTTATATCAAAGCAAGGTTGGCTTTGTTGCAGTTGGTAAGGCAGATGGTAAAACAGTTACATTAGACTATGTTGGTCATGACGGAAATATTTATAAAGGAGAAACTTACAACCAAAAACTTTTAGAATTTAAAAAGCTTGCCAAGCCAATTACTGCTAAAGAGTCTCGTGAAAT
>NZ_JAFMPM010000003.1 GCF_017349355.1 Thiothrix fructosivorans
TACGGTGAATGGCGTTTAAACTGCTCTATGTAAGCATTCGCAATCTCCGGGTGTGGCGGCTTCCAGCGTCCTTCTGGCAACAAGTGTTCAGTGCTGTACTGGGTTTCATCTATCGCCAAATCCTGCACCACGGGCGCGGCTAGGTTCTGTTCTAGCTGCCGGATCGCCTCCTTAGTCCCCTGTTCAAAGATAAAGCGTTTTTGCGCCTCGATGCTGGGTATTTTTATTTCCATTGTCGCCTCTCTCAAAAAGGGAGAGGGGCGGTAGCCCCTCACCTCTTAAACCGCCAATAGCGCAATATTGCGCACGTCTTCGGTGCGGATATGCACCAGTGCCAGCGTGCCATGAGCCAACGGCTGCCATTGCCCAATCTGGTGAAAATTCATAAACACATAATACAGGTAGTCAGGCAGTATAAGCCCGGTTTGCTCGACACGAATACCGATATGGTAAGGGGAAAAAGTGCGGGTAGGTTGCCCGATGGTTTCCAATGAACCCCGGCGGACTAGCCAAAAATCAGCAGCGGCAAAATCAAGGCGAATGGTCGCCACGTCTTTCAGTCTCATGGTGTAGCCTCACAACATAACTAACCTGCTGAAACCAGTGGCTTTCTGTATGCTGTAGACCTAAATTATATTAAAAATCATAGACTTAAAACATAAAAGACCGACATAAGGTACTGATTTTCCGAACAATTTCTGAGTAATAAACAGCCTTTCCCCGTCAACTATCGACCATCTGAAACGTGTTTCAGTTGGGCGGTGGTTGTACGGCACGCCTAACAATAAACTGGTGCGGGTGTTTCTGCCGCTGCGAGCTTTTACCAACACCCCCAACCTTTCCCCCACCCGCGCAACTGCTTAAAAAACAGGCGGCAGAAACACTTGCAAAACCTCTTCTCTTTTTCTTGCCGCTGGCGGCACAACCAACCGCGTAGCGACATTGAGGGAGGCGGCGCACCGCACATATCGAAGCCGAGAAAGCACCCCGCCGACATTGTGGAAGGCTGGCGACGCTGGAGCCAAGACCCGCAGCCACCGTAGCCGTGACCATTGACCGCGCTGCCGCGTGTGCGGCGTAGCCGGACATTAAACGCGGTAGCAATAGCGGTGAATGGGCATGGCGTAGGTGAGCGTAGGGGCTTGAGCGTAAGCGGCGACAGACTGGAGCAATCACAGCCTAACCGGGCGCGTCTTGCGGGCGGGCAACCGCTCGCGTTCTTTTCAGCCTGAGCGTTAGCTGAGGCGATCTTGCCGCTTGCGGCACAAACCAACCGCGTAGCGACCGCACAGAACCCCGCTTAGCAACGCGGGTCGGGGGACACTGCCAGCCAACTTTTGCATAATCTGAATTAGGCGCAGTGGGGCGAAGCCCTGAGCGTAGCGAACCCGCAGGGCATTGCGCCTAATTGTTCAAGATTATGTAAAAATTGGCTGACCTCAACGGATTTGCATAAGCCGCTTGCGGCGTTGCAAAGGAACATCGCTGTGCGACCACGCCGCCACTGGAAGTGACAAACACGAACGCTTGCGGCCTTTTCTTTACTCACCTTTGCCACACGGTAACGCCAGAAAAGAGGCACGACCTACACGCTAGAGCGCGACAGCACCGACGGGCTGGCACGGGCAAACGCTACGGAGCGCGGACGTTCGGCGGCTTCCACCCGCTTTCCGCCTAATAAATCCCCGAAGTCAGCACAGCAGCAATGACCAGGAACAAAACAACAGTGGCAGCAGCAACCAGCACCGCCAGCGCGAAAGAAAGGCGGTTAAAATTCATCAGTGGCGCGTTCCGTTATCGCTCATTACCATGCGTTTCAGAGTCAGTACGTGTGCTTGGTGTTTGGCTTCCAGCAGATCCCGCAGCACATCCAAATCATTCAGGGCATCCACCACATCACGTTCCCACAATTCCGTTACCGCACGTTTCAGCCAGTGGCTTGCTGCCGGGTCGGTGGTAATGGTATGTACACTGTTTTCTAGTGCTTTCAATTGTTGTTCCAAACTGCCGTATCCTTGTTGTGTTTCGCTCATGGTTTGGTTGCCGTAACCTTTGCCGCCTTGGGTTTCTTCTTGTTCAGCCCTTCCCTTTCCAGCCAGTTGTACAGGGTGGACTTGGAACAATCCACCAGCTTGGCAATGGCGCGTTTGCTGATGTCCTTGGCAAGGTAGCGTTTGATTTCTTCGCGGTGGGCATCCAGTTTCACCGTCTCTGCCCTGCCCTTCGGTCTACCCAAAGTCATACCATCGGCTTTGCGTTTCGCCAGTGCTTCCTTGGTACGCATGGAAATAAATTCACGCTCGATCTCTGCCGCCAGCCCCAACACGGTGGCGGTGATTTTCGAGTTCATGGAGTCATCGAAACGCATCCGCTGCTTGGCAACGTGAACATGGAAGTTGGTGGTGGTGGCATGTTCTAGCATTTCCAGCACCTGCAAGGTTGACCGGGCCATCCGCGAGATTTCCGCGAAGATCACGGTATCCCCCGGCTGCATGGTTTTCAGCAGCAAGTCACCAATGCGCCGTTCCCGCCATTTCACTTTACCGCTTACTGAGTCTTCCACGAACTGTACGCCCGTGATGCCGTTCTGGTTGGCGTACTCCAAGATTCCGTGGCGTTGGTTGTCCAAATCCTGTTGGTCAGTGCTGACGCGCAAGTAAGCGTAATTTGCCATGTTCCATTCCTCTGTCCAGCGAAAACCGATGTATTGTTTCTTCGATACTTTTTTAGTACAAAACAAACCACTTCGTTTAAGCCATATTGGGCTTGATAAAACGAGCGTTTTCTATATACCATTTTATAGATTGATTTTATCACAAGAATGAAATAAATTTTTACCCCCTAACGTTCCGCGATTTTGAACGCTCGTTTGAGCCTGAAAAACCGCAATTTAGCAAGGCATAATGCGGACTCCGCCCTTTTTCTTTACCCCCTAGCATTTTTTTGGGGTGAGGGTCGGTTTGTCCAAAAATAACAAGCGACTGATAAGCGACAATAAGCATGGAATTTCTGAAAATTCACCGCAGCAAGTCACAGGTACGTGCTGATGGTAGCCCCTATGCCGTTCCGTTGTACGTCACCAAAACGCACCGCAAGGGAACAGTCATTAGCGAAGAAGCGATTTCTACCAAACGCCCGATCTTGGTAACGGGAGCGCACGACTCCGGCAAGTCCAAATGGGTGGAACGCCTGCACGAACACGCGGGGGAAATCTGGGGTACGAAGTCGAAAACTGCCCCGCTCTACCTCGACACCTTGCGCCCCTTGGTGGCATGGAGCGATGAACCCGACCTAGAAAAATGGTGGGAAGCCAAACGCCTTGAGGAAGAAAAAACCGACCTGAACAATGCCCGCGCTCCGTGGAAAGCCCTCAAGCAACACACCCGCGCCGAAGCACTGCCCGACTACTGCAAGGATACTGGCGCGGTGCTGTTCATTGACGATGCCCACAAGCTGGCAGGTCGAAAACTCCAGATAGCCCGTAAGTGCGTACTTTCCTCACGCTTGTTCGTGATCGCTGCCAGCGAAGAGCAACGGATGCCGCCTAACCTGCGCACGGTCGTTATGCGCCGTGACCCGCAAATATTCAGACTCAACTCGGAAGTTTCTTATGATGCAACCAATATTTTCATGTGGGCGTTTCTTGTCGCCTGTCTCGCTGCTGGCTGGTTTGAAGCCGCAATGGTGCTGGGTGGGCTTAAAATGCTTGGCTCTGGTCGCCGTGCTGCTCGTTCCGATTAGCGCCCGTGCGGAAACTGATGCGCAATTAGAAGCGGCAAAGGCGGAAACGCTCAAGCAAGTGGCTGAAGGTGGTGACACGGATACCGCGCCTGCGTGGTGGCCGTGGAAAGGCGGTGAAGCAGAAAAGCCGCCAGAACCCAAAGTCTACAAAACACCGACGATGGTAGATGACGGTCTGGACTACCACGATAAACCTGCTGCGATTGTGCAAGCCCCTGCGCTGGATGCCGACGCAATTTACAAGTCGGTGCTCGGTTGCTACCCGGAAAAGAGCAAATTCGACATTGACGTGGATCTACGCGCCTCGATCCGCTCCAGCGATGTTTTAGACCTGGAGGACACCGCCACCGGCTTGGGTAAATCCTACGTGGGTATCGTCGCCAAAATGCCGCTTTACTCTGGGAAAGAACTCGATAGGGAGAAAGAGCGCGAATATGTACGCCGTAAAGACACTGCAAAGGCCGTGGCGGACTTTGTGACCGCTATTGCAGGGCGTAACCATGCTGTGCGCGAACTCGCCTTATATCGCAGCCTAGAGGCTCGTAGCGCGGTACGGGTACAGCAAGGCGTAACGGAAGCCACTGAACAGGTGGGCTATCTGGAGAAAGTAGCCAGCTCTCAGGAAAAGCTGATCACCGAAGAAGCCAAGATCATGGAAAGCCGTTTGCTACTGTCGGGGATGTGTGACCCCAAAAACGCGGAAACCATTGGTGGATGGCTCAAGAAGGTTTCAGCCGCACCCAAGGGGGAAGAATGAAATGGATTAATCATATCGCCATAGCTGGGGCAACTACTGCATTGGCGAACCCTGCCCTCGTTCCGGTTGCGCTGCTTGGCTCAACTGCGCCCGACTGGCTTGAATGGGTACTGAACAAGTTTGGTCATCAGGTACGCCATCGCACACTGACCCACATCATGCTGTACTGGATTGGGGCATTGGCGTTCACGCTGCTGGTGTGGGATTTCCACGGGATACTGGCAGCGTTTGCGTGGGGTGGCTTGTCGCACGTTCTCGCGGATTCGTTCACGGTAACGGGTGTACCGTTCTCGCCGTTCTCAGATCGGCGTTTTCACCTGTTCGGCGGTAGGCTTCGCACTGGTGACAATGGGGAATACATGGTTGCTTGGGGCATTGTGGGGGTGTGCGTGGTGCTGGCGATGCTGTTTAAGCCGCATGGCGGAGCGGGGTGGTATCCGTTCTTTCCTGATTGGAGTGGGATGTATCAGGATGGGGTGGTGGATGCGAAGGAGTGGAAGGACAACAGGCTCAAGTTCTTTTGAGCTGCCCTCTTCCCTTCCCTGCGAAGCAAAAAAACGACAAACAAACCTGATTTCTAGGGTATCGGGGGTGGTGGTGGGTCGTGCGCGTATGTTTGTTTGTTTTATTGTTTATATGTTTAATATGTTTGTAGCCATTTTTTTATATTTTATATCAAATGGTTACAACGTTTTACGTTAGGATTTTGCTGTGAATCGTTAGGATTTTGCTGTGAATCGTTAGGATTTTGCTGTGAATCGTTAGGATTTTGCTGTGAATCGTTAGGATTTTGCTGTGAATCGTTAGGATTTTGCTGTGAATCGTTAGGATTTTACGGTATTCTCTGGCAAATGCTAACGATTCATCTCACTCATGGCACTGAGACGCAAGCAACACAGCAAAATCCTAGCCCTTCAACCATATTTTGACTTAACGGAAGATGACCAAAGTATCAGCAAGGAAGAAAAGCAAGCCATCCTCGGCGATTGTCACGCAGTCGAATGAGCTTGTATCAGCACGTTATGCCCTGCCCTTGGGTGAGATGCGCGTACTGTTCACGGTGATTTCAAAAGTACAGCCAGAAGATACCAAACTGACGGTGTATCATATTCCTGTTGCGGAATTCGCTGATTTTTTGGGTGTTGATAAAAACTCTGCATATCGGGAAATGAAAAACATCACCAAGTCACTCGTGACACGCTATGTTGAAATTAAATCACCGGGTTGTCTGACGCAAACAACTTGGGTTGCCCAAGCAAAATACATTGATGGAACGGGAATGGTAGATGTGCAACTGAGTGAAGCCATGATTCCCCACTTACTCCAGCTTAAAAACGGAAACTTCACGCAATGTAAACTAGCCATGCTATTGAGCTTTAAAAGCCAGTACACACTACGCTTGTACATGCTGCTGAAACAGAAACGCGACCATAACCCCCGTGCCAAGGAATACCAATTTGAAATAGGTGAATTGCGTAAACAACTTGGTTTGAGCGTAGAAGCAGACAAGGCAAGAAAAACGGATGCACTGGAACTGTATTCTGAATACAAAAACTTTAAGGCATGGGTTCTTAATCCTGCTAAAAAAGAAATGGATGCAAAATCTGACATTGGCTTTGAATACGAAGAAATCAAACACGGGCGGCGTGTTGCCTCTATCAATTTCCGAGTATTCAACATTCCTCGCGCTGGACTGTTGCCAACTGAGTTAGCCGCCGAAGAACAGTTAAGCCTTGATCTGCTCCCTAAATCTGGTGCGGATTTAGATTTTGTTGAAACCCTGCTGTCCTTCGTCCCCGACCAGCACCGTGCAAAGAAGGGAGTACGGGCAACGATTGAAGCCGCTGAAAAGCAACACGGCTTTGATTACGTCAAGCGCAACATCCTTTACAGCAATGCTCATGCCTCCAAAAACTACGCTGGCTACCTTAGCGGCGCATTGGCTATAGACTACGGGCATGATTGGGAGATCGAGCAGCAGACGGCTTCCAGAGCCGTAGAAAAGGCACAAAAGCAAGTCACCCTGCTGGAACTGAATACGTTGGCTGATGACATCCGCGCTTTGCAGCGCAATTCAAAACTAACCAATAGCCCTGAATTGTGGCAACAGGCGGAAGTGTTGAAGGCTGAATATGCCCGTAAGCGGGAAATTTACGATGCAGAAAATACCGATGAGGAAGAGGAAATAGTTGGTTAGTGAAGCCATGACGTTTTGACACCATGACTTCATAACGTCATGGTGGTTACGGAGATAAGCCTTTCAGCCCTTTTTCCTCAAACATCTTGGATAGCCCTTCCACCGCCAGCTTTTGGATGCTGATCCCTTCGGACAAGGCGAGCTGGTGGACGCGCTGCCAGTCGTCCCGTGACAGGCGCAAGGTCAGTGCTACTACGTCACCCTTCCCTCGTTGCCGCTCTTTGGTTTCTGCTTGCTCCGGCACGTTGGTACTGGTGTCTTCTGCTGGTTGTTCTGCCTGTCTGCCTTGTTTGGTGAAGGCTGCTAACCCAATCGGTTTCTTTGTCATTCCATTTGCCCTTTTAACCATTCCCACAAGGCGCGTATTTCTTCGGCTGCCTTGCCATTACTTTCAAATTCTGTGACTGCCCTACCCGATGCCACCGCACGGGCAAACGCCCGCCGTTCGGTAATCTCCATCGGTGCGATGGGTAGCCCGTAGCTTGCCAGCAGTTCGCGTGTTTCGGCAATCTCCGGCGAGCGGAACGGGCAAGCTGACAGCACAAACACGGCTTTTGCCCCGGCTGCACGGGTAATCTGTACCGCGTTGCCAGCGGCGGCGATGTCGAACGCTGAGGGTCGTACTGGAATCACCACCAAATCGGCAATCTGTGCCACCTTAGAAGCGTCCGGCGTGGCGTGTGGGGCGGTATCCACCACTGCTAGGCTGATGGACTCCTGACGCGCTGCATTCAGCACCTTGTCAATCTCGCCGACGCTGATGGTGGCTACCGGGGGGCTATCACTCTCGCGGGCATCTGCCCATGTCGTGGCACTCTGTTGGGGGTCGGTGTCGATGATGACGACCTGTTCCCCGCTTTCCTGTGCGGTGACAGCCGTATGCACGGAAAGCGTGGTTTTACCGCTTCCCCCTTTCTGGCTGAGGAAAACAAGTGATTTCATGGCGTTATTACTTCATGGCTTCACGACGTTGTGACGTAAGCATTATAGCCAAGATAACCCCCATTGCTAGAGCGTACAGGTACGTGATTTCATGGCGTTACGGCTTTACGAAGTCATGGCTTCGTGACATTATGACGCAATGACTTCATGACACCATTAAGGCGTGAAGTCATGACGTAATGAAACGCCCTACCCCAGAAATTCGAGCTTCTGGGGCGGGACTTCACCTTTCAACCTTGTATGGAGATTGAAATATGCAAGCGAATGATAACCCGTTCCCGGCTTCCGGGGACAACTTCCGCACGGTAGCCTACGCGGAAACCGACCTTGAACTTTCCTTGTTGGTGCTGGAACTTGGCTTTCCAGTGCATGAGGATGACAGCTATACCTATGACGATCTGGCGGCGGATTATGCCGTGGTTATGGCACAATTTAAGCAGCAATTGGCGGCGGGGGAGTGTACCGATACAGTAAATTTTGCTGGTTCGGTTATTGCATCCACTAACTAAGTTAGTTACAGTGAATGCACAACTCATCCCTTGGTTGTTGGAGCTTGACTTCATCGCTTTGGGACGGAAAAACCGCCTATAATGGCGGTTTTTTCATTTCTGCCGTACCCCCATGAAAACAACACTCTACATTGACGGCTTCAACCTCTACTACGGGGTACTGAAAGGCAGCCCCTACAAATGGCTCGACGTGGTGAAGCTATTCACCCACATTTGCCAAGAACAAAATCCTGATGCTGAAATTGTTGCGGTGAAGTTTTTTACTGCCCCGGTAAAAGGCAAGATTGCCACCCGTGGTGAACAGGCGGTGATGTCACAGAATGCCTACCACAAGGCTTTGCGGACGCTGTACCCGGACTTGTTCCAAGTCATTGAAGGCTATTTCATCCTTGAAGCAGGGGGGATGCCGCGCTACCAGAACCCGCTGGTGAAAACTGACCGGGTGAATGTCTGGCGACTGGAAGAGAAGAAAACCGACGTAAACATTGCTCTGCATCTATACCGTGATGCTTACAAGGGCATGGAACAACTGGTGTTGGTGTCCAACGATTCGGATATTGTCCCGGCACTGGAGGCAATACAGGAAGACTTTCAGCAAGCGATAACCGCAGCGATCATGCCACGGCTCAAGCCAACGGGTGGCGAGGCACGCCCCCCTAACGCGGAACTTTCCAAACTTTCACACTGGACACGGCATTACATCCTTGAAGAAGAGTTAAAAGCCTGCCAGCTCCCCAATATGATCCCGACCAAGAAGAAAGCTGTTTACAAGCCTGATTACTGGTGAGTCTTTTAGGCAAATAGGATGTTGGAAAAGGATAGGGTATTTGCAAGAATGTTGAAAAAATCGGTCTATAATGGGCGGCTTTTTTCTGGGCTACCCATAACAATGAAACCACTCACTACACCTACGCTGGTGGCAATTGCTGCCGCTATCTTACTGGCTGGTTGCCAGCTTAAAGAAGATTCGATGGATTACTTCCAGAATGAATCTGAGGTAATGATCATCAAGGGCGAGAACCACGACCTGAACATTGAGAACCGCCTTGATCGGGTGTCGCTGTATGGCAGCGTGGACATTACCCACGATCAGGCAGGGCTGGCGCAAGCATTGCGGCTGAAAGGGGTGGTGGATGGCATGGTATCCACGTTAGCAAAGGAACAAACGAAAGGTGTCTTGCCTGCCAAAATCGTGCCTATCTTGTACTACAGCATACCCGTTCTTCCAACGCCTCCAGCAACCGACAATGTGCCGCTGTCTGGCTTTGGCATCCAGCAAGCTGTTCCAACACGTTACGGATAGCCTGCAAATCCCGAATTTTGGCATCGACTTCCGCCAGATGTGCCTGTACCAGTTGGTCGGCTTCATGGCAAGGCTGCTGGGGTTGGTCTGCCAGTTGCAGCAGGGAACGGATTTCTTCTAGCCCAAACCCCAAGGATCGCCCACGCCGGATGAACCGCAAGCGTTTGACATCCTCCCCGTCATAATACCGATAGCCGCTGGCTGAACGGGTGGGGATCGGCAATAGCCCGCTGCGCTCGTAATAGCGGATGGTTTCCACTTTCACGTCAGATTGTTTGCTTAACATGCCGATGGTTAGTTTCTGTTGCATGGCTTGACCCTGTAGTCACTACAGGGTTTAGCATAACCCCAATACAACGGTTTGGAGAAATGTATGAGCGCACAATGCGGTTGTAACCACAGTTGCAGCACCGAAGCTCAACCCCCGCACGGGCGTTACCGCCTGATTTTATGGTTGGCGTTGCTAATCAATGCCGCTATGTTTGGGGTAGAAATGCTGTTTGGAGTATGGGCGCAATCGGCTTCTTTGCTGGCGGACTCGCTCGACTTTTTCGGGGATGCTGCCAACTACGGTATCAGCTTGTGGGTGCTGGGTATGGGGCTGGCTATCCGCGCCAAAGCGTCCTTGCTGAAAGCCGCGACGATGGCAGTATTTGGCGTGTGGGTGCTGGGGCGTACTGGCTGGGGACTATGGGCGGGAAACTTACCGGATGCCATGACAATGGGCAGTGTCGCACTGCTGGCGCTGGCGGCTAATGTGGCGGTTGCTGCCATGCTGTACGTTTACCGTGAGGGTGACAGCAATATGCGTAGCGTGTGGATTTGCTCACGCAATGATGCCATCGGCAATGTGGCAGTGATATTGGCGGCGGTTGGGGTATTCGGCACAGCTTCCGGCTTACCTGACCTGATCGTGGCGGGAGTGATGGCTACCTTGGCTTTGAGCGGGGCGTGGCAGATGTGGGGTTATGCCCAACAGGATTTGCGTCGTGCAGCCGTTGTCTGATGTATTTTTCCGCTGGTCTTCTGGGTGCTTGCGTTGCATCACCGTGCTGGTATACGCTGCACCCATGAAAAAACCAATCATCCAGCGTTTACTGTCGTTCTTGCTTGCCTGCGTTCTGCTGGCACAAACGGCTGTGGGCGTAGCGGGTTGGCACATCGACTTTCCCCATCCTGAACAGGACACTCTCGCAGCACATTGCGCCTTGATGGAACAAGATACCCTAGGCGAACACCATCACCAGTGCTGCCATACCACATCGGGTAGTATTGCCGTGCCTGCCGCCTCCCTAGCATTACCACAAACAGAATCTGTCACATTGATCATTACTTTTTCCGCTGAACCCTACTGCAACCCGCTGGCTGACTTGCTGATCCGCCCACCCATAGCCTGACCGCGTTTTCATCAAACTCTACTTTTTGATCGTTTAAACCGGATTCAGGAAAAAATTATGAATAAGAAACTACTGGCAGCATCGCTGTCGTTGTTAGTTGCGCCATTATTGGTTTTTACTGCTAAAAACGCCCACGCGGAAAACCTATTACAAGTCTATCAACAAGCCAAAAGACACGACGCACAACTCAAGGTTCAGGAAAGCGGACATTTGGCGACACTGGAGCAACGCCAACAGGCACGCGCTGGTTTAAGACCTCAAGTGAACCTTTCTGGCAACACCAGCTATGCAGCCGAACGCGATAGCCTGACCAGCAAAACGGTGGACGGTAATCAGGCAAATTATGCACTGACCTTAGGCCAACCCCTCTACAATCAGGGCGTGAAAGCCAACATTGCCAAAACCGATGCCTTGATCGGGCAGTCAGCAGAAACACTGGAATCTGCCCGGCAAGACCTGATGGTACGGGTTGCCAAGGCTTATCTCGAAGCCCTGCAAGCACAGGATAATTTAGCTTTTGCCAAAGCAGAAAAGACAGCAATTAACCGCCAATTGGAACAAGCCAAAGCCTATTTTGAGGCGGGGCGTTCCGCCATTACGGATGTCAAGGAAGCGGAAGCCAGTGATGCCGCTGCACAGGCGCAGGAAATTACAGCCACCCAACAACTGGACATTGCCCGCGAGCAATTAAGGGTGTTGACAGGGGGATTTTACCCTGCATTGGATGCCCCCCGCGCCAATATGCCGTTAGCCATGCCAACCCCTAACAGCATCGAGGCATGGGTTAACACTGCCAAGCAAAATAACCACCAGCTACGTGCCAGCCAACAAGCAATGGCTGCTGCCCAAAAAGGGGTTGCGGTACAACGTGCTGGTAAATTACCAACGGTAGACCTGTTTGCCAAACAAACAGGTTCATACCTCAATAATGACACCTACACCAACCAACGCAGCAATGATGTGGCGGTGGGCATCAGTGTCAGTATGCCGCTGTATACCGGGGGGGCAACCACCTCCAAAATCCGCGAGGCACAGTTTACGTTCCAACAAACCCAACAGGCATACGACCTGCAAATGCGGCAAACGGAACAACAAGTCCGCTCTGCTTTTCTGGGCATCCAGTCCAGCATGAGCCAAGTAACCGCTAACCAACAGGCGTTGGTGTCTGCGGAAACCGCAGCCCAAGCTACCCAGGCAGGTTTTGAGGTGGGGACACGCACCGCAGTGGATGTGCTAAATGCGGTACGTGCCGAGTTCAGGGCGCGGCGCGACCATGCCCGCGCCCGTTATGATTTCCTGTTGAATACGCTGTTGTTGCGCCAAGCAGCAGGAACATTGACTGAAAAAGACATGATGGCTATCAGTGTCATTATGCAGCCTAAGGGTTAGGCAAAGTCTTTACCCCCCACTAATCCACCTAACTATTGCTTTTTAACTTGATGATAGTTTACTCTTCGTTCATGAAAATAATAGCCATCCACCGTTTACTGTCGTTCCTGCTTGCCTGCGTCCTGCTGGCGCAGACGGCTGTGGGCGTGGCGGGTTGGCACATCGACTTTCCACCTGCAACACCCGATCATCAGTCGGCACATTGTGCGGTGATAGAGCAACACCATGCTACTCACCACGCTGGGGAGCAAGACACCGTAGGCGAACACCATCACCAGTGTTGCCACACCCCAGCGGGCAATGTGGCTGTCCCCGTGAACACGCTGTTTGTACCACAGGTAGAAATGGCTGCGTTAATCCCCCTTTTTTCCACTGACCCCTACCGCAACCCGCTGGCTGACCTGCTGATCCGCCCACCGATTGCCTGACCGCGTTTTCATCAAACTTCACTTTTTGATCGTTTAAACCGGATTCAGGAATACACCATGAACAAGACACTGTTGGCGGCATTGCTGCCCTTATTCGTTGTCGGCTGCGCCGCAACCCCTGATAAAACCGCCCTGCAAGCGCAAGGCATCAGCACCGATGGTGCATCCAAAGTGGCTTTCCGCAACGTGCGGGTGGAAGGTACAACGCTGAAAGGCAGCCTGAAGCGTATCGGGCGTAATCCCGTCCATTTCGGGCATCTGGACTACACCGTGACCGACACCAGCGGCAAAGCTCTGCAAAGCGGGCAAACGGATTACAGTGGGGCAATCAAGCAACGCCGTTCCCCGAACGCCTCACGTTTCAGCATTCCGCTCAAGCAAGCGTGGCAGCCCGGTTTGCACCATGCAACGCTGGTCTGGGACGACAAGACCCACCAACAATAAGGCGGAAACACCATGCGAAAGTTACTTGCGGGTTGCGTGTGCAGCCTGTTGTTCGCCTGTGCCGCTGTTGCGGGTGATGGGCATGACCACGGCGAAGAAAAAGCCGCTGCGGCCCCTGATTCCCCCGCTGCACCGCGTCTGGTGATGGAGTCTACCCAGTTTGAACTGGTAGGCACGTTGGAGGGTGACGGTTTGCACCTGTTCCTTGATGATCACGCCAGCAACGCCCCAGTGACGGATGCCAGTGTGGAACTGGACATTGCAGGGCAGCGCATTAAAGCCGCAGCGGAAGCGGATGGCAGTTACCATGCTGCCTTGGCGCAACCGCTCCCAGAAGGGGAATACGCGGTGATGGCAACCATTTTAGCCGGTGAAACCAGCGACTTGCTGACGGGTGATCTGGATGTACACGCGGCGGAAGCGATGCACGTTGAACCCGCCACCGCCACCTCAGCCAGCGGTTGGGGCTTCCTGCCGTGGGTGCTGGGTTTGGTGGTCATTGCCTTGGCTCTCGTGGTGTTCACGTTGCGGCGTGACCGCCACCAACGGAGGGTACAGGCATGAAACCAACTGCATTTTTGTTGATCGGTGCATTGTTGTTACCCGCGCTGGCAATAGCGGGTGATGGGCATGACCACGGCGAAGCTGCCCCGACCGCTGCCAACCCCAACGCCCCGCAACGCCTGCCGGATGGCAGCGTATTCTTGCCGAAAAAAACCCAACGTTTCATTCAGGTGCGTACCCAACCTGCGACGCTCGAAACCTTGCCGCGCAGCCTCATCCTGAATGGTCAGGTGGTGGCGGGTATGGATGCCAGCAGCAAAGTGCAGGCATTGCAAGCCGGACGGCTCGACATTGCCAATGGTAGCTTGCCAGCGATTGGCGATAAGGTGGAAAAGGGGCAAGTATTGGCTACCCTCACCCTTGCCAAAGATGCACAGGAAGGTACGAACCAAGCCGCCGAAGCTGCCGATTTGCAAGAACAACTCAAGCTGGCAGAACTGGAACAGCAACGCTTACAAGGGCTGGGCGACTTGATTCCGCGCCGTGAAGTGGATACCACCATTGCGACAGTACGCAGCTTGCAAGCCCGTCTTGCCGTATTCCGCAAAGGGGCAAAAGGCGTTACCGAAACCGTGCGCTCCCCCATCAGTGGCATTGTCACCGCCAGTTACGCCGCCAACGGACAAGCCGTACAAGCAGGCGACTTATTGCTGGACATCATCGACCCCAGCAAATTGCAGGTGGAAGCCGTCACCTATGACCCTGCCTTACCCGCTAACATTGCCGCCGCTAACGTCACCATCGGTAAGCAAACCCTCGCACTCCGCTATCAAGGCAACAGCCAACAATTACGCCAACAAGCCTTACCCCTGCGCTTCAGTGTAGAAGGTGAAACACTTGCCCAGCTCGCCGCAGGTTCACCCGTCCAAGTGACCGTGCAAACCCGTGAAACCCTGCAAGGTGTCGCTGTCCCCGCTGAAGCCCTCGCCCGTAACCCCAGTAACCAAACGGTGGTATGGGTCAAAACCACGCCGGAACAGTACGCCCCGCGAGTCGTGCAATACCAGCCGCTGGACGGGGAACGGGTGATGATTACCGCCGGTTTGCCAGACGGTGAGCGCGTGGTGGTGCAAGCCACCAATCTGATTAACCAAATCCGTTAGGAGGCTGCCATGTTTAACTGGTTATTGAACGCCAGCCTCGGCAACCGCCTGCTGGTGCTGGTGGCGAGTGCCATGCTGATGATTTACGGCGCGTTGCAACTGCCGCAAACCGCCGTGGATGTCTTCCCCGACCTCAACCGCCCCACCGTCACGCTGATGACCGAAGCGGGTGGCATGGCTCCTGAAGAGGTGGAACGCCTGATCAGTTTCCCGCTGGAAACCACCCTCAACGGTTTGCCGGGGATTGAGTCGGTACGCTCGGTATCCAGTGCCGGGTTGTCGTTTGTGTACGCGGTGTTTGACTGGGATACGGACATTTACCGCGCCCGCCAGATGGTCAGCGAACGGCTGGGAGCAATGGAAAGTGGTTTGCCTGCTGGGATTGTGCCGCAAATGGGGCCGGTGTCGTCGATCATGGGGGAAATCATGATGGTGGCAGTGCCGATTGACCCCGCCAAGATTGACCCAATGGCAGTCCGTGAGTATGCCGACTGGGTGTTACGCCCGCGCTTACTGTCGATTGCTGGCGTGGCGCAAGTCATCCCGATTGGCGGGGAAGTGCGCCAGTTTCAGGTACAGCCGGATATGCGCCGCATGACCGATCTGGGGATTAGCCTTACGCAGTTGGCGGATGCGCTGGAAGGGTTTGCCAATAATACCTCTGGCGGGTTCATGGAACTTAGCGGCAAGGAATACCTGATCCGCCACATTGGGCGCACTTCCAGCCTTGAGGATTTGCAGAACCTTGCGATTACTGCCACGTCGGGGCAACCGATTTTGCTCAAACAGGTGGCAAGCGTCACCTTTGCCCCCAAGGTCAAGCGCGGGGATGCGGGGTTTAACGGTCAGCCTGCGGTGATATTGGGTATTCAGAAACAACCCGATGCGGATACTATCCAGCTTACCCAAGCAATAGAAACCGCGTTGGAGTCGATGAAAACCAGCCTGCCGCAAGGCATGGCAGAGCCGCGTGTGACCTTCCGCCAAGCCAGTTTCATTGAGGCATCCATCGGCAATCTGGAACACAAGCTGGTATTGGCATCACTGCTGGTGATGGTGATTTTGTTCCTGTTTTTGGGGAATTTCCGTACTACGTTAATTTCATTAATGGCAATTCCGCTGTCGATTTTGTGTACGGTACTGGTATTCCGCTATCTGGATTTGTCGATCAATACCATGACGCTGGGTGGCTTGGCGATTGCGATAGGAGAACTGGTGGATGATGCGGTGGTGGGGGTCGAAAACGTGATTCGCCGCTTGCGTAATAACCGTTTGCACAAAACCCAACTTGCGCCCTTGAAGATCGTGTTGCACGCCACGCTGGAAGTGCGTTCGGCGATTGTGTACGCCACCATTATTGTGGTGCTGGTATTTTTGCCGTTGTTCGCCTTGCCGGGGATGGAAGGCAAATTGTTTATGCCATTGGGCATTGCCTACATTACCTCGATTCTGGTGTCGATGCTGGTGTCGGTCACACTGACGCCGGTGATGGCGTATTACCTGCTACCCAATATGAAACAGCTTGACCACCCTGAACCCTGGCTGGTGCGCTGGCTCAAGCGCGGTTATGCCAAGGCGCTGGAAACCGTGCTGGATTACCCGCGTACCCTGCTCGGCATGGGTGCGGCGGCGGTATTGCTGGCGGCTAGCCTCGTGCCGTTGTTCCCGACCACGTTTTTGCCGCCGTTCAATGAAGGCACCTTGTTGGTGAGCGTGAGTTTGACCCCCGGTGTGACCTTGGCGGAATCGGTACGCATTGCCGCCAAAGCCGAAACCTTGCTGCAAGCTGTGCCGGAAATTGCCCATGTCGGGCGGCGTTCCGGGCGTGCCGAACTCGATGAACACGCGGAGGGGGTACACAACAGCGAGCTGGACATTGCCTTAAAACCGTCAGAACGCCCAATGGACGTGGTGTATGCTGACATCCGCACCCGTCTTGCACCCTTGCCAGTAAACGTGAGTATCGGGCAACCGATTTCCCACCGTATCGACCACATGCTGTCGGGTGTCAAGGCGCAAATTGCCATCAAGCTGTTTGGTGATGACCTCGACACGCTCCGCGCTCAGGGCGAACGCTTGAAACAAGCACTGGCGACGGTTGACGGCGTGGCAGACTTGAACATGGAAAAACAAGTGCTTGCCCCACAAATCAAGGTGTATGTGGATTATGCCGTGGCGGGGCAGTACGGGCTTTCAGGGGCGGCATTGCTGCGGGAACTGCAAATGTTGGTGGACGGCGCAACCATCAATGAAATCGTGGATGGCAACCGCCGTTTCAAGCTGGTGTTGCGCTTGCCGGAGGCGGCGCGTTCCACCACCCAATTGCAGGATTTGCTCATCAGCACTCCGTTGGGGCAAGTGCCGTTAAGCAAACTCGCCAAGATTGAGGAAAGCGACGGCCCCAACCAAGTGTCACGGGATAACGGGCAGCGGCGCATTGTGCTGTCCGCCAACGTGCAGGGTCGGGCTTTGTCAGAAGTGGTGGTGGATATGCGGGCAAAAGTGGCTGATTTCACGTTACCAGAAGGCTACTTCATCACCATTGGTGGGCAGTTTGAGGCGCAGGAACAAGCGGCGCAACGCATCACGCTATTAGCGGCGGTAGCGGCATTGCTGGTGTTTTTGACCCTGTATAGCCGTTACCAGTCCACCACGCTGGCATTGCTGATCATGGCGAATATTCCGCTGGCATTGGTCGGCAGCGTGATTGGCTTGTGGCTGTCGGGGCAACCGTTGTCGGTGGCAGCACTGATTGGTTTTATTACGCTGGCGGGTATTTCCACCCGTAACGGCATCCTCAAAACCAGCCATTACCTCAACCTGATGCGGCTCGAAGGGGAAAGTTTTACCCGTGTGATGATTATTCGGGGGTCACTGGAACGCCTGTCCCCTGTGCTGATGACGGCATTGGTAGCGGCTTTCGCGCTCATGCCGCTGCTGTTTGAAGCCGAACAGCCGGGAACGGAAATCCTGCATCCGGTAGCGGTGGTGATCTTTTCCGGGCTAATCAGCTCCACCTTGCTGGATACCTTCCTCACCCCTGCGATGTTCTGGCTGTTTGGGCGCAAACCTGCGGAAAAATTGCTGGATATGGCAAGCGATGAAGCCCTGTAATTTTTAACTGTTGAATACCAAGGAGATAACCCATGAAACTGTTACCCACGTTGTTAATCGCCTGCGGTCTGCTGGCTTCCCCAATGGTGTTGGCGGAAGAGCCACCCAAGCACGGTGAAACCGGACACGACCATGCCAAAGATCACGGGCAAACAACTACGCCTGAAACCAAACCGGAGGATGCCCACAAAGGCGAATCGGCGGAAGACCACGCCAAACACGAGCAAGAAGGGCATGATCACGCCCACGATGACAAACCCCATCACGGTGGTATTGTGGCGGTAGTCGATGAAATCCATCACGAACTGGTGACGGCGGAAGATGGCAAAGTCAGCCTGTATATCGAAGGTTTGCCGCAAGGTGATGCACTCAAGGCGGTCAAAGTTCGCCTGACCGTGTTGAAAGGCAAAGACAAACAAGAAGCCGACTTAACGTTGGTGGAAGGGGATGAGCCGCGTTTTGATGCGCCAGCGGAGGTGAAACTGGTCGCGGGTGATAAGGTGGTGGCGATGATCCAGCCAGCCGAAGGCAAGCCACGCATGGCGAAGTTTGAGATGCCGACTGAAACACCCGCCAAGTAATATTCTGATGGCATCAGTAGGCGGTAGTAATCTGGCGGGCATTGCCCAATATAACGAACGGTTGGTGTTACAACTGATTCGGCGTGCGCAAAGCCTTACCAAGGCGGACATTGCCCGCATTACGCATTTAAGTGCTCAAACTGCTTCTGTCATTATCAACAGGCTATTGGCAGAAAAACTGTTATGCAAACAGAAACCCCGTCATGAAGTCGGTAAAGTAGGGCAACCTGCCATACCGATTAGCCTTAACCCTGCGGGTGCTTATTCGTTAGGGGTGAAAATTGGGCGGCGGGGGTTGGATGCGGTTTTAATCAATTTCACGGGGGAAATTCTCCGGCGTTGTGCATATGATTATGCTTATCCTGATCCCGATTTTATTTTCCCTACGATTCGCCGCGCAATACGGGAACTGACTCAAGATTTCAGCCCTGCACAGGCAAAACGGTTGCTGGGTATTGGTGTCGCCGCACCCTATGGTTTAGGCGGTTGGCAGTATGAAGCGGGTATACCCACGCCTATCACTGCCCGTTGGAATAGCATTGACATCAAACAAACCATTCAAGCAGATCAAACGCTGCCTGTTTGGTTAGTCAATGATGCCACCGCCGCTTGTATTGCCTCAATGGCGCTTGATAATAGTCAGAAATTTAACAACTATTTATACATCTTCGTGGGTACGTTTATTGGTGGCGGTATTGTCATGAATAGCACGTTGTACAGTGGTAGCTTTAACAATGCGGGGGCTATTGGTTCGATGCCATTGCCTAATCGTTACGCGGCTGAACCTCTCGATAAACGTACTCCGGTGCAACTCATCAATTGTGCTTCACGCTATTTGCTCAATCAGCGGTTTCAATCTTTGGGCTTACAACCCGATGACATGCTCACGGGGTTGGCTAACCATCGCACTGAACCACCGTTTGATCAGGCAAAGGTGTGCTTTGATCAATGGTTAAATCAAGCAGCCCCCGCGATTGCTCATGCGATTGCGGCGGCGGTCAGCGTTATTGACTTTGAAGGTGTCATCATTGATGGGAGTTTCCCCCCTGAACTGACGCAGCAACTGACCCATGCCGTCAGCGATTCAATGCAACCATTGGATCTGGAAGGCTTGACCTTACCCCGAATCGTTGCGGGTACAATGGGCAATGATGCCCGCGTGGTTGGCGGTGCGTTTCTTACCTTCTACACCAACTTCACCCCCGATAGAAATATTCTGATCAGTAGCGCACAGAATGTTTCCCATGCGTTTTAATGGTGTGAAATTGTATAATGTAGTAAATAGTAGTATTATACAAAATACTACATTATACAGAAGGCGTTGCATATGGCGATTACCAAAGACCAGATTTTCCAAGCGGCTGACCAGCTCACCGTAGCCGGTGAATCCGCGACAATGGCGGCGGTACGCAAACTGCTAGGCGGCGGTAGCTACACCACCATCAACGAAGCCCTGAAGGAGTGGAAAGCCAAACAGCACACCACTAACACCCCTATCCGTGAACCTGCTCCCGCTGCGGTTGCAACGCGCTTAGAGGAACTGGGCGCGGATATTTGGGCGGCAGCCTTAGAGTTGGCCAATGCCCGTTTAACCTCGGAACGCGAAGCACTGGAAGCCACCCGTCAACAACTGGAAACCGCGCAACAGGAAGCCACCGAACTAGCCGACCAACTCAGTGCCGAACTGGAAGCCCTGCAAGCCCAGCACCGCCAAACCAGCGAAGCACTACAAACCGCCAGCACTGCCATTGAAACCCTACAACAAGAAAACGCCACCCTGAGCCGCCAACTGGCAACCACTGAGGCACGAGCCGAAGAAACCACCAAACGCGCCGATGACCTCAAGGCAGAACTACAACACGCCCACGCCGCCAACACGGAACAACGCCAACGCCACACCCACGAAGTGCAAGCCCTGCAAGCCACCCTCACCAGCACCAGCGACACCCTGAAAACCCAGACAGCGGAAGCCGTGCGCCTGCAAGCCCAACTTGACCAGGCACAAGCACAGCTTGCCAACCTCCAACAGCAACAGCAGGCACAACAGGAACGCCATACCAGCGAGATCCAACAACAAGGGGAACGCCACACCAATGAAACCCACCGCCTGAACGAGCGGCTTACCCAAGCACAAACGGAACGGGAACAAGCCCTACAAGCGGCGGGGGCTACCCGCGAAGAAGCGGCGGGAATGCGGGGGGAATTGGAAGCCCTGCGGGTACAGAACGCGGCATTGCTGGCAACCCTTACCCCGGTAACGGACACCCCCAAAGTCAAGGCAAGCAAACCACCCAAGACGTAACAACACTGTTACATTTAGAATAAATTTAGGGCAACTGATAAGAAGTCAGTTGCTCCCGACTCCCTCAACGCATGAAGGCAATAACGGGAATAATCTCCTGCGGAATGCGCCCGGTAGCCACCAACAACTTACGCCAAACCCCATACGGCGGGCTATCGCTGCCATCCCGATAGGCACGGATGCGGCGTTCTGCATTGTTGCCACGCATCCCCAACCATTCCGCTAACGCCTTATCGGTGTGG
>NZ_JAFMPM010000004.1 GCF_017349355.1 Thiothrix fructosivorans
GAATACCTGTACCTGATTTTCTTCACGGGTCAGCAGGGTCGCTTCTTCCAGCCATGCAATAGCAGTGCGTACACGGGTATCATCCGTTGCAGAATCACGCCCAAACACCCCGTCGTCTTCTTCTGCCAATATTTCCCCGGCAGTTGCTACTACCTCACCGCCCAATTGTTTTTTCCGGTCGAGTTTGCGTAAGGATTTCAGGATGGATTGGATTTCATTGCGGGTCAGACGGGAACGGGCAGACATACCAAACTGGCGCTCCACGTCATCTAAAGTATACAGCAAGACGCACCGGGCTGCTTGCTGGTCACGTCCAGCGCGACCCGCCTCTTGCAGGTAGTTTTCCAGTGAGCCGGGGATGTCGGCGTGGATGACCAAGCGTACATCCGACTTGTCTATCCCCATGCCAAAGGCATTGGTAGCGGCAATGACCCGCAATTCTCCCCGGATAAAGCGTTCCTGCACCGTCTTTTTGTATTCCGGTGATAGGTTGGAATGGAAATGGTCGGCAGCCATACCCTTGCTGCGCAGGAACTCGGCAACCTCCTCGGTACGGCGGCGTGTAGCACAATAAACAATTGCCCCACCCGACATATCAGACGGAAGGTACTCCTGCATGACTTGATAAATATGGGCAAACTTTGTTTCAGGGGAGGTGGGAACAACATCAAACGTTAGGTTGGTGCGGTTCGCCCCGCCATCAAACAATTGCAGGCTAATGCCGACCTTATCCCGGAAATAGGCAATGATGTCCGCCACCACATCCGGCTTGGCAGTAGCGGTCAGGCACAATACCGGTGGTACAGCCCCGTCACCGGCCTTGTCTCGGATAAATCGTCCTACATAGCGGTAGTCAGGGCGGAAATCATGTCCCCACTTGGAAATACAGTGTGCTTCGTCCAGTACCCACATCCCTATTTCCCGCTGTTCCAGTACCTTGCGTAAGGTCTTGCTGCGTAGTTGCTCTGGTGCAACCAGCAGGATACCCACATCCCCCAGCCGCACCCGGTCAAGTACATCGGCACGCTCCGGCATGGACAGCAGGCCATTGATGGCGGCACAGCTCGTAATACCCCGCGCTTCCAGCCCAGCCACCTGGTCTGCCATGAGTGCTACCAACGGGGAAATCACCAAGGTCAACGCACCCGTCTTGTCAAAGCGCGACAGGGCGGGCAACTGGTAACAGACAGACTTGCCGGTTCCGGTAGGCAGGATACCCAATACATGCTTGCCCCCCATCGCTGCCTCGACAATGGAACGTTGCAACGGCTTGCCATGCTGGTCAGCAGGTTCAGGGCGGAAATCCGGGATATGCTTGAACCAGCGGTTCAGCTCACGCTTCGCATCGTGCCGTTCCCTGCACCATTGGCAATCAGGGTCTGTGCAGGCGGTATCCCGCAGTTGCTTCACTATTGCAGCGGCTTGCGGGAACTGATGCCGTACCCACGGCGGCATAACCGAATTGCTCCCAGCGACTGACAGCCATGCCATTGCATAAGCCAATGCCCACCCTTGCGTATCGGCCTTATCCAGAAGGGCGCGGCTATAGGTCTGACAGGCATGGCCTTGCAATAATCCGCCAATAACTTCACGGGCTTCAATATCATTAGGACGGGGTTGGCGGCGAATAGCACTAAAAAAGGCATCAAACCCCGCGCCTTGAACTCCTGCCGTCGTCAACCAGTGCCAAGCCAATAGCCTAGCAGGATCAGTTTTCCGTAATGCCATGAATGCCCGTCCCTGATCCTGAAAAACTTCCATAGTCAGCCGTGCGTCCAGTTCTGGGTCATTGAGTTGGGCACGTTTGAGTTGCCCATCCTGGTAATGCTTGACCAGATGATGGTAAGGATTACGGGGGAAAGCCAACGGATTCAGGCACAAGGTATCAATGGCAGGGAATTGGAGCAGGCGCAAATCAGGTTTGGCTGCTTGCAGATGGGGAATGTCGAAAGCAATCAGGTTATGCCCCAGTAGCAACGACAACCCGGAAGCAAAGCCATCAAGGCGGGGCAGGGCGGCAAGTACCTCACCTTTCTGGTGGGTCAAAGCCAACCCGGAATCGCCACGCACGGCAGCAAACTGGTGGATACGCGCATCACGCCGCCCCACTTCCAGATCCAGGGACAGGCAGCGGGTAATAAAGCCGGTTGCTTTTGGCTGTTCACCTTCCCGGTCTGACATTTAGTCCCTTGTTAATATGGCAGATATTTACTCCATCATAGGCATTTTGGATATAGGAGGCAAATGTGAACGATAGACATAACCAGACCCCAGCCAATGTTACATACGGCGCAAGGTACTAACTGGGTAAGCGTAACCTAGCCAACCAGCACTTCCCTGAGAACATTTCCGTATCGTTGAGGAACAAGCCACTTTTCTTAATGGTGGATGTCATGGGAGTCAACCTCATCATCTATGTTCGAGAATTCACAGCAGGTTATGTCGCTTGAGTTTGGCAATCAAATCGAGCGGGTTTACCCCTAGGTAGGTAGAAGCACGATTTACATTGTGTTTCGAGTACTCCATCATGAACTCCAACATAGGACGATCAACTTCATCCTGAAAGAAAATGTAAAAATTGTGTGGTTCCATACCCTCAAGCTGGTCCAGATAATTTTGCGTCATTTTAGTGATGGCTAGATCCAGTTCCTCGCGGACATCATCTGAAATCATTGTCTTCATTTGGCTATTACCTGTTCAATAAAGATGGGGGACGGGATTCCTTGTGAAAACCCGTGTAAACGCTAAGGTTGCCTAATCAGGCCAGACTTGAGGTTCAATACTGCCAGCGTTGTTGTCGTAGGCACATGCCGCATCATTGGCTGATCTAGCGGACACCTAAACTTGTGAGAAATTTTGCTTCAAAGTCCAGCGAGCTGAGATAGCCTAGAGTAACCTGAGTTCGGGATAAGCTCACTGCTAATTCAAATCACCACTGGTTTTTGTCTTGATAGGAATACGCTACCAAGCCCGCAATAATGTTAATCATCATAGTTAACCCAAGTTGTCCCCCTCAGCAGAGCAAGCTTATGCTGGACGCCAGCACAAACATCGCCACTTTACGTTCAAGTCCCCAAAAAGTAACGGCATGGATATGTTTTGGCAACAGACGTTCAATCAGGCTTCCTGCTGTTTCCACCACTTTGAGCTGGGTTTTCAACCAATACGTTTGCCAAGGTGGGTGTCTATGAGGTGCTATCTCCTTCTTTGCAGTGTTCTTCAACTACAAATTGGGGGATCTCTCTTGGACTTCCATCATGGGTAGCAACTTGGGTTATAGCAAGTCGCCAACAAGGCTGGTTCCTACGAAGATCGGGAATCTATTTCATGTATGTTCCTTAGCGAGTGGTGCTTTTGAAGCTACTAGCAACCCCACCAATGGTTAATGTACTACTCACTGCCGTCAATGCCTTGCTGGAGGAGGTGTGGCGTACTTTCAGGGTGCTGCCATTGCTAATAGTGCCAGCAGTACTAGTATAGATGCCACCATTGACGCTATAGGCCGCTCCTGTACCCGTTACACTGATACTGGCAGGGGTATTGATCCCGCTGACCGTGATGGGATTGGATTCCACTATTGTTGAGGGTGTAACACCCGTCTGTGCGGTGAAGCTAAAGCTGTCTGGTTTGGTGTCCTTCGCCAGGGTGGTACTTTTGAAACTGCCGGAAATCCCACCTACCATCAGAGTGGTGGTCACACTGGTGGAGAAGCTGGCGGAGGAGGTATGCCGCACCTGCACTTTATCACCATTGCTGACCGTTCCCGCTGCGGCGGTGTAAGCCCCGCCGTTGATGCGGTACTCACCACTGGTAACGCTGATGCCCGCTGGCGCGTTGATGCCACTGACCGTGACCACGCCGGATTCAACGGAGGAGGATACTGGAACAACTGCCTGTGCGGTGAAGCTAAAGCTGTTGGGTTTAGTATCCTTCGCTAGGGTAGTACTTTTGAAACTGCCGGAAATCCCGCCCATCGTCAGAGTGGTGGTCACACTGGTGGAGAAGCTGGCGGAGGAGGTATGCCGCACCTGTACTTTATCACCATTGCTGACCGTTCCCGCTGCGGCGGTGTAAGCCCCGCTGTTGATACGGTACTCACCGCTGGCAACGCTGATGCTGGCTGGGGCGTTGATGCCACTGACTGCGACAGTGTTGGACTCAACCGGAGTGGTCAGCGGAACCCCCGTTTTGGCCGTGAAACTGAACGCATTTGGCGTGGTATCAGTAGTACCGGTCTTGCTGCTGAAGGTGTCGGAAACCCCGCCAATGGTCAGGGTAGTGTTGACCGTAGTCTGCGACTGGCTGGAGGAGGTGTGGTGCACCTGTACGGTATCACCGTTGCTGATAGTTCCAACCGCTGAGGTGTAAGCCCCGCCATTGACGCTGTATTCCCCGCCTGTCACCGCGATCGGCGCAGCACTGTTGATGCCACTGATGGTGACGGCGTTGGATTCAATCAGGGCAGCAAGGTTCACGCCGGTCTTATCAACGAAGATGAACGGGGCAGGCGTAGTGTCATTGGTGTCGGCCAATGTGGTACTACTGAATACGTCGGAAATACCCCCGACTGTCAGGACTGTGTTGGTTACAGTGGCATAGTTGGCAGAGGAGGTATGGCGCACCTGTACGGTGTCACTGTTGCTGATAGTCCCTGTAGCCGAGGTATATGCGCCGCCGTTGATGCTGTATTCCCCGCCTGTCACCGTGATCGGTGCCGCAGCGTCAATGCCGCTGATGGTGATGGCATTGGATGTCAGCAGGGTTGAACGGTTCACACCAGTCTGGTCAGTGAACACAAACGGATCAGGGGTGGTATCGGGTGTATTGCCGCCAGTGCCATTGACGCTGGGTAGTGCTGCCTTGAGCGGTTCGGTGGTTTTGGTGTGTTCATTGGGGTAGCTATTCCAGCTACGGTAAACACCGAAGTTTGCTTCGTTATAGTGGAACAACTGACGGCTAATGCCGAAGTAGTCAAACGCGGCGTTGGAGTGTTGCAGCCATGTCACCCCATTGACTCCCGCCAATTCATATTTCTCGAACGTGATGCCGTATTCGCCGATGTTGAACGGCACGGTGAAACTGTCGGTGGCAGCCTGGTAGAAGTTGCTTAAACCCTCCCCAGTGCGCAGTTGCTGTTTGAACTGCTCCAAGGTACCGGTATACGGAGTGTTGTTGGTGTGGGAACCTGCCCAACTCCATGGTTCATACCAGTGGACATCATACAGGATGTTGTTATCCGCCAGTTTGTACATGCCCGTGTCACTGGGGTGGAAAGACACTTCCACATCAATCAGGTGGTTAGGGTCTACAGCCCGGATATTGTTGATTACAGTTTGGGCATAGGTGAACCAGTTATTGACGTGGGGTTCATTGATCAGGTCATAGGCTGCAATGGTGGTCTCGTTACGGTAACGTTGGGCAATGGCAACCCACAGATTTTCTAGGCGTTTCTTGAGGGTGGCATTGCTACCAAAGCCTGTATCGGTGGTGCTCTGGTAGCCACCGGGTGGTACGTGCATATCCAGGATCAGGCGCAGGCCGTTTTGTTTGGCCCACAGGATGTGACGGTCTACCACCGCCCAGCCTTCTTCCTTGTACACACCCGGCGCGGTGCTGTCCTCAAACAGGCTGTAAGCCAGGTTCAGGCGTACCGAATTGAAGCCAAGATCACGGATTTCCTTGTAGGATGCTGCGTCAGCATTTTTGTAGCGGAAAGCGTCAATCGCTGGCGGGTCATCTGCCATGTCGTACTGGTAGACATTGATGCCCTTCATGATGAACGATGTCTTCTGTGATCCCATCACCAGACGGTTGCCGTCGGCATGGATAAGGGTAGAACTATCCAAGGTAGCGGGTGGTTGGTAGCCGATTTCTGCGGTGGTTAATGGCGTAACAAAGGCTTCATCCACATGAAACGGTTTATTGATAGCACCAATGATACAGACCTTCAGGCTATCGGTTGGGGTGACGCTAGCTTTCCATACCCCAAACAGGCGTGTCCATTTGTCAGGGTAAGCACCACCGTCATAGCTGGACTGGTCACCATCCAGCCAAACAGGGTCTGCCCCGTTTTTGATTAAACCCAGCTTATGGTTGGCGGATATGTCGTTACTGTTGGCCAAGCGAATGCGTGCACCGAACTCGTACATAGTGCCATTCTGGAGTTTGCTGGTATCTAGGGTGTACAGTGCGCCATAGGGACACCAGTTATAGGCAGAATTGACGTTCATGCCAGCCTGACCGACATAAGCCGCCGCTGCGTCAAGGGCGAGGATGGATTTGGTGCTTGACCACGACAGCACACCGCTTTCAAAACCGCCGTCTGTCATCAGATTGCCTGCTGTGGCGGCTTGTATAGCCATAGCCAACGGCAAGGCATAAAAAGACGCCTTGTACTTCCCCATGATATGTCCTCGCCTTTATTCCATTCGTGTAGAATCGTAACCTAATTGTTATTACCAGCTTGTTGTTATCAGTAAAAACAATATTAACGATGTTCACATTTATCATGCTGGGTAACCCTGAGATTTGTCAATTTTTGAGCATATGCCAGAGAAAAGAACCTCTTACCAACATTCTGACCTGCCTGAAGCCTTGATCAGGGAAACGGAAACCATGTTTGAGGTAGGCCAGTTGGACAAAATCACGTTGCAGGAACTGGGTAAACGGCTGGGAGTGGCGTCCTCAGTCCCATAGGCACTTTGCCAGTAGATACAAGGAGCCTGTCAAGCTCACTTCCCCTCATGTGATGGTAGCTAACCACCACAGGGAACAATATACAAAGAGCCTGCTGTTTTGTGCGCTGATACCTGTGCGTGTGTGGGGGGCCGTGATCTGCTCCATGCCGTGCGTATCTAGGCAGAGCTACCACCACAAGAACGTTTGCGGCTGATGGTGATGACTTATTTCAGCTTTGCGTTGGAAAACCCAGGTCGTTACCGGCTGTTGTGTCGTGAACCGCTGCTCGGCGAAAACCCAACCCCTGAACTGGCGGAGTCTCGTGCCGATCGTTTGAAGAACTGCTGATGCTAAAGGAATGCCAGGATGCGGGTGTCATTGGACAAGGGGATAGGGAACGGTAAGCCATTTTCGTTTAGTTAACCATGCACGGCATGAGCAGCTTGTTGGTTAATAAGCACCTGCAATTGGCGGAAGAGGAAAACCATTTTCTCGTGTTCCTGTGTGAATCCATCATACGTGGCCTGACTGCTTCAGCACAGCAATGATGGCCTCTTTGGCATGGACTTTTCTGTTACCTGTTGCTACGTATCGCCAAATGATTAATCTTCACTTCAGCCAGCGTCCTTATAATGGCTATTCCTTTAGCACAATGCCATTCACCAACCATTCTAAGGTCTGCTGATGCCTGTTCAATACAAATTTAGCCTGCCCTTTACATTGGCCACCCTGTTGAATCTGAATCTGGTGCTGGTCTCGGTGGGGGCTGGGGTTCCCTTGAATGCAGCGCTGGCTGCCGATGGCGACGGTACTTATCAGGTCAGACAGGGGGAAACCTTGTTTGAGGTGATGCGCAAGATGGGTGTCCCGGTTAACGACATCATCAGCCTGAACCAGTTGCCTGCTCCCTATCATCTGCGAGCTGGTCAAGTTCTGACCCTCACGGGAACATTGCCTGCGGTAACGCCTGAAACCTACCAGCCGGATAGTTCCGGGTTTTATGTGGTGAAGGCAGGGGATACTGTGTACGAAGTGGCTCGGAAAACCGGCATCCCGGTTGGGAAGCTTATCGGCCTGAACCAGTTGCCTGTGCCGTACCACATCGAAGCCGGGCAGGCATTAAAGCTGGGTGAGCCGCAGCAGGGCATCATCATTATTTAAACGGGTATCACAGGAGACACCATGACGTCTGAAGCGTCCAGACACTTTGATCTGCTCAAGGAACTGCTGGAGGTACAGCAGAAGCTTGCGGCAGCCAATCGGGAACATGCTTTCCTACTGGATCGGGTTGCCACACTGGAAAATGCGCTGTGCACGCCCAAGTTCAACCCAGTACCTCTACTTGCACATCGGCAGTGCCGTTGAGGATCAAACCTAGTTGCTCCGCAGCGGTCAGGGAAACATCCACGATACGGCCCGGTTTGGAAGGGCCACGGTCATTGATACGAACCCTCACAGAACGACCATTTTGCAGGTTGGTAACACGAATGAGTGTACCAAATGGCAAATCACGGTGTGCGGCAGTCATGGCGTATACATCATAGGTTTCACCACTGGCGGTTGGGCGGCCATTGTATTGGTTCCCGTAATAGGAAGCCTGGCCAATATCCAGTGGGTGGCTAGCCTGTGGGGGTGTCGGGGCGGCATCATGAGGTTGGGATTCAGGCGCATACTGCGGTTGGTAAGCCGGTTCCTGAATGCTGTAATCCTGATAAGCGGGTTGTGGCTGATGACCGTAGGGCTGTTCCGCCTGATACTGACGGACGGTATCAATCCAGTAACCACGATAATCGGCAGAAGCGGTGCTGCCAAACAGTTGGAAAAAGACGAAAGCCACACCGAAAACGTTTGCCAAGAACTTGGTTTTGTTATGCTTTTTCATGGCATCGATCTCTTCGTTGGTTGTTATTGCTTGATTGGTTTATATTTTCATAGATTGAATTAATAAGAACGTCTAGCGAAGATAAGCGTGAAAGCAGAGGCGATAACCGCAACCAGCGGTCATTCTTTCGGGATAATCGGTAGTAAAGTGGTCGCTAGGGCGGGCTTCGCCCCAGCGTACCTCCAGACAGCAACTAATGGGAAAGTGGAAAAAAACGCTGCTGCCTGTTTCCCTCGCAACACAAAGCCTAAATGGAAGTCATTAGGCTGGCTTCCTGACCTGTTTTTTTATTCATCACTTTGGTTGAAAGCTGAATGTAGGCTGAATTTGTGGTTTTGTCATCCCCATTTACGCTACTGGTGAAAAGTTCTTCATTTTCGGTTTTTTTGTGTTTGCCACAAAAAAAACCGGCGTTTTGGGTCAGGAGAACCAAGCGTGGTGCGTCCAACTCGCCTTTGCACTAGTGCTTGTGTTTGGTGAATACTGTTGGTTTTTTTAGCTTATCGGTTGGCTAATATTCAGCATTTCATTGTTTATACGTGAATTTAAACTGAATAGCATCCCATCATGGTTGTTTACAGCAGCCACAAACTGTTTTAAGGGCATCTCTAAAAATCCCCTCTTCGACTGATGTGGTAGAATGCCATGAAATCACCCAAATGACGCATGAAAGTTGGCGAGTGGTTGCGTCAAAGCATCCAGTGCTTGCTGTAACGGGGTCAGTGGTAACCGTGCCGCCTCTGCTACCTGCCGGGTGGCAGAACCCCAGTCGGGAGAAACGTGATCGCCCATTTCTCAGCGCATTCGGCGGGCAACTCATGAATTCGATGGTTTGCGGTTGTAGCTGGTGACCATAATATTTTTCACCGTCTTCCACGATAGCCCCGTCATAGGGTATGGCGTTGTACGCTATGTCGCGCTCTAGTTGGTCAGCGATATAGCCAAGATAAGCCTGTTTGTAATCGAAATACCCACCACTCATGATCATTGCTCCTGATTTTTACTGTTCAGCACAAGCCAATAAATGCCAGTCTGCATCATCCCAACTTTTTTGCCCAGTGCGGTGTTTCATAGTCAGTACAGATACCCCTCAGAATCCTGAATTCTGTTAGCATGGTTTTCAGTATTGTCGAGGAAACAAGGTAACGTATGGATGTTTGTCATGGAGCATGGATTCCCGCCAACGATAGTGATTTCAACAATCACGGGCAATTCATTTTCTGGGTTGAGACACCAGCCCAACCACGTAGCAAAATCAAGGAAGGCATTCACCCTAACCACCTGTCCAAAGACACTGCCTTGGGGGATTTCCTGACCTCGGCTTTAGCTCTCAACAAAGCCACACTGCTGGCTCTCCAGCCAAAACCCGCCACGTTCCATGCCACTTTGCCCACCCATGAAGAGCAGCCCTTGCCCAGCATGGAAATGGCGCAACTGACAGGTGAATACCCACCGGATAAGTACACCTGGCATACCTGGGCTATCAACGGTAAGGCCATCGGCAAACCGCTGCTGTTCCTGCGCGAACTACAGTTTATTGCCAGCACGAAACAGCCCGGTTTTCGCTTGGGCAATGATTTGCTGTTCTGGATGCAATACGCCCAGCAGTTGCGCAACGTGATCCGCCAACACCAATTCTTGCCGGTGATGAAATGCCACCAGCCTGCTGGCAAAAAGGCGCGTTTAAGCATTGATACCGGGTGGTCGCCCGTAGGCAGCCTGTATGAACGTGGCCTACAGGAGTTTGCTGCTGCCATGCCCGGTATTTGCACAACAGTCAGTAGCCAAGCCCCCACACAGGCATCTCCCCCCAACCAACCAGACGGTTGGGAGCCGGTGGCATTGCTCCGGCATTTTTCCGAACAGCAACTGGAGGAGCTGGTGGCAAGCACCAGCATCACCAAACAGGTACTGCAACAACTGGGGGATAGCTGGTTACTGGATGCGGCAGGTTATACCGTCAGCGGCATCCGCAAAATGTTGGGTGCTGATAGCGGCCTGACGGCTGAACAATGGCAGCAATGGTACGCTTGGCAACGCGGTATCGTGGGTCAAACACAGGATGCCGGTTTTGTGCTGGGCTTGCGTTTACATCCAGCAGACAGTGGCCCGAATACAGAGTGGTGGCTGGGTTTCTTTGTCGAGTCCAGCCACGACCCTTCCCTGAAAATGGAACTGTCCGAGTGGTGGGCATTATCCAGTGCCAGGCAAAAACAATGGCAGCAACAGTTTGGCCCGCAGTTTGAGCGCAACCTGCTGGTCAGCATGGGACACGCAGCGCGGATGTGCCCCCTGCTGTGGCAAGGCATGGAGTCACCCCAGCCCACTGGCCTGAGCCTTGACTTGCAGACCGCCTACGAGTTCCTGAAAAACGATGCCGCCGTGCTGGAATCTGCCGGGTTCACGATTGCCTTACCAAGCTGGTGGACGCCGCAAGGCCGCAAACGGGCGCGTATCCGCATCAAAGCCTCCGGCAAGTCAGCACCTTCACAGGCCAAGGACAGCGGCACGGGTTACTTCTCCCTGCCTTCACTGGTGCAATACCAGTACGAACTGTCCGTCGGTGGTGAAACTGTCACTGCGCAGGAATGGCAAGCACTGGTCAATGCCAAAACCCCGTTGGTGCAGTTCCGGGGTGAATGGATGGAACTAGACAGTGCCCAGATGGAACAACTGTTGGCCTTGTGGCAACAACAGGAACAGGATCGTGGTGCAGCCACGATCAGTGACCTACTCAAACAGATCGCTGAAGCCGATGACCATACCACCGAATTTGTCTTTGATGAGGTATTGGACGACCTGCTGGGGCGGCTGCAACAGCAACGTGGCATTGAACTGCTGGATAACCCCGCCGGTTTGCAAGGTCAGTTAAGGGCTTACCAAAAACAGGGCTTGTCATGGCTGGCGGCACAGGAAGCCTTGGGGCTTAACCCTTGTTTGGCGGACGACATGGGGCTGGGTAAAACGATTCAGGTCATCGCGCTATTGCTACACGAACGCAACCAGCTAACCCCCGAACAGCAGGCAAGCTTGCCGCCCACCCTGCTGATTGCGCCAACCTCGGTGTTGAGCAACTGGCAAAAGGAAATGGAGAAGTTTGCCCCGCAACTGCGCAGCCTGATCCATCATGGCAGTGACCGCCCTGACAAACCAAAACCCTTCAAGGAAGGCACTGCCGCCCATGACGTGGTGATCACCTCCTTCACCATTGCCCGTAAGGACAGTGCCTTGCTCAAGCAGCAACACTGGCAGCGTATCGTGGTGGACGAAGCGCAAAACATCAAAAACCCCAAGTCAGCCCAAGCCAAGGCCATTTACGCACTGGATGCCCCGCACCGCATTGCCATGACCGGCACACCGATAGAAAACCGCCTGATGGATATGTGGTCGTTGTTCCACTTCCTCAACCCCGGCTATCTGGGCAATGCCACCCAGTTCAAACGGGCGTATGAAACCCCGATCCAGCGCGAGGGTGACGCGCAGCGTTCCAGCCAATTACAGCGCCTGATCCAGCCGTTCATTTTGCGCCGCCTGAAAACTGACAAGTCGATTATTGATGATCTGCCCGACAAGGTTGAACAAAAGGTCTACTGCAACCTGACCAAGGAACAGGCTTCCCTGTACCAAGCGGTGGTGGATGATGTGCAGCAACAGCTTGAGGATGCCGATGGCATCCAGCGTAAAGGCTTAATCCTGTCAACGCTGATGAAACTGAAGCAGATTTGCAACCATCCCGCCCAGTTCTTGCAGGACGGCAGTGCCTTCACTGAAACCCGCTCACACAAGCTGGCCCGCCTGAGTGAAATGGTCGAGGAAGCACTGGATGAAGCCGACAGCTTGCTGCTCTTTACCCAATTTACTGAAGTCGGCAGCCAACTGGAAAAACTGTTGCGTGAGAAACATACCTGCCCCGTCTATTACCTGCACGGTGGCACCAGCCGCCAACACCGCGAACAGATGATCGGGAGTTTTCAAGACCCTGACACCCCGGCGGGCATCTTCATCCTGTCCTTGAAAGCTGGGGGTGTCGGTATCACCCTGACACGGGCAAACCACGTGTTCCATTTTGACCGTTGGTGGAACCCGGCGGTTGAAAACCAAGCCACTGACCGTGCTTACCGTATCGGTCAGCAAAAGACGGTATTTGCCCATAAAATGGTGACACTGGGCACACTGGAAGAACGCATCGACAAAATGCTCACCGACAAACAAGCGCTGGCAGACAGCATTATCGGCACGGATGAGAACTGGCTGACCGAAATGGACAATGCTGCCTTCCGGCAGCTTATTCAGTTAAACCGCAGCACCATTATGGAGGCTTGAACATGGCTAAACTTACCCGTACTTGGTGGGGAGAGAAATTCCTCAACGTGCTTGCCATCAGCATGGACAGCGGGCGGCTGGGGCGCGGCAGGGCGTATTCCGGCCCCAACCGGCTACTCACGTTCGCCATTGTCGGCCCGGTTGCCAAGGCCACGGTACGCGGCAACGTCAACCCGTATTATGGGGTCTACAAAGAACCCCGTTATCAGGTTGAGGTAAAGCTGAAACCATTTTCCGCCCAAGACTGGGACAAGCTGATTGACGCCATCAGCCAGAATGCGGCGTGTTTGTCACAGTTGCTGCTGAATGAAATGCCCACGGCGATTGAAACCGTGTTTGCCCAACAAAACCTGCACCTGTTACCCCAACGCAGCACTGACCTGATTAGCCAGTGTTCATGCCCCGATTACGCCTCGCCCTGCAAGCATGTGGCAGGTGTTTATTACAAGCTGGCCTCGTTGCTTGACCGTGACCCGCTGCTGCTGTTCCAGCTACGCGGGATGGATCCCGTCAGGCTACAGGAAAAGCTGGCTGCCTCCCCCTTGGGCAAAGCCTTGTTGGAACAACGCGGCGAGGGTAAGCAAGCACTGGAATACCAGACCCACCGTTATCCTGACCCACCACGTCAACCCTTGGTAGCCACTGGCCTGAAAGCGTTTTGGCAGGGATCAGCCCCCCTGCCATTGGTCAATGCCAGCGGCAAAGCGGCAACCCCGGCGGTCCTGGTCAAAAAAGGTGGGGATTACCCCGCATTCTGGGAGCGGGACAACTCGTTTATTGGGGTGATGGAGGCGCTCTATACCACTGTGACCGACAAGAACAGGGCTGTGTTGTAAGGCTGACCATTACGTCCCAAACCCATCAAGGTCAAGGGGATGGCTCGCACTTGCTGCATCACGGTACAAGCTCAATCAATACGAAAAAGCACACTATACTATGTTTTAGTATCAAAAAACGTTACAATAGTGACATTATGGATAACCAAACAGAACGGCGTACCGCCATCCTTTTCCCCAAACAACAAAAAGTCCTGCGTACTTTGGGGGAAAACATCAAACTGGCACGTAAACGCCGCCAGCTTACCCAGAAACTGATCAGTGAACGCACAGGTATCAGCCCTATCACCCTGCGCAAAATTGAACGGGGTGATGCTGGGGTTTCCATCGGCCATTACCTGAGTGTACTGGCAGCCCTGAATTTGGCGGAAGACCTTAGCGCCGTTGCCCGTGATGATGAGTTTGGACGCAGGCTACAAGATGCCAAACTGCTGGGTACGAGCAACAAGGGCGGCAACTGAATGGAAACCACTAGGAATTTTTGCCATGGCGACGACAACTATGATTCATGTCCGGCTTGAAGATAGCCTAAAAAAAGATGCCTCTACGGCACTGGAGGCAATGGGGCTGTCATTGTCCGACGCCATACGTGTTTTTCTGCCCCGTGTTGCCGCTGACCAGAAGTTCCCCTTTGCCTTACAAGTCCCCAATGCTGAAACCCGTAAGGCAATGGAAGAAGCACGGGCCATTACCAAAGCACGTTTCGATAACCAGCAAGGTCTGTTAGATGACCTTGACCGCGAATGACAAGCGGGCATCCATGCCCCGTGCCTGTGACTACACCAAAACTTTCCATAAAGACTGGCAACGCCTGACCCGTTCCGGGCGTTACAACATGAAGCTGTTGAAAGAGGTCATGTTGCTGCTGATTTACCGCCTGGAACAGCAAGGCAAACAGGAAATGATTGTTTTCGTCCGGGCAGGCACTCATGCAGAACTGTTTGAATAGCCCAAACCAGCAAACACTTTCTGTAAAGCATAAGCCGGACGGCACAGGAGAGGATGGCGCAAGCCTTCCGGTTCTGATCCATGCCAGACCCGGCAGGGGTCTGGCTCCCCGCCAAGCGCAGCGCGGAACAACAGTTGTGAGGCACGAACATCTGTTTTGAAGTCCCCGGCGCAGCACCGTGCTGCCCAACCAGCGGGCAGGGCAGCATCCAGCTCCGCTGCAACACGGCCTCACGCAGTGAGACCTTGGCCTTCCCCGCCCAAAATCCCGCCACTCTCCAGCAGCAGGACAAAGCAGGGCAGGGTAGCGGCCTACAACAAGCCACGTTCAGCAAATGACACCACCGAATCCCCCACCACAAAATGATCCAACACCCGCACATCAATGAGTGCCAGTGCATCTTTAAGTTTCTGGGTAATGCGCTCATCCGCCTGACTCGGTTCTGGCACACCTGATGGGTGGTTATGCGCAAAAATCACCGCTGCGGCATTGTGGTACAGGCAGCGTTTCACCACTTCGCGGGGGTGTACGCTTGCCCCGTCAATCGTGCCATTGAACAGCTCTTCAAACGCAATCATCCGGTGACGGTTATCCATGAATAGCACACAAAACCGCTCTGATGGCAGGTCACGCAAACGTGAACTGAGGTAAAACCGCACCGCATCCGGGTCACTCAGCGGTTCACCCCGCTGCAACTTTTCCCCTAGCCACCGTTGACACAGTTCCTGCACAGCCCGTAATTGCACATAAGTCATCTGGCTGACCCCCAATGCCCTGAAATCCTCCTTATCCGCAAGGAATAACTCCCGTGGCTCAATATGTGTTTCAGGGTCTTGTCTTTCTTGGCATTGCAAACGTCACGGACAGCGGTAAAGTTAGCCATTTCCGATAACCAAGGAGAGGCTTCATGACCTCGCTCATCAGTATTTCCAGCCTGACCAGTGATGCCGCCTGTTTCGAGCAAGTCCGTTCCCTGCGTTGGCCTAATGGGGTGATTTGTCCGCACTGCGGTTCACAGGAAACAATCCGTCGAGGCAAGAATGACACCCAGCAGGAACGCCAACGTTACCAGTGTAAGGATTGCCAAAAGCGTTTTGATGATCTGACGGGGACGGTGTTTGAAGGTCACCACCAGCCGCTGAAGGTGTGGGTGTTGTGCCTGTACCTGATGTCGTTGAATCTGTCCAACCAACAAATCGCCCGCGAATTGGGGTTGAACAAGGATGATATTCAGGCGATGACGGAACAGTTACGGCGTGGTGTCGAGAAAAAAAACGCCAGTAAGCCTGTCTGGGAATGTTGAGTTTGATGAACTCTACGTCAAAGCCGGACACAAGGGAAATCCCGAAGCTGTAGCGGATGCAGGGCGTGAAGGCCGCCGCCGCGCCCTGAAAGGTGCGCCGGGACGTGGGACACTGGAAAAGGACAAACCACCCATCTTCGGCATGATCCAGCGTTCGGGGGAAGTCATGATCCGTATGCTGGCGAATGTGAAACAAGTGACGATCAAGCCGCTGATTTTGGAAACGGTGACGGCAAGCACACTGGTGTACACCGATGAGTACAACATTTACAGCCGGTTGGAGGCATGGGGTTATGCCCACAAAACCGTCAATCATGGTGCAGGCGAATATGCCCGTGATGAAGATGGTGACGGTTTCCATGAAGTTCACGTCAACACGATGGAAGGTTTTTGGTCACTGTTGCGCTCATGGTTACGCCCACATCGGGGCATCTCACAAGAAAAGCTGCCGTGTTACCTTGCGCTCTTTGAGTATTTGCACAACCTCAGGAAACGGGGGCAAGCAGCCCTACATTCCTTGCTTTCACTGCTGCTGCGATAAGACCCTGAAACACATATTGAGCCACAAAGGTTTGCAGTAGCTCCGTACTGACATTGGCCTGCTTCATAGCGACACCCACAATGATCGTCAATAACGATTAATTTAAACAGAAAACATCGTTATACACGAACACTATCGGAAGCTAAAGTAGAGCTACGTTAACCAACAGGAGTTTTACCATGCCTTACATTGCAGTCCGTATCAGCAAAGAAGTGTCAGCGACACAAGTCTGGCAACTGGCAACAGGAATCACCGAGATTATGACCAACATCTTGCACAAACAACGGTCTTTGGTGGCGATTTCCATTGAAAGCATCCCCACCTCCCAATGGTTTATCGCCAGTCAGGACATGGTGGCACTGCAAAACACCACGGCTTTTGTTTCTGGCATTATCACTGACGGCACGAATACGGAAGCCGAGAAATCTCACGCCATTGCCACCATTTTTGAGCTATTGACCGAGGTGTTGGGTGTGCTGGCGGAAGCCAGTTATATTGTGCTTGACTGCGTACCTGCAACCGACTGGGGCTACAGCGGTAAAACCCAGGCAAGCCGCAAAGCAGGTAATCAAAAATAGTGTTTACCCACAAACACGGTTACTACCACAGCGGTAGCAAAACCCAGCGTTTCAAACTCAATCGCCTCACCCAACCAAACACTTGCAACCAACAACGTAAAAAACGGCTGCAATAATTGCAACTGACTGATGCGTGTAATCCCACCGATCGCCAACGCCCGATACCACAGGAAAAATCCAAACAATTGACTCACCAACGCCAGATAGAGCAATCCAAGCCAATATTTTCCCTCAATATCCGTCCAGTCCACAGGTAGCAACCACAATGAAGAAGGCAATGTCAGAGGTAACGCCAAAACCAATGCCCAACAAATAACCTGCCAGCCTGCTATATCACGTGCCAAATACCCACCATAGGCATAGCCCACTGCTGCGGACAATCCCGCCAGCAGCAATAAAGCATCACCCGATTGAATCAACAGCGAATCGTGCGGCAACGCATACCACACCACCAAAACAGCACCGACCAAAGCCGCTAACCAGAAAATAACCGATGGACGTTCATGCCCAATCCATGCCCCGATTAATGCAGTCAGTAGAGGTAAAATCCCCAATACGACACCGCCATGTGAAGCTGGCACAACCTGCATGGCATAAGTTGATAGCACCGGAAATCCCAACACCACGCCAGCCACCACCCAAATCAAGTGCCGTAATTGCACCGAGGTCGGCAATGGGCTACGAGTCCACCACAACATTATTCCAGCAAGCATTCCCGCCAATGCAGCACGCCCTAAACCAACAAACAAGGGATTGAAAACGCTGACAACGTATTGACTCGCGGGCAACGTCAAACTGAAAGCAACAACGACCAAAGCACCCAATACAACACCCTGCTTCTGCAAGTTTTCCACGTACTTGTTCCTTCTATTAGAAAAATACAGCGTAAAACTTGCCAGCCAACCATAACAGATTTAGATTGAAACAAATTAACCAGTACAGTTGAGAGAACAATCATAACTGTATTCATCCAGCACTCGGAAACTGTGACGCATGACCCTTTACGATGACATCGCTTCCAAACTCACCGCCCACATCGACAACGGCATCTACCCACAAGGCTCACGCCTGCCCGGTGTACGCCGCCTCAGCCAGCAATTTGGCGTGAGCATTTCTACCATTGTGCAAGCGCAGCGCCAGCTCGAAAACCTTGGGCTGATTGAAGCCCGCCCGCGTTCCGGTTATTACATCCGCCTGCGCCCGTGGCTCAAACCCGCCTTGCCTACCACTTCACAACCCGCCCTCAAACCCACTCCCGTGACGGGGCAGGAACTGGTGTTACAACTCGCACAGGTCACCAGCCACGCCGATTTCGTGCAACTCGGTGCTGCCGTGCCAGATGAATCATTCATGCCGATGCGAGCCTTCCAACGCAGCCTCGCCAAAACGGTACGGCACTACGGCAAACGTGCCGCCAATTACGCCTTCCCGCCCGGTTTGCCCGAATTGCAGCAACAACTGGCGCGACGAATGCACTTGTGTGGCAGCCCCGTTGCCGCCAACCGCATCCTCATAACCAACGGCTGCCAGGAAGCACTTTCACTCGCCTTACAAACCGTTGCCAGTGCGGGCGACATCATTGCTATCGAATCCCCAACTTTCTACGGATTGCTGCAAGTCATTGAATCACTGGGCATGAAGGCGTTAGAAATTCCCACCGACCCGCAAGAAGGCATCAGCTTACTCGCCCTCGAACTCGCGCTGACACAATGGCCGGTAAAAGCCTGCGTGCTGATCCCCAATTTCAGCAACCCGCTCGGTAGCTTAATGCCAGTGGAGCGCAAGCAACAATTGGTGTAACTGAACAGTCCCCCCTTACCCAAACGCACTAAATTTGCGACACTCCCCCGATGACCCAACAACTGAAAGACCACAGCCTCAAACAGCTTAACAGCCAGTACCTTGCCAAGCTCACGCCGGAGGAACTGCTGCACCTGTCGACCAAGTTGTTGCATGACCTGAAAGAAGCGCGGGAACAGATCAACCAAAACTCCAACAACTCCTCCAAACCACCCAGCAGCGGTTTCCCGTGGGAAACGTCACCCAAAACGGTGGCTTTGCCCGAAACAGAAGGGGTGGGTGCAGCCAGAGGAAAGCCAACCCCGGAACCAGAAGCTGTGGCGGGCACAAAGCCAGCCCAACCAGCCAAACGCAAAGCGGGTAAACAACCCGGCGCACCGGGTTATGGTCGGGTATGGCATCCGCCCATCAATGCAGACGAACACCATTACCCCAGCCGATGTGAAGCCTGTGGCAGGTCCCTGGATGCGGCTGTCTCCCGTATTTATACCGCCTATGACAGTGTGGACATCCAGTTTGGCACGGATGGGAACCCCGGACTGACCGTCATCACCACCCGCCACCACCTTCACGATAGCGTATGCACCTGCGGTCATGTGAGCCGCCATATCCCGCATCGCCAAGCTCCCGACCCGTTATACCCGGAGGTTGATGTGGGCGAGTGGCGGCTGATTGGGGGCAATCTGGCGGCACTTATTGTCCACCTACGGCTGCGCTCACGCTTGTCACTGCGTGGCACACAAGAACTGTTGCGGGAGGTGTTGGGCATTCCCCTAAGTGTCGGGGTGTTGCAGCAATGTTTTGAGGAAGCAGCCGCGAGTGCTTCTCCATTGGAAGATGCCTTGGTGGAAGGGCTGTTGGCAGAAGCCACCGCTGACGGCGGGGTGCTGTATATTGATGAAACCTCTTGGAAAGAGCGTGGCGAAGCCCTGTGGCTATGGACATTCGTCACCACCCTCAGCGTTTGTTTCTACGTAGGGCAGCGCACCATTGAAATGCTCGACAACGTGATTAGCCCCCACTTTGGGGGCTGGCTGATGAGTGATGGCTATGCCGCTTACCGCCACCACCCCAAACGCTTGCGTTGCTGGGCGCACCTGATCCGCAAAGCCCGTGGGCTGGCAGAATCACTGGACAAAGACGGGCGGACGTTTGGCAACTTCACCCTCGCTTGGCTGAGGGTATTACAGGACGACATTTACGCTTGGCGGGCAGCAGGCGGCACGGTGGGGACGCAAACCGACGTGATCCGTCAACGCCATCAGGCAAAACTCCTGGAATTCAGGGCATTATGCTTGATCCATGCCGTATCTGCCCATGACAAGACGGCGGCACTGGCGAAAGAGTTCATCAATGATTGGGATGCCATTTTCCGAATCCTTGACCACCCGTGGCTTCCCTTGACCAATAATGAGGCTGAGCGGGCGTTGCGCCATTGGGTGATCCTGCGCAAAACCAACCATGGCACAAAGAGTGCTACGGGGAGCCGTGCGTTTGCCATGCTGGCCAGCATCATCGGTACTTGCCGCAAACGTGGACAGTCTGCCTTGGCTTATCTTGCCAGTGTTATTACCGCTGCCCGCGCTGGCTTTGCCCTGCCCGCTTTACCGCAAGGGGTGGGGATGTGATCAATTACCAATTGGTCGCCCTCGCCCACCGCCACGACATGCTGCTGATCGAAGACGACATTTACGGCGACCTCGGTTTCAACGGCGCACGCCCACCCAACTTGCTCAGTATCGAGCCAGAACCCGCCAACGGCAACGTGATTTACTGTGCGTCGTTTTCCAAAACCGTGGCGCAAGGCTTACGGATTGGTTGGATGGTATTGCCGGAACGCTTTTTCCGCCGCGCCGAATACCTAAAATACGTCGCCAACCTTGCCGCGCCGACGCTGCCACAATTGGCACTGGCGGATTTCCTTACGCACGGTGGCTACGAACGTTATTTGCGCCAAGTGCAAACCCGCTACGCCCGCCAAATTGATTTATTCAGCCACGCCATCAGCCAGCATTTCCCCGCAGGCACACGGGTGACGCAACCCAAAGGCGGCTTCGTATTGTGGGTGGAATTGGCGGCAGGCACGGATACCTTGCTCATGACGCAAGACTTGCTCAAACAAGGGATCAGCATTGCACCGGGGCAAATCTTTTCCGCCACGCAAAAATACCGGAATTGCATCCGCCTCAGTTGTGCGCAGCCGTGGACGGCGGAAGTGGAGGCGGCAATGGTGAAGGTAGGGCGACACGGCGACGGCAAGTAATGGTTGGCATTAAAACCCATCAAAACCATTCAGGCTCAAGGCAAAGCTGACAGCCTGATCAACTTCTGCCAGTTTGTGCATGGAAAGGGTGGTAATCAAAGCCCCCAATTTGCCCTTTTGGACTGTCTGGATGTAATCAAAATTGATGGCGCATTCTCGTGGCATACCATCCTGCCCAGTCAATGCTACTTCACTGGGAATGTCGCGGATGGTGGTAGTAATCGGTGCGATGGTTACTTCACCCATATACGGGATAATGTCAGAGCGTAGCAAAATCATTACCGGGCAGCGTTTATCCGGTTCTTTGAAGGTATACCAACGAATTTCGCCACGCTTCATTGCTCACCCCATGCCTGTTCCTCTTCCCACACTGAAAATTCGTCGGGGGTAACAGGGTAGCGCAAGTAGCCAGCACGGTGTTTTTCCACCAATTTGCGTTGATGGTAGAGGGCGATTGCCATGCGCAAGGCTTCACGGGTAAAGGCGGAGCGGTTGGTGTGGCTTTCCTGGACGACCTGATCCAGCTCCATCACCAATTCATCGTCAAAGGTCATTTGCAAGGTTCGCATAGTGGTTTCCATGTGGATGATTATAGGTATATAAGCATGGGTTCACGGAATCGCCACGCCCGCCAAGTACCCAAGCCTGCTCGGATTGTGGAAGTATTTCCGTCAATAGTCCGAAAGGTAAAGCAGGACTTGGAATAAGAGAATGGCTCTGTGCCGACTGTGGCACGCTGCATGATCGCGATGTCAATGCAGCCAGAAACCATCTCGCGGCTGGGCATAGCCGTCTCGCAGGAGGAATCTCCTTTAGGGCGGGGATGGTGTCAATCCTTGTTGAATGCCAGCGCAACCCATGCACCCGACAGCAGCATTGCCACCCCGACCAGCCAGAAGGTTACGCTTAAGCCTTGCGCCCATTGTGCCAGCAAGCCCATGCACAACGCACCGACGGCATAGCCGAAATCACGCCAGAAACGATAGACGCCGAGTAATGTGCCGCGTTGCATGGGCGGGCTGACATCTGCCACCGCTGCGCCCAAGGTGGGGTAAAGCATTGCCATGCCGAAACCGATCAATCCGGCTTCCAGCGTCCACAGCCATACGGTATGCGTCAGTACCAGCAGCAATACACCGACGCCACACAGCCACATGCCGCCAACAATCAACGGTTTGCGTCCGAAGCGGTCAGAAGCGGGGCCAGTGAGCAGTTGACTTGCACCCCATAGCAGCGCATACACGCCAATGATGGAACTGGCTTGCACCAGTGTTAGGTTTTGCGCCACGAACCACACGGGCAGGATGATCCATACCAGTGCGTCGGTGAATTTTTCCACCAATCCGGCTTGGTTCAGGGCTAACAGGTTGCGGTTTTGCCAACTGGCGTAGAGGAAGGCTTGCCCTAGCGACGGTGGCGGCATGGAGCTGGCAGAAACAGCGGACGCATGTGCCAATGCCCAAGGACGCGTTTCCTTGATCATCAGGATTGCCAAGATTAGCCCCGACAAAATGACGATTGTGCCGAACAGGGCTAAACCTTGGCGTGCGCCGTAGACTTCCACCAGCCATGCGGTGACGACACCCGCGAGCGCCACAGCAGCGTAGCCGGAAAATTCGTTTATGCCGTTGACCAGCCCTTTCTGGCTCAGGTGCGTCATGTCGAGCTTGCTGTTGAGGGTCATCGACCAGCACAAGCCTTGGTTGACACCGAGCAAGGCGGTAGCGGCAACGACCCAACTCCAGTTCGGGGCATATAGCAGTAGGAGTGGGATAGGTAGTGCCGCCATCCACCCCGCGACCAATACCCGCTTGCGCCCGAATCGGTCAGAAAACCGCCCTGCAAACAGGTTCATCACGGCCTTGACTGCACCAAAGGTGACCACGAAAGTAGTGAGCAAAAAGAACTGTTGCTCGCCCAACCCGAATTCTGTTTTTGCCAAACCGGGGACGACGATGCGTGTCATGCCGATGGTTAGACCGACGAGGAATACCTGTAATAGCTGGTGGAGGATTTGGGTAAGGTTGGCACGGATGCCGTGTTGGACAGGGGGTGAAGTGCTGTGTAGGGGCATAAAGACTATCTTTCTAACTTTAACAAGTAACATTCAATTGATAGATTGAATATACGTTGTCTCCCGCCTACACTGCAAGCCTCATCATTTTTGTCATGCGCTGACCAACTCCAAGCGGGCATGGCTGATGATTTGCCATGCGGCCGTCAATGCCAACCCAGCCATCATGCTTGCCACCAACAAATCAGGCCAGCCAGAACCTGTGCCGAATACGCCCAGTGCTGCCAGCATCACTGCCACATTGCCAATCGCATCATTGCGGGTACATAACCAGACACTGCGCATATTGCTGTCACCGTTACGCCACGCGTAGAGCATCGCGGCGACGCTGAGGTTAGCAAGCAATGCCAGCATTCCGACCATGCCCATCGTGGTAGCTTGCGGTATGCTGCCAGTGAGTAACCCCCATGCCGCATCACCCACTACCCAAATGCCGAAGGTTGCCATCGACACAGCTTTGAGTAAGGAAGCCCGCGCCCGTGCGACTATTCCCATTGCCAGCACCCACAAGCTGATGCCGTAGTTCGCAGCATCGCCCAGAAAATCCAGCGCATCTGCCAGCAATGCTGACGAATTAGCTTTCAAACCAAAGCCAATTTCCAGTACAAACATCCCTGCATTGATCAGTAACGCCAACAGCAATACGGTACGGTAACGCCCGTGCGGTTGCTGCCCTTGCCCGCTGCTGCACCCATGATCACAATCGCAATGTACACCCATAACACTTCTCCCAATGGTTCAATGGGGCTATCCTAAACCCTGTAGCAACTACAGGGTCAAGCCATGCCGAACCATTACACGATTGGTGTTTTAAGCCGGGAATCGGGGGTAAAAGTGGAAACCATCCGCTATTACGAGCGCAGCGGTTTATTATCGCCGCCTGCCCGTGCTGCCAGCGGCTATCGGCGCTATGGTGAGGAAGACATCAAACGCTTGTGCTTCATCCGGCGTGGGCGGGAACTGGGCTTTGGTATGGTAGAAATCAAGGCGTTGTTACAACTGGCTGATCAGCCGCAACACTCCTGCCATGCCGCCGACCAGATGGTGCAGGCGCATTTGACGGAAATTGATGCCAAAATTCGTGACTTGCAAGCTATCCGTGCCGTGCTGGAACAGATTGCCCAATGCCCAAGCCAAACGGCGGAGCATTGCTACTTGCTGGAGACGCTGGATCAACGGGTGTGTTGTTTACTTGAGCCTTAAACTACTTGCGGTTCAGTCTTACTCATGAAATCATTCAAGCAATTCATTGAATGAGTAAGGCATTATGCAAACGCCCGGTTTCAAACAACAGGTCAACGCCCAGTTCGCCTTGATCGCGCAGGCACTCGCTTCCCCGCAACGCCTGGAAATCCTCGACTACCTCGCCCAAACCGAGCGTAGCGTGGAGGAACTCAGCCAGCTTGCCAACTTAAGCGTTGCCAATACCTCGCGCCATTTACAAACCCTCAAGCAGTCCGCACTGGTGCAAGTCCGTACTGATGGCAAACGCCGCCTCTATCGCCTCGCTGGGGATGACGTGGTGCAACTTATCGCCAGTTTGCGCCACACCGCCGAGTTGCATTTGGCAGAGGTGGAACGTCTTGCCCACACCTACCTAACTGATAAATCTGCAATGGAAGCCATCAGTGCGGAAGAACTCCTCGCCCGCATCGAACGCGACGAAGTGACCGTGCTGGATGTGCGCCCCGCCGCCGAATACGCCGCCGGACACATCCCCGGCGCAATCCACTTGCTACCGGAAGAAGTTGCCGAACGTTTGCACGAACTCGACGACAGCAAAACCATCGTTGCCTATTGCCGAGGGCCTTACTGTGTGTATTCCTTCCAGATGGTGCAAGCCTTGCGTGGTCATGGCATCACCGCCCTCCGCCTTCAAGAAGGCTTGCCAGAATGGAAAGCTGCCGGATTACCCACGCAAACTATGCACTGACCATAAAACCGCTACGGAGGATTCCCCATGTTTTTCTTGCAACGCGCCGCGCCGTCTGACACATCCTCACTTGCCTACCTGTTTGGCTGTGGTGGCAAAGGCCATGCCATTGCGGTAGATGTTCACGCTGAAGACGTGGAGTGGTTTCTGCAACAAGCCGCGCAACAAGCGGTGAAAATTGATTATGTCGTCGACACCCATATCCATGCCGACCACGTATCCGGTGGGCGCGAACTGGCACAACGTTGCGGAGGGGAATATTGTTTGCATGAAAGTTCCACCCCGCAGTTTGCTTTTACCCCGCTCAAAGATGGGCAGGTGCTGACCGTTGGCAATGTCACTGCGACCGTGTTGCACACACCGGGGCATACGGCTGACAGCATTTGCCTACTGGTATCCGATGTACGTCGCAGTGCCGAGCCGTGGTTCTTACTGACTGGGCATACTCTGTTTGTGGGCAGTGCAGGCCGCCCGGATTTGCGGGGTGAAGAAGAGCGCATGGGTGGTTTGCTGCATAATTCGATTTTCAACAAGCTGCTGACGTTACCGGAACACGTCGAGGTTTTCCCCGGTGCGCAAGCGGGTAGCGTGTGTGGTGCAGGCATCTCTGGCAAGCCATCGTCCACCATTGCGTTTGAGAAGCGCTTTAATACGGCGCTAGTGGCAGACAAGGCGGCATTTATTGCGGCGATTTTGGGTAATCTGCCGCCACAGCCAGCAGGTATGGCGGCGATTATCCAGCGCAATAGCAGCCCATTATGAGTCACGCCGATTTGAGGTAGAAACGCAGCACCGCATTACCTATTCCAGTGCTTCCACCTGCCCCTTGATGCAGCGGGCGGATCAAGATGTCAAATTCTCCCATCCCCGAAAAACACTGGCGCAGCATAAGCCGCCGCCTGTAAGTCCTGCATACTGGCCTGCTGCTGACGTTCTTGTCTAGGGAATGGCTCAGTAACGACTGCCCGAGTGGGTTGTGCCGATTCAGGCTGATAATAGAGTGCCGCATGGTTGGGTGATCCTATTGCCGGTTCACCTGCCACACCAGTAGCCCCGGATATGCCCGCCGTCCCGGCTGTTCCCCCCAATTGTTCCATGATTTTCCTGACGTAATCCTGCGTTTCCCGGTAAGGCGGGATCCCGGCATATTTGTCCACTGCCCCTTCCCCGGCATTGTAACCAGCCAGAGCCAATGGCCAGCTCTGGTAGCGGTTGTACAGCCATGCCAGATAAGTTGTCCCACCCCAGATGTTTTCTGCCGGGTCAAAAGCATTGTATACCCCGAAACGGGCTGCCGTGCCGGGCATAAGCTGCATCAGCCCTTGTGCACCTTTGGGTGAGACAGCACCGGGGTTACGGGCGGATTCTTGCTGGATGACGGCACGGATGACGGATACGGGCACACCCGTCTGTTGTGCTGCTGCCTGCACGATACCGTCCAGATGCTGTTCGGCCTGCACGGACAGGCAGCAGGCCAGTACCAGCCATAGCAGACCAATTTGCCGGATCAATCGCTGTACCCGCATTTAGCCGTGGTGTCCTGTTTGCCAGTGATGCCCTTCCTGACCATGTTCGTGCCTTGCTTCTGCCAGCATCACCGGCTGGTTTCCTGCCTCTGCGGGTGTTAGCTGGTTGCCATTGTCAGGTGTACCGGGGTGGCTATCGCCCTGCCCGTCTTGGGGCTGGTGTTTGCGGTGTTTCTTCAGCCAGCTACGGAAATCCCGGTCTTTTTTCAGGGCATCATCCAGCAGTTGTTCTACCACCATGTCCAGTTGTAGCCAGGGATAAGTTTCCTTGGCGCAGGTCAGGTAAAGCTCCAGCTCCTGAAAAACGTTTTCGTTGATGTCTACCCGCAGCTTTTTCTTTTCCGGGGTTGGGGTGAATTTCATGCTGACCATGCGTGTCTCCTTGTCATTGGGTAAATGAGTAAACGGCATCCAGTGCCGGGTCTGCTGTCTGGGTGTAGGGCTTCAGCACCATGTCCTTATGCACCAGAATATTGACGGGGAAACCTTGACGAATTTCGAGGGTTGGTTGGATGTCGAGGTTTTTGCGGGTGATGCGTTGCCCGGTGCGGTTGATCTCGGAGCCGACATTGCTGTAGAAACGCCCTTCAAAATCCCCATTGTCATACTGTGACTGGGCCGTGCCTGCGAGCAGTGATGACAGCAGCACGCCACCCGCCAGCTTGCCCCAGTGGTTGTCTGTTTGGTCAGTGAAACCGGATTGCCCACTGGTATCCACACCGGGCATCCCTTCTAGGGCGATGGAGGAGCCATCCGGGAAAATCATCCGGTTCCACACCACCCTTACCCGTTCCTGCCCGTAATTGATGCTGTTTTCGTATTGGCCGAGAATGCGTGTCCCTTGTGGGATCAGCAGGTAACGTCCGCTGACCGTATCAAACACCTGTTCACTGACCTGGGCGATGATCATCCCCGGCAATTGTGAGTTAATGCCGGTGATCAGGACTGCCGGGATCAGTGTCCCGGCCTTGACCTCATATGGGCTACGCGGTGCTTGTAACGTACCTTGCAGGTAGGCTTTGTCCTGCCCGAATGCGGTTTGTGGTGGGGCTACCCCATCCCTTTGCATGGCGTAGGCTGTATCTGCTTGCCCATCCGCTACCCCAAGATCAGGTAAGCCATGATTGCCCGCCGCACCGCCGCTGGCTGGCAGTGCGGCACTTTGCCCGCTTGTCTGGCTGCCCTCAAAAAACAGGTTGGCCGTGAGTGCCTTGTTGTGTGCTTCCCTTGCCAGTTGTTCACGCCGTAGCCGTTCCAGTTCTTCCGGTGAAGGCTGTTTGGGTGCAGGTGCTGGAGTAAAAGCCGGTGTGACTGGTTTTTGCAGCATCAGGCCGCCAGCATCCCCCGGCAAAGGTTTTCCCAGCACGGGTATGTCGGGTTTGGGCGGTTCCGGGTAGTCCAATTGTCCGTAATCATTGGCGGCCCCGCGTAACGCATCCGGCATAAATTGCTTGATGGCGTTTGAGTCAATGCGTGTTTGCTGATTATCAGCAGTACTCACCGTTTTGGGCTTCAAGGCGAAATAAATCGTAGCAACCAACAGCAAGCCAACACCTGCCACCAATAGGATGATGGGGCCTTTTTTCAACTGGCGTGCGCGTGACCTTTCCAACGATAGGCGTGGGTCATCAGGGTTGAGTTTGCCATCGGAGGCTTGTCCGCCGTGGTATTGCGTATTTGTCATACTCTGTTCCTACCCTACCCTGGAAATCCTGACCACATCGGCGGCATCACTACCTACCCGCAATTCTGCGGTAGCGAACAGCCGGTCGACAATGTAATGCCCATTCCTGACTCGGTAGTTGACCATTTGTGCCTGCCCATTCCGCGCCGTCACAAACAGTGCTGGGGCTTCACCTTGCTGAAATCCGACCGGGAAGCGGATAAAGACACGCCGCCCGTCATCAAATACCCGTGTGGGCGTCCAACGGGGGCTGCCTTGGCGTGATTCCACCCGATAGGCAAAGTTGAGGTTGTCGAGGTCAACGCTGGAGGGAGTTGGTTGCCGTAAGGTTTGCGCCCTGAGCCTGTCCAATGATGCCCGCTGAACCCGTTGTGGGTAATGCCAACTGACCGCTGCCATATAGGTTTCTTTGTGGCTGGTCAGTTCCAGCATGTAAGTACGGCGGTTGGTGTTAATGACCAGCGTGGTGGCAAGACCCGATGCTACTGGCTTGATCAGCACATGCTGCTGTGGCAGGCCATCCTCCACCGACTGGTTGACCCCCAGCACCCAGCGCACGGTGTCGCCAGCCGCTGGTTTGCCAATGATCGCCTCCCCCGGTTCAAGCTGGATGTCGGTCAGGCGCAAGGGGGCAGTATGGATCTGGTACAAAGCCCCGCTGGTGTAGCCATAGTTCATGATGGCATTGGTATAGCTGGCCTCATCTGGGGATTGACGCGCACTTTGGTTAGCATACTCAATGGCTTGCAGGGGGCCGCTGGTGTGTTTGGCCTTGCGCTTTGCCTTGGGTTTGGTGACGGGTTCCGGTGGTGGTTCTGGTGTCCAGCCGGTGGTAGCAGGCTCGTGGGTATACGTGGTTTGCTCCGGTTCGGCTGCTGCTGCCATTGCCGCCTGCATTTCCGGCAAAGGCAGGCCGTTGCCATAGCGGAAACTCCCCGAACGGGAAAACTCCCTGTTGCTGGATGACGGCTGGGTATCCAGCATGGCACATCCGTGCATCAGGGCGGAGGCGGTAACGATCAGGGTCAGCTTTGTTGTATCCATAAAGTGTCTGCTTCCAAACTGGAAAATCAAAGGGGTGACTGGCGATGAGGCAACCTACTCCGCCTGTGTCCAGCTAAACGAATCAATGTACATCCCGATGGGGTTCACCTTGAGTTGCGTATCGGTTGTCGGCTCCTGAAAGGTCAGGTTGAATATACCCTTCCATTTGTGTGTGCCATTATTGCCGCCACGGGTATTCCAATAGGTTTCCTCCCATTCCGCACTCCAAGTGTTGTCAGAAATCGGGATCAGGGTCAGGTTGTTCAGGGTGATGCGTTCTTCTTTCATACGGTCGGTCGGCACGTACTTGCGGGCGTAATCACTCAGCATGTTGGCGGCAGCCGGTGTCACCAGCGCATAGGCATCTTCCCACTGGTGCTTGACCACGATGGGGTCAGCCGGAAGGGAACGCACCGCTTCAATGAAGCGGGTCAGATGGTATTTGCGTGAGGCTTCGTTGACCTTGTATTGCACCCCAGAGGTTCCAGCTTCCCCTTCGTAGGTAGCGTGTCCCAGCTTGTCCACCTCGATCACATGGATGGCTTTCTTGGGCAAGGTGCCGAGATATACCATCCCCAGCATGGATAGCATTAGCAAACCCAGCAGGAAAAACGACAGGTAGCGCCAGTTCAGTGCCTGCATCCGCGCACTGCCATAGCGGTCATCCCATTCCATCCGGGCTTTCAGGTAGCGGTCGGTTTCCTGCTTCTCCCGCTCAAGGTCATGCTGCAAGTTGTGTGTAGTCATGGTGTTCCCTGTTTCAAAGTGTGTCCCATCATCCTGGCTTTAAATACCTTCTTTTCCTGCCAGCCCTACAGGCTGGCTTGCATCCCGCCGCTGGGGTGCGCCTCATGCGGGACACGGTGTCCTGCGCTCAGCAATTTACCCGCCCAGCCCGGACGGGTGGAGTTACCCGCCGCCAGCGGTGCGCCCGTCATGGCGCTGTAACTTTCCGCTTTGCCCTGTTGCCAAGCACCCCGTGTTCCTTGAGTCATGCGTTGGATGCTACTTCTGACCAAACTCTCCCTGGCTCCTGCCACACCACCCAGTACTTTTTGCCCGGTACTACCGTGGGTAAAGGCGCTGCCACGCTGGTAGCCTGCGGTGGCATTCCCGGCAAGGCGGGTAGTCGCTCCAGCCGCCGCACGGGTAGCGCCCAGTGCTGTGCCGATGGCAGCACTTCCCGCCGTCGTGCCAGCCAGCGTATTTTGGGTGGCAGTGCCTGCTGACAGGGAGGGTGATCCCGATACCAGCCCGGCAGCCACGCCGGGGGCATTCCAGGCCAGCAGGGCGATGGCCCAGGCAATCACCATCACCGAGAAGATTTCATTCCACTCCACATTCCCGTCCACCACGGTGAAGGTCAGCGAACCCGTCAAGGTCGGTTCTGTTACGGAGAGGATGAAAGCCAGTACCATCAGGCGCACCCCGTAGTTCACCACCCCGCCAAGGGTTTTCTCAGCGATGAACTTGGTGTGCTTGTTGATGCCAAACGGTAGCAGGATGGCTGACAGCCCCATGAACAGGTAGAACTCCAGTACGGTCAGGAAGACCTGGATGGCAACCACGGCAAAGGCAATCAGGATGATGAAAGCCGAGATCCACAGGATGATCACCTGCCCGACCTGATCCCAGTCATCCATACTGTCAATCATGGTCATGATGGGGGTGATGGCATTGACCCCGGCAGTGAATATCCGGCTGGGGTCAAGGATGATGGCATGACCGCCAGCCGCACCCCCTGCCCCGCTAATCCCGGCATCCACCATTGAGTAAACGAACACCGGAGCTAGTGCGGCGAAGTTCGTTACCAACCATAACCAGAACATCATGAACAACAGTTTCTTGATGACATCCATGGTTTGGGCATTGCCACCCAATGCCCACCACAGGGCTACCAGCACTAGCTCAATACCTGCCAGTACCCACAGCAAAGCTTGCCCCCCGTTTGCCCAGATCAGCCCATAGGCTGCACTGAATACGGTAAGGAAATGGTTAAGCGAGTTGGTCAGGATCGCGGTATCCATGCAGCACCCCGGTTACGGCAAGTGGGTCAGCGGGGCAGTGTCATACTCTGCCTTGCCGAGGTTTTGCAGCATTTTGGTCTTGCGGGCGCGAGCCGCTTCACGGGATTTCTCCTGCTGGGCGGCTTGGGTCGCCTGCAAGCGCCCATTGGCTGCCAGCAATTGCAGTGAGTCATTCATCTGTTGTGCCAGTACCCCCATGCTCTGGTTCATAAGCTGGAGCTGGCGAACTTCCCCGTCAGCCGTCTGGCTTTCGGCCAGTAGGGCATTGACGTTGGTGACGTTGAGGGCGGCCCGTTGCACGATACCCTGCGCGGTCATGGCCTCAAGGGTGGCGTTGTCGATTTCGGTACTCCACTCATCCAGCTTGCTGCCAAAGTTGCTGAAGTCGTAGTTATCCCAACTGGCTTGATCCGGGAACAACCCATTGAACTCATTCTGGATATTCCCGACCGATTGGGAAACCTGCGTCAGCGTCCCCAGCGTATTCTGCATCTCCTGCAATTGCCCGTTGAGGCCGCCTGCCACACTGGCGTACTGGCTGCCACCGATGGTTTGCAGGGTCTGTGCCATCTGGTTGATCTGCTGGATCTGATTCTGGATCTGGGTGACGGCATGGGTCACTTGCAACAGGCTTTGGGTCAGGTTGCTGTAATCAATCACCGGCATGGCTGCCCTGCCTTGGGTGTTGACCAATACCAGCAGCACTACTGCCAGCATCAGCGCCTTCAGGTTGAACGTCCTGTTCATGCAGCTTTCCTCCGTGGTGGTTCGAGCAGCTCCACTGCCCAGTCCAGATGGTTGTACTTAAGGATGGCGGCAGCCCAGCGGCTGGCGGGCAACTTCTTTTCGATGGTATCGAGGAACACTTGCTGTTTGGGGTTGGAGAACCCGGCAAATGCCAGGGCAACCGGCCCCATATCGAGGGTAAACAAGCGCCTGCCCTTGATGCTGCGGTAGTAGTAATCCCGTTTCTGTTGGGCATTGGCAATAATGTGCAGTTCGGCATCGGTCAGGCCGAAGGTTTTGTAGTACTTCGCCACCTCTGGCACGGTGGCTTCCGCGTCAGGCAGGAAAATCCGGGTCGGGCAGGCGCTGATAATGGTGGGGCTGATGCTGGATTCGGCTGCATCCGCCGGTTCCTGGGTGGCAAACACCACATACACATTGCGTTTGCGCAGGGTTTTTAACCAGCTTTGCAGGCGGCTGGCAAAAATACCGTGGCGCAGGAACAGCCAGCACTCATCCAGCACCAGCAGGGTTGGGCGGCCGTCAAAGCGTTTTTCGATACGGTGGAACAGGTACGACAAGGTGGGGATGACAACTTGTTCCCCCATCTCCATCACATGGGCCATCTCAAACATCAGCCAGAAGCTGCTTTTGAGTTCGTCCTGGTCAGCATCAAAGAGCTGCCCGTAGGCTCCTGCCAAGGTGTACAAGTGCAGGGCATCGCGAATATCGGCATTCTGACAGAGTGCGTGCAAGCCAGTCAGGGTACGTTGTTGGGGTGGTGCATCTGCCAGTGAACGTAACGCGCCTTCCACTTCTTGGGTAATGGCTGGGGTCAGGCGCAGGTTCTGGAGTTCCAGCATGTCGCACACATAACGCAATGCCCAGTTGCGTTCCCCGTCCCGGTCAATCTGTGCCAGCGGCTGGAAGGCCACGGCAGCGTCCTCATTGCCTGGTTCATAATAGCGTCCACCGGCTGCCATGGTGGCGGCGCGTGCCGAACGGTCTTTATCGAAAATGATCACTTGGGCATTCGGATACTTCAGCCATTGCAGTTCCAGCATCGCCAGCAAGGTGGACTTACCGGAGCCGGTCGGGCCGATGATGATGGTATGCCCCACATCGCCAACATTGAGGTTCAAGCGGAACGGGGTCGAGCCAGTGGTGCTGCACACCATGTGCGGGTTGCCTTCACCGCAGGCCGCCAGCAGGTGTGGGTTGGACACATCCCCAGCCCAGATCGAGGACACCGGCATCATGTGGGCAAGGTTGATGGTGTTGACCAGCGGGCGGCGCACATTGGCACGGATTTCACCCGGCAGGCTGCCTTTCCATGCCTCAAACGCATACATGCGTTCATCCTTGACCACAAAGCCGCTGGCATTGAGGATTTTCTTCACCTCATGCAGCTTGTTCATGGCTTGTGGCAGGTTCTTGTCCCACACCGTCACGGTGGTGGTGTATTGCCCGTAGGCCACCAGATCCATCCCCAGTTCCTGGGATGCGGCATCGGCATCATCAGCCTTGTTCTGGGCATCGGTGTTCAACAGGCGGCTGGGTTCACCCGCAGCGGTTTCCTTGAGCATGATCCAGATGTTTTTTACCTTGCCTGTCCAGTAGCGGCGCTGGCGCAGGATGGTGGACATCGCCTCGCCCTTGTCGAGGCAGATAAAGCGGTTGACCCAGCGGTATTCGATATTCAGGTAATTGAGCTTGTCGAGGACGCCGGGTGTGGTGGTGTGCGGGAAGCCCGTCACTGACAGGGTGGGCATGTAGTAATCGCCAACCATCGCCACTTCCCCCGCCATGAACGGCTGGTCAGGGATATAGGCATCCAGGTACATGGGCAGGTCAGGGGCGGCTACCGGATGGGCCTGGGCTGAAAGGGTGGAATGCAGGTAAGACAGCAGTTGCCCGTCATCCAGTACCCCGACACTGGGGAACACCGTGTCGAGGATGGTGGTGATTTCGGTGGTGGCACGGATGAAATAATCCAGATCCCGCGCAAACCCATCTTCCAGTTTGGCGTTCTTGGGGTTTTCGTAGAACAGGTCTACCAGCTTCTTTTCCAGCGGTTGGGGACGTTCCCACACGAAACTCAGGTAGTAGGATGACTCGAAATGTTCTGCCTTTTCCTCAAAGTTGCCCTGACGTTCGCGGTCAACCAGCCAGGCAACCGCCACCGGCCAGCGTGATTGCGGGTAAACGTCCTGCTGGAAGCGTTGGGCTTCAATGAAGTATGTCCAGCCAGTGCCGAGGCGCTTGAGGGCATTGTTGACCTTGGCGGTCACCACCATCATTTCCTCATCGGAGGAGGCTGCCAAATCCGGGCCACGGAAGGCAATGGTGCGCAACAGGGTGCGGTTCTTGTTGAGGATAATGCCGGGGGCTACCAGCGCACCCCATTGCAGGTGGTCGGATAGTGCCTCACGTCGCTCAAGTTTGCGTTCACTCATGCCTTGGCGGGCAACGGTGAATAGGCCAAACCCCAACAGCAGGAAGAAGGTCAGCAGGATGGCAACCAGCAAATAATCACTGTGCAGGAAGGTCATGGCAGCTTGTCCTTGGTGTGGCGCAGGCCAGCACGGACAACTGCCATGAAATGCGGGTCAAACCGGGTCAGGCGAGCAAGCCCCCAATGTCCCAGCATGGCTACCGGAAGGATCCATAACTGGTGCATCCCAATGGTCAGGGCAGCCACGATTGTCCAGTAAATGAACCCTACCGTGCGAGGCAGGCCAGCCACCAAGACCGGCTCCACCAGTGACAGGTGGACAGGGGCTTCATAGCCTTCGGGGTGGTTGGCCTGCCGTTGGCTCATACGCTTGCACCACCGCCAAAGCCGAGGAAGGTCAAACCCCAGGTGGTTGCGGCAAACGCAATGGACAGGCCGAATACGACCCAGAGGGCTTTACGCATGATGCCACCACCTTCGGAGAAGGCCAAACCAAGGCCGACGAACACAATGGCTATCGTACCGAGTACCTGTGCTACAGGCCCAGTCAGGGAAGCCAGCAGGTTCTGGAGCGGGGTTTCCCACGGCAAACCGCCGCCACCGCCACCGGCTGCGGATGCATCAGCACCCGCCAGCATCAACAAGGCAAATAACAGGGGGGATTTTAGGCGGGACAAATGACGGGCATAGTGCGGCACTGCTTTAGTCTCCTTGTGCAGGTTAATCAAGGTTTGTGTGGTGTGGGCGATTCCTATGAGGGATGGATGCCCTGCGACCGTCTGCCCTTTATCCGGGAAAACAGATGGACGGCAGGAGATTAACCTTATTTTTTGAATGATGTGAGTGCAAACCCGATGAACTGATAACAGTTGTTTATGAACGGAAAGTTACAGCAATTTCGTTGTTGTCGATGTGTTCAGGAAGGACGATTTTCAGGTTATTGCGTTGGGCCACTTATAACCTAGGATGTGCTGAAGGACTGTTTCGTAGTTATCGGCCACTTTGGCTGGAAATGGCTAATATCAGCCAGTTATTCGCCAGTGATTCCCTAGTTGCACCACTGGCGTGACAAATCATGCTTCACTTTTCCGGGTGTACCAGGTTCCGCGTCCTTGCCCATGCCGCTGGATATGCCCGTCTTCCAGCAGTTGGGTAATACGCAGTTTCAGGGTGGCGCGTGGGGTATGGGTCAGTTCTTCTGCCTGTTTCATGGTGATGCGCCCGTTGTCCTTGAGGTATTCCAGGATTTTGACGCTATCGGCAGGCAGGCTTTCCCAGCCCCGGTTATCCGCCATCTTCGCCGCCAGATGGTCTTTCTGGGCTTTCAGGGAACGCAGGAAGAATGATAGCCATGGCAACCAGTCGGGGGCTTCCTTGTCGAGTGTACCTTGGGTGCGGCGCAGGGCGAGGTAATAGCTGTCTTTGTTGCGCTCGATGATGCTTTCCAGCGAGGTGTAAGGCACATAGCTATACCCGGCTTTCTGCAGCAACAGGGTTGCCAGCACCCGCGACAGTCTACCATTGCCGTCTTGGAATGGGTGGATGGCGAGGAACACCACGTTGAACATGCCAATGGTCAGCAGCGGGTGTTGGCTGCGGTCTTCCAGTGTGGTGCGTGTCCAGTCCACCAGTGCCTGCATTTCCCGTGGGGTGTCAAACGGAGTGGCTGTCCTGAAAATCACCCCAAGGCTGTTGCCCGATGCGTCGAAGGCTTCCACATGGTTGTTCAGGGTCTTGTATTGCCCCCGGTGGCGTGTGTCCTTGTCGCTATGGCGTAGCAACATGGCGTGGAATTGTTTCAGGTAGTTCTCGGTCAGGGGAATGTCGTCATGGCTTTGGAAAACGGTTTCCATCGCTTGTGCGTAGCCTGCCACCTCCTGTTCATCACGGGTCTGGAGCGATTGCTTGCCGATATTCCCCAGCAGCTTTTCCACCTCAGCATCGCTCAGCTTTGCCCCTTCGATCCGGGTGGATGAGCCAATGCTTTCCACGGTTGCCACCCGGCGCAGGGCTTCTAGGCGTTCCGGGGTCATGCCGTGGATGGCTTTCCAGCCGCCCCGGAACTCGTCGATCTCGGCAATCAGCTTGAGCATTTCCGGGGTGATGTGCAGGGAGTGGGTTTTCATGAATAGCCAAAAAAGTGAAAAGCGTTAGCCAATAATAGCCGCAATTAGCCAATAAGCAAACATTCCGTATCTGTAGGAAGCTACGTGCATCCCCTGCGGGATGGGCTGTTACGGGTTCCGCTTCGCTGCATCCCTACGGGACTTTTGCCCTCCTCATCCCTGATGCCTTTCAAAACCACCGTTCGTTCCTCACGCAGGTTTTTCCGCGCTCTGCTTGGCTTGCGGGTAGCCAGACCCGTGCCTGGACTGGCTGCGGGTTGGTGCTTTTGGGGCACTGCCCCCCGCTGCTTCCATGACAGGCTGCGTGGACGGAGAGGTATCCCCAATCTTCCGCGCTGCGCTTGTGCAGACCGGGTGATCCCCCTCCCCTCCGTCCATCATGGATGCCGCTACCCCCGTTCTCGCCGAAGGCATAGCCGCCAGGCGGCAGTGACCTGATTTTTTTAAGGAGGACGGAAGACATGAAAGCAGCAATGGAAGGACGACCACAAATCCCGGTTTTTGATACACCGGCTTACAAATTACTGGGCAGGGGATCACAAGCCTTGTCTGATGCTGAATTGCTTAGCCTGTTCATGGGGGAGAACGTGGAGTTGGCACGCACCACGTTACTGTTTAACTTCCAGTCATTACGGGAGTGGCTCAATATGTGTTTCAGGGTCTTATCGCAGCAGCAGTGAAAGCAAGGAATGTAGGGCTGCTTGCCCCCGTTTCCTGAGGTTGTGCAAATACTCAAAGAGCGCAAGGTAACACGGCAGCTTTTCTTGTGAGATGCCCCGATGTGGGCGTAACCATGAGCGCAACAGTGACCAAAAACCTTCCATCGTGTTGACGTGAACTTCATGGAAACCGTCACCATCTTCATCACGGGCATATTCGCCTGCACCATGATTGACGGTTTTGTGGGCATAACCCCATGCCTCCAACCGGCTGTAAATGTTGTACTCATCGGTGTACACCAGTGTGCTTGCCGTCACCGTTTCCAAAATCAGCGGCTTGATCGTCACTTGTTTCACATTCGCCAGCATACGGATCATGACTTCCCCCGAACGCTGGATCATGCCGAAGATGGGTGGTTTGTCCTTTTCCAGTGTCCCACGTCCCGGCGCACCTTTCAGGGCGCGGCGGCGGCCTTCACGCCCTGCATCCGCTACAGCTTCGGGATTTCCCTTGTGTCCGGCTTTGACGTAGAGTTCATCAAACTCAACATTCCCAGACAGGCTTACTGGCGTTTTTTTTCTCGACACCACGCCGTAACTGTTCCGTCATCGCCTGAATATCATCCTTGTTCAACCCCAATTCGCGGGCGATTTGTTGGTTGGACAGATTCAACGACATCAGGTACAGGCACAACACCCACACCTTCAGCGGCTGGTGGTGACCTTCAAACACCGTCCCCGTCAGATCATCAAAACGCTTTTGGCAATCCTTACACTGGTAACGTTGGCGTTCCTGCTGGGTGTCATTCTTGCCTCGACGGATTGTTTCCTGTGAACCGCAGTGCGGACAAATCACCCCATTAGGCCAACGCAGGGAACGGACTTGCTCGAAACAGGCGGCATCACTGGTCAGGCTGGAAATACTGATGAGCGAGGTCATGAAGCCTCTCCTTGGTTATCGGAAATGGCTAACTTTACCGCTGTCCGTGACGTTTGCAATGCCAAGAAAGACAAGACCCTGAAACACATATTGAGCCACCTTTGTTACCGTAGTCGAGTCCGGTGGTTTTATCCGTGCAGCGCAGCACTTGTATAAAACACAATCCACCGTTAGCCAGCAAATCCGCAAGCTGGAAACAGAGCTTGATGCCAACCTGTTCGCCACTTCGGGAAGGCGACGGTTACTGACACCTGCCGGGGAACAGTTCCTCGGCTATGCCAAACGTTGGCTGGCATTACAGGATGAAGCCTTGTTTGCACTAGCAAAAAACAGCCTTGCCGCCGAAATCCGTCTGGGTGTTAGCCATAGCTTAAGCGAAGGTGTACTCCCGGAATTATTGGCGCAATTCTCCCGCGCTTACCCGCACGTCAATCTGGTGGTGGAAACAGGATATGGTAATGAGTTGATCCAGCACTATGACAGTGGCGATTACGATCTCATTCTGACCCTAGAGCGTGAACCGCTGGCGGGCAAGGTGATTGGAACTGCCGCGATGGTCTGGATCGGCAAGGCGGGGAGTGAATGGTCTGGTCTGCACCCCCTGCGGCTGGCGGGGTATCAGGGGGCTTGCGAGTTTCGGCAAGCCGCCACCCACGCTCTAGATCAGGCAGGCATACCCTGGCAGATTGTTTATAGCACCAACAGCTTGGCGGCATTGATGGCGGCGGTACGGGCAGGACTGGCAGTAACGGTGCGTGCCGATTGCGCTGTTTCTGCCGGATTGGCAATCCTTGCTCCACCGCCAAGTGTTCCTGAATTGCCCACCATTAGCGTAGTGTTGCGCAATCGTACCTTGAGCGAAGCCAGTGAATGGCTGGCAAAGGCTTTGCAAAAGACTGGATTACAAGCAGCGTGACCTGCTGTGCTATAGCTGCCCTACTGTTTTTTGTGCGAGAAAAATCCATGCCTGAGTCATGCTGCCACAGCGTTGTCAGTAGCCATTCTGTACAGTGGGCGATTTTGAACTGGAGTTTGATTAATATGCGTTACTGGATTGGTGTTGCTTCAAAAGATCATGTGAGCCGTGGTGTGGACGGTGGTTTCTGCCAGCTTTGCCACGGTAAAGCTCAGCCATTGAAACGAATGGCAAGCGGTGACTGGATCATTTACTACTCACCCAAAGAACGGTTTGAGGATACACTTCTCTGTCAGGCATTTACAGCGATTGGCGAAGTGGCCGGGGACGCAGTATATCCATTTGAAATGTTCCCCGGATTTGTGCCATTCCGCCGGGACATCCGTTTCCTGCCTGCACAGGCTGCCGCCATCCGCCCTTTGTTGGAGCAGTTATCCTTCATCCGCGACAAAAAACATTGGGGATATGCCTTTCGTTTCGGGCATCTGGAAATTACCGAAGCGGATTTCAGGCTGATTGCTGAGCGAATGCTGGGTTATGATCCTGTCGTTAGCGGCAGGGGATGAAGTCGGTGGAAGTACCAGATGATTTGTCGGTCTTACTGTCGCCAGAACTGACTAACTGAAAGAGGAAAACGATGGACATCACCCAAATCCCCTTCAACCATCTCATCGGCTTGCAAGCGGCAGCCCCGGAAAGCGGCTTTTTGCTCAGTCTGCCAGCAGGCACGCAATACACCAACCATCTCGGCACGGTGCATGGTAGCGCGTTACTGGCATTGGCAGAGGCAGGTTCTGGCGCGTTTCTCATGCAGCAGTTTGGTGACGGGGCAGGTTTCATTCCGGTGGTACGCAAGCTGGAAGCCAGATTCCGCAAACCAGCCTCCGGTCAGGTATTTGCCCGCAGCCTGACGCAAGCAGAAGACGTTCAGCGGTGGAAAACCGAACTGGCATCCCGTGGGCGATTGTCCGCAGGGATCTTCATGGAAGTAGTTGATTCCAAGGAAGTCGTCGTGCTGTCAGCAACTGTTGAGTGGTTTGTCACAACCAAGGCAGAGGCATAATAGAGTTCAGGGTGTACATCGTCATTTTCCGCGCCAGCATCCGCGAACTGGATGATCACTTCACAAACTGTACCGCTTAAATAAACATAATCTGAATCTGTATTGCTATCTTGGCAAGCCGTAAGCTGATCATCCGCAATAACAAGGATTCGGGGAATCGTATGTTTGACCAAGCCCGCTGCTGGATCGACGGCAGTATCCTGTCCGCTTCGGAGGCAAAAGTTTCCGTGTTCGACCACGGCTTTCTGTATGGTGATGGAGTATTTGAAGGCGTGCGTTTCTACAATGGCAAGGCATTCCGCTTGCCGTTGCACCTGAAACGTTTGCAGCGTTCAGCGCAGGCGTTACAACTGGCAATTCCACTGTCAGCCGATGAATTGGTACAAGCGGTGGCGGAACTCATTGCCGCTTCGCCCCTGACCGACGGCTATTTGCGGATTATTGTCACACGCGGGATTGGGGTTCTGGGTATCAATCCCATCACTTGCAAACAGCCGAGTGTCATCATCATTGCCGACCAGTTGCACATGGTGAGTGATGCGCAACGGGCGCAAGGAGTACGGGCAATCATCGCTTCGACGCGCCGTTTGACACCGGATCGTCTGGATTCGCGTATCAAAAGCCTCAACTACCTCAACGCGATTCTGGCGCGAATGGAAGCCAACTACGCCGGGGTAGAAGAAGCCATTCTGCTCAATGACAGGGGCTGCGTGGCAGAAGGTACGGCAGACAATCTGTTCATCGTCAGCGATGGTGTGTTGCTGACCCCGCCCGCCACCGAAGGCGCATTGGCAGGCATCACTCGCCAAACCGTGCTGGAACTGGCGGTGGCGAACGGTATCCCGGCGCGGGAAGCCATTCTCACGCCTTACGATCTCTACAATGCCGATGAATGTTTCCTCACCGGCACAGGCGCGAAACTGATTCCTGTGCGCGAAATCGACGGTAGGAAAATTGCGCAATGCCCCGGAATGCGCTATCAACAACTGGCGCAGGCATTTTCCATCCTGATCCAGCACGAAACCGGAGGCTGACATGAGTACCATCCTGAACTACCACTACATCAACGAACGGCTTGCCAGTTCTGGTCAGCCGTTGGTGGAGGAAATCCAGTCAATTGCCGAAGATGGGTATGAGGCTGTCATCAATCTGGCGATGCCGTATTCGCCAAATGTGCTGGAGGATGAAGGTTTTCGCGTCATCAGTTTGGAGCTGGATTATTACCACATTCCCGTGTCATGGGAGGAGCCGACGCTGGCACACCTGCAACGTTTCTGCGCCCTGATGCAAATGCTGGAGGGGAGCAAGGTGTGGGTGCATTGTGCGCTGAATTACCGTGCTTCTGCATTTTTGTACCAGTATTACCGGCTGGTATTGGGAATGCCGGAAGAGCAGGCGCAAGCCGTGATGCTGCCGGAATGGGAGCCGGATGAGGTCTGGCGGGCATTTTTGCAAATTAACAGTCTGGAGGGAATATGAAAAACAGTGCTATCAACGCCACTGACATCCTGCTGCGCATCAAGCCATCCATTTACCCGGAGCCCTTCGCCTCACGTATGGCTGGACGGGAAAAACGCCAACTTGGCGACTTTTTCGGGCTGAATAATTTTGGTGTCAACCTGACCCGGCTGGCTCCCGGTGCGATTTCTGCCTTGCGCCATGCGCACACGAAACAGGATGAGTTTGTTTATATCCTGCAAGGCTGCCCGACCATGCACACCAACGAAGGCGCAACCCAGCTCGAACCCGGCATGTGCGCAGGCTTTCCGGCAGGTGCTGGTAATGCTGCCAATCTGAGCAACGACACGGATAGCGAGGTGCTGTATCTCGAAATCGGCGACCGCACGCCGGGAGATGAAGCAAGCTACCCGGATGATGATCTACAGGCAATGCTGGTTGATGGGCAATGGTCATTCACCCACAAGGATGGTACGCCCTATGAATAGTCAGCCGTTATTTCAAGTCGATGTCTTCACCAGTCAGCCGTTTTCCGGCAATCCGGCAGCCGTGTGTCTGTTGGATAAGGCAGCCGATGCGCATTGGATGCAAGCGGTCGGTGCAGAAATGAACCTGAGCGAAACGGTGTTCGTGTGGCGCGAGGCCGACGGTTTCGGCTTGCGCTGGTTTACCCCCACGGTCGAAGTCGATTTGTGTGGACATGCCACGCTTGCTACTGCCCACATTCTTTGGCAGGAAGGCTGGTTAGCAAATGACGCAACCGCCCGTTTTTATACCCGCAGTGGGGTGCTGACGGCGCAACTCATCGGTAAACGGATTGTGCTGGATTTCCCCGCGACACCTTCAATAGCGGTACAAGCGCCCACCGGGCTACTGGCTGCATTGGGTGTGATGGATGCTGCGGTATTTTACAACAATACCGACTATCTGGTACTGCTGGGGAGTGAAGCCGAAGTGCGACGGATGCGGGTGGATTTTGTTGCCCTGAAAGCCTGCCAAGTCACGCGGGGTATTATCGTGACGGCTGCGACGAATGGCACGGAATACGATTTCGTGTCACGCTTTTTCGCCCCTGCTGCTGGCATCGACGAAAACCCGGTAACAGGCTCGGCACATTGCACGCTTGCCCCTTTTTGGGCGGAGCGGTTGGGCAAAACCAGTATGCAGGCGTATCAATCATCGGCGCGAGGTGGCGAGGTGTTGGTCGAGTGGCGAGGTGAGCGAGTATTGCTGGCGGGTTCAGCCGTGACAGTGTTCAAGGGGGAGTTGTATGTTTGATGTCAGGTGTTTGCATGGCTTTAACGCGGGCATGGAATAATTTGCGTCGTCCAGCCTCTTGGATAATAGTGATGTTGCAGGTAAAACCGCTCGCAATATTAGCTAATACATCCGTGACCTGATTCGCAAAGACCAGGAACAAAAGTAGCTTGCCATTGGCGAACTGCGTAATGTGCTTGACCGTGCAGAAGCCAGTGGCATTAGCCGCATGAGCATGAGTGAAATCCTCAGCCAAGCACGGACAAAGGCAGGGCTATGAGTCTTCACCTGAGCAAGGACGCTGAACAGGATATTGCAGGTAGGCTTTCCAAAAACAGGGGAGCCGGTTTTGCACACTCTTCAAGCGCAAATCTATCCACAGAATCTGTGGATAACACCGTGTATAGACGACGGTTTAACCGGAAACTACCTTAATAAAACAGTAATATAGCTCATAATGACCAAGAATTAAGCAAATCAACAAGCACCCAGCACGATACCATCAGCTTCCACCAGCCTATAACGGTGGTTTGCCCGCCGCTTGCCAACCACTTCCAATTGCGCCTTCCCTTGCCCGAAACCCTCCAGCAATTCGGTCTTTGTGCCACCCAGTTTCGTATCCAGTGAACCCCAATCCCTGATCATTACCCAATGCCCCAGCAAATCCTTATACACGGATGCCCGGTAATAACGCCGCTTTTCAGAATGTACCCAGAGTCTGCTTGTATACATAGCTTCATGGTTGTAGCTGTTTTATTAAGTAAGTATGTTAAGTTTGTTTGTTATGTAAGTAAAGTTAATATATAATGCTTGGCAGACAAATCAGGAGTGATCCACATGAAGCAAGCCACCTACACTAACGAACAGATCATCGAAGCAGGAATGCAATTGCTGGCAGATAAAAAACGGGTCACACCTTTTGCCATCCGCAACATTCTGGGAGGTGGCAATCCGGCTCGAATCAAAACCATCTGGGAAGAAAGCCAGCAAAATGCCCTAGAGGGGCAGGTGGTATCCCACCGGGTGGAATTGCCGACTGAATTTGCCGATGCACTGGATGCCACCAAAGGCAGCTTGGATGAGCTGGCCAAACGCATGTATGGCAGGGCACAGGAAATTGCCGAGTCCCGTGTACGTGAAAGCATTTCAGCCGCCCGCAAGGCCAAGGAAACCGCTGAGGTCGAAGTGGCAGAAGCGATGGACACCGTTGAACAACTGGACAGCGAAAATGCCCGCTTACAGGAAGCAGTGGAACAACTTCAGGCAGAACTCAAACGGGTCAGTGCCGATAATTCCCGCTTGCAGGAACGGTTGACAACCATGACCGACAAGGCCGAGAAAGCCACTTTGGAGGCCAAAGATGAAAAAGCCCGTAATCGCGAACTGGAAAAACAGCTAACCGTCAACGAAACCCAAACCCGGATACTGGAAGGGCAGGTGAGGGAACACCAAACCACCATCAGCACCTTGCAGGACAAGCTGGAGGCCGCCAGCCAGACGCACCAACAGCTTGAGCTGGAAAACACCACCCTGAAAGCCGACCTGAGAAACGCCGAAAGCACCCAACAGGCACTGAATGGGCAACTCACCGCCGCCCAACAACAGCAAGACAGCTTGAGAACCGCACGGGATCAGGCAAGGGCAGGGCAACAGGAAGTCCAGCAACAGCTTGCTATCCTCCAAACCCGGCTGGAGGATGCCGCCAGCAGGGAAGGGGAGCTGAAACAACGGCTGGAACAAAGCCAGCAGGCTGAAGAACAGGCCAAGGCAACCGCAGCGGAACTGAAAGGCAGGCTGGCAGCCCTGACCCCCGACGGCACGGCGGAAAATAAACACGCACCCGGTGCGGCTTAACCCGGCTACCCTGCCAACCGGGGCAGGGTAGCCGCGCTCCGGGATACCCAAAAGGCTTGAAGCAGTCGGGTTGTAAGCGACAAATGAGCCGGTCACAAAGCGGAAACGGTGCAACTGCGGGTCGTCAACCGCCTTGCGGTGCTGATTGCAAGCATTTACATTTAGTGACAGATAAAAAAGCGGCGGAACAGCTCAACACTGCCCGCCGAATATTGCTAATAGCGACTCATGAAAAGGTATTTAGTTGCCCATCTTCACACCCAAGCCGTCGTCAATGTATTTCTGCAAGCGTGCGGTGCGGGTATCGGTCAATTCCTTCAATACGCCGCTACGCAACATACCTTCCATGCTGCCCCAGCAGTTACCGCCGTCACAGGCAAACTGTGCTTCGACTTCGGCATCGCGGAAAGCGACCCAAGCTTTTTGGGCTTTTTTCAGTTGGGCAGGTATCTTTTCTTCATGCTTGTGTATGGACATCAATGCTTGCCACGTATCATTCAGCTTTTTGTCTGACGCAGCGTAATCATCCGCTGCACATTGGCTCAATTCGGCTTGGTTGCCATTCGGGTTGCACTTGAAGGCGGGTTCTGCCGTGCCAGCGCTCGCTGCGTTTTCTATTGCACCAGCGGTTGCCGCAGTCACAGAGAACAGCAGCAGGGTTGCGCCGATAACGGTGTTTAGGGTTCTCATTGGGGTATTCCTCGTGTGTGTGAGTTTACTGGACAGATTCGACCCACTACCTTTAGTAGACGGTGATATTCAATCCATACGGTTTCTTTTCAGCCACACCCTTTATTTGAGAAATGTGGATCTCATAAGTTTTTTTCTCTGTTTTGAATTGGAAAGTATCCCTAACATCACCAATGCCGGGAATGGTTATCGCCGTATTTTTAATATCGTCGCTATTACCAATCAACTCAGCAGTCATTGTCTGATTAGCACCTGTTTTAACAGTGTAGCAGTCAGTCTTGCCTTCAGCGGTTGTTCCCTCAACCACGGCTGCTAACTCTCCTTTTTTAAACTGCACTGCTTTGCAGCCTTTTGTTACTGCTGCAACGGGGCTAGAGGGGATGCGTTTAAATTTCAAGGTGTTACCCGTGCCACCAATGATACTGAGTTCCAGATGCTCGGCATCGTTGTTGACAATGGCGTAATAGGTGGCATCAGACTGACCCTTCACCAGCAAGCAGGACTTAACTGCTGCGTCAAAAGACTTACAATGTGCCTGATATTCAAAGGTTTGGTCAGGCATGGCTTCGCCACTATGGCTTTCCAGAAACTGCTTGCCCTTGATGGTCAGTTTATAAGTGGCATCTTGTTCAGACTGCCAATGCCCGGTCAGTTTACTGGTAACATCCGCCGAACTTTTGGCTGATTCTGGGGAGAAATACGCACCCACGGGCTTGTTGGGGTCAGCACTTGCCGCGTAAGCAGCAACATTGCCCAGCGTAACGGCAGCCAACAAAAAAGACGCGAGAAGTGTCGGGTAGGTTTTCAAAATTCAATTCCTTATGTATCTGGTAAATGGCTAGCAATTGTACAGTCGCATTGCTAGGTGGCAATCACCCGAATGACCCATTAACTACAACTAAAGTCGTAGTTTGCGGGGCTTTTTATGCCGCCTATCCCTAAAAAAATCGGCAATCTGTCATCTTGGGTGGCATAAACTTGTGCTAGATTAGCCAAGGCATAACGATACGGGGTGACTGGCTTGCGGGTATTTGTCTGGTGGTGGTGTTTCCTGTTGGGTGGCCTTGCCCTGCCCGTGGTGGCTGACACCGCATCCCCAGTGATGCTGACATCACACAGCAGCAGCATATTGGCAGCCAAATCCAGCGCCTATCTGGAAGACCCCTGCCGCTGCCTAACACTGCAACAAATCCTTTCCCCCACCAATACTGCCCGTTTTATCCCCAACACCAACGACCGTCTGAACTTCGGGCGCACCCGTTCCGCGTGGTGGGTACATTTTTCCGTGATCAACCAGACTGGCGAAAAGTGGTATCTGCGGCTGGATGCGCTACTGGGCGATGAGTTTGGCTTGTACCTATTTCCCTCCGCTAGCCCACAAGTGGGGAATGCCACGACTACTGCCCGCTACGCCAAACCGTTGGACGATTATCGGCGCAGGGCATGGTTGCTGGATTTGTCCAAGGGTGAAACCTTCGATGTTTATATGCGTGCCACCAACGGTGATGCCATCCTCCAGCTTCCCATCGAATTTTTGTCCACCAGCGCGATGCTGGAACGCAGCGATGCTGAACACCTGCGGCTGGGTAGCCTGTATGTCGCCATGTTCATGCTGGCGGTGTACCAACTGCTGATGTTTTTCAACTTGCGCGAAACCAGCTACCTTGTCTTCGCATTCAATATCCTGATGGTGATGGCGACCATCCACCGCACCAACCCCGTCTTTGCCAGCCTCGCCTTTTTGGGCAATACCCATTCCTATTTCTTTACCACCCCCGCATTACTGGGCGATGCATCACTGCTGTGGTTCAGCCGCATTTTGCTGGACATTAAGCAGCATCTCCCCCGGCTGGACAGGCTCTATCAGGCACTGGCGTGGTTTTCCCTTGCCCTCATCGGTGTTATTGGAGGCATTCCGGGGGGAACTGTCCTGATTGTGTGGATTACCGCCGTAGTATTTTTTTTGAACTTAGGTGTCGGAGCGGTGTTGACGCAGCGGGGCAACAAGATTGCCACGTATTTTTTCCTCAGCTATCTCGCTGCCCTCTTGTTGCAGATGGGGAATGGGTGGGCGCTCGCCTTCAATAACAACCGCTGGGACACTTCCCACGACCTGAGCATTGCCGTGGCGAATTTGATCCTGATGTTCTTGGTGTCATGGATTCAGATGTTGCGCGTCAGTGGCTTGCGGGAACGGATACAACATAGCGAAGCCGAACACAAGGTCAAGGATGGGTGAACTTGCATAAACGACACCAAAGTCCCATAGGATTTTGCGCAAACCCATAGCCAGTAAGGTGTAGCGCCCACTTCCCATTTTCAGCCCTGCCAGCCACCCGGTTTTTTGGGGACTGCCAAACCCACCGAATCGACCATGCGTTCATCCGAGAAATCGAATTCCCCATGCAGGTTAAAATGCTTCCACGTCAGGGCAGACCCGTGGCGGATGGCGTCGAGCAGTTCTGCCTTCCGGGTTTCATCCTTTCCGGTAGCCAGCTCCCGTGACAGGTAAAGGTAGTTCCAGCATACCGCCGCGTTCTTGATCAGGCGGCGGCAACCCTCAGCAACCTCTTGGTCTTCCTTCTCGCCTTGGGTGAATGCCGGGTTGTTCCCGAAGGAGACGGCCTTGGAAAATTTGTTGGAACTTTCCCCCTTATTGAGCTGCTTCTCGATGGCTTGCCGGTATTGGCAATCGTCGTAGTATTTCAGGATGAAACGGCTTTTTATGATTTTCCCAAACTCCTTCAACGCTTGGTACAACGGGTGCTGGTTGGAGTAGGAGTTCAGGCGTTTGAAGAGCTGGGAAGCGGTCGTCACTTTCAAGCGGATGGTGGCGACAAAGCGCAGGATTTCATCCCACTGCGCTTCGATGAGGTGGGTGCGGATAGTGTGGTCTGGCAGCAGGACGTGGCCTTGGTCTTCATAATGCTTGCGGGGTTTGAAGGCATAGAGGTGCTGTTTCCCAAGCCCTTTGATCCGGGGCGCGAACTCAGGCCCCAGCAGGTACGTGACCGCAAAGATAACTTCCGAATACCCGTGTGTGTCGGTCGAATGGATGTCACTTTTGACCACATCATTGTGCATCAGCCCGTCGATCACATAGGCGGCCTCACGTTCGGAGGCGCTGATCACCATGGAATGCCACATCAGGTGGCGCATGTCGATGAAGGTTGCCACGCTGACCCCCTTGTCTTTCCCCAAATACTTGAACGAGTAGTTGGCGTTCAGGGAATCCACCGCTACCCCGAATTTTTGACCGTCGCTGGAGGTATGCAGGACACCGGGGCTGCTGCGGTAGATGTCCGGCAAGCCCAGCCGGTCAGTCAACTGTAGGATGCGGTCGTTCGCGGCCTGCACGTTTTGGAGCGAGAAATACCAGTTGACGGTGTTGTCCAGCTCACCCCCGTCGATCTGCTGGGAAATCTGTGCCAGCTTGTGGTGGCCAATGTCACAGCCGTAGCCGATGATACCGGCAAACAGGGTTTTCTTGGCAGGCCGGGTGCGCTGGTGCTTAACCTGCCAATGCACGAACTCATCAAGGAACCCGCTGGCATGGCTTACCGTCGCCAGCATCTCAAGCATCGGGATGTATTTGCGTTCCGGGAAAAACTCCCCCAATGAGCGGGATTCGACTTCCCCCAGTTTGGGGGTGCTGACATGGATGCTGCCATTGGCACGTACTGTCAGGTACGGGTTGTTGCCTGATTTGAAGTTCTGGTTGGTTTGCTGGTAACGCCCATCCAGCTCTTGCCCCAGTGCTGCCAAGGTGGCACTGCAATCGGCGAAGCGGTCGAGCTGGGCGCGGTGCAGGTATTCGGCGCGGTTCGCCACCCAGTCGGCTTTGGGGATCAGGTATTCACCGAGGGAGCGGTATTTCTCCGAGTGGATGAGGTTTAATGCCCCGGACTTGATGGCTTGGGCGACCCCGACAAACAACAATGCCTTGTACAGCGAAATGCGGAACTTGCCGTCCGGGCCGGTCAGTGCGGCGCATTGTTCCGTGGACAGGAAGCCAGTGGGCGCACCCTTGTCAGGGTTGCCGTCACTTTTCTGGTAATGCCGCAGTGCTTCCCACAACGCCGGTTTGTTGCAGTCTGGCGCAAACTGTATCTGCCGCACGATGTCGGCGGCGCGGTGTTGCAGCTTGAGGGAATGGGCTTCCAGCCGGGTGAGGTAGTCTTGGCCTTGCTGGAGTTCCGCCACCTCTTGCTTGAACCCGTCGATGTGCCTGTCGACCTGTGCAGGTGTGGCATCTTCCGTATCCAGTGCCGCACTGATCAGGGCAAGCTTCTGGTTGTCGCCCAATTGCCCGTCCGCCACGATTTGCCGGATGGCATCCAGCGCCCCGTGGACATTCTGGCGTAGCTGCTCAACAAGGGTGGCAAGGGATTGGCGGTGTTGCTCCCGCGCCTTGAAGTAGGTTTCCTTTTGGTCTTTCAATGCCGCATTAGTTGCTGCCTGCACCACACCCAGCAGCGTGTCGGTCAGGGTGTCATTGAGCTTGAAGGTCTGGTACGCGATGAAGGCGATCAGGTGCAGGTAACAGTCATTATCGGAACGCTGCATGACTTGGGAAATCCGTGCCTTGATGATGGTGTAGGCATAGTGGCGGGTATACCCGTAACCCAAGCCCAAGCGTTCCACTACCGGCTTAAGGTCAAGGTAAAGTGCCTGCAAGGTATCCATGTCAGCCAGATTGGCCTTGATTTTTGACGGCTGGGTGGACTGGTTGGCTTTCTTCAGCAACGTGAGGTGGTAGCGCCAACCATCCCCACCGCCATTATCCGGCCCCTTCTCCAGCAGGGCATCGAGTTGGTCACGCTGGGTTTTGTTGAGATGGTCGTTGACGGTTTTTAGGAGCAGCGCGTGGTGACGGTCGATGGCGGCGACCGTCAGGTCAGCCAGTACGTTGTAGCTGGGGAGCGCAACCTTCTCGCGGGTAAGCATTTGGATGCCTTCCAACAGCACCAGTTTGGGTCGGGACTGGACACGCACCAATGCCGCCATTTCGTTGGTGATGGCGGTTTTTGCCGTACCATCGAAGGGGCGGTAGCCGAAGTGTGCCAAGATTAGCCGTTGATGGCGGGCATACGTTTCCTTGCCGTAAGCACCAATGGAAACCACTGCCGGGTTCACACCCATCTGGCTTGCGACATACGCAATATCCGTCTGACGGAATTGCCGGGCAAAGAACTTGTGCCGTGCCCTGAAATACCCAACCACCACCAAGAAACAGACTTTGTTAGTGGGTGTCCGCAGGCTCAATAACGGTTCTTCCAGTGCCAATGACAAGGAGAAAAACCGTTTGCGTTCCGCGCTGTTGAACACGGGGGGTGATTCAAATGCCTCCTCTTCCAAACGGTTGAAGATTCTCATTCTTGCCATAGGGCGGACTCTCAAAAGGGGAAGTGGATAGGCGCATGGTTCTTGGAAACGAAGGTTTTTGAGAAGGTCGCCCAGACCCACCGCATGGTACGTAAAACCAAGGCATTGGGGTTCTCAAAAACAATTCTTGAAATGCTATTCTCAATAGGTGAAGCTATCAACCAGTTTCAAGAACCTATCCATCCAGAGGGGATGAGCCATGCTGATCGGTTATGCCCGCGTTTCCACCCAAGACCAAAACCTTGGCCTACAAATTGCGGCACTGGAAGCTGCCGGTTGCCAGAAAATCTTTGATGACAAGATCAGCGGCAGCCGGGCAGAACGTCCCGGACTGGACAAGATGCTGGAGATGCTACGTGAGGGGGATACCTTGGTGGTGTGGAAGCTCGACCGGCTGGGGCGCAGCGTCAAGCAACTGGTCGATATGGTCGGAGGTTTGCACAAGAAGGGTATCCAGTTTAAAAGCCTCACGGATGCCATCGACACTGGCACGCCATCAGGGCGTTTCTTTTTCCATGTCATGGCCAGTCTTTCCCAGATGGAACGTGAGCTGGCGGTGGAACGCACCCGTGCTGGGTTGGCGGCAGCACGCCAGCTTGGGCGTAAAGGGGGACGTAAACGCAAGATGACCGCCAGCAAGGTTGAGTCGGCGAAAAAGCTGCTGGCTGGGGGGACACCGCCCAAAGATGTTGCCAAAAACCTTGGGGTATCTGTTCCCACGCTGTATCGCTGGGTTCCAGCTTCGGAAACCCCTTAACTGGCTTTATGTTCCGTTTTCTGAAGTAGCCAATTAGATAGTCATCCCCGAAATCCTATGGGACTTTAGTGACGTTTGTTTAAGTTCACCCAACATCAAGACAGTTGCTCCACAAACGTTTCAATAAACGCAGTGATTTTGTCTTTAACCCGTGCAATCACGCCCTTGCGCTCCAAGATTTTCGGCTTGAAGGTCAAGGCTTCGACAATTTCCTCTTCACGCGGCAAGCGGTTGGCGAATACGTAAGTTTTGAGTATCTGTTCAAGCGCATCCGGTGCAACGTTTTCTTCGGCACACAAAGCGTCAAAGGCTTGTTGCTTGCGGGTATCCCAATACGCAGCAAACGCGCTATCCAGGTCGTCGGTAGGCTTGAGGGTTAGCAGATTCTCGTCAATGAAGGCTTCGATCAGTTAGCGCTTGCTACGGAGTTGCACGGAACCCGCTACAAGGTCGATGACGGCTTTACGGCGTTGTGCCTTGGTTCGGTCGTCTCGCCCTTAATTTTCGCAATCTCGCGCAACAGGTTGAGGATATACGCCACGTTGATCTCGTCGCGGTGCATCAGTGCCAGTTCAAAATCGATTTCATCGAGAACCGATACTCTGTCTTTGCGTTCGCGCTTTGTCTTGTCGTGTAAGGGGTCACTTCAGAAAACGGAAAATGAAGCACGCTAAGGAAAGGACTGTCAGGTTGAAACCTAAGATGTAGCCCGTACACCGTCAGATAATGCTGAAACAAGCCCTATTCTGACATATCTTGTGTTCTCTATCTGACATCAGGTTAGGGTATGCCCCAACCGTACAGGTATCAACTTAACGTGCTTTGTTTTCCGTTTTCTGAAGTGACCCCTGCTAGGACAAACCACTGCCACCAGTCCTGCTACCAGCAGGTCTGGTGTCCTCATGCCAAACGTCAGTGCGGAAAAAGTGCGTGCGTAGCTGGCACTTTTGGAGAGGTTAGGGATGTGTAAGGCGGAGTCCCACCGGGATGTAGCGATAGCGTAACCTGTAGCAGCCCGGCCTGTAAGGCAACCCGCCACCTTGTAAATTTATAATCCCGTGTTAGATTGGTAAGGAAAGTATCGGTATTGCATCCGTTTACACTCTGGAAACCTTGGACAACAGCCTTACGCCATGACCGACAAACCACGTAAAACCCTGTCACTGACCAGAAAAACAGACAAACCAGAAGGAACACCATCCTCTGTCATCAAAACCGTAGCGGGTAAACGGATCATACGGCGTGAAGCATCAGCAACCCCATCACCCCCTCGCAACAAACCGGTCAAGGGAAAAGCCCCCCGTAAAAAACCGGCTGCCCCCAAAAAAGTGGTCACTCCTCCCAGCACCATCCGCGAGCAAGAACTCGATCAACAACTCAATGGGCATTTTGGGGCATGGCGTGATCATCTGCCACTGGCAGTAGGTATCGAAAAAGCCATTTTCCGCTACATCAGTGAGAACCACGTCAGTGCCAGCAAACGGGTTGTACAGCAACTGCTGCTGCATCACACCTCGACTATTCAATATTTGAATAATATTATGCAGCAGCCGATGAGATACAACCTAGACGGCTCACCCTCAGGTGAAATCATCCCGGCAGAACGGGAATACGCAAGCCAGAAATTGACCTCATTGCCGCCCGCGAACACCTCGGGTCTTTAGGCCAGAAACCTGCAAGCAGTTATCCCCGATCATGCAATGCCTGCAACCTGATCGCGTGCAGCAGGGTAGGGACATCATACTTCCATTCCCGTAACACCAGGGAGATAGCCAGCCCCTCAATATCGGCGAGGATGCCCGCATAGATGGCCGCCGAAACCAGTCCATTGTCGACACCAAATATCAGCAAGGCGCTGAAACCAACAAACAGGCAAATTCCCCATAGTTTGGATGACCACATGTGGTAACTCGCCTCGCGCTGGAATTTCACCATGTCCAGCATATAGCGGCTGAGTTCCAGTAGGACAAGAATAGAGAGGGGGAACAAGCGTTCGTTTATCGCTGCGGGATACAAATACCAGGCAGCATAAGCGGCCCCAATGTAAAATACTGAATCCGCCATACTGTCCAGTCGCCGCAGATTCGGCGTAGCAATACCCAGACGGCGAGCCAGAATGCCATCAACAATATCTGACAGGAAAGCTGCCACCAAACAAAAACCGAATGCAGGTCTGGACGGATAATAAAGTGCCAGCAACACCACTATTGGCCCCAGTACCGCCCGTAAAACGGTAAGCGCCAAGGGTAGGCTTTTGACGACATGCAAACCATTCATACTCACTCCCCCCCTGTTTGACCTATTGATGAAACTGACGCCATCACCTATTCGCTAGCGACAACTATGCCCGATCTACTTTTGTAAATACCGCTGCCGTTCTTCCGGGCTAAAATGCTCAATGGCATAGCGCAACATCGTGCGCGGCATAATCCGGTAATGGGCTTGCAGGAAGGTGGTTTCAACTACCCGGTCACGCTTGCCGATTTCCCGCAACATCCAGCCAACGGCCTTATGGATGAGGTCTTCCCGGTCAGCCAGCAATAGTTTGGCAATAGCCAGCGCATCCCCAAACTGGTGCTGGCGGATAAAGAAAGAGGCTCAATATGTGTTTCAGGGTCTTGTCTTTCTTGGCATTGCAAACGTCACGGACAGCGGTAAAGTTAGCCATTTCCGATAACCAAGGAGAGGCTTCATGACCTCGCTCATCAGTATTTCCAGCCTGACCAGTGATGCCGCCTGTTTCGAGCAAGTCCGTTCCCTGCGTTGGCCTAATGGGGTGATTTGTCCGCACTGCGGTTCACAGGAAACAATCCGTCGAGGCAAGAATGACACCCAGCAGGAACGCCAACGTTACCAGTGTAAGGATTGCCAAAAGCGTTTTGATGATCTGACGGGGACGGTGTTTGAAGGTCACCACCAGCCGCTGAAGGTGTGGGTGTTGTGCCTGTACCTGATGTCGTTGAATCTGTCCAACCAACAAATCGCCCGCGAATTGGGGTTGAACAAGGATGATATTCAGGCGATGACGGAACAGTTACGGCGTGGTGTCGAGAAAAAAAACGCCAGTAAGCCTGTCTGGGAATGTTGAGTTTGATGAACTCTACGTCAAAGCCGGACACAAGGGAAATCCCGAAGCTGTAGCGGATGCAGGGCGTGAAGGCCGCCGCCGCGCCCTGAAAGGTGCGCCGGGACGTGGGACACTGGAAAAGGACAAACCACCCATCTTCGGCATGATCCAGCGTTCGGGGGAAGTCATGATCCGTATGCTGGCGAATGTGAAACAAGTGACGATCAAGCCGCTGATTTTGGAAACGGTGACGGCAAGCACACTGGTGTACACCGATGAGTACAACATTTACAGCCGGTTGGAGGCATGGGGTTATGCCCACAAAACCGTCAATCATGGTGCAGGCGAATATGCCCGTGATGAAGATGGTGACGGTTTCCATGAAGTTCACGTCAACACGATGGAAGGTTTTTGGTCACTGTTGCGCTCATGGTTACGCCCACATCGGGGCATCTCACAAGAAAAGCTGCCGTGTTACCTTGCGCTCTTTGAGTATTTGCACAACCTCAGGAAACGGGGGCAAGCAGCCCTACATTCCTTGCTTTCACTGCTGCTGCGATAAGACCCTGAAACACATATTGAGCCAAGAAAGAAGTGGCAATCATGGCAATACGCCGCTCCCACAAGCTGCTGGAGGCTGCTAGGGTGTACAACACCTGCTTGTCCCGCCCGTGCAGGTAGATCCCCATAATGTACGGTGCAGAGGTATCTACCAGATCCCAGTTATTGATGTACTGCGTGTTAGCAAGGTACAGCGCATGGATGTCAGCTTGTTGCTGTGCTGTACCCCGTTGGAACTGGTCAACCAGTAACAACAAGGCAAACAGGCGCACCTCATGGAGAGGGGAATGCAGCAGCAACAGGGCTTCCTCCAGCGGCAAGTCCCGGTATTGCCTCACCTGCTGGCGCAATACCGGGATACGGATTCCCAAAAACTGGTCGCCTTCGCCATACTCCCCAGCTCCTGTCTTGAAGAAGCGTTGGGCATGAGCAGCATTATCGGCGTTGCCCAATGCCTTTAGGCTGTTTTCTATCTGTACTGCGCTGACCATCGGGTTGCCATGCTCCATTATGCCGGTTGGATGCAGACATTGTGGCAGCTATGCTGCACCAACTCACCAAAAAAGCAGACCCGCCATATCGGGCGGGTCTGCGGTTGCTATCACCTATTATCCTGCCTGTCCGGGCTGCCAGTCTTTTGCCAGCGAATCCAGTCTGTTTTCATCAAAAACTGGAGCATCTGAAGGCGGTTCCCCAAACACATCCAGCAGGGTTGATGCGGGTGGTGGTTCCTTAGCAGGCACATCTGCTTCCACCACCTCACACAACACCCCATTCTCAAACTCAACCGAATTGACCGGCTGCAACATCCCAGTCTGTACCAGTTGATCGGCGATAGTGGCAGCAGCTTCCTCATCGGGTGCATCAATCACCCGCTCCACATACAGCACTTGCTGCGCGTAAACAATATATTGCGGCATGGCTTGTCTCCTTGTGGTCAGTATGGCGGGCAGTAAACACTGCCCGCCCAAGTAGGTCAGGCAATAATCTGGCGATGTTGCCGCGCTTCTTCCGCATAGGCAGACAGTGTTTTGTCCGCATTGAACCCCAAGTCACGCTCTACCGGCAACTTGAGCCGACCACGGACAGTACGGATTTCAGTCAAACTGACTCTCCCCAGCTCAGGAAACCCCAATCCAAGGTCACATAGCCCGAAAGCAATGTCAGGGTCTTCCGGGTCAATCTCACTCAGTAACCAAGTGGCTGCGGCATCTGGGGTGAATAATTTGATGACTGGCATCGGATCAAAGTCTTCATTCTTTGCCATCGCCTCCTGTTGTTTCCGTCCATTTGCCAGCAGTTGGGCATATTGCGCTTGGGTAAACAGTTTCATTGCGTTCTCCTTCTTCAGGTTGGTTTAAAAGATTGCCAGTTCAAAACCCGGCAACCCTTGCCTCGCTGGCGAAGCGTGGGGGTAGCAAGCCGCAAGGGGAGGGGGATCACCCGGCCTGCACAAGGGAACGCAGTGAATGCGGAAGGTTGGGGATACCCCTTGCGGGGCGCGTGGGGCGAAGCCCCTAGCATCTTCATAACCTGCCAGTGCTGTCACCAGCACTGACAGATTTTGGTGACTGGGGCAGGCAACCTGCCCCAACCTTGTGTGCTATGGCAGTACAGGCAGCAGTTGCTGGCCTCCCTGTCCTGCTGCTGGACTAGCCAGCAAACAATCAAGCGGTATGTCCAGCCGGACGCAGGTTTCGGTATGTGCCTGAATGAGCCGCTCAACATACTCCGGGTTATCCAGCCTGCACTGGTAGCGGGACAAGTCTTGTGTATTGATGGACATCTGGTTGGTGACTTTCTCGGCCTGTTCATACTGTTGCCAGAATGCGGCGGTGACAGCACCTTCCTCGTTGGGTAGCCATTGGCGTAGCCGCCCAACTGTCCGGTTCAGCCGGTCTATCAGGTCTTTGCGCTTAGGGTACAGGTGCACGGTCTGCGCACCGGGGTAGTAACGAAACTCGAAATAATCAGACTCATGGCGTCTTGAGTTTTCGATAGGATTGTCGAGGGCTGCCTTTACCAACCCATAGATGCCACCCACATCCTTGCCATCCAGTGCCGCAAAGCTTTTGTCAATGTCGCCCAACGCCTCCCGTGCCTCACGGTCAAGGTAGTTTCCCCAACGCTTGCAATTGACCGGGATAATGATCCTGCTCATTTTGATCCGCCAAGCTGCCGCCCGGTGTTTGGCATTCGATTGCCATGCACGGTAATAGGCGCGGTTATCCGGGTAACGCTCGGTAAAACGGTCGAAAATGTCGATCATCATTTCATCGGTCATGGCGGTACGTTGCAGGGCAACACCAGCCAGAAAACCGTGGATATTGGCTTCGGTGAATTCCAGTTGGGCAACTTTTTTGTATTCCGCCTGAAAGGCTTTCAGTGCTGCCGTACTAAGCTGCTCATAGAACCTGATCCCGGACAGGATGTAGTTCCATGCTTTCTCTTTCAGCTTGTCATGTTCCTTATTGAACTGGTCTTGCACGCTGCGGCTGTCTACGGCACGGGCTGCCTGTTGCTGCATGACCCGTTTGCTGCGCTCCTGATCCGACTCCAACAAGGAACCACCAAGAATGCTTGACCAGCGGGCATACTCGCAGGCCAGAACAGCATCAGACTCCAGTTTCCGGTACAGCACATCCCGTGCCGCCCGGTAAGCCCTGACGGCTGTTTCAATAATGTTCTCCGGCAAGCAAAGGTCAGTCACATCCCCCCGGATTTCCCCAAACTCAAAGGTTTCATAGTCCAGCTTCAGGCCATCCAGATAGCTGTGGGCAACCGGCGTTTCCTTTTTAAGCCACACCAAGGCACATTCAACGGCGGTTGTCCGTTGGGTATCCGGTGCAAGGAATGCCCCCTCAACATACTCAACACTACCATATGTCCCAATCATCTCCTGAAGGTATTCCCTGTCCTTGGTATTGGGGTTTCTGAGTGTTTCAGCATTCAACAGGCAAACAATCTCGGCATTCCTGACAATATGCCACGCATGGATCAGGTGTTTGGCTCCCAGCCTGAACGGTGGGTTCATAATGATATGGGTGTACAGGCGTGATGGCTCGAACGCCAAAAAATCATGCCCCACAACACTCACACCAGCGGTCTTACCCAGTATCTCCAGCCGCTCCGGGTCAATCTCACACACATCCACGATAGGCCGGTTACTGCCATAACGTGATTCTGGTATGGCTTTCACCAGATCACCCGTCCCAGCACTCGGCTCAAGGATATGCCTATCCCGGTGCAGATAGGATCCATCACGAAAGGCTTCCCACATTCTCACTGCCAGACTGACAGGGGTAGGGTAATATTGTTCCTTGTCCATACCCGTTCCCCCTAGCAGTCATCACATTCAAAATGCACAGACTCAAGCATTGGTTCTTCACCATTCTCCAGCCTGAAGCCATCCAATGAGTGGTGTTCCTCTGCCCACTCGGTCAACTGCCTGACCAGTTCTTCCTTGCTGATAGTCTCGGCTTCCACGCGGAAACCAACATTTATCCAGAAACCTGTCCTTGCTTTCATCGCTCTTCTCCAGTTGATTTAAAAGGTTGCCAGCTCAAAGCCCGGCAACCCTTGCCTCGCTGGCGAAGCGTGGGGGTAGCAAGCCGCAAGGGGAGGGGGATCACCCGGCCTGCACAAGGGAACGCAGTGGACGCGGAAGGTTGGGGATACCCCTTGCGGGGCGCGTGGGGCGAAGCCCCTAGCCATCTTCAGGACTTACGCCAAAACGTAGAATGCGGTGCATCCCTAAAAAAGTTCTTTACATTGGAAAACTCTAATATTAGAATTCTCTTATATTAGAACTTAACTGAATTTGCTAGGAAACATACACATGAAATTACAAGCTATCGCATTCGCTGCCCTGATCGCCCTGTCTGGTGCTGCTTCCGCTGAATTCTTCGACGGATTTGACAACGGTTCTGCTGTTGGTAACAGCGCAGGGCAGGGGACTGGTACGACATCTGCCAATGGCAACACTTACGGTAATGGTGCTGGCGACGTGAACGGCTGGGGTCGTGGCAAAGGCGACGCGGACGGCGAAGTTGATTTCAGCATCAACTTCAAGGGCAAAGGCAAAACTGACATGGCTACCGACATGGCGGCCAACGGCAAAGGTAATGGTGACTGGTACGGTGCAGGCAATGGCTACGGCTACGGTGCTGGCAACGGCAATGGTTACGGCTACAGCAACACTGCCAAGCAATAAGGCTTCAAACTCATTCAGTGAAGGGCGTAGAACGCCCTTTACTGCGTGCAAAATTTCCTAGCAGAGGGAGGATTTCTTCGGGAATCCTCCCTTTTTATGTAGTGAATGCTTAAACCGTCTAGCCTGCCACATCGTTAGATGATGATCTTTTCCACTTCATCCAGTGAAATTTCATCATAGGTGCGGTCGTAGAGCTTGGTGGTGCGTGGTGATTCGTGGTTGGCCATTTGCTGGGCTTTTTCCAGCGTCCCGCCATTCTTCAGATAGGTCGTGATCCCGGTTCCCCGGAAAGAATGGTTGCAGATGCCTGACAGGGAAAGCCCTGCCGCTGCAACCCTGCGCTGCACCATCTGCCAGGCATAGGTTTGCAACATCCGGTTTTCGGTCATGGTTCCGGTCTTGCCCTTGAAAGTGCGGAACAAGAACCCTTTTGGATCATCCCTAATCCCGGCAGCCTCGATATACTCATCCAGATACTGTTCCAAGGTATGGTGGGCAGGCATTTCATGGTGTTTGCCACCTTTCTCGTGCAAACGGATCCACCAGCGTTTCCCATTCGGGTAGTAATCCTTGACCCGCATTTTGGCAGCCGCATCCACACGGGCAAAACTGTAAACCATCAGGGCCAGCAAGGCCCGGTCACGCAGGCCAATCAGGGTATCCACAGGAATACTGTTAAACAGGACGCGGGTATCTTCAGGGGTCAGGATAGGGGTCTTGCCCCGCTTGACCACATACTTGGGACCGCGCACCGCCTGTGATGGGTTGGTTTCCATTACATGCCCCACCACCAGCCAGTCAAACAACTTGCGGATTGCCGCCATATGCTGCTTTACCGTCGGCGCAGAAACATGTTGCTGCAACTGCTCAACATAGGTAGCCACATGAATGGAGTGTATCTGATGGAGTTGCAGGTTCTGGGAATGGCACCAAAGGAAAAACTGGCTGATGTCCGTGTGGTACGCACGCCGGGTATTGGGGTTGCGGATCTGGGCAGTGAAGAACTCGACGAAACGGTAAGTGGCACGTTCACCGGCAGCACAAATGAGAACCGGCAACTCAGTATTGCCGAGGGTGACGATGGCAGAATTTTGGGGGGTACTGGTCAGTAACATATGCCCTTATGTCTCCTTATTGGAGGAAACAAACGCAATCAGAGGCCCGTAATCATTCTTGTCCGCTGACCGCAAAGCCTGGATATAAACCTGGCGATGCGCCCCACTCTTATCAAGTACGTTGCCTCCCCACTCAATCGGTGGTACACCAAGAACCTTTTCCATGATGACATCCGTCACGATCCGTGCGTGCCTGCCATTACCATTGGGGAACAGATGAATCTTGACCAGACGATGATGAAAACGGGCAGCAAACTCTTCCCTGCCATAGGTATCATGTTCTACCCAGTAACGGGCGTCATTCAACAAGTTACGCAGTTCAATGCCGATATAAAAGCGGTCAACACCGATATTTTTGTCGGTACGGCGGAAATTACCTGCCCATGCCCATACTGCACCGAACAGGTGTTTGTGGAAATCCAGCAAAAAAGCTTCCGTGAGAAAATCCTTATGCTTGCGCTGACGCGCCAACCACTGGTAACCATCCTGGATGTTTTGTTGTTCAAGCTGATCCAGCTCACCACGGGTTTCAATGTGCGGGTGCTTCAGCCCTCCGATTTCATCAGGATCCAGTGGGGTTGCGCCTTCTGGGTATTCAATTTCCATGGGTTGCACCCTCCAGTTTGTTACGTTTCCCATAAATCGCGGGGCATCTCACGCAGTAAGCGTTCGGTTTCAGCATCAATCTGCATTTGCAGTTTGGCTACGGGGAGTTGCTGGGACTCCAGTGCCATCTGGATATGCGCTTTGTCAACCAGCATTTTGGCTTTTTGCTGTGCCTGCTGATGCAAATAGTCAGCAATAGGTCGGCGCGGAACCAGCGCATAATACAGGTCACAGTCCAAGGCATCCGCAACGCGGCGTAATTGCTTGAGGGTGATGCGGTCTTCGGTTTCCATCCGTTCCATCTGCGATGCTTGAGCCTTGCCGATACCAATTCGGCTAGCCAGTTGGGAAGCACTCATCCCTAAGGCTTTGCGAAGGGTGCGAATCCACCCTTCACGTGGGCGAACAATCCCCTTCAGATCGGGAAGCTGTCCCAATTTTGCCTGGTACTGTTCCAGGATGATGTGCTTCATCATGATTTCTACTACCTATATGTAGCCAGACAATACGTATATAGCTACATATTTATAGCCGTAATTAACTTATTTGGCAATATATTTATAGCTTTTACGCTCGTAACATATCCCCATCATTGATTTAAGGTAAACCAAAAAATACCATAATCATGATAGAGATACATTTGGTTTACCCTATAATGTCAAAGATCGAAGCAATCATGCCGCTTACCCTGAAACGCGCCATCAGGAAACTGGGCCATGACATCAACACCGCACGGCGGCGACGGCAGTTGACCGTTACCATGATGACTGAACGAGCGGGCATTTCCAAACCCACCTACCTGCGGGTAGAGAAGGGTGACCCGAATGTGTCTTTCGGCATCTACTGCATGGTGCTGTTCGCCCTAGGAGAAGCCGACAGGATCAATGACCTGCTGGACATTTCACGGGATGAAACAGGTCTGCTGCTGGATGAAGCTAGGTTGCCTAAGCGGGTACGCACCCAAAAACAAACACCAGCGGCATTCTGAATGCACCATTAGCACTTTCACCAACGGAACTAAATGTTGCCAAAATGGCAACATTTTGCTAATCTGCCGGTATCCAGTTCAAGGAGCATTATGATGTCAGCTACCCATTTAGACCCCAAAACAGAACGGGTTGTCAGCCGCGTTTCACCTGAGGTAAAAGCCCTTTTGGCACAAGCAGCATCATGGGCGGGTTTTTCCTCCATCAACCAGTTCATCGTCCAATCAGCACTCCGTGAAGCGGAAAGGATTGTCCAGCATGAGCAGGTTATCCGCTTGAGCCTGCGTGATACCCGCGCATTCCTGCACGCCCTGGAACAACCACCCAAGGCCAATGCCGCCTTACTCCGGGCTGCCAAGCATTACAAGGTAAGTGTCACCACCGAATGATGCTTCCATACGATGACAAACTGCTCATCCAACCGTTGGACAGTAACCACCTGCGCGGCAAGTTCGACTGCGGGCAAGCTGACTTGAACAGCTATTTGCAGCAGACCGCCCAACAACACCAAAAGAAACAGGTTTCCAGAAGCTGGGTGGCAGTGCGCCCGGAAGCCCCTGAAACCATACTGGGTTTCTATACCATCACGCTGGCGGAGATTCCTCCAGAACACCTTAACAGCAAAGACGCCAAGAAACTGCCCAAGGCCAATTTGCCCGTTGTCCGGCTATCAAGGCTGGCGGTTGACCAAAACCATCAAGGGTTACAGATCGGGCAACGCTTGCTGGTTGATGCCATCGTCAGAACGGTCCGGTTATTGGGTGACTTTGCGGTCGTTGCCATGATCGTGGATGCCAAGGATGCTCGCGCATCCTCTTACTACCAACATTTTGGGTTCATCCCATTGCTGGATGACCCGCTTAAGCTCTACCTGCCTGCCCAAACATTGATTGACGTTTATGCCAGCATGACCGACAGCCAAGTGTAAGTGCTTACACATAGCTGCTGGGTATAGAAAATCCTGTGCAATTGGCAGGTCATCCAGTAGTCGGCATGAGCTGGGAAGGCTTTGTACTGGAAAATCTGCTGGCCGTATTACCTTGGCGGTCATCGGCTTTCTTTTACCGGACAGCTAAAGGGGTTGAAATGGACTTGCTGATTGAACGTGCGGATGGCTCCCTATGGGCCATCGAGATCAAGCGTTCACTGTCGGCGAAGGTGGAACGCGGATTTTATGCGGCCTGTGAAGATGTCAAACCGCAACGCGCCTTTGTGGTCTATGCCGGTGATGACCGCTACTATTCCGCGACAATTATCTTGTCCGGTCGGCGACAATTACGGTGGCCGGTTGAGTTGGTAGACTCAGGCGCATTTCTCCAAGGAGAAACTGATGCCTGGATTCCCCATCAATACTCAACAATACAGGCTCTATATGAAACTCCGAGAAGCAGGGCTCACGCAAGTGAGCGCCGCCGTTAAGGCGGGCATTTCCGAACGGACAGGCCGCCGCCTAGAACAGCCAAACCGCGTTCCCCCCGATGGACATCAAGTCCCCCGAAGCTGGCGCACCCGTACTGACCCACTGGCTGGGGTTTGGGACAGTGAGTTGCTCCCGCTGCTACAAGACAACCCCGGACTGTTACCCAAAACCTTGTGGGAATACTTGTGCCAGCGTTATCCCGACCATTATGACAGCAAGGTGGAGCGCACCCTGCAACGCCGCATCAAGGCGTGGAAGCTGCAACACGGCAACCCGCTGGAGGTGATGTTTTTGCAACGCCATGAACCGGGGCAGCAGGGCATTTCTGACTTTACCCAACTGAAGCCCAACGGTATTACCCTCAAGGGGGAGGCATTTGCCCACCGCTTTTACCATTACCGGCTGGTTTACAGCGGCTGGTGCCATGTGAAGGTCATTTGTGGCGGCGAGAGCTATGAAGCCTTGGCAACTGGCTTGCAGGATGCGTGGTGGCGCAGTGGCGGCACACCCCGCGAGCACCGCACCGACAGCCTCAGCGCGGCCTACAACAACTTGGCGGAAGAACAAACACTGACCCAGCGTTACGCGGCGTTGTGCCGCCATTACCACGTCAAGGCCAGCCGCAACAACAAGGGTGTTGCCCATGAGAACGGCGCAGTGGAAGCCGCCCACGGGCATTTCAAGCGCCGCCTCACTCAAGCCTTGCTGCTGCGGGGTTCCAGTAATTTTGACGCACTGGCGGATTACCAGGCGTTTGTGGATCAGGTGGTGCTGGTCATCAACAAAGCGTGCCGGACACGCTTTGAAGAGGAAAAACCGCAGTTGCGTCCGTTACCCAAACAGCGCACCCATGACTATGCAGAACACCCGGTGATGGTATCCAGCAGCAGCACCATCCGCTTCAAACGCATCACTTACACCGTCCCTTCGCAGTGGGTGGGTACGCCATTGTTGTTGCTGGCCTATGACGAACGGCTGGAGTTGTACCACAGCACCGTCCATTTGCTGACCCTGCCGCGCTTGTATGTGCCCAAGGGCATTAACGGGCGTTGCGTCAATTACCGCCATGTGATTGATTCGTTGGTGCGTAAGCCCCAAGCCTTCCGCTGTTCACAAATCCGCGATGACCTATTGCCGAATGCCGATTACAAGGCCATCTGGGCGCAGGTGGACGCCACCTTGCCACCCGCCGAAGCCAGCCGCTACATGGTCAAGCTGCTGTATCTGGCGGCCCAATCAGGCCAGGAGCTAGCCATCGGGCAGTTTGTCATGCAACACCTGTCCAGCCCCGCGTTGCCCAGCATTGCGCAGTGCCGCGAGCGGTTTGCCCCGGAAACCCCCAGCCATATCCCGGTCATCCAGTCACAGACCGTGCCACTGGCGGCTTATGATGCCCTGTTGGGCATGACGGGAGCTGCCTATGGCTAGTCTGGAAGCCCTCCCCATCCTGTTAAAGGAACTCCGTCTGGGTACGATGGGCAAACGTTGGGAAGCCTTGGCTCAACAGGCATTGGACGGGCAATGGTTGCCGCAGCAATACCTCGCCTCACTGTGTGAGGAGGAGGTCAATGAACGCTACCAACAACGCCTGAAACGCCACCTGCATGAAGCCCAGCTACCCGCAGGCAAACGCCTATCACACTTTGACTTCAGCGCCGTCCACGGCATCAAGGCCAACCAGGTCAAGGCATTGGTCGAACAACCCCAGTGGGTCAAACAGGCGCATAACCTGCTGCTGTTTGGCCCCAGTGGCATCGGCAAGACCCATCTGGCGTGCGGCATCGCCGCAGGCTTGCTGGAAAAGGGCTTCCGCGCCAAATTCTTCAGCGCCACCGTCCTCGTCCAGCAATTGCAGCAGGCCAAACAAAAGCTGCTGTTGGCGGAGATGTTGCAGCGTCTTGACCGTTACGAGGTACTACTGCTGGATGACATCGGCTATGTCAAAAAGAGCAACCAGGAAACCCAAGTGCTGTTTGAGCTGATTGCCCACCGCTACGAAACTGGCTCACTCATCATCACCTCCAACCATCCCTTCAGCGAGTGGGGGCAAATCTTCGAGGACAACATGATGACCATCGCCGCCATCGACCGCCTCGTCCACCATGCCACCATTCTGGAATGCCAAGGCGAGAGTTACCGCCGCCAATCCGCCATGAACAGGAGGCAAAACTAACCCCCTTTCACACGACAACTAACCGGACAAGATAGTTGTCGCCGACCGGACAAAGTAATTGACGCGGCATACCGCTACCCCATCGCGGAGGGGGTTGAGGCCATCAGCATCCGGGGGATGATAGGGGAGTTGCTCGCGGACAGCCCGCTGACACCGTCTCTGGCATGACGGGTGTGAACTTTTGCTGGGGTGTTTTTGCGCCCTACATTACATATGATAAAAGGCATTATCATATGCAATGTGACCATGATCGACTGATCAGCATGACACTTTGATAATTATTTGGCCTATAATTTTGGGTACTATTTGGCGTATCCCGGAGGCCGCACAACATGGATGGATTGGCCACACTGTCAGAACAAGATCGGCAAATTGCCTTGGAACGGTTCCATCTCCTCCAGCCGTACTTGGAGAATCAGGTACGGTTGCGCCAGATTGCACAGGATATCTCCATCCCTTACCGGACACTCCAACACTGGATTGCCAATTACCACCAATTGGGTTTGGCAGGATTGACCCGCAAAACCCGTTCCGACCAAGGCAAACGGCGCGGCTTGTCGGTTGGGCTACAACAGTTCATTGAGGGGTTGGCGTTACAAAAGCCACCGCTCCCCATCACAGCCATTCACCGTCAGGTTAGCCAACTGGCCAATGACCGGCAGGAAAAAATACCCCATTACCACCAAGTGTACAGCATCATGGGTATTTTTGCCCAAACCGACAAATCGGACTATTCCACCATTTTCCCACGTTTGAATAGTACAACGTTGGCGCACTAGCAAGGTTTCCATCGCCTGCCAGCAGGCCACCACCGTGGGGAGGTGCTGCGGTTGGGGGGCTTTGAGATGCCGGTTGGCGGTGGATCGCCGCGAATGGCGTGGCAGGTAACGGCTACAGAAGTGGAAGCGGAATGCCCCCAAGGTATTTTTCAAGGTGTCAAACAGGGTTTCAATCCGGGTGCGGTGGCAATACAGGGTGAGGATCGTTTCCGTGTCCAGCGCCAAATCCGAACACATCAGCAGGATCGGGCCTCAGGGAGTGACTGCCCACACAAATTGCAGCGGCTGCCCCAAGGGTTTCCACCACAGGATAGGGGACATCAGGCGCACCTGCTCCTCCTTGCCATAAATGCACAGGGTCACATCGCGGAAGAAATCGTCATGGTCAAAGGCTTCCCATAACACCAGCTTCATCCCGTACTGGCGTTGCCGTCCGCGTTTTCCCGGTGGTTTGGGGGGAGCCGGGAAGTACGCCACGTAGTTCTTTTTGGCGCGGGTGATGACCTGCACCAGTGGCTGTTGCAACGCCACCGACCAAACCGAGCGTGCCAACCGGAACACAGAAGCCGTTGCAAAGAACGCATCCAGCACCAGCCACACCGGGCGGTCATTACCCAGCGCAAACGACAACGCCATCTGCACCACCCGTGTCCCCAGCTTGAGCGCCGGGTCGTGGGTGTCTTCCTCCCCCAAATGCCGGAAACCCTGATGGAGCTGCAAACTCAGTGGCAGGCAAAAACAGGCGGACAGACTCCCCACCAGCAAACCCACGGCTCCCCAACACTGCCCCCGGAAATAGTCCGGTTTGCTTTGGGTCTCCGAGGTTTCCCGCAAGGAAACCACTCCCGGCATCCGCCCACCATCCTTGACCACGTGGGTAGGGTCGCCCAGCACCACCAAACGCCCCGCCACTTCCACCAGCGGCGCATGGGGCAACACCCACCGATGCCAGCTCGCCCGCAACCGCTCAGGATGGTAAGACCCGGCACGAAAAAAAATGGAGCAACCGATAGTAGCCCCGTTCATCCGATAACCAGTAACGGCACATCGACGTGACCCCGCCCATCTCGGTGGTCGCCAAGAAACTCAGGATGATGGCACAAAACAGCAGCCAAGCCTGCTGGCGCGAAAATTCACTTTTAAAGTGCTGAAGGCTCTAGTATAACCTGAGTTCGGGATAAAGAAAGGAAGCAGCCTTTCATGGGACAATGTGAGTAACCACACTCTGCGTTGACCCCACCAAAGGCTGCCCCCAAATGCTAACACGCTTATTCTGTGAGATTGACGATTTTTGTCAGGACTTCCTTTCCGAGTGGAACAAGACGTTGTTGACACCGAAAGGTGGGCATCGCCGTCGCCATTGTGGCCTCAGCGAGAGTGAAATCATGACGATTCTGGTGCACTACCATCAAGCAGGGTATCGCACCTTCAAATGGTACTACCAACGCCATGTCGCCGTTTTCCTCAAGGGCTATTTCCCGCAACTTCCCAGTTATCAACGCTTTATTGAATTAATGCCGCGCGTTCTCTTGCCGTTAACCCTGTTTATGCAGCAACGCTGTCAGACGGGACGGGGTATCGCCTTCATCGACTCTACCCCCTTGAAAGTGTGTGAGAATCTGCGCATTCCCCGTCATCATACCTTTCGCGAAAACGCGGGACGGGGCAAATCGTCAACGGGCTGGTTTTACGGGTTCAAACTCCACTTGGTCGTGGATGACTGCGGCAACATTTTGTCGTTTGCCCTCACTTCCGGTAATACGGATGACCGTACACCGGTTCCTACCTTGCTGAAGGCTATCGTGGGCAAAGTCTTTGGTGATCGGGGCTATATTTCCAAAGCCTTGACGGCATCATTGGCAGAACAGGGGATCGAGTGGATTACCTCGTTGAAGAAAAATATGAAAACAGTGGCGCGGGATACCTTCGATGTACTGATGCTGCGCAAACGGAGCATCATCGAGACCATCAATGACCCGTTGAAAAACATTTCGCAGCTTGAGCATACACGCCACCGTTCCCTCGCTAACTATATGATTAACATCATCGCTGGCTTGGTGGCATATTCCTATCAAGACAAAAAACCAGCGCTGAATTTGAAAACATCAGCACTGGTGGTGATTTGAATTAGCAGTGAGCTTATCCCGAACTCAGGTTAGTATAAATCGGATAGCATGATGTCCCTTGGATAATAGGTCGCTGGTAACGCCTACTCTAAGGGATTTCATACTGCTTGGGGGAATCGGGAGAACTTACGACTGTTGAGACTGACAAAGCACCCACCGATTTTCTGGAAGCAGAGGAAAGTGCCGCGCTAGTCCGGGAATATGGGACATTCCGCCCTTCGCTTTACAAAGTTTTCCTGTTCCAGCACGTTGCTGAAGCGGTCAAATCCGGTCACTTGAATCTCCCGCAATCCTACAAATACCGCCCGATGGACAGCTACCTGATTGACCGGGAACGTTGGCAACGTGACAAACAGATGCTGTTGGAACGGGCAGGGCTTACTGGCTTCATTGATCCCGAACCCGTACTCAAAACCTTGGATGCCGCCTTGTTACGGCAATATCAGGACACCAACGCCGCCATTGGCAACAACCCGCACCTGAACTTTCGGGCTGATGGCAGTTTCTACGTACACACACCGGCACTGGATGACAACGAAACCGGCACGCTACAGGAACTATTCCCCCAGCGGCACGATGTGCCGCTGGCCCAAGTACTGGACACCATCGACCAGCATTGCGGGATGCTCAGTGCTTTCGGGCACTGGCAGCAAACCCATACCCCGCAAGCAGCGTCACGGCCTGTGCTGCTGGCTGGCATCATGGGGCTGGGCTGTGGGATCGGTGTCCGCAAAATGGCACGGATTTCTTCGCGCCTGACGGAAAACAAGCTGGAGCATGTGGTCAACTGGCGCTTTTCGCTGGAAAACATCCGCTCCGCCAATGACCGGGTACTCAAGGCGATGGACGCGATGGAACTGCCCAACCGCTACCGGCGTGAGGCGGGTAGGCTCCATACTGCCAGCGATGGCCAGAAATTCGAGGTGCGCGGTGAGTCCCTTCATGCCAGCCGCTCGTTCAAGTATTTTGGGCAGGGGCAAGGTGTCAGTGCCTACACGTTTGTGGATGAGCGCCACTTCCTGTGGCATTCCCTGATGATCAGCGCGGCTGACCGGGAAAGCGCCTATGTCATTGACGGGCTGATGCGCAACGATGTGGTCAAAAGCGACATCCATTCCACCGATACCCACGGCTATACCGAAGCCATTTTTGGTATTATCCACCTGCTCGGCTTTTCCTTTGCCCCGCGCATCAAGGGCATCGGCAAACAGACCCTGTATATCTTCCGCCCCAAAAACCGGGCAGACCCGGACTGGAAAATTGCCCCGGACAAAACGGTCAACGCTGACCTGATCCGCGAAAACTGGGATGACCTGTTACGCCTTGTGACCACCATCCAGCTCAAGGAAAATACCGCCTCCGACATTTTCCGCCGTCTCAATTCTTACTCCCGGCAACACGCGCTTTACCAAACGCTGAAGGCGTTCGGTCAGATTATCAAATCGTTGTTCATCCTCCGCTATGTCAACGAAATCGAACTCCGACAAGCCATTGAAAAGCAGCTCAACAAGGTTGAACTGTCCAACAAGTTCGCCCGTGCGGTGGCGGTTGGCAACCCCCATGAATACACCCAAACCGAAAAGGAAGAGCAGGAAATCGCCGAAGGCTGCAACCGGCTGATCAAAAACAGCATCATCTGCTGGAATTACCTCTATCTGGAACGGCAACTGGAACGGACGGTTGACCCGGAAGCCAAGGAAAAACTGCTGCGCACGATTGCCACCCATTCACCCATGAGCTGGGCGCACGTCAACATGCTGGGGGAATACGATTTCTCTGACGAAAAGCTCAGGGATTCGGTCGGGGTTCTTCCCCCGAAATCGGTGGCTTGAAACGGGGGGAATTCCGGGGAAGGCTAAAATGCTTAGGAACTGTCCCGAAATAACTTCCCTCTTTTCTGCCAACAGCGAATGGGGGAAGATAGCTCCCCGCAATGCCAATCAGCACCAAGGATGAGCCAGTGGATGTTTACCCATCAGCCGTAGAAAAACAAATGCAGCGTTTCTACCAGTCCCTCAATGAACGTGACCGCCGCCGTTACGCTGCGGTGGAAGCCGTCCGGCTTGGGCACGGGGGGCAGGACTACATTTCCCGGTTATTAGGCTGTGACCCCAAGACCATCCGCCACGGATTAACGGAGTTGGAGTCAGAGGACGGCTTGTCCACCGTAGGGCATCGAAAAAAAGGGGCGGACGCAAACGGTTGAACGACATGCTCCCGCAATTGGGGGAACATTTCTGCCAAGTTTTACAGGCGACCCGATGCGTGAGGCGGTGAAATGGACGAACCTGTCACGTCGACAGATTGCCCAGCGCGTGCAGGCATTGGGTACATCGGCAGGGAAAAACGTGGTGTCGCGCCTGTTGCGGGAACACGGTTATCGTCGCCGCAAGCCCCAAAAGAAACGCACCCTGGGGCAACACGCCGACCGAAATGCCCAGTTTGAAAAGATTGCCCAACTCAAACAAACCTACCTGCAAGCAGGCAAACCCGTGATCAGCATTGACACCAAAAAGAAGGAACTGCTGGGCAACTTTTACCGTGAAGGGGTGACGGATGCCGTCGAACCCACGGAGGTCAATGACCATGACTTCCCCAGCTATGGCAATGGGCAAGTGATCCCCCACGGCATCTACGACCTTGCCCGCAACGAAGCGGCACTGCACCTGAACACCAGCCACGACACCACGGAGTTTGCCTGCGAAAGCCTTGGCTTATGGTGGCGCGAGCAAGGAAAACCTAACTACCCCGAAGCTGACGGGCTATTGATCCTATGTGACGGTGGTGGCAGCAACAGTTCCTCTGCGTACCTGTTCAAGCAAGACTTGCAGGCATTGGCGGACAACCTGAACCTGAAAATACGCATCGCCCACTACCCGCCCTATTGCTCCAAATACAACCCGATTGAACACCGCCTGTTCCCCCATGTGACCCGTGCCTGCCGGGGTGTGCCGTTGGAAACTGTCGAAACAGCCAAACACTACATGGCAAAAACTGAAACCACCACTGGCATGAAGGTCGTTGTCCGCATCATCAGCAAAGCCTTTGAAACCGGGCGTAAGTATGCCCAAGCGTTCAAGGAGAACATGACCATCCAGTTCGATGATTTCCTGCCAAAATGGAACTACTCTGCTGTCCCTCAGTTTCCCTGATTTCGGGAAGTTATTTCGGGACAGTTCCTTACAGACCTTGTGAATTCAGGCTAATGCAGAGTTTCCTTGGTACCTTTATGCAGATAGACCCATTTCTTAACAATTTTCTGGGTGAAGCCGTCGCGTGATGGTTGCAATGGCTAATCACGAACAGCCCCCCTCACCCGTTGTGCTATTCTGAAGGCATCAACATTCTAGGATTTGTTAGCATGATTCGCTTTCCTTACGGCATCAGTAATTTTCACGCCATCCGCACTGAAGGCTATTTATACCTTGACCGTACTCAGCATATTCCCCTGCTGGAAGAAGCAGGCAAGCAACTGGTGTTCCTGCGCCCGCGCCGTTTTGGCAAATCCCTGCTGCTATCCACACTTGCGAATTATTACGACATCAAGACCGCTGACCAATTCGATACCTTGTTTAGCGGGCTGGAAGTCGGGCGTAACCCAACCCCAGAGCATAACCGTTACCTGATCCTGCGCTGGGATTTTTCCAAAGTATCGGCGCAAGGCAGCATTGATGACATTAGAAGCAGTTTATTCGAAGTGTTGAATCAGGAGTTTGAAGGATTCATTGAAACCTACCGAGATCATCTAACTTCTCCGGTGAACATCCGTGAAGATGCATTGGCTACCTTCATGGCGGTGCTGAATAGCGTACATCTGAGCGGGCAGCAGCTTTACCTGCTGATTGACGAATACGATAACTTCGCCAACGAAGTATTGGTGCGTGACCCGCACAACAGCCGCCGCTATCAGGATTTGCTGGAAGGTGAAGGTATCCTCAAATCGTTATTCAAGATCATCAAGGGCAGTGCCGCTGAAGGCAAAATCGGGCGCGTGTTTATTACGGGTGTATCGCCACTGGTACTGGCGGATATGACCAGCGGCTATAATGTAGCCACCGATATTTCCCTCATGCCACGTTTCAACGCCCTGTGTGGTATTACCCAATTGGAACTGGGCGGGCTGGTAACAGGTGTTTTGCAGCACTGCAAACAGGATGAAAATCAACGCGACGGCTTGCTGCAAACCTTGAAACAGTTTTACAACGGCTACCGTTTCTGTGACCAACTGGACAAGCCGCTGTTATACAATCCCATCCTGTGTTTTTATTTCCTGCGTCACTATCAGGATGAATGCAAAGCCCCGCGCCAAATGCTCGACGGCAACCTGATGATGGACGCCGCCCGTATCCGTTACCTCGCCACCCAACCCAGTGGCACGGGTGTGGTGGAACGTATTCTCGATGAAGAAAACACCATCACCCTCGACATCCTCGAAACCCGTTTCGGCGTGGAAAAACTCGCTGACCTGCAACAGGATGAACGTTACCTGCTGTCGCTGTTGTATTACTTCGGCGTACTGACCATTGTTGACACCGATATTTTAGGCAAACTGACGCTGGGCATCCCCAATCTTGTCACCCGTGCCTTGTACGTGGACGAATTGCGCCAGCGCATTCTACCAGCCCCCAAAGACCGCATTGCGGTTGCGAATATGGCAGAAAAGTTCTACCAATCCGCCGACCTGCAACCTTTGGCGGATTATCTGGAGCAAAAATATTTCGCCGCATTCAACAACCGTGATTATGCGTGGAGTAACGAACTCACCATCAAAACCGCATTCCTGACCCTGCTATTCAACGACATTTACTACGTGGTTGATTCGGAAACCGCCCTGCAACGCCGTTATGCCGATCTGGTGCTGGTCATCCGCCCCAGTATGCGCCAGTACCCTACCCTGAAAGACATTGTGCTGGAATTCAAATACCTGTCGTTGAGCGATCTGAAACTAACAGGCGAACAAGTGCGCGAACAATCCCGTGAGAGTCTGGCACAACTGCCTGCTGTGCAAGCTGCCCTGAACGCAGCCTTGCAACAATTGCAGCACTACCGCTCAGTATTGGCGGAAAAATACCAAGAACCGCAGCGGTTGCATTGCATTGCCGTGATCGCCTTGGGCTTTGACCGTGTGGTGTGGCAGGCACTATAAGCTGTCAGTGGGTAGCTGGCGCAGGCAACTCTGCCAGCGTCTGCTTGTGCTTGACCAACGGGCGCAACGATACCCCCCACCCCCGCCACTGCCCCTAGGTAATACAACGCGGTCGTGCTTTAGATGAGTTGGAACCTGGTTTGAAGTAGTATGGGCTTTTTGTCTTGATGAGGTCGTAACCGATGGCAAGCATTCTGGTGAAATGTCCATCCTGTCAAAGTGAGTTGGTCTACGACATGGCAAAGCACGCAGTGGTCTTCAACGCTATCGCTGCCGTGACTGCCAGCACTGCTTCCAACTGGACTACCTGTACGAAGCCAATAAGCTTGGTGTTGCTGACAAGATTGTGGATATGGCTCTCAACGGTTCTGGGGTACGTGATACCGGACGTGTGCTGGGGATCAGCGTCACCACGGTCATTGCCCACTTAAAAAACTCGCCCCACCGACCGTCTCACCGATCCCGTTCAATGCCGTCAGCGACACAATCGGGCTAGAATGGGTCTGCGAAATGGATGAGCAGTGGTCTTATGTCGGTAAGAAATCGCAACAACGCTGGTTATGGTATGCGTGGTCGCCGCATTTCAAACGGATATTTGCTTATGCTTTTGGCTCGCGGGCTGATGAAACGTTCAAGACCTTACTGGAGAGGCTCAAAGGTTTCACCTTCCGTCTGTTTTGCACGGATAATTGGGGAGCCTATGATCGGCTGTTGCCAGAGGACAAACACCTAGTCACCAAGCAGTTCACCCAAAGCATTGAACGCCAGAACCTCAACTTCCGTACCCGGATCAAACGCCTTCAGCGCAAAACCATCTGCTTCTCAAAGTCAGCAGAAATGCACGATAAAGTCATCGGGGAGTTCATCAATCGGGAGTTCTTTCAACTCATCTAAAGCATGACCCCCGCTTATACTCAGGAAATCGCCATGCTTGCCGGAAAAACTTTAACAGTATGCTGAAGGCTAAAAAATGCTTACAGACCTTGTGAATTCAGGCTAATGCAGAGTTTCCTGTGGGACTTTTGGTATCTTTGTTGGGATGAACCCGATGTTACGCCGTCCGGGCGGAGATCCAGTACAATAGAGTTTATTTATGAGTAAATCTGACAAACTGGTCTGCGGACAGCAAATATTTGAGGACAGCCTGCCTGCATCGCCCTCTTTGTAGGTTGTCGGGTACTTCAAGGGGCTGAACCTCACCATACTGGATAGCAAGCTGCTTGGCGGCAAAAGTACGCACCGGGGTTTCCGGGAAATTAGACAGGCTGACGTGATCCAGCGCATGGCTGTTGATGGCCTTGCTCAGAGCTTTGCGCAGGATGGGAAGGACATGGGTGCGGCGCTCATCTTGGGCGGGGATGCTGGGAAGAGTGTCAGCCACGATGCGTTTGCTGCTACTGTATTCTGCTACCCGCTGTTCCAACCATACCTTTAGCTGGGCAAAATCCCTACCGCCGTTTTGCCGTCGGTATTCACCAAAGGTCAGATTGCTGAACCTGTCCATGAAGGCGTAGTACCTAAAACGTTTTAGCCCAACGCTGACTAACTGGTGTTGTGCCGGGATACCGAAACGGTCATCCACAATATCCGCCGTCTGCTTGCCAGGTATGCCCAGCAAACGGTTATTGCCAAGCGCCAGCTTGCCGTATTGCAAGCGTGGTTTTCCAGCCCCCTCAGCGGCAAAATCAAGGATATAGACCATGCCTTCTTCCGCCAGATTGCCGCCGATGCGGGCGGGATAGAGGTGGATGACCGGAACTTTGCCATCCACAGCCTGCAAGGTATTGCCCGATATTTCACCGCTCAGCAAGCCATTAATGACAATGAAATGTTCCCCAGCCGTCTGGATGCGGTTACCGACCAACCTGAGATTAGCAAACAGCCCATCCGCCCCGAAAATACCTTGCAAAGGGCTGGCACGGGAACGGATGGCGCAACCGTGAACCGTGACATTCTCCAGAATTGCCCCGCTCATCTGGTCGCAAACCACCCAGTCCTCCCCCTGAACACCCGCCATTGAGCGGCGGCTCTTGTCAATCGTCCGGGGCGGGATCAACTGAATGGCATCCCGATGGGCTACCGTGTAAACCCGCTTATCCAGAATATTCAGGTTGGTGACGAGGGCATTGCCTTTCCAGATATGGACGGCATCGGTTTGGCTGCCAATAAGTTCAATGGAGCGTCCGCCCGCTAGTGTGCCGCCCGCATTGCCGTCAGCCATGAGGGTGGCACTTAGCAGCAGACCAGCCAGCCAGTGGGCTTTAGGATAAGCCACTGTATTCCCGCCTTACCGGATAGGTCTTGCGCAACTGGTCGAAATAGCGGGCAGTATCCAGCGTCTTGTCATGCAGCAGTGCTTTCAGCCGCCCGTCATCAGAGCGGATGTCGTAGGTGTGGAGGCTGTCACGCCGTTCCACCGGGGCAAGCGGGGATTCCCAACGCGGTGCTACTTGCAAGAATTCGCAGCAAGCTCGGTAGACCATTTCCGTGCCACGGATTTTGCCATCCAGACTGTAACCGGCAATATGCGGCGTGCCGAGTAGGGTATGTTGGAGCATTTCCAAGTTGATGGCGGGTTCATTTTCCCACGTATCCAACACCACATCCAAATCAGCACGGGTTTGTAAGCGTGCCAGCAAGGTGCTTTCATCCACCACCCCGCCGCGTGCCGTGTTCAGCAGTAACGTGCCGGGGCGCAAGCGGGCAATCCGTGCCGCATCTAGCAGCCGGAAGGTCGGGTGTTCACCAGCGTGGGTAAAAGGGACGTGGAAGGTGACAATATCGCAGGCAAGAGCCGCTTCCAGTGAATACAAATCGCTGTACCCTGGCGTTTGTAGGGGCGGGTCATTGACCACGCAACACATACCTTGTGCTTCACACAATTGCCTGACCCGTGAGCCAACATTGCCATGCCCGATAATGCCAATGCTGCGCCCCTGCAACGGTTTGTCCCGCAGCAATGCCCAGTGGCTAAGGGCAGTAAGCACATATTCCGCCGCCGATACCGCATTGCAACCAGGCGCACGCGCAAAGCCGATGCCCTGTCCGCGCAGGTAGTCGAGGTCAATGTGGTCAAAGCCCGCCGTGGCGGTGGCAACAAAACGCACCGGCGTACCTGCTAGCAGTTGCGCATTCACCTTGGTGACGGAACGGACTACCAGTATATCAGTCTCCTGCAAATCGGCATTGTGCATGACCCGTCCCGCTACCAGTCGGGTTTGTCCCAGCGTATCGAAGGCTTCCGCAGCGTGGGGGATGTTTTCATCAAGGGTAATTGTCAGCACGGTTTAAGCTCCCAATTGTTCGGCAATTTTGTTCAGTACCAACCACTTTTTGCTGCACCATTGTGGCGCAAGCAGGATGTCAGATGAAGCGGTGGCGGTTACACGGTGAAAGGTAACGTCCGGTGGCGTTTTGCGGATCAGGGTGACGGCAAGTTCCACGTATTCATCCAATGTCAGAGGTTGGTATTCATTGCACCGCCATTCATTTGCTAATTGCGTGCCTTTGACGACGTGTAACGGGTGTAATTTCAAGCCTTCCACGCCCAAATCCAGTATCCGTTGCAGAGTTACGTGACTGTGGGAAGCACCTTCACCGGGTAATCCGGCAATCAGGTGGGTACACACCGGCAACTGGCGGGCATGGGCGCGGCGCACCGCATCCACGTAGGCGGCGAAGCCATGCCCCCGGTTAACGCGGCGCAAGGTGCGGTCGAAGCTGGATTGCAATCCCAGTTCCAGCCATACCTCATAGCCTTGGTCGCGGTAGCTGGCGAGTAAATCCAGTACCGCATTGGGGACGCAATCCGGGCGTGTGCCGATGCTCAAGCCAATCACGTCGGGTTCTGCCAAGGCTTGATCGTACAGCGGCTTTAGCACCGCCAGCGTGGCATAGGTGTTGGTGTATGCTTGAAAATAGGCAATAAATTTTTTCGCGCCAGTACGTTTTGCCAATACCGCCCGCCCTGCGGCAATTTGTTGGCTAATGCTGGGCGGTTGCCTACCTTGTGGGTTAAAGGAAGCGTTATTGCAAAAAGTGCAACCGCCACGCCCAATGCTGCCATCGCGGTTGGGGCAGGTGAAGCTGGCATTGAGGGCGAGTTTATGCACCCGCTCGCCGTGGCGGTGCAGCAGGTATTGCCCGAAAGTGTTGAGGTGTTTGGCAAGGTTCATTGATTAGCCATACCGTGGCATGAAATCTTGCATAAAATCCACCAACGCATCTACGCCTGCTTCAGGCATGGCGTTGTAGATGCTGGCACGCATTCCACCCAGAAAACGGTGCCCTTGCAGGTTAGCAAGTCCTGATTCCAAAGCTTCCGCTAAAAACAGGTTTTCATGATGCTTATCAGCCAGCATGAATGGCACACTCATCCGGGAACGGTACGGCGGTTCAACTGGGTTTTGATAGAAACCGTGAGATGCATCAATGGTTGCGTATAATTTCTGGGCTTTACGCGCATTAGTAGCCGCGAGGCTTGCCACCCCACCTTGCTGCTTAATCCATTGGAAAACCAGACCGGATAAATACCACGCATAGGTGGGTGGGGTGTTATACATGGATTGGTTATCAGCAAGTATTTGGTAATCGTACAAGCTTGGCGTGCCACTGACGCTGTTATCGAGAAGATCATCACGGACGATAACCACGACCAAGCCTGCTGGGCCGATGTTTTTCTGTGCGCCAGCATAAATCAGCCCGAACTGACTAATATTGACTGGGCGCGACAGGATGCTGGAAGACATATCCGCCACCAGTGGTACATCGCCAGTTTCTGGCACAAAGGGGAACTCAACGCCCCGGATCGTTTCGTTCGGGGTGTAGTGAAGGTAGGCAGCATGGGGGTTACGATTCCAGCTAGTGAATGCCGGAATACGGGTGTAGCTACTGGCTTTCGTGGAAGTAACTACATTGGCGTTGCAGTATTTGTTCGCTTCGTGGATGGCTTTGGATGACCAATCCCCCGTTTCAACATAATCAGCAGTACGTTTGCCACGCAATAAATTCATCGGAATCATGGCAAATTGGCTGCTGGCACCACCTTGCAAAAACAGCACCTTATAATTCGGTGGGATACCCATAATGTCACGCAAGTCCGCTTCTGCTTGGGCGGCGATGGACATAAATTCCGCTCCCCGATGGCTCATTTCCATGACAGACATTCCCGTGCCTTGCCAGTTGAGCATTTCACGTTGCGCTTGTTCGAGGACGGGTTGCGGCAACATAGCGGGGCCAGCACTAAAATTAAATACGTGGTTCACATTGACTCAACTCTGGGGGTTAAAGGTGTAACGTTGTCCGGCAACAGGAGTGGCTTGCCTCCTTGCTTGGTGTATGCCTAGTGTAATTTTCTTAGTCTTCACCGCATTGACTTAAGTCAAGGTTACTCGCTTGAAACCTACATATAGTGTTTTTCTTAAACTAAAATACTACATGTAGTACTCAAAACGAGGTATCACTAACGATGTATAGCCCTTTCCTGCCCGACAATGATGCTCTGTACCAACGCTGGCGTGAGCAAAAGCTGCAACACTACCCTGTGTATCTGGAAGACCTGATCGTGGAAGTCCGTGACCCGCGCAACCTAAGTGATGCCGAGCATCAAGCGATGCTGACACGTTGCCGCAAAGCCAATATGGTGATTTATGCGGGCAAGACCGGGGATGATCCCGACCGCTCCATTCCGCACAGGATGGCACAACAATTTGGTTTACAGCACCTCGACCATAACTGGTTGGCGGATGATGACGGGCTGACTTCCCTGACCGTTGCTGCGGCGGATAGCGGGGAGCGTGAACATTACATCCCCTACAGCAACCGTCTGATCCAGTGGCACACCGATGGCTATTACAACCTGCCAGAGCAACAAATCCACGGCCTGCTGCTGCATTGTGTGCGTAGTGCGCCGGAGGGTGGGGAAAACCGCTTGCTGGATCACGAAATTGCCTACCTGCGCCTGCGTGACCAGAACCCGGATTACATCCGCGCCCTGATGCAGTCGGACGTGATGACCATCCCTGCCCGTACTGACGGCGATACGGTTGCCCGTGCGGAAAATGTCGGGCCTGTGTTTGCCGTTGACCCGCTGACAGGGGATTTGCACATGCGCTACACCATCCGTGGGCGCAATGTGGTGTGGAAGGATGACTCACTGACCCGCCAAGCACTTGCCGCCCTGAGTGACTGGCTGGAATGCGGCTCCAGCTACATTTTCCGGGGCAAGCTCGAACCGGGCATGGGGCTGGTCAGCAATAACGTGCTGCACGACCGCAGCGGCTTTACGGACACTGAAAACCACCGCCGCCTGCTGTACCGCGCCCGCTATATGGACAGGATTGCAGGCACAAGTATCCGGGAGTGGCTGGCATGAGCTGCGTGGAGGTTGCCGACACCATCGACAGTTACCTGCAACAGCGTGACTGGCGGGTGAATGCCAACGCCAATCAGGGTTATTCCGTGGGCGGGCTGATCCTGAACACGGCCGGGAAAATGATTGCCAATTACTGGCTTGATCATGTGTACCCACCGGAGATTGGGCAGGCGCACCGTGAGGGCGATGTGCATATCCACGACCTCGACATGCTGGGGGGGTATTGCGCGGGCTGGTCATTGCGTACCCTGTTGCACGAAGGCTTCAATGGTGTGCCGGGGCGTACCGATGCCAAAGCACCCAAACATCTGGACAGCGCCTTGTGGCAGGCGGTGAATTTCCTCGGCACATTGCAGAACGAATGGGCGGGCGCACAGGCGTTCAGTTCCTTCGATACCTATCTTGCTCCCTACATCCGCAAGGATGCGCTGGACTACGGGTATGTGCGGCAACTGATGCAGTCGTTCATTTTCAACCTGAATTTCCCCTCGCGCTGGGGGTCGCAGACACCTTTCACGAATTTGACCTTCGACTGGACTTGCCCGGATGACCTGAAAACCCAAATCCCGGCGATTGCTGGGGAAGAAATGCCGTTCACCTACGGCGACTGCCAAGCGGAAATGGGCATGATCAACCGCGCTTTCCTCGAAATCATGGAAGAAGGTGATGCGTGTGGGCGGGTGTTTACCTTTCCCATCCCCACCTACAACATTACCCGCGATTTCCCGTGGGATGATCCTGACACCGACCTGCTGTTCCGGGTGACGGCAAAATACGGTTTGCCGTCACCCGGAACTTCCTCAAATCAGGGTTGGAACCGGGCATGGTGCGCTCGATGTGTTGCCGCTTGCAACTTGACCTGCGCCAACTGGAACGGCGTGGCAATGGCCTGTTCGGTTCGGCGGAACAGACTGGCTCGCTGGGGGTATTTACCATTAACTGCGCCCGTCTTGGCTATGTGTATCGGGGTGACAAGGCGGGGCTGTTTGCGCGGCTGGATACCTTGCTGGAACTGGGGCGCGACAGCCTTGAGATTAAGCGCAAGGTGATCCAACAGCACATGGATCAGGGGCTTTACCCCTATACCAAACGTTATCTGGGGACATTGCGTAACCATTTCTCCACCATCGGCGTGAACGGAGTGAATGAGATGATCCGCAACTTCAGCGGGGATACTGCCCACATCGCCGAAGCAGATGGGCAAGCCTTGGCGGTGCGTTTGTTACGTCGCATTCGCCGCCGCTTGCGTGAGTTTCAGGCGGAAACTGGACATCTGTACAATCTGGAGGCTACCCCGGCGGAAGGCACGACTTACCGTTTTGCCAAGGAAGACCGCAAACGCTTCCCCGACATTTTGCAGGCGGGTACGCCGGAACGCCCATACTACACCAATTCCACCCAGTTGCCAGTGGGTTACACTGATGACCCATTCGTGGCACTGAGCCTGCAAGACGGTTTGCAAACGCTGTACAACGGCGGCACGGTGCTGCATCTGTACATGCAGGAACGTATTTCCAGTGTGGCAGCGTGCAAGCAATTGGTGCGCCGTAGTCTGGGACGTTTTCGCCTACCATACATAACTATTACCCCCACCTTTTCCATCTGCCCCAAGCACGGTTATCTCGCCGGGGAACACGAGTTTTGCCCGCGCTGTGATGACGAATTATTACGCCAAAAACAACAGGAATCCTTATGCACCATCGAGTAAACCCGCAACCAGTCAGGTTGGAAAACAGTGAACGCCAGCGTTGCGAAGTGTGGACACGGGTCATGGGCTACCACCGCCCGGTCAGCTCTTTCAACCCCGGCAAGCAAAGCGAACATGCCGAACGCCTTCCTTTTGTAGAACCCGCCCCACGGTTGGAAGGAAAACGCCCGTGTTGAAATTAGGCGGGATGGTTCCGCTGACCAGCATCGACTTTCCTGGGCATTTGGCAGCCGTGTTGTTTTGTCAGGGCTGCCCGTGGCATTGCCGCTACTGCCATAACCCGCACCTGCTGCGCACTGATGTATCCAGCAAGCTGGAATGGGCAGAAGTAATGCGTTTTTTGCGGGAACGGGTTGGGTTTTTGGATGGGGTGGTGTTCAGCGGCGGCGAGCCATTGTTACAACCCCGTTTGCTGGAAGCGATACGTGAAGTGAAGGCGTTGGGATTTAAGGTTGCTCTGCACACAGCGGGGATCATGCCTGCACGCTTGGCGAAAGTGTTGCCCTATGTGGATTGGGTGGGGCTGGACATCAAAGCACCTTTCGATGCCTACAAAAAAGTAACGGGCTTGGCAGGCAGCGGTTTCAAAGCTGAAGAGAGCTTAGATTTGTTGCTGGCTGCTAGGCATGTAGATTATGAAATAAGAACGACAGTTGACCCTGCGCTGCTGGGGAGAGATGACATTGAGCGTTTGGCAGAATCACTGGCAAAGCTCGGGGTAAAGCATTTCTCATTGCAGGCTTGCCAACCAACGGCAAATCCCTGAATGGTAGCTGCGCGTGTTTTGTTGGCACGGATGGCATAGCACCACCCGCGCCCTGTTCAATTTACCGACATAGCACGTCGGTACGGGTACTTTCCACGATTGCACCGGCTTCCGCGATAATGTTTTCAGGAACATTTAAATCGCGCAAGGCTTTTACTAAGTTTTCCAGTGTGGCATCGAAATGCACATCGGCAAGCCCCATATGATCCACCATGTGTTGGTGGGCAGAACGCATGTCCTTACCCGCATAACCATCTTCTGCACCCAAAGCGAAGCCGATGAAATCCTTCTGGTGCTGGCGTTGTTTTTCCATGTTGATATTAGCGAAAAAGTGTTTTACACGCTCATCCGTCAGCATGTATTCGTAAAAACGGTCTACAGCAGCGTCAACAGCGGCTTTGCCACCAATGCGTTTGAATACGTCTCTCATCAAGTCTTTCCTTTTTACAAAAAATGGAATGTGTATCTTCAACTAACTGATAGCATACAGCATTGAAGTTGATCAAATTGATAGGGTATTTATCCCACGCTTTCCTCATACGTTTTGCCGTCGCGGATGTGGTAAATCCGCTTGAACAGGGGGATGATCTTTTCATCGTGCGTCACCACGATAATGGCGGTCTGGTGCTGTTGCGCCATTGCATTGAGGATACCCATTACCCCCAAGGCACGTTCGCTATCCAGCGGGGCTGTGGGTTCATCGGCAAGAATAATCGGCGGGTTATTCGCCAAGGCGCGGGCTATTGACACGCGCTGCTGTTCACCGCCAGAAAGCTGTGACGGGTTGGCTTTGGCACGATGCCCCATATCCAGGGCTTCCAGCAATTCCAGCGCCCGGCGACGGGCTTCGCGGTTGGACTTGCCCGCCAGCATCGGCAACAGCGCCACATTGTCGGTCACATCCAGAAATGGAATCAGGTACGGAGCCTGAAACACAAAGCCAATCCGGTCACGGCGCAAGGTGCGTAAATCTTTTACCTTCCATACCCCATCGAAAATGGCTTCACCCCCCAGAAACATCTGCCCCGCCGTCGGGTCAATCACCGCACCCAAACTTTTCAGCAGGGTGCTTTTGCCCGAACCGCTGGGGCCGACCAAACCGACCACTTCACCGGGGGCAATACGCATGTCCACGCCTTTGAGCGCGTCCACTGCCGTATCGCCGCTACCATAACGCTTGCACAGGCCGCGCAATTCAATCGCAGGGGTGTTGTTAGCGCGGGTGTCGATCATCGTTGCCAACCGGGATGGTTAAAATAATCGGGGTACTGATGCAAGGCGTGCCTTATTTTCTCCATACCTTCAGAGGATTCGGGGTTTTTGCTGAGCATGTCCGCTCCCGTCAATAACTGGCCAATGATGCCATGCAAGGCCGCGTCCGCTTTGGAGTCGAGTTTGCAGTTGGCTATCAGGTAACTCACCTGCTCCTTGGTGGTGCTCGCCAAGGCTACCCCTTGTTGTTGAGCAGCGGCATCTCGGATACGCTGCATTCCCAGCCGTAACGGTTCGTCTGTTTCCCAGCGTTTACCTGCGTTTAACTCCATGCTGACAGCGCCGTGGGCTTCATGAGCATCGGCTTCGTGCATGTGGGCCTCGCCTTCGTGTAAATGTGTCCATTCAGCTATGCCGCCCACAATACCGAGCGCCAACACGCCGACAATAATGATAATTTGATGTTTATTCATTTCAGATTTCCACTACTCTACGTTTTCAGCAAAGCGATAAATAGCATGACAAGCAATGCAATTATTCATCGCGGTGCTTAGTTGTGTCATGGTGTGCTGAGCGTCCTTCAGCGTCTCGGCATCAGCCGCTATTTCATCGAATTTTTGGCGTGTATCAAACCCCAGCTTTTTCATCTCAAGGGGAATTTTTCTAAAGAGTGAACCGGGCGTATCAGCTTCAGCCGCCATGCCAGAAGCTTTTGCCGCATTAGCTACCAGCACAAAGTCTTGTTTTGATGTGGCTGCCAGTATCGCCTGTGAGCTTTGTAACCACTTACGCATTTCGAGCAATAAGGCATTACGTTCATCCTTGGTTAGCTTGACCTCTTGTCGCCCATCAGTAGAGGGTTGCACCTCACCTGCCGTAAATTTGTAAGCAAACACTGCCACCACCAAACATAGAATCGCGACCAGACTCCAACTTAATTTACAAGATTTCATAAGCTATCCTTTGAAAATACATTAAAAAATTAACGGGATATCTTCCACTTTTCATTAGCCTCCAATCGCTTCGGCGGGGTCTACTTTCAACGCCGCACGGATTGCCATCACACTCGCCACGGTACACACCAGCACAATCACCAACAACCCCAGCACCGCATCCAGCGGCAGCAGCAACACATACTTGGGGAAGACAGGTACCCACAGGGTCGCCACGGTTTTGCCGATAATGAAACCGACCAGTCCCAGACCGATGGATTCCTGCAAAATCATCCACGCAATCGTGCTGTTGCGTGTGCCGATCAGCTTGAGGACGGCAATTTCACGGATTTTCCCCAGTGTCATGGTGTAGATGATGAAGGACACAATCGCGGTACTGACAATAGTGAGAATGACGAGGAACAGACCAATCTGCTTGGCGGAGGTGGCGATCAGCTTTTGGACAGCAATCTCTTCCATGTCGGCGTAGGTGTAGGCTTGCAAGTGTTTCCAGCGCTGGATGTCGGCGGCCACTTGCGTCGCATCCCAGCCGGGGCGTACCCGCACCAGCACGGCATTGACATTGTGGCTGGTGGTCTGGCTAGCTTGCACCGCTTCCAGCAAGCCCGGTACGTTGGGACGGTTGAAAGCGGGATTCGCGGCGGTACGTTCGCGCCCGCTGACAATCGCATCGTTGTCTTTCTGGAATTGTGCTGCTTGTGCATCGGCCAGCGGGATGAACACCATTGGATCGCCACCCGTCGATACCGTGCGCTGGCTTAAGCCCACAATGGTGTAATCGTTGCGGCGGATGCGGATTTTTTCACCCAGCTTGAAACCCGCTTTTACGTCCGCCACCGCTTCGTAATGCGAACGGGTGACATGGCGACCTGCAATCAGCGACGGTGGTGCGCCCGGTTGCCCCGGTTCAAAGCCGACCACCATCACGCGGGTATCCTTGCCCCGATGCTGCACCTGCATGGTGAAATAGGTGACGTTGGCAGCCTGTTCCACGCCGGGCATTCCCAGCACACCCCGGTATATATCATCGGGCAGGCTGGACGATTCGGCATAAGGGCCTTGGGTGTCTTTTTGCACCACCCACACATCGGCATGGCTGTTGCGCAATAACACTTGTGCATCATCCACCATGCCGCGATAAATGCCCGCCATCGAGAACGTGACCCCGATCAGCAGACCCAATCCAACGCCGGTGAACACGTATTTCGACCACGAATGCGCAATGTCGCGGGCGGCGAGGCTGATCATGGCTTGACTCCAGCCAATTGCTGCACCACTTTGATTTTGCTGGCAGCGCTGAGGGCTTTGCTGGTATACACCACAATGTTGTCATCAGCCTGCAAGCCGCTGAGAATTTCCACCTGACCGTCGAGTGACTGGATGCCGGTTTGGATGGGAGTAAATTGCAAGGTGCTGTCACCATTGAGTTTCCACACCCCGGTTTGCCCGTCATGCTGCTGGATGGCGGCATTGGGGATTACCAGTGCATCAGACTTTTGCCCGGTTTGCAGGGTGACTTCTGCCAGTTCGCCGGAAGATAACGACGCAGGAACCGGGGTAAAAGCAATGCCCACAAGGCGTTCTTCGGTAATGCTGTCGCTGACTGGTTCGATCCGTGTCAGCTTGCCTGTGAGTACTTGTTGCGGGGCAGAACGCAAGGTAATGCTGGCGACCTGCCCTACCTGCAAACCGAGCGCCTGACTTTGGTCAATACGGGCTTTTACCCAGTAACTTTGCGGGTCGGCAAGGGTGAGGACAGGCTGGCCCGCCACCAGCGTTGTGCCAGACTCAGCATCGCGGGTGGTGATCATGCCTGCCACAGGCGCAGTCAGGGTGAGGTTGGCTTGTTGCTGGCGCAAGGCTTTTTGTTCGGCTTGCAGGCGTTGCTGTTCTTTTTTGGCTACATCCAGCGCGGCTAGGGCAATGGCGGCTTGCTGCTGGCTGGTATCCGCACTGCTTTGGCTAACCAATGCACGGGCAGCCAAGCTCGTGGTTCGCCGATTTTCAGTTTGCGTCAACTTGAGGGTGGCAACCGCCGTCGCAATGCTGGCAGTGGCACGTTCAGCAGCCAAGCCTGCGGCCTGAATGCGGGCATCGAGATCAACGCCCTCCATAACAGCCAAGGTTTGCCCTGCCTGCACGCTGTCGCCGACATCGACCAACACTTGCTTAATACGCCCGGCGGCAGTGGGGCCAATGCGGTAGCTGTAACGCGCTTCCACCGTGCCAATGCCAAACACGCTGGCGGCTATCGCTTGGCGGACGACAGGGGCAACAGTGACTTGCACCGGAGCCAGCGGCCCTTGTTGGGTGACAACCCAGCCGAACCCACCCAATATCAGCAGCACAATCAGCGGAAGCAATAGCTTTTTTAAAGACGGTATTTTCATTCGCTCATGTCCTTGCAAATAGCCCGCAGATACAGCGCCAATACCCCGGCAATCAGCGGCTGTAGGGCAGGAAAACCCGCCAACATGGATTGCATCACCAACCCTTGGATTGAGCCAATGAACAGGGTGGCAGCACTGCGTTCATCCAGTTCCGGTAAGACCTGTCCCTGCGCTTTCGCCTGTTGCAGCACCCGGATCAGGATGCCGCTGTAACCTTGCAACATCCCCGCCACTTGCTGCTTAACCGGAGAATCGGCGGGTTGCTGCAATTCGTGGAAGATGAAACGCGGTACACCGGGGTTTTCCTGCACAAATTGCAGGTGGGCGCGGAAGATATTGCCGAGGCTTTCCAGCGGGTCGGGTGAAGAAGTGGCAGCAGTTTGGATTAGGGGTAGCAGGGTTGCCTCCAGCCATTGCGCCACATTCAGCCAAATCGCCTGTTTGCTGGGGAAATGGCGAAATACTGCACCTTGGCTGAGGCCGATGGCTTTTGCTATGTCGGTGGTAGTGATGCTGGCGGGTTCTTGTTGTGCAGCGAGTGCCAGCACTGCTTGCACCATTTCGGCTTGGCGAGCTTCGGCTGGTTGGCGTAGGGATGCGGTAGCAGCATTCATAGCATGGTATTCCATTGGGGTTATGTTAGTGAGTACTTGCTAACATAATATGGCGAACAAATGCGTAACACAAGCCCCATTCCTATCGCCCTGTCAGTAAGGCATACAACTGCGGCAGTTTCTGTGGCAGTTTCTTTGCCTTTTTTAGCAGCACCCAGCCATTTTTCCCAAACAATCGCGGCAAGTAATCTTCTGCTTTATCGTCGATGGTGACACAAAACGGCTTCAAGCCCTTGCGTCGCGCTTCCTGCAACGCCATACGGGTATCTTCCAACCCGTAACGGCCTTCGTAAATATCGAGGTCATTCGGTTTACCATCGGTTAGTAGCAATAGCAGTTTTTGTTGCGACGGCTCGGCTTCCAGTAATTGTGTAGCGTGGCGGATAGCTGCACCCATGCGGGTGTAATAGCCCGGTTGAGTCGCCATGATGCGCCCGCGTACCTGCGCGTCGTAACGTTCCGTAAACTTTTTCAACTGGTAAAAGCGCACGTTTTGGCGATTGAGCGAGGAAAATCCGTACAGGGCGAAACGGTCACGGGTGGCACTCAGGCTCTCAGCAAACAGGATCAGTGCATCACGCACCACATCCACCACCCGTGAAGTATTGCTCACCCAGCTATCGGTAGACATGGAAAAATCTGCCAGCAACAGGCAGGATAAATCGCGACCGTGTTCACGGCAATCGCGGTAGACCATCGGCATATCGACTTTTCCGCGCTGGCGTTCGGTCAGGTGCAGAATGTAACTGTCAGTATCGAGTTCTGCACCGTCTTGCTGGTGGTTACGCCATTCGCGGCGGGGTTGCAGAGCTTCAAAGCGGCGACGCAGTTTGTGGGCAGAGGCTTGCAAATGGGTGGGCAGGGCGAGTGCTTCTGCACCTCTGGGCAGCATCACTTGCAGGCGGCAATGGTTGGAGAGCAGGCGTTGCTTGCGGTAATCCCATTCGGGCAACGGGATGCCTTCGCCTTGCGGGATGTCGTCGTATTCGGCGTTGGGCAAATCCAGATCGAGTTTGATTTTCTGGGAACTGGCTTTGCGGTCACGCGCTACGGTGATCACATCCATGTCTTCGGCGGCGCGGGCGGCATCATCGTTGTCGTCATTGTCAGTGGTGCGGTCAACAGGGGTGTATTCTGTCCACGAAAACAGGCTTTCGAGGCGGAACATCAGCAAGCCGCTTTTACCATCGGGCATGTCAGTGCGTTCGGCGCGTTGGCGTTTGCTGCTGGTCGCCGTGGGTTTGCTGTCAGGGAATGCTTCAGGAGGGGGAGATGCCAAAGAAACGGGGATAGTGGATGGTGGGTTGTTGGGTGGCGGAATCAGGTTCAGGGGTAATTCGGTGGCTTCGGGATGCAGGCTTCGCCATGCAGAAAGCAGACGTTGGTGGTGGGATTGTGAAGAAGCACGTATGCCATACGCCGCTACGGAAGATCCCTCTTCGCTCCCCAATACTGTCAGCCATAAGTACATTTCGCGGTTGAGTTCGCGTTGCGGGAAAATGGCGATGCTGTCGGGCAGGTTCAAGCTATCAGCATCACGCCATGCTGCGCTGGTTTTCAGCCCTGTTCCGGCAATGCGTTGCATCAGGCTGCGTGGTGCATCGCTGGCAACATCCACGCTTTGGCGGATTTGCAAACTGGCATCGCCGCTCAAGGCGCGTAACACAATGCCGAGGGTTTTGCGCATTTCATCTAAATTGACCCGCGCTTGCGGGTAGTCATAGTTGACACTATGTGTCACCCATTTGTGCCAAACTTTGCCGACCCATTCTTCCATCGTTACCCTTTTACACTTTAAGCGAAAAACGTTTTGACCACTTCCATCAAGGCTTCTACCGTTTCGGAGTCATCGGTCAGTGGTTCGACCAGTGCGGCACGGCAGGCGGCTAGTGGCTCGAAACCATCCTGTATCAAGGTGGCGGTGTAGACCAGCAAACGGGTGGAGGCAGATTCTTCCAGATCGTGTTCTTTCAATACCCGTAAGGCATTCGCTAGTGCCACCAGTTGTGTTGCCAGCTTGTCATCTACGCAGGTTTCTTGTGCCACAATGCGGGCTTCCAGCTCCGGCTTGGGGTAATCGAAACGCAGTGCTACAAAACGCTGGCGGGTGGATGGCTTCATACCCTTGAGCAAATTCTGGTAGCCGGGGTTGTAAGACACCACCAGCATGAATTCGGGCAGCGCGTGCAAGGTTTCCCCGGTACGTTCGATGGGCAGGATGCGGCGGTTGTCGGAAAGTGGGTGCAAGATTACAGTGGTATCTTTGCGGGCTTCCACCACTTCATCCAGATAGCAGATTGCACCTTCGCGCACGGCACGGGTTAAGGGGCCGTCGTTCCAGTAGGTTTCACCATCGCCGATCAAATGCCGCCCAACCAAATCCGCCGCGCTCAAATCGTCGTGGCAGGCAACGGTGTACAACGGTCTGCCGAGCTTGGCTGCCATGTGTTCGACGAAGCGGGTTTTGCCGCAGCCCGTGGGGCCTTTGAGCAAGACAGGCAACTGGCGGCGGAAAGCGTGTTCAAACAGCGTCACTTCCTGCCCTTGCTCTTGGTAGTGGGGCATGATGAGCGCCATTACAATTCCACCTGAATATTGAACGAGCTGAGGAATTGCGCGGTGACAAAATCCATCGTGCTAATGTGCTGTTGCAGCCATTCGCGCCAATGCTGGATGTAATCCAGCAACGCGGCAGTATCACGCTCGCGTAACCATTGCTGTTGTACGCCCAACAATTGCAGCAACGCCTGTTCGTGTTCACCCTGATGGCAGGGAGCGGCAAAGAAGTTATATTCCTGCATCAAATGCTCTTCGCGGGCAAAATGCACTTGGGTGTGTTCGACCCATGCGGATATTTGTGCGTCGATGCTGGCGGGTGCAGCAGCATTGTTGAGGCTTGCCAGCAAGCGCGTAACCAATGCCAGCTCATCGCTATGCACGGTGTTCATAAACGGCATTGCCACGTTCGGCAACGCATCCCAATCGACAGAATAAGGTTCAGTGTAAGCCATTGTCATACCCTTTGAATTCACAGCCAATACGCCAAAAAAATCAAACCCAACACTAACACCAACCAGCCATGCACCAACATCCGCCAGCGCAATGCCACCCCGCGCAAACCCATAAAATCCGCAATCACGAAATGCCCTTTGATGAACACCGAAATCAGCAGCGCCACCACCAGCCATTGTCCGCTGTAACCCGCTTGCCCTGCCCACCACGTCAGCAAGGTCAATACCACCAATAAAAGCCACACCAGATACGCTTTCATGCTGTTACCTCATTACGTAAACCAGCGGGAACAGCACAATCCACACCAGATCGACCATGTGCCAATACGATGCGCCGGTTTCTACGCCCGTGTGTTGGGTGGCGGAATACTCGCCCGTATGCGCTTTCCACGCGACTGCACCGAGGATAATCATGCCCATGATGACGTGCATGAAATGGAAAAATGTCAATGACAAGTAAAACATATAGAACGTATTGGTGCTAAGGCTGATGCCGTGTGCAAACTTGTCGGCAAATTCCACTCCTTTGAGGATCAAAAACAACGTCCCAGTCACCACACTCGCCAACAACCAATTGCGGCATAACAGGCTATTGCCCGTTTTGATCGCTTGCACCGCCAACACCACAAACAGGCTACCCGTCAGTAAAATCACCGTATTCGCCGCCCCAATATCGCAGTTAAGGGTTTGCTGGTAGTGGTTGAACAGTTCCACATTGCCACTACGTGCAAAGGCGTAAGAGGTAAAAAACACCGCAAACACCAACAGTTCAGCGAGGATAAAAATCCACATCGCCAAGTCCCCCGGCAGGGGAACAGGACGATGGGTTTCGGAGGAGTCAACGAGGGTAAAAACGCTTGAATTCATGAGTGCCTAGGCTACAGCAAGGTAGCAGCGTTGTACCTTGATTCAGGTCAAGAAGGGAAAAGCCCTTTCAATCGTGAATCTGCAAGTCAAAACCGCATGTCTCATGCCCAAAACCACCAATACAGGAAACTTCGTGCGCCTGTACGTGCTTACCCAGAATGCTTTCCACCGCTCCTGCCATCAACCCCCCTTCAAAATGGCACAACATGCGCCCGACAGGGGATAAGCCTGCACAGGTCACGCATTCATGCACATCCACATGGATAAGTTCAGCGGTCATGGTGGGAATCTTGATCTGACCGATCTTGAGTTGTTCACACAAGGCGAGAAAATCGTCGAGTTTTTTAAGTTGCAGCTCCTTACCCATCTTTTTGCCTGCGTAATAACTGACAGCGGATGCACCACTACCCAAAATATCTTCCAGCGCCACCAAACGGAGTAATCGGTACAAACCTACTCCCACCATTTCACCTGTTTCAGGGCGGTTGATTTGTAAAGCGTTAGCAATATCAATGGGTTTCATTGAGGTCTCCAGCTATTTGGTAAATTATTAAGTACGGATTATGATTTATGTAGCTAAGCACCCTATTTAACGCCACCCTATCGCGGTATTCGTTGATCTGTATCAACTCCACTACAGACACTAGATACCACTTAACCTAAGTCAAGGCATTCCATCGTCCTCCTTGCTTTATTGGCAACATGCCCAATGCCGTCCACTAAGGAGATGCTGACTATGCCCAAAAAACTACTGGTCATCCTGATCGCCGCTATCTGTTCCAGCGCATGGGCAGAAGAACCTGACACTCTTGCTGAAATCACCGTGACCGCCACCCGCGCGGAAGCCAACGTTAAACAAGCCCCCAGCAGTGTCAGCATCATCACCCGCAAAGAAATAGGGCAAAAAGGTGCTGAAAACGTACTGGATGCCATCCGTGCTACACCCGGCATCACCTTGCAAGGTATCGGCTCAGGCGGACGTAAAACCATCAGCCTGCGCGGGATGGAAAGCAAACACACCCTGCTGCTGCTCGACGGCAAACGCCTGCCCGCCAGCAACGATGTCATTGGCCCCAACACCGATTACCAATACGACTGGATTCCAGTGGAACAAATCGAACGCATTGAAGTCGTGCGTGGCCCCATGTCAGTGCTGTACGGTTCTGATGCCTTGGGTGGCGTAATCAATATCATCACCCGCAAACCCAGCCAAGCCCTATCAGGTAGTACCAAACTGACCAGCCACCTCGCTTCTGGTGATGCAGGCGGTGACGGTAACGATTTGGAACTCAACCTCAGCGGCGGCGTGCGCGACAACCTGCAACTCAGCATCGGTGGACAACAATCTCGCCGTTCCGCTGTCGCCAGCCAGCTCGACTCACACCAATCCGCCATCGAAGGCAAGGAAAAACAGCAGATTTCCCTCCGTGTCGACTGGCAACCCGCTGCCGGTCACAACGTCACGTTGGAACACAGCGCCGGGCAAGAAAACCGCTGGTACAATACCATCACCCGTACCAACACTACTTACCAAAGCAGCTACGACATTGACCGGCAAGAAACGTCACTGGGTTGGAAAGGCTCGTTGGGCAAAACCACCTCTTCCTTGCGGGCTTACCAAAGCAGCGTAGACATTACCAACCATGCCACTGCACCCGGTACTGCCACCGACCCGCAAACCCTGCAAGACACCGTAGTGGAAGGCAATACACGTTTTGCCATCGGCGACAAACACTTCATTACTACTGGCTTGGAACACCGCACCGAACGCCTAGAAAATCCCAAGTTGGCAGGTGGCAAGGATGACATCAGCCTCAAATCAGCCTACGTACAAGATGAAATCGAAGTTTCCAAACGTACCCATGTCACTCTGGGGGTAAGGCAGGACGAACACCAAACCTTCGGCGGCGAAACCAGCCCGCGTATCTCCGTTGTGCGTGATGTCAACGCCAACCTGACCCTCAAAGCCAGCTACGGGCACGGCTTCCGCGCCCCGACCATCAAACAGGTATCCCCCGGTTACGCTTTCCAGACCGGCAAGATCATCATCAAAAGTAGCCCCGACCTGCAACCGGAAACCAATGACGCGATGGAACTGGGTGCGAATTACACCCACGGCAAACTCAACCTCAACGCTGCCGTATTCGACAACAAGGTTAAGAACTTGATTGATACACGCCTGAATAAAACCTTGGTTGGTGGGGTGCAAGAATGGGTATACGCCAATACTCATGAAGCCCGCTTGCAGGGGACAGAAGTTTCAGCCGATCTAAACATACGGGACGGGTTGACATTGAACACCAGCTACCAATACCTCGATGCCAAAGACGGGGACGGTCAACGGCTGGATCGCCGCCCACGCCACACGCTTGCCACGGGCGTTGCATGGGAAAAGCATGGCTGGAAAACCCATTTGCAGATGGAACACCTTGCTGACCAAACCATTGCTTCCCCCACGACGGGTGTCCTGAGCGATGTGCCGGATTACACCTTGTGGAATGCCGGAGTACGCAAAACCGTTGCCAAGCATCTGGAGGTGGGTGTTGGCATCGAAAACTTGACGGATGTGCGGCTGGAAGAAAAATCCACGGCTTTCCGGCATGAGGAATATCCACGTACCGTGCGGCTGGAATTGAAGGGGGATTTCTGAAAACGTGGCCTTAGTTGATCTGGGTCAAGGTGCTCAGACAGGTGGCAGGTTATGAAGTACATTCTCGGCAATCAGGAATCCGTTATGCCCAAACCATTGCTCGAACTCATCTGCCCCGCAGGTAGTCTGCCCGCGCTCAAGGCAGCGGTAGACCACGGCGCGGACGGCGTTTATCTGGGGCTAAAAGACAATACCAACGCCCGCAATTTCAGCGGCTTGAATTTCGACGCCAAAGCACTCGCCGAAGGTGTCCGCTATGCCCATGCCAAAAACTGCAAGGTGCTTATGGCGCTCAACACTTACCCACAACCCACCACACTCAAACGCTGGCAGCAAGCGGTGGACACCGCCGCCACTGCCGGGCTGGACGCGATCATCCTCGCTGACCCCGGTCTGATGGCGTATGCGATGAAAACCCACCCGCAGTTGCGCCTGCACCTCTCCGTGCAAGGTTCGGCGACCAATTACGAGGCGATCAACTTCTACCACGAACATTTTGGCATCCAGCGGGCAGTCGTGCCGCGTGTGCTGTCGCTACCGCAAGTGGAAAATGTGGTGCAACACACCCATGTGGAAATCGAACTGTTCGGTTTCGGCGGCTTGTGCGTGATGGTGGAAGGGCGCTGTTTGCTCTCCTCGTATGCGTGCGGCGACTCTCCCAACACGTTCGGCGCATGTTCCCCCGGTCATGCTGTGCGCTGGCAACAGACCCCCAAAGGTATGGAAACGCGCCTCAACGGGGTGCTGATCGACCGTTACGCCGACCACGAAAAGGCAGGCTACCCCACGCTGTGCAAAGGCCGCTTTGAAGTGCAAGGCGAAACTTATTACGCGCTGGAAGAGCCAACCAGCCTCAACACCCTAGAGATGCTGCCGGAAATGCACCGCATTGGCATTGCCGCCATCAAAATCGAAGGCCGCCAACGCAGCCCCGCCTACGTCGCGCAAGTCACGCAAGTGTGGCGTGCCGCGATTGATGCAGTGAAACGCAATCCTGCCGCTTTCAAGCCGCAAGCCGCGTGGCTGGCACAACTCGACAAAGTATCCGAGGGCAGTATGCACACCCTCGGCGCTTATTACCGCCCGTGGAAATGAGGCACTGATGACATCACCCATCAAACTGGCTCTTGGGCCATTGCTGTATTACTGGCCCCGTGACAAGGTGCTGTCCTTCTATGAACAAGCGGCGGCGTGGGCGGTGGATACCGTTTACCTCGGCGAAACCGTGTGTTCGCGCCGCCACGAATTGCGCCTTGACGACTGGCTGTACTTGGCAGAAATGCTCACCGCAGCAGGCAAGGAAGTGGTACTTTCCACCCAGACCCTGATCGAGTCCGAGTCTGACCTCAAAGCATTGCGCAAGGTCGTGGATAACGGGCCATTCCGGGTGGAAGCCAACGAGTTTGGCGCTGTCAGGCTGCTGTTTGAAGCGGGCATGGCGTTTGTGGCAGGCCCGGCGTTGAATGTGTACAACCCCGACACGCTGGCTTTGCTGGCAAGTTGGGGAGCAGTGCGCTGGGTTCCGCCAGTGGAAATGCCGCGTACCATGCTCGCTGCCATGCCTATCCCAGCGGGGATGGAAACGGAGGTGTTTGCCTACGGGCGCTTGCCACTGGCGTTTTCGTCGCGCTGTTTCACCGCACGGCATTACAATTTGCAGAAGGATTCCTGCCAGTTTCGCTGTATCGACCACCCAGAGGGCTTGTTGATGAATACCCGTGAAGGCGAAGGTTTCCTCACTATCAACGGCACACAAACCCAGTCCGGCAAGGTGCATACGCTGGCGCTGCGGCTGGACGAACTGGTGGGGATGCCAGTGACGGGGTTGCGTTTGTCGCCGCAAGCGCAGCATATGGCTGAGGTGGTGGCAACGTTCCGGGATGCGCTGGATGGCGTATTGCCTACGGCACAAGTGGCGGCACGCTTGCAGCCGTTCCTGCCCGCACTTGCCTGTGATGGGTATTGGTTGGGGAAGGCGGGATTGGCGTATACCCACAACATGTAGGGGCAGCCCCTACCCCGTTTAACCCAATGGATACGATAACGATGATTGCATTCCCTTCTTCGCTGGCAGCCCTGATTTCCCGCCTGCCTGCTTACCCACCATCACTGACGTTTGCCACCGCGTTCAACCTCACGGTGTGGAAAAGCCTGCAAGATTTGGAGTGGGAAGCCCTGCAAGACCGCCGCTTTTGTGTGGCTGTGCGCGATACCGGCATCAAGCTGTGGTTCTCGATGGCAACATCGGGCTTGAAGGCAGAAACAGCGGGGCAAGCCGATGTCACTTTCACCGCTACGCTGCTGGATTTCACCCGTTTGGCGTTGCGGCTGGAAGACCCCGACACGCTGTTTTTCAACCGCCGCTTGCTGATCGAAGGCGATACCGATCTTGGCTTACGGGTGAAAAACATGCTGGATGGGGTGGAGTTTGAAACCTTACTGGAGAGTTTCCCCAGTGTGTTAGGGCGTTTGGTGAACCAGGTACGTAAACAAGGCATGGCATGAAATTTGATAATCATACCCTGATTTTGTTACGCCGCTCACCGCTGTTCCGAGCACTTGAACCTAGTCAGTTCAATGCCTTAGTGGATACTGCCCGCCTGTATACCCTGAATGAAGGCGAACTGCTGTTCCGGCAGGGCGACCCGCTGAATGAGGTGTTCGTCAACATCAAAGGCTTCGTAAAACTGTTCCGCCTTACCCCCAATGGTGATGAGAAAGTAGTGGACATCATCGTCCCCGGTAGCAGTTTTGCCGAAGCCGTGCTATTCATGGGCGGGCGGCAATATCCGGTACATGCCGTGGCGCTCAAACCTGCCACCGTGGTTGGCATCAATGCCGTGCAATACGAGCAAATGCTGCGTTCCTCCGTCGACGTGTGCTTCGGCATGATGGGGCTGATGAGTCGCCGGATGCACTGGCTACTCAACGAAGTCGACCGATTGACCCTGCATAATGCCACCTTCCGTTTGGTTATCTGGCTGCTGGAGGCGCGTTGTAGTGACCCTACCTGCAATCGCATCGCGCTGGATGTGCCCAAGCATGTGGTGGCTTCGCGCCTGTCGATCAAGCCGGAAACCTTTTCACGCATCCTCAAACGCCTCGCCAACCACCAACTCATTTCTGTCAATGACCAGCACATTGACTTGCTGGATGTGGCGATGTTGGAGGAAATGATTCGGGTGGAACTCTAAGCGAAAAATGCCCATTTCCCCTTGATGCAGATCAAGTCGCCTTTACCATCAAACCCGTTATAACTATACACATTGGGTATTTCACAGGAATAACGCTTGTGTATGATGGATTATCAGCTTTTGGGTGTTTTAAACGCTTACCTCAAGAACAACGCCGGTACTTGTTACAAGATGCCCGTCCCGTCACCGTACCCCGTCTAGAACGGTTGTTTGAGGCCGGAAACCTGCCTGCTGGGGTGTTTTGTTTAAAAGCGGGCAGTATCAGGATTGGTATCGTTGCCGATAGCGGTCATGAGCGCACCATTGATGTGGTGTTGCCCGGTGGAACCTTCGGGGAAGCCAGTATTTTCAAATCCTCTGAAGCACCTGTGTACGCTCAGGCGCTTATACAGTCAGATTTACTGTGTATCAGCAATGAAACCATACTAACAGGTATTCAACAATGGCCAGAAATGGCAACGGTCTTTCTGGAGTTGGCCTGTACACGCATCAACCAATTACTGGCGGGCATGTATGTTTGCTGTTTGCGTAACGCCCATCAACGGGTGAATGATTTTTTACTGAAAAATGCCCAACCTGTGGGGGGGAGTCGGATTCAGGGAATAGTCTCCTTGTTGGTCAGCAAGTCCGTGGTGGCATCCAGCTTGAACCTGACTCCCGAAACCTTTTCACGCGAACTCCACTCATTGTCCGACCAAGGTTTAATCAAGGTGGAGCGTGCCTTGATTCACGTTTACGATCTTGAAAAACTGCGTCGCCAGGGCATTGCTTAGGGGCAACGTCTACATGCTGCTAGACAGACCTTGCCGACCACCCCATCGCCTTCCCCACCACAGGTGTCATGGCAGATGCGCCGAATTACACCCTGTGGAATACAGGGGTACGCAAAGCGGTCAGCAAACATCTGGAAATAGGTGTCTGGATTGAAAACCTGACTGATGTACGGCTGGAAGAAAAATCCACCGCTTTCCGCCATGAGGAATACCTACGTACCTTGCGGCTGGAATTGAAGGAGATTTCTTAAATAAACGGAGAGCAGGTTATTATAGCCTGCCCTCCTTTCCTTTCTAGCGTGTTTAGTATTAGTAAATATCGTTCATGGTGTTGTAAACGTTGAATTTGCCCGTTGGGGTAATCAGGCGGTCATCCTTGATGACCTGCTTGAGCTTGCGAGTTTTGTCGTCGATGATCACGATAGCGGATTTCTGGGTTTTGCCGTTCCATACCGACAGCCAAACTTCATCCCCCGCCTTGTTGTATTCAGGCTGGACTACCCGTTTGGGGCCTTCGCCGAGATCAGCCCATTGTGCTATCGGCAACACGTCAAAGCCTTTTTCGAGGTTGTTGATGTCAAACACCGCAACCGATTGGCTGAGCTTTTCATCGGGATTTAAACCTGTGTCGACCCACAAATTGCTGGATTTTGGATGGGTTTTGATGAACAACGAACCGCCACCTTGTCCTTTGAGCGTTTCAACTACTTTCCAAGCGTTGTCTTTGTGACCTTTCGGGTCAGTGCCGATTAGGGTGATTTTTTCATTACCCAAGGCACTGGTTGCCCAGACGGGGCCAAACTTGGGATGGACAAAGTTTGCACCGCGCCCCGGATGCGGGGTCTTGTCCACGTCAATCAACGCGGTCAGTTTGCGTTCTTTGGAGTCAATGACTGCCACCTTGTCGGATTTGTTGGCGGCGGTCATGAAGTAACGGTGGGTCGAATCCCAACCACCATCATGCAGGAATAAGGCCGCAGGAATAGAGGTGGTGGTCAGGTTGTTCACATCCTCGTAATTCACCAGCAAGACCTTGCCGGTTTCCTTGACGTTGACGATGAATTCGGGGTGTTCGTGTGAAGCAACGATGGCAGCAACACGCGGTTCAGGGTGGTATTCCTGTGTGCCAGTGGTCATGCCACGGGTGGAAACGATCTGTTCCGGTTCTAGCGAATCGCCCTTCATGATGACGTATTGCGGCGGCCAGTAAGAGCCTGCAATGGCGAGTTTGTCCTCAAAGCCTTTATACTTGGAGGTTTCCACGGAACGTGCTTCCAACCCTATCTTGATTTCAGCAACGGTGTCGGGCTTTTCCATCCACAAGTCGATGAGGTTGATTCTGGCATCGCGTCCGATCACGAACAGGTAACGCCCTGATGCTGAAAGGCGGGAAATGTGGACAGCGTAACCCGTTTTGATGATATTGATGATTTGTTTGGTATCGCCGTCAATCAGGGCAATTTGACCGGCATCCCGCAATGTCACCGAGAAAATGTTGCTGATATTGTACTGGTTCATCTGCTTGGTGGGGCGGTCTTCCGGCTTGATGACAACTTTCCAGCTATCTTTCATCTCCTTCATGCCCCATTCGGGTGGCTGGGGGACATCCTGCTGGATATAACGTGCCATCAGGTCGACTTCTGCTTGGGTCAGTTCACCAGAGGTTCCCCAGTTGGGCATCCCTGCCGGTGAACCGCCATTGATGAACACCTTGAGGTATTCTGTGCCTTTGGCGCGGGTAATGTCCGGGGTTAATGGCTTGCCGGTAGCACCTTTGCGCAGCACGCCGTGGCAGCCAGCGCAACGTTGGAAAAATATCTGCTTGCCGTGCTCAAATTCTTCCGGGGTAATAGGAGGGGCTGGTGGCAAAGGTGCAGCAGCCTGTTCCTGCTTGCTATCGGCTAGCTTCGCATCTTTGGCAGCCGGTACTCCCGGCATGGCTGGTGGGGATGCGGTATTAGCTCCCATTTCCGCCTTGTGAGTTGCGGTGGGGTCAGTCGGGCTGGTGATCGCCGCTGTTTCTGCATAGGCAATAGCTGATGCTGACAAAATGGCAGCAATGACCAGATTTAATGACAACTGTTTCATGAAAACGCCTCCCGTTCCTTGCGTGTAAGTAACCTCTATCTGGTCATACTGCTACGCTGAATAGGGTTATTCCTTGACTTGAATCAAGCGGCTTTTTTTGAAAAATCAAGCTCATCTAGCTCTGTCCCCTATTACCACTTCCCCGCTTGTGCCAAGGCTGAACCATAAATCCCAACTGGTGTTTGCTGGACAAACTTAGCAAGATTGATTCAGGTCAAGCTATCAGTAGCCTTGCCATGTTCCTATATCAGGCGTTGAAATTGGATTCAGCATTTTGAGGCTAGTGATTGTGGCAAAATTATTACCGCGATGGCTGTTAGTATTGGTGGTCATAGCTAGGTATTCATCGCGCCCACCAGTGGGAATATAGGTTTGGGCGGCTACCAAGATGTCTTTTTCAGGCAGTCCACGAGCCTTCATTACATCCTGAAGGGTGGCTTCTGACCAAACTAACCCCGGTAGAACCGCAGTCGTAGCTACGGCTACTGCCAGCAATCTTTTTTGAAGTTTCATATCACTGTGTCTTGAAGTCTGGAATAGGTCGGGTAACGCACTGGAAATACTGCTTCATTTCAAACAGTTGGCATTGTGAAATCACGCCGCCCGTTACACCTTGACCTGAGTTAAGCCGAGGACGGCGGCAAAATTCAGCCGTACTTCCCATCAATCCGTGGCTTGACCAGCATCGGCAAATACTGCCAGACAAACAGGCTGAAGGCGGCTATCCACAGCAATTGTGCCGCCAGTATCCACACCGCATGGAATGGCGGGAACAGCCACACCGCCACCACCCGGACAAATGCGCCGCAGAACAGCAACAGGAATACTGGGATGACGCTACGCGGCGGGGCAAACACATTGCGCCCGGTATGCCCCAGACTTACCCGCGCCATCATCCCGACCGTCATCATCGCAATGCCGCCATAGGCAAAAGCATGTACCGCCAGCCAAGGAGAAACACCAGCCACCACCGTGAGGAATTTCAGCAAGAAACCCAACAACAACCAGCCATAAGCCAAATACAGCACCCACAACAGCGGCTTTTGCCAGATATTGGGGTGATGCCAGCCTGCCAGACGGATGCCGTGTAACCCAACTTGCACCAAGGCAAGCGCAGCAACGCAATAAGCAGCACTGGCACTGCCAGTCCCCAACACCAGCAAATCCGCCAAAGCAAAAGCCACAAACAACCCCATGCTGAGGCGGTCTACCCACACGTTGTTACGCGCCTCAAACGGGCAACCCACCCCACGTTCGATAAAAAACGGGATGACCCGCCGCCCCATCGTAAAGATCAGCGCCAGAATGATGTAGAAACCGGCATACAGACCCAGTTGCATCCCTACCGGCCAGTACCCCAGCAAGCCCAAATAGAAAACCGCATTAGCCACCAGCAGCAAGGCAACCTCGCCTACAATAGCCAGATGCTGCCACTGTTTTACCCAGACAATCGGTTGCGCTGTTGCCACCAGCAGCCACAATAGGAACAGCGTATCCGCCAGTACTGTAAACGCCAGCGGCAAGCCCGTGAAAGGCAGCATACGAGCCAGCAACCAGACACCCACCAACCCCAGCAAAGGCAAACCGTGCAAGGTCTGTTGCCCCGTCCAGTTCTTGATGGCAGTCAGCAGAAAACCAGCCGCCACTGCCACTGCATAGCCGAATACCATTTCATGGGCGTGCCAGATGATGGCAGGATAATCAGCAGGTAAACCAGCCCAGCCAAAGCTATAAATTCCTGTCCACAGCACCATGCCGATCACTGCAAACAATCCCGCAGCGAGGAAAAAAGGCCGGAAGCCGAGGTGGGAAAGCGCATACTTGCCCGTCACGGGCGGTTCAATATTCAATTTGATCATGGGGACTTCTTCTTGCCATGTTGAAAACAATTTGCTGGAGGGTTCGTCGCCACCCCAGCATCCTTTGCCACTGCCTTGGCACACTCGCCATCCACCCATTGCAGCAGGGAAACTCCACTGGCGTGTTCCTGTACCTTCCCGCAGGCATCAATGCAGCTATGGCACTGGGTGCAGGTGAACATATTGCGCTTGATAGTGCGCGGTTTCAGACGCATCGGGCAGGCATGTTCACAAGACGCATCGCAATCGCTGCACAGCTTGGCGCGTTTACTATCGAAACCCACCACCAACGCCTTGCGGTTACCCATCCAGATAAAGCTTTGTGCCAGACCAATGGCACAGCCAAAGCGGCAGAACAAATGGCGTGCCAAAGTAAACTCAAGGATGAGTAACAACGTACCCATGCCAATAAAAATGGCTTGGTTGCGGGTCAGCGAAAACGTCAGCAGGTTGGTGTAAATTTCTTTTGGTGGCAACAAGTAGGTCAATAACACCACCGCCCAGAGAAAAGAAACCAGCCCGACTACCAGCACGGTCACAGGCCAATACCAAGAATTACGGGGAATATGCTTACCATCCGATTGGTGTTCTGGCAGAGGTTGTTTCTCCCACAGGCTAGGTTTGCCAGATGCCCGCCTCATCAGGGCGTTGATAATCTCCACCACCGCGAAATGCGGGCAAAGCCAGCCGCAGTATAAACGCCCATATTTCCATGAAATCCAGCCCCCTACACCGACTACCAGAAAAATAGGCATGAATATACGTAAAAAGATGCTGCCAACCATTTGCAGGCTGTCCGATTGTGCCGTGAAACCAAGCTGCCACGGTTCCCCCAGAAAAAACAGGTGGTTGGCGTTCAGGTCAAAGCGGAACGAATCTAGCGGTGGAGCGAGGATAAATAGGAGGAAAAAAGCCAGCCGGGATAGCGTGCGGTAATGCTGCATACTCAACACCTAAAGTTCATTCGGAAAATGTCATCACAATTGTTGAGTAATAAACTAAGAAAAGAGGCTGCTATGCGCCTTGACCCAAGTCAAGCTTGCTGGACATGCAAAAACCGGCGGGCATATATCACCAGCCGGTAACTTTTCAGGCTCTACCTATGAAGGTTATTTTGCACCTGCCTCTAGTTTTGCTGCTGGATCAGGTTTTGCACCCAATTCGGAGAGTGTCCCTTTCATCGCTTTCATTCGTTCTGCCTGAACGGTTATGGCCAATTTCTTGGCATCTTCCACTTTTCCGGCTTTGATGGCGGGAATAATTTCATCGTCACGGGTCTTTTTGAACTCGCCCCAGACTTTGTTAAACGCTTCCAGTTTTGTCACCTGTTCCGGCAATGTCCCCTTATCAGCCAAGGCAGCAGCAACACCGTCATCCACACCCTTGGTCGCCTTGGTGATCTCCTCCTGATACTTGTCTTGGGCGGCAGCATCGGGAGTACCAATCATAGCCACCAGATTCTCACGGGCGGTCATTAAGGATGTCTTAATGGCATCGGCATCTACCGCAGCCTGAGCCATCTGGGTAAACAGCAAAGAAACCAACAGTGTCGTAAACACCTGTATTATCTTCTTCATAATCCTATCCTTTTAGCAAAAGAGAAGTTAAGAACGTTACACAACAAAATATAAATCCAAGCAAGGCATGGTTTAATTTTACACAGAAATGCTATGCTTTCAGGAGGCTGAACCACATTGACTTGAGTCAAGCCAAATTCTGGTAAAGCAAAGCGGCTGCTATGCACCTTGCCCCAATTCAAGCTCATCCAGCCATGCGCCGATCACTGCTTCACCAGCCTGACACAAGGCTGCACCATACTCTACGGCTTGCTGGCGTAATGACGACAGGTCAACCCCGGCATTCAATAACTCGGCGCAATGCCCAATCAACCATTGTTCAATACGGCGAGCATCCGCTTCTAGATGAAATTGCAAGGCCAGCGCATGATTGCCCACGCTAAATGCCTGATGCGGACACAGCGGTGTTTGTGCCAATGCCGCCAACCCCGCCGGAATCTCAAACTGATCACCATGCCAATGCAGGACAGGCAAATCCGCTGGCAGATATTGCAACGTCGACTCGCTACCCGCTGCCGTCAAGGTCAACGGCGCAAAGCCAATTTCCTTAGCAGGCATCGGCGCAACCCGAGCACCCAAAGCACGGGCCATCAATTGCGCACCCAGACAGATGCCCAGTGTGGGTAAACCTTGCCGTAAACGTTCGGTAATTAACGCCATTTCATCCGCAAGGAAGGGGTATAAAGCGTCGTCATATGCCCCAATCGGTGCGCCTAATACCACTAGCAAACCAATCTGGACATTGTGCAGGGCGGTCAGTGAATCGACCCCAACATCACAATAACGCAGGGAGTAACCACGCTGTTCCAGCACGGGTTGCAGCGTTCCCATATCTTCAAACGCCACATGACGGATGGCAACTACGGTTTTGTGTGGCATAACAACACTCCTTGGCTAACATAAAAAAACCGGCTGGAGAGAAGTCTTCAGCCGGAGTGAATACCGTCTTTAGTACACATTTACCACCAAAGGAGTCGACGGCTCGATACTACAGAAGGGGTTGCTTATACCTGTTGCGCTTTGCGATCCGGCAAGAAACTCAGGATAAACAGGATTACCCCGACGAAGAACACCAGCCCGGTAAATTCCCGCATCCAGTAGAATAGGCTGATTTTTTCCTGCACGATCATGAATGCCTGTGGCGCATCACTGTAACGTTGCAGGTAAACTTGCAGAATGCCAGCGCCCGTGAGGAACAAAGTGATGAACACGATGGAGATAGTCATCAACCAGAATGACCACATTTCCATGACCTGCTTGGCATTGCTCTTCGCTTCGCGACCAAACATGATGGGAACAGCATAAGAAATAATGGTTAGTACCACCATGACATATGCGCCGTAGAACGCCATGTGTCCGTGCGCTGCGGTGATTTGCGTGCCATGAGTGTAGTAGTTGACAGGCGCTAAGGTATGCAGGAAACCCCATACACCCGCCCCAAGGAATGCCATGACTGCCGTTCCCATTGCCCACAGTACTGCGGCCTTGTTCGGATGTTCACGCTTGCGCTTGTTGATGGTGTTGAAAGCAAACAGGGTCAACATAAAGAATGGGATAGGCTCGAGTGCAGAGAAAATGGAACCCCACCACTGCCAGTATTCCGGTGTACCAATCCAGTAGAAATGGTGACCTGTACCGATAATGCCGGTAATCAGGGTCATGGCAATAATGATGTACAGCCATTTTTCGATCACTTCGCGGTCAACGCCGGTGACTTTGATCAGCACGAACGCGAGGATGGCGGCCAGAATCAGTTCCCACACGCCTTCGACCCACAGATGCACGACCCACCACCAGTAGTATTTGTCCTTCACCAGATTGTCGGGGTTGTAGAACGAGAACAAGAAGAACACTGCTAGGCCAAGCAAACCTGTCAGCAACACGATGGTGACCACGGTTTTGCGTCCGGTCAGCACGGTCATGCCAATGTTGTAGAGGAATGCCAGTGCCACCACCACAATGCCGATTTTAGTAATGGTCGGCTGTTCGAGGAATTCACGCCCCATCGTGGGGAGTAGGTCGTTGCCAGTGATTTTCGCCAAGGTTGCATACGGAACGGCTAGATAACCGATTACGGTTAACGTCGCAGCCACCAGAAACACCCAAAACATCAGCACCGCGAGTTTCGGGGAATACAGCTCCCGCTGTGACTCTTCCGGCACGAGGTAATAGGCAGCGCCCATGAAACCCATCAACAGCCATACGATCAGGGAGTTGGTATGAACCATCCGCGCCACATTGAAGGGAATTTCCGGGAACAGGAAATCGCCCACGACGTACTGAAGACCCATGATCAGGCCAAACAGCACTTGTGCCACGAACAGCCCGATGGCAGCGATAAAATACAGTTTCGCCACCGACTGGGATTGATATTGCATAATGTATCCTCCTTAACCCTGAATATTCGGTGGCCAATTATTGGTGTTGATTTCACTGGCATATTTCAGGAATTCAACAATTTCATCCAGTTCTGCATCGGTAAAATTGAATTGCGGCATACTGCGACGACCGGGAATACCATCCACTGGTCGGCTACGAATGAAGCCTTTGATCGCTTCTTTGTTTTCGCCGAAACGCTTGTAGACGTTGCCGAGTTCCGGGGCGAAATACGCACCTTCACCCAGCAGGGTATGGCAACCGATGCAGTTATTGCGTTCCCACAAGCGTTTGCCTGCGGAAACTTGCGGGGTGATGTTTTGATGGTTGTCACGCGCAGGCCAAGCGTTGTGCGTGTCAAAGGTTAGGGCAAGAAATAACAGCAGGAAAAAGGCCGAGCCGCCGTAGTAAATATTTCTCGCCATGCTTTTGGTGAAAACTTCCTGCATGGTGTGAGTCCCTCCGTATTTGCAAAGTGTCGAACACAGGCTAAGGCTAAGGGATCGGCGCGGAGGGTCGCCTTGATGCAGATCAAGCGCTACAATTGGGATTGCTTGGCTCGATCAACCCGCAGCGGCACGGAACTGCGCCACGTCATTTTTCTGGATGAGGCGCACAAGTTTTTCAGTAAGGATAACGATGACATTATCAATGTGATGGCGCGGGAAGCCCGCAAGTTTGGCATTGAGTTATGGTGCGCCAGCCAAAACCCGACAGATTTCCCGGATAGTTTTCTCACCAATGTGGGGCTACGCTGATTTGGTGGCTGCACGGTAGCCATTGGCAACGGGCAACCAGCAAGCTGCGCATCAGTCTGGAGACGCTGAAACACATCAGGCCGAAGCAGGTGGTGGTGCGGCAGTTTTGCCAACCCTCTGGAGTTGAAAGCCGTGTTTCCCAGTCTGGATAATTTTCGTTACAAGGACAAATGATGGGTTATCGACATTGGCGGCAGTAACCTGCGCTTACTGGCCTTCATTGAGTTCCGCGATAACCGTATGTATGTGAAACATATTGTTACCCACGCCGACTATGACAAGCTCTGCAAGAAATATGCACGGGAGGCAGATTGATGGACTTTGCGTCTGTAAAAATCAAGGCGAAAGAACTTTTCGCACAAGCCAGCTTCCTTACTGAGATTCGGGATGATGCTGACTATAAAAATGCACTGGCATTGATGGAAGAGTTGCTGGAGGATTATGACGAACACCGCACCTTGATCGGTATTCTCGCTCATGCGATTGAGGAATGGGAAAATACCGCACCGGAATTTGCTGAATTTAACCAGCGGGTGGCGCAACTGGATGATGGGGTGGCAGTGCTGAGGACGCTAATCGACCAATACCAGCTTAAAGCCGAAGACCTGAAAGAAGAAATTGGTAGTAAGAGTTTGGTTTCGATGATCCTGAATGGCTCGCGCAACATGACCCGTGAACATATCCAAGCATTGTCTTTGCGGTTCAAGCTGAATCCTGCGATTTTTTTCCATACAACGGGATTACGGTTGGTCTCAACGTCAAGGACAACGTAGCTAGGCATACTTTTCGTTGTACAAACGGAATCACCCTGCCCGAAAAACCTACCCGCATCTCAACAAACTCACCCTTTTTTCCGGGTCGTAGCTGAGCATGGGTCTGTCGCTGCCGTAAAATGCAGTTGGTCAAACAGGGTGTTCTCCGCCACCCATTCCGCCACTTCCAACATATCTTCATCTTCAACAATGAAATCGACGGCTGCGCCTAAGCGGCGGCAAATAGGGTTGCCTAGATAATATCAAGACAGCCGAATTATTTGTCCTACACATCTCATAACAGGACGACGAGAATCTTCGGTTAAATACACCACAGCCCCCACCATTCGCCTGATCTCCGGCATAAAATCAAACTGCGGCTGTGCCTGCTGCGCCAGCCGGTTGAGCCGGTGCAGTGCATTTTCCGCACTGGATGCATGAATAGTGCAGATATTCCCCGGATGCCCGGTATTCCATATCGAAATCAGGTCGTAGGCACTCCGATCCCGCACCTCCCCCACAATAATCCGGCTCGGATACTCCCGCAACGAGTCAAATATTGCCTTGGAAAGCGTCAGCTCCGGCGGATTGACCAGCTTTCTGACCAGATTCTCCACCGGGCACTGCAATTCCAAGTTATCTTCAATCAGAACCACCCGATCATTGGAACCAGCAATCTCATGCAGCAAGGCATTCACCAGCGTGGTCTTACCTGATCCTGTACCACCCGCCACTAATATATTCTTCTTTTCCCGCACGGCCTGTTTCATGGTTTCTGCCTGCTCATAGGTCATGATCCCCTGTTCCACATACTCATCCAGCGTGTAGATGCGTCGAGCTGGCAAACGGAAGTTGAACGTCGGCCCGTCCACACTGTAAGGCGGGATGGATGCCTGCACTCTGGCTCCCCAGTGTGGCAGTTTCGCAGCAAGGCTTGGCTTGTCCGGGGTAATCTCCATCCCTGCCTCGGTCGCAATCAGGCGGATAATCCGGTTAGCCGCTTCGCTATTGAGGATAATCCCAGTCTTGTACATCCCCACACCCTGCTCATTCACCCACACCTTGCCATCTGGGTTGAGCATGATCTCGGTAATGGTGTCTTTCTCCAGCCAAGGTGTAATCGGCTCCAGTGCTGACTTGAGCATATCCAGACGGCGTTTGGCAGATTCGCTCATGCCTTGCCCTCCCTTTCCATGTCCAGCAAGGCACGGATGTCCTCGTTCTTTAACAGGTCGTCTTCCGCAACTTGGGCAATGAAGGTTTTGTTTTGTTTGATTTGGTGCTGGATAAAGGTAATAAACTGGTCAAACCGCTCTGCTGCCATGGCTTGCGCCGCTTCTTTCTGTCCGGTTGGTAACGGCGGATTATAAGCCAGCCACATCTGTACAAAACCCGCTAAACCCGCATCCATGACATCCAGATTGCGCTCTATCCGCCCTACCCCACGCCGTAACCTGCCCAGCTCCCGCAAGATCAGGGTTGCCTGGCTGGAATCATCCAGGTATTCACGCAAGGCAGCCTCCACAATACTGCCCTGTGATTGACCTTTGGCAGCCGCATAGGCTTCCAGCCGTTTCTTGGTAGCGTTCTGTATCCTGATATTCAAAGCCGCATAAGGGACTGGCTTACTCATAACGGCATCCCCCCCCCACTCGGCTGGCGTGATTGCTCGATGGCCCGCTGCCTGCCCAGTTGCCGGTTACGTTCCGTGCGTTGCTGCTCCAGTTCACGCATTTTGCGTTTTTCTGCATCCTGATGACAATCATCCGGCTCCAGCTTGGATTTTGATTTTTCAGGCTGTTGCCTGTCATCAACAGAAATTCCCCATTCCGGGTTATGCTGGATTTCACCCTCCAGCAGTACACCACCAGCGATCCCCGCTGATGCAGCATTGCTATTAGCACCTGACGGCTGCTCTGGCTCCACTGTCGGGGCTGGCAGTTGTAACCAAGCGCTGGGAAGCCCCAGCCCCTTGAGTTCTTTTCCCTGCCATTCGGCGGCATCAGGGCGTGGCAACTTTGCCCTGCCCATGAAGCGCCTGTCTTCGTAGTACCTGACCTTCAATCCCCGGTAAGGTGGGTTTCCGCCCACCATCACTAAGGCTTCAGTAGCCGGAAACTGTAGCACTTCACCCGGCGTCAACAAGGCACGCGGTGATTCCTGCTCACTGACCATGACGTGTCCTAACCACGGTGCAAGCCGGTGGCCTGCATAGTTCGTTTGCCGCCGGTTTTCGGTCGCTGTCCCCAGCATTTCCGAGATACGTTTGGCGGTGCGGTCATCCAGCGTACCGTAAGTAACCCGGATATGGCTGTTGTCGAGAATGGAGTTGTTTGGCCCGTAGGCTTTTTCAATCTGGTTGAGGGACTGCGCAATCAACAAGGCGCGGATACCGTAACCTGCCATGTAGGCCAGTTCACTTTCAAAAAATGTCAAGCGTCCCAAGGTCGGAAACTCGTCCAACAACATCAGTAAGTCATGCCGGTGCGGCTTACCCTCCTGCCCCATGCTTTCCGTCAGGCGGCGGCCTATCTGGTTGAGCATCAGGCGTATCAGCGGACGGGTACGGTCAGCATCACTGGGTGGGACAACGATATACAGGCTGACCGGGTTCTTGGCATTCATCAGGTCAACAATCGTAAAGTCACTAACGGCAGTGTTACGGGAAATGATCGGGTCACGGTATAGCCCCAGAAAACTCATCGCCGTGGACAGGACACCGGACAGCTCATTCTCACTCTTGTTCAGCAACTCACGGGCGGCAGAAGCCACCACGGGATGCACCCGATCACCCAAGTGCCTGCATCGGAGCATGTGGTTCAGGGTCTTGAAGAATGTCCGGTCAGGGTCACTCAGAAACTTGGCGACCCCCGTCAGGGTTTTGTCAGGTTCAGCATAAAGGACGTGCAGGATAGCCCCCACCAGCAGGGAATGCCCGGTCTTTTCCCAATGATCCATGTGATCCTTACTACCATCGGGATCCACCAAAATGTCGGCAATGTTTTGCACATCGCGGACTTCATTTTCCCCTTTGCGCACTTCCAACAGCGGATTGAAACGCACTGAGAAAGAAGCAGTCGGTTCAAACCGCAGTACATGGGAAAACTGCTTACGCCAACCGGCGGTAATGTCCCAGTTCTCGCGCTTCATGTCATAGACCAGTACCGATGCCCGCCAGCTTAGCAAGGTCGGGATAACAATCCCCACCCCTTTACCGCTGCGGGTGGGTGCAAACACGAAACAGTGTTCCGGGCCACTGTGCCGTAACAAGGTGTGCTCACGGTCATGCGTTTGTGCCAGCACAATCCCCTCTTCTGCCAACACTCCGGCTTTCTTCAGATCTTTCACGGTTGCCCAACGGGCTGTACCGTAAGCATCTGGATGCTTGTTACGCTTAGCCCGGTTCACCGACATGAACACGATCACCATGAAAATCACCAGGACACCGCCGTAAATGATCAGGGAACCCTGAAAGAAAACGGTCTTGGCGTAATAGTCGTACTGGTACAGCCATGCCCAATATTTCCATGGCCAGTAACACGGTGTCCCGAACACGTGGTAGGCAGGCTCCCCCAGAGCCTCCTGATACCCCAGTTTATGTGCCACAAACTGGGTGGCGGTTTGCAGGGCAATCATGGCTCCAATGAAGGCCACGATGAACTGTCCCCACAAGATGGTTGTGCCTCGCATTTGACTCATCGTGCGATCCCCTTCTGAATCTGTTTACTCCACGCCCTACCCTGTGGGTTGATGCCAATGGCCATGTTCATGCCTTTGGGTGGCAGGGGTTCCTGTTTCCACGGAACCATAGAAAACTCCTTACTGTTGGCTACCACGGCATAGCGGCGGTTGGATGGGACATCGACCACCCCCAACACCTTGCCTTGCATGGATTCACCGGCTGCCAACGGGCGGAAAGGCAGCCCTGTCTTTTGCCTGACCTGAGCCGCTAGTGTCTGGCGTTCCATGTCGTCCAGTGCCGAACGGGAAGCCTGTGTCCCCGCTTCCAGCCCCTGCCCTGTCAGCCATTGCGCCCGTAACGCAGCCGCATTGCGCAACTTGATGGCGACACCTTGCGGCCTACCGTCTTCTATCAGCTCGTGATAATGCTCATCTAGCCAAGTACGGCCACGGTAAGTGACTTGGGTATCTATAGGGAGTTGGTGCTGGGCAACGAACACGGTGCGGGTAGTACGGCTGTCTTTTTGTGCCAATGCTTGCACTTGGTCAGGCAGGTTGTCCGGGATTTGCCAGCGATTACCCTCAAGGGATTTCACCACACCCAGTCTGGACAGGGTATTCAAACGGAGTTGATGGGCATGGCGATAACTCTCTTGCTGTGTGGGGGTAATCTTGCCCTCCCCCATTGCCCACGACGCATGGGATTCCGCATGGTAAATCCCGTCATGCGCCGCCGCGTAACCGGCAATGTTCCAATCAGTCGCTTTAACAGATTTCTCCTCCAACACCTGCACCCGGATAATCTGGCCGACCCTGCTTTCTTCCTGTGCGAGGTTGCTGACAGCAACCTGATGCAAGATGCCATCACGGCTTCCCACAATAAGGTAGCCCCGTTCAGATACCTCATCACTCAGACCACGCTCAAGCACCACCCCTTCCAACGGCTTGCCAATAGCAGGATCATGCAGGCGGTAGCCACTGGCTGGATGCCCTAACTGCTGTTCTGCACGTTTTAGCCGGATCATCGCCTCATCATACTGTCCCAGTTGTTTCAGTTTGTCTGACAAGTTATCTGCCAAGCGCCATTGCTGCCCGGCAAGCTTTTCCGCATAACCAAAACATTCCAGTTCCTGCAAACGTCCCAATAACTTGGAACGTTGCAAGCGGGCAGCCGGAGAATTCTTGGCTGCCTCAATAGTCAGCTTATTATCCTGTGCTTGCTGGATCAGTTCCCGGTCGGTACGGGTAAATAACTTCGCCTTGATTTCTTTCTGGATGGAATCACGGATCTCATGTTCCAATCGGTGGCCGAGTTCCTGTGTTGCTAGCGCAGATGCCCGATGGCGGATGCCGTTGGAGATGTACTCACGGTCAATGAAAACTTCTTCACCTTTCCGGTCAAGACCGTGGATGACAATGTGGGTGTGGGGATTATCGGTGTTGTAGTGGTTGATAGCCTTCCAGTCCAGCTTGCGCCCAAGGTCAGATTCCACCTGTTCCATCAGCTTGCGGGTGTAATCCGTCAGATTCAAACGTTCTGCATCTTCCGGGGACACAATCAGACGAAATTGGTGCGGCTCTCCCTCTCGAATCGCATCGACTGCCTCCCGCTGGATACCGTCCTGTTCACGATCAAAAAAACCTTCGCGTTCTTCTGTCTGCCCAGTCCCTTCACGGTCAAGGTAACGCAGGTGAAGTTTGGCAGCACCGACCCCATAAGCCGTCATTTTGATTACCCTAGCTTTGACCACTACCCTGCGAGATCCTAGGATGTCAGACTTACGGGTTGCAGGTGCGGATACGCCACGGATAGGCCCGATGCGCTTGGGTTTTACGTTGGCAGGACGTTTAGACGTTGCACCGCCACGGCGCAAGGAAACGGCAGGCTCTCCTTTCTTTTTTGCCCGAAGATCAACGCGAAGTGGAAGATCGTCGTAAGTATCCTTTTGCGCCATCATTACATCCTGTAGAATACTTATTGCTTTAAATACAATAAGTTGTTATCAGCAATCGACAAACCTACACACCGTTGTAGAATCATTTAGTGTTGGTTTTCAGGGACTTGAAAAGTACCAGCTACAACACTTTTATCTTGCACTAATCCAATCTCAAGTTGACCAATGACAAGCGGTACTTTTTTTACTACCACCTGATTCAGTTGGGGCTTTGCCCCAAACCCCAAGGTATTTAAAACCAGGATGATGGGGCGGGAAATATCATTGATGATGGGTAGGGCAACCAACGGTTTCAGTCTGCTGAACAGATCTCACAAAAAAGCATTCTAACGTTGGGTTAGCTGGCGGGGATAAAGCACAAGACAAGAGATAAGGCATCCAGCCCATGCACCAAGGAGAAACGATACGATGTTTTAGCAGATAGATCGCAAAAGATTTTGCATCTGAAATGCAACTACCATGCAACATATGGCGCAGAAACACGGCATGATTATCAGTTGTTGTCACCCCAGATGAGGCGGGCTTTGCCGTAAATCAGGGCTTCATCCACTTCCCCAAAATAGCGTGAATCCAGCGACAATGGATTGTCTTTTAACATCACCCAAACATGTCCAGCTCGCACAGTATGACAGCCATCCAATTGCGGCATTGGTCTACCTTTCGAGTCACTCAGGCTGGTTTTACCAAACCATTCACCGTTCAAGGTGATGTCTGTTTGGCGGATGCAAACAGTATCCCCTGCCCTGCCCACCACCCGTTTCAGCAGGCGGTCATACAATGGGATCCAGCCACGTTCTTGCACTAACGGGCGAAATTTTTCCGGGATGTCGAACGCCACAATATCACCATAGGTGTAACCAGGCTCGATCTTGTAAAACCCTTTTGGTAAACTGCTGGTTATATTCCAGATCAACACAGGCGTTTTCAGCCAAGCCACCGTGATAGCCAACGACAGGCAGCCAATCACCAACAACAGCGGCACAATGCGTCCACGTTCGACCATAAAAATCTCCTTACAGTTGAAAATACGCACCATAAAATGCCCGACAGGGTTGAACCATAACCACCTGACTGCCCTACCCTTTTTACATCATCAATGGTCATAGCCCAGTAGGCTGAAGCATCACCAAGGCTGCTATAGTAGGCCGCTATTAATGTATTGAGGATGTAAAACCTGCATGACCTGTATTTACCTCGCGGGACCATTGTTCACGGAAGCAGAACGTGCATGGCATACCCAAACCAAGGTTCTGTTGTTGCAAGCTGCTGCCCAGCAGAATGCCGCCATTGATGTTGTTTGGCCTTACGAACTGATCACGACCGAAGAAATTATTGCGCTGGGTAGTGCTGCTCGCACCGAGATATTCCGACGTTGCAAGGATGGCTTAGACAATGCCCGTATCGTGGTTGCCTTGCTGGACGGGACACAGGTGGATGATGGCACGGCTTGGGAGATAGGTTACTTCTTCAGCCGCAAATCAGCAGGACAAGCCATCATCGGCATCCGTACCGATTTCCGTCAAGCGGGTGAATCTGCCAGTGCTATTGTGAATGCCATGATTGAGATGGCCTGTGACCATATTGTCCATAACCGTAATGATTTGATGGAAGCTGTCTTGCTAGCTTTGGGTAATTCAAGCTATATCCTAGACAGCCAGAATCTGTAACAACAACTCCCAAGCCTTATGCGTTTTCCTAGAGCAGTTTCCCCAATATCCATTCAGGTTGGTAACGTTTTCCGGCCAGCAGGGCATCCCACTGAATGAAGGTTTCCAGCAGAATAGCATCAAGGTTGATAGTGTGCGCTTTGAGCAGCTTGAGTGTCTTCAGCAGACGTTGTACCCGCAGTTTTCCGGCAGCTTCCAGCAATAGTACAACCGGTTTTTCCAGTCCCGGCAAGGAATGCTGACCTGCCTGGTTACGTACAACCCAACCGCTGACACGACCGCCACCCCCTACCACATAACAGAAAGTCTGCCCCTCGGTAAACAGCAGCCCCTTGTGCTGTTTGCCAAGCAGTATCTGGGTTGGACGGCCTGCAACCAAACGGATGGAATACAGACCAGTTTTGCCAGTCAACAGCAGATTGGGGTACGCATCCAACACTAGGAATTTGCCGTAGGCTGCTTGTTCAACTGCTGGTCACTGTGCATCCCTTTCTGCACGGTTGCCAGTTGCTGAGTCTCCAGCTCACGGATAGTTTTGGTCATGCTACGCGGCAGGTAAACCACCACAGGTTCCCAACCTTCGGGGATTGGCAGGAGACGCATCGCTTCACGCATCAAGCCAATCGCTCTTTCCCGAACGGCCTCCATTTCCGAGAGGTGCATGGTACGCCAAGCATTTGTTACCCGCCCAACGGACTTCCTGACTGCCTCCTTGGAAATAGAGAGGGCAACGGCTGCCATCTCCAAGGTTTCCCCCTTAACCAGTACCCGCCAAGCAGCTTGTTGTGGGCGTTCTCCAAAGCGTTTCAATGTTCCAACGGCTTGCCTGAAATTCTCTGCTGACAATCTAGAGCTGACCATAAATGACTCTTAACATGGCTTCATTGATGACGATGGTTCTACTGTTGGTTTGCAAATACACCTCATCCTTCTCTATCCTGAAATTCACCACATGTTCCGGTTTGGGTTCTGCCTTACGGGACGTTTTGTGGTGGGTTTCATCTACCTGTCCGGGTACTGCTACAGTTTCTGCTGGTACATTGACAGCACCAGTAGCAGCCATGATTTCAGGTACGGGAACTGCTTTATTGGTCACATCCAACCCGGAGTCTGTAGCCATTGGTGAGCTGGGTTCACTGCTGGTTGGAGAGAGTTTTGACCTATCCATCTGCAAGAACGACTCAGCCACCTTCTCACGCAAGCTGCCTCTGGATTCCGGGTGTTGAATCCAGTTATCAATGAATTGCCTACCCTCTTCCGGGTACTTCTCAGTGAAACGGGCAAGCTGGTAAGTACCCATCACGTCGGTGCTGTCACCCTCTTCAATGAAGGTTTCAATGATGCCACCAACAGTACCAATTTTGACCCGTTGGGAAATCCAAGCTTTTGACTTACCCAATGCTTCAGCGGCGACCTTCGCTGACCCACAGATGTCACACATCCGCATGACTGCCCGCACTTCATCCAGCAGGGAAAAACCTTCCCGGTCAATGTTTTCGATGATCTGAGCAGCAATAATCTCTGTCAGTGAGATGTCACGTACCACAGCCGGGATAGTGGTTCGACCAGCTATTTGGGAGGCTCGCCAGCGCCGTTCCCCTGCAACAATGATATAGCTGTCAAACACCTCCCCGTTACGTACCACAATCGGCTGAATAACCCCTTGGGCTTTAATCGAATCGGCTAGTTGCTGCAACTTGTCGGGATCAATCTTTTTACGGGGCTGTTCGGGATCTGGGGAAATCTGCTGCACCAGCAGCTCTGCAACGACCGTACCGCCTGCTTCCAGTTCTGCGGCAAGTGAATCCAATCCAAAGTCAGTATCCATCATGAGTTGATCCTCATACCCATTTTTCCCATGATTTCTTGCATGACTGCCAGCATTTCCTGAGCCGCAATGCGTGCAGCACCACCGTTGGGTTTATCCCATACTGCTTTGCTTTCGTAGGCAGCATTAGCGATAGCAGAACGGTCTGCCAAGGGGTTAGCAATGATTTGTCCCGGCAGTGCTTCCAAGAACTTTCTCACCATTTCAACTTGTTGCACGTTCCTGCTATTCCAGCGGTTTATCACCAATCCCAGAAATTTCAACGAAGGATTTTGTTTGGCTCTGACCGCCTTGATTTTGGCAAACAAGGTTTTAACACCGCGCACACTGAAAGCATCAGGAATCACGGGGGATAACGCAAAATCAGAGGCAATCAAGGGGGCTAACATGGCAAATCCCATTGTTGGCGGTGTATCCAGAATCACTAGGTCGAAAGTATTGGCAAACGTGCGTAGCCGTTGCCTAAATATTTGCACTGTTTCAAAAGGCAACCGCTCGATACCTAACAAACCTTCGTCGGCAGGAATCAGTTTGAACGTCTCGCCGCCTATTGAGAGAGGAACAACTTCCCTGTCTTTCAGAAACAGACCGGAAGCTCCGGTTTTGGCAGACTCAACATGGAAAAATGCACTGATATTGGCTTGGGCATCCATATCAATGATCAAGACAGACAGCTTTTTACTGTGTGCGTAGAGAGCTAGGTGTGACACGATAGTGGTTTTCCCGGTTCCCCCCTTGTGGATGGCTACCGTCAAGATTTTTCCCATGAATGTTCTCGTAATGTTTTGATTATTGTATCAATACCCTAAAAGTCAACCAATTTTGGAACCTATTGATACTACTGTTATCTGGTTTAGGCAGTATCTTAGACATAATCATCGGGAAAACAACTTATAACCGGTTTGACGGAGCAGTTTCACATGAAAAACTTCATCTTGCTGCCGGAATCTGTAGCATGAAATTGTCCACACACTGGGGAAATTAGTGATGCGGTGTTTAGTTTTCACCTAATATTGATTCAGCATCTGTTTTAGCTACGATGACTTGAGCATATTTTATATAGATCACGTTAATACCATGTCTCTTTTAAGGCTTACATCCTGTTTCTATAAAGATTTTCAATGAAAAATAAAAAAACATCAGCTTATGAATGCATCTGATTTTTTGTTCAAAACATAAACAGTGACGATGAAGAACGTATTGTTGGGGGGCAAAAAAACTTTCACATGTGAAAATTTTGCAGACAGTAATATCTAGCTTAGAATCAAGCAACTGGTCACTCCAGCTATAGTGTGCACATCCATAGCTAGACAGCCGTGGCATTTCATGAACAAACCTTTCAACACTGTCAGCCCTGTCCACCTTGAAGACCATTACCACATAGACCCGATGCAGCGACTGGGCTGGTGATAATGGACGCACTCAACCAGTCCGCTAATACACCCCGCGCTGTACATCAATGTCAACGCTCCGATATTTGGCTTAGGGATGTGTAGGGCTTGTCCCGGCTTGCCGGGATGCAGCGCAGCGGAACCCGTAGCAGCCCGACCCGAAGGGTAAGCCCCAAAATAGCAGATTCACGGGAATAGAAAAAAGCGGTATTGATTCACCGACAAGAGTGGTTAATGGGATGTAAGGACTTCTCTCTGGAATAGTTGCAAAATAGGTAAGCCGTCAAAAACATCCCCCTCCTAGACGACGACCTTTTGGGTAGATTATCGCCTTGTACGAAGAATTGTCATATCGATGAAATTCAGTGGCTGACAGAGGGGAAGACAGAAAAAGCAAACAATACCAATCAAGACTGCCCGCTTAGGGTAATGGAGAACAGACCTAGGACAGCCCAGTAAGAAAACCCATTTTTTCCCACACCAGCATACAGCACACAAAAGGTGTCTTTTCCCCGATGGAACAAACCAACACCTCAGACATAGCGGTCATGCCGACTTCCATGAAATAGTTTGCAGCACACAAAAGGTCTCTTTTCCAAAAATTCGCCGAATAAGGCGAGGGTCAATCCATCAGTCCCTGCTCTTTTAAAGCATTTTTAATGAACTTCTCACAACGGCGTTTGTAATCCGGGATGCGCTTGATAATTTCAAGACCAACAAAGGGGCTGTCCAACCCAAGACGCAGTAGCTCTTCCTTGATGAACAAGTCATCCTGCTTTTCAGCGATAATTTCCTGCAACAATTGCTGATGCGCCTGCGCTGAAAGCCCCAATAAGAAATCTTTTTTCGCTTGCTGAGCAAATGCACGTATCAATTCTTCACGCAGCTTCCTGATTTTTTTTTCTTTCTCTTCAGCCTGCTGTTTTTTCCGGGCAGCATCCTCACTGACTTTCTGGATCAACTTTTCACTCTTGAAGTCGTTACGGATGGCAGCAGCAAGAAAACCTGACACGCTGCTGGTAATGCTCCGATTCAGCAGCTTTTCTTCCAATAACGCCAGTTTTTCACGTACATAATCATAGCCATGCTCCTGAATCCAGAGTTTTGCCTGAACATCGGTAATTCCATGCTTAATCAATTGGTGGAACTCTTCACTATCCGCAATAGCTCCCGGTGCTTCAGGGGTAAGCACAGGAGAAGCCTCCTTGCGAGTTACCAGAAACCCCAGTTGCGTTACCCTACGGTCAGTACGTTTTATTTTCAATTCCAATTCAATATTGGATACAGCATTAACTTCCTCGATGGCTGGCATCAACACCTTCTGCGAGAAACGCCGGTATTCATCGTAGGTTTTGGCGGTAGCCCCCAACAATTTACGCCAGTTTTCGACCTCCAGCATACCGGTGGAGCCAGTATTGCAATAACGCATACAGTTTTCCCACAAAGCCAACCCGTAGGATGTCTTGAACAGACGCTGCTGGGCAATATTGATACGTTGGTAAATTTCTGGGTTATACAATAGCTCGGCGAGAATCGGGGAAAAGCCATAATACAGCACACCATCATCAACTTTCCCCCAGGCCAACAGGGATGAGATGGAAAAATTCTTGTTCCACTTGCCTGCTGCAACGGCAGATCCCCCCACATCCCAAGTAACGGCAGTCGTCGCCAGTTTCTCCAAGGACTCACGTAAACGGGCATAATTACGGCTGTTAGAGCCCATAGCCTCGAATAACACATTCAGGTTGATGACATGCTGCTGACGGGTAAGCAAAGCATCATAAGCATTCAACAACAGGATATTCCACATCTTTCTGGCCATCAGGCCAATGTCATTGGAAATGCGGATAGCTGCAACGTGCTTCTTAACATCTTTGGCAAGTTGGGTAGATGGCATACTCAAAGCTTCATTAGCAAGGGTAAAAAAACAGGAGTATAGAACAAAGATACGCAAAAGACACCGATTCAACGGACAACGGTGTCTTTTCAAACAGCACCTTTGGCCTCACCAAATCTTATCCATCACACAGATGGTGTCTTTAGCACACAAACGGTGTCTTCTCATCACACAGATGGTGTCTTTACAGCACACAAACGGTGTCTTCCCATCACACAGATGGTGTCTTTACAGCACACAAACGGTGTCTTTTGCCTCTATAATCTATTGATATTCCTAATGAAATCGACACCTAAACATCTTTAAACATGTATTAAACTATTACAACATTGTTTAATGTGCTGTGGTTGCTTGTCCTCTAATCATTGAATACACACCGTTTCATTGAAAACCAACGTTATCTAGGAAAATAGCGGGAAGGACATCCTAAAAATTAGATTATCTCCATGAACCCACGTTATTTTTTGTAAAAAACCTTGTGTATCAGACAAAACTCTTGTATCAATACCCAAGTTGCACCGCTGACGGTACATTTTCACATGTGAAAGTTAATCTAAACGGTGAATATCAATCCGGTAGACAGCACTGGCAACAAACAATGAAGGATCAGCATGACCAAGATAATCAGTTTCGCCAACCAGAAAGGGGGTGTCGGTAAAAGCACACTCTGTATCCAGATGGCTTTTTACCTAGCAGAACGCAAACATCGTGTTCTGGTTGTTGATATGGATGGGCAAGGTAATACCTCTTCCCGGCTAGCTCGACGGGAAGGAGAGGAAGAAGCCGAATACTACGGCACAAAAACCAGCGAACTGTTTTCCCCCAAACTGGAAAATATCAAAGTGATGCACTGCCCTTACGGAATGGACTTGATCCATACGCCGAAGAATGATCCTGATCTGTTTGAAATGGAAGCCATCCCGCTGAACCAAGCCGTCAATCCCAGACGTAACTTGTTCCCACTGTTTCCCAACTACGACTATGTATTGCTGGATTGTCCCCCGTCCCTAGGACGTAAGTTAGTGGCGGCATTGGCAATGTCCACACATGTTGCCTGCCCGGTACAGCTATCCGGGTTTGCGGTCGATGGTGTAGAGGGTTTGTTGAATACGATCATTTCTGTGAAAAACACTCTGAATCCCTCTATTGAAATACTCGGTATCATTATCAACAATATGAACAGCCGTTCTATGACACACCTGAAAGCCTTGAAACAGCTACAGGCAGAAATTCCCGACCTGATATTCAAGCATGGTATTGCCAGTCGTGCTCCGCTGGATAATGCGACCAATCTGGGCATCCCTGTTTGGAAAATACGCTCCGGTGCTGCCAATGAGGCAGCAAGGGAAGTCAAGGCAGTCCTTAATGAAATTCTAATGAGGGCAAACTAACATGGCATTGGGCAACCTGAAGAACTTAGCCAGTTTAGCGCAAGCGGCAAGAATCTCACTAAGCGGCAAGCAAGTGCTAAAACTCAATTTGGATGAGGTCAAATCCAAGTCCGACCAGGTACGGAAATCCTTTACCGGCATTCAGGAGTTGGCAGATTCCCTGCTACAGGAAGGACAGATACAACCCATTATCGTTTCTCCGAAAGGGGAGGACGGATTGTACGAAATCCAGAAAGGTGAGCGCCGCTGGCGTGCCTGCCGGGACGCAGGATTACCAACAGTAGAAGCCATTGTCAATGAGGATGATTTGTCCACCTTGGATGCAACCGCTGGGGAGTTAATTGAAAATATCCAACGTGACGATCTCACCCCGTTGGAAATTGCCACCGCACTACAACGGTTTGTCGATGGTGGTTGGAAACAAAAAGATATTGCTAAACGCATTGGCAAAACAGTCTCGTTTGTTTCTTCCCATCTGAGCCTGCTCAAATTGCCGGATACCGTACTAGCACTTTATCAGCAAGATGTAACCCAAGACCCGGAAACGCTGAACAACCTACGCTTGTTGTTTGACCTTAATCCCCACCGTTGTGAACAGCTTTGTTCAGCCGCATTGACTGATGGCATCAGCCGCCTATACAGCCGTGAAGCCTTGAATGCAGTGAAAAAGCCTAAAGAAGAATCGATCAGTGAACTGCTACAACCAATGCAGGTCAATGTACAAGATGCAGTACCTGCGATTACCCCGGTAGAAACCGATACTCCGGTAAAACCCAGTATCCCGGAACCTACCGAATGGCGGTCTGCCAAACCTTCCCAACTGCACTTTGTGGTATCTGTTGCACTGGATGGCGAAGTCATTAAGGGGCGTATCCTCACCGATCGGGTTGACCAAGATACGTCCTATGTTTGGATTGAGCTTTACAATCAACAAACCATCAGGATACCTGCTAACCAGTTAAAGCTTGAGAAAATCACCCTGCGCTAACCATTTTCCCGGTTCCGGGAAAATGGTGGTAGTTCTTCGACTAGCTTGAGAAAAAATAGATGACACAGGAATTGGAACCCAGCAAGCATCTGCAAGACTTTGAATCCATTAAACACATGGGCGAGGATGGCAATGAGTTTTGGTATGCCCGTGAATTACAGCCTGTATTGGAATACAGCAAATGGGAACGCTTCCAGAATGTGCTGAACAAAGCCATGAAGGCTTGTGAGAACTCCGGTCATCTGGTGGAGCACCATTTCTACCCTGTTGATAAGGCGGTCGGGTTAGGTTCTGGTGCATCACGTAAAATTCAGGATTATTGCCTCTCGCGCTATGCCTGTTACCTGATCGTCCAAAATGCCGACCCGTCCAAGTCCGTGATTGCTAACGGGCAAACCTATTTTGCCGTACAGACACGTCGGCAAGAACTGGACGATGATGACAAGTTCCAAGAACTGGACGAGAACGAAAAACGCCTGTTTCTGCGGCGCGAACTGCGGGAGCATAACAAGCAACTGGTTGAGGCTGCCAAGCAGGCAGGAGTAGAAAGCAATCTGGATTTTGCCATTTTCCAGAACCATGGCTATCAGGGATTGTATGGTGGTCTTGGAGCCAAGGAACTGCACAAGCGCAAGGGGCTGAAACAAAGCCAGAAAATACTGGATCATATGGGGTCAACCGAGATGGCTGCTAACCTGTTCCGTGCTACCCAAACGGAAGACAAACTACGGCGTGATGGAACCCAAGGCAAACAGGAAGCCAATTCTGTCCATTTTCAGGTTGGTCAAAAGGTACGTCAGACTATCAAGGATATTGGCGGAACCATGCCAGAAGACCTGCCGACCCCGGATGAGAGTATTGCCGGTTTGGAGCAGCGAAAGAAAAAGCAGTTAAAGGATGATGGGCAATAACCACAAATATACAAATATAGGGTGTCCGAAGACACCCTTGCACTGGGATGTTCTCACATCACCCTGGGCGGTCATCGGCTCCTCAGCCTGTACCGCGTTTACCAATATAGCATAGCAATTACTCATCCCTGAATGTTTGGAACGGGCGTTTCAGCGCTCTTTCTGTCACGTTTATCGCTTTGACCGAAGCATATCCCCAGCAGTACAGGCATGACGTTCATGCATTCTCCAGCGACCATCAAGCAGGCTCTCTGGACAACGCAGGCTTGGCCAGTTCAATCAGGTAATCAGTCGCCCGTTGCGCCAGTGTTGATGCACGGAAAATGGCTCTGTGGTCATCTTCCAGCATTTTTACGTAATGGGCGATGTAGGGTGCGTGTTCATCGTCAATCATCGGTTGTAGGCCAATCTGTGGCAGCAGGAAGGCAGATCCCAGCTCCGCCACCAGTTCTTCAAACGCATAACCGGCACGTGAGCGCTCGGCGTTGCGTTGCAGGCGCGACTCATGTCCTGTCCAGTGAATGTATTCATGTCCCAGCGTGGCATAGTAGGCTTCCACACTGGTAAAGCGTTGCATGGCGGGCATCACGATCAGGTCTTGTGACGGAATATAGGCCGGTACTTGTTGGGTTTTTCCGACCGCGCCAGGCAGTGCCGCAAAAAAACGGCTGGTTTCAGTGATGAGAATGGGTTTTCCCCCTAATGTGTCCTGCCCTACCCCTTCCAGTTGCTCAAGGTTGAAGACGTGGTAAGCACGTGCTACCGGAATCTTGACCGTTTCATCTTCTCTGTCGGGGTCGTTCTTTTCATAGGTCTTGAAGAAGCAGACCACGGTACTTTTTTCGCCTTTGCGCACGTAACCGCCGCGTTCTGTGGCTTGTTGAAAGGTCATCCAGTGTGGGGATGCATAGCCTTTACGTTCGGCCTCCAGCATCAACCGCAGGCAATTGATACCCTTGTAATGGTCGCCAGTGGTGCGTAATGGCAAGCTGGTGGTGTAGCACTGTTTCCAGGGGCGTACCCCTGCCTGTAATGCTTCCAGAATAGCTGTGGTGATTTCCTGATAGATGTCTCGTTTCATGATGGTCTCCTTGTGTATCGGTGTATGGCTAAACACGCGATAGCGGACTTCCCTGCCCTGCTCTTCCAGACCCATCCTGTTGTTGAGCGTTTACGGATCAGCAGTGCTGTGTTGTCTTTGCATCGGGCAGGTCAGGGAAAGCGGGGTTGTGTCCCGTGCTTATCTGTCCCATCCCGTCGTCTCGCGTCGGTAACCGACAGCTTCGGCAGGAGACGTGGGTGCAAGGAGGAACGCAGGAACGAGTAGTCCTTGCAGCCATGGCTGTTGTTGAAGCAGGATACCGGATGACGCGAACGGTCAACGGGTGGGAGCGATAAGCACGGGACGCAGCACTGCTGACCTGCCCGGCTTGCCTGTTGCAAGGCATACCCGCGCTTGACCCGTAAACGGCAACAGGCTAACGGCAAGTGAAACGCGCAGTGACGGCGGAAGACGGCACGGAGGTGGTAGGGATTGGCGTGGAAATGGTGCAAGCCATTGCAGCAGAAAGCCCTATCAGCAAAGAGTTCCCTATTCGTACATATCCTGACATAACCCAGCATAATGGATAGCAACACCTACAAGCGGGAAGATAGCTGCAACAAGCAAACTCTCCGCTCCACTGGTTACGGCATACTCCGTGATTCTGATGGTAAGGCAATAGAACTGTCTGCGGCAGAATAAGGCTCACCCCAGCAAGTGGTGGTAATGGCAAATAAGGAAGAAGGAAGAGAAGACAATACAGGGGGCAAAGGAGGCGAGAAGCATAAGAGTTTTACATGTAAAACCGGATAGATCGCCTCAAAAAATAAAGGCGACTGGTTAGGGGGGGAACCAGTCGCCATGCTTTCCTTATTGTTATCGAGAGACTTCCATGTCTATCAACGGAATATTCCTAATAAAGCTAGCGCATTGTTGCACAAGTTGAATGAAAAGTGAATTGAAAGCTTAACGCAGGCTGAATGAAATTTCTTGCAGGAGAAGGAAAACGGTGGAATCACCACAGCAGAAATCGTCATAGTCACCCAAGCCAACCTAGTCAACAAGGATGTACTGACCCCATTCGTGGCATTATCGGTTTTTGCCGTCGTTGGCCTTGACAGCACCGACAACACAACAGCACAACAGGTTATTTGTACACTTAACCTGTTCTGCTACCTGTCACATCGAAGTGCGATGGAATGGCAGAAGAAAAAGCCCAGCGGGAATATTCAGGGTAAAACCGTAAAGGAGTATACCCGCAAAAGTTACCACCATATTGTTTCTATGTCAGGCCAGATTTGAACTATACATCTTGTGTTGCTGTGTGAGGAAACAGTAATAACCACCAGATGATTGGAAGCTAGGCAAGGAAGCTATCCACGAGAAACAGGATGTCCTGCCTCCCTTTAACTCTTATGGCATTCCCTCCTCAACCCACCAAACAGAGGAATAGTTCATGTCAGGCAATATCTTTGTAGAAATCGTTGAAGAAATTATTGAAGTCTTTACAGGTGAGGAGTCCCCTGAAGAAGAGGCAGCAGCCGAAGAAGCGCCAGCCGAAGAGGTAGCAGCAGAAGAAGTTCCAGCCGAAGAGGTAGCAGCAGAAGAAGTTCCAGCCGAAGAGGTAGCAGCAGAAGAAGCGCCAGCAGAAGAGGCAGCAGCAGAAGAAGCGCCAGCAGAAGAGGTAGCAGCCGAAGAAGCTCCAGCCGAAGAGGTAGCAGCCGAAGAAGCTCCAGCCGAAGAGGTAGCAGCCGAAGAAGCGCCAGCCGAAGAGGCAGCAGCAGAAGAAGCTCCGACCGAAGAGGTAGCAGCAGAAGCTCCGGCAGTAGAAGACGAACACAAAGCTGTTTAATCATCAATTGATAGAGTAATAGAGAAACACTGGTTGTTGCCCCCGATGCTTGTCAACGGGGGCAACCTTTTACCTTGGTATGCTAGGTTTCAGTGTTAAGAAAAGTTTCTCATGTGAAACTTCCCTGCCCTCTTAATCCAAGCCTTCCTCTTTCAAGTCGTCAAAGACAAATTCCCTTGATTCCCTGTCAGCACCGGCAGAAATTCACCTAGGCCGCAGTTAGGTCCCGTGTATGCAGGGTTACGGGATACTGCTCCATCCTGTTCCATGTGCCGCAAGATCAGGTCTGCCATTGTCTGCCGCTCTACCTGATTGTTACCTACCTGCATTTTCTGGAGCGCTCGTTTAACACCGGGGCGGCTGGGACGTAACTGCCCTGCCCTTACCAGTTTGCACAGGGTCAGGTAGACCGACTCCGCTACCTGCACCTCACCCCCCTCTTCCGCCTTACCCGTAAGGTATTTGCCATCCCCTGTACCTACCGTACCTGACCCGCTATTGAGTGTACCGGTACGCTTTTCGTCCGTGCTTGCACGCTGAACCTTACCCGTAAGGCCAGACAGGCTACCAGCCAATACGGACAAATCAGGGGTAACGCCGGACATTGGCTGAGCATAGCCGGGAAATGATACTACTGGGCTATTACTGGAATAATCCATACGCATCCAGTCACGTGCAAAGTGATTGACTGGTAGCATTCCCGACAAGGGTTTGGTTGCGTCCGTATTCGTCCCGGAATTGGCGGGGACGGGCAGGGTAGATACAGCGGGGGCTGGTTCAAACACTGAACCGTCAGCGTTCAACCCCAGCAATTGCAGTGCTTTGCGATGGTTGCCAACATACGTGCCAATGAAATGGAAGATGTACTCAAACGTGCCAATGACCACCAGAGAAAACAGGAAAGAGGCCATGATGCCTTCAATGCCGAACAGGGACTTTAACAGGCGGATCATGCCGTAATGCTTGTCTTCGTCGTACTCTAGAGTCTTGGCGTCTGCAATCGCACTGGATAGGGCAGAAGCATTGCCAGCTTGGTAAGTGGTCAGTTGTTCGCGGGCTGCCACCACACGGCCTTGAGCCTGAGCCAGATGGCTGCCTATGGTACGGGTGCTGTACTCACTACAGGTATGGCATTGGGATTTCTTTTGTTGCTCGGCTTCCCAGCGGTGTACTTCACCCTGAGCCTCTGCCAACGCTTGATGGGCAGGGGAGGGGGCTGCGGCCTTATCCGTCAGTTTGCCGATACTGCCCAATGCCGCCTGAAAGACAGGCGAGTTTTCAGAACGGTGGCGCACAGTGGCATCTTCCCGTTCCATGGATTGGGACACCTCGGAAAACAGGCCAAAGAAAACCACTACCATAGTGGCAATGAGTGCCGCAGGGCCTTTGTAACCGCTGGCATATAACATCCCTTGCCCGAACGTCACCACCAGTGTCAGGAGCAATCCCAGCCAAGCATTTACCCATTGTTCGCCTGTCCATAGGGAAGGGGTAAGATCCCCTCCCACAAAGTACTTCACTACAAACATGGCAGAAGCCAGAAACGCTGCTGTGCCTGCGAGCCACAACAGCCAGTTTGCTTTGGTGAGGTCATCCACCAACTGGCGGATGGATTTCATATCCTTCAATTCTTCCGGCTTGCCCCGTAAGGTATCCAGTTTTTCCATCATGATCATCTCAAAAACTCCTTGTATTGTTCTGTCCATTGCATATTGATAAATATCAATACATGTTCATCTATCCATCTAACTTTGTTTGTTTCTTGGTCAATTCGGACTATGGTTAATGCTATCAGGCTGTATAAAAATACAGCTCATGGTTATTCTCCAATGTATTTGGAGATAACGGGGCAGGGTTCCCCTGCTCTGTCCCGTTCCTTTCACATCCATGTACCCAACAAGAACAGCACGGTGCTGAACCACAGTAAATGCCCATCAGCTAGTGCTAAGATGGCGTAATACACACCACCTAAAATTACCAAACCAACCAACACGTAGGGAAAGTGCAGGGCAAACCCGGCAAAATTCACGCATTGCAGTAGTCCCGGTAAAGCCACCAGCAACAGCCAGACCAGTGCATCCCAACAGACCAGTACGAAGCGCAACAATGCACGTACCGGAATAGATGGCTTGTCTTCCGCACCAACGACAATCTCACTCATCACCAAGGCAGGGGAGGGCATTGCACTTAGCTCCATCATGCGCCTACACTCCGTATTCCCCCGCTATCCACCGGGAGGTCTCTGTACCTGTCCCGCATCCACTGCGGGTTTGGTACGTCCCCTGCTAGCGTGCCAATCTTTTCCACTGTTCTTTGGCGCGGCAGCCGCATCTGCACCCCTAGCTGGGTAGCCACCACATCCACCGGGAGACCTTGCAAATTGGCAAGCTGCTGTATCCAAGCCAGTTCACCTGCACGTTCCAATGCCACAGGAGAAACCTGCGAAGTACGTTCACGTAAACGTTGCTCACGCCACACTTGTGCTTCTGCTGTCACCAATTCCCCGTTACGTGCCGCCCGAACCAAGACCCGCAGGTAAGCCAAGGGCTTGCGCACTTTTCCGGCCTCCAGCCCCATCGCCAGTACATCCAGCACGGCTTGAGCGGTTTGCGCCGCAAGGCCACATAACAAGCTAGCCATCTCCTGCCGCATTCCCGCAACCAAACCATCAGGCCACTCCAGTCCACCCGACAGACGGGAAGCAGGACAGCCGGAATCTGTCGCTGATAGATCAGTATTCCCTGCAACGACCGAAATCCCGGTTACACCTAAACCACCGACAGGGGGATCAATCAGGGAAGATGGCTGAGGACAGGGCAGGGGGGCTGTACTGTTGTTGTGGTTGCTTTGTGTATGGTTACTTACTGTTGTGTCCTGTTTTGGGATGGTTTCCGGCCCAAATTGGGACGCAGGCACGCCCAAATCAGGCGGAATAGCGGTAGCCGCTGTGAGAGGAAGTTTCACATGTGAAACTTCTTTGGGAGGTTCCTCGGATAAGCCGGAATCTGTAGCACGAACAGGGGCAGGGGAGGGATAAGCAGAAAAACCACCGGAAAGTTTTTCATGTAAAACTGCAAACCCCAGTACCTCCCCAAACTTCCCCGGCGCACTGACCAGCAGCCCCTTATCCACCAGCTCTTGCTTGGCTTGCCATATATGGTTGCGCTGTATCCCCGTCAACTGTGACAAGCGCCGGGCTGAGAGGTCATCCGCCAGCTTGCGGTAGCCGAGGGTCTGGCGCAGTACAGCGGCAAAGACTGCCCATTGGCGTTTGCCCAGATCGGCAGCAAGGGCAGCATCCAGAATAGTGACTAATTCTTTCATGCACATACCCCCTCCAGCCGTTGGCCGGAACGCACAAAGGTATGCAGACGGATAAACTTCGCCACTTCCCAGACAGGGTAACGCACCGACCTGCCCGTTTTCTGGAACGGCAACACCGGGCAATTGGGGCGCAACTCCGCAGACACACAACGCCATTGCTCCAACGTGCCTTCAGACACATCCAGCACAACAGCCGTTTGACGCGTGGTAAGGGTAGGGGGGAGGGTATTGAGACAAAAGCCCAGTTCACGGGCAATCTGCACATACACGGCAATTTGTTCAGCCGTGAGACCAGGCCATTCCAGCAAGGCGGAATGCGGCAACTGCCCTGCACTCGATGACGATGCACAGGCATAACTAGGCAGCGTTTCTGACATACGCAGCTCTCCTTAAGTTTTTAGGTTTAGGTAACAAGAGTACCGGGTGAACCTATCGCTCTTAAGGAAGCGACGCGCTTATTTCCGCCATTGGCGGTCTTGTATGCCACGCACACCCGGAAAGCCGGATTGTGGACATAAAAAAACCGCTCAAGAAAGCGGCGGATTGTCCGCCTTAAGATGGGATAGGTGTCCCGTTCAGTTGTTATCAACGAGTGTAGGCGAGGGGAGGGGAGATGGCAAGGGGAGGGGAGTTTTACATGTAAAACTTATCCTGCGTCAATTACGTTGTTCAGTTGATGCCAACCATCTTAGCCGGTTAATTGACGCGGGATAGACCGCCAGATCGAGTACATCGGCGATATAACTCTCATAACCCCGCATGGGGATTCGTAACTGGGTAGTGGATACCGTACCGATACGGTGGTAGGCGTCTCATAACCCCGCATGGGGATTCGTAACCTTTAGCAGATGTCGGGTGCAGCGGAAGCCACGGATCTCATAACCCCGCATGGGGATTCGTAACCCCGTAAACCACTTCTCGATAGTCCCAGTTAGATACTCATAACCCCGCATGGGGATTCGTAACCTGATTGTACCCGTTATAAAAGGAACACATAGCACCTCATAACCCCGCATGGGGATTCGTAACTTTCCGAGCGGGTAACAGTGGCAGAGGTCGAAGAGTCTCATAACCCCGCATGGGGATTCGTAACTTTCCGAGCGGGTAACAGTGGCAGAGGTCGAAGAGTCTCATAACCCCGCATGGGGATTCGTAACTTTCCGAGCGGGTAACAGTGGCAGAGGTCGAAGAGTCTCATAACCCCGCATGGGGATTCGTAACTTTCCGAGCGGGTAACAGTGGCAGAGGTCGAAGAGTCTCATAACCCCGCATGGGGATTCGTAACTTGCTCAATGCAGACTGACCCGATTGTGACATTAACCTCATAACCCCGCATGGGGATTCGTAACCTTGGTAGCCATTGCTGAACTTGCCAAAACCAACAACTCATAACCCCGCATGGGGATTCGTAACTTGGTCGAATGCTAATGCTTACATGACATACCAGTCTCATAACCCCGCATGGGGATTCGTAACACTCACCTTCAGCGCACGGAGTTTCAAGGCACGGTCCTCATAACCCCGCATGGGGATTCGTAACGCAGCAGGTACGGTCATCCAATCGGCTGCGATCAATCTCATAACCCCGCATGGGGATTCGTAACCGAAACTGCTGTCCCGAGCCGACGGCGCATAGTGGACTCATAACCCCGCATGGGGATTCGTAACGGTGATGCGTCCAAACTGTTGCCGTTACTCGGAAACCTCATAACCCCGCATGGGGATTCGTAACAAACACCTGATCGTTACTGACAGGTGTTTAAATTGTCTCATAACCCCGCATGGGGATTCGTAACTGCCGACCATGCTCATACTGCCACCGTGATATTCAGCTCATAACCCCGCATGGGGATTCGTAACGGCACTAAGCGGAGGCGTGGAAGGAGCAGAAAGCATCTCATAACCCCGCATGGGGATTCGTAACCCCCGCGTCTGTCACGATCAATATCATCGGGTACGCCTCATAACCCCGCATGGGGATTCGTAACCCCAGTCACTATTTGGCATACGCTCAGTAAAGCGAGGCTCATAACCCCGCATGGGGATTCGTAACTTCGTTCAAAGTTGACTCTGACTCTGTGATCTCATAACCCCGCATGGGGATTCGTAACGATCTTGCCGAGTTCGACCGGCTCTAACAGTAGATACTCATAACCCCGCATGGGGATTCGTAACGCAGCTTAGACATCCCCTCTGATATTGAGGATGCGTCTCATAACCCCGCATGGGGATTCGTAACGCTTCCATCAGTCGCTCTTCATCCGTTGGCGGGGGTCTCATAACCCCGCATGGGGATTCGTAACATATGCCAAAGCTTTGGCATGGAGGGCTTGACGCTCTTCTCATAACCCCGCATGGGGATTCGTAACCGGATGCCTTCGCAGTGCTGGGTAAATATTTTGATGCTCATAACCCCGCATGGGGATTCGTAACCCAAACCTGTGGATCGGCGACCGGCGCGTGATCATCCTCATAACCCCGCATGGGGATTCGTAACTTTCATTTTGGTTTTGAACGCCCGCAACTCTTGACGCTCATAACCCCGCATGGGGATTCGTAACTCAATGCTGCAAGCTGCTTATCGACATCCGCACCAACTCATAACCCCGCATGGGGATTCGTAACTGCTGTCAATGCTGCTGTTATGTTCGGTGATGACATCTCATAACCCCGCATGGGGATTCGTAACAATGTTCGTGATTTGTTCGGTAATGCTAGCCGGTCACTCATAACCCCGCATGGGGATTCGTAACGTCTTGCAGCTTGGCATCCATATTCATTTTTTGCCCCTCATAACCCCGCATGGGGATTCGTAACGATGCGTATCACCCTGTCGGTAAGCGCCCGTGTTCGCTCATAACCCCGCATGGGGATTCGTAACTCTTCCCCACTGGATGGAGAGAATCCCCACTCAATGCTCATAACCCCGCATGGGGATTCGTAACGATCAGCTCTTGATTCGTGATAAAGCGCAATTGCTTCTCATAACCCCGCATGGGGATTCGTAACCCATTATTCATTCCCCTTGTCCCCGCCATTTCTGGCGCTCATAACCCCGCATGGGGATTCGTAACGAAGGATGACTTCCCTCAGGCGTGCGCAGTGTCGAACTCATAACCCCGCATGGGGATTCGTAACACACGATCAAGAAAAGATGAAGCGCGGGAACTATGGTCTCATAACCCCGCATGGGGATTCGTAACTACAACCTACCCGAAAAACACCCAGTGTCAAAACTGCTCATAACCCCGCATGGGGATTCGTAACACGGCACACTCACGGTGCAGGTGCAGACCTACCAACCTCATAACCCCGCATGGGGATTCGTAACGGCGGTGATGGCATCGAATCCAAAGGGCGTGCGCTGCTCATAACCCCGCATGGGGATTCGTAACTACAGGCTAGTTGCACCACCAGCCGTTACTGTAGCCTCATAACCCCGCATGGGGATTCGTAACTTGCATTCCAGCGCCGGTCGAGTTCGTCACTCAGCCTCATAACCCCGCATGGGGATTCGTAACTAGGCGGTTTTTGTACTCAATCAAATTGTGCGGATTCTCATAACCCCGCATGGGGATTCGTAACCCCCCGCACTCAGGGCAGTCTCGGAAGTTCCAACGATCTCATAACCCCGCATGGGGATTCGTAACACTTGCGCATATCAGCGCGGATTTCGCGGTTGCGCTCTCATAACCCCGCATGGGGATTCGTAACTGAAAAATTCATCTTTTGCGGCTTGCGGCAGTTTGTCCTCATAACCCCGCATGGGGATTCGTAACCTGGATACTGGCGGCAAAAAACATTACTCCGAAACCTCATAACCCCGCATGGGGATTCGTAACTTACTCACCATTGGCAGAATCGCCATTGTCGGAAAATCTCATAACCCCGCATGGGGATTCGTAACTTTAGATAAGCGGCACGTCCGATGACTGCCCGCTTTTCTCATAACCCCGCATGGGGATTCGTAACATGTCAGCCCTCCGCTCCCATTTGCATGTAGATGTCTCATAACCCCGCATGGGGATTCGTAACTTGGTGTCTAAGTATTCGATAAATTCCGCATAATACTCATAACCCCGCATGGGGATTCGTAACCAAAAGCGAGCATGGCAGAGTCAGGCGACGTAAAAAACTCATAACCCCGCATGGGGATTCGTAACTGATATTGTTATCCGTTCCGATTCAGTCATTGGTCATCTCATAACCCCGCATGGGGATTCGTAACCTGGTTTAGCAGGGCAGTGGGGTCGCTTTTTAGGACTCATAACCCCGCATGGGGATTCGTAACGATCAGCGTTACCGCCGTGCCGATACCTACACCCGTCTCATAACCCCGCATGGGGATTCGTAACGTTACACGCTAGCTTGTATAAGAACGTTACCAAACGCTCATAACCCCGCATGGGGATTCGTAACGATAGCAGGGATTACTATGTGATCGGGGCACTGCACCTCATAACCCCGCATGGGGATTCGTAACCAGTGCTGGCGGTCTAGTCAAAGACATTATTGCCCACCTCATAACCCCGCATGGGGATTCGTAACGCATCCGGGCGATAGTCGCCTGAGCTTTAACGCGATCTCATAACCCCGCATGGGGATTCGTAACCGGTCATTGTTGTATTGGCGGCGATGTCGACCGAATCTCATAACCCCGCATGGGGATTCGTAACTTTACACAAAACCTCACCGACTCACCCGCTCACGCGCTCATAACCCCGCATGGGGATTCGTAACCAGCCCTAGCTCCACGATGTCGTTCAGTTTCTCGTTCTCATAACCCCGCATGGGGATTCGTAACCGCCTGCGGCTGCATGAAGATCATTCAGAGAATAGTCTCATAACCCCGCATGGGGATTCGTAACGAAAAATCGTGGGAAGTACAAGAGCATTTGATCGACCTCATAACCCCGCATGGGGATTCGTAACCTGCTGCTGGAGGCTGAAGTGGATGCGGCTATCCAGCCCCGCATGGGGATTCGTAACCCGTTCCGCGCTTTCCCCCGGAAACAGTTCCGCCCCCTCATAACCCCGCATGGGGATTCGTAACCAGCAAGTTAACTTTCCGCTGCAATGCTGACGTATCTCATAACCCCGCATGGGGATTCGTAACATGTCACAAGCAAAACCCGTATATATCCAAATCAACCTCATAACCCCGCATGGGGATTCGTAACCTATTGGTCGTCATTGCTATAAGCGCATCGCAGCAATCTCATAACCCCGCATGGGGATTCGTAACAAGCGTAAACGTTATTTGCTGATTTGTTTTTACGCTCTCATAACCCCGCATGGGGATTCGTAACGCTGATTGCGTGGCGCTAATACGCCATTTCCGCCGTCTCATAACCCCGCATGGGGATTCGTAACTAGGCTTGCGGATGCACGGCGCAGAAGGTGTATTTCCTCATAACCCCGCATGGGGATTCGTAACGCGATTAGCCACGGCAATCACTAACCCATAACTGCCTCATAACCCCGCATGGGGATTCGTAACTCGTGCCGCTTCCGCAGCGGCGTAGGTTTGATATTCTCATAACCCCGCATGGGGATTCGTAACGAATCCAGCGGTTTCCTGCAACAAATCAGTGTGCAGCTCATAACCCTGCATGGGGATTCGTAACACCGCCGAATCCAGCATCAGTGTATTGCGGCGGCGTCTCATAACCCCGCATGGGGATTCGTAACAGGCTAACCCAGCACCTAGCCGCCCTACTCAAACATCTCATAACCCCGCATGGGGATTCGTAACATCACTACCACGATGGAGCTAACTACCCACACTTGCCTCATAACCCCGCATGGGGATTCGTAACTCAGTCACGCCAGATTCACCACCGACTAAATGTAATCTCATAACCCCGCATGGGGATTCGTAACTCAGTCACGCCAGATTCACCACCGACTAAATGTAATCTCATAACCCCGCATGGGGATTCGTAACCGGATTAATCGTATACATGCGTAGCTTGTTATCCTCTCTCATAACCCCGCATGGGGATTCGTAACAGACTTAACCAATAAAGTTTACGGTGAGTTAGCCGTCTCATAACCCCGCATGGGGATTCGTAACTTTATTAACATGCTGAAAGGCGAACACATAGTTAGGCTCATAACCCCGCATGGGGATTCGTAACACGGATTTATTTTAAAACGCAATCACTGATAATCAAGCTCATAACCCCGCATGGGGATTCGTAACTATCCCGGATACATTAATATATGCTCCACGCCAAACCTCATAACCCCGCATGGGGATTCGTAACGGCTTGCTCAATCATTTCACTTTCTCCGGCTTGCTTCTCATAACCCCGCATGGGGATTCGTAACCCATTCACTGTTAGGGCTTTGGGTGCAGAACATGATCTCATAACCCCGCATGGGGATTCGTAACGATAGATGTAGCCGTCGCCCATGCGGTAGGGGGTAGCCTCATAACCCCGCATGGGGATTCGTAACCTCCATCATCCTGTCAACAGGCCATGAAGTAACGCTCTCATAACCCCGCATGGGGATTCGTAACCTTTTCTTCAGCGTAGGCTTTAGCTCCTACCGAAAGCTCATAACCCCGCATGGGGATTCGTAACATGTATAATTACTGGCGCACCGTCAGCACGGAAATCTCATAACCCCGCATGGGGATTCGTAACGTGAATCTGACGGCTCATACAATCTTTTAAACGGTCTCATAACCCCGCATGGGGATTCGTAACTAGGGCGGCGAAGGAAGGGCGGCTTACCATCGCTAACCTCATAACCCCGCATGGGGATTCGTAACCTGCCAAAGGCGCTAAAAGCTCTTTAGGCGCGTTCTCTCATAACCCCGCATGGGGATTCGTAACCAGCTATACGATAGCACCGGCAGTGCTGGCGCAGACCTCATAACCCCGCATGGGGATTCGTAACCGTATTGATGACCGATACCCTGCTCAGCGGCGTACTCTCATAACCCCGCATGGGGATTCGTAACCCTTTGCCGAATCATCGCCATGCAGTACACCCGTGCCTCATAACCCCGCATGGGGATTCGTAACAAATTGTGAGCAAAAATAAGCCGCAAAGCAAAGCAGCTCATAACCCCGCATGGGGATTCGTAACATCATTAACGCCAACAAGCTCCCCCGCTCTTATATCCTCATAACCCCGCATGGGGATTCGTAACCGGTAGGGGTCAAAACTTCCTTACAACGTTTCAAACCTCATAACCCCGCATGGGGATTCGTAACGTCCCCGCCAGAAATGGCGGGTGTTGGTTGATTGGTCTCATAACCCCGCATGGGGATTCGTAACCCGTGCAGCCGCCAACTGTTTTTCAGGCGTGAGCGTCTCATAACCCCGCATGGGGATTCGTAACCCCTGATTTCAAGCAGATTTTGGGCATTCCCACTTGAACCAGACAGGGTAAACATAGCATGAAAGTGTGGTGGATACTCATCAAAGGTAGGGACTTTTTACTTCAGTGGCGGGCGAAGTTGCCTATAAAACCGAGAAATCGCGGCGATGGTCATCGACTGGCGTCTGTTTCAGTTCGCCTTTGCCAGCCACACCTTTCGACAGATGATTGACCTCAACATTCTGGCGGTTGGCAGCACTAATTTGCGTCACCCGATCACCGGGTATCATCAATTTGCCCAGCTCACGCCGCAATTTGATGGCCTGAGCATCGGTAATGTCGCCCGTAAATACCGAATACTGGTCATGATTCAGATAGCGGCGCAACAGTTTTTTGAACTTGTCGGTGCGCTTGGCCTCGACATCGTAAGTTATCAGCATGAACATTCACACCCTCCGTTTGAACGCTTCATATTCCCCAGCTCCCAGTACTTCACGTTCCAGCCCCAGTGCCTCGCGATAAATCCAGTTGCGAAAGCTGCGCCCCTGATACTGCTCCTCCAGCCGTAGGGAGAATTGTTCAGCCACATGCCGCCGCCCGGTTTCCGTCAACAGGCAAACATTGTCGTGCTGCTCAAACCAACTGTCATCCAGCATCCGCCGTTGCACCATGCGAAAGATCAGCATATCCGTCAGTACCGGCTTGAACGGTTCCGCCAAATCAAGGCTCAACGATGCGCGTCCGTAACCCGGCGAATGCAGCACACTGAAGGTTTCTTCCAGATGCGTCTTGCTAATTTCATGCCGCACCACGGTATAAACCAGTTGGTTCAGGAACGATAGTAGACAATTGATCGGGTTGTTCGGCGGACGCCGCACCCGCTTGCCAAAAGCCAGCTCGGCATGAATGGCAGGCCACGCGGCGTAATAGTACTGGTGCAATTGCCCTTCGATTCCCATCAAGGTGTTGGTATCCGCTGCCCGTGCAATCGTCGCCAACAGCTTTTGCATGTCGGCAACTGGCTGCTTCATGTCCTCATTGCCGCGATACTGGTAATAACGCAGGTTCGCCAGCATATTGTGGGCTGCACCCCGCACCACCTCCCGCGCTACACTCATGCGGCGCACATCATCCAGCAACAATTCAGCCTGCTTGAGCTTCACCTTGCCCGCCGGATTATGGTCGTAAGGCTCAAATGCCCCCTTAAAGTAGCCGTAGTAATCAAACACCGACAGGCGTACCCCGTGCTTGCCGCACAAACCCAGCAAGCGTGAATTGAGGCGGCTTTCCGACAGCAACACTACATGCGACAGCTTTTCAATTGGTAACGAGCGGACTTGATCGCCCATTTTGATTTGCAGCGTATTTTCATGCTGCCTAAGCTGCGCTTCGCGTGAAATGAACAGGGTTTCCATAATATTCTCAATCAAAGCCACAGAAGGCAGCCAGTGAACAGGTCTCACACAAGCTGATTTTTTTGGCGGCGGGAACCGCTTCCTGCTCACCCAACTGCTCCAGCCGCACCGAGGCATCCCACAGTTTCTGCAAACGGGCAGCATCCAGCAGCACTTCACGACGGCGGCGCGAACTCAGTACATGCGTGTAAGCCCGCCACTGTTTGCCGGTACTGATCGACAACATCAGCGCATAAAACGCCGTCTGGTTGCTGGAAGCCTCCACTGCTCCGCCCGTGCCCTTGTTCTCGTACACAATGCACTCCTCCCACTCAATCCGGTCAGGAGCCAGCCCGAACAAGCCGCGCACCGAATGGTCTCGCTGGTAACTGGTATCGTGCAAAGCACTCCCCGTCTGTACCCGCGAATACCACTGGGCGAAATTCACTTTGTGCATATACATCCATGCGCGACGTTCGCATAACTCCACATGCTGGAAATGCAGACCGTGCAGGTTGAGGCTTTCGACCCGCTCCAGAAAAGCTTGGGCATGTTCCCAGACGAAGGCTTCAGGCATGGCAGCACCTCACATCACCAGACTCGCGGTGGAAGCCGACAGGTCAGTGTCATTGCCCGGAATTAGCCCCGTCAGGCTAACCAGCAATTCGGCAGCCTTCATCGCTTCTGGGTAATCATCCCATGCCGCTTCCGCATCCATATCACGCTTGTCCTGTAAATGCCTGACCCACTCACGCAGCAAACCGCTACTGGCTTCCAGTTCACCCGTGCGTTTGGTATGCGGGAAATACACCGTCAGGCGACGGCTGGCACGGTTTTTATCCTCCAGCAGATAATGTTCAAGGTCAGCCTGTAGCTGGAAGTACAGCTCATCCTTGGCATCGTATTGCCCGGTGATGCGGGTCATGATGTCAGTCTCCCGCTCCAGCCACACCCGATCCACCAACAAACGCCGACCATCCGCTTCAATGACCTTGACCCGTAGCCCGATATTTCTCAAGTTAAGTGCCTGTGCAAACAGCCGTTCATGCCATTGGGTAGCAGCCTCCCGGTAATAATCATCAGTTTCCAGCGCGGCAAACTGCTTCAGTAAGGCATAGATGTGTTTGCTGCTAGAGGGTTGGTGCTGCAACAGGTGTTCACGCCGATGCCGATGGCTGCTTTTGTGCCCCAGCAATACCTGCCAGTACAAGCCACTGGTATACACCGCCTGCTGTGGCAGTGAACCGAAATACAATGTTTCGCCCGTTTCACCCTTGAATTGCTGCTGGGCTTCCCGGCTCAATACTTCGGTCAGCTCACGGATAGAAACCCGCTGGTGCTGGTGAGCGCTGATCCAGCTCCCCAGTTCCCGTAGCCACGGATGGCGGTCTTCCAAAGCCGCATCAGTACGCACCACTACCGTACCATCTTCCCCACGCCGTGCAGCCCGCCCATAGCGTTGCAGGAAATTCATCGGTGCAAACCCCGGCTCCATCAACATCACATTGGCAGCACGGAAAGTCACGCCCATTTCCACACTGGCGGTAGCAATCAGGACATTGAAATCATCGGGGTTCTGCCGCCGCCCGGTATGGAAGCCGTAACCCGACTGGCTGTTTTCCCCGCTATCGTCAATACTGTTGATGACCAATACCTTGTCAGCCGCAATGTCCGCAGTTTTCAGCAACCGTACCAAGGCGGGCATGTCACGCTTCAAGGTTGCGAGTGCGTTGTAGATCAGTACTACTTGCCGATTCTGGACAACTTCTTCCTTCACTAAAGCAAGCTGTTGCTCCAGCACTGCTGGCATATCCGGCAAGGATTCCAGCACCAGACGGACATCCCCATGCAATGCCCGTCCGGTATCGGTAATGACTTCATGCAGTTCCGCAATCTGAGCTTCAGGCACACCCAGCGCCAAGAAGGTTTGTTTGACATCCAGTGGTGTCGCGGAAAGCAGGCTAACTTTAGCGCAGCCGTATCCTGTTGACCCTACCTCGGTGGTGACACTTGCCAATTTGGCGAATAGAGCCGCCACCCCAAAACCCCGCGCTTCAATGGTATGGAATTCGTCAAACACAATGTGGTCAAAATCATCCAGTACATCCAGCACGCTGAAACCCGCTTGCCCTTTGTCTAGCCGATAACGGTGTAAAAGCTGGCTGAGCACTTCCGGTACGGCAACAATCATTTCACCGCCAGAACGGGTATTGTCCAGCGCCTGCATTTGCCGTACCCGATAGCCCCGGATATTTTCCACACCCTGCTCACGCAACACTGCCGTTTGGTCAGAACTCCAGACTTGTACCTTTTTTTCTGCCACTTCCGGTTGCCATTTGGCCTTTACCACCAGATCGTCAATCAGGCTGGCGACAATGTTTTGTGCCAAACGGCGGGTCGGCACGATGAATAGGATACGCTGATCCTGTAACAGGGCTTTCTGGAAGGCATAGGTTTTGCCTGCCCCGGTTGGTGCATCCACAATCCGCACCCGTTTCGGCTCATGCAGCAAGGCATGTTGCAGGGGTGACAAACCACTTTCCAGTTGGGCGACATAATGGCGGGTGACGGTCAGTTCCATTGCTGTACCTCCTGAAGAGCTTCCTTTGCGGGCATCCGCTGGGTCAATTGCAGCCCGTAAAGCAGGTAACGCTCAACGGACAGTTCACGCCCAAACAAGGCAGCCGTAGCCGCATTCAGCCGCACCTGCTCAGCTTTCATAGGCCGTAGGCGGAGCATCCCATTACGGTGCAGGCCGATACGAATAACCAATTCATCCTGCCCACTGTAAGCAAACGGATCAAAGCCAAACAACGCGCCTGTAAATGCCACTCCCGCTGGTACTTCTTGGGTGGTGAAAAAGTCCTTGAGGTTGCCTTTTTTCACCACATCCTGAATCCGGCGCTTATAGCCTGCCTCTTCGGTCAGGTTTAGCCGCCTGACGACAGGGGATAGTAAACGCGGATTATCGGTTGTCAGCACTGATGCCCGCCACGGCATAGCTTCCAGATCGCGGCGGTAATCCTTTTTGGGCAGGCAGACGCTGGAGCGCATCATGCCCAATGTTGCCGCTAACCCAAACATTAGTGCATGATCACTGACCAGTTCCGGTAATGTTGCTGTACCACCCTGAACCATCAGTGAGTGGTAAGCAAACGGCGTCAGGGTTTCTGCCTGAATGCCGGTTATAATGGCTTTCATGGCAAGCTCCTATTGAAACCACTGGTCAAACAGCCCTGCTACTTTCGGTTGTGCCTGTTTATATTCCTGCTCCAACGCACTGCCACTTTGGTTGAATGCTGCAATCAGTTCGGCCTGCCATGCGGCGACTTCCGCCCCTTGAATAGCAAGGTCATGAGCAGCTTGCAACAACTCATGCAGGCTGGCTTTAGCCGCCATCACATCGTTGCCATCCCTGCCTTGCAAGGCACGCAGCAGTTCGTAAGGTGAGGTAATCGCCTGTTCAAACTTCCCACCATAAAGACCTACCACATGGGTACGGATATTGATGCCGGTAACAGAAGTCTGCCCACCGTAGCTACCTGCCATGCCCACACTCAACAACAAGTGTTTCAAACCGATTTCAGGCAATACCTGACCGCGAGTACTCAACACCTGCACCATCAAGGTTCCCGGCTTGATGAAATGACGAGTAAACAAGTTGTCGCTGTTCTTTTTGCTTTCGGCATCAAACAACGTACCGTCTTCCATTGCCCGGTTGTGGAAGGTTTCATCGACGCATTTGTCCTTGGGTAACAGGCTCAGAGCATCGGAATAGTTGACGGCGGCACGTACCGGCAAAACCCGATTGTCGTAGTTGGCAGAATCGCCAAACACTAAGGTATTCAGGTCAAATGCATCTGACGGGTTTTGGCCTTTGTACAAAACAGTCTTGTTCTGGGGTAAACGACCACCCACACCCAATGCCCGCAGGATTTGTAAACCACGGTTACGCTCAATGTATTTGAACTTGTTGGGTACAGCACGAACATACAGATCATCCAGCCATTCAATATCGGTGATTTCCTGCTCGGCATTACGAAATACCACCGGAGCAACCGCTTCACGGATCAGCACCAAGCTCACCGATCCCAGATTTTTCAGTTTGGGGTGGATATACGAATCCCCAGCTTTTTCCCCATTCTTGGTAGTGGTTGTCAATTCGTTAATATTGGCCAGATACGATGCTAATAATGGATTCATAACAATTCTCCTTGTGCCGGTTCGAGGGTGGCAGTGTCTTCAATCGGTTGGTTAGTTTCGTTAGCAGTGGCGTTACGGAATGCTTGCAAGAAAGCCATGCGGTAAACGCTACCCAGCAAACGGCGGGTTTTCTGGGCAGGTGGTTTGCCATGCAGCACACCTATCCAGACTTCATGGACAAATTGGCTGGCGAAATCCATACAAGCGGCTTCCAGCGATTGCTCATTGCGGTGTTTCTTGGCAGCGGCCTCATCTTTGCGCACCAGATTGGTTTCCAGTTCGCCTGCGATACCATGAATCAGTGAGGCAGGGTCAGTTTGCCCAGCACTACGCAAGGCCAGCGCACTGTCGAGGCAAATTTTGAATACCCGCATTTCCACATTAGTGGATACCTGCCCTGTTGGGCGACGCTGGATACGGGTAGCCGCTTGCCCCAGTTGCACTAATGCCCCATCAGAATCTGACATATCTTGTTGCTCCTCTAATTGCTGAAACTCTTTGAAAAGACGCGTAGCCAATTGCTTCATGGCTCCGGTTTTTTGGTTGTTGGCGTGCTTTAATACATCATGCGCATGACACCACGCCAAACAGATGGCACTAAAGCGGGTACGTCGGAAGGCATACAGATTGAGTACGTCGTAACCTAAACTGGGTGTCTCAATCAGTATTTGTGCCATATTCAAATTGGCGATGGCATCCGGGATTTGTTCCAAACGCAATGCCTGATAGCCAATCAAAGCCTTCAAAACTGGGGGCATGGCATCAAAGTAGAAAAGGGCTTTTTGTGGTGTAGGCAAGCCCCGGAATACATGGATAGGGCGACCGATACGCAAGCAGGCAGACAACAGCAAACGCAGCATATTGATCTGGTCTTCGGTTTTCTCCGGGATGCGTTCCAGCCGCGCCATGCGGTAACGATGGCGGTAAGCTTCCAGTCCTTTGTAATAAGCCTTACCCGGTTCAACCTTCTGACGGCTCAGGTCATACACCGATAATGCTGAGAAAGTCTGATCATTATTCAGGATCAAAGCGCCAAACAAGCCTGTAGTAACAGGGGAAGACAACAAATTCGGCACGCCGGAAGGCTTACCACCTTGAATGCTGTACACATCGCTTCTGAGTTTATGTTCTGCCAGTGACACATGCCCAATCGGTACTTGCCCATTCGGGGGGGCAGTAATGGAATCAGGTTTGCCATCACGCCCACTAAAAGCGGAGACCTTGACTTCATACAAGCCAAGATTACTGGCTATCAAGGTACTGGCAGGTTCATCTGTAAACAAACAACGGCCTGCAACTCCTTCATCGTTGGGATAAGCACGTTGTTTTCCCAGCAACTGCCCAAAATGCCGTTCTACCGCTTGCTGGACAGCAACACCTTCGCCTTCAAAGAATTGGCTGAAACCAACCGTTTCCCCTGCTCCCTCTAACCATTGTTGCAACAAGCCAGTGTCACCCCAAACACGCTGACTTAACTCACTGTCGCTACTGCTAATCGCCACTAGCCACAAACTCAATAACACGCGGCGTGACTGATCATCACCGATAGCCAAAAGCCAGTCCGGCAACGGGATACCAACAACCGCCAATAGCTGCCGTTCACGCTCGGCATAATCCGGTAGGCCGTTCTTCTTGCTGACGGGTAATTTCAGGTTAATCAGCAACGCAAGGTGAGCCGCTTTCAGCAAGTGCTGTTGTGCCGCCGACTCCAAAATATCGGGATCAGGATAAGGCGTACTGGTTTGCCCGCTTAACTTAGGCCAACGGGGTGCAAGGCCAATAGGCTTTAAGCAGTCATCCATTGGCTGTTTGATCTGTTCAATCAAACCATTACTAATGCGGAACAGTTGCCCAATGGTACGACGGGGCTCTTTTTCCAGAAATTCTTGCAGCCCCACATGGTCGGGTTTGCCATTCAATAATTCAGGCAAGCCCCGGTTGGAAATGCTAATTTCGAGCTTGAAAGGCAAATGGCTGACCAAACGCTTCAACCCATCCGCTTTAATCTTATCGGCTTGTGCTTTGGGCATCAGCATAAACAAACGCCCGTCTTGATGCACTTCCAGTAACGGTGGAATTCCGGCAATGCGCTGGCAGGCAAATGACAGACGACGTTGCAGTTCATCCAGTAAAAACGGGTGGTGCGGGTCAAACACATCGACCGTTTCCCACTGTGCCAGCAAAGCCGAACTAAAACTTTGCTCTTGCTGCAAGCGTTGGATAATAGCTTCCAGCCCACTTTGTGCCCCATGCTCTTGCCACAAACCATCCAGCTTGTCCGCCAGTTTGACATAGCGTTCCACTGCGTGTTTGTAGGCACGCGGCGGAGAAACAGCCGCAGGATGCCGGTAACGTTGGGAATCTTCTGCCTGCTCAATCAGAAAACGGATTTGGTCATGGGAAAGCTCAATGCCTTCACTGGCAAGGAATGCGGTGATACCGTAGCGTTTGACCGCCTCATCCACATGCGCCACGGTCAGTTCTGCATCCCGTGGCACTTGCAACATCTTGTCCAGATCGTGCAAAAAAGCGATGGCAGCAATCACCGTCAGACGCTGGCGCAATTCGCGTTCATCCATATCCGGGTTTTCCAGTAACCAGTCCAGCGCTGCCAGCATCAATGCACCACGCACTACCGAAAGCAAATGATCCAACAGCGTGACATTCTGGTTTTTCAAGTAACGCTCACGTTTGCCTGCATCATCATCCCAGCCGCCTTTGCCGCTGATGCTCATCAGATAAATGACACGCGGGTCAATGGATTTGCCCGACTGGATATTTTTCTTTAACTCCTCACCTAACTGACCACCAGCCCGTTCTTTCAATACGTGCTTTTCCAGCACCTCCGCCATGAAGCGGCTGTAAACCTCACCTGCTACAGCATTGGCACGTTTCATTCCCGTATTCATCGTCCTACCCCTTCTTCCAGCAAGCCCAGACAACCAAACCCACTCCGGGTTTTCTCCCCAATCCCTGCATACCACGCCAATCGCAAGTCTTCTTCACTGCCTTGCAATAACACTGGTGCTTGCATCCCGATAACGAAGCTTTTGCGCCCATCCTGAAAGATTTTAAGGTTGACCAATACCGAATGTTTGGGGGTGGCACGCAAATACAGCGAGTCCGGGTGCAGTGCCAGCTTGACTTCACGCCCCGCCATAAAAGACAGCTTACGGTTGATGGTCTCACTCAAACGCAGTTCTGGCGCATCCAGCTTCTGATGCCAGTGTTTATTTTTACCGGGGTGCGTTTCATCCCTGAGCACCAGCGGAGAATAAAAAATACAGCCCAGTTGGGTTTGTTGTGGCAGGATGGGGTCAGGCTCAATATGCACGCTGGCAGCGGAAAAATTGACGGATTCCGTTTCCCAGCGCCGTTTGACAATGTGTTCCGGTTTTAACCGTGACAATACCCGCGCCAGCCCCGCATCCGGTGTAGAAACAATCAGGCTATGCGCAAAACCGTTATGCCCGCGATGCCAGCCGAGCGCCGCAAAATTCCACGGCTTGGCCTGATAGCCGATGATGTCTGCACTGGTTGCGCCAGCTTCCACCCATGCATTGACCAGCGCATCATGAATCAGGTCTTGATGGGAATACACTTGTAGCGCTGCGCCCTTGGGAAGTTGTAGTCGGATTCGTAACATTGCTTTGTCCTGCCGCTGTAATTTGTGCAAAATAGTATCTACTCATAAATTTAACCATGCAAGTCCATACATGTTATGAATCGTGACACATCCAGACGTTTTGCTTACATTGAAACTTGCCTATACTGGGGAGTCGGTATCACTGCACGGCAGTTGGGGGAAACCTTTGAAATTGCTCGCCCGAATGCCCAAGCCAGCATTGCGGCTTACCGGGAATTGCACCCGAATAATCTGCGTTACAATGGCTCACTGAAGCGTCATGAGGCCAGTGATACGTTTGAAGCGCATTACATCAGTGATAAACCTGAGTTTTATTTGAATTATTTGCGGGGCAATCACCTAACCAGTCGCTTTTGGAAGGATGAAGACTGGAGCGAGTTACCTATCCATGATGTGGACACGTTATTTCGTCCCCATCTGCAAACTGATATAATACGCACCGTAGTTAGTGCCATTCAGACGCAACAAGCACTGCACTTGTATTATCATGCTAAAGCCCAAACTCATTACCTGACAGTCGCTCCAAATCAACTCGTCTATGCTAGCCGTCGTTACCATGTGCGTGCCTATAATTACGATGCCAACAAATATATTGATCTGGTGTTGTCCCGCATTCTAGAAGCCAGTTTTTCTCTTGAGGATTGGGTTTCGTCTGATGAGGACAAAGAATGGAATACGTATGTAGATTTGCATTTTAAGCCCAACCCAAAGTTACCTGAGCAGCTTAGAAATACCTTGTTGCTAGATTTCAGGTTGGACAATGACATTTACACCATTACTGTTCGCAAAGCTGTGCAGGCGTATGTCTTACGGGAAATGGAGCGTTTGGACTGGAGGTATCAAATTCCGCTCTGGTTGAGGAGTTAAAAGGGTAATCCCCCCTAAAAAAAGCCGTACCCGAAAGTAGAATTTTCTCGCAATCTGAGCAATAGAGGAGATTCTGCAATGAAAACATCACGCTACAGCGACAGCCAGATCATGGCAATCCTGAAACAAGTCGAGGCAGATAGCCCCGTCCCCGAGCTGTGCCGGGAACACGGCATGAGCAGCGCTACTTTCTACAAATGGCGAGCCAAATACGGTGGCATGGACGCCTCCCTGATAGCGCGGCTGAAAGAATTGGAAGACGAAAACCGCCGTCTGAAAAAGATGTACGCGGAAGAGCACCTAAAATCAGAACTACGCAGGGAAGTCCTTAGAGTTTTTCATGTAAAACTTTGAGGGTAGCGCCATTGGTTCAAAGGGGTTAAACCAGTGTCAACTAACCTCGGTTTGGTCTGGTATGTATGGCTGCATTCCTGTGGTAGGGTGAAGTGCCTGTGCCTTAACCCCTCAACCTGAAAAATTGATAAACATACGAAGCGGAATTCCCATGCCCCACCTGTTTGATGAACTGATGGAAGGCGTTGATGCACTCAAAGCAGAACGTGAGGGTAAAATTACCCTGAAACGTATCCAACTGGAACAGTATGAAATGCCTGTTATCACGCCTAATGAAATTCTCCAGTTACGTGAAACACGCCATCTATCACGGCCTGTCTTCGCCCACGCGATCCGCACCAATCCACGTACTGTGGAGAGCTGGGAACAAGGACGCAGCAAACCCAATCCCCATGCGGTGCTGTTGATGCGTTTGATAGAGAAATTCTCGGAGACGCTGGAACACCTGCGGACAATCTAAACATTCAAGGCTCATAAACAAGGGAGGGGGAGTTTTACACGTAAAACTTCGGGGCAATGAAGGCGGGTTATGCCGAGTTTGGTGTGATACCCACACGTTCCTGAAAGGTTGCCTCACAACTATCCCCGGATACTGCCAAATTATATTCCCGCAGGATATTCTCAAGCCGTCGCAACTGCTCAACAACATCGCTCATGATACTACTCCTGATTTTTATTGTTCAGCATAAGCCAATAAATTCCAGTCTGCATCATCCATACCCTGCCCAGTGCAGTGTTTATCTGTAGCGGCTTGCAATCAAATTGATCCCCCAAGCGGAGCGCGGCAGAGGCCAGGGATGCGCAAGGCTTGTCCCGCCTTCGGCGGGATGAGCGTCCAGCGAACCTGTAGCAGCCCGTTCACGCAGTGAGGCCCCCAAACCCAAGGTAAAGCCATGACCACCTACGCCATCCTAGACTTTGAAACCACCGGCATGTCCCCCGACCATGGTGCATGTCCCACCGAAATCGCTATCGTGCTGGTAAAGGATGGGCAGATTACTGACCGCTACCAAAGCCTAATGAACGGCAATACCTGGATACCGCCCTTCATCGAATCCTTGACCGGCATCACCAATGCCATGATCCGCAAAGCCCCACCCATGAACAAGGTAATGGGTGAGGCCATCGAGTTTGCAAGCGACCACCCCTTGGTAGCCCACAACGCCTCTTTTGACCGCAAATTCTGGGATGAAGCACTCACCCAACAAAGCAAGCAACGCCAGCAGGATTTTCTCTGTTCCATGCTGCTATCCAGACGGGTATTCCCCGAAGCACCCAACCATCAACTGGGAACACTGGTCAGGTTTCTCCAGCTCCCCATGTCCGGGCAGTTCCATCGTGCCTTGTCTGATGCCCAAGCCACTGCCCACCTGTTCATCAGGATGCAACAAGCCATACAGACCAAACTTAACCTGCAAGAGCTGACGTGCCAGAAACTGCTGGTAGTGCAAAAGCAAAAAATCGGCGCATTTTGACCAACCTCGTTTGTTACTTGGATCGTCACTCACAACGCAACAACTCACACCGAGCAGTACCAGAACCAATCATCAGTGCCGAACCCGAACAAAAGGACAGGAGTAGGTGGGTTTTCCCCTGTGATTCAGTCGTCACTTCCCAACCATCCCAAGGCGCATCCCGCATATCCGGCAACCACCGGACAAACTCGGCTGAGTTTATGACATAATCCGGTTCCTGAATGGCGGGGATATTCTGCATACTTTCACGGCAACGGAAGAAATACACCCCCTCAAATACCAGTTTGATGTACTGCACATCTCCCGACTCCAGTATCGGGAATACCTGCCCGTTGTCCCATGTCAGGACAATCTGTCGGGCAAAAATATCGTATTCAAGGTGATGAAACGAATACCTGTTATGCAGATCGAAGGTCGATCCCCCTACCGTCAAATAGATGTCATTAGTCAATGCAAAATTTTTCAGTTCCATAAGGCTTCACTCCAGCGGAATCAATGCACAGTGGACATACGCTGACCCTACACGGATTGCACGTCCTGACAACATATCAATATACAGATGATGCCCTGTATGGCTATCAGGCGCATCCAGACGGATATAGGGCATTTCCATCCCATACATGCCCGTTGTAGGCGCATCACTACTTGGACAACCAGCCCAGTACACACCCAGTATCGGGTCATCGGTACTTGCCACACCGTGTGTACACTGTACGGGTTCCTGATGGTGCAAGAAGGTCACTTGTTCAAACGTCAGGCGTAAACCCGGCTGCTCCTCCCACCGTTCAGTCAGATCCAGCACAAATTGCCTGCCACGCACGTCATGACTCAGTTTGCGAGGAGTATAATAACGCAGATCATGGAGGGTCTCGTTTAGTGCCAAACAAATGGAATCATGCAGGGAAAAGTTCTGTAGGTACATGCAGGTTGGCTCCTGATGGTTGCCGGTATGCTTTCATCATAGTGCAATGGGCAAGCAAGGTCAGAGAAGTACACTGATAACACCTGACATCGGAGGGAAATCAGCAGATAGAGATATGTTTATCCATGCCATACCGTTAACCGCAATACCTGCGGCCTATACTCCAGCATGATGAAGTATCACTTGCCAGTAGGACAGCACTATGAACTACGCCACCAAGGAAATACCCGCCAGCGGCGGCATTGTGTCTGGGACGTGCTGGCTGTGTGGTCGCATGGTTAACCCATAATTGGGGTTTCACCCCATACCCCAAGGTCTTTGAACCAGGATGATGTTACCGGGAAATGCCCTATAACCCCCTATGAGCGAAACACCCACCCCCTACCATACCGGCAATGAGCTGGAAATTGCCCTCAAGAAGCTTGAACAGATGCTCCGGGAAGTCACCGAAAACCCGGATGCCAGTATCTGGTTGCGCAAGGCCATAGCGGAGCTGTGGCAACGTGACAGCAGCGAGGCACTGAAAGATCTGGCGATATTACAAACACTACTGCAAGCCAAGAAGAAATCCGACCTGCTGATGTTGGATCGCTGGGCAGAATCAGCCACTAAACACTAATCCGACCAACAGGCTAGCAAAGCTCGGCCTCCGACTGTTTTACGGCAAAGACCAGTTCTGGCAAAACCAGTTCCCATTGGTCACTACGCAACTGTTGCTGATACTGCTCGTCAGCATCTTCCCGACGACGTACCAGAATGGCTGTTACCCGTGCCTCAACGCAGGTCATCCTATCTGGGTGCTTGAAAGCAGCGGACAATTTCCCTACGTCATGGCCTTGCCCATCCCGCAACAACCACTTCCCATCCTGATTGCACAAGTGCAACACATCACCCGCTGACAGGGCTGCGATAGCTTGATGTACAGGTCGCTCCGATGCGTAGCGTCCGGCAAATCCAATATCAACCTCCTTCAGGGAAAGTTGGTGATAGTGCCGCTCCATGACAGGTGACGCTGGCGGGATAGTCACAGGTGAACGGATCAACAGGGCAGGGGAGGCAGGTAGCCTGTCAAGCAACAGATGTCCCCGGCTGAAACGTGCCAGCAATAATGTCTGTCTCGCACGGGTCATTGCCACGTAGTACAGCCTCCGGGCTGCATCCCGGTCTTCATTTTTCCCAATCTTGTCCCACCCACCATCCAGTACGGCAACATGGTTGAACTCAAGCCCCTTGGAACGGTGGGCAGTCATCAGCAACAAACCCGTCTGACGGCGGCGGATTTCCCGGCCCCATTCCGCCAGCCAGTCCAGGAAATGTTCGGTAGGTAGTTCTTCACCCCCTGTTTCTAGGGCATAAGCATCTACTGCTTCACGTAACAACTGCCACCATTGCCCCTGAGGGTGCTGTTCCAGCCATTGTTGCAACTGTACTGCACGGGTCAGCTTGCCTGCCTCATGGCGTAACCAGCCAACCAGCATCTGGGTTTCCCGCAACCGCCAGAATTGGGCACTTTCCTCGTCAGCCATCTGTACAGGAATACCTTGCCACTCACAGTATGCCCTGATTGGTTCCAGATATTTCCATTCACGGGCAATCACGGCACATTGATCCCAGTGCCAGTCCGGTGTCAGGCTCGCCAGTCGCTGGAACTCACCCATAACAGCCAGTGCCTGTTCCACAAGGTTATCGCCTACCGGAAGCACTTGCACCCGTCCTTGCCCAACCCTGTCCAGTACTTGCCAGTCCCCACCCGATGGGGCTTTGCGCCTTCCCCGGTCAATACTGATTGGGTTATCCACCTTCATCCGGTTGCCCGCAGGCTGGATAAGCAGGTTTGCGGCATCAATGATATGGGCAGTAGAGCGGTAATTCTCGGTCAGGAAGGACGGCTTGGCAGTATAGTCCTGCTCAAAACGGCGGATGAACTCAACCGATGCACCGTCAAAGGCGTAGATGTTCTGGTCATCATCTCCCACCGCAAACAGGCTGAGTTTCCCCTCCTCATCCTGCACCGTGCGTCCGGCAAGGGCTGCAATCAGCTCGTACTGTTCAGGGCCAACATCCTGATATTCGTCTACCAGTATCCAGCGGAACCCTGCCAGTAAGCGTTCACGCTGTTCATCTGCCTCTTCCGGCGGTAACCCTGTCCCGTTCAACAGGGCAACCGCTTGTTGGAGGATTTCCCGGAATACATCTCCATTCACTTGCTCATGTTTGTGCAGGCGGTCGGAGAAACTCGCACCCACCAGCCGCATCGCAAGGGCATGGCAAGTCAGCACAGTCACACCCTTGGCATCATCACCCATCAGCCCAGCCAAGCGTTTGCGGATTTCTACCGCTGCGTGTCGGTTGTAGGCCAGTGCCAGAATACCCCGTGGGTTTTCACGCCTGACCCGTACCAGCCAGGCAATGCGGTGTACCAGTACCCGCGTTTTACCGGAACCCGGTCCCGCCAATACCAGCACGTTGGTCTGCTCCCGTTCATCCGTCACAATACGCTGCTGGGTAGGGTTGTTCAGGTCTTCCACGATCCTGCGCCATGATTCTGGGGTAGTCTGGCGGGCAAGCTCCTTTTCTTGGTCGGGCAACCAGCGTTTAAGGAAATCTCCCCGTTGCTGGCTGAAATAATCCATCGCCAATTGCAATGCCTCAGCAATCGCTTTTAGGCCACGCTGCACATATTCAGCCATGACGTGTATCTGCACCACTTGCTCGTCGTAATGCAGCTTGAGCGGGGCAAAGTCAGTTTTGCCGAAGTTGCGCTTGTCCTGTCCTAGGTGGATGGTCATAGCAGGACGGAATACCGCCAAACCTTTGTTGAGTCTGATGACCTCCTGTTCATGCAACCACAGCAAAGCACGATCCAGCAAACGGGGCGGATCCCTGACTTCCGCACACAGCATAAGGTCGGCTTTAATGGCTGCCAACAGTTTGCCTAAAGTCGTTTCTGCCAGTAGGTCAGTTCCCCGTGCCCCGGCTGGCAAGCACGCTAGCAAGTGTTGCAATAGATGGTTTGCAGCGGTACGCCGCAATTCGGCTGTTTTGGTTAGCGCATCCCAATTCCGTAGAAGATGAACTTCCAGCATATCCGCATCGATGCGCCTGACACGTACACTGCCATTGCCCCCATTATCCCCGCGCCCATCATTGGCAAGGCTGCGGATAATGCGCCCCAAGCGTTCTGGCAAGGCATCTGGGTGGCCTGCATCCTTGAGATTTTGTGCTGCTGTGCGTAAATGGAGGAGGGAGGAATCCCCTTTGCCCAAATCAGGTGAAAATTCACGCAAGGTATCTAACAGCGCTGTTTCCAGTTCTACTGCCTCGGCAAAACGCTTATGGGAAGAGCGTTCTACGCCAGCATGGACAAAGGCCGTCAGAGCTGTGTCATTGCTGGCAAGCCCCAAATGTTCCAAGTCATGCAGTGCCTTACGGATGGCTTCACTATTCAGGCCAGACAGCCCCATGAGTTCATCTGTGGAAATGCCATCATCAGCATCCGTACTAATGATGGCTGACACGACTGCCAGTAATTGGCGACGGTAATCTTCCGTCAGGGCTACCTTTGCCAGTTTTTCACTGGCCTGTTCGATGGAGGCTACCCGTAGGGAAGAGGG
>NZ_JAFMPM010000005.1 GCF_017349355.1 Thiothrix fructosivorans
TTTTGGGGGGCATCCAGACGTTGTATCTATTGGGCTTTTACTAAGCTTCTTCTGTTAAGCGAATACGCTGCGCGGCAGGCAATCCTAGTTTTTTGCCAGCTTGCCCACGTCGTACCCACGCTAATTTATCCAGCGGTTGTGAAGCGCGAAGTTGCAAGTTGGGTGCTAACTGCGTCAAACGCGCTACCGGATTGCCGTGGGAGGTGACGATGATTTCTTCACCAGCTTGGGCATATTTGAGGTATTTGGAGAAGCAGTTTTTTAGTTCGCGGATAGAGACGTGCATCGTGTTGCCTCACATGCGTTTTCGCTCTTGGCTGCTTCGTGGCGTTCCTGAATCAGTTCTTGCACAAGGTCGCGTCCTGCGGGGATTTTTTGTGCTTCTTTGCGGATACTTGCCCAGAGTTGCGCTTGGGGTTTTAGCACCAACTGACCGTTTTCAACCCATGCAATCAGGCGTGTTCCCGCTTTCACATTGAGTTGTGCGCGTAAAACGGCAGGTATGATAATACGCCCCTGCTTGCTGACGGAGAATTGTACTGCCTGCTTCATGCTTACTCCGAGGTTGTTGCTAGAGCTTTGAGTGTACAAGCAATTAACGGTGTTTGCTAAGGATACGGATTTCACGCAGCCGTATTTGAGCATGGTCGGGTAGACTAACTTGAGATTGAATTTTACCGGAGAATCTGGGGTGTTCTTTGTGTTTACGGTGCGTTAATCTGTAAACTGCTTACGTGATTGATAGGATATTTCATCATGTCGATAGCTGAATTATTACCATCTGTAGCCTTACTGCCCCACGCGGATAAATTTCGCTTGGTACAGTTGTTGCTGGAGCAATTGGCGAAAGAAGAGGGGATTGTTTTGCATGATCCTGCCACTACCGCTTCCCCCGTTCCCGTGGGTAGGGTGTATCGCAGCGGACGTTCTGACGTATCCGCCAAAGCCCGTTCATTACTCTTGTCTGGACACACATTCGCCATTTGCATCTAACGGATGAATGTAGTCTGATCCATTCATTTGGGATTTTTATGAGTTGAATATATCTAACCATTTTTTCCTTCTTTTGATGCTTTGTTTATCAGCACGCAAAAAATAGAAGAAATCTTCGTAGTGTGGAATTACCATGTCCTTGTGCTGTGTTTCTTCGTCATGGGTTCTATGTGCCATTGATTCAAGTAAGAAGTGGATTGGTTGCAGTATTTCAATCAGTCGCCAGATGATTAAAGGAGTACTTTTCTGGACGACATACTGACGATATAAACAATCAAACACCGTCATTGGATGATCATGTTCATCGAGATGAGGAGTGAAGTCGTTACGAATTCCTTTTCTATCCATCCGATAAATTAAGTTCAGGGCGGATCGTTCCCGTATTTGGTGTGATGTGTACTCTTCGTAGATGTCACTTGCTACCTCTAACCCATCTCCTTATACACAAATCAATCCATTCCCAACTCACTAGCCATCTGAATACCATAAATACAGTCCAGCACTCGTGAATAGCCCAACCAGATACTTTTAGCCCCCGGTTCGCCATCGGATTTTCTGCCCAAAAAGCCACCCAGTTCTGCCAGATTGCGGATCACTTGATTGAGGGTAGGTATGCCATCGGGTAGTGCTTTTTTGCCGAGCCGGAAGGATACTTTCCATTCCAGCGGGTCAAACACCAGATCAGCCGGAAGTTCTGGGCAGGTACGCCCCAACCGCATCAGAAACATAATCCGCCAAGCCACCATGATGTAGAGCGCGAGGGCTTTTTCGATGCGCTCTTTGGTCTCCAGTTGCAGTTTTTCGACGCGACAGCCAACTTTCAGGACATCAAAAAACATTTCGATTTCCCAACGCGCTCGATACCAGTCGATAAGTTCACAGGCAGCATCGGCTGTTTCCACACAACGGTTGGTGACTAAACGCCAAATGAGGGGCGATTTTCCGGCGGGTGGGTTAATTTCTTTGGCTTGAACCAAGGTCAATAGCATCGGATGCTGACTCTTGGGACGCAAGGTATAACGTAACACCTTGATTTCTTGTACCACTTTGCGGGGCTTTTCACCCTGCTTGCGCGGTTTGGTAAAGGTGATACGGGTCAACGCCTGTTGTTGCTCAATGGCATCCCACAGTTTGAGGTCATCTCCTAATGCACGGTTATGTTGCGCCCGTATCAGCAGGTCAGCCGGGTAATTCAAGGCTTGCGCCCGTTGGAGCAAGTCGTAAAAGTCGCTTTCACGGTCGCCAGCATAGATGAAGCGGTGTTCAGGGCAGCGTGCCGCCAGTTCGGCTACCCGTTCATACCCTTCAATCCAACGACGGCTTTCTTTGATGCTGGGGTTGGCTTGGTCGGCCGCTTTGCTCAATCCCCGTGACCACATCCACGTATCGGTGATGCCCAACGGCAAACGTTCTGGGGTAATACACAAGGTCGGATGCAGGTACATCCCGCGTTGCTTATCGTAGGATAACCGCCCCAAGCCCTCGGTTTCCTGTCCATTGAAGTCCAGTTCGGTCGTATCTTGAATACACAGGATAATCCGCGAGTCTTGTTGACGAATTCGGCACTCTGTCGCTTCAAAGTGGGATGCCATCAAAGCATCATGGCTCACCGCTTCATTCCAGAAGAAACGGTACGTCGCCAAGGTGCTTGACCAACTCTGGCAAGCCTTGGGGATACTGGATTGGGGCACTTTTAGCATGGCGTTGAGAATATGGGCTGCGCGTGTTTCGAGGCGCTTGTCTCCCAAATCAAGATCGGTGAGTTCGCTAGATGACCAGTTCATGGGTGTAAATTGCTTATCTTACATCAGCTTGGGAACTTGTGTATAAGGAGATGCCTCTAACCACTTGTCTAGTGGGCTTCTGTCCTGTTTTGCTTCACACACTTCATTCAAGTTGAAGTACCGACTACCAACACCGTATTCTGTGAAGAAATCAATCAATGCTTCATCGTTTTGTGTGCTAGACGGTGTTGCAGCATTTGGATGAAGATAGATAGGTAATAGTTTCAATGACTCAGTGTAAAGTGTTCTGATGTCGTGTCCGAAGTCTTTCTTTAACTGTTTGATGGTTGGTGTCTGATAGTTATTCGTTAGCATATAGTGGGTAACAACTGCTAGTTTCAGAATTCGTTCCATGCCAATGGATATATGGAAAAAAGCTGAGTAAAAATAACCGTCTTTGTCCTGAAAAAAGTTTGCTTTTAATAGCAAATCAAAACCAGATAAAAGTGTGTTTTTGGCAAGATGTGCTTCTTGAGCGAGTAAAGAAAACTTTTTGTCAAAACCAATTTGAGACTGTAAACTGAACTGTGTAACTGCTATATAACAGCGGAAACACCCGCCAAGGAGCAGTCACATGGAACCCCTGAATCCCGTCCTGATGGATGAGCTATTAACCGATTGCAAAACGCCTGCTGATGTAAAGAACCTTTACAGCCAGCTCCTGCAACGGATGATCAACCGCAGCCTCGAAGCCGAACTGGACGCGCACCTGAAATACGACAAGGGTGAGCGTAGCGATATAGGGCAACGGCGCAGCAACACCCGCAACGGTAAAGGCAACAAGACCATCAAAGGCGAGTTTGGCGAGTTGCAGGTGGAAACACCGCGTGACCGTGACGGCAGCTTTGAGCCAAAGCTGGTGCAGAAACGCCAGATACGGCTGGCAGGGATGGAAGAACACATCCTGACACTGTATGCCAAAGGCATGACCACCCGCGACATTGAAGACACGGTTAAACGGCTGTACGGGGTCGACATCTCGCACACGCTGATTAGCGAAGTGACTGAAGCCGTCCAAGGCGAAGCCAAAGCTTGGCAATCACGGGCATTAGACAACATCTACCCGATTGTCTGGCTTGATGGGATTATCGTTAAAGTTCAACAAGATAAGCAGGTCATCAACAAAGCGGCGCATGTGGTGCTGGCGGTCAACCTACGCGGTGAAAAGGACGTGTTGGGCATCTGGTTAGCAGAAAATGAAGGGGCGAAGTTCTGGCTGTCGGTGTTGACTGAACTACGCCACCGGGGCGTGCAGGACATCTATGTGGCTTGCATGGATGGCTTAAACGGCTTGCCGGAAGCGGTCAATGCCGTCTTCCCCAAAACATTGACCCAGTTGTGCATGGTACACATGGTTCGCGCCAGCTTGCGCTACGTCACTGCCAAAGACACCAAAGGTGTGGTGGCAGCCCTCAAACGCATTTACCAATCCAGTACCGCTGAAGAAGCGGAACGCGAACTGGAAGCACTGGAGACTGAATGGGGCGACAAATACAAAGCGGTCGTGCGTCTATGGCGCGGCAACTGGGCGAATGTCATCCCCTTCTTCCAGTTCCAACCCGAAATCCGCAAGGTGATTTACACCACCAATGCGATTGAGTCCCTGAACATGAGTTTGCGCAAGTTCACCCGCAATCGGCGCATCTTCCCCAGTGACAGTTCAGCCCTCAAAAGCCTGTATTTGGCGGTGCGCGAAGCCTCGCAAAAGTGGTCGGTTATCCACCACTGGAAGCCTGCTTTGCAGACCTTTTTACTGATGTTCGGCGAAGAGCGCGTCCCGCTCTCCGCCCTATGAAAATTTGTTACACAGTTTATTTGACAGACTCACCAATTTGTTTCATTTTGTATCCTAATGAAAAATTGTAGACGCGAACTGCGTTACTGCTCTTGGTGGCAATTTCAGACTCTAGTTAAGCCCCAATCTTCCCCATCAACTTAACCACCCACTCCTCCCGCTCCTCCACGGTCGGGAGTTCGATTTCAAACCGCAACTTATCCTGTCCATCCAGCTTAAACACCCACGGGCGTTTCTGGATCAGGGTAATCACCTTCATCGGGTCAATATTCGGCTTGTCGTCAAAGATAATCCGCCCACCCTTGACGTGCATATCCAGCTTGCGGATGCCCAGTTCCTGCGCCCGCAGTTTGACCCGCGTGACGCTGAACAGCGTCTTGGTCGGTTCTGGCAGCAGCCCGAAACGGTCGATCATTTCTACCCGCAATTCGTCGAGTGCCGCCTGCGATTCCGCGCTGGCAATGCGTTTGTAGAGGATCAGCCGCGCATGGACATCCGGCAAATAATCGTCCGGGATCAGCGCAGGCGCACCCAATTCCACCGTGGTGCGGCGGCTGGTGGCACTCAATTCCGGCACTTTGCCCGACTTCAACGCCTTCACCGCCCGTTCCAGCAGGTCGTTGTAGAGGTTGAAACCGATTTCCTGAATCTGTCCGCTTTGCCCTTCGCCGAGCAATTCGCCCGCGCCGCGAATCTCCAGATCGTGCGTCGCCAGCGTGAAACCGACTCCCAATTCTTCCAGCGATTCAATCGCTTCCAGCCGTTTGACCGCATCCGGCGTAAGCGCGGATTTCGGCGGCGCAATTAGGTAGGCATAAGCGCGGTGGTGTGAACGTCCGACCCGTCCGCGCAACTGGTGCAACTGCGCCAGCCCCAGCTTGTCGGCACGGTTGATCAAAATCGTGTTGGCGGTCGGCACGTCGATGCCGCTTTCAATGATGGTAGTGGCAATCAGAATCTGGAAACGCTGGTGGTAAAAATCGCTCATGATATTTTCCAGCTCATTCGCCCGCATCTGCCCGTGGGCATGGCGCACCGTCACGCCGGGCAACATCGCGCTCAGTTCCTGCTCTACCTTGTCGATGGTTTTGACCTCATTGTGCAGCACGTACACTTGCCCGCCACGTGACAATTCCCGCGCACACGCCTCCTGAATGATGGTCTTGTTCCACTCGCACACAAAGGTTTTGATGGCGTGGCGTTGCGTCGGCGGGGTGGCAATGATCGACAAATCGCGCAAGCCCGACAGCGACATATTCAGCGTGCGCGGAATTGGCGTGGCGGTCATGGTCAACATATCGACATTGGCACGCAGCTTTTTCATCTGCTCCTTGTCGCGCACCCCGAAGCGGTGTTCCTCGTCGATAATCACCAGCCCCAGTTGCTTGAAATGCACATCGTCCTGCAACAGCTTGTGCGTACCGATCACGATGTCGATCTTGCCGGAGGCGAGTGCCTCCAGCGCCTTGTTGGTTTCCTTGCCGGTCTTGAAGCGTGACAACGATTCGATATTGAACGGCCAATCCGCAAAACGGTCACGGAAATTGTTCAAATGCTGTTGCGCCAGCAAGGTGGTCGGCGCAATCATCGCCACCTGCTTGCCTGCATTCGCCGCCACGAACGCTGCCCGCATCGCCACTTCGGTTTTGCCGAAACCCACATCGCCGCACACCACCCGATCCATCGGCTGCGCGGAACGCATGTCCTTGATCACGTTTTCAATCGCCAGTGCCTGATCCGGCGTTTCCTCAAACGGGAACGCGCCCGCAAACAGGCGGTAATCGTTGTCGTCAAACGGGAAACTATGCCCCTGTTGCGCGGCACGGCGGGCGTGGATGTCGAGCAATTCCGCCGCCACATCCCGCGCTTTTTCCGCTGCTTTTTGCCGTGCCTTGTCCCACTGCTCATTGCCGAGGCGGTGCAAAGGCGCGTGTTCCGGGTCTGCCCCGGTGTAACGGCTGACCAGATGCAGCGCGGCAACGGGAACGTACAGCTTGTCGTGGTTGGCGTATTCGATCAGCAAATATTCCGCCGTCACCCCGCCTGCCGTGACCGTTTCCAGCCCCAGATACCGCCCGACCCCGTGTTCTTCGTGCACCACGGGTGCGCCTTCGTTGAGGTCGGTCAGGTTGCGGATAATCGCATCGGCATCGCGGGTAGCTTTGCGACGGCGGCGTTGCTGCTGGATTTGCACCCCATGCAGCAGGTTTTCGGGAATGACCGCAATCTTCGCATCGGGTAGCCAGAAACCGTTTTCCAACGGCGCGACCGTGACCGCCATTTCGGCTTTGCTACCGAGGAAATCCTGCCAGGTTTCCAGCGTTTTGACGGTAATGCCGTTGTCTTTCAGCAACGTGAGGAAGGCTTCGCGCCGTCCGGCGGATTCAGCGGTGAACAGAACGCGCCCTTGCAGGTCTTTGAGGAAGTTGAACAGCAGGAACAGGGGCTGTTCTTGACGGGCGTGGATTAGCAACGAGGGGAGGGCGGCGATGGGGTAGTTAATTGAATTCTGGTCAACGGCAGAAGAGGGCGGCCACAGGGGGCCGCCCCTACCAATCCCCGTAGGGGCGGTCCCCTGTGGCCGCCCTTCTTCCGCGATTTCTTTAAACCGCTGCACCTCAACCCGTGGATAATCCCCAATCCAACTCCCCAACATCGCCGCTGTCAGAAACAACTTCTCCGGCGCAAGCAACGGCCTTTCAATATCGTGCCGCCGCTGCTCATACCGATACTCCACCGTCTCCCAGAACGTCTTAACTGCGGCATCCACACCCTCAGCGAGTACCAGCAACGTTTTCTTCGGCAAATAATCAAACAGCGTCGCGGTATGTTCAAAGAACAGCGGCAAGTAATACTCAATCCCCGCCGGAGGTTTGCCCTGACTCACGCCTTCGTAAATGCGGCTACGGGTCAAATCCCCCTCAACTTGCGCCCGATAATTCTGGCGGAAGGTACGAATCCCCGCTTCATCCAGCGGAAATTCCCGCGCTGGCAGCAATTCAATGCTATCCACCACCACATCGGTGCGCTGCGTTTCCGGCGAAAAGGTGCGGATCGAATCAATTTCTTCGTCAAACAAATCAATGCGGTAGGGCGTATGGCTGCCCATCGGGAACAAATCGACTAGCGAGCCACGGGTGGCGTATTCGCCATGTGCCATCACCTGACTGACGTTGCGGTAGCCTGCTTCTTCGAGTTGCTTGCGCAATTTGTCGATATTGAGCGGCGAACCTTTGCGCACCACGAAGGTATGTCCGTGCACATAACTGGTGGGTGCAAGTCGATGCAATAGCGTGGTGGCGGGTACGAGCAAGATGCCGCGCTTGAGATTTTGCAGCGTTGCCAGCGTTTTCAGGCGTTCGGAAATGATGTCTTCGTGCGGGGAAAACACGTCGTAGGGCAGGGTTTCCCAATCCGGGAAAATATGGCGCGGGATTTCGGGCGCGAAGAATTGCAGTGCGGATTCCATCTGGTAGGCGGTATGCACATCCGGTACAACCAAGAGCAACAAGCCATCAAACCCTTGAGCGGACTGGGCAATCAACCAGTCGAGGGATGCGCCGTATAACTGCCCCCAGCGGCTATGACCATTAGGGGTGGCAGGGTAATGAGGCTTGAGCAATGCAGGCATGAATACGAGCTTATGTTCTGGAAAGCCCGTATTCTAGCGGATGGTGGCTTGCTTGTCCTGATGCTGTGGGTTGGTGATGGTTTTTAGGCGGCGTTCGAGTGTGTTACGTTCCTGTGGGCTTAACATTTTTAAGACATAATCGCGGTTCGCCGCAGCTCCCGCTTTGCCTTGCAGCGCGGCACGGGAAAGCCAAAATGCCGCCGAGGGTAAATCTTTGGCTGTGCCAATCCCATGTGCCATGTACGTGCCGAGGTTGAACTGGGCATTGCTGTTGCCCGCTTCTGCTGCCTTGTGAAACCATTCATGTGCTTGGGCAAGATCCACTTTCACGCCTTGCCCGTTAGCAAAGAGAATGGCGAGTGCTAATTGAGCATCGGTGTAGTTTTGTGCGGCGGATTGACGATACCAATACAGTGCCATTTCGGGATCTTTGGGTAGATCCGTACTTTGTTCATACATGAATGCAACAGTGTATTGGGCAGCCGGATTGCCTGCTTCAGCGGATTTACGTATCCACTGAATGCCTTTGTCATGATCAAGGGTAACGCCTTCGCCAAGTAAGTATTTAATGCCAAGGTTGTACTGTGCGCCTGCTTCACCTTGCTGCGCGGCTTCACGATACCAGCGTATTGCTTCAGGGAGATTTTTGGGCGTGCCGTTACCTTGATCGTACATCAAGCCTAAGTTAAACGCAGCGGCGGGATCGCCTTGCTCTGCTGCTTTGCGAAACCAGTGCAGGGCTTGTGACAGGTTTTGAGTGAGCGCGATGCCTTGTAAATAACGTACTCCCAGATCAAATTGCGCATTTTTGTGCCCTTGTTGCGCAGCTTGTGTATACCAGTGTGTGGCTTCATCTGGGTCTGCTTGTGTGCCTTTGGCAAAGTCATGCAGCAGGGCAAGGTTATATTGTGCTTCGACATCGTGTTGCTGGGCAGCTTGTTCGAGCCAATAGCGGGCTTTTTCGGTGTTTTTGATGACCCGCAAATACAGTAACCCAACATTGTATTGTGCATCCAAATGCCCTTGTTTTGCCGCTTGTTCGTAAAGCTCGACCGCTTTAGCCGAATCTTGCTTTACATAGCTGCCGTTCTCGTACAGATTGGCAAGTTCAAACAACGCGGGTGCGTAGGCTTGTTGGGCAGCTTGTTCTAGCCAATGTAAGCCTTGCTGTAAGTCTGTGCCTTCTGGTTTGTTGTTCAGACGATCTTTGGCTTTGGCGAATTGTGTGGCGGCATCTGGCGTATTATGGTCAAGGGCATTGGCGGCGCTGGAAAGGGTGGCGATGGCTTCCGCTGGTGGCGCATCTTGGGCGAACGCTGGCAATGCTAATATCAGCAAGACCACGGCGCTGATGCCACGGTGTAGTGGTGGTAAAAATGTACTAAGGTACATGGTAATGAAGCCCCCGGATCAAGAAATCAGGAAAAAGTTTTTATTCTGTTCTATATATCTTAATTATAAGTAAAAAAAATGCCTTTATAAAACTATTTTAAGCACGATAAAGTGGTGATGTTGTACCTTTCGTCGAGTACAGCGCTTACTAGGTTCAAACGTTTGTTAGTCAGGAGTATGGGTTTTGTCAGGAGAACTAATTGAAATAAAAGGTGAAATGACCTTGATCAGTGTGTTGCGACTGGCCTCCGCTGAGATAGAATTGATTCGCCAAGGTGTGCAAAACAAGCGGGATAGTGTGCCGCAATTGTTTGCTAATAGCCCTTTAGTGGTTGATTGTAGTCAGTTGGGTGATGGCTGCGCGGCATTGGATATGGTGCGCTTGCGAGCAACCATTCTAGATTTGGGCTTTATTCCCGTGGGTATCCGTAATATTACGGATACGTGTGTGGAGGCGGCAATACAAGCGGGTTGGGCAGTATTACGCGCAGGGCGTGCGACGGGTGCATCCGTCAGAGTTGAACGCTCGGTTAGTGAAGAAAAAGCCGATGCAGATGTGCCCACGACGGTCATGACCAGTGTTAAAGTGATTGATCGCCCGTTACGTTCAGGTCAGCAGGTGTATTTTCCCGAAGGCAGCCTGGTAATTTTGCAGCACACGAGCGCTGGTTCAGAAATTTTGGCGGGTGGTTCGGTGCATGTTTACGGTTCTTTACGGGGTCGGGTATTGGCAGGCATTGGTGGCGATACCAGTGCACGTATCTTTTGTCAGAAATTAGAAGCCGAACTGGTGGCAATCGCTGGTCATTATCGCTTGCTGGATGATATTGATACCAATTTGAAAGGCTCGCCTGCAATGGTTTGGTTGGAAGGTGAAAAATTAAAAATTGCCCCGATGTTCTGAAAGTTTACACATTTTTATGCTAAATAAAGTTCGCGATATTTGTTAATATCGTTGAGGCATGGCTAAGTGAATACTAATCGTGCCATTTTATAAAGAAGGAGCATCTTTTGAGTAGAATAGTTGTCGTCACCTCCGGTAAGGGTGGCGTTGGTAAAACCACTACCAGTGCCGCGTTTTCAACCGGGCTTGCCATGCGTGGTTACAAAACTGCCGTGATTGATTTCGATGTGGGGTTGCGGAATCTGGATTTGATCATGGGCTGTGAACGGCGCGTTGTCTATGATTTCGTCAATGTTATCAATAATGAAGCCACACTTAATCAAGCCTTGATCCGCGATAAGCATGTCGAGAATTTGTATGTGCTGCCCGCTTCGCAAACCCGTGATAAGGATGCGCTGACTCCCGAAGGTGTTGGCAGGGTCATGGATGAATTGCACGAGTTGGGCTTTGACTTTATCGTGTGTGACTCCCCTGCCGGTATTGAGCGTGGTGCACACATGGCGATGTATTACGCCGATGATGCGGTGGTAGTGACGAACCCCGAAGTCTCATCCGTGCGCGATTCCGACCGAATTTTGGGCTTGCTGCAAAGCAAAACCCATCGCGCCAAGCAAGGCGAGACAGTGCGGGAACACTTGCTGATTACACGCTATTCTCCTGCGCGGGTACAGTCCGGCGAAATGCTGAGCATGGAAGATATTCTGGAAATTCTGGCAGTGCCGCTGATTGGGGTGATTCCTGAATCGCAAAGTGTCTTGCAAGCATCTAATAGTGGTGCACCCGTGATCCTCGATAAGGCGAGCGATGCAGGGCAGGCGTATGATGATTTTGTGCGCCGTTTCCTAGGTGAAACAGTCCCTCACCGCTTCTTGGAAGTGGAGAAAAAGGGCTTCTTCAAAAAGCTATTCGGGTGATCTATGGGATGGTTTAGTTATTTTAAACAGGAAAAAGCCGGTAGCGCCAAGGTTGCCAAGGAACGTTTGCAAATTGTGATTGCGCATGAACGTCTTGACCGCAACGGCCCTGAATATTTGCCGCAATTACGTCGGGATATTATGGAAGTTATCCGCAAATACGTGGCAATCACTGATGATCAAGTCAATGTCCAATACGAAAAAGGCTCTGATTTCGACGTGTTAGAATTGAATATTGCCCTGCCTGACCGCGAGCATTAAGCAGGAAACGATGCCCACAAGTTCTTTTTTACCAATAAAGTGTGTGTTGTTCGATTTGGATGGCACGCTGCTGGATACAGCGGCTGATTTACTCGCTGCCTTAAATGCAGTGCTGCATTCCGAAGGACGCGAACCTTATACCTTAGCGCAAGTTCGCCACACGGTTTCGCACGGTAGCCTCGGTATGTTGGAGCTGGCGTTTGGTCTTGCCCAAACGGCTGTCGAGATAACGCGTCGTCGCGCGGTGTTTCTGGATTATTACCAAGCCCATATCAGTACGCATTCACGCTTGTTTGAGACGATGCCAGCGGTGTTGGCGGCGTTGGAAGCAGCGCGGATTCCGTGGGGAATTGTTACCAACAAACCCGAATACCTGACGTTTCCGTTACTGGCAAATTTGAAACTGGATACGCGTGCAGGCTGCGTTATCGGCGGCGATACATTGGCGGTCGCGAAACCGCATCCGCAGCCCTTATTGTTGGGGGCAACGCGTTGTGGGGTTGCGCCACAACAGTGTTTGTATGTTGGCGATGCTGAGCGCGATATTGTCGCGGGGCGCGATGCGGGCATGACAACGCTTATTGCCGAATGGGGCTACCTCAACGCCAATAACGAACATCACCATTGGCCTGCCGATGGCAGTATTGCCAACCCTACCGATATTCTCGCTTGGTTGCACTAATGGAGGCTGCTCCGTTTCAATTAGGCGCGTTCATTGACCAACATATTGTCTTCATCACCGCAGTGATAATGTTTGCGTTGGGCGCATTAGTCACGCATTTTGTTTACAGTGCACCTTTGCAACAAGCCCGCCGTGAACTTGAACGCTTGCAGTTGCAATGGCAAACCGAAGAGCAAATCAACGAGGAACGCTTGCGCCTGTTGGATGATGCGCAAGACCGTTTGCACAATACGTTCTCAGCACTTTCACAGCGGGCGTTGCGCGACAACAATACCCAGTTTTTGCAATTGGCGCAGGAGACGATGGGGCGTATGCACGTTGAATCCCGTGCGGATTTGGAGCAACGCCAGCTTTCTATCCAGCATTTAGTTGATCCGATTCGCGATGCCTTGGCGAAAACCGAGGCGCAAATTCGTGACATCGAGAAAGATCGGCTGGCGAGTTTTGGCGTGCTCAGTCAGCAAATTCGCGGCATGATGCACGATCAAACCGCGTTACGCAGCGAAACCGGGCGGCTTGCCTCCGCGTTGCGCACCCCTGGTATTCGCGGGCAATGGGGCGAACTCAGTTTGCGGCGTATTGCGGAACTTTCCGGCATGGTCGAGCACTGCGATTTCGTCGAGCAAACCCAGCGTAGCAATAGTGACCGCACCATCCGCCCCGACATGGTGATCCGAATGCCGGATGCGCGGGAAATGATCGTCGATGCCAAAGCGCCGATGGATGCTTACCTCGATGCTGTCAATGCCGACAACGAAGACAGCCGCAATCGCCATTTGCAACGCCATGCCCGCCATGTGCGTGATCACGTCAAAGTGCTCGCAGGCAAACGTTACTGGGAACAGTTTGAGCAATCGCCGGATTTCGTGGTGCTGTTCATCCCCGGGGAGCAATTCCTTGGTGCGGCGTTGGAACAGGATAAAACCTTGTTGGATGATTCCTTGAATGACAAGGTGATTCTTGCCACGCCCTCGACGTTGGTGGCACTGTTGCGGGCAGTGGCCTTTGGTTGGAAACAGACGGTATTGGCTGAAAATGCAGGCAAAGTAAGGGATGTAGGCGAGGAATTGCATAAGCGCCTTACGGTTTTCCTTGACCATCTGGAGCGTTTGGGGCGTAATCTCGGCAGCAGCGTGGATACCTACAACAAAGCGCTAGGTTCGTTGGAACGCAGTGTGTTGCCGGGCGTGCGCAAACTGTCGGAGTTGGGGATTTCATCGGGGCGGAACATTACTGAGCCTGTGCCGGTCGAAGCTGTGCCACGCCGTCCGTATGTCAAGGATACTGAAACTGATGTTGAAACCGATTAAAACGCGCTATTACCTCACCCTGTTGCAGATGTTGGTGATCCTGTTCCTATTGGGGCTGGGCATTTTGCTGAACAAAGAGGTCGTCACTCAATTTTTCAATACCACGCAAGCCGGGCAGCTTGGGTTGGTGTTGAATGGCATTGTGCTGCTGATCTTTTTAGCTGGCTTAGTGCGTATGATTATGATTTTTCTCAGCTATACCCACGAGCAAGATACGCTGCAACGCTTTTTAAAACGCTTGCAAGACAATGCACCGAACCCCGCTTACGGTTTGTCGGATGCCTCTCTGATCGTGGATCGCTACCACGCGGTACAGACCATTGCTCGCCAACAAGCGGAAATTAACCACGGTGCGCTCGCCGCGACCTTGGTGGCTAGCCAGACGGCGCAGTTCACGCTGGTACGTTTTGTTAACAGTATCCTGATTTTGGCGGGGGTTTTTGGGACGGTGGTTTCGCTGGCGGTGGCGTTAATGGGCGCGGCAGGTTTAATGAATTCCAGCGATAATATGAAAAACATGTGGGACATTATCGGCGGGATGTCGAACTCGCTGAGTACGACCGTGACCTCGATTGTGTGTTATGTGTTTTTTGCGTATTTCTACTTGCGTTTGCAGGATGCGCGTACTCAATTGCTGACTAACGTTGAAAACGTTACCACGCTGTATATTTTGCCGCGCTTCCAACACCAGAGTAATAACTTGCTGCACGACGTATCAGTATTAGCGGCAGAATTGCGCACGGCGGCAGAAACCATTAATCAGGTGCAAAATCGCTTTTTGCAAGCCGGTGAACGTTTGCAACTGGCGGCGGATGCGTTGCAAAGCGCGGTGGGGCATAGCGGCGACGATATTCGGGTGATTCGCGAATCATTACGGGAAGGTTTCCGCTTGGATGCCAAGGATAAACAGCCATGAGCGGCGGTTTTCCTTCATTAACCGGCGGTCAAGACGATTTGGAAGAAGGCTTTTGGTCGTCTTTCAGCAATGTGATGATGGTGATCCTCAAGATATTCTTGTTGGTTATTATTGTTATGGCGCTCAATAATCGCAAGTTGCTGGATGAATTAGAAAACAGCGTGCAAGCCCAAGAAGTTGCGCAGCAAGAAGCCGAATCCGCCGCCACGCAAGCACAACGATTGGCTGTCGCCGCGCAAAAATCCGCACAAGTCGCCGAATTCCAGCTCAAAGCCAATGCCACGCTGGAAGAGCAATTGGATTACTTGCAGCAACGTTCGGCGTCTTTAGAAATGGATTTATTGCGTAGCCGTGCCGAAGCTGAAGAAGCACGCACTACGAGTACTAGCAAAGATACCGAACTTTCCCGCTTACAAGCACTCACACAGGAACAAGCTAGCACGCTGACGCAACGTGAACAGTCGTTCAGTATGCTGCAAACCGAGTTGGCGAGTAAAAACACCGAAGCGCTAGGCTTGCGTACCAAGGTGGATGAGAGCGAGAAAAAGCTGCTGAGTATGCAGGGTGAACTCACCGAATTGGATCAGAAATACCAGAAATTGCTGCAACCTGCGCGTTCTGCCAAAGGCAAAAAAGTGGTGGAAGTGATGTACAGCAAATCGGGTTACAGCATCCGCAAACCGGGTGAGGCTGCTGCTCAAAGTGTGACGCGTGCAGCGCTGGAAAGTGAGTTAGGCGGTTTGAAGGCGCAGCACGGCACAGAGTTGTACGTGAAAGTGGTGATTCCTGACAACAGTGGCTTGTCGTATAACGAAGCATGGCGGTTTACTAACGACATGCTCACGAAATACGACTATTACACCAGCCCTTAAGACTTAGCAGGTTTGCTTTGGCGTTGGCGTAGGGCTTCATACAAGCATACGCCCGTCGCAACTGACACGTTCAAACTCGACACTTGCCCCGCCATCGGGATCGAAATCAGGTAGTCGCACGATTCTTCCGTCAGGCGGCGAATCCCCGCGCCTTCCGCGCCCATCACCAGCGCCATCGGCCCTTTCAAGTCAGCTTGATACAGGGTTTGCTTGGCTTTGTCGCTTGTACCTGTTAGCCAGATGCCACGACTTTTGAGTGTTTCCAGCGTGCGGGCAAGGTTGGTGACGGGGATAAACGGGATGATTTCCGCTGCACCAGAGGCGACTTTGCGCACGGTCGGGGTAATGCTGGCAGCATTATCCTTGGGCGCAATCACCGCGTGCACACCCGCACCTTCGGCGGTACGCAAACATGCGCCCAGATTGTGCGGATCAGTTACGCCATCCAATACCAACAGAAACGGTGGTTCGCTCATGCCATCAAGCATGTCGTAGAAGTCGTTTTCTGTCCACGCTTTGAGTTTGTAATACTCGGCAACAATGCCTTGATGGCGGTTATTGCCTGCCATTTTGTCGAGTTTGTCCTCATCAATGAGGAAGACGCGCATTCCGTTTTCTTCCGCCATCTTTTCCAATTTTTTCAGGCGGTCGTTGCGGCTGCGTTTGTCCAGCCAGATTTGTCCGAGGTTTTCGGTATCGTTGCGCAAGGCGCTTTCAACGGCATGTACGCCGCAAATAATGGATTTTGACATTAGGTGGTCGGTTTCTTCTTACGGGGTTTTCTGTTTGCCGGTTTTTTAGGACTGGCAGGTTTTTGGCTGGCGGTCGGATCAGATTTTGGTTCGCGTTCCGTTTTGCCTTTGCTGGCGGGTTTACGGCTGCGGCTGCTGGGCTTTTTGGTGCGTGTTGCGTCGGCTTCGCCGTCAACTTTGGCGAGTACGAAGTCGATTTTGCGTTCGTCCAAATCCACGCGTGCCACGGTGACGTTAATGGCATCGCCGAGGCGGTAAATGCGCCCGGAGTTTTCGCCCGTCAATTGGTGATGCGCGGCATCAAAGTGGTAGTAATCGCTGGTCAGGGCGGTGATGTGAATCAAGCCTTCCACGAAGATGTCTTTGAGTTCGACAAATAAGCCAAAGCCCATGACGCTGGTAATGACACCGCCGAAGGTTTCGCCGATGTGTTCCTGCATGTATTCGCATTTGAGCCATGCGGTCACGTCGCGGGTGGCATCGTCGGCACGGCGTTCGGTCATGGAACAGTGTTCGCCGAGGGCTACCATGTCTTTGTGGGAATATTGGTAGTCTTTGACTTTGCCGCCGCGCACTAAGTGGCGGATGGCACGATGTACCAGCAAGTCGGGGTAACGCCGGATTGGTGAGGTGAAATGCGCGTAATACGGTTGTGCCAAGCCGAAATGCCCGTTGGAGTCGGGGCTGTACACGGCTTGCGACATGGAACGCAGCAACACGGTTTGAATCATATTGCGGTCAGGGCGGTCGCCTAGGCTGTTCAGCAGCGCGGTGTAATCATTCGGGGTGGGTTCGTCGCCACCACCCAAACTTAGTGCGAGGCTGGCGAGGAATTGGCGTAAATCCGCGAGCTTTTCCGGCGTGGGGCCTTTGTGGGCGCGGTGGAGTGCGGGGATTTTGTACTTGCTGAGGTAGGTTGCAGCGCATACGTTGGCGAGGATCATGCACTCTTCGATCAGCTTGTGTGCGTCGTTGCGTTCGGTGGGAACAATCGCTTCGATTTTGCGTTCGGCATCGAAGACGATGCGCGTTTCGGCGGTTTCAAAGTCGATTGCGCCTCGGCGGTCACGCGCTTTGCGCAAGACGTGGTACAGCGAATACAGGTCGTCGAGGTGTTCGCACAGTTCTTGCGGGTGTTGACGACGCGCATCCATATTGCGCTCGACCACGATCTTCGCCATCTCGGTGTAAGTCAGACGGGCGGCGGAGTGCATAATGCCTTCGACGAATTGGTAGCTGATCAGTTTGCCGCGTGCGCCGATTTGGATGTCGCAAATCATGCATAAACGGTCAACGTGCGGGTTGAGGGAGCACAAGCCGTTGGAGAGGATTTCGGGCAACATCGGGATGACTTTGCCGGGGAAATACACGGATGTGCCGCGTTCGGTGGCTTCGCGTCCAATCGCAGAATCGGCTTGCACGTAGTGGGATACGTCGGCAATCGCCACCAGTAAGCGCCAGCCGTTGCCGTCGCGTTCGCAGTAAACCGCGTCGTCGAAGTCTTTGGCGTCTTCGCCGTCGATGGTGACGAAGGGGGTGTCGCGCAGATCTTCACGGCGTTTGTCGGCTTTGTCCGATTCGGGCACTTCGTAGCCGAATTTATCGGCTTCTTCGGTGATGTCGCTTGACCAGCCGTGTGGCAGTTGGTGGCTGCGGATGGCTACGTCGATTTCCATGCCAGGGGCCATGTGGTCGCCGAGTACTTCGACGATTTTGCCAGTGGGCTGGGCGCGTTTGGAGGGTTGTTCGACAATCGCGGCGACTACGATTTGACCGGGTTTGGCATTGCCTGCGGCATCAGGAGGAATCATGATGTCTTGGCTGATGCGCGAATTATCAGGGGTGACAAAGCCGATATTGCCTTCCATGAAATAGCGCCCGACGACTTGGGTGGTGCCACGTTCTAGCACTTCGACGACCGCCCCTTCGCGGCGACCTTTGGGATCAAGACCACGCACGCTGCACAGGGCACGGTCGCCGTGCATCAGCCCGTGCATTTGCTTGGCGTGCAGGAAGAGGTCGGGTGTGCCGTCATCGGGTTTCAGAAAGCCGAAGCCGTCAGGGTGCCCGATGACGCGCCCCGCAATCAGGTCGGTGCGTTCGATGGGGACGTATTGGCGGCGGCGGTTATAGAGTAATTGCCCGTCACGTTCCATCGCACGCAGGCGTTTTTTCAGGGCATCAACATCACGTTCATCGTGCAGGTGCAACGCTTCGGTGAGGGTAGCAAAGTCTAGCGGCTGTCCTTGTTCCGCCAGCAGTTGCAAGATGACCTCGCGGCTGGGGATGGGATTTTCGTACTTTTCGGCTTCGCGCTGACTATGGGGGTCGTTAAACTTCAAATTGTGTCCTTGTGTGGTTTGTCTTTTCGTATGGACGCAGTGTAACAAAAAAATGTAATAAAAACGCGTTTTGGTGTTTGACAAGATGCCGCAAGCTCTATATATTTCGCCTCTCACAAGGCATTAGTGCTTTGCGAATTGCCGAGATGGCGGAATTGGTAGACGCGCTAGTTTCAGGTATTAGTGGGGGCAACCCCGTGGAGGTTCGAGTCCTCTTCCCGGCACCAAATTTAAAGGCTAGTTAGCAATAACTAGCCTTTTTTGCGTCTAGCACATAGGCTTTCTGTGATTGATTATAACCCTCCCACCCACACCGACCTGAACATCCTCTACCTCGATGATTCCCTCATCGTGGTCGATAAACCCACTGGTCTACTCTCTGTTCCTGGTCGCGGTGAAGATAAACACGATTGCATGATTACCCGTGTGCAAGCCGAATTCCCCGATGCACTCATTGTTCACCGCCTTGATATGGGGACATCCGGCATCATGGTAATGGCACGCGGTAAAACGATGGAACGTTCTCTAAGCATCCTGTTTCAAAACCGCCAAGTCCACAAACGTTATGCCGCAGTCGTTACAGGAAAAGTGTCACCTACCCGTGGTGAAATCAACCTGCCTCTAATGACCGATTGGCCTAATCGCCCGCGCCAAATCGTCAGCTTTGAATGGGGTAAACCGTCACAAACGCGCTATCAAGTGCTGGCATACGATGCGGTAGCGGATACGACCCGCGTAGATCTAGAACCGTTGACAGGGCGCACCCATCAACTCCGTGTACATCTGCAAGCCCTCGGACACCCGATCCTCGGTGATGAGCTATACGCCGACCCCATTATCTGTGCGCAGGCAGCGCGTTTACTGCTCCACGCCGCCGCCATTTGCTTCCCACACCCGCAATCAGGGGAGATTTTAACCATTAACAGCCCGATTCCTTTTTAATGGCTAGTATCCTGCGCAGGTTTGAGTCAAAATTCATACAATCGTTATCGGGAACTCTGTGGGCTAACTAGGTTCTAAACACCGTGACGATATACTATAAATTATTGAGGTGTTCACTTATGAAAATTTCCATGCGTACTCTGTTGATTGGTACTGTTTCTGCGGCATTGATGGCGGGTTGTAGCCCCACGGGCGAAATGACGCGTGCGCAACAGGGCGCTTTGATTGGGGCTATCGGTGGTGCAGTTGTTGGTAAAAATACCGGCGACAAAGACAAAGGGCACACCATCGCTGGCGCAGTCGTCGGTGGTCTTGCAGGCGCTGCTATCGGCAATTACATGGATCAACAAGAAGCAGCATTGCGTCAAAACATGCAAGGGACTGGCGTAGAAGTTACCCGTCAGGATAACAATATCGTGTTGACCATGCCGGATGCGATTACGTTTGATACTGCACAAGCAGGTGTTAAGCCCCAGTTCTACGGTGTATTGAACAACTTGGCGAGCACGCTGAACCAGTTCCCAGAAACCCGCGTACAAATCGCTGGTCACACGGATAACGTTGGTAGCGACGCGTCTAACCTGCAACTGTCACAGCAACGTGCGAATAGCGTGCGTACTTATCTGGCAAGCACGGGTGTTGCGGCACAGCGTATGCAGGCAGTAGGTTACGGTGAAAGCCGCCCGATTGCGGATAACAGCTCTGATTACGGTCGTGCGCAAAATCGCCGCGTTGAAGTCACGCTAATCCCCGTTCAGATGTAATAACGCAGGTTATCGTCGGAAATCCGGCACATAACCTATAATCCGTTATATGATGAAGGCTCCATCGGGAGCCTTCTTTGTGTAAAAAAATGGATTTAACGTGCGGGAACAAATTCCAAATATCATCACAGTGATACGTATTCTTTCCATCGCGCCGATTTGTTGGTTGTTGTGGCAGGAAGCGTATGAGTGGGCGTTGACCTTGCTGGTATTGGCGGGGTTGTCGGATGCGCTCGACGGTTTTCTGGCCCGGCGTTACGGTTGGCTGACCCGTTTAGGGGCGATGCTTGACCCGGTGGCTGACAAGCTATTCGTGGTCGCAGTATTCATCGTATTTGGTTTAAAAGGGGATTTACCGTGGTGGTTAATTGCCTTAGTGATGGGACGTGATGTGGTAATTGTGCTCGGTGCAATTGCTTATCGCCTGTTTACGGGGCGGTTGGATATGCGTCCGCTAATCATCAGTAAAGTGAACACTGGCTTGCAAATTTTTCTGTTGGCAACGACGCTACTGCATGTAGCGCTTTACCCCTTGCCGCCGTGGTTTAATCTCGGTTTGCAGTGGAGTGTCGCGGTAACAACCGTGTTAAGTGGTGCTGCGTATATTTGGTTATGGGGGCGCTATGCGTGGCGCAAAGGTGAAACATGATTCTCGATAGTGGTCGCTGGTTTTGGTTAGTTATCGCGGGCATCGTCGTGAGCTTGGTGTATTTACTTGCACCGATTTTGACCCCGTTTTTGACGGCAGCGTTATTAGCTTATCTGGGTGATCCATTAGTTGATAGGCTAGAATCGTGGAAACTATCCCGTACTCTGTCGGTCACGGCAGTATTTCTCTCGCTCTTTTTATTCATCGTCATGTTTTTCCTGTTTCTATTGCCCGTGTTAGAAACACAGGTGAAGTTGTTTATTGGCAAAGTGCCTGCTTATCTTGATTGGGTAGTGAATGTGCTTGCGCCGTATTTGCAGGAACATTTCCACGTCGATACCAGTGTGTTAGAGGTGGATAAAATCAAAGCTGTCATTGCTGAGCATTGGCAAGAAACGGGCGGTATTATTCGTAATGCTATTCACACCATTTCCAAATCCGGTTTTGTGGTGTTGGGTTGGGTTGCCAATTTGGCGTTGATTCCTATTATTACTTTTTACCTGTTGCGTGATTGGGATCGGATGGTCGCTTATGTGGATGATTTGCTGCCACGCTCCAGTGCACCCTTGGTAGCAAGATTGGCGCGGGAATCAGACGACGTTCTGGGGGCATTTTTGCGGGGGCAGTTAATGGTTATGCTGTCATTGGCAGTGATTTATTCCCTCGGTTTGTCCTTGGTTGGGTTGGAATTTGCGTTACTGATTGGCTTGATTGCGGGGGTGGTGAGTTTTGTGCCGTACCTCGGTCTTATTGTTGGGGTGGCAATTGCAGGGAGTGCGGTGCTGTTCCAAACGCAAGATGTGTTTGATCTTTTCTGGGTCTTGGCGGTGTTTGGGGTAGCGCAGATGATTGAAGGAACATTGCTAACGCCCCTGTTAGTCGGGGAGCGCATTGGTTTACACCCCGTTGCTGTTATTTTTTCAGTGTTAGCGGGTGGGCAATTGTTTGGCTTTTTTGGTATTTTATTAGCCTTACCCGTTGCAGCGGTACTCGCGGTGCTGCTGCGCTATATCCACGATACTTACAAACAAAGCCACATTTACAGCATTAATGCGGTAGATGATGCGTTAAAAGGGCAAGAATGATGCAACAACTGACACTGAACGTTGGGATTCGCGAAGGTCATCGCTTCAGTTCATTTTTTGTGACACCAGAAAATGCCGAGTTGCTAGGCATCATGAAGCGGGGTTTTGAAAAAGACTTTCCACAACTGTTTTTGTGGGGTGAAACGCAAGCGGGTAAATCCCATTTGTTGCAAGCGTACTGCGAGAAATATTATCAACGCGGCATGATGGCAGCCTATCTACCGCTCGGCAGTTGTGCGCAATACGGCACACGACTATTAGCTGGTGTGGCGGGTAAACATTTGGTCGCTGTGGATGAATTAGAGGCGATTATCGGACAACGCGATTGGGAGGTGGCGTTAATGAACCTCATCAATACCTGCCGTACCAACCAGCAGCCGCTGATCATGGCTTCACGCATTAATCCGCGTGATATGCAGTGTGTTTTGCCGGATTTCGCGTCACGTTTATTGTGGGGACCCGATTACCGCTTGCACCCTGTACATGATGAACAATGCTTAAAAGCGATGGCGTGGCGGGCGCATCAACGCGGATTTGAATTATCCGAACACGTCATGAAATATATTGAGCGGCATTATCCGTTAAATATGGCTACGCTCATGGCGGTACTGGATAAGTTGGATGCCGCCAGCTTAACCAAAGGACGGCGTATTACGCGGGAATTCATTCGCGAAGTGATGCAGACGACTACGCCTTTAGCAGGTTTCAAATAACGCCGTTTCAAGCCTTATCTATTATCAAAACAAGGAGATCACAATGGATATGAAAAGTTTTCTGGATCAAATGCTGCAATCCGGTAAAGACATTGCTCAAAAAGGTCAGACACTGGCAGAACAAAAATTAGGGCTTCCCGCTGAAGGCGCACAACGTGACCAAATGCTTTCTGGCATGAAAACTGGCGCGGCAGCAGCAGGCGTGTTGGCGTTATTGCTGGGGACAGGTGCGGGGCGGCGTGTCACGGGTGCGGCAGTAAAAGTCGGTAGCCTTGCGGCATTGGGTGGTTTAGCGTATCAAATGTATCGCCAATGGGAAAATGCGCCGGGCGCAGCCGGTACGGCACAAGCGGCTGAACCCGCTTTATTGGAAGCTCCAGCGCCGAAAGCCAGTGCGGAAATTCTCATGAAAGCCATGATTGCTGCGGCAAAAGCAGATGGTCATGTGGATTCGACGGAATTGGAAAGTATTCGTCAGCAATTAGTCGATGCTGAGTTAGATGGGGATGTGAATGACATGATTCTGAGCGAATTAGGGAATCCATTAGACGCTAAAAGCATTGCCGCTTTGGCAAACCATGATTTAGCTGTTGCTACCGAAATTTACTTGGTATCCGCCGCGATTATTGATGTTGCCAATGAAGCAGAGCAGGCTTATTTACTGGATTTGCGTACTGCGCTGCAATTACCGGAAGCCGTTACTGCTGTGACTAACGCTACCACTACGCTCTAATTCCTGAAGGGAAACAGTAGAGGCGCAAGCAGTTGCGTCTCTACTGCATGGTTTGTTTATAAATCGTCTTCAAAGATATCCTTCAGGCGACGTTCTAGCGCTTTGCGTTCTAAATAATCTTCCACATGACGGCGTATCACATGCGGCTTGATTTTTTTGCCATCGATGGCAGCGACAGCTTTTTCTAGGTGGAAGACTTCATCTTCTTGTTCATTATAATAGTCTTTATTGTTATGCATAAAATCACTCCTGTTTCCGTTAGTGACGGTAAATCTTCGGGGCAATAGTATGCAGTGCTAACTTAACTCATGCTGATTATTTTACCGCTTGCTGCATGAAGGTGGCGGCATGTGTGCGTAATTGTTCTGGCGTAATGTCTCCAACGAGACGCAAGGCACGCAATTCTTCCCCCGCATCGTTGAAAAATACAATTGCCGGTGGAGCGACTACATCAAAGCGTTTTTGCAATGCTAGGTCATGCTCACTTTGTGAGGTGACATCCGCTTGCAAAAATAGTGTATTACCGAGTGCTTTGGCGGCGGCGGGATCTTTAAAGGTGACTTTTTCCATTGTCTGGCAATAACTGCACCAGTCCGCATAGAAGTCGAGCATCACGGGGCGTTTCTGCGCTTTGGCTTGTTGCAGGGCGGCTTCTAAGCCATCAAGCCCTATTACACGTTTGAAGCTCATGGTTTCAGCGGGTTGGGCGTTTGCTATACCGACAGAAAAGATACCTTTCAGCGGTTGTAACAGGTTAGTGCTGCCCGCCGATAAACCAAGCAGAATGAGTGCGCCGTAAAATAATTGCAGCATCCCCGTACTTTTCCAGAAGCGACCCCAGCCACCAGCATCTTCATCAATTTTTTCCAATGCGCCCATGTAGACACCGGAGGAGACCAATAGAATGCCCGTCAGTGCCATCGTGATCTCAATAGAAACAATGCGACTAAGCATGTAAATTGCCACGCCCAGCATAATAATGCCAAACAGTGCTTTTACAGTATCCATCCACACGCCAGCACGGGGTAGGAGATGTCCAGCCGATGTGCCGATGAGGATTAAGGGAACACCAATGCCCATGCCCAGTGAGAATAAGGCAGCAGCCCCCAACCATGCGTTATGGCTTTGGGTAATGAATGTTAAAATACCGGCAATCGCAGGGCCAGCACACGGCCCCACAATGAGCGTGGAGAGAAAGCCCATAATGGCAGCGCCAACAAAGCTACCGCTTTCTTGCTTATTGCTGATTTCATTTAAACGGCTTTGCAGGCTGTTTGGTAATTGTAAATCATAAAAACCAAACATCGAAAACGCGAGTGCTACAAACAGGGCACTCATTAAACCGATGGCAATCGGGTGCTGTAATACGGCTTGTAAGTTTTGCCCAAAATAGCCGAAAACAAAACCAATAATGGCATAAGCTACCGCGCCCGAAACAACATAAGTCACTGAGAGCCATAGGGCTTTGCGGGAAGATGTATTGCCATAACCGGCAATGATTCCCGACAAAATAGGGATCATTGGGAAAATGCATGGCGTGAAAGCCAGTAATAAGCCCAAACCAAAGGTAATCGCAATGATTTGCACCAAGGAGCTGTCTTCAAGGCGCTGCGTGAGCGCATCTTGTTTATTGAGCGGCGCTTGCGCAATGGCATCAGTATCGCTATTAGCACGCGGTTTGGCGTCGGGTAAGCCCGTGAGTGTTAATTCGCGGGTTTGGGTGACGGGGGGGTAACACACGCCCGTTTTGTCAGCACAGCCCTGATATTCGGTTTCCACTACCAATTTTTGTAAGCCAGTCGCTTGCAGAATGGGGACTTGGACATCAAAGTCTTTGCCGTAAACCTCGATTTCACCAAAATATTCGTCCTGAACGGTTTCACCAGCGGGGAATAGGGGTGTTCCTAAGGTAATGCCAAGTGGTTCTTTGACCGTGAATTTGATTTTAGGGCGATATAAATGATGGTCGGGTTGGATGATCCAGCGTGCGTTTAGCGTGCCTTTGTCGACGGCTGCCATGTCGAATACGAAGGCTTTATCAACCGGCAAGGTACTCCCCGCACTCGGTTTTTGGGCTTGTTTGATAATGTCAGGCAGTGCTGCACTGTCGGATTTAGGCGTCGCTGCTGGTTCTGTCGCACTCAGTTGTAGTGCCGCTATTTTTTTCTGGGGTTGGAAGCATATACCTGCATCGGCACAGCCTTGATACTTGACATTGAGTGCTAATTCGACGGCTTGGGCGGCGTTTTGTCCGCGTTTGAAGGGGATTTCAACCACAATGTCATGATGGAAGACCTCAGTTTGCCCCATATTAGGGTCATTCTTGATGTCACCTTTGGGAAACACGGGGACGTCGAGTGTCACATCAGGCGTCGTTGTCTCAAATTTGAAGCGCTCACGGTACAGGTAGTAACCTTCCGCAATCTCCCAAGTGGCTTTGATTTTATCCGGTGCAACCACCTCAGCCTTGAACTTAAAGGCATCATCCGCTTGTAATAATTCTTCTGGTTTGATTGCGTGCGCTTGCACTGAAACAACTAGCAAGAGAATGAAGCACAGTAAGTTGCTTATGCTAGGGAATCTGCGGTACGTCTTAATCAGGTTTAGATAACTACTCATCTTTCAACATGGTTTAACTAGATGCGAGTAATAGTAGAGTAAATGCGCGTGATCGGCAAAATATCTTCGCCCCATTTTGTGTCATGCGGGCATTTTTGTTTGAATAGCCGCTAATAGTGTGATTTCTGCAACAAACAGTGGTGGTGTTACAACAGAAGCCTGAGTGTTTGTGGCATTCAGGCTTCCGTTTGCCAAGAGTATGACGTTACTCTGGAATTAAGCACTCATTCAGGTCATGACCAGCATTGACCCAGCCTTGTACCCAAATAGGTTTTCTGCCACGCCCACTCCAAGTTTCTTCTGAATTGTTAGGGTTGCAGTATTTAGCTTTTACAGCACGTTTCTTGACGCTACGTACTTGTAATACGTCGTCAAGTGTAAACCCTGCTTCATCAAGCAGATCGTCAATCGCTTGACGTAAAGTCAATAGTTCAGTATCACGGCGGTTAGCGATTGCGCTATCAATACTGCCTTTCAATTTTTCTAGTTCAGCGACGCTAAGATTGGAAATATCAACATTCGACATGAATAACACCTTTCCTTTTGCATTATGTTAAGAGTAATAGGATGTTATATTCCGTTTCTTTAATGATATTGTCAAGCATGGCTTTTAATAAAGTTGAGAAAATATATTAACGGGTATTGGTTAAACACGCGTATCCCTATTTGATTTAGGTGATAGACTGTGCAGTCTGACGGTTTTTTATCAGACGGGCGGAGTGGCAGTTACGCGGTAAAATCGTTATAATCGAAGCCAGTATTTAATCATAATTATTATAGAGATACCTAGTATTTAGGGGGATTTGATGCGATTTGTCGTTCCAATCCTGTCATCGATTGCGGTTGCGTTGGCGTGTGTCTGGGTATTGTCCAGTGGTCAACTCAGTAAGCTATTCATGACAGACGCTCTGTCTGGGTTGACAGAGACAGTGCCGCACTTATTGCTTGCCATTCTGGCGGCACAAGTGGGTGCTGTTTATTTGTTGAAACGCACGGCATTGATAGCCTCAAGAACATCGTTGCCCGACGTTAACATAACACCCAACACTGAAGAACTTCTGGCTATGCAAGATCAAGTCAATACCGAATGGGTGTTGGATGCCTTAGCCGGTGGCGTGATTGTTGCCAATCAGCAAGGTAATATTACTTACATGAACACCAGTGCCGAGAAATTAACACTCTGGTCACGCGACAAAGTGCTGGGTGAACATATCAGTAAAGTGCTGAAGCTAGATGATTTACAAGGTAATTCCATTGAGATAAAAGCGTTTGAAACCAATCTGACTCATCCCAATCATCCTTTGCAATTTGGTCAAGTGAAGCTGCACCCGCGTGTGGGTGAAGAACGTTTTGTGGAGTTAAACACAACGTGCATTTTGGAGCAGTGTAAAGCCATTGTTTTTATTTTTCGTGATGTGACGGCTGACCGAAAAGTGATTAATCGTCTCTACCGCCAAGCCTCGCGGGATGCATTAACTGATTTAATGAATCGCACTAGCTTTGAACAATACGTTGAGCAACTTGCCCATGATACGTCAGCATTGACGCGTAGCCATGTATTGGCAAGTGTGGATTTGGATAACTTCAAGATTATCAACGACACCTGTGGACATTTGGCAGGGGATGAACTGCTGAAACAAGTGGCACAAATATTCCGTCGGGCAGTGCGTACCTCCGATAAAGTGGCACGTATTGGTGGCGATGAATTTGCCGTATTTTTAGAAGGTTGCGGTCTGGAAAAGGGACGCAGCATTATGGAATCCATTTTAACCGAGTTGCGTAATTTCCGTTTTAGTTGGGAAGGTAAGGTCTTTACGATTGGTGCGAGTGTTGGCTTGTTGGAGTTTATGCCTGCGTCTACTTTGCAAATCAAACAGTTGTTTTCCGATGCGGATAAAGCGTGTTACACCGCTAAAGCATTAGGGCGCAATCAAGTTTTTGTTCATGAAGAAGAAAAACGCGAAGCCATGTCCAATCAACGCGTACATGATTGGGGTAAATTGCTCAAAGATGCAATTCGTGAAGACCGTTTTATCCTGTTTGCACAGCCGGTTGTGCCACTGCATTCTGAGCGTACTCAACGTTTCCGCCAGTATGAAATTTTATTGCGTTTACCGTTTCGCCAAGCTTTGTTGAATCCGGGCAGTTTCTTGCCGGTAGCCGACCGACTGGATTTAATGACCAGTATTGACCGTTGGATTATTCGTAAATCCTTGGAGGCTCAATATGTGTTTCAGGGTCTTGTCTTTCTTGGCATTGCAAACGTCACGGACAGCGGTAAAGTTAGCCATTTCCGATAACCAAGGAGAGGCTTCATGACCTCGCTCATCAGTATTTCCAGCCTGACCAGTGATGCCGCCTGTTTCGAGCAAGTCCGTTCCCTGCGTTGGCCTAATGGGGTGATTTGTCCGCACTGCGGTTCACAGGAAACAATCCGTCGAGGCAAGAATGACACCCAGCAGGAACGCCAACGTTACCAGTGTAAGGATTGCCAAAAGCGTTTTGATGATCTGACGGGGACGGTGTTTGAAGGTCACCACCAGCCGCTGAAGGTGTGGGTGTTGTGCCTGTACCTGATGTCGTTGAATCTGTCCAACCAACAAATCGCCCGCGAATTGGGGTTGAACAAGGATGATATTCAGGCGATGACGGAACAGTTACGGCGTGGTGTCGAGAAAAAAAACGCCAGTAAGCCTGTCTGGGAATGTTGAGTTTGATGAACTCTACGTCAAAGCCGGACACAAGGGAAATCCCGAAGCTGTAGCGGATGCAGGGCGTGAAGGCCGCCGCCGCGCCCTGAAAGGTGCGCCGGGACGTGGGACACTGGAAAAGGACAAACCACCCATCTTCGGCATGATCCAGCGTTCGGGGGAAGTCATGATCCGTATGCTGGCGAATGTGAAACAAGTGACGATCAAGCCGCTGATTTTGGAAACGGTGACGGCAAGCACACTGGTGTACACCGATGAGTACAACATTTACAGCCGGTTGGAGGCATGGGGTTATGCCCACAAAACCGTCAATCATGGTGCAGGCGAATATGCCCGTGATGAAGATGGTGACGGTTTCCATGAAGTTCACGTCAACACGATGGAAGGTTTTTGGTCACTGTTGCGCTCATGGTTACGCCCACATCGGGGCATCTCACAAGAAAAGCTGCCGTGTTACCTTGCGCTCTTTGAGTATTTGCACAACCTCAGGAAACGGGGGCAAGCAGCCCTACATTCCTTGCTTTCACTGCTGCTGCGATAAGACCCTGAAACACATATTGAGCCTCCTTGGAAATGTTGGCACTTTGCCGCAGTAATAATCATGATGGCAAAACCCCATGTCAGGAAATACGTCTGATGATTAATTTGTCGGGGCAGTCGGTGCAAGATGCGCGACTATTTGGCTACGTGGAGCAGCAAATTCATCAGTTTGGTATTGACCCCGGTATGATTTGCTTTGAGATTTCCGAATCCGTGGCGATCAGTAATTTTGTCCACGCCAAACGGGTGATGAACGCGTTACATAGTTTGGGTTGCCATTTGGTGCTGGACGATTTCGGCAGTGGTTTCTCTTCACTGAGTTACTTGCGGGAATTACCGTTGAGTTACCTGAAAATCGACGGTAATTTCGTGCATAACTTGGTGTCTAGCCCCGTCGATGCGGCGATGGTAAAAGCGGTGCATGAAGTGGGGCAGGTGATGAACTTGCTAACGATTGCTGAATTGGTCGAAGACGGCGAAACGTTGGTACGTTTACGGCAGATTGGGGTTGATTTTGCGCAAGGGTATTATTGTGGGCGACCGATCCCGCTGGTGCAGTTGCGTGATCGTCTTGAAAGTGAGCGCACGCTGGAGGTGAAAGCAGCCTGATATTTCTGGGGTTGCCTTGAAAAGCCAATCCTAAGACCGATATAGTCAACACAATTAGTTGAATGGAATCTTGTGTCATGCGTCGCTTTCCTGTGTTCTCTGTGCTGTTTTTGGTGATTCCATTCATTGAGCTGTGGCTGCTCATTAAAGTCGGCAGTGCCATTGGCGCACTGGCGACCATCTTGCTGTTAATCCTTTCTGGCTTCTTGGGTATGTATTTATTGCGTCACCAAGGGCTGTCCACACTGGCAAAATTCCAACGCGATATGCAGGCTGGGCAACGTCCGGCGCAGTCTTTGCTGGAAGGCACGATGATGCTGCTGGGTGGTTTGCTGTTTATCATCCCCGGATTTTTCACAGATATAATAGGGTTAATCCTATTATTGCCCCCCACGCGCTACCTGCTCGTGAAGTTCCTGTTGAAGAACGGTATGGTGTCTGTTGCTGGTTATCAGCACACGCAAACGTCGCGTTCTTCCGGTACTGACATCGAGGGCGAAGTCATTCGCCGCACTGATGATACAAAAAATTCACTCGACCGCCCTTGACTTTGCCTAAGCCATCCCTATTATTAGCACTCACTAGCCTTGAGTGCTAACAACAACCCTAATGTCCTAATCCTATTGGTTTGAGGAGAATACTGACCATGAATATCCGTCCATTGCATGACCGCGTTGTAGTACGCCGTATGGAAGAAGAGCGCAAAACTGCCAGCGGCATCATCATCCCTGACAATGCTACTGAAAAGCCTGATCGCGGCGAAGTCCTTGCGGTAGGTCCTGGCAAAGTTGGCGATGACAATGAGCGTATCGCGCTGCAAGTAAAAGTCGGTGACAAAGTTCTGTTCGGTAAATACGCCGGTACAACAGTAAAAATGGACGGTCAGGAAGTCCTGATCATGCGTGAAGAAGACCTGTTGGCGATTATCGAAGACTAATTAAGAGGATTATAAGATGAGTGCTAAAGAAGTACGTTTTGGTGATGATGCTCGCGTTCGCATGGTTCGCGGCATCAATGTTCTGGCAAACGCTGTAAAAGTTACTCTGGGTCCCAAAGGCCGTAACGTCGTGCTGGAAAAATCTTTCGGTGCACCGACCGTGACCAAAGACGGCGTTTCCGTTGCCAAAGAAATCGAATTGGAAGATAAATTCGAGAACATGGGCGCACAGTTGGTTAAAGAAGTTTCAAGCAAAACTTCTGATGCAGCAGGCGATGGTACTACCACTGCAACCGTTCTGGCACAAGCTATCGTGCGTGAAGGCATGAAGTCTGTGACTGCTGGCATGAACCCAATGGATTTGAAACGCGGTATCGACAAAGCGGTCATCGCTGCGGTTGCTGAACTGCACAAGATGTCCAAGCCTTGCGCTGACACCAATGCCATTGCGCAAGTTGGTAGCATTTCTGCTAACTCTGACGACGCTATCGGCAACATCATTGCGACCGCAATGGACAAAGTGGGCAAAGAAGGCGTCATCACCGTTGAAGAAGGCTCAGGTCTGGACAACGAATTGGACGTGGTTGAAGGGATGCAATTCGACCGTGGCTACCTGTCCCCATACTTTGTGAACAACCAACAAAGCATGTCGGCTGAACTGGAAAGCCCGTTTGTACTGCTGTACGACAAGAAAATTTCCAACATCCGTGAACTGCTGCCAGCCCTCGAAGGTGCTGCTAAAGCAGGCAAGCCACTGATGATCATTGCGGAAGACATCGAAGGCGAAGCACTGGCGACACTGGTTGTTAACAACATCCGTGGTATCGTTAAAGTGGCAGCAGTTAAAGCACCGGGCTTTGGCGACCGTCGTAAAGCCATGTTGCAAGACATCGCTATCCTGACTGGCGGCACCGTGATTTCTGAAGAGGTCGGTTTGGCGTTGGATAAAGTCACGCTGGACGATCTGGGTCAAGCGAAACGCATCAATATCACCAAAGACAACACTACCATCATTGATGGCGCAGGTTCTCCTGATGATATTAAAGCGCGTGTTGACCAAGTGCGTTCACAAATCGAAACCACTTCATCTGATTATGACCGTGAAAAACTGCAAGAACGCGTTGCCAAATTGGCAGGCGGCGTTGCGGTCATCAAGGTCGGTGCTGCTACCGAAATCGAGATGAAAGAGAAGAAAGCCCGCGTTGAAGATGCCCTGCACGCTACCCGTGCTGCGGTTGAAGAAGGCGTGGTTCCTGGCGGTGGTGTGGCACTGGTACGTGCGCTGCAAGCGATTGCAGACCTGAAAGGTGACAACCACGAGCAAGACGTTGGTATCCAAATCGCGATGCGTGCGATGGAAGAGCCACTGCGCCAAATCTGCGCTAACGCTGGCGATGAGCCATCCGTTATCCTGAATGCGGTAAAAGCGGGCGAAGGTAACTACGGTTACAACGCACGTACTTCCGAGTACGGCGATATGATCGCGATGGGTATCCTTGACCCAACTAAAGTTACCCGTACTGCATTGCAGAACGCGGCATCTGTTTCTGGCCTGATCATCACGACTGAAGCAATGGTCGCTGAACTGCCGAAGAAAGATGGCGGCGGTGCAATGCCTGATATGGGCGGCATGGGTGGTATGGGCGGGATGATGTAATCCTGCGGGAATACATTACCCCCCATCCCCAGCCCTTCCCCCGCAAGGGGTGAAGGGAGAAAGATAAGAGAAAGCCCCGCTGGTCGGGGTTTTCTTTTGGGTGTTTAATCTGTGTTTATATTAACGTGGTAAGAGGCTACGTGCTTTTGAATAGTTGCTTATACCTTATAGATCAACCTCACCAAGCGACCCAATATAATCGAGTCCCTTTTTTGTAATGCAGATGTAGTCAGGGTTTGACTTCATTCCACCAATGGTTACACCGGCAGGAGTGGAGGTGTACTGAACATAGCCAGACTCAATAAGTCGCTTTAGCAGAAGCATATTGAAAGGTGCCCACATAAGGTGTTGGCCTGCCACTTGTGCGCATTCAAAGAGTATATCCACTTCAAGCTGAGAAAATCTGTCGTGAGTGAATCTGAGATTAGCCTTGTAATGATATAGGGATTTTCGATCAATTTCGTTGAACTTATGCGCTCGTCTATGGCAATTAGGGCAAAGAGCAATCAGGTTTTCATATTCGTGCTTTTGGCACGTTTCCCAAGGCACGATGTGATGAACATCAACGTCAATATAACGGCAAGTAGGAATGGCGCATCGATGACCTGCCTCTACGAGAACTCTTCGTCGTATTTCAGCAGGAATTGGAGGACGGTCACTCATTGGTACTCCTTAAAGATGTAAAGTAAAATAAGCGACTTAATGTTGCCATTAAAAACAGAATCCTGCCACATATGCTGGGCTGGATGTCAATAATTTCAAGGGATTGTGGCGTATTCTTCCATTTAACACGATCTAAAAAGTGGGAAATGGCACGTTTTACTCTGTGAATCAGGGGTTTCTTTTGCTTACAGAAACTGCATATTTGGCTAATCAGGAATCGAAGTTACGAATTAGCCATAATTGAATGTTGTGGTGACTATTCCCATTCCGGCAAACAAAGCCGCCATGTGGGCAGCAAGCGCGTAAACCTTTCCATTCCTGCCAGTTCACCGCGCAAGACTCCCCAGCGAGCCAAATCAAACGAATCCCGATACAAATACGCCACCCAGTCCGCCAGCCGCACGGCTGCATAGGTTTCTGCATCGTGAGACTCGCTGCCATCCAGTCCTGCACTGTACTGGTATCCACTCACAACCGTTGCCGCGTCATAGCCCCAGCGATGCAGCGCAATCGCCGCTGTGCCTGCTCGAAATGTCACCTCTTCAGGCAAACTTGCTTCGGCAGCCGAGGCAATAGGGTCGAGTGCAGCAGGTAATTCCGAGAAATGCAGGTTGGCGAACAAGGCTTTAATGTGAGCCTCAAGTTCGGGCGTATTCGCGACATGCCAGAAATTGAAGACCACGGTTTGGCGCGGCTGGGTCACTTCGGTGACACCATGATAAGACTTCGGGTGCAGCAAAAAGCCAAAGGCTTTGTTGTGTTCAGGGTTAACCTTGAATACCGCTTCGCCTTCTGGTGAGGCAAATAATTCCAGTACCCCACCATGTTCAGCTTGCCAATGCTTATTGAGTTGCAAGACCAAACGCGCAATCTCATAGCCCAAGAACGGTCGGTCGCTGTGGATGCCAATGACGTGTCCGGGCAGCATCCGTTGCGCCGTGACCATAAAACGTTCTACGAGTGGTAATCCCGTAATCTCGCGTATTCGAGCGAGTATTTCGGCATGAAACGTTGCAGGAATCTCGTCAGTAACGTCGCGCAGTGAGCAGCGGTAAAACGCCCCATCCCGATGTTGCCACTCGCTGTCTTGCACAAAGAGCTGCTCAAGCATCACGCACTGTTCTTCAGAAAAAGTAGCATCTACAGCAAAAAAAGGAAAAGGGATTTGATGGTGGTTGGGTTGCAATAGCAACGGCTAAACTCCTAAACTTTGCGGAATAATATCGGCATAAGCAAATCCATCACGTTCAATAACAGCACCGACGTTTACCGGAATGGGTTTATTGAACATGGGGCCAGCCACGACTACGGTGTGAATTTCACCGTTTTCGCCGCAAGGGTGGCAGCCATCTGGGAAGTCAGCAATCACCTCTTTAGACCAGCGTTTGCCAGCCAAGTGTGCTGGAAGTTTATTCAGATCAACGCTGCTAATGTGTGCGTGCAAACCCGCCGCTAGCATGGTTTCAACCAAGTATCGGGTACACATACCCCACAGTGGGAACAACGGGCTAATGCCAGTGCCTTGCAATTGCCGTTCGCGGTATTGGCGAATTTCACTCACAAAAAGATCGCCAAACGCCATGCATTCCACTTGATTTCGGGCGACGGATACGATGTATGCCTGCATAATGGCATCGTATTGCTCATTGCTACATTCGTCTGGCAGTACTACTAGTTCAATGGGCAAACCTGCGGCATCCGCTTGGCGATGTAACATTTCGATGCGGGTGTCGTGCATAGAGGCACGATTGTGTTTTTGTTCGATGATGGTAAACAAGCCCACCAGTTCAATGGCAGGGTCTTGCTGGAGCAGGTGCAGCGCCCATGCACTGTCTTTACCGCTGCTCCAACTGAGCACGGTTTTTCTTTTGATAAGCCCTCTGCGTTTGAGCATCAACGGTATTGCCGAAGATACAACCACTCAAACCCACGCTTCGCCCAATGGAATACGCGGCAATTTGGTAACATCAAATTCTTCTGTTCAGTACGATAAACCAACATGCCTTTCGCGTTGGAATCGACGATACACATCAATTCAACCTTGAAAGTGGCATCCGCAACACCGCCATTAAGTTCCGCCAACACGTTTTTCGCCGCAGCTTCCGCTTGCAAATCTGCCATGTGCGCTTGTTTCGGCATCCAATCAGGGCCAGGAAAACTGCCGGAATCGCCTGCGACATATACCTTGTCGAATCCTTCGACCTTGCAATGCTTGTCAGCTTTGAGCAAACCGCCGGAAGAACGGGGCAGGGTGGTGTTATCAAACCACAGATTGCCCGTCATCCCCGGCATAAACAGAATCAAATCAGCCGCAAATTCGCCGCCTTCGGTTTTCACCTTATCGGCCTCGAAGCCTTTCATTTTGTGACCGAGGTGCGTTTCAATGCCGCGTTTTTGCATTTCATCCAGCAAGCCTTTCACGGCTTGTTCACCCAAACGGTTGCCCGGTTTATCGGCAGGGCTGAAAAATACCAGCTTGAATTTGTCGCGGCGACCTTGTTGGCGCAGCAAGGTATCCGTGCCAAACAGGAACTCGAACATCGGTCCCCCACGCATCGCGCTTGGCTCATTCGGATTGCCCGCAAAACCAATCGCAATCGTGCCGCCTTGCAGCGCATTCAAACGGTCACGGATTTTTTCTGCCGCCGCAATGCCTTCGCACGGCGTAATCGCGTGTTCGATCCCCGGCAACTTCTTGATGAAACGCCCGCCAGAAGCAATGATCAGCGCATCGTTAGCCACGTCGCCATTATCGGTTTCGACAATGCGTCCGCCATCGCGCAAACCTGTGACATTGCCTTGGTGAAAGGTGACATTCATGCGGCTGAAGAAATTGCCTAACGGCACAATCAAATCTTCACGTTTACGGATACCGCTCGGAATCCAAATAATCCCTGGCAAATAGTGTAATTCAGCACGTGGCGCAATGACGGTGATTGCGACGTTTTTATCGTGTTTGCGCAATTCGCGCACAGAACTCAGGGCAGCGAAACCCGCCCCAATAATGGTGATTTTTTTCATGTTTATGCTCGTTTCCATGTGGTGCCGCCCGCGCCATCTTCCAACAGCACGCCTTGTGCTTTGAGTTCGTCGCGGATACGGTCAGATTCTGCCCATTGCTTGGCTTTGCGGGCATCCAATCTTTGCTGAATTAGGCTTTCAATTGCTGCATCGTCCAAATCCCCTGCACCCGCCGCACCTTTGAACCAGCTTTCTGGGTCCTCTTGCAACAAGCCCACGACGTTACCGAGGCGTTGTAGCAGCGCACCCAATGCCGCAGCCGACGCATCACTTTGGGTTTTGCGGATGCGGTTAATATCGCCCGCTAGCTCAAACAGCACCGCAATCGCTTCTGGCGTGTTGAAATCATCGTCCATCGCGGCGATAAAACGCTTTTCGTAATAGGTATACGCCGCTGGCCCCGATTCTGGCAAGCCACGAATCGCGGTATACAAACGTGACAATGATGCCCGTGCCGCATCCAACTGATCTGTGCCGTAATTCAACTGGCTACGGTAATGGCTGTTTAGGATGAAGAAACGCACTTCCGCCGCTTTGTAATCTTTCAAGACTTCACGGATGGTGAAGAAATTGTTCAACGACTTCGACATTTTCTCATCGTTGACGCGGATGAAGCCATTGTGCATCCAGTAATTGACGTGTTTATGCCCGATGCAACCTTCGCTTTGCGCGATTTCATTTTCGTGGTGCGGGAACTGCAAATCGCTGCCGCCGCCGTGAATGTCGAAATGATCGCCCAACAGTTTCTGCGACATGGCGGAACATTCGATATGCCAGCCGGGGCGACCTTGCCCCCACGGCGCATCCCATGCGGGTTCGCCCGGTTTCACGGCTTTCCACAGCACGAAATCGAGCGGATCGTCTTTGATTTCATCGACCGCGACGCGTTCGCCCGCCCGTAACTCGTCCAACTTGCGCCCAGAGAGTTTGCCGTAACCGTTGAATTTGGAGACATCGTAATACACGTCGCCATTCTTGCCTTGATACGCCATGCCCTTGTCGAGCAAGGTTTGAATCATCGCCAGCATTTCGGGGACGTTACCCGTGGCACGCGGTTCAGCGTCAGGGCGCATCACATTGAGAGAATCTTCATCTTCGTGCATTGCGTCGATGAAACGTTGGGTCAACGCATCCATCGGTTCGCCGTTTTCAGCAGCACGTTTGATGATTTTGTCATCGATGTCGGTGATATTGCGGACGTATTCCACCACGTAACCGCTGGTTTTGAGGTAACGGTATACCGTGTCGAATACCACCATGACCCGTGCGTGACCCAGATGACAGTAGTCATAAACCGTCATCCCACACACGTACATGCGCACTTGTCCGGGTTCAAGCGGTGTGAAAACTTCTTTTTGGCGAGTCAGGCTATTGTAAATGTGTAACATGATGGTTCTTCAACAGGTTAATCAATGAGTTTGCTTAGGATAGTAGCACCGTTGCTCAGGGTTTTGTGGACGGGGCAACGATCCGCAATATCCAATAGGCGTTCACGCTGGTCAGCGGTGAGGTCGCCTTCGATGTGGATGTCGCGCTCAAACGCACTTTGTTTATGGGCATCACGACTATGCCGCAAGGTGACGATGACGTTTTCGACAGGCCATTTCTTACGCTCGGCATACATGCGAATAGTCATGGCTGTACACGCACCCAGCGCCGCTTTCAAGTATTGATAAGGGGCGGCACCAAGGTCATCACCGCCTAGTGGTACGGGTTCATCTGCAACCATTTGGTGTTTACCGGCGTTAATATTGCAGGTGTAAGTGTCCGCTTTATCGCGCAAACTGACAATGACGGTATGGGGGTCTTTGGGTTGTGCGTCCATGTGTTTCCTTTCAGCGGGGTTGGCAATCAGATGAGGAATGGTAGCGGAAAGGCGGGCGTGCTGCCAGCATAGGCAGCGGTAAAAACTAGCTTTGGAAAAACTGCGTCGCCGTTTCGCCATCCGGTGGTTGCAACTGTAGCAAGTCAGCTTCCACGCCCGCCATTTCGCCCAGCATTCCGGTGTAGCGGCGCAAATCGGCTTGTAGTTCGGTCAGTTCTTGCCGGAAGGCAAGGCGTTGCGCGGCATCCCCGAATGCACCAGAATCGGAGAGTTTGTGCCATTTTGACGTGAAGGGGCGGATAATTTGGTTCAGTACCACTATCGCCAGTTTGGTGAATTGCAGGCTGTCGCGTCCGTTTTGTTTGATGATGCTGCGAGTGGTGGGGAACAGCGAGTAGATGCTGTCGAGTGCGGCTTTTTCATCCCCGTCAGCGGTATCGAGCGTTTGGGTGGTGATGCGGGTCAGCAGTTCGATGTACATTTCCCACGCGGCATCCTTGTCAGCATCCGCAAATTTCAGTTCGATGTTGAGGAAGGGCGGGTTGAGTTGCAGCTTGGTCATTTTCCATTTGGTCAGCCAGTCGAGCCAGATCATAAGCAGTCCTTCAGTGTGTTTAATAACGCTGACAGAATAGCGCAACTTTGTGATGCAAAACATCCCTTCTAGTTGTCAGATCGTTTATTATCCGTTTATCGGAAATTTGCTATCAGTTATCAGTATGCACGATATTTTTCTCAGTTATTCGACCAAAGACCGTGACCGTTTAAAGCCGCTGTTTCAAGCATTGGCGCAACAGGGCTGGTCAGTGTTTTGGGATCATCAGTCTATCCACACAGGCGAAAATTGGCATCGTAAGATTGAAGAAGCCATTAACAATAGCCGTTGTGTCGTGGTGGTTTGGTCAAAGCATTCGATACAGTCAGAATGGGTGTTGGAGGAAGCCAACAAAGCTAAAAGCCGCAATGTGCTGTTTCCAATCAGGATTGATGCGATTGAGTTACCGTTTGGTTTTGGATTGTTGCAGGCGGGTGATTTCACTGGTTGGAATGGCAAAGGCGATCATCCTGCTTTTATTGAATTGGCAGCACAGATTTACGGGTTCTTAGGGCGTGGTTCTCAGCCACTTCAGCCACCGCCAGCATCGAAATCTCGGATGGGTGCGGTGTTAGCGGGCGTGGCTGCTGTGGCGGTGGCAGGTGGGGGTGTGTATTGGCAGCAAAAGGGCGGTTTTTCTGCGGAATATCTCGTTGCGCTGGTGCAACCAGCCGCGCCTGTTGCTCAACCCAAGGTTGTCGCTGCGCCAGTTGAGTCTAAACCGCCTGTTACGCCGCCAATTGTCGAACCGGAAGTACCCAAAAGTTATCAGTTAACCGTCAAAACTACGCCGGAAAATGCAGCTATCACGGTTGATGGCGATGCCTATGAAGCAGGTAAAGTGTGGAAATCGGGTGCATACACGGTCAAAGCAATGGCTGATGGTTACAAACCTGTTGAACAGGTTGTCACCATCAAGGATCAAGATGCAGCAGTTAGCCTGACGTTGGAGGCGATACGTTACGCGCTGACGATTAACACCAAGCCAGAGAATGCCAAAATTAGCCTGTCGGGTGGTGTGGGTTATAGCTCTGGTATCTTGTTGCAGCCAGATGATTATGTGGTGAAAGTCGAAGCTGATGGTTATCAGCCGCAGGAAAAGGCGTTCACTATTGCTGCGGGTGATCAAACACTGAATGTCGAACTCAAGCCTATTCGCTTAGAGTATGAGCCTGAAATGGTGTCGATTCCGGCAGGTACGTTCACGATGGGGTGCGTGGAAAGCCGTGATGTAGTGAGTGGTATGGATAAGTGTGATGACGATGAAAAACCCACTCACGAAGTCACCCTCAATGCTTTTCGGATGGGCAAATACGAAGTGACCTTCGACCAATGGGATGCTTGTGAACAAGCCAAAGTTTGCCCGCACGCAGAATATAAGGGTTTGGGGCGTGGCAATCGTCCAGTGATCAATGTCAGTTGGTATGATATTACTCAGAAATATATTCCGTGGTTGAATAAAGAAACGGGTAAAACTTATCGCCTGCCGACCGAAGCAGAATGGGAATACGCGGCGCTTGGTGGTGCGAATACTGCTTATCCTTGGGGCAATGCGATTGGCAAGGGAAATGTCAACTGTGACAATGTTTCCTGTGGTGACAAATTTGAGTATATCGCGCCTGTCGGGAGTTTTGCGGTGAATGGCTATGGTCTGAGTGATATGCATGGCAATGTGTTGGAATGGTGTCAAGATTGGTATGGGGATTATTCGTCTTCTCCTGTCAGTAACCCTAAAGGTGCTTTTAGTGGCACTTACCGCGTGTTGCGCGGTGGCTCGTGGCGCAGCGCTGCTCGGCTCGTGCGTTCCGCTAACCGTGACTTCCTCACGCCGGATAATCGGGACAACGACTACGGCTTCCGCCTCGTCCTCCCCTAGGTCAAGTTGAGCCAAGCAGGGCGGCTTTAGCCGCAACAGGCCGCGAAGCGGCAAAGTCTTGGCGCGGCTGAGTCCGGCAAATGCAGCGGCGTTATCGGAGTAGCCGTAGCGTTTGTTGGAGTCAGACGAGCTTTTGCAGGGTGCAGGGGTGCAACCCCTGCCGACGGCATTTTTGCATATAATCAAATTCTTTTTTCCAAGAAAAGGATAAATAATCGTAGGGGCAGACCCCCGTGTCTGCCCTCTTCCTCCCCCTCTTTTCTTCTCGGTGGTTGACCCCAGAAAGAGACGGATAGCGAGAGAAGAGAAAGGAAGATTAAAGAGAAGAGGGTAGACACGGGGGTCTACCCCTACGGTGGATATTTTCGTTCGTGGGGTTTAACGTATTAATAAATCAAATAATAAGGGGGATAACAGGAATGTCAAATTATAATCCTGATCTTCATCATCGGCATTCTATTCGTCTGCACGGCTATGATTATTCCCAAAACGGTCTGTATTTCGTCACCATTTGCACCCATAACCGTGAATGCCTGTTTGGGGACATCAGGGATGGTGAAATGCACCCGAATGATGCGGGAAAAATGATACAAAGGGTGTGGGATGAAATCCCAAACCACTACCCCGGCATCGGTATTGAACACTTTGTCGTTATGCCCAACCACATCCACGGAATCATCACTCTCCACGACACTCCTCAGCCGAAGTTGTCGCTTGCCGGATGTGGTGCAACGGTTTAAAACGATGACCACGAAACAGTATGTCGATGGGGTTAAATACCATCATTGGCAGGCATTTTCCGGCAAATTATGGCAGCGTAATTATTGGGAACACATTATCCGCACCGAACAATCCCTGCGTGAAATTGCCGCCTACATCACCACCAATCCAGCCCAATGGGAAACCGATACCTTACACACGTAACATCACCACAAACCCCATCTGATGGAAACGATACCCTGCACATGTAGGGGCAGACCCCCGTGTCTGCCCTTTTTCAGGCGAAGAGGGCAGACACAGGGGTCTGCCCCTACGGTTGCTGATACTTTGGTTGGCATTACCCGTCCGTTCATGACATGAAAAGAAGGTAAATCAGTCGTATATTTGACTGATTTTAATGTATAGTCAGTCGTAAAATCGGAGGACTCCTCATGGAAAAAGACAAAATCTTCGTTATCCTGAGCGATTGGAACGCTTGGAACAAGCCGTTACCCCCCACTTTCAGCCGCCCATTGTACGAGCAAGAAATCGCCCGCAAAGCCAAGTCCGGCGAAGTGATTGTGATCAAGGGCGTGCGCCGCAGCGGTAAATCAACTCTACTGACCAACGAAATCAAACGCCTGCAAGCGGGTGGAATGCCCGCCAAAAACATCCTGTTCGTGAACCTTGAAGATCAGCGTTTCTCTTTGTTCGAGCCGCTTACCCTGTTGGAAAAAATCAAGGAAACGTGGCTGGAATACGTGCAGCCGCAAGGCGACACCGTGATTATGCTGGATGAGGTGCAGAACATTCCCCAATGGGAAAAATGGGTGCTGAAGGAATACGAAATAGGCAGCAGCAAGTTGTACGTCACTGGCTCGAATTCGCAATTGCTGGGGGTGGAATTCGGTACGGCGCTCACCGGGCGTTACCTTGATGTGGAAGTTTACCCGCTGGGCTTCAAAGAATTCTTGCTATTCCACGCGGTTGAGATTCACTCACGGGCGGACTTTATCCAGCAACAGCTTAAGGTCAAGCAGCTTTTCAGGCGCTACGTGGCGTTTGGCGGTTTCCCCAAAATTGCGTTAACCGATGACGAATTACTGGCGAAAGAAACGCTTAAAGTTTACTTCGACTCGATTTTGCTACGCGATATTGTCAGCCGTCATAAGCTGAATAATTTTGCGGTTCTTCAGGAATTGTCGCTGTTTTTGCTGTCGAATAACGCCACTTTGAATGCCTACAACAAGCTGAAAAACACCTTCAATGTGTCGTTTGAGAGGATTCGCGAGTATGTGGAGTTTCTGCAAGGTGCTTACTTGATTTTTACGCTCAACAAATTTGATTATTCGTATAAAAAGCAGGTGGTTAATCCAAAGAAATTCTATGCGGTAGATACTGGCTTGTCCAATAACGTGTCATTCAGCGTATCCGCCAAGATTGCTCAGAATCTCGAAAATATTGTGTTTTTGGAACTGAAACGGCGGCATGAAAACGCTTTTTACTACAAGACGGCCAATAATCTGGAAGTGGATTTTTTAGTGGAGCGGGATGATTGCTACGAACTGATTCAAGTGTGTGCAACGCTGCAAGATAGCGCCACCCGTCAGCGCGAATTGCGTGTGTTTGCGGTTGCCGCAGCGGAGTTGCACAAGCCCATCAAGCCACTGATTTTGACGTTGGATGAGAGTGAAACGGTGGTACAAGACGGTTTAAGCATCGACATTCGCCATGTGTTGGAATGGTTGTGTTTGTAGCACTTAACCTGCCTGCTGTTGCTCCAACCACGCCAACACATCGTCATTCTTAACCCGCTCGTAAATGGCTTCGACGGGCAGGGTGGCGTTGACCGATTCCAGCACTACCTCATCCCCCAGAAAGTAATAAGCGGATTGCCAACTGGCACTGCGGCGTTGCACTTCGACTTCGGCAAAATCTTGCTCAATCAGCACGTATTCTAGCAGGCTAGGGATGGCGAGGTACTCCAGCCGTTTTTCGCCTTTGTCTTTTTTGCGGGTGCTTTTGGAGAGCACTTCGATAATGAGGATGGGGCTTTCTCTGATCTGATCATCGTCTGAGGCATCATCGTCACACACGACGACAACATCGGGGTAACGGAAGCGTTTACCCAACGTCTTCAACAGCATGTCGCTACTCAGCGGGACACAGGAAGTCCCCCGTAAATGACTCCACAACAGTCCTGAGATATTGGCGGCAATCAGGTTGTGTTTGAGGCTACCTCCAGCCATTGCATAGACTTGACCATCCACATATTCATGCCTGATTTCGCTGATCTTTTCGCCTGCCAAATAGTCTTCTATTGAAAGGTAATCAAATTTCTCTGCCAATGCTGCCATAACGTCACCCACTGATTTGCCTAGTGCTGATGTTAGCATAGCAGGTGTTTAGCTTTGGAAAAACTGCGTCGCCGTTTCGCCATCCGGCTGCTGTAACCAGCGTTGCGTCAGCGCTGCCACGCGCTCTGGGTAATGCGCCACCACATCCCGCGCTGCCGCTTGCACGGCTGGCAGCCAATGCTGATCACGCAGCAAACTCGCCACGCGCAAGCGCACATCGCCTGTCTGGCGCGTCCCCAACACTTCACCGGGACCGCGTAATTCCAAATCAATATCCGCAATCATAAAACCATCGGTGGTAGTACGCATCGCATCCAGTCGTTTCCGCGCTGTCCTGCCCAGCGGATGTTGATACAGCAATACGCAACTACTGGCAACACTGCCGCGCCCAACCCGTCCGCGCAACTGGTGCAACTGCGACAAACCCATGCGTTCGGCATTTTCGATCACCATTAATGACGCATTCGGCACATCCACCCCCACCTCAATCACCGTCGTTGCTACCAAAAGCTGAATTTCCCCCAGCTTAAATTGGCGCATCATGTTTTCTTTTTCCGAACCATGCAGCCGCCCGTGTACCAGTCCAACGGCCACATGCGGCAAGCGTTCGTGCAGCGTCGCAGCGGTGACTTCCGCCGCTTCACATTGCAGCGCTTCGGATTCTTCGATCAATGTGCAAACCCAATACACCTGCCGACCTTCGCGACATGCGGCTGAGATCCGTTCGATGACCTCATCGCGGCGCTCATTGTTCAGGGCAACGGTGGTAATCGGTGTACGTCCCGGCGGTAATTCATCAATCACCGAATAATCCAAATCGCCATAAGCTGTCATTGCCAGCGTGCGCGGAATCGGTGTCGCTGTCATCACCAATTGGTGCGGGTAATGCTCGCCTTGCTTGCCTTTTTCGCGCAATGCCATGCGCTGATGCACGCCGAAACGGTGCTGTTCGTCGATAATGATCAGCCCCAATTGCAAGAATTCCACCGTGCGTTGGAAGAGGGCGTGTGTGCCGACCGCGATATGCCCGATGCCCAGCAGCAGGTTCTCCACCTTGCGGCGGCGTTGCCGTGGGGTTTGATTGCCAGAAATGTATACCGTTTCAATACCCAAGGGTTCGAGCCAGCGTACCAAGTTTTGGTAATGCTGTTCCGCTAGCAATTCAGTCGGTGCCATGAGCGCGACCTGAAAGCCGTTGGTAATCGCGTGTAAGGCTGCGGCGACGGCGACCAGTGTTTTGCCCGACCCGACATCGCCTTGCACCAAGCGATTCATCGGTACGTCTTGCTGCAAATCGTGGGTAATGTCCGCAATCACGCGATTTTGTGCGTTCGTAGGGGCAAAGGGTAGGGCGCGACGTAATTGCTGCCAATAGCGATTGTCTTCCCGCATGGCGTGCGCTTGCACTTGTTTAAGTTCGTGCCGTGCTTGTTGCACACCGAGCTGATGCGCCAGCAATTCCTCGAAAATCAGCCGATGCGGGCGCATTCCTTCCACGGTTGAACCGGATGGCGGCGTATGCAATTTGCGTAAATCGTGCGCCAGTGGCGGAAAACGGTGTTGCCGTACTACGTTTTCCGGCAATAGATCGGGTAATGTGTCGACATGCTCCAACGCCAAGTCGATTAAGCGGCGCAGGCTGCGTTGCTGCAAACCTTCGGTGGTGGGATATGTGGGGGTCAGCGTGTTCGCAATCGGTTCGGGGGCATCGGCTCTGAGGTAGTGGCATTCGGGGTGTGCCATTTCCAGCTTCATGCCGGATTGGCGCACTTCACCAAAACAGCGCAGTAACACGCCTTTGCGCAAGCTGTATTTCTGGGCGGAGGTAAAGTGGAAAAAGCGTAAGATCAGCGTGCCGCTGCCGTCGTTGAGGTAGCACAGCAACATGGTGCGCCCACGTTGCACCACCTCGGCGTAGTCGATTTCACCTTCGACCAGCACTTCTTGCCCGACTTTTAGGCTGGCGATGGGGTAAATGCGCGTGCGATCCTGATAACGCATCGGCAAGTGAAACAGCAAGTCCGCCACCCGCAAGATGCCCAACCGTACCAACTTTTCCGCTACCGCATCACCGACCCCACGCAGGGCGGTGACAGGTTGTTGCAAAAAGTCGGGTTCGGCTGGTTCACTCATGCCGTGAGTATACTATCGCTTGAAGCGCAATGCCTCTGGATACGGGAACACATCTTCGTATTGCCCTGCCACGATCTTGTCTTTTTTCGCCTGCCAGTAACGCGCATCCAACAAGTTGCGGTGGTATTTGAGGAAAGACTTGCGGATTCTGGGCGTAGATAGCAGAAACGTGCCGAATTCCTCTGGGAACACGTCGTTTGGCTCAATCGAATACCACGGTTCGGAACGGAATTCGTCTTCGGGGAAGCGTGGCGGCGGAATCTTGCGGAAGTTGCATTCCGTCATGTAAGTGATTTCGTCGTAGTCGTAGAACACCACCCGCCCCAGTTGCGTGACCCCAAAGTTTTTGTAGAGGAAGTCGCCGGGGAAAATATTCGCACCCGCCAGTTGTTTGATAGCGTTACCGTAGTCTTCGATGACCCGTTCTAGAAGGGCATCGTCGGCGGTTTCGATGAAGATATTCAGCGGAATCATGCGCCGCTCTAAATAAATGTGCCGGAATATCACGCTGTCGCCGTCAAAACTGATGCTGCTGGCACAGGTTTCCTGCAATTCTTGTAACAATTCCGGCACAAAACGTTCGACAGGCAGGACGACATTGGAATATTCCAACATATCCGCCATGCGCCCGACCCGATCATGGCGTTTCACCAACTGGTATTTGGCTTCGACTTGTTGGCGCGTGAATTCCTTTTGCGGTGCAAATTTGTCTTTAATAATCTTGAACACGTAGGGGTAGGAGGGCAGGGTGAATACCATCATCACCATCCCGCGTATCCCCGGTGCAATCACGAATGCATCGCTGGAATGGCGCAAGTGATGCAAAAAGTCGCGGTAAAACGCCGATTTACCTTGCTTGTGTAAGCCAATCGCCGAATACAGTTCCGAGGTATTGCGCCGTGGCAGCAATTGTTGCAGGAAGGATACTACCGCTGAAGGCACTTGGTGTTCCATCATGAAATACGCCTGCGAATAGCTGAATACCACTGAAAGCTGTTTTTCACCCAGCAGTAGCGTATCAATGTACAAGCCACCGTTCTCATTATTGAGGATAGGCAACGCAAACGCGATGTCGTCACGCCCATTGATCATGCGTCCGACAATATACGCGGCTTTGTTGCGGAAAAAGGGGTGGCGAATCACGGAAAGCTGAAAATTTAATTGCGCTTTGCGTGATGCTTTGCCGGGGTAGTGTTGGACGATGGCGCGGTAAATATTACGCAAATCCCGCCCTAAATTCTCGAAGGGCAACCCGAAACCCGCGTTCTTCAAAATACGCGTAATGGCTTCCCGCAGCCCAATGCTGTGGGGGTAATAGCAAACGTAGCTGGTTTCCTCCGAATCGACGTATTCGGTTGACATGGAGCTGCGCACAAAAATATACGTATTGGTGTAGTACTGGCGCGGAAAGTGGTGGCAAAACACCGAGGTATAAAACGTTTCGGCGAGTTCTGGCTGCTGGTGGTCGAGCAACTGGCGCATGTAACAGTATTTCACTTCGCGCCACAGTTCGGGGTCGATGCTGGTAATGTGGTACAGCTCGCGCATCGTTTCGATGGTTTCTTTCACGCGTCGGTCATACAGCACGATACGTTCTTGTGAGGCTGCTTGTACCGCATCCCAATTTGCATCCTCAAACCGCTGCCGTGCGCCGGAGGTGATTTGCTGGAAAATCTCAAAGTGTCGGTTAAAGCCTTGCAGGATAGTGGTGGCAATGCCACCCGCGAGAGGATTGAGGTTGAGTGCAGATTCTGACATAGCCAACGAAATCCAACGAAGCCAAAAGGTGCTCAAGATGTTACAGGAATATTTATGTGCGCTGCAACAAAGGTATCAAAGCAGCGCATAGGCATCACACTCGCCTTGATTGTCGACAATCTGTGTTTTTATCTGCGGATTTAGTGGCTTATTTCGCTTATTCTATATAAAATTGTAAGACAATGACGCTATGAGGAATGATCTTACATGAATAATGATACACCAAAAGTAATTTACACCTTGACGGATGAGGCGCCACTGCTGGCGACTTGTTCCTTGCTACCGATTATTCGTACCTTTGCATCAGGTGCGGGTATTGAAATCACCAAAAGCGATTTGTCGCTACCTGCCCGTACCCTTGCCGAGTTCTCGGACTATCTGACAGCAGAACAACAGGTATCGGATGAGCTGGCAGTCATGGCGCAACTCACACAAGAACCGGATAGCAATATTATCAAGCTGCCCAATATCAGTGCGTCTGTACCGCAACTGATATCCACGGTCAAAGAACTCCAAGCAGCAGGCTATCCGCTGCCAGATTACCCCGAAGATCCGCAAACCGAAGAAGAAAAAGCCCTGCTGCGCCGTTACTCCAAAGTGCTGGGCAGTGCGGTAAACCCGGTGCTGCGTGAAGGCAATTCGGATCGTCGCGTCCCCGCCGCCGTCAAGCGTTACGCCCAAACCTACCCGCATGAAATGAAGGAATGGAGTCAAGCGTCACGGACACACGTTTCGCACATGCATCACGGTGACTTCTATAGCAGTGAAAAATGCCTGACGCTGGATCATGCTTGCGATGTCAGCATGGATCTGGTGACCAAGAGCGGCGAAACCATCGTACTCAAGCCTAAAGTGTCCCTGCTGGAAGGCGAAATCATCGACAGCATGTTCATGAGCAAAAAAGCGCTGTGCGAGTTCTATGAAAAGCAGATTGATGACGCGAAGGAAACCGGCGTCATGTTCTCGCTGCACGTCAAAGCCACCATGATGAAAGTTTCGCACCCGATTGTGTTTGGCCACTGCGTCAAGATTTTCTACAAAGAGCTGTTTGAAAAACACGCGCAGTTGTTCAAGGAACTGGGTGTCAATCCGAACAACGGCATGAGCAGTGTGTATGAAAAAATTGCCACGCTGCCGACCTCGTTGCGTGAAGAAATTGAGCGGGATATTCATGCCTGTTACGAACATCGCCCGGAACTGGCGATGGTGGATTCCGCCAAAGGCATTTCCAATCTGCATTCCCCGAACCATGTCATCGTGGATGCCTCGATGCCAGCCATGATCCGCAATGGCGGCAAAATGTATGGCCCGGCGGGTAAGTTGAAAGATACCAAGGCGGTGATGCCGGAAAGTACCTTTGCGCGGATTTATCAGGAAATCATTAACTTCTGTAAAACCCACGGTTCGTTCGACCCCAGAACACTGGGTACGGTACCGAACGTTGGTTTGATGGCACAAAAAGCCGAAGAATACGGTTCGCACGACAAGACTTTTGAAATTCCCGAAGATGGCGTGGCGCGTATTGTGGATGATCAGGGCAATGTCCTGATTGAACAAAAGGTGGAAGCGGGCGACATCTGGCGTATGTGCCAGACCAAAGATCTGCCGGTGCGTGACTGGGTGGGTCTGGCGGTCAGACGGGCGCGTGAATCACAATTGCCTGCGGTGTTTTGGCTGGATGAGTACCGTCCGCATGAATACGAGCTGATCAAGAAGGTGAAAATGTACCTGAAGGATCACGATCTGACGGATGTTGATATTTGCATTATGTCCCCCCTGCGCGGGATGCGTTTCAGTCTGGAGCGTATTATTCGTGGCAAGAACACGATTTCCGTGACCGGCAATATTCTGCGTGACTACCTGACTGACCTGTTCCCGATCATGGAAGTAGGCACGAGTGCCAAAATGCTGTCGGTTGTCCCTTTGATGAAAGGCGGCGGTTTGTATGAAACAGGTGCAGGTGGTACTGCACCAGTCTTGGTGAAGCAATTGTTGGAAGAGAACCATCTAAGCTGGGACTCCTTAGGGGAGTTTCTGGCACTGACGGTTTCCTTTGAACAGGTGGCTAGACAATACGGTAGCAATAAAGCCAAAGTGCTCTCGGTCACGCTGGATGACGCTATCGGGAATGTGTTGTTGAGCGATAAGTCACCGAAACCGCGTACTGGCGAATTGGATACACGTGGCAATCATTTCTATCTGGCGATGTATTGGGCGCAAGCGCTTGCCAAGCAAACCGAAGAGCCGGAAATGGCGGAGCATTTTGGCAAGCTGGCGAAAGTCCTGACGGAAAATGAAGAAAAAATTCTGGCAGAGCTGAAGGACGCTCAAGGGCGACCCGTGGATATTGGCGGCTATTTCTTTGCCGATTCTGCAAAGACCAAAGCGGTGATGCGTCCGAGTGCGACGTTCACGAATGCGATTATGGCGGCACGTATGCCGGGTTTTAGTGCGGCGGAGTTGGATGCTCGTCACTAACTGATGCTAACCAGCGGATGACGCCCTCTCCGACCTCTCATCCGCTGGCGAAGCACGCTGTTAACTTACCTCACAACGGGTCGGTTCTGTATCCGGCGTATTGGCAATATAACGTTCGTAAAACAGCGCATCCCGCGCAATCCCCAATGGTTCCGCCACTTCTGCAATGCCCTCAATCAAACCGGGGGAACCGCAAATATACACATCCGGTTTACTCTCTTCTGCTTGCAAGGCTTCGGCAAACGCTGCCACCACCGAACCTTGATACCCCGACCAGCTCGCCGAAGCATTGGTCACGCAAATCTGGTACTGAAGGTTCGGATAGATTGCTGCCAGATCAGCCAGCTCCTGCTGGAAAAACACTTCCTCTTCGCTCCACAAGCCGAAAAACAGTTTGACTGGGTGCGGTTCCTCCCATTCTGCCATGCGTCGTAACATGGAGATGATTGAGGCCAAACCACAACCTCCGGCCACAAAATAACGCGGGCGCAAGCCATTATCCTGAAGAATAAAGGTGCCAAGCGGTCCTTCCAGCGTCAGTCTCATGCCCGGAATTGCCGTCTCGTGAAGGAAGCTCGAAAACTTCCCGTGTGGACGCAGTTTAACCAGAAATTCCAGTGTGCCATCCCAGTTCGGTGCATTCGCTAGCGAATAAGCGCGTTTGCTGTCCGTGCCGGGAAGGGTTAGTTCCACGAATTGCCCCGGTTCAAAATCCAGACTCAGATTGCCGTCGTCATCCGGCAGCAATTGCAGATCAAGCTTGATGGTGTCTTCGGTCAGGTAGGTTTTGGCGACAATCTCGGCTTCACGTACCGGGATTTTTTCAAAGCGTACCAGACTATGAGCATACGGCAGACGCATGGTCAAATCGCTGCGGGGAAATGTCCGGCACAGCAATACTTGTTGCTTGGCGCGGTCAGTATCGTTCAAAGCATCCGTGCTGCATTCACCCAAGGTGAATTCGCCGGATTCGCACTGAGCAATACACGCCCCGCAAGACCCGGCATGGCATTGGGCTGCCAGAAAAATATTCGCTTTCTCCGCCGCTGTAATGAGGTCTTCGCTTGCCTCGCAGGCGAAGGATAGGGTTTGTCCGTCGCTGGTGGTAAGTTGTATGTGGTGGGTTGGCATGTCAGGCTACCGCTCTGCCCAGTGCGGTTTGCAGGTCTTCTTCCGGCGAGTGGTTAACCCGCAGGTCGAAGCGTTCCGACAACACCGCTAGCAGGTTGGGCGTGAGGTAAGGCGGCAGGCTTGGCCCCAGATGAATACCTTTCACTCCAGCCGCCAGCAAGGATAACAGCACCGCCGTGGCCTTCTGTTCAAACCAGGAAATCATCAGTGACAACGGCAGTTCATTCACGCCGCATTCAAACGCATTCGCTAGTGCCGCTGCGACCTTGATGGCAGAATGGGCATCGTTACATTGCCCCATATCCAACAGGCGCGGGATGCCACCGATGTTACCGTAGTCATGCTGGTTGAAGCGGTATTTGGCGCAGCCCAAGGTCAACATAATGGTGTTATCTGGGGTTTTGTCTGCCAGTTCGGTGTAATAATTGCGCCCCGGTTTTGCGCCGTCACAGCCACCGATCACGAAGAAATGCTTGATAGCGCCGGATTTAACTGCATCCACCACTTTGTCAGCTACGCCCAGCACAGTCTTATGCCCGAAGCCCGTGGTAATGGTTTTGGCTTCCTCATCCTGCTTGAATCCGGGCAATGCTTTGGCAGCTTGAATCAGCGGCGCGTAATTCCCGTTATCAATGTGACGCACACCGGGCCAACCGACTGGGCCGGTGGTGAAGATGCGCTGGCGGTAAATTTTGGCTGGTTCAATGATGCAGTTGGATGTGAGTATGATCGGGCCGGGGAATTCGGCAAATTCGCGTTGCTGGTCTTGCCATGCGCCACCGAAATTCCCTACCAAATGCGCGTATTTTTTCAGGCCGGGGTAGGCATGGGCGGGCAACATTTCACCGTGGGTATACACGTTGATGCCTTGGTCTTTGGTCTGTTCGAGTATCTGCGCCAGATCGTGCAGGTCATGACCGCTGACGAGGATGGCTTTGCCCTCCACAGGGGTAACACGTACTTGGGTAATTTCCTGATCACCAAATGTGCCATTGTTAGCACGATCCAGCAAATCCATGACCTTCAGGTTCAGATGACCTGCGGATAATGCCTGAGCCAACAGGTCTTCAATGTCGGTGGGATTCGTGGTCAGGTAAGCCAGAATCCGTTCGATTTCAGCGTCAATGTCGTCTTCGTGATAGCTCAGTGTCCGCGCATGATGGGAATAGGCACACACGCCCTTCATGCCGTAGGTAATCAGCACCCGCAAGCCGTTCACGTCTTCGCCTACTAGCTCGTGATCTTTGTTTACCACCGCAACGGATTCTTGTTTGAGGATGCCGTCCATGTCGGTGGCAGGTTGGAACTGTGCTGGGCCTGCGGGTTCTACGAGCGGTTTGCCTTGCGCCGTTGCAGCAGCGACGTATTGCGCTTTGATGCTGTCACGGATATGGGCAGCTTCCTGCACCATGTTCACAAAGCGTGTCGCGGTGAAGTTGACGTTGGTCAGGGTAGTGAAAAAACCGTATTGAATAAAGTCATCCACCGCTTTGTCGATGACGCCGACGCTGCGAGCAAGTTGCGCGTACTGGGCAATACCCTTGATCTGGTAAATCAGGATGTCCTGAAGGTCAGAGGTGTTGGCATCTTTGCCACAAACGCCTTTGTCGGTAGCACAGCCGTCGAGGGTATCGGTGCGCATGGTCTGTTCACATTGATAGCAAAACATGGTGGTTTTTCCTTTGGTTGAATAGCGGGTGTCGGGCACTCTAGGCATTCTTGATCGCGCTTGCCTTGACCGCCGTCAAGTCCTTCCATTACGCTCAGGTATTTACGATGCCAATACCCTCACGACAAGGATGCAACATGGAGCAGTTACTGCGTATTGCCCCCCTCTTTCAAAATTTGACCCAACACGACTTGCTACCCATTGCCAATGCTTCCCGTAAAGTGTCTTGTGTCGCTGGTCAGCAACTGTTTATTGAAGGTGACCCGGCAATCCAGTTGTTTCTGGTGCTGAAAGGCAGTGTGCGCCTGTACCGCCTGACCCATGATGGTAAGGAAAAAGTGATTGAAATCATCCGCGCAGGTGAAACATTTGCTGAATCAGTGGCCTTATTGGGTAGGCCATACCCCGTTTGTGCGAGTGCGATTGACGCGCTGGAGATGATTGCGATCCCCGCTGAGGTGATCAAAGCACAGGTTGAACAAAACACTGGGTTGGCGCTGAAAATGCTGGCAAGCCTGAGTTTGCGGGTACACCGGTTTGTGAATGACATCCATGCGCTCAGTATGTCTACCGCCCAGCAAAAAGTGGCGGGCTATTTTCTGGCTTTTTTGTCGGCAGAGGCTGATGAACAATGTATCCAGCTACCGTCGACCAAAGCACTGGTAGCGGCTCGGTTGGGCTTGCAACCGGAAACGTTTTCGCGGGTGTTGGGCAGGATGAAGGAACAGGGCGTGATCCGCGAAGAAAATGCGCAAATCGTGGTATTAGCGCCTGAGAAGCTGCGGCAGTTACGGGATGAGTAAGTGAGTCAGCGTACCAACCAGCGGATGACGCCCTCTCCGACCTCTCGTCCGCTGGCGAAGCACGCCGTCAGGAGATAACCGCCTGTCGGCGCTTCCCAATCCAACATTTCCCCCGCGCAAAATACTCCCGGTAAGTGCCGCAACATCAAATTTTCATCCAAGGCTTCAAACGGTACGCCGCCTGCGGTGCTGATGGCCTCGTCTATTGGCGTGGTGGCGGTCACGGTGATGGGAATGGCTTTTAAGGTTGCTGCCAGCAGTGGAATGTTCTGCCAGTGGGTTTTATCCAGCGTTTCAAACAGCAGTGCTGCTTTTACCCCATCCAGTTTCCAGTGGCTTTTCAGGAAGTTGCCCAGCGTTTTGTTGGCAGGCTTTTTGTGCAAAGCGGCTTCAAGCTGGGCGTGGCTGTGGTTGGGAAGCAAATCCAGATGGAAGGTGGCTGAACCGTGGGCACTGAGGGTATCACGCAAGCGGGCGGCAAAGGCGTAGATCACGCTGCCTTCCACACCGCGTTCTGTGATGATCATTTCACCCATACGCGTTTCGGTTTTCCCGTTAAGAGCTGTGAAACTTAGGGTGACGGATTTTAGGGGTGAACCCGCAAAGCGGCTGCTGAGGTGTTCGCTCCATGCACACAGAAAGCCGCAGTTGGCGGGTTTTAAGGGGGCGAGGGGGATGTGACGGTCGGTTAGCAGTTTGACCCATGCGCCATCGCTGCCGAGTTTTTTCCAGCTACCACCGCCGAGCGCGAGGATGACGGCGGTGTAGGGAACGATAACTGTATCTTGAGGTGTCTCGAACATGAGCTGCCCATGTGGATCCCACCCCATCCAACGATGACGCGGATGCACCCGCAACCCGTTACGCTTCAGCCGTGCCAACCACGCCCGCAACAGCGGTGCAGCCTTCATTTCCTTGGGAAATACCCGTCCCGACGTACCAACAAACGTTTCCACCCCCAATTCCGCACACCACGCCCGCAATTCCTCTGCCCCAAAACGTGCTAACAGCGGTTGTAATTGCGGTTGACGTTCGGCGTAGCGGCTGCAAAATGCGTCAAACGGTTCAGAGTGGGTAATGTTCAAACCGCCAATGCCTGCCAGCAAGAACTTGCGCCCCAGTGTGGGCATCGCGTCGTACAAATCCACGCTGTAACCCATGTTGGTAAGTTGTTCGGCAGCCATCAACCCAGCGGGGCCGCCGCCGATAATGATCACACTCAACTGCGAATCCCAATCCCTTTGTTCAACAAATGCAGGCTAAACCAGCCCAGCAGCAGGATAAATGCCATGATTACCCCGTAACTCAGCCAGATCGACATATCCGACGCACCCAAAATGCCATAACGGAAGCCATTTACCATGTAAAGCACGGGATTCAGCAAGGAAATGTTCTGCCAGAGTGGTGATAGCATCGCAATCGAGTAAAACACCCCACCCAAATACGTCAACGGTGTCAGCACAAAAGTCGGCACAATGGTGATGTCATCGAAACTTTTCGCGTACACCGCATTGATCAGCCCCGCCAGCGAAAACAGCGTGGAAGTCAGCAGTACGATGGTAAAGGTGATGAAAATGTGTTGCACGCTCAAGTCGCTGAACAGCAATGACACCAATGTGACCGCCAGCCCAACGGCTAAACCCCGCGCTACGCCACCGCTAATAAAACCTGCTAGAATGATCCAATTCGGCATGGGCGACACCAGCATTTCGGCGATATTGCCCTGAAACTTGCTGCCATAAAACGACGACACCACGTTAGCGTAGGAGTTGGTAATCACCGTCATCATGATCAACCCCGGTGTGATGAAGTCGATGTAGCTATGCCCGCCCATGTCGCCAATTTGCGAGCCGATTAAGTTACCGAAAATGACGAAATACAGCGCAGTGGTGATCACGGGGGGGACAATAGTTTGCACCCAGATTCGTGTGAAACGCAGCACTTCTTTGACCAGAATGGTGGTGTAGGCTGTCCATTGTTGTTGTGCATTCAATGCTTGTTGTTCTCCACTAAATCCATGAAAAGCTGTTCTAAGCGGTTGGTTTTATTACGCATACTGTTGACGATGACACCGTGTTCATTGAGGAAGGCGAAGACTTTATTGAGCGAATAGTGTTCTTTGTGGAACACGACTTCCACGGTAGTCGGGTCTTGCAGGGTGAAATGGCACAGGTTGCTGGTGGTCGGCAATATATCCACGGGGCTGGCAAGGTCGAAGACGTAGCTTTCGGTGTCCAGTCGGTTGAGAAGCTGTTTCATGCTGGTGTTTTCGATCAGCTCGCCACGGTCAATAATGCCAATATTACGGCACAGGCTTTCGGCTTCTTCGAGATAGTGGGTGGTGAGAATGATGGTGGTGCCATCCGCGTTGAGCTTGCGCAGGAATTCCCACATCGAGCGGCGGATTTCGATGTCAACGCCCGCCGTGGGTTCGTCGAGGATGAGCAGACGCGGTTGGTGGATGAGGGAACGTGCAATCATCAGGCGGCGTTTCATGCCACCGGAGAGGGTGCGGGCTTGGTCGCGGGCTTTTTCCCACAAGCCGAGTTGCTTGAGCAAGACTTCGGCACGGGCAAACGCTTCCGCACGCGGGATGCCGTAATAGCCGCCCTGATTCACGAGGATTTCGACGACTGGCTCGAAGATATTGAAGTTGAATTCTTGCGGCACTAGCCCGATTTGCGCTTTGGCTTGTTCGCGCTGGGTGTCGAGGTCGTAGCCGAAAATGCTGACCTTGCCTGCGGTTTTATTCACCAAGGAGCTGGCAATGCCGATGGTGGTGGATTTGCCTGCCCCGTTTGCGCCGAGTAGGGCGAAGAAGTCGCCTTGTTCCACGCGCAAGTCGATGCCTTTCAGCGCGGTGAAACCGTTGCCGTAGGTTTTTTGTAAGCCTTGAATGTCGAGAGCTATTGTCATGATGTACGTATACGTTCTGTGCCAAAGTTACCAGATGGTAGCATGTTCCCGCTTGAAGGCGTAAAGCCACTCTTCGTATTCCCGTTATAGTAGTTACCTGATTAATGGTAGGTAAAGTGAGCATGAAAAAGACGGTATTAGGTATGTTGGTATGCCTCAGTTTATTGAACGCTTGTTCTACAGAGGATGCAGCGCTCCCTGCGCAAACGGAGCGTGAGGCATTTTTACAAGCACAAGTGCAGTTGTTGCAGGCGCAGCAGCACTTGTTGACATTGCAAACGATACAACGCCAGCATGATGCGGCTTTGGGGAGCTTGCGAGACAGTAATTTGACCACGAATTGTGCCGTTAGCAATACTTGCGTGGTGGAGATACGGGAATTCCCCCATCGAGAGTAAAACCGCTATAGACGTATTGTATCCTAGCAATGAACTGGCTACAGTGCCGCCTGTTGTGGGAGGGGATGCATTGCTAACATTATTATTCAACACCGTTAAACCTCATTGGCATTGGCATTGGCATTGGCATTGGCTATGGCGTGTACCGCTGGCGATGCTGCTTGCTCTGGTGGTCTGGCTGCTGATTTTTCGCTGGCTGCCGGTGCCGACCTCGGCGTTTATGTTGCGGCAAGATGTGGTGGCCATCTTTAGCGCGGAAACGCCGTTTGTGCGCCACGACTGGGTGAGTTTGGAGGAGATTCCGCGCCACATGCAGTTGGCGGTGATTGCCTCCGAAGATCAACGGTTTGCGGAACATTGGGGCATTGATATGGTGGCGACCGAGGCGGCGATTCGGGCGGAAATGCGCGGGCGCGGCAAAGGCGGCGGTAGCACGATTACTCAGCAGTTGGTGAAAAACCTGTTCCTGTGGGAAGGGCGGAGTTATGTGCGCAAGGGCTTGGAATGGGGCATTGCTGGGGTGATGGAAATCTTTTGGTCGAAAGAGCGGATTTTGGAGGTTTACCTGAATACCGCGCAGTTTGGTAAGGCGGATTATGGCGTGGGGGCGGCGAGTGCGAATTTGCTGCATAAGTCGGTCGGCAAGCTGGGGGCTGCGGATGCGGCATTGCTGGCAGCGGTGTTGCCCGCGCCGAGTAAATACAGCGCGGTGAAGCCATCGGGGTATGTGCGGGCGCGGCAGGGGCGGATTTTGCGGCAGATGCGCTCGATTGGTGGGGCGGCGTATTTGCAGCGTTTGGATTGAGTCGAAAGCGTACATTCTGCGCTTGTAATCCTTTCGTTATGGCATATCATACCATGATGAAAGCCAAGAAACTCCTCGACAGTAAACATGCTTTTGATGATGGCGCAATCCAGCAGCTTGTCATCTGGGATCTGCCTAAACCCGTGTTTGGTAGCTAGCACCATTACAAGTACAGCCTGTACTACGGCAAAGATGGGGAACGAATTGTCGGTTATGACAACGAACGCGGCAAGGGCGACCACAAACATATTCACGGGCAGGAATATCCTTACACATTCAGTGGCTTGGATGTGTTGGTGAGGGACTTTTTAGACGATGTAAAGAGGGTAAAACATGAACGATAAAACACTATTGGTCTATATCGGCACAGCAGAAGACGCACTTCAAGACTTCATGGATGTCTGGAAAAGCGGTAAACCCGCCAGCCCCGTCAATCGCTTGAGTTTTGAAAGCATGGCTGGCTTCATGCGGGCATTCACTCCCAAACGCTGGGAACTGCTGGATGTTCTGAAGCGACGCGGCGAACAAAACATCAACCAATTGGCGCAATTGTTAGGACGCGATTACAAGAATGTGCATACTGACATTCAAACACTGCATGAATTGGGGCTAGTGCAAAAAGACAAAAACGGGCTGGTGTTTGTCCCTTGGGATGAAATAGAAACCCATTTCAAATTGGGAATGGCAGCTTGATTTAAAACCGATTACGCGCAAAGCAAATACCGCCAAGCAGCCACAACCTTGATAGTTACCCCGTCGTCTTCCTGCCACTGCGCGTCTTCATCCCGCGTCACAATCACCCCTTGCTGAACACCGCAAAAACGGCAAGCTGCCAGCAATCCCGCTACCTCCCGCGCACGGGTGGTGGGATCACCCAACTCATAACACACCTGCATCGGTAACAACTCGCCCGTTGGTTGCTGCACCACAAAATCGCATTCCTGCGCCCCTTTCACAAACAGCAGTTCCAACCCTTGCTTGCGTAACTCCATTGCCATCAGGTTTTCCAGCAACTTGCCTTTGTCTTGCCCCGCTCGCCAGCTAAAGGCATTGATCAAGCCGTTATCGACGATATAGGCTTTTTTGTCGCCTAATTCACGCCGCACCAATGACGGGTCATATTTGTACGCCAATTGCAGCAAGTAAATCGCATTCGCTTGTTCCAAATACTGGTGCAGCGTGTCTTTGCTGACACGAAATCCCGCAGACTTGAGTTCGTTGTGAATTTTGTTGATTGATAACGGGCTAGTCACACCTTCGATGCAACGCCGTAGAAAAAACTTGAGTGCTTGCACATTACGTTCCTGATAACGCTCGATCAGGTCGCGATAGATCATCACATCGAAATATTCGGTCAGCAGCTTGCGGCGGATGTTGTCATCATCCAGCAACACCACCTCAGGAAAGCCACCGTGCAGCATAAATTGTTCAAAAGCAACGTTGATTAAGGCGACGGATTGAGAAGAATGCAAGTCAGGCAAAATCCCTTGAAACGCCAGATATTCGCCAAATGACAGTGGAAATACTTCATAACGCAAGGTTCTACCCCGCAAAGCCGTCGCGATTTCGCTTCCCAGCAATTTGCTGTTAGACCCCGTAATAAACAAATGGCGCGACACACTGTCATCCAGCCGCCGCACAAACAACTCCCAACGTGGAATATTTTGGATTTCGTCAAAGAAAAAGTAGCACTGCGCTAAATCCAATGCTGGATACAGTTCACGGTAAGCCTGCACAATCAAATCCAGCTCGTGGGTAGCGAGATCCAACCGCTCGTCCTCAAAATTCAGGTAAACAATCTGCTCACGCGGCACGGTTTGGCGTAATTGTTCAATAGCTTGCAAGAGGATGGATGACTTGCCGCTACGCCGCACGCCTGTCAATGTCACCACTTTGTTGAGGTGTAAGGGGATGTCTAACAGGCGTGGCTTCAGCGCGGGAATATCGCGCAGGTGGAAGTCACGGATCAATGTTTTCAGCAGTTCTTTCTTAGTCATACTGCTATTTTAGTAGAAATCTTCCTTATTAGAAGGAAGATTTCTAAAAAATATTAAGGCAATATCACCCGCACCGATTCCGACGGACGTAACACCTCTTTCGCATTGCGCTTAAAGAGAATATCCAGCTCGTAAATCGCGCCTTCCGGTTCGATCCGCACCGCTTCCACGCCTTGGCTGTAGACTTTGCCGCTACGGTTATCGCCGTTCACCTGCACTTGCGCTGTCGAACCCACCGCATAACGCCGCAAAACATCCGCCGTCACCAACACACGTGCCAACATCTGATCATCGGGTGCTAGGCTAACCAGCGGCTGGTCTTGCTTGCCTGCAAAAATCACCGCACCTTGCCACGCATTATTGGCGGCAATAATCCCCGCAAATGGTGCTTTGAGTTCGGTATGCCCCAAGGCGACTTGCGCGGCTTCTTCCGTTGCTTTCGCCGATTCCATTTCGGTGGTGGCTACCGCTTTTTTCAACTCGCCGTCTTTGAGTTCTTCCTCGGCAATCAAACCGCGATCAAACAGCTCTTGGGTACGCGCCATATCACGTTCCGCGTCATCCATGCTCAACGTGGCACGGGCTACCCGCGCTTTGGCTTCCAGCAACGCCGCTTTTTGTTTGCGCTGATCCATGCGTACCAGTAAATCACCTTTGTTGACATGTTGCCCCGTGGTCACATTCACCGCATCAATCACACCGTTTTCGACGACGCGCATATCCACCTTGTGCTGCCATTCCAGACGACCTTTCAGTTCCAGTGCGTGCACAGGCAAACTGCACAGCAACAGGGCAGGTAATACGAGCCGGAGGGTAGTCGAGAAGTGTTTCATGCTGGCTTATCCTCTGTTTTCGGGGCAGGTTTCGGCAACGGCCAAACCGGATTGCCTTGCAAGGCGTTTAATTGCGCAAAGGTCAGGGCGCGGCAGAATTGGATTTGCTGTTGTTGCAAGCGGGCTTTGCTTTGCTGGGTCATCGCATCGCCAATGTCGGATTTGACTTCTTGCTCATACAACGTGCGGCTGCGTTCCAGATAATAATCACGCCACAGAATTTCCGCTTGGGAACGTTCTTCGGCTACCTTGAACACATCCAAACGCAGCAGCAATTCGAGGAGGTGTTGGCGTAATTCCATGTCGATGACGGCGCGTTCTTCGGCGGTGGCATCGTCGCGGCGGTCATCCAGCCATTTGTTGTTTTTCAGGCTGGTTTCGACCAATTCATCCAACGGCGGTAATTCGGTTGGAAATGCGCCAATCGTGGGTGGATTCAGCTCATTCGGCAGTTTTTGCGGATTATTGATGGCTTGCGCCAATAGCGAACGGGTTAAGCGTTGCGAGGCAGCACTGGCAGCTCCTTGCTGGCGCACTACTTGGTATTCTGCGTCGAGTTCCGCCACATCCAATTCCGAAAACTCTTTCAACTCCAAACGGGTACGCGTGCGGTCGAGTGGGATGAAATACACCGCCATGTTTTCGTTATCACGCACCGCGCTCGAATCTGCCAGTACCACATCGAAAAACCGCTCCATAATGTCGAGGCGTTGTTTTTCTAGCGGCGCAATCAGGTTGGGCAGCAAGCGGTCGCGCTGATTGTCTGCCCCCGTATTGCTGTTATACGCCAGATTATGGCAATCCAAATACAGCGGCTGCGGGGCAGGGTGGCGCAACGCAATGTCAGGTGCTAGCTGGCTGCGGGGATGACCTTCCGCGTAGTTGACTGCCTGATCAAGGCTCAACGGGTCAGGAACATCGGCAGCTTGCACACTCGTGAAGATGATCAGGGGGGATAACACCCCCCACCAGCAAGCCTTAACTCTTCGCATCATCAGCCTTGGCAGCCGCATCGCCACCTTGCTCGCGCTTGAATTTCGAGAACGGTGTTTCCTCATTCTTTTTATCGACGACGTATTTGCCAAACAGCATGAATTCATCCGCGTCTTTGGTTGCGCCGGTTAGCCGCCCGTTTTTCATTGGCTCGCCATCCAAGCCAATGAATTGGAATACGGGCGTGGCACGCACGCGGAATTCTTTCAAGGAAAAGTCTTTTTGAGTCGTGGCATCACCTTTAAAGTTGGTTAATTCCACGTCGCCTTCAATATCGACGCTGACAATGCGGAAGTTTTCTTTGTAGTAATCTTGAATATCGCTGCGGTTGAGGACAGTGCTTTTCATGCGTTGGCAGAACGGGCATTCGTCCATTTCAAACATCATCAGCACGCCTTTTTTGCCGTCGGCTTTGGCGGTGGCGAGTTCTTCCTTCATGTCATTGAAGCTTTCGTCGAAGAATTTGGCTGCTTCGCGGATTTCCACTTCAGGTGTCGTGGTTGTTTCGGTTGCTTTGGTATCTGCGGCAGGTGCAGGTTTATCTGCCAATGAAGCACTGGGCGTGGTTACTGGCTTGTCATCCGCCATCACGGTGGATATGGACACGCTCAGTGATACAAACGCAGTCAATAGAATGGTACGTAACACGTTGAAATCCTCCTAATGTTGTCTACTGTTATTATGACAATGCGAACCACAGTATAGCAGGCATAATGAGTAAACTGGCAAGATTACCCAGCAGTACAATCGAGGCAACGCGATCCGGCTCTTGCTGATATTGTTCCGCCACCAACACATTCAGCACCGCCGGAGGGAGTGCGGCAAAGATCAGCAATTGCGCGTATTGGGTGGCATCTAAGTGCAGCAACGGCATGACCAAATACACGCAAGCAATGCCCGCCGCAGGCCCTGCGATTGCGCCAAATGTGCCGAGTTTCCAATCACGCAAATTCACATCCAATAAACGCACGCCCAAGGAAAACAGCAATAGCGGTACTGACACTTGCCCCAATAGTTTCACGGTATTTGCCAAGGCATCCGGCAAGGTAATGTGTAAACTGCTGCACAATAACCCCAGAATCGTGGCTTGAATCATTGGCATTTTCAGCAAGTTAAACGGGTTGGTACGGTGATTGAGGATGTAAAATCCCACCGTAAAATGCAGCACCATTTCAATAATGAACAGCACAATCGCCGCTTGCAGCGCGGTTTCCCCAAACGCAAACAGCACCAGTGGAATACCCATATTGCCGGAATTATTGAACATCATCGGCGGCAAAAAGGTTTTCAGATTAATGCGTAATAGCCACGCAATTGGCAACAATAACAAACCCGAACCGAGCACTACCGTTATCCCGCCAATCGCTAGGTCGCGGTATGCCACGAAATCAAACGGTTTATCCATCAGCGCCCAGAACACCAGAAAGGGCGCAAAGAATTCCATGTTCAAACGATTCACCACCGCCATATCGGGGCGGCGGAAATAGCCATACGCCGCACCCATAGCGGCGCACGCGAAGACCGGAAAGATGATACTGAGAATGCGTAAGGTGGCTTCTAGCATGAGTGGTTCAAAACGTCGTTACCCAAGCAATCTGCTGATGACCGATGACCCAATGTCCGGCTTGTACGCCAACGAATGCACCGAGTGCGTCCCATGCTAAATCTTTGCTACTGAATTGATTGCCATCACTTTGGCTATCTGCAATTTCTTTGAGAACACCCGGCGCGATAGCCCACGCAAACGCTTTGGTTCGGTCATGCGTTTGTGCGTAGGCAGCAACGCCCAACGCGGCAGAGACACCAAAATGCAGAGACTTATCCTTGCCTGTCCACTCATCTGCATGGGTCAAGTGAGTGGATAACAGCAACATGAGCAGGACAGTTGCCTGCAAGGCTTTAGGGGATTTCATGTAGGGCGATGCTCAATCCATTATTCGTACCGCCATTACATCACAGGGAACGCCTTTGAGGGTAGCTTCAGCGGTAGAACCCATGAAACCCAGCACGCTTTTCTTGCCACTGTTGCCGACTACCACCAGATCAATGCCGTTGTCTTTAACAAATTGGATGATGGCTTCGCTGGGCTTGCCACTGGCGTAGGTGGTTTCCAGTGCAATTGTGGCGATGCCACTCAGGCTATCGGCGAGCTTGCGGAGTTTCTCGGTGGCTAAGTTGGTTTGGTTTTTTCGCATGACGGGTGACATACCGAGCTTGTCAGTGCCACCGAAGGCAACATTGCCGAGTGATGCGTCTTCCAACACATTGAGCAGGGTAAGATGTGCTTGGTAAAAGTTCGCCAATTCATTGGCACGGGCGACGATGGTATTGCTGATTTTGGTGAAATCGACTGGCACAAGGATGCGTTGATAGGGTTTCATGGTCTTCTCCTGTTGATGGGCTGCGCTCATCATGTGATGGATTAGCAGGGTCAGGAATGATCTAGGTCAATTTTTCGGTGTTCTGACAATTTGCATCTAATTCTATTACACTGACGTACTGATAATAATGGTTAGTGGTTGGAGGAGAGGTAGATATGGGTATTCAACAGCGGTTGTTCCGCTACCTGCGCTATGGCGTGATCGCATTTTGTTGCTTGGTGATGGGCGTGGCGACTGCCGCCGATACGGCGTTTGATTTTGGCGATGAAAGCCTGACATCCGAACAGGCGTTTGCATTAGGCAAACCTACGCTGGAAGGCGACAACGTAAAGTTGCAATGGGTCATTGCTCCTGATCACTACCTCTACAAAGACAAATTTCTTGTCAAAATTTCTGAAGCCGATGGCGTAACCTTGGGACAAGCCCAGCTCCCCAGTGGTGACGTTAAGCAAGATGAATTCTTTGGTAAAATCGAAGCCGTCCACAATGTCGCTGACATTCGCTTGCCGTTGCAACGCAGTAATCCCAGCATTGCCGCCCATTTTACACTGGATGTCAGTTGGCAAGGGTGTGCGGAAAATGTGCTGTGTTACCCGCCAGAACGCAAAGCCTTCCAAGTCACCTTGCCGGAAGTGGAGGCGGGTGAACAACCCACGGTGACGTGGGTAGAAACGGAATTGCCGGGGGCGGTCGCTGAAGCGGCACAGCCTACGATAACTGCGCCGCTTTCCGAACAAGATCAAATTGCGGCGACACTGGCGAATGGTAATGTCGCGCTGACCTTGCTGGGCTTTTTGGGATTTGGTTTATTGTTGGCATTTACGCCGTGTGTGTTCCCGATGATCCCGATTCTGTCCGGCATTATTGTGGGGCAGAAAAACATGACGGGGCGCAAAGCCTTCATTCTATCGTTAGCTTATGTATTGGCAATGGCGTTGACGTATACCGTCGCAGGCGTGTTGGCGGGGATGTTCGGGCAAAACTTGCAAGCGATGTTTCAAAATCCGTGGGTGTTGGGGACGTTCAGTGCCATTTTTGTGTTGCTGGCGCTGTCGATGTTTGGCTTTTACGAATTGCAAATGCCATCCAGCATCCAGAGCCGTTTGAATCATCTCAGCAATAAACAGGAAGGCGGTAGCGTGATTGGCGTTGCCATTATGGGCGCGTTGTCAGCGTTAATTGTGGGGCCGTGCGTGGCTGCACCGCTGGCGGGGGCGCTGATTTACATTGGGCAAACAGGTGACGCGGTATTGGGCGGCATGGCATTGTTTGCCTTGAGCATGGGGATGGGGATTCCATTGTTGCTGGTGGGAACTTCCGCTGGGAAGTGGTTGCCGCGTGCGGGCATGTGGATGGAGGCGGTGAAAGCGGTCTTCGGCGTCATGATGCTGGCAGTGGCGATTTGGATGTTGGAGCGCATTTTGCCTGCACCGCTCGTATTGTTATTGTGGGCAGCATTGTTGGTGATCTCCGCGATTTTCCTTGGCGCATTGAGCCACTTGCCGGAAAACGTCAGCGGTTGGCGCAAATTCTGGAAAGGTGTAGGTATTTTGTTGCTGATCTACGGCAGCTTGCTGATGGTTGGCAGTGCGACGGGCAAAGGGGATTTGTTGCAACCGTTGCAAGGTTTGAGCGTGGGGCAGAATGCTAACGCTGCGGGTGGGGTAGCGGGTGCGCCGACGGGGTTGCAGTTCAATACCGTCAAGACCTTGGCGGAGTTGCAGCAAGCGGTGCAAGATGCGAAAGGTCAGCCGGTGATGGTGGATTTCTACGCCGACTGGTGCGTGACGTGTAAGGAAATGGAAAAGTACACCTTTGCTGATCCCGCCGTGCAGGCATTGTTGCGCAATGCCATTTTGGTTAAAGCGGATGTGACCGCAACGAATGCCGAAACCAAGGCCTTATTGAAACAGTTTCAGATTGTGGGGCCACCTGCCATCCTGTTCTTCAACAAAAATGGCGAGGAATTGCGCCCCTTCCGGCAGATTGGGTTTATGCCAGCCGCCGCGTTTGCGGGGCATTTAAGCAAGGCGTTGCAGTAGTTATTCCATCAAATCCGCAGGGAAGCCGTGGGCTGCAAGGGCTTCGCGGCGGTGTTGCAGGTAGCGTTGGAATTCGGGCATCCACGTATACGCGCTGGAGGTGACGTAATCGAGTGCGCCGTGGGTGTGGAAGGCTTTGAAGTAGGCTTCGGTGCGGAACACTTCTTTGCCAGCGGTATCGAAGAAGACGAGGCTGGGGCTGTATTTGATTTCTAACGCTTTTGCCCATTCGGCGACCGTCATTTCCTTGCCATCAGGGGTTTGGATGTTGGCGGTGTCGTCTGGATTGGCTTGTGCTAAATCGAGATTGCTGAGGGAATAGGCGACTTCTTTGCGTTTGAGAATGTCGTTGTAGAGTTCATCGCAGGTGTCGCATTCTTGCTGGGCGAAGACTACCAGCAGTGGGCGTTTACTGTCTTTGCGAGCATCTTGCAGGCGTAGCGGGGCAGGCAATGCGTTGGGCAAGGTGTAAGTTTTGTCGGCATTAACCGCTTTGCCTTCGGCTTTGAGCTTGCTGTAGTACTCTTTGAAGCTGCCGTTTTTCTCGTGTTTGCCGGATACAAAATCCAGTGCTAATTCAAATTTTTCGGGGGCGTAATAGCCATTGACGCGCAATACCACTGTGCCGGTTTCGTCGAGGAATAGCATGGTGGGGGTGTATTGCACTTTGAGGTCAGTCGCGAATACCTTTTCGGTGGTTTCTTTGCCGTCAACAGCGGTTACGCTGCGGTCGCCCCACATATTAATCGCAATGACATCGAAGTTTTTCTGCGTTTTGTCGGTAATACTTTGCTTGCCGAAATTGTCTTGGATGAGTTTGGCGCAATACGGGCAGCCGTCTTGGTAGAAATACAGCACCAAGCGCTTGTTAGCGGCGCTGGCTTCTTTGATGTCATCGCGCAGGTCGAGGAAGGATTCTTTGAACCACGCGGGTTTGTCGATAGCGCCGGGGTTGACTAGACCGGCTTCGAGTTGGGTGGGGGCGGCGGCGGGTTCAGCGGCGTAGGCTGATACCGCTAGTAATGCCAGCGTAATGGGTAGGATGTATTTCATGGAACGACCTCCTCAAATAGCGGTAATGCAGTGATATTATTGGGTTATGGAGGCAGTTTAGCAGGTTGTTTATAGGTGGGATATTTCTAGGGTTGGTTATGGTTGAATGGTGCGGCGTGAATGTTGAATTGCATCATCCAGTAACTCGCTGAGGTCAGCTTCCTGCATATCTTGAAAGGCTTGCTGCATTTGGCGGGTTATACGCTTGTATTGGACTTCGTTTAACAGTTCGTCGAGGTTTTGGCACACTGGTAGGGTAGGGACTTGGCGTAGCATGGAGTACTCCAGTGATGTAATGATGCTGGTTAGTGTGGTTGATAGGGGTGAAGGAGGCAAGTGCGCTAATAATTAATTTTTTTGTTTCAATGTTTTTGAACTTAAGAGCTGGATTTTTCTTTGCTGAGCAAAAGAGAATATATATCTAAAATAATATTGGAATCGAGGAGCAAAAAAATAAAAAATATAGCGGTGAAATATATGGAGATAAATGTTAAAAATGTTTCAGGATCTTGGCCTGATCCAAGCATATTGAGTTCTTACCATACGGATGATGTCCATATTCGTTTGGCAAGGCTGGAAGAAAAATGGCTGGGGCTGGATAGGTGAAAAACAGCCAATTTATTGGTATTGCAGAAAAATCGTCTAGACTACCTGATAGTGAAACAGAAATTTTTGGAGGAGTGTTTATAGCCCCTCCTACAACCAGAGCCGAACCATGACTCCCCAAGAACTCCAAACCCTGATCCAACAAGGCGAAAACGCCGCCGTCGAATTCAAGGCATTGCCGCTGCGCCCTGAAGCCTTAGCCCGTGAAATGGTGGCATTCGCCAACAGTGCTGGCGGTACAATCCTGCTCGGTGTGGCGGATGATGGCACAGTGCTTGGCATCGACGGTTCAGACCAACTCGAAGAGTGGGTGATGAATATCGCCCGCACAGCCGTGATTCCCGCCTTGACCGTGACTTACGAAACCGTCGCGATCAATGCAACGCGGGTTGCGGTAGTCGCTGTTCCCAAAGGCAGCGACAAGCCTTACCAAACGGGTGATAAATACCTGATGCGGGTCGGCTCAACCAATCGCGTGGCGACACAAGCCGAATTGATGCGCTTATTTCAAATGTCCGGCGTGTTCCATTACGACACCCTGCCAGTCGCCAACGCCAGTATCAACGACCTCAATATGGCAGCACTCGATAGCTATTTCGCCAACTACGGGTTTGAGTTTTCTAAGGAAGCGGATATTGCCCGCCGTCAGTTATTGATCAATACCGATATTCTTGCGCCCTCCGGTGAACCCACCATTGGCGGTTTGCTAATGTTCGGGATCAACCCGTCACGCTATTTGCCGCAAGCTGCCATTATGTTTGCCCACTTTAACGGTTTAGAAATCGCGGCTGAGTTGATCGACCGCCAAGAAATCATTGGTACATTGCCCCAGCAAGTGGATGCTGCCGTCGCCGTGATGAAAAATAATCTGTTGCGCCCCTCCACCATCGAAGGCATGAAGCGCAAAGATACCCGCCAACTGCCGCCCGATAAGGTGTTGCGTGAAATGGTGGTGAATGCCTGCGTCCACCGCAATTACGCCATTGCTGGCTCTCGCATCCGTATTTTCATGTTTGATGACCGCATTGAGTGCATCAGTCCGGGGCGTTTGCCCAATACCGTTACGGTGGAAAAACTGCGTTCTGGAGTGTCTTATGCTTCCAATCCGGTGCTGCTGAAATTCATGGATAACCTGCGTTACATTGACCGTTTAGGGCGCGGTTTCCCGATGATTTACCGCGAAATGCAGCAGATTGGCAAAGAGGTCAACGTTTACGAACTCGGCGAAGAGCTGCGCGTCGTGTTGCCTTTATAACGCCATTGTCACCAATAATCGAGAGTTAAGCCATGCAACCCACCCTCAAACTCATCGCCTTCGACCTGTTCGGTGTCGTGATTTCCGACGGACACCTTGTCACCCACGGTTTGCTGCCGTTGTTATCACCTACCATGACCAAAGCTGCCGTCAAGCCGTATTATGATGCTTACACGGGCGGGCAGATTAGCGAAGCGGCGTTTTGGGAAGGTATCGGTTTGACGCTGGAATCACCCATCCGCCAGCAATTCCTCAACTTTTTTGAATTGGATGCGGACTTGGCGGCAGTGACCTACGCGCTGTCACAACGTTACCGCCTCGGCATCCTCTCCAATTTAGGGGCAGAATGGGGTGACATGTTGGAAGCGCGGTTTGCATTCAGTGAACGTTTCGAGCCGCGCATTATCAGCGGCGTGGTCAAGTGCCAAAAGCCGGAACCGGCGATTTACGAAGTGCTGATAACAGCCAGCGGAGTAGGGGGTGAACACATTGCCTTCATCGACGACCGCCGCGAAAATCTGGCGGTGGCCAAGCGTTTCGGCATGACCACCATCCATTACCGGCGCGAAGCCGACGCGCACCCGTTTGAGCCGGATTACACCATTGAATCCTTGACGGAAGTGTTGGCGATTTTGTGAGGACTAACCCTTAACCATACCGCCCATCAATACGCGGCTTAATCAGCATTGGCGCATACTGCCACACAAACAGCGCAAACGCGGCAATCCACAGCAATTGAGCGCTCAGAATCCACATAGCGTAAAACTCTGGAACAAGCGCCGCATTCACCACGCGCACGAATGCACCCGCAAACAACAGCAAGAAAATGATCGGCAAAATCGCTGGCGGCTCAGACACATCGCGCCCGGTGTGCCCTAACGAAACCCGCGTCATCATGCCGACCGTCATCAGCGCAATGCCGCCATACGCAAACGCATGAATCCACACCGGCGCAATGCCTGTTGCAAGGTGGAGGAATTTCAGCAAGAAACCGATCACTAACCAGCCATACGCCAGATACAACGCCCACAACAGCGGCTTTTCCCAGATATTGGCGTGATACCAGCCTTGCAAGCGGAAGCCGTGCAATACCGCTTGCACCAACGCCAAGATGCCCGTGAGCAATACTGCCATCGCGTTGCCCGTTGCCAGCGCGATCACATCTGCCACCGCAAACAGCAGGAACAGCACCAGACTGAAACGGTCTACCCATACATCATTGCGTGCCGTGAACGGGCAGCCCACGCCGCGCTCAATGAAAAAGGGGATAACGCGCCGCCCCATCGTAAAAATTAGCGCTAAAATGATATAGAAACCAGCATACAAGCCGACTTGCACACCTTCTGCCCAATAGCCCAAGATGCCGAGGTAAAACGCGATATTGGCAGGAACGAGTAAGGCAATCTTGCCGACCAGTGCCAATTGTTTCCACTGCTTGCTACGAATAATCGGGCGGGCAAGGGCGATGGCGAGCCAGAGTAAAAATAGCGTATCGACGCTGGCGACCACTATCAGCGGCACGCCAACAAACGGCAGTAAGCGAGCCAATGCCCATGCCCCTGCTAACACCAGCAACGGCTCTTCGTGCAACGTTTGCTGATTTGTCCAGTTTTTAACAGCAGTGAGCAGGAAGCCAGCGGCGACTGCAACGGCATACCCAAACACCATTTCATGCGCGTGCCACTGAATGGCGGGGTAATCGGCATGTAAACCAGACCAGCCAAAGCCGTAAATGCCTGCCCACAGGATCATGCCAATCACGGCAAACAACCCCGCGCCGAGGAAAAACGGGCGAAAACCAAGGTGATGCAGGGCGTATTTGCCGGTATAGGGCTTTTCGAGGTTTAGCAGCATGAACGACATCCGTGTGGGTATTAAGAGCGTTAGATTATACGCGCATAAATGCCCAAAACGAGTAGTGGTTCAAAGCTGAATTCAGGTCGGCGCATCCATCAAAGAAATACGTCACGAGTAAAGTTGTTATACCAGCTATAAGCATATTGCACGTCAATCAAGTGATCTTCATCGGAAGCGGCTATTGGTGATGTTCCCCCAGAGTTGGGTATGGTTTCAATGATTTGCCGATCCGCCGATAGTCGATACAACGCGACAATGGACATGGCATAGCCATCACCGACAATACTGTAGCAGCCGTTACTGAATGAGGTTCGTCCCGGTTCACGTCCATTCAATAACGCTGCTACCGCCAACGCACAGGCTTTCGCCTCAGAGTTGGCTGCAAACCCTGATTTGGGTAAGGGGTTAGCAATGCATGCATCTCCAATGACATGGATATTTTCATACAACGTAGACTCAAAGCTGGCAAAACCTACCGGACACCAACCACTGGCATCCGTTAAACCAGCCGTAAATGCCAACGCTCCCGCTTTTTGTGCCGGAATAAGGTTCAGCACACCTGCACTGAGCGTTTGTCCGCCCACCGTGGTAACTGATTTAGTGGCTGCATCTAGGCTAACCACCCCTTTATCCGCTCCCGCCACCCATTCAATCAAGGCATTATTGCTGCCGTAACCGTACAACTTCATCCACGCTTCTTCAAACAAGGGCTGTTTGGTAAAGCTGGTTTTGGGGTCAAGGATAATGACCTTACTGTTCGGTTTGTACTTTTTGAAATAATTGGCTACTTGGCTGGCACGTTCGTAAGGGGCTGGTGGGCAACGGTAAGGGTTTGGTGGGGCAACCAACACGAATGTACCACCGTTGGGCATAGCTTCAAGTTGGGAACGTAGTAGGGTAGTTTGTGGGCCCGCTTTCCACGCATGGGGAATTTGCTCGGCGACGGTGGCACTGTATCCCGCCACGGTTTCGTAACGGTAATCAATCCCCGGTGCAACGATACAACGGTCATAACTGAAATTGCCAGCAGTGGTTTTTACCACCCGTGCCGTGGCATCAATCGCGGTGACTTCGGCTTGTACGACAGTAATACCACGCTTTTTCAGCGCGTCGTAACCGAATTGCAAGGAATCCAAGGTGCGCTCACCACTCAATACCTCGTTGCTCATGTAGCAAGTGTAATAGGATGGGTTCTTTTCGATGAGTGTAATATTGATGCTGGGGTCTGCCAACTTCAGGTATTTGGCGGCTGTCGCCCCACCCGTGCCGCCCCCGACAATCACCACATTCGCGTTTGCGCCCCAACTCCGTGTGGATATCCCGGACATTAAGACCAAACCACCTGCCCCTAACGCTTTAAGGAAGTTCCGACGATTTACGTGTGTCATAGTCATTTTCTCCCTAAACCCTGATGCCACTGGATACAGCGGGGTTAAACAAAGCCATTGCTTCTGCCTTGAGGCTGTAACGCTGTGCTAACGCATGGCTGTCAATGCCAAGCAATTTACGCAGTTCGGTATGGATGTGCTTGGTTTGTAAATAAACGCCGTTATTATCTGGCAGTAAGGTGTTAGGGTTAATCTTGACGCGCTGGTGTGCAGGTCCACTGACACCAACGATACGGTTTGCCCACGGTGCGTTTTTCGCCATGATGAAATCGCTACCCAATGACCAATGGTCTTTGCCGTTGGTGGCATTATAATTGGGTGTGCGTCCTACATCGGAAGTGACGTGTACCACTAGCCGATTGCCTAACCCCATGCTGTCGGCTTTTGTCCACAGGTAATCCAATAAGCGCGTCATGTCGGTCAAGGTATTGGTGTGGGCATTGTCATGATTGCCGTGCGAATCCCAGCCACCCGTCCCAAAACTCCCCGTTGCCGTCATGCCCGCTGCTGCCAATACCAAGAACATGTGTAATTCGCGGATGCCATTGCGTTTCATCCCCGCTAAATCATTAGTATCTAACGTAGCAGGCAATACTGTTCCCAAGGCTTTGATGTCTGCACTGCCCACACGGGCGCGTTGCAGCTCCTCCAGCTTACGTTGCCAACGTGGCAGATTATCCGGCTGTTGCTGTTGCACCGTCAGGCGGTCTTGCTCGTAACGGTGCAGCAAATCTAAATGGGATGGCGCGTAATAAGTCTTCGTACCAGAATTAAAATTTGGATTAGCCAAGGTACGTAACAAGTTTTCGTCCGGCAGTGCCGTAAACGGCATAATTCCCACCGTACTGTCGAACCCGCCTTGGCGCACAAAGGGCATGGGCAACGCAGCCCCCACCGCCGCCGCATACAACTCATTGGTGGAAGGGAAGCCATCCATCAAATTGCCAGTATTGCGGGTACGGCTAGCTGCATCATGCCCATTGGTTTGGATGTCAATCCCATTAATAACCAAGATTGAGTTGTAATACTTATTGAAAAAGGCGGTGTTCTCCGCCATTGGGGCGAAGCGCAAATTGCCTGCTCCCCCAGCTTTCAAGGTACTCGCCCATTGGTTGATGGCAGGGTTTTCACGCGGGTCGGAAAAGGAACTGTGGTCCCAGCCTCCGCCCAGATGTATGGTCAGCAATACCTTGCCCGTATGCAAATTAGCGGCATAAGCACTACGCCCAGCCCCAGCCAATACACTAGCCAAGCTCGCCGCACTCGCCAGTTTCAGAAAGTCACGTCTATTCATAGCCTATCCTCCGTTCCTATACGCTGATTATTCATACAGGAAACGGGCATCGTTCATCAGGTACATCATGACCACGCCCCACGCACGTTTGGTGTAGTTCGGGTCTTCCCAACTGGAATACAAGCGGCAAGCGGCATCCGTACTGTCGTTACGGCTTGCCCATACATCACTAAACAAGCTGAAGCTGCGCGTGATTTCAGGATCGTCTATTGCCAGTTTTTCATTCAGGAATTGTCGATACAGGTATTGTAAATTGGTGCGTACCCGTTTCTCTCCGGCAGGCATATAGCCGCTGTCCGACATAATCACCCGTAAGTAAGTGTCATCCACGAACGAGTCATTGTTCGGATTGGTGCTGGTGTCGATGCGCTTGCCCTGCATGTAGAAGCGGATGCTACGGGTTTTGGCTGGAATAGAGGCGTAAGCCATTTCCGTTTTCCAATAACCTTCTTTAGCTGAAAGGATTTGGCTGGTAGCCAGTTCGTTGTCCGCCGCATCACGGAAGCTTAGGTACACACTGGCTTCATCATTGTTCACACTCCAGCCGCGCAACGCTGCCCCGAACAATACTTTGGCTTTACTGGTATCAACCAGTGCTTTGGTTTGATTGGTGTCAATCAACGCTTTGGTTTGACCTGCGTTAATACCATCACTCCATGCGGTAATATCCACGTTCTGATACAGGCGTCCTAGCGGGGTTGGGTTGGTACAAATGCTACCGGGGTTGAAGATTGCCTTGCCGCTATTGATCGAAGGTCCACCTTCACAAGTGCCCGCTTTGCCAGATAATACCCGTGCTGTGCCTTGTTCCACTGTCCAGCCATCCAAGCCGTTCTCTGCACCCGAATTGACCAGCAGGTTGAGGGTGCTGGTATCAACTTTCTCATACACTGGCGTGTCCGTGGCTTCTACGAATGGGAACAGCTTGCGCCCGCTCGCGGTGAGTCGAAAATCATCCGCTACCGCGTTGCAACTGAGTTCGATGGCCATGCGTTCGGGGATATTGCCCATTAAACTGTTCATGTCGGTATTGGGTTTGCTTTGCAGTCTGCCACCGTCAAAGCCACCGTAGAACTGCCCCATGCTGCTGTTCCACGCATTTTCTGGGCGGAAAGGCGACCAGTCCGTTCCTGTGAGGGATTTGATTTTGGCGTGCAATTCTTCCGGTGTCAGCAAGCGAGCCAAACCCGTGTCCGCAAGTACCTGCTGTCGTTCTGTCGACAAATCGCCTGCTTTGGCACGGAACAGGGGGCTTGCTGCCATATTAATCAGCAAATCTTTGACGTTCCATGCACCATGCCCTTGGTCGTAGGCAAAGCGGCTGGCTATTTGCATCAAGATTTCGTCTTGCGCATTGTAAGCAGCCATTTGGGTGGCATAACCCGCCGCATTCGGATCAACCGGCGCTTTGAGGGGTTCGCGTTTGAACAGTGGTTTGTACCAGAAATACACGCCACCCTTAGCAAAACGCGGGTCTTGTACCAATTGTTTCCCTAACCATTGCAGGTTGTCTTGTGTTCCCGGAATGTTCAGTACATTGCTGTCGGGTATCCTGAAAAGGAGGAATAGATCATCCAAATACGCATCGGTGTATTTGTCCGCCCATGTTTGGGTAGAACGCAGCCCTTGTACGGTAAAACGCAGTTTGCGAACACTTTTCGGTACTTTCGCCGTTGCTGTTTTAGCTGTCCAAGTCCACGAAGTCTTATCGGTCAGTACGGCTGTTTTACCGAGGCTCTTGCCTGCACTGTCCAGATATTCGACCCATACGGAAGGGGTATCTTGCCCACCAAGGGAGCTGAAATAAGCACCAAAATCGATCTCAGCCTTACCTTGATCAACTTGAATGGCGGATGAGCTAATGTCTACATCCTGCCATGCCAAGGTTTCATTCACAGGCGTGTTACAAGAACCAATTTGGTATAGATAACTACCTGTCTTGGGTGTGCGTGGGATGCGCGAACACGCAGCAGTATTGCTCGTTTCCAGTATGCCTTTATTCACTGTCCAGCCAGTAACACCGTTTTCGGCGGAAGGGCTTTTTAGCAGATTCGCGGAACTTGCCCAGGTTGTACTCGCATAATTGCCGTAACCACCGGGGGCAGTACTGTTATTAAAGCCGGTGGGGAACATATCCCGATACCATGTATCGTCGGTGTGATACCACGGTTGCCCATTGTTATCCAAGGGATAGCTGCCGGACTTATAAACATTCGCCAAGGAATCCTTACCGCCTTTTGTCCCATCGAAGTTTTGCAGATAACGCGCATTGACACCCCAGTCGCGGAATGCCCCAGCTACCGGTTCCATAATGGTATGGCACACCATGCAGTTAGGATTTTGCATAGTCGGTACGAGATAATTACCGTTATTGCTGTCATCCAGCGGACGTTGCGCCAATGCCTCAATGTCCAGTGCCATGAACTGTTTGTACAGCCGTGAAGCACGGTGGCGATTGCGGTTAGTATCCGTGGTTGGGAAGCGTGACAACCAGGCATTGGTACTCATTACTCCTGCATGGGCGAATGCCTTACCGGGGTAGCGTGCTGATACCTGTGGAATACGGACTGGACGCAACTCTTTCGCGTCCGTCGCATTGGTAAAGCTGCCGCTGACGGGGTTTGCACCCAAGGCTTTCGCCAGTTGCGGGTTGGTAACGGTGTAATCAGCGGTTAACGCATCCGTCCACGGTTTATCGTTACCCACAAGGTATTGCAGCAAGAACACGGGTTCTTTGCGCTCGGCATCACTGGCAGCATTTTTTTCATCCTGTGTTAGGCTGTTAATGGCTGGGAAGTCGCTAGCAGAAAGCCCCGAACCACTACCGATGCTGGCTGCTCCACTGCTCAGGAATACTTCATGCCCTGCGCGGTAGACAAACGCATCCATTGCTCCTTTCACATCCATCATTTGACGCAGGGTGACGCGGAAGGCTTCTTCCGTATTGGCTGCATCCGTTTCTGCTTGGGTTGGCAGGCGGTTCAGCAATAACAACGAAGCTTTGCGTAATGTGTCGGAATAATTCATCAACAGCACACCATCCGGTGCAACTTCATCGCTGGTGATGACCGATGTTACCGCACTACTCACCACCGACCGATTGCCAAAAATATCTACAGCTACTACGGTGTACTGGTACTTGCCTGCCTTCAAGCCAGAATCCGTGAAAGTATTAAAGCTGGTTTTGCCAACCCACACCCCATCACGGTAAATGTCGTAATGGAGAACTCCCCAATCATCGCTAGAATCGACCCACGTCAATGTGGTGCTGGTGGGGGTGTAAGAAACAGCTTCCAGATCCGTTGGTTTTTCTGGTGGTTGGGTATCTTTCGCGTTGCTGGCGTAGAATTCAGCCAGAGCCGCGATACCATTGTCACCCGCTGCCTTATACAGCAAGCTCATCGCATCAGCCATCTTGGCATTGGTTTGGCTACGACCTGCCGCGTAATCTTTCAGAGTATGCTGCATATATGGCTTCCATTGCCCTGCCAGACGTGTGCCTGTCAAACTGACATCTTTCCCGCCCGACGTGTGGCACGATGCGCAATATTGAGTATGCAAATCCCGACCTCGTGCTACTTGGGTAGCATTAGTGTTTTGGGTTGCCGCAATGAATGGTTGTTGTGAGAAGAACTCTGCCAAACGGCTGATTTCATCGGCTGAATACCCTTTGGCAATGCGTTTCATGACGGTGGAAGCGCGATGACCACTTTGGTAGTCTGCCAAAACTTTGCTTAAGTATTGCTTGCCCATGCCGCCCAGTCCGGGAGTTGCAGGGCCAGCGCTGACCCCTGACGTACCGTGACAACTGGCGCAGTTCGCTGCCAACGATGCGGTCATCACCGGCTCATTCACATCCGGCACGTTAGTGCATTGTCCTGGTGTTTCTAATTGCCCTAACAAATTGGATAGCAGCGTGTAGTCAGTGGATGTCGCTGTGAATACTGCCCCACCGCCGTGGGTTATTTTACCGCTGACTTTATCCAGTACTGTTTGTTTGCCCAAGGTTTGGGTAACGCTGCTAAGTGCACCGAGATTGCGAGCGCTGGCATCCACTGCCGTGGAAAGGATGAAGCGGGTATTTTGTCCCATACCGCCTGCCACATGGCAGGTGATGCAGTTATTCATGGAACTTTCCACCTGCTGTTGGTAATACAACTGGGTGGTTTCACAAATACCGTCTGGGCTGATGGTCACGGCATTGCTGTCGAGTGAAACATTGCCTGCTGCGTCCAGTGCCTTGATTGTGTAGGTATAGCTGCGTCCAATTTGCACCGTTGTGTCGGTGTAAGCCAACAGAGCGGTCATACCCAGTAAGCGTCCATCCCGCACAATACGGTATTTAGTAACGCCTTTATTATCAGTCGCCGCATCCCAAGCCAAACGTACCTGCTGGGTAGTATTGACCTGTGCTGTCAAATTGGATGGAGCGCTGGGTGCAGTGGCATCGCCGCTAGTAACTTCTACCGCAGCAGAAGGAGCAGATGTATTACCCGCCGCATCCAAGGCGACTACTTGATAACGATACAGGGTGTTTTGTATGGCTTTACTGTCAGTAAAACGGGTTTGGGTGCTTGTGCCGATTTGTACGCCATTGCGCAAAATACGGTAGCTGGCAACTCCCACGTTGTCCGAAGCAGGTTCCCATGTCAATACAATTTGGGTAGGAGTCAATACCTCGGCGATTACGCCTGTTGGGGTTGTCGGGCCAGTACCATCCTTCGTCGTCACGCTCAATGCAGCAGAAGCTGCCGACAGATTACCGGACGTATCCACCGCCATGACTTTATAAGAATATTTACCCGAACTTTGTAGCGTATTGTCCACAAATCCCTCTGTGCTGGTTTCCCCTAGCAGCTTATTATCGCGCCAGACTTGATAACCTTTGATCGCAATATTGTCCGTTGCTGCCGTCCATGTCAGCGTGACCGACACAGGTGTCAGTGCTTGCACCGCGAGTTTGGTTGGAGCGGTGGGTACTTGCGTATCGGGAACGGTGACTGTAAGTGTCGCTTGGCGGGATTCCTTACCGTTAGGCCATACCGCTGATACGGTGTATTTGTATAGCTTCATGGCTTGCACGAGCGTATCCGTGGCGCTGGGGGTGGATACGGTGGTTAACAGAAGGCCATCCTTATAAACCTTGTACTGGGTGACAATCGGTTGGTTATCCCATGCGAGGATGACTTTATCCTGTGCTAGCGTTGTGGTGCGCAAGTTTGCTGGCATTTGCGGTTCACTTAGCTGATCAGCTTTCCAATTCATTTGCGCTACGGCTGCCCCAGTGGCCTCGTAATATTCAGCCTTAACGGTATGTAGCCCCCCCGTCAGGAAAATCCGTTTGGTATAGGTTGTTGCTCCCTGATTTTTCCATGCATTCACCAGTGCTTGCCCGTCTACCCATAAGCGGAAGCCGTCATCACTTCTGACCGTAAAGGTGTATTCGCCCTCAGCAAAATCGAACTTACCTTGCCAGCGACTCGAAAAATTCTCCGCATTAATACCCGTTTGTGGAGATGTGTTGCCCCAATCAAAATTGATGGCATCGTCGTAACGGGTTTCGGCTACCTTGCCCGTCAAATCCTTGGTGTTATAAAAACTGGTGCAAAACTTGCCTTGTGGGATTTCTGTGCTGCAATCCGGCGTTTTTTCCCACCAGACTTTTGCTTTAGCATTGCCTGTATTTTCAAGGTATTCCACTTTGATCTTATGCACACCCGCCGTCATGGCGCTGAGCTGTCGCTGCTTGCCATACCACGGTGCTTTGGCTGTCCATGCATCAATCAGCAAAGTACCATCCACCCAGACTTTAACCCCATCATCCACATCGGTGAGAAAACGGTATAAACCTTGTTCAAAGCGCATATTCCCCGTCCAGCGTACTGTGAAGCGGTCACTAGGTACGAAACTGCTGGGTGCTGTACCCACCCAGTCAAAATTAATCTGGTCAGCCAACACCACGTCAGCGACATCGCCGCTAAAATCAGGGGTTGCGTAGAACTCGCCACAGAATTGGTTTTCCGGCGTAGCACTGCATTCAAGCACCTTACTCCAGTTCAACTTGGCTCTTGCTACTGACCATGAATCGAAATACTCCATTTTCAGCGTGTGTAAACCGGCTGCCAATTTGAGGACTTTCTGCTGTTTACTGTTCTGTTGCGTCCACTTGTCGATAACCAATACGCCGTCCACCCACAAACGCACCCCCTGGTCGGTATCGGTAACGAAGCGGTAGTTACCGTTACCAAAGAGGTATTTACCTGTCCACCGTGCCGAGAAACCATCCTTTGTCACCAGCGGATCAGGCTGCCCCTCTGCCCAATCGAAGTTTATTGCATCTGTTTTTAACACTTGTCGAGCGAAGCCGCTCAAATCTTGGTTATTATACAATTCCATGCAGAACGCATTGTCGGGCGTGACCGCACAGCCGCCGACTTCTGCCCAGCTCAATTTGATCTTGGCGCTGCCATAACTTTCACGGTATTCCACTTTGACGGTATGTCGCCCTTTCGACACATACGGTACGGATTGCACCTTGCTTTGCCATTGCCAGTCCATCGACCAATGATCAAGCACCAGCACATCGTCTATCCAGACACGGACACCATCATCTGCTTCGCCGGTGAAACGGTAGTAACCCGCATTGAAATCAAATGCCCCTAACCAACGTGCCGAAAACAAATCAGATTTTACGCCTTGCATTGGGCGGTTAGCGCCCCAGTCAAAATCCAGTGTTGGAGTGGTTTGAGTGCGCACTGCCGTGCCTGCTAAGGCATCTCCATCAAAGAATGCTCCACAAAAGCTACCCACTGGAATGCCATTGCATTCCTTCATTTGCGCCCAAGAGAGACGTGCGGTCGCATCCCCAGATTCTTCGTGATATTCCACTTTGATGAGGTGCTTACCTGCGGTCATCGGCAGGTCATAGGTATACTCACTATTGGCATTTGTCTGCCACTGGTTGATGACCAGATTGCCATCCACCCACAAACGCATTCCGTCATCTGCTTGGGCAATGAAGCGATACTTATCCGCCACAAAGTTAAAATTGCCCTGCCAGCGCACTGAAAACTTATCCACGGGGACAATATCTGGTATGGGGGAGGTGTTTTTCCAAGCAAAATCCACGCTGGCATCTTCGCGAATCTTCACAGGACCATCGGTCAAACTGTTGTTGGCGTAGTACTCTGCACAGAACTTGTTGTCTGGGAGCGTGGTGCAACCATCCGTCACTTTTACCCAATCCAGCTTCGCGAGGGCGCCGCTGGTTTTCTCGTAATACTCCATTTTCACGCGGTGCTTTCCAGCGCTAATCGGCGTACCTTGTTTATTGACACCGTTCCACTGATCTTTCCAAGAATCAATCAGCAAGCGATCATCCAGCCACACCCTTACCCCATCATCCGTGGTGGTGGTGAAGGTGTAATTACCGTTTTCAAAGGTAAAATCCCCCGTCCAACGCGCGGAGAAGTTGTCCGCCGGAAAACCACCACTCATGGGTGCGGCACTGCCCCAATCAAAATTGATCGCATTGGTTGCTTGGAAGCGTTTTGCCACACCCTCCAGCTTCATGTTGTCAAAGAATTCCCCGCAAAACGTCCCTTGTGGCACTGTGGTACAATTGCCCAAAGCCGCCAGCCAGCGGATGTCCAGATAGCTGCCCGTGACTGCTTTCAGTTCCACACGGATACGGTGATTATTCGCTGAGAGATTTTTTAGTGCTTGGCTGAGGCTATTGGCGACAGAACCCGTATTTTCATAGAGCAATACATCGTCTACCCATATTTTCAGTGCCCCGCGCCCGTGGCGAATGTCAAATGCATAATCTCCCGCCTTGGCGATGTTAAACAGGCCATCCCAACGCATCAATAAGCCGCTGGACAGGTCGATTCCTTGTGGAAAAGTAAACTTGCTGAAATCGAATTGGATGCCATTCGTTGTTTGCGTGGTGGTGGTATCCGCAATCAGTGTTTTGCTGGTTTTATCGACGAATGTCAGGCACATTTTGCCGCTGGACAAGCTGCACGCCATGCGTTTGAACGATAAATCCACTGCGGCATTGGAATTGATGTCGGTGTATTCCATGCGTACCGTATGTGCGCCTGCTGTCAATGCCAAATCTGCTGTCAAGGTACGGGTAGCGGTCGCTGCGGTGGTGTTGCCATTCAGAACCAGTACATTGTCAATCCACACGCGCACGCTATCATCCGCTTTTAAGGTAAAACGGTAATCACCACCTAAAACATTCAACGTAGCATGGTATTGCGCCGTAAATCCGTCTGCCCCAATGCCTGCATCTGGCCCACCCGACAGCCAATTTTTTACAAATAACGGCGAATTGCTGCCGCTGTCATCCACACTGATAGGTTGTTCCAGTATCAGCGCTGGTTGGGTATTGGTGTCTGTGCCTTTGTAATAAGCCACGCAAGATTGTCCTGCCACAGGTGCTGGACAAGTCAGTAATTCCGCTGACGCTTCCTCACGCAACCAAACCCCTTGGTTGGACACTGCCTTTGTAACGGTTTGCACTCGCGCACTGGGTACAGTGACGTGTAAGCCACCCTCCAAAGCAAATTTAGCCGGATAATCACTTTCCGTGACACTCGCTACATTCGCCCCAGTCGCCAACTTTGGGGTAAAGCGCCAAACTTTGCCATTGGCAGTTGTTGCTGGGGTTAGCACAAAAGGTTGTGCCCAATCGACCCCATTATCAGCCAAGCGGGTCAGCGCTGCGGTTGTGCCTACCTGTTGGTCAAACTCACCGAATACTTGATTAACCAGTGCATCATCCGCTGCCGAATTCGTATTGTTCAAATACACGAATTTCCGTGCTCCGGTCAGCCCTGCGTGCAAAAGCATTTCCTGATACAAGTCAGAATTTGTTAATAACGCGGTATAACCCGTTGTCACTGCTGCTTGGTTTTTGTTAGTCAAATAAGGGTAAAGCGGACGTGTTGAAGCTAATGCAGAACCTCGCAAACGATTGATTTCATAGCGGAAAGCATTAAAGGCACTGGCAGTATAAGTAGTCTGATTGATTGCTAACCCTGCCTTCGGCATCTGCCCACTCAAGGTTTTGCTCTGCCCTGTGCCTATCGCCGCGCTGGCTTTGGTGTTTTCACCGGGAATCGCTACGCTGCCCGAATAATAGGCTTGATCACGCGCCACCACTTGCGCCGTTTTAAATTGTGCTTGCAAAGGCGTGTAGAAGGCTTGGTTTAAGTATGCTGCCATCCGCGCTTTCATTACCGCGTTCCATGTTTGCTGACGTTGGGTGGCTTGTGTATCCCCCGCATACATGGAGATTAAATCGGCAAAGCCTAATTGTGTTTGGATGGGGGCAAAGCGTGTATCGGTTTGAATAGCCAGTAAATAAGCTGCCAAATCCCCAGAAGCTTCTCCTGCCGCTTTAATGTCATCGGCGTTCAAGGCTAACGCTTGATAATCTAAGCTGATGAAATCTGCTGCCCCGCCAGCAAGCTTATATTGCCGGAAAAAACTCACCAACCCGTGCTGCAACGGCGGTTACCCCTTTGTCCATCCAAATGCCGTGATCAGGTAAGTTACTGCCATCTCCTACCGTAACCAACAATGGTTTGCCTTTGGCATCCGTCAGCAGATCAGCCGTTTTAGCAATTTGCAGGAAATCAAGGTCGAGGTTGAGTAAGGCTCGATGACCTAGCGGCATCACGTTAGTTGCGGCAAGTGAGGTAGTGACGGCTTGGCTAATACGGGTTTGATCAGTTAGTTGTTGTAGGGAAATACGGTGTAAAGGGCTAATTTTTTCCAGTGCCGCCGCTGTGGGATAGAGTGCATAGGCATGACTAGAGAAGTTTTCAGCAGCAAACCCCGCGCTTACGCTGCTGATAAACAGAAAAACCGACAATAATCCGCTTAAGACAACACGTTGCCACACAGCTTGAGCCCCCATAACTTTCATCACCCGTATATAATCAGCTTTCTCGCAATTAGCTGATTCTATCTATATGGCTACTAATTTACCACTCCTAAGTAAGGAAAGTGACGCAAATTCACTAATGATTCATGTGAGTCCACCAACATAATGGCAACATTCCGCCACAACACGCCCGAATGTTGTGTTGATTGCGTGCAATCTTAGCGTTAATTCAACTGCACCCGTGTCCCCCACGGCACGGGTGACTTGCCTTTCACCAGCCATATCACCGGATAATTCGGTTGCACTTTGGGGAAATACCCCTGCGCATCCGTGAAATACACCAAAATATCCGGCTGCTGATCTTGGGTTTGCACCCATTCAAACACAGGGCGGAAATCGGTCGAGCCACCACCGGGCATGGCTTGCGGTAATGTCGCTTCTTCCCACGGTTCAAAACGGCGCGGAAAACCTGCTACTACTTCGGAATCACACGCGAGTAACGTGACGGCAGCGCGAACTTGCCCTTTGATGGCGTTGATTTCCGACAAACAATTCTGCAATTCTTTGTCATTCACCGAGCCGCTCACATCCAGCGCGACCACCGCATTGATTTGGTAGCTTTTGAGTGTCGGGAAAATCGCGGGGTCGCCACGGCGGGAGGAAGGGCGGGCGTAGCTGTAATCATCGCGTGCTATCGCCGTCATGTAGTGCGCCAGCAAGGTGCGCCACGGTAGGCGAGGTTGCAGCAATTCTTCCACCAAGCGTTTCATGATGCCGCTGAGTTTTCCGGCTTGTTGTGCTTGTTGTGCTGCTCCGGCAAGGCGTTGTTGCCATTGTACGCTGAGGTCTTCGGCTTCTTGCTGGCTTAACGGTGGTGGTGGGGGTTCGCCGTCTTCGGTGGGTTCATTGGGGGATTGTTGTTGAGTTTTGCCGTCGCCTTCGCTGGCATCTTGCAGTTGGGATTCGGCTTCCCCGGATTCACTGGCATCTTGTTCAGCAGGTTGTTGCGGTGGGGTGTCGGTGTCTGGTTCGGCATCCGTATCGGATTCTTCGGAGGTGTCATCCGCATGGGTGGGATTGTCTTGTTTGTCGCGGTTATCCAGCGGGTTTTCGCTGGTGTCGCTGCTGCCTTCCGATGGGTTGGTTTCCTTGTCGTAAAGGTGCTGGTCCAGCGTTTCAGTCATGTCGTTATCATCGAGGAGCGGGTAAATCTCCTCAGCGCTCATGCCGACGTATTCTTTCATCATGATCATGCCGGGTGGCGGTTTTAGCCCATCGGCGATCAGGATAGGGTTGATGGCGTAATCGCACGCCAAATCCCAGCGGTGTTTGACGCGGTGGGCGCGGCGGGCGAAGTGCGATAGGGCGCAATGCAAGGCTTCGTGTGCCAGCACAAATTGCGCCTCGTCGGTGCGTAATTCCTGCACGTATTCGGGGTTGTAGTAGAACTTGCGAGCATCTGTCCCCGTGGTCGGACACCATGCGGGGTTGGCAATGTGTAACGGCAGCCGCAATACCAGCGCACCGAGAAACGGTTTGTCGAGGATCAGTTTGGTGCGGGCAGCAACCAGCTTATCTTCGATGGCTTTGAGATCAAATTCAGGCATAGTGAGCGGCTTAATTGATGAAAACTCTGATGGTAGTGGGCACGGGGCAGTGGTGCAAATTCGCGTACAATTCTTGCCGCGCAACTTCACCCACGCTGTGGCAAAATACCCACTATGCAAACCGACTTGCCCCGTTTCGACCCCCAAGATTTTCTCAAGACCGTGCCGCACAAGCCGGGCGTGTACCGTATGCTGGCGAAAGACGGCACAATCCTCTACGTCGGTAAGGCTAAAGACCTGAAAAACCGCCTGTCTAGCTACTTTCGCGGCACGTTGACCAATCCGCGCATTTTCGCGATGGTTAAGCAAGTCTGCAACGTCGCCCTTGCGATTACTAATACCGAGGCAGAAGCCTTGTTGCTGGAAAGCAACTTAATTAAGCAACACGCGCCACGCTACAATATTTTGCTGAAAGACGGTAAAGGCTATCCCTACATCCACATTACAGCGGGCGAATACCCCCGCATTGAATTTTACCGAGGGTCACGCAAGCAAACGGGGCAATATTTTGGCCCTTACCCTAGCGTCGGGGCGGTACGCCAAACCATGCACTTGATGAAAAAATTGTTCAAAGCACGGCAATGCGAAGACAGTTATTTCGCCAATCGGTCGCGCCCGTGTTTGGAATACCAGATTAAGCGGTGCAGTGCGCCGTGCGTGGGGCTGATCGACAAGCCGGAGTATGACCAAAGCATTCGCCATGCCGTGCAATTTTTGCAAGGTCGCACCCCAGAAGTGATTGATGATTTGGTGCAAAAAATGGAGAGTGCCGCGCAAACCCTGAATTTCGAGAAGGCAGCGGAATACCGTGATTTGATCGAGAGTTTACGGCACATTTCCCAGCAGCAATACGTCAGCGGTAGCAATGGCAATGTCGACGTGGTGGCGCTTTGCGTCGGTTCAGGGCTGGCTAGCGTGCAGGTATTCACGGTGCGTAATGGCAATAATCTCGGCAACCGCAATTTTTTCCCCAGTTTGCCCGATGACGACGTTAGCATGGCGACTATTCTGAGTGCGTTTTTGGCACAGTATTACTTGAATCACGACGTACCTGCCGAAATTCTGGTGTCGGAAATGCCCGATGATGTCGATGTGTTGGCGGATATGCTCACGCTCAAGCAAGGTCGCAAAGTGGTGATTCGCCAGCCGCAACGCGGTGAACGCAGCAAATGGGTCGAACTGGCGCAACGCAATGCCGAACAAGCCTTGCAAATGCAGGTCTTGTCACGAGCGGGAATGCAGCAACGCTTGTTCGCCTTGCAGGAAGCCTTGCAGCGGGACAGTTTGCCTGCGCGTATGGAATGTTTCGACATCAGCCACACAATGGGTGAAGCAACGGTGGCATCTTGTGTAGTATTTGATCTGAATGGCGCAGTAAAAACGGAATATCGCCGTTATAATATCGACGGTATCCAGCTAGGTGATGATTACGCAGCCATGCATCAAGCGCTGACTCGGCGATTTCGTCATGCTGTCGAGCAAGCAGGCAAACTCCCTGATATTCTATTCATTGACGGCGGTAAAGGTCAGGTTGCGCAAGCGTTGGATGTCTTGCGCGAGTTGCACGTTACGGGCGTGGAAGTGGTCGGTGTCGCGAAAGGCGAGGGACGCAAGCCCGGCTTAGAAACCTTGATTATTGAGCAGGGTACAGGGCGTTTAGCCTTGCCGGAACATTCCGCCGCGTTGCATTTGATTCAGCAAATCCGTGATGAGGCGCATCGCTTTGCGATTACGGGGCATCGGGCGCGTCGTCAAAAAGCACGTACCCAGTCGCCGTTGGAACAAATCGAGGGTTTGGGTGCAAAGCGGCGGCAAGTATTGTTGCAACAGTTTGGTGGCTTGAAAGCGATTGAGCGAGCCAGTGTAGAAGAGTTGGCGAAAGTGTCCGGCATCAGTGCGACACTCGCCCGTAAAATTTATGATTTCTTTAACGGGGAAGAGAGTTGATATGGTGTTCAACCTGCCGGTGTTGCTGACGTGGCTGCGAATTGCGTTTATTCCGCTGTTGGTATTTCTGTTTTATTTGGATCGACCTTGGGCACCGTTGGCGGCGGCAACCTTATTCGGGATTGCGGGCGTGACCGATTGGGCAGATGGTTATCTGGCGCGGTTGTGGCAGCAAGAATCACGCTTTGGCGCATTTCTTGACCCCGTTGCGGATAAGTTGATCGTTGCCGTGGCGTTGATTTTGCTGGTGGAACGCGAAACCAATGTTTGGATTACCTTGGCAACGGCGATTATTATTGGGCGCGAAATTGTGATTTCAGCGTTGCGCGAGTGGATGGCGGAATCCGGCAATCGTTCCAAAGTAGCGGTGGCTTTTATCGGCAAGTTGAAAACCACCGCGCAAATCATTGCGTTGATTTTCTTGCTCTACAATCAAGATTTGTTTGGGATTTTTCCGCTGCGGGAATGGGGTATGGTGGCATTGGCAGTGGCGACGGTACTGACCGTTTGGTCGATGGTGCAGTACCTGCGCAGTGCTTTTAAGGATTAGGGTGACAGGCTGTCTTGGTATGCTTTGAGTTGTGCCCACTCACCGTAAGCAGCGAGAGCTGCTTGCTTAGGCCAGCTTGAGGTGTCGTGTTTGCTGAACTGTTCGTCTTCCACAATCAGCAGTGCTTGGAGTTTTTGGGGAGATGTTTCCGATAACTGCTCATAGGTGTGGATGCCTGCACGGTGCAATACCGAGGCAAAAGTAGGACCGATACCGACCAGTTTTTGCAGATCATCGTGTTTGGTCGACAGATTGCTGGCGAGCTTTTCGGTGAGTTCCTTGGCACTGGCGGCTAGTGCGGCGAGGGTAGAACCACCTTTGGCGAGTGTTTCAGCAGACGTGAGTGAGCTGCTTTTGGCGGAGATTTCGTTGCCGATTTCTTTGGCTTTGTGTAGCCATTCGTTGGTTGCGGGTGTCGCTTTTTCGGTGAGGTGTTCGACACCTTCTTTGGCTTTGTGTAACCAGCTATTCAAAAGATTACCAGTGGTTGGTGTTGCTTCGGGCATATCAGGTGGGTCGATAATAGGTTTGTGTGGATCAATTGCCGCCAGTAGCGGATCGTGCGGTGGCTCGTCGAGATCGGCACTCGGTGGTTCAATTGGCATGGTCAGTGCTTCCAGTGATAGTGGTGTTTCCCATTCCATATCAGGTGGGTCGATGATGGGTTTGTGTGGATCTATTGCAGCTAGTAATGGATCAATTTCTGGTAGTTCGATGCTAGTGGGAGCTGCTGGAAGCGACCATGAGGATGCTTGCACGATGGGCATATCCAGATCGGTATCCAGCGTAAAATCAGTATCTACCGTCAGATCCGTGTCGGTAGCCAATGTCATATCGGGTGGGTCAATGATCGGTTTGTGCGGGTCGATGGCTGCTATCCATGCCGGTAGCGTTATTTCTTCGGGTATTTCCACCAGTCTGGGTTGCATCTTAACTTTGGGGACATACACGTCCGGCACAGCCTGTTTGGCATGGGCATTGGTCGTATTTATGTCGAAGTCACGGGTATGGTATTTACTGTTCGGTAATGGTGTGAATGTTTTGCGAGTTTTGCAGCAAAGCCCTGCTTGGCGAAGCAGCCAGCATAGCAACATACCTACGAGAAAAGTGAGCAGCAACAGGCTGACGATCTCGCCTGTTGCCATGCCGAAGGTATAGGTGTTATTGGCGGTGTCCATGAGTGTCATTCCTTATTCATGTGGGGCGCGGCTAGCATCCTGCTAGCAAAAACCGGCAACAATTGCCGGTTTTTAGGGGGAACTAACGGTTAATCATGCCCGCTAATGAGCAAATTTTGGTATTCCTTGAGGCGTTCCCATTCACCTTTTTGCGCCAGCTCAGCTTGGTAAGGCCAGCTTTTGGGATCGTGCATTCTGAATTGATTCCCAGCCGCTTCCAATATCGGTTTGATTTGTTCGGGTGTCATGCCAGCAAGCTGTTCAAAGTTTTGAATGCCGACGGCGTTGAGCACTTGCTCCAGTTTGGGACCAATGCCTTCGAGCTTTTTCAAGTCGTCTTTATGCCCGCTAGCCGCCATGCCAGCCAGCGAGAAACCAGTGGCTGTCGTGGCGATTCCGCCAGTTGATAGGTCAACGGTAGTCGCGGCACGGCTGGGGGTGGAAGGCACGGGTGGCGGCACGGGCTCACGGTTACGCAAGAGGCTGTTGATGTCGGCGGTGTAACCACCTGTCTTAAGATCTGCCCCCGGAAACTCACGCGGGGTACGTCCACCTTCTTGCGTGTTGGATGAGACGCTGGCTGAACTGGGTCGATGTTCTACGTTTAGGTTACGTGTTTTGCAGCAAATCCCCATTTTGCGCAGCAACCAGCATAACAACATGCCCAGCAAGAATGCGCCCAAGAGCAATAAGATGATCTCAACACTGGCAATGCCAAAGGTGTAGTCAGCACTTGTTTGCTTCATGGCTTACTCCCCGTGGCTTGAGCGGTTGCGGAAATAACAGAACAGAAAACCCAGCAGAAACGCGCCTGCTAGCATGACAATGACATCCAGACTGGCGCTGGTCATGTCGGGGAGACGGCTGGTAATGTCGTTAAACATGGTGACAACTCCAAATCAGGTTATTTTACAGGATTGATTTCGACACGGCGATTTTTTGTCCGACCTTCTTCAGTACCGTTGTCTGCAATCGGTTTGTCAGGGCCTTCAGAGGAGGCAGTGACGCGCTCTTGCGGTGCGCCGAGACCAATGAGGGTTTTTTGGAGCATTTCGGCACGTTTCAGACCCAATGCTTTGTTTTTAGCAGCATCACCCTTGTTATCCGTATGTCCAACGATGGTTACTTTCGCCGTACTATTGTCTTTTAAGAACTTGGCAACTTTTTCAAAGTAGGCTTTGGTTTCTGCTGCTAGTTGTGGATTGGCTGAACCGGTTGGGAAGTGCAGGGTTGCAGGGCCAATATCGCTACCTTGAGTTGCTGCGCCAGTTTCCATCGTGACTTTGCCAGCGTCGGCAGCGGCTTTATCTGCGTCGGCTTTGGTATCAGCAGCGGCTTTGTCTGCGTCAGCTTTAGCTTTTGCGTCGGCAGCGGCTTTATCTGCGTCGGCTTTGGTATCAGCAGCGGCTTTGTCTGCGTCAGCTTTAGCTTTTGCGTCGGCAGCGGCTTTGTCTGCGTCAGCTTTAGCCTTTGCGTCGGCAGTGGCTTTGTCTGCGTCAGCTTTAGCTTTGTCGTCGGCAACGGTTTTATTTGCATCGGTGGTTTGCTTGTCAGCATTGCCTGCGCCAGTTGCACCTGCATCAAGGTAATCAGCCAATTTATTGCCATTGGCATCCGCTGCGTCATCCGTATTGCCATCACCATTAGGGTCAGGATTTTCAGCAGAGGTCAGTACACCGTCACCGTCATCATCGTCATCAATAGCGTCAATTTTACCGTCGCCATCGGTATCTTGTGGATCACGTGCCAATTCGATGAAATCGGAAATGCCATCGCCATCACTGTCGGCTTTATTGGCATCCAAGCCCATCGACGCTTCTTTTGCATCAGGAATACCATCACCATCGCTGTCAATATCGCCTTGAGCGGATTTTCCTGCCGTAGCCGCCGCGCCACTGGCCATTTGTGCAGCCGTATCCGCACCACAGAAGCCTTTGACTTTGCAGGTATACCACCACCAGCTACCTACCCCCCAAATACCGGCTAGCAATAGCACGATTAATGATTTTGCTTTCATGCAGTCGAAACTCCTTTTCTTGAGTCATTATCAGATTAAGTCACAGGACACACTTTTTATAGTATGCAATACAGTGAATTACAACCTGATAATCAATAGGGTTAAAATAGCATGAATGGTAGGAAGCCACTGACCATTAGTAGGTCGGTTATATTAGCATTGTTCCCAAGGCAAACCGTGAAAACGCCAGCCACCCAAGGTGCTGCGATGATGGTCGTCGTCACGTTCACCTTCAAAGCCTTCATCAACGTGCATGATCTGTTGAAAGCCTGCGGATAACAAGGCATTGCCTGCGTCGCGTGAACGTTTCCCGCTGCGGCAAATGAGCATAACGCTAATATCCGTGTGTGGCTGACAGCCTTTGAATTTCCCCGTCAATAATTGCTCGACTTCAGCAGCAAAATGCGGATTGGGAGACCAATCGGGTTCGTCGATCCACGCAATGTGTACTGACCCTACCGGATGCCCCACAAATAAGTATTCCATCGACGAGCGAATGTCGATCAAAACACTGTTTGGATTCGTTTGCAGCAACGCGTAAGCGGCAGCAGGGGAAAGGTCATGTAACTCAGGCATGGGTTATTCTCCGGCGGTCAGGTCATGATGTTGGCGTATTTTCTCAATAATAGCGCACATTCCGGTGTCTCTGGGTTGGCGATTGCCAATTAACCAGTCGAGAATCTCCTGATCTTTGGATTTTAATAAGCGTTCAAACGCAAATTGTTCGCCCATCGTCAAATCCTGAAAGCAATCTCGCAAGAATTCACCAAGTGGACTATCCAATACTTGCAAAGTACGCCGACAAGCCCAGCGTAGGCGCACCATTCTTTCTGCCTGATGCTGTTCAGTCATTGACGACTCTGAGCTTGGCAATCAGGCCTGTGTAAGGGACGGGGATGGGGGTCATGTCCAGCAACATATCCCAGATTATCGGGTCTTGTAGGGTGAGTAGCTCATCCAATTGCTGAATTTCTGCGGGGCTAGCAGTGGCGTAGTGGCATTCTAGATAATGCTGAAAGATGACATCCAGTTCTTTCAAGCCGCGCCTACAGCGCATTTTTAGACGGGAAAGTTCACTCATGATGCAGTATGTCCTGTTGTTATCGTCCGCTCCCTTCACCCCTTGCGGGGGAAGGGCTGGGGATGGGGGGATATTATCTCCGTTCGATCATTTTTTGCTTGAGTTCGGCAATGGCTTTGGCAGGATTCAAGCCTTTCGGACACGTATTGGTACAGTTCATGATGGTATGGCAACGGTACAAGCGGAATGGATCTTCCAGATTGTCCAGACGTTCGCCAGTGGCTTCATCACGGCTATCCACGACCCAACGATTTGCTTGCAACAGTACCGCAGGCCCTAAATAGCGGTCACTGTTCCACCAGTAGCTAGGGCAAGACGTGGAGCAGCTTGCGCACAGAATACACTCATACAAACCATCCAATTTCTTACGGTCTTCAGGGGATTGCAGGCGTTCACGGTCGGGTGGCGCAGGGGTTTGGGTCTGCATCCACGGTTTGATCGACGCGTATTGTGCATAGAAATGCGTCAAGTCTGGCACAAGGTCTTTCACCACTTCCATGTGTGGCAGGGGGCTGATTTGCAGGTCGCCCTCAAATGCGTCAATCGCCTTGATGCACGCCAGCGTATTCGTGCCGCCGATGTTCATAGAGCAAGAACCGCAAATCCCTTCGCGGCAGGAGCGACGGAAGGTCAAGGACGGATCAATCTCATTTTTGATCTTCAGCAACGCATCCAACACCATCGGCCCGCATTGGTCGAGGTCGATTTGGTACGTATCCCAACGTGGATTTTCACCGGTGCTGGGATCGTAACGGTAAATACGGAAGTTTTTTACACGGGTTGCACCAGTTGGAGCAGGCCATGTTTTGCCACTCTTAACAACCGAGTTGGCAGGTAAGGTAAATTCAGCCATGACAATGCTCCTTAGTAGACCCGTTTCTTCGGTTCAATGTATTCAATTTCATCCGTCAACGTGTAAGTGTGGACGGGGCGGTAGTCGATGGAGACTTTGCCGGATTCATCAAGCCATGCAATGGTGTGCTTCATCCACTCGTCATCGTGGCGATCGGGGAAGTCTTCACGGGCGTGTGCGCCACGGCTTTCTTCACGATTCAAGGCGCAGTTAATGGAGGTTTGCGCACAATCCAATAAGTTAGCCAGCTCGAAGGTTTCCATCAGGTCAGAGTTCCACACCAAGCCACGGTCTTTGACCGCTACATCGTTGAAGCTGGCGTAAATCTCATTCATTTTCGCCACGCCTTCTTTCATGGACTCGCCGGTACGGAAGACCGCTGCGTGTTTCTGCATGGTGCGTTGCATTTCATCACGGATTTGCGCGGTGCTCTTGCTGCCGTTAGCGTTGTGGATGCGTTTGAAACGATCCAAGGCTTTTTGCACGCCCGCCTCAGGCAGTTCGTGCTGAGTTGCACCTGCTGTCAGGGTTTCGGCGCAACGGTTTGCAGCGGCACGCCCGAAGACCACGATGTCCAGCAAGGAGTTTGAACCCAAGCGGTTTGCACCGTGCACGGATACGCAGGCACATTCACCGATAGCCATTAAACCCGGTACAACGGTATCGGGTTCGCCGTCTTTCAGGGTAACGACTTCGCCGTGATAGTTGGTGGGAATACCGCCCATGTTGTAATGCACGGTTGGCAATACGGGGATAGGTTCTTTTGAGACATCCACGCCTGCGAAAATACGCGCACTTTCGGCGATACCCGGCAGACGTTCGTGAATGACTTCTGCACCCAAATGCTCTAAATGCAGATGGATATGGTCGTTGTCTTTACCTACGCCGCGCCCTTCGTTGATTTCGATAGTCATGGCACGGCTTACCACGTCACGCGAAGCCAAGTCTTTGGCATTCGGTGCGTAACGTTCCATGAAGCGTTCACCTTTGGAGTTGGTCAGGTAGCCGCCTTCGCCGCGCACCCCTTCGGTGATCAAACAGCCAGAGCCGTAGATGCCGGTTGGGTGGAACTGGGTGAACTCCATGTCTTGCAATGGCAAGCCCGCACGAGTCACCATGCCGTTACCGTCACCGGTACACGTATGTGCAGAGGTGGCTGAGAAGTAGGCGCGTCCGTAACCGCCAGTTGCCAGTACGACTTTTTGCGCCCGGAAAATGCGCAGAATGCCGTTAGCCAAATCCCAAGCGAGTACGCCACGGCATACGCCTTCCTCATCCATAATCAAGTCAGTCGCGAAATGTTCAATGAAGAACACCGCATCGTGACGCAAGGATTGCTGATACAGCGTGTGCAAAATCGCGTGACCCGTGCGGTCAGCCGCTGCACAAGTACGGTGTGCAATGCCTTTGCCGAAATCGGTGGTCATACCACCGAAAGGACGTTGATAAATACGCCCTTCTTCAGTACGGGAGAACGGCACACCTTGATGTTCCAGTTCGATCACCGCCGGGCCCGCTTCGCGACACATGTATTCAATCGCATCTTGGTCACCCAACCAGTCCGAGCCTTTTACGGTGTCGTACATGTGCCATTGCCATTTATCGGGTCCCATGTTGCCGAGGGCTGCGGACATGCCGCCCTGTGCTGCCACGGTATGGCTACGGGTAGGGAAAACTTTGGTAATACAGGCGGTAGACAAGCCTTTTACCGCCATCCCGAACGTAGCACGCAAGCCTGCACCGCCCGCACCTACGACCACAACATCGTAGGTGTGATGTTCAATTTTGTATTCAGTCATTGTGTGATCAACCTCTGTCATTAGCCCGCGAAAGCGACCCGTAAAATACTTAAGACGCTGCTAGTCCCCAGCAACACCAACATCAATTTCATGCCGATCATGGCAGCTATTTTATAGCCTTCATGATGGATGTAATCTTCGATAACCACGGTCAACCCCTGCATGGCGTGCAGGAATGCGGTGAATACGAACAAGGTCAGCATCGTGGTGGTAAACGGTGTGGCAAACCATGCTGCAACAGTGGCGTAATCGTCGCCTGAGTGAGCTGCAACGGCAAACACGACCCACAAGGTCAGTGGAATTAATGCAACCGCTGTCACGCGCTGCATCCACCAGTGTTTAACGCCATCACTGGTCGTTCCTAAGCCGCTGGCACGTTTAAAAGGTGTCAATAAACTCATTGTAGCAATTCCTCAACAGGGTTTAGGCGACAAGCCAAAGCAGAATCGTTAGCGCCAAGGATGCGCCCACCATAATTTTACCGCTCTTGTAAACGGTGGGCAGATCTAAGCCAAAGCCGCTGTCCCACATCAAATGGCGAATGCCGTTGCTTAAGTGGTAAAACAATGCCCAAGACCAGAAGAACAATACCAACCTGCCAAACCACGAACCGAGGATGGCATTGGCACTGTTAAAAGATTCTTCACCCCCAGCTATACTGGTGAGCCAATACGTCACTAGCAGTGTGCCCACAGCTAAAGCAGCACCCGTTGCGCGGTGAAGAATAGACAGCACCGAGGTGAGTTGTGGCTTATACACCTGCAAGTGGGGTGAAAGCGGTCGTTTGTTCGCGGTCTTCATGAATAATCCCCGTTGATAGAAAGTCGTGTTTGCGGTCAGCTTTCCGCTTGCGGCATCTCTTCCAGCATCTTGCGGGCATAATCCCGCGAGGCACGGATGTGATGGCGCATCAGCGTTTCCGCCATTTCCCCATCGCGCCGCTCAATGGCGGACACAATCAGGTTGTGTTCCTGAAACGCCTGCTCGCTGCGGTTGAAGCCGGACTTGAGACGGAAGCGGTAAAACCGCACGAGGTCGTACAAGTCCTGACACAACATGCGAATCAGGCGTCTGTTTTTGCTGCCTTGAATAATGGAGAAGTGGAAATCGAGGTCAACATCTTGCTGGGAGTAGTCCTGATGTTGAGCAATTTCGGCTTGGTGGCGTGCTAAAATCTTGCGCAAACGCTCCAATTCCTCTTCTGTCATGTTCTCAGCAGCTAACCGTGCAGCCATACCTTCGGTGGCTTCGCGGATTTGATAAATTTCCATCAGTTATTCTGTGGAAAATCCGATGATGCGTGCACCAATATTGGGCTTGCGTGTCACCAAGTTGCAGTTTTCCAGCTTGCCAATGGCTTCACGCAATGAGCCGCGACTCACCCCGTAGGAAGCTGCCAGTTCTGGCTCACTAATTTTCTTTCCAGCGGGGATCTCACCCTCCAGAATGGCACGTCGAAGATCAAGGAATAATTTGTCTGCAATCGTTACCGGATCTTGCAATTTGCAAGCAGTCAGAAAAGCCATGGTGCTACCTCGTTTTGTCGACATCTTGTCTATTGTGTTGACAATAATACCGCGAAACAGCGTTTTTTCAAGAAAAACATCCTGACATTGTTGACACTTTAAAGCTATAATGTCGACACTATAACCAAGAAATGACAGTGTTTGACCTGAAAAACGGGGTAGCAATGCACATCTGCATACCAATGTGTCGACAATGCACTAATTTGCTGCACCGCGTCAAGTCACAAATGTTTGATATTTACCATCAATGTAGGTTGGAAACATGAACAAAGGAGACGGGCAGGCTATGGCTTGGAATGCGGATACACAATTAGACGGTAACAGCGTCCTGTACCTAGAAGAAATGTACGAACGCTATTTGCAAGATCCCACGGCAATCCCGACGAGTTGGCAGCACTATTTTGATGCACTGCCACAAGTCAATGGACACGATCGCGATACCCGCCATTCCTTAGTGAAAGACTATTTCCGTGCGTATGCAGCTAAGCCACAAGCCTATGCTGCACCTGCTGCCAATAGCGGCGCTGATCTGGAACATGAACGCAAGCAAGTAAAAGTGTTACAGCTTATCAATGCTTACCGTTTCCAAGGACACTTCCACGCAAAAACGAATCCACTGGATGAAAATGCCCCGGCTTTCGTTAAAGAGTTGACGCTGGCTTACCATTCCCTCAGCGAAGCTGATCTGAACACTACCTTTAACACAGGTTCATTGTGTGCACCGGATCAGATGACCTTGCGGGACATCGTGGCGCAATTGGAACAGACGTATTGTGGGCATGTTGGCGTGCAATACATGCACACCACCAGCACCGAACAAAAGCGTTGGATTCAGCAACGTCTGGAAACAGTACGTTCCAAAGCCGCTTACAGCGCCGATCAAAAACTCGAAATTTTGGATCGCCTTACCGCAGCGGAAGGTTTAGAGCGTTATTTGCATACCAATTACGTTGGGCAAAAACGTTTTTCATTGGAAGGCGGCGAAAGCTTAATCCCCATGCTCAATGCCTTGATTCAACACGCCGGTAAGTTGGGTGCGCAAGAAATGGTAATCGGCATGGCGCACCGTGGACGTTTGAACGTGCTGGTTAACGTCTTAGGTAAAGCCCCTGGTTTGTTGTTCGGCGAGTTTGAAGGCAAATATGCGTTCAGCGGTCGCACGGGCGACGTGAAATACCACATGGGTTACGCGTCTGACATGATGACACCGGGTGGTGCGGTGCACGTAGCGATGGCGTTCAATCCGTCGCATTTGGAAATAGTGGGACCAGTAGTGGAAGGAGCGGTTCGCGCTCGGCAAGACCGTTGGACTGAAGACAGCGATAACAAAATTGTGCCAGTGGTGTTGCACGGTGATGCTGCTTTCGCAGGGCAAGGTGTGAACATGGAAATGCTGCAAATGGCAGATACCCGTGGTTATCGCACAGCAGGTACGATCCATATCGTGATCAATAACCAAGTCGGCTTTACCACCAGTGCAGCAGCGGATGCGCGTTCCACTTTCTATTGTACCGACATTGCTAAAATGGTGGATTCACCTGTCTTCCACGTTAACGGTGATGACCCTGAGGCGGTGTTGCTGATCACGCAAATCGCGATGGATTATCGTGCTACCTTCAAGAAAGATGTGGTGATTGACTTGGTGTGCTACCGCCGCCACGGTCATAACGAAGCGGATGAGCCATCCGCAACGCAGCCAGTGATGTACCGCAAAATCCGCGCAATGGCGAGTACGCGTGAGCGTTACGCTCAGCAATTGACCGTTGAGGGTGTTATTACGGCGGAAGACGCACAAGAACGCGTGCAACGTTGTCGCCAGCAATTGACCGAAGGCGCACCAACTGTGCCCTACTTGCTGGAAAAAGGCGAAGTACAAAACCAGCATCCAGTGAACTGGAAGAAGTTTGTGGGTGGTCAGTGGGATATGCCTGCGGATACCACCATTACGGCTGCGAAAGTGCGTGAGCTGGGTGAAAAACTCACTATTGCACCCGAAGGCTTTAAGCTGAATTCGCGTGTCGCCCGTATTGTTGCTGACCGTAAGAAAATGGCGGCTGGCGAACAGGCAATGGACTGGGGCTTCTGCGAAAATCTGGCTTATGCCAGCTTGATCGAAGCCGGTTTCCCGATTCGTTTATCCGGTGAAGACTGTGGTCGTGGTACGTTTTTCCACCGCCATGCGGTTTTCCATGAGCAAGAAACGGGCGAAACCTATATACCTTTGCAGCATTTGACCCCTGAGCAAGAACCTTTCGTGGTCATTGACTCGTTGTTGTCAGAAGAAGCGGTACTGGGCTTTGAATACGGCTACGCTACCACTGAAGCGAATACCCTGACCATTTGGGAAGCGCAATTCGGTGACTTCGCTAACTGTGCGCAAGTGGTTATCGACCAGTTCATCAGTTCTGGCGAACAAAAATGGGGTTTGCTGTGCGGCTTAGTTATGTTGCTGCCACACGGTTTTGAAGGTCAAGGACCAGAACACTCCTCGGCACGTTTGGAACGTTATTTGCAATTGTGCGCTCAAGATAATATGCAGGTGTGTGTGCCGAGTACGCCCGCGCAAGCCTTCCATATGTTGCGTCGCCAAATGGTGCGTGATTACCGTACTCCACTGATTGTGATGACCCCGAAAAGTCTGTTACGCCACCCGTTGGCGGTGAACAATATGGCAGACCTGACAGAGCGTGGCTTCCAAAATGTCATCGACGAAATGGATGCACTTGATCCACTCAACGTCACGCGTTTGGTCATGTGCAGCGGCAAGGTCTATTACGATTTGTTGGAACAGCGTCGTAAATCCGGTTTGGATCACGTTGCCATTGTGCGTATCGAACAGTTGTATCCCTTCCCCGAAGCGGATATGAATGCGTTGCTGGATAGTTATCCAAACATCGACGTGAATGTCTGGTGTCAGGAAGAGCCGTTGAATCAAGGTGCATGGTTGAGCATTCAGCCGTCATTGCGCACTGTGTTGGGTGGTTTGGCACGTTTGGATGTTTCCAGCCGTCCGGCATCGGCATCGCCAGCGGTCGGTAGTTCAAAAGTTCATGCTGCACAGCAACAAGAATTGGTTAATAATGCCTTAGGAATTATTGTGTCATGAAAGAAGGAAGCGTTATGCCATTACTGAAGCATTATCACGATGCCATCAAGGAGGGTGCGATCCAGCAAGATCCTGCTCAACTCGAAGGTATCAAGGTATTGCAGGAAGTCTGGAATGGCTTGCTCAGACCTGTGGAGCAAGCGCCTATGTCGCGCTCGCGTGGGTTGTTGGCGATGTTTTCCAAGAAGCATAACGTTTCTGCTGTGATTGAGCCGGTGCGCGGCGCTTACCTATGGGGCGGCGTCGGACGCGGTAAGACGTGGTTGATGGATATGTTCTATGCCCGTCTGCCACTGGCGGAAAAGCGCCGGATGCATTATCACCATTTTATGTTTTTCATCCATGAAGAGCTGAAAAAACTTGCACACCATCGTAACCCGTTGGAAGCGATGGCGGCGCAATTGGCACAGGAAGTACGTTTGCTATGCATTGACGAATTTCATGTGATGGATATTGTCGATGCCATGTTGCTACACGGCTTGTTGGATGCGATGTGCAAGCACGGTATTACGGTAGTGACGACCTCGAACCGTCCACCGGATGATTTGTATTTGAACGGTTTGCAACGTGAACGTTTCTTGCCTGCGATTGCGTTGCTGAAAAAGCACACGCACGTTGTGGAGCTGGATAACCACATTGATTACCGCATGTTGAAACACGTCAGTCATGACAGTTTTCTGGAAGACGATGACGCAGTGCTGGTGGAACACGAGTTGGAAAAGTGTTTCGCGGAGCTGGCAACGGGCAGGGTGGTGATCGGGCATGACATTGAAGTGCAAGGGCGCATTTTGCCAACTCATCGCGTGGCTGAGAATATTGTGTGGTTTGATTTTCAGACCTTGTGCGAAACAGCGCGTTCTACCAGCGACTATATCGAATTAGCGGAACGCTTTGATTACATTGTGCTGTCTGGGCTGCATGTGTTGACTGAAGAGCATGAATCGGCAGCACGCCGTTTCCTCAACTTGATCGACGAATTGTATGATCGCAATGTGCAGTTCATTTTCTCGACGACGATTGCGCTGGAAAACCTGTATCAGGGGCATCGGCTACGTTTCGAGTTTCAGCGGGCGTTGAGCCGCTTGAATGAAATGCAGAGCGATGATTACCAGCAAGTGCGTTTGGGGTAGGAATACGCTTGGCTGACTTACTGATGATCCATCGATAGATAAACCCAGATATCTTGCGTAAAGAAATATTCCTGCACCTTTTTGAGGCTGACATCTTGTTTACGTAAGTAACGTTCTAGCCATGTTTGCAGACGTTGTGCGTTAGTGGTTTTTACTTGCTGCCCGTTATCAAGGGTCAACATACCTTCGCCAGTTATCCAATGGCTTGCCCAAGCAGATTCTTCGCCTTTCATGCGAGTGAGATTTTGGCCTATCAAGACGGTTAGATCAGAAAGGTTTTTTTGATTGTCATCAGAAGCAGGGATGAATCTGACTTTTTTCCAGTGCGGGTAAGTGACCAAAACGGGGAGATTTTTCAATTTTCCCTTGTCGGACAAGATCGTTAGTCCGCCTGTTTCCCTAAATATGTACTGAGTCCCATCGCTTATTGTGCTGCCTTTGCTATGAGAGTGTGAGTCTGATGATTGATAGGTATCGCGTGTGTTGTGACGCACATACCATCTTTCTATTTCATCTGGGGTCAGGTCAAAGAATACGTATTTCCAATCCAGTTCATCAAATTCGATACCCGACAGTTTGTTTCCAGTCTTAATAATAAAATCATAGAACCCCATTCTGCTGTCGTAAGCACCTTTGTAAAGTGTGACATCCGTTCGCACATCGCTTGCGAGAAAGTCATAGAGGGCGAGGTGGTATTCTTCTGTATGAAATATTTTTGCGGTATCGGTTATATATTCGATAGGTGCTATAAAGCGAAATCCGTTGTTTTCTTTTTGCAAAATAACCTTGTATCCATCTTTACCCTTGTTACGGTAACATTTGTAACCTGCTTCATGGTAATGGTCATCGACCAAGATAAGTTGCCCTGCATATCCTTTTGGAATTGTATTGAAGTCAGGTGTGTTTTGATTTGATATAGAACATAGGGCTTGCCAGTGCTTTTCAAACAGTTCTGGCTCAATCAAACCGTCAATGTCAGTGATAGGGGGCGGTTTCAGCTTGCCACCATTAACGCGTTGCCACCAATCTGGAGAGCTTGGCTTTGCAGTTATGGGGTAAGAATAATAGTATCCATCGTCCGCTAATACGGGGGAGGATATCCAAAGTGCAGCAAGGAAAATAATTATCAGGTATTGTTTATATATAGTTGGTTTTACCATTTTGCAATTCTCGCTCTAATGTCTCCCCGTTCGATAAAACCATCATTGTCACCATCTTTTTCATTTATTGAGATGTTTGAGTTGTAGCTCCTTACATCAGTTGCAGGAATGACAATGGCATCAGCATCTGGTGGAGACTTAATGCCTTTTGGATACAATATTAATAGATAAAGGTTTTCCAAATTCAGATCAGCGAGATTTACACCTTGGTTGCGCGCCTGTTTTTCTAGATATTTTTCAGCATATTGAAATTGTTCAACCAATGATGCACTTTTGATCGTTTCCCATGGAACGCCTATGTCATTTGCAGCCTGTCGTGTAAATTGAATTAAACCAAATGCGTACCCATCCTCATTTTGTGTTGTGGTATCAAACTTCCCTCCTGTTTCTACAGCCATTAGTTTCATTAGGGTGTTAGGTTCAATGCGGTGTTTGTTACAGAATGACAGCAGTTCAGATGTAAACTCACTCGCTTCTTCAGGGTAGCGTTTCTGAACAGTACCCATGTACTGAATAGGGTGTTTTCCTTGGATGGCGGCTTTTTTATTAGCTTGTGTATTTAATGGCTGTTTATTTTTGTTGCTGTCTTGTTTTGCCTTGCTTTGTAATGCATCACCGAGAATGCTTGCTGGAATATCTACGGTATTGTTGCCGGGGAGCAGCTTGTCTTGATTTTTGCTAATGTATTCAGCGATTTTGTCTCGCAAGCCGGTATATTCAGGCGTATTGAACGTTTTGTATTCTTTTTTGATGTCAGAAGATTTATTGATAATGTCGGCTGAACATTTCCATGCGGTTTTATCATCAGTACGACAATTAAAACGGTATATTTCCATTGTATTGCCCCATCCATGAGTGGTTGCTAAGACTTAACATACTACCAGTCTGGAGATTCTCTGCCTAATGATCGTTAGCTCGTTTATCTGGAATAATATACCGAATATTCTAGTGTTGTTTAAATAAATAGGGTTTATTTGTGTGGAAATACCACCTGCCAATAAGGAAGGTGGTATTTTTTACGTGGTTGTCTCACCTATACAGCGATGGAATTACTTTATACAACAGAACCGTCGGCATTCATCCCTTCGATCTTTTCGCTCTCTTTCGGCAACATGTGTTCGCGTTTCAGGCCAAACAGCAGCAGCAGTGGCGCTGCCACCAATACCGATGAGTAAATACCAAACATAATCCCGATAGTGAGTGCTAAGGCAAAGTTATGCAGAGCTTCACCACCAAACCACAGCATGGACGTTACCATCGTTTGCGTGGCTAAGTGGGTAATAATGGTACGCGACATCGTGGTAGTAATCGCACTGTCGATAATGTCGGGAATGGTTTCATCGCGCATGGTACGGATATTTTCCCGAATTCGGTCAAACACGACCACCGATTCGTTCACCGAGTAACCCAATACCGCCAACACACCTGCCAATACCGTCAAATCAAACTGCCATTGGAAGAAGGCAAACAGCCCCAGAATAATCACAATGTCGTGCAAGTTTGCAATCGCTGCAGAAACCGCAAAGCGCCACTCGAATCGGAAGGCGAGGTAAATAATAATACCCGCTGCCACCAGAATCAGTGCCAGCCCGCCGTTTTCATACAGCTCTTGCCCGACTTGCCCGCCGACAAAATCGACTTTGCTCAGGGCAACATCAGGGGTGCTGGTTTTCAGCACGCCCATGATTTGCTCGCTGACTTGGGCGCTGGACACGCCTTCTTTCAACGGCAAACGGATCAGTACATCCTGCGTCGAACCGAAGTTTTGCACGGCAACCTCATGGTAGCCGGTGGCTTTGATGGCTTCACGGATGGTGTCTAACGGTGCGGCTTGTGCGTAACGCACCTCCATTACCGTACCGCCCGTAAAGTCTACGCCTAGATTCAAGCCATAAAACGCCAGCGCAAACACCGAGAACAAGAATGTTGCCAGTGAAGTCGCGGTAGTGATTTTGCCATACCGCATAAACGGTATGCTTTTAGTGAAATGAAAAAACTCTAACATGATACAGCCCCCTTAAATGGCGATCTTTTCTAGACGTGATTTAGAACCGTACATGAGATTCACCATCGCACGGGAAACGGTAACGGCACTGAACATGGAGGTCAAAATACCCAAGCACAACACCACCGCGAAACCTTTGATTGGGCCAGAACCCAGCATAAACAGGGCGATACCCGCGATCAAGGTCGTCAAGTTGGAGTCAAGAATAGTGCCCCACGCGCGGTCATACCCAGCGAAAATGGCTTGTTGTGGCGGTGCGCCTGCGCGTAATTCTTCACGAATACGTTCGTTAATCAGCACGTTTGCGTCAATCGCCATACCCAATGTCAAGGCGATACCCGCCAAACCCGGCAAAGTGAGGGTTGCACCAATAATGGATAATAACGCAAACAGGAATAAGCCATTGACGGCCAACGCGAGGCTGGAAATAACCCCAAACATGCGGTAATACACGAGCATGAAAGCGACGACCGCGACAAATCCCCAGAAGTTGGAGTTAAAGCCTTTTTCGATATTTTCCTGACCCATGCTAGGGCCAACAGTGCGTTCTTCCACGATGTAAACCGGTGCGGCTAATGCACCATCACGCAGACCCATCGCCAATTCATGCGCTTCTTGCGGAGAATCTAAGCCGCTGATTTGGAAGTTTTTGCTCAATTGTTCTTGAATGGTGGCAACGCTGATGACTTCTTCCACTTGGTTGGTTTTCAGCACGGTTTTGCCGTCGATTTCCTGAGTCTCTGACACATTGCTGATCAACACCACCGCCATGTCTTTTTTGACATTTTCGCCGGTGACTTTGCTGAAACGTTTTGCGCCCGCGCTGTTGAGGGTAATGCTCACAATCGGCTGACCGTTTTGATTGTCACGCCCTGACATCGCATTGACGATGAATTCACCCGTCAGCATAACCTTGCGTTTGAGGAGGACATCGCGTCCATCACGGCTTTGATACAGTTGCGAGCTGGCCGGGACTTTGCCGGATTGTTTCGCTACCGTTGGGTCATTTTCCATGTCCACCAAACGGAATTCCAACGTAGAGGTTGCACCCAAGGCACGTTTGGCTTCAGCCGTGTCTTGTACGCCCGGTAACTGCACCACAATGCGGTTCATGCCTTGCTGTTGAATCACGGGTTCTGCTACGCCGAGGGTATTGATGCGGCGGCGTAAGGTGGTGATGTTTTGTTGCAATGCTGATTTTTGAATGGTGAGCAATTCTGTCTGCGCAATGCTGACTTGAATGTTCGTGCTAGCTACTACCGGCGTGAATTGCAAGGCGGTGCTGTATTCCTCACGCATGATCTGATCCGCAGCATCACGGCTAGGCGCATCGGGGAATTTTACCAGCAAGGTGTCGCCTTGGCGTTCAATGCCTTGGTATTTGATGTTTTTGCTGCGCATCAAATCGCGAAATTCGTCGTCATAGCGATTGAGCTGCTTATCCACGGCGGCTTTCATGTCGACTTCCATCAGGAAATGCACCCCACCGCGCAAGTCGAGACCCAAGGTCATCGGGCTGGCATTGATGGCACGTAACCAACTCGGTGTCGTTGCCGCCAAATTCAGAGAAACCACGTAGTTTTCACCCACCGCTTCTTTGAGCGCTTTATAGGCTTTGCCTTGGGTGGTGTCGTCACTAAAGCGCAATACGCTGAGTTTACCGTCATTTTCGCTGGCGGTTGCGGCTAGCCCTTGCGCTTTCAGTACGGTGTCAAACTGCTGCATCGCCGCTGGGTCAAGCAAGATTTGCGCTGTTTTGGGGACGAGTTGCACCGCATAGTCAGGGTGGAAGAAGTTGGGAATAGAGTAGAGTAGCCCGATCACCAACGTTGCGGCGATCATCAGGTATTTCCAGAGTGGATAGCGATTCATTGTTATAGGATTCCGTGTGGGTTGGGTGTGAGGGGGCTGACCCCTCACTCACCTTTTTAAGCGCCTTTCATCGTGCCTTTAGGCAGGACAGAAGTAATCGCTTGTTTTTGTACTTTGATGACGACGTTATCAGCAATGGTCAGTTCGACAAAGTTTTCGTTGATGCTTGCGACTTTGCCGAGTACACCACCGCCGGTGACGATTTCATCACCTTTACTCAACGCGTCCAGCATTTGCTTGTGCTCTTTAGCACGTTTTTGCTGAGGACGAATAATCATGAAATACATAATGGCGAAAAAAACCGCCATCATCAAAATCATTTCAATGCCACCACCCGCTGGTGCGGCAGCACCTTCAGCATGAGCGTTAGATATCAGAAAGTCCACGTTCAATCTCCTTGAATGTTATTTTCGGTGGCTATTATGCCACCTCCCACGGAAAAGCGATAACTTGTTTCAGGTCATTCACTTGCATTCGACACATCAGGATACGGTCGACCCCCAATGCCACGCCTGCGCATTCTGGCAAGCCTTGTTCGAGCGCCGCAAGAAACCGTTCATCCACGGGGATGTCGTCGCCACGTGTTTGGGCATCTTGTACCAGAATCAACCGATTCTGCGCAGAATCGGTCTGTTCCTGATAGCCATTGCCGAGTTCCAACGCACCAAGATACACCTCGAAACGTTCTGCTGCTGTTTGCCCATCAACGTTTGTAACCTTCGCTAATGCGCTTTGACTGGCAGGGTAGTGGTAAACGAAGGTTAATTGGTCAGTTGGGAAATGCGGTTCAATGCAATGGGTTAACAGCAAGTCCCGCCAACTTTGCGCGGGCATGACGCCGCTTAGGTTGATCCCGTGCGCACGGGCGCAGGCGGACAGTTCCGCTTCTGTTGCAAGATGGGGATCAAGTCGCAGCGTTTCAAGGAACAATTCGCGATAGCTACAAAAACGCGGCGGCTTGGCTAAGTGCGGAATCAGCGTGTGCAACAGTTCCGCGACTTCCTGCATCAGTTGCTGCCAGCTAAAGCCGAGGCGATACCATTCCAGCAAGCTGAATTCGGGGTTATGGCGCGTGCCGCTTTCATCGCGTCGCCATACTTTGCAGAGTTGGTAAATGTCGCCTGCACCTGCCACCAGCAAACGTTTCATCGGGTATTCCGGCGAGGTGTGCAAATAACGCAAGCCGTGCGGCGTATTGACGCTGAAGCTGTCAATGAACGGGTCGGTATTGCCCGCTTGCGAGAGTGCCGGGGTTTCGACTTCCAGCACATCGCGCTCGGCAAAAAAAACGCGCACCTGATGGTTCAGGGATGCGCGTTCGTGCAAGGCGGTTAGATTCACGCTTTGACGCGGGAAACGTATTCGCCAGTGCGGGTGTCGATTTTGAGGATTTCGCCTTCTTCCATGTAAAGCGGGACTTTGACGACAGCGCCAGTTTCCAATGTAGCCGGTTTTGTGCCGCCAGTAGCCGTATCACCGCGTACACCTGGGTCGGTTTGGGTGATTTTCAGTTCGGCAAAGTTGGGTGCAGTCACTTGGAGCGGTACGCCGTTCCACAGGGTGACGATGCACTTTTCATTGCCTTTCAGCCATTTGACAGTATCAGCCATCGCGGTTGCACCCGCTTCGAGCTGTTCAAAAGTGGCACTGTCCATGAATGTCCAGTTTTCGCCGTCGGTATAGAGGTATTCCATATCGCGGTCTTCCACGTCAGCACCTTCGTGGGTTTCTGTGGATTTGAAAGTTTGTTCGATAGTACGTCCGGTTTTGAGGTTGCGGACGCGGGCGCGGGTGAAGGCTTGACCTTTACCGGGCTTGACAAAATCGCTTTCCACGACAGTGTAAGGGTCGCCATTGAGGATAATCTTCACACCAACTCTTAAATCATTGCTACCATAGGTGGCCATTAGTCCGTCTCCAAAATCATCTAAACGTAAAATAGCCCGCTATGATAACCGGAATCCAGATAAAAAATCAGGTAGAAATTGGCATGAAGTTACATAATGCCGTATTGTATATACAATCCTTTATATTCAATACAACGGTGGTGTGAAATGGCACTCAGCATTCGCAACGAACGCGCCGAACAGTTGGCTCGCGAAATCGCGCAACTGACGGGGTATAACATGACTTCCGCTATCATTATGGCATTAGAAGAAAAATTGGAGCGTCTGCGGCGTTTCCGCAGGGTGAACAGCAAGCTGGATGAGATTATGGCGATCTCTCGGCGTTGCAGTGCTTTGCCTAATCTTGATACCCGTAGCCCCGATGAAATCCTCGGTTATGACGAACACGGGGTAAATACCTTGTGGTAATTGATACCTCTGCCATTATCGCCATTTTATTGGGTGAACCAGAAGCCGAAGCTATCTCCAGAGCTATCCTCGATGACCCCAAACGTTTGATGAGTGCCTTTTCCTTGCTGGAATGCAGCATCGTGATTGAAAGTCGCAAAGGCGAAGCTGGCGGGCGTGAGCTGGATTTGCTGCTGTACCGCTTGCAGGTTGAAATTGTGGACATGAATGCCGAACAGACGCAGCTTGTCCGCGAAGGTTGGCGGCAATTTGGGAAGGGGAGGCATCGTGCCGCGTTGAATATCGGCGATTGCTGTTCGTATGCACTGGCGAAGTACGCGGGTGAGCCGTTGTTGTTCAAAGGTGATGATTTCAACCATTCGGATATTCCTTATGTTGCTTTCTAAACAAACACCGATAGCCGTTTGGCAGCGTGAACTAGCAGGTGCAGTGCGTGATCCGCTGGTGCTGATGCAGGCGTTGGGGCTGGAAGGGAGAGGTGTGAGCACGGACGCTGCTCGCCAGTTTCGCCTGCTAGTTCCTCACAGCTATATCGCTCGTATGAAGCACGGCGATTGGTACGACCCGTTGTTACGCCAAGTCTTGCCGTTGGATGACGAGTTGCAAGTAGTGGAAGGCTTCAACTACGATCCCGTCGGCGATCAGCACGCGTTGGTGGCAGAGGGCGTATTGCACAAGTATCACGGGCGGGTGTTGCTGGTAACGACGGGCGCGTGTGCGGTGCATTGCCGTTACTGCTTTCGGCGGCATTTTCCGTACAGCGACTCGAATCCGGTGAAGGGCGAATGGGAAGGCGCGTTGGCGTATATCCGTGCTAATCCCGATGTGCGCGAAGTGATTTTGAGCGGTGGCGATCCACTAACGCTTTCCGATGAACGTCTAGCGCTGTTTTTCGGGCAATTAGCAGAGATTCCTCATGTAACGCGGGTGCGGTTTCATTCACGTTTGCCTATCGTGTTGCCGTCGCGGATTGATGCGGGATTTTTGCAGGTAATCGCAGCCATTCCACAGCAAGTGGTCATGGTGATCCATGCCAATCACGCGCAAGAATTGGCGGCGGCGGATGTGCGGCAAGCGTTAGCCGCGCTCTATGCAGCAGGCGTAACGTTGCTGAATCAGGCAGTGCTATTGCGCGGTGTGAACGACAGTGTGCAGGCACAGGTCGAGCTGAGCGAAAATTTATTTGCCCAGCGTGTCTTACCGTATTACCTGCATGTGCTAGATCGTGTCGCAGGCGCGGCGCATTTTGAAGTACCCGACGCTGAAGCTGTGCGTTTGCTCGCCGTCGTTCGCCAATGCCTTCCCGGTTTTCTCGTGCCCAAGCTGGTACGTGAAGTCGTAGGCGAACCAGCGAAAACGCCGGTCATTTAAGGGCTAAGGTGCTCGGTCGCGGCAGTACGCATGGCTTCGCTGGGGGCGTAATTTAATGTCACCACTTGCGGGCAACGTTGGCAACCCGCGACACCTTCCTGTTGCCACCAGCGGCAAGTACTACGAATCGCACAAGGCGCGAGTTTAGCCACCGCCATCGGCACAAGCGTGACGACCTTGGCGGCTAATTGGCAGGAAGATTGCTCGCCATTGAAATGTTGACACCCTGTCGTGGCGCAAGGCGCGGCAAACCGAAACACTTCGGTCGGGTCTACTTCGCCCGCCAATTGCAAGATTTCATCCGTGATCGGCTGGGTTTGATCCAAATAAGCCACGTCAGGGCGTTCTGGCGTTCCCCCAACAACCGCGAATAATACAGCATCGACTTCTTTATGGTTGGCGCTGGGGCAGAGTGTCTTCATTTCAGTGGACATGGTGCAGCTCTCAGCAAGTGGCTAACGGTGCGGGTTGAACCGTGATACCGCCTGCAACGACGGGTGGTTCGAGCGGTTTGGTAGGGGCAGGCATACCACCTGCAATAATCGGCGGTTTAGTTGTGGGCGGCGGTGTGGCAGGTTTGCCCCCAGCGATGACGGGCGGTTTGGTTGTTGGCGGTTGTTTGGCAGGTTTGCCGCCTGCTACGATGGAAGTGGCACAATTTGACAGCAAATTACCGAGATTTTTCTCAGTCTTTTCACCTACATTCGCCGTATTACCCCGCGCATTTAAAGCGCGAGTTTGCCCTTGTTGGGCAAGCCGTTGGATGTCTTGTGACCCAATGCAGGTCGGTTTGTTCTGGATAGCGTTAGTCATCGGTATTACTCATTTATTTGTGTAGAGGGACGTGTTAACCACAAAAAAATCGTAGCGGTGAATGCTAACCCGTGTGTGTGTCTTACGATGAAGCCGCCGATTCTGGTGACGGTTGGTTTGTTACAGGCATGAGGTACGTCAGATTGTTTTCCCGTGCATCGCCCGACAGCAAGACTTGTTTCACCACTGCGCCTTTCTGCAAATACACTAGAGCCACATTGGGGCGGCTGGTGATCCAGTTCAAATCCATCTGCAAGCTGATGCGCCAATTTTCGATTTTGATGATGCGCCAGAACAGGAAGATCTTCCACCACGGTTTAAGCGGTGGTGGTTGGTCGGTTTGTCCCGCAATGCCATTCACTTCCACCGCCCAAGTGTTGTAGCGGAAAAAGCGCCAGAAAAACACCCGTTCCCACCACGGCAAGGTTTCAGGGCTGCACGCACCGAGACGCACTTTTACCGTCCAATTGGCGAGGAACGTTTCTAGCCAGCGCCCTGATTTGGGCGTATTGCGCATCGCACTGCTGGTGAGTTGCAAGCAGTGCAGAGTCGGGGAATAACACCAGTTGTTGGTGTCTGATGGCGGTTCATGCAAATTGCTGCGGTTGCTGTAATTGGCACGGTTGGCGAAGCTGTAATGCACATCGCCTGACAGAAACGTGACGTTGCGCAACTTCATGCGCATCAGCAAGGTGTCGAGGAAAAACGCAAAGCCGCGCCGATTCGCTACCCAGCTTTCCACGTCCATGCCGCTGGCACTGAATAGACCGGTGAAACCGCCCAGTAATACGCCGATGCGGTACAGCACATCTTGCAGCCATTCGATGGAAGAAAAGCCGAATACGGGTGTTCCCGTGATGAAAATCGGGGTTTGCTGCTGATTGGCAATGTCCAGCCATTCGCCGCGCATGGCATCCAGTGCGTAACGATCCATCAATTGCGGCGGTTGGTTATTGCTGCCGAAATCGCGTTGCGTGCGTGAATCCATCACAAAAATCGGCGGTGTGGTGGGTAATACAAAGCTCCAGCGGCGGAATTTCCACAGGCGAAAATCGAATTCAGCGCATTTACGCCGATCAGTGGGGTCATCCAGATGATCTTTAATGACGCGGATAAAGCGCTCATTATAGTTATCGGGGTTGTTGCCCCAGCCTTGGAATGCCCAATACGCCGCCAGCCCATTGGAAATGACGCGTGTGCCATTGTCACTGCTACTCAGTTTGTCGTACCAACTGCGATTGAGATTCCAGTCATCGGTAATGTCATGGTCGTCAAAATTCATGTAGGTGACGGTGTTCGCCAAGGCTTTGCGGGCTTGCGGCTGGCTGTCGAGGAAGGTTTGCAAGCTCAGGCGTTCAAGGTCATCAAGGTCGTTGTTGGAAAAGTGCGTCAAATTTTGCCGTGTCGCCGTGTATTGAAAGCCGACGCGATTGCCGAATGTCACCAAATACAAGGCGGCGTATTCCCCAAAACTGAGGACGTGCGCGTGTTGCGAACTGGAGGTTAAGCCGCAGCCTTTTTTAAAGGTGGCGATGTGCTCTTGGGTATTGATGCTGCACACGTCACTGCCATCGGGTAGTAGGATATTTTTGCCCATCAGTTGCAGGGAGAGGGCTTGCAGGTAGGGCATGAGTTCCGGCAGCACATCATCTGCGTAAATCTGGTCACCCACCAGAAACAGCATCGCAGGACGTTGGCTGAGGTCGTGTTGGGTGTCTTCCAACTGGTCGGTGAGCAGGGCGAGGGAATCGTGGTGCTGCACTTTGCCGTCATCATTGAAGGCTAAACCGTGTGCTTTGCGGCATGAGCCGTAGGCAATCACACCGAGCTGGCTGGGAATGTAAAAATTGGGGTGAGTCGCGCCTTGCAGGCACACATCGCTGAGATCCAGTGGTTGCTGAAGGGTTTTGTCAACAATGGCATAGCACAATAGGGTGTCGGTAGGGAATGTGCCTGCGTCATCGAGTGGCAAGGCTTCCAGCAAGGTGAACCAGAGCTTTGCGCCGAGTTGCCAGCTTGTCGGGGTGACGCGAGCGCGGCGGCGTGGGGGTTTGGGGTCGGGTGGTTGGCTAATGCGTGTGCCGTTGGCATCCAGAATGCGTAATTCCAGATGGCATTCGCTGCTGGTTGCCAGCCAAACGTTGGCACTGTCAACGGTGACGCGCCGCAGGATAGGCCCTGCGAGGATGCGCGGCAGCGGGGGTAAGTCGGGGAGTATGGCTTGCATAGTAACGCCCTGTGTTGTTGTGTTCTTACCCAAGCATAGGACGCTTGCGCCTATTTTGCTTTGTGTTTGCGGAAATCCCACGGGGCTTCGGGTTGCTTTTCTTTCCATAAGCCGCGTTTGGCTTTGCGGGCTTGCTTTTCGGCGGCGGCGTAAGCGGTTTGATCGGCCTCGCTTTGTTCTTTGGCGTAGGCGGTGTAATGCCAGCCACAGCCGTTTTGAATTTGGGTGAGCGCGAGGTCTTTGCCTTCGACGGTAACTTTGCCGAGGACGCGCCCGTAACGGTCGAGCTTGTGCGCTTCTACGTTCGCGGTGAGGTTGACGGCCTGTGTCAACAGGTCTTCTTTGCACTTTTGCCCGTAAGGTTGGGCTTTTTCGGGTGCGTCGATACCTTGCAAGCGGATTTTGTATTGGCGTTTGTTGCTGGCAAGCACGGTGATGGTGTCGCCATCGCTGACACCCACGACGCGCCCTTGGGCTAGCAATATGCCGTCGTTGGTGATGGTCGCACCGGGGGGGAGTTGCGCTTGCAGTTTGCTGTCAGGCTTGCTGTCGAATTTGTCGAGGCAACCGACGAGGAGCAGGGCAGTGAGGGTGATGGTTAAGTAGCGGGTCATAGTGTTACCAGTTAAGGGTTGGCTTGCAGGGCGTTGCCGTTGAAATGGATACCTGCCCAGCCGTGGCGCATGAAGGTGCGGATATTGGCGTGGTTGGTGTCGGTGGGCGTGGCGAGTACGTCGCGGTAGTGTTCGCCGAAACAGGCGAGGGTTTGCGTTGCGCTTAAACCTTGCAGGTGGGCGAAGGCGAAGAGTTTGCATGAACCTTCGTTTGTGCCTGCGGGGTTGGTTACGGTGTCGTCGCCGCTGCCGTTGGTGAAGGTTTGCGGGGTGTAGGTGTAGTTTGCCGCAATGGTGGCGAGTACGTCGGCGAAGCGGATTTGTTCGGGGGCGGTGGCGAGTTGGGTTAGGAGGGTGTTCAGGGTCATGGGTGTCTCGTGTGCATGATGATTTGATGCCGGATTATAACTGATTTGCGTGGCTGCTTGCCTGTGCTATGTTCAGGGGTAACGATGTAAGGGAAATGAGCCATGACAGCGCAACCTGCTTACCTGTTGAGCGAAGCGGAATACCTCCAGCGCGAACGCCAAGCCGAGTTCAAAAGCGAATATTTGAACGGCGAAGTCTATGCGATGGCGGGGGCAAGTCGCGAACATAACCAAATTTCCACCAACTTTGTGGTGTCGCTGGGGGCGCAACTGCTGGAGAAACCTTGTGGGGTGTACTCCAGCGATATGAAAGTCAGGACTCGCACCGACAAAATCAACAAGTTCAGCTACCCCGATGTGGTTGTGACTTGCGGCGATGAGCAATTTGAGGATGAAAGCGGCGATGTATTGCTGAATCCGCTGGTGATTATTGAAGTTCTGTCGGCATCCACCGAAGCCTATGACCGTGGGCTGAAATTCTTCCACTACCAACTGCTCCCGTCTTTGCAGGAATATCTGTTGGTGGCGCAGGATTATTGCCGCGTGGAAAAATACCAGCGGCAAGCGGATAAGCAGTGGGTCTATTCCGAGTTTCATGACATGCAGGATGTTGTGGAAATCAGCACGCTGCAATGTCGGGTTAGGGTGGCAGATATTTATCGGCGGGTGTTGTAGGAGAATGTTATGCCTTTAGCGCGTCAACTGTCGGGGCAATACCTTAGCGAGGCTGAGTATCTGGATGGTGAAAAACTTGCTGCTGAACGTCACGAATACGTGGATGGGCAAACTTACCTGATGGCAGGCGCAAGCAAGCGGCACAATCGTATTGCTAGAAACTTCATTAATCGAATGGAGGATGCAGCCAACCGCAAAGGCTGCGAGGTGTTTTTCTCTGACGTAAAAGTGCGGGTAGCAAAATACAAAACCTATTATTACCCTGATGTGGTGGTGAGTTGTTCGGCAGATGATGAGGCTGATGAATACTATTTTGAAAAGCCGTGTTTGATTGTTGAGGTTGCCTCTGATTCCACCATTCGTAAAGACTATATGGAAAAATCCTTGGCTTATCAGAGCATTGCTTCCTTGCAAGCCTATCTGGTGGTTGCGCAGGATAAGGTGCAGGTGGATATGTTGGTGCGTTTGGCGGATGGTAGCTGGGGATTACAGCAGTTCGATCGGTTGGATGATGAAATTGCGCTGCCTTGTTTGGATATGGTGTTGAGTGTGGCGGATATTTATCGTCAGGTATTGGCAGAATGAAGCGGGTGTTGATTGTCGGCTTTCTAGCAGTACAGGGTCTTGGATATGTGCTGTACGATTATTTGACCGTAGATAGCTGCTTAGATGCTGGTGGGAAATGGGATTCAGATCGAATGGCTTGTATCAAGTAATCTTCCGCAAATCTTTCAGTTCTCTATCCAGTGCTTCCGGTGCGGAATCAACCAGCGGGATGTTGTACTGCTGGCATTCGGCGATGAAGGTAAAACGGTCAACACCTGCAAACTCGGATGCAGCACCCGCCGACAAACTTCCCTCTTGGAACATCATCAGGGCAGCGTACAATTTGATGCGTTTGCCTAATTCTTCGGGGGATTGGTCGATAAGGTATTGATCGGGAATGTCTAACGTGATTTGCATGGTGTGTTCCTGCATGAAGCAATTAGGTAAGCGTAGCATGTTTCCCCCAGAGCGTTTCAATCGGGATGGCGACGGTTTGCCAGCCGTGCTATGTTCAGCATAATGATGGTTGCAGCAAAGGATAGTCATGCCCCGCTTGGATATTTACCACGAAACGGTCAAACATGCTTTGGTCAAGGACGGTTGGACGATCACGCATGACCCATACAAACTGACCATTGGCAAGAAACGCCTGTTCGCTGATCTGGGTGCGGAAATGCTCCTCAGTGCAGAAAAAGGTATGCGCCGGATTGTGGTTGAGATCAAGAGCTTTACGGGTGCATCCGATGTCAACGATTTGGAGCAGGCTATTGGTCAATACGTCCTGTATAAACAAATCATGCTGCAAACCGAGCCTGATCGGGAATTGTTTCTGGCTGTCACCAATAAAGTGGCGAATACCATTTTCTCTGTTGAAATCGGTCAGATATTACTGGATGGCAATATTGTTAAAGTTCTGGTGTTTGATCCTGAAAGCGAGGTCATTACGCAATGGCTACCGAATTGAATTACCCTGAAATCATCAAGAAAATCCTGCTGGAATACCTCAAGTACGATTCCGCAGATGATGTTATCAAATCCAGTGTGAGTTTTGATGATGAGCATGGCAATTATGTTTTATTGCAAGCAGGGTGGCGTGGGGATGATTATCTGCAAGGTGCGGTTATTCATATTCAGTTGATTGATGGTAAGATTTGGGTGCAGTACGACGGTACGGAATATGGGATTGCTAATGAATTGATGGATGCGGGAATTCCCAAGTCAGCTATTGTGTTGGGTTTTCGACATCCATCTATTCGGCAGTATACAGGCTTTGCTATAGCTGGATAGCTACAACGTGCAGTTTTATGTCTAGAATCAAGCTTTTTCCTTTGGCATGTAGAATATGGAGAGTGCCTTAATGCAGCTAATTTCTTTTTTGCAATAAATATTGGAAAAAACATTACAACAAACTTTCACACGCCGGGCATTTTATATTCAATGGTTCCATTGGCATCTGTGAGTGATAAGACCAATAATCCCCATTCTTAATAAGGCGCGTATTACAATGATGGCAATGGTTGTAAGTGGTAAAATGTTTGCAATCATTACATTCATACCAAGAAGCTTTTATATTTCCAGTGGTTACTGGAATTGATTTTAAGTCATGAGAACCACAGGCTATACAGAAATTAATGGACTCTACATCATCTGATTGAGAGCGGTCAAGTTTGTTATTCTCAACCCCATATTGTAAGAACATTCCTATTAGGCGCTGAAATTCATCTAGATACCTAATTCTAAGCACTGGATTAGCGCAGATTGCACCGTACTTATGATAATTTTTTTTACGTAGATCGGCATCCCAATTAAACATTTTTAATTCACCAATATAACTATTATCAGCCCATATTTGTGGCGATATTTTTTCATGAATCGCATTTTGAGAAGGATGCAGAATGAATACAGCATTCTTGCCACCTTCACTATAATCCTTACTTTCATATAGCTCTCTGATCACAGCAGAGATACCACCACGTCTTTGCAAAATATCATCAGAATAAAATTTTGCATCCATTACAAAGCGTTGTTTTAAGTCTTTGCTTTTATCCTTTTTATTACAGGTGACATCCATAACAAAATCAGGAGTTTTTCCATTGCTGAGTTTAGGTTCATACCATAGCTTTATATGCCGCCCTACATTGTTATTAGTAAAATCTAGACTTTCATTACGGTTGTTTGTTAACGCTATTTTTAGAAGCTTACGTTTCCAATCATGTGATGGGCTATAGTGATAATTTTGTAATAATACCTTGATTATTTGCAATAAACACCAGCGTTCATATAGTAGTGGCATATTGATCAAGCCGATTTCATCAACTTTTTCTAAGGATAATAATAAATCCTCGTCGCTTAAATTTGTTAGCTCACGTAATGCTTTGTAGCCAGAATGAATCACTTGGTAATGAGGATTCTGTACAAAAGTCATAGAATTTGGAAAAGTAGGTGATGGCTTTATGTTAAGTTGCTTAAATTGATCTAGAATTACTTTAATTTTTTTCAATTTCGGTTCAAGAAATTCATATACTTGTTCTGCTTTTTTATGTTCGCTCTCATGAATTTTTAGTCGATTTTGTATAGAGAACTTTTCTTTTTCTTGTTCATCCAGTTCTTGTTTGCTGAGTTCTTTAATCCATCCTTTAGTATCGAGGTCTATAGCCAACCCCCTCATTTTTATGAATTCGTTTTTTCTTTTTTCAAAATTAACCACCCTAATTACTTCAATATTTTTTAATTTAATTAGCTTGTAATTATGCCAGCGCACATCATTTTTTGACACGCCAGTGCTATAATCAAGTCGAGCATCTGTTTTATATTCAAAGCCTTCTTCTAATAAGTTTTGATAATGTTCGTTTCCAAGATTTAAGAAAACGTTTCTTTCTCCTGCCACTCGTTCAAACCAGACATCATTTAACTGCCGCTTCACACCCACAAAATAAGATTTACCATCGCTTGTTTTTCCTGTGATTTGTAAATACCACTTGTTTAATTCCGTGAATTGATCTTTATCATTAATCAGATTTTTTAGTTTTTTATTTAATGCATTGTTTATATGTTCAATATTATATGACTTCTTAATGGCTTCTAAATCTTTGCGCACCAAGTTTTTATCAATTTGTCTCGTATTGCCAAAAGAATAGTATCGTTCATTTAATTTTTCGATTGCTGATTCAAAGCGATTTTTTTTGCTTTGAGATATTACTAATAACTGCCGTACAATTTTATAAATTCTTTCTAAGGCAAATAATATATATCTATTTTCCGGCACATTATAAACTGGATTGGTTGCTCTGCTAGTTAAAAGATTACTGTCGCCTTTTGTAGCAATTTCCATGAATGTTCGAGATATAGGCTTGACCGTTTTTCTTGGTTTAAGTTCTTGATTTTCACGTAATTCTGATTTAGGATTTTTTAATATTTGTTGAGAGTGAGATATTATATGACTAATTAAATGAATGGTTTCTTCATTTATGCCGCCACTTTGTGTTGTTTTCGCTTTTCCAGTGACATAACTATGTTCATCTAGGATTAATTCCCATAAATCACTTTTAAAATCCGATAAGTAGCGATTTAATTGTTTTGCTGTGAACTCTGACGATCCAATATTTACTTGACATATTTGGTTTTGTAAAACAACCGTTAGTTTTCCAGCAGTTCTGTAGGTTTTGCTTTCCCAACGTTTATCTTTTGCTATCCAGAAATTAGCTTCAATCCACCATTCTTTACCTGTGTCTTTGTCAGTGATTTTTTTAAGTGGAATTTTAGTGCCATCTGCCCCCTTAATATAAGGGGAAAACAAATTGTTTTTTAAATATCGAAAAGCTAATTGTCCATGTCTAATGCCATCTGCTTTTGGGTATATCACGGTATAGCAAAGAAACTGTTGAAGTTTGTCATCAAACTCTACATTCAATAAACTAGAAGATTCCTTAATGCTAAGGATCGTATCTTCATTATACCAACTGACATCAAGATACGTTATTTCAAATATTGCTTGCATATTTACGCCCAGTAATTTACAACACCATCATTTGCTTTAGCATTTGCAATAATATTTTTAAGTGCAACTACACTTGAAAATTCATCTGTAATCAAGTTATGAATTTTTATGATATTTTCAAGTTTTGGAAGCATTACTTTATCTATTAAGTCTAGTTTGTTTTGATTACCAGACTGTTTGTTTCCATCAAAAGTAAATTTTGGTAGTATTTTGTGGATTATGAAATTATTAATTGCTTGTTCGTTGCTTTCGTTTAAATCAGAAAATAATTTCAAATAATTTAGACCTTGGCGAATGGTTCTCATGCCAAACTCAACACCTAAAGGGGAGAAAAATTCTTTATTTAAATCAATAAATATTTGACAGAATTTATCTTCATTATCAAATCGAGGGTACGCTTCTCTTATACCTAAGTCATTAACATCAAAATGAAGTGATTTGCTCACATTTTCAAAGCCATAACTTTCAATTTCAGAAGAAATACTCTGCCAATTACTTAGCAAAGGACTTTTAAATTTCATAATATGGGCGCGATCAAGAATTTTAGGTGATAGGTAATGTGTTGTTTCATCAATATTTACTGTGCCGATAATGCGAACATTTGCTGGCATTTTTATTTTGGAAGGGGTGCGAATAACGCCTGATAACATTCTCCTAATATCGCCATGATATTTAATTATTGAATCTTTTTCACTAAATCCAAAAATACGTTTCATCTCTGAATTAATATTTTCGTTTTGTACTAATTTGATAAAATCAATGATTCCATCTTGAGAATGTTTTTTTTCTGCATCAGAAATGACAGTGACAACGGCTTTAAGTTCTGAAAAAATATGCGCAGATTCATCATCTGAGTACAATTGAATTTCAGGATTAGAATCTCTTGATTCGAGTTTTGATAAAAAGTCGGCGAAATAAAATTCGACTCTCGCCAAGTTCATTTCATCTAGGCAAATAAAATAAGGTATATCAGGATTATTCTGAGCTTCAATTAATGCTTCTAGGAACGGAGTGGCAAGATATTTTTTTTCAAGTGGATTGTAATACCCCAATAGATCTTCAGAACTAGTCCAGTTTGGTTTTACAGGAATGATTTTGGCAACTCCACCTACAGCTTTTGCAAAAGATTGCACTAAATTTGTTTTACCTGAACCAGAGTCACCCGCCAGGATAATCAAATCATTTGTGCGAATAAGTGTTAAGTAATTCTCAATAATATGTCTTGGATAAAGAATATCCATATTTTTTAAGTATGATTGAATATAAGAAACTGCCTGCTTATAATCTAAATTAAAATCACTGGAAAAACTTAGTGTCTCAATATTATTAAATTCTGATGCTATGCTAATAGAGATTTTATCAAAATCATCATCATCAATAAACTCAAATTTTTTAAGAAAAATAGCTTTTTCTGCAATATATGATTTTAGTTTTTCGATTTTCTTGGACATTTTTTGCATTTCCTTTTCATGCTGATCAATCGCAGTTATCAGCTTTTTACTTTGAATATCAATATCTGACTTTAACTGAGAGCTATTTTCTTCAAGTATAGATTTTTGTTTGGCTAGTTTATTTATTTCAATGCCTTCTTGAGTCTTCTTTGCCTCAAGTGATTTTAAACTCTCTTGTAAAGCACTTTCTTTTTTAATTATATCTTTAGTGAGTTTTGATAACTCAAAATTATAAATAGCTTTTGCAATGTAACTTTCACAATCTGATTCTAAGATGTCATTTTTATTGATGGGTATTGATTCAAGAATCTCTACTGAACCTATTTTAACTGCCATCTGAAAAGGATTATTATGCCTTATACGCTCCCTTTCGGGGGACAGACTAAGATTGCACTTTATAAAAATACTTTGGTTGTCTCCTAATATCTGTTTGGCATACTCAACATAAATATATGGATCTAGTTTTATATATTCATCCAATGGATAGTTAATTTCCCGGTTTTCAGTTGTTGTTCTTACCTCTTCAATAGAAGCCCACCGACCATCATTCCTAAGTTTGAGTCTTCCCCAAATTTTAATTTCACCATTAATTATATTCCAACTTTCATACAATCTCTGATACAGTTCACGGTCAGGAAGATTTTTAATTTCATCTACATGATAGATTGTCTCTGTCGCATTCATCTACGCTTCTTTTCCACTAAAATTGTTATAATTACACTGTCATAGTCTACTCAAATCACCATCAATAAAAAAGTTATATTGACAAGGTGTCGGTTCTAATTCGCATGTTGCTACCGATTGTCTATTTTAGGCGCATTACCCTTGTGGGCATCCAAAGAATCCGCAGGGAATGGATTGTTTTTAAGCAATCAACCCGAGTCCAATACGGACAAGGGTTTCATGCACTTTCATTCAAGATTTAAAGTCGATTACGGTTTGTAATCACAACGCCCTTATCTTCTCCAACTGCCCCACCAACTGCCCCAACGCCGCCCGCTGCTCATCCGCCTGCTTGCGCGTCTGCTCCAGCACTGCCGCTGGCGCTTTGTCCGCAAACGCCGGATTATTCAGCCGACCTTCCAGCCCGCCGAGGTTCTTTTGCAGCTTCTCGATTTCCTTGCTCAGACGCGCAATTTCCGCGTCCTTGTCGATCAGCCCCGCCAGCGGGATGAGGATTTGCATCTCGCCAACCAGCGCCGTAGCCGATTCCGGCGCATCCGCACCCGCTTCCAGCCACGTCACGTTGCCGACTTTTGCCAGCGTCCGCGCAAACGCTTCGCTGGTGGTGAACAGTGCCTTGTCGGTGTCGCTCCAGTTTTGCAGCAGCACATCCAGCACTTGCCCCGGCTTGATGTCCATCTCGGAGCGGATGCGGCGGATGCCCATGATGAAGGCTTTCACCCATTCGATTTCCGCCAGTGCTGCTTGATCAATCAGCGCGGTGTCGGCGACGGGGTAGGGTTGCAGCATGATGGAATCGCCGGATACGCCAGCCAAGCCCTTGATGTTCTGCCAAATTTCTTCGGTAATGAACGGCATGATTGGGTGCATCAGGCGCAACGCCGCTTCTAGCACGCGCACCAAAGTACGGCGCGTGCCACGTTTGGCGGCTTGGTTGTCGTTGGCTTTGCCCAAAATCGGCTTGGTCAGCTCCAGATACCAGTCGCAGTATTCGTGCCAGGCAAATTCGTACATCGCTTTGGCGGCAAGGTCGAAGCGGTAGTTGTCGATGTGGTCAGCGACTTCCGCCTCAGTCTGTTGCAGCAAGGAAATGATCCAGCGATCCGCCGCCGACAATTCCACCGGCAAAGCATCGTCCAGCCCGGTATCCTGCTCTTCGCACTGCATCAGCACGTAACGCGCCGCGTTCCACAGCTTGTTGCAGAAATTGCGGTAGCCTTCCAATCGTTGCATGTCGAAACGGATGTCGCGCCCCGCAGTGGCGAACGAGGCAAAGGTCATGCGCAGCGCGTCCGTGCCGTGCGGAGTAATGCCATCCGGGAATTGCTTGCGCGTCGCCTTGTCGATTTTCGCAGCGAGTTGCGGCTGCATCATGCCGCTGGTGCGTTTGGCAACCAGTGCTTCGAGGTCGATGCTGTCGATAATGTCGAGCGGGTCGAGCACATTGCCCTTGGATTTGGACATTTTCTGCCCGTCCGCATCCTTCACCAGCCCGTGGATGTACACGTCGCGGAACGGCACGTCGCCCATGAATTTCTTGCCGAACATGATCATCCGCGCCACCCAGAAGAAGATGATGTCGAAGCCGGTCATCAGCATTTGGGTGGGGTAAAAGGCTTTCAACGCTTCATCATCCACATTCGGCCAGCCGAGCGTCGAAAACGGCCACAGTGCGGAGGAGAACCACGTATCCAGCACGTCCTCATCCTGACGCAACACGAGATCAGCAGGCAGGTTGTATTTGCTGCGCACCTCATCTTCGGAACGTGCCACGTAGACATTGCCCGCCTCGTCATACCACGCCGGAATGCGATGTCCCCACCACAATTGGCGTGAAATACACCAGTCGTCGAGGTTGTTCATCCAGTGGTTGTAAGTGTTCACCCAGTTGCCCGGAATGAAGCGCACTTCGCCGTTTGCCACCACGTCAATCGCGGGTTGCGCAATCGCGGTTTTGCCGCCGGGTCGCCCGTCATCCAGCGTTTCGCGGGTCAAATCCACGTACCACTGGTCGGTCAGGTACGGTTCAATCACCGTGCCGGAACGGTCGCCACGCGGAACCATCAGCTTGTGGTCTTCGATTTTGTCCAGCAAGCCGAGCGCATCCATATCCGCCACGATTTGCTTACGCGCCGCAAAGCGTTCCAGCCCTTGATACTTTTCGGGTGAAACCTCGTTGATGCAGGCATCAATGGTGAAAATATTGATCAGCGGCAGGTTGTGACGTTTGCCCACTTGATAGTCGTTGAAATCGTGCGCCGGGGTAATCTTCACGCAACCCGTGCCTTTTTCCGGGTCAGCGTAATCGTCGCCCACCACCGGAATCAAGCGTCCTACCAGCGGCAACACCACGTTTTTGCCGATCAAATGCTGGTAACGTTCGTCTTTTGGGTTCACGGCAACGGCGGAGTCACCCAGCATGGTTTCCGGGCGCGTGGTGGCAACGATCAGGAATTCGGTGGTGGCATTGCCTGCCGCATCCGCCAGCGGGTAGCGGAAGTGCCACATATTGCCGTTTTCTTCTTCAGACACGACTTCAAGGTCGGAAACGGCGGTGTGCAGCACGGTATCCCAGTTCACCAAGCGTTTGCCGCGATAGATCAAGCCTTCTTCATGCAGGCGCACGAACACTTCACGCACCGCTTCCGACAAGCCTTCGTCCATCGTAAAGCGTTCGCGTGACCAGTCAGGCGTTGTGCCCAAACGGCGCAATTGGCGGTTGATGGTGTCACCGGATTGGCCTTTCCACTCCCAGACTTTTTCGAGGAAAGCTTCGCGGCCTAAATCGTGGCGGGTCACACCTTGCGCCAGCAATTGGCGTTCCACCACCATTTGCGTGGCGATGCCTGCGTGGTCAGTGCCGGGTTGATAGAGGGTTTTGTCGCCCTTCATGCGGTGGTAGCGGATCAGGGTGTCGATCACCATCTGGTTGAAACCGTGCCCCATGTGCAGCGTGCCGGTGACGTTCGGCGGCGGGATCATGATGCAATACGGCTTGCCATCGCCTTTCGGGGCGAAATAACCGCTTTGTTCCCAATGCTGATACCAGCGTTGTTCGATGTCTTGAGGTTGGTAGGTCTTGTCCATGTGCCGCTGCTTTTTTGAAGTCGGAAAAGAGCGGCATTATAGCGGGTTTATTGCTTAGGGGAAAATCACTTCAACATCCCCGATAGTTCGCGGATGAGTTCGTCGCGGGCTTGGTCGAGGTGCTTTTCCACGGAAGGGTCGATGCGGGTGTTGTTGCCCAGTGGTGCAGCCTGTTGATTGTTTTCTGAACGAATGGCGTGGGCGCGGGCTAAACCGGAATATTCGTCTTGCCCCGTGGCGGCTTTCAGTTCGTCGATACGCTCTTTGAGACGTTGCTCAAACATCTGGCGGCGTTGTTGGCGGGCATTGGGATTTCTAACTTGTTCAACCAAGGCGGCATCGCCAGCCCTTACCAAGTCGGTAACGACGGGAATGCGAATGGTTTTGTCGAAGTCTTGTCCTTGGCGCATTATTTCCCAGCTTATTTAGATCTTGAGTTGATGGTAGTCCAGATTATAGCCGCGATCCCGATAAAACTGGTAGCGTTTACGACCAGCGAGCAGTACGGGTTCTTCCTGATCCAACATTTCTGCTAAACGCTCGAAACGCGAGAAGAATGGTGGTACGTCGTTGGACAGGTTAATCAGCAAGCCGCAATTTTCCATCGGTTCGTGATCATGCCCGATGAGAATGCGCGAATACGGTTCTTTGGCAGGCGCAAACGTGTGCGGAATAAACGCTAATTCATTGAATGTCCACAGCAATTCATCCAGCTTGTGGCTGGTGTTCGCCCCATCGGTGTGGATGTAGGTGTGCAATTGTTGCTGATGCGCTTTCAGCACCACCTTGCAGGCGAGCAATAAACGCGCCTGCAAGCTGTTGGTTTTTCCGACGTAAAAATCAATCTTGGTCATTACGCGGTTTAAACACCCGCACGGTTAATTAACAGTTGGCACAGCAAGGGCACAGGGCGACCCGTTGCGCCTTTCGCTGCGCCGCTTTTCCACGCTGTACCCGCGATGTCGAGATGCGCCCACGGGTAGCTTTCGGTAAAGCGTGACAGGAAGCAAGCTGCCGTGATCGTGCCACCGGGTGCGCCGCCGATGTTTGCCATATCCGCAAAGTTGCTTTTGAGCTGGTCGTGGTATTTTTCACCCATTGGCATCCGCCACGCTTCGTCGTTGGACTGTTTGCCCGCAGCAAGCACTTCGTCGGCTAACCCGTCGTTATTGCTCAATAACGCGCAAATGTGATGCCCCAACGCGGTGATGCACGCGCCAGTGAGGGTGGCAATGTCGACGACGGCGGCAGGGTTGAAGCGTTCCACGTAGGTGAGCGCGTCGCACAATACCAAGCGTCCTTCCGCGTCGGTGTTGAGGATTTCGATGGTTTTGCCGGACATGCTGGTTACGATGTCGCCGGGTTTGCTGGCTTTGCTGCTGGGCATGTTTTCGGCAGCGGCAATCACGCCAATCACGTTCATGGGCAATTGCATCGCCACGCACGCGGTGAGTGTGCCGAGCACGCTGGCAGCACCCGTCATGTCGAATTTCATTTCATCCATTGCGCCACCGGGTTTGAGAGAGATGCCGCCGGTGTCGAAAGTGATGCCTTTGCCGACCAAGACAAACGGGGCTTCGCCTGCTGTGCCACCGTGGTATTGCAGGATGATCATTTTACCATCTTGCGCACTGCCTTTGGAGACGGAGAGGAATGAACCCATGCCGAGGGCTTCCATGTCGGCTTCTTCGAGCACGTTGATGTCAACGTTGTTGGAAGAGTTTGCGAGTTCTTGCGCAATATCCGCCAAATACGTGGGGGTGCAGACGTTGCCGGGGCTGTTGGCGAGGTCACGGCTGACGCGCATTCCTTCTGCAATCGCTGCGCCTTGGGTGAGGGCAGTGCTGAAATCACCGGCGATGGTGTGCGCCACTGTCCAGCTTTCAAGAGCAGGGCGAGCGGATTCGTCTTTTTTGCTCTTGTGCGTGTCGAAGGTGTAGAGCGCGTCGCTCACCGCCATCACCGATTGGCGCACAGCGGCAGCGATGAATTCGGAGGCGGTTTCGTCGGTGAGGAAACTGACGGCGTTGATGACCTTGCCTGTTTTCAAGGCATTCACAGCAGCTTGGGTGATTGACACTAAAGCTTCTTGGGTGAGCTTGTCTTTGTCGCCCATGCCGACGAGCAGCACGCGTTTGGCACTGATATTGGGGAGCTTATACAGCAGGCTGGTGCGCCCTTTTTCACCCGTGAAATCGCCGAATTCCAGGTGTGCTTGGATTGCGCCTTCGCTAGCAGTGTCGATTTGGGTCGCAGCGGCGGAGAGTTTCGCGTTTTTGTAAATGCCGACGACTACGCAGTCGGTGTGCAGTTCTGCCGCGTTGGCGGAGGAATCAAAATGGTAATTCATGCGTTATTATCCTTAGGGTGATTTGCCGTTACGGGCAGTTTTACACGACGACTTTACAAAGCACAATAAGGCTTACGCAACACGTCGAAACGGGCGGGGTTCTCGAACGCTGCGCCGTTTGTGACAACGTGGGCGTTAAAACGGGTTTTGACGGTTTGATACAGCGCGTCATCCAATTGGTGGTTGGTGTGGGTGACTTGGATAATGCGCTGGTCAAATTCGTTGAAATCGGCAAAGCGTGATTCGGTATTGCAGAAGATTTGTTCCACCAGTTCCAACGTTCCCGCAGCTACCGCATCACTCACGGCCTGAAACGCCAATTCACGCACCACTTTTTCATCGTGGAACAGGCGCAAGATGTCGTTGAAATCGCCTGCATACACGGGTTCGGAAATCCACGCCAGCCCACCGGGTTTGAGCACGCGGGCAATTTCTTGCAGGGATTGCGCCATGAGTTCGCGGGGAACGTGGTGCAGCGATTTGAACATGAATACCACGTCGACGCTGTTGTCGGGTGCGTCGATGGCTTGTGCGCCGCTTAGTTTGAAGGTAATGGGGTGGGGATTCCCTTCGACTTCGTTCAGGGAACGTTGTGTTTCTAGGTTGTTGGCGTGTTGGATTTGATCGACTTCGGTGGCAATGATGCGCACGGTCGGGAAGCGCTCAGCGATACGGCGCGTCATTTGCGCTTTGCCGCAGCCGAGTTCCAGCACGGTGGCATTGTCCAGTGGTAAGTGCTGGGCAATCAGGTCGAGTTCGTTGCAGCGCGTGGTGGCGGTAGGATTCTGGATTTGCATGGGCATGATAGGGTAACGTTACAGTGATTGAAGGGCGTATTGTGGCATACGCTCCGCTGACAACAAACAGGAGTAATGATGAATAACTGCCCGTGTGGTTCGGAAATGACTTATAACCAGTGCTGCCGTCAGTACCATGATGGCAAGTCTGCCCCCACGGCGGAAACGCTGATGCGCTCGCGTTACAGTGCGTATGTGATGCGCAATGGCGCGTACTTGCATCGCAGTTGGCATGGCAGTACGCGCCCGAATAAGAAGGGTTTGCTGCAATTACCGCCGATGGATTGGTTAGGGTTGGAGATCGTGCGTACTGAGCAGGGTGGGGAACAGGATGCGGCGGGGTAACTGAACAGTCCCCCCTTACCCAAACGCACTAAATTTGCGACACTCCCCCGATGACCCAACAACTGAAAGACCACAGCCTCAAACAGCTTAACAGCCAGTACCTTGCCAAGCTCACGCCGGAGGAACTGCTGCACCTGTCGACCAAGTTGTTGCATGACCTGAAAGAAGCGCGGGAACAGATCAACCAAAACTCCAACAACTCCTCCAAACCACCCAGCAGCGGTTTCCCGTGGGAAACGTCACCCAAAACGGTGGCTTTGCCCGAAACAGAAGGGGTGGGTGCAGCCAGAGGAAAGCCAACCCCGGAACCAGAAGCTGTGGCGGGCACAAAGCCAGCCCAACCAGCCAAACGCAAAGCGGGTAAACAACCCGGCGCACCGGGTTATGGTCGGGTATGGCATCCGCCCATCAATGCAGACGAACACCATTACCCCAGCCGATGTGAAGCCTGTGGCAGGTCCCTGGATGCGGCTGTCTCCCGTATTTATACCGCCTATGACAGTGTGGACATCCAGTTTGGCACGGATGGGAACCCCGGACTGACCGTCATCACCACCCGCCACCACCTTCACGATAGCGTATGCACCTGCGGTCATGTGAGCCGCCATATCCCGCATCGCCAAGCTCCCGACCCGTTATACCCGGAGGTTGATGTGGGCGAGTGGCGGCTGATTGGGGGCAATCTGGCGGCACTTATTGTCCACCTACGGCTGCGCTCACGCTTGTCACTGCGTGGCACACAAGAACTGTTGCGGGAGGTGTTGGGCATTCCCCTAAGTGTCGGGGTGTTGCAGCAATGTTTTGAGGAAGCAGCCGCGAGTGCTTCTCCATTGGAAGATGCCTTGGTGGAAGGGCTGTTGGCAGAAGCCACCGCTGACGGCGGGGTGCTGTATATTGATGAAACCTCTTGGAAAGAGCGTGGCGAAGCCCTGTGGCTATGGACATTCGTCACCACCCTCAGCGTTTGTTTCTACGTAGGGCAGCGCACCATTGAAATGCTCGACAACGTGATTAGCCCCCACTTTGGGGGCTGGCTGATGAGTGATGGCTATGCCGCTTACCGCCACCACCCCAAACGCTTGCGTTGCTGGGCGCACCTGATCCGCAAAGCCCGTGGGCTGGCAGAATCACTGGACAAAGACGGGCGGACGTTTGGCAACTTCACCCTCGCTTGGCTGAGGGTATTACAGGACGACATTTACGCTTGGCGGGCAGCAGGCGGCACGGTGGGGACGCAAACCGACGTGATCCGTCAACGCCATCAGGCAAAACTCCTGGAATTCAGGGCATTATGCTTGATCCATGCCGTATCTGCCCATGACAAGACGGCGGCACTGGCGAAAGAGTTCATCAATGATTGGGATGCCATTTTCCGAATCCTTGACCACCCGTGGCTTCCCTTGACCAATAATGAGGCTGAGCGGGCGTTGCGCCATTGGGTGATCCTGCGCAAAACCAACCATGGCACAAAGAGTGCTACGGGGAGCCGTGCGTTTGCCATGCTGGCCAGCATCATCGGTACTTGCCGCAAACGTGGACAGTCTGCCTTGGCTTATCTTGCCAGTGTTATTACCGCTGCCCGCGCTGGCTTTGCCCTGCCCGCTTTACCGCAAGGGGTGGGGATGTGATCAATTACGCGGCGGGTATTGTTGAATTCATTGCGCGTTTCCGCGATGGGGAGCAAACCGGCGAGTTGCATGAAACTAGCCGGTTTGTGAAGGAAGGCGGGAAGTGGTTTTACGTGGATGGGGAGCATTAGGGGAAAGCGTGTGCTATCGTGTTGCCTAATCAATACAGGGGGAAACACCAATGACAACACTCTGGATCAACACCCTCGTCAGTGTGATCGGTGTCCTTCTCGGCGCATTTTTGGCGATGGGCAGCGTTATAAGCATCGCCAATATGCAGGTCGCGTGGGCGGGTGCGCTACTAATCGCCGCGTTTGGCGTGCCGTTAGCGTTTGCGATGTCGGGCGTTGGCGCATGGTGGGCGTATGCCGCAGGCGCAACCCAACTCATCACTTACTTAATAGCGTTCCCGTGGGTGTATTTGGCGGTTTTTATCGCGGCAATGCTGCTGTCATTCAAGTTCTAGCAGCACGCCAACGTAGCCTTTACCTATTTTTTCTCCCAAGTATCCCGCAACCCAATCACCCGATTAAACACGAGCTTTTCGGCAGCCGAATACTTGGAGTCCAGCACAAAATACCCCTCACGCTCAAACTGATAGCGGTCTTCCAGCGTGGCTTGCGCCAGCCCGATTTCGCCCTTGCAGCCGTTGAGAATTTCCAAGCTGTTTGGATTCATGAATTCCAAGAAGTTTTTGCCGCCCGCATCCGGTGCCGGGTCGCTGAACAAGCGGTCATACAAGCGCACTTCGCAATCCACGTTATCACGCGCTGACACCCAATGAATCACGCCTTTGGCTTTCACGCCATCCGCCGGATCTTTGCCGACAGTATCCTCGATCACCCGCGCCCGCACTTCGATAATGTTGCCGTCGGCATCTTTCACAGCTTCATCGGCTTCGATCACGTAGCTGTTACGCAGGCGTACCCGTTTGCCCAATACCAAACGCTTGTACTGCTTATTGGCTTCTTCGCGGAAATCGTCCTGATCAATCAGAATTTCGCGGCAAAACGGCATGGCGCGTGTCCCCATCGCCTCATTTTGCGGATGCACGGGCGCAGTCATGGTTTCCACTTGGTCATCAGGATAGTTGGTCAAGATGACTTTGAGCGGGCGCAATACGCACATGGCACGCGGCGAAATGTTGTTCAAATCTTCGCGGATGGCAAATTCCAACATGCCAAGGTCCACTACGCCTTCGACCTTGGTCACGCCCGCCATTTCGCAGAAATCATTAATGGCTTTAGGGGTGAAACCCCGACGGCGCAAGCCGGAAACGGTCGGCATACGCGGATCATTCCAGCCATCAACGTGCTTTTCATCCACCAATTGCTTGAGCTTGCGCTTGCTAGTGACGGTGTAATTGATATTGAGGCGCGAAAATTCGTACTGGTGCGGTTGCGCAGGTACGGGAATATTGTCGATAAACCAGTCATACAACGGGCGATGCACTTCAAATTCCAGCGTACATACCGAATGGCTAATGCCTTCAATCGCGTCACTTTGCCCGTGGGCGTAGTCGTAAGACGGGTAAATGCACCATTTATCACCTGTTTGATGATGCGTAGCGCGTTTAATGCGGTAAATCACCGGGTCACGCAAATTGATATTGGACGATGCCATATCAATTTTGACGCGCAAAGTACGGCTGCCGTCGGGGAATGCGCCGTCACGCATTTGGGTGAACAGTTCGAGGTTTTCTTCGATAGAACGGGTGCGGAACGGGCTTTCTTTACCGGCCTCGGTCAAATTGCCACGGTATGCCCGCATTTCTTCTGCGGTCAAATCGCACACAAACGCTTTGCCCGCTTTAATGAGGTAAACCGCCCAGTCGTACAACTGGTCGAAATAGTCGGAGGCGTAATGCACATCGCCATCCCATTGATAACCCAACCATTGCACATCCGCTTTGATGGATTCGACGTATTCTTCGTCTTCTTTTTCGGGGTTGGTGTCATCCATGCGCAGGTTGCACTTGCCGCCAAATTTCTGTGCCAGCCCGAAGTTCAGCCAGATGGATTTGGCGTGTCCAATGTGCAGGTAGCCGTTGGGTTCGGGGGGGAAGCGCGTGCGCACGCTGGTGACTTTGCCGTTTTCTACGTCTTCCTTGACGATACGCTCAATAAAATTGAGTGGTTTGCTGATTTCTTCGCTCATGGGGGTAGTTCTTGTCAATTATTGCAATGCAGGAATTAGACTATTAAGCACCGCCGTTGTCCAGTGCGGTGCTTACCCATTTGCGTTGTGGTGCTTAATGCCCCGGTTTGCAGATGTCGTGACGCAACACGGCGCGTAGTGTCAACGTCACCAGCAACGCAACCAACACGGTCAGCACCGCCAACAAACCGCTGGCAATCCACAGATACGCCGCCGCCTGCGATTGTTCATACATAATGAAGCTGGCAATGGTAATCGCCGCCAACGGGAACGAATACGCCCACCAAGGCAAGCCAAACTTCAACTTCACAAACCGCCCGAACTGACTAAACAACAGCAGCGTCAGGAACAAACCAAAGAAATACAACACCCGTGCAAACGCATCCAGCTCACTTTCCAAGCGCATATAGGCAATGAACCCCACGGCTGGCGGCGCAATCAAAATGAACAAACTTGGCAGCAAAAACGCATCAATCGCCTGATGGAACATCATGCGGTTAAACACCAATGTCATTAAAATCAGCCAGAAAAACATGCCGATGCTGAAGAAAAACCACGACACATCCACAAAACCGAGTGGTACACCAATAACGGGTACGAGCACATTCCCCACCGCCGGAATAAACCACGCGGGGTTAATGTGCTGAATTTGGAAATGTTCGTGGTGCATCCATTTATTAATCACATACAGTGTAAACACCAAATGCAATAACGTTCCCGCCACCCAGACCGGCAGGGCAAGCTCAGCATTCACCCCATACAATGCCGTCGCAATCAGCAACAAACTGATCGAAATCGTCGGGAAAAAACTGAGCTTGACCGGATGCGCCAACTCCTGCGCCACACTCTGCGGGTAGCGCCACGCTTTACTCACATACAGCAGGAATAACAGCGCGAAGACACTGACAGTCACTGCCAACATCCCGATATTGATACCCAAATCGCGGTGAAATACATGCTGGGCTTTTTCCCATGCAATGGTTAAACCGGATAAGCCCATCACCACCGAAAAAAACGAGATGGGTAAAAAGGCTAAACGCCCGTGTGGGGCAGGAGTGTGTTCCATCATGTCAATCCTCAGTCGGTGATGACCAATGCTTTTTTTCTTGCAGCATCATTTGTTTCATGGGTGTTCCCTCTGAAAAGTCAGAGAGCTAAAAGTAGGGGCGATGCTAGCGGTTAGCGGCTGGTTTGGCATTGAAAAATAGCAAACTAAAGCACTAAGGTATTGCACCGCTTATCGCTGCGCGGCAATCGGGGTTCTCATGATGTAAGTCAATAAATACTCAACAAAATCTTGCGATTTAGCAAGGTTGCTTCATGCCCCTGCCTCGCAGACTATCCTTTATAAATAGATGTCAATGAACATCGTTGTATCGCGCTAGTAGGAGTCAAACGTGCAGGAATCTAATCAATCCGGCAAGGCATCGCGCCGCGCCTTTCTCAAAAGCATGATGGGAACAGCCGTCGCTTCAACGGCTGCGTTAAGCCTTGATGCGCAAGCGCGTATCCATGCCCCCCACGAGTTGGAAACCCTCAAGGATTACGAAGAACATTGGGGTTTTTGCGACATGTGTTACTGGCGATGTGGCTTGAAAGTCCGCAGCCGTGACGGCAAAGCCTTCAAAATCGACGGCAACCCGGAACACCCGCTCAATCGCGGTGTGGTCTGTGGCAAAGGCAATTCCGGCATTCAGGTGGCGTTTGCACCCAACCGTTTGAAACAGCCAATGGAACGTACCGGCGCACGCGGCGACAATAAATGGCGACCGATGCCGTGGGATGAAGCACTCGACAAAGTAGCGCACGAACTCAATAAGGTGAAGGAAAAATACGGCCCGCAAGCATTGGTCATGATTGGTCACGGCACGTGGGAAAAGCCCTACCACCGCCTTGCCCACGCTTTCGGTACACCCAACACCACCAGTCCGGTTTTTGGTCTATGCTGCGGGCCACGCGGTGTTGCCAATATGTTGGTAGCGGGGCGCGAACTGGGCGGCAATGAAACGCTGGATCTGGAAAACTGCAAATATTTTCTGATGATGGGGCGTAATGTCACCGAATCCCTGCACAACGGCGAAACCCTCGGCTGGATTGACGGCGTAGCGAATGGCGCGAAAGTGACTTATGTGGATCCGCGTTACACCATCACGGCCTCCAAAGCCGATGAGTGGCTGTCGATTCGCCCGCTCACTGACCACGCCTTCCTGCTGGCACTGATCCATGTGGTGATTAAAGGCGGCCTGTACGACACGCAGTTTGTCGCCGAATACGTCACCGGCTTGGATGAATTGGCTGCCAAAGTCGAGCAATACACCCCCGAATGGCAGGAGGAAATTACCACGATTCCAGCGGACACGGTGCGCCGCATTGCGCTCGAAATGGCACAGAAAGCCCCTGCCGTTTTGGTCTACAGCCCGCGCCGCCTGACGCGCAGTTCCAATGATTTAGGGACGGGCATGAGCATTTCGATCCTCAACTCGCTATTCGGTGTGTGGGATCGTAACGGCGGAATTTTTACGCCACAAACCTTCAAAATCCCTGAAATCACCTTGCCGGAATTTCCGCACGCGCATGTGACACGCGGTGAAACCGGCGGTGATTTCGATTTCGCCCAAAAGCCCTTTGCTACCGATGCGGAAGGTAAAATCCAGCGGGCGGATGGCGCAGGTGTGGTCGGACGTTGGCCGCTGGCGAATGCCCAGTACGGTTTAACCAATGAAATGTGGCGGGCAATGGCGGAACAAGATCCTTACCCGCTCAAAGCCTTGTTGACGGCGGGGGGTAATGGCTTCAGCAATAGCACCGATTACGACACTATCCGTAAAGCCTTGCTGAATATGGATTTTTACGTCGCTGCCGATGTTATACCCAACGAAATGAACAGTTACGCCGACATCTTGTTGCCGGAAGCGAGCTATCTGGAGCGTTACGACGACTTGCAAACCGGTGGGATGCAGGAAGGGTTTGTGGCGTTGCGCGAACCGGCGATGCAGCCGTTGCATGATACCAAAGGCTCGTGGGACATCTGTAAAGCATTGTCACAACGCATGGGCTTAGAGGCGTGGTTCCCACACGATTCCATTGAAGCATTGCTGGAGGATCGCCTGAAAAAAGCGGGTTTGTCACTGGCAGAATTGAAGGAAAAGGGTGTCATCAAAATTCCCGCCGACCCCAAGATCAATTTCCCGCGTGAACACGGCGGTAAGTCAGTATTCCCGACCCCCAGCGGCAAGATCGAGCTGATTCCCAGCCAGTTACAAGCGTTAGGGATGGCGGATGCGATTGAGTGGGCAGAGCAGCCACGCCCCAAGGATGGTGAATTCCATTTCACCTTTGGGCGGGTGGGTTTCCATACCCATGCGCGTACTCAAGACAATATCTGGTTGAACTATTTCATGCCGGAAAACTTGCTGTGGATACACCCGGACGCTGCCGTCAAGCTCGGCATTAGCGATGGTGAGACGGTGGAGGTCAAGGATGCCAAAGGACGTGGTGGCAAGATTGCTGCCAAAGTCACGCCGCGTATCCGCCCGGATACGGTGTTCACGGTACACGGTTTTGGGCATTGGGATACGCGCATGACCACGGCGGTCGGCAAAGGCTTGTCGGATTCGTTGCTGGCATCGGATACCCGTGAAAAACACATTGGCAGTATTTCGATGGGTATGAACATGGTCACTGTGACTAAAGTCTGAGGAGGCGAATAACATGGTTGCAAAATACGTGATGTTGGCGGATACCACCCGCTGCATTAACTGCAAGGCGTGCGAAGTCGCTTGCCGTGCGGAATGGGATACCCCGCTGGGTTACTCGCGTGACTGGGTGAAGGAAGTCGAATACGTCAATGCCAAGGGTTTGCCGGAAGTGCAATTATTCCCCGGTCGTTGCCAGCATTGCGACGATCCACCGTGCGTGGAAGTTTGCCCCTCCGGTGCGTCCTGGAAGCGTGAGGACGGCATTGTGCTGGTCGATCATGCGATTTGTTCCGGTTGCGAATTGTGCGTTCCGGCTTGTCCGTATGAAGCGCGATGGCTGAATCCGGTGACGAATACCATTAGCAAATGCACGTTCTGCCAGCCGCGTATCGACAAGGGCTTACAGCCTGCGTGCGTGGAGACGTGTGTGGGGCGTGCGCTGATTTTTGGCGATGCCAATGACCCGAATTCTGCGGTTTCCCAATTGCTGAAAGCCAAAGAATGGCAAAAACTGGTGACGGATGAGGTCAATATTGGCCCCAACCATTATTACTACACGGCGGGCAAAGCGATTCCTGACTCGGTGATGCCGAAGCTGAATGAGCGGCATTTGTCCGGCACGCTGATGGAAAACATCGTTAATCCGCTGGGAACACTGGGTATCGGCGGGATGATGGCGGTATTCCTCGGTGCAGGTATTAAAAAATTGATCGACCGTCGTCAAGACGTGAGCAACAAGGAGGGCAGCCATGAGCAGCACTAAACCCACCATTAAGGTACGCACCAAGGATGTGATTGCGATCCACTGGTTCAACGCTTTTTTCTGGCTGACGCTGGTATTGACTGGCTTTGGCATTATTTCCGGCGATTTTGTGCGCCTTGCTCCGGCATTCTGGCCGACATTCCTGCAAAATTTGCTGGGGGGCAATGCCAATTTGGTGTTGCTGCACGGCATCGGTGGCATGGTGTGGGCAGGGGTGATTGGCGTGTACGCGCTGTTGAATTTCAAGCGGGTGGTGTTGCCGTTTCTGAAAAATGTGCTGGTGTTAACGCCTAAGGCAGCGATAGCGGATATGAGTTCGATGGTGATCACGCTGGCGCATTTATTTGGCTTGCTGAAACACAAAAGCGTGCCACCGCAAGGGCGTTACAACGGGGCGCAACGTTTGCTGGGGACGATGATTATTGCGTGTTCGTTGGCGATTGCGGTGACGGGGATATATTTGTTCCTCAGCCCGATGCTTCTGGATTTTGCCGCATCAGCGGGGGTCTTGGGGGGCGTGTTCCGCTGGGCGTTGGTGATTCATTTGGCAGCGGTGTTGCTGGTATTGTTGGGCTTGGTGGCGCATATCTATTTCGCGGTGGTGGAAGAGCCGGAATCGCTGGAAACCATGAAGTCGGGCGAGGCGGAAGTTGCGTTTATCAAGCACCATAATCCGTTGTGGTATGCGGAGTTGGAGCGTGAGGGGAAGGTTTGAAGTCAGCTTTTTCCTGTAAAAAAGCCAGTAATGCGGGCGCGTGTTCCTCGATTTTATCGACGGAGGCGTGACCTGCATCTACCACTTCCAGCAAGCTGAGATGCGGGCGCGGGCAGTGCGCCAAAATCGCGTGTGCATCTTTTAGCGGCACAACCGTATCTGCCGTGCCATGCACCAGCAAAATCGGGCAAGTGATGCGGCACACGCTATGCATTGGCGCAATCGCCGCAAAGCGATGCCCGATCACCCATTGCACGTAACGGTTGATGACGCGAATCAAAATGTTGGGTAAGTGTACCGTTTGCAGGTAACGGCGCATCACCCATTCAGGGTGAGCAAATGCTGAAACACTGATCACCGCAGCAATGTCAGTGCGTCGTGACGCTGCCAGCAATACCGCACCCGCGCCGACCGAATGCCCCAGCAACACCAGTTTCTCGCAAGCCGTCGGATGATTGGCGTGCAACCACGCCAGCGCACTGTCCAAATCCTCGGCAAAACGCGGTAGGGAGGAAAAGCTGTGGGTGTCACTTTGCCCATGATTGCGGGCATCGAAGAGCAGCACATTCAAGCCTGCCTGTCGAAAGGGCGCGGCGATGGGCAACATCAGTTCCGCATTACTGCCCCAGCCGTGCAAGATGACCAGCGTTTGTGTGGCATTGCCAGCGGGTAAAAACCAGCCGAATAAGCGTTTGTTGGCAACGCTGGGAATCCACACTTGTTCAAAAGCAAAGCCTAAATCTTGCGGCGTGCCTTTCTCTACTTGGCGTGGCGCACGAAAACCCCAGTGGATGCCGAGCATGAACAGCGCAATTGCTGCGACAATAATTCCCGCAATGATCAGCAATGCCAGTGTCAAAAGTCGTAGCCTGCCCCGATCCACGTACTGTCATGCGTAAAATCCGCATCAAACATACCCGGAACACTGGCGCTGCCGATGGGGGTGTTAATCGCGGCACTGTCGTAATTCCAGTCGCTGCGGCTATGCCCGATGCTGACGAATGCATTCTTCAGTTGTGGCTGATTCAGCAATTTGGCGGGTTTGAGCTTGGCTTCAACTTCCAGCGTGCGGTACGTGCCATCCATGTCGATGCCTGAACCCACCCAGCCGTTATCCATTTCACCGGTTTGGTGATTGAGGGAGGCATTGCCAGCCACTTCCAACCAAGGGGTTGCCTGATAGCTGCCTTGCACCGCGACACCGGCTTTGTAAGTGGTGACTTCGGTATCAAAGGTATCCAGCATATCCAAGGCGAGATTGGCGGCGGGCAGGACATTGCGCACTTTTATGAATGGCGTGCTGACACCGGTATTCACGCCAACACCCACATGTCCCCGCGCAGTTTTCAGCACATCGTAACCCACGCCTACATCAAAGTTTACGCCGTGGATGCGGTAATCGGCGGGGACGGGAATCGCGGTATTGTCCGCAATCAAATCCGTGACGCTGCTACCGATCACAGGCAGGTTGCTGGTCATCGACACACTGGCAAGGTCGGTCATCTGGTTCACGGTGTCCGAGTCGAAATAATCGGCGCGAAATTGGTAATACAGCGGTGAATCGTTGATATTGCGGTGCGGTTCTGCCAGCGTCCAAGTGTCCACTTCCAGTGACGGATCCATGCTGACAAATGGCTTGGCGGCTGCGCCCATGTCGAAATCGCCGCTGCCGTAGCGCAATTCCAGCGCATGGGCAGGTGCGATGCTGGCGAAGCTTAGGCAGGCGAGGGTTGCTGAGCGGGTTAATACATCCATGTAAACAAGTCCTGAATTAGTGGTGGTGATGGGCATTTTTCCCAGCAGATTAGTCAGTCATAGCAAAAATGGCATTGAAAAATCACAAAGTACGCGGTGGGGGCTGAATCTCTCCGATGTGAAAAAACTCTGTTCTTAATTTGTCCAACACATTGTATGATCATTTGGGGCGTATACGGTAAACGTAGGTCTGTTTTATCCATCTGAATTAAGGGGCTTTGCATGAGTGTAGGTAAACGGCAGTTAGTTGACGTAGTAGCAGCGTTGCGCAGTGATATTGAAGAGGCGATTGCTGAAGGTATCGGTAAAAGCGTCAAGTTTAACCTTGAGGAGATTGAGGTCGAGTTGCACACTCAAATTACTAAAACCGGGGATTTGAAAATTAACGGTGGGGTTGAGTTCAAGATTTTGGGTTTCGATGTAGGTAGTGCAGGGGCTGAAGCCAATGGGAGCTACAGCAAGGAAGATACGCATACCATTCGTTTGAAACTGAAGCCCAAGCGTTGGGATGAAAAATCCCAGAGTTACAAGGGTGTCGACATGTCTGACCTCGATTGAGGGAGCATGAGCCATGCTGAAGTCTGAGTTAGTGGCACTGGTTGAAGTACCCACAACACTCAAGGGAGACGATGGGCAGTTTAAAAAAGCGGTTGGCACTGCTTATCCGATACGGGATGGGCTGGTGCTGACAGCGCGGCATGTGCTGTACCACGATAAGATCAACCCTGAACAAAAGCGCATCTTCAGTTGGCGGCTTTCAGATGAAGATGCGCCTTACCATACGGCAGAAGTGACGCAGGCTGACATCGTGTTTGAAGATGAAAACTTCGATGTGGCGGTGGTCAGGTGTGATACTTCCAAATTGACGCTGCCGTTATCGGTGTTGAGCGATGTTTTTCCGAAAGCGAACGAGCCTTGGGAAGCAGTAGGATACCCCAGAGCGGGAGTAGAAGCAGGACAACGCAAGAAAATTCCAGCGGGTGGTACTTACTTCACGCCCGATCCAGACCATTACATCCAGCAATTAGAATCCAAAGGTGATGCAGAGGAAGCTAAGCTGTGGAAAGGTATGTCTGGTGCTCCTCTATTTCATTGTCCAACGGGTAAGTTATTGGGCATTCTGATTCGCACACCCAATCAATATGACAAGGTAGTTGAGTATGCTGATAGACGTAGCGAAACAACGGTTGAAGCAGTGTTTGAGAACCGTTTGGTGGCAGCATCCATTCCCTATCTGCTGCGTGTTGGTAAGTGTGAAAAGTTTCGGCAGGCTGTCTGGCAGTCACAAGCAAGCCAGTTATTGCCAACAGTCCAAACCGGCGATGAATTCAAAACGTACCTGACCAAAAAAATTACGCGGGAACTGAAAAAACGTGATCAGGATACCCCGCGTTTGCGTGAACAATTGTCCGAAGCATTGGATATGGAGGATGAGGGCAGTGAACCTAAGACGCTTGCCAAGGCACTGGTTGAACGGAAGATAAGTAAAGCAATTGATGTGCTTGCCACCGCTACTGCTGATTGCGTTGTGCCGGGCGGTATGCGTTACAAGGAAACCGATTCTATTGATGAGGTCAAGGCAACTGCGCAACAGGTTCTGGGTTGGTTGGTGCTGGGCAGTTTTGATGAAAAACAGTTAGATGCTGTTTTGCCGCATTGTATCCAACATGATTCGCTGTTCTTCACCCTCGCCGTGAAATCCCTGACAGGCGTGGAAATTGTCATGGCACGGCGTTTTAATCGCCCATCACAATTTGAGCATCAAACTGGCCCGGAACAGAAAAGCCGCCATTTGATTGCACCACCCACAGGTTGTTTGAAATGGGACGAAAAGGAAAGTGCTAGACTCATTTTCATTGAAGTCTGGAACAAGGTTTTTCCCAGTCGCAAGTTGGATAATCGGCATTATGACCCAAAACCGGAAGACTGGGAGCGATTGAACTCGGAACTGGCAGCACGTCGTGATGATTCCCAGCCGGAACATTACTACATACCGTTCAAAGCCAGTGCCTATGATCAGGTTGAAATGACTGCCTACGTGGCTGACGTTTATCGGCATTTTCTCAGTAAACTTAACCAGATGACCGTTATCCAGTACGGTGAAGACGGCTGCGACAGCAACCTGTTTTTTATCAAGGAAGCCGATTTGCAGGCAGCCATCAACAAGTTTTACCGCCGTATCCACGGTGAAAAAGGATAGACCTGATGATCCTCCCCATCACCCCGCATAAAAAATACACCTTGCCCGCCTACGGCACATGGAAGCCCAGCGTCCATGTCTTCGACGAGCGCACCACGAATGCGCTGACGGCGGCATGGCTTTCGGAACGCCCATTACTGGTACGCGGCGACCCCGGTACAGGCAAAAGCCAGTTAGCGCGTGCCGCCGCCGTCGCGTTGGGCTGGCAACTGGTGTCGGAAGTGGTCAGCGCACACACGGAAATTCAGGATTTGTGGTATCGCTTTGATGCGGTCAGCCGTTTGGGGCAGGCGCAATTACTGAGTGCGATTGGCAGCAGGTTTACCCCGGAAACGTTGAAAACCGAGCTTGACCCGCGCAAGTTCCTGAGTCCGGGCGCGTTGTGGTGGGCGTATGACTGGCAAACGGCACAGGACTATTACATCGCCAGTGATTTCAGGTTGTACCACCCCAATCCTGCCAATGAGGAAGACAAAACCTTACCCAAGGGCGTTGTCTTGCTGATTGATGAAATCGACAAGGCGGATGCCGATTTGCCCAATAGCCTGCTGGAAACGTTGGATAATGCGCGTTTCCGCATTCCGTGGGTGAATGAAAGCATTGGCTATCGTGCTGATGATGACAAGGCTATCCGACCGCTGGTCGTCATCACCACCAATGAAGACCGCCAATTGCCCGCCGCGTTTGTGCGCCGTTGTCTGGTGCTGAACCTTGAGTTACCAGAGAAAGAATCCGCTTTGGTGGATCATCTGGTGAAGCGTGGCGGTGAACATTTCAGTGACGCAAAAAATCAGCCTTTGTTCAGCCGCAAAGTGATGGAAACCGCTGCCAAACAATTGCATCAGGACAGGCTTGAAGCGGCAACCCTTGGTTTCAAACCGCCCGGTCAGGCAGAGTTTCTGGATATATTGCGGGTGTTGGCACGGCTGGAACTGGATGAAGCAAAGCAACTGAAAAAGCTGGAACAGATTCAGGATTTTGCCCTGAAAAAACACCCCGGCATGAAGCAGCGCATGGATACCGACGTTGGTGATGCAGGCGAGGATGCCGCGTGAGTTCACGGGTAAGCCGCGCCGACCTGTTGCTGTTTCTGGAGCAGCAGGATAGCGGGGAATTGGATAACATTCTGGATTGCTTTGGCTACCAGCGTGTGCCAGTGCAACATCCGTTGAACCTTGGCGGTGATGATCAAGAGGTGTTCCCCACACCGGAACGGCGCAAGCCATTGCTTGATCGTGATAATGGTTTAGCACCCTCGGCACTGCCCCCCGAAGTGTTTTATGTTGTGCAAGGGCAGGAAGCCAGCAGCCTGTTACCCGCCCCCAAACAACCCGGTCAGCCGGATGTTCCCGACTGGGTAAATAGTATCCAGCACCAAGCACTGGATTTGGAGGCAGGCAAACGCCGTTACGCCAGCCAACCGCCACCCCATCAGCCCTTGGTGGCTTGGTCAACTTTGTGGCCTTTATTGCGTAAGTTACTCAGCCAACAACAGATCCACAAACGCCCGGATATTCCCAAGCTGGTGAAACAGGTTGCCAAAGCCGAGCAATTGCGCCGCATCCCCCAACAGCAGCGGCTGAACTGGACGGCTAAAGTCGTGATCTTGGTAGACCGTCCACCCCGGCTGGATGGTTTGAACCGGGATTACGTGATGCTGCAAGCACAATTGGGTAAGCAGCGCGGTGAGGTTGGGGTGGAAAGCTGGTTTGTACTGGATTTGCCGACCCGCAGCATGTTGTTGGGGGATGAGCGTAAAACTTGGCATCCGCCCACGCCAGAAACGCCCATCTTGATCCTTAGCGATTTGGGGATTTATGAGCATAGCGGGCAAATCACCCGTCAATGGTTGCGCTTTGGGCAGAGTCTGCGGCGGGCGGGTTGTCAGGCATTTGCGCTAGTCCCTGCACCCGTGCGCTATTTATCCGAGGAACTGACCCAGTGTTTTCAGTGCATCAGTTGGGATCGTTACAGCAAGCTGATACCCGTTAGCCCGACTGCCACTACGCGAGAAACCGTGCAACAGCGAATGGCGGAAGATCAGCATCACGCTGGTGAGCTGCTGGCGCTGGCGATTGCTGCCACGGAAATTGAACCGGCATTCCTGCGTAGCCTGCGCTATCAGTTCACTCTCGGCAAGCCGTGGGATATTGGGCATGAATTACTGATTTGGAATCATGCCGCTGTTGAATATGGCAGTAACGCGGTGGTGTTGGATGCAGAGGCACAACAGCATTACCGTGATCACTTGGCAACGCTGCTGACCCGGCAACCGGAACTGGCAGTGCCCTTGTATTGGCACGTCCGGCAGCAATTGGCGCATACCTTCACGCTGGATTACGCTGATGCGCTGTGTTTTCTGGGGGCGTTGGCGGGTATCAACGCTGATGAGCGATTGGAAGCAGCCGAGCGTTACCTGAAGCAATACATCCTCGCCACCCACCAGCAGGCACAGCATCGGGGGCTGTTGTTCAATGGGCAGTTGTTGCTGGAGCGGCAGGGAAACCGCAGCCGTCGGCACAACGATTACTTTTCATCGCTGTGGGCAATCACCCAGCAGCGGCTTGGCAACAATGCGCCGCGCCCTGATTGGCTTGATCACGGGGCAGCCAATGCGTTTCTGACGCACCCCATTGACCTTAAGCGGGTGCAACTCATCCAGTATGGCGAGCGTTTTTATCTGGGGACACCCAAAGCCCTGCAAAGCCTGCAAGTACCCGGTTTCGCTTTCCAGCCTTATGTCTTGGCGGAAGTCGAGACTGATCAGGATTTGGTGATTGCTGAGTATGAAGGTGAAACAACCGATCATTACCTAAGCAATGACGGCTATCTGCAATGGGCGGTCACGGGCAAATCACGGATTTTGCACATTGGCGGGCAGCGGTTGGTGGTTGAAGCACTGACCCGACCTGAGTGGGCGGGGGGCTTCAGTTGTAGCGCAAATGGCTGGGAGAAACCGGCGATTCAGCCTACTGGCGAAGACGAATATGGCGTGTATTTTGATTTAGTGCTACCCCAACCGTTCCCTGAGCGAAGCCGAAGGGAACACCTCACTCAACGCTTCCGCTACATCCCGCCACAAACCTTCTTGATGGGTTCGCCATTCAGTGAACCGGGGAGTTATTTATATGAAACCCAACACAAAGTCACTCTCACCCTAGGCTACTGGCTGGCTGACACTACCGTGACTCAAGCCTTCTGGGCAGCCGTCATGGGTGTGAACCCTAGCCATTTCCAAGGCTCACAACGCCCGGTCGAAAAAATCAGTTGGGACGACACCCAAGTCTTTCTCCAAAAACTGCAACAACATTGGCAGTTGCTCGACGTGCGTTTGCCGCTGGAAGCCGAATGGGAATGCGCTTGCCGCGCAGGGACAACCAGCGCGTTTTCATTCGGTGGCAAAGATGATTTGAACACCGAGAAGGTCAATTATTTTGGTAAGTGGAATGAACAGGATAATGAAAGAAAAGGTGAAACCAAACCCGTAAAAAGCTATTCACCCAATGGGTGGGGACTATACGAAATGCACGGGAACATCTGGGAATGGTGTCAGGATGAATGGCAGGGGGATCTTGGTTCGGAGTCTGTCACTCTTAGCCCCTTTCCATCAGGAATAGGGATTGAGGTGAGGGAACCCCCGAAGGGGCAGCAGCGGCAGAGAGTGTTGCGTGGCGGTTCGTGGGGCTACGCGGGCAAGCTCTGCCGATCTGCCTACCGTCGCAGATTCATGCCCGACGACCGTCGCTTCAACCTGGGTTTCCGGCTTGCCCTAGGTCATCCGAGCTCAGGTCAGGAGCAGGCTGGCAGCAAGCACGGGCAGGCGCGTTACGGAGTAGCGCCAGACCGTGATGGCAGCCAGACTGCGGTGGGGCGGGCAGGGCAGTGGCTAAAATCGGCATTCAACAAATTGACAGGTAAGTAATGAGATACAAGTTCTATCACATCCCCAAGATGTCTCCCGACCAAGCCGAAGCGGAGTTAAACCACTTTTGCACCGAACATCATGTACTTCACTTTATCTACTGATTGACACTCATGGACTACCGCAACCACCTCTCACCACCCCAATTCCCCACCACATGGGCATCCGCTTGGGGCGAAGACTGCCACGGCTTGTGGATGACGCTCACCTATCAGGGCGCAAGCCTCACTTTCCGCTGGATTATCCCCGGCACATTCATGATGGGTTCGCCAGATGGTTCAAAAAAAGACGAACCAGCAGAAAAAGGGCGGGCAAATTGGGAAGATCAGCACAAAGTCACTTTGGAAGAAGGTTTCTGGTTGGCAGATATACCTGTTACACAGGCATTCTGGCAGGCAGTGAACGGCGACAACCCCAGCTATTTCAAAGACGATGATTCACTGCCAGTAGAAAACGTCAGTTGGGATGACGTACAGGCATTCATCCAAAAACTTAACCAACTTCACCCTGATTTAACCGTGCGCCTGCCGTGGGAAGCAGAATGGGAATACGCCTGCCGTGCCGGAACGACTACCGCCTTCCATTTCGGCGATGAAATTGATGCCAGTAAAGCCAATTACCGGGGCGTATGGGAGGTGAAGGACATCAAGAGTTATGAAAATGATAAGGAATGGGGAAAAGATGCCTTAAAAAAAACCACTCCCGTCAAAAGCTATCTTCCAAACTCGTGGGGCTTGTACGACATGCACGGCAACGTTTGGGAATGGTGTCAGGATGAATGGCAAGAACACCTCGGTTCGGAGTCAGTTACTCTTAGCCCCTCTACCTTAGGGAGAGGGGGTGGGGTGAGGGAACCCCCGGAGGGGGAGCAGGGGCGGCGCGTGGTGCGCGGCGGCTCGTGGAGCAGCGTAGGCAGGTACTGCCGATCCGCCTACCGCTACAGGCACGCGCCCGACGACCGTTTCGACATCGATGGTTGCCGCCTTGCCCTATGACATCTGAGTTCAAGCGTGGCGAAGCAGCCAAACAGGTAGAGCAGGCGGGCAGCCAGCCTGCGGCGCTTCTGCTACACTAACCCCAACCAACAGCCACAGACACTCCCACATGCCCAAACATTTCAACACCACCGGCCCGGTCATTCCCAGTGAGCATTACTGCATCGACCCCATGCAGCGTATGGATTGGACTGAAATTCACTCACTGATTGCCGACAAAAAGTTCTTTGTCCTGCACGCCCCGCGCCAAACCGGCAAAACCAGCACCTTGCTGGCAATGATGGATACCCTCAACCAGTCCGGCGAATACACCGCGCTCTACATCAATGTGGAAGCCGCCCAAGCTGCGCGTAATGATGTGGCACTGGGGATGAAGACGATTCTCGGCACACTCGCCGATGGCGCGTATTACCGCCTGCAAGACGACCGCCTGAATCAATGGCTGGAAGAAATATGGCAAAAACACGGCGCAACCGGGGCGCTCAAAGCCATCCTCAACCGCTGGGCGCAAGCATCCGCCTTGCCGATTGTGCTCATGATCGACGAAGTGGATGCCCTCGTCGGTGACACGCTGATTTCGCTGTTACGCCAATTGCGCGAAGGCTACATCGGTCGCCCCGGCGTACCGTTTGTGCAAAGCGTCATCCTCTGTGGCGTTCGGGATGTGCGTGATTACCGTATCCATACCTCGCACCATGAAATCATTACCGGCGGCAGTGCTTTCAACGTCAAGGCTAAATCCTTGGTAATGGGCAGCTTTAGCCGTGCCGAAGTCGAAACCTTGTACGCACAACATACCGCCGAAACCGGGCAAGTGTTTTCCCCAGAAATTTTCCCGGAACTTTGGGAAGATACCCACGGGCAGCCTTGGCTGGTCAATGCCTTGGGGCATGAATTGATTTGGGAAGACAAAACCGCCCGTGACCGCAGCACGCCCATTACACTGGAACGTTACCGTGTTGCTCGCGAACGCCTGATTCAATCTCGTGCCACGCATCTCGAACAACTGGCTGACAAACTCAAGGAAGCACGGGTACGTTCGGTCATCGAGCCAATCCTCAAAGGCGCAGACAGTGACCAGTCGCTTAACCCAGACGCAGTGGAATACGTGCGTGATTTGGGCTTGATCGAACGCGCCAGTAACGGTGCTATCCGCATCAGCAACCGCATTTATCAGGAAGTGATTCCGCGTGAATTGTCGTGGGGCAGCCAAATGGCGATTACCCAAAGCCAAGCGTGGTATCTGACCCCGCAGCGGCGGGTCGATATGCCCAAGTTGTTAAATGCATTCCAGCAATTTTTCCGCGAACATGCCGAAAGCTGGCTGGAACGCTTTGACTACAAGGAAGCCGGGCCACAATTGCTGCTGCAAGCCTTTTTGCAGCGGATTATCAACGGTGGTGGGCGCATCAACCGCGAATACGGCTTAGGGCGCAAACGTACCGACCTGTACATTGAATGGCCTGTAGATGAGCAGCAAGGTTTCCACGGTGAAGTCCAGCGTATTGTGTTGGAACTCAAGCTCTTGCATAAAGGTTTAGCCGCTACCCTTACTGAAGGTCTGGAGCAAACCGCCGGTTATGCCGATCAGTGCGGTGCGCAGGAAATGTACCTGATCATTTTCGACCGTAACCCCAACACCCCGTGGGATGCCAAAATCTGGCAACGCCAAGAAAGCTGGCAAGAACGGGATATTGGTGTGTGGGGGATGTGAATTAGTGGTGGTGATGCTCGTGATCGTGGTGATCATGATCGTGTTCATGCGGCGCTGCCGGTGGCAGTGTATTCGACAATAACGCTTTCACCGCCGTCACCGGATCCGTTTCCGCCGTTGCCCGCACCATCACACCCCGGCTGCCCATTTTACGCATGAAACCTTCGCCGCAGCCGCTGGTGATTAAATAGTCCAGTTCAAACAACGGGTGTTCGCCCTGACCGTTCCATTCGTGCAACGCCATTTCCTTGGGCAAATCCAGCCGCTCAAGTTCCTGTATTTCGTTGCCATCATACGTTTCGTACACCATAAAACGCCGCCCCTTACCGGCATGTCCGGTAATGGTACGGAAATTCTGGCTGCTGACACCAATTTTCAAAGAACCAACTTTCATGGGGGAACTCCTCGTTATTAAGCAACGTTACCGTCTTCGCCGATCAGGATGGTGTTGTCATCCTTAAAGTAATACGGCGGTACGACCAGATTAGTGGCAGCCGGTACGTTTTTGTATACCCGTCCAGCCAAGTCAAAGCGCGAACCGTGGCAGGGGCAATACCAGCCGCCTTTCCAATCCGCGCCCAAGTCTTCCGGCGCAACTTCCGGGCGGTAAGTCGGCGAGCAGCCTAAATGCGTACAAATCCCGATCAATACCAAATAGTGAGGGTTTCGTGAACGGTGGGCGTTTTGGGCATACGCAGGTTGCTGGGATAGGATTTCTGAGGCTGGGTCACGTAAGTTTGTATCATTTTTTGGCAAGTCAGTCAGCATTGCCTCGGTACGATTCACGATCCATACGGGTTTTCCCCGCCAAATAACCCGTAATAATTGCCCCGCTTCCACTTTGCTAATATTCACCTCGACGGGAGCGCCAGCGGCTAATGCTCGCGCACTGGGTTGCCAAGACGATAGGAAGGGGGCGGCGATAGCTGCCGTACCTGACGCGCCAACCACGGACGTGGCAGCAATCAATAGGCGACGTCGCCCGTGGTTAATCTCTGTGTGTGCCATGTGCAAGTTGTTCCTGATGAATGCTAATGACCGAGCAACGTACTGGGTTAACAGGGTAAGTGCATTGAGAAACTGCAAAGCCCTATTGCTTATTCCGTTCATCAAGGATGAAGCTGATGTATTGGATAATTTTTGATTTTTTTTAATGCAGGCATACGAAGCTTTAGGCAGTTTGCCCGCTGTGTTTTAGGTTCTAGTGTAAAAGGTACGATGATGAACAAATCTTTACTCATGATTGGCTTGGCGGTATTGCTGAGTGCGTGCGGCGAAAAAACCGAAAAGGTAGCGGAAGCTCCAGCAGAAGCACCGAAGGCAGCAGAACAAGCCACTGCCCCTGCTCAACAAGCAGCAGCACTTGCGGTGGATAAAGCGGTACTGGCAGAAGAAGCCAAAGCTGCCGTACAAGCCCTAGGCAGTACACTCAAAGGCGAATTGGAAGCCGCCATGAAAGCGGGTGGCCCTGTTGAGGCGATGGGTATTTGCCACACCAAAGCCCCCGAAATTGCCAAAGCCGTTTCTACCGAAAAAGGTTTGCAAGTTAGCCGCGTCAGTCTGAAAAATCGTAACCCTGACATGGGTGTTGCCAACGAATGGCAAACCAAGGTTCTGAATGACTTTGAAACCAAAAAAGCGGCTGGTGAAGATCCTGCGACGCTGGTTCATGCGGAAGTAGTTGGTAGCGAGTTTCGTTTCATGAAAGCCATTCCGACCGCAGCGGTTTGCTTAAACTGCCACGGCACGGATCTTAGTCCAGCCGTGACCGCGAAATTGTCCGAGCTATACCCGAACGATAAAGCGGTGGGATACAAAGAAGGCGACTTGCGCGGTGCATTTGTTGTTGTGAAAAATCTCGTGCAGTAACACGGGCCTCTTGCTATACCTTCTCCTTACACTTAGTCTTCGTTATTGGCGGAAGCGTAACTAAGGAGAGGGTATGTCACATCTTAAAGGCAGGGGACACTGCCAAGCCTGTCAAATTCGGCATTTGAGTATTTTTGCACAATTGCCGGTGAATCGACTGGTGGAAATACAGGCTTTCCAGCCGTCTGTGGTCGTTTTTGCTGCGGATGAAACCATCTACCATCAAGGCGATGCTTCTCTTAATGCGTTTACCTTGCGCAAAGGTTTAGTCAAACTCATCAAAACCTTACCGAATGGGCGTACCCAAATTGTGCGCGTCTTGCGTACTGGGGATTTGTTTGGTTTTGATGGTTTTGCGGGGGAATCCTATAATCATACTGCGATTCCGCTGAGTGAAATTGAAGTATGCCGTTTGCCTTTACAGGAATTAACGGAACTCAAAAAGCAAAATCCCGAAATTGAAAACACCATGATGAAACGTTGGATTCAGCATTTGCGTGAAGCCGAAGACATGATGTTAGAATTGGGCGCGAAAAAAGCGGCAGAACGGCTTGCGTCTTTCCTCATTCGTTGGTGTGAAAATAATAACGGGGGTTGGGTGGCGTTGCCACTGTCCCGTGCTGAAGTGGGTGAGCTGTTAGGGTTAACGATTGAAACCGTGAGCCGTTTCCTGTCAGATTGGAAACGTCAGGGGTTTATCAACGAGCAACGCGGCAGTATTCAGCTTGAAAATGTCGAGGGGTTGCGTAAAGCGGTGTGTTCCAGCGGGAGTTGCTAAATGAATCGGATGGCGGCGGAAGCAAACTTGAATTTGTATATCACCGCTGTGCATCCCTGCCCGTATTTGCCTGAGCAGCAGGCAATGAATCTGTTGGTCGACCCTTGTTACAAGATGACCGCTGATTTGTACGGGCGTTTGTTGGAAAGCGGTTTCCGGCGCAGCGGTACGGATGTGTATCGCCCGCATTGCAAAGGGTGTAGTGCCTGTGTTTCCAGCCGTATTCCCGTCGCCGATTTTAAACCGGATCGTTCGCAACGGCGCAATTGGCAGCGCAATCAGGATTTGCACGTCGTGGTGAATCACGCTGGTTTTAAGCCGTTGTATAACGATGTTTATCGGCATTATATTCGTGAACGCCATGCGGGGGGCGGCATGGATACTGATAGCGTGGCAACTTTCGCCGGTTTTCTGGTGACACGTTGGTGTAAAACGGCATTGGTGGAGTTTTGGGATAACGAGCGTTTGCTTGCTGTTGCAGCAGTTGATGAGATGAATACAGGCTTATCATCGGTGTATACGTTCTTTGACCCCGACGCGGGCGAGCAGCGTGGCATCGGTACATTTGCGGTATTGTGGCAAATCGAGCAAGCCCGCCAATTGGATTTGCCTTATGTTTACCCCGGTTATTGGATCGCGGAATCCCCGAAAATGCGTTACAAAACGCGCTTTCAGCCAATTGAAGGCTTGATCAACGGTCGTTGGGTCAAGTTAGTGTCGAATAGTCGCTAAACATTCATTTCCTGTTCATAGAATCTATGTATCATTCATAAATTTTATGATAACTTGCTGCTATTGGTGGGTCACGGGAAGACAACGATGATTAAGACATTTACCCTGAATGCCATTGACCATGATCAGGCTACCCCAGAAAGTGGCGTAATCGTTTGGCATGTGGTCGATGAAAATAAGCGCGAGCGCTTGATCAAAGCAACCACGGAATTAAGCCGTCAGGGCTTTATCAAAACCGTTAAACCGCACAATGATCGCGAAATGCCCTTGGTCGAATTGCTGTCGTATTACGTGGAAGGCGAAAGTTTCCGCATTGATTTTTCCATGTTCAATGAAACGTTTGGCTATACGCCACGCGAAGTATTTGCGGCGACACAACACCAATCCGAAACGGCTAGCAATCGTATGAAAAAAGGCATTCGCCAATTGTTCCACGTTCCCTTCTAAAAAAGGGCGCAACGGGTGCGCCCTTTTTGTGGTGGCTATCGGTTAGCCATCAATGGCGGAAATGTCTCATCCCCGTAAACACCATCGCCATGCCATGCTCATTCGCCGCTGCAATGACTTCTTCGTCACGCATGGAACCACCTGGCTGAATCACTGCTTTGATACCCGCTGCTGCCGCGCTGTCGATACCGTCGCGGAAGGGGAAGAACGCATCCGATGCCATCACTGACCCCGGTACAACCAACCCAGCATGTTCCGCCTTGATGCCCGCAATCCGCGCAGAATTGATACGGCTCATTTGACCCGCCCCTACGCCAATCGTCATATTGCCTTTCGCGTACACAATCGCGTTGGACTTAACGAATTTGGCAACCTTCCACGCAAATTGCAGATCCAGCAATTCAGCCTCAGAAGGTTGACGCGTTGATACGACTTTCAGCTCATCCAGTAACGCAAGGTCAGCGGTTTGCACCAGCAAGCCACCATTGACGCGTTTGAAGTCCAAGCGATTCGGCACTTCACCGCTCCACATATCCACGGTCAATAAGCGCACGTTTTTCTTCGCCGCCACGACTGCAACTGCTTCAGGTGAAACCCCCGGTGCGATAATCACTTCCACAAACTGGCGGTCGACGATGACTTTTGCCGTTTCGCCATCCAACGGCTGGTTGAACGCGATAATGCCGCCAAACGCTGATTCAGGGTCAGTGCTATAAGCGCGGTTGTAGGCTTCCAGCAAGTTAGCACCGACTGCAACGCCGCACGGGTTGGCATGTTTGACAATGACGCAAGCCGGTGCGCCGTCAAATTGCTTCACACATTCCAGCGCCGCATCAGTGTCAGCGATATTGTTGTAAGACAGTTCCTTGCCCTGAATCTGGGTGGCGGTTGCAATGCTGCCTTGCGGTGCGTTGTATTCGGCGTAGAACGCGCCAGCTTGGTGACTGTTTTCACCGTAGCGGCAATCTTGCTTCTTCTCGACTTGCAGGCTGAAAGTGCGTGGGAAGGTTGCCGGTGCTGCATGGCTGGCTTCGCCGACGCGTGCGCCGAAGTAGTTAGCAATCATGCCGTCGTAACGCGCGGTGTGTTCAAACGCTTTGATTGCAAGGTCAAAACGGGTGGCAGGCGTGATGCAGCCTGCGCTGGCTTCCATTTCTGCTTGAATGCGGGCGTAATCGCCGGGTTCGGTCACAATGGTAACGTGTGCGTGGTTCTTGGCGCTGGCGCGAACCATCGTGGGACCGCCGATGTCGATGTTTTCCACTGCATCTTCAAACGTGCACCCGGGCTTGGAAACGGTCGCTTCAAACGGGTAGAGATTGACCACAATCAAGTCGATGCGCCCGATACCGTGTTCTGCCATGATCGCATCATCTTGCCCGCGTCGCGCCAAAATGCCGCCGTGGATTTTCGGGTGTAAGGTCTTCACGCGCCCATCCATCATTTCAGGAAAGCCCGTATGATCAGAGACTTCCGTTACAGGTACGCCGTTATCTGCCAGCAATTTGGCAGTACCGCCCGTGGAGAGGAGATGCACCCCTTGGCTATGCAGAAAACGCGCAAAGTCGAGCACGCCGGATTTGTCAGAAACGCTCAACAAAGCGCGAGTGACGGGCAGGTTAGAAGCAGTTGTCATCGTGTGGAATCTCAGGGGGTGAAAAACGCCACATTGTAACGGTTTGCTGCTATGCACGGAATAGGTGCTGATACGAGTATCTCTGCTACACTTCAGCCTTTTATCCCTCTTGGAAAGGACGAAGCAATGCCGGAAATAAGTCTATTCACGTACATCATGAGTCATCCATTGGTATGGTTAGGCTGCGGTTTATTCATGGTTGCCAGTTTAGTCGCCTTATCGGGGCGGTTAGGTAAGCGTGATAGCGCCTTGATTTACACCTTCGTGGTATCGGTGTTGATTGTGTTGATGGGGGTTGCTTCGGCGCTGTCGCGGATGCAGCAAGACAGGCTGATGGCGCAACAACCTGCTGCGCAAGTAGCGCCTACTCAGCAGCAGTAACCTAGTAAACCCGTGAAACTTGACCTGCACCCTACAACCGCACACGGATAAGCGTTAAACTCGGCTTCTTTTCAGCTTGACCCCAGCGGAGACAGGAATGCAGGAAGATTTACTGGCGTATGTGCCATCCGAAAACGCCTTACAAGGGCGGGTGATTTTGGTAACCGGCGCAGCCGCAGGCATGGGCAAAGCGATTGCAACGGCTTGTGCGCAATACGGTGCGACGGTCGTGATGCTCGACAAGGAAGTGCGTCGCGCTGAAGAAACTTACGATGCAATCGTGAATGCAGGCTACCCGCAACCCGCGATTTACCCGCTGGATATGCAGGGTGCGACCGCCAAAGATTATTACGATCTGGCTGAAAATATCCACGCGCAATTAGGGCGTTTGGATGGCGTGATGCTGAATGCAGCATGGTTGGGTTCATTCACGCCAATCAACCACTACGACACTGAATTGTGGTCGAAGATGATAATGGTGAATTTGCACGCTAATTTCTTGCTGACGCGTGCCTGTTTGCCGTTTTTATTGGAAGCAGCTGACCCCGCTATTGTGTACGCTAGTCATGAATCCAACAAAGCCTATTACGGCGCATTCGGTGTGGCGAAAGCCGGTATGGAAGCGTTTTGCGACATTCTGGCGGCGGAACACGATGAGCCATCGCATTTTTTGCGCGTGAATACGGTGGATACCAATGCGATCCGCACGGGTATGCGTACCCTGAATTTCCCCGGTGAAAATCCCAATAGCGTGGCACGTCCTGAAGCCTTGGTCGCGCCGTATTTATTCTATCTAGGTGCAGATGCGGGCAAGCGCACGGGTGAACATGCCGTGTTTGCGCGTCAACCCGCCGATGCCCGTTGGGCGGGCGAGGCCAGTGCAGCATAATGCAACGTGATGCTATCTACGCACTGCCGCAAGAGCAGGTAGTCGATTTCGCTTTCAACGAAGCGGTCGCGGATGTGTTTCCTGACATGATTCGCCGTTCTGTGCCAGGGTATGAAACCATCATCGGCTTGCTGGGCGTGATTGCGCGGCGTTATGCCCAGCCGCATAGCCGGATTTACGATCTTGGTTGTTCGTTGGGTGCGTCCACGTTGTCGATGGCGGCGCAAATGCGGGCGGATGATGTGCGTTTTGTGTGTGTGGATAACTCGACAGCCATGACGCGGCGTTGTGAGCAAATTTTGCAACGGCATTTGCCTGCGGGTCAGTTTGAAGTGCAATGCGCCGATATTGAGGCGATTCCGCTGGAAAATGCGTCGGTGGTGGTGCTGAATTTCACCCTGCAATTCCTCAAACCGGCGGATCGTTTGGCGATGTTGCACAAGATTCATGCTGGCTTGTTGCCCGGTGGCGTGCTGATTTTGTCGGAAAAACTGCAATTCGCGGATGCAGCCGAACAGACGTTAATCAACGATCTGCATCTGGAATTCAAGCGTGCCAACGGTTACAGCGAACTCGAAATCAGCCAGAAACGTTCCGCACTGGAAAATGTCATGATTCCTGATACGTTTGAGCAGCATCAAGCACGATTGCAAGTCGCCGGATTTGCACAAGTGGTAAACTGGTTTCAGGGCTTTAACTTTGCGTCGTTATTGGCGGTGAAAGCGTGATGGACACTGATTCCCTGTACCGTTTTCTTGGCGAGTCACGCCTTGCACCGTGGTTGGATACCTTGCCTACGCAACTGGATACCGCGCTGCAAAGTTCGCACGGCAAGTGGCAGGAATGGCAAACCGCGCTCGCGTCCGCCCCCGATTTGCATACTACGCATACCGACTTCAACAGTTCTGCGGTTCAAGTGGGCGTGGCGACTGAAGTCGATGACGCTACCCGTGCGCCATTGCTGGTAGCCTTGCAAGCCTTAATTCCGTGGCGCAAAGGCCCTTACGACCTATTTGGTATCGAGGTGGATACCGAATGGCGTTCCGATTGGAAATGGGAACGCGTGTTGCCGCACCTCAGCCCATTGGAGGGGCGTTTGGTGCTGGATGTCGGTTGTGGCAGCGGCTACCACATGTGGCGCATGTTGGGAGCAGGGGCGCAAGCGGTGATCGGCATTGATCCAACGTTGCTGTTTTTGACCCAATTCCAGTTGATAAAACGCTACGCAGGTGAACAACCCGTGTGGATGTTGCCGCTGAAAAGTGAAGATTTGCCTGATTTTCGTCAGAAAGGTTTCGATACAGTGTTTTCGATGGGCGTGTTGTATCACCGTCGCGATCCGCTCGGGCATTTGCAGGAATTGCGCAGAGCTTTAAAAGCGGGTGGTGAATTGGTATTGGAAACGTTGGTGGTAGAGGGTGACGCGCACACCACGCTGATGCCGCATGACCGTTACGCCAAAATGCGTAATGTGTGGTTCATACCTTCGGTCGCCCTGTTGGAATTGTGGTTGAAACGCCTTGGATTCACCCATATTCGTGTGGTTGATGTGACCGTAACCAGTACGCAGGAACAACGTTGTACGGAATGGAGCAAAGGCGAATCATTGGCGGATTTCCTTGATCCCAGCGATAGCAGCCGTACCATCGAAGGTTATCCTGCCCCGCTGCGTGCCACGCTTATAGCTAATACCCCTGCGTGATCTGGTCAAGGCAATATCACTAAATTACAATATGATTAAGCATTGAAATAAAAGTGAGCCAAGTGGATACACTATTGCAAAAACCAGGGTTTATGTTCGCGATGGGGGAAACCAATCGCTTGCACCAACAACTTGCTCGCCGCATGGGGCAGGCATACAAACGCTTCCGCCAAAGCTGGGGCGGGTTGTTGCTCGACCCGTATTTGCGCGATGGTGGTCAATACCGCTATCGACGTTATTCTGTTTTTCATTGGAAAAACAATGCACTGGAAATACTGCCTCACGAGCCGCATTACCAAAGTAGCCATTATAATCATGTCCACGGTGGCTTTAATCGTCATTTTCGGGCGTGGTTGCCCACAACATTGCAAAATCCGGTACTGACGGAAATTATTCGTTGGTCAACACAGCAGTTTTCACGCAGCCCTGCGGAATTGTGGCGGATTCAGGCGCACCAATTTCGCATCATTGCCAGCGATGGGCAGTTTGGTAAACCCACGCCGGAAGGTGTTCACAAAGACGGCGCGGAATATATCCTGATCATGATGATGGATCGGCACAATATTCAAGGTGGGGTGAGCCGTATTTACGACAATACCATGCAGCCCTTAGGCGAGGGCACGCTAGAACAGGCGGGGGATTTGGTGCTGGTGAATGACCATGCGGTGTACCACGGGGTTACGGAGATTAGCCCAGCAGACACAGCACAACCCGCATGGCGAGATGTGCTGGTGCTGACTTTTCACAAGGCTTAGTCGGGTTTAACCAGGACCTTCAAAGTATTTCCACGGGTATTGCAGATCCTTCTCGATGGTATTCCAATACAAATCGCCGGAATTGCGCCACGGGTCAAGCAAAATGCCGGTTTTGAATGGCTTGCCTTTGGCGGTAACGATCAGCGTGCTATGTTCGCGCCACGGATTACCCTTGTAAGCCACCCCCCAATACAGATCGAAAGTGCGCAGGTTTTTGCTGCGCATTTTCGCCCGCATCGCCCGTGCCCAGTCGACGCATAACCCCGCCTTACGTTGCTTGGAATTGCGGAGAGTATTGTGGAAAATAGGCGGCCATTCCAGCCCCCAATCATTCGCCAAATACATTGGGTAAACGAAAGCATCGTGCGCTACTGAGCGTGCTTCGCTGGGGTCGATAATGGCGGGGTCAAGCGCAATCAGCGCGACTGCCAATTCGTCGATACGCTGTTTCATCTGCGGTGTCAGATTTTGCAGACGCGGATTGCCATCTTTCGCCAGCGTCACGTTATCGTAATGGACAGCACAACCGCTGACCGTGAAAAAGACTAATAACAAACCGATTAGTCGTTTAACATCAAGCATTAATCAGATTTCCTTTTTAAAATACATCAGGTAGTTGACATCAACATCCTTTCCCAGACGGTAACTCTGGAACAGCGGATTGTAGGTCATACCCGCAATATTGCGCAGCTCCAACCCGACAGACCGCGCCCAACGTTCCAATTCGGAAGGTTTGATGAATTTGCTGTATTCGTGCGTCCCCTTGGGAAGCATCTGCATCACGTATTCCGCACCGAGTATTGCCAAAGCGAAGGCTTTAGGATTGCGGTTGATGGTGGAAAAAAATACGTCGCCACCCGGTTTGACCAAGCGTGCGCAAGCTGCAATGACCGAGGCAGGGTCGGGAACGTGTTCCAACATTTCCATGCAGGTAACAACGTCAAATTGTTCCGGGGCTTCAGCAGCGATGGCTTCGGCGCTGATCTGGCGGTAAGTCACCTCGACTTGGGATTCGAGTGCGTGTAATTCGGCAACTTCCAGCGGGGTTGCGCCCATGTCGATGCCAGTCACATTCGCGCCGCGTTGCGCCATGCTTTCGGCGAGAATGCCGCCGCCGCAACCGATGTCGATGACGTTTTTCCCCTTGATGGTGGCGTAGTCGTCAATGTAATTCAGGCGTAACGGGTTGATGTCGTGCAGAGGTTTGAATTCGCTATCACGATCCCACCAGCGCCACGCAAGGTCTTCAAACTTGCGGATTTCGTTGGGGTCAACATTGGGTGTCGCGGTTGCGTTTATGGTGGTCATGGGGTTTCTCCAATTTTTTGTTGCCAAGCACGGGCTTTGGCAAGCAGGGCTGGAATATCCAGCGTGGTCAGTTGGCGGTTTGCCATTAATGCTTTGCCTGCGACCCACGTATGCGTCACTTGGTCGCGGCTGGTGCAATACACCAGATGCGATACAGGGTCGTACAAGGGGCTGGCTTCCAGTGTACCAAGGTCGACGGCAATCATATCAGCAAATTTGCCGACTTCCAGCGAGCCGATGTCCGCCTCCAGCCCCAGCGCTTGTGCACCATTGATGGTTGCCATGCGTAAGGCTTGTATGGCGGGAATCGCGCTGGCATCTTGCGCCACGGCTTTGCCAAGCAGTGCGGCGGTGCGCATTTCACCGAGCATATCGAGATCGTTATTGCTGGCATTGCCGTCCGTACCCAAGGCAACATTGACTCCAGCGGCAGTCAGTTTGGCGACAGGGCAGAAGCCGCTGGCCAGTTTTAAGTTGGATTCTGGGCAATGGATAACGTTCGTGCCTTTTTGCGCCAGTAATGCAATGTCTGCATCGGTTAATTGTGTCATGTGAACCGCGAGGAAAGGTTTGTCGAGCAGACCAAGTTTTTCCAAGCGTGCGAGAGGACGCATTCCCGTTTGTTCGACCGCTTGCTGGACTTCAAACGCGGTTTCGTGGACGTGCATGTGGATGGGAATAGCGAGTTCACACGCCAGATGCAGCACTTTATGCAGCGGATCGTCGGAAACGGTGTACGGTGCGTGCGGTGCGAATGCCGTCGTTAACAGCGGATTGGCTTGTAAGCGATCATGCAGGGCCAAGCCTTTTTGCAAGTAGTCGTCAGGGTTGTTGCCCCAGCGCGTTGGGAAGTCGATCATGATCAAACCGATGCAGGCACGAATGCCCGCTTCCTCGGCAGCTTGTGCGGTAGCTTCGGGGAAGAAATACATATCGTTAAAGCAAGTCGTGCCAGAACGAATCATTTCGGCAATTGCCAGTTGTGCGCCGTCATAGACGAAGCTTGCATCCGCCCAACGTGCTTCCGCAGGCCAAATATGCCCTTGCAACCAGTCCATGAGCGGTAGATCGTCTGCCAAGCCTTTGAGGAGTGCCATCGCCACATGCGTATGCGCATTGACAAAACCGGGGAGTACAGCCTGTTGCGCTAATACGACAGTTTGTCGGGGGGTGTAGCGTTTTTCTGCCTCAGAAGTGGGCATAATGCCCACAATCCTGTTATCATCGACCGCTATGGCGTGGTGTCGCAAAACTTGATTCGCTGAATCGACCGTAATAATCCATTCAGGGATGATGAGTAATTCAATTTCCATTGGGTGTTGTAAGATTGCCACTGTAAAGCAACCTATTTATGCCGAAAATCATCATGAGTCAACACGATTCGATCCGTGCAGTAGAATGGAAAGACAATCATCTAGTGCTGCTTGACCAGCGTAAATTGCCGCATAACGAGCAATTTATCGCTTTATACAGTGCCGACGATACGGCTGAAGCCATCCGCAATATGGTCGTGCGCGGTGCGCCAGCTATCGGTATCGCGGCGGCGTATGCGGTGGTCATGGCAGCACGCAAAAGCTATAAGCAGTATCCCCAAGACTGGCGGCAACGTTTGCTGGCAGAAATCGAGATGCTGAAAAATTCCCGCCCGACCGCTGTCAATCTCATGTGGGCACTGAATCGCATGTGTGAAGCCGCCGATGATATTCAGGGCGACCCCGAATACCCGCTGTTAGAGCTGGCGAAAAAAATCCACCAAGACGACATTGATGCCAATTACCGCATGGGTGAATTGGGCAGTGCGTTGATTGCTCCCTCACACGGTGTATTAACCCATTGCAACACCGGTTCATTGGCAACGGGTGGTTACGGCACAGCACTTGGTGTGATTCGCAGCGCCTATAGCAAAGGCATCATCGAACACGTTTACGCCGATGAAACGCGCCCGTGGTGGCAAGGTTCACGCCTAACCGCGTGGGAATTGGTGAAAGACAAAATTCCCGCACATTTGCTGTGTGACAGTGCTGCCGCGCATCTGATGAAACTGGGCAAAGTGTCGTGGGTCATTGTCGGTTCTGACCGCATTGCCGCCAATGGTGATGTAGCCAATAAAATTGGCACATACAGTTTGGCAGTGAATGCGCGTTACCACGGTGTGAAGTTTATGGTAGTTGCGCCAACCAGCACCATCGACCTTGCGACCTTGTGTGGTAATGACATTCCCATCGAAGAACGTCCGCAAGATGAAGTGCTGAACGTCAGCAATCAACGTATTGCTGCGTACCATACGCAAGCGTGGAATCCCGCCTTTGACGTAACCCCTGCCTCCTTAGTGGATGCACTCGTTACCGAAAAAGGCGTGATTGAAAACCCCACTGCCGAGAAAATTGCGGCGCTGATGGCATCGTAATCAAGACGCTTTCGCCACCTCATACAGCCGCTGATGCAAGCAGCGGTTCAAGCGCTGCATATCACTGTCCAGCCCGTAGCGATCTTTCCACTCAGTTTGCCGGAAAGGTCGTTCGCTGATCGGCAATGTTGCACATTCATACGTTTTCCCGCCATGCGTTCCAACTGACAGCAGTGTAACGGGCTGTTGGAAAAAGCGCTGGTAGATCGTTTCCGGCAACCGTTCTTTCAGAATGGGCAGTTCAGGCAACACTTGCTCGGTGAGTTCAATATGCGCTAATTGCGCGTAAGGGTAGAACTCATGTTGCTCGTACAAAAACTGATTGGCTACGCGGTCAAAATAACCCCGTCCCATCAGCAGTCCTTGCTGCGTTACAATCCATACGTGCAAATATTGCAGCCGGAACAAGCTGTGACCTTTGCGTTCGAATGGGTCGTCTTGCATCGCACTGAGCGGGATATTGGCTTCTGCGAGCAGTCGCCGCTGCAAATCGGTCTGCGTATAAGAGGGTAGCGGCAATTGCAGATTGCCCCAGCTTTCCGTAATAAAGCCTTCCCAACGCTGCTTTTTCAGGGTTTGTGCAAGGTCGCCTAATTCTACCGGATTCAGGTGGTGTAGCAGCGTATTGCGGAATAGGGTTTCAACGGCTTGCTGATATTGGCGGTTAAGTTGTCCTAAGCCAGCCGGAGGTGGCAAGCTGTCCAATTGGTGTGCCATGATGCGCTGTTGCGTTTCCAGCGTGTGCATTTTGTCCAGATGCTCGTCGAGTGCTTGCTGCGTTTGCTGGATTTTCTTGCCAGACCTGTACCAGTAATATGTCAAACCGAGGATAGGCAATAGCGGCAATAAGAAGTGCCCCCGTGCTACCAGCAAGATAATGGTGAAAAACGTTGCTACGAACAGAATCAAGCGCGGTGAATTCAAATTCAGTAAGCGTTGACGCAACGTTTCCAAGTGCGCTTCCATCTGTTTTTGGTATTCAATTTGCGGTAGTTTCCACGGATCAGGCGCATAAAAAAAGCTCCAGCGTTCGCAATAGGCTTCTTCTGAACCTACTTTTAGCAATTCTTTGGCATCGTGATTACCGCACGCATGATTGGAAAAAATAGGATACGCCAGTACTTCACCCTCAAATTGTTGGTAATCGGGTTTTCTATTCGCCTGTGCTTCAGACGTTGCTTCTTCTTGCTTGCGTTGCGCTTGTAACTCACGCAGCATGTGATGGCTCATCGCCAGTGTTTCGTATTCGGTATTAGTCATTATTGTTAGCCCCATGGATACACGCAGAAATTATTCAAATTTCCATCTTCACGTAGTAAGACAATGAAACCTGAAAAAAAATCCCCTGCCCCTATGATTCGTACAAATTGCCTGAATCAGGCGTTAATTGATCGTTTTTTAGACGCTTTTTGGTCAGAACGCGGGGTAAGCCGGAATACCCTCGCCAGTTACGACCGTGATTTACGCTTGTTGTGCCATTGGTTGGACGAACACGGCGTATCAATGGAACAGGCAACACGAGCTGAATTGTTGGAATATTTAGCAGTTCGAGTACGTGATGGGGCAAAAGCTGCCACTACCGCCCGTTTGCTTTCCAGCGTGCGCCGTTTTTACCGCTGGCAGGTGCGCGAAAACATGCGCAAAGATGATCCCACCGCGCAAATCGAAGCGCCCAAACAGGGGCGGCATTTGCCGAATACGTTATCGGAAGAGGAAGTGGAAGCGTTATTGCAAGCACCCGATACCAGCAATGCTCACGGCTTGCGAGATCGAGCGATGTTAGAATTGTTGTATGCGACGGGTTTGCGTGTCTCCGAATTGGTAGGGATTCGTTTGAGTGAATTGTCGCTGTCACACGGCGTGATTCGCATTACCGGCAAGGGTAACAAAGAACGCCTTGTGCCGATGGGGGAGGAAGCACATGACTGGATTCAAACCTATTTACGCGATGCACGTCCGACCTTGATGCAGGGTAAAGACATTGCAGAACACGTTTTTGTGACCACGCGTGGCAGCGGCATGACGCGGCAAATGTTCTGGGTGATGATTCAACGTTATGCGTTCGAGGGCGGTATCGTGCGTCATATTTCCCCGCATACCTTGCGCCACGCGTTCGCGACCCATTTATTGAACCACGGGGCGGATTTGCGTGTCGTACAGATGTTACTGGGGCATAGCGATTTGTCGACGACCCAGATTTATACGCATGTGGCGCAAGCACGTTTGCAGGATTTGCATCGTGAACATCACCCACGCGGTTAAGCCGCTGAAAAGTGGGGAAACGTATACACGCTACAGTCAGCCATGCTAAGGTATTATCCATTATGTGATTAAACAATAAGCATTTTTTACCTTTCGATTTTCATTCAGGACTAGAGAAACCATGTACAAAAAGATGATGTTGGGCACTATTATGGCTGCTGTATTAGCCACAACTGCGGTAATGGCTGACGCTGTACCCGCTGATTTAGGCGAAAAATTAAAGCCTATGTTTGGTGGTAAAGCCCCTGATTCTCTGAAAGCCACTCCGATTGCGAATATGTTTGAAGCCAAATTTGGCGGCGAAATCATTTATGTGAGCGGTGATGCGCGTTATGTATTTGCGGGCGAATTGATTGATGCACAAACTAAATCCAGCTTAACCGAAGCCTCACGTTCGGCGGATCGCATCGGTTTGGTGAAAACCATTGATGCGACTAAAAGCATCGAATTCAAAGCTAAAGGCGAAGAAAAGCACGTACTGTATGCGTTTACCGACGTGGATTGCCCTTTCTGTGTGAAACTGCATAAAGAAGTGCCTGCTCTGAATGAAAAAGGTGTGACCGTGCGTTACTTGGCGTATCCGCGTGCGGGCGTGGGTTCTCCGGCGTACAAAAAGATGGTGAACATCTGGTGTGCGGATGACAAAGCGGCGGCGATGAACCAAGTGAAAAACGAGGGTAAAGAAGTCACCTCTAAAGAATGCGCCAACCCTGTCGCCGACCAATTTGAACTGGGGCAAAAATTGGGTGTGAATGGTACACCTGCGTTGCTGACGACTGATGGCACCATGATTCCGGGATTCCGTCCGGCGGCTGATTTGGTCAAAATGTTGGACGATGCTAAGGCGAAAGCGGCGAAGTAAGGCGGGAGAACCCCACATCCCCAACCCTTCCCCCGCAAGGGGTGAAGGGAGTTATAGCTGTTATTTCAGCAGTTTCCTCAACCGATAGAGTTCATCCAGCGCTTGGCGTGGGGTGAGTTCATCCGGGTCTACGGCGGTTAATGCCGCTTTCACTTTTTCAGCACTTTCATCTTTCGGCGCGGCGGCTGCGGGTGTTGCAAACATCAGCGGTAGGGTTTGTCCTGCGCGTGGGGCTTGCTGGCTGTGCTTTTCCAGCGATACCAGTTTCTTTTTGGCTTGCGCGATAATGCTTTTGGGAACACCGGCTAGTTGCGCGACTTGTAAGCCGTAGCTTTGGTTAGCGGGGCCGTCTTTTACCGCGTGTAAAAACACGATCTTATCGCCGTGCTCAATCGCATCAATGTGGACATTGACGATGGTGCTGATTTGTTCCGGCAATACCGTTAGCTCGAAGTAGTGGGTGGCGAACAGGGTGAATGCCTTGCGTTCGCGGGCGAGGAATTCGGCGAATGCCCATGCCAGTGATAAACCGTCGAAAGTGCTAGTGCCGCGTCCGATTTCATCCATCAACACCAAACTGTGCGTAGTGGCGTTATTGAGGATATTGGCGGCTTCGGTCATTTCCACCATGAAGGTCGAACGCCCGGTGCTGAGGTCGTCGTGTGCGCCGATGCGGGTGAAAATGCGGTCAATATTGCCGAGACGGGCGGTTTGAGCAGGCACGTAGCTGCCGATGTGTGCCAGTAACACGATCAGGGCAATTTGGCGCATGTAGGTGGATTTGCCGCCCATGTTGGGGCCGGTGATCATTAACATGCGGCGGCGCGAATCCATGTACAGGTCATTCGGCACGAAGGGGTTGTCGAGGGTGCGTTCCACAACCGGATGCCGTCCGCCTTCGATTTGAATGCCTGCGCCGTCTACGAGAGAGGGACAGTTGTAATTCAGGGTATTGGCGCGTTCGGCAAAATTGCTTAACACATCCAATTCGGCGATGGCTTGCGCACTGTTGCGGATGGGATTGAGGTGTTCCAGCAAGTCGCCTAACAGGTTGTCGTAAATGGCTTTTTCGCGGGCAAGGGCGCGTTCGCGGGCGGAGAGCACCTTGTCTTCAAACTTTTTCAGTTCGGGCAGAATGAAGCGTTCTACGCCTTTAAGCGTTTGGCGGCGGATGTAATCGGCGGGGATGCGGCTCAATTGGCTTTGCGGGATTTCCACGTAGTAGCCGTGAATGCGGTTGTAGGCAACTTTGAGATTGTTGATGCCGGTGCGGACTTTTTCGCGGGCTTCGAGATCCAACAGGTATTGGTCGGCGTTTTCGCTGAGATTGCGCAGTTCATCCAGTTCGGCATCGAAACCGGTGGCAATCACGCCGCCGTCGCGGATGACGACGGGCGGATTGTCGATGATGGCGCTATCGAGCAAATGGCGTAGTGCATCGTGTTGGTCGATGTTGCCTTGTAATTGCTGAATGTGCGGGTTGTCGAGTGCGGCAACGAGGCTGTGGATGCGCGGGATGACGTGCAAGGAACTACGCAATGTGGATAGGTCACGCGGGCGTGCCGAGCCGAGGGCGATGCGGCTGGCAATGCGTTCGATGTCGCCGATGCCGCGTAAGGTTTCCAGCAGGGTTTCGTAGCGGTATTGGTCGAGCAATGCGCCGACGGCTTGGTGACGGTTGCGTAGGGTGAAACGGTCACGTAACGGTTTGTTGAGCCAGCGGCGTAGCAGGCGGCTGCCCATGCTGGTGGCGGTTTTGTCGATGACTGAAATCAGGGTGTTTTTGTGTTCACCGCTGATGCTGTATTCGAGTTCCAGATTGCGGCGGCTGGCAGCGTCGAGAATGATGCCTTCGTCGCTGAGTTCTACCGTGAGGCTGTTGATGTGGGGCAGGGCGGTGCGCTGGGTTTCTTGCACGTAATTGAGCAATGCGCCCGCAGCGGCAATCGCCAGTGGCAGGTGGTTGCAGCCGAAACCGTCGAGATCGTGTACCCCGAATTGACGTAGCAGTAGGCGCTTGGCGGTGTCGAGGTCGAAGTGCCATTGCGGGCGCGGGGTGGAAATGCGGTTGCGGGCGAAGGCGGGTTTCCAGTCTTCGTCGTGCAGGATTTCAGCGGGTTGCAGGCGTTCGATTTCGTTGTGCAGGGTGGTGTCGGAATCGGCTTCTTGTACGGTGAAGCGTCCGGTGCTGAGGTCGATGGCGGCGATGCCGTAAGAAGACCCCCCCTTCCCCAGCCCTTCCCCCGCAAGGGGGGCAGGGAGTGAAGAGCGGTGAATCGCTACCAAAAGGTTGTCGCGGCGGTCGTCGAGGAGGTAGTCGTCGGTGACTGTGCCGGGGGTGAGTAGGCGGGTGATTTTGCGTTCGACCGGGCCTTTGGATTTTGCGGGGTCGCCGATTTGTTCGCAAATGGCGACGGATTCGCCGACTTTGAGGAGTTTGGCGAGGTATTGTTCGACGGCGTGGTAGGGAACGCCAGCCATTGGGATGGGGTCGCCTGCCGATGAACCGCGTGCCGTGAGGGTGATGTCGAGCAGCGCGGCGGCTTTTTTGGCATCGTCCATGAACAGTTCGTAGAAATCCCCCATGCGGTAAAACAGGAGAATGTCGGGGTATTCCGCTTTGATTCGGAAATACTGCTGCATCATGGGAGTGTGTTGCTGTTCTTTGCTCATGGCTCGTCGGGGCTGCGTAATCAAGCCAGTGAGTTTAGCAGTAATCGGCGGGGGGCGTGAATGTGTAACCCGATATGCTGGCTTGGTTAACCCTCCATCACCCAATCATCCACACTCTTCAGCTCACTGCTAAAATTAATACCCACTAACACCTTCGGGCGCGGGTCATCCCGAAATGCCCCCGCGTAATTGCGCTCTTTAATCTGGGCCATTGCTGCCTGCGCCGTTTTATCCAGCTTGAACTCCAGAATATAAATATGCGTTGCCGTCTTCACCACGCAATCCACCCGCCCATTGCTCTCATTCACTTCTGCTTCGCTGTACTGCCCCAGATAGAAAAACGTCAAGTAAATCAAACTGTGGTAATACGCCTCACGGTCTTGCAGGAAAATCTGATACGGAATTTTCTTGAAGACCGTTTTGATGATTTCAATCACCTCAGGCAAATCATTATCGTCAACGGCTTCACTCAGATGTACCACCATCGGCGTTGTTTTTGCAGGCTCAACATGCGCCCATTCCGCCATCAAAAACATCATCATTGATGCACGTACTTCACGGTTCGGGTAATCCAACCAATACATGCCACGTTTATCTTGGTCTTTCAGGGTCAAATAGCCTGTCTGGAACATTACGGGGACAAGCTCCAATTCTTCAAGATCGTAATTGCCCAAAGCCAATTCATCCACCCGCAATTTATCCAGTCGATACACTTTCTTACGAAGCATCAACTTCGGCAAAAACGTCGGCGTGCCTGATTCAAACCAGAAATTGCGGAATGCCTGCGCCTGAAAAAAGCTCAAGATCGAATACGGATTGTAAACGCGGGTACGCAAATCCCAACTGTAACCGTTATACCATTCGCGGATTTTTGCCTGCAACGCCTCACGACTTAACCCAAGATAGCTTTCAGTTTCCGGCATATAGGGCGTGAAATAGTATTCCAACTCCGTCTGTGTGTACCCCAATAGCGTACTGGCACTGCGGTCAAACGTCAGGTCAAACAGGTTATTCAAATCCGAGAAAATCGACACGCGGCTAAACTTCGACACGCCGGTAATCAGCAAAAACTCCAAATACGGATCACTGTCTTTCAGCACCGAATAGAAGGTTTTCATGGTTTGTTGATTGGCTTTGGCTTGCGGAATGTCATCAAGGTAGTCAATCAACGGCTTGTCGTATTCGTCGATCAGCAACACCACATTGCCCTGTTGTTTGGCTAGTTTTTCCAGCAGTTCGGCAAACACGTTTTTCAGCGTCGTGCTCACTAAAGTAAGGCCGTGTTGTGCCGCAATTGCTTCAAGAGTTTGTTGTAATGCCGTTTCTAAACCCAATCCCTGATAGTCGAGTTTGTTGATAGATAGGTGAATGACCGGGTGTGTCTTGCTCCAATCCCACTGATCCGCGATCCACAGTCCATCGAACAACGCACGATTGCCTTGGTAGATTTCTTTGATGGTGGAAAGCAGCAACGATTTACCGAAACGTCGTGGGCGCGATAGGAAAAAATAGCCTGCTTTGCCCGTCAGCAAATTATGGATAGCTTGTGTTTTGTCTACATACAAGTAGTTATCTTGACGCAACTTGTCAAAAGTTTGGATACCAACAGGGAGGCTTTGTAGCATGGCAGTAGTCTACGTAAACAATCACCTTGTGAGTTTAGCAGATTTCAGCGTGTCTCTGAGGGCAGTAACACGCCCTCCAACACCTTCCAAACATTCTCCAACACCTTCGGCTCTGCCTCAGCAGTCGGGTGCAAGCCATCCGCCTGCATCAAATCCCAATTATCCGCCACGCCATCGAGCAGGAAGGGAACGAGCGGTGTGTCATATTGCTTTGCCAGTTCGCTATACGTGGCTTCAAATTTGTCGGTGAAAGTCGCGCCGTAATTTGGCGGTAGCTTGATGCCAATCAGCACGACTTTCGCCTTGGCTGCCTGCGCCAGTTTCACCATCTGTTCCAAATTGCTGCGCATGGTGGGCAGGTCGATACCACGCAACCCGTCATTCGCGCCCAATTCCAGTAGCAGATAGGCAGGTTTATGTTCTCTGAGCGCATCCGGCAAGCGTGTCAAACCACCGGCAGAGGTTTCGCCACTAATACTGGCATTGACCACTTTATATTGATCGCCCAGCTTGGTTTGCAATAAATTAACCCAGCCTTTTTCGACCGGAATGCCATACGCGGCGCTCAGGCTGTCGCCCCACACCAATACGGTTGGTGGCACTTCGGCAGCCATAACCACAGTCGTAGACGGTAAAAACCCCAGTAGGGCAAAGATCAGGTAAAGTACACGCACCATTCAGCGGATTCCTTAATAAATGAATAACACAGCCATTCAGACCGACAACTTAGTGAAAACTATCCCCCAAGCAGGGCGTGAATTGCAAATTCTCCGTGGCGTAAGCCTCACGATTGACAGCGGTGAATCGGTCGCGATTACCGGCTTATCCGGTTCTGGCAAAAGCACCTTACTGGGCTTGCTGGCGGGGTTGGATTTGCCCACCAGCGGTTCAGTCAAACTTTTTGGGCAAGCCTTGGACGGTTTGGATGAAGACCAACGCGCAGCCTTGCGCTTGGGGCGGGTCGGCTTCGTGTTCCAATCCTTCCATTTGCTGGAAAACCTGACGGCGCTGGAAAATGTCATGCTGCCGCTGGAATTGGGCACGCAAACGGGTGATTACACCGTACTTGCCACGCAAGCCTTGCAACGAGTCGGGCTGGCGGAACGTTTGGGGCATTTCCCCAACCAGCTTTCCGGCGGTGAACAGCAACGCGTTGCCTTAGCACGGGCATTTGTCACTCGCCCACAAATCTTGTTTGCAGATGAGCCGACCGGCAATCTCGACCGTGCCACCGGCAATGAAATCATCGCGTTGCTGTTTGCCTTGCAAGAAAAATTGCAGACCACGCTGGTATTGGTGACGCACGATGAGACGCTCGCCGCCCGTTGCCAAACGCATTACCGCTTGGTCGAAGGAGCGTTGGCATGAATTTGCTGTTTAAACACTGGCAACAACGCTGGCGGATGCCAGAACTGCGCCTGTTATTGCTGGCGTTGATTGTCTCTGTCAGCGTTGTGACTGCCGTGGGCTTTTTCACCAGTCGTGTCGAAAACGCCATGCAAGCGCAAGCACGTCAGCTACTTGGCGGGGATTTGGTGTTGACTTCGGCACGCCCGTTGGATGCCACTTACTTGCAACGTGCCAAAGCCTTGGGGCTGGAAACGGCGGAAACCATTAGTTTTCCGAGCATGGCTTCGCGGGGTGATAAATTGCAATTGACCCAGCTCAAAGCAGCCTCCAACACATACCCGTTGCGCGGCGATTTGAAAACGGCAGCAACACCGGATGCGCCGTCATTATTGGCGAATGGGCAATTTCCGGCGCGTGGCGAAATCTGGGCGGAAGCGCGTTTGTTTACCGAACTCGCTGCCAAGGTTGGCGATGCGGTGAACTTGGGGCGCAGCACGTTCACATTGGCTCGTGTGTTGACTGAAGAACCCGACCGCAGCAGTAATATGTTCCAGCTTGCGCCCGTGGTTTTGATGAATATGGACGATCTGCAAGCGACAGAATTGCTGTCACCCGCCAGCCGCGCCCGCTTTAATCAGTTGTTTGCAGGCAAGGCGGCGGTGATTCAGCAATTTCAAAAAGCCATTGAACCGCAATTGAAACCGACGGAACGCGTGCGTACTTTGGATGAAGATTTAGCGTCGGTACAGGAAACCTTACAACGGGCGACGCGCTTTCTGGGACTGGCGGCATTGCTGAGTGTGGTGCTGGCAGGCGCTGCGGTGGTATTAACCTCGGCCAGTTTGATGCGGCGTGAATTGCCAGCGGTGGCAGTGCTGAAAGCAATGGGGATGTCGCGGCGGCAGGTGTTGCTGGATCATGCGTTTTCCTTGCTGTTGACGGCGTTGCTGGCGGCGGCAATTGGCGTGGCGGTCGGGTTTGTGTTGCAGTTTGCGTTAGCGGAATGGTTGAGCCAGTTGGTGGGGAAGGCATTGCCTGCGCCTAGTTTGTTGCCGTTGCTGAGTGGCGTGCTGACAGCGGTGGTCTTGCTGTTGGGGTTTGCGTTGCCGCAATTATTGCGCTTGGTGAATACCTCGCCGATGCAGATTTTGCAGGGGGCGTTGCAACGTCCGCAGCAGTCGTTGTTGTGGGTAGGCGCGAGTTTGTTGCTGGCGGTGTTTGGGTTGTTGTGGCTGCAAGCGCGGGATTGGCAATTGGCAGGCATGTTGTTGTTGGGGCTGATTGTGGGGACGGTGTTGTTTTGGGGCTTGGCAACGGCAGCATTACGTTTAGTGCAAGCTTTGAGTAAACGCGTCGGTGGCGGTTGGTTGCCATCGTTGGGACGTTCGCGGCGGGCGGTGTTGCTGGTGGTGGTGTTTGCGACAGGCTTGTTTGCGTTGCTGTTGCTGACGACGGTGCGTACTGATTTGCTGAATCGCTGGGCGGAAACCTTGCCTGCGGATGCGCCGGATCATTTCCTGATTAATATCCAGCCTGCGGAAGCTGCCCCGCTTCAGGCGTTTTTTAAACCGCATGGGGTGGAACTTAACCTGTATCCGATGATTCGCGGGCGTTTGGTGGAAATCAACGGCAAGCCGGTGAGGGTGGATGATTATGAAAATCCACGGGCGCAACGCTTGCTGGAACGCGAGTTTAATTTGTCATCCTTTGCGGAATTTCCTGTCAGCAATGTGTTGTTGGAAGGCCAGTGGTTTGCGGGGGCAACGCAAGGTTTGTCGATTGAGCAAGAGATTGGTGCAATGCTCCAGTTTGGGATGGGCGATAAGCTGACCTTCGATGTGGCGGGGCAACGTTTCAGCGATACCGTGACCAGTGTGCGCGAAGTCCGCTGGGACAGTATGCAGCCGAATTTCTTTGTGATTGCCGCGCCCAATAGCATGACACAGATGCCGCAAACCTTGATTACTAGTGTCCATTTTGGTGAGAAAAAGGCGCTGGTGACGGAGCTGATTCAGCAATTCCCCAGTATTACGGCGATTGATGTGGGGGCGGTGGTGACACAAATTCGCTCATTGGTGGAGCAGGTGAGCTTTGCTGTGCAGGGCATTTTCGTGTTTACGCTGATTGCGGGGGTGGTGGTATTGATTGCGGCGTTGCAGTCGCAAAAAGCGGAACGGCGGCGTGAGTTGGCTATCCTCAAATCGTTGGGAGCGGGTCGAGCGTTGCTTCAGCGGCGTATTTGGAGTGAATTCTTGTTATTGGGTGCATTGGCGGGGGCGTTGGCGGGTTTGCTGGCGTTGACCGCAGGCAATGTGCTGGCGTATTACCTGTTCGATTTGGGTATTAGCCTGAATATTGTGCCGTTAGTGGTGAGCAGTTTGATTGGTAGTGTGTTGGTGGGCGTGGCAGGCTATTGGAATTTGCGCGGGTTGTTGCAGGTATTGCCGTTGTCGTTGCTGAAAAGTTGAGGGAAAAGGTGGTAGTAGCGCGATTGTCGCGTAGGGTTCGTTTGCTGCCGTGGATGCTGTTATACTGGGGAATACATAAAAAATAATAGCGGATGCAGTGATCATGGCGACAGACGAAGCGCAAATTAGCAACCATCGTTTTATTCCCCTTTCGACCAGCAAAGCGCGTGACTGGATAGCGGCGTTGCCGTTAACTGACCCCGGCGAAACCACACGGCGACTGTTCCACGGGTTGGTGGATTTGAATCGGCGTGCCTTGCCTGCGATGAATCGCTTGCAAATCAGTGAGATGTTGCGCCCAGCCGTCGATGTGGCATTGGAAGCCTTGCAGCGTCATCTGGAGGCGCGTGCTTTTCCGCTTACCCCGAAAAGTCAGAAGATTTTGAGTTGACCCAATCATTAATGCTGGAATTTGCGGGTTCGTATCAGGTGGCAACGCTGGATATGATGACCAAAAAGGAAGGCAATAAAAAAGCCCTGCAATTAGCCATTTACCGTGCGTTGGATTTGATGGGCAAGGTACTCTTGCTGACGTATTCGGTGTACGTGCGTACTCGTGAAACCTTGTGGCATGACATTCACCACCTGTACTTGCTGGCGGTTGAGAATGGCGTGGAAAAAGTGGTGTTACGCGATGCGTCGCCCGGTGCACCGACGATTGAAACGCGTTATGTGCAAATGAACTTGCTGGCGTTGGTGAAGCCGTATTGCTTACGCCAAGGTGAAGTGACGCGCTTGGTGCAGTATTTTGTGTTGAATACTGCGTTGGTGACGATTACGCGAGACGCGGAAGGGCAGCAGACGGGGGATTATGTCCATGCGGTGATGCTCAATAGCGATGAGCCAGCGGTAATGATGTTGTTGAGTGACTTGCCGCATTCGCCGACGGTGCGGGTATTAAACCTGAATGCGTTGGTAGGGCGCATCGATGCGCATATTCGCGAGCTGGAGGTCAAGGGCGTACCCGCGATGATGCTTCAGGAAGGTTTGAGCCGTAACCTCGCCAAACGGGTGATTTATCATCTGTCAGCGGTGCGCAATCGCAGCTATAACCGTTTCCCGAAGAAAGAACAGATTGGCATGGTGACCCGTTTTCCCGATGTGTTAACCGTGATTCGCGATGCGCAAAAAACCGAAGCCAGCGAGGATGCGGAAGCAGAAGACATGCTCTTCAATGTTTTTATGTCGAGCGATAGTTATGAGGATGACGATAAGGCAAAAAAAGCCGTGATTCATCGGGTCGCCGAAGAAGAGAGCGCTCGTATCCAAACGTGGAAAGTGCTGAATACCAGCGTGGGCGGTTACGGTTTGTGTTGGGAGGGTAAGGAGACATCGGGGGCGCGTGTGGGCGAAATTGTGGCGCTGCGTGATATGGCTGATCCTAGTGCCATTTGGATGATTGGGGTGATCAAGTGGATGGAGTTTGTGTCAGGCAAAGGTTTATGCTGTGGGGTTGAATTGCTTTCTACCAAAATCATGGTGGTGTCAGTACAGCATGTGATCAACCGGACATTGACACAAAAAATGCCGGTTGATGGCTTGATGTTGCCGAGTATTGAGGGAATTCGCCCTGACCCTGCGTTGATTTTGCCTGCGTATATTTTTCAGGCGAGCGATGAAATCCGGTTGGAATTTGCGGAACGTCAAGAGCGCGTGCGGCTGGTGTTGCTGGATGAATGTTTGGGGGCGTTTGCGTATTTCCGCTTCACCACGCTGGCAGAAAAGTCGTTGGAGGAAGACGAGGATGACTTTACCTCGTTGTGGCAATCGCTTTAAGCAGTTCATCCCCTAGTCTGACTCGATAATCGGTCTTTATGTAGGTTTGTTGCACCCTGATGCGTATCTTCTGTGTTATGAAAAAGCAGAAGATACAGTGTATTGTCATTGATCAGGATGTGGAAGTGACCGCATTGCTGGATGCTGCCTTGCGCCGTTCCAACGTATTGTTGGAGTTGAAGCAGGTGGCATCGCTTGCGCAACTGATCCCCGTGTTGCAGGAGCTTCAGCCCCACCTATTGTTTTGCCCGCATGAAAAATCAGCACCGTCGTTGGAGCTGTTAGAAACCCTGCAACGCTATTCGCCCGACACCTTGTTGGTGTGGATTTCCCGTGATGAATGGCAGGGCTTAACCACTTGGCTGATGGGCGTGGAGTCCTGCATTCTGCCGCTGAATGACGTGGATTATTTTGGGCAGTACATTGATTTTCTGCTGCGTTATTCAACCATTAAACAAGATTTTCGCAATTGTAAGCACTTGCTAGGGGTGGCGGAGTTACGTTGCCATTGGCTGGTGGATTATTCGTGGGAAGCCATTGCGTACATTTCCCAAGGAATGCACTTGTACGCCAACAATGCCTACGTGACCCTGTTTGGGTTTGAAAGTATGGCTGAAGTACGCTCTATGCCCGTGGTGCAATTAGCCGAAGCCGCCGAACGCAAGGCGTTTGAAGCCATGAGCAAAGCAGCGGATGTGGGCAATAAACCTTCTAACCGTTTACTCATTACCTTGCGCACTTTGGAAGGGGAACGGATGCGGGCAGAAATCCGCTTCATTCCTGCTGTATTGAAAGGTAAACGTTGCACGCAACTGCATGTACGCCCATTGGAACGCAATATACTGAAAGGTGTGTCGCTACGTAAGCAAGATAATCCGTGGGAAGCCAGTGAATTGCGTCTGCAAACGGCATCTGCACCGCCTCCGCCAATGCAACCTGCCGCTCCTGCTGTGGCTGTCGCTAACACGGCTGACACTGCTTCCGGCAGCGGTATGAAAATGGCTTTCCACAAGTTACAGCGCGTGAGTGAACAGTTGCCCACGCTTTATGTGGCAGAACCGGAATTTCGGCAAAAATCCCAAACCTTGGATTATGCGGCATTGGTAAAACAGTTGGTCACGCCCGCGAGTCGCTTTCGTTTGGATTACTGGAATTTAGGGCAAGTTGTTTTGAAACTGTCAGCTCAGGGCAGTGAAAAGCCCAGTTATCTGGTTTTTGTGTCAGTTGGCGGGTCTATTCTGAATAATGAAACTGACCTGAAGCGCATGATTGAGTTGCTGAATACTGCTCCAGCAGCTGCTAAGCGTATTGTGTTGGCGCTCCACTACCGCGATTGCATGGAACAACTTCAGCCATTCAGTAAAGTGGTGAAGTTGTGTAAAGCGGTGGGGGTGCGGTTAGCCATTGATGGCTTGCCAGATGAAGCGCAAGCCTTACGCTTTGTGCAAGCGGTAAAGCCGGTGTTAGTACGCATTGACCCCGCAAAAATCCAGCGTTTGCAAGCGTTTGTGGCGGAATTAGTGGAACACAAATGCAAGGTTATTATTCCGGGAATTCAGGATAAAACCGCTTTGAAAGCTGCGTATGCTAGCGCAGCCGCTTATGTGCAAGGCGGTCAATAACCTAACGATAACAATGACTAACAATTATTAAGCGAGCGTTATTTATGTCGGTTAGCCCTTTCAGGATCGCCCTGATTGTTGATGGCGAATATATTTCTGCTTGGCAGTATTTGATGCTGGAGCGCTTGCTCGCGTCCCCTCATGCCGTGTTGGTTGTGGTTATTTTTCGTCAGTCTGTTGCTACAACGCTATCACAGCGCCTCAATGCCGTTTTGCTCAAAGTTTTGCACGCTTTGGATGGTCGCTTTTTTAGCTGTAAACCCACGGCCCAGACACCCACCAGTTTTTTGCCGCTGCTCGGTGACGTAGGGTGCTATGCGCACGGCAGTAAACGTTATCAAACCTTTGTTAGCACTCAACGCGTGGATGTGGCGATTGAGTTAACAGGACAAGCCGTATTGCCGGAAATGGTTGCTAGTACTACTCACGGTGTGTGGCGGCATTTTTATGGTAATCCTGTGCACTGGTGGGATGATTACACGAATATTCGTGAATACGCGCGGCGGCAAGATGAAATTGTCTCTGGGGTGGTGCGTTACATGGCAGGGCAAGCGGCAGCGGATTGCGTATTTTATGCGACGACCAGCACCGACAAAGTGTCGATTAACCGTGGGGTGGAACGTACCTTGTGGAAAATGGCTGATTTTATTCCGCAGCGTTTGCATGAATTGGCGACGGTGGGTGAGGCGCTGTTTCAGCGGAATATGCGTGAACGTGTGCTCGCACGACCGTTATCATCACAGGATGCGGTAGCACCGGGCTTAATCACAACTTGTCGCATTGCTTTGCGTTACCCCAGTAATTTTTTGCGAAAACTCTATAAGTTTTTGTTTCGTCAAGAGCAATGGATATTGTTGACCACCTCGCATGGCAACGTTACTGAGCTTGGCTTATTGGAAAATTTCCATAAATGGATTCCGCCGCGTGATCGTTTCTGGGCTGATCCGTTTGTGGTTGAACAGGCCGGTGAACAGTACATCTTTTTTGAGGAGCTGATTTACGCACGCGGTATTGGGCATTTGGCTTGTGTGCGTTTGCAGCCTGACGGTTCGCATACTGAACCCGTCAAGATTCTCGAAAAGCCGTATCACTTGTCGTATCCCTTTGTTTTTAAACATCAAGGGCAGTATTACCTCATCCCTGAAACGGCGGGTAATCATACCGTTGAAGTGTACCGTTGTGAGGAGTTTCCACACCGTTGGGTCTTCGAGAAGAATCTGATGGAGAGTGTGGAAGCCTATGACGCGACGTTGCAGGAATACGACGGGCGTTGGTGGATGTTTGTCAGTATGCGCAGCCACCAAAGCTGTTCACCGAATGAGGCACTGTATTTATTTCATGCCGATGATCCGTTGAGCACGCAATGGCAAGCACATCCGCAGAATCCCGTGGTGGCAAGTGCAGCACAGGCACGTCCTGCTGGACGTATGTTTACGGATGCGGAGCAACTTTACCGCCCTTCGCAGAATTGCGCGGGTGTGTATGGACGCGGTTTGAACCTCAATCGCATTACGCAATTGGATCAGGAGTGCTACCGCGAAGAGGTCGTCAGTAGCTATTTGCCTGATGGCGATTTCGACATGAATGGGATGCACACCTTGGGTATCGGGCGCGGCTTATCGGTATCGGATGCGGTGTATATCCACCGCCGTTTAGGACGTTTGGATCACTGGATAGGGAAGCTCAGTGGTTTTATTGATCAGTTGGTGTGGAAGCATTGCTATGTATTGATGGTGCTACCCCTGACATTTTTATGGCTTGATATGTGATATAAGGTTATGACATTACGCAGAAAAATCGCTTTGGTGGTTTACTCGCTAGGCATGGGGGGCGCGGAGAAAGTCGTGTCCGATTTGTCCTTTCAGTTTGCTAAACAACATGATGTAACGCTCATCTTGTTCGATGGCAGCCGCATGTATTACCCCTATGCGGGTGAGTTGATTGATATTCACTGCCCCTCCAAACACGGTTTTCTGGCTAAGGTGTTTAACTTTCTGGATCGTGCCAATCAATTACGGCGTATTTTTAAAATCAAACGTTTCGACACGATTATTAGCGTGATGGAACATGCGAATTTTCCGTCGATTTTGGCGAGCCGTTTGACGATTGCAGCGAATCATTGCAACCCTGAGCGGAATTTTTCGCGCTTTGATTGGTTGTTTGCGCGGTGGCTCTATCCGCGTGCTAAAAAGGTTGTCGCGGTTTCCCGTGAGGGAATGCGGATTTTTCAGCAGCATTTAAACCTGAAAAATTTGGATTGCTTGTATAACCCCGTTAATTTGTACCGTATTCGGCAATTAGCGCAAGAGCGCCCCGCTGTAACCCTTGATGAGCCGTATATTGTGGCGGCAGGGCGGCTTAGCCCTGAAAAAAACTTCACCAGCTTGTTGGATGCGTATGCGCAATCACAGGCGCGAGAATCCTTCAAACTATTGATTCTAGGCGAAGGCTCCGAACGCGCCACTTTGGAACAACATATTAAAGATAAGGGCTTGGAGCAGCGGGTGATTTTACCCGGTTTTATGCGCAATCCTTACCCGTATATCCACAAATCGCGGTGTTTAGTGCTGTCCAGCTTACACGAAGGTTTTCCGGTTATTTTGATTGAAGCACTGGGGTTGGGGCGTCCGGTGATTTCGACGGATTGTGAAACAGGGCCGCGTGAAATCATTGTGCAAGGTGAAAACGGTTTATTAGTGCCGACGCACGATGTGGCAGCATTGACCGATGCGTTGGATCGAGTGTGTTTGGATGACGTATTGCACGCCCATTTTCAAGAGAATGCGATTCCGTCGGTCGAGTATTTAGACATCGAAAAGGTGGCGGAACAATGGCTCGCGCTCTAATTCGCTGGTGCTGTGTCTGTTTAGTGCTGTTGGGGTTGGGCGGCTGTACACCTGAGCCTTCTGGCACGGGTTTGCAAGTGAAAGCGATTGGCGTGTTAGACCGCTTTGCCCCCTTTGAACCTGTCGGTGGTAGTGCGGAAATTGCGCTGTTTGCGGCGCGGAATGAGTATGAAGGTTTTCAATTTGTGATTACGGCGGGAGGTCGTGGCGCAGCAAATGTGCAAGTGCGTATTTCCCCGTTACGCAATGCTGCGGGTGATAGTATTGCCGGTATTGAGGTGTTTCGTGAGCGTTATGTGCAGGTGAGCAAGCCCTCCCCGCATTCACCGTATCCGCCGCAAGCATGGCCGGATATTTTATTGCCTGCTGGCAAAACATCCGCCATCACGGCAGCGGCGTATCGTGCTTTTCCGCAAAATCTTGTGGCGGGTGAAAATTTGCCCGTGTGGGTGGATGTGCATGTTCCTGCTGTCACGAAACCCGGTGTGTATACGGGGGAGGTGCTGGTGACGGCGGATGGGCAAGCTACCGTGTCATTGCCGATTACCCTGACGGTGTGGACGTTTACGTTGCCGGAGCGTTCGCCATTGCGCACGGTATTTGGTACGAATGGCTTCCGTGTGGCGGAGATTTATGACTTTGAGCGCACGGGCGAGTCGGTGCAAGACAATCGCCTGATTCGTGCTTATAACGATTTCATGCTGGATCATTATTTGACACCGGAGAGCCTATGGGATGCGTCGCCCGAAGCGGATGCCACTGGTAAACCCCATTTCCAGCGTACCTTGGCGGGGTTGGGGACGGTGACGGAAAACATGCGTCACTACATGCAGGATAAACACGCCTCGGCTTACACTTATGTGTTTGCGGATAGTTATCCGTTTGCTGATCCGTTGGGTAAAGATCGCAAGAAGGCGCAGCAATTTATACGTGAATACGCCGGATGGTGTGCGGCAAACGCAGGTGCGGAACGGTGTTATACCGATCCGTCGTTTGTGGATGAGCCGGATACCCGCGAGGCGTATCAAGCGGTACAGCGTTGGGGAACGTTTTTTGACGAAGTACGCCTGCCAAAAGGTGAAAAAATTCACTTTCAAGTCAGTGAGCCGCCACTCAATGAACAGCCGGAATTAGGCAATTTAGCGGGCGCTGTGGATGTGTGGATTCCGAAATTCTACGATCTTTGGCGCGATGTCGATCATCTCGGTAAAAAGGTGGTGGAGCAACGTTTGGCGGCGGGTGAGGAAGTCTGGGCGTATACCGCGTTAGTGTTGGATTTTGCCGAATACCGTAAAAATAATCCTCGCGCTGATGCTTTAGCAGGTAACTATCCGCCCGTTTGGCAATTGGATTTTCCGGCGATTAATTACCGTGTGCCAACGTGGTTATTTCATCGTTATGGCGTAACGGGCTTGGGCTATTGGGATACGTTGGCATGGTCAGCAGGCACGGATATTTGGCACGATGCGGCAAGTTTTATCAGCGATAATCCGTCGAGTGTGGTGTTTAATGGCGATGGTTTGTTGGTTTATCCTGCGAAACATGCACAGATAGGTTTCGATGCGCCGCTGGCTTCGTTACGGCTGAAATGGATTCGTGCGTCGGTGGAAGATTACATGTACATCGACTTGCTGTTGCAGGCGGGTGAAACCGACTTTGTGAACCAGCAACTGGGGCGTATTGCTCGCCATTTCGGTGATTGGGATAACAACCCGACCTTATTAATGCAAGTACGGCAGGCGTTAGGCGAACGCTTGGCAAGCCTATGAATACTCTGCGCAATATCGCGATGTTTTTCGTGATGCTGTTGGTATTTGCGTTGCCAACCGATGGTGCTGTCGAAATTGCGGGCATGTCTTTGGTAAAAATTGCGGGTTTGATGGCGTTTGGGCTGACGGCTGTGTTAATGATGATGGGCAATAGTGTCCATGCCGTGTCGAGTTTTCACACGGGTGTATTGCTGTATGTGGCTTGGGTGGTGTTGTCGTATACGTGGTCGGAAATGCCAGTACCGTATGAAACCGCGCAGGCAGTCAGTAGCGAACAATCGTTGAAAAGCAATCTGTATATTTTAATGATTAGTTTGCTGTTGTTTCAGTTGGCGAATACCCAGCAAGATTTGCATAAATTGTACATTGCGTTTGTGTTGGGTTCGTTTTGGCTGGTGTATTTGATGGTGAAAGATTATCAAATTTCCGCGAATACGGTGCGGCATGAAATCAAGCAATTCGATGCGAATGAGGTGTCGGTTAAATTGGCGATGGTAATTCCCTTGGCGATTTATTTGCTGACGCATACGCGAGAATGGTGGTGGCGTTTATTGGGGCTGGCGTATATTCCCGCCGCTGCCTTTACCATTTTGATTACCGGTTCGCGGACTGGGGCGGTGATTATGGTATTGGGATTGGCAGGCTTTGTTCCTACGGTGTTACGCTCTGGGGTAATGGGTAAGATTGCTAGTGTATTGGTCGTGGTGGTAGCGCTGATTGCGATTGCCAATGTGATCCCGCAAAAAACCATTGAGCGTATTTTTACGACCGGAAAGGAAATCTCCAGCGGCACATTGAACGAACGCAGCGTAATATGGGCGAATGCGTATGAAGAGTGGGAGGAAAGCCCGTTTTATGGTCATGGGTTAGGTTCTTTCCGCCGCATTATTAATCCGTATCATGTGGATTACACCGCACATAACAGTTTTGTCGCGATCACTGCTGAGCAGGGCATTATTGGCACAATGTTGTACTTAACGGTGATCACGCTGGCATTGGCTGCTGCGTGGCGCTTGCCCGGTGATGATCGTTGGTTGATGTTACTGATGTTATTGATTGTGATGATTGGGCAGATGTCCCTGACATTGCAAGACCGTATGTATATTTGGTTTGCCTACGCGCTGACCGTTTTGAATCTTTATATTAAAAATAACGCATTAACTGCTGAAAACGTCAATAAGGTTCGCATTAACGTATGAAAAAGATCGCCATTGTCATTGCCGAATTGGCTGCACCGGGTGGTGCAGAAAAAGTCGCAGTGGATCTCGCCGAGGAGTTTCGCCAGCGTGATTACGAGGTGACAGTCGTGAAATTTGCGCGATTACCACCGGGTATTACGCGCCATGATATTCCGGTACGCATGATCAATTTGGACATTCCTGAGCGACCGGGTGGTTTATTGACCCAAGTGTCTATCTTGTTACAGCGTGCGTGGCAATTTCGTAAGTTGTTCCAACGTGAGCAATTTGATCATATTTTTTCGTTTCTGGAAGCCGCGAATGTGCCGTGTGCGCTGGCGTGTGCGGATTCAGTGCTGTCTATCCACCTTGACCCCAGCACCATGACGCGCAGCGAATGGCTGGCATTTCGTTGGCTGTATCCGCGTGCTAAACGGGTGATTGCGGTATCGCGCCAGATGCAAGACTTGCTGGAAAAGCAGGCGCATTTAAAGAATGTGAATTGCATCTACAACCCCGTGAATACCCGTTTGATTCGTGAAAAAGCGCAAGCATCCATCGACATTGACGGGCGTTTCATTCTGGCGGTGGGGCGTTTAGAAAAACAGAAACGCTTTGATTTATTGCTGGAAGCCTTTGCACACAGCCAAGCACGGCAAGAGTGCAAATTAGTGATCGTGGGGCGCGGCAGTCAACAAGAAGCCCTTGAGCAAGGTATTCAGCGCTTGGGGTTGGAGGAACAGGTAATACTGGTGGGTTTTGATCCTAACCCTTACAAATACATGGCGAAAGCAGATTTTCAAGTGATGAGCAGTGATTACGAAGGCTATCCGCTGGTGTTAATTGAGGCATTGTCGCTGGGATGTCCGATTGTTTCGACCGATTGTCCGACGGGGCCACGCGAGATTATTCGGCACGGTGAGAACGGTTTACTGGTCGAGAAAGGCAATATTATGGCGATTGCGGGCGGTATTGACGCGTTGTTTTTTGATGCTGAAATGCGTGAGACGATGCGTCAGCAGGCGCAAGAATCGGTGCGCGGCAATGATATTGCCGCAGTAGCGGATGCGTGGTTGGCAGCATGAGTGCCGTCCCCCACTGCAAAATCATTGCACACAGTGACAGCCCGCATTTGTCGCAGGTGTATACCGGTTTCAGGTTGTTACAACAGGCGGGGGCGCTCAAATTGCACTATGAATTGGGCGATTGTCAGCTTCGCGGTAAAGCCTTGCGTCAGCACGCGCCGCCGTTAGGTGGGCTTTATGTGCAACTGAATGATGGGCATGTGGTGTATTACGATGTCCGCGATGGTGCTGATTTTGATGCAGAAGCGTTAGATGTTGCCGACTTCTATTTCAAACGCAGTTATTCGCGTGCGGATACGCCTGCGCAATATTCCAATAAAGTGATGCCGTTAGGGTTAAATTACGAAATTTACCCCGACAAACCCAGTGTTGCGGATATTCGCAAATGGATGAGTCAGCCGCGTTTATCGAAGTATTTTCTACGCAGTGCGGCGCAAATAGCCACGCAGTTGACGGGGTATCCGTTCTTATTTGTACCTACCTTGAGTCGGGTACAGGCGATGCCGGATGTATCCAGTGAACCACGCATTTTGTTTATGATGCACGCTTGGGACCCTGATGAGATTGCTGATTTGCCTGAAGCGACCCGCGCTGATCGACGTCATGTGAATGCAATGCGTGCCGAGTGTGTCAGCGTGTTGCGGCAAGCGTTTGGGGAACGTTTTTACGGTGGCTTTGCACACAGTGAATATGCGCTTAAACATTACCCCGATGCGTTATTGCCGGATAATCAGTTAGCCGGTAAAGCAAAGTATTTGGAGCTTTTGAAAAATCATGCTATTTGCATTGCCACCACCGGTTTGCACGGTTCGATTGGTTGGAAGTTTGCAGAATACGTGGCGTTTTCGCGGGCGATTGTATCGGAGCAATTAGCGTTTGAAGTGCCGCATGGTTTTCAGCAGGGTAGCCATTATTTAGCGTTTTCAACAGCTCAAGAATGCGTTGAAGTTGTGGCGCGTTTAATGCAAGATACGGCGTTAAGAACGCAGCTTATGCAAAATAATCATGCTTACTATCAGCACTATTTAAAACCTGATCAGTTGGTGGCTCACACTCTCGCGGTTGTTTCAGGGAGTGCCCATGTTTCTTAAGCACGGCATTGTCTATTTTCTGTCGATGTTAGCCCCAGCATTATCGAGCTTTATTGCGGTGGCATTCTATACGCGCTGGATGAATACTGCCGAATACGGCATTTACACCACGGTATTGATGGTCGGATCAAGTATTAACAGCATTATGTTGGGTTGGCTACAAGCGGGGATCATGCGCTTTTGGAGCGATAAGTTGGTTTCAGTCGAAGCGATCCGCGATTTGATTGCTACGGCGGTATTGGTAACGTCGATACTGGTCGCCATTGCTTTATTGCTGTTTGCGTTGGTATCGGGCGAGTTTCATGTGGCTTGGGTTTTGGCGTTGTTATTTGTCGCTACGGCGTTATATGAGGCGTGGCAACGCATTAATTCGATTACGTTTCAGACGAATCATTATCTGATCGCTGAAATTGCGCGGGCGGTGATGATCGTGAGTATCGGGTTATTGCTGGTGCACTGGGGATTTTCATGGATGGGGGCGGCATTAGGTGTGGTTCTCAGTAACCTCATTGTGTTGCTCTTTTCTTCTAGCTTCTGGACATTGCTGAAACCGCAATTTGCCACGCTTGATCAGGCTGTGTTGAAAAAGATTTTAGTGTACGGCATTCCGATGAGCTTATCCGCGATTCTCTTTGGCGTGATTCAAATTTCTGAACGTACCTTGATTGGTTGGTTTAGTGGTTACGAATTGGTGGGTAAATACGCCGCTGCTTATAATCCGCCGCGCCAAATATTGTTTATGATTGCGGGTGCATTAAATATGGCAGCTTATCCTTTGATTATTCATGCGTTAGAAAATGAAGGGGCGGAACAGGCGGCGAATAAAATGCGTGATTATACCGTGTTTTATGTTGGCGTATTTGCGGCGTGTGCCTTCGGATTTATGGGTATTGCTGATGTATTTCTGCCTATTTTGATTGGCGCTGAATTTGTGGAAGCGGCATTGCAGTTCTTACCGTGGGTCGTATTGGCTGTTACCTTTCATGCATTTTATCTGTTCTATATTTCGTTATTTTTTCAAATCAATAAACAGACGATCAAAGAAATTCAGGTGATTTTCTTAGGGGCGGTGGTGAGTGTGGTGTTGAATGTGCTGTTATTGCCGCTCTACGGTTTGATGGGGGCAGCGATTACTGCCATCCTGACGTATTTTGCGTGTGTGGTGTACGGGTATTTTCGGGGTAAAGGTGATTTTCGGGTAGCCTTGCCGTGGGTAGACATCGCTAAAATTGGGTTGGCAGCATTGCTGATGTATGCGTTGATGCACCAGACACCCAGCTTGCCACAGCCTATTGCCACCTTATTGTTGAAAATGTTGGTGGGCGGCGTGTCTTACGCTGTACTGGTTTGGTTGTTGAATATTGGTAATGTGCGTCAACGCTTAAAAGGGAGGCTAGGATGGCTAAGATTCTCTATGTCGTCACTTTGGGTGCGTAGGCGTCTTAATTGCACTGAAAAACAATGAATTAGTACAGCATCTGTACAGTTTTGTCTTGAAAATACCGGTGCGGACACGGTATCTTTAACGGTACTAATTTGACAGCAGGAAACAGATACCGTGGCAGCACTGAAAGACAGATACCTGAGACAAGTTCTAGCCGGTGAAGTTGTTCCAGACAAAACAAAGCTCACCGACAAAAACGGGCTGTACCTGCTGGTGAAGCAATTAAGCAAAGGCGGGGTTGGGCTGTACTGGCGTTTTGACTTCCAATATGCAGGCAAGCGCAAAACGCTATCACTGGGAACGTTCCCGCTTGTATCAATTACGGCAGCAAGGGAACGGCTACTGGAAGCAAAGCTTAACCTGTCGAAAGGCATTAACCCGTCAGTCGAGCGTGAGGCAGCAAAGGCACAGAAAGTATCGCCTGACACATTCAAGTCGCTGGCTGAAGAATGGCTGGCACGCAAGGACGGAGGTGTTGGCCCCGAAAGGCATGACGCCATTACCAGCAAGCTTGAACGCTACGTGTACCCATCAATAGGCAGCAAGGCGGTTCAGGAAGTTATCCCTAAAGATGTGGTCAGTATTCTCAGAAAGGTAGACGGCCTTGGCTATCCGGTGGCTGCGCGTGAAACCATCTCAATCATCGGATCGGTATTCCGGTATGCGATGGCGACAGGGGCTGCCGACAGGAACCCTGCTGACTTGGATTTGGTCGCCTTGATAAAGCCACACGTTAAGCAGCACCATCCAACCATCACAGAGCCAGCAAGGATAGGCGAGCTGTTACGCAAGATTGATGGATACCACGGACATGCAGCGACACGTTATGCACTGCAACTGATGCCGCTGCTGATGTTGAGACAGGGTGAGCTGAGGTCGACAAGGTGGGATGAAATCGACTGGGAGGCCAAGACATTAACGATCCCTGCCATGCGGATGAAACTCAGGGTTCACCTGAAAGAAGCAAACCGTGAACAGGATAGACATGTCGTGCCGCTGTCAACACAGGCGATTGCCATATTCCGTCAGTTGCATGAGATCAGCGGGATGTTTGAGCATTGCTTCCCTAACCAGAGAAACCCACGGTCGTTCATGTCAAGCAACACCATTGGAGGAGCCTTGCTGCGTATAGGTATTTCAGGTGACGAACTCACCCCGCATGGGTTTCGTAGCATGGCAAGTACGCTGCTGAATGAAATGGCTTGGAACCCGGATGCCATTGAACGGCAACTGGCACACGTTGAGCGGAATACCGTGCGACGCTCATATAATCACGGCACGTACCTAGATGAACGCCGGGAAATGCTTCAGGCTTGGGCTGATTATCTGGACAGTCTGCGACTCGGTGGCGATGTCGTGCCGTTCCGAAGGAAGACCGCCTAGCAGGAAAGGAATGTTCAGGGTGTGGTGGGTATCGCTTCGCTCTGCTGCTTATGGGGGCTTTATTGAATGAAGCCCTCGGTCACATAGAGCAAAGCCAAGCCAGCTACAGCGGCAGAACCCCACCAGAAAATGCTGAACACGATCTGCATCCATGACTGCTTAGTGCTCCAAACCTCAACCTCTGCCTCACCATTGACGACCCTGACAACCACCGAAATGTTCAGGTAGTCGATGTCGACTTGTTTCTTACCACCTTCTCTCACCACCATCCGCCCAAGGATTTTCTTCAGTTCCATGACTGTCACTCCCGTAAAAAACTGATGATGCGCCAAATGCCATTACAGGTACTTGGATAACAGAAAAACTATGATGAAGACCACCACAACAGTCCAAAAGGCTTCCTTCAGGCGCTCGTGTTTCTGCCTAATATCATGAAAACGGACATCAACGTCAAGATCAAGGCGATCTAATTTCTTTTCTAGCCTTTGTAATTTCTCATGCAGAAGTTCGTAATTTTGTTCGTTTCGGTCGTCGGTAGATTGCATATTGATTAACCAGATCAGCAGATTATTATTGGTCAGAATTTACCACGACTAACGCCAGCAAAAGAATGACGGCTATCACACAAAAGCAGAAGCCCGGATTTACCGAGCCTCGCTGTGTTAGCAGTGATCTTTCACAATCACCCGTGCATTCGCTTCCACGTACTCACGGAGATAGGTGTTTGCGTAGTAGACAGGTGAGAAGTTGTCGCCAGCAATACGCGGCTTGCGTGCAAGGCGGATGTAGTTGGTGATCACCTCAGCCTGACGACGTGGCTGCACAGACTTCAACTGAGCATGGACAAAGTTCACTACGTCAAGGTCAAGCCCCAATTCCTTCTGTACAGCCTCATTCAATGCCCCATTATCACCAAGAGCTTGCTTTGCCTGAACGCGAGCCAACTTACCAAGATCACCAAACAGACCAGACTTGCGGCGCATATTGAAGTTGTCAATCACTGCCTGTTCAGCATGGATGATGAATGAACCCTTGCCATTGGCCTTGGTTTTCAGCTTCAAGTGGGATTCGATCAGCTTACGGGTAGCCTTTACTGGGTCAGCATCAAAGTCCTTACGGCTGATACGCTTGTTACGGTCAATCAGGTGTGCTGCATTCCAGCCAGCGATGGCATCGCGGATGTGATACACGAAAGACTGACCGCAAAAACCTGCTGACTTATCAGTAAGGGCAGCCACGGTGATTTCAAAGTCAGCCTCGATACGGGCGTTCTCCCAGTTATCATCAGTAACGACACTGGCAACCCCTGCAAGGGCGCGGAACAACTTCCACTTTACCTTGATGGCAACATCATCAGAGCTACTTGAGTCGGATTCACCATCACCTTCACCATCATTCACCTTGGCTGAAATCAGGGAGCGAATGTCTGTGTAGCTCAATAAGGCTTTAGCCAGATTGTTGCGCCCCATTGCAACACCCGCGTCGTCTGCCTCAATGTATTCCTTGATCTGCTCTACAGTTGCCTCACCAAGTTCAGGGTCATGATACCCGCGAACCAAGTCATACTTTTTCTTGGCGTGAATCTCTTCAGCGGTAACAGGCTCACCAGAACCCTTGCCTGCCTTACGGCGGGAAATGTCGGCAGCGGTTGCGTCGTCAATGAGCGGGCTGTTTGCAATAAGGTCGGACTTGACCGCCTCGCGAAGCTCTTTGGCAACCTTGGCAGCATCAAGGTCAACAGTACCCTCACGTTCATCACATTCTTCAATGGTCAGACCCTTCTCAATGAGAGCCGCACGGAGCAGACCAAAGTAATCCCTGTAACGCTGCTCTGTGATGATTGACTGCCCTACCTGATAGCCAGCGTAGTTGGTGAAGCTATTCATAATTACTGCGTAGCGCAATTCATCAGTGACGTGTTCCTTGGCGATAACATCCTTCAGGCTAATCAGGTCTTGCAGGCTGTGGCGAAGCTCAGATGCGTAGATAGGGCGACCACGGCTTGATTGATCAACCTCAACCACAGTGACCGTCTTACTCAACGGATTACGCACCCGGAACAGCATCTGCAATGCAGTGGTGTAGTCGGGGCAGTCTGGGTCATGCACAGCAAATAGGATGGTTGTATCAAAATGCGGCTGGTCAAGACTGATGCCAGTACCCATCGCTGGGGTGTAGATGAAAATGTCATAACCGTAAACCAAGCTGATGTTGTTGCGGATAGCGGCTGCTTCAGCGGAATCAGCACCATCGTCCTCAGTTGCCACCAGCAAGATACGCAACCCGTCAGTCATGGGGTCAGCAGCAAGGATGTCAGCCAACTTAACAGCCAGTGAGCGTGAAGTAACACTGATAGCTGGCTTTTGACCCTTACGGAGAGCGTCAGCAATAGCCTCAACCCCCTGCTCAAACCCTTTGACGAAGACAGCCTTGATGCCATCCCAACGCTTGAATGTGTTCACAACACGGGTGAAGGCGCGGGACGGGAAGAATGTCTGCGTCATCAGTGATGTGCGACTATCCATGTTGGCATCCATCATGATGACTGGCACACCGGAGGCATCCACGAGCTTCACGAAGTCACGGAAGGCATTGAATGAGCCATTCATAATCGGGCTGGCGATAGTCCCTGCAACGCTCTCGCTTTCATCGAAGACCACAGCAAACAGTGTCTTCCCAGTAGATTCCATCGCAAGCCGTACCGCTTCTACGCTATGGGCAGTGGAAGAAATAACATCATATCCAGCACGGCTGCGCTTACTGGCGAGCAACACCTTGTAGTCTACGGCGAATGGGGCAGCAATAGCGCTGCCATCACGGTCGGTGTTCATAGCTGATGCACTGGAGAGTGCCAACTTGGTCAGGTGGGATACGAGTAGGATGTACTGACCTTCAGGAAGGTTGGCAACAAGATCACGAATTGCTTCAGTCTTGCCGGAACCTTCGTGAGACTTCAGCATAATTGCCTTGTGACCGTCAGAAACTAGGTCGCGCAGCAAAACGCCAATATACCGTTGGTTGATTGTGATTTCGTCAGGAAGATCTACAAGTGAAACACCAGTGGCAAGCATCTGGCTGAAGTCAGCGAAAAGACCCGGTAAATCAGCGTGGTTTTCGTGGAATTTCACATTTCCAGCTAAGGAAAGGCTTTTAGTATCTTGATTTGAGATAGGAAAGGACATAAAATGTACCTCACATCGTAAGTTCTCATTCAACCCCAAAGTCGTTGGTCCGTCTTTGGGGTTACTCATTTGGGCTACCTGAAAACCTTCCGGCCTTCTATCTCCCGCGTTAACCACTTCACCCACATACTTGCTACGAATGCCCGTGGGTTGGCTGGCTGTGCCTGCTGCTTTCTCCGCTGGATCTCTGCGGCTACTTGCTGGATTCTCTGTGCATCTGTCATGTCGCACCTCAGATAATGTCACTATCAGTAGTGTCAGGCATTATGGTGTCATGTATCACTGTTTGGTGTCAATAGAGTGGTTACATTATTTGGTGACAGATTTAAAGCAACTAATGAGGCATAAGGAACATAGTATACGAACAAAATACGAACCTTCAAGTTATTGATTTTATTGTGCAGAGTGTGTACAGGGAGTGGTTTGGTGGTGGATTGTCCAATTTGGACGGATGCGGACTTGTTTGACCAAAAGATGATGGTGGCACTAAGATGGTGTCACCACGATGGTTTGGTTTTGCGGGATGGCGGCAAGTTGATCACAGGAAGAGGATTGCTTTGATTGAAATGACGGCATTATGGCAGGCCAACAGCACACCATTTTTTGGTACAGAAGCTATGCAGAAAAGCGGACTCCGGGAGTTGAAAACCCAACTCCAGCTTTTTGCTGAAACCTAAGCTGGGCGCGGGTTACAGAGCGTCAAAATCCCCTATATATATAATAAAAAAATAAAGCTCCAAAACCACATACTCTTCAGCCGCTATCGCGGGTTATAGAAAGCAGTAAATTGAAAGACTGAAAAGAGCGCCATGCAGGAAAGGCAAGTTCAACTATCTCTCGCCGCTATCGCGGAATGACCTTTATTGAATAAACCCCAACCATCGCCACAGAGCGAAGCGATACCCACCACACCCTGAACATTCACTTCCTGCTAAAGCGCGACAGTCTCAACGCTACCGCTGAAGGATCACGGCGCAAGCCGCACGATAAAGCCTGAATCACCTGAACCCTGCATAAGCGCAATACTCTCAGGCTTACCGCAAGCCTCACGGAGCGAAGCGACACCAACTACCTAACCATAGCTGGCATACCAACAGACAGCCGCACAAGGCGACACAGTGCGAATACACCCACGCCGAAGGCATCAGCCGTCAGGCTGTCCCATACAAACTAATTACTGGTATTTGATATGCAGATGCTGGATGCCGTTGGCACAGAAGGAAGGTGTTGGTTCCCGCCAACAGGACGCTGGCGGGTGGTTTGTGGTTAGGTTGGTTCGCGTAGCCGTGCGATTCCGTGGTGGAACAGCCGCTTGTCAACCATGTCGTTTAACTCTGCCTCTGACAGAACATTCCGTTCCGGGTCTTCGGTCATCGCCGCCGTCAATGCTGCAAGCACGTCAATATCAACACCCGCCCGCTCCAGCGTCACTGCAATAACCCTTGTCAAGTCTTCTGCTTGTGGCGGCAGTGGCTCAACTCCTAGCCCCGCGTACAGGCTGTCAACGATCTGTTGGTTAATGCTGTTCTTGCTCTTGCCTGCTTGGGTGGTGATCGCCGCATGTAGGTCTGGTGGAATCCTGATGGTGATCCGTACTGGCTCAACTGCCATGTTTTTTCTCCTGTTTGTTTTGCCTTGCATAACTTTATCACCCATGACACCAAAAAAGTAGTTATACGCAACCAAACGCTTGACACCACCATTTAGCACCACTAGAATAGCACTATGACACCACTTATGGTTATTACGACACAAGGAGAACATGACATGACAGCAACCAACGAACCAGAGGCTATTCGCATCACTTCACGCTTCCCACCAGATGTACATGTGTGGTTAGCACGGGAGGCAGCAGCAAACGAGCGCAGCATGAACCGTCAGTTGATCTACGCGGTTCGCAAGGTAATTAAGCAGGAGCAAGCCGATGAATCAGCAAACAGCCAATCGCATTAAGACCAACGGCAAGGCGGCTGACCTGAGAAACCAGCCACTAGCCACCAAGAAGAACTTTTTACATCAATACGAATTAGCACTGAAAACTTTAGACAAGGGAACACGCAAATGAAAATCGCAAACCTGAAAACCAACGCCATCACCGCATTGAAAATCACCGCCATTGGTGTAGGCAGCGCAATTGCAATCATCGCACTGACAGCAGTTATCTACGCAGCCATTCTGAATCCTGCATTTGAAACGCTGGCGTTTGTAACCACTTCGCTGGCACTCGGTTTTGTCTGGTTAGGATTGGCGCTCCACTTCAAGCGCCAGATCAAGGCTGTGAAGCTGCCAGAACCTACATGCCATATCACTTGCAAGTAATGATGCAAAAACAGGCGGCTTTCCAATCAGAGCCGCCGATTATTGCACCAACAGGGGAATAACATGAATCAAGTCACTAAATACACAGACACCACCAACATCCCAGCCGGGTTTAATGAGGTGGAAGTCCGTTCAGTCATTTACCGCAAGACTGAAGCGCCCGTAGTTCACGCTGAATACGATTACTCCGATTACGAACAGCCTACCCAATCAAACAGTGGTACAGCCGTCCTAGTCGTAGGTCTGGTGTTTGGGTTTATCACACTGGCAGTTCTCATCTTCGAGAAGGTCGCAGAGATCGCCACTGACCTGACCCAAGCGGGTACAGCAACGGTGCTGGTCGCTGGTGTTCTGGTGGCTGGAATCGCATATCTGGTTCGCCTGCTTTACGGAGTGATCAAGCCATGATCCATCAACCCCAAACTACTGCGCAACTAGCAGCTAACGGAGCCATCTGGAAGCGTGATCTCGCACTGTGGCAGATGGGTACGCCTGTTTGTGCAGGGTGCGGTGACTTACTGCTGGGCTGGGTGGAAAACCAGATTGGCCTATGCACTCACTGCCATCACGCAGAGGACGCATTGATCGAAGAACCTAAGCCGACCTTCAAGCGGGTCATTTACCGGAGTAGACCACAGTGAATCCATCAATCAGCGCAGCAGCAGTGGCAGGTGTTTTGGGCTTGTACCACTACCAAGGCTTCATGGATATGCAGGAGCCAGTCAGCCGCACGGTTGCATTCGGCCTGCCTATCCTAGCCGCGCTGGTGCTGCGTGCAGTACGTGTGGCTACAAGCGGTGTTGATGGTCTTCCATTGCCTATCGCATTCATCCGCTGCAAGGACGGTGACACGATTGTTGCTGACCACGCAGGTGCAGAGATCGACATCCGGGTATACGCCATTGACGCACCAGAGACTGACCAGCCATACGGCGCACAGGCAAAACAACGCCTGTATGAAATCTGCACCAGCGGTCAACTGGCCTACATCCCCGGCAAAGGCAACAGCTATGGACGTGGTGTCGCCACCGTTCTGGGTGATGGTGTCGATGTCGGCCTGATGATGATTAAGGAAGGCTTGGCTTGGCCTGCTGATCCGCAATACATGCCCCCTGCAAGTTATCTGGTGGCACACACTGAAGCCCGTGATGCTGGCAGAGGCTTGTTTAATGACAAAAACCCAATCCACCCGTCTGTATGGCGGGCGACTAAAAAGCAGGCTGTGCCAGTCACGGCCTAACAACTAAACAGGGAGATTACGATATGAACAAATTTTGGGTATCTATCTACGCGCTGTTTGCTGCGGCATGGGTAGCGGTGGGCAACTTCCACGGCGGTTATTCCATCGCTACTGACATCGGCTTTAGTGGGGCTACTCCTGTAGTCCTTGGCCTGATGCTGGTGCTGGTTACTGCTGCATTGTTCGCCACATACGTCACGCATAGCGACAAGAAAAAGCGCCTGCTGTTTCACTGGTTCAGTGGCCTCCTAATGGTGATTGCTGCCAGCAACTTCATGTACACAGCCGAAGTGACAACTTCTAGCGCAACAGGTAACGCTGCTGCCATTGATGTACAGATTGCTGCACAACAAAGCATCAAAGCTGCGAAACAAGCGGAACTGGATGGTCTTGCCAATACTGTGATGGGTGGACGGATTCAGGCATTGCGTGGTCAGCTTTCCTCTGCCAAGGCGGTGACTTCCAAGGGTCGGTTGGTGTGGGACATTACCGCTGGTTGCACCTTGGGCGGACATCCCAAGAACTGTTCAGTGATTGCACAAGCGCAGGCCGCACTGAATGACGAAGTTGCCCGTGTCGCGGGAACCAAGGCCAATACCATTCGTACTGACATGGCGGCGGTTGATGTGGCGATTGCCGACCTGACCACAAGCAAGGTTGCATCCACCACCACGGCGGCAAAGTCAGGCTTCATCAGCGCAACCTTTGGCGTAGGTGCTGACTTCATGATGATGCTGATTGTTGTGATGTACGCTGCCATTGTTGAAATGGGTACAAGCCATTCTTTCCGTGTGTTCGCATTAGAGTTCAACCCGGTTGAGGTTGCTACACCTGAGAAGACTGTGCTTGAGGCGCTGCCAGTTGTAGGCCAATTGTACGCGGATCACAAGGAACGCGCCCTGAGATCAGCACTGGTGAAGGCAGCAGCCGAAGGCAAGGAGGCCGCCCGTGCCAAGCCTGAGTTCAAGGCGCTGGTGAAGGCCAAGACTGAACTGGCAAAGGAAGTGGCGGTAGTGAAGCGTGACATCAAGTCTCACATCGCCCACCTGACTGATGTGGAAGTTGGCAAGCTGATTGATAAGGCCGGGTTCAGCGCAGGTGAGAAGGTTGACAAGTTCGCCTTGCGCGTCACTCTCCATGCTGCGGTGAAGTTGTTTGAGGCTGGTGGAGCGATTGTCCAGAACGGCAACACCCCCATGTATGCGCAACTGACCACTACAGTTGATGTGGATGGCAAGCCAGTAGAGTTCACCTGTTCCAAGCACAAGCTGTCTACCCTGATCCTACCAGCAATGGAAGCTGCCGGGTTCGTGGAGAAGGTCGGCAAATCCTATCAGTGGGTGAGCGAAGCTGGCATGTGGGTTGCGCTTGGTGTAGAGCAAGAAGCGCCAAGCAAGGTTGATGTGAATCCTGAACCAGCAATTAAATCCGATAAATCAGCGCAACCAAAAGGTCTGCGAGTAATTGAAGGAGGCAAGCGTTAAGCAGTAGCCAAGTCGGAAACCACAAGCCCTGCCAGTGATGGTGGGGCTTTTTTGTGTCTGGATCGTTGGAACAGGGCAGGGCAGACGTAAATTATTCTGCACAGACATGGCAACCCGGACAACAAGCCAAGTCAGACGTGAACCTCACTTGCCCAGACATTTAGCACGTCTGACCAGACATGGATGCCATTTTGCCCGGACAAGAGAGCAAAACGCCAGCAAAAACAGGCTGATTTTTGCCGAGAACAGCCCAAAAACCCCTGATTCTGCCCAGACAAGGCCGGACGCACCCCGGACGCAACCCGGACATGAAGTCGGACATGTACTTGGTTTGCCCAGACACAGCACTGATTCTGCCCGGACACGGGTTGCTGGTGTCTGGGATGATCGCATGAATTATCACTGTATCCATCTGTAGATGATTGTATCCACTTTAGCGGTGCAGTATACTACTCGCATCATATCAAACAGGATTACACAACATTGAAGACCGAAAAACAGAAAGCGGCATCAGTCACCGTTCATGCCAGATTAAAGCAGGAAAATCATGAATGGCTGGCGGATGAAGCAATTAAATTAGACCGCAGTATAAGTTGGTTAATTGACCATCTAGTTGAACGGGCGCGGTTGGAACAGACTAAACAGGAGATCGAAAATGAGCATTGAGAACGCCACATATAGGGCAAAACCAACCGCCAAAAAGCGGGACTTCAGCAAAGACCTATCAGGGATTCTTAAGAACTACTTCAGTGGAACGGCAATCCGCATCCTGTCCTACTACACAATGCTGGGTATCGTCACCGCCGTCATGACGCTGGCAATAACAGACCTTTTTCCTGAACTCACGAAAATGGTTGGTATCGGTGGACTGTTCCTGAACCTACTGATTCTCGCTGTGACCGTGTACCAAGTGTTGGGCAACGAAGTGTACCTTCAAGCCGTCTGGAAGGCAGTGGCGGGGCTTATGATCGCTGTCCCAACGTCTCTGAGTCTGGTGTATCCGGGGCTTGGCGGTGGTGTAGGCGACTTGATTGGTGGCGTACTTTCCAGTTCTGCCATGCGCGTTCTAGGATTGCAGTGGGGACTGTTCATCGCAATGAGCATCATGGCATCCGCAGTGGCTGCTTTGGCTGTGCTGGCACAGCTACCAATCGTCAGGGGTCTGGCATGGGTAATTAACGCCGTCCGTGCCATGAACTACGCGCAGGGATTCGAGCCATCCATCACCAGCCGCCGCCATGTTCCAGTAACTGAAGCACCTGCTGACGCACCACAAGCCGCTACTGGCCTTGTCGCTGCACTGGAAGCCTTTGGTATCGTTGGCGCTGTTGAGAAGGGTGTTTTACCCGGCCCTGTTATCGCCCGTCATCTGGTTAAGCTGCCAAACGGTACACGGGTAAACAAAATCCCTGCTGCTGACCTTGCGCGTGACCTGCATGTAGCGTCAATCGCCATCACCAACGTAAGCGGTGGCTTGATTGCACTGGATGTGCCACAGAAGACCCGTTTGGCTGTGAGCTTTGATGCCTGCCTGAAGTCCCCTGAATGGAAGAAGGCGCTAAGCAGTGGCATGGAGCTTCCGGTATGTCCGGGTGTAGGCGTGGATGGCAAGGCATACCCGTTCAGTCTGAAAGAAGCGGTGCATTTGTTCACCGCTGGCACGACTGGCGCTGGTAAATCCGTCTACGTCAACGCCATGTTGCTGTCATTGATGGCATCTGGTGCTGATTTCCGGTTGGCAATTGCGGATGGTAAGAGCGTTCGTGGTGACTTCGCCCCGTACTATGGCAACAGCAAACACCTGCTGAATGTAGCTGGTGTGGAGGGAATTGCTACCAAGTACGATGACATGCTGACCCAGTTGAAATGGCTGGTTGATGAAATGGATGCCCGTTATGACGGTGTTGAACTCGACCTGACACCTATCATCTGGGTCGTTGACGAAGTTGCTGACATCATTGCTGCATTGGAGTTGAGCGGTGAGAAAGGTGCAGTGAAAGCCTTCAACGCCATGCTTGCTCGTATCAGCCAACGCGCACGGGCAGTGAGCATCATCATGATTCTCGCTACTCAGTCTCCGAACAGTGAAATCTTTGGTCAGGCGTTTCGGGCAACCGTACCTAGCGTGATTGGTCTGACAGCCAAAACCGCTGCACAGTCAAAGGTCATCATGGATGAGGAGGGCTGCGAATTGCTGCTGAGTAAGGGTGATTCATACGTGAAGTTGCTTGGTGGTGAGAAGGTGCGTGTACACGGTGCGCTGATCACTAAATCCATGATGGAAACGATGGTTGTTTGAACTGGAAGCCCTGCCTAATGGTGGGGCTTTTAGCAGCCTAATAACTTGACAAACTCGTTAATAATTAAATTAACTTAAACAGGGGATTGCACATGCCATTACATAAAGCAGCCGCCGCAGTAGAACTGCCGCCCGTGCGGTAGCAGATGCACTCAAGAAGTCTGAAATCGCAGTGGAGTATACCCGGCAGCTTGAAACGCCAACGGCACTGGACTGGTGGGTATCGAAAGCTGGGAATTGGAAATCAGCACTAAGCGGCGATTTGAAAGACTGTGTGGTGTTTGAGCGAGACGGAGAATGGAGCTGGGGACTCATGCGGAATTGCTGGCATTGCATGGGCAATATCAGCGGATGTGGGAGCTACAACTACGGGCTGAGGGGCAACTCAAAAATGGTGAAAATCCTTGATGGGATATAACCATGCGGGACGCGACATCTGCTAGGTTTTGCGTATCATACGCACAAAAAAAGCCTGCACTTTGGCAGGCTTTTATATAGCTGCTCACGCTAAGATTCATGCGGCCTTCTTTTCTGTACTCTGCGCAATCAACTTGTCTAGCGACTTATTGTATTGCTTTAGAGCATCTCTGAGAGCACGCACTTCCCGCAGCGTATCTTGTTTAGTCATCATTGATGTAGCTCCTTGTTTGGTTGATGCAGTATCTAATTAAGATGTTTTCCCTAGATTAGATGGTACTAAATTAGCATAGCTTCTTGCTTTAGTACAGAGACTACACGATCAAAGGCTGCTTTATCTTGATTGTCTAAAGCTAATGTTAGTTCTCTGATGTGTAACACATACTGTTTGATGTTGACCATTTTTAGACCGCTTTCAGGAGAGAAGTTCCCACGTGCTACTAACATATCAATAATCGGCACAACCATCTCGTCAAGCGTTCTTGACATCTGATGGACATTGGGGTCAGGCATGTGCATGAATTGAAATCCGTATGTGTTTGAATGATATATTATTTTATTACATGTTTGGATTACATCTTCATACGCAGCTTTGACTTCTTCATCAATTAGTGCATCTAGTGAAAGACGGAAGTCGAGAACAGGATCCATTATGTTAGCCCCCCCTAAGTTAAGTAAAGCGTGCGAATTTATAGCAATTTATATATTTCGTCAAATATGTTGTTCATCGCTTACATGGTGATGGGTATCCTTTGGCAAGTGTAGATTTTTTGGGGACTGCCCAAGCCACTCTCCGGGTGAATCGTGATACTGAGGGGCAGCACAACCCCCAAGCACCAGCACCACGACCAGCGCCCTCATTCCACATCGCTCCTTGCATAGCAGGCACAGCCATGAACCTGCAACGCGCATTGAGCTTGTACGAGGCTGGCGGCAAGGTGTCCGTCCGTGGCTTGCCAGCAAGGATCAATGCAGCATTCAATCTGCCAACCGCCAGTACACATGGGGCTTGGCAGGAGAGGGAGATTGGTGATGTCAGCCCATACGTCACAGAGGACTTCTGCCGTGATTCCCTGATCCCGGCATTGATTGCCATTGGCTTGATTGAGGCATCCAGTACCTCACGCAAAATGTGGGTAGATGCGCTGACGGCAAGGAAGGCGGTTGGTGGTGACGTGGCGAATATTGCTGCTGAATCTGTCCCAGTAGCAACGCCAAGCCCTCCAGTACCGGCAGGTCGTCCGCAGCTTGCAGTTGTGCGATAGTTAATAGCTAACCATTGAAGCCCCGGCAAGTCCGGGGTTTTCTTTGTAGCCCTTCATTGAATAAAGCCCTCGGTAACAAATGAGTGACCAACTCGGATTGATTGTTTCCATATTGGAAAGTGTTGGATTCAGCGGCGGGTTTCAAATTATTTCCTTCCTGCCTAGCGCGTCTTTTACTCAGTGATTAAAAAGTGCCTTGCAATTGTTGGGTTTTGATACGCGCCTCAAAATAACCTGAGAAAATCTCCACATAGGGCAAAACAACTTACGGAGATTTTGAAATGAAACTGAATTGTTATTCAACAGAGTATTTGGCAGAGATTATCTGGAAACGCGCAATTGAATGGGATACCACACGCTCTTGGGATTCCGTTGTTGATAACCTGAATTCCGTCCTTGCTGCCTGCCAGCCGGGTAAAACACGGGATGACGTTGAGTTCCTGATTGGTCTGGCTGAACACCGCAAACGGGCTGTGATGCTGGATATTGCTCAGATGACACCTGAGCAGCAATTCCGCTTGATTCTGGATGGTGATTATAAAATCCCAGCATCAGAACTGATTCAGGAATGTTTTGTGGAGGAATTCGCATGAGTAAGTTAATTCAAACCCGCCGGAAATTAATTGAGCGCCAGTTATTAGCCAGCACATTCCCAATTGACGGGCGAGTTACGGCAAAACAGGTTGGCGCATTTCTGGGCGTGTCAAAATCCAAACTGTATTTGATGGTCAGGGATGGTGAATTACCATCACCCACTAAAATCGGATTGAGCAGTTATTGGAGCGCGGATTTTATTCGCGGGTTGGTATCTGAGATTGAGGAGTTGACAGTATGAACAATCAATTAGCAATGGTCACTGATAATGCGTGGCAGACAGAAACTGAAATCACTGGTGCATTATCAACGCATCGTTGGTTGGATATTGATATTCGCTGCGTGAATACTGACGACGGTGAAATCTGGTTTTTTGCGGCTGACGTGTGTTCTGCATTGGATATTGGCAACACAACAAACGCATTAAAGCGGCTGGATTCAGATGAAACCGGAACGTACTTGTCGGGACGTGTTGAGTTCAACGTGATTTCAGAATCAGGTTTGTACAGCCTGACGATGACATCGCGGAAAAGTGAGGCAAAAAAGTTCAAAGGCTGGGTGACGCGGGATTTGTTGCCAACTATCCGCAAGCATGGCAGCTATGGCAGTCAGCCAGCATTGCCCACCAACTTCGCGGAGGCATTGAGGTTGGCAGCAGATCAGGCTGAAACCATCGCCCGATTGGAGCATCAGCGGGTTCAGGACATGCCGAAGGTCGAGTTCGCTAACCGCGTGGCTCAGTCAGACGATTTGTTGAGCATTGAGGAAGCGGCGAAAATCCTTGGGACTGGTCGTAACAGGTTGTTCAAGTGGTTGCGTGATAACGATTACCTGATGTACGGCAATAGCCCACGCCAGCGCTGGCTTGACCGTGGCATGTTTGAAGTCGTGTTGTACGAGTTTCAGGATGCCAATGGTTACACACGTACAGCATCCAAAACCTGTGTGACGGCAAAGGGACTGGTGATGTTGCAGGGCAGGATGGATGACATCCAATTCGGTCAGGCGACTACTGGAAGCGCACGGATGCTGGTGGAGGGAGTTCAGGCAAGTCTGTTTTAAGAGCGCCATGCAGGGAGTGAACGTCAGGAGTCAGATTTCAAATCGACCCCCTTTATTGAATAAAGGTCTTGAGGAAAACACGATGAACCAGAAACACATACTGATTCCCAGTGATCTGCTGGAATCCCTGATTGAAAACACCGACGAACTGATTGGTGAATGGGCTTGGAAACGGCGCACTCCCAGTGAGGTCGAACTGACTCGCATGGAACGTGAGGCGGCTCAGGCGCGGGCGCTCATGGTTGATGAACTCCCGATCATCGTCTGGAAGGCGTTTCGTGGTGATGAGTCCTGTCACTTCGGGAGTGAGGGGCAAGCGGCGGTATTTGCCGGTAAGCGGGGAACTGTTGAGCGTATCGAGTTGACACCGCCAGCCTTGGAGGTTGTGAAATGAAATCCAACGCGCTTGTCAGATTCCGGGTCAGTTCTAGAGGCAGAGCGACCATTGATTATCAACACACGGGAGAAAACACCATGAAGCCCTTCAACCCATCGCCCACCTATGATGGTCTACTAAGGCAGACGAATGCCCTGTACACGTTAGCAAGCTCACAGGAGCGCAGAATCTCGCTGCTGAATGAGAGCATGGAGCGGCTGACGCGGGACTTCAATCTGATTGGTCAGGATGCCATCAATGCCGAGAGCGACATTAATCAGCAGCTCACCAACTACATCGACCAACTGGAACTAAAGCTGGCATCCCAGCAGTAAAGCACTGGTTTACAACTGACCATATCGGTGGATTCCTCGGTATGGTCAGGTTTTCATCTTGCCAACCCCGGCAAACTGATCAGGGTTTGCAGGAGCCAATCCATTCGCCGGGAGCGTCACGATACTCGCATCCCTGCATGGCGCATCCCTGAAGCAATGCCATCAAGACGATCACTACCGCGAGGAGTACCCCAAACCACGTCACCGACGCGTTCACTCCCGAACCCCCTGAAGGGCAGGCGCTAAAGCCAAGCCGTTCCTGACTGCATTCCCGCGTTTCGTCGACGACTTGCTGTAGGCTGATAGTAAGTCCCACATCACTTGCGGATCGGTCTCGGCGGCATCCAGCTTGGATTGCACACGCGCCTTTATCAAATCGTCAATCAAGCGTTTACCTTCGCTAGCGCCGTGGGTAACGGTAGCCAACGCTGCCCGTGGAAGCCCCTAAAGACCATTTGGAACTTTAGTAACACCTTGGCTGATGTAACGTCCTGCTTGAGCATCCGGCATCATGGGTGACATTCTGGCAATGCCCGGAAGCAATCCACCAAGGGTTGCCCCTAGTACCATGTCAGCGGGTTCGCCACCGGATAGCGCAGCAGACTGAGCCATCCCTAATCCTGCGCCAGCACCCATAGCCTGTGCGGTCTTCCCAGCTTTGACCATATTACCAATGCCTTGCATAGCCTTCACTTGGCCTGTACCGGGGATAAATGCGGTAGCCACGTTACCACCAACCCGCCCCAGTTGCGCAGTACCTGAGTCACCGAACTTAGCCTGATAATCAGCTTCATCCGCTGCATTCCAATCCTTCACAGACTGGATAATCTCACCCTCCCATTGGCGATTCCGATCCTTGATGTCCTTAACGAAGTCAGGCGTGGGGATGAAATCGAACATCCCACGAATACCTCCAGACTCATGCACCTTACCAGCGATCTCAGCTAATCCACCGGGTAAGTCTTTCAGCCCACGCACAACCCCAGCACCTAAAGCGGTGGCGGCATCCACTTTTGGCGCATCAGCAGGAGTCAAGGTAGGGCGCTTAGTAGTGGGGTTCATGTTGTAACCCACTGATTCAGATTGTGTAGTGGAAGGATTGCGCCGTTGTGCAGCGAATTCCGCCAGTGATGGCGGTGCATCACCCTCTTGTGTTCCCGGTTGCTTACGGCTTGCCGCGAAGTCTGCCATTGAAGGGGTTTGGCTCGTATTGGCTGGCTGCCTACGCTTTGCTGCGAATTCTGCCAGTGATGGCGGTGTATCTTGTGGGGGAATATCAGCCTGTGTACCAGCATATTGGTTGCTGGCGTACTGCACACCACTCGATGGGAACGCTGCACTGAGTAGCTTGCTTGCCTTGCGCATGTGGTCGCCCATCTGGTTCTGCACTTTGTCACGGACAGTACCGGGAGCACCCCCGTTGCCTGCATCGGAGGCGTTGAACTTTCCGGGCGCACCTGCATTCACGATGGAATACGCATTCAGCAAATCCATACCGGGCTTCCAACCACTGGCGCGGAAATACTTGGCAACCGCACCATTCGCACCCAATTGGCTGTTCACCGGGTCGTTCCAGTTCACACCGAATTGCTTGGCTTGTGGCTTCCCGAACTGGATCAACCCTTCGTGTTGCCCCCACTGGGTAGTCGGGCCTTTCTTTCGTGGGTCGAATGTTCCGGCTGTTTCGTAGGACACGATTGTTGCCAAGTCCAGTGGACGCATACCCAAAGACTGTGCTGTGTCCACAATGCCGCGTGCGATACCATTGTTCATTTAGTTCCCCTTGCCCCATTGGGCGTACATCGCGTTGACTTGCTGCTGAACTTCTGGTGTGTAACCGTACTGCTGCACGTAGTCACCCACGGTGATGTTAAGTTCAGCTAGGTCTTGCATCGCTTTCACGCTACTAGCGAAGGCTTCTGGCGTGTCGGTTAGTTGTGGAAGCTGTTGCAGCCGCTGCTCTACGTCTTTATTAGACGCAGCCCCCGGTGGGAGTGGGATGTCCTGTGCCAATTGCAGGATTGTTTTTTGTGCCTGTTCCAGCCCTGAAAGCCCTTCAACCTTGATGCCAAGGTCAGCAGCAATACTACCCACTTGTTGGTACACTGGAGCAAGCCCACCAACTTTCAACCCTTCCTGCGCCATCCCATCAAGCTGGTTCAGCTTCGCAAGTTGTTTCGCAGCAGTAGCGCCGCCCGTGACAATCGCTTGACGTTGGGTTTCGTTGTACTTGGCTTGCTCCATAGACATCGCCGAATCTGTTGCAGAGCGTGACGCAATGGCATTTCCCAGACCTGCTTCAGCGCCTGCTTTAACACCTGCCTTGCTGACGTAATCCATGTTGCCAGTCTGCGGGTTATAGACCTGCATGTAGTCGCTAGAATCCTTAACACCTTGCTGGTAGGAAAAGTCGCCGCGCCCCAGATCAGATTGCGTTTGCATTTTGCCAACATCGTACTGGTTCTGCTGTCCCATCCGACCAAGGTCGTACTGAAATCCAATGCCTTGTTCAGCGCCATACTTCGCAATAGCAGGATCAACGCCAGCCCACGCTTTGGCTGATTCTGTTGCGTTGAGTGCATCCGTGTACCCAGCCGCGTTCACCACGCCATTCGCCCCGTACAACATACCTTCACCCAGCTTCGGTGCAGGCATAGACAGCTTGCCCGTGGTGGGGTCACGTACCATACTCCCCGGTGTGATCTGTTGCGGGGTGTTGTTGAACTTGTTCATGTCGATCAAGTTGCTTGCGCCTTCACCGCCCATTGTGGCGTACTGTGCCAGTAGTGCAGGGTCTACAGAGCCACGGCTGAACCCACCGATTACCGCTTGCTGCAAGGCTTGCTGTTGGGCTTTCAGCTTTGCCATCTCATCAGCCTTGGCTTTGTTCTGTGCGGTCGCAACCATTGCTTGCATCCCAGAACCCAACGGATCACTGCCCTGTCCGGTCATCCCGTAGGTGAGCAGCCCCATCGCTAACGGGTTCGTGCCAATGGTAGAGACTTTCTTGTTCAGTAGGTCTAACAATCCCATAATAAATTCTCCTTACACGAACAGAGCACCAAGGCTCAAAGCAGTCTGCAATGGGCTGCGGTAATTAGGGTTAGCGCCTGTCTGTGACTGCCCAGCAGTCCCCATCCCTGCTGCCAATGCTTGTTGTAGTAGTCCGATACGGTCAAGCGGAGCGTTGTTCTGTTTGGTGGTTAAGTCTTGCATTGCTGTTCCCATACCCAACAAGCCCTGCGCACCTTGCAACTGGGTAGTGTCGAGACTTGGGAGCATTCCAGCCGCTTGCATCTGCGCTGCTCGCTCTTGTTGGAAGTTGCCAGAGCGCATCTGGTTCTCAGTGGAACCCAGTGCCTCTGCTAAGTTGCGCTCGTTACGGTCAACTGCTCCGCGCCATGCAGAGCCGCCGAAAGCATTAGCTCGTGCGAAGTTCGCGTCTGTCTGAGGAGCTGTGGCTGTTTGATATGCGTCGGTAATACCGCCAAGTGCCCTACTCACCGTCTGGTCGAAGTACGGGTTGGCATTCAGGAAGTCGCCTGCCACGGTCTTCGTCAACAGTCCACGGGACTGGTTAACGTCCGATGCAAGGTTCTGTTGCCCTGACATGGCACTATCCAGCGCGTAGTTCTGTTGGGTGTTAATACCTGCTGTCGGGGTGTAGCCGCTGTCATACAGATTCCCGACTTCCCCGAAGTATTTATCCATCATCGCCTGCACTTCAGGCGGTAAATCCACTTTAGTTGATGTGGTCTGTGTTTTTGATCCACCGCTCATGGCATTGGCTCCTTATTGATTGGGGTGAATTCCATCATTTGATAGACGGGGCGGAACGCCATTCGCTGGTATAGCCGCCCGGTAGCATCGTCAGCGGCTGCGGTGATGGCTGTACAGCCGATGGCTTGGGCGAACTGCCACAGTTCCAGCACAACATCATCATTGATGCCAGAACCTGCAACAGCGTAGACATGCAGTACCCGTTTGTTCGGGTGGTCAATAGGGTGTATAGCTGCCCACAAAGCCCCTGATTGCACCAGAATCATCTCGCCACGCATCAGTAGCAGCTTCAATTGCGACCCTGTGCATTCGCTAGCCGCACGGTGCATAGCATCTTCCAGACGCATAGCCCCCTCAGCCCATGCTTTATCTACCATCGCAGGGGGAATACGTTGCAGGCGTGTATCAGTCATGGTGCAGTTACTCCTACATAGAAACGGATTTCTGCCCCTGATGCTGTTGCAACGCGGCGAATGTCGATTGTGGTACTGGTGACGGCATGAACGTACAACTGGTTGTACAGCGCATTGGCAGACAGCAGTACCATTGTAATGTTGATCTCAGCAGGCGACGGGCTATAGCCCAGATTGTGTGTCACCACCAGCGAGGTGTCCGTGTATGGCATGGTCAGCATCGTGGACTTGAACGCGAGAGCGGAGCGTCTGGTGATCGCCCGTACCGTCAACACAGAGGATTCGCCCATAGTGCAGATCGCTACATCCCCCGCATCTAGGTAAGTGCTAACCCCACCGGGGCATACTATTGCGCCACTGTGGGTGAGGGTTTGCCGATTGGCGGTAGTCAGGATAACTAACCGCCCAACGTACCCGCCAATAGCCCCTGTGATAGCTGTACTGCCCCCAGTGATGTGGTGCAGCAACCCATCGGACGGGATGACTAACGAAGCCCCCGCTGCGATGTCAGCCCCTTGAGTGACACCCTGCTTCAACAGCGCAGCATAAGCACGCAGATAATCGTCTGCGGTGGTGCGGTCTTCTGATCCGCCGGGGCTGTTGCTTCCTGCGGTGATGGATACTGAGGATAAGCTGGAAGGTACAGGCATTATGGTGTCTCCAATGTGCGGATGCGTTGTTCGAGTTGGTTGACCTTGGCAATCAGTACCCGTAGGAGGTCATACAGCCTGCGGTTCAGTTGCTGGTCATAATTTTGGCTTCCTACCATCGGGAGCAGCGGGTCAGTAGGTAGAGGGATTTGCTTAACGTCTGCCATTCGGAGCGACCTCCACTGTCAGGTCTGTAAGCTCAAAATCACCTGTAGTATTGAGCGTAATCCGATGATAACGAGCGGATTGCAGGAAGTCGCACTTGTGGTCATACAGGGTAGCCGTGCGCCCCTCTGTCCAGTCAATACCACTCCCTGATTTGTGTGCATGGGTCATGGTCGCAGTAGCCGGGGCTTTGTTGAAGCGAGGGCGAACCATCTTCAGTGTGCTGTAGCGGTCATCTTCACCCATGCTCCATGCAGTCAGCGAGGACGCTTGGCAGATGCCAGTCATGGAATACAGCTTTGTGTCTGTACCAACGACCACAATGTACTCACTCGCACCCCGCAGACCGGGGGAGTCGTAAGCTGTTCCGGGATCGCTGTCGAATGTGCCGGTGTCTGCGCTGTAGGGTGTGCCGACTGAGACATACGCCATCGTATCGGTTACAGTTTGAAGAACACGACCCCATTGCCCGGTGGTTAGGTTGAAAACGATGGCACTATCCAACGCGCCATTACTGCGGCGAGACGGGTAGAAGAACCAGACATGGCTGTTCTTGCGGTCGTAGCGTCCTTGGGTCTTGTAGAGGTTTGCTGCGTCTGCATCAGCGAAGAACCATTGCTTGATGCTGCTGCCAATACTCTGCGGGCGAGTACCATCAAACATCCAGATGTCATCACTGCCGATCAGCACATGCACCCCGGCTGCATCAACCACAGCATCTTGCCCGACGCACCCTGCTGTACTGGATACCTGCGACCACGACCAGATGATCTCACCGCCTACGTACTGCCCGTAGTACACACCACGACGCTTGTAAGCGATGATGCCGTCACCAATACGTTTGGCAGCGGTAACACCGCCCGGAGTATCAAGGAAGCGTCCGTTGGCGGACTGTGTGGTGATAGAAGGTGTCCAGTCTGTGTGGTCGCCTAACGCAGAACTCCACCACTGATCGGGAAGGGAATCTGTGCCATCATTGCAGTTGAACGCCATCACGAACAGACCAACCGATTCAATAATCTTCGCAGCCGGGGCTGAGGCGATACTGGTGAAATTGTCTCCCGTTGACTGCACAATCCTGTTAACCCCGTTGCTCGCCAGAACTGCATTACCGAAACTGGTGAACATGAAACGCGCCCCTACGTCCGTAGTGAAGCCAGTACCTATCAAGTCAAACCCTTCAGAGGTCAGTTCCAGCAGGTAGGAGTACCCGCCTACGAACGTGCGTGCGCTGCCATCCAACAGGGCTACCGTCGCACAGCCTTTGCTGGTGTAGTCAATCGGGGGCTGCCCCATGTCAACAGCAGATGGGCTGCCTACCACGCCACGAAGAGTAGGCAGGATGTTTGTCGCTGCGGTGATAGCCCCCGGTGTGGCGGCATCAAGGTCTGGGGCGAATCCAAGTAGTTTTGGCATGATCTATTACCGCATTCTGTAGCCGCTGAAGTAGCAGCTTTCGTTACCGTGGACACCACCTGCTGTGACCACCACTTTCACTTGGTCGCCAGCGTTGAACTGTGCCTGTAGCATCATCGCCACTGGGACATACTCGGTACTGTTAGTTGAATTCGCGTAGCAACGCGAAGATGTGGCTGACCCGTTCAGGTAGAACCGAACCTCAGTAGCTGTGTTGTTGTTGTGCTTGATGCCGCTGAAGTCGAACCTGTATAACCCTGCGACTGGCACGGTGTAGATGCCCGTCGTGACATTAAGCTGCCCATCGTTCATATACGTACTGTTGTAATTGGCAACAGTGCCTGTCACTGGGTTGACAGCATCCCCTGTTCTTAGAACTGAGAAGGCGTATAAGGTGGGCATTGACCCAGTTGCACCAGTTGCACCAGTTGCTCCTGTAGCTCCTGTAGCTCCTGTAGCTCCTGTAGCACCCTTCAGATCAGTGTACGTTCCCCAGCTCCCATCCGGGTTTTGAAAACGTAACTGTGTGGTATTCCACCCGTGGGCAGGCATATCGCCCTTAGCACCAGTCGCTCCTGTAGCTCCTGTAGCTCCTGTAGCACCAGTTGCCCCAACCCCACCAGTTGCGCCAGTTGCGCCAGTTGCGCCAGTTGCCCCAACCCCACCAGTAGCCCCAGTTGCGCCAGTAGCGCCGGTTGCTCCGGTAGCCCCAGTTGCGCCGGTTGCACCTTTCAGATCAGTGTATTCGCCCCAAGTACCATCTGGATTTTGAAAGCGTAGCTGTGTGGAATCCCAGTCATGTTCAGGTTTATCGCCTTTCGCGCCGGTAGCACCAGTAGCTCCGGTTGCACCTTGCTCACCTTTCTCCCCTTTGTGCGGGTTCTCACCCCACACCGTATCGCTGGCATCAGCCGGGGCTGTGCTGCCAGACTCCCATAAGGTATCCCCGGTGTCCGCAGGGGCGGATGCGCCGGAAGACCACAAACCACTCATACCAATACTCCTGTGTCGGGGAACATACCGATGTACAGCGGGTCTGGACTGTCTACCAGATCGCCTTCACGCTTGGAGTTAATCAGGGAATTCAATGCTTTTGTGTACAAGCTCACCCATGTCTGGATACGGGCATCATCTTGAAGATAGCCTTCAGCCGCGATCAGTGAACCGAACAGGTACAGCCCCGGAGACAGTTGCAGCAACCAGTTGTCTGCATCATCATCAGGCTCACCACCAGCAAGCGATGGGCTGATAACCGGGACGTACTGCACATCCAACGCATACGTGGCGTCCGGGGTAGGGTAGAGGCGCAGTGAGCCATAGCCTTCCAGCGCCACGAATTTTGGGCAACCAGAAGTGCCGTTATTCGGGCGAATTGAACCGGATTGTACAATTCGTAATGGTGTACCTTGGTAAGACACACTCACCAGCTTGTACATACCCGTTACAGCAATGGTTTGGGAGCCTACTGCACAAGTAGCGTCACCCCACTGATATAGGGATGGGCTGTTGCACAGTGTCGCCTGAATGTCCGCTTCTGCCAGCGCGATAAACGTAGGGATAGTAGAGGTAAGGTCATCCCGGTGGAGCCAATCAGCAATTGCCGCTTTGAGTTGTGCGCTGGTAGATAGTGCCATCAGATTTGCCCCGGTTTGGTACGGAAGTAGCGGTTATCTGGGTCATTCAGGAACTGGCGCATTGCTGCTTGGTCAGTCAGCAGGTCAATACCTTGCTCTACTTTGAACTTCTCAATAACCACCAGTGGAATGCGGGCTACATGGTGCATCCCATCGCCCTTCCAGCCACGGTTGTCGTGGTCGAATGCCGCTTTGTTTGCGTCAAGGATCGGCTGTACATCCTGTACCGCACGGATGCCCCACTTCTCTGACCCCTCGTCATACAGGAATTGCCGTTGCATAATTAATCCTCGATATGGACTTTGACAGCTCCCGCGTCCTGCAAGCGTTTCGCCATTGCGATGGGCAGGGATACCGGAACAGGTGGATTACTGGGGAAGATCATGTTGCCATCTTCACCGCCAATGCCGCGCAGGACGATCACATCAATGCGTTTCGCCTTAGCAGGTTTCGGTGGGTTGGTTTCATCGGCAGGGTTGGTTTCAGTCATGTCGGTCATCTTGGTATCTCAGTTGCCCCTCGCTGGGAGGGGCGTGGTGAACCCTTTACTGAATAAAGGGCATGGAGGGTTTACCCATTTGTATCGGCAATCAGCCCATGCGCCTTTTCGTTGGAGACTTGCAGTGTGGCTTCCCAGATCAACTGCTTCTTGAAGCTGTCACCTGTTTTACCCAGGTCTTCGGCAAACAGTGGGCGCAGCTCAGCGAGGCCAACGTATTCCGGGTCAATCAACAGCACGTTGTCCCCCACGATGTTGCGGGACATTGTTACTGCCAGAGTCCCGAAGTCGTGCTTGTACACGTCAACAGACTCATCCAACTTGCCCTTGTCCACGGTGGTGAAGCGCGTTCCAGCGCCAGCGAACCCAGAGACAGCAATCTTGTTGGTAGAGGACACGAACATCAGGGATGGGTCGCCGCCGTTGTCATAGCAGGACTGAGCAACAGTCTTAACGAGGGCTTCTGTCAGGTCACGGTCTGTACCCGCAGTCATCAGGCCAGCACCATTACCAGCCGCCACAGCACCGCCTGCACCGACTGACACGTTGCTGGTCAGGTAGGTGTAGATGCTGCCGAAGCGCCGTGCAGTGGAATCATCACCACCCACTTTCGCGATACCCACCGCTGCACCACCAATGCAGGATTCCTCAAGGTCACGCTTGATCTCAGCCATTTTCTTGGCTACTTGGCGTGCCAGTTCCTTCTTGCCGCTGACAGTCTGCACACCGTTTTCCTGTGTACCAGTGACAACCGCGTGTTTGGTCAGGATTTGGGTGTAGTTGCCCATACGGGTCAAGCCACTGCCCGCTACGGGAGAGGCATCTGCACCCTCGATAGCGGCGTTGTCTGCGACGGCTGCTGCCAGCGCATCAACCGTCCATTCGTGATTTACCGCCTTCGCCTTGATGTCCTTGCGGATAGCATTCAGGAAAAGGGTTTCGGTGGGTGAAACGTCAAAGATCAGGTCAGAGAGGTCTTCGCGATTCACGGTGTCGTATGTGCTCAATGCACCAACTGCTTGTGCCATTGTCTTGGTTCCTTACATTCGGTCAAATAACAGGGATGCGGCGGCATCCACACTTCCGCCTGAAGCACGCAATGCTTTCTTAGCTGCGAGGGTCGTTAGGCGTTGTTTGTCAGCGTTCGTCTGGCGGCTGCCGGGTTTCAATACGGGGGTTGTCAGCTTTTTCTTGATCTTGTCCGTAACAGTGGAAGCCGCCGCAGAAGATTTGCGGTAGGCCATCGCGTCACGGACTAGCAGGATATGCCGGTGGTCGATGAGGTCATTCACCTCTGCATCGTTGAACCCGGATTCCTTCAGGAAACCCATAAGTTCCGAGGATTCAGCTTGGGCAACTTTTGGGTCTTTCCATGTAGGAATCTTGTCAACAAGCGCCTGAAACTCACCAACCAATCGCTTACCGTAGTTCGCATCAGACTCAGCCTTTGCTTGGGCTTGCTGTTGCTGAACCATTACTTGCAGGTTGGCAGTAATTCCATCAATCGCTTGTCCGCGTTGTTGAAAATCGTACTGGAGAGCTGCGTACTCAGCCGGGTTGCCCTGCCGTAGCGCGTTCCAGTTGATGCTTTGGTATTCGTCATTGAGTTGCTTACTCAGTAGACCTACCACAGCCTCAGCTTGTTGGGTGCGTTCCGTCAGTAACTGTTTGGCTGCTGCTGCCTCTTGTTCAAAGGCTTTGCGCTGCTCTGCCAGTTCCATTGACCGTTTGTTGACGTGGCCTTCTAGCTGGTAGCTTTTAAGCAGGTCTGCGAGGCTTGTTTGGCCTTCCTGCCCGTCGATCTTGGTCTTGAATGCCAGCTTGCCGTCATCGCTGATCAGCACACTGGAAGAATCAAGGCCAAACATAGAGGCTAGGGTTTCGGCATCAAGCTCGACCTGTTCAGCATCGGCATCGGTGGATTCGTCTGGTTGGTCGGGTTCAGGTGGGTCTTGTGTGTCCAGTGGGCTTGCTTGGTCAGCTTCTGGCGGCGTGGCCTCTGCTGGCGGCGTGGAACTGGTTGATTGGGCATCACCTGAAAGTCGGGATTCGATACGGGATTCGATACTTTCAGCGCCCGCTGATGGGGTAGCGTCGATAGTCATAACTTATACATTTCCAGATAGTTGGTCAAGTTGAATGGTCGCCATTTGCCCGGTCTGGGCAACGGTTTCAAGGTATTGGCGGAACTTGTCACCAGCCAGCAGTAGGAATGCAATTTGCTGGCAGGCAGTGGGGTCTGAGGCCAGTGTCCGTAACTGGCGGGTGAGGTCATCTTCCCATTGCGCACAGGCAGCTTTCCACGCTGGGTTGGTCAGGATGCTTTGCGCGTAGCTGCCTTGCGCTGCCTCTTCGTACAACGCGGATGTGTCACTCATTGATAGAACTCCTGCATATTGTTATTCAACTCACTACCCATACCCGGTTGTCCGAGGTCGATAACGAATCCTTTGGTGAGTGCATCGACTTCCATTTTGGCAATCTCAATAGCCTCACGGCTGCTGATCTGACGGTCATCAATGGCCTGCTCTCGTAGCTTCAGTTGCAGCTCCTGCGCCCGTAGCTTCAATTCAGCCTGTTTAAGCTGGTTGTCTGCTGCGTTCTTCTGCATCTGTAGCTGGGTACGCATCTGCTCAATTTGCCGTTGCGCCTTGATCGCTTCCATCTGTGGATCGGGCTGCGGCGGTTGCTCTGCCAGCTTCTGCTGGTATGCAACGACCTGTGGTGATTCAGGGTTCAGGAAGTATTTGTCGGCTGACACGTCGCTGTACCGGGCAAAGTCTTCGATGGTTTTGTACAGGGTTTTGTCATCCACCAAGATGTTTGCTTTGCCACCAGCCAACAGCTTCTCTTGCAACGCCATGACTTGTTGGATGCTGACTTGCTTGCGCATCCGGTCGCCTGCACCCAACCCGACTTTAACGGTGGTGTTAATGCGGGTCTTCCAGTCTGACGGGTTTACAGGAACCCACTTACCCCGGAGTTTCACGACCTTCTGCTTGTCCTGATGCTTCATCAGCAGCTCACGCACCAGCAGGATCATCTCTTTCACCCCGGTTTCAGCAATCGTGCGGATGACCATGCCAACCAGCAGTTCCTTGGCGGACATTACCCGCTCCATCGCATGAGCCGTATCATTAGCGACGTTCATCATCTGCGAGGCTGTACCGGGGCCAACACCAGACCGCTCTTCACGCTCTTGGTCAAGGTACGACAGCATCTGGAAGGACTGTGGTGGAAGGGCTGAGGTAGGGATGGGTGACATCGCCTCCCCGTAGGTAGTTTGCCCGCGTACAATACCGCCCGGTCTATTCGTCATCAGGTCACGGAGGTTGACACCGGCTGCTGTGTTAACGTAGGTACGCTGGTTGTTCAGCAGGTAGAGGTTATCCAGCAACTGACGTTTCAGGGCAGTCTTTTCGTCCTGAATCTGTCTGATACGGTCGAAGAATGACAGCCCGTTGTGGACGTGAGGTTGGAAGATAGCCGTGGCTGCTGCGAACGGGATACTGTCTACTGCATCGTTGGACAGGATAGCGTCACCTGCGTAGATGATCTGACGAAGTTCAGCAATGCCGTCACCATCGCAATCCATCAAGATGTAGCACTCATGTACCCGGATAAGGCGCATGGACGCATCGCCCATATCAGCCGAATCCAGCCAAGGGTCAAGAGGTTCCCGTGAATTCTGTTCAGTGGTGGCGACTACTTCGGTTGTCGGTAGCCCATCAACAATGGCCTTGTCGTAGCCTTGCGCGATCAGGTCGCTGGCAGGCACATCACGGACATGGGCAACGAACCGGCAGTCTGCCAAGCTGACAGATTTATGCCCACGGGCAATACGCAATTCTTCAGGTGGTACAGGGTCGATCTGGACTTTACCGGGTACAGCTTCCCGCATGACCACGACATCCGCCACCGTGATGCCGAGGTTCACATCAAGGCGTTCAGTCAGTTCGGTGATTTCAACGGCAGGGTCATCCAGCAGCTTCACCAAGTCATCTGTGGTTAGCCCTTCATACTCTTCCCGCTCTGGCTTTGCATCCTGCCAGTACACCTTCACGTAGCCGTTCTTCTGTAGGAGGCAGTCAGAGATCAGGCTGGTGAAGACAACAAACGAATCATTGTCCTTCATGACAGCGTGATTGCAGTAATCAGACTCTTGCTCAGCTTGAGCTACGTCCTCCTCCCCTACAGGGTCGAAGCGCACGATCTTGTCTGATGTCAGGAAGGTCTGAATAACCTGTGGTTTCAGCCACTCAATAACATCCGCCACGTCAGCAGAAATGACCTGCGACCGACCCTTGAGTTCGTCACCACGGGGTTCGCACAGGTAGTATTTCATCGCCTCAGCGCGGTTGGTGGTTAGCTCACTGCCATCCACCCCGATAGCATGTTCCAGCTCCCGGTCGATGATGGCCTTGATCTGGGCATCTGTCTTCATGGTCTTAGGCATACGCGGAATTCTCATATTTGAGTGGCATGTTCATCTCCTCAGCATTGTTTTCGATACGGGGCCACAACCTAGAAACCTGATAACCAATGGCTGTGGTGATGTGCTGGTACTTGTTGCTCTGGTCTTCCTGAAATGTGGAACCTTCCTTCACCTGCACTGTTGAAAGCCCCTTGTCACACCAAGGCGCTGTAGCAGGATTCACAAACAGGCTAACCGCCCCGTCAGCGGCAAGAATCTTGGCACGTACAGCGTTCTGCCTGTTCTTGATGCTGGGGTGCGCCAGTGCTACACGACGCTCCACCTTCCAATGGTTCGCCCGCAGCACTTGTTCAATTTGGTCATAGTCGGAGGCGTGACCATGCTTTTCACCCGCCCGTCCTGCTGGGTCGCCGTATAGGAATACATGCTTGTTCTGGTGGGTTTTGAATTTCTCCACGAACTCCTGTGCCGACTGTTTGGATACAGCACTGGTCAGCACGATCTCATCAACGATGTACATCTTCTCGTCACGGACAATGGATACGCAGGATGACAACGGTGTAAAGTTTTGGTCGTGTGACCAATGCAGTTGCTCATGGGGCAGGAAGTATTCCCCGGTGTGGTTGGCAGAACCGTAGTCCTCGTAGATGCGACCCGATGTGGTTTCAAAGCTGGCCTCGTATTCCTGCCGGAACTCCTTGGATGACATGGTGCGCTTGGCGGCGGCAATCACGTCATCTGGCAGAATCTCGGCTGATTTCCAGTGGTACAAGCCATAATCAGGGTCTTGCCCGGACTTGGCGTACTGGGCAATGTCGTAGTAATGGTTTAGCCCTTCCGGTACACCCAGCAGCCAACACCATGCCCGGTAATCAGGATCACGCGGGTCTACTGTGTTGAGCGCAGGAAGGATATTCAGCTTCCACGCATCTGCCTTGATGTCAGCAAACTCATCAATGCCGCCACCCTTCCACGGGATACCTTCAATACGTTCTGGCTTGTCCAAACCCAGCACATGAATCTCTGACCCATTGGGTAGGTAGATTTGCAGTTCCGACTCGGACGGCTTGCGGGCATGGGTACTGGAAAACGACATCAACTTGAGGTCTGACCAGAATATTTTCTTGGCTTGCTGATAGGTAGGAGCGCCAGCGAAGTACATTCCCGGCACACGCATTGATTCTTTCACCAGAAACCGTTTGAACCGTTCGGTTTTACCAGAGCGACGACCAGCAGGAACAACGGGAAACCGGATACCACTATGAACAGCACGGATAAGACGCAATTGCACGGGAAGTGGGATTAGGTCATACCAGCGTTCCCGCTCACGGCGCAACTTCATCGGGATGTTTGCTGGCAGGCTCAATCAGGCATCCCCCCGATCAGTTGCCCAAGCACATCAGCCAGATCACTGGTGGAGCCTTTCGGTTCACCATAAGCCTGTACATCAACATGTCGCCCAAGCAGTTCAAGGTTTCTAAGTTTGTCAGGCCACTTAACCTTCTTCAGGATGGCAATGTTGTCACCACTGCCGACTGTTGTGATCTCAATGCCAGAGATAGTCTTCCGCCAGACTTTGGGCCATGACTTGATAGGCAGCAGATCACCAGAGTCATTAAGGATGTCAGCAACGTCCATTTCATCAATTTCAGCGTGACGTTGCAGCACACGTTGGGCTGTATATCCAACCTGCTCAGCGCGTTTCTGCTTGGCTGCTGAAACAGCGGCCTGAATATCTACATTTACCAGTAAACGCGAAGCTGTCTTATTTGCAGTCCTTGCGCTGTACCCGGCACGGATTGCGGCCTGTGTTGCGTTAAGGTCTACCAGATATTCACGGACGAATGCGGCCTGTTTGTCTGTGAATCCAGACATGAAACACCTCCCCTTTATTCAATGAAGGGGTCAATGAAAATAGTAACGGCATCCCACTCCGGCCATCACGGAGTTAAGCCCAATATCATGGCCGTAACGAGCAAGGCTCAAGTGCGAGACACCAGCGTAGGCATAGCAAGGCTTCCAATCGTACCCGGCAGATACAGTCACCTGACCCACATCTTGGTACGTCTTGCTACCAGCACGGAAAACCCAATCAGATGCCTCCGCAATGCCATGCTGCAAATTCCCATCTGCTTGAATGAATGGCTTGCCTTGGGTTGTGCATCCTACTGACAGCAAGGCAACTGTCAGCAAGCTCATCACAGCTCTTAACATTACCGATCCATCCACTTGCTAACGAGGTGGATAATAGCGCCACGACCGATACTGGACAGCAGGGCTGATATACCGACTGCGATCTCTAAGGTTATATCCGGCACAAACCAGCGCAATGCAGAGAACGCACCAACGGTGAATGCACCATTCAACAGCGCAGCGGCTGCGATCTGTCTCAGGCTGCGGGTTGATTCCTTAGCTGATAGCTCCAGTAGAAAACCAATAACCGTCCCCATGAAGGCAATACCAATAAGGGTGTAAAGACTTCTTTCATCGTTATCCATCGTGTTTATCTTCTTTGTATTCACAACGATGCCTCCTTACCCGGTGTCCCCTGAGACACCAAAAGCATCATCAATAACCGCCTTCAGCGCATCGCGTTCAGCAGCGTAAGCATCCATCCTCTGCTGGTGCAGGTCTTGGATTTGGGTGAACTGGTCTTCAGCTTCCTTCATGAGTCCAGCAAAGCGGGTATCAATTTCTGACTTCAACAGTCCTGCCTGCTGACCCGCGAATTCTTGTAAAAGTGTCATTGAGTGTCCCTACCTGATGAAGCCATTGATGAATGTTGTTGCCTTGGCGCGTCCCCACAATGCACCCCCGCCCATCACCGCGATGATGCCGCCGTATAGCCAGTCCTTTGCCTCTGAGGGGATTTCAATGCCGAAGTGCTGTGATACTGAGGTGGCGATCACAGACACGAACCCAGCGGCGACAAAGCCCGTTACGGACGATTTCACCAGCGGCTTCTGGTTAAGCTCCTTGTAGGCTTCTGCTTGGCGCTCTTTACGCTTCTCTGCTACCCACGCATAGTATTCAGCCGGGAGTTCTGGCAGGTCGTCATTGACGCTGTACTTGGGGTGATTTGAGAAGTCAGGCTCAGTGATAACCACGGGTTCATCAGAAGCGCCTTGCAGGGGAGGATGGTTTGGCATGATTGGCTCACTCACATAGGCGTTGGTCAGTGCATCAAAGAAGGTGGCGTAGTACCCGGCCACCAGTTCACCGCGATTGGCAACGCCAGCCGCCGTGGTTTTCTTGTCACTGTAGGTCTTGTCACCATTGATGATGTTGCGGGCATCGAATACACCCTTGGCGCTGGTGAAATCGAAGTCAGACAGTTTGTGCTTGCGAAACAGGCCATCGCGCATACCGATCAGGAGTATCTTGGCGGCGTACACGGGGTTCAGCGCAAGGCTGTAATTGGTGGCGAGCGGGATGTTTAGGATGCGCCCGAACTTCGCGTAGTTGGTATGCCACGTAATCTGTACGAACGCACGACCGTAGGCGTTACCATAAGGCTTTCCCGCGCCCCTGCCATACTCCTCAATGGGTTCCATCCTGCCGTCAGTCTCGTGGTACGTGACGGCAAGAGCATAGGAAAGGTGTTGTAGGTCATCCCCGTATTCGCCAGTCTCCCACTCATTCAGAATGGCATTCACCCCATCAACAGCCGCTTGAGGAATTCCACGCAGGAACAGGCGCTTATACCGTAAGGCATTGTAAAAGGCTTTGCGGTCAATCATTGGTTCCACCAGAAACGCAAAAGGCCAGCTTGTTACGGCTGGCCTTTGAAGTGTCTTATCAATTTGCAGGAAAACTAAGTTCAGGGATTATTTTGAGATTAGCGATAAGTGTACTGATTAGGGGTACATCAGTCAATCTATCGCAAAAAATTTATCTATTAAAAACAACACTGTATAGACTCTGTACTAGATTTCACTTGAACTTTGATGCCCACCAATGCCTGCCTTGCGCGTTTCCTAGCCTTCTTCTCAGTGTTGGTGATGGAATGGCTGCGGTAGGCGTAATACGCTTTCAACGCTTCCTGCTGTCTGTAGGTACAGCGTTCCATGATTTCCCCGTGCATTGCCTCTGCATCATCCTCATCAACAGGGTCGTCATGTTCTGTGTATCCACCCTTGGCAGGCTTCGGCGCGAACTGCATGAGTGATGCGGATGGTGAACGGGTGATTTGCCCGGTGGCTCTCCCGATCTCCACGGTGTTGTACTTAAACCACCAGCGTCCCCAGTTCCACAGGCGGGGTTCAATGCCTGACTGCATGTGTTGCTCAAGATGGCTGGCGATTATTGACAGGTAATTCATTGTGTCTCCAATTCGGTGTGGCAATTCTGAAGTGTTCCGCCGTATATCCGAAAAACGCTGTGATGGCTATCACATTAGACCTAACATCAACATTGGCCGAGTGCGTTGAAAATACGCAACTAACGGTGGTTTTTGGGGTGTTTTCGGTACTTGTTACGGTATCAGTAATTATACCGCCAAGGCTTATTTAATATAAACAAATACTTGGAGTTAAAATGGGCAACATTCTCTATATCATTACCTCGCTAAGTGTTGGCGGCGCACAAAAAGCCCTGTTAAATCTAGCCACGTCTGCATTCAGTGATGATTACAAACCTTATGTCATCTCATTAGTAGAGGTGAATGGCGTGCAGCAGCAGTTTGCCGAAACTGGCATTCCTGTGCATGTCCTCGGTTTGAATCGGGTGAAAGCATTACCGTGGTTATTGCCGCGTTTATGGCGTTTGGTACGCGAGATTCAGCCGACCGTGATTCACGGCTGGATGCACCACGGCAATTTGTTTGCAACACTGGCATGGTTGTTTGCCAGTCGTCGCCCACTATTGTTGTGGGGAATGCATCACACGCCGGAAAAAGCGACGTTGGAACGTGCGCAACATGCCTTTGTATTGAAAGCAGGGCGGTGGTTGTCACGGTTTCCGCAGCGCATTGTGTATGTGTCGCGGCGCAGTATGCAGCGTCATGCTGAATTGGGTTACGCCACCCAACACGCGCAAGTGGTGGCAAACGGTATTCCGCTGGGTAAAACCAGTCGTCGTGCGGAATATTACGTCAGTGTGCGCGAAGAATTGGGTATACCAGCGCACGCGCTGCTGATCGGCAGCCTTACCCGTTACGTGCCAGAAAAAGATATTCCCAACCTGCTAACGGCGATTCGCTTGATGCAGGAGGGCGGGCAAGCGGTACATTTCTTGCTGGCAGGCGAGGGGATGGAGGCTAGCAATCCTGCGTTGCAACCTTTGCTCTCGACACTTCTTGATCAGTCCAATGTACATTTGTTGGGTGTGCGTACCGATGCGGCGCGACTGATTGCGGCGTTGGATATAGCCACGCTGTCGTCGCAACGCGAGGCGTTCCCGTTATTTTTGGCGGAAGCGATGGCGGAAGGTGTGCCGTGTGTGGCAACGGATGTGGGCGATATTGCGGAATTCGTGGCAGAAACGGGTTTGATTGTGCCAGCAGGTGATGCGCCCGCTCTAGCGCAAGCGTGGTCGAATCTGCTGCAACAAAGCGTTGCCCAACGGCAGGCATTGGGCGAACAGGCTAAACAACGGGTGGCAGCGCGTTACAGTTTGGATGCTGTGGTCAACACCTATCGCCACTTATTGCAGGATGAACTTTACTCCGCTTCCAGCACGTAAGGCAGCTCCAATACCTTCACGGCATATTCACCGAAGCGCAGCGGTTGAGTGACTTCGGCAATTTTCATGACCGCCAGCGCTTCCACGTAGCCATCGGGGTTCAAGGTGGCGTTGAGAATCGTACCTGCTTCAGCGTCATTTGTGCTGGCGATGTTCGTGCCGACCGCAGGCACAGCCACACAATGGGGAATGCCAACGCGGTACATCTGGCGTTTGCTCTTGCCCAAATATTTCAAGCGAGCCACGATTTCCTGACCAGGGAAGCAGCCTTTGGTGAAACTCACACCGTTGATCAGGTGCATGTTCAGCATTTGTGGTACCCATGCTTCCGAGCTGGCTTGCGTGACCATCGGTACGCCGGACAGGACGTTGAAATATTCCCAACTGCTGCGCCCGACACACGCGGCATTGACGTTAAGGCGTTCCCACAGTTTGCGGGCTTCATCGAGTTCACCCAGAATCTTGAAACGCGGAATTGGCGCAGGCTGACGCATAATCGTCAAACCACCGCTTTGCAGGGTGTCGTAGGCATTCGCGGGTGCTTTGCCGAGAATGGCTTGCAGACGTACATCGCCATCCGGTGCGGCATAACCGAAATGCACGAGGCTGGCACTGGCATCTTCTAGCGCAACTTTGGAGCGCATGACGTACATGCGTAAGCGTTTCAATATAGGCTCAAGTAAATCGCGAGCCACGCTCAGGTAGTAAACGCCTTGGCGCTTGGTGATGAAGAAGGTGGCGAGCGTGCGACCTTTGGGGGTGCAATACGCGCTGAGTTGCGATTGCGTGTCGGAAACTTGGTTAATATCGTTGGTTAGCTGACCTTGCAAGAAAGTCGTGGCATCTGCACCACTGACGCTGATCAGACCAAAATGGGCTAAGTCGCAGAGGATCGCACCTTGTGGGGGAATGCGGCGTTCGCGTTCGGGGTTGCCAAAAGAAACGAGTGAGTCACCGCTGAATTCTGCGCCGTGATCAATGAGGAAGGTTTTCCATTCTGTTTTCATCATGACTTCCTGAGTGGGTGGAAAGGGGGCGAAACAGTGTTCGCCCCTGAAAAGCACTTATTTCTTTTCTTCCGTCGCGGCTGGCGCAGGTACTGCTGCTGGAGCAGGCGCTGCCGCCGCTGGTGCTGCTTCGGCGGCGGGTTTGGCTGCTTCTGCTGGCAAGGTGACTTTAATGTCTGCTTTGGTTTTCAGCTCATCCATGTACGCCAGCATTTTTTTCTGCTGGTATTCACGTTCCAGTTGTGGCTTGAGCGTTTCCATTTCCGGTGGTTTGACGTCACGGCGTTCTTCCAGCTTGATGACGTGGAAACCGAATTCGGTTTGAACGGGTTCTTTGGTATACGTGCCAGCTTCCATTTTAGCGACGGCTTCCGCGAAAGGCTTAACCATTGTGCTGGGTTTGAACCAACCCAAATCGCCACCTTGACCAGCGGATGGGCCATCGGAAGATTTCTTAGCCAAGTCAGCGAAATCTACCTTATTGTCCAGTTCTTTGATGATACCTTCGGCTTCGGCTTTGGTTTTCATCAGGATATGACGCGCTTTGTATTCAACTTTTTCGCCGCTGGTGCGTTCTTCGTAGGCTTTTTTCAGCTCTTCGTCAGTCGGTTTGAAGGCAGCGGCTTTTTCTTGCGTCCATGTATTCAATACCAGACGGTCAGTCGCATCTTTAATCTTGTCTTTGATTTCTTGACGTTCGGTCAAGCCCGCTTTGTTGGCTTCTTGGCGTGCCAACTCAGTAATGATCAGGTCGTCGAGAACAGATTTTTTATCCACTTGCGCACCCGGCATTCCGCCGACCATGCCCATGACATTGTTCAGGGTTTCCTGAGTGATTTCTGTGCCATTGACGGTGGCGACAACGACTTTATCTTCAGCGTACAGGCTAGTTGCCATCAGCGTTAACCCAACCAGCCCGGTTGCGATAATATTGTTAGTGTTGAAACGCATGGTTAGCTTTTTCCTCTGTAATGATTATGGTAAAACTTTTTTGAACGGTTTGACGGTCACACGCTGGTAAACACCGGCTGCTTTGTAGGGGTCAGCTTCTGCCCAGCGTTGCGCCGCTTCCAAGGAGTCGAATTCAGCAATGATGACACTGCCGCTGAAGCCTGCTTCACCCGGATCTTCGCTATCAATCAATGGGTTAGGGCCTGCAACAAACAAACGACCTGCATCGCGTAATGCCAGCAGACGCTCTACGTGAGCGGGGCGGGTAGCAAGCCGTTGTGCCAGACTGTTTTCAACATCTTCGCCAATAATGACATATAACATAGAGATAGTGTCCTTAACGTTTTGTAACTATTTAGTGGGGGTGTCGGGGGTGTCGAGCGCATGTTTTTGCAGGTAGAACACTTGCGCAATGATAAAGGCAAAGGTCAAGCCCAATACACCGAACAGTTTAAAGTCTACCCACACTTCTTCACTGAAGTTGTACGCAATCACCAGATTCAGCACGCCGATGAAGACGAAAAAGCCTGCCCACAGCCAATTGACTTGCAACCAGATAGCCGCTGGCACTTGAACCGCGTTCGACATCATGCGTTCTGTTAGGGTCTTACGCGCTCCAACGTATTGGCTGATAATGAAGGCGAGCGCAAATCCCCAGTTGATGATGCTGACTTTCCATTTGATGAAAATCGGGTCTTTCAAGAACAGGGTGAGTGTGCCGAACACGATCAAAATGGCGAGTGTGATTAAGTGCATCTTCTCAAACCGGCGGTGTAGCGCGAAATACAGCGCATTTTGCACGATAGTCGCTAAAATGATGACCAATGTCGCCATCAGGATGGCATCTTTCGGTTCATTCTGGTTAAGTGCCATTAATGGAAACTGGTTGGCGGCTGCAATCCATTCAGGTGGCAGCGCCCCGAAAAATTTGTACACCATAAAGAACAGTGCAACCGGGAAAAAGTCAAACAGGAACTTCATACGTATGGGTATAATTGGTTAAAGTTAAACATTCTAAACGATAATTGTGCAATGAGTCAGTATTTTCAAATTCACCCAGAAAACCCCCAGATTCGCTTGATTCGTCAGGCGGTCACGATTATTCGTGAGGGCGGTGTGGTCGTTTTTCCGACCGATTCCAGTTATGCGATTGGTTGCCATGTGGGCGACAAGGCGGCGATGGAGCGTATCCAGCGTATCCGTAAAGTCGATACTAAGCATAATTTCACGCTTGTGTGCCGTGATTTGTCGGAGATTTCTCTCTACGGGCAAGTGGATAATATGAATTACCGCTTGATCAAATCTTTGACACCGGGGCCATACACCTTCATTCTACAGGCGACCCGTGAAGTGCCGCGCCGCTTGCAAAACCCTAAGCGCAAAACCATTGGGGTGCGTTTGCCGGATCATGTGGTCACGCAAGCCTTGCTACAAGAGTTGGGTGAGCCGTTGATGTCCAGCACGCTGATTTTACCGGGGGAAGATCTGCCGATGGTTGACCCTTACCAAATTCGTTTGTCGTTGGAACATCAGGTCGATCTGATTATTGATGGCGGTTTTTGCGGGCATGAACCCACCACAGTGGTGGATTTAATGGAAGCACGTCCGGTCATTTTGCGCGAAGGCAAAGGCAATACTGACTGGCTAGTGGAGCATTGATCTCGATGGATTTTGACCTTAATACCTTTTTGTACGGGCTGGCAACGTGGGCAATTCCGGTGTTGTTTGCGATTACCCTGCATGAAGTAGCACACGGTTGGGTAGCCAACAAACTGGGCGATAGCACCGCGAAAATGCTGGGGCGTTTGTCGTTGAATCCGATCAAGCACGTTGATCCGATGGGCACAATCGCTGTGCCTGCCGTGTTATTGCTGATTGGTTCACCTTTTTTGTTTGGGTGGGCGAAACCTGTTCCGGTGAATTTCCGCAACCTGAAAAATTACCGCAGCGATATGGTGATGGTCGCCGCTGCGGGGCCTGCTGCAAACCTGTTCATGGCGGTGCTGTGGATTATCTTATTGGTGTTGTTTGCCCAGACGATTCCCGATGAAAATATCGCCCGTGGGTTTATGGATATGAGCCAAAATGGGATTATGATTAATCTGGTGCTGTTGGTTTTCAACCTGTTACCGATTCCACCCTTGGACGGCGGGCGGGTGCTCTCTGGCTTATTGCCCGTCTCGCTCTCGCGTTATCTTGACGTGATCGAGCCGTATGGGATGTTTATTGTGTTCGGTTTACTGTATTTTGGTGTGCTAAATCAGATTGTTGCCCCCATCGTGAACATCTTGGCGGATATGTTAGCCAGCCTGTTCCTCTAGCTTTTGCATGACATTCATAACGAATAAAGGTATTTGCCGCGTGAGTACTACGCCTTCGCATAATCAGCGTGTCGTTTCAGGGATGCGCCCAACCGGATTGTTACACCTCGGTCATTATCACGGTGTGTTGAAAAACTGGGTAGAAATGCAGCTCAATTACGAGTGCTTTTTCTTTGTTGCCGACTGGCACGCCTTGACGACGCATTACGAAACGCCGGGTGGCATTTCCCAGCACGTCGAAGACATGGCAATTGACTGGCTGGCTGCGGGGATTAGCCCCAGTTCCGCGACGATTTTTACGCAGTCGCATGTACCGGAACACGCTGAATTGCACCTATTGCTGTCAATGATTACGCCGCTGGGGTGGTTGGAGCGCGTGCCGACCTATAAAGATCAGCAGGAAAAACTCAAAGAGCGTGACCTTGCGACTTACGGTTTTCTCGGCTACCCGTTGCTGCAATCGGCAGATATTTTGATCTACAAAGCGGATCGTGTGCCTGTCGGTGAAGATCAAGTGGCGCATATTGAGTTAACCCGTGAAGTGGCGCGACGTTTCAACCATTTGTACGGGCGTGAGCCAGATTTCGAGCAAAAAGCCGAACAAGCCGCGACTAAGATGGGCAAGAAACAGGCGAAAATGTACCGTGATTTGCGCCGTCAATACCAAGAGCAAGGTGATGCCGAAGCCTTGAGCGTGGGGCGTGCCTTGCTGGAATCACAGCAAAACCTGTCGATTGGCGATCGTGAACGCTTGTTTGGTTATTTGGAAGGGTCGGGTAAGATTATTCTGCCAGAGCCGCAAGCGGCACTGACCAAAGCCTCGAAAATGCCGGGGTTGGATGGGCAAAAGATGTCCAAGTCCTACAACAATACCATCGCCTTACGGGAAGCACCGGAGAGTGTGGACAAGAAAATCCGCACCATGCCGACGGATCCAGCGCGTGGACGGCGCACTGATCCCGGTGATCCGGCAAAGTGTCCGGTATGGCAATTCCACGAAATCTATTCTAACGACACCACTAAGCAGTGGGTGCAGGAAGGTTGTCGCAGCGCGGGAATTGGTTGCCTCGAATGCAAGCAGCCAGTGATTGCGGCGGTACAGGCTGAACTTGCGCCGATCCAACACCGTGCGGCGGAGTTTGAGGAAGACCGTGGGCGGGTACGGGCTATTTTGCGTGAAGGTGCGGAAGCCGCACGGCAAGTGGCACGCGAAACGCTGGCGGATGTGATGGAAGCGATGCGCTTTACTCATCATCAGCGATGAGTGTTTCCCTGAAGGGGATGCCGTGGGCAGTGGTGCGGGGTGAGCAAGTCATCGCCATGCCGGAGGATTTGTACATCCCGCCCGATGCGCTGGAAGTCTTTTTGGAAGCCTTTGAAGGGCCGCTGGATTTGTTGTTATACCTGATCCGGCGGCAAAATTTCGATATTTGCGACATTCCGATTGCACAGATTACCGAGCAATACGTGGCTTATGTCGAGCTGATGAAAGATTTCAAGCTGGATTTGGCAGCGGAATACTTGTTGATGGCGGCGATGCTGGCGGAAATCAAATCGCGAATGTTGTTGCCGCGTTATATTGAAGTGGTCGAAGAAGACGATCCGCGTGCGCAATTAATGCGTCAGTTGCAGGAATACGAGCAGTGCAGGCAAGCGGCTGCTGATTTGGATACCTTGCCGCGTTTGGAGCGCGAGCATTGGGCGGTGCAAACGACTGCGGATTTCCCCAAAGCACCGCGTCCACAACCGGAAGTCGGGCTGCGCGAATTGCTGCTAGCGTTTCAGGATGTGTTGAAACGTGCCGATATGTTCACTTCTCATCAGATTCGGCGCGAACATTTGTCGATTCGCGAGCGCATGACGCATGTATTAGCCCTGTTGCAAGCACACCCGTTTGTACCGTTTGAAAACCTGTTTCGGGTGGAAGAAGGGCGGCGCGGCGTGGTGGTGTCGTTGATGGCGGTGTTGGAATTGCTCAAAGCGCATTTGATTGATGTCGTGCAAGGCGATGAGGCGTATGCGCCGTTGTATATTCGCGCTGCCTCTTCAGGTTTCCTGCATGAATGTCCAGTCGATGTGTAAGTCACTGAACAAATTGCCAGCGGTCGGCTCATCCATGCCAAACATTTGTGGCAAGCCGTATTGCCCGTCGTCTTTGAGCGTATACACCATTACCCAGCGATCGGTTGGGTGAATAATCCAATATTCTTTCACGCCGTGGCGTTCGTATAACCAGCGTTTTTTGTCCATGTCCTTGAGGGCAGTAGACGGCGAAAGCACTTCGATAGCCCAGTCAGGCGCACCCCGACAGCCTTTGTCGTCCAACTTGTTTTTATCGCAGATGACGGCAAGATCGGGTTGGACGGTGGTGTCTATATCATCGTCGGCTTCGTCGTGGTTGGGCAGACGTATATCGAACGGTGCGGAATAGATGCTGCAACGCTTGTCCGTTAAATGCGAGCGTATCTGGAAACCTACCTCGAAACTGACCCGTTGATGTTGCCGTGATGGAGCAGCCATTGCATACGCGATACCCTCAATCAGTTCCCAACGCTCATCTTCCGGCCACTTGGCGTAGTCGGCGTAGGTGAAATATTGCTGTAACTGTTCTGCTGCACCCATTGTTCATGCTCCTGATTTTTCATTGCACTAGTCGTAAACATAGCATATCCCTTCTCATGGTCACGGATAAATTGTATGGTGTAATCTTGTTGTGAGTTAGGTTGGTAAATGCCAGAAGGTGAAATATGACGCACGCTATTACTATCAATGTATCGGATGCACTCTACCAGCAGTTGTATCAAGCGGCTTCCTTGTTCCAGCAGCCGACGGAAGCCATTATCCTTGATAGCCTGCGGCATACCCTCCCGCCTATTTTTGAGGATATTCCCGTTGGGTATCAAAATGATGTTTTTCCTTTATTGGCAATGAATGATCAAGAATTGCTTCAGGAATCTCGCCGGGTTTTTCCGTCAGAGCATTGGCAGAGCTACGAATCCCTACTGGAACAGAAAAAACTAGGGCAACTTCTTTCTGATGACGAGCAGGCATTACAAGCGTTGAGACGCGAGGCAGATGTGTTGACGTTCCGGCGTAGTTATGCCGCCGTGCTTTTGAAGCGGCGTGGCTATCGACTCACCCCGCCTCGTGGGGAGCTGCAAAGCGCATGAGTGCTATTTCTCAGGCAACGCGCAAACGCCTTGCGCAACAGGCGCTATTCCGTTGCGGGTATTGCTTGACGCAGGAACTGGTCAGCGGTGTACCGCTTACCATCGAACACTTGTTACCACGCGCTAAGGGTGGTGGTAATGAAGAGGAAAATCTTTGGTTATCCTGCCGCCTTTGCAATGAAGCCAAAGGGATTTTGACTGATGCCGTTGATCCTGAAACTGGCGAGCCTGCCCCGCTGTTTAATCCCCGTCGGCAACATTGGGGAGAACATTTTATCTGGTCTGATGATGGCACGAATGTTACTGGATTGACTCCGACGGGCAGGGCAACCGTTTCGGCTTTGTCCCTGAACACTGAATTTCGTGTCTGTACCCGTGCTTTATGGGTTGAAGTGGGTTGGCATCCACCTGAGTAGGAATTTGTCTAGCAGGTGTTACTGATAAGGCAGAAATCCCACAAAATATCGGTTACTATCCGTTTATCGGGGCTTCACTATCAGTTATCAGTATGCACGACATTTTTCTCAGTTATTCGACAAAAGACCGCGAGCGTTTGCAGCCGCTGTTTCAAGCATTGGAACGGCAAGGCTGGTCAGTGTTTTGGGATCACCGCACTATTAATATTGGGGATCATTGGAGCAAAAAGATTAACCATGCCATCCGTACCAGCAAGTGTGTGGTGGTAGTGTGGTCAACGGCATCTGTTGATTCTGAGTGGGTGTTGGAAGAGGCAAATGTCGCTAAACAGCGCAATGTGTTGCTGCCTATTCAAATTGACTCAGTGGATATTCCGGTAGGTTTTACCATGCGTCAGACGGGGGATTTCGTTAGTTGGAAGGCTGATGTCAACGATCCGCAGTTTATCCGGCTGGCTGAAAAAATCGGGGAATTGGTGGAGCAGCATGATGCTGAACAAGCCAAGCGTGAAGCAGCAGAAACCGCTGAGCAAGAGCGGCTTGCGCAGGAAAAAGCAGCCGTAGAGCAACAAGCACGCGATCAAGCGGAACAACAACGTCGTTTAGCAGAAGAAGCCGCAGAGCAAGAGCGGCTTGTACGGGAAAAAGCAGCCGCTGAGCAACAGGCTCGCGAGGATGCGGAACAACAGCAGCGTTTAGCAGAAGAAGCGGCTGAACAGAAAAGATTGGCAAAAGAAAAAGCATTGGCTGAACATGAAGCAGCATCACATCAGCGGTGGCTAGATGAGGCTCAAGCTCGTCTTGTGGCAGAGGAGGCAGCCAAGCAAAAAAAGCGGGAGCAAGAACGTGCTGAAGAACAAAAAGTTCGTGAAGAGCATGAAGAGATTGAGCGTCAGAAAAAAGCCCAACAAGAACAGCTAAGAAAAGAGAAAGCAGCCGCTGAGGAACACGCTCGCAAAGAAGCAGAACGGCAAGCCGAAGCTGATAAAATGAGTTCTCAGAACCAAAAGCCTCCTGTTAAGAAATTTCCCTTGATTCCAGCCCTCTTAATGTCTGCCGCAGCCTTTGGTGGTGGTGGTTATTATTGGCAACAAACTGGAGATCTGGCACAAGCCAAAGCTGCGTTAGAATCAGACGATAAAACCGCATGGTCTGATGCTGTTGCCCGTTTGACCACCTTAATAGCATCCGGTGATACTGCTGCCATGCAAGTATTGGGGGCTAGCTATTACGTGGGTCAGGGGGTTGATAAAGATCAACAAAAGGGGTGCCAGTTGTATAAACAAGCCGCTGATGCCGGTGACACTAAAGCCAAGGAAACGTATGAAAACTTACCAAAATGTCATTAAACGCCAAGGTTTCTCTGCCGGATTTGTGGGCTGGCTGCTTACTGGAGGGCTACTGCTGAGTCTCTCGGCTTATAGTGAAACCATAGAAGAAAAGCTGCAAGCGCAAATACAACAAGAAGCCCAAGAGAACGATTCCTTGATGGCTGGTATTTCCGCTGCCTATAAAAATGATTTCGCGCTTGCTGTACAGCAAATTCGCCCGTTGGCAGAACAAAATAATGGTACGGCACAGTTTTATCTTGCCCGCATGTATTTAATCGGTAAAGGCGTAGAGAAAAACGAAACCACCGCGATGGATTGGTTCAACAAAGCCGCTCCGTTACTCCAAGCAGATGCAGAACGCGGAATATCAGAAGCCCAATACGATCTTGGCTGGATGTACGAGATAGGCAAAGGGGTGAAGCAGGACAGTGCCGAAGCGGTGATATGGTTTCAGAAAGCTGCCGATCAAGGTAATGCGCTGGGGCAATTCAGTCTGGGGGCGATGTATAAGGGTGGCAAAGGAGTCAAGCAGGACAGTGCCGAAGCGGTTAAGTGGTATCAGAAAGCTGCCGACCAAGGCAATGCGAAGGGGCAAGTCAGTCTGGGTTATATGTATGAGACTGGCAACGGGGTGAAGCAGGACAGTGCCGAAGCGGTTAAGTGGTATCAGAAAGCTGCCGACCAAGGCAATGCGAAGGGGCAAGTCAGTCTGGGTTATATGTATGAGACTGGCAACGGGGTGAAGCAGGACAATGCCGAAGCGGTGAAGTGGTATCAGAAAGCTGCCGACCAAAGCAATGCACTGGGGCAATTTAATCTGGGTGTGATGTATCGGGATGGGAAAGGGGTGAAACAGGACAGTGCCGAAGCGGTGAAATGGTTTCAGAAAGCCGCCGATCAAGGTGATGCGGACGGGCAAGCCAATCTGGGCTGGATGTACGAGGCAGGCAAAGGGGTGACGCAAGATAGTACCGAAGCGGTGAAGTGGTATCAGAAAGCTGCCGACCAAAGCAATGCACTGGGGCAATTTAATCTGGGTGTGATGTATCGGGATGGGAAAGGAGTGAAACAGGACAGTGCCGAAGCGGTGAAGTGGTATCAGAAAGCCGCTGATCAAGGCAATGCGGATGGGCAAGTCGAGCTGGGCTGGATGTACGAGGCAGGCAAAGGGGTGAAGCAAGACAGTACCGAAGCGGTGAAGTGGTATCAGAAAGCTGCCGACCAAGGCGATGCACTGGGGCAAACCAATCTGGGTACGATGTATGAGAATGGCAAAGGGGTGAAGCAGGACAACGCCGAAGCGGTGAAGTGGTATCAGAAAGCTGCCGACCAAGGCGATGCGCAGGGGCAAAAAAATCTGGGTGTGATGTACGAGAATGGCAAAGGGGTCAAGCAGGACAACGCCGAAGCGGTGAAGTGGTATCAGAAAGCTGCTGACCAAGGCAATGCACAGGGTCAAGTCAATCTGGGCTATATGTTGTATAAGAGCGGTAAAGGGATGAAGCAGGACAACGTCGAAGCGGTGAAGTGGTTCCAGAAATCTGCCGACCAAGGCAATGCTAATGGTCAAGTTAAGCTGGGCTATATGTATGAGACTGGCAACGGGGTGAAGCAGGACAGTGCCGAAGCGGTGAAGTGGTATCAGAAAGCCGCCGACCAAGGCAATGCGCAGGGGCAATTTAATCTGGGTGTGATGTATGAGAATGGCAAAGGGGTCAAGCAGGACAACGCCGAAGCGGTGAAGTGGTATCAGAAAGCTGCTGACCAAGGCAATGCACAGGGTCAAGTCAATCTGGGCTATATGTTGTATAAGAGCGGTAAAGGGATGAAGCAGGACAACGTCGAAGCGGTGAAGTGGTTCCAGAAATCTGCCGACCAAGGCAATGCTAATGGTCAAGTTAAGCTGGGCTATATGTATGAGACTGGCAACGGGGTGAAGCAGGACAGTGCCGAAGCGGTGAAGTGGTATCAGAAAGCCGCCGACCAAGGCAATGCGCAGGGGCAATTTAATCTGGGTGTGATGTATGAGACAGGCAAAGGGGTTAAGAAATCCGCTACATCTGCCCTAAAGTGGTACAAGAAGGCTGCGGCACAGGGTAATGATTATGCAAAAGATGCATTGAAGCGGTTAGGTAAGTGACAGACTTACCTATCGTGCGAGATGATCACGAATTTGCTCGGATTCGGAGTGTTTATAAGGAAAAATAATGCAGCTTGAAACTATCCTACAAGCCATCCTGCTGACAGCAGACAAACCCTTGTCCCTCGACCAACTCGAAGGCTATTTTCCCCCCGAAGAAGGCATCCCCCGTTCCGCCATCCGCAGTGCATTACAGTCATTGTCGGTTGCTTGCGAATCCCAAAGTTTCGAGTTGAAAGAAACTGCGAGTGGTTTCCGCTTGCAAACCCGTGCCGAGTTCCAAGCGTGGGTGCAGCGTCACGAAGACATTCGTCCGCAAAAATATTCCCGGGCGTTTTTGGAAACGCTGGCGCTGATTGCGTGGCGGCAACCCATCACGCGAGCGGAAATCGAAGAAGTGCGTGGTGTCGCGGTCAATGCCAACGTCATTAAAACCTTGCTGGAGCGCGATTGGGTGCGCGTGCTTGGGCATAAAGAATTGCCCGGTCGCCCCGAAATGCTCGGCACTACGCGGCACTTTTTGGATTATTTCAACCTGAAATCTTTAGATGATTTGCCCAGTTTGGTGGATATTCAGAGCATGGATGTGGAGAAATTGCAGTTGACGTTGTTGGACAGTTAGAATCTGCCCTCAATCAAAAATGAGGAGTTTCACATGCCACAGCTTACCACACTGCTTTTCGACGTAGACGGCACACTGGCTGACACCGAACGCGACGGACACCGCCCCGCCTTCAACAAAGCCTTCCAAGAAGCGGGCTTGGATTGGGATTGGACGGTTGAACTTTACGCCGATTTGCTCACGGTCACGGGGGGTAAGGAGCGTATTCGTTACTTTGTCGAAAAATACCTGCCTGATTTTGCTCCGACTGAAGGTTTAGCTGAATTTGCGGCTCGGATGCACAAGCGCAAAACGCATTTTTATCTGGAGATGCTACAAGCGGGTGAAATTCCGTTGCGGGTGGGGGCGGAGCGTTTGATTCGCGAGGCGCGTGCTGCTGGATTGCGTTTGGGGATTGCGACCACGACCACGCCCGAAAACGTGACGTATTTGTTGAGATCCACATTGGGTGAAGAATCCATTGCTTGGTTCGAGTGCATTGCGGCGGGGGATATTGTGCCGAAGAAAAAGCCTGCACCGGATATTTACCTGTATGCGATGGAAATGATGGGGGTGCAGCCAGACGAATGTTTGGCGTTTGAAGATTCCGATAACGGTATTCGTTCGTCCACCGCCGCCAATCTGAAAACAATCGTTACAGTAAACGATTACACGCGTGACCACGATTTCAGCAAAGCCGTGTTAGTTGTTGATCAGTTTGGCGAGGCGGATGCGCCATTCAAGGTGTTGAGCGGTGACGCAGGCACTCATACCTACGTCACGCTCGACTTGTTACGCGTCTTATCAGTAGCCGCTTAACAGGGATTGGGCGCGATACGTATTCAAACGATTGCGCCAGCCGGGCAGCCATTTGGCTTCGCCACGTTCCGGTGCGGAATTGGCTATACGGCGTGTCAACACTTCTTCGGCGGCACGGGCAAATTCATCCAATGCTTGCGGGCCTGCGCTGACGGAGCGCATGGTCAGCAAGACTTGCATCAGACCCCAGCCTTGCCCGTTGTAACGTTCGGTGGGGCTGGTGCCTTCGCCTTTGAAGTTGACGTAATCCAGCAATGGATACAGCCCACGCTGGGTTTTTTCGATGGCTTGGTAGTTGTTTAATACGCGGTCACGGTCTTGCGGCGCAACTTGTGCCAGCATGGTGGGCAGAGCGCGGGTCAGGCGTTCCGACATGTAGTTCGCTTGAATATTCATGGTTTGTTGCAGGAAAGTGCGCAATTGCTGCATTTCGGGGTCATTGCGAGCGCGTTCAAACGCGGCTTTGTTTGCCCACGGCGCGGTTGTCACGGGGCGATTGGTTAACCATTGCGGGATGGGTACGCCTTGCGCTTTGGTGTAGTCGATCAAACCGGGAAAGGCTTCGGTGTAAGGGCCACGTTGCCCTGCCGGATACCAGATGAAATGCCCGATACCGAGGGAGGCGAATTCTTCGCGGTCATTCCAGACCACCAGTAATTCAGGATTGCCGCTGGTTTCGTTGCGGTAAACTTTATCCGCAATCCAGTTCAAATCTTTGGCGGGTACGACCGTCGCGGGTGGTTGCGTCATTTGTTGATTCATCGGTGCGCAAGCAGATAACCCCAAACCAGCCAGCACAGCCAGCGACAAGACTATTTTTTTCATCATCAGCCCTTGTTTCCTTGTAGAATAAAAAAGGTATTCGCCCGAATACCTGCATGGATTTAGGTTGATAGAGCGTTGTTATGAGTGAAAAGTTCCATTCCTTGACTAATGCCCGTGCCTAATGCCGACGATCGCGTTATAGTAAAATTAACTCATCATAGGAGGCTTGATGTTATGAAAGAAAAATTACAGCAGTTACTTGAAACATTAACCAGTGAACGCGGTGAATTGCGGGTGCGTTTGCACTTGTTGGGAATGGAAGCGCGTGAGGAGCTGGAACACGCCGAAACCAAATGGCAAAACATGCAGTTACGCTTGCGCGACGCGGGTTGGGAGTTGAACCTGAAAGCCAAGGAGGAAATTCACGATCTGGGTGAAAACGTGGATGAATTGCAGCATAAAATCGGTGACAAGGTAGCGGATATTCGCATCGAAGTAGTGGAAGAATTGCACGAATTGGGTGAGGAACTCAGCGAATTGTACCAGAAAATCCGCCGTCATTTCTGAGCGGTATGGGGCTAAATCCAGTACGGCAGTGGTTATATCTAGCGCTGGAAGAACAAAAAGGGAATGCGTGGGCACGCCTCATTAACCGCTTTCTGATGTTGTTAGTGGTGGTGAATGTCGTGGTGGTAGCGGTGGAATCCGAACACAGTATCTATGTGGCGCATGAACCGTTTTTCTGGTGGTTCGAGGTGTTTTCGGTGGCGGTTTTCACGCTGGAGTACGTGGTACGGGCGTGGATATGCGTCGAATCCAGTCAGGCTGATTTTCAGCGTCCACTGGAGGGGCGCGGGCGTTATTTGCTGTCGCCGAAAGCACTGGTTGATTTAGTCGCGATTTTGCCGTTTTACCTCAGCTTCTTTTTTGGCGTGGAAGATTTGCGCGTCTTGCGTAGCTTGCGTTTGTTACGTTTGCTGAAACTGACCCGTTATTCACACTCCTTGGGCTTGTTATTGGCGGTGTTGCGCCAAGAGGCTGACAATCTGGTATCGGCGTTGTTTATCCTGTGCATGTTGATTCTGTTGTCAGCAACGGGTATCTATTTGGCGGAAGGGCATGTGCAGCCGGATGAATTCGGCAGCATTCCCCGCGCTTTGTGGTGGTCGGCGGTGACAGTCGCCACGGTCGGGTACGGTGATATTGTGCCGATTACGCTTGTGGGCAAAGTTTTCAGCGGGATTATTATTGTGACGGGGATTGCGGTTGCGGCGTTGCCTGCTGCGATTTTAGCGTCGGGTATGATCAACGAATTGAAACGGCGGCGGGAAAATTTCCGCTTTGAGCTAGTAAGAGCGATGGAATCCGGTCAGTTGGATTTTGGTGGCTTGCGTTACCTCGAAAAAATGCGTGTGAGTATCGGCATCAGTCGCGCCGATGCTCGCCTTGTGTTTGAAGAGGTCAAGTAGGAAACACGCTTGCAAACCTACACCAATTGCCCGCATTGCTCGCAGCCGATGGTGATTAAGCATCCACCGGGACATATTCATGTGCGCCCTGCGAAGCGGCAGCGCTAGCCTGACATGATATAGGTCAGATAAGTGGATGCTTTGCGGAGTAGAATGGGGGGAAACTCACACCAATAGGAGTCAGCGTGCATATCACTCAAGACATCAGAAATATTGTCTTCACCGGACATACAGGCGCAGGCAAAACCAGCCTGATCGAAGCTTTGCTGTTTCAAGCAGGCGAAACCACTCAAGCGGGCGAGATTGAAAAAGGCAATACTGTCACCGATTGTGACCCGCTCGAACAACTCCATCAGCATTCCCTCTACGTTTCTGTCGCCACCGTCCACCATGCGGGGTGTCACATCAACCTGATTGATACACCGGGATACGCCGATTTTCAGGGGCAGGTATTAACCGCTTTATCCGCCGCTGATACCGTCGTGGTGGTTATCAATGCAGCGGCGGGTATTGAGCCAATGAGCCGCAAAATCATGGAGTGGGTTAGCCATCAACACCTACCCTGCATGGTGGTGATTAATCGCATTGACGCAGCTCCTGACAAACTCGAACAGCGTCTTCAGGAAATTACCGATGTCTTTGGGCGGGAATGTTTGCCGCTGGAGTTGCCCATCAACCACGCCGCGCAAGTGGTGGAAGTGTATGACCATGAATCCGGCACAGCAGACTTTTCTTCAGTGACGGTAGCCCATACCGCATTGATTGAGCAGGTGGTGGAAGCGCATGAAGCTGCGATGGAACATTATCTGGAAGAAGGTACTGTGCCTGCGGCAGAATTGCATGAAGCCTTTGAACAAGCGTTGCGTGAAAACCATTTAGTGCCGGTGTGCTTTGCCTCCGCCAAAACGGGCGTGGGTATTGCTGAACTGCTGGATATTTTTGCCAAACTTGCTCCCAATCCGTTAGAAGCCCCGCCGCATCCCTTTATTCGGCATAAAGGTGAGAAGACGGTGGCAGCGTGGGCTATTCCTGACCCAGATAAGCCCTTGCTGGCGCATGTTTTCCACGTGGAATTTGACCCGTTTGTCGGCAAGTTGGCGTTGCTGCGGGTGCATCAGGGTAGCTTGAAACTGGGCAGTCAGGTATTAGTGGGTGCTGAAGGCAAGCCCGTCAAAATTGGTCATCTGTATCGCTTGCAGGGTAAAGAGCGTATTCCTGTTCAGCAGGCAGTAGCGGGTGATATTTGTGCCATCGCGAAGATCAGCGAGATTGAGCCAGACACCATTTTGCATGAACGGCATGAAGATGATGGCATCGAAATGTCCGGCATGACGTTACCTACACCACTGGTGGGTTTTGCCTTGCGTGCCAAAAAACGCGGTGATGAGCAGAAACTGTCAGATGTTTTGCACAAACTGGTCGCGGAAGACCCTTGTTTGCGGATTGAATACGATACGACCGCCAATGAAACCGTGCTGCGTGGCTTAGGTGATTTACATCTACGCATTGCTTTGGAACGCATGGATAAGCAATATCATGTGGAAGTCGATGCCGCACCGCCTCGAATTCCGTATCGCGAAACCATTACCAAATCAGTGCAGGCACAATATCGCCATAAAAAACAAAGCGGCGGTGCAGGACAGTTTGGCGAAGTACAGCTTGACGTCGAGCCGCTGGAACGGGGTGCGGGTTTTGAATTCGTGAACCGTATTGTGGGGGGGGCGATTTCTGGTTCATTAATACCGGCTGTGGAAAAAGGGGTACGTCAGGTGCTGGCATCCGGTGCGATTAGCGGACATCCGCTGATGGACATTCGTGTCACGTTGGTGGATGGTAAAATGCACTCGGTCGATTCCAAGGAGATTGCCTTCGTGGTGGCAGGGCGCAAAGCGTTTATGCAAGCTGTTGCTGAGGCAAGCCCCATTATTCTAGAACCGCTGGTTGATCTGGAAGTAACCGTTCCGGCTGCTGCGATGGGGGATATTTCCGGCGATTTGGCGACCCGCCGTGCGCAGATTCATGATGCGCAAGCCGATGAAACGGGTAATATGATTATTCAGGCGAAAGTCCCACTGGCAGAACTTGAGGATTATGCCTCACGCCTGAATTCGCTAACGGCAGGAGAAGGGAGTTGGGCGATTCAGTTCAGCCATTATGAGCCGACCACGGAAAAGACCCAGCAAGCGTTGATGGCGCAGTACAAGGCTACTGAGGATTGAATAATTTCTTATAGTTAAGATATTGATATTATGGAAAAAGTTAAGGTTATTTTCATTTGCATGGGCAACATTTGTCGCTCTCCCACTGCACAGGGCGTGTTTGAGCGTTTGGTGCATTCGCAAGGGTTGACGGAGCGTATCTTGATCGATTCGGCGGGGACACACGCTTACCATATCGGTAAAGCGCCCGATTTACGTTCACAGGTAGCCGCAAAAGGGCGTGGTTTGGATTTGTCAAAGCAACGCGCTCGTAAGGTGACTATCGCTGATATTGAAGAATTCGACTACGTGTTGGCAATGGATCGCACGAATTTAGATGATTTGCAGGATATGGTGACGGCAGCGCAACGTGAGCGTGTGCGGCTGTTCATGGAATTTGCCGAACGTTGGAATGTCGATGAAGTACCCGACCCCTATTACGGTGGAAATAGCGGCTTTGAACGCGTACTCGACATGGTAGAGGATGCGGCGGCAGGCTTATTAGCCCATATCCGCCGCACCCATCTTTAAGTCAGCGACTTTTTAAGTCACTCAGGTTCGGTGTGCATCCAGGATGGACGCCGTTTTATTGGCGCAACAGGTGCAGGTGCTGCTTCGGGTATTGCAGCGATGGCTTCGGCTACTTCTGCTATCTCCGCTTGCACGTTTACCGCAGGGGTTGCAGGTACAGGTGTAGGCTCTGGTGATGCAACAGATGCTGGTGCAGGTTCTACGACCACGGGTGCGGGTTGCGCTTTCACCTCAACAATGACTTCAGCAACTGGTGCTGGTGCAACTTCAGTGGCAGCGACTTCAACAACCGGTGCTGTAACCACTTCAACGACTGGCGCTGCTGGGGCAACAACTGGCGCTGCAACCGCCATTTCAACAACTGGAGCAACGGCAACGATTGGTGCAGGTTCTGCGGGCTGCTGTACCCGTGCTCGTGGCGGTCTGCGTTCTTGTGGCTCTTCCGTTTCGGGTGGGGAAACTAGAATGACCACTGGAGTCGGTCTGGTTTCTGCTCGTGACGGTTGGCGCTCGTAACGGGGTTGTGCCGGTTGCGCTGCGGTCAGGTCGATAATGAACGGTTCTAAGTTTTCAGGCGGTGGCGGTTCTAGCTCCATCGCTGCTGGGCGCGGTGGGCGCTGTTGGCGGTTTTGGCTACCGCGTGGGCGACGTGTGCGACCACGGCGTTCACGCGGGCCGCGTGGTTGGGTGTCGTTGCTGCCAGTTACGTTGTCGTCAGTTTCCATATCATCATCGCCTGCCTCTACTGCGTCCAGCATATCGTCATCGTTGTGCTGCTCTGCTGTGTCGGCGTAGCTCGGCTGCTGCACAGGGTTGCGCGGTGGACGCTGTGTAGTTTCCAATACTGGGTCGCTGTCGTCGGGAGGGGCTGCATTGCCGTTAGCTTCATCCGTAGCGGGGCGATTATTGCGTTGATCACGACGCGAGCGGTCACGGCGATTTTGGGATTGTTGCCCATTCTCGCGGTTGTTGTCGCGTGGTTCACGCGGCTCACGTTGTTCGCGCGGTGCGGCTAACACGATTTCCACAGGTGTTTGATCATCGTTTTGTACCAAAACGGCTGGTTCTTGTTCCTGCTGTCTTGGTGGACGTTGTTCGCGGGGTGGACGACGGTTTTGGTTAGGTTCGCCAACTGCCGTATTATCGCGTTCATTGCGGTTACGGTTGTTACGGCGTTCGTTGTCGTTACGCTCATTGCCGTTACGGTCGTTATCGTTACCGCGTGGCTCGTTGTTGGCGTTACGTTCGTTACCCCGTTGCTGCTCAGTGCGTTCTCCGCCGTTACGGTTTTGGTTCTGGCGGTTTTGACGGTTGTCTGGCGTGTTGCGGTTACGGGATTCGTCTGTTGCAGGGCGTTCGGTATCAGGTGCAACGTCGCTTTTGCCGTTATTACGGTTGCGGTTGTTGCGCTGGTCGTTACGTTGTTCGCCGCCACGGTCGTTGCGATCATTGCGCCGTTCATTGCGCCGTTCATTGCGTTGCTGCTGTTCGCCGCGTTTTTGTTGCGCGGGGGCAGCGGCTTCCACTTTGCTTTCGGCTTCTTCCGCTGCTTTATCCACACTGGGGTTATTGCCGAATAAACTGCCGAAAATACGCCGCATTAGCCCAGGCCCTTTAATCGGCTCAGGGGCTGGTGTGGCAGATACAACGGCTTGCTCAGGTGCTTGATTGCGTGCGTTTTGCGGCGCAGGCGTGCTGGGCATCACATTGGTGACGGCTGCTTCAACGGGTGCTTGTGCATGGCTAGCATCTTGTTGGATGGTTTCTTCCAACACAGGTGGTGCAGGAATGTACAGGTAGCTGCTTTGGCCTTCTTCGTCTTCGAGGTTGTCGTTGCGGATACGGCTAATGTCGTAATGCGGTGTTTCCATGTACGGGTTGGGAATGATGGTTAGCTCAACATTGCGCCGCGCTTGGATGTCGGTGATGGCTTGACGCTTTTCATTTAACAAAAACGTAGCAACGGCAACTGGCAGACGGGCAATGACTTTACCGGTCATTTCCTTCATCGCTTCTTCTTCAACCAGACGCAGGATGGAGAGTGCCATCGAATCGGTGCTGCGAATGTGACCGTGACCGGTACAACGCGGGCAAACGATTTGGCTGGATTCACCCAGCGATGGGCGCAGGCGTTGGCGCGACATTTCTAGCAAACCAAAGCGGGAAATACGCCCGACTTGTACGCGTGCACGGTCAAGTTTCATGGCATCGCGCAAGCGTTTTTCAACTTCGCGCTGGTGTTTGCTGGGCAACATGTCGATAAAGTCGATTACGACCAAGCCGCCCAAATCACGCAAGCGCAATTGACGGGCGATTTCATCCGCCGCTTCCAAATTGGTGTTGAGTGCGGTTTCCTCGATGTCATGCCCTTTGGTGGCACGCGCGGAGTTGATGTCGATGGAAATCAGCGCTTCAGTATGGTCAATGACAATTGCACCGCCGGAAGGCAATGAAACGGTACGCTGGTAAGCGGTTTCGATCTGATTTTCGACCTGAAAACGGCTGAACAGTGGCGTGCCATCGGTGTATTGCTTGAGCTTGCGGATATTGTGCGGCATGACTGCCTGCATGAAATCCCGCGCTTGCTTGAAGACTTTTTCGTTGTCGATGACGATCTCACCAATGTCACGGCGGAAATAGTCACGCAGGGCGCGGATAATGACATTGCTTTCCTGATACAGCAGCGTTGGACCTTTGTGCTGGCTGTAGGCTTGCTGGATGGCATTCCACAAGGTTTTCAGGTAGTCCAAATCCCACGACAATTCTTCGGCATCGCGTTCGATACCCGCAGTGCGCACGATTACGCCCATGTTGTCGGGAATGTCTAATTCGTTGAGGGTTTGCTTGATTTGCTGGCGGTCATCGCCTTCGATGCGGCGCGACACGCCACCCGCTTTGGGGTTGTTGGGCATCAGCACCAAGTAACGTCCGGCAAGGCTCAGGTAGGTGGTCAGGGCAGCACCCTTGTTGCCACGCTCTTCCTTATCGACTTGCACCAGAATTTCCATACCTTCACGCATCACGTCCTTAACAGTAGGACGACCTGTGTACTTGGCATTGGGGTTGTAAAATTCAGGCGCAACTTCGCGAAATGACAGGAAGCCGTGGCGTTGTGCGCCATAGTTAACGAAAACCGCCTCTAAGCTAGGCTCGACGCGGGTAATGACACCTTTGTAAATGTTGGCTTTTTTCTGAGCACGGAGGGAATGTTCAATATCGAGGTCATACAAGCGCTGCCCGTCAACCATCGCAACGCGGATTTCTTCCGGTTGGGTCGCATTAATTAGAATACGTTTCATGTACTACATAAACCTTGGTTATGCAGTCATTGTTACCTGTTTGTTTCAGGCGGGGTCGATTATTTTATTTCGAGTAATATCAAAGCATTAGAAGTATTCTCTTCGCTAAGCTTATGGATTAACCTTAAATCGGGCCTACCTTCAGAAAGAATCGTTCGGTCATTACGGGTCATGGGAGTGCCTCATAAGGGCGGGCGCATGAATGTTGTAAACCGCTGGCGCATTCTTGCAACAGACATCAAGCAACAAGTACTGCTGTTAATGTCACACCTGCTTGCTTGCTTTTTAATCTGCATAACAGGCGTTGGGTGGTGGGGGTACGGACTCTTGTTATCCTGTTTGCCCCAGCACAAATTCTGCGGGAATGTTCTGACCGCTAGAATTTGTGATTGAATCCATCAGGCATGGGTCATATCATCGTGTTCTGATTTGATCGAACCCATTGTGTCAGGTTTGCACCTTAACGTTTGCCTGTTGCGAATATATCAATTCGGTTAATTATATTCAATTTGCATTTAAATTTAGTTGGTATGTTTTTTCACTATGGCAGTCGAATACTACACAGTTACTGAAAATGAAGATGGTCAGCGCATTGATAATTTCCTGATCCGTCATCTCAAGCAGCTTCCCAAGAGTGCTTTGTATCGAATTTTACGCAAAGGCGAAGTGCGCGTGGATAAAAAACGCGTCAAGCCAGAAAAAAAATTGGTGCTCGGTGAAATTATCCGTATTCCACCGATCAAAATGGAGGCTGAAATTAATCCGCCCGATAAACCCGCTATTGCTTCAGAGTCCCTGTTAGCCGTATTGGAAGCGGCGGTGTTGAAAGAAGATGAGCAATTGATCTTTATCAACAAGCCTTCCGGTCTGCCTGTACACGGCGGCAGCGGTTATAAATTGGGTTTGATCGAGGCCTTCCGCCAGTTGCGCCCGAATTTGCCTTATATCGAATTGGCGCATCGCATCGACCGCGACACCAGTGGTGTGGTGATTCTCGCCAAATCGCGCCAAGCCTTGACCGAATTGCACACACTTTTCCGCGATGGCAAGATCGACAAGCGTTACAAAGCCTTGGTGGCAGGGCGTTGGAAGCACGGTCGCCAACACATCACGATGGATTTGAGCCAAGAAGAAGGTTCGCGCCAGAAGGTGCAAGTAGTGGAGGAGGGTGAAGGCAAAGTCTCCGAAACCATTTTTTCATCGCTGAAGAATTTGCACGGTGCCTCTTTGCTCGAAGCGCAAATTCTCACCGGGCGGATGCACCAAATCCGTGTGCAATTGCAGAACTTAGGGCATCCGATTTTAGGCGACGATCGCTATGGTGATTTTGCCCTCAATCGTAAGTTTCGTGAAATGGGGTTGAAGCGCCTATTTTTGCATTCAGCTCGTGTCGATTTTACTTTGCGTGCGACGGGGCGACGCTACGAGATAGAAGCACCGTTGCCTGATGATCTGAAAGAAGTGCTAATCAATATTAAAATCAATGCAGTAGAACGTTAAATGAAACCTTATTCCCTGCTGATTTTTGATTGGGATGGCACGCTGATGGATTCAGCGGCGCATATTACGCAGTGTATGCGCAATGCTATCGCGGTGGTCGGAGCAGAGCGCCGTTCTGATACCGAAATCCGCCATATTATCGGGTTGGGGTTGGATGAAGCGATTCAACACCTTTACCCAGAGCAGCCGTTAAGCCAGATTCGTGACATTGCCGATGAATACCGCCAAGAATTTTTGGTGCGCACTAAGCATGGTAGCGAATTGTTCAGCGGTGCCCGCGAAACACTGCATACCTTGGCGGCGCAAGGCTACACGCTAGCCGTCGCCACAGGCAAATCGCGGCGCGGTTTGGATAAGGTGTTGGATGAAACAGGACTGCGTGAATTGTTTCCGATTACACGCTGTGCGGATGAAACCCGTTCCAAACCCCATCCACAAATGTTGGAAGAAATTTTGACAGATTGTGATACTGCCAAGCATGATGCGTTAATGATCGGCGATAGTATATATGATTTGCAGATGGCGCAGGCTATCGGGATGGCTTCACTGGCTGTCAGTTACGGCGTGCATGACCTCAATCAATTGCGGCAACATCACCCGCTGGGTCATGTGGATGACGTGACACACATTCCTGGCTGGTTAGCCACACAAACCACCAAACAAGGTTAAACGTTCATGATTCCAGAAGAAACACAAGCCATTCAAGCCCTGAAAGACGTGGCGATGGAAGGCATCAAAGAGCAACGCAGGGCGCGGCGTTGGGGTATATTTTTTAAGCTATTTTTTGTCGCGTACCTGCTGATTGGCTTGTTTGCTTTGCTCGGTTCAGGGGCATCCAATAGCAAATTGGCATTAGACGGGGATATTACCGCCGTTGTGGATATTAATGGCGTGATTATGGATGGCGCAGAAGCCAGCGGCGATCTGATCATCCCCGCGCTCAAAGAAGCGTTTGAACACGAAAAAACCAAAGGGGTGATTTTACGCATCAATAGCCCCGGTGGTAGCCCTGTGCAATCTGGCATTATTAATGATGAAATCAGACGCTTGAAGGCGGCTCATAAAGAGATTCCTGTGTATGCTGTGGTGTCTGATTTATGTGCTTCTGGCGGTTATTATATCGCGGTAGCGGCGGATAAGATTTACGCGGACAAAGCCAGTATTGTCGGGTCGATTGGGGTGCGTATGGATAATTTCGGCGCCGTTGGCTTAATGGAAAAACTGGGTGTTGAACGGCGTTTGTATACGGCTGGGGCAAACAAGGGGATGCTTGATCCGTTCTTGCCCGAAAACGCAACGCAGGTAGCGCACGTCAACAATATGCTGAACACCACGCATCAGCAATTCATCAATGTGGTCAAGGAAGGGCGCGGAGAGCGTTTGCAGAATAACCCCGATATTTTCTCCGGCTTATTTTGGACAGGTGAAGATGCCATCAAACTGGGTTTGATTGATGGCTTGGGGAGCGATGCTTACGTGGCACGCGAGCTGATCAAAGCCGAAGAGATGGTGAATTTCACCACTGAGAAAGACTTGCTGCAACGCTTGAGCGAAAGAGTCGAAACATCCGCTAAAGCGTTGATGTCAATGGACGCTACGCCCCGTACTGTGCTGCGCTAATGGACGCGTTGCTACACGCAGTCGCCAAGGCAGTGCGAGCCAAAGGCTGGATGTTAGCAACCGCAGAATCGTGTACCGGTGGTTGGATTGCCAAGCTGTGTACCGATTTAGCGGGCAGTTCTGTGTGGTTTGAGCGCGGTTTTGTCACCTACAGCAACGCAGCCAAGCAGGATATGTTGGGCGTGCAAGCAACAACGTTGGCGCAATACGGCGCGGTGAGTGAATCGGTGACGGCGGAAATGGCGGCGGGGGCATTACAGCATTCCCGTGCGCAAGTGGCGGTATCGGTTAGCGGCATTGCAGGGCCTGGCGGTGGCACAGCGACTAAACCCGTTGGTACAGTGTGTTTCGGCTGGGCGGTGCAGGGTGGGGAAGTACGTACCGCCACCCGCACGTTTGAGGGTGATCGGGAGGCGGTACGTTATCAAGCCGTGCAATACGCGCTCAGTGGCGTATTGCAGGCACTGACTTAGACTTTCTCGCGCACGTAAGTACCCGGTGCGTCACCGAGAACGGCTAACTTGCCAGCACCGGGGATACGCGCATCCACTTCGGTGTCGGAGAAGGTCGCTACCCAGCTATTCCAATCATGCCACCAAGACAGGTCGACCTTGTTGGCAGCAAACAACCAATCATCGGCATCATCACACAGCGTTTCATTGATCCAGTGACCGTATTTGTTAGCGGCGGCGGGGTTGACGATGCCTGCAATGTGACCAGATTGTCCTAATACAAAGCGCACTGGTCCAGAGAATAGTTTCGCGCCTTGATAGGTGCTGCGCCACGGGGCAATGTGGTCATCATGGGTGGAAACGAAATACGCAGGGGTATCAATCTTGCCCAAATCAATTGGTGTGCCAGACAGCGTAATGCAGTTGGGTTGGCTCAAGCAGTTATTCAAATACATATTGCGCAGGTAGAAACTGTGCATTGCCGCAGGCATCCGCGTGCTGTCAGAGTTCCAATATAACAGGTCAAACGGCATGGGGTCATTGCCTAGCAAGTACAGGTTCACAAAGAATGACCAGATGAGGTCGTTGGAACGCAGCATATTGAACGCCGCCCCCATGTCTTTGCCATCCAGATAACCTTGCTTGTCCATGCGTTTTTCCAGCGAGCTAATTTGTTCATCGCTCAGGAATACGCCGATTTCACCGGGGTCGGCAAAGTCCAGCAAGGTGGTGAAGAACGTAGCACTTTTGACACGCTCATCGCCGTTGGCTTTCATGTAAGCGAGCGTGGCAGCGGTCAGCGTGCCACCGAGGCAGTAGCCGATCACGTTCAGGTCGCGTTCGCCAGTGGCTGCTTCGACCGCATCCATCGCCGCGATAGCCGCCTGCATGTAGTCTTCAAAGTTCAGGTCACGGTGCTGCGTGTCGGGGTTGACCCACGAAATCATGAAAACGGTGTTGCCTTGCGCCACTGACCACTTCACGAAGGAATTCTTTTCGCGCAAATCGAGGATGTAATACTTGTTGATCCACGGTGGTACGATCAACACAGGGCGTTGGCGCACTTTAGCGGTAGTCGGGGTGTATTGGATCAGTTCCAGCAATTCGTTCTTGAACACGACTTTGCCGGGAGTGGTGGCAATGTCACGACCCAGTTCAAATGCCTTCATGTCGGTCATGCGGATGCGCAGTTGCCCGTCTTGGAAGTCATCCAGCAGGTTTTCCATACCCTTGACGAGGTTTTCGCCATTGGTTTCCACAATGGTTTGCCACACTTGTGGGTTGGTGTGCGAATAGTTGTTGGGCGCAAGTGCGTCAATCATGCTATTGATGAAAAACTCAGCTTTTTTCGCATCCTGTTCGGATAAGCCACCCGCAGTTTGCGCTAGGGTGCGCCAGTAGGTCGACATATTCAGGTAAGACTGGAGCAGCACTTCAGTGAACTGGTGTTCTTGCCATGCAGGGTGTTTGAAACGTTTGTCGGTAATCGCAGGCACGCCCGGTGATAAATTTCCGAAGCCTAGTACGCGAGCGGTACTGTGTTGCCATAATTTGGTCTGGCTGGTAAGCAGTGCCAGATTGGCTTCCATGAGCGCTGTCGGGTGCAATAATAAGTTAACGCCCCATTTAGCAACAGCCGTGGCGAAACTGTTATCGCCTTGTTCAGCATCTTTGCCCTGTTTGCTGGCAGCATCGCTCATCATGCGGGTAACAAAGCGTTGCCAGAGGAGCATGGCGCGGGTGATGTTCGTTTGTAATTGCACGGGGTCAACCGTGTGCTTCGGTGTTGGTACTGGCTGTTGCATAAATAAGGGCTTCCACTTGTCTGGACTGGTGATATTCATAGGTATGTCACAATAGCTAGTTTATGGGGCGATTGTCGATAGTTTTCTTGCTGCAACGCAACATTTCGTTATTTCCTGAAAATAACCGCTTTCATCTTCCATGATTGGCTTGCTGCTCCCCATTATGGAATAATCCCCGCTTTCACCACCTGAACCCAAGAATTTACCATTAAAGGAGTGTCCGCATGGACGAGAACAAAAAGAAAGCCCTCGCCGCCGCCTTAGGTCAGATCGAACGCCAATACGGCAAAGGTGCTGTGATGCGCATGGGCGACTCTAGTGCGTCGCGCGATATTGAAGCCATTTCCACCGGCTCATTGGGGCTGGATATTGCCCTCGGTATTGGCGGCTTGCCGAAGGGACGAGTCGTTGAAATTTACGGCCCAGAATCTTCCGGCAAAACCACGCTGACCCTACAAGTTATCGCTGAATGCCAGAAATTGGGCGGCACGGCTGCGTTTGTAGATGCTGAGCACGCACTTGATCCGATTTACGCGCAAAAACTCGGCGTTAATGTCGATGACTTGCTGGTTTCGCAGCCGGATAACGGTGAGCAAGCCTTGGAAATCACCGATATGCTGGTACGTTCCGGCGCAGTTGACATCGTGGTGGTTGACTCGGTAGCCGCATTGACCCCCAAAGCGGAAATCGAAGGCGATATGGGTGATTCCCACGTTGGTTTGCAAGCGCGTTTGATGTCACAAGCGTTGCGTAAGTTGACGGGGAATATCAAGCGTTCCAACACGATGGTGATTTTCATCAACCAAATTCGCATGAAAATCGGTGTGATGTTCGGCAACCCTGAAACCACCACGGGTGGTAATGCACTGAAATTCTACGCTTCCGTGCGTCTCGATATTCGCCGTATTGGCGCGATTAAGAAGGGCGATGAAATCACCGGCTCTGAAACCCGTGTCAAAGTCGTTAAAAACAAGGTCGCGCCGCCGTTCAAACAAGCTGAATTTGAAATCCTCTATGGCGAAGGTATTTCCCGTGAAGGCGAGTTGGTTGATCTGGGCGCAAAGCAAGGGCTGATCGGCAAAGCAGGCGCGTGGTACAGTTACAAAGGTGACAAAATTGGTCAAGGCAAGGACAATGCCCGCAATTACCTGAAGGAACACCCCGCTGCGGCAGCCGAAATCGAAAAGGCTATCCGCGAAGCTGCTTTCAGCACACCGGGTTTTGCGGCTGCGATTGCTGATGATGCCGCGAGCGATGATGTTGACGACATCGTTTGATGGCTAGTGTGCGGGAATGCGAAGCGGTGGCGGTGCGTTTGTTGGCACAACGTGAGCATTCCCGCTTTGAATTGGCGCAAAAAGTCCGCCAACGTTTGGAATGTGATAACGTCACGCTTGATCAAGTGCTGGACAAGTTGCAAGAAATGGGGTATCTCGATGATGCCCGTTATGCGGCTGCTTTTATCCGTTCGTCTGTCTCGCGGGGGCGCGGGCCACAGCGGATTAGCTATGAATTACGTGAGCATGGCGTGGATACAGCCATTGCGTCACACGCATTGGCGGAAGCCGATGTGGATTGGCATGAATTAGCCGTTGAACAACGGCACAAAAAATTTGGCGGGGAAATCCCGGCGGATTACAAGGAACGCGCCCGGCAGTCTCGATTTCTCGCTGGGCGCGGTTTTTATACCGATGCGATTAAAGCTGCTTTCCAATGAATACTGCTGAACTCAGACAACATTTTCTCGATTTTTTTGCCAGCAAAGGGCATGAAATCATCGCTTCCAGCTCTTTAGTGCCGGGTAATGACCCGACCTTGCTGTTTACTAACGCTGGCATGGTGCAGTTCAAGGATGTGTTCCTTGGCATGGACAAACGCGCCTACAACCGTGCCACAACCTCGCAACGTTGCGTGCGGGCAGGCGGTAAACACAATGACTTGGAAAACGTCGGCTACACGGCGCGTCACCACACGTTTTTTGAAATGCTCGGCAACTTCAGCTTTGGCGATTATTTCAAGGAAGATGCGATCAAGTATGCGTGGGAATTCCTCACTGAAACCTTGAAGCTGCCGAAGGGCAAGCTGTGGGTCACGGTGTATGCGGAAGATGACGAAGCCTACAACATTTGGTCGCAAAAAATGGGTGTACCGACGGATCGGATTACCCGCATTGGTGACAATAAGGGGGCGCGTTACGCTTCCGACAACTTCTGGCAAATGGGTGACACTGGACCCTGTGGCCCTTGCACCGAAATTTTCTACGACCACGGCGAGCACATCTGGGGTGGCCCACCAGGTACGCCCGAAGAAGATGGCGACCGTTACATCGAAATTTGGAATTTGGTGTTCATGCAGTATGAACGCACCAAAGATGGCACGATGAATTTGCTACCCAAGCCGTCAGTCGATACCGGCATGGGGATAGAGCGTCTGGCGGCGGTGATGCAGGGCGTACACAGCAACTACGAAATCGACTTGTTCCAAACTTTGTTGAGCAAGGGCGCAGCACTGGCGAAAGACGCAGATTTGAATAATCCGTCGCTGAAAGTGATTGCTGACCATATCCGTTCATGCGCCTTCTTGATTGTGGATGGGGTGTTGCCGTCGAATGAAGGGCGTGGCTATGTATTGCGCCGGATTATTCGCCGCGCTATCCGTCACGGTTACAAGTTGGGTATGGAAGCACCATTTTTCCACAAGCTGGTTCAGCCGCTGGTGGATGAAATGGGTAAAGCCTACCCCGAACTGGCAAAAGCCCAACCGCAAGTCGAACTGGCACTGGAAAAAGAAGAACGCCGCTTCGCCGAAACGCTGGAACATGGCATGAAAGTGCTGGAAGAGGCGATTGCAGGCATGTCCGGCGACACCATTGATGGCGACACCGTGTTCAAGCTCTACGACACTTACGGTTTCCCCGTGGATTTGACGGGTGACATTGCGCGTGAACGTAATCTCAAGCTGGATGAAACAGGTTTTGAGACAGCCATGAATGCTCAGCGTGAACGCGCGCGTGCTGCGGGTAAATTTGGTGCGGATTACGGCGATAAGCTGGACGTTACGGACGAAACCGGTTTCCACGGTTATGGTACGTTGGCGGAAACTGCTCGTGTTACTGCATTGTTCCGCCAAGGTATGGCGGTTGAGCGTTTGCAAGCGGGTGATGACGCGCAAATCGTCCTAGATCACACCCCGTTCTATGCCGAATCCGGTGGTCAGGTGGGTGATACCGGCGTATTGCGCACGGATACTGCCGTGTTCCGCGTGACCGATACTCGCAAGCAAGGCAAAACGTTCATTCACGTCGGTACGCTAGAATCGGGTGAATTGGCAGTGCAGAGCAATGTGACAGCGGAAGTGGATGCGGCACGTCGTCAAGCCATTATCCTCAACCATTCCGCCACGCATTTGATGCACGCCGCCTTGCGCCAAGTATTGGGCGAGCACGTTGAGCAGAAAGGTTCGCAAGTGACCCCAGAGCGGTTGCGTTTCGACTTTTCCCAACCAGATGCCGTTACGCCAGAACAGCTTGCCGAAGTAGAAGCCATCGTTAACCGTGAAATTCGTGACAATGCCGCGACGTTGGCGCAAGTCATGAGCATGGATGATGCCAAGAAATCCGGCGCAATGGCATTGTTCGGCGAGAAATACGGCGACGAAGTGCGCGTTTTGAAAATTGGTTTTTCCACGGAATTATGCGGTGGTTGCCATGTCAATCGCACGGGCGATATTGGTCTGTTCAAGATCGTCAGCGAAGGCGGGGTTGCGGCGGGTATTCGGCGTATCGAGGCGGTGACAGGCGCAAACGCGCTGGCATGGCTGAGTGATGTCACCAGTCGTTTGGATAATGTGGCGCGTTTACTCAAGTCCAATCCCGTGGAAGTGGCGGACAAGCTCGACACCATGCTGCAAAAGAACCGTGCGTTGGAAAAGGAACTGGAACAGCTCAAAGGCAAAATGGCATCGCAAGCGGGTTCTAGCCTTGCTGATCAAGCGGTAGAAATCGGTGGAATACGCGTGTTGGCGGCGAATCTGGAAGGTGCCGATCCCAAATCATTGCGTGACACCGTTGACCAGTTGAAAAACAAGTTGGGGAAAGCGGTAGTGATTCTCGCGGCGGTGGCTGATGGTAAAGTGAGCTTGGTCGCGGGTGTTACTAAAGACGAAACGGCTAAAGTTAAAGCTGGTGATTTGCTGGGCTTTGTGGCGGGTAAAATCGGCGGTAAAGGCGGTGGTCGCCCTGACATGGCACAAGGCGGCGGCACAGACGTGGCGGCATTGCCCGCAGCACTGGCAGCGGTAGCTGCTTGGGTTGCCGAGCGGGTTTAATTTTTAAAGTGTTTTGAAGGTAAACAGTAAACAATGGCACTGATCGTACAGAAATACGGCGGTACATCGGTTGGCACACCTGAGCGTATCGAAGCGGTGGCTGATCGGGTAATCCGATGGAAACAACAGGGCAATGATGTCATCGTGGTGGTTTCCGCGATGTCGGGTGAAACCAATAAGCTGGTGGCGCTCATCAATGCGATTAACCCCCAAGGTTCAGAGCGTGAAAAAGACGCGATTCTGTCCACGGGCGAACAGGTCACGATTGGTCTGTTGGCGATGGCGTTGGAGAAGAAAGGTCAACCCGCACGTTCTTATACGGGGGCGCAAGTCCGCATTCTGACCGATGACGCGCACACTAAAGCGCGTATCCGTGACATTGATGCTGAACCGATTCGCAAAGATTTGGCAGAAGGTCGTGTGGTTGTGGTGGCGGGTTTCCAAGGCGTGACCGCAGACGGCAGCATTACCACCTTAGGGCGTGGTGGTTCGGATACCACTGGCGTAGCACTTGCCGTTGCGCTGAAGGCGGACGAATGCCAGATTTACACTGACGTGGACGGGGTGTATACCACCGACCCGCGTGTTGAACCCAAAGCCCGCCACATTCCGCGCCTGACGCTGGAAGAAATGCTGGAAATGGCTAGCCAAGGCTCGAAGGTGCTACAAATTCGTTCGGTTGAATTTGCTTATAAATATGATATGCCTATCCGCGTGTTGTCCAGTTTCGATGAATTTGGTCAAGGTAAAAGCACGCTGGTCACTCGTGAGGAAGAAGTAATGGAAGAAGTATCCGTCCGTGGTATTGCGTTCAACCGCGACGAAGCCCAATTAACAGTCACTGGCGTACCGGATCGCCCGGGCGTGGCGTACCAGATTCTGGGGCCGATTTCCGATGCCAATATCGAAGTCGACATGATCGTGCAGAACATTGGTTCGGATAGCACCACTGATTTCACGTTCACCGTTCACAAGAACGATTACACCAAGGCCAAAGCGATTCTGTGTAAAACAGGCGAGGCTTTGGGTGCAAAGCAATGCACGGGCGATGAAAACATTGCCAAGGTCGCTATTGTGGGCGCGGGAATGCGTTCTCATGCAGGTGTTGCGAGCAAAATGTTTAAGACGCTAGCAGATGAAGGCATCAATATCCGCATGATTTCCACCTCAGAAATCAAAGTGGCGGTAGTGGTCGATGAAAAATATCTGGAATTGGCGGTGCGCGTATTGCATCAATCCTTCGGATTAGCACAAATAGCTTAATCATTCCACACCTTTTTGGTGAAAAAACCCACTGCGCAGAGTCTGTTGCAGTGGGTTTTTTTTATCCAAATATGAACATGTTAGGTTGGTTTGTTAATCCTTGTTGTGTAAATCATACATTGGTAAAAATACAACGAAGGTCAAAAATAGGTTAAGTTTCAGTTAAGTGCCAATATGGGATTGTTGACGCTACCAACGACTGTCGATGATGCTTTAGGGGTATCACGGGGATTTTGGGATACATAAATGCAGCAATATGGAGATTATGCGATATGTTGATTCTGACACGGAGAGTGGGAGAAACTCTCATGATTGGGGATAATATCAGTGTGACGGTCTTAGGGGTAAAGGGCAACCAAGTGCGCTTGGGTATTAATGCACCGAAAGACGTTGCAGTACACCGTGAAGAAATCTTTGAACGCATCCGTCATGAACACCTTGATACGGTGACGATCGAAGAAAATGTGAATTAGGGCTTTACGTAAACACGAATTGAAGGTATTCTTCGCGCCTTCATTCACTGAATGATCTATTGGAGAGGTGGCCGAGAGGCCGAAGGCGCTCCCCTGCTAAGGGAGTATGGGCCAAAAGCCCATCGCGGGTTCGAATCCCGCCCTCTCCGCCATATTTTAAAAAGCCCTGACAGGTTAAGTTCTGTGAGGGCTTTTTTGTATTAATTTACATCATCGCACTAATCAAGCCCCATGATACGTATTACCGAATTGCGCCTGCCTCTGGAATACCCTGCTGATTTCTTGCCGATTGCCATTGCTGAACGCTTGGGCATTACGACCGCTGAGTTGCTGGATTTTACCGTATTCAAACGGGGTTACGATGCGCGTAAGCGTGATGGCATTGTGTTGGTCTATACCATCGACGCGACGGTGCGGGATGATGCCGCGATACTGGCGAAGTTTCCGGTTGATCCGCATGTCAAAATTGCCCCCGATACCACGTACCGTTTTGTGGCACATCTGCAAGAAGCACCTGATTTACGCCCTGTGATTGTCGGGTTTGGGCCGTGCGGTTTAATGGCGGGTTTGGTGTTGGCACAAATGGGTTTCCGCCCGATTATTTTGGAACGTGGCAAAAAAGTCCGCGAACGCACCAAAGATACGTGGGCATTGTGGCGCAAGAACCAGCTTGACCCCGAATCCAACGTGCAATTCGGCGAAGGTGGCGCGGGGACATTTTCTGACGGCAAGCTCTACAGCCAAATCAAAGACCCGAAACATTACGGGCGCAAAGTCCTCAACGAATTCGTCAAAGCAGGCGCACCCGAAGAAATTCTCTACGTCAGCAAGCCGCACATCGGCACGTTCCGCTTGGTGAAAATGGTAGAAAACATGCGTGCCCAAATCGAAGCCTTGGGCGGCGAAATCCGTTTCCAGCAACAAGTCACCAATGTATTGATCGAAGACGGACACATACGCGGCCTTACGCTGGCAACGGGTCAACAACTGCGCACTGATCACGTTATCCTCGCATTGGGGCATAGTGCCCGCGATACTTTCAAAATGTTGCACGAACGCGGTGTGTTCATGGAACAAAAGCCGTTTTCAATCGGTTTCCGCATCGAGCACCCGCAAGCGCTGATTGATCAGGCACGTTTCGGCAAACACGCAGGCAACCCCTTGCTGGGCGCGGCAGATTACAAACTGGTGCATCACGCCAAAAACGGACGTGACGTGTACAGCTTTTGCATGTGTCCGGGCGGGCAAGTCGTGGCCGCCACCTCCGAAGTAGGGCGCGTCGTCACCAATGGCATGAGCCAATATTCCCGCGCCGAACGTAATGCCAATGCGGGCATCGTGGTTGGCATCACCCCGTCAGATTACCCCGGCAATCCGCTGGCAGGTATGGAGTTCCAGCGCCAATGGGAATCCCGCGCGTATGAATTGGGTGGCGGGGATTATTCAGCACCGGGGCAATTGGTTGGCGACTTCATCAAAGGCATTGCCTCCACGCAATTAGGTTCGGTCGAGCCATCCTACCAACCCGGTGTACACCTGACCGATTTGGCTACTAGCTTGCCGACGTATGCGATTGAAGCGATTCGCGAAGCGCTGCCTGCATTCGAGCGCCAAATCAAAGGTTTCTCGATGTACGACGCAGTGCTGACGGGCGTGGAAACGCGCACCTCGTCGCCGTTGCGCATGACGCGTGGTGAAGATTTGCAAAGCCTAAACGTTAAAGGGCTTTTTCCGGCTGGTGAAGGTGCGGGGTATGCTGGGGGTATTCTCTCGGCGGGCGTGGATGGTATCCGTGTCGCTGAGGCACTGGCTACCCAAATGATGGAGGCTCAGCATGACCGGAATCATCCGCACCACTTGGCATAACGCCGAGGTATTAAGTAATCAGCATTGGACTGATCGCCTACTAACGTTGCACATCAAAACCGCGCCAATGCCGTTCGTGGCGGGTCAGTTTGTCACCTTGCGTTTGCCCGTCACTACCGAGGGTGTAACTGAGTTGGTGGCAAAATCCTATTCCTTGATCAATGCGCCGGACGAAGCCGCGCTGGAAATTTTCTACAATATCGTTCCCAACGGTAAACTGTCCAATGCATTGGCACGCTTGCAGCCGGGCGATAGCCTTGAAATTTCCCAGCCTGCTAAAGGCTTTTTCGTGCTGGATGAAATCCCCGCCGTACCCAATCTGTGGATGATTGCTACCGGAACGGGATTGGGTCCGTATCTTTCCATCCTCCAAACCGCACAACCGTGGCAACGTTTCCAGAAAATCGTGCTGGTACATGGCACGCCATTGGTGAACGAACTCGCTTATGCCGAGCTGATTCAAACACTCGCCGCCGCTCACCCTGAGCAATTCCGCTTCATTTCGTGTGTTACCCGCGAAGTTAATCCGCACGGCTTGGAAGGGCGTATTACCACTAGCCTCGAATCCGGCGCGTTGGAACAAGTGGCGGGTACGAGTATCAGTGCCACTGACACGCATGTGATGCTGTGCGGCAATCACAATATGCTCAATGATATGAAAGCATTGCTGGGAAAACGGGGAATGCAGCGTCATTTGCGCCACAAGCCGGGGCATATCACCACCGAGCAGTATTTTTAAAGTCGTAATCTGTCAGCAAGCACTGTAAAATCAGCCGCTTCTATGGTTGGGGTTACGGACAAACAACAGATATGAACCCAGATTTTCTTGATTTTGAACAGCCTATCGCCGAATTACAGGCGAAAATTGAAGAACTGCGTTACGTGGGTGACGCGGAAATTAACCTGAGCGAAGAAATTGGCAAGCTGGAAGAAAAAGCCGCTTCGTTGACGCGTTCGATCTTTTCTAAACTGACACCGCGCCAGATTTCGCAGCTTGCACGTCACCCTAAACGTCCGTATACGCTCGACTTGATCCGCTATTTGTTTACGGATTTCAAGGAATTGCATGGTGATCGTGCCTTTGCGGATGACAAGGCGATTATCGGCGGCATGGCACGTTTCCGTGGTCAATCGGTGATGGTGATCGGTCATCAGAAAGGGCGTGATACCAACGAAAACATCAAGCGCAATTTCGGGATGCCGCGCCCAGAAGGGTATCGCAAAGCACTGCGCCTGATGCACATGGCGGAAAAATTCCAACTGCCGATTATTACGTTTATCGACACGCCGGGCGCATACCCCGGTATCGGTGCGGAAGAGCGCGGGCAAAGCGAGGCGATTGCGCGTAATTTGTACGAAATGGCGAAATTGCGTACCCCGATTATTTGTACTGTCGTCGGCGAAGGCGGTTCGGGTGGCGCGTTAGCGATTGGCGTAGGCGACCGCGTGATGATGCTGCAATACGCCACGTACTCGGTGATTTCACCGGAAGGTTGCGCGTCCATCTTGTGGAAAAGCGCGGATAAAGCGGCAGATGCGGCGGATGCGATGGGCATTACTGCTGATCGTTTGAAATCGCTGGGGTTGATTGAGCAGATTATTCCTGAGCCGTTGGGCGGAGCGCATCGCGATATGGAAGCGGCAGCGCATAATATCGGCGAAGCGCTTGATACCAATTTGCGTAACTTGAAAGCCATGCCGCTCGATAAGCTGCTGGATAAGCGTTACCAGCGCATTATGGCGTTTGGGCAGTTCGAGGAGTAGGGAAGGCGTATGTCCTGCGCCCCTACGGATCATTTATTACGATTTTTCCAGCAACAGTCTGCCACTGCTTACCTGATTGGCTTCAGTGGCGGGCTGGATTCGCACGTTTTACTTCATGCTTGCGCGGGTCTGCGTGAGCACTATCCACACTTAGCGTTTCGCGCCCTGCACATTGATCATGGTTTGCAGGCGGTGGCGGCTGCGTGGGTGGAACATTGCCGTGCGGTGTGTGCGCGTCTGGCGATTCCTTTTGCGGTGGCGCATTTGCAGTTGCAGATTCCGGCGGGGGAAAGTCTGGAGGCGGTGGCGCGAACGGCGCGTTATGCGGCTTTCAGCCAGCATTTGCAGGCGGGGGAAATGCTGCTGACGGCGCATCACCAAAACGATCAAGCGGAAACGTTGTTGCTGCATTTGCTACGCGGTAGTGGGGTGAACGGGTTGGCGGCGATGCCGGAGGTGCGTCCGTTAGCGCGTGGCTATTTGGGTCGTCCGTTATTGGCGTGTAGTCGTGCGGAATTAGCGACGTATGCCAAACAGCATGGGCTGAATGTCATTGATGATCCTAGTAATCAAGACAGCCGTTTTGACCGTAATTTTTTGCGCAATGAGGTCATGCCGTTGTTGGAACAGCGTTGGCCTGCGGCGAGTAAAACGTTGGCACGAGCAGCACGTTTGCAAGGCGAAAGCCGTCAGGTGTTGACAGCGTTGTTGCGCGAGAAGTTGCCGCATTTACACGGTTCTAAGCCTGACACGCTCGCGGTTAGCAAGCTGTTGGCTGAGGATGTGGCGATGCAAAAAGCCTTGTTGCGGGAATGGCTGACGTTACGTGGCTTCCGTTTACCGGAAGAGAAAAAGCTGCTGCAAGTATTGCGTGATGTATTGCTAGCCCGTCCTGATGCAACGCCGTGTGTGCGTTGGGAGGGCTGCGAAATGCGCCGTTATCGGGATGATGTGTATGCTATGTCGCCTTTATCTGTGCATGATCCTAAGCAGGTGTTGGTGTGGGAGACGCGCCAGCCCTTAGTGATTGCATCGTTGGGACGCACGTTGGTGGCGGAGGCGGGGTATCCTGCCAGTGTGATCGTGCGCTTTCGGCAAGGTGGGGAAAGCGTGTATTTGCCGCAGCGCGGCGGGCATCATAGCCTTAAGCATTTGTTGCAAGAGTGGGGTGTGCCGCCGTGGGAGCGGGAGCGTTTGCCGTTGGTGTATGTGGGGGAGCGGTTGATGTGGGTGGTGGGTCTACCCGTTCAGCCATGAAGTCGGCGGTAGGACGCTGCGTGTCGTTGAAAAAGTCATCCCAATTCGTGGGTTTTGGTGAGAGGGTTGTCTGTGGCATGGGTTTACTCCATGTTAGCGATGATGGTTCATGGTATATCGCAGCGTTAGGGCTTTCAAATTCTGTTTGCAAATCTGTCAAATATCCGCCACATTCGCAGGCGGGTTGGGGCAACTCGCGGGGGTTCTTGGAACAATTCTACCGACAATGTGCGGTGCGCGATTCGTAACAGGAATCATCCTAACAATCGCAACAACAATCTGGGTTTTCGGTTGTTGTTAGAGAGTTGAGTTCTCCATAGTCAACGGCTTGTACCCGGCAGAGCGGTGTATCCACGGATAGCCGCCGGTGGTGCAATGCCAACAGCCAGCTTGTCCCTGCCCAGATCGCGACGGTTTGCCCTCCGGTCAAATAGCGAAACTTTCCCGCATCCTGCCTTGGTTGGCACGGTGCGGGAATCCCTTTCTGGAAAGGAGTTGGGCTTGTGTCGAAACGTACTTGGATGTGGATAGGATTGGGATGCGTAGTTCTTGGCGTATTGCTGTGGAGCTTCCCAGATACTATTGTCGGTTGGATAGTCGGTGTTTTGGATTGGTGGCTCGGTTTTGACCCCGCACGTCGTGCTAGCGCTGAACAAATGGGTAGAACGATTGGTGGTTTTGTAGCGCCGATTAGTGCGATTGGAGGCGTGTTTACGGTATTGAATTTCTTTAAATCCCAAAAAGATGAGTCGAAAGATAGCGCCTTTCTGCTTAAGGCTTACTACGAAGCCTTGCATAAATCTTGCGAAAACATTGATTTGGCTCTGGTTAATGTGCGAATTACGGAATACGCCCGCAATGCTTCTAACAGTATTAATCTGCCCAAAGTCTATCAGGAAATGGATGTCGTCCCCTGCACTGCAAAACGACATGGTGTGGATGATACAGAGGGTGAGGAAGACGTAGAAGCAACGGGTAATATGCGTTTCCGTGGGCAGGAGCGTAAAGCCTTGATGCAAGCAAGTGCCGAAGAAGATTATCGGCGCGTGATTGTCTTGGGTGACGCTGGTTCAGGCAAAAGTATGTTCATGGATAATCTGGCGTGGCATATCGCTGGTTCTCATATTGGCAAAACGGATAAACGTTTACCCGCTGAATTCAAGCGTCTGCCATTGATGCGCCTGCGTTTACGTTCGGTTGCATGGTGGTGTAAGAAAAATGGTTTTAGCGATGATACATTGCTGGATGCAATGCAACGTGAGATGCCTTTGCTGATGGGTGATGATGTCGGTAAACAAACATGGCAAGCACTTCAACCGTCGTTGTTAGCGGAAGGGATTATTCTGCTGGATGGTTTGGATGAAGTCCCTGAAACGGATGGAATGCGTCGGAATATGCTGGATGCAATAGATCGTCTTATTAGCATATTAGCCCCACAAGCGCGTTTGATTATTACCAGTCGTCCCTATGTGTTTGCAAGTGATGATTGTGCTTATTGGTTGGAGGCATTTCGTTGCCTTGAGCTTCAAGAAATGACAGATGATCAGGTGGAGAGCTTTGTTAATCATTGGTTTTTGTTGTTGCGTGAGGCAAAACAGCGTACCAAAGAAATGGCTGCAAAACAGGCGCATCAGCTTTTTGTCGATTTGTCGGACAGGGAATATTTACTAACACCAGCCCGTCGTCCACTGATTTTGACGTTATTGGCTACGCTGCATTTTGCATATGAAATTTTGCCGCATTCTCGTGCTGAATTATACCGCGAGGCGATTGCGCTGATGTTAGAGCGCTGGACAATGCGAGCGTATCGAGAAAATGCGGATTATCCATTAGAGGATTTTGAGAGAAAAGCCCTGACAGAAACGGAAGGAACGCGGATGGCTGCGTTGCAAGCCGTGGCATGGGATGCTCATAAGAATAAAACCTTGCAAATAGCTGATACTGCAATCAGAGGGTTATTTTCAAAACATATTACCCGCAATAATAATCCAGCTAATTTATTGGATTTTATCCGTTTCCGCAGCGGCATTCTTAAACCGGGGCAGGGCGATAGTTTTGAGTTTTACCACCGTTCTTTTCAAGATTACTTGGTGGCGTTGGCTATTACGGAGATGGATAACTGGCAGGATGTCATTAATGATTTGTTACGAAAAGAGGGGAAAGATTGGTGGGGTGAAGTATTTTTGTTATTGATCAGTGCGAAGATGTCCGGCACTGATAAGCCGGGTGCTGTTTCGTTTTTATTGACGTATTACATCTATCCAGAAGTATTGGATTATGCGAATTATCCTGAAGATGAATGGCAGTATTTTTTCCTCGCCGCTCGTGCCACGGTTGAGCAGAAAAAGCCACTACAAAGCTATGCGAGTCCACAATATGAGAAGCTCAATAAGTGGTTGATACGGCATCTATTGCACTTGGTTGAAGGCGAATACCAATTGCCTGTGGAGGTGAGGGCTGAAGCAGGGCGTTTATTGGGCGACCTTGGTGATCCCCGTAGTGGTGTTGGTGTTATCCGTGAGGGTGAGCACAAGGGGCTGCCTGATATTAAATGGGAGTCTATTCCGGCTGGAAAATGCCAGATGGGGTTTGCGGCTGATGATGTTAAACGTTCATGGGATAAGCATTCAACCCCGCAACATTGGGTTGAAGTGTCTGCTTTTCAGATGAGCCGTTACCCTGTTACTAATGCTCAGTTCGCTTGTTTTGTGGAAGCTGGTGGCTATGAGAATGAGCGTTACTGGCATACCTGCGAAGCAGCTTATCAGTGGTGGAAAGGTGGAAAAGCAGATTTATCATTGTTGGATGATAATCCCAGTTTGAAAAAGAATTATGCAGAGGCATTGGCGGAAGAAAAGACACGCCGCCAGCCGTGGTACTGGGAACAACGCAAATGGAATAATGCGAATCATCCTGTCATTGGCGTGAGTTGGTATGAGGCATTGGCATTTTGTGAGTGGCTCAATATCACTAATGTTTATCAAGGTAAAGTGCGTTTACCGACAGAAGCAGAATGGGAATATGCGGCTCGTGGTGAGGCAGGTTCGCGTTACGCTTGGGGAGATGAAGCTGATCCTGCGAAAGGTAATTACGAGGATACAGGGTTAGGTAGGACGTCGGCGGTAGGTTTATTTCCTGCTGGAGGTGCTTTCGAGAAACAACATGCTCAACTGTATGATTTGACAGGTAACGTTTGGGAGTGGACAAGCAGTCAGTGGGGTAAAAAAAGCGGTTCACCAGATTTCACCTATGATCAGTGGGCTGTTCAGGAAAAACAGCGAAATAACCTGAACGAACATGCCTTGCGAATAATTCGCGGGGGTTCTTGGGACGATTCTTCCGTCGGCGTGCGGTGCGCGGTTCGTGACTGGCTTCATCCTGACGATCGCGACCCCATTCTGGGTTTTCGGTTGTTGTTAGGTTGTTGAGTTCTCCCTGGCTATGCTGGGATGCTGTGGACTGGTATGCTGGTTTCTGATTCCTGTTCTTCTGAATACTAAAACGTTCAGCTTGGCAGGCTGCTAGAATAAGTGAGATAACGGTGAAGTTACGCAAAGAACGCCGCGTAGCGGCGACGCGCAAAAGTTATGGCAAAGGTATTCGATAATTTGTATCCACAGTTGCTGGAATTCAGCAATCTTTACGAAGCGTGGCAAAAAGCCGCGAAGGGCAAGCGTGGCTGCCCCGCTGCCGCCAGCTTTGAGATGAACCTTGCCGATGAATTGATCCGCCTGCAACGTGAATTGACCGACCAAACATGGCAACCGGGCGAATACTATTCCTTCTACATCCGTGACCCCAAAAAACGGTTGGTATCCGCCGCGCCGTTCCGTGATCGTGTGGTACATCACGCCCTACATAACATCACCGAAGCCATTTACGACAACACCTTCATAGGCGACTCCTACGCCAACCGCAAGGGCAAAGGCACACACGCCGCCATCGACAAGGCTCAACGCCTGATGCGTCGCTACCCCTACGTGCTGCAATGCGACCTGCGCCAATTTTTCCCCAGTATCGACCACGCGGTGATGGAATCGCTGCTCTACCGCAAAATCACCGACGAAAAAATCCGTTGGCTGATGCGCCAAATTGTCAAAAGCGGGGAAGGCATCCTCACGGGTGAATACCAGATGGTGTATTTCCCCGGCGATGATCTGTTCGCCGTCAACCGACCGCGTGGGCTGCCTATCGGTAATCTCACCAGCCAATTCTGGGCGAATGTCTACCTCAACGAACTTGACCAGTTTGTGAAGCGCGAACTGGGTTGTCGGGGTTATGTCCGTTACGTTGATGATTTTCTGCTGTTTGCCGATAGCAAAGCGCAATTGTGGCAATGGAAAACCGCTATCCGCGAATTCCTGTTTGGTTTACGCCTTGCGCTGCATGAAAAATCCAGCACGGTTTACCCCATCACCAGTGGCATTCCGTTTCTCGGTTTCCGTCTTTACACCGATCACCGCCGCCTCAAACGCAAAAATGGGGTGAATTTCCAACGGCGTTTACAGCGTTATTACCGTGAATATGCACGGGGTGAATTAAGCCATGAGGATTTGAACCAGCGCATTCAGGGTTGGGTGGCACATGTGAAACGCGCCGATACGTGGGGTTTGCGGCGTAATTTGTTTGCCAAATCCGTGCCCGTGCGCAAGGTAACGGGAAGAGGGCGCAAAGTTGCATGAAAGAATCCCCCTTATTTGCCAAAAGCTACGATTTTATCCGCTGGCTGATCCCCCAAACCGTCAAGTTCCCCCGCAACCAACGTTTTGTTGTCACCGAACGTCTGCAAACGACGGCGATGGATTTCATGGAATGCCTGTATCAGGCAACCGACAAGGCGCAACAAACTACCGCACTCAAACAGGCTGACGTAAAACTCAAACAGCTACGTTTTTACTTACGCCTCAGTCACGACCTAACACTCCTAGACACGCGCCGTTTTGAACATGCTAGCCTTTTGTTGGAAGAAGTCGGGCGCTTGTTGGGTGGGTGGTGTAAATCCACTGTATAGAGTAACTCGCCAATGCATACCTCATCAGACGAACACTGGATGCGCCACGCCCTAACCCTTGCCCAAAACGCATGGCAACAAGGTGAAGTTCCCGTCGGTGCTGTCATCATTCGCGACGGCGCAATCCTCGCCGAAGGCTGGAATCAGCCGATCACGTTGCACGACCCTTCCGCCCATGCCGAAATGCTTGCCATGCGTGCCGCCGGTATTGCTGCCGAAAATTACCGCCTGCCGAATACAACGCTCTACATCACGCTTGAACCGTGCCTAATGTGCGTCGGCGCAATGCTACACGCCCGTATCGAACGTGTTGTCTTCGGTGCGTATGACCACAAAACTGGCGCGGCTGGCAGTGCGTTCAATCTGCTGCAAGACCCGCGTCATTATCACAAAATCGTGGCAGTGCAAGGTGGGGTATTGCAGGAAGAATGCGCTGCGTTATTACAGGCATTCTTCCGAGAACGGCGAGCGGCTGCCGCCTTAGCCAAACCAGCGGCGCAGCGTGCGACTCAGCCATGAATCGGTTGGTGCTGGCGTAGGGGTGGGTGTCGGCGCAGGCGTAACAGGCGTCGGAGTGGGTGTCGGCGTAACTGGCGTGGGTGTTGGAGTCGGCGCAGGTGTAACCGCTGTCGGGCTGGAAGCCGTTTGCGTGCCATTCGCGAACTTAATTAATTGCTCCACAATTGCTGCTAAGGGTGAGCCTTGCTGGGTGGAAGCGGATTTCGCGGCGGTGCGCCACGCACTCGGTACAGCCGTACCCGCCGCCCATGTACCGGTCGCTTGCGCATCATAAGCCGTTTTTGCGCGTAAGCCCTTGCCCGGTGTCCACAGGAAATCAGGGTGCTTGTTGGTATACCATTCGCCACCGATCACTGTTCCCGCTGCATCCAGCTCCAGATCGTAGTAATAGGTGACTTTTTGAATCGCGTCTTGTGCCGCGCTGTCGCTTTCACGCTGGCTAGGATTGGTTTCGACCACGTAGGAAACATCCATGCGGATACCGACCATCGAATGCGCTTGCGTGCTGCGATACGCCTTGAATTTATCGTTGGTGTACGCCGCTTTGGTGACGGTTGCTCCGGCTAAGGTGCTGGCGTATTGATTACTTTGCGGATTGAAATAGCGGTATTCGTAAGCGTGGAGCGGCTGATTCCAGACTTCGTAATCGAAGGTCACGTCCAGCACCGTGCTGCGCTTGCTCACGCCAATCTGGTTCACGATAGCCAAATGCCATGAGCCGGGATTCGTATCGAAGCAATCCGCCGATTTAACGCGCCCCGTGATGGCATCAGCAGCGGGATCTTTGTCATTGCAACGCCCACCGATAAAGCGTGTCGCACTCGCCGCGTTTGCCCACAGCAACGACGACAATGCTTTAATGTCAGACGGGTAAAACTTGATGGCAACGCCGCTAGGGGTTTTCAGCGTCACGCTCTTGGTCGGACGCGCCAGCATATACGCAGCGGGTGCCCAGCCGTGACAGATACCCATCCACGTTTCGACCGAACCATTGGTGTCGTAATAGGATTTACCTTCCGCCCACATGTTTTTGGTCAGGGATTCATTGGTATCGCCGACCAGCGCATCGTATTTTTCAGACGGGGAAAGCTGGTTGATTTTGGTGGCATTGCCGCTGGCTAGAATCGTCGCAGCCGGTGCATTACGCACGTAATCAAAATTCTTTTTCCAATCGCTGGATTTAGGGAAATTCGGGTCGGCATAACGTGCGCCCAAAATTCCTTTATAAATCGCCCAGTAATCGTCTGACCACGGGGATTCCGCCAAGGATTTCTTTTTAAGCCCTGCCGTTTCCATATCACTGAGCTTGCTGTACGTCAGCGCATCCACGAGGTTAGCGGGTTTATCGTTGGAAGCAATCGCTGCCCGCGTTGAGGCTTCACCACTGCCGGGTTGTAAGACGTGCATCCGCTGCGTATCGCGTGCGTCAATGTAGTCCAGGCTGTCAATGTCAGCTTGTGAAAACAGCGTCATACCGCGCACGGGGTTGCCTGCGGCATCCGTTTTTGGCGGTTGACGGTTCATGAAGGTTTTGGGGTCTTGTGCAAAGGCAGCAAGATCAGCATTGATTTGCTGTTCGATTGTGTTAGGCATGTAACGTCTCCTTATCCGCCGTCTGGCGGGTTGCCCTGTACTGATGAAGTTCAGCTTAGATGATTATTCGCTTCCCTGACTATAGCCTGTTCTAGTGATTTTCGGGCAGATATTCCCACTGATCGAAGTAAGCGGCTTGCCCCGCGTAGTTGCCATGTGCATCCCGCAAGTTCCACACAATCGCTTGGCGAATCAAAAAACGCCGCCCGCTGCTGGAAATGCGTACTCCCGCGTAATCGTCGATGTAACCTTGGCGGGCGACCGTTTGCAGCAAGTGTTCGCGCTCTTCACGTACCAAGGCTTCAGCGGAATAGCGTGAGGGTAACTGCGTCAGTGTTTCCCAATCCATTTCAAATACTTCCAACGCTTTCTGATTGCCGTAAGTGAAGATCGGGTCAGCGTCGGTATTGTGCGATAACAGCACAAACGGCGCAGTATCCAGCGCGAGTGCGGTATTTTCGCCTTGCCACTTCAACTCCGCCAAATCGCGCCCGACGTAATGGCGAAAGCTGGAATGCAGCAGGTACAAATGCGCAGTGAGTTGAGCGGAATCCATCATACGCTTGCCAAATTGCCTTTGGTTTCAAGCCACTGCTTGCGGTCGCCAGCGCGTTTCTTTGCCAGCAACATATCCATCATCAGATCGGCTGCGTCGGTGTCGTCGAGGCTGAGTTTCACCAAACGGCGCGTATCGGGGGCAATGGTGGTTTCGCGCAATTGCAACGGGTTCATTTCGCCCAGACCTTTGAAGCGGGTAACGGCGACTGTGCCGCGTTTCTTTTCGGCGGCGATAATGTCGAGACGTGCCTGCTTTTCAGCTTCATCCAGCGCGTAATAGACTTCCTTACCAATGTCGATGCGGTACAGCGGCGGCATTGCCACAAACACATGACCCGCTTTAACTAAGGGGCGGAAGTGTTTGACAAATAAGGCACAAAGCAAGGTGGCAATGTGCGCCCCATCCGAATCCGCATCGGCGAGAATGCACACTTTGCCGTAGCGCAACTGGCTCAAATCGACATTGCCGGGTTCTACGCCAATCGCCACGGAAATGTCGTGTACCTCTTGCGAACCCAGCACTTGTTCGGAATCGACTTCCCACGTATTCAAGATTTTACCGCGCAACGGCATGATGGCTTGGAATTCGCGGTCACGCGCTTGCTTGGCTGAACCGCCTGCGGAATCGCCTTCTACCAAAAACAATTCGGTGCGGGTGGTGTCTTGCGAGGAACAATCCGCGAGTTTGCCGGGGAGGGCGGGGCCTGCGGTGACGCGCTTGCGGATGACTTTTTTGCTGGCTTTCTGGCGTTTGGTAGCGTTATTGATCGCTAATTGCGCGAGTTGTTCGCCGATCACGGTGTTGTTATTGAGGTAGAGGCTGAACGCATCTTTGATTGCGCCGCTGATAAAACTCGCCGCTTCGCGGGAGGACAGGCGTTCTTTGGTTTGCCCTGCAAATTGCGGGTCTTGCATCTTGAACGACAGCACGAAGGCGATATTTTCCCACACGTCATCGGGGGTGAGTTTCATACCGCGTGGCAATAGGTTGCGGAATTCGCAGTATTCGCGCAAGGCATCGGTGACACCCGTGCGCAAACCGTTGACGTGCGTGCCGCCTTGCACGGTCGGAATCAGGTTAACGTAGCTTTCTTGGATGGCTGTGCCGCCTTCGGGTAGCCACAGTAATGCCCAATCGAGTGTTTCACGCGGCGCGGTGAGTGAGCCGGTGAACGGGTCTTCGGGCAGGGTGATGAATTCGCTGATAGCTTCGTTGAGGTAATCGCGCAAGCCGCTTTGGTAATACCATTCGGTCACTTCGGGTTCGGCGGTCGATGCGTCGGTAAAACGGATGCGTAAGCCGGGGCAGAGAACGGCTTTTGCCCGCAAATTGTGCTTGAGGGCTTTAACGCCGAATTTTACGGTGTCGAAGTATTTGCCATCCGGCCAGAAATGTACGGTTGTGCCGGTTTCGCGCTTGCCTGCTTTGCCGATCACTTCGAGTTCGCTGGCTTTGTTGCCATCGGCAAACGTCATGCGGTAAAGCTGGCTATTGCGCTTGATGGTGACTTCGAGCTTGCGCGACAGGGCGTTGACCACCGATACGCCGACACCGTGTAAGCCGCCGGAGAATTGGTAGTTTTGGTCGGAAAATTTGCCGCCTGCGTGCAGGGTGCAGAGGATGACTTCGATCCCCGGTTTGCCTTGTTCGGGGTGGATGTCGACCGGCATTCCGCGCCCGTTGTCGGTGACAGAAACTGATCCGTCGGCGTGCAGGGTTACGTCGATCTGGTTGGCGTGTCCGGCGAGGGCTTCGTCTACGCTATTGTCGATGACTTCTTGCGCAAGGTGGTTGGGGCGCGTGGTGTCGGTGTACATGCCGGGGCGTTTACGCACGGGGTCGAGTCCGGTGAGGACTTCGATGGAAGAGGCATTGTAGGTGTTGTTGCTCATTATTCTCGTCGGGCTTGTTCTGAATGTGCTTCAAAATAGCGGGTTAGGGCGACTTCGTAAAGGGTTTGAAACGCTCTGCTGCCCACGCTAGCTGCAAACTGCGCATAATCAACGGGATATTGAAATGACGCGGATACAGCCAACCTTTCCCCAAGAACGTGGCAGTGTTCACAACTTCCACAGGTACGACGGGCGGCGTGGGGGGCACGGGCGGTGGCGTGCTAGTTTTCGCCGCCGTTTCAGCGCTATCACTCAACGGATTTTTGTCATGCCAGTCACGCGGAATCAGGCTAATGTGCGACCAATGCGCATCCATACGCGGCGCGTCTTCGGCACGCGGCATGTGGTAAAACGTCGTCGATGCCCACACCACCACGTCTTGCCCCTCAATGTTTTCGCCATTGGCAAAGGTACTCAAGTCTTCGGCACAGCCATTGGTGCTGGGGTTGTGGGAAGCAAACAACTCGCAGCTTTTTTGCTTGGTAATGTAAATATCGTGCTCAGTGAACGGCTCAAAGCTAGGACCTGCGTCGCGCTGCCCTGATTCCGGCAATTGGATGTCGTAAGAAATCGGCAGGTTTTTGCTATTCGTCAGTTGTGTATCCAAGATTCGCCATGAACGCAATTGCACAGGGTCAACCGAACGCGCCGCTTCGGTCGTAAAACGGGTATTGTTGCGTAAGGTTTTACCATCGCTTTGGGTGTAATTAATTTCTTCCACCGCATCATCGTTAGGCGTGCCGCCCAGCTCAAAGTCGAGTTTCCAAAAGAAATTGTGCAAGTGTGCAATGCCTACTTTGTAGTCGGTCAACGGCCAGCCGTGCGGCATCAGGCTGTTGTAACCGAACCGCTGTAATGCGCCCGTCGCGCCCATGCCCGGTTGAATCGTCCCGTCATCGAAAAAACGCCATTCAGGAATGTAGTTATACGAGCCGATCACCGACACGCTGAACAGGCTGAGGGCATCGCCTTGCTGACGTTCATTGTCCACGCTGTAGGCATCATCGCGGGGTTGCACTTGCTGGCAGAGAATATTTTTGCCGAAATAATTCAACAGTTTGCCGCTGATGCATTCTTCGGGCTTTAACGCGCTGATGTATTTATCACCTAAGCCATAATCGGTCACGTCATGAAAGCGTGAGCTATTGTTGTCGTAGGGGACGTGGATTTGTGCCACTGCTGCTTGATACAACACCATGCGACGCGTGCCGTTGGCGGGGGTGTAATGGATGTGGTGCAAGAGAACGCCTTCGCGGGCGCGGTGTTCCCAACACATATCCCAGCGGGCTTGGTTGGGTAATGTGGTATCGACGTAATACGCATCGTCACAAAATTCCGCCGCTTGCAAGCTAGGAATAAAGCCGCTGCAAAGCAGAATAGCGTAAAGGTAATAGCTGATGTTCATGGTAGGGCTGCTCAGAAGGGATTGGTCGCGTGCCAATCACGCGGCAGTAATTGGAAACTGCTCCAGACAGTGCCAATACGGTTACTGTCTTCGCTGCGGGGCAGGTGGTGGTAGCTTTGTTTGTACCACACCACTACGTCTTGCTGGTCGAGGCTTTCCCCGTTGGCGAATTGGCTGACATTAGCACCGCAATCGGTGGTGGCGTTGTGCGCGGCGTGTTGTTCGCAAGCCTTGTAACGGGTGAAAAACACATCATGCGCCAGACAATCTTCGTTGCTGCTATTGGCGCGGCTGTGATCATAGCGATTCGGCACAAGTTCATAGGAGAGTTGCCCGACGCTGCCATTGGTGAGCACGCCATCACGTATTCGCCAGAAGCGTTTGATGTCAGGGTCGAAGCTGCGTCCGGTTTCGGTATCCAGCGTGGTGATCGCTTTGGTTTTGCGGATACGGTCGGCGGTGGGTGTGCTGGTAATTTCTTCGACGACATCATTGGCAGGCGTGGTATCAAGGTCGAAATCCAGCCGCCACAGGGCATGATCGGTGAAACCCGTGGCAATCTTGCCGCTTTGCATGACTGCCCAACCGTAGGCGGAGTCGGTGGCATCGACAATAGGCAATTCCCCGCTCAAACCGAGGCTGGGTTCAAGCGTGCCGTTTTCGTAAAAACGCCAGCGTAGGCTGTAGTTGCGTGCGCCGATTTGCGAGTGGCTGGCAAGTTCCAATAATTGCCCTTGGCGTTGCGTGACGTATTTGTAGGAATAGCCGCTGTCACGGGTGGTTTCGCACAAGACATTGCGTCCCTCAGCGGCGTGGAGTGTGCCGTTGCTGCAATCTTGCGCGGTGAGGGTTTGCAGATTATTGCCACCAAAGCCTGCTTCAGTGCTCAGAAATAAGGGTGTCACTGAACCGTCATCGAAAGCGGTTTCAAGTTGCGAGAGCGAGGCTTGACCGAGGATGCGCCGTTCTGGTTGATGGGGGGCTTGGTAGTGAATTTGCGAAAGAACAATGCCTTCAGCGGGTTGGCTTGCCCAGCATAAGCGCCATTTCGCGCCCGATGCGAAGGTTTTGCTAAAGGATTGCCCGTTGCAAGTGTCGTCGGGGGTGGCATGAGCGGCTGCTTGCCATAGCGTCAAGATAGCGAGTAGGCATAACGTTGTTGAACGGTATTTCATGGTGGGATTCCTTAAAAACCAATGTTCTGGGTCACAACGTTGGCAGATAGGTTGACGATAGGGCTGACTTCAAATACCACGGAATCGACGGTGTAGAGCAGTACTTGGGCGCAACGTTGCACGCCGCACTCTTGCGAGGCTGCATTAAGTTGTTCCGGCAAACTGGAGGCGTGGAACACGAAGGCTTTGACGTGCAATTGTTTGGGGTCGCTGAGGGTTTTGCCCGTGATGCGCTTGAATTCGGCGTTGAGCAGGGGGCGTTGCTCATCATCGTTAAAAATCAGTTCGGCAGCGCGTTTGAGTTCTTTGTCGGTGAGCGGCAATTGCACGTTTTGCTGGTAGTGCTTGGCAAGCGTGGTATTGGTGTCGAGATTCACCACAGTAATGATGGTTTGATTGGTGTGGTAATCATAGGTGTATACGTCCGCTAACCGCTCTGTGTTGCCCTTGTTGTTGATGTGGCGTTCGATTAATAGCACTTCATTAGCGGGGGCGGTGCTGGTGGTGCTGGCTTGGCGGCGGGTTGAGGTGGTAGTAGGTGTGGCACTTAAGGTAGCTTGGCTGGCGGCACGCGCCATTTCGTTGGGGGCGAGTGGGTCTAAATTACCTGCATGACTGGCTGGGCTTGCCAGTGCCCACAATAGAACAATGCCACGCATGACAAGCTGCATGGTTGGTGAATGATTTGTCACGGAAGCCCCCGATTATTGTGCGTGTTTATCCGCTAACCAATAGCACGTTGGTTACGGGGGCGCAAAATAAGCAGACGAGCTGTATAAAAATCAGTGCACCACAGTATGCAGCACTTTACTACGCTCAAAATACACCGAAAACGTGCCATAATGCCACACGGTAATTTTAGGCCAGCGTTTTTTGACCGGATTTGCCGACTGCTTTACCGATTGTGGTGCGCCATACTGGGCTTTGACGCTATTCATGCTCATGCCACGGTTGGGGTAGTCCGCAAAGGCGACGCTGGCGAAAAAAGGGATAGCCAGCAATAAAGCACTAAACCATTTAGACAAACGCATGTCTGATCTCCCGATACTTCACTATTAAACGACACTCATCATCTGTACAATCGCCACCCATGTTTACACCACTCGAATTATTCATCGGACAGCGGTACACGCATTCACGGCGGCGTAACCGTTTCATCTCGTTCATTTCGTTCGCTTCGATGCTCGGCATTCTGCTGGGGGTCACAGTGCTGATCACGGTTTTGTCGATCATGAACGGGTTTGAAAAGGAACTCAGGGACAAAATACTGGGAGTCGTTGCCCATGTCACGGTTTCGGGGACAAATGGGCAGCTTTCGGATTGGACGGCGAAATTGGACGACTTAAAAGCCGAAAAACACGTCATCGGCGCAGCCCCTTACGTACAAAAACAAGTCATGCTGACCAACGGCAATTTGATGCGTGGCGTGGTGTTGCAGGGCATTGATCCGGCGCGGCAAAGTCAGGTCAGCGACGTGAATTTCAAAATGCTGGAAGGCAGTTTCAGCAATCTGAAACCGCGTGAATACGGCATTGTGCTGGGTGTGGAGGTGGCTGCAAATCTCGGCGTTATCCCTGGCGACAAGGTGACGGTAATCGTGCCGCAGGTGCAAGTCACGCCCGCAGGCGTTTTGCCGCGCTTGAAACGTTTTACCGTGGTCGGCATTTATCAGATTGGGCATCCCGAATACGACGGCATGACCGGCTTTATTGAGTTGGGCGATGCGTCGCGGCTGTTCCGGCTGGGTGAGAATGTGGGCGGTGTGCGTTTGAAGCTGGATGATATGTTTGCCGCGCAAGCTGTTGGGTACGACTTACAAGCCAAACTCGGCAAAGACTTTGCGGTGGTGGATTGGAGTCAGGAACACGGTAGCTTTTTCCGTGCGGTCAAAACCGAGCGCATTGCCATGAGCTTGATTCTTGGCTTGGTGGTATTGGTGGCGTTGTTCAATCTGGTGGCATCGTTGGTGATGACCGTGAATGACAAGGCGGCGGATATTGCCATTTTGCGCACGTTTGGGATGGATGCGAACCGTATCCTGCGCATCTTTATGATTCAAGGCAGCATTATCGGCATTTTCGGCACAATCGTTGGTGTGGCGTTAGGCGTGTGGCTGTCGCTGAATATTGGCACGGTGATTCCGTTTTTGGAAAACCTGTTCGGGTTTAAGATTTTCTCGGCTGACGTGTTCTACATCAGTGAAATTCCTTCCGATTTGCGTTGGAGCAATGTGATTTGGATTGGTGTTGCCTCGCTGATTGCGTCGGTATTGGCGACGATTTATCCGGCGTGGCGTGCCTCACAAATCCAGCCTGCGGAGTCCTTGCGCTATGAGTAATATGTTTCAACCGATGGAGCTGTTTGTCGGCTTGCGCTATACCCGTGCGCGGCGTGATAAGCATTTCATCTCGTTTATCTCGCTTGCGTCGATGATCGGGATTGCGATTGGCGTGTTGGTGCTAATCACGGTGCTTTCCGTCATGAACGGTTTCGAGCAAACCATGCGCGAACGTATTATGGGTATGTTGGCGCACATTACGGTTTCTGAAAACGATTTGGCGGTGTCTGACTGGCAAAAAGTGCAGAAAGAGCTGCTGGATTTTCCGCACGTCAAAGCGGTTTCGCCATTTATTGAAAAGCCCGCGATGTTGAATCAGGGCGATGAAGCGCGTGCTGCGGTGTTGCAAGGTATCCTGCCCGATCAAGAGCGGCAGGTGAGCAAAGTGTTTGAGCATGTGGTGAAAGGCGATATGCAAAAACTGCAAGCGGGTACTTTCAACATTGCGATTGGCGCGACGATGGCGAAAGAGCTGAAAGTCGATGTCGGCGATGCGCTTACCCTCGTTAGCCCTAGCGAAAATTCACTGGAAACGGGAGAGATGCCTGCGTTGCAACGTTTCACGATTGTGGCTATTTTCCGCGTGGATATGCAGCAATTTGATACCACCTCGGCTTACGTGAATCTTGAAGATGCGGCTACTACCTTCAATTTAGGCGCAGATGTCACGGGCTTGCGTATGACGCTGGATGATTTGTATCGTGCACCACAAACCGCGCAAACGATTTTGCAACGCATGGGGCAAACTTGGCCGGATATGTGGGCGAACGATTGGACGAATTTGAACAAAAATCAGTTTAAAGCGATTCAAGCGCAGAAGTCGGTAATGTTCATTATCCTAATGTTAATCATTGCCGTGGCGGCGTTTAATCTGGTGTCCACGTTGGTGATGGTGGTGACGGATAAGGAAGGCGATATTGCGATATTGCGTACCTTGGGGCTGTCGTCGGGGCGAGTGATGAAGATTTTTATGGTGCAAGGCACGCTGATTGGGGTGTTCGGTACTTTGATTGGGGTGGTGTTGGGCTTGTTGCTGGCAACTAATCTGGATGTGATTGTGCCGTTTCTGGAACGTCTGTTTGATACTCATTTCATCAATGCCGATGTTTATTTTATTAGCGAACTCGAATCACGCGTGAATCCGGGCGATGTCATTGTAATTGCCTTGAGTGCGCTGTTTATGTCTATTCTGGCGACGCTGTATCCTGCGTGGCGTGCGTCCAAAGTCCAGCCTGCGGAGGCGCTGCGTTATGAGTAAGGTCATTATTTCCTGCCAACAATTGAGCAAGCGTTTCACCGAGGGACGGCTGGATGTGCATGTGTTGCGCGGGGTCGATTTGCAGATTCATGCCGGTGAAAAAGTCGCGATTTTGGGGAGTTCCGGTAGCGGTAAAAGCACCTTGCTGCACTTAATGGGTGGGTTGGATTTGCCGTCTTCTGGGCATGTCGAGGTGCTGGGCAAGCGCATGGATCAGTTATCCGATACTGAACGGGGTGCATTGCGTAACCAGTCGATGGGTTTTATTTACCAGTTTCACCATTTGCTGCCGGAATTTACGGCGTTGGAAAACGTGGCAATGCCGTTGCTGATTCGTGGCGTGAAAGTGGCTGATGCCAGTGCGCAAGCCGTCGATATGTTGACAAAGGTCGGTTTGAAAGAACGTGTGGATCATAAACCCGCGCAGCTTTCCGGTGGGGAACGTCAACGTGCCGCTATTGCCCGCGCTTTGGTATCCCGCCCACAAGCGGTGTTGGCGGATGAGCCAACGGGCAACCTTGACCATCATACCGCTGACAATGTGTTTAACTTGATGCAGAGTTTGAACGATTCCTTGGGAACGGCATTTGTGGTGGTGACGCATGACCTGCAATTGGCGGCGAAAATGGATACGGTGTATCGGCTGACGGATGGGGTGTTAGGGGCGGCTTGACTTACGGGCAGCACGGCGCTCTTTGATGCGTCGCAGCAAATGTAAACGCCATAACAGGTGTACGCCGTAATAGCCTGCTATGCCTGACAAGGTTGCCATCATAAAGATACCCAGCAAAAAGGGTTTCCAGATTAGGATCAAGCCATTCATTAACCAATCCAAACTGGGTTCAAAGTTAAAACCTGCCGTTGGAGCACCGAGAATGGCTGTGCCTAATAAGTAGGCGGCGTACAGCATGGGCGGTGTGGTCACGGGGTTAGTGACGAATACCAAAACCACCGCAATCGGCAAATTGGCGCGAAAAAAAACAGCGAGTAACGCCGCTAAGACGGCTTGAAATGGGATGGGCAGCCACATGCTGAACAGCCCGATAGCAAACGCGGTTGCCACATTACGCCGATTCAAATGCCACAGGCAAGGTAGATGCAAGGTATCCCCCAAAAATTGGAGGTGCTTGTGTTCCTTGAGTTTGGCGGGGTCTGGCGACCATTTCCGTAAAAACTTGCGTGGCATGAAGTCCAATATCAGAACAATAAGAAGGCAATAGTATCTATGGTTTCCTCCTAATGCGCACCTTTTCAGTGAGTTTTTTTGTCGGCACGTTGGTGCTGTGGGTGTTGCCGCGCCTGCCTGTGCTGGATACGCTCTTTTGGGGCGGAATGTTGTGCGTATTGGGTGGCATCGGTTTGCTAGTGGCATATCGGCGCTGGCGGCTGGCGACGGTTTTTCTTGGCGTATTACTGGGTAGTAGTTACGCGTTGTGGACGGCGCAGCAAGTGCGGAGCGACTGGTTACCTGCCGCATGGGAAGGCGAGGACATACTGCTCACGGGTACTATTGCGGATGTGCCGGAATATCGGTTGGATGGTTTACATTTTGTGCTGGAGGCGGATACGCCCACGTACAGCGGACGCTTGCGCATGGCGTGGTATGACGAGCCGTTGCCTGCGATGCGGGCAGGTGAGCGCTGGCAATTGTTGGTGCGTGGCAAGCGTCCGAATGGTTTCATGAATCCCAACGGTTTTGACTACGAACAATGGTTGTTTGCGCAACGTATTGGTGGCAGTGGTTATGTGCGCCAGTCGGTGGATAATCAGTGCCTCACTGCTGCTGCGTGGTGGTTGCCGAATAATCTACGCCAACATATCAAAGAACAGATCGCAACAACGTTGCAGGGTTCTGCCATGATCGGTTTGGTGCAGGGCTTGGCGGTGGCGTATACCGAAGCCATTGCTCAGGATCAGTGGGCAATCTTGCGCAATACGGGCACGATTCATTTGCTGGCAATTTCGGGGCTGCACATCACGATGGTGGCGGGTTTGGGGATTCTGCCGGTGTGGGGTATCTGGCGGCTGTTTCCGGTGTTGTATTTGTGGTTGCCGTTGCGCATTGCGGCAGGGTTGTCGGGTGGAGTATTGGCAACGGGGTATGCGTTGCTGGCGGGGTTTAATATTCCCACGCAGCGCACGCTGATTATGTTGCTGGTGATGTTGGCGGGCTTGGTGTGGCGGCGGCAAGTGCCGTTCAGTGTGACGCTGACTATGGCGTTGTTACTGGTGTTGCTGCTTGACCCGTTAGCGAGTCTATCCGTGGGGTTTTGGCTGTCGTTTGTGACGGTGGCGCTGCTGGTGTTTCTGGGAATGCGGCAACGTAAGGTGGGTAAGTCGGCAGTGGTGTGGATGCAGTGGGTGTTGTCATTGGGGACGATTCCGCTGGCGGCGGGTTTTTTCGGGATGGTGTCGTTGAGTTCGCCTGTGGCTAATATGCTGGCGATTCCGCTGGTAACGTTTGTGGTGACACCGCTAGTCTTGCTGGGGATGGTCTTGGCAGGGTGGTGGTCAACAGGGGCGGCTTGGTTCTGGTGGTTGGCGGCGGGATTGTTGGATGGCTTGATGTGGGTGTTGGCGTGGCTGGCGACGTTGCCATTTGCGGCGGTGTATGTGTCGTTGCTGCCGTTGCCGTGGTTGGTGTTAGCAGGCTTGGGTTTTGTGTTGCTGTGGTTGCCACGCGGGATGGTGGGGCGCTGGTTGGGGGCATTGTTGATGTTGCCTTTGTTGTTGTACCAGCCGCCTAAGGTGGCTGAGGGGGCGTTTCGCTTGAGTGTGTTGGATGTGGGGCAGGGCTTGGCAAGCGTGGTGCAAACGGCGAACCATACCTTGGTATTTGATACGGGACCAAAAGTATCGGATAGCTTTGATACGGGGGAATTGGTGGTTTTGCCGTGGTTGCGTGGGCAAGGCATTACGCATATCGACACGTTGATGGTTTCTCATGCGGATAATGACCACAGTGGTGGGGCAGAAGCACTCTTGGCGGCGTTGCCAGTGGATACGCTATGGGTGAGTAGCCGCGATACGTTGCCGAGCCATCATTCGAATTTATGCGAAGCGGGTCAGTCATGGCTGTGGGATGGGGTGAAATTCAGCGTATTGCACCCTAGTATGGATTTTTCTGATCAGCAGGAGAATAACCGTTCCTGCGTTTTAAAAATAGCAAATGCTTATCACAGCGCTTTATTGACGGCGGATATTGAGCGTCCAGCTGAGCATTGGTTGAGCAAATCAGGGGATGATGTGGCGGCGGAAGTGTTATTGCTGCCCCATCACGGTAGCAAGACTTCTTCTAGCCCGGCATTTATTAACGCGGTTGCACCGACGCTGGGGATAGTGACCAGCGGTTATCGTAACCGTTTTCACCATCCGCACCCAAGTGTGGTGGAGCGTTATATTGCTCGCGATATAAAATTATTGAACACGACAGCAACGGGTGAATTGCGTTTGGATTTTCCGGCGACGGGTGAGAACTTGCGCTTACGCCAATGGCGCGAGGTACAGAATCACGGGTGGCATCGTTACCCTGAAAAGTAACGTGGCGAAACATTATTATTTATGCCAGAATCTAGGCAATTTCCCAACGGGTTTGCGTACTGAAGAGGCGATTTCTGCGCGTGCTTCAGGCTAGTAGTGTTCAGGAACGAGTGTATGAAACTGGAAGAAAAGGATCTCGACATTTTCAAAAAGCTGGATTCCAATGTTTATCTCACCCTCAATGATAAGCAAGCGTTGAAAGTCAGTGTCGATGAATTAGCGTTGCGTTTGGTTGAACGCGATAGGCGTTTGCAGGAAATGTCGGGGTTGCTGCTGGAAAAGGATGGTCATATTCGAGTACGCGATGCCCGCATTGATGAACGCGACAAGCGCATGGAAACCTTGGCACGTTTGCTGGGCGAAAAAGAAAAGCTTTTGACTCAGCAAAACCAGTTGTTGGAAGACAAAGAAAAAACCCTGCGCACCCGCGACGAAGGGGTGATTGCCAGAGATCGTGCGGTACAACAGCGCGATACTATGTTGAGTGACCGCGAATCCCGCTTGAGCAGTCTAGAACAAAACCTCGCTCACTACGAAAAGCTGCTTCAGGAAAAAGAGCTGCAAATCCAAATGCGTGACCGCAGTTTGGAAGATAAAGACCGTTCCTTATCCCGCATCGATCAAGCCATCCAAAGCAAAGATAAGCTGCTGCAAAGCCGTGATGACAGCATTATCAAGAAAGACCAGCAGTTGGTGGATCGCGAAACACTGTTGCAGGAACGCACCCGCCAGACACTTGAGCAGGAAAAAATGCTCAAGGAACGTGATAAGCATCTCAGCGACCGTGATAACCATGTGTCGGAACGGGATCGTCAACTGGCGGCGCGTGATGGGCATATCGACCTTGCCAACCAGCATTTGCAATCCCGTGATCGCACCATTGCGGAGCGTGATCAGCAAATTCAAACACGGGAAGTATTGCTCAAGGAAAAAGCGAGTTTGTTGCAAGAGCGCGACCAGCGCATTGGCATTCAACAGCAGCAAGTCGAAAAACGCGATACCACGCTGAGTCAACGTGACCGCGAACTGAGCGAACGTGACCGTACCATTGGTGAGCGCGATGACGAATTGCGCTTGCGCGAGGAGGCGATTCGCGCTCGTGACCAGCAAGGGCTGGATTTCTTGCAAACGATTCGTGAACTCGAAGACCATTTGCAGGAACGTGATGCCAATCTCACGGAACGTGATCGCCAATTGGCGATGCGTGATGAGCGTATTAATAAAGCAGACGACGATTTGCGTGACCGTGATACACGTTTATCGAGCCGTGATCGCACGGTGGAAGAGCGTGATGTGCAAATCACCGAGCGTGATCGACGCGTCAAGGAGCGCGATATTTCGCTGCGTGATCGTGATACGCGTATCAGTGGGCAAGATTTGCAATTGCGCGAGCGCGATAAGCAGTTGCAGTTGCGTGATGCCCAGTTGCAAAGCCGTGATGTCACCATCGGCGAACGCGACCACGGCATTAAGCAACGTGATGCGCACGTTTCCCAGTTAAACACGCAGATGCAGGAACGCGATGAAACCATTCATGCGCGTGATTCGTTGTTGACGGAGCGCAATGCGGCGATTCAGCAGCGTGACGATACAGTGCGGGAGCGTGATTTCCAGCTTACCGAGCGTGATCAGAGTATTCTTCAGCGCGATACCTCGCTGCATGAACGTGATTTGCACATCCAAACGTTGGGCGAGTTCATTACCGAGCGCGATACCAGTTTGCAAGCGCGAGATACCGAAATTTCGGCACGGGATGAGCAAGTGCGTCACTTGCAATTGGATGTGCACCTACGTGATCAAAGCATTGCGGAGCGCGATGTGCAGTTACAGTTGCGTGATCAAACCGTGCAGGATCGCGACGAATTTTTGTCAGAACGCGAAGAAACGATTGCCGAACGTGATGCAACAGTGGCGGAGCGTGATGCACAGCTTGAACAGCGTGATTTGCACCTTCAGCTCAAAGAGGAGGCACTGCAAGCGCGGGATCAGCAGATTCACTTGCGTGATGCCACGGTGGCGGAGCGTGATAGCAGCTTGCATGAACGCCATATTACGCTGGGGTTACGTGATGCGCAGCTTCAAGCGCGGGATGATCAGCTCAATAAGCGTGATAGCAGCCTGCATGAGCGTGATCAGACGATTATTGCTAAGGAAGCACACATTCGTCGTCGGGATGAACGCCTTCAGGAATTGACCTTGCGGATTCAGCATCTGGAGAATGCGTTGAAAGAGCATCTCCAGCAATTGCAGAACCGTGATGAATCTTTGCATCAGCGTGATTTGATCATTGCCCAGCGCGATCGCCAAGTGGATAAATTGGATAAAAGCGTGGTCAAGTATGCAGCGGGGGCGCAAAGCGTGTTTATTAAAGGTGCGGTGACGGGCTTGATGGCGGCATTGGTATTTGTGCTGGGATTGCGCCTGATGGCTATTTTCTAAGGTTGGCGGTATTTTCCTTGAAAAGGGGATTGACAGTTCGTTCTACTGTCGTTAATATTTGCGCCTCTACGGCTACATAGCTCAGTTGGTTAGAGCACATCACTCATAATGATGGGGTCCCTAGTTCGAATCTAGGTGTAGCCACCAACAAATTCAAAGGGTTGTATCTTAACGGATGCAACCCTTTTTGTTTTTGGCTATTTTTACGGCTTTCTTAGTCACGGGTTTAGTCACGCAATTTGTTTGCTAGGATTGGACAACCCTCTCCCCCTATCGCCACAGTGACATAAACAAGGCGATACCCCAGACGAATCCGCCGATCATGAATTGATACCAGTCACTACCCCATTCTTCAAAGTGTTTCGCCTTCGGAAATATCAAACCCGCTGCAATGGTAAAGAGCGATACTTGCAACCAGCCTAGCCATTCAGGAAGATCATTCATGAATTGCCAGTTAGCCAATTGAACAAGCTGTTTTGCGTCGATTAGCCAACTCACCAATAACAGGGTTAGCAGTGCGAATACTGCACGCCCCCATTGCTTCCAATCCTGATACATCGCATCACCTTAGGTTTGTATTGAAGCCGCGCATCATGCCACAAATGCAAAAAGCCGGAACTAGTCCGGCTCTTGGTGAATGAATCGCGGGTTACGCTAACAGGTATTTAGGAAAAGGCGGTTTTCCGGTGTATCGAGGATTCAGCAGCAATACGCCCTCTTTTGCCGCCCGTGCTTGCCAGATGACAATGAGCGCGTTCATTCCTTCGGGGGTGATCGTGCGTTTTTTGCCTTGGCACAAATGAGCGTTAACGAATGAACGTCCATCGCGGGTAGTCAGTTTTGTTTCACCTGACAGAATCGCGGCTTTCCATTGTTCATACAGCCCGTAGCCCTCTTTCAGAATGTCGGCTTCGATCTTGCTTTGAGCATCCTTCATTGCTTCCAGTAGCTCTTTTTCCGCATCATGCGAATGAGCGCGTTCATTGGTTGAATGAGTAGGTTCATTGCAGACAGTACGTTCATTGGTTGAATGAGCGCGTTCATTGGTTGGAATGATTTTTTCCGCGATGCGCTCAAGGATGACATCGTTCAGCGGGGCGGGGTTTGCCATGCCTGCATAAGCATCAAACACCGCCGCCTGAATCGCTTCTGGTGAGTTCGCGCCTGATTGCTTTACGTTGGCATGGATGCGCTTCACCGTTTCCTCTACGGACAAACGCGGAACGTTTACGCTGGATGTTGGGGAAGGTGAGTCCGTTTCTTTTGGCGCTAAATACTTAATAGTATTTTCACCAGATAAGCCGGAATGTGTAGCGCGTTCATGTTCTGCCAATTGCTCTTCATATAAGCGTTGCACGGTGGCGCGTTGTTCTGGCGATTGCTTAAAGCCGCTAGACTCTTTAATAAATGGCGCATCACTAGCCCACCGTTCAGCCAATTGGTATTCATTGCCGCGTTTCACTAGAACATTGTCTTTGGTGGACAAATGCATCAGTAAATTTTCTGCCAACTTCATGACAGTTTTCTTAGGCGTTTCATAGCCAGCGTCGTGCAGGGTTTTCTCAATAGCAGGGTAGAGTGCTTTAACAGTGGGTTCTAACTCACTATTCAGCAATTGCGTCCTGATTGATTTCAGCATTTCGTTCATAACGTCCTGATCGGGTTTACCCGCTAGTTCGTCCAGTTTGTCGCCAACTTTGCCCGCTACGTTTTGAACATCGCCCATCATTTGATTATGTGCGTAGTTTGCGCGTGCGTATTCGGTGGCGATAACCTCAGGTGAGGCTTTTAACCCGGCTTCGACTTTTTGGGCATATTCGCCCACGGTTTGACGGGCAGAGTTCGCGCCATTGGTAAAGGCCGACAGTGGGGCGGTTTCGTTGGCGTTGCTGTAGGTGGTAACACTGCCGTCATGTTTGCGCGGTGGTTGGCGTAATTTGCGGGTCACGTCGTAACCATGTGCCATCAGGTATTCTCTGGATTGTGCGAATTGACCGCCCAAATAGTGAAACGCATATTCAAAGAAGCTTATCAATGTCAGGCTTAAAAGAAAGCTGGCAACAGTTCCGCCCGCTCCAAACACCTCACGAATGAAGTTTACCAATGGGTGATAGTTGTTTTCATCACGTTCCATCGTTTTAGCCGTGCCAGCGAGTGCAATAGCTTTGGCCTGATTGCTTGCGTTTCCGTTGGCAATCATTTTGTTTACGGCTTCAACACGCGCTTTAGCACCTTCACAATGTTTTTCCTTTCCACGGGATAGACGTTCCTCGCATTGCGCCAGTTTCATTTCAGCGTTTTGCAGGTCAGCAGAGTAGGGGTTGTAGCTTCCAGTCGTGGCTCCACCAATGGCTGCAATCACCGCTTTGTAGGTTGGGGATTCTTGGCTTTTGGTTTCCATGCGGATAGCGTCCCGTTCCATGCCTTGTCCGATCTCCGATAGCAGGGAGAACCCGACCGCTACACACACAGCAATGATGGTGGCCTTTTTGCCGCCTTCGGTATCGCCCTGCGAGTACAGAAAGAACTGATAGGCAGTCATGACCGCTACCAGCCCCAAAGAGGGGATAGCTTGCGCCCATTGGGAACCGTCCCATTCCATGATTCGCAGATGACCGGCAAAGTAGCCCACCACGAAGTAAGCCGACATTAGGTAGGCAGTGATAGCCGCGATGATGTAAGCAAGTTGACGTTGCTTGTATTCGGCATAAGCCAGACCTGCATTAAAGGGTTTTTTGTTGTTCATGATTGTTTACCTCAAAACCAGTAAGCGAGAAGGAGAACTGAGAACGTAAAGGCAATTGCTCTTACGCCGTGCTGTGATTGCGCCGCGATAGTTGCCGCTAGACACAAAGTCAGCCCCATCATGGTGTAAGCCGCGTTATTCATCGCTGGCATCATCCCTGCATAGTGCAGGCCGAATACCGACGGGATTAGCAGGAAGAATGCCCACCACAACCACGCCACGAAGGCAGAGAACCACGGTATCAGGGCATGGATAACGCGCCAGTCGATACCGTTGTCGGTGGTGCGGATAGCGCCCGCGTTGCGAATCGCTGCCAGTTCCGCATTCTGTGAGGCGGTCAAGAGTGGGTTGCTCATGCTTCGCCCCTCCCGACACGTAACAAGTGAGTTAATGCCAGATGTCCCAAAAAGGCATATTCGCGCCGCTCTTCGTCGGTCGGTGCGCATACTTCAAGGATATTCAGGGCATTTTCTAGGTGATTCCATTGGTATTCAGAATCATCCTTTAATGCGGCTTTCCAGTTGCGGGTTAGCCACTTTTGAGCGTTGGAGTTCATGACGATGTGCTGCTGGTTCATGCTGCCACCTCATATCTACAATTATTTTCCAGAACTCCAAGGGGCGAATTTTCAGCGATTGCCAGAAATTCAAAGCGGTCAACATCATCACTCTCTGATTCTTCAACACGTCGAACGACTTCCCATGTATGGGTGTGCGTGATGACTTCGATAGAATCAGGTGCGTATTCCAGACCGATTACGCGGCTTGTGATTTCGCCGTAAAGGTTGGGCTTAGGGTTGTCTATCCTGATTGTGGAAAGTGGCTGTAATGCCTTTTGTGATTGGATTGTGAGGAATGCCAGATAGTCGGAATGGTCAGCAGCAACACGCGCTAGTTCTACAATGCCGTCTTGACCGTCTTTGATGCGCCGTAGTTCGCGCCAGATGCCCACTTGACCGAATCCACGGGAGAATTGAAACGCACGGATAACGTGTGTTGTTCGCCATGCGTGAACCCGTGCTGAGGATTCAGCCGCATCAAGCCCACTTTCAAAGTCTTCGGTAACAGATGCGCCGTCGATGTTCTTTGAAATGTATTTTGCAATGTAAGACGCTGCCCGTCCTTTTTTCGGGTCAATTCGCACGATGTCAACACGGTATTTCTTTGCGCCCGCTTCGTCTGCATCTTCACGCAACCATTTTGACCATAGCAGTTTGGTGAATGCTGGCACGCTGGATTCAGCAACAAAGGCGATGCAATGCCAATGTGTAGCACCATCATGGTGAGGCTCAGTAACGCGCATAAAATCGCACTGAATCGCCTTGTGTTTGAGTGCAGCGCGTAACCTTGCCCAACTCACTGATAGCCATTCATGCCCCAAACGCGGGGTATTGATGCGGTTTTCAATGGTGGCGGATTTGCCCCGACCACGCCGCCATTCAATCACCTCTTGATACTTCGGATTCTGGACAATTTGACCGCCGATCGTGTGCTTAACGCCCATTGAATCGGTTTTGATGTAACCCGCTTTACGGGTGAATTGATGGAACTTTGATGGTGCAGTCAGGGTAAGGAATAGGGCGATTTTGCCTTGTGCTGCAAAGAACTTTTCGCCATCGCTGATGCGTAACATCATTTCGTTGCGACGGTTGTTAGGGTTGGATATGCCAGCATCAACGGCTTGCATCATGGGCATGACTTCGCCGGTATCCACGTCAATTAGATCGCAGGATTCTAGCCATTCACGATTACGCTCTTGACGCATCAAAGCGCGGCTCAGTGAGTGATTGCTGATATAAACTTGCTTTCCAGCATTCACAAAGCCTAAGCGGATAGCCTGCAATTCCTGTTGTTGCGCCTGTTGATTGCGCAATTTACGCAACCACCATTTTTCAGAACAGAGACGCGCTCTAATGCCTTCGGTAACGGCTTTTTCGCCCGTTGTGCCATCGTGACGGATTGTCTGCTTAGAAACGATTGGCGGGGCGATATTACGGCTTTTCAGGTAGTCGAATGCGCGTTTTAGTGGTGTTCCCTCTGGTGCAAGCTGTTTGCATTTTGACGCTGCCAACATCGCAGAGAAGCGCAAGCCGTCTTCGTCTTTGTCGCTGGCAGGTGAACGGCTGGCAATGGCTTGTTGCTGGTGCAAATAGTTTTCACCATTCGCGGATTCAGCATGATGCTGTTGCCATTCGGCTTCAATATCTTTAACAAAAGCGGGGTTGAAGCTGGAATACGCGGGGTTAGTTTGGGCGACGTGCATCATGATTGCACCTCTAAATCAGCTTTCACCAATTCCCAAAGAACCAGCATGTTGGATATTTCTGTATCCATGCCAGCGATTGCGGTTTTCTTTGTCGTAGGTCTAACGAAGAATTGCCCCAAAATGGCGGCATGGCTTTTCATTCGGGTTGTGATGCTGAAAAGCTCTTGCAGCCTTTGGGCAGGGGTGAGAAGTGAGAATTTGCCCGTGGTTGCCCGACTTGCCGCCGTGTTTGCGTTTTGCATGGCGACATTGTGCAAGTCCATTAAAGCGGGGGCGGGATTACGGGAAATTTCACCGCCGATCATGCCAGCGACATAAGCCCATTCAGTTGGGGTGTCTTCGCGTTGCGCGGTTTTCCATTGTGTGAGAATTGCGTAGGGTAATTGTTCGATGATTTTGGTATGATCTTCCATTACTGGATTCCTTCTAAATTAACGGTTTAGTGGTCAGTAAATGGCTGAAAGGGTGGCTCAATACCCGATTAGCCCTTGAGCGCCTCACCAACACGGTGGGGCGTTTTCGTTTATGCCGTTTGTTTCTGTTCCGATGCCTCCTTTACCTGTTCGAGCATTTTATTTACGACGTAGTTAATACTGCGGTCTTGCACCTTTGCTTGTTCACGCACCCAATCACCAACACCCTCAGTAAATCGAATGGGATACGGCTTTACGTGTTGCTTTTTTTCCATGTTAATAATCCTTATGAAGTCTAAAAAGAGTCTCAATAAGAGTCCATGATAGATAGAGTCTAATATAGAGTCAACTATAGAAACATTGATAGAGTCTTAACAGAGTCACATAATTAGCGCATGAACAAAGAAAAGCAGATCACACCTTACCCGTTACGCCTTGAGTCTGACCTCAGAAAGCGCCTTGAAGAAGTTGCGGCTCAAAACGGTCGGTCTTTGCACGCTGAAATAATTGCGTGTCTATCCGTTGCGTCTGGACACAAAAGCGATGCTGAAAAAGCTGATGAAGAACGTATTCGAGCGATAGCATTAGAAGTTGTTCGAGAAGAGCTTAAGAAGTCCGGTGTAGCGCCAGCACCAGAACACGAAACGGGTTTTTCCATACCCATGCAAAAGCGCCACTACTGAGAAAGTATTTCAGCGTATCGTGAGAGAAGAATTCTCACGTTCAAAAAAACTGACTAGAGATTACGCTGTGTAATCATTTTTCTTGTTGGGATTTTAGGTGGTTGATGATAGGTTCTCCATAGCTGATAAATTTAACGAATCTTGGAGTAGTAGAGCAAATGAGTAATGGGACTGATGAGGCAGAGCTGCTGACAGGGAAAGCACTGCTTCTTGCTGAATTCTATGGGCTTTCGTATCCGGCGCGACTGGTGATGGGCGCATCAATACCATCATATTACGGCGCGTTTATTATTGATGTTCCCGAATCTCTTGCGCAAGTAATCATTAGCAAAGACTTGGTTGGAAGCGATTCTATTGCTGTGATTGAGAGTCGCAGCATCAGCCGGAATGATATTGACGATGATGACTTTGTGGGGATGTTGCGATGGGTTGCCTTGTACATCAGACAATCGACCACAAATACATGGTTCAGAATTACCTTGATGGCAAAATCCGGGATGCTCTTGGAGAAATACCAGAAAAACCTTGATGGCGATGATGACGGCGAATATGAAGAGAGTGACGCGGATAGCGACAACTCTGAATATGAAGCCAAACGGCTTGCAGCCATCGTCGCATCAGCAGCCGGATATGGGGATTTGAGGAACAACGAACAGCGCCATCTGTTTCTTAGGGATATGTGCAAGAATGGCGGATATTGGGAAAATTGGGATGCCTACAGCGGAAGAATACTGACTTACGCGGACTATATTTACGAGCATGGCGTTCTACATCCCCTGTGCAAAAGGCTACAGGAAGAAGGTATGACTATTAGTGCCATTGCCAAGAAAATAGGAAAGTCTAAAGGAAAGGTGGAGAAGGCACTTGCCCTAGTGCCTTCGGATTTTGTTTTTGAGTGCCTGCAATTGGCTTCCGATACGACCAATGATTAATTGATTAACCCGCGTCAAGGTATTACTTATCTCTTGTATTTTTTCGCATTCTAGCTGTGTTACACCAGTCAGAATCTCCCACGATCCGATCAATATCAAAAGATGCTTTTTCATGTGAAATTTTTTATGGATGGTGTGTGATTATTGATGTGTGCTAAATTTCCCCAACACAACAACTCAAGGAATCTCCATGAAGCACGCCTTACTAATCTCCCTATCCCTACTTTCCGCCCCAGCATTCGCCGCTGATCCCATCCAAGAGGCATTTGACGGGCATATCCAGCTACTCATGGATGCGGGCAACAAGCGCGATACGCTGCTGGCACAAGAGCGTTTTGCACAATTCCGAAGCCTGTTCTGTGGCACGATGAAGAACCCGCAAGAGGCTGAATACTGCAAGTCGGGCATGAATGAAGGTGTGGGTACACTGATTAAGCAGATGTCAGAAATGATGGATTCACCGCCGGAAGATGAAGCCGCGCAGGAACAGCCTTGGCAGAATGCGGGGGCGCTGGCGGATGAAGGGGAGTTAGCCGGGGATGGATTGCTATCAGCTTCCAGTACTTGCGCCGATCAAGCCGTTATTGATGAAGCCTTACGGGTTGGTAATGCCAACATCAAGCCAGAACGCGCCAACGGTTTGAAGATCACCCGCATGGAAAAGCCTGAATCTATCCCGGATATGGTGCAGGAGGGGGTTAAGTATTGCCGTATGACTGCCGTATTCAACAATGGTATGACTGACGGGGCATTAGTGGGTATCGCTACACCGAAGGGCGCGAAGACTCAGATTGTGGTTTTGCCGAATGATGGCGGTTATTAAGTCAAGAATGCGCCCCCTCCAATTGTGAGCTTTGCCCACATTTGCAGCGTGAACGCACCAGAACCGCCCACAAGCCCACGAATGCCGAAACCTCCATTTCAAATGCGGGAAAAAGGGTGTTTTCCTAGCCGCGCATCTTCACCGCTGGGGTACTTCAATCGGCATTGCATCTGCACAAAAACGCGCTCCGAAATCGTTCCGTTTTATACCGGTGAAAACCTCTAGTTTTCTCTAGTAGCTGGGATGCGGTTTTATCGGCAAATAATGCAACTTTCACCATTAAAAACAATTGCTTATTAGTGGTAAATCGGGTGGCAAATCGGCGGTAGGTTTTCCGGTAGGTTTGGGGTCAAATTAGCGGTAAAACTCGCGGTAGATTTGCCGGTAGGTTTGACTTGACTTTTCTTAACACCTAAAACGGCAAATAATGACAATTTAACCATTAAAAACAATAGCTTATTAGTGGAAAATCGGCGGAAGGTTTTCACCAAATAAGTGAAGTTTTATGAAGTGGTTAGACTAACGTTTTTACCTTGCGTTTTCTTACGGTCATTTACCAGCCAAAACGGTAATTGTCAGGCTGCATCACAATAATGCCTTCGGCGATGTTCGCCACATGGCAGAGGGGCAGGCGGCGAATAGCCTTTGCCCCTCATGCCGAGCTTATTTTTTAATCTGCCGTATTGATCTTCTACAGCCGCGCCCGTTGGTTGCGGGGAACTATCGTGGCAACAAGGGTACGCTACGCCAAATCCTCACCCGTTCAGACTCCCGCCGCTTCGCTCTGGTCGCTTAGCTGCGGCTTCCGGTTTGCCCTTGACGGGTTTAAGTGTTTTTACTCATACGGTCACGCACCTGTCACAGTGACAAGATGCGGATGTCCCACGGGACAGAAGCGGGACAGCCACGGGACATTTGCATTGCACTTGCATTGCACTTGCATTGCACTTGCATTGCACTTGCATAAAAGCCACGGGTTTTCCGCTGCTTTACCACGGGTTTATTGAACAGTACCGAAAACGGAACAGTACCGTTTTTCCGTGCCACTGGGATTCCCTAATGCTTCCCAGTGGGATTCCTACCGGAAGTCATCCAGAAACAGAACTTGTGGTGATTTCTGTTCAGTGTTCGCAAGAAATTCAGCATCAACAGTTACGCTCAGGTTGCGCTCTAGTTGCTTACTCAGGCGTAACAGTGTTTTTTCCACGCCTTCCATAAAAGCTTCTCCGGTTGCCTGAATCCAAGCGTCTTTCAACTCTGTCGGTAGGCTTTTCGGTGGTTCGATCATTGGTTTTCACCTCGTTAAGTTTTGGCGCAATTACGGTTTCACCCTTTCAATAACTGCTTAAACACTGGGATTCTATAGCTGCACCATTGGTAATTATATGTACCCCTGTTTTTTTAGCAGAGGCACATACGCTGCATAGGATGGAATCAATCACTTAGCTATTTTCTGCCCTTGTTTTTTTAGCAGAGAAACCAGTGATTAGCCTACTGAAACCCTCCTCTGCTCAAAATTCATGGGCAACACTGCCCCTGTTTTTTTAGTCGAGGATTTTTTTTGCTTCGTCGGCAATGGGCAGAGATTCGCGCCCTGTTCCCATTTCATCCAATCATTGCGCGGCTCGTGGTTGTTGACTGCCAGCATGGTTAATTCCCATTCACGCGCTTTACGTTCCATCCAGTTTTCATGATTCTTCAAGCGGATAAAGCCATGCGTTGCCAATTCCTCAAATGCTTTTATGGCTGTTGGTTCTGAGACATTGATACGCACCATTGCATCACGGGTTGAGATGGACAAACGCCCATTTCTGCTAGGTCTATGGATTCGCAAGAACTCAATTAGCAAAGCCCGTGCTGGTGGCTTTAAATCCAGATATGCCGCGCTATCCAGCAAGGAATCATGCAAGCGGATGTGATGCTCTTTGGATGCTTGTTTAGCTGCCATGTGCCGCCTTCGTGAGTTTTGACACCTCACGTTTTGGGACGTAACGACCACCAAAAACCCAACGACCGCCGGTTTTGTCTACATCGGCAATAACACGCGCATCCTCTGCGGGTCGAGCCTTGATGATAGCAATTACTGATTCAGGGCTTTTTGCAATGCGGTTAAATGCCCATTGCAGGCAGGCATTAAGCCCGCCCGACATAATTAACCCGCTAGTTTTGTCTTGTGCAAAATAACTAACCATTGGTTACTCCCAGCGATTTACGCACGCGGTCATAATCATCAGGTAGCAGATAATATGCACCATGCCTTATCTTTTTGCCGTCGCGATTAATTGCGGGTATCCACTCCATTGCAATATTTAAGCCACGGTCACGTAACCGACTGACATACTCCGGTGTATTGGTTGTCCCAATAATCCCATCTAATATTTTGCGGCTTGTTTGACCTCGCAAAAGTTGCGACAACAGGCGATGCTCGTATGGGCAAGCAATACGGATTTTGGTATTATCGGTTTGTGCATTAACTGGAGTCGACTCTGTAGCGGGGTCGGCTTTTTTATTGTCCATTATTAGCCCTCCTTGGCGGTCAAATTGTCCGACCATGCGTATAGATCGCTCCACAGCCAGCCGACACGCCCACTACCCAAACTCACGCGCTTAGGAAATCGCCCCTCACGCTCCCACTTAATCAGCGTGGTGCGACTGGTTACGCCAGCGTGTGCTAGTGTCTGATTGATATTTGCCACGCCCGTTTTTTTGGGCGGTTGCCCGTTGACGGTGTAATGATAGATAACTGCCTGATTGTCCATAACTAATCCTGTGTGATTGACTATGGACGTAGTGTTACAGGTCTTATAGGCTAGTTGTACGCGGATAATTTATCTTACGATTTTTCCGCGATTTTACATTCTAACTCATTGATTTTTTTCATGCGATACCATGCCTTAATGCTTTCACGAATCAATATTGCTGCATCCTTAAGCAGATATTCTCGTATGGGATTATTTTCATCAAAATGGTAGCAAATCCACATTCTCTTAAAAAGAAGATCAAAGAAGTAATCAAATAAGCTATTTTTACTAAATGGATGCAGCGTACACAAAACTGCATTCTCCTCACATTTACAAGTAGAATATTGCAATTCTTTAAAACCCTCCGAAGATGCCCAATTAAAAAACGAATAGAAGTCTCCTATCTCCTTTCGTATGAATATACGATTGCTATCATTGCTTTCTAATTCTAATAAATTAGATATGATTTCCCCCCACTCTCTTCTTTCAAAAGAATTGCATATTTCCAAATACTCCTCAATTCTACGCCTTCCTATTTGACCTGAGCCAAGATTAGTATTGTGCTCAATAAAATTCTTGCTAAAATCTTTTAGCTTGAACTTCTTTTGAAGTTTATGAAATGGACAATATGTACGAATATAAAGATATAAAACGTCATATGCCTTTTCTTTTTTTATTGGTTGTCGCCCCCGCTTTCTAGGTGGCTTTTTTTCTTTGATGGTAAAAAGCTCACTAAACTGCTCTATGGATATTTCACCTTTACTCAAAGCAGTTAAAGCATCATCTTTATTCATACTGACAATTTGAGACACAACACACCTTCACCGCGCAACCCTCAAAGAAGAATCCAGCATCAGGCGGTTGAAGGTCGCCGCTTTTCGCCCCGTCGAGCTAGATGCTGGAAGAAACGATTATGCCGCCGCCGCTTCTGCTTGTGTGCTGAAACGTGACTGCAAAACTTTAATCAGTTCATCCAGCAATTGCGCACGGATAAGCAGGTTTGCCGCTTGTGCAGCCGGAAATAGATCATAAAAAACGCTTTGCCCCGCTGGGGTAGTGTGTTCAAGTACCATGCTTAAATCAAATCCTTGCGTTGCTTCAAAAATGCCACGGTACGGGGTAACTGTTGGCGTAATAGCGTATCCAAAAACTCTTCAACTGTTCGAGGTGGATTTTTCAGGCTTAGCCGTTGCTGCCTTGCCACCAGCAACACGGTTTCAGGCGACAGGTCTATCAGATGACTAATAAATTCATCAGGGTGTTGCGCCCAAATGTCGAACGGCTTTAGATGTGACTGAGGGAAGTCTTTCAGGTTGAACGTCACAATAACTTCAGCTTGCCCTTTAATCGCAGCAGCCAATACATGCCTATCGTTCGTATCTGGCAATTCTAGCCCCGCTATAAGTGGCTCATAATTCGTTACCAGTGAATCCATAACTGCTTCATTCATCTTGTTAGCAGTCGCCCCCAGCCGTTCACGGGTCAGCTTTGGATTGTTCTTTAGGGCATTGCGTATCCATTCTTCGTGAATTTGGTGTGTCCATTTCGCTTGAAAAACATCCATTCGCGCCAGCCTCACCAGCAAGTCACGCAAAGGCGCTGGATAAAGCACACAAGCATCATACAAAACCGTAAAATTATGCCCTGCAATCATCAGTAACCCATATCCAGTTCTTGCGCTTCTGCCGTCAGTTCATCCAGCAAAACCATGCTTTCCCGATCACGTTTTTGCTTGTATTCCATCAAATCCTTGAACAGCACTTTCCGCCTAACCCCATTTTTGTGAAATGGAATCTCACCGCTTTCTATCAGCTTCACTAAGTAAGGACGTGACACATTCAGGATATTAGCGGCTTCTTGGGTAGTCAGTTCCCGATGTATGGGAATCAGAGAAACCGCATCACCACGCGCCATAGCATCAAGAATTTCAACCAACAGGCGTATAGCCTTGACTGGCACTTGCATTACGTCATTGCCATCATGGAGGCGCAAACAGGCACTTTCCCCTTTACCGATACAAGCCGCTAACAAGCGACTGCTCTCCACTGCTAATGCAGCATCCTCTTGTGTCGGGATTTGGTAACTCATTAAGGCGGTCATATCATTAATTTCCTCACAAACGTATTCCCCTTGAGCTTTCAAGTATAGGCGACTTCGAGAAGAAACGAAATGAACGAAACGCGGGAAAATCTACCCACCAACTACCCGCAACTGCACCACGTTTGCTTGTGGTGAACCTGCAAGGATGTTTTGCAAATACGCATCCCATACCGCGCTAGTGCGCCGTTTTTCGGCAAGGTACGAATAGCGGTCATAGTGTTTGGTGGATACGTCGGTGAGTGCGTGATTTTGAAAGCGGTCTCGATCTTCCTTGCTGATACCCGCCTCGCCCATGAGCGTCTTGACGGTGCGTCGAATATCTTTAGGGACAAACGGATTCATTCCCGTGCGCTTGCAAATGCGATTAATTGCCCGACTAAGGGTGTGATAGCCCATATCCTCGCTGGCATTGCCTTTGATCTTGCCAAACAATGCCCCGCTGGTGCTGGTATCACACAAGCGCTCTTGCAGCAGAGGAATGGCAACTTCCCCAAACGGCACAACGTGAGTGCTTCCATTCTTCGTATCTAGCAAGGTCACGTATTGATTTTGCATATCCACATCATCAGCATGAAGTCCTAATATTTCTTCGACACGTTGACCGCCCAAAGCAAACAATAGCCGTATTGCCACCGCTGTTTTGGGATGCAAGCCGCAATCATCAAGCAAATCCCAAAGGTGTTTCACTTCTTCACCGGATAACGCCCTATCCCGTGCGTGAGTGCGTTTGTCAGGCTTCGGCACATCGCGCACGGGGTTAGTGCTGATACCGAAGCGTAACGCCTCAAAATGCCGTTTAGCGTCGTTATCCCATTCGATACCGAAAGCAAACGCCGCGCTTAGGTATGCCCGTACTTTGTTTGCCATCGTCATTTTTTCGCGCTTGATGATTGCCGCCAATACCGCCCTAATGTCAGTGGGTAAAACGTCTTTGGCTTTGGTGGTGGCTGGAATGGCGGCATAGACGTTGCTGTTTAGGCATTGCTCTACATCGAACCAAGAGCGCTTTCCCTGTAGCTTCATATCGGCAACATAGGCATTGAGTAATTGCTGAATACTGCCCATAGAAGATTCACGCCTAAGCCGTTCGAGTTCGGCACGTCGAGCCGCATTTTCTTGCACTAGCTTTTCATCACGGATTATTTGCGGGTCTCTACCCTCTTCGTGGATGCGCTTTGCATCAGCATACGCGGCATAGGCTTCTTTCAGCGATAAGCCGCCGTTCTTGGCTTGTCCGTCACGATCTACGCCGTAATAGCCACCTAATGTCATGACGCGCTGCTTATTGGCTATCGGCTCACGGTACAAAAAAATGAAAGTGATTTTGCCACCGGATGATACTTGCACCCCAAAGCCCGCCCGCTGCTTGCCTTCAAATTTCCGATAGGGTTTTGCTTGTGGAGTGAGTGAATCGAGCAATTTGATAGTGAATGCCATGTGACTAAACCGCCGTTTTTTGCCTAGTTCACATCATTGTATTTCTTAGTCACGCGCTTAGTCACGCGATTTGCTGGTTAGGATTGATGCGGATTGAGCAAAAATGAACGGTGATTTTTCTCTAAATACTCTGTAACCCGCATTTTTACGTGACTTGGCTTGTTCAGTCCTGTTCAATGTAAGTCATTGATTTAGTCAATTTACATCACTCATAATGATGGGGTCCCTAGTTCGAATCTAGGTGTAGCCACCAAATATAAGAAGCCACGTCATGCAACGTGGCTTTTTTGTCTCCGCAGTTTGCTTTCTTAAAAAATCAATACTCGCACACTTTTTGGGGTGTAATCCCTAATCCATTCGTATTATGATGCGAGTCTTTTCCTTCGCCATTAGCGATTTACGGAGTTTACAGTGGAACTAACAGGTGCTGAGATATTCGTCGAGTGTCTTAAGGAAGAAGGGGTTGATACCATCTTCGGTTATCCTGGTGGGGCTGTCTTGTTTTTGTACGATGAATTGTACAAACAGCATGACAAAATCAACCACATTCTGGTAAGACATGAGCAGGGGGCTGTACACGCAGCCGAAGGCTATGCAAAAGCAACCAACAAGCCAGGGGTGGCGCTGGTGACATCCGGCCCCGGTGCAACCAATGCCGTCACCGGCATTGCGGATGCTTACTTGGACTCTGTGCCGTTGGTGGTCTTTACTGGGCAAGTGCCACGTGCACTGATCGGTAATGATGCGTTTCAAGAGGTTGACATCGTGGGCATTACCCGCCCGTGCGTCAAACACAACTTCTTGGTGACAGATGTCAACGATCTGGCAACGACCATTAAGAAAGCCTTCTATATCGCCAGCACGGGTCGTCCCGGTCCTGTCTTGGTGGATATTCCTAAGGACATTACCACGGCACGTTGTGAGTTCCATTACCCGAAAGAAATCACCATGCGTTCCTACAATCCCACGGTCAAGGGCAATAAGCGCCAAGTACGCCGCGCTCTGGATCTGATGTTGGAAGCGAAAAAACCCGTGCTGTATACCGGTGGTGGTGTGGTGTTGTCGGGTGCAGCGCATCAACTGACTGAACTGGCGCATGAATTGGGCTTTCCGATTACCAATACCCTGATGGGTTTAGGCGGTTTCCCATCAATGGACAAGCAGTTCATTGGTATGTTGGGAATGCACGGTACGTATGAAGCCAACAACGCCATGCACCATGCGGATTTAGTGATTGCGATTGGCGCACGTTTTGATGACCGTGTAACTGGCAATATTGAAAAATTCTGCCCTTACGCCAAAATCATTCACGTTGACATTGACCCTGCATCCATCTCCAAAAACGTCAAAGTGGATGTGCCGATTGTTGGTGATGTTAAAAGCGTCATTATTGACATGCTGGAAGAACTCCGTAGCCGTTCTGAACGCCCCGATGCGGCTGCACTGGCAGCGTGGTGGCAGCAAATCAAGGAATGGCAGGGTGCGGATTGCCTGAAATACAATCAGGATGTGAATGCTGCCATCAAAGCGCAATTCGTTGTCGAAAAATGGTGGGAAGTCACCAATGGCGATGCGTACATTTGTTCTGATGTAGGTCAGCACCAAATGTGGGCAGCGCAATACTACAAATTCAGCAAGCCGAATCGTTGGATCAACTCCGGTGGTTTAGGCACAATGGGCTTTGGTTTGCCAGCAGCAATGGGTGTGCAAATGGCATTCCCTGAAGAAACCGTGGCGTGTATCACGGGTGATGGCAGTATCCAGATGTGTATTCAGGAACTAGCAACGTGCTTACAATATCACCTACCGATTAAGGTAATTTCCTTGAACAACGGCTACCTCGGTATGGTGCGTCAGTGGCAAGAATTCTTCTACCAGAAACGTTACGCCATGTCCTATATGGAAGCCCTGCCTGATTTCGTGAAACTCGCGGAAGCCTACGGGCATGTCGGGATGCGTATCGAAAAGGTGAGCGACGTGGAAGGTGCATTGAAAGAAGCGTTGGCGTTGAAAGACCGTTTAGTGTTCATGGACTTCATCACCGAACGCGAAAACAATGTATTCCCGATGGTGCCTGCTGGTGCAGGTCAAAATGAAATGATTCTGGTATAGGTGACAAAATGCGGCATGTAATTTCCATTTTGATGGAGAATGAAGCGGGCGCGTTGTCGCGTGTTGCCGGATTATTCTCTGCGCGGGGCTACAATATTGAGTCCCTAACGGTTGCCCCGACCGATGATGCAACCCTGTCGCGTTTGACTGTGGTCACACGCGGCAGCGACGAGATTGTGGAACAAATCGTCAAGCAACTGAACAAGCTGATTGACGTGGTGAAGGTCATGGATCTTTCCCAATATTCCCACATGGAACGTGAAATGATGTTCATCAAAGTGGGCGTCGAGAAGAATACTGCTTGTGAAGCGGTCAAACGCTTAGCGGATATTTTCCGTGGCAACATCATTGATGTAAGTGATAAAACGTACACCATTGAGCTGACGGGTGACCGCAGCAAATTGGATGCGTTCGTGAATGCATTGAAAGACTACCGCATTATCGAAGTGGTACGTTCTGGCAGCATGGGCATTGCCCGTGGCGAAGCATCCCTACATATTTAATTGATTCTGATAGTTTGGATTTAAGGTAAAAGGCTTTATGGCACTGAACATGTATTACGATAAAGACGCTGATCTTTCCATCATTCGCGGCAAGAAAGTAGCCATCATTGGTTACGGTTCACAGGGTCACGCCCATGCTTGCAACCTGAAAGATTCTGGCGTAGATGTTACCGTTGGTTTGCGTAGCAACTCCCCGTCTGTTGCCAAGGCTCAGAACGCTGGTTTGAAAGTTGCACCTGTGGCTGAAGCAGTCGCAGCGGCTGATGTGATCATGATCCTGACCCCGGATGAATTCCAAAGCCAATTGTACCGTGATGAAATTCAGCCAAACCTGAAGCAAGGTGCTACTTTGGCATTTGCACACGGTTTTGCGATTCACTACAACCAAGTTGTGCCACGCGCTGACTTGGACGTGATCATGATTGCGCCTAAAGCACCGGGTCATACCGTGCGTTCTGAGTTTGTCAAAGGCGGCGGTATCCCTGACCTGATTGCTGTTCAGCAAGATGCCTCTGGCAATGCGAAAGCCTTGGCGCTGTCTTATGCATCTGCTATCGGTGGTGGTCGCACGGGTATCATCGAAACTACCTTCAAAGATGAAACCGAAACCGACCTGTTCGGCGAACAAGCGGTGCTGTGTGGTGGCGCGGTTGAACTGGTCAAAATGGGCTTTGAAACCCTGACTGAAGCTGGTTATGCACCAGAAATGGCGTACTTCGAGTGCTTGCATGAGCTGAAGCTGATTGTTGATCTGATGTACGAAGGCGGCATTGCCAACATGAACTACTCCATCTCCAATAATGCGGAGTATGGTGAGTATGTGACTGGCCCTAAAGTCATTAACGAGCAATCGCGTGCAGCCATGCGCCAAGCGCTCAAAGATATTCAGAACGGTGAGTACGCCAAGAACTTCATTCTGGAAGGGGCTTCTAACTACCCATCCATGACCGCGTACCGTCGTAACAACGCGGCACACCCCATCGAAGTCACAGGTGGCAAGCTGCGTTCCATGATGCCGTGGATTCAGAAGATCGTCGACAAGTCCAAGAACTAAGATTCACTTGCTGCTTTCTAAGCCTTCCTCTCCCGTGGGGGGGGGGGGGCCCGCCTTGAGTTGCCGGACGCACTACGCGGTTTGGCTGTCTTACTGATGTTGGTCTTCCATAGTGCGTATGACCTGAATCATTTCAATCTTCTCCAACTCGATTTATTGCACAGTGATTTCTGGCCTGCGTTCCAGCGCGTCATTGTGACGCTGTTTGTGGGCGTTGCAGGCATGAGTTTGGCTTTGGCGAGTCGGCAGGGGTTGCATTGGCAACGCTTTTGGCGACGTGAAGGTTTATTGTTGGCAAGTGCCGCGCTGGTCAGTGCAGGCAGTTATGCGCTGTTTCCGACAAGCTGGATATTTTTTGGCGTGCTGCATTTCATGGTCGTGGCTAGTTTGCTGGCTGTGCCGTTTTTGCGGTTGGGTGGGTTGAATGTGTTGCTGGGCGTGTTGTGTATTGCGTTACCGTGGTGGGCCGATCCTTTTTTCAATGCTGCCTGGTTGCAATGGTTGGGGTTGGGAACGGTGGTTAGCAGCACCAAAGACTACACGCCTTTATTGCCGTGGTTTGGAGTGATGTTGCTGGGTGTCTATGTGGGCAACAATCTTGGGATTTGCCGTTGGTATTTGCATCCCTTGCCACGCTGGGGATGGACGCAAGGGTTAGCATGGCTGGGTAAGCACAGTTTGGCGGTTTACTTGTTGCACCAGCCGTTGCTCATGGCATTGTTTTGGCTGGTGGCAAGCGTTATGTCTGGCGCAACTGGAACATAATGTCATCCGTGGGGGTGAGTAAGCTGTGTTGGATTAACCAAGCACGAGCGTCTTCCGCATCTTCCTGAAACCAGCGTTTTGCTGAGCCGAGGCGGAAGGTGTAACCCCATGTATCCATGTCTTGCCATGCACGTTCCCGCCCAAACCCTGCGACACAATCCGCCAATAAAATTTGCAGGTAACACACGGCATCTTCTTCGCTGTATTCCCCGCACGCATCCGTGTGCAGCACGGCGCGGCGTGTTTCATCCATACAAATGGTGTGACAGCTTTCGTGCAAGAGCGAATGCAGTGGCGTGTCTTGACGCACGAAAACGCTCAGACCAATAATGCCTGCTTCGTCTTCATGCCAATAGCTGCCGGGAATGGGTTGTGCATCGGGTACGATGTCCAGTTGCAAACCGTAACGGGAGAGTAGGGAGGCGACACTGTTCACCCCCACGTCCTGTAAACGTAAGACATCATTCATAGAAAATAGCGACCGCCCGCCGCAACCAGCACGGTGGTTACGCCAATAATCGTATTGATACCTACCATGACACGGATTTGCGCGAGTGCTTTGCCACCATCAGACCAGCTTTGTGCGGCGACGGCTTTGCGTAATTTCGGGTACGGAGCAAAATAAACATGCATGAAAATCAGCATCATGATCAGCCCTAGCCCATTCATGATATGCACGAATACCGGTGCATTCGCGAAACCGCCGAACGGTCCTAATAGCATCCAATAACCGGATACTAGAATGGTAATAATTGCACCCCAGACCCATGGGAAAAAGCGCCCAAATACGCCTGACCACAAAGTAAGGCGTTGCGGTGGTTCGAGAACAGTCGCCGCCACTGGGCGTAACGCCATGTAAGCAAAGAACATACCGCCAACCCAAATGACGACTGATAAAACATGTAAGGCTAATGCAACGGGCACTACGTGATCTCCTCGTGATTCAATTGCACCATTTTACCTGTGGTCGGCGGGAATTACAGTTTTTTCAATGCAGCGAGCCATTTGCCGCCGGTACTGGGTTTGGTTTGATGGTCTTCCGCCTGATAGACGTAACCGCCATAGTCGTTGCCATAGCCATTATCAAGGTCCACGCGGTTGAGCAAAATGCCCGTGAGCGGTGCATTGGCGCGACGTAAGCGGGTTAGGGCATTTTGCAACGTTGCCATGCGGGTATATTCCGCCCGTACTGTGAGCAATGTTGCGGATGATAATTCCGCGAGAATTAGTGCATCCGCCAAGCCCAATACGGGTGGACTGTCGATGATAATCTGATCAAAGTCACGTTTCACACTATCCAGCAAGGTTTGCATGTGTGGAGATGACAACAATTCGGCAGGGTCATCGGGCAGTGTGCCTGCGGGCAAGAGGTATAAATTGGGGATGTCCGTCATTTGGATCAGATCTCGACTATCCAATGCACCCGATAAATAATTCGCCAGCCCCTTGCTGGCGTGAATCCCTAAGGTTTTGTGCAGGGATGGATTACGCAGATCCGCATCCACCAGCAAAACCCGATTACCTGCTGAAGCATATGCACAGGCAAGGTTGCTAGCCGTAGTGGTTTTACCTTCGTTCGGGCTGGCACTGGTGACGACAATCAAGGGTGTCGTATCGGTTTGCTGCAAGAAGCGCAGGCTAGTGCGCAGCGAGCGGAAGGCTTCGGCGATGGCGGAACGGGGTTTGCTGAGGGTACTGGTGGCAAGTTGTGCTGCCGTTGTGCCTGCTGTTTCTGCCATCACCCCTAGCACGGGTAGTTGGGTGGTGCGTTCCAACTCATTAATGTCTTTCACGGTATCGTCAAGGAATTCGCGCATGAATGCGGCGGAGATTCCCAGTAACAAACCCAGCAACGTACCGAAGAGCAAGTTGCTGCTAAGGTTCGGCTTGAATTTCTTCAGGGGCGTTTGTGCGGGATCAATCACCGCAATATTGTTTGCTGCGACACCACCCGCAATATTGACCTCTTTTAAGCGTTGTTGCAGGTTTTGGTAGAGTTCTTGGTTGGTGGTGACTTCGCGCTTGAGGGTGCTGTAAGCGATGGTTGTGTCCTGCTCTTGCATGGCTTCGGTTTTGGCTTTGGAAATACCTTCGCGGATCAAATCTTCTTTGCGTTTGGCGGCTTCCAACTCACCTTTGAGGGAATCACCTTTCGCGGCGACTTCGATTTCGATGTCGGTTTCGAGCTTTTTGATTTGTTCGGCGATATTAGCAATCGGTTGTTTTTCTTGTTGTGCTTTGAGCTTGTCGAGTTTTTGCCCCAATGCTTGCAGGTAGGGGGCATCCTTATCCAATACCCCGACCCGATCGGCGAGTGGACGGTTCTTGTCAGCCAGAATGTCGTGTTTACTTTCTTGTTCAATGCGTTGCTTTTGGACTTGAATGAGTTCTTCGGAAAGTTCTTTGAGAGCTTTGGATGAAGTAGTCGATTCTTCGTCATCCAGTTGGAAGATTTCGTGGTCACGCGCGTATTGGTTTAAGCGTTGTTCGGATTTATCCAAGCGTGCTTTGGTTTCTTGTACCGTTTTGTCGAGGTAGTTTTCGGCATCGGTGGTGGCAGAAAGACGGCGGTCAGTATTCATGTTTTTGAAGGTGCTAACCACGGCATTGGCAATTTCTGCGGCTTGTGTTGCATCGGATGAGGTATAGCTAACAGCAACTAAACGCGAGTTTTTAACGGGTTCGACGGTGAGATTTTCCAGCAATAAGTCTTCGATGGCTGTTTGCTTATTACTGGCATCGGTAGTACTGAACCATGCTTTGAATTGGCTTAGTAGGGAGGTGCTGGCAAGTTTTTCTTCTAACTTCAGGCTAGTGATCACTTGTGAAGCCAGTGCGCGGCTACGAATTAGCTCAAATTGGGTTTGATAGAAGTCGCGGGTATCGCGGATGTCACCTGCGCCAAGAAAGTCAATATTCACGACTTTGGTGGATTCGCGTTCAATTTGCAGCGTAGCAGTGGCGCGGTAAACCGGTTTACTAAACAAGGTGATCAGCAAAGCCAATAGAATAATAATGCTTGTGACCAGTAAAATCATGCGTCTACGGCGAAACAGTGTGCGCCCAAATTCGCGTAAATCGAGGGTATCCGCAGCTTTTAGCAAATCAGGTGCGTAAGCAGGGCTGCGCTGAGCCTGTTGGCTAGTAGGACGCTTGTCGTTTTGCATGATAGTGATTGATCTGTTGTGTCAGTTGAAATTGAGCGCCCGATTGTAGCAATTCTTACGGGGAGCGGTTAACAAAGTTGTTGATGAAGCGGCGTAGCGGTGTTTCAAAAAACCAGTACGAAAACAATGCGCTACTCGTTAATAGGATAAGAAATAGGTAAAAGTGCAGTGCGCCCTGTGGGTCAATGCTGGCGGGCATGAGTTTTTCATAAATACCGTGTACGGGTTTTTGCAAGATATACAACGAAAAACTGGCTTCGCCGAGGAGTACCAGCCACGGATGTTGTAAGGTGCGGCGCGTTTTCCCTGTATTTAATGCCAATAAGATAATCAATAGCAGAAAGAGCGGCGCGATCAAACCATTGGTGTAATCAAACTGGATACCGCTGTAAGTCATGAGTGGTGGACGCATAATCAGTACGCCAGCCGTCAGCAGGGTAGTACCCATTAACGCTAGTCGATTGAGGAGTGGTGCACTTAGGAATTGTAGTTTGCCTTCCAGCAACCATGCGCCCGCGACAAAACCGATGAGAAAGGTGTTTAAATGCAGCAGTGGGTTGTAAAAAATGAAGTCGTGCAGCAACCCATGCGGCGTGTAGTACGCTGTATTGAGCAGGAAAGTATGCGCAACTTGTGTGCTTAACCACAATATCACGGCGGCAAGGCTCAAGTGGCTTAAATGATGGTGTTGCACCCACAAGACCAAGAGCGGGAAGCACAGATAGAAAAAGGCTTCTACCGAGAGTGACCAACCCGGTGCATTCAGGCTTAGCGGATAACCTGGAATCCATGCCTGTAACATGCTGAAACTGAGGATGACGGTTACAGGATCGCTGCCGCTGCTATGGTATTTGGCAGCAATCATCAGTAACAGGGCTAAGAGGTAGACGGGGTAAATACGGGCGACCCGCGCCCACCAATAGCGCTGGGCATTCAGAGGGCGAGCCTGTTTATCAGGGCGATAATAGGCAATCGCCATAATAAAACCTGACAATACGTAAAAGTAACTGACGGCAATTGGCCCCGCTGCTAACAACGGCGTGAGCCATGGTACGTTTGCGGGAAAAACGGTGATGCCATAGTGAAAAAACACCACCGTGAGCGCAGCAATGTAGCGCGTAAACGTAAGCTGTTCGATTCTCACGGCTGCGTCTTAGTAGGCATTTTTATCGTGCAGGGTTTTGAAGGCTGTCACCAAAATAATTCTAAGATCCAACGTCAGACTCCAGCTACGGATGTATTCCATATCCAATTCCACTCGCTTTTCCATTTTGAACAGCGTATCGGTTTCGCCGCGCCAGCCGTTGACTTGCGCCCAGCCCGTAATGCCGGGTTTCATCAAATGACGGCGCATATAACCGGGGATGAGTTGGCGGTATTCTTCGTTGTGGGCGACGGCGTGTGGGCGTGGTCCTACAATCGACATGTGACCTTGCAAGACATTTAAAAATTGGGGCAGTTCATCTAAGGAAGTTTTGCGCAGGAATGCGCCTACACGCGTAATACGACAATCATTACGGGTGGCTTGACGGATACTGCCACCATTTTCACATACGCTCATGGTGCGGAATTTTAATACTTGGAATTTTTCCCCTCGGAAGCCGTGGCGGGTTTGTTTGAATAGAATCGGACCACGCGAGGTCAGTTTGATGGCAAGGGCAATGCCAATCATCAGGGGCGATACCAACAATAGCAGGAACATACCCAGCAATAAATCTTCGATACGTTTGATCAGGGCACGTTGTGCCGACATCGGTGCATCGTAAATACGCAAAATAGGGGTTTCAGCAATTTCCATGTAGCGGCTGTGTAAGAGTGAGTTGGTAAAATTATCCGGTATCAGGCGGATAGGGGTAATGGTGTCGGCTAATTCGTTGATGAGATGCATGGACGCTTCTGATTGTCCAGACGTTGGGGCAAGGTAAATCTGATCCCATTCCCCTGTGCGAGCCGCTTCGATCATAGCGGCTTTATTACCGAGATGTGCGTATTGGCTGGGTAATTCGATAGCCTTGCCGTCTTCTTCAGTGCTGTAAAATCCTGCAATATGGAAGCCTGAGTCGGGTTGGCTGTCGATCATTTCCGCAAACCGTAAACCTTGTTCGGTAATGCCTGCAATCACAATCGTATGATTGTTGAGGCCAATACGTTTGAGTGAGGCTTGTAGGCTACGTAGCGCATAGCGGCTCGCGATGAGTAAGATGGGGGTGGTGATTAACCAGCTTATTAAAACGAATCGTGAAAAATCTTCTGATGTTTTTACCGAAAAAATAATGAAAATGAGGAACAAAAACGTCACTAACCAGGTCACAATGATACGGATAACTTCATCGCGGAAAAAGGGTCGCCCACTCCACGAGGTATAAATATCGGTAAAACGCCCGACCAAACCGAACAATAGCGCTGCACCCAAGCCGACTATTAAATAGCCTTGGATGTTGTAATTGCTAGAATGCAAAGAGGCAAGAACTAGGATACCTAGAATAACGAGCGTATCTGCGCTACGGTAGATCAGTTCTGAGCTGATTTTATTGTTTGCCTTCAAATTTTTCATTCAACCGTTATCCTCTGACGATGGGGGCACCAGAAACCATCATGGAGTTTATTGTCAACAAGCAGGCTTGGTAGCCTACACGAAAATCTTAGCGTGATGTATAAAAACAACACGTCATCTGCTGAGACACTCAAGGGCTAACTAAACTGCCCCTTAATATAGCTTACATTGCTGAGTTTTGTCGTAAAAAAAATACAAACGGTGGCTTGTTTCGCACATTCGGTGGGTTCCTAAGGTCAGTTGGTTTGGCGTGAAGATTGATCTTTTTCCCACGTATAAGTTTGCAGGTGGTGATACTGTCGACCTGCACGCCAACGGATGAAACTTGCAATGGACAGGTATACCAGTGTAGGCAGAAATTCCCGGCTGAGTAATTTGTTGAGTAAAATACTAGAGTAAGGTTTCTTATCAGCTTTAGTACACAGTTTTTCTGCGGTTAACTGCATATTGCCTAAGCGTGCTCTCGTCTTGATTTTTATTAATGAATTTAAATCTTGTGGAGCACTTATAAATATTTTTGCGCCACTGATATTGCCGCGTTCTTGCCGTTCAAATTGACAGCGTACAAAGCCATCGTCATTAATAACCGCCGGAAATGCATCAAAACGTTGGCGTCCTGCTTGTGTAATGACGTAGCTACAGGTGGCAACCACGCCATCCTGAATGTAAGGCAATTGCAACCACACACGGTAATACTGTTTCACCAGCCAAGAGGAACGCGAGGTATCAATTTCCGGTTCAGGTGCTGCCAACAAGAATCCCTGATCAGCCGCTAAGGCTTGCGTCACGGTTTGAATGGCATGGGTTGATAAGTGTGTGTCTGCATCAATATAAAAGACTGGCCATGTCGTGACGTGTTTTTCTGCCTCATTTAATGCATTCACTTTGGAAGGTGTGGCAATATCAAGGCAGATTGCTTGCGGGTATTCATTGCGTACAATTTCGGCGGTATTATCGGTACATCCGTTGCAAGCAACAATCAGGCTATCCAAGCCCGCTTGTCCCTGCAAACTATCCAGACAGCGGCGGATGACACTAGCCTCATTGTGGGCGGGAACAATCACACTCGCCATTAACGATACCCCTGCAACCAATCGTGGCGTTGCGCGAAGACCACTTGCCATTCACGGCATTGTTCTGAACGCGGTTTCAATAAGCTATGCAGTGCGTATTTGTTGAAGACATAGAGGTACAGCAAGCCTTTGTAGAGCGGGCGTTGCCAGTCAGTAATGTGGCGATTAACTAATTCCACTTTGCCTTTTAAAAGCTTGATTTGCTTGCCTGAAAAGTGGCTGTGGCTGACGCCGCCATGATGGACAATGCGTGCATCGGGGCTAACAATGGGTTGGTATCCCAAGGCTTTGGCGCGTAAGCAATAATCGGCTTCTTCGGCATACATGAAGAATGTGGCATCCAAGCCGCCGAGTGTGTCCCACAATTCGCGAGTAGTGAGGAAGAAGCAACCAGACACGATGTCGACTTCCTTAATGCTGTCACGTTCCCAGCAACCGTAATTGGCATGATTGAAAAAGCAGCTCTTGTTAAAGAGTTTGCTTAAACCTGTTGCGCTATAGAATAAGTCGGATAAATTCGGTTTATGCCACGCGTGTTGCGTATTCAAGCTCATATCGTTATTGAGTGTGACTCCGCTCCAAATGCCATTGGCGGGGTAGAGTCTGGCAAAATGCAGTAAATGGTCAACCGCATCATTCAAAATAACGGTATCTGGGTTCAGTAATAACAAATAGTTGCCGGTGGCTTGTTGTGCACCCAGTTGCACGCCGCCTGCAAAGCCAATGTTTGCACCGGATTCAATCAAGGTAACTTGCGGGAAAAACTGGCGAATCATCGCGACCGACCCATCGCTAGAGGCGTTATCCACCACGATGACTTCAAACGTGGTCAGATGGGTTTCGCGAAATAGCGATTCCAAAGCTCGCCGGATATAGCTTGAGGTGTTGTAGGAAACCAGAATAATGCTGACTTCCGGTGTGGCGGTACTCATACCAATCTCCCGTAAGCAATGGTCTGGATGCCGGAACGCACCACTTTTGCTGGATTACCCGCCACAATGGACTGTGCCGGAACGTCTTTAGTGACAACACTGCCCGCACCGACAATGACCTGATCGCCGATGCTGACACCGGGTAAAATAATAGCACCGCAACCGATAAAACAGTTAGCACCAATGCGAGTTTTTTGCTCGAATTGTCCGCCATGCCGTCGCGTGGCGTAATCATGCGCAAGAATAATCGTATCAAATGCGATGTAGGTTTTTTCCCTGATCTCCACGCAACGTGGATTGGTTTTATCCAAGCGGGCTTTGAAAGAAATGCGTACATCGGGCGCAATGTTCATGCCATACAGCTTGCGGAAATACCAAGTGCGCAACCACAGCAACCCATCGCGGAAACCCACGAGCCACATAAAAACTCTTTGATTGATGAAACGTAATCTCATGGTGTACCGCCATTGCTGTGCTTGTCAGGTGCGCTAGTATTCACGGAGTTATCCTCCGATGCCAATTCTTCTGCCTGACGGTTCGATAAAGGATAGTAGTGCGCCCAACCGATTGCGCCGAGCATAAAGAAGAACATCGGTTGCAATTTTCCGAAATAGTCCACCGTAAAGCCAACCAAAATCAGTGACATGAACGACATGATCCACGCGGATACCATCCAGCGGTGTTGCTCACAATGGTGGTGCGCCAGATTCAGAGTATTAAAAATCGCGTATAGACAGGCGAGTAACAGCAGCGTTAACGCGAATACGCCATGCTGCAAAATCAGCAATAACCAGAAGCTGTCAATACTATTGCCCATCCATTCCATCCAATAGGGGCGCGTCCAATCGTGATGCGCGATCCCTAAAATCAGATTGTCACGAATGTCGTCGGCGGTGTATTCCCATTGCAAAATGCGGAAGTAGCCCGTATTCGGGTTGAAGGTCAGGTAAGAAATGAGGATGCCGAAAAAGCCTCGATTGGAAAAAGCTTCGATCAATAATGCTGTTGCCAGCCCACCAAAAAACATCGACAGCCAAAATTGCCGTGCGTTTTGCCAGAATTTCACCAAAATGGCGGTAAATCCTTGAAAGATAATTGCCAGTAAGGGGGCGGAGGAGAGTGTCAGTATCATCGAAAGGGTTAAGCCGCCTAACTTTAGGACATGCTCCGTACCCCGATAACGCAGTACTAATAGGATGGCGAAAGGGAAAAATAACGCCATCAGTGTTCCGTATAGAATCGGGTGCTCAAATAGGCTGGTCGCCCGCATGATGCCGTTGCGAACATAATCTTGGGTGTATAAGCGCGGGTCGAGCGCGTGGTGTCCAGTAATTTTTTCGGCTATTTCATGCAGAATACGGTGTTGAGTGAAGGCTTCATAAAACGCGAGAAGCGTCAGCACCGCTAGCAATGTGATAAACGTTTGGTTGACCCAGTAAAAGCGTTGCGGCGTGGTAATAAATAGGCGTGCTAGATAAAAAGCCCCCAAGGTTTCAATAGCGAAAATCCCCGTGGATTCCACCGCTTTTTGCAGCCCGTGGTTGTGCCAGAAACTTGCAAACACCATGACTGTTAAAGCGATAAGTAGAATATCGACCAGATCCGCTCGTTGCAGGGCTTGGCGGAAATTGAACACGGCATACAGCAAGCCTAATCCTAGCACGATGCGGTAGGCTTCAATCCGCACTGACCCCGCCATGACATAAAATTCAAAGGGGATAAACAGCGAGACGATAAACAGGATGGCGATGAGTCTTAGCATGGTCTTCCTAGTGTAGTCGTCAATGTCTTGTTAGCAGGTGATTTTTGAAAAATAGCACCACTACGCCACCCGTTAGCACCAGATTTGCCAACAGTGTAGCCGATGCCGCACCCGCAATACCGTATGGCGGAATCAGCAGCAGATTCGCTGCAATATCCACGCCTAATGCCGTGCCGAGCAGGATGTTCAGATAACGCACTTGTTCTTTAATAATGAACATGAACGAGAACGTCAAACTCAATGCTCTGATCAGTTGCGCGAGCAGGAGAATGCTTAATGCCGTACCCGCTTGCAGGTATTCGGGTTTAAACAATGCCAATAACACATCACTTAACAGCAAGAGCAGCAAGGTTACACTCCCTAAAATACCGGCTACTAACGCGGTCGCTTTCCAGAAGAAACCTTGCACGCGCTCTGGTTGTTGCTGGTGAATGCGCAATAAACGCGGGTAAATCGTGGCATCCATTGCTCCCAGAAAGAACAAGCTGACAAACGATAAACGTGCTGCGACGCTGTACAACGCGACATCATGGTTATTGAGCAACCAACCGGTCAGTAACGTATCTGCCCATAACAGCAAAAACGCCAAGAGGGAAACGGGTGCGAGTGGAAGTGAGTGTTGCCATACTTCACGCACCGACCAACGCGAATTTTGGCGCACGAATAAATCCCGCCACCACGGACGCAACCACCAAAACGACAACAGCCCTGCGAGCAAGAGTGAGCCGCTATACAACAATAGGTGGGTTTGATTTACCGTCAGCAATTGCCAGAACAGCCCGATTAATACCAAAAACGTCACCGCTGGCAAACTGTTTTGCACCAGCAGCGACGGTGAAGTGTGATGCACGGCTTTCAGAAAAGCCGCATTCATCATGACCACGTTAAACAATAAAATACCGACAGCCGCCAACCACAACGGCACGGTGTGAATAGCATTATCAAACAGCCGCTGTTGGATGGCAGGAATGCACACCAACCAGAGCGCAATGAAAATACCGCTGCTCAATAACACCAGCTTGTAGGCATCACGCAAATACGCCGCCTGCAAGCGTGTATCCGTTGCTGGCAAACGTGCCACATCGCGGACAAGCCACTGTTCCACTCCTAAACGGCTAAACAAGGCTGCTGCCGGAATCAACACCATCAACAACAAAACCATGCCTGATTCATCGGTACTCAAGGTATTGGTGAGTATCAGAATGACGGTATAGTTAAGCCCCACGCCCAAGAAACGGCTAACGGTGGAGTGGATGCTGGTATGCAATAATGAGCGTGTCTTGCTCATCTGCGAATAGCTTGGTCGATGAAATCTACCAATGCTTGTCGTCGCGCATCAGCAGCGAGTGGAGTAACCTGCAACTCATGCCGTCGTGCCAGTAGCGCATACAATTCGTCTTGTGTGGAAGCGGTATACACACCCGGCAATTGCCCCATCCACGCTAGTCCGTCGAGTTGGTGATCGTTGCGGTGTTCGCCCAGTGCGTGTTGACGGTTCATGACAATAATGGGTTTGCGGTGTTCGAGGGCAGTAATAATATTGCCCATCCCTGCATGGGAAATAATCAAATCCGCCGCTTGCAAGTGCTGATTGAACACGGCAGTGGTCATGAAACGTTCCCATTGCAAACGTTGCGGCAAATATTCACCGCCTGCAATTTGCGCCATGCCCGCGACTTCGTGTTGTGCCGCCCATTCATCCACCACGCGGATTAGGCGATCAAACGGAAACTGCGTCCCGACGGCGACGAAAATCACAGCACGGCTCCTTTGAACAGAATATCCTCACCATTGCTCAAGTGTTCCCATTGCGTCAAGAACACGTCGGCACGTTTTTTTGCCAAGCGCCCTGCGCGGGAAATTTGCTTCACATTCGCAATGCTATCCACCCATATAGTGCGAATACCGAGCAAACTACCCAACCAAATAGCGACCGCACCAGGTGCTGCGCCTGTGGAAAGAATCGCTTTTGGACGTTCTTTCACGAGGATATACAACACCTGTAACGCGCATGGGATCAAGCGCCACTTATCATCCGCACTCACATCCGTTACCGCATACACCTTCCGTTCACTGAGCGAAGTCGAAGTGAACAACGCCGCAGGCATCGCATAGACCACCTGATAACGATTTTCCAGCTCTGCACTCAGCCGATTAAGCTGAATCCAATGCCCACCCGGTGAGGAAATAGCAAGCAGTTTCGGTTTGTCACTCATGCAGGCTTTCTCAAGTAAAACGCTGCCTGATCCCCTTGGTTAATCGCATTCAATTCGCGGGAACGTTGCTCAAATTCACGCATTTCTTTGGCGGTAAACAGCAAATGTTCCGGTGATTCTGCCCATGAACGTGGGTCACGCAGTGGAATGTCTTGCTCGTACTGCTTGCTGCCCCAAAATTGCAGTGCATTCGAGTCGAACACCACTTTTTCGGTAATGAAGCCTGCCTGTTCCGCCAATGCTTGCATACTTTTCACCGAATGCAGGTACAAATGGCGTGGTGCATCCAATTGCACCCAATTCACGCCGTATTCTTGCCACACATACGATGACACCGTAGGAATACGTACCAACGCCATACCGCCCGGTTTGAGAATATTGAATGCCTGCCCCAGATTGGTACGTTGATTCGGCAAATGCTCAAACGAATGGTGAAACATCACTGCATCCCATTGCCCTTGCTCGCTGAAAATATCGCGCTTCTCAACCCGCAAACCGTTGGGGTAGGCAATATCCGCTTGATTGAACGGATCGATGCCCAACAGGTTGTGAAAACCCAACTCACGCAACGAATGCAGCAAGTGCCCCGCGCCACAGCCCACATCCAGCACTTGCGATGCTTGAGTTAAGTGGAGTGGGCGCAAGGTTGCCAGTTTGGCATTCGGCATCCAGAAGTGCATCACCCGCCCAATCAAGCACTTACCCGTGACTTCGTAACGATCCCGTAATTTGGTCAATGCTTGTTTAACCGGATTGCCCGCCTTGGTTGCATCGCTGTAGGAATAGTAATTGTCGGGGTAATAGTCCGCAATATTGGCAGGAATATGCTCGATTTGCAGGCAGTCACAACCCGCACACTGAAAATAACGGTGTTCATCGCGCAAGCCCAGCATCATTTCCTTGGCGACATAGTGGCGGTGTGCGCCGTTACTGCCACAAATACGGCATTGCATTAAGCCTGCTCCCTGAGCGTAGTCGAAGGGGCGTGTGTACCAAACAGCTTGACATCGCCTTGCCAGAAATCGGGGTGACTCAAATACCAATCCAGCGTTTTCGCCAAGCCACTTTGGAAGGTTTCAGCAGGGACATAACCTAATTCGCTGCAAATCTTGCTGTTATCAATGGCGTAACGGCGGTCATGCCCCGGACGGTCGGTCACGTACACAATGTGTTGATTGTGCGGTACGTGTGGCGAATCTGGGAAACGTACATCCAGCAACGCGCATAATTCGTGGATCAGACTCAGATTAGCCTGTTCATTATTACCACCGATATTGTAGGTTTCGCCGATACGTCCGGTGCGGATAATCAGGTCAATACCACGGTTATGATCGTCGACGTATAACCAGTCGCGAATTTGTTGCCCATCGCCATAAATCGGCACGGGTTTGCCTTGCAATAGGTTGGAAATCGCCAGCGGAATCAGCTTTTCGGGGTACTGATACGGCCCGTAATTGTTGGAGCAATTGCTGGTCGTGGTCTGCAAACCGTAGGTGTGCTGGTAGGCGCGTACTACGTGATCAGACGCGGCTTTGCTGGCAGCATAAGGTGAATTTGGTGCGTAGGGCGTGATTTCGGTGAAGGCAGGATCGGTGGCGGACAACGTGCCATACACTTCATCGGTGGAAACGTGATGGAAACGGTGTACAAACCCCGGTTTCTCATCCAACCACACGGTTTTCGCCGCTTTCAGCAAGCTGTGCGTGCCGTCGATATTGGTTTTCAGGAACGCATCGGGGCCGTAAATCGAGCGGTCAACGTGAGATTCGGCGGCGAAATGCACAATCGTGTCGATGGTTTCCTCGCGCAGCAATTGTTCTACCAGCGGTTGATCCAAAATATCGCCATGCACGAAGCGAAAATTGGCTTGTCCTTCCAACGGTTGCAGATTTTCGTAGCGTCCGGCGTAGGTCAGCGCATCCAAAATCACCAAGCGGGTGTCTGGGTATTGTTGCAACCAAAAATGCACAAAATTTGTGCCGATAAAGCCCGCGCCGCCAGTGACGAGCACGTGATGAGGTGTGTATGTCGTTGTCATGCTGTTACGTTTTGTTGTTTCAATTGAGTAAGCATCTGCCGCAAGCTAGTGCGCCAATGCGGTAGAGTGTAGCCCAGTAATGTTTCGGTTGCGCGTCTATCCATCACGCTGAAGGCGGGGCGACGGGCTGGCGTTGGGTATTCATCGGTACGCAGCGGCTTGATGGGAATGGCTTTGTCGAGCAAGCCAAGCGCCAGTGCTTCTTCCTGAATGGCAACAGTGAAATCGTACCAGCTTGCCACACCATTATCGGCGCAGTGCAAGATGCCCTGTGGTTTTTGCGCGACGAATGACCACAGCGTTGCCGCGAGTGTACCTGTCCACGTCGGTGTGCCGACTTGATCGGCGACCACGCCAAGGGCATCGCGTTCGCGCATCAGGCGCAACATGGTTTTGACGAAATTATTGCCGTAAGCCGAATACAGCCATGAGGTGCGCACAATAGCCGCGCTGGGACAGGCGGATTGTACAGCTTGTTCGCCTGCTAGCTTGCTTGCACCGTAAACCCCTAATGGTTTGGCGATGGCATTCGGCAGGTAAGGCGTGGATTGCAGCCCATCAAACACAAAATCGGTCGAGATTTGCAGCAGGTAATAATCAAACAAGGCTGCTTGTGCTGCAAAAACGTGCGCGGCGGCGTGGTTGATCAGGTAGGCGTTGGCGCTGTCCGTTTCTGCTTTATCGACGGCGGTATAAGCAGCACCGTTGATGACGACATCTGGGCGATGTTGTTCCAGTGCATTGATAACCTGTTGCGGATCGGTAATATCCAGCGTATCCCGATCCGTCGCGATCAGGGTGATACCCGCAGGGCAGGTGGCTTGCAATTCCGAACCGAGTTGTCCGTGTGCGCCAGTGAGTAATATTTTCATGCGAATTTGTCCGCCTCTTGCCAGTTTTTACCCGCTTCATCTTTGGCAGAAATCGTGGGCTGTGCGCTGTTGACCAGCGGCCATTCGATGCCCACGGTTGGGTCATCCCAGCGCAAACTGCGGTCGTAAGCAGGGGCATAAAAGTCGGTGCATTTGTACAAAAAATCTGCCGATTGGCTCATCACGTAAAAGCCGTGCGCAAAACCGGGCGGAATCCATAACATGCGGTGATTGTCGGCGGACAGTTCTGCGCCAGCCCATTGCCCGAAGGTCGGTGAGGATTGGCGTAAATCCACCGCCACATCAAACACTTTGCCGCTGGTGACACGCACGAGCTTGCCTTGCGGGTTTTGGATTTGGTAGTGCATTCCGCGCAAAATGCCTTGACCGGAGCGGCTGTGATTGTCTTGCACGAAGTTCAGGTTTAAACCCGCATCCGCAAACGTTTTGCTATTCCAGGTTTCCAGAAAAAAGCCGCGTGCATCACCAAACACCTGCGGTTCGAGAATGAGTACGTCGGGAATGGTGGTGGGGATAATCTTCATTTCAGCAATTCCGTGAGGTATACGCCGTAACCACTCTTTTTCAAGGGTTCAGCGAGTTGTAGTAATTGTTCGTCACCGATATAACCCATGCGCCACGCGACTTCTTCGGGGCAGGCAATTTTCAGCCCTTGGCGTTCCTCGATGACGCGGATGTAGTTGGAAGCATCCAGCAGGGAAGCGTGTGTGCCGGTATCTAGCCATGCTGTGCCGCGTTTGAGCATTTCCACTTGCAACTGCCCGCGTTCCAGATACATTTGGTTGACGGTGGTGATTTCTAATTCGCCACGGGGGGAAGGACGAACTTCACGTGCCACATCCACAATCTGATTATCGTAGAAATACAAGCCCGTTACTGCGTAATTAGAACGTGGATTAGTAGGCTTTTCTTCAATGCTGAGCGCTTTGCCGTTAGCATCGAATTCGGCGACACCGTAGCGTTCGGGGTCTTTGACATAGTAAGCGAATACGGTTGCGCCAGTGATTTGTTGAGCAACGGTTTGCAGGCGGCTGGATAAGCCTTCACCGTAGTAAATGTTGTCACCCAGAATCAGCGTCGCAGGTGAATTGCCAAGAAAATCCGCACCGATGATAAAGGCTTGCGCCAAACCATCGGGTGAGGGTTGCACCGCGTATTCAATGTTCAGTCCCCATTGTGCTCCATCGTCCAGCAAGTATTGGAATTGTGCCGAATCTTCAGGGGTGGTGATGATCAGAATATCGCGGATACCGGCGAGCATTAACACGGTCAGCGGGTAATAGATCATCGGTTTGTCATAGATTGGCATCAGTTGTTTGCTGACGGCGCGAGTGAGCGGATAGAGGCGTGTGCCACTGCCGCCTGCGAGGATAATGCCCTTGCGATGACTATTGTTATGTTGCATGTATAAAGCCTACCAGCGTGCTGACTCAATAAAGCCGCCTATTGTAGACAAACCCACAGAAATTTCAGCTAATTCCGGTAATCGGATACACTCACCCTGACCAAAAACACCGTTGAGAGGAGAATCGTCATGAAAAAATTACCTAAGAGCGCGGTCGTGTTATCAACCAGCTTGTTATTGAGTCTCGGCTTCAATGCGGGGGCGGATAGCAAACCCGTACACCAAGATTTGTTGGATAAGCACAAACCAGAAAAAATCTCCGAACACGTTTATGTGATTCAGGGGCCTACGGGCTATCCGAACAAAGAAAATCAAGGCTTTATGAATAACCCTGGTTTCATTGTTACCGATAAAGAAGTCGCGGTGATTGACCCCGGTTCGAGTGCTGCCATCGGTCGCGCCGTGTTAGCTCACATTCGTAAGGTGACTGACAAGCCGATTACGCAAGTATTTACCACGCACGTACACGGTGATCATTGGTTGGGTAATCAAGCCTTTAAGGAAGAAAATCCTGACGTGAAATTTTTCGCGCACCCGACCATGATTGAAGAGGCGACCAACGGTGCGGCAGCAGAATGGATCAGCACAATGGATACCATGACCGAGAAAGCGACAGCAGGTACAGAGGCGATTATTCCTACCGAAGTCTTGGTCAATGCACAGGAAATCAAGGTCGGCGATCTGACACTGAAAGCACACATTATTGAAGGAAAGGTGCATTCGGCGACGGATGTGATGTACGAAGTGGTGGGCGAAAAAGTGCTATTCACCGGCGATAATATTAATAATAAGCGTATTGTGCGTATGGATGACGGCAGTTTTGTCGGTAGCATTAAAGCCGCTGAGCACGCCTTAACCTTGGATGTGGATAAAGTTGTTCCTGGTCATGGGCCAACGGGCAGCAAAAATACGCTGACCTATTACCGCGATTACTTGAGCAAGGTGTATAGCTCCGTCAAAGAAATGCGCAATGAGATGGAAGCGCACGAAATGAAGCCCAAGATTGCTGAGAAATTGGCAGATTATAAAGATTGGCAAGGGCTGGATGAAGAACTCGGCAAGCACATCAGCCTCTCAGTATTGGAGGCTGAACAAGAGGATTTTTGAGTCTATTGAGCTTGTCACGCTGTTATTCAATCAAGATGTCCTGCATGTCTTGACCCACGTTTTGGAGCACAGCTTCGGCATCTTCGGGGCTGCGCTTCTGCACTTCATCATAAAAATAACGAATGGCATTTTCCATGCTAACACCAGCTTGTAACAGGGCTAGTGTTTCTCGACCGATGCGCAGCAAGGGCATACTTGCTTCCAGCAACGGCACGGTTTGGAAATAAAAATTGTACACCTGTTTGCAGATCGGTTCGTCATGGATTTCGAGAAAAATATCACCTTGCTGTTGCTGCATGATGGGCGCAAGCATCAGTAACGTGGCCTTTTCTGGGAGTAAGACCAGATTCGGAAACAGGCTGTGTGGGGGAAAATTCGCACGCGAAAAAAAGTATAAATGCTTGTTGTGGCGCTGCCGAAAATGCTCCAAATAGCGTTCCAGAATGCTGTTGCGTTGCGCGTAGCTGTAGCGACTGATCGGCGAGAAAATAAAACTCAACAGCGAATCCAGCGTATGCAGGTGTGTTTCGCAATAATCGGTTTGTGAAATTTGCTGAAAACGGCGATTAGTGGGCTGATTTCCCATGAAAAAAGAGGAGGGAAAGTGGCTATAAGCCAGAATGCGACCGGCTGCTTCCATCTGGGTAAAGTAGTCATCTGCGTCACTATCCGTCGAAAATTGTTGCAAACAGAAGGCGTTTTTGTGCAGGGAGCGAAAATGCGGTTTTAGCAAATCGTCTATATCCGTACCAAAAAATTGCGAATAGCCGAGCAATTCAGGTACGTCTAGGGTGGACTTTTCCAGCTCAATCCGCGCGATGTCAGGTTGTTGAATGACGAAGCCCGTTTTCATGTAAGGCTTGATCAATGCCTGTAATGCTTGCGCCAATCCTGCTTGACTCAGCCCTTTAATTTTTCGTAACGCCTTGAGACGTTTGCCATCCTGCGGGATGTGCCGATTAGGTGTATCTGCTTGCATTTGTTTAGTTATTGTTCGATATATTTAAAGATAACAATATGCAATAAATTTATGCAATATGCAAATTCTGTATAAGTTATAACCTGAATCATAAATGAACAAAAGTGCTGTTCGTTTAACTAGGGTTAAGCTAATCTTCGTCTCGCTGATAAACAAAATATATGGAGACATCCCATGAAAACAATTCCAACAATTGCCATGACGTTCGCGTTGGCGCTGTCACTCTCCGCTTGCTCTGCAACAGCAGGCAGTCTCGACACTATGCCGTCATCCGTGGTGGGCAAATCCGTTCCGACGGTAACGCCTGCGTTCTATCCATTAGAGCGAGATGGTGCGCCGATTCCTATTCCCGTCAGTGCTGATCATGATGTATCTACGTTGGAGGAAAGCACCTCCAATCCGCCACCTTCTATGAAGCATATGTTAATTTCCTTTTTGAGCGAAGTTCTCGTTGCTTGTGTAAATTCAGGGAACTGCTGGTAAGGCTCAGGTTAACTAGCTGAAATGTTGCGGTGTGTTAAACTGCACCGCAACATTTAACGGATTCTGGGAGACAAGCCGCATGAGTACTAAACCTGAGCCGCGCGTGACCGTAACAACCTTGCGTAAGATGAAACGTGAGGGTGAAAAGATCGTCATGCTGACGGCTTACGATGCCAGTTTTGCCAAAGTGCTCGACGCGCAAGGGGTCGATGTCATTCTCGTGGGCGATTCCTTGGGCATGGTCATCCAAGGTCACGAAACCACCGTTCCCGTGACGATGGATGAGATGATTTATCACACCCGTGCTGTCACCAAAACCAGCCAACGCGCCTTGGTGATTGGTGATCTACCTTTCATGAGCTATACCTCGCCGGAACTGGCGTTGCGTAATAGCGCCCGTTTGATGCAGGAAAGCGGCGCACACATGGTGAAATTAGAAGGCGGTGCGCCGCAAGTCGCTACCGTCAGACAACTGGCTCATCATGGCGTGCCGGTGTGTGCGCATTTGGGTTTGCAACCGCAATCGGTTCATAAACTTGGTGGTTATCGGGTGCAAGGGCGTGATGAAGCCGTTGCTAAGCAAATGCTCGATGACGCCAAAGCCCTGCAAGATGCGGGGGCGGATATGTTGGTGTTGGAATGCGTTCCCGTCGCGCTGGCAGCACAGATTACCCAAGCGCTAGAGATTCCGACCATCGGGATTGGTGCGGGGCGCGAATGTGACGGGCAAGTGCTGGTCTTACACGATATGTTGGGTATTTCACCGCGTGCGCCGAAGTTTTCCCAAGATTTTATCGGTACAGGGGCAACGATTCCGCAAGCCGTAGTTGCGTATGTGCAGGCCGTCAAAGCAGGTACATTCCCCGCCGATCAACACTGTTTTTTCTAAAGAGCACCCCATGATTATTGTTCAAGCCATTGACGCTTTGCGAGAAGAACTTAAGAGTTGGCGCAGAGCGGGTGAAACTATTGCTTTTGTGCCTACAATGGGCAACTTACACGCGGGGCATATCGCCTTGGTGAAACGGGCGCAGGAACTGGGCAGCAAAGTAGTGGTATCCATTTTTGTGAACCCGACTCAATTTGATCGCAAGGAAGATTTGGCGGCGTATCCGCGTACTCTTGCGGAAGATTGCAGCAAGTTGCAAGCGGGTGGGGCGGATTTGGTGTTTACACCAACGTCTGTACTGATGTATCCAACGGGTGGCCTGGCAACCAAGGTCGACGTGCCGGGGATTAGTGCGTTGCTTGAAGGGGCTTCGCGTCCCGGTCATTTCACGGGCGTTTCTACCGTTGTGTGCAAGTTGTTTCATTTGGTACAGCCGGATGTGGCGGTGTTTGGCGAGAAGGATTTTCAGCAATTGATGTTAATTCGTCAGATGGTGCGTGACTTGGATATGGACATCCATATTGAAGGTTTGCCGACGGTGCGTGAGGCGGATGGATTGGCGTTGAGTTCGCGGAATGGCTACCTCACCACCGCTGAGCGGAAACTTGCCGCCGGATTGCAGTTGACCCTACGGGAAGTGGTTGACGCGCTGCACAAAGGTAGGCAGGATTACGCCTCTTTACAGGTCGAGGCAATGCAGTCGCTAGCATCACGCAGTTTCCAACCGGATTATGTGGAAATTCGGCGTGCAGTGGATTTGTTGCCCGCGCAAGCAGGGGATGACGATTTGGTGGTGCTAGGTTCAGCATGGCTGGGCAAAGCACGCCTCATTGATAATATCGCTTTAACATTGAAAAAATTAACAGAAACATCATAATAGTATTGCCTTGCCAAATACTTGACTGAACGTTACGGAGGAACCGCCATGGAGCTGACGCTTCTTAAATCCAAACTGCACCGTGTTACTGTCACTCATGCTGAGTTGGACTATGAAGGTTCTTGCGCGATTGATGATAACTTGCTACGCATCGGGAATATTCGTGAATATGAGCAACTGCATATTTACAACATTACCAACGGTGAACGTTTTTCAACGTATGCCATTCGTGCGGAAGCGGGTAGTGGGATTATTTCGATCAATGGTGCAGCAGCGCATAAGGCTAGCACGGGTGATTTGATTATTATCTGCACGTATGCAGGTTTTTCTGAAGCGCAAGCCAATGTTCATCAGCCGCAATTGGTGTATGTGGATCAGCAAAATCGGGTAACGCATACCTCAAAACAAATCGCGGTGCAGGCGGCGTGAGGTTTGCACTGAATCGTGCAGTTGATCGGAATTAAAAAGGAAAAACCGAGCCTTTCTTGTTATAGTTATCGCTCGGTACACGTTGCGAAATATCGCTTATTGTTATGATTGTTATCTGTGTTGGGTCTGCTCACCCTTGCAGATAGTTAAACATTAAGGTCGGCTTGGCATTCATTAATGCTTGAGCCGACTGGCTTTTTCATAACATCCATCGTTAGCCAGGCTTATTGTTATTGCTGTACGCCCTTCATCCATGCCGTGCATCTTACGGGTTTGTGCTGAATCAGTACTTAATTTATTAATTTTATTTATAAACATAATTCGCTGATTTTTATGTCTTATAACGCTTCATTAAGGGTTCAGGTTGGGTCTGTGGTTTACTCTATATCCTCAAATCCTGCGAGTTTATAAAGACGCTGTGCTTCAGCCTCGTCTTGTGGAACACCATTGCCTTGGCGGTACATGAGCGCCAGTGTGGTGAGTGAGCCTTGTAGCCCTTGTGCGCCTGCTTTGCGAAACCATTTAGCCGCTTCTGCGCCGTTTTTGGGAGCGCATTCACCTTCTAAGTACATAAAGCCTAAGCCGTGTTGCGCTAGCCCGTAACCTTGTTCGGCAGAAGCTTGCATGAGTTCAAAGGCTTTCGCATCGTTACGCACCACACCCAGACCGTTTTGGCACATAATGGCGCACAAGTGTTGCGCGATGTGATCGCCTTGGCTGGCAAAGGGGGAAAGCATTTGCATGGCGCGGGAAAAATGCTTGGCTTCAAAGGCTGCCATGCCGCTGGCGAAATCCATAGACTCATTATCGGTTTGTGACACGGGAATCTCCTTGAACGTAAAATCGGACACTAATCTTAGCGCATTCTACGCTCTGTTCCGAAATAGCCCACTGGAACGTGCGTTTTACCCCTAGAGGGATATTTAGAAACAGGGACGCGCTTCTTAAACTTCCGCGATATGGAAAATGCCACGATGACTGATACAAACACCGACCGTAATTTGAAACTGCACATGCGTCAGTGCATTCAAAAAGTAGCGACAGGTCCTGAATACAGCAAGGATCTGAGCTATGAGGATGCCTATTACGCCATGCGCCACATTCTGAGTGGTGAGGCTGACCCTGTGCAGGTCGCGGTTTACTTTATTGCGTTGCGTATGAAGCGTGAAACCGATGAAGAAAACCGTGGCACGTTGCAAGCCTTGATTGATACTTCGGCGATCAGCACCGCCAATGTGGATGAGGTGCTGGACGTGTCTGACCCATATGACGGTTATACACGCGGCGTACCGGCTTCCACGTTTGTGCCCGTCGTATTGGCGGCAATGGGCGTACACGCGGTCTTGCACGGCTTAGAGCAAGTAGGGCCTAAGTTTGGTGCGACCCACCACAAGATTTTGAAAGCGGCTGGCCTCAATGTGAATTTGACGCCAGCGGAAGCGGTAGCGCAATTGGAGCGTATTGGTTGGGCATACCTTGACCAGCGTCAGTTTGCCCCCGGTTTGCATGATTTGATTCCGATTCGGCAGCGCATGATCAAGCGTCAAGTGCTGACCACGGTGGAAACCATGTTAGGGCCGATTCGTGGTCGGGTGAAAACGCATTGCATGGGCGGCTATGTGCATAAAGCCTATCCGCCGATTTATGCGTCACTGGCACGTCAGGCAGGTTTTGATAGCGCCATGTTTGTGCGCGGTGTGGAAGGTGGCGTGATTCCTTCCCTGCAACAAGCAGGCAAGCTGTTTTATTATTATGCGCAGGGCGAAGAGCAGCAACGCGATCTTGATCCCAAAGAGTTTGGGCTGCAAGCAGACGTTCGTGCTGTGCCATTGCCGGATGATTTGCCTGCTGCACCGCTGATTGGTGATGAGATTGCAACCACGGTGGATAGCGATGCACTGGCAGCGAAAGCGGCTGAGCTGGGCATGGCAGCCCTCGCTGGCGAAAAAGGTTTGATGTACGACAGTCTGGTATACTCCGCCTCGATCTGTCTGGCGCATTTGAGCCGTTATGGTTCGATACAGGAGGCCGCTGATGCGGTACGTGCCATGCTCGATAGTGGCAAGGCACTGGAAACACTGCGTGCTGCGGCGTAAAAGCACCACGTTTATTTTCATTTTTGATTTAGAGAGGACATGACAAATGAATATGCAGTATTACAACGCTGTGGTAGAAATGGAAAAAGCGGGCGTTGACGCTGAGTTCCTGCAAGGCTGGCAAGGTGGCTACCTGCTCAATCCCATGCGTGAAGAGCAGCGCCTGACAGAGGCCTACGAAGCAGGCTATGCGGCTGGTCAGGAAAAAGACACGGAAGCTTACAAAGAGTGGATTGCTGCTTAAGCGTTATCCTCCCTTGTGAAGAATAAAAAAGCGTGCTTCGGCACGCTTTTTTGTTGTCGCCGATTTCATTCCGTTTATCCGGTATGCGCTTAAACAGCCTGCCTCATTAAGCGCACAATCATCCCAATATGGTCATTCAATAACTATAAACGGGTATTCAATTGATTACGCAACTTGTAACCGCTCGCCGTGAATTGCGTGATATTGTCCCAGCATGGGATGTACTCACACGCGAATCCCTTGAACCTAACGTTTTCTACGAAAGTTGGGCATTGTTACCCGCGTTAGAGGCGTTAGCCACTCAGGATAACGTGGCTGTCTTGCTTGTCTGGTCAGATGCGGCACACTCCCGTTTAACGGGGCTGTTTCCCATGATACAACAGCATACCTACCAAAAATTCCCCGCCTGCCATTGGCTTAACTGGTTGCATCCGCATTGTCCGTTGGGTACGCCCTTGGTACATAAGTTGTATGCCACCGAAACCTTGCAAGCCTTGTTTGACTGGCTGCATGAGCATTCAGGGGCATTGGCGTTTTCACTCAATAAAGTGCCCGCTGACGGTGAGTTTGCTCGACATTTACGGCTGTGCGCTCAACAACATGGCTGTTTATTGAATGAACGTGATACGTGGGCACGGGCGTTATTGACAGCGGGTATTTCTGGTGAAGATTATGTAACGACGCATCAACGCAAAAAGAAACGCAAAGAATACAGCCGTTTGCGGCGACGGCTTGAGGATCTTGGTAAGGTTGAATTTCAAGCCTTACTGCCAGGGCAAGGGCAGGGTTTGAGTGATTGGATCAAGGATTTTTTACACCTAGAGGAAAAAGGTTGGAAAGGACGTGCCTTGACCGCGATGAGTTGCGCTTACGGAGAACGTGAATTTGCGGAAAACTTGATCCGTAATGCAGCAGCTCACGGACAACTGATGATGTTGCGCTTGTTATTGGATGGTAAACCGATTGCCGTCAAGTTAAACCTGACCAGTGCAACGCATGGCAGTTACGCGCTGAAAATTGCTTACCACGAGGATTATGCGGCGTATTCGCCCGGTGTCTTGCTGGAGCTAGAAAATATTTATCGCACCCTTGATGACACACCGCTGGAATGGATGGATTCCTGCGCGATTCCCAATCATCCAATGATCGACCATTTATGGCCTGAGCGTCGCAAGATGGTGAACTTTCACCTGAGTACTCCGCGCGTGTTGAGCAAGCCCTTATTGCATACCATGCAGTTTGTCAAAACGGTTTACCAGTATTACCAAGGCACACGCGTGTGAAGTGTTTAACGATTCAACCGAAACGTTTTAACCAACATTTTCCTGACAGCGGCTTTACGCTGCAACACCATTTGGCGAGTTTGGGGGCGTTTGCATTACCCGCGTTGCTGGCATTGAGTCGGCGAATGCCCGCAGATAGCGTGGAGTACAACGCGGGCACACTCGTACCGGGGCAAGATCCCGCTGCGACCCCGCGTAATGGTTTGAGTATTGAGGAAACCATCGAACGCATTGAACATTGCCAATCGTGGTTGGTGTTGAAGCATGTGGAGCGTGAGCCTATCTACAAAGCCTTGCTGGATGCGTGTTTGGATGAACTGTACCCTCATGCAGCGCAATCATTGAGCGGCTTGCATGATCGGGCAGCTTTCATTTTTATTACGTCACCGGACAGTGTTACGCCGTTTCATTTTGACCCAGAATATAATTTCTTGCTGCAAATTCGTGGCGAGAAAACCATGCACCAATTCGATAAATACGACCGTGGCATCCTGCCGGAAGCAGCGATTGAAGAAAAGTACGTGTATGCGTCATCACACCGTAACCAGCCGTTTCAGGAGGCGTTCCAAGCCAAGGCGCACACGTTTACCCTGAAACCCGGTGATGGTTTGTTTGTGCCAATCAATGCACCGCATTGGGTGCAGAATGGCAAGGAAGTGTCGGTATCGTTCAGCATCACGTTCCATTCAGAACAGTCTGATCGGATTGCACGGCTATATAAATTGAATGGCTTGCTGCGCCGTAAGTTGGGGATAACCCCAACTCCGGTTGGTCAACAGCCACGTAAAGATGCGTTAAAGCATGGCGGTATTATGGCGTTACGTCAGTTGAAAAGCTTGTGGGTTTAACCAACACTGGCTGAACCCTTTTGCCCCAGCATTTCCGGCGTGACTAAGGTAATGCCATTGGGGGTAACACGGAAACGTTTCGCATCCAATTCGCGATCTTCGCCAATTACCGTACCTGCGGGTAATTGACAACCCCGATCAATTACCGCTCGCGTAATGCGGCAGTGTCGCCCAATTTGCGCTTCAGGTAAGACTACCGAGTCTTGTACAGTGCTGTACGAATGCACTTTGACGTTCGAAAACAGCAATGAATTGATCACGCTTGCGCCCGAAATAACGCACCCTGCGGAAACCACTGAATCCAGCGCTTTGCCTTCGCGACCCGGATCGCGGAACACGAATTTGGCGGAGGGTAACTGACGGTGATAGGTGAGAATCGGCCATGTTTCGTCATACAAATTCAGTTCTGGGTTGACGGAGACCAATTCCATATTGGCTTCCCAGAAGGCATCAATCGTACCCACATCGCGCCAGTATGGTTGTTTGCCAGTGATTGGATCACGGAACGGGTAAGCATACACGGCGTGTTCAGCAATGATGGACGGGATAATGTCTTTACCAAAATCACGGCTAGAATCGGGATTTTCAGCATCTTTATGCAATTGTTCAAACAGAAAATCGGTGTTAAAAATATAGTTACCCATCGAGGCTAGTGCGGTATCGCTCGATCCCGGCATCGGTTGTGGATGCTCAGGTTTTTCATCGAAAGCCACTACGCGGTGGTTGTCATCCACCGTCATCACGCCAAAGCCTTTGGCCTCTTCTAGCGATACACCCACGCACGCCACGGTCATATCCGCGCCGTTTTCGACGTGGTAAGCCAGCATTTCGCCATAATCCATTTTGTAAACATGGTCGCCTGACAGCACCAATACGTATTTGGGGCGCAAGGTTTCCACAATGTCGAGGTTTTGGTAAATCGCATCGGCTGTGCCTGCATACCAGTTGCCCGTGGTGCGTTGCGAAGCAGGCAATACTTCCACGAATTCGCCCAATTCAGTGCGGAAATTCGACCAGCCATGCACCAGATGGCGGATCAGGGAATGCGCTTTGTATTGGGTCAAAACACCGATTTTGCGAATACCGGAGTTGACGCAATTGGACAGCGGAAAGTCAATAATGCGAAATTTCCCCCCGAAATAGACGGCAGGCTTAGCACGGCGGTCAGTCAGTTCATATAAACGTGAGCCGCGCCCACCTGCTAGTACCAGCGCTAGCGTTTCCCGCGTTAGCAGGCTGATAAAGCGAGGGTTGTTAGTTGTCATTCAATACGCTCCACAGTCAGTTACTTATTCGTTTAACTGTACGCTGGATTGGCTTCAGTTTCATTACGTGGGGTCAAGAAAGCATGGGGATTTTCTTTAGTCGTACAACATAATGTCGCCAATCGATTGCGCCCACTGCGCAAATGCTGGAATCGCGAACATCTCATCGCCCACCGCCCGCAGCATATCCGACACCAACATCACGCCCATTTCCTTCAACGGAAATGCCTTGGCGTAGTTGAGGATATGTCCGTAAACCACGGCGGCTTCCGGTGTGCCTTTGGCGCGAATCGCCCGACCCACTAGCGACGACGCGACCGCGTATTGCAAATCCACTTCCTTGGGCGCTTTGATGTCTTCGCCACGCAAAATCGCATCCAAATCCGGCATTTGATCGAGGCTATCCACAAACGCTTTCAGCTCAATCCCCGCAGCAGGTCCCACGCAGGCTTGCAACGTTCCCAGCAACAAGGCGGGTGAATCGCTAAATTTTTGCAACGCCCGATGCGCAAATTCCCATGAACGCGGGGTCGGAAACGCGACCGGATTATGTGCCGGATCAAATTTAAACAACTGTTCGGGGCGGAAGCGCAAAAAGCCGATAATGCGTTCGTCGATATTATTTTTGTACGCCCATGCTACCCAGTCATCCAGATTTAAATCGACTTCAAAGTGTGAAAAGCGGTTCGCCAGCGGGGCAGGCATGGTGTAAGTCACGCCTCGGTCGCCTTGGCGATTGCCTGCTGCAAAAATTGCCCAGCCATCCGGTACGCGGTAATCGCCGAGTCGCCGATCCAAAATCAACTGGTAGGCGGCGGCGGACACGCTGGGTACGGCGGAGGTGATTTCATCCAGAAACAGGATGCCTTGTTTACCGTGGCGTTCCTCATTGGGCAGCATGGACGGGATTGCCCATTCCACCAGTGCGTTGTCACGGAAAGGGATGCCGCGTAAGTCGCTTGGTTCCATCTGCGACAAGCGCACGTCAATCACGGGTATGCCATGCCGCACGCCAACTTGTGCAATGATTTGCGACTTGCCGACACCGGGTGCACCCCACAACATCACGGGGGTGTGATGCCCCGCCAACGTGCCGAGAAATTCTTTATCGAGGATGGAACTGAGCGAGCTTGGGCGCATAGGAAATCCTTATTCTGTCGTCACAAAGCGTCCGATCATACGGCTTGCTGACAAAGGTGTGCAAATTGACGCAAAACCCGCGTATCATTTCACGTTTTCGTAACCTTTAACACGATCATGGCAAAGACACCCAAAAAGAAAAGTACCCCCGGTCAAAAAACCATTGCCCTGAACAAACAGGCACGCCACGACTATTACATTGAACAAACCTACGAGGCGGGCATGGTCTTGCAAGGTTGGGAAATCAAAAGTCTGCGTGAAGGGCGTGTGCAACTCAAAGAAAGCTACGTGATTAATGATAAGGGCGAGATGTTTTTATTTGGAGCGCACATTAGCGCCTTGCTCTCCGCCTCCACGCATATCATCCCAGAGTCCACCCGTACCCGTAAATTGCTGCTGCACGGCAATGAGATTTTTAAAATCAATGTCGCGGTGGATCGCAAAGGTTATGCCGTTGTGCCGCTGGCGTTGTATTGGAAAAATAACCGCGTCAAACTCGAAATCGGCTTAGGCAAAGGCAAACAACAACACGACAAACGTGAGAGCGAAAAAGAGCGCGATTGGGGACGTGAAAAAGACCGTATCATGAAGCGACATTAATGCTATTAGATGATTGGCTCAATTGCGTCTGGCATAGTAAGATCAAACCGCTTTGACTACGCTCAAAGAACCCGCATAAATCAAAGGAGAAAGAGAGATGAAATCCACATTGCTTGCACTGAGTGTTGCTTTGGCGTTGAGCCTGAGCATGACTGCCCATGCTGAAGATGCTGTCACCGTTAAAATTGGTCAATCTTCTCCACTGACAGGACCTCAAGCACATATCGGTAAAGACAACGATAACGGCGTGCGCTTGGCGATTGACGAAATCAACGCGACTAAGCCCACGATTGACGGCAAAGTAGTTACCTTTGAAGTCATGAGCGAAGACGACCAAGCCGACCCGAAAACCGCTACCATCGTTGCGCAGCGCATGATTGACGAAGGCATCGTTGGCGTCGTCGGACATTTGAATTCCGGCGCAACCATCCCCGCCTCAAAGGTCTATTCCGACAACAACATTCCACAAATCTCCCCCTCTGCCACTGCCATCAAATACACCGCCCAAGGTTACAAAACCGCGTTCCGCGTCATGACCAATGACGAACAACAAGGCAAAGTATTGGGTGCTTATGCCGCAAAACTGGGCAAGAAAGTCGCGATCATCGATGACCAAACGGCTTACGGGCAAGGTCTGGCGGCTGAAGTTGAAAAAGCCGCTAAAGCAGCCGGTGCAGAAGTGGTTGCGGTTGAACACACCAACGACAAGGCTACCGATTTCAGCGCGATTCTGACGTCCATCAAAGGTAAAACGCCTGATGTGATTTTCTTCGGCGGGATGGATCCACAAGCAGCACCGATTGCCAAGCAAATGCGCCAACTGGGTATGAAGGCACAATTACTCGGTGGTGACGGGATGCAAACCCCTAAATTCATTGAGTTGGCAGGGGCAGATGCGGACGGTGCGATTGCTTCCATCCCCGGTTTGCCGATTGAAAAAATGCCAAAGGGCGCGGATTTCAAAAAGAAGTTTGAAGAAAAGTACGGACAAATCCAGTTATATGCACCGTATGCGTATGACGCGGCTTACGTGATGGTTGATGCAATGAAACGCGCCAATTCCACTGACCCTACCAAATACCTGCCTGAACTGGGCAAAACCAGCCTTGAAGGTGTCACCGGCAAAATCAGTTTTGATGCTAAGGGCGACTTAACCTCTGGGCCAATCACGCTGTACACCGTGAAGGGCGGTAAGTGGGAAACATTGGAGACGGTTCAGCCATAATGGATATTTTCGCACAGCAGCTTGTTAACGGATTAGTGCTGGGCAGTGTGTATGCCTTGGTTGCGCTTGGCTACACATTGGTTTACGGCATTCTGGAATTGATCAATTTTGCCCACGGTGAAACCACCATGATGGGGTCGATGATTGCTTTGGCGGTCATTGGCGCATTGTTTGGGGTAGCCCCCGATTTGCCGGGTATTATGATTGTGTTAGCAGGTCTGCTGGTGGCGATACCTGCGTGTATGTTGCTGGGGTATTCGATAGAGCGGGTGGCGTATCGTCCGCTACGTCATGCCCCACGGCTTGCACCGTTGATTACCGCGATTGGCCTGTCGATTGTGTTGCAAAATGTGGCAATGCTGATTTGGGGTAAGCAATACATTGCGTTCCCCACCACGTTGTTGCCGCAAGGGCGGCATAATGTGTTTGGCGCATCCATTACCGATGTGCAAATTGCCATTCTGGTATTGACCGTGGTCATTATGTTTGGCTTGGTGACCTTGGTGAACCGTACCCGCTTAGGGCGGGCGATGCGGGCAACCGCGCAAGCGCCAGCAGTGGCGCAATTGATGGGGGTTAACGTTAACGCGGTGATTTCCTCGACGTTTATTATTGGCTCGGCACTCGCAGCGATTGCGGGTGTGATGGTCAGTGCAAATTACGGACAAGCCCATTATTACATGGGCTTTTTATTGGGTTTGAAAGCCTTCTCGGCGGCGGTCTTGGGCGGGATCGGCAACCTTGCGGGTGCGATGCTCGGCGGCTTATTGCTGGGGGTACTCGAAGCCTTGGGCGCGGGTTATATTGGCGATTTGACCGGCGGTTTCTTGGGAAGTCACTATCAAGATATTTTCGCCTTCTTGGTGTTGATCTTAGTATTAACACTGAAACCATCAGGCTTGCTGGGGAGTAGAAGCGTTGAACGTGCTTGATTACTTGAAAGGCAAGGCTTGGCTGACCGCCGTTTTATTATTGCTGGGGTTGGTATTGCTGCCGTTTATGGTGGAAGCCAGCCTCGGTAAATCGTGGCTGCGGATTCTCGATTTTGCGTTGCTCTACATCATGTTGGCTTTGGGGCTGAATATCGTGGTGGGTTACGCGGGCTTGTTGGATTTGGGCTACGTCGCGTTCTATGCGGTGGGGGCGTATTGTTGGGCATTACTGGCTTCGCCGCATTTTGGGCTGAATTTGCCGTTTTGGGTGATTTTGCCCACGGGGGCTGCGATTGCAGGTTTGTTTGGGGTATTGCTGGGAACGCCGACGCTGCGCTTACGCGGGGATTATTTGGCGATTGTGACGCTGGGTTTCGGGGAAATTATCCGTATTTTCCTGAATAATTTGAACGCGCCGGTCAACATTACCAATGGGCCGCAAGGCATTACCCAGATTGAGCCGGTCACGATTGCGGGGCTTTCATTGGGCAAGACGCAAGAAATTTTCGGTATCACGTTTTCTTCCCCGCATTTGTATTACTACCTGTTTTTGCTGTTTGTGGCATTGGTGGTATTTGTGTGTATGCGGCTAGAAAATTCGCGCATCGGGCGGGCGTGGGTGGCAATCCGTGAAGATGAAATGGCGGCGGCAGCGGCGGGCATCAATACCCGTAACATCAAGCTATTGGCGTTTGCAATGGGTGCAACCTTTGGTGGTTTGAGCGGCGGTTTGTTTGCCAGCTTCCAAGGCTTTGTTAGCCCGGAAAGTTTTAATTTGATGGAATCCATCATGATCCTCAGCATGATTGTGCTGGGGGGCATGGGCAATATTTACGGGGTGATTTTAGGCGCGTTGCTGGTGACGATGATCCCGGAAGCCTTGCGCTATACCGGCGATTTGCAGCGGGCTGTGTTTGGCGAAGTATTTATTGATCCGGCAGATTTGCGCATGTTGTTGTTTGGAATTGCGTTGGTATTGATGATGCTGTTGCGTCCGGCAGGTTTGCTGCCCTCCAAACTACGGCGGCAAGAATTGGCGGAGGATGCCACATGAGCGATTTGCTCCGCGTTGCCAATGTCTCCAAACATTTTGGCGGTATTAAGGCGCTCACCGATGTCAGTTTTACGGTGCGTAAGGGTGAAATCTTCGGGGTGATTGGCCCGAATGGGGCGGGTAAAACCACGCTGTTCAATGCGCTGACCGGGTTGTATCAGCCGGACACGGGCGCGATTGATTTGGTGGGTACGTCCTTGTATCGGCGTAAACCGCACGAAATCCTCAAAGCAGGTTTTGCACGTACCTTCCAGAATATCCGTTTGTTCCACAATATGACCGCGCTGGAAAACGTGATGGTGGGGCGGCATACGCGCACCACGTCCGGCGTACTCGCGGCATTGCTGCACACGGCGCACAACCGCAAGGAAGAGCGGGATTGCATGGCTTATGCCCAGCAATTGCTCACCCGCGTTGGGATTGGCAAGCATACCCACACGTTGGCAAAAAACTTGTCGTATGGCGACCAACGCCGTTTGGAAATTGCGCGTGCGTTAGCCAGCGAACCGAAATTGCTGGCACTCGACGAACCTGCCGCTGGCATGAATCCTAACGAGAAAAACGCTTTGCGTGACCTGATGGTGAGTTTGCGTGAGGAAGGTTTAACCCTGATGCTGATTGAGCACGATGTGAAACTGGTCATGGGTATTTGCGACCGCTTAGTCGTGCTGGATTACGGGCAGAAAATTGCCGAAGGTACGCCCGATGTCGTGCGCCACGATCCGAAAGTGATTGCGGCCTATTTGGGCGGGGAGGTTGTTGTATGAACCTGCTTTCCGTGCAAAACCTGTGCGTTAATTACGACAGTATTCGTGCCGTTAAAAGCATTAGCTTTGAGGTGCAGCAAGGTGAAACTGTGTGCCTGATCGGGGCGAACGGTGCGGGTAAGACCACTACGCTGAAAACTTTGAGTGGTTTGTTACCCGCGCATTCTGGCGAGATGATGTTTGATGGCAAACGCTTGAATGCGATGCCTGCCTACCAGATTGCGGCCTTGAATTTGGCGCTTGTGCCGGAAGGGCGCGGTATTTTCACCCGCATGACAGTGTTGGAAAACCTGCTGATGGGCGCGTACAACCGTACCGACCGCGCCAATGTGCAGCGCGAAATCAACGACATCTACGCGCTGTTACCTCGGCTGGCGGAACGTCATCAGCAACAGGCGGGGTTGCTGTCTGGCGGCGAACAGCAAATGCTGGCGCTGGCGCGTGCGATGCTTTCCAAACCGAAATTGCTGATGCTCGACGAACCCAGCATGGGGCTTGCGCCGATCATGGTGCAGACGATTTACAGCATTATCCAAACCATTGCCAAACAGGGTATTACCATTTTGCTTGTGGAACAGAATGTGCGGCTGGCACTCGGCATTAGCCAGCGCGGTTATGTGATGGAACACGGCGAAATTACCTTGAGCGGCGCATCCCAGACCCTTGCGGATGACCCCGCTGTCCAAGCCGCTTATCTCGGTGAACTGTGAGCAATACACTGATGTACACACCTGCCTTGGAAAACCTGCGCATCGTCATGGTGGAAACCTCGCACCCCGGTAATATTGGTTCGGCGGCGCGTGCCATGAAAGTGATGGGGATTAAGGACTTGCGTTTGGTATCGCCGCGTAAGCCGTTTTCACAGGAAACCTTTGCGCTGGCATCCGGCGCGAATGACATTATTGAGCAGGCGAAAATCGTGCCGACTTTGCAGGATGCGCTGGCGGATTGCCAGATCGTGATCGGGGCGAGTGCGCGTTCTGAACGTACTTTGCAATGGCCGCAGATGGATGCGCGGGAATGCGGCACGTTTGTGGCGGAACATTTGCCGCAGCAGCAGAAAATTGCGCTGGTGTTTGGGCGTGAACGCACGGGCTTGACCAATGAAGAGCTGGATCATTGCAATACGCTGGTGCATATCCCGATGGCGTTTGATTTTCTGTCGCTGAATATTGCGATGGCGATTCAGGTGCTGACGTATGAATGTTCGACGGCGGTGCGGATGGCAACTCCGACAGAAGCTGGCATTGCTGATGCGGATGAGGCATTGGCGAGTGGTGAGGCGATGGAGGGGTTTTATACGCACCTTGAGCAGTCGATGATTGATACGCGCTTTCTTGACCCGGAAAACCCGCGTTTGTTGATGCGGCGGATGCGGCGGCTGTTTGGGCGGGCGGGGGTGACGGTGAGTGAGATGAATATCTTGCGCGGGATGTTGGCGGCGTTTGCGGGGCGGAAGTTTCGGGAGCGGTCGTGATTAATACACCTGAAACAACTGCCGATGATGGTTAGTTTGAGCGCAAATTCGGCAATATTGCCGTGCCGGATTGCCATCAGCCGGATAGTGAAAACGGCTGCCACATGCCTTACAACGCGCCTGCACCAAAGGAATTGCCTCGCCGCTTGTCGCCTGCTCCATCGGCCTAACCTCAACCGCATCCCGCTCACACACATCCACACAAATCCCACATCCCGTGCAACGTTCTGCCTGAATCTGGTAAGCAAGGGCTTGCCCATCATCGCGCTTCTCCAATTGCAACGCCTGATGTGGGCAAAGCTGCACACACGCATCACAGCCATTACACTTTGCCACGCTAAACGTCGGTACGAAGGGAATTAACGGCAAAGCCACGGGTAGCGCCATGCTTTGCTCGGCGGAAAACGTCAGTGCTTTGCGCAAAAACTGACGGCGATTGATCACGGGCGTGACCTCCACCACCGGGCTATGCCCCACTAACGCCGACTCAGTACAAGCCACGACACACAAGCCGCAGCCATCACAACGCGCCGTATCAATTTTCAGGCTGGCATCATCCAGCGACCACGCCTCACGCGGGCAAGCCTCCACGCAACGTGCACAACTTGCCACTTCGCAAAGGCTGTGGACGCAACGTTCAGCAATCACTTCCGGGATCGTCCATTCCCGCTTTAATTGTTGCAGCCAACCCGGTGACAAACTCATGGCTTACCAGCTTGGCGCAACGCCGGGGTAGAATTTCACTGGCTGGGGGTGTGATGCTGTCAGTTGTTGCGCCCGCAACTGCGCTTCGATTTCTTCATGGCTCAGGCGTGGTACACCGAGCGTTTCCGCCAGCAAATCACGGGTATGTTCGACATATACCGCCGTTTCCTGCGCCAACTCGGCATAAAATGCGGTGGCACAGCGTTGCGCCACCCGTTGCGCAAACGGTAACAGCCAGCGCAATAGGTGTTCATCCAGAAAGCGGGCGGCTTCTGCCAACAATTGCGGGTTATTCTCCACAGTGGCTTTTTCCAGCAAGAAGGCCACGAACAGCAACTGGTTCACCAGATGGTCATCCGCCATGATTCGCCAGTTGGGGACAGCCAAGCCGTGCCGCGCATACCATTCGCGTACCTCGAACATCGGTTGCTGGCACACCAGTTCCTCATCGTCCAGCCACACCGATTCTTGCGGCGAACTGTGGAATTTGCCGTGGAGGTAGATGTCGGCGAAGTCGCAAGCGAGATCATCGCGCAGGGTGTCCGAATGAACCTGTTCCCGCGTCAATTCCGTGGCGTGCAAATCCGCCAGCAACCGTAAGTCATTGGCTATATCCAGCATTACTTCGGCTCCTTGGGTGGTTCTTTGGGTGCATCCACTGCATCCACCCGCCCATTGCTATGCGCGATAAACACGATGGAAGGGTTAGTCAATTCCGGGTCTGCCATGCTTTTGACCTGACGTACCAGCTTATCCTTTTCGTGTGGAGCCATTGCCTTGGTGGGGTAAGTGGCTTCGCGCAGCTTGTCGATGGGACCAATATCGAGCACCCGCATCATGCACGCCATCACGCAATACGGTTTGCGCCCCGCATCAATCTCATCCACACACATATTGCACTTGGAGACGATGTTCTGTTCGGGGATGAATTGCGGCGCACCATACGGGCAAGCGGCTTCACAGCGGCGGCAGCCAATGCACAGGCTGGAATCAATATCGACGATGCCATCTTTTTTGCGCTTGTAAATCGCCCCCGTCGGGCAGGTCGGCAAACACGCGGGTTCGGCGCAATGGTTGCACGACATATTGACCTTGTAGGCATACACCGCTGGGTAAGTGCCGCCTTCCACGTACATCACGCGGCGGAAACGTGGCCCCGGTGCTAGACCGTTTTTGTCCTTACAGGCAATTTCGCAAGCGCGGCAACCAATGCAATCCACATTATTGTGGATGAAACCCAACTGCTGGGTAGGCACAACAGGCGTGTAAACCTCTTTTTTGTGCCGCACGATGGCTTCCTTGATGGTGGCTTTGTCCTGTAATACGGGATTCTTGGGTACTGGCTCGTTTGCCATAGGGAATTCTCCTCGAAAGATTACAGGTCACGCCGGAACACATGGCTGCGGGCAGTTGCCAGCCTGTCCCAACCGGGTTTGTGTGCAAGGTCGGTTTTCTGGATACTTGCCAGCACCGTGTTATAGGCAAACGAACCAGCGGGGCTGGGTTCGTCCAGCGTCAGCATGTCGGGGTTGCCGGAACGGTCGATACCGTTTTCATCCAGATCCAGCCACGCGCCTTCGTAGATCACCAGCACGCCGGGCATACAGCGTTCGGTCACATACGCGGGAACCACCACCTTGCCACGATCATTGAACACCTCCACGGTATCGCCCGTCTTGATGCCGAGCTTTTTGGCATCGGAAGCGTTGATGGTGACTTCCTGTTCGTAGGTTTCGCGCAGCCAGCCGATATTGTTGAAAATCGAATGGGTACGGTGGCGCGGGTGCGGCGAAATTAAATGGAACGGGTGTTTGGCGGTCTTTTCCTTGTCGCCCAAGTATTCAAACGGCTCAATCCATTTGGGGATGGCAGGAATTTCATAGCCGTAAGCCGTTTTTGTCCAGTCATCGTATTGTGCCAACTGTCCCGAAAAGATTTCGATCTTGCCGGACGCAGTAGGCCACGGCACGCCTTTTTCCACGTTATCCTGAAACGCAACGTGGGGGCGATCCAGCTTGAATTTGTAGATGCCGTATTTCTGGAATTCTGCCCACGACATGTCAACGTGTTGGTGTGCCATGACTTTGTGTTCCCACCATTCTTGCAGGTAAGCGTTATCCACAGCATCGTTGTATAGGAAGTAATCGCGGTTGGCTTTGGGATTATAACGCTTGCCAAACTGATCACCGCCTAGCCGGTAAGCCAGTTCGGTGTAGATTTGCAGGTCGGTTTTACTTTCACCTAGCGGTTCAATCACTTTAGGGCGGTGGATGTAGTAATGCCCCTTGTACCACGGCAACGCCACGTCATGGCGTTCAAAATGGGTGGCGATAGGGAACAACACATCCGCATACAAGCCGGACGGGGTAATGGTGGAATCATTGCACACCACCAAGTCCAGCTTGTTGATTGCCTGAATTTCTTTATTGATATTGGTGAGCTGGTTAAACCAGTCTGAGCCTTGCCAGAAAATGCCGCGAATATTGGGAATCACTCCATCACCCGCCTTGCCACCCGGCCATAAGCCGATTTCCTCGCGCTTCACATTCGGGTAGTTCAACACGCAGTGCGCCCAACGATCCGATTTGATGGATTCGTAAAACACATTGGCGAATTCATCGTAAGGGTAGGCAACCCCTTCGGCGTGCCATGCCTTGCCGATGCCTTCCGCACAACCACCGAGGATGCCGATATTGCCGGTCATGGACTGCAACGCCGCTGCCATGCGGTTGTATTGTTCGCCATAGGCATTGCGCCCCGGCGCCCATGAGGCTTTGAGCGCGGCGGGTTTGGTGGTGGCGTATAATTGCGCCAGTTTCTTAATATCGTCGGCGGAAACACCGCAGATTTCTGCTGCCCATTCCGGGCTTTTCGGGGTGTTGTCGTATTTGCCGAGGATGTAATCCTTGAAGTTTTCCTTGTCCTTCGCCCAGTCGGGCATTGTGCCTGCATCCATGCCCTGCACAAATTTGTTGATGAAGTTCTGGTCTTGCAGGTTGCTGGTAAAAATGTGGTGCGCCATCCCTGCCATCATTGCCGCATCGGTATTGGGGCGGATCGGAATCCACCACGCATCATACGCAGACGCGGAATCGGTGTATTGCGGGTCAACCAGCACAAACTTGCAGCCGTTCTGCTTCGCCATGCGCATGTAGTAGAAGGTGTTGCCGCCGTGGAAGGTATACGCCGGATTCCAGCCCCACATAATGATCAGTTTGGAATGCGCAAACGTGTCATCTTCGTTGCCATCCTCAATCGTACCGAAGGTGGTTTGGAGCTGAATTTCGTTCCCTCATACGACGGCACTGACCATGAACTGGTGCGGCAGCCGTACATACCTAAGAAACGTGCCTGCAAACCTTCGATCTGGTCGGATTTGTGCAGCACGCCATAAGATGCACCAGCATAAGCCTGATCGAGCAGGGCGGTGGGACCGTATTTGCTTTTCAGCTCCTCCATCTTGCCAGCGACGTGATCAAGTGCTGCATCCCATGAAGCGCGTTTGAATTTGCCTTCGCCACGCTTGCCAGTGCTGATCATGGGGTAGAGCAGGCGTTCCTGCGAATACAGGCGCGAACGGTAGGAACGTCCGCGTAAACAGGCACGCATTTGCGGTTCTTCAAAGGTATCTTTGCCGAATTCGCCGCCTTTCTGGTAACGCCCATCGTCGGTGGAAAGGCGCACGATTACGTCGCCTTTTTTATGTGCCACCAGCATGTGGCGCGACCCGCAATTGTGGGCGCAACTGGTGACGACTGTGGTCAGGTCGTTGTCGCGTGGGTAAGGTTCATACGCAAACGCCTTGGCTTCCTTGGGTTTGAGCGTCAGCCCACCCGCTGCAATGGCGGCAGAACCGACTGCGGTGGTTTTGAGGAAGCTGCGCCGATCCATCTTCAGGGCGGATTTCAGCTTGTCTTGCCAGCTTGGTTCACTCATGGCTTGCTCCCTTCAATCAAGAAACGTAGGTCGGATTCGGTGGGGCGGTCTTTCGCCCATTCAGGGACGGTTGCGCCTGCTCCCGGCCAAGCGTGGCGGGGGTAGGGGAAACTGGTGCGATACCATGCGCGTCCGCCGTGGCAGCCGTAGCAAGAATCGCTGTTGGCAACACCTTCTTGTTCAATCCCTGCGGCATTGAGGAAATTGACCTTGTGGCGGGTGGTGCGGATCGCTGCATGGCAGAGTAAACAGTTGTTCTGGAAGCCGACACCGCTTTCATGCCAAGGCCCTGGCAAGCCCATGTTCTGGTAGGGAAATTGCCCGTGGCACATCAAACAGGTATTCGGGTCAACCATTTTGCGCATGGTTAAATCGGTTGGGCTGTCAGCCGCCGTGCCGGACACTTCGTCGCGGGGGTTATTACCCTGATGGCAGGTGGTGCAGCTCATATTGGCAACTTTTTTGATGAAAGGCGCAGTCAGGTGACGTTGGTGGAAGGTCATTTGCTCGCCGTCGTAGGTATCGAGGGTTTGATACCACGCGAGGGTGCTGACCTTTTTTAAACCTGCGGGGGAAGCGTCACGGGTGTTGGTATCCAACACTTCCTGATGGCATTTCAGGCAGTCGGCATCCGTGGCTTTGTCGATGGCAGGTTTGAAATGGATGGGGTCGTAGCGGGCGCTTTGGTAATCGCTGGTAATTGGGGGCGCGGCGGCTACTGTGGGTGTCGCGGGTGCTTCTGGTTGCGGTGCTGCTGTTGTTGTTTTTGTAGTGGTTGTAGTGGCGGTGCTGGGTTCAGCGGCGGGTGCGCTATTGGAGTTTGACATGAAATGTACGCTGAACCCTCCCACAACCGCAATGACAAGAGCGAGTACGCCGACCCACCATTTATCCGTACCTGCATTCATGAATGTGACTCCTTGGTAAAAGCCTCTCTCCCTTGGCAGGAGAGAGGCTGGGGTGAGGGGAATTTTTTATTTAGCTGGTGGTGTCCACGTTTGACCTTGCATCCCAGACATGCCGTTCATACCGCCCATGCCGGACATTCCGTTCATGCCACTCATACCATCCATGCCTTGCATCCCAGACATGCCGTTCATACCTGACATGCCGTTCATCCCAGACATGCCATTCATGCCGCCCATGCCGTTCATACCTGACATGCCATTCATGCCGCCCATGCCGGACATGCCATTCATGCCGCCCATGCCGGACATGCCGTTCATCCCAGACATGCCATTCATGCCGCCCATTCCGTTCATCCCTGACATCCCACTTTGGGCATCAGCCCATTCAACACAGACCATTGCTGGGTTGCCGCTCATTCCCGACATACCATTCATGCCGGACATTCCGTTCATGCCGGACATTCCGTTCATCCCACCCATGCCGTTCATCCCAGACATGCCATTCATGCCTTGCATCCCACCCATACCGGACATGCCGTTCATCCCAGACATGCCATTCATGCCTTGCATCCCACCCATGCCGGACATGCCGTTCATACCTGACATGCCATCCATGCCGGACATTCCGTTCATCCCCGACATGCCATTCATGCCATTCATGCCAGACATTCCGTTCATACCTGACATGCCACCCATACCGGACATTCCGTTCATCCCCGACATGCCTGTTTGAACAGGAACCCATTTGGTACAAACTTTGTTACCAGACATCCCCGACATGCCGCCCATGCCGGACATTCCGTTCATCCCAGACATGCCGTTCATACCGCCCATGCCGGACATTCCGTTCATCCCCGACATGCCATCCATGCCTTGCATCCCATTCATGCCACCCATGCCAGACATCCCGTTCATGCCTTGCATGCCACCCATGCCGTTCATGCCTTGCATCCCACCCATGCCAGACATCCCGTTCATGCCTGACATGCCGCCCATGCCTTGTTGTTGTTCAGCAAACACTACGGGGAAAGCAGCATCGCACCGACCAACATAGCCAAGGTTTTTTTAACAAACTGTTTCATTTGAAGTCTCCATTGAAAGGTTAACTAACGGTTACGTTTTGGAACTTTACTTGTCGGTATGCCAGCCGCGCAGATCGTAAGGCGGAGTCATGCCAGCATGGGTGAAGGGGCTAAACCAATTGCCCTGATTTTCCAGAAAGTGCAGCGAAGCGGGGTAAGGTTGTGCCACGCCAGTTAACGCGGTTGCGTACCAAGCCGCATCTTTCTGGACCTCAGTAATGGCGGGAGCAGTGGCGGGACGTTCAGCCGGGTTTGTGCCTGCGATATAGGTAATCTCGCCTGCCTGTGCTGTAGTAGCCAGCAGTGCGAACAGGAAATGGTGCATTCGCATGTCGAGTTCTCTCCTCTCTCATATCCTTCATCCACTTGCCATATAGCAGGAACTGTGCCAGATGCTGAAAATAAAACATAACTATTTAATAAATAAAGATTTATTTGTTATTTTCTGGTTGATTTTAAATCTTGTAGACCATGAGCTTATGACAAGATGTCATCATGTGAATGACATCTTGTCACGCCAGAAGTTGATCGAGACATTTTGTCATAATGTGCGCTACACTCGTTATTACTAAAATAGGGAGTTATTTCGTGCCTATGCCTACGCAACACCTGAGCCGCCGCTTTATCGTCTTCCTGTTTGGGGTATTGGGGCTGGTGTCGGTGTGTTTTTTGCTGATGTTTTACTATTTCTACAGTGCGCAGATTGCGGATGAGCGTACCCAAGCCTCGCATTCGGTGAGTCTGTTGCTGAAGTCGTCGCTGGAACGCGCCATGTTGCGCCGCGACTTGCCCGGTTTGCGCGATATTATCAGCGACTTGGGTAAGCAGGAGGGGGTGAAAGAAGTGATGATCCTCAATCCGGCGGGTGAGGTGCGCTTTGCGTCGCAACCACAACGTTTGGGGCAAACGGAAGCCGCCATCATTCAGCAATTTTGCCCGAACTGCACTCCCGCGAACCTGCCGCTCGAACCTGTGACCCGTTTCTTTACCCCGAACGCGGGCGGTGAATTACTGCGTACTTTCCACCCGGTCAGGAACAAGCCGGAATGTATGCAATGCCACGGTAATCCCGCATCCCACCCCGTCAACGGCATTCTGGTGGTGGATTACGATGCTGCGCCGATTCGCGAGAAAGGTTGGGTAAACATCCTGATGTTGACCGGTGCAGGAGCGGTTGCAGTGCTGTTTAGCGCGGGCGCGGCATGGTGGTTTATGCGGCGTTATGTGTTGCAACCGATCAGCAGCCTCGATACCGCCAGCCATGCCTTGTCGCAAGGCAATCTCGCCGCCCGCGTCCCCGTGCGTGGCAAGGATGAAATGGCTAACCTCGCCAGCACTTTCAACCACATGGCAGAACGCTTGCAACACAGCCATCAGGTGCTGCAAAGCCGCGAACAGTTCCTGCAAGGTTTGATTGATGCAGTGCCGGACGGAGTGCGGGTGATCGACCCGTATTTCCAGATTGTGCTGGCAAACCGTGCTTATGCGGAACAATGTGGTGTTGCCTGCCCGGAAACCTTGCGCCAGCAGTACTGTTATAAGGTCACTTACCAGCGCGACACGCCTTGCCCGCCATCGTTGCGTAGTTGCCCGCTGGCGATGCTGAGTGCCGAACAACCAACCCTGAAATTCATGGAAACCCTGCATCGGGCGGATACGTCCTTGTTATCCACCGAAGTCTACGCGGCGCGTTTACCCGTGGTTGCTGGGGAAGCGGTTGCCTCAGAATGTCTGGTGGTGGAATCAGTACGCGATCTGGACAAAGCCGTGCAGTATTCGCACGAACAAAAACTTGCCTCGCTGGGTGAACTGGCAGCCGGTGTTGCCCACGAAATCCACAACCCGTTGGCATCGGTGCGCATTGCGCTGCAAGCCAGCGACCAGATACTGGATACTTCACAGGAAAATGTCACGGAGCTGAAAGATTACCTGCATTTGGTAGACGAACAAGTGGAGCAATGCCTCAACGTGACCCGCCGTCTGATGAAGCTTGGCACGCTTGCCAGCGGTCATCCCGAATTGGTGGAGGTGAACGGTGTGATTCGCGAAACCCTGTCGCTGTTGCGTTTCGAGCGTGAACAACAGGGGATTGGCGAAGCGTTGCAACTGGATTCAAGCAATCCGCGCATCCTCGCGGCGGATAACGATGTGCGTATGATTATCCTGAATTTGGCACAAAATGCCTTCCACGCTATGCCAGCGGGCGGCGAATTGCGTGTCATCACCCGCAAACAGGGTGCTACGGTTGAGATTCGGGTGGAAGACACTGGCACGGGTATTCCCGACGCGATTTTGGCACATATTTTCGACCCGTTTTTCAGCCGTCGCCATGACCAACGCGGCACAGGGCTGGGGCTGACCATTACCCGCACGCTGGTCAAACAACATGGCGGGCAAATACAGGTGGCTGAACATGCGGCGGGCAAGACGGCATTTGTGCTGCATTTCCCGGATGCGGATGACGTGCCAAACGTGACTCAGGAGGCAGCATGATTCCCTTGGTATTGGTGATTGACGACGACGTAACCCTAAACCGCCTGATGGTGGGGCAGCTCAACCGGATGGGGCACGCGGCAACCGGGGTACATTCGTGGGCGGCGGCGCAGGCGTATTTGCAACAGCATGACCCGCATCTGGTGTTGCTGGATTGCCAGTTACCGGATGCGCGGGGGCGCGATATTTTGCCGCAATTGGTCGGGGATTGCCCGGTGATCATTATTACCGCTTATGGCAGCGTCAAGGAGGCGGTCGGGGCAATGCAGGCGGGAGCGGCTGAATACTTGCTCAAGCCGGTGAATCTGGACGAGTTGCAACTGATGATCCGCAAAGTGCTGGACGCGCACAGCATGAAACAGGAATTTCTCTACCTCAAAGAGCAGGTGCAAAAGCGCAAGTCCTTCATGGTCGGGCAAAGCCCTGCCTTGAAGGAGGTGGAAAACATGATTGGTGCGGTTGCCCCCAGCATGATGACGGTGCTGATTCAGGGCGAAAGCGGGGTCGGTAAGGAATTGGTTGCTCGCGAAATCCACGAACGCAGCCAAGTCGCCAGCCGCAGTTTCGTCGCCTTGGATTGCTGCACCATGCAGGAAAACCTGTTTGAGTCGGAACTGTTCGGGCATGAAAAAGGCGCGTTTACCGGTGCTGACCGCCAGAAAAAAGGGCTGATCGAAAGTGCCGAAGGTGGCACGCTGTTTCTGGATGAAATCGGCGAAATTACCCCCGCCATCCAAGCCAAGTTGTTACGGGTGCTGGAAACCGGACGCTTCCGGCGGCTGGGTGGTACGCGTGATTTGAGTGCCAATGTGCGGGTAGTTGCCGCCACCAACCGCGATTTACTGGCAATGTCGCAGGAAGGCACGTTCCGGGCGGATCTGTTTTACCGCCTGAATGCCTTTACCATTTACGTGCCGCCGTTGCGCCAACGCAGTGACGATATTCCGGCATTGGTGAAGCATTTCATCAATAACCACGACTTTTCGCGGCGGGTTAACAAGCACTTGAGCGAGGAGGCGTTGGCAAAACTGGTGGTGTACCCTTGGCCGGGGAATATTCGTGAACTCAAAAACATGGTGGAACGGGCGATTATCCTGTCAGGCGATACGGCGCGGATTTTGCCGGGGCATATTATGTTGAGTGATGGTGTGGTATCCACTACTGCTGCGCCCGCCAGCAAGGGTGTGAGTTTGGACTTTGAACAGATACCCACGTTGGACGATCTGGAAAAACATTACCTACACTTGTTGCTGGATAAATTCAACGGGCATCGCGGCAAGGTGGCGCGGACGCTGGGGATTAGTGAGCGCAATGTGTACCGCTTGCTGAAAAAGTACGAATTTATGCAAGCCTGAGCGATTAAGTCTAGTATTAACATTTAATAATATACTGGAGTTGCGTTAGAATATCGGCATGGCAAGAATCTTCATCTCCGCGACCCACAAATCCTCAGGCAAGACCACGCTTTCGATTGGTCTGTGCGCTGCTTTGCACGCTCAAGGCTTGCGGGTACAGCCGTTCAAAAAAGGCCCTGATTACATTGATCCGCTGTGGCTTGGTGCTGCCAGCCAGCGTCCTTGCCACAACCTCGATTTCAATACCATGATGTCGGATGAGATTATCCAGACGGTGCAACATTATTCGCTGGATGCTGATATTGCGCTGATCGAGGCGAATAAGGGCTTGTACGATGGTATGGCGCTGGATGGTACTGACAGCAATGCCGCCATTGCCAAACTGACCCGTTCGCCCGTTATTCTGGTGGTGGATTCGCGGGGGATGACCCGTGGGGTAGCGCCGCTATTGCTGGGTTATCAGGCATTTGATCGGGAAGTGGATATTGCCGGAATTATCTTCAACCGTGTGGGTGGGGCGCGTCATGCCAGCAAGCTGCGTGAGTCCGTTGAGCATTACACCGACATTAAGGTGTTGGGGGCGGTGCAGAATAACCCGGAAATGGAGATTGAGGAACGTCATCTGGGGTTGATGCCCAGCAATGAGAGCGGTGAGGCGGAGGCGCAGATTGCGCGGATTCGGGCGCTGGTGGCGGAGCAGGTGGATTTAGGGATGTTGTTGGGGATTGCGGAACGGACGGCGGATGTAGGGACGCGATTTATCGCACCCTCCCCATACATTCCTACTTCTCCACCGCTCCGCATCGGTATCTGCCAAGACCCCGCCTTCGGTTTTTACTACCCCGGCGACCTCGAAGCTCTCCAACAAGCAGGCGGAACCCTCGTTCCCGTCAACACTCTGCAAGACACAGCTTTGCCCGCCATCGACGGCTTGTTCATTGGCGGTGGTTTCCCCGAAACCCACATGCAGCAACTCGCCGCGAATACATCCATGCGCGAATCCATCCGCACCGCCATCGACAACGGCTTGCCCACTTACGCCGAATGCGGTGGCTTGATGTACCTTTCTCGCCGCATCATCTGGAATGGGCAGCAAGCGGATATGGTCGGCGTGATCCCCGGCGATGCGGTCATGCACCCCAAGCCCCAAGGCAGGGGTTACGTGAAATTGCAGGAAACCGCCGATATGCCGTGGCCGGGTGGTGACACGCTGCACACCATCAACGCGCATGAGTTCCACTACTCGCGCCTTGAGAATTTGACCGCAACAGGTAAATTCGCCTACCGTATGCGGCGCGGAACCGGCATCGACGGTCAACACGATGGCTGGGTCTACCGCAATTTGTTAGCCTCTTACACGCACATGCGCGACACCTCGCAATTTCGCTGGGCGCAGCGTTTTGTTGAATTTATCCGCCAGACTCAAAGGAACACTACTGCATGATCACCGTTACTCCCGCCGCCGCTACCCAGGTTCGTACTGCTTCGGTACAAGGTAATGCCATTGGCTTGCCGTTACGCATTGCTATCCAAAAGAAGCCAGATGGTGGTTTCCATTACCTGATGGGCTTTGATGATCAAAGCAAAGACGGCGACCAGACCATCGAATCCGCAGGCGTGGTGTTAGTCGTGGATGCTGCTTCCCAACCTTTGGTGGCAGGAATGACATTGGACTATGTGGAAATTGATGGCAAACTAGAGTTCGTATTCGTGAACCCGAACGATCCAAACTACCGCGCTCCACAGGTATAAGTCCATGCAAGAAACCGTCGTCAAACTGCCGATTTCCACCACGCTGAAACAGCCAGCGGAGGTTGATGACACGGTTGCTTCTACCTCCCGCAATACGTACTGGGCGAGCCAAGAAGGTCGCCCGGTCATTGATCTGCCTTGGCAAGCACAAATCAGTTTGCTGGTGCTGTTTTTTACCTTCACGGTGATTGGGGCAGTGTATTTCTGGGCAACCAGTAGCCACGCCAACTACGCTTGGGTCGCGCCTGTGATGACGGGCTTGTGGATCGTAGCGGGTGTTGGTGTCTTGTCGTTGCTGTATTGGGTCTGGCGGGAGTTTTCGCGGTTTGGCACGGAATTGTCACGCTGGGCGATTCGTTTACGTAAAGGCGATTTGAGTGCGCGGATGCTAATTTCCGGTAAAAGCTGCCCTTCGCGCAAAATTCGTGAGCAAATCAACGCGATTACCGAAGATTACCATGCGCTGTCGCGAATGCAGCAAAAGCGTATGGATAGGCAAGAAAAGTACCTCGCTCAGAAAAAACGTCACCTCAGCATCCTGTATGAAGTGGCGAGTTGTGTGAATCGTGCCGATGGTCTGGAAGACTTGCTGAAGTGTTTTTTGCAAACCCTCAAAGATGTGATCAAAGCGGAAGCCGTGACGGTGCGTCTGTTTGATCGCGAAGGTAATTTGCGTTTGGTGTCGAGCCTTGGTCTGAATGTGAATGCTATTAAACTCGAAGAGACACTGCCTTCACCCAGTTGTTTATGCGGCAGTGCGGCAGGTGAGCGCGACATCAAGATGCGCAATGATGTGGCAAAATGCAACATGATCATTGGGCAGCCTTTGTGTATTGGCAATCAAGATCTCGAAATGCTGGCGATTCCTTTGCAATACCGTGACAAGGTGTTAGGCGTTTACAATTTATTCATCCGCAAAGGGCGTTACGACAAGCTCGAAGATGACGAATTATTGCTGAGTATTGGGCAGCATTTGGGCATGGCGATTGAAAAAGCCAACAGCGACGAAGACATGCGTAAGCTCTCAATCATGGAAGAACGTACCCGCATGGCGCACGAATTGCACGATTCCCTTGCCCAAACTCTTGCCAGTTTGCGTTTCAAAGTGCGCCTACTGGATGACTCGTTCAATCGCGGTGCAGAAGCCGATATGTGGCACGAGTTGGAGGTATTGGAAAATACCATCGACGAAGCCTATGCCGAGTTACGTAGCCTGATTACGGATTTCCGTGCGCCGATTGATGGCAAGGGTATCCTGCGGGCGGTGGAACGTTTGACGGAACGTTTCCGCTTAGAAACGGGGTTGGAAGTATTCTTCTACCACAATTGGGCATTGAAAGATTTGTCCCGAGAGGTAGAGCTGGAAGTGATTCGCATTGTGCAGGAATCACTCACCAATATCCGTAAACACAGTCAGGCGTCCACCGTGCGCTTGCTGTTGCACAGTAATGAAGAAGGGCGGTGCAGCATTCTGGTGGAAGATGATGGCATTGGTTTGCCTGACCCACTGCCCGAACCCAACCCGACGACGGGTGAACACATCGGTTTACGCATTATGCAGGAGCGGGCGGAAAAGATCGGTGGTGAGATACAGTTTGAAAGTGAGCCGGGTGAGGGTACACTGATACAACTAAACTTCGAAGCACCGCCAACTAAGAAGCTTTCTGACTTATTTGGTGTGTGACCTGCCTGAATGACCACAGTAACAAGCGACTCCACATGAATGAAAAAGTATTGCTGATTGATGATCACACCCTGTTCCGTGCAGGTTTGGAAGACTTACTGACGCGGCGCGGTATTCGCGTCGTGGCTGCCGTTGGTAGTGGTGATGAGGGGTTAATAGCGGCAGCGAATCTCGCGCCTGACATCGTATTGCTGGATATGCGAATGCCACAAATGGATGGTTTGAGTGTATTGCGGCAATTACGCAAGAATCACCCAAGCCTGCGGGTGGTGATGTTGACGACTAGCAGTAATGAAAATGATTTGGTGGAAGCCTTGCGGAGTGGGGCGCGGGGTTACTTGCTCAAAGACATTGAACCCGATGAATTAGTCGTGGCATTACGTGAAATTGTCGCAGGCAAAACCGTGGTTGCTCCTGAACTTGCCCCCGTACTCGCCCGCGTTGTGCAGGGTGGGGATGCGCGGGGTAATGATGAGAAACTTGCCAACCCGTTTTCTGAATTGACCCCGCGTGAATACGAAATCCTCATGTTATTAGCTGAAGGGCAAAGCAATAAAGTGATTGCGCGTAATCTCGGCATTTCTGATGGTACGGTCAAGCTGCATGTAAAAGCGATCCTGCGTAAGTTAAACGTTAGTTCGCGAATTACAGCGGCTGTCATGGCGGTCGAACACGGCATTCGTTCAGAAGCCGCTAACGCCGAACATTAAGACTTCTTCCCTTTGATTTAGATGATTGAAACACTTATGTCCCAGAAAACCTTTGCGGCGCTGGTTGCTGCTGCGTTGCCTCAAATCCACGAGTTGATGCCGTGGGATGTGGAGGAGATGCGCACTCAGCATCCCGATTTACTGATTGTCGATATTCGTGAGGCGGATGAATATAACGCAGGGCATATTGCCGATTCCCTGCATGTGCCGCGCGGGATTCTGGAGGCATCGTGCGATTGGGGCTATTCCGATACCATTCCCGCCTTGGTGCAAGCGCGGGATAAGCCGGTGGTATTAGTCTGCCGTTCGGGCAATCGCACGGCATTAGCGGCGCTAACCCTGCATGGGATGGGCTACCAACAGGTGTATTCCATGAAGACGGGCGTGCGTGGTTGGAACGATTACGAGCTGCCGTTGCTGAATCAGCAGGGCGAGCAGGTGGATATTGATTTAGCGGATGGAGAACTCAATCCGCCCGTGCGCCCGGATCAGTTTGAGCCTAAAACCTAGTGGTTGTATGTTTATAGCCACATATTAATAAAATCAACGGCTTTCTTGTCTCTTTAATGATACAATCCTGAAAAATTGTGTAGCAAAGCCCCTATTGCATCGATAAATTCAGGAAACTTAAGATGAAACAAGATATGCGTCATGTGTTTTGGTGTTCGCTGGCATTGGCTGTCAGCGTGTCGTTGTCGGGATGTTCGTTACTGCCTGATGCAGTGTCAGATACCATTTCCAATCTCAACCCTTTCCAGCAACAAACGGAAGTTCCGTCTGAAGCTGCACCCACGAAAGAAGTTGTGCCGCCGCCTGCGGCTAGCATTCGCGTCCAGGCTAAACCGCCAGCGCCACCTAAGGGGGTGGCGGGTTTAGAAGTGAATGTCGGCAATAACAAACAATGTACCACTTTCTGCGCGATTCCGATGCGCAAGCCTGCGGCAAAATAAGTGACCTTGCGTGTGTTTATGAACTGCACGATAACATGGAACAGCCAGCCTTATGCCGTGCCCATTCTGGGCGTTTTTCGGCAAACAGCGCGTTAGTCGGCTGCTCCGCATAGGGGCGGCGCAACACGTCTAGTAATTCCCACAACATGCCATTATCCCCGTCAGTGGCGCGATCAATCGCTTGTTGAGCAAGGTAATTGCGCAGCACAAAGCGTGGATTGACGGCATTCATGCGTTGCTGCCGTTGCGCAACAGGTAGGTTATCTTGCCGCAAGCGGTCGCTGTATTGCTGCAACCATTGTTCCCACTCGCTCGCGTGTTTCTGCCATAAATCATCACGATAGAACGCAGGGTATAGCGGTGCGAGTGTCGGGTTTTGCGGGTCAATGTCGGCAAGGTTGCGGAAAAACAACGTCATATCGACTTCTGAAATATGTAGCAATTCAAAGGCACGGTTGATCCACGGCGCGTCATCATCCGACAATTCCTGTATGCCAAATTTAGCCGCCAGCATTGTGCCGAAGGTTTCGCTATACGTGTCTGCATACACTTGCGAACCCGCTTGTAACACGCTGGCATCGCTGATCACGGGGGCAAGTGCATCCCGCAACCGCGTCAGATTCCAGTGACCGATGTAGGGTTGTTGCCCATAACTGTAGCGTTTGCCTTGCGCATCGGTGGTATTTGGTGTCCACAGCGGGTCGTAATCTTCCAGCCAGCCGTAAGGGCCGTAGTCGATGGTCAAGCCGAGAATCGACATATTGTCCGTATTCATCACGCCATGCACGAAGCCGACGCGCATCCAATGTGCAATCATTACCGCTGTGCGGCGGCAAATTTCTAAGAACCATTGCCCACGTTTTTCCTGCATATCGCCGTGCAGTTCGGGGTAATCGCGTGCAATGGTGAAATCCACTAATTGTTCCAGCAAACCGATGTCGCCGCGTGAGGCGGGCAGTTCAAAATTGCCAAAGCGCGTAAAGGAGGGGGCGACGCGACAGACGATTGCCCCCGGTTCAACTTGCGCATTACCGTCGTAGAACATATCGCGCACCACACCATCACCCGTGGCGACGAGGCTGAGGGCGCGAGTGGTGGGAAGGCCGAGGTGGTGCATGGCTTCGCTGCACAGGAATTCCCGCACGGAAGAACGCAAGACGGCACGTCCGTCAGCGCGGCGGGAATAGGGGGTTGACCCCGCGCCTTTGAGTTGCAGTTCCCAGCGTTCGCCCGCGCTATTGATCGTTTCGCCGAGGCTCATGGCACGCCCGTCGCCTAATTGACCTGCCCAGCCGCCGAACTGATGTCCGCCGTAGCAGGCAGCGTAAGGCTGCATTCCCTCCATCAGTTGGTTGCCACCGAAGATTTGCGCAAAATTGGGATGCGCAATGTCGGCATCGCTTAAACCGAGCAAGGTGGCAACTTCCGGGGAATGGATCAGCAAGTGCGGGTTAGCAACGGGAGTGGGGCGTACCGTTGACCACAGTGCATCATAGACTTGGCGTGGCATGTTGATCCGATCAGTATCACCGGGGAGTTCGCGCACGAAACGGTTGTCGAAGTTTAAGGAGCGCATGGGAAATCCTGTTGCTGTAATGCTGCCTAGCAAACCAGATGGTGGGGTGGATGTCGAGAAGCCGCAATGCGTGGGGCAGATTGCCTAGTGAATTTGCCAAACCGGATTGAGACGTTGCCAATGGGCGTGCAAGGCTGTTTTGTGTGCATCGAGCATTGGTAGTTTCAGTAGGGCAGCAGGCCATAAAGTACGGGCGCGTTCCAAGGTGTCATGTAGGCTGGTTTCAATCAATGCCCATGAAATCCCGACTTTTTTTGCCCAACGCTGGAAGTGTTGCCATTCCAGTTTGTACCAGTCTTTGCTATCACCCATATTCAAAGCAGCTTGAGTTTCACCCGTGATGTAGGCTTGGGTATAGAGAATGTCATAGGCGGGGGCAAGTTGCGGATTTATTTGGTCTGGGTAGATAACCGTCCAGTTCTTCAAGTGGGCATCGCCATTGCCGAGCAGAATATTGACCAGCAGGCGGCGTGCCAGTTGTTGCAGGTCAGCCGTGCCATCGGCACTGAATTGCTGGAGGATGCGCCCTAGCACTTCGTAGTTACTGCTGTGGTATTTTTCGTGCGGGTATTTTTGCAGGATTTGCGCGAAATCTTCGGTGTGGATGCGCCCGTTACCCGCCTCACGGTCGAAGCGGCGGATTGCATAGGCGTGGGTTTCTGCCGGTAGCTGGATATTAGGCAAGCCCTCAAGGTCAGCCAGTGACAGCAGGCGGATGTCAGGGATTTCCACCCCAGCGAGTTGCGCCAGTGTCATGCAGGTGTATTCGTTGGTAGGTACGCCGGGGTAAAGGGTGGAAGGAGTCTTGATGATCCAGTTGCCGAGTTCGCCCGCTTGGCTGATGTGATAACGACCGTCCTTGTGCCTGCCGGAAAATTTCATTTGCACCCCGGCGAGGGAAAAACGTTGCCCGTCATGGTTGATGGGAACCAGCAGTGGTGCAGCCTGCGAATGTCCTGCCAATACCCAATCGGGTACTTGCAGCGGGTCAACTGGGGTGGCGATGAGTGCGCCGGGCAGGTCGTTGCCCAGCCATGCCAACAATGGAAACTCATTGTCGGGGTGGATTTTCAGGTTACGGGCTACCCATTCCCGCAATGCACCTTCCGGTAATAGGTTGGAAAGTACCGGGTGGAGCCGTAATTGTGTTGTCCACGGTTTGCTGAACAGTTTGGGGTTGCCGAGTTGGGGCAGGGTGAATGTCGGGCGTTGGGTGGCATTCAGGTAGTCAGGCGTGAAAGTAATGATATTACGCCCACCTGCAAATCCTGTCAGATAGGCAAGGTGGCAACCGTGCAGGTGAAGCGCCAAGACGCTGGCTTGTGTTTTAGTCGTCATGCTTCCTCCTCGTACAAATCAGCCAGCAACTCTTTCCACGGGTCTTCAAGGTCGGCTGAAGTCGTTGGTGCAGGTGTCGGTTCTACGCCATTGAGCAAATCCAGCACGGCTTGGACGCGGTTGCGGGGGATTAGCATCAAGTCGGCATTGAGTCCGTCGGCAATAAGTTGGATAGTGTCGAGGTTGGCGTTACCACCCGCTTCGATGCGCTGGTATTGTTGTTGCCCCATGCCGATGCGCGTTTTCATCGCGGCTTGGGTAAAGCCTAAGGCACGGCGGCGGGAGCGGATTTGGTTGTGAATGTTCATGACATATCTCTCCATTTCCACCGTATATTAGCTGTTTTTTTATAAAGAATACACTCTATAAGTTGTTTTCTATCATTATGTTTGTTGCTGGAGTATATTTCCTCATGTCCCCAAAAACTGTTGTCCTCTTGCTATTTTGCGCCGTTAGTTTTGTGTTGGGCGTACTCACCATCGCTCTGCCAACCCAATTAGCTGGCATTGTGGAGGGTGCAAGCATAGTAATCACAACTTTTTTCACATTTTTGTGGTATCGCTTTGACTCAAACGAACGGGGATACCCCCGGTCTGTTTTCCTCAACATAGCGATTGTGGCGTTTTCAATCATCGGGTTTCCGTACTACCTGTTTCGGTCACGGGGTTTTAAACGGGGGTTTGTTGCGCTTCTCCTTAGCATCGGGTTTTTGCTCGGCACGGTAGTGTTAAGTGCTTTGGGTGGCGTGATTGCGGCGTTAGCCCTAGGATATTAATTGTGATGCTTTACATCTCCCACAACGTCACTATCCCGGAAGCGGAAATCGAGTTAAACGCCATTCGTGCACAAGGTTCTGGCGGGCAGAACGTCAACAAAGTAGCGTCAGCGGTGCATTTGCGTTTCGACATTCGCGCCTCATCGCTCCCTGCGTTCTACAAAGAACGGTTGCTGGCAGCCAATGATCAGCGTGTGACCAAAGACGGCGTGGTGATCATCAAAGCGCAGGAATATCGCACTCAAGAAAAGAATCGTGAAGCCGCCTTGGCGCGTTTACACGAATTGATTAAAAGCGTGACGCAAGTGCAAAAAACTCGCCGGGCCACTAAACCCACCAAAGGTTCACAAGAGCGGCGGCTGGAAGGCAAAGCAATCAAAGGCAAAACCAAATCGCTACGCGGCAAAGTCGAGTATTGATTGCGCCTGACTGGATTTTTGTGTGTTGCAACCGTAAGCTCAAACAATTCTTTTGACAGGAGCGCGAGATGGCACAGTGGGTACGTTTTACTACTGAGGGTGAAACCCGTTTTGGTACATTGGCACACGGTATTATTACCGAATACAGCGGCGATATGTTTGCAGCACATGCCTTGAGTGGGCGTGAATTTGCACTGGCAGCCGTGCAGATGTTGCGCCCGTGTGAACCCTCCAAACTGATTGGTTTGTGGAATAATTTCCACGAACGCGCTGTGCTGGAAAACCTGCATAAACCCGAACACCCGCTGTATTTCCTCAAATCCGCGAATAGTTTTGCGGCAGATGGCGACTTGATTCCTCGCCCGGCGGGTTACGATGGCATGGTGGTGTTTGAAGGTGAATTGGGGATTGTGATCGGCAAGCGCTGCAAAGGTATTACGCTGGAACAAGCACCAGAGCATATCTTCGGTTACACCTGTGTCAACGATGTTACCGCGCGGGAATTGCTGAAACTTGATCCCGCGTTTGTGCATTGGACGCGTGCGAAAAGTTTTGACCAATTCGGTGTGTTTGGTCCTTGTATTGCGACAGGGTTGAATCCGGCAGAATTGCGCGTGCGGGTGGAATTGAATGGCGTGGAAAAGCAGAATTACCCCGTGGAGGATATGTTCTTTTCACCGTATGAAATCGTCAGTCGTATTTCGCACGACGTGACGCTGGAAGCGGGTGATGTGATTGCGTGTGGTACGTCCGTCGGCGTGTGTGGGATGAATGACGGCGATACCGTGGTGGTCAGCATCGCGGGTATTGGCGAGCTGACCAACCGTTTTGGCTAGTTATTTATGACCAGTACCCAGTCGATCTGTTAGCGCGTATAGCACGCCGGAAACGACGAAGGTGAAATGAATGCCCACCATCCACGCCATTTCTTCGGTGTTGTTTGCGTTAGGTGTACCCAGTGCCATAAAGGCTTTGAGTAAATCAATCCCCGAAATGGCAACGATAGAGCCGATCAGTTTTAATTTCAGGTCGGTGAAGCCGATATGCCCCATCCAGTCGGGGCGGTCGGCGTGTCCGTGCAGGTCGTCCATTTTTGAGACGAAGTTTTCGTAACCGCTAAAAATGATAATGACCAACAAATTCATGATTAGCGAAATATCCACGAGCGACAGAACGCCAATAATAATGTCATCTTCCGTCGCGGTCATTAGTCCGAAGACCAATCCCCCCAAGACTTTGACGGCTTTAAACAGTAACACGCCAAGGGCAACTACCAAGGAGAGGTACACAGGGGCAAGTAACCAGCGGCTAGTGAACAAAAAATGTTCAAACAAATGTTCGATTTTTTTCATGAGTAATGTGTTGTACTAGGTTGAAGGAAGGGCGCAATCATAAACCGATAGCCGCGTTAGGTAAAATGCGGGATGATACGCCCCTTTAGTAAACACTGACTTAAGACGCAATGCTTATGGATTTTGATCACTCTGAATTATTAACCCTCAAAGACTACATCCGCTGGGGCGCAAGCCGCTTTGCCGAAGCCGAATTGAGCTTTTCACACGGCATGTCCTCACCATTTGATGAAGCGGCGTATTTGGTGCTGCATACTTTGCACTTGCCTGTGGATACACCTGATGTGTATTTTGACAGCCGTTTGACGCGTAGCGAACGGGCAGCCGTTGCCGACATTATTCAGCAGCGTGTGGAAACCCGCAAACCCGCCGCGTACTTGACCAATGAAGGCTGGTTTTTGGGCTTACCGTTTTACGTCGATGAAAACGTGCTGATTCCACGTTCGCCGATTGCCGAATACATCGAAAAGCAGTTTGCCCCGTGGATCGAAGCGCCGGATGTGCGCCGCGTGTTGGATTTGTGTACGGGTAGCGGGTGCATTGGGATTGCGTGCGCCTATGCGTTTCCTCATGCACGGGTGGATTTGAGCGATATTTCTCCGTGGGCGTTGGAAGTGGCTAACATCAATATCGAACGCCACAACCTTGCAGGGCAAGTTGAGGCGATTGAATCCGATCTGTTTGCAAATTTGGAAGAGCGGCAGTACGACATTATTGTGAGCAATCCGCCGTATGTGGATGCAGAGGATATGGCAGCGTTAGCCCCCGAATTCCTGCATGAACCAGCGGATTTGGCGTTGGCTTCTGGTCAGGATGGTTTGGATCATACGCGGCGTATTTTACGCGAAGCTGCTAAGCATTTGAGCGATCACGGCATTCTGGTGGTGGAAGTCGGCAATAGCCAGTACGCGCTACAAGCGGCATACCCAGATGTACTGTTCCACTGGTTGGAGTTTGAGCGCGGCGGTGATGGTGTCTTCCTGCTCACCGCCGATCAAGTCCGCGAGCTGGCAGGCTAAGGTTTTAGGCGATACGAATAGTAGGACGTATCGCCGCTCGTGCCTGCATACGGGTAAGTGGTGGTGTCGCCCGTGTTGCCCATATTATTGTTATTAGAAGTGTTATTGCCATAGCAATTGGTTTTTTGTGCTTCGGGCAAGCTCGACATCGGTGTAAAGCCTTGAGACATTGCCGCGTTCAAGGAATTGCTGGTGACGGTAAAGATATTGATCTTGCCGTCAGCACCGCCACAGAACGCGGGGTACATACGCCCATCCATGCCGCAACTACTGGCGGTGACAATCGCACCGCTGGCTTGCAGTTGACGCTGCATTTCCGCCAGCGGTATACCGCCGTTTTCACATTGGCGTGACCCTTGGTATTTGTACACATCCACATACGTCACGGGTGTTGGCGTGGCGGGTGGATAAGTCGGCACTGTTGGCATAGCGATACCCCACGGACTCCACGGGTTGACGTAAACTCCTCCATTGGGCGCAGCGGCGCAAGCACTCAATAACACGCTGGCAAGCAGGGCAACACTGCTAGAACGAATGGCAGACATAAGGAACTCCTGAAATGATCTTTCTTACTGTGATTGGACTGGTATTGACGTGTTTCAGTTCCAGTCAGATAAAATTGAGCGCCGTGTGGCTATGCCCCGGCAATAAGCTGGCAAGGTTGGTGTTGTGGAGGTGCTTGCTGGCGATTTCCCCGAAAATGTCGCGAAAATCGATTGAATGCGCTAGATAACGCTCTTTGTAGAGTTGGGCTTTTGTTCTTTGCCGTCCGCCATTTTCTCGGCAAGGGTCACTTTTTGGTTGGCAAACAATTGCACGGGGTAGTTGGTCAACAGGGGGGGCGCAGATGAGCAATCGGTAAATAGCCATATTGCTGACTCGACAAAGGAGATGCGGGGTAGCCATACATCATTTATTAGATTTTTATATGAGAATGACGATTGTGCTATTAGAGCAAAGTTGTGTGATGAATGAAACAGTTTCAGCGTGTATTCATCAGAAATTTTTATCAAAAGTGTCAGGACACAAAAAAGCCCCAGTGACGGGGCTTTCTTGCTGAGAGCGGGGTTGTGTTTAACCGATGGCGAGCATCAGTTTGTTCAAGCGGTTAACAAAGCCCGCAGGGTCTTCCAATTGCCCACCTTCTGCCAGAATCGCCTGATCCAGCAAAATGCTTGACCATTCACCAAAACGCTCGTCATCCGTTTCGGCTTCCATGCGCTTGAGCAACGGGTGCGTTGGGTTGATTTCCAGCGCAGGCTTGGTGTCAGGCATTTCGTGACCGGCTTGTTTCATTAATTGCTGCATGTACAGTGCCATGTCGTGGTCGTTCAGTACGATGCAGGATGGTGAAGTGGTCAAGCGGTGCGATACGCGCACGTCGCCAACTTTTTCGCCCAGTGCCGTTTTGATGTGCTCGACCATGTTCTTGGCTTCAGCTTCGACTTTTTCCTGTGCCTGTTTGTCTTCCTCGGTTTCGAGAGCGGACAGGTCGAGTTGACCTTTGGCGACGGATTGCAGCGATTTGCCTTCAAACTCCATCAAATGCTGTACCAACCATTCGTCTACGCGGTCAGACAGTAACAGCACTTCGATGCCTTTCTTGCGGAACACTTCCAAATGCGGGCTGTTCTTCGCAGCGGTGTGGCTGTCGGCGGTGATGTAGTAGATTTTGTCCTGACCTTCCTTCATACGAGCCATGTAGTCTGGCAAGGAGACGGTTTGTTCAGCACTGTCATCCAGTGTGGAGGAGAAGCGCAGTAATTTGGCGATTTGCTCACGGTTGCTGAAGTCTTCGCCGGGGCCTTCTTTGAGGACTTTGCCGAATTCTTTCCAGAATTTTTGGTATTTTTCGGGTTCGTTGGCAATCATGTTTTCTAGCAAACCAATGACTTTTTTCACCGAGGCATTTTTCATGTTCTCGATGATTTTATTGCCTTGCAGGATTTCACGCGACACGTTCAACGGCAGGTCGTTGGAATCCAGCACGCCGCGCACGAAACGCAAATAGCGTGGCATCAGCTTAAATTCTTTGTCTTCCATGATGAAAACGCGCTGCACGTACAGCTTCAAGCCGTGGGTGTTGTCACGGTCAAACATGTCGAACGGGGCTTTGGATGGCAGGTACAGCAGGGATGTGTATTCGTATTTGCCTTCAACGCGGTTGTGTGACCATGCCAGCGCATCTTCCCAGTCGTGCGAAACGTGCTTGTAGAATTCTTGGTATTCTTCATCCTTCACTTCGGATTTAGAACGTGTCCACAGCGCGTTGGCTTTGTTGACGGTTTCCCATTCATCCTTGATTTCACCGGCTTCGGTCTTGCGCATGTTCACCGGCAGCGGGATGTGGTCGGAATATTGGCGGATGATATTGCGCAAACGCCAGCCATCTGCCAGCAGCTTTTCGTCTTCTTTGAGGTGTAAGACGATTTCTGTACCACGGGTGGCTTTCTCGACCTGTTCCAGCGAGTAGCCGGATTGTGCGTCGGATTCCCAGCGCACGCCTTCAGAAGCAGCATCCCCAGCGCGGCGCGTGGTCAGGGTTACTTTGTCGGCGACGATGAAAGAGGCGTAGAAACCAACCCCGAACTGCCCGATCATGTGCGAATCTTTTTTCTCATCGCCCGTCAGTTTGCTCAAGAATTCTTTGGTGCCGGATTTGGCGATCGTGCCGATATTGGTCACAACTTCATCGCGGCTCATGCCGATACCGTTGTCGCGCACAGTGATTGTGCCTGCTGCCGCGTCGAATTCGACTTCTACGCGCAATTCGCTGTCAGTTTCGTAGAGGCTGTCGTTGCCAATGGCTTCAAAACGCAGCTTGTCGCACGCATCCGAACCATTGGAAATGAGTTCGCGCAGGAAAATTTCCTTGTTGGAATACAGCGAGTGAATCATCAGGTGTAACAGTTGATTCACTTCGGTTTGAAATTGCAGGTTTTCTTTGTTGGTCGTTGCCGTCATGGGGTATGCGTCCTCACATCTTGTACATTTCGATGTGCGCAAGATGGGGTGCACTCGAAAGATTTCAAGGGCATCAGCCGTGTTGGTGATGGAGTTTGGCTAATTCTTGCGAAATTTCGCCACCCGTCGTACCCACTAATTGTCGATCCGATAGCGTCAATACCCCGCACAATTCATGCCAGCCAATGCCTTGCGCCCATGTGGGGAGTTCCACCGTGCCTTGTCCTTTGCGAGGCAGGATGTAGCAGCCGTTGGCGCGGTACAGCAGGTTGTAGGGTTGGTTGGCTTGATGCAGTTGCGCAATAAGTTGCCATGATTCGTGTGCGGAATCAGTACGCCAGCATTCGATGGGGTAGGCTTCCTGACCGCCGTTGTGTTGCCAACCTGCTGATTCAATAGGAAAGGGAGCTTCGCGCACAAAGCCTTGAAAGTGTAGCTGATTGACGGAGGCGTAAGCACCGATGCTGTTGAATGCCATGCCAAGACCGGGCAATACCGCCGCTTGTGCCGTGACGAGTGCCATGATCAGGGCATGGTGTTGCGCGGTTAAGTATTGCGGTAGGTTTTGTGCTGGGTCTGGCACAACCAGCAAGTGCCACGGGGCAAACGGGAATTTGTTGTACAACACGCGCAGGGGGGTGCCTTGCCATGAGTCTTCCCAGAGGATTTCTGGGCGTAGGAAGGGTTTGTTGAAATGGAATTTTCCCGCATCAAAGGGTTGATGAAGTTCTTGGAATATTTCGCCGGAAAATCGTGCAGGGCGTAGCGAACGTAGCGGGTTGATGACCAGCTCCCATGGGTCGAGCGGATGGTGTTGCCAGCCGGAAAAGTGCTGAATGCCTGTGTTGGTGAGGGCGTTGAATACGCTGAGGTCGTCGGGTGGCTCATGTGGTGGGCAGGCTTTTAATGCCTCGAAAGCGCGGTTTAAATCGTGGTGCAGTAAGTCAAATAAGGGCTGGTCTTGCATACTGTTGGCGAGTACGAGGATGAATGCGCCCAAGCTATCCGTTTCGAGCATGGTTTGCAGGTTTGCGGCGAATTGGGTTTTGAAGGCACGGAGGGTGGGGGCGATGAACATGGGAATGGTGTCCTGATTTGATGCTGCACGAAACTCTATCATTTTTTAGAGCTATCCCGCACCATTTGAGGGCGATTTGCCAAAAACAAACCGCCCCTTCACGCTTACTGCAAGCCACCCTTAACGATGTAGTTAGCCGCAAACCCCGTATTCAGCGGGTGTAACAGGATATTTCCCACCAACAAACTCGTGTCATTGCCGGGGCCGGTGAACAGCGTCTTACCATCCATATTCAAGTCGGTCGTGAGATAACCCGACAGAATATGGTTAGTATTACCCTGCACATTATCCGCATTGCTAATAACCCCGCTCAACAAGCTGGTCACGTCATTGCCGGGGCCATTAGCCGTCAACGTGTTGCTGCCATTGATGTCACCTGCCCAGAGCATCGCCAGTTTGCCTGCTACCAAGCGTGATGCTTCGCCTTTTACCGTGGCGGTGCTGTCAGCAAAGTTAACCAATTTCGCGGTGTTATTCAAACTAACCGGGCTAGCACTGATCACCCCAAGGTGGTTGCGATGTCGCACACTGATGTAGTAATTGCCTGCTTTGACCTTAGCAAAATGCAGGTTAGCTGAACCCGTTTGCGCATCCACCAAATCACCATCACGTTGCAATATCACCGCACGGCTAGCGACGATGCTGCTAGGGCTACTACGCAAATCTACCAACGTCCAGTCAACGATTGCGTTATTGCCAGTGGTTTCTTGCAGCATTGCACTTACGGTTTCTGTGCCTGCATGGTTGAAGGGTGCGCCCGCATAAGGTTGTTTTGTCGGCAACAGACCCAGCGTGTTCAAATCCGCTGACATGAGTGCGGTGCTGCTATCGTATACGCCTTGCAGCATCGCACGGGCATTGAGCACTACCCCGTCGTCAGCGGTATTGTTCGTCACCGTTACCGTAAACAGCTTGTTGCCACTTAAACCACCCGCATCCGTTACGGTTACTTCGACTTCATACACATTGTCGCGGTTGGTATCCATCGGCGCGTCGTAGTCGGGAGCAGCACGGAAGCGCAGGACACCGCTGGCGGCATCCACCGTGAACTGTGCTGCATCTGCACCGCCGTTGATGCGATACGTCAAGCCTTTGCCTTCTGCTGTACCCACGTCAGGGTCTTGCGCTGCAATATCCACGACATTCGCGGTGGTATCTTCATTGAAGCTCACACTTGCTGCCGATGTAATCACAGGTGATTCGTTCGTATCTAACACACGCACACGGATGTCACGCACGTATTTCTTGCCGCTTGCCGTTGTTCCCGTTACTTGGAAGTTGTAGACGTTATCTTTGCCTGCATCCATCGGCAGCTCATAGTTACCCGCTGGTGGTGTATAACCCGGTGTCACGATTCCACGCGTTTCTGTGGTGGCAGATTTAGTAACAACCACATCGCTGGTGATGAATTTGATCTTTGCACAGGGTAGGGTAGCGCCAGCGGCTGGATTTTCCACCGTAAACAAATTGCCATCTGCTCCGCCACTGATGACGTAGGTGATTGGTGTCTTGGGCGTCGTGGAATAATCCCACGCTTCCAACAGCTTGATCACTGTGGTTGGATTGGTTTCATCAATCACCATGTCTGAGCCTGTGCTGCCTGTCGCGATCAGGCTGTCACAGACTTGGGTAGGGATGCCTGCCTGCACACCGGAGAACTCGGAGGTTGCCCCAAAATTGCTTCCTCCCGTTTTCTTGGTGAGCGTGGTGGAGATGAACGTGCCTTGCAAGAGCGTCATGTTAGCGTTGAGCGTGCCTTTGAAGTTCACGCTACCTTTGCCAAGGTGGCTAATATCTTTAGCACCGATGAAGATTTCGCCCTCACCATTACCCGCTGGGTCTTTCGTGGTGCTAGCAAAGAATTCCAAACGGTAATCACCGGCTGCCACGTCCAAATCAAAGTCATAGGTCACAATCTTCGTGCCATTCGCCCCGAAGGAATTCACTTTCGCTTCAGGAAAATTGAGCAGATCGTTCGGGCCAGCATCGGCATCACCCGCCAGTTTCGGGTCGGTATGGTGGTCATTCGCGGTGACACCATTATTGCCAAGGTCAATGCCTATGCCTTCATTATTGTAAATGCTGTTACCCAGTAAGCTGTTGTCAAGCGATGTATTGCCGACGATGGCAATGCCCGCTCCCACGTTGTTTGCCAGCACATTACCCACGCCGTTGGCTGTGCCACCGATCATGTTGTTACTGGCGCTATCCATAAGCAGACCCGCACCCATATTGGAGCGTGCAATCCCCTTAGGATCAGCACCCAAATGGTTAGCTTCCAAAGTGTTGCCGTTACTGCCATTCAGGTAAATGCCTGCGCCACCAAAGCCATTAATTGCCAGTTTGCGTAAGGTGCTGCCGCCGCCGCTGGCATTCACGGTCAAACCGTTGACGCCTGCGCCCGCTGTCGTGCCTTTCAGCTCCAGTGTCGGGTTCTTATCAAAACCGGGTTGGGTGGAACTATCCAAGACCAGCGGTGAGGTCAGCGCGGGCAGGGCGCTTTGTAATGGAATACTCCAATATTTATCTGTTGTATGGTAGTTCGCGCCAGTCGTCGACAACATCAAAATAGCATTTTCTTTACCAGCGGTGCGCCCTGTTTGTGCCAGCGTGCTGTCGCCGCTCAACAGATTCGCGTTGAGGATAAACTGGCGCAGTGAACCAGCCCCACTGTCGTTGGCATTGGTTACGGTGTCAAAGTTGAAGCCGAAACTGACATTGCTCAGGGCGGTGGTATCCAGCGTGATGGTTTGGCTGAAGGTTGTGTCCGCTGCATTGACCGTATTGCCAACGCCATCAGTACGGTAGGTGATAACCCCACGTTCTGAACCGTTTGCACCGGGGCGAGTAGAACGCACGCTGGTATTCACTACCTGTACGCTGTATGTACCGACGGGGACGCTAGGGAAGGTGTAGCTTCCATCAGCCGCTGTCGTGACCGTGGCGAGTAAGGTATTGCCAGTATCGCGCAGCTCGACGGTTGCACCACTGATACCTGTCATGCCAGCTATTGCAGCGTCAAAGGCACGCCCATTGCCCCCGCCGTAGTTCACGTCTTCGTAGATTTTACCACCAATATCTCTCAGAACGGCTGCCACAATAGCAGACGAGAATTCAGAGGTATTGTTAGTGGCATCCGTGGCTGTTGACGTGATGTAAGTTCCGGCGGCAACGGCTGGTAAGGAAACCGTAAACGTAGCATTGCCGCTGCTATTGGTGGTAACAGTCGTATTACCCAGATAACGTTCACCTTCACCATAACCGGTAGGGTCTGCGCTGGTGTTGGCAAAGAATTCCAAGGTAAAGGTAGCATTAGCAATGCTGTGCAGTGTGCCGGAAATATCCGTGGTAACACCGCTAAGTTTAGCGTAGTTCAGAACAGGATAGTTTTGCAGGCCATTGGGGGCATACGCTGAATCACTATCACCTGTATCATTTGGGTTGACGCCATCCAGAACCCAAGGGTCACTGCTCCGCTCAAGATCGATCCCAATACCACCGTTGGAATGGATGGCGTTACCACTGATGCGTACATTGCGTCCGGCAGGGCCTGTGTAGAAGAAGCCGATACCTGCGTTGGTATTATGGGCAATGATATTGCATGTGCCGGTACATGCACCATTGATGGTAACTCCGGCAGTACCACCAATCAAACCGCCGCCATCCGTGTTGTAATACCCAATTCCGAAGCCATTATTGCCGAGGGTAGTTGTGCCGTCGGCGCCGACACCGATGTAGTTACCTTGTACGGTACCGTTGGTGGATCCACCGCCTGCGAAGTAGATACCGAATGCACCGTTTCCTGAAATGACATTGCGCGATTCAATAGTTGTACCGCCGATTTTCATGCTATCGCCCTCGGCAGCAATACCGCCTTGCAGATTGGGCTTTGCTGTTAAGCCATTGGCACTCACGCCCACATAGCTGCACTGTAGGATGTTGTTAGTTTGCAGAGTATTGCTTGATGGGAAATTAATAGGGAAACGCGATAACTTAACGCCATAGCGGCTGAAATCATTGATAATCAAACCTTTAATAGTGCTGTTGGATGCATATAAACCAATACCATCTGCATCCGCACCCGCCAAACTGCCGTCAATTTCAACCCTTGGTTTTGGGCAGGTTGTGCTGGGTTGGGTAGAGCCATCCAGCACCAATGGTTTGGTGATGCTTGGTAGTGGCGTTGTCGGCTGAATTGACCAATATTCGTCACCATTGTTGGCAATACTGTCAGGGTTGGTGTATCCCGGTTGCGTGTTCGGGATGTTAAACGTGATGGTGTCGGCTTCTGGTGTGGCGTTTGCACACTCAATCGCATCACGCAAGGAGCCGGAGTTGTTGGCTGGGGTATCAGTGTCCCCTGTTGTGGTGACAACCAACTTACAGGCAGTATTGTAAGTGTAAACAGGTGAAAATTCAGATGTACCAACATTGGCCACGGTTGCTGTTGTGGTTAAGAGATCAGCTTCAATCAAACCAGCAGGGGCTGGAATGATGACACTGAAGGCTTTCATGCCAGTTTGGTTGTTGCCATCCGCATCGGTTGCTAGTGAGCAGTTGGCAGCATCTGTATCCGATGCACTGCCTTCCACGAAGCTGGCAAGGTAAATTTGACCTTCACCATAGTCCTTGGATTTACCAACTTTGTTGTCGCCCAGTGTGGCCTTACCGCCAGTACTGACATCGGCTTCAAACAGTTCCACGGTTGAACCAGCGGGAGCACAGCCTTTCACGGTCAGGTTACCGCTAGCAATACTGAGGTCGGCAAGGAGCGGGAAGTTAAGTAGGTTGTTTGCACCCGTGTCAGCATCGTTGGTGTCGTTGATGGTAACGCCATTGTTGCCGAGATCAATCCCCAGATTGCCGTTGGCATAAATGCTGTTACCGCTGATGACGATGCCGGAACTGCTGTTGTTTGCCATTTTGATGCCGCCTGTCAGGTTATGGGCAATAATGTTGCCTTGCCCTGCGCCAGTGCCACCAATCTGATGCCCGTTGGATGCACCATAGTTCATGATGCCCGGGCCGTTGTTACCAATGGCTTCACCATTGATGCCCACCCCGATACGGTTGCCCTGAATGATGGCGTTGGCAACACCAGGGCCGCCGCTGGTGAAACCCAGTTGAATACCATCACCCCAGTTACCTGAAATAACGTTATCCAGAATTTTCGTACCAGAACCACCCTCGGTATCAATACCAATGGTTTCGTTACTCATCGCGGCTGTACCAGCAGGGTTTGTGCCGATGAAGTTGTTTTGAATGGTGCTACCGGATGCTCCCGTGTTGAAGAAAATCCCAATAAACTTATTGCCCGATATGATGTTACGCTTGGCAGCCGTCGCTCCGCCGATCACAGCGGTTTGTGTGTATTGCAGTTCGATACCGTTGCTATTGCCATCGGCTGTCCCGTCGGGTTTTACCCCAATGTAGTTGGATTCAATCAGGGTACGTTCGCTATCAACCGTCAGGGCACGGTTGGTATTGAGATTCCTGAAGCCAGTGATAGCAAAGCCACGGAAGGTGCTGTCCGGTGCATCGTAATTCATCGTGAAGCCTCTGGCATCTAACCCAGCGGTTGGTACGATTTGGATACGGGGAACGCCCGGTGTGCCTGCGACATAACCCGGTTGTGTCGTGGCATCAATAATCGCAGGCTGATTAGCTACAGCGGGTAGTTGGCTGCTAATGGTGATTTTACAGGTAGCGCCACCGCAAATGTCGGCTCGCCCTAAGGAGTCGCTGGCAGCCGGAATATTGAACAGCAACACTTCCTTGATCACGCTGGTATCAACCCCGTAGGTGTTGTCCTGCCCGGTTTGTGCCAAGCCAGTGTTTGCCAGCAGGTTGATATTGGTGATCGTTTGGCGCAATGAGCCTTGCCCGCTGTCATTGGTATTGACGACGGTACTGAAGTTGAAGCCGAAGTTTGCGCCAGTAATGTCACTGCTTGCCATCGTTATCGGCTGTACGGATTGTGCCTGACCCCCACCGGAAAGGACGAAGGTGGTAGGGTTTAGTGTCTGGTTAGTGGTATTGGCAGCGGCATCAACCAGTGCAGGTTTACGTCCACCGACTTCATTATTGACGGCGGTTGTACCATCGGTGCGGTGCGTTTGAATGGCGCGTTCTGCTGCCGTAGAGCCTGCACGGGCAGAGCGGATGGTGTCATTGACCACCCGCACGTAGTAATTACCTGCGGCGACATTGTTAAAGCTGTACGGGCCACCGTCAGTCGTGGTGGTGCTGGTGACAAATGCTCCGGTTGAATTATACAGTTCAACGCGCACACCTAGGATACCTGCGATACCAGTAGTGCTGATTGTTCGGCCTGCTCCACCACCGTAGTTTTTGTCTTCAAAGACTTTACCAGCAAGAGTGCCGGATGCTGCACTGGGTTGATAACCAAAATCTAATCCGTGGTTGTTTTGCCCAGCATTACCAGCTGTAAAGCTGATTTCTGCTGTGCCTGCATTATTCACCGCATCCGAATCGCGAATGTCGGTTTGGGCATTGTTGTCGGTTTTGCTGTCGGTATTCTGGGTGGTTAATGACAAGCCGTTCAGGCTGGTCTGTGCGTTGTTGATTTTCAGACTACAACTCTCGCCACTACCCATGAAGTTGGCATTACCACCGACTGTATTACTGAAATAGTATTCCCCAATAGCATTGGTGGTGGTGGTGGATGTATCCGTGCCACAGGTAAGTGCTACTGCTACATTGCTGATGCCTGCTTCGCCTGAATCTTGAATACCGTCTTTATCCGCATCCAGCCACACGCGGTTGCCCACTTCAATTGGTGCAGGGTTACACAATACTTCCAATTCACCCATGCCGGTACTTTTGCCGAGCGTTGACCACGACACGTGGTAGCTGTTGTCTTTAGCGCCCGTGCGATTGTTTAACCACACCACGCCATTAGAACCCCAGCTATTTGCATCATAAGCCGATGCCAATACATGCTCCTTACCCGGAGCAAGCGCTAAACCACCGGCGGCGATTTCATTCATGCCCTCCCACGCATTATTCGTCGGGCCTAAATCACCCCAATAATATTCGTCCGTGGTTTTGCTGTTGGTGGCAATCGCGGTGCTACAACCGGGTTCGGAATCACTCAAATAGCCCGTGTCGGTTTTGCACAAGCGCAACACATCGCCCATCGTATCGACATAATCAACTGTTGGGTCAGCACACGCGGGTTCGTCATACGAATTCGTGCCTTTTTGCAGACCCGCACGGTCAATAATTCCCACAATGATCGAGCCATCGGTATCAAATTCGAGGTTGCTCAAGATGGGGGAATGGAATTGCGGGCGCACATTGATAGCATCTGCTTGCGGCAACCAGCCTGACCATTCACTAATATTGGTATACCCATAGCCACTGCGCGGTTGGTTGAGGGCAAAGTCTTTGACGTGAGTAAAACCAGCCGCTGTATTCGCTGGGTTAAAGCGCAACACATAGCCCCGAACCTTACTCAAGTTGTAAGGGTCGCTGGCAGCATCACACACACCGCCTACATACACATAACCCCGGTGGTATTTCACTGCCCAAGGGCGGAATGTCCCAGAGGCGCAAGTGTAAGGGGAGGGCAAGTTAATCGCATAGCCACCTAACACATTCGCTGCCGTCGGCGTGGTGCTTGGGGTGACATTAGCAATGCCATAAAGCTTACGGTCATTCAAATTGACCAGCCACAAACGGTTATTGGGTTCGTCGTAGTCAATGTCACCTACCCCAACCTTACCGACCTTATCCCACGCGGCGACGTCACGCGAAGGCGACCAAGGGGTACTAGCAAGATTATTACAACTGTCAGCGGCTACCCGCACATCGTTGCCAGTATCAATGCCAATAGCGCGGAGGTCAACGTAAGCTGAAGCACCCGTATACGCCGTATTAGGGTCAGTCATATCAACTTTGTAAATACCGCCTGTACCTAATGTACCCAAGCCGCTGAAGCGGCGCATAGCAGCCGAAGCATACAAGGTCTTGGTGGTTTTCTGATAAGCCATTCCCCACAATGCGCCCGTTTGGCTGGTATTTGCCTTGCTGATAGGTACAGGGGTTTGGTGATCAGCGTTACCGGTAGCATCGTAAGGGAACGTAAACAGGCTCGCATAGTCACCAACGGCGGTAACACTAGGGTTGCCGTTGACGAAGTTGAAAGCTGCCACCGATGGGGTGGTTTGGCAATATTCGATAGGGTCACTGATCCCCAGATTTGCCGAGCAACTGCCGCTGGCGGTGACAAAACGTACTGTACTCGTGGTGTCTGTACCTGTACTGGCTGCACCGGGGTAAAGCCCGCTGGGTAAACTGGTGTATTCCAGTCGGTATTGCGTGCCATTCGTTAGCCCGCTCAGCGTATACCAGCCCCGCGCATCGGTGGTGGCGGTAGCGGCTACCGTATTCGCACTGTTGAAAGCAGTAACTGTAATATTGGCAATGCCTTCTTCCTGAGGTTCACGGATGCCGTTCTGGTTGTAATCGCGGAAGGCAATCCCACCGAATTGACCCGCACTCGCATTACACGCTAAATCAAACCCAAAGTTCTGGTTAGCCACTGTGCTGCCAGCGGTAACTGCCACATCAGGTAAAGGATTAAGCGTGCCAATGGCTGCACTGGTAGGTAGGTCAGTATCACGGGTATCTACTTCAATCCGATAACGCGGTGTTGAGCTGATATTGGCGAAACTGTAAGTACCGTTCGCGGCAGTATTAGTCGTCGCAATCTGGCTATCATCGTTGGTATTAGCCGTTGTGCCATTATTGTCGTACAACATAACGGTGACATTAGCGATACCACTTTCTGTGCCGTTGTCGAGGGTATTATTGCCGTTAGTGTCAGTATAAACCGTGCCAGAAATGCCGCTATTAGGGCAGGCAGAAGCGATGGCTACCGCCACATCATCAATAATTAGCTCATTGCCTTTGTTATCTGTCGGAAAACCACCAACGGTACACCATGCTCCAGAAATGATGGAGTTGGGGTCACAATAACCGCTATCTGTACCAATATGCCCATAATTCACAAAGCGAATGGTTGAAGATGCACCTATGGCAGTAAATTCGATACGGTATTTTTGGATACCATCATTAAGTCCCGGTGCTTTGAAATGTATCGAACCACTGGGGATATCGACCCGCATTATACCGGTCTTCCAATCACCGCCTTCAGGGATGGCAGAGAAATACAAACGGTAACGTTGCCCCGCCGTCGAGGCAAAAGTACGTGATAACGTGACCGGTTCAGGTCCCCAATCCGATTCGCTAGCAGATACGCTGGGGCTAACATCATCAACGTTATCCCGTAGTTCTATAGCATCCGGTGGATTCAGCATTCTACCGTTACCATCAAATGCTAATACCGCACCGGTATCGGGGTAATAGCGGCGCATCATGCCGTTACCAAAGTAAATCGAACGCCCTTGGGTAACGGCAAACGGGGAAACCTCCACGGTACGCGCATAGGTATCGCTACCACCGCCTGTTGCCGTCCAATTGCGGATCACAAACGGTGTGACAGAGGTATTCGCACCGAAATATTGTTCGCTGGCTAAATCATCGAAATTATCGGTGAAAATGGTGCTGCTACAGGCTTGGTCTTCACCACGCACGATAGTCACATTGGGGCTATCTGGTGGCACATCAATGGCAACAGCAATCGGGAAGTCTTCCACCTCACCATTGCTGGCATCGCTGGCGGGTGTGCCGGTGTTTATTGTCGTATCTGTGGTGAGGCGCAAGCGGATGAAGGTAGTGCCGAGCTTAATATCGGTTGGAATAGTGCTCCAAGTCAGCGTGACGTTATCATTGGTGGTGTTGGGAACACTGACCGAAGCGGCTTCATCGGGGTTAAATACGCCATTTTGGTCAAAGTCTATCCAGCCGTATAAAATCCCTGGTGAGCCGGAAGTGTTTGTCGCTTTTATGTCCACATTGTAGCTAGTTGCGGTCATTTTCAGAATAGGAAATAGCGTAATTGCCGCGTTGCCATATTGTTTGGGAGCGCCGTCCTCATCCACACCATCACCGATGGCGTTGTAGCTGTATTGGCTAGCTGTTTCAGCGTCTGGGCGGTTTGCACCTAAGAACAAGCTGTTGAGAATGGTATGGCGTGGATTGCCGTAGCTGGCGGGCGCATCCCCAAAATCGTGGAAAGGGCCAGCGGAAATCGTCAGTTTATGATCTTCAACTTCGCCGCTGGTCGCAGCACCAATGGATGCTTCTGCTTCCGCTCTGGTTTGGCTTAAGCGTAAACGGGCGTAGGTTGTGCCAGCCGTTGTGCCAGCGGGAACGGTAAACGTCGACAGCATGTAGCCATTCCAGTAAACGTGTTGCGTATCCGCTTGTTCGCCCGCATCAAGGAAATCGCCGTCGCGGTTAAAGTCGATGTAAGCGGTGAGATAAGCAGCCAAACCGGAGTCATTTTTGACGTAAGTCGTGAGTGTGTAAGTTTGCCCAGTCGTGGTCGGAATGATAGCGGGGTTTTGCAAGCCATCTTCATCATCTGGGCTGCCAGTGGTGTCATCCGCATCAGCATTGGCGTTTTGCTGCGTACCATTATCAACATCGACATTATTACCGATGGAAAGGTTGGGGATGATGACATGGCTTGCGCCGCCATCCGACGCTAGGGTTTTGTAGTTGCCTGTACTTGTGCCGTTGGCAGTATCTGGCGCATCGCCGTAGTCCGTGTTACTGCTGGTTATTATACAAGCCGATTCCAAAGCGACGACCACGTTATCAATAATCGGCTCACTGGTCTTGTTAGTGAACGGAAAGCCTCCAAGCGTACACCATGCTTCGGTCGTCGGAATACACCAGTTAGTATCCGGTGCAATGCGGCTGTAGTTAACAAAACTGACCGTGGACGTTGCCGCGCTCGCGGTGAAGTCCACTTGGTATTGGTACAAGCTATCGGTAGAACTAGGCGTTTGCAGGTGTACCGAGCCATCAGGTGTATCGACCCGCACCATCCCTTTCAGCCATGCATTGCCATTATTTTCAGGTAAGAGTTCAAAGTAAACGCGGTAACGTTGCCCCGCAACCGTGGCGAACGTGCGTGCAAGCGTCGGCGGTTGTGGCCCCCAATGTGATTGCGAATCCGTGACATTAGGAGTGAGATCGTCAGCAACGTCACGCAATTCCAGCGCAGTGGGTGGCGAGGTAATGATCCCATTGCTGTTAGCCGCTGGTATATCCGCCATCGTGGGGACAATACGGCGGATTGCGCCGCTGTCCATGTACACGGATGTGCCGTGGGTGGTTGCTGCAATATTGTCAGTACGGTTGCGGGTGTCTGTACCGCCGCCGCTGGCTACCCAGTTACGAATAGGCGTAGCGCCGAAACGGTTTGCTCCGAAATATTGCCCTGCTGACAGGTCGTTGAAATTGTCACTGAACACCGTAGTGCTACAGGAAGTGGGCGTTGTACCTTTGGTAACGCTAACACTTGGGCTATTCGGTGGCAACGTCAAGGCAATAGCGATAGGGAAATCTTCGACTTCACCATTACTAGCACTGCCTGTTGGGGTACTGGTCGTAACGGCGGCATCCGTGGTTAAACGTAAGCGAATAAAGCTTGTGCCTGCTTTACTACCGCTGGGGATGCTGCTCCAGTTTAGCGTAATAGCACTGTTACTTGAGCCAGCGGGAACATTGACTGAGGTGGCTTCATCCGCCTCAAATGTGCCGTTTTTGTCGAAGTCGATCCAGCCGTATAATTTGCCTGCGATACCCGTGGTATTGGTCGCAGTGAAGGTGCTGCTATAACTGGTATCAGTTTGTTTCAGCAGGGGAAAGAGTGTAACGCTAGTATTGGTTGCTGATTTGGGGGCGCTATCTTCATCAGCACCGTCACCACTGGCGTTGTGGGTGGATTGGCTAGTGGCTTCAGCGTCTGGGGCAGTCGCACCCAGTTTGAGACCGGCAACGATGGTGTGGGTCGGGTCGCCATAAGATGATGGTGCGTCGCCACGGTCTGCTGCTGTGGTAACGGCGTTTCCGGTGAAATCCAGCTTGACGCGGTTGACTGTCCCGTTGGTGTTATTCGTCTTATCGTCATCACAAATGCTTAATGTCCAGTTGCCGTTGGCATTTTGTCCATTAAAAATTGACAACAAAACTGAGCCTTCAGGATTGAATATTTTGTCGTAATAAAGTGAGGCAACGTTGTGAACTGTAGTACTAATAGCTGTACCTATATCATTGGTACTAGCATCATCTAATAAAATATCGAGGTTGGCATAAGAGCCACCTACGTCGGTAAATAAATTAATTACCGTGCCAGATGGAGAAGTCAGCTTTGCATCTAAGTCTTGCCGCTTAGGATGCGTGACATTTAAACCAACATTCAAATCAGTAATCGTGAAGTTATCAGCAACGGGTATTGTAATATTCGTGTAACTGGGGCATGTACTATTATTAACAGAAGGATTTGGGATAGCCGTTGCTGGTGACGGAATCATTTCATAAGGATAACTTGCAGCATAGACTTGTTGACTTGCTGTTACCAGCAATAGCAACAATACAAACAAAATTTGTAGGGCAAAACCGACCGATCCATCGGTACTGTGACGTTCACATATTGAAGTCTTCATTCTTATCATTCCGTTATCATTATGATTTTTCGGCTTTATGGGGTTCTATTGCATAATTTTTATTATTATCTGTATTTATTGTAACACCATCATCATTTTAATCAATGATGATGGTGTATTTGCGGTATTTTTAAGCCGCTCTGCCGCTTACTGCAACCCACCACGTACAATGTAGTTCGCCGCAAAGTTGCTGTTCTGCGGGTGCATAATCACGTTACCCATCAACGCATTGACATCATTGTCGGGGCCGGTGAATAGCGTTTTACCATCCATGTTTAAGTCGGTATTCAGATAACCGCGCAAGGTAAAGTTGGTATAGGCTTGCGGATTATCCTGATGCGTAATGACGCTACTCAGCAGGTTGGTAATGTCATTACCGGGGCCGCTACTGGTCAACGTGGCGCTGCTATTGATGTCACCCACCCACAGCAATGCCAATGCGCCCGACACATAACGCGCATCCGTGCCTTTTACGCCGGTGGCACTCAGGGTGAAATCCACCAAATTTTCCGTGCTGCTGAGGCTAAGTGGGCTAGCGCTGATCACGCCAAGGTGATTGCGGTGGCGCACACTGACGTAATAGTTACCGGCCTTGATGCCAGCAAAGTGCAGAGTCATTGAACCCGTTTGCGCATCAACCAGATTGCCATTGCGCTGTAGCATGACGGCACGGCTGTTAATAATGGTGGTCGGGCTGCTGCGTAATTCGACCAATATCCAATCCACCACCGCGTTATTACCCGTACTTTCTTTGGGTAAGACACCGAGGGTTTCTGTTCCCGCATAGTTGAACGGCGCATTTTGGTAAGGCTGCTTAGCTGGCAATAAGCCTAAGGTATTCAAATCAGCCGACATCCCCCCCGTTTTGCTGTCGTAAGCACCTTGCAGGAAGACACGAGCTTGCACTTTAACGCCATCATCCGCCACTTTATTCAGCACCGTAATGCCGAAAGTCTTGCTGGCTGTTAAGCCCCCGCTATCCGTGACCGTGATAGCAACCTCGTATACATTATCGCGGTTGCTGTCAGTGGGCGCATCATAATCGGGTACAGCTTTAAAGCTCAGTACACCTGTTGCGGTATTCAGGGTGAATTTGTCCTGATCCGCGCCGCCGTTGAAGCTATAAACCAAGCCGTTGCCTTCGGTGTCAGTACCATCCTGATCTTGTGATTTAATGTCGAGTGCTTGAGTAACACCGTCTTCTTCGAGGCTTGCCGTGGCAGCGGAGATAATGACGGGTGCTTCATTCACGTTCATCACGCGCACGCTTAAGGTACGCACGTACTTTTTGCCGGTTTTATCTGTCGCCGTAATTTCGAGGTCGTAAACGTTGTTTTTATCCTTATCCATCGGTACTTCAAAGTTACCGGGGTCAGGGATGACCGGCACAATAGCACGCGTGTCGACGCTGGTTGATTTGGTAGAAACGGTTTGAATAAACCTGATTTGGGCGCAATCCAGCGTGCCATTTGTCACCGGCCCCACCATGAACATCGCTGCATCCGCACCGCCGCTAATCACGTAGGTAACGGGGTTGCCGCTACTGTCTTTGGTGCTCAGGTAGCTGATGGGTGTCGTTAGGTTTTCATCAATCATCATATCCGGCAAGGCTGCACTGGTATCATCAATCAGGCTGGTGCACACAAATACCGTATTGTTGTTGGCAACTCCCGAAAATTCAGAGGTGCTCCCAAACGTTGTCGGGCTGAGTTTTTCCGTTACGGTGATGGCAATGAAGTCACTGGTGGTCACCGCTTGATTCGCATTGAAGCTGCCTTTGAATTGCAATGCACCTGTGCCGGGGTGAGTAAAATCCTTGCCGCCGAGAAATACTTGACCTTCACCATTACCCGAAGCATCTTTCGCCGTATTTTTGAAAAATTCTAGGCGATAACCGTGGGTATTCGCGGGCAAATCCAATACGAAGTTGTAGGAGATGATTTTAGAGCCATTGGTTGCAAACGAAGCAGGTTGTACTGTCGGATAGTTGAGCAAGTCATTTGCGCCTGCATCTATGTCTTTCAGATCGTTAGCCGTCACGCCATCATTGTTTAGGTCAATGCCCAGCCCGCCGTTGTTGTAGATAGCGTTACTGAGGATACTATTGCCCGTGGCATTCCCTATGACGGCGACACCATCACCGCCAAAGCCGTTGATGCTGAGGTAACGGAGACTACTGCCGTTACTGCCCGTTGCCAACGTCAAACCATGACTGCTTGCGCCTGCTGCGTCACCCTTGAGTTCAAGCAAGGGTTTGTCAATGAACCCCTCTTGGGTGGCACTATCCAGTAATAGGGGGGCGGTGATGTTTGGTAGTGTGCTTTGCAGCTTGATGCTCCAATATTTACCAACGGTATCATAGTTCGGGTCAGAGATTGGCAGCATCAGGATGGCATTTTCTTTGCCCGGTACACGCCCTTGCTGGAGCAGGGTGTCATCATCCCCCAACAGATTGGCATTCAGCAAAAACTGACGTAGTGAACCCTGTCCACTGTCATTGGCGTTGACGATGGTACTGAAGTTGAAACCAAAGTCGACGTGCTTGAGGGTATCCCCCGTCAGTACGATTTGTTGCACGGCTTGCGCTTGTAGCCCATTCAACGCACCGCCGCTGAAGGTGAAGTTGCTCACGTTCAAGCTGGACGTCCCCGCATTGATACCCGCATCCCGTGCGGACAATTTTGTACCGCCAAGGCTGGGGTAGGTGGGTACAGGTAATTCCGTACCGTTAGAACCGCTTCGTGTCGAACTGACGGAATCACTGACGACCCGCACGTAGTAGGTATCATCGGGCAAGTTGGGTAATTTGTAACGCCCTGTCGTGTCCGTGGTCGTGCTGGCAAGATAACCGCCGGTTTTGTTGTAAAACTCCACGGTAGCTGCCGCGATACCCACTGTTCCGGCTTCGCTAGAAGAGCGTCCTGCGCCACCGCCGTAATGCATATCTTCAAAGACCTGACCAGAGACTGCACTGCTGCACAAGGCTGTGCCTTCCACCACGGTGTCAATTTGTTCAGCGGTTAACTGGAAGCCAGAAGTCACTGCAATATAACGTCGTGGTGATTTCTGTGAACCTTCTGGGTCTTTCGGATTGGTGTCGATGCTACCGAGGTATGTGCCACCCACCGAGGCGATAGCCGCCGATGCTGCAATATCGACCGGATTAGGGTTAAAGCTAACCACAGAGAACGTAATACCACTGTTTTTTAACTGGTTATATACCGTGTAGTCAGAACCGTCATTCGGCTCTGCCCCCGAACCAGCAGGGTCAATCAACATCGAAATGTCGCTGGGCACCCGGTTACCATAGCGTACCGCATCCGTCATCAACACGATTTGCAACGGTGACGTGGTATTTCGCGCCATTTCCTTGAGCGGGCTGACAATATAGCTGGAGGTGGTGTCGGTATTGCCATCAATGGCATAGCGAATTTGTTGCACCGCCCCTGCCAAATGGTCTGCCCACCAATTCACATTGTACGTGCCATCGGTGCCGAATTTACGCATGGGTGCATTCATGCTGGTGCTAGAAAAGTCGCGTTCAAAGTACACATATTGTCCGCCACTGACCAGCGAGGTGGACGGCCCCCCGAAGTGGGCAACCCCAATACGATTGGCGGGGTTATCTGCCAGCAATTCCGCCCCAACGTTTTTAATGGTGTTGGAAAAGTCTGCGTATTCGTCAGTGGTGATTGAACCGGAGTTGTCGACAATGAAGAGGATGTCCGTGCCGCCGGTTGCTCCACAACTACCGCCGCCAACATCGGGTGGCGCACCTTCGGCAGCAATGCTGGGGGAGAATTCCGATGTGCCTGTTGTGGCTAGTGTACTGGTTGCAGTGAGTTTATCACCGGCTACAACACCCGTTGGCAGTGCCAAGGTAAACTGGAAGGCTTCCAAACCCGTGTTATCGTGTCCATCGAACGGTGGTAAGTCACAAGTGCCGCTGTCGATGTCGGCCGCACTGTTTTCCGCAAAACTGGTCAGGTAGCGTTGCCCTTCGCCGTAATCATGGCTCAGCCCGAATTGGTTTGCGCCTGTTGTCGCTGCGCCACCGCTACTCACATCCGCTTCAAATAGTTCAAGGGTTGCTCCGGCAGTTGCACAACCTCGGATAATCAGATCACTGCCATTAACAATGACTTGATTCAAGATCGGCATGTTCAGCAATTGATTTGCGCCTGTATCGGCATCGTTGGCATCGTTGATGGTCACGCCATTTGTGCCGAGATCAATCCCCAATGCGCCATTGGCATAGGTTGGGTTGCGGGTCAGCATGACTTGTTGGGCGGTGTTTTGTAGGGCGACCCCTTGTTTGCTGTTATGCGCAATAATATTACCCTCGCTGCTGGCAAGACCGCCAATCAATGCGAATGAGCCAGCAATATCTATCCCGACGGTATTACCGCCTGCGGTGCTACCATTGGTGGCAACACCGAGGTGGTTACACGCGAGTAAGGCATTGTCAGCACCGCTTTTCAGGCTGATACCGGCGGCAGGAAATTTGGTGAGTGATAGTCCGCGCACCGCGATATTATCGCCTTCGATCAATAGACCATTGGTGTTGGCAGGCAAGCCCGCCCCATCCACTTGTACTCTGAGAATACGCGTACCTAACGTCAGATCGCCGCACATCGCATCGGCTTGGGTGCTGGCATCAAGATAGGTGTTTTTTCCTGTCAAGGCGGGCAATGGGGTCAGTAGTTTAATTGTCCATGCCTTGGTCACGGCACTGTAGCCTGCTTCGGTGGTGGGCATGTTGAAGGTGATTAGTTTGCCAGTGCTGCCGTTGGAGCATTCAATCGCATCGCGCAGTGAGCCAGAATTATTATTGACGTTATTGCTGTCTGCCGTGGTGGTCACGATCAGTGAGCACGGAGCGGCCGTAATGGTCAATGCGTAATCTTCGACTTCACCATCGGGGGCGGCGGCGGTGCTGTTCAGTGCCGCGACAGTCGACCAGCGGAAACGGGCATAGGTTGGAGTAGTCACCGCTGTTTCGGGTAGGGTGGCATTGATGCCGATGATGCCCGTAGCGGGAGCGCTGTCGCCCACGCCCTTATCTTGGACGTCGGTGGCAATCTGTTCACCCGCATCAGAAAAATCGCCATCGCCGTTAAAATCTATCCAACCTTGCAGATAGCCACCTGCACCGGAAACTTTGGTGGTTAGGGTTACGGTTTGACCTTGGATCAGGGCAGGGAAGGTAGTACCGTCTTCGTCAGCAGTACCGACGGCATCATCACCCATAGCGGTGGCATTGGGTTGTGCGGCTGTTTCGCTGTCGGGTGCTTGTGCTCCAAGCTGCATTCCCGCCACGATGTTGTGGAAAGGCGTACCATAGGTAGCAGGTGCATCGCCATAGTCCGTGAATTCGCAGCTTTCGCGGGCAGCGACGACCACATCATCGACAATCAATTCATTCGGACTTTCACCGTTGTTCAAACCGCCTTCGGTACACCAGTCGGTGGTTTGCGGGTCACACCATTGATCATCGGCGTGACCGTAGTTCACGAACGTGATGGTTGAGGTCGCAGCCGTTGCCGTGAATTCAATCGCGTAATCTTGATTCGGCTCTTTACTGCCGGGGGCTTTGAAGTGAATGGACTCGGTGGTTGCACCTTTTATATCCACCCGCATAATTCCCGGTGTGAAAGGTTCGGTAGCGTCCGTTTCAGGAATGGCTTTGAAATAGAGGCGGTAGACTTTGCCAAGCACGGTCGGTACAGATGTCGCTAGCGTTACTGGCTCAGGGCCCCAGTGGGATACACCCGTATCGTCCGGTACATCGCGCAAGGCAATGGCGTTGATGGGCGTGGTGAGTTTGCCATTCGCGTCAAAGGTATAGCCGTTGGGAATGCTGGGGGAAATACCACGGATCGTGCCGTTACCGAAATAAATGGCTTTGCCTTGCGCTACCCCTTTGTCTTCGACATCGGCATAAGTATCCGTACCACCGCCTGCGCGTATCCAGTTGCGGATGTTTTGACTACCTGCCCGCTGAGCACCCCAACTGATATACCCGATGTCGTTGAAATTGTCAGTAAACACAGTGGCTTGGCAAGCCGCTGGCGTGATACCTGTCACAATACTCAAATTGGGACTGTTGGCGGGGATGGGTTGGTAAATTGCAATGGGGTAATCTTCCACTTCGCCGTTAGTGGCGACGCCCGTTGAGGTGCTGTTGGTAACGGTAGCATCTGTCGTCAGACGCAAGCGGATAAAAGTCGTGCCTAGCTTAATGTCAGCGGGGATGCTGCTCCACGTCAGAATGACATTGCTGTTATTTGCACCCGTTGCAACGGCGACGGAGGCGGCTTCATCCGCTTCAAACGTACCGCTCTTGTCAAAGTCAATCCAGCCCAGCAATTTTCCGGCTGTGCCCGTGGTGTTGGTGACGGTGAAGGTGCTGCTGTAGCTTTTATCCGTAAGTTTCAACACAGGAAAACGCGGCGCTGTCGCGGGGCCATCGGGCAAAATGGGGCGTGGCGCACCATCGTCTTCCACACCATCGGCGGCGGCGTTAAAACTGAATTGGCTAGTACTTTCCGCGTCAGGCTTTAATGCACCTAGATGAATGCCTGCGACGATGGCATGGCTGGCACCGCCATAGGTGGCTGGTGCGTCGCCGTAATCATCCGTAATAGGCATCGCAAAGGCTTTGTAGGCGGTGGTGCAAGTATTGGGTGCATCCAATTCTGTAGGGCGGGTAAATACGGTACGCTCGGTGTTCGTTGGTGGCGTTGTTTCAGGAAACGGGAAATCGAAAATCTGTGTGCCTGTTGGGGTTTCATCGTAGAAAGTAATTTTATCGCTGGCGCTATTGCCCGTGAACGTCCCTTGATTACGGGTATCGCCGGAGAAAATCATCTTGCCCCCACCGCTGAAAGCGCTGTTATTGATGAAATTCCCACCGGCAATCTTCGCCGTTGAACCGTTATGAAATGCTTGATTATTCTGCCACGCCCCGCCGGGTGTCCCCGTGGCGGTGGTAATCAGAATCGTGCCGGAATTATCCATCAGCGGGCTATTATTGTTAAAACCATCGTAAGACACGAGCGTACAATGGTTGCTAACATCCGAGTTAGCATTGATATTGATAAACTTTTTTGCGTAAACCCGCCCGTAGTTATCGAACTTGCCATCCGGGTTGAAGTTGCCTTCCATCTCCAGTCGGTAGTTGTTGGTTAGGGTTGTACCATTCTGGGTGTTGAAATCTTGCTTCGCTATCACTAGCCCGTCATTGATGAAGCTAGAGCTGTTGCCCAACTGAAAGCTGCTTGCCATATTCATGCTGGCATTTGTGCGGTTACGGAAGGTGGTCGCGCCATTGGTGTTCAACCCCCCGGTAAAGCTCAGTGTACCGTAGTTGTCGATGACCGTCCCAGCGTTATAGGCGAAGGTTTGCAGGTTGGCAGTGCCGTAGTTGCTTAACGTACCAGCGACGTTATTGAGGCCAGCAGGAGTGAAGGTGGCGCCGGTTTCCACGCAAACGCTCGCGCCGCTGGCAAAGCCATCCAACACCCCTGTGTACGTGCCGCTGGCAATTTTGAGTGATTGCCCGGTGGTTAAGGTGTAATTAGTGCTACCTCCCGTATTGGTGTAGGTATACGCTGCCGTACAATTAGCGGCGAATGCCTGCCCACTGACGGTAGAAAGGAGCAGTAATGCGAATATCACCGTGACGTTAGTACTGGAAAACCGCGAATCAGGCATGGAGTTAGTCATTTTTATTCCGGGTAATTTTTATATTTATCAATAAATATTATAACCTTATCACCACGTAATTCAACCACCTTTAATCCAATGCAAAACGTTTCCCCACTTGCACCGTCGCCGTCATCCCGTTAGATTGCAGGGCAAATCATCAGGAGGCATTCATGAGCGATACCGTAACCCTTTACCACAATCCGCGCTGTTCCAAATCACGGCAAGTGTTAGAGCTGTTGGAAGAAGAAGGTATTACCCCGACGGTGGTGAAATACCTTGAAACTCCGCCGAGTGCGGCGATATTGCAAAATTTGCTTGCGATGCTAGGCATAGAGCCGCGTGACTTGATGCGTCAAGGTGAAGCGGAATACACTGACTTAAATTTGGCTAACCCCGACTTGAGCCGTGAGCAGTTAATTCAGGCAATGGTGGCTCACCCGCGTTTGATCGAACGCCCGATTGTGGTCAAAGATGGCACGGCGATGATTGGTCGCCCACCCGAAAAGGTACTCGATATTTTATGAAAACTGTCCTGATTCTTTATTACAGCCGTCACGGTGCAACCGCTAGCATGGCGCAACAGCTTGCTCGTGGCGTAGAAAGCGTGGCGGGTACGCAAGCCATGTTACGCACTGTGCCAGAAATCTCCGAGGTGTGTGAGGCGGTAGCGGATACCGTGCCCGCCAGCGGTGCACCTTACGTGGCGTTGGATGACTTGAAAAAGTGTGATGCGCTGGCGTTAGGCAGTCCAGGGCGGTTTGGTAATATGGCGGCGGCGTTGAAGTATTTCCTCGAAAAAACCAGCAGTTTGTGGTTATCGGGGGCGTTGACGGGAAAACCAGCGGGCGTATTCACCTCAACCTCCAGTTTGCACGGTGGGCAGGAAAGTACGCTGTTGTCGATGATGTTGCCGTTGCTGCATCATGGCATGTTGATCACAGGCTTGCCGTATACCGAAGCGGATCTGATCAGTACGCAAAGTGGCGGCACACCCTATGGTGCATCCCACGTTTCCGGCAGCGACAGTTCGCGCCCGTTGACGGATGAGGAAAAGCGCCTGTGCGTGGCACTGGGTAAACGTTTGGCGCAACTGGCACAGAAACTATGAATAGGTTGGTATGGTGGCGTAACTTAACCTTGATCGGTTTGTGGGGCTTGATGAGCTTGATTATTGTCTGGAATGTTTGGCTAGCCCCCATCCAGCTTGTGCCGCGTTGGCTGGAGGTGTCGCTCTTGCTTGCGCCATTGCTGCTGTTGGTGCGCGGTATTTGGCAGGGTAATACGAAAACGCTCGTTTACGCGGTGCTGGTGTCGTTGCTGTATCTCATGTTAGGCATTTGGATAGCGATTGACCCACCCGAACGGGTGTACGGGTATGCGCTGATTGCGTTCAGTATTTGCCTGTATGCGGGTGGTTTTATGAGCGCGAAAGTCTTGGGAAAAAAAGCATGATGCGTATCGGTCACGGTTATGATGTCCATGCGTTTACGGACGGCGATCATCTGGTGTTGGGTGGGGTGAAGATTCCGCATACCCACGCGTTTAAAGCGCATTCGGATGGTGATGTGTTACTGCACGCCATTTGCGATGCGTTGTTGGGGGCGCTGGCGTTGGGGGATATTGGGCAACACTTCCCTGATACTGCCGCAGAGTATGCGAACATCGACAGCCGCATTTTGTTGCGTCATGTGTATGGCTTAGTGCGTGCGAAAGGTTATGCGGTGATTAATCTGGATAGCACGATTATTGCACAAGCACCCAAGATGATGCCGCATATTACCGCGATGCGCGAACACCTTGCGGTGGATTTAAGCTGTGCGCTTGATCAGGTGAACGTGAAAGCGACCACTACGGAAAAATTAGGATTTGCGGGGCGCAAAGAAGGGATTGCTGCCCACGCCGTTGTTGTATTAGGAGAGTTACATGATTGAGAAATTAACCGATGAAGCGCTAGCGGTTGTGTTGGAAGGCTTGCCGGGATGGGTATTGCGTGACACAAAGCTGCACCGTGTGTTGACGTTTGCTGATTTTGTCGAAGCATTTGGGTTTATGACGCAAGTGGCGTTGGTGGCAGAGCGCATGAATCATCATCCCGAATGGTGCAATGTGTACAAAACTTTGGCGATTAGTTTAACGACGCATGACGCGGGTGGTATTTCTCACCGCGATATTGAATTGGCGCAAGCCATTAATCGCTTGGCGGGGTATCCCGTATAGCGTTGATGTTCCAGTGCGTGATTGCCCAATGCCAGCAGTCTGCCAACGTTGCAAAGTCTGCGGCATCGGGGCAAGGTTGCCTCAATAAGCGTAGCGCCCTGACCAAGGTGTGTAAGCGTTGGTCAGTATTGATGGCAGGGGCGAGAGTTTGCTTACTGAGCTTTTGCCCGTGTTCATTGAGTACCAGCGGTACGTGTGCGTAAGTAGGTTGTGCAAATCCTAGCAATTGTTGCAGCCAGATTTGTCGCGGGGTGTTGTCCAGTAAGTCAGCCCCGCGTACCACTTGATTCACCCCTTGAAATGCATCATCCACCACGACGGCAAGTTGGTAAGCAAACAAGCCATCGGCACGGAGCAGCACAAAATCGCCCACGTCACGGCTTAAACGCTGACAATATTCCCCTTGAATCTTATCGTTGAAACCAATGGGATGATCGTGGGTGCGTAAACGTATAGCGGGCAAGGTTGGTAAGCCTTTGCGGGAGCGGGTGCAGGGATAGGTGTGTGCGTGTAGCGTCGCGATGGCTGCATGATAAGCCTCTTGACGTTGACTTTGGTAGAGGATGTCGCCATCCCATTCAAAACCGTAAGCAGCAAGGGTATGAATAATCGCGTCACTAGCACCGGGTTGTTCGCGGGGTTTATCGAGGTCTTCGATACGCAGCAGCCATTTGCCGCACACCTGCCGTGCTGCCAGATAACTGGCAGTGGCAGCCACCAACGACCCTAAATGCAAAGGGCCAGTGGGTGAAGGCGCAAAGCGACCAATGGTTAGCAAGGTTGGCGTCCTTAGACCGCCATTTGCCGTTCCTTGATTTCTTGCGTGGTTTTGCAGTCAATGCAGAGTTCAGCCGTCGGGCGTACTTCTAAGCGTTGTAAGCCGATTTCGATCCCACACGCATCGCAATAACCGTAATCGTCATCATCTACGCGTGAAATGGTGTTTTCGATTTTGCGGATCAATTTGCGTTCACGGTCACGCGCACGTAATTCCAGCGCAAATTCTTCTTCCTGCGTCGCACGGTCAGCAGGGTCAGAAAAATTGGTTGCATCTTCCTTCATGTGATCAACCGTGCGGTCAACTTCTTCCATCAAGGATTTTTTCCAAGCAACGAGAATGTTCCGAAAATGCTCCAATTGCTTCTCGTTCATGTACTCTTCGCCCGCTTCGGGGATGTACGGCTCAATACCTTCAACGGGCAGAGCTGCTTTTCTTCTGAGGTAATTTGTATCGTCGGTTGCCATTTTTATCTCCAACACAGTGAGTGGCGGCGGTCAGTTATTCCCTTATTTACAGCTTGTCATTCTGATACTGACCGATAATTTACGCGGTGCGGATTATAGCCGAATTGACCAGAATGACCAGACTTTTTATTGTATGCGTGGTATTAAATCGTATTTTTTGTGCCACCTGTCATTTTTATGATTTACATGAAGCGGAATTGGAAGCTGACGGCGGCTTCGCCGGGGTCAGTGATGTTCAGTAATAATTCATCAGGTGTGCCAATGGACATGAGTTCACCCGTAAAATGTTGTTTATATTCTTCCGGTGGAAAGCGGCGTAACGCCAGTACCTTATTATTTTTATCCAAAAAACTGATTTCGATTAACGGGTAAGTTTGCTTAAAATTCGCATCATTTTGGATGGAGGCGCTAATCGTTAGTACGTTGGGGGTGTTAGGATGCGAATAAATATTACGACTGAGTAAGTTGATTTTGCGAATATCACGGGGTGTGTTGATGTCACAACCGATGACTACACACAGTTGCTTAACGAACGCGGCTGTTGTCGGTTGCTGTGCTAGCCAATGCCGCCCGCTGTATAAGAGTTGGGCTAACAAGAGTACGGTTAATACTACCGCAACGCTCCAGAGGATATAACGGTGATTCCAGTGCAACGGCGTAGTGGTTTTAGCCGGTTTTGGCGGCGTAATGGATACCGGCTCGATTAGGTCGACAGCGGCTACTGTCCCTAATTTAGCAAACCGCCTTTCTTCGGGCAGTGTTTGGCTCAGGCTTTTCATGGCATCAAAAACGTTGTCACATTCACCACAACGCAATAAACCTTGTGCAGCCGTCAATTCCTTCATGGTAACGCGAAAAATCGCGTTGCAGTGGTTACACTGTGTATACATGACTCCGCGCCAGTTAAGTAATCCGCTTTATTCTAGTTCTTATTTGCTAAGAATACCGATTCAAGGCTGTAGAAAATAACACCGTCAGACGTGCTGGACAAAAAATACAGATTAACGGTGGCGTTGCCTAGCGCCGAATGCCAGTTACTCTGATCCAATCCTCTTTGTGCGTAATGCAAAAATCATCCAGAGAGGATTGGTAAACAGCCGTAATCGCGGCTGTTTGTTCTGCCAAAATACCGGATAGTACCAATTTTCCACTGGGACGCAGTGCTGCTAATAATGCGGGGGCGAGTTCCACCAATGGTCCTGCCAAAATGTTTGCCATGACCACATCCCACGTTTGCTTAGGCAATTGTTCGGGGTAACAGGTATGCAATAGTGCAGGCTCAATGCTATTGCGTTCGGCATTGTCTTGGGTGGCAAGCAAAGCTTGTGGGTCGATGTCTGTCCCTTCGGCATGTTTTGCGCCCAGTTTGAGTGCGGCAATGGCAAGTACACCAGAACCGCAACCGTAATCCAACACATCTAGCCCAGTCATGTCTTGCCCATCCAGCCACTCAAGGCATAACGCCGTTGTTGGATGCGTGCCTGTGCCAAACGCCAGACCGGGGTCAAGCAGCAGTTTTACGCTGTCATCGTCGGGGATTTCAAACCAACTGGGGTAAATCCACAAGCGTTTACCGAAGCACATGGGTTGGAAACTATCCATCCAAGCACGTTCCCACGGTTGGTCTTCGACAATTTCGTATAACACGGATTCGATTTGCCAGTCGGCTTTGCGCGTCTCCAGCAGTAACTGTAAGGCGTTGAGGTCGGTGTCTTCCTCATACAATGCCGTGACTACCAGATTATTCCACAAGCGCATTTCGCCGGGGCGTGGTTCGAGGATGGGATCATCTTCCGCATCTTGCCAGGTAATGGAAACCGCTCCCACGGCTTCCATCGTATCCACGACCACTTCCTGATGTTTGGAAGTGGTATGGCAAATCAGTTGCTGCCAGCTCATTGTTTGTGCATTCCCAACATTTTTTCGAGGTAGTGAATATCAGCACCACCGGCACGGAAGGCATGATCTTCCATAATGCGGGTTTGCAACGGGATATTGGTTTTAATGCCTTCGATGACCATTTCGCTGAGTGCGCCGTGCATCCGATTGATCGCGGTTTCGCGGTCTTGCCCGTGGACAATCAGCTTGCCAATCATGGAATCGTAGTACGGCGGTACGCTGTAATCGGCGTAAATGTGCGAATCCACGCGCACACCCAAGCCACCTGGCACATGGTAACGGGTAATCTTGCCCGGTGACGGTGCAAAGGTTTGCGGATCTTCAGCATTGATACGGCATTCAATCGCGTGACCGTTGACCTTGATGTCTTCTTGGCGCAATGCCAGTACTTCGCCGGAGGCAATCAGCAATTGCTGCTTCACCAAATCCACGCCAGTAATCAGTTCCGTGACCGGATGTTCGACCTGCAAACGGGTATTCATTTCGATGAAATAGAATTCGCCGTCTTCGTACAAAAATTCAAACGTACCCGCGCCTCGGTAGCCGATTTTGCGGCAGGCTTCGGCAACACGGTTGCCAATGCGGGCGCGTTGTTCTTCGGTAATGAACGGGGCAGGGGCTTCTTCCACCACTTTTTGGTTACGGCGTTGCATGGAGCAGTCGCGTTCGCACAGGTGAATCGCATTGCCGTGGGAATCTGCCAGTACTTGCAGTTCGATGTGACGTGGGCGTTGCAGGAATTTTTCCATGAACACCACATCGTTACCAAAGGCAGCTTTGGCTTCAGCACGGGTTAAAGTGACGGCTGCAATCAGTTCGTCAGCGGAATGCACCACGCGCATCCCACGTCCGCCACCACCGCCCGTCGCTTTAACGATCAATGGGTAGCCAATGCGAGTCCCCATTTTGAGGATTTCGTCGGGATCTTCGGGCGTACCGCCTTCTGAACCCGGAACGCAGGGAACACCTGCCGCAATCATGGCATCTTTCGCTGAAATCTTGTCACCCATCAGGCGAATGGTGTCAGCGCGAGGGCCAATGAAAATGAAGCCGCTGGACTCGACGCGCTCGGCAAAGTCCGCATTTTCGGACAAAAAGCCGTAGCCTGGGTGAATCGCATCCGCACCCGTGACTTCCGCCGCACTAATAATCGCGGGAATGTTCAGGTAGCTATCTATGGAGCGCGGTGGGCCGATACACACGGACTCGTCTGCCAAGCGGACGTGCTTCAGGTCGCGGTCAGCCGTGGAATGCACCGCTACCGTTTTAATGCCGAGTTCACGGCAACCCCGCAAAATACGCAGGGCAATTTCGCCCCGGTTTGCGATCAGTACTTTATTTAACATGTTGTCACCTCGAAGGTGTTAGCCAATCGCAACGATTATTCAACAATGAACAGCGGCTGCCCGAATTCGACAGGTTGTTCATTCTCAACCAGAATAGCTTTGATGACACCGGATGTGTCGGACTGAATTTGGTTAAGCATTTTCATGGCTTCGATAATGCATAAGGTGTCACCGACCTTCACGCTTTGCCCTACTTCGGCAAAGGCTTTCGCGGTAGGTGAAGAGGCACGGTAAAACGTTCCCACCATCGGTGATTCCACGACGTGACCGGACGGTGCTGCCGGAGCGACAGGTTCAGTCGCCGCAACGGGTGCGGTCATCATCGCTTGTGGGTGTTGTGGTGCGTAGTATTGCTGTGGTGCTGAAGCGAGTGTCATGCCGGAGTTCACGCGGCTGATGCGTACCGAGTCTTCGCCTTCTTTGATTTCGATTTCGGCGACATCGCTGCCTTCCAGCAAGCTGATTAATTTTTGTATTTTACGAACGTCCATCATGGGTTAATGCTCTGTCGTGTTTGTTGAGTTTCTGTATAGCGGCATACAGTGCGAGTTCATAGCCCATTGTACCGAGTCCCAAAATCACGCCTTCGGCTATATCCGATAGATACGAGTGATGACGGAAAGGTTCTCGCCGGTGTACATTGGACAAGTGTATTTCGATAAACGGTATCGCGACCCCCAGTAAAGCATCCCGCAAAGCAATGCTAGTATGCGTGTAAGCACCGGGATTGATAAGGATGAAATCGACTTGTTCCGTTAGGGCTTGATGAATACGATCCACCAAAGCACCCTCGGAATTGTTCTGATAGCAATGCAGCGTTTGTTGTTGCTGATGTGCTAATGCTGTCAGACGCGCTTCAATATCAGCCAATGTCATATTGCCGTAATGCCCCGGCTCGCGCTTGCCTAGCAAGTTCAGATTGGGGCCGTTGAGCAGAAGAATGCTTGCCATTGAAATCTGCCTTTGCTCTCGAATAACCGTAAAAGCATAACATTCTACACCGAACGGCGGCGATATGCAGCAATTGGGCGCGAAAATGCTGGATTTATCGCGCCCAACGGTTAAGCGTGTTGCCTAGCGTCCTTTGAACAATGAGCCGAGCAAACCGCGCACGATTTGTGTGCCGATGCGTCGTCCAGCACTTGACGTTGCTGCTTTCACGGCGTTTTTCATGAAAGTTTCGCCGATGCTGCCCAGCAAGCTGTCGGCTTCGGGTTCACGGTCGGCAACGCGACGCGCACCATTGTTAGTGCGCCGTTCGGCCTTTTGTGCGGCGGCTTCAGCTTCTTGTTCCGCCGCTTCGGTGGCAGCGTTTACGGCGCGTTTTTGCAACAGTTCGTAAGCCGATTCACGATCCACCAGATTGTCGTAACGCCCCGCAAACGGGCTAGTGCGCAAAATATCGCTACGTTCTGCCTCGGTAAGCGGGCCAATCCGTGATTGCGGCGGGCGGATAATGGCGTGCTGCACGATGGTGGGAATGCCCTTGTCATCCAATACCGATACCAAGGCTTCGCCAACGCCCATTTGCATAATGGTTTCGGCAGTGTCGATGTTCGGATTCTGGCGGAAGGTTTCGGCAGCAGTCCTTACCGCTTTTTGGTCACGTGGCGTGAATGCGCGTAGAGCGTGTTGCACCCGATTGCCGAGTTGCCCTAGCACCGATTCGGGTACGTCCAGTGGCGTTTGGGTAATGAAGTAAATTCCCACACCTTTGGAGCGGATCAGTTTGACGACCTGCTCGACTTTTTGCACCAATGATTTGGATGCGCCATTGAACAGCAAATGCGCTTCGTCAAAGAAGAATACGAGGCGCGGTTTTTCCATATCGCCGACTTCGGGCAGATTTTCAAACAATTCAGACAGTAACCACAGCAAGAAAGTGGCATACAAGCGCGGCGTATTAATCAGGCGATCAGCGGCGAGGATATTGATATTGCCGTAACCGTTTGCCCCAGTGCGCATGAAATCCCATAAATCCAAGGCTGGTTCGCCGAAGAATTGGTCTGCACCTTGTTGTTCCAGCACCAGCAATTGGCGTTGAATCGCGCCGATGGAGGCAGAGCTGACATTGCCGTAAGTATTGCTGAGGGTTTTGCTGTTTTCGCCGAGGTATTGCAACATGGCGCGTAAATCTTTCAGATCCAGCAGCAACAGCCCTTGCTCGTCCGCCACTTTGAAAGCGATGTTTAATACACCTTCTTGGGTGTCATTCAATTCGAGGAGCTGTGCCAGCAGCAAGGGACCCATGTCCGAAATGGTGGCGCGTACCGGATGCCCGCGTTCACCGGCTAAATCCCAAATGACGGTGGGACAGCCTTCAAAGCGGAAATCGTCAATGCCAATTTTGGCGATGCGCTCATCCACTTTGGGGTGTGGGTTGCCGGGTTTGCTAATGCCGGTCAGGTCGCCTTTGATGTCCGCCATGAACACGGGCACACCAATGCGGGATAATCCTTCCGCCAAAACTTGCAGGGAAATGGTTTTCCCTGTGCCGGTTGCGCCTGCAATCAGACCGTGACGGTTGGCAAAGCGTGGGTTCAAGAAAACGTTTTCTTCGCCCTTGCCAATGAGGATTCCGCTCGGTTGTGACATGATGACTCCTTGGTTCTCGTATTTTTAGGTTGCGTTGAGTTTAACAGGAAACGTTCGCAAGTCTCTATTGAAGCTGTAATTTTTGCAAACTCTCCACGGTGATTGCCCCGCTGGCAAGTTGGTTATCGTCTTGAAAGTGCGTGAGGGCGGCACGGGTTTTAGGGTCGAGTTCGCCGTCGGGTGTGCCTTGGTAATAGCCACGTTGGTGCAGTTGTTGCTGGAGCTGCAAGATTTTCGCGGGGCTAACCGTGGCTTCACACAGCGCGGGCATCGTGATAACGCGGTTGGTACGGATGGTTTGTTGTGCCGGGATGGCTTGCATCCGTTCGGGTTGCGGTGTGGTGGTGACGGTGGCAGCTTGTTCGATTCGTGCCAGTTTAACGTTGGTGTATACTGCCGGAATTTCTTTGCGAACCACTTTGGCAGGTTCTAGCAAGACTTTGCGGGTGATGGTTTCGGTGCGTGAGGGAATCAGCGTTTTGACCGTCTGCGCAGGCATGGCAACGACTTGGCGGGTGACATCGGTGTATTCTGCTGGCATAGCCAATAAGCAATGGGCAGGAATACTGTCAGCGCTAGCGGTCTGTTGTACCGCCGCGCAGGCGGGATTCCAACGTTGCGTGGCATCTTTGACTTTGACGCGTTTGGTTTCGGTGCGGTACGTCGCGGGGATGGTGGTGATCTCGATGCGTTCGCGTTGCACTTCGATGGTTTCGGTGACTTCGCCGAATTTCGCGGGAATGACGGTGTATTCATCATAACCATCCGCGATTTTGACTTTGCGTTCACCGTAGCCGATTTCCACGGGTGTGGCGTCGTAGCGGAGACTGGGTTCGTAAACTGTGACATTTTCCGTGCTGGGGCGGAACAACGTGGGTAATAACACCTGCGATGGGCAGAGTGTATCAGTTGGAGCAGAGTCAGCCGCTGTGGCGTGGGTGGTTGCTGAACTCAATGTCAGTAACACGCAAAAAAAGTAGAGATTTTTCATGGGTAATTCGCAAGTTCTTAGCCGTTGGGGTGTTTGAGAGCGGATTCTAAACAAAAACAGCGTAAAAAACTGGATGTGCTAGTATTTTTCTTTTTTTGGCATTCCAAGCAATACTCATGCAAGTTCGCGCTGATCAAATTGAAGAACACCTTCGCCATACCCTCGCTTCCGTTTACTTAGTTAGCGGGGATGAGCCGCTGCAAGTTATGGAAACCGCCGATGCCATCCGCAAAGCCGCTGCCAGCAAAGGTTTCAGCGAGCGCGATGTCCTCACCGTCGATGCGCAATTTGATTGGGGGGCACTGTATGACGCGGCGGGTGCGTTATCGTTGTTTGCGGATAAAAAGCTGTTAGACGTGCGTATGACCACCTGCAAAGCGGGAGTGTCGGGAACAAAAGCCCTGCAACATTACCTCGACTACCTGCCACCGGACAAAATCCTCTTGATGCAATGCGGGCGCTTGGATAAAGCCTGCAAAAGCGCGGCGTGGGTGAAAAAAATTGAACAAGTCGGGGTGTCCGTGCAGGTGTGGGATTTATCCCCCGCGCAAACCTTGGCGTGGATAGCACGGCGTATGAAACAAGCGGGTTTGCAGCCGGATACGGAGGCGGTACGTTACCTGACCGAACGCGTGGAAGGCAATTTGCTGGCGGCGGTGCAAGAAATCGGCAAGCTGGTATTGCTGTACGGCAGTCGCCCGATGACAGCGGCGAATATTATGGCAGTGGTGTCGGATAATTCGCGTTTCAGCGTGTTCGACCTTGCCGAAGCGATGTTGTCGCAAGATGCGCGGCGCGTGCGCCACATTATGCAGGTGTTGCAGGAAGAGGATACTGCAACACCGTTACTGATTTGGGCACTGGGGGATTTGCTGCGCCAGCTTTACACGGGGTGTGACAATGTGCGCAATAACGCCTCGAACCAAGCCTTGCTGATGCGAATGCCGAAAACGCGTCACAACCTGTTTCAAAACGCTTTACGGCGCATGATGAATGCGGATTGGGATCGCCTCTTCACGCTGGCAGCGCACCTAGACCAGCACAGCAAAGGCGTCGGAATTGATGTGTCGCGTCATCCCCAACGCTTGTGGGATGAAATGTTGACACTGGCATTATTGCTATCGGGGCGTTCGCTGTCGGTTTGAGATGTTTTGAGGCGTTATTCCACGATCAAACCGTGGCTGGCATACCAACTGCGGTCAATTTCCCAGGCGACAGCAGTAATACCGGCTTGCGCCTTGGCGAGTTTTGCAGCTTGTTCTTGCACAGCGGCAAGGGCTTTTTGTGCAGCAATCATTTCGGGGCTATCGGGATTGCTGGTATCCAGATGTGGTTGGGCGATTTGTAGAAATTGCAAGACGGACACTTCTGGCGAGCGCGGTGTCGTCAAGGTTGCCACACCGTTCTCAATTTTGAGTGTGTGGAACGCGTAGGGATAAGCCTGCAAAGTGGGGTCTGCTTTCAAAGTGGCATTTAATTGGTTCAGGGCAGGGTCTTGCTTGAGAAACCACAGCAGCCCAAGGCTGAGAAAGAGGGCGGTGACGATGAGGGCTTGGAGCTTATTGGACACGGTAAAACCTCTTGACAAGAAACTTGCTTTGTTCTAAATAACACATTAGCATTGTATTATATTCTAATTATAGATATATATGAATATTCTAATGAACCTATCTTGCAACAGTCACGACCAACAGGTTGCCTAGCAAGGACGATAGCCGCAGCACTTGTGCCTCAGGTGTTGTCGCTATCCTCCTAGCGGTTGGGCATCCTTCGGGATGCCCCCTTTTATTCTGAATTTTGTGTTCGATTTGCGCCCAATTGCACCGCAAGCGTAATGGCTTCACGCAAGCTACCCGTTTCAGCTTTACCCGTTCCCGCCAAATCCAATGCCGTACCGTGGTCTACTGAGGTACGGATAATCGGCAAACCCAAGGTAATGTTAATCGCTTTACCGAAGCCTGCATATTTCAATACCGGCAAACCTTGGTCGTGATACATCGCCAGAACGGCATCTGCTCCAGCTAGGTGGCGCGGCGTGAACAGCGTGTCAGCAGGCAATGGACCGGTGAGATTCAGCCCTTGTGTGCGTAAGCGTTGCAACGTTGGGGTAATGACTTCGATTTCTTCCATCCCCAAATGCCCGCCTTCACCCGCGTGCGGATTTAGCCCACACACTAAAATATGCGGTTGCGCAATCCCGAATTTCGTTTGCAAATCGTGATGCAGAATCGTTAACACTTCTTCCAGCACGCTAGAAGTGATGCTTTCACTGACTTTGTGGAGTGGCAGGTGCGTGGTGGCTAGCGCGACACGCAACGTTCCTGCGGTCAGCATCATCACTGGTAGCGGTGCGTGAGTGAGTTCCGCCAGAAATTCGGTATGCCCTGTAAACGGCACGCCTGCATCATTGATCACGCCTTTGTGCAACGGTGCTGTGACCATCGCCGCGAATTCACCACTCAGGCAACCCAGAGCCGCTCGTCGCAGGGTTGCCAGCACGTATTCCGCGTTGGCGGGATTGAGCACGCCGGTTTCAACCGGAGCTGCACAGGCAATCGGCAGGATGAAACATTCGCCCGCTGCGCAAGGAGCTTGCGTCACCTCCGGTGTATACGTGCGTAACGTTAAGGGGATGCCCAGTTGTTTAGCGCGGGCTTGCAACACGTTGGGGTCGGCAATCACGACTAAATCGGCTGCCCACGCTTGCTGTTGCAGCAGGGTAATGATGATGTCAGCGCCGATACCGGCGGGTTCACCAGCGGTGATAGCGATGCGTAGCTTATTCATAACCATAGACTCGATTTTCCAGCAGGTCGCGTGTGCTGCTGCCGAAGTTGCCCAGCCCTTTCAGTTCTAGCTCGATAAACACGGCGTTGTCTCGCGTAGTGTTGTCGGGCAGCAAATAGTTGCGGCTGGCGACACGGGTTTTCCAGCAGCAACTTTCGTATTCTGCGCCGATAACGGTTTCGAGATTGCGGTCATTTTGTACGTCGCGTTCCAACGAGCCGACGGCTTTCCAATGTTCGTTAATGGGAGCTGAGAACGACAAATTCGCGGATTTGAATGCCTGTTTGCGCTCGGCGTAACCGACATTTAGGACGCGCTTTTTGTCGTCTTTGTAGTGGACGCGTACTTCGCCCGCATTCACCGTTTTTTCTTCGCTGTCCCAGTACGCCGTGGTGCTGATACGTGTGCGGGGGTTGATTTCCCCTGCCGCTTCCAGAATCAGTTCGGAACGATCCCCTTGCAGTGGTGTTTCATCTGGCAAGGTCACTTTGCGGTCGTCGAAGTGATACATCTGCCCGATACTGGCGCGGAACAGTTCACGCCCATCCTTGGGGGATTGGATGCGAGTTGAAACGGAGGCGGTCAAGCGATTGGCATCTGCAATCCGGTCTTTACCGGTGAAACGGTTTTCTGCAAACAATTGGTTGTAACTCAAGCTGCGTGCGGATGAGTCAAAGACCGGAATGGCGCTTTGCTCGCGGTAAGGGGTGTAGGTGTAAAACACGCGTGGCTCAAGGGTTTGGATATAGCGCCCGTCTTTGATCTCACGCTCGAAAAACAAGCCCGTATCCACGCTGGCGCTGGGAACGGAACGACTGATCTTGGTGCTATGCGCATCATCCAGTGCGTACTCGGTATGGCGCACCGTGATGGAGGGCTTCACGTAGGCGGCTTGCGTGGCAAACTTTTTACTGGCTCGTGCCATCACATCCAAACGTGTGCCGTTGGTTTCGGTCTTGCTGCCGGTGAAGTTGGTGTATTCGGTTTCCGCGCTGACATTAAGCCCATTGCCTTTTTGCGGTGGGTTGTAACGCAACAGCAATTGCGGTAAGCGGGCGTGTGGGGCGGTGCCGCCGTCGAGTACTTGATAGTTTTGTAATAGGCTTGAGAACGACCAGTTGTTGCCTGCGGTTCGGTATTCCAAGCGGCGTTCTAGATTTACCACGCTGGTGGCTTCTAGCGAGTTGCCAAGGTCGACGAAATACTGGTCATCAGAGACACCTTCCGCCTTGAGTTGCAGGCTGGATAAGGCATTGATACGCGTATCGTTATGCACATTGAAGTAAAAACGGTTGTTTTTGTCGCTGGCGTTGTCGTTGGGCAGGAGTGTGTAGGCGGCTACTCCTTGGTTTTTGGGGGTCAAGTAGCGAAATTCGCCGCCTAGTTGCAAGCCGCGTCGTCCCAATAACGTGGGCGTGAGGGTGAGATCGTAGTTGGGGGCAAGATTCCAATAGTACGGCGCACTCAATTGCACGCCGGAACGTTCGTTGGTGCTGAGTATCGGCCAGAGAAAGCCCGATTTACGCGCATCGGTGAGCGGAAAGGAGAAGTACGGTAAGTATAAGACTGGCACATTGCGAATTTTTAACGTGGCATGGCGAGCCGTGCCGCGTTCTTGCTGATGATCCAGATCAATGGTGCTGGCATTCAAACTCCAGTCCGGTTTGTCGACAGGACAGGTGGAATAGCTGGAGGTTTCCAAGCGCGTGAGGGTGGGGGATTCTTGCACCACCCGCTTGCTGAAGCCTTGTCCGCTGGCTTGGTTGAGGCGGTATTCTGCATCCTGCATTTCGCCGGTGTTTTGCAGCAAGTTGTAATGGAGAGTGCGGCTACTGACCTGCATATTATCGCTGCTAAAGCTGACATTGCCTGAGCCACTGACGATGCCTGCGGGCTGTTCGTAGCTGGCTTCATCGGCTTGTAACTGCTTGTTTGCTTGCGAGATATGGACATTGCCATTCATGGTGGAAACGCCTTGCCCCCGAAACAGCGCCGCGTCCGCTTCGATATACACTGCTTGCGCAGGTAAGTTGGGCGGGCGCTGCACAGCAGCAGAAACCACCGCCGGTACGGGGCAGCTCATCCATTCGGTTTGGGCGAAGAGGGCGGAAGGACTACAGGCTAAACCCAGTAGTGCGCCCCGTAAGAAATACGGGTGTATGTTGATTCCCATGCTTGTCATGCAGCATTTAAAGCAGCCTAACATCGCACACTCTACGCATAGACTCAATGGAAAATATCCGTTAAAAAGCGCTTTTTGATTGAAACGGTAACAAAAAAAAGTGTAACCTAGGCGAACTTGCGATAAGTAACTTAAACAGTAATACACAAGAGCAATGCGTGTCATTGTGATTATTGCGTGGTTTAGACGAATAAAATTATTTATTTTTGAATAAATTTCAAATATCATCTTGAAGTGTAGATTATTTATTCAGATAATGCTTATTTTACGGTCAGTATCAAGCGACAACTTATTTGTTCTTGTGAGGGAGAAACAGTGAGAACTGCTGATTATACGAATGGAATGTCCGGCATGACGGCTTTACACAATAACAGTCAAGACAACGAAATAGGTCAAACATCCATGCAGACAGATGATGCTCTTAATAAACGTGGCAGAGGTCGCCCCAAAGGCGCCACGTCCAGTACGTTGGCAGATGTGCGGACACAAGCAGCGGAAGAAAAGCGTAAAATTCGGGATGAGCTAACCAATAAGGTCAACCAGTTACGCAGCCAGCTTGATGAGCTAGATGCCAACTACAAGGAAGAAGTGCGTGAGTTACGTGAAGCGCTGCGAGCCAGTGAACAACGTGAAGCCTTTTTCCGTGCAGCACTCGAAGAGCGCTTGCACGTCGTGGCTGAACACATCCACAAAAGCCTGACGGATTGGGCAACTGCCGAATTAGAGGAAGGTCAAATTACGCAACGTAAGCGTGGTCGCCCACGCAAAACGTTTAAGTAATTCTCACTGTGTGTCGGGCATTAGCCCGACGGCGGTGGCAGTAAATGTTCCAGAATTTTCTGGTAAATAATGGCGAGTGCCTCCAAATCAGCGGCGGCAACACATTCGTTTAGTTTGTGGATGGTCTTATTGACTGGACCTAATTCCATGACTTGTGCGCCTGTGGGTGCAATGAAACGTCCATCTGACGTACCGCCAGCGGTAGATAGTTCTGTGTCTACGCCTTGCACTGCCTGAATCGCGGCGACACTCGCCGTGACTAGATCCCCGCGTGGCGTTAGGAACGGATTACCCGAAAGTGTCCACTTCAATTCATAGCCAAACCCGTGGCGATTAAATATCGCTTCCACTTGCTCGCGCAACCCCATTTCCGTCTGTTGCGTTGAAAAGCGGAAGTTGAATTCCACCGTTAGCGTGCCCGGAATCACATTATTCGCACCCGTGCCGCCCTTGATATTGGAAATTTGGAAGCTGGTCGGCGGGAAAAATTCATTGCCCTTGTCCCATTCAATGCTCACCAGTTCCGCCAACGCAGGCGCGGCGCGGTGGATGGGGTTGTCCGCCAAATGCGGATAAGCCACATGCCCTTGCTGCCCGATCACGGTGAGTACGCCATTGAGTGAACCGCGCCGCCCGTTTTTCACCACGTCACCCACGCAGCAAGTACTCGATGGTTCGCCCACCAAGCACCAGTCAATCTTTTCGTTACGCTGCTCCAGTACTTCTACGACTTTGACCGTGCCATTGATGGAAGGGCCTTCTTCGTCGCTGGTGATCAGAAACGCAATCGAGCCTTGGTGATCAGGGTTTTCGCGCACGAAGGTTTCGCAAGCAATGGTGAATGCGGCAATGCTGCCTTTCATATCCGCAGCGCCACGCCCGTACAACATCCCGTCACGGATTTCCGGCTGAAACGGCGGGCTGTCCCACGCATCCAATGGCCCTGTTGGGACAACATCGGTATGCCCTGCAAAGCAAAACACGGGAGAGGTCGTGCCACGGCGTAGCCAGATATTATCCACGTCACCAAAGCGCAGGTGTTCAGCAACAAAGCCCAGCGGCGCAAGGCGATCCGCCAGTAATTGCTGGCAACCTTCATCCAATGGGGTGACGGAGGGGCGTGAGATTAGGTCGATAGCAAGATCGAGAGTAGCGGACATCAAAGAATCTCTGTTTTAGTTTTGAAAAAGCTGGCGGTAAGAATCCGGTGAAAAGCCCACCACATGCCGCGTTCCCGTATCGAGCAACGGGCGTTTGATAATGGATGGCTGTTCCTCCATGACTGCCAAAGCAATCGCTTCATCCATGTTCTCGCGGGTTTCTTCCGGCAGTTTGCGCCAAGTCGTGCCTTTGCGGTTGACCAGCGTTTCCCAGCCAAATTCTGCTACCCATGCGCGTAACCAGACCGGATTTACGCCATCCTTACGAAAATCGTGGAAAGTGTATTCAATACCGCGTTCGCTCAGCCATGCACGGGCTTTTTTCACGGTGTCGCAATTGGGGATGCCGTACATGATGGTCATTTGTCGTACCACTTGTGGTAGGTGCGGCGTTTGCCATTGGGTGGTCGATAACTGCCTGCCGAACGTTGGGTAATCACGCCTTCGATGCGCTTCATGCCGCTGATTTCGATGGCTTCGTAGTCGTCATTGAGGGCAACGAGGATGTATTTGCCTTCGACAATGCGCAATTGGCGGAAAATGTATTCATCTTTGTCGTCAATCGCGAATACATACGCGCCGTCGCGCACGATGCCGGTTGGGTCAATCACGATCACGCAACCTTTGGCGAATTCCGGTTCCATGCTGTCGTCGATGACTTGCATGGCGTAGGGTTCGTTTTCGGAACAATTGCCCTCGGAACTCATGTTGTGTTTGAAATCTTGCCCGGTGGCAGTCAAGTTTTGCTTGAAGGTTTCAACACTGATGCGGGTTTCGGACATGGCTTATACCTCTACAGGGGCAACAGGGTGATCGAGGCTGAATTCGCTGGCAATAACGTGGCGTTGCGGTTCGTACCAATGCAATTTGCTATGCAACTGCACCACTTCACCGACGATGGTGAGGGTGGGGGCGCGGACACCGCTGTCTTTCACCAATTGCGGCAAGGTGGCAATCGTGCCGATGTGGACGCGCTGGTTGCGGGTTGTGCCTTGCTCGACCAATGCCGCAGGCGTATCGCCGGAACGCCCGAAGGCTTGCAATTGCTGGCTGATCACTTCGATGCCGGTCAAACCCATGTAGAAGACCACGGTTTGATTCGGTTGTGACAATTGCGCCCAGTTCAGGTCGATGCTGCCGTCTTTCAAATGCCCGGTGGCAAAGGTGCAGGATTGCGCGTAATCGCGGTGTGTCAGCGGAATCCCTGCGTAAGAGGAACAGCCGGAAGCGGCGGTAATGCCGGGAACAACTTGGAACGGTACGCCGTTTTCTGCCAGCGTTTCGATTTCTTCGCCGCCGCGCCCAAAGATGAACGGGTCGCCGCCTTTCAGACGCAACACGCGCTTGCCTTGCTTGGCGAGTTTCACCAGCAAGTCGTTGATTTGGTCTTGCGGTACAGCGTGGCTGGCTTTTTCTTTGCCGACGTAAATGCGTTCGGCACGTTGGTTTGCCATGTCCAAAATCGACTTGGAGACGAGGCGGTCGTACACCATCACGTCGGCTTGCTGCATTAAGCGCAAGGCTTTGAAGGTCAGCAAATCGGGGTCGCCGGGGCCTGCACCGACCAAATAGACTTCGCCCATCGTTTGTCCGTTGGGGTAGCTTGCCAGCATTTCATCCAGCAAACGCCGCGCATCCTCGACGTGACCGGCGTACACCAGTTCGGCAAAGGGGCCTTTCAGGGCTTGTTCCCAGAAGGTTTTGCGCTGTGCTTCGGGCAGGTGCTTTTTCACAATGTCGCGGTATTCTTCGGTGATGCCTGCGAGTTCGCCGCATTGGGGCGGAATCATGGTTTCCAGCTTCATCCGCAATTGCCGAGCTAACACGGGGGACGCGCCGCCAGTGGATATGGCAATAGTGACGGGCGAGCGGTCGACGACTGAGGGAATAATGAAATTGCCAACCGAGGCATCATCGACCACGTTCACTGGCATATTCAGCGCATCGGCAAGGCTGGCAATGTGCGCATTGACGCTGGGGTTATTGGTGGCAGCAATGACGAGGAATTGCCCATCAATGTCGCCATCAACAAACGGACGCGCATGGTGCTGGACGTTTTGTCCGCTAGTGATAATACCCATTTCCGTGGTGATGTCGGGGGCAATTAACGTGACGACAGCTCCCGCTTTGAGCAGGCTATCGACTTTACGTTCGGCTACTTTGCCACCGCCGACCACGAGGCATTGACGGTTATGCAGGTCGAGAAAAACGGGAAAACGATCCATTGGTCACCTAAAACTGGGTATGTTTATTTGCCACGTTTGGGGCGGCTTTCGTAGTGGACGACACCTTTGACGAGTTCGCCATACGGGAAATCGGCAATGTTAGCGTATTTTGAGAGCGCGATGTTGACCAATTCGTAGATGTCTTGCGTGGTTTTTGCCGCTATTTGCTCAGGAAAAAGGTGCTGTTGCAGGGCTAAGGTGCCGCCTGCTTGCACTTTGAGTTCCTTATTGTGCGGTAACGGGCCATCAATCAGGGTTTCACGCAGGGCAAAGCGGGATTTTTCACGCAAGGTGTCTAAAAAAACCGTGCAATTGGCGAGACTCGCCTCTGACAGGCAGCCGACCGCTTCGCGGGTTGCCAGCAGGAAACGCTCGTGGCGGCTGCAATCGCAACGGCGATTATTTAATGCCTTCTCGAATACGCAGCGGTTGGCGTTAACTTCGCGGTAAACACTGCGGTATTGGTCTTCATCCATGCGCGGCTTACTTTTCCCATTCCATCAGGATGGGTTTTTCGCGGGTTTCGTGCAGGTTTTCTTCGGCTTCCAGTTGGCTGGCGGCGAAGACGATTTTGACGATGGCTTTGTCACCCGGTTCTTGTTTGGCTCGTAAGTCACGCGCCAGTTCTCGCGCGTCTTTGTAAACTTCACAGGCTTGCTGCATGTCCAGATTTTTGATCATCGGGTTAGGTTGGGTGATTTTGAACACGTAGTAGGGCATGGGTGTACCTATTTGAGTAAAAGGTTGGTTTGCGCCAGCAAAGGTTTGATCAAGGGTTCGAGGCGTTTGCGCATCACTGAACCGACCGAATCGTTGCCGCCAAAATACGGAATGAGGGAATCTTCCCCCATTTGCGCCAATATTAACATAGCCTTAAATAGGGGCAATGTATCGGGATTCAAGGTGTCACGCACGGCTTTTGCGTCGGCTGGGCAATCATCATTCGTGTGGCAGAATTGTTCAGCGCGTTGCAGGGCGGCATTCAGGTCGCGTACTCCACGCGATTCCGGTAACGGCAGCGGGAAGCGTTTGTCGATGGCGATGAATAAGGAGATGACGACTTCTTGATCGACGGGTTTTTCGAGTGCGAGTTGTAGGGCGCGTAACCAGTTTTGCCCTGCGCTATCGAGGGTTTGGCTGAGGGCTTGGGCGTAGGGATTGCCATTTTCTAAAAGTTTTGCCAGTTGCGCAATGAGGTCGGCGTGGTGACGGTGCGGATTGTCGGGCAAGGGAATGTACGTGGGGTCAGCGTGCAGGAAGCCGATGTAGAACGGGTTTTTGCGTTTGGCGCGTTCCCAGAGTTTGGTGCGTTCGCTGGGGGGAATGAGTTCACCTTGCAGGCAGAGGCGCACGGTGTCTACTACGTCGAGTTGGATTTCCTCGAAGGGCAGGAATTCGAGCAGGTAGGCGGTGAGTTCTTTGCCAAGTTCGCCCGCGACAACTTCGGGGTTTTCTAGGAGGCAACGGGCGTTGGTGGCGCTGGGGCTTGCCCACCATGCGCGGCGGGCGATGTCGTGGGTTAAACCGGGGGTGTAGACCACGGCGGCGACGGCTTCGGGTTCGCCGAGCAGCAACATTTGGTCGAGGTTATTGCGGGCGTGACCCATACGCGTCCAGCGTTTCAGGAAGATCGGGTAGCCGCCGGGGGAGCCGGTGACTTTCATGGAGAGCAATTCGCGTACCCAGCGCAGGTATTGCTCGTCCCGCGCTGTGGGGTTGAGGCGCACTTTCGCTTCGCCGCGCTCGGTGAGGGCGTGGACAGTCATGGTGGACTCGTTAATGCGCACGGCTTGCAGCGGTTGAGCAAGCAGGACGTTGAGCCGCAGGTTGTCTTCGTTGGAAAGCTGCAAAGTGCGTGTACCGATTATCCTAGGGAATGGGTCAAGATTATCGGCGTAGGCGGGTGGGATGCCAATAACCCTGTTGTGGTAGTATCCTTGGGCAATACGAAAAAAGCGATTAAGGATACCCATGAACTACGAAGGCATCGAAACCCTCCCGTTGCAGGAATACACCGAAAAGGCGTACCTCGATTATTCCATGTACGTTATTCTCGACCGCGCTCTGCCGCACCTTGGCGACGGCTTGAAACCCGTGCAGCGGCGGATTGTCTATGCGATGTCGGAACTCGGTCTGACGGCGGCTTCCAAACACAAGAAATCGGCACGTACCGTCGGTGACGTACTCGGTAAATTTCATCCGCACGGCGACTCAGCCTGCTACGAAGCAATGGTGCTGATGGCGCAACCGTTTTCCTACCGTTACACACTGGTGGACGGGCAGGGTAACTGGGGTTCGCAAGATGACCCGAAATCCTTCGCGGCGATGCGTTACACCGAATCGCGCCTCACCGCTTACGCCAAAGTATTACTGCAAGAATTGGGGCAGGGCACGGCAACGTGGCAACCCAATTTCGACGGCACGCTGGAAGAACCGACCATTTTGCCTGCGCGTTTGCCCAATATCTTGTTGAATGGTGGCAGCGGCATTGCGGTGGGCATGGCGACGGATATTCCGCCGCATAATTTGCGTGAAGTGGTGAATGCGTGCTTGCACTTGCTCGATCATCCGCACGCAACGCTGACGGATTTGTGTGCATACATTCCCGCGCCGGATTTCCCAACCGAAGCGGAAATCATCACCCCAGCGGCGGATTTTCTTGCGCTCTACGAAAAGGGCAATGGCACGTTCAGAATGCGGGCGCGTTACGAGATCGAAGACGGCGACATTATTATTACCGCTTTGCCGTATCAGGTGTCCGGCAGCAAAATTTTGGAACAGATTGCCGCGCAAATGCAGGCGAAAAAGCTGCCATTGGTGGAAGACTTGCGCGACGAATCCGACCACGAACAGCCCGTGCGTCTGGTGATCGTGCCACGTTCCAACCGTGTCGACGTGGATATGTTGATGTCGCACCTGTTCGCCAGTACCGATCTGGAACGCAGCTACCGCGTCAATATGAACATGATCGGTCTGAATGGTCGCCCGCAAGTCAAAAGCCTGCTGCACATTCTCACTGAATGGCTGACATTCCGCCGCCAAACCGTTATTCGTCGGTTGGAATGGCGTTTGGATAAGGTGGAAAAACGGCTGCACCTGTTGGCAGGTTTGCTGGTGGCCTTCCTGAATTTGGACGAAGTGATTCATATCATTCGTACCGAAGACGATCCGAAAAAAGTGCTAATGAAGCGCTTCGATTTGAGCGATATTCAAGCCGATTACATCCTCGACACCAAGCTACGCCAATTGGCGCGTTTGGAGGAAATGAAAATTCGCGGCGAATTGGCTGAGTTGGAAAAAGAGCGCGAGATGCTGCTGGCATTGCTCAGTTCTGACACGAAATTGACGAACCTGATCCGCAAAGAGCTGAAGGAAGACGCGAAACTCTACGGTGATGAACGCCGTTCGCCGCTGAAAGTACGTGCCGCAGCACAGGCGATGGATGAAACCGCCATGATCCCCTCCGAACCCGTCACGGTAGTGGTGTCGAAAATGGGCTGGATTCGTTCCGCTAAAGGTCACGATATTGACCCGACCTCGCTGAGTTATAAGCAGGGTGACGAATTCCTCACCTCGGTACGTGGACGTTCCAGCCAGCAAGTGGTATTGCTGGATAGCACGGGGCGCACGTATTCATTGCCTGCGAATGGCTTGCCCTCGGCACGCGGACAGGGTGAGCCACTCACGGGCAAACTTGCGCCGCCTGCGGGAGCGAAGTTCCAGTATGCGTTGATGGGTAAGGATAGCGATCAGTATTTGTTGCATTCGACCGAAGGTTACGGTTTTCTGTGCGCGTTCAGCGATATGCAAAGCCGTGTCAAAGCAGGCAAAGTGACCCTGACCGCAGGCGATGGTGCGGATATTTTGCCGCCGTTGTTGGTAGCGGATACGGCAACCGATTCGCTGGTGTTGGTATCGTCCACGGGCTATGTGCTGATTATTGGTTTGGCGGATGTGCCGCAGCTTTCCAAAGGCAAGGGCAATAAACTGATTAGTTTGAAAAAAGGCGGGTTGGGTATTGCCGATGAAACGCTGCTATTTGCTGCCATTTTGCCGCGCACCGCTGGCTTTACTATTCGTGCTGGAAAGCAGTTTAAAACCATCAAAGGCAGTGAACTCGACGAATACCGCAGCGAACGTGCCAAACGCGGTAAATTGCTGCCAAAAGGCTACCAAAATGTCACTGGTCTGGAGATAAGTGGTCATTAGTAGGGAAAACTTGAATCCTACGGCGACTGACCTACTATTTACGGCAGACAGACAATCCCTAACACAGAGGTTAACAAGAAATGATGCGGATTCTTTTACTCATCCTGACCAATTTTGCGGTTATGGGTGTGTTGTTTGTGTCGATGAATATCATCGGCGGTTTGCTGGGCTTCAATATGAGCAGCGGCAGCATGGGCGGCTTCATGGTGATGGCGCTAATCATGGGCTTTGGCGGCTCGTTCGTGAGCTTATTGATGTCCAAGTGGATGGCAAAGCGCAGCATGGGCGTGAATGTGATTGAAACGCCCAACACGACGCAAGAACGCTGGTTAGTCGAAACGGTGCGTCGCCAAGCAGAAAAAGCGGGCATCGGTATGCCAGAAGTTGGCATTTTCTATTCACCCGATCCTAACGCCTTTGCAACGGGGGCGAATCGCAATAGCGCGTTGGTGGCGGTTAGCCAAGGCTTGCTGGACAATATGACGGCGGATGAAGTCGAGGCGGTGTTAGGGCATGAAATTGGTCACGTTGCTAACGGTGATATGGTCACGCAAACCTTGCTGCAAGGCGTGGTGAATACGTTCGTGATTATTTTTGCGCGGTTGATTGGCATGGCGGTTGATAATTTCTTCCGCCGTTCGGATGATCAAAGCGGTGGGGCGGGTTTCGGTTACTACATTGGTTCAATGGTGGCGCAAGTGGTGTTGGGCTTTGCTGCCAGTGCCATCGTGATGTGGTTTTCGCGCTGGCGTGAATTTCATGCCGACAAAGCGGGGGCGGATTTGGCAGGTCGGCAGAAGATGATTGCGGCATTGCGGCGCTTGCAGCAAGGGCATTCCGCGCAAGATTTGCCGGGTGGTATGGCAGCGTTTGGTATCTCCGGTGGTTTTTCCAGTGGGATACAAAAGCTGTTCACCACGCATCCACCGTTGGAAGATCGGATTGCAGCGCTGGAAAACATGCGCTAAAGCCTTATAATCCCCGCTTTCATTTATCCTGAATCGGGGATTTTTTTGTGTATAAACACCTACGCGATTTGCTATTTCTCCTACCTGCGGAAACCTCGCACCACTTTTCTCTTAACGCGCTGAAATGGGCTGGCAAAACGGGTTTGCTGGGCAAGCCTGTGGCGTTGGCTGGCAAGGCAGTCAACGTCATGGGCATTGATTTTCCTAATCCCGTTGGGCTGGCAGCGGGGTTGGATAAGAACGGGGAATACGTCGATGCACTCGCCGCGTTGGGGTTTGGCTTTGTCGAAATCGGTACGGTCACGCCGCGTCCACAACCGGGCAACCCCAAGCCACGTTTGTTCCGTTTGCCGGAAGCGCAAGCCATCATCAATCGCATGGGCTTCAATAATCACGGCATGGATTATTTGTTGGATCAGGTGAGCAAGGTCAGTTACCAAGGTATCCTCGGCATTAATATTGGCAAGAATTTTGATACGCCAGTGGAAAAGGCGGCGGATGATTATTTGATTGGGTTGCGCAAGGCTTATTTGCACGCGCACTATATCACCGTGAACATTTCTTCGCCGAATACGCCCGGTTTGCGCACCCTGCAATACGGCGATGATTTGAAGCGTTTATTGGTAACGTTGCGTGAAGAGCAAAGCAAGCTGGCGCAGGAACATGGGCGTTACGTGCCAGTGGCGATCAAAGTTGCACCGGATTTAACCGAGGCGGAAATTCGTGATATGGCAGGTGTGTTTTCGTCGGTACAAATTGATGGCTTGATTGCGACCAATACCACACTGGATAAAGCGTCTATTCAAGGTTTGCCCTATGCGAATGAGCAGGGTGGTTTGAGCGGTAAGCCGTTGACGCAGCATTCGACAGAGGTGATTCGTCAATTCCGTGCGGATATGGCTAGCGAGATTCCGATTATTGGTGTGGGCGGCATTTTGTCAGGTGCAGATGCGCAGGCGAAACTGGCGGCGGGGGCGAGTTTGGTGCAAGTGTACAGTGGGTTTATTTACCGAGGACCTGAGCTGGTGCGCGAATGCGTGGAGGCTACCCGCACGCTGGGTTAAACGTTAGCCACAAAAAACCCCGAAGCCAAGTGCGTTGATTTCGGGGTTTTAGCAATTCAAAGAATTAATTGACAGCTTTGGTTTCAACACCGGCGGTTTTGGCTTTTTCCGCTTGTTCCTGACCTTGTTTGCCAGCGTTTTCAATGGTTTTAGCCAATTTCATCGCGTCTTCTTTTTTACCTTCGTTGGCTGCTTTAATGGCGTCTTCCAAATGCTTGGAAGCAGACTTGTCTTTCCAGAACCATTCAAAACCGGCTTTTTTAGCAGCAGTGTTAGCCGCTTCTGCCGCTTCGATGGCCGCTTTGACTTCAGCATCGGCATCAGCGCTTAACTCAACCTTTTCTTCTTTTTTCGCATCAGCAGCAGGTTTTGCTTCGGCTTTCGCTTCTGCTGGTTTTGCGTCATCCGCTTTTTTGTCATCAGCGGCAATGGCAACGGTTGCCATTAGGGACAGTGCTACGGCAGCAAACAGTGCTTTTAAGTTCATCAATGAGTTCCTCCTCTCTTATGATAACGTCAATGAGATAAATCAAATTGCTTGAATTACTCTGAGGCGTATTGATAGCAGTTTACCGACTGAAGGTCAAACCCTATAATGAGGTGCTTCTTTCTCACAGATGGACATAAGCCCCATGCGTATCCTTCAGGAAGCTCTGACCTTTGACGACGTTCTCTTAGTACCTGCCCATTCCACGGTTTTGCCTGCCGATGCCAATCTACGAACCCCGCTGACCCGCGACATTATGTTGAATATCCCGCTGCTATCGGCGGCGATGGATACGGTCACAGAAGCGCGTTTAGCGATTGCTCTTGCCCAAGAAGGTGGTATGGGTATTATCCATAAAAACATGAGCATACAAGCGCAAGCGGATCAAGTGCGCACGGTTAAAAAATACGAAAGCGGCATTATCAAAAATCCGATTACGGTTGCGCCCGATACTACTATTCGTGACGTATTGGCGTTGACGCGTGCTAATAATATTTCCGGCGTACCCGTGGTAGAAGGTGAAGATTTGGTCGGGATCGTGACCGGGCGTGACCTGCGTTTTGAAACCCAACTGGATCAACCTGTTAGCACGATCATGACCCCGAAAGAACGGCTGGTAACGGTCGAAGAGGGTGCGAGCAAAGGCCAGATCCGCAAATTGCTGCACACTCACCGTATCGAAAAAGTGCTGGTCATCAACGATCAATTCCAATTGCGTGGTTTGATTACGGTGAAAGACATCCAAAAATCCACCGATTTCCCGAATGCGTGCAAAGATGACCAAGGTCAATTGTTGGTCGGTGCAGCGGTTGGGGTAGGTTATGGCACAGAAGATCGCGTGCGTGCGCTGGTCGACGCCGGTGTAGACGTGATTATCGTGGACACGGCACACGGACATTCCCAAGGTGTATTGGATCGGGTGAAGTGGGTCAAAGATAACTTCCCGCAAGTCCAAGTTATCGGCGGCAATATTGCCACGGGTGAAGCGGCATTGGCGCTGGTGGCAGCGGGTGCAGATGCGGTGAAAGTGGGTATCGGTCCCGGTTCAATTTGCACCACTCGTATCGTAGCGGGTGTCGGTGTGCCGCAAATTACTGCGGTGATGAACGTGTCAAAAGCCTTGGAAGGCACAGGTGTACCGTTGATTGCTGACGGTGGTATCCGTTATTCCGGTGACATTGCCAAGGCCTTGGCTGCGGGGGCGCATACCGTGATGTTGGGTGGTATGTTTGCGGGTACGGAAGAAGCACCGGGTGAGGTGGAATTGTTCCAAGGGCGTTCGTACAAGTCTTACCGTGGTATGGGTTCACTGGGGGCGATGGCGAAGGGTTCTAGCGACCGTTATTTCCAGGACGGTTCGGAAAATGCGGCGGATAAGCTTGTGCCAGAAGGCATTGAAGGACGTGTGCCCTATAAAGGCCCCTTGGCTCCGATTATTCACCAGATGATGGGCGGGGTGCGTTCCAGCATGGGGTATGTCGGCTGCAAGGACATGGAGGAGATGCGTACCAAGCCGCAATTCGTGCGGATTTCCAGCGCGGGTATGCGTGAATCGCACGTTCATGACGTGACTATTACTAAAGAATCGCCAAACTACCGGGTGTAATTGATGACACAGAATATTCATGCGGATCGTGTACTGATCCTTGATTTTGGTTCGCAATATACCCAGTTGATTGCGCGGCGTGTGCGCGAGGTTGGCGTTTACTGCGAAATTTACCCGTGGGATGTGGAAGCACAGGCGGTTGCGGATTTTGGTGCGAAGGGCATTATTTTGTCGGGTGGGCCTGAATCCGTGACCGATGCTGAACCACCGAAAGCACCGGAGAATGTGTTTACGCTGGGTGTGCCGGTGCTGGGCATTTGCTACGGAATGCAGACGATGGCGGTGCAACTCGGTGGTGCGGTGGAATCGTCCAGTCATTGCGAGTTTGGTTATGCGCAAGTGCGGGCGCGTGGGCATACCGAATTGTTGCGCGAAATCGAAGATCATGTGACCGCTGACGGTTTCGGCTTGCTGGATGTGTGGATGTCGCATGGCGATAAAGTCACTGCGATGCCAGACGGTTTCAAGCTGATGGCAAGCACCGATTCCGCGCCGATTGCGGGGATGGCGGATGAATCACGGCATTTCTACGCGCTGCAATTCCACCCCGAAGTGACGCATACCAAGCAGGGCAAGCGCATTTTGCAACGCTTTGTGCAGGGCATTTGCGGTTGCGCAGGGTTGTGGACGACGGCGAATATTATCGACGAAAACATTCGCACGGTGCGTGAGAAAGTTGGGTCGGATGAGGTGATTTTGGGCTTGTCTGGCGGGGTAGATTCGTCGGTGGTCGCGGCATTGTTGCATAAGGCGATTGGTACGCAATTGACCTGTGTGTTCGTGGACACTGGCTTGCTGCGTTACCGCGAAGGCGATCAGGTGATGGCGATGTTCGCTGAACACATGGGCGTGAAAGTGATCCGGGTGGATGCGGAGGAACGTTTCCTTGCTGCCCTTGCGGGTGTGACTGACCCGGAGAAGAAGCGCAAGATCATTGGCGGGTTGTTCATTGATATTTTCGACGAAGAATCTTCCAAGCTGACTTCGGCGAAATGGTTGGCGCAAGGCACGATTTACCCGGATGTGATCGAATCGGCGGGGGCGAAAACGGGCAAGGCGCATTTGATTAAGTCGCATCATAATGTTGGCGGTTTGCCGGAAAATATGAAGATGGGGCTGGTCGAGCCGTTACGCGAATTGTTCAAGGACGAAGTGCGCGTGATGGGCGTGGAACTCGGTTTGCCGCCGGAAATGGTGTATCGCCATCCGTTCCCAGGCCCTGGTTTGGGGGTGCGGATTCTGGGTGAGGTGAAGAAGGAATACGCGGATTTGCTGCGGCTGGCTGACCATATTTTCATTGAGGAACTGCGCAAGCATGACTTGTATGACAAGACTTCGCAGGCGTTCGCGGTGTTCTTGCCGGTGAAATCGGTGGGCGTGACGGGCGATGGGCGGCGTTATGATTACGTGATTGCGTTGCGGGCGGTGGAGACGATTGACTTCATGACGGCGCGTTGGGCGCATTTGCCGTATGAGTTGCTGGATCTGTTGTCGCGGCGGATTATCAATGAGATACGCGGGGTTTCGCGGGTGGTTTATGATATTTCGGGGAAACCACCGGCTACGATTGAGTGGGAGTGAAGACCCTCACCCCCCAGCCCCCTCTCCCGGAGGTAGAGGGGGAGTAAGAATGTAGTGGCGAGCTTCTGTTGTAGGGGCTTGCCCTGCAAGCGATTCTTTCCTTGCGCATCCTTTGTTCAGCCGCTATAAAGAAAAATAATTTTTACGGGCTGGAGAAATCAAAATGGCACAGAAATTGGAATTGGCAGAAGTCATTAAGGCGTTGCGCGAGGAATTAAACCTTGCCAAGCGTGATGGAGAAGGGCAAGGCATTCGTTTTAACATCAACAATGTAGACATCGAACTGCAAACCGTGGTTGAACGTAAAGTGGATGCGGGTGTGTCTGGCAAAGTGCGTTTCTGGGTGATTGATGCGGATGCGAAAGCCAACGGTGAACTGAAAGATGCTGTGACCCAGAAAATCAAACTCAGTTTGCAGGTAGTCGATACGACCAAAACGGCTGAAGAAATCGCAGCAACAGGTTCCAATGCGATGACAATCAACGATAAAGCCTGACCAATGAGGGTGCATTATGCTCAATGCCGATTGGTTGGTGCAAGTTTATGCACATCATAAAGATGACTACCCTTGTATTGGCACGGGGTATTCCATTGGAAATGGGTTAGTTCTGACTGCCCGTCATGTGGTGGTTTTTGATGAACGCGCCGCTGATCCTCGCTTAAGATTGTTATGGCCTGAGCAAAATAAACATGAGATGCCGTTTGCGGATGCGGATATTATGTTTGATGGGTTTGCTTGCGAGCCAAATATTGACGTTGCAGTTATCCGTTGCCCCCAAGCAACACCATTCAAACCACCTCAGATAGACTGGTTGCTTACTGATCTTGTGCCAACCACTGCGTGGGCAGGTCGTGGTTTTCCACGAGCAGCCAAAGAACCAACGATTCGCGATGATTTGGGCATGTCGGGCACAGTGGCAGGTTTGAAAAAGCATGTGGTCGAATTGGCAACCGATGTTGATGCGATAGAAGCCAATGGTTGGGCGGGCTTTTCAGGCTCTCCGGTGTTTATTGGTCAGCAATTGGCTGCGGTGATTACCCATGACTATTCATCGTTAGAAGGCTACTTCAAAGCTGTTTCAATTCCTTGGCTATTGCACAATGAAGAATTATTTCGTGAAATCGTCAAGCCTGCTAAGCAGGTAACAGCCCAATTGCACGCCAAGGTAAAAGCCGAAGCAACGCGCATTCTGGATGGGCAAGCGGTGCTGCGTGAGAAATTGAAAGTCGCCTTGAAGCTGGATTCCGGTGCTATGGCGACTGGTATCGCAGCGTACCTTGTTGAAAAGCAAGAGGTTGGTCAAGCCATTGGAGTACTCGCTCAAATCTCCTTGGAACTGGATAAGAAAAAGCCGGAATCACTCAAAGAGCGGTGGGAAGATTATTTAACCGATGTTGAGCAATTGTGCGGCTGGTTGTTGATCAATAGCGTTGATCCTGACTGGTGGCTTAAACACGAAGCAAGTTTGCAAAGTATTGCCCAAGATAGCGTTACCCGCAGTTTATCTTTGGATACACAAGCCTATGTGGAAGTCATCATTTCGCGCAGTTTATTACAGCAAGCCCGCTATGATCTTGATGAATACGGTGATCCCATACCCGCCAGCAGTATTCATGACCCGATGGTGTTTGATGGGCATACGGCGGGTGCATCCGATATTCAGATATTGAGTGAGATTTTTAAGCAATTGCGACGAGTCGACAGCGCACCGCAAGATGTTGATAGGCTTCTGGCTGATATACAAAAAACTGCCCGTGCCTTATCGAAACGCCAAGACAGTAAGCCGATCTATTACATCGTTTCTAATACTTATTTGGAGATGTTAAAGGATTTGGCTTGTTACCCGAAGCTGAAAGAAAAATTAGCAGGATGTGTACAGTTCATCTGTTGTGTGCAAACGAGTCTTGATGAGTTGTCGCCTTGTCGTGAAGATCAAAGTTCGTTGCTGGAAGATCTAGCCGTTATACTCCGACTCAAGAACCCCAAGCGAGTAGCTGCCCATGTCTAAACAAGAAGTGCCGAAGCTCAAGGATTTTATCCCACCCAATTTTACCGTTTCCAATCTGGGGCGGAAGTTACACCACGTTTTCAACGAAGAGGATTGCTACGCACTGTGGGCGGCGTATTCCGCAGGGCGACCGTTGTTGGTCAGGGGAAAACCGGGGACGGGTAAGAGCCAGATGGCAAAGGCGATAGCCGAACAATTGGGCTGGGCGTTTGTTAGTGAAGTCATACACGGTAGTACCGAACTTAGCGATTTGCATTGCCACTTTGATGCGATAGGGCGTTTAGGTGAAGCGCAAGCACGTAGTATGGGTAACGATTCACCCCCAGCGTCAGGTTGCAGCGCGATCCAAGATCGGCTTAATCCGCTGAATTTCCTTTCGCCCGGTGTATTCTGGTGGGCTTATGATTGGCAGGCCGCCGCGCATCAGTATAAAACCTGTTATACCCGCTTACGTCCTGAACCGTTAAAGCCCGACAGCACAACCTCGCAAGGTAAAACATGGCAGCCACAAATCGGCGGTGTTGTGTTGCTCTTGGATGAAATGGATAAAGCTGAGCCTGATTTGCCGAATGGTTTGCTGGAGACTTTGGGGCAGTACCGTTTCAGTGTTCCTTACCTGCATGATACCCAGCAGGCGAACAGTGTATTGAATAACCCTGTACAGGCTGATCCTGTGCGGGTGCTGGTGGTGATTACCACGAATGAGGAGCGTGAATTGCCCTCTGCCTTCGTGCGCCGCTGTTTTGTACACACTTTGAAAATGGAAGAGTCCCCCGAAAAAATAACGGTGACATGGCATGATGAGACTGTTGAAAAACGCCATGTGTGGTTAGTGGAACGCGGTAAATTGCATTTTGATAGCCGTATTGCGGATGCTGTCTATTTGCAGGCGGCTAAACAGCTATGGGCAGATAGGGAAGGGGATAGCCAAAACCGTTATCCACCGGGATTAGCGGAATACATCGACTTGCTGAGTGCACTGCAATCGTTGGATAAAGCAGAGCAGCAAACCCGGCTTGATAAAATAGCCCGTTATGCTCTGAAAAAAGAAGTGGACGGTTAAACAATGGCATGGGGGCGGTTGGCACTGCTACAAGCGGCGGGAGAAGAGGATGCCAAGCTGCAAAAAATGGCGACTGTGTTTGGTTATGTCAAACAGTCTGCGCCAGAACCGCTTATCGTTGATGATGCCGATACCGCTTCACACCACACCACTTCAACATTGATACCGTTTGAAACGACACCAGACGTAGCTATTTCACAACGCCCACCTGCCCGTTTTTTGCGGGTCAATAGAATCGCCCGTTTAACAGAGCCGGACAAACAAGCGTCGGACTATCTGCATGACCCCGCCATGCGTTTATTGCCTAATCCAAACAGCACGGATTCATACCATTTTGCACCGCCACCACCCTTATTGCCGCTCTCACGCCTTGTTCCCTTTTTGTTGAATAGCCTTGGGGTGTCTCGCACCAGCAAACGTTTGGATCAGCAACGACTGGCACGCCAAGTGGCATTGGGTAAAGCGTTGCAGCGTTTACCGCAGATGTCGCGCCAACATTGGGCGCAACGTTTGCATATTATTGTGGATGCAAGGCTGCATTTAGAACCGTATTGGGGCGATTTTGCGCGTATCATCCAACAATTCAAGGCGTTGTTGGGTGAGGATGCTGTTGAAGCTATCCGTTTTGAGGATACGGCTTGGTCTGGGGAAATACCTGATTGCATCCCGTGGCCGGGGCAGGCGGATGACGAGTGGCAACAGTGGCAACTCCCACCAGCGGATGTGCCAATTTTGGTCTTGGGGGATTTGGGGGTAACAGCCGATAATGTTAGTGCCAGTGCCAACTGGTCACGTTTGCTCAGGGTATTGCGCTCGCATCCCGCACCCCTGTTGACGCTCAGCCCCGTGATGCACTCCCCGCAGCAGCAGCGCTTGTGCCGTACTTTCAAACCGCATCCCCTCAATGATGCTTATCGGTTGCCACGCCACCCAAGGCCGAGTGGCTTTGCATTGACTTCAGATCAACCCGTTCCAATGGACGATATTTTGGCTTTATTGTCGTGCCTGCCGGTGGTCGATACGGGGTTGTTACGGCGTTTACGCCTTGCTTTGCATTGGGGGGGAAGTGAGCGGGAAGGTGAAGTTTGGAATCACCCTGATATTCGCCGGATTGGGTTGGGTATCCGTTTAGATGAGCGGGTGGCTGAACGTTATCGTCAAGTCTATCAACAGCGTTTTGCGGAATCGGCGCAAGCTGAAGCGTTGTGGCAGATTGTGCAAGCCCATCATGCCTCGGCTTATGAAGGATTACGGCAACTGGAAAAACTGAACCAGTGTGTGTTGGAACAGCGCGATGATGCCGCGTTACGGGATTATCTGCAACGCTTGTGTGCCACTGTTACCCAAGAGGGGCAAGGTTCGGCACGGCATAAAATCTTGGTGATGCAATGCCGCACTATTCTGGCTTCTAAACCAGAAAGCATTTGGAGTAGTGAGCATAATGAGCTGGCGTACCACTTGTTTGGGGTGGCTTACGCAGAAGAAATTCGGGCGGGTAAATGGCCTGAGCAATTGGAAAAAGGCTTTGATCCGGCACGATTGCAGTGGGTGCTGGATGCAACAGCGCGGGAGGAATGGGTTCAGTGGCAGGTAGTGCAAGTCGGTGATCAGGGACAATTTAAGCTACAACAAGCCGGTGATGGTGGTGAGGTATACGCGCCAATAACAACATTTGAAGCACTGAAACAATTTCCCCCTGCCATCGGTTTAGAAAACGCTGTTGTTGCTCAATCTGGCAGAGTCGTTGAGATGCCTGATAATGGCACTGTTTCTATTCAATCAGCGCACAGCAGAATTGAGATTGAAGCCATTTCTAAACCTTCATGGGCGAGCAATCTTTGGCGTAATGTCAATGGGTTATGGGCAGGGCTTGTTTGGTTAGGTAAAGAAGAATTTCAACATTGGTATTTTGCTGAATCTTTAGGTGTAGGAAATTGGGCGTTTGCGCGACCGTTTGGTTCTGACAGATACGGTTTGTATGTTGATTTAACCATAAACAGTATCACCCAACGCTTCCGCTGGATCGAACCCGGCACATTCCTCATGGGTTCACCCGAATCCGAAGCAGACCGTGAACCGTGGACAAAAGGTAGTGAAACCCAACACCCAGTCACCCTAACCCAAGGCTTTTGGTTGGCAGATACCACCGTTACCCAGTCGCTATGGCAAGCGGTTATGGGTGAAAATCCCAGCAGCTTCACCGACAACCCCAATAACCCGGTAGAACAGGTAAGCTGGAATGACAGTCAGGAATTTATTAAAAAACTGAATAGCCTGCTTCCCGGCCTTCAGGCCAAACTCCCTACCGAAGCCCAGTGGGAATACGCTTGCCGTGCCGGAACCACCACCCCATTTTCGTTCGGCGATAACATTACCCCAGAACAAGTTAATTACGACGGAAATAATCCCTACGCAGGCGGTAAAAAAGGTCTATATAGAAAAAAGACCGTTCCCGTCAAATCCCTCCCAGCCAACCCGTGGGGTTTGTATGAAATGCACGGCAACGTGTGGGAATGGTGTCAGGATGTGTGGCAAGAAAAATTACCGGCTTCGCCGGTTAAAGACCCGGAGGGTGTCGCCGGAGGCGACCAAGCAGGCGTTTTGCGCGTCGTTCGCGGCGGTTCGTGGAACGACAACGGCAGGGACGTGCGTTCTGCCATCCGTGGCAGGAACGATCCCGCTTACCGTCACGACGACATAGGCTTCCGGCTTGCCCTAGGTCTTGAGCTACAGCCAGCCCAGCAGGGCGGTGGAGCCGCAAAACAAGAGGAGCGGACGGCGGGGACACAGACAGGCGCGAGCGGGACGCCGCGACAGGCTGGGTCAGCGCCGGGAGCGGTGGACAAAGCAGGAAAATTTATCAAAGGATTGTTTGACAAGTTCAGGAAGAACACATGAAACAAAAATTTTTCAGAATTCCGGTAGCCAACCCGGATGACACCGAGTCCGACCTCAACACCTTCTGTGACCAGCACCGCGTTTCCAACGTCGACAAACAGTTTGTCGCGGATGCCGCCAACAGCTTCTGGGCAGTGTGCGTCACTTGGTCAGACAACGAAGGCTCCCTCGCAGGCAACACGTTCAAGCGCACCACCAACCCCAAAACCGGCAAGATCGACTACAAGGAAGTGCTGAACGACGACGATTTCATCGTGTTTTCGCGCCTGCGTGAATTGCGCAAAACCATCGCCGAGCGTGACGGCATCGCCGCCTACAACGTCTTCACCAATGAACAACTCGCAGCCATCGTGCAGCGCCGCATCAGCAGCAAAACCGCCTTGATGGAAGTGGATGGCATCGGGCAAACCCGCGCAGACAAGTACGGCGATGCCTTCATCGAATGCCTACAAACGCTTGTTGTGCCGAACCCCGCCGATGAAACGCACCCTGATCACCCTTGAAGCCATCGCCGAACGCAAAAATCTGGTGGAAGCCTTCCACAAAGCCGCCAAAGGCAAACGCCACCGCCGCGACGTACAAGCCTTCCTGCAACACTTCGACACCAACCTCAACCGCCTCGGCGACGACATCCGAGCTGCCCGCCTGCCTTACGGCAAATTCCGCGCCTTCCAAATCCACGACCCCAAAAAGCGTCTGATCCACGCCGCCTGCTTTGAAGACCGCATTTTCCACCACGCCTTGATGAACCTCGCAGGGGAAGTGCTGGAACGTGCGATGATGCCCACCAGTTACGCCTGCCGCCCGAATAGGGGCGTTCACAAAGCGGCAGTAAAAGTGCAGCAACACCTGCGCCAGTATGCCTATTACGCCAAGATCGACATCAGCGGCTATTTCGCCGCCATCGACCATGACCGCCTGTTGCAAGTTCTGCTGCGCCGTTTCAAGGGGGCGGAATGCCAAGCCCAATTACAGCGCATCATCGCTAGCCACGCATCCACCCCACAATGCGGCTTGCCCATCGGTTCGCTGACCTCGCAATATTTCGCCAACTACTATCTGGACGGGCTGGATAGGCTGTTAGCAAGCCTGCCAGCGGTGCGGGCGCATATCCGTTACATGGATGACATCCTCTGGTGGTGCGACAGCAGGCAGGCGGTAACGGCAACCCTGCAAACCGTCATCCGCTGGCTACAGCAAGAGCGCGGTTTGCAGGTCAAACCCAATGTGCAAATCCAACCCAGCAAACAGGGCGTGACTTACTGCGGTTTTCGCATCCTGCAAGGCACAATCCGCCTCAGCCGTCGGCGCAAACGCCGCTACCAGCAACGGCGGCAATACTGGGAACAGCTTTACCTGAACGGCATGATCGACGCCAACCAGCTACAGCTTGCCCATGCCGCTGTGCAAGCCATCGCCGCCGGAACGGATAGCCTCGCATGGCGGCAGGAAAACTTGCGCCGTCATCCGCCTCTATCGCTATAATCAGGCTGGGTGACAGATCGAAAGCAGGCGTTAAGCGCGTCGTTCGCGGCGGTTCGTGGAACAACAACGGCAGGAACGTGCGTTCTGCCATCCGTAACAGGAACGATCCCGCTAACCGTAACAACAACATAGGCTTCCGGCTTGCCCTAGCTCAACACGCCGTTGGAATGGGCGTGAAAGACCAGATCGTCATCCCGCCTTGCGGGCAACCGTAAGCAAAAAGCAAGGTCAGCGGTGCGCTAGTAATGGGGTGGATGCCCCGTGAACGCCCATCGCATGACCGTTTTAACCATGTAGGGGCAGACCCCCGTGTCTGCCCTTTCCCCGACCAAGAGGGCAGACACAGGGGTCTGCCCCTACGAAAGAATAGATGTTATGACCCGTAACCACCTCTCCCCACCCACCTTCCCCTACGCTTGGGCATCCGACTGGGGCGAAGACCGCTACGGCCTGTGGCAAGCCTTCACCTACAAAGACGTGCGCCACGCCTTCCGCTGGATACAGCCAGGCAAATTTGACATGGGTTCACCCGAAACCGAAGAAGGTCGCGATAACGATGAAGACTTACACCACGTTACCCTAAAACAAGGTTTCTGGCTCGCTGAAACCACTGTCACTCAAGCCCTGTGGGAAGCCGTCACGGGAGGCGAGAACTCTAGCCACTTCAAAGGCAAAAACCGCCCAGTCGAAAAAGTAAGCTGGCACGACATCCAAACTTTCCTCACCCAACTCAACCAGCTTCACCCCGATTTAAACGCCCGTCTACCATGGGAAGCCGAATGGGAATATGCCTGCCGTGCCGGAACCCAAACTCCGTTCCACTTTGGCGGCAAGGATGATTTGAGTCTGGAAAGAGTGAACTATTCGGGTGAGTGGGATAAGTGGAGTGACAAGGGCGAAACCAAGGAAGTTAAAACCTACCCCTGCAATGCTTGGGGCTTATACGAAATGCACGGTAACGTCTGGGAATGGTGTCAGGATGTATGGCAAGAAAAATTACCGGCTTCGCCGGTTATAGACCCGGAGGGTATCGCCGGAGGCGATAAGGCGGGCGTTTTGCGCGTCGTTCGCGGCGGTTCGTGGGCCGCCACGGCAGGAGCGTGCGTTCTGCCTTCCGTGGCAGGGGCGATCCCGCTTACCGTGACTACGACATGGGCTTCCGGCTTGCCCTAGGTCTTGAGCTACAGCCAGCCCAGCAGGGCGGCGGAGCCGCAGGGCGCGGTGCGCCCCAAGCGAAGAAGTAAGCGCACGGCTCTGACGCGGGCAGGCGTGGCGGGACGCCGCGACAGACCGTGACAGTGCCGGGAGCGGGCAATGCTCTTGTAGGTCGGGCTTCAGCCCGACAATTGGTATGGATGCGTATGGTATGGATAAGGGATGTCGGGCTGAAGCCCGACCTACGGGGTGGATGCCGTTGTAGGTTGGGCTTCAGCCCGACATCTTCAAAAATGCGGCATGATTAACAATGCACGATTGTGATTGTCGGGCTGAAGCCCGACCTACGTGTGGTTGCTAGCACCAAATGGAGTCCCAATGTGGGTAATCTCCAATATGCTTTACCAACCCTGCACGCAATGGATTCGCAACGATGTAACGGGCAATTTGAAGACCGTCATCTTCTGTACGCAAAGCACGATCAAAAAAGCCGGGTTGCCAGAAACGACCTGCATGGTTGAGATGCTGATCCAACTGTCGGGCAGTGCCGCCTTTTAGACGACGCATGGTTTCGGATAACCCCGTATTACCTTCCAGCCGTAACAAGGCATGAAAGTGGTCGGGCATTACTACCCATGCCAGCCATTTTACGTTGAGTTCCCGTTCAAGTTTTGGCAAATGGCTCACCAGCATCCGCGCTGCTGTAAAATCTTCAAATACAGGGTAACGTTCATGCACTACCGTTGTGACGAAATATTCTTGTGATGGCGAGCTATAGCGGCCTTTACGTAATTCGTTGTAACTCAAACTGATTTTTCTGCTAGTAGAACCAATCGCAAAATCCTACCCGATTCTCTTGTAGGTCGGACTTTAGTCCGACAATTGGTATGGATGCGTATGGTATGGATGCGTATGGTATGGATGCGTATGGTATGGATGCGTATGGTATGGATGCGTATGGTATGGATAAGGGATGTCGGGCTGAAGCCCGACCTACGGGAGGGGGAGGTATGTGGCGTATGTTGTAGGTCGGGCTTCAGCCCGACATTTCTCAAAATAATGCATAGTGGTGAAACTACCTTGATCTAGGTATAGTTAAGTCTAATAAAAAAATCCAAAGGCACTGCCATGTTACCTTTTCTGCGCCTCTTATCCCTCTGGCTATTCCTGCTCACCGCAGCATACGCCAACCCCTTGCCCACCGATCAAGTCCCCGAACCCCTCAAACCGTGGGTAGGCTGGGTACTCGATGGTCACAAAGACCTAGCCTGCCCCTACCTCTACAACGCCGAAGAGCGTCAATGCGCTTGGCCGGGGCGCTTAGATTTGCAACTCACCGCCACAGGCGGCACGTTTACCCAACACTGGGAAGTCTACGGTGAAACCCAACTTCGCCTCCCCGGTGATGCGCAACATTGGCCGCAAAACGTCCACCGTGCCGACAACACCCCGCTCGTCGTCACCACGCAAGACGGCTACCCCAGCATCACCCTCGCCGCAGGCAGCCACGACATCAGCGGGCAATTCGTCTGGGACAAACTCCCCGAAGCCCTGTTCGTCGCACCCGCCACGGGTTTGGTGCAATTAAGCGTCAACGGCACAGTCATCGCCACCCCCGAATTCAACGCCGCTGGCAGCTTATGGTTAAGCCGTTCCCCGCAAGCCGCCAGCGAAGACGGTCTAGAAGTGCAAGTTTTCCGCAAAGTGCTCGATTCACACCCGCTCGAAGTCACCACCACCATCCAGCTCCGTGTCGCAGGCAAGCAACGTCAAGCCGAACTTGCCCCCGTCTTGCTGGACAGTTTCATCCCGCTGCACCTCGACAGCCCGCTGCCCACGCGCATGGGTCAAGACGGCAAGCTGCAAGTGCAACTGCGCCCCGGCGAATGGACGCTGAAACTCACTGGACGCGCTCCCGCCACTATCACCGCCTTAACGTTGCCTGCCAGCGCCGCGCCGTGGCCTAGCGAAGAAGTCTGGGTATTTGAAGCTGATGCCACCATGCGCCAAGTGCAAGTCGAAGGCGTGAATAGCGTTGACCCCAGCCAAACGCGCTTGCCGGAAGAATGGGCAAGCCTGCCCGCTTACCTCATGACCACTGACAGCAAAATGACCTTGGCAGAACAACATCGCGGCATGGCAGACAGCCCCGCACAACTCAGCTTGAGCCGCCAACTCTGGCTGGATTTCGACGGTAACGGCTACACCCTGCAAGACAATCTCTCCGGCACATTAGCGCAACAATCCCGCTTGGAAGTGTCGCCCGACATACGTTTGGGTCGCGTCAGCATCGGCGGTCAGCCGCAACTGATCACGCAACAAACAGAAGGCACAGCGGATGGTGTGGAAGTACGTCAACGTACCCTCAACCTCGAAGCCGACAGTCGTTACACCGCTGCACGTTCCAGCCCGCCCGTGAGCGGTTGGCAGCAAGAATTGCAGCAAGTCACCACCACCTTGCACCTGCCGCCCGGTTGGTTGCTGTTTGCCGCGAGTGGCACGGATAACTTACCGCTGACATGGTTGCAACAATGGAGCTTGCTGGATTTGTTTCTGGTGCTGTTGATCACTGTGGCAACGGGGTATTTGTACGGCTGGCAATGGGGTGCGGTCGCCGGTGTCGCCTTGCTATTAACGTGGCATCAAAGTGACGCGCCGCAATTTATCTGGCTGAATTTGCTGGTAGTCACTGCATTGTTGCGCTCAATTCCGACGGGGGCGATGCAACGTTGGTTGGCGCGTTACCGCTGGCTGAGTTTGCTGGTGCTGGTGTTGATCGTATTGCCGTACACCATCGACACGGTACGCAATGCGCTGTATCCGCAATTGCAAGGCAACGGCGGGCATGTTGGTTTTGAACAAACGGCGGTAGCGGCTAAACCTGCCGCCCCAGAAGCAGCGATGGATATGATGGCTGAACAAGCCGCGCCTGCTGCCGAAGCCCCTATGCCTGTGCCTGCTCCCGCCCCGATGATGAAATCAAGCGGCAATTATATTGAAGATAAAGCCGGTGGTGCAGACAGTAGCCTAGCCGCACTCGGTTCTTATGCATCGTCGCGCAATGCCAAGCAGCAAGCCAATTTGCGCGAAATCGACCCCAATAGCATGATCCAAACCGGCCCCGGCTTACCGACGTGGAACTGGCAGCAAGTCTCCTTGCAATGGTCGGGCGTGATTCAGCCGGATGAACGCATGGGGCTGTGGTTGATTGCGCCGCTGGTGCATTCCTTGCTGAAAGTGCTGGGTGTGTTGGTGCTGCTGGTGTTAGCCGCCCGTTTAGCTTTGCCCGCAGGCAAATTCGCAGCGGTATTGCAAGCTGCTCGCCATCCACAGCAGTGGTTGCATACGGCACTACTGCTGGTTGTTGTGCCGTGGGTGTTAGCATTGCCGCAACCTGCGTTCGCGGAAACACCGCCGCCGCCGGATGCCGCATTGTTGCAAACGCTTGAGGAACGCTTGTTACGTGCGCCGGACTGTTTGCCCGACTGTGCGCAAATCGAGCAGATGAACCTGACGCTGGGGAATGAAGGTTTAACGATTCGCCTGCGTATCCATGCCGCGACGGCGCTGGCTGTGCCTGTGCCGAGCAGCCAAAGTACGTGGTTGCCGCAAACCGTGTTGGTTGATAATGCCCCCACGCAAGCCTTGCGCCGCGATGCCGAACAGCAATTGTGGGTGGTATTAGCGCAAGGGGCGCACGACGTGGTATTGCAAGGCAGCTTGCCTACCCGCAACAGCCTTGCATTGCCGTTGCCTTTGAAACCGCGTCACGTCACATGGAGCGGGGAAGGCTGGCAAGTAGACGGTATCCGCGACAACGGTGTGCCCGAAGAACAGTTGCAACTGAATCGCACCACGACGGCAGCGTCGGATGCTACTTTGCAAGACATGCCCACCTTGCCCGCGTTTGTGAAAATCGAACGGCGCTTGGATTTGGGGCTGGATTGGTATGTCACCACCACGATCCGCCGTGTGTCGGACAGCGCTGCGCCGATCAGTTTGGCGATTCCTTTGCTCAAGGGCGAACAGCCGCTGAGTGAGCAATTCACCATCAAAGACAATGCGCTGCAAATCAATCTCAAGCCACAGCAAGCCAGCGTGGAATGGACATCGCGTTTGCCACAAACCGACACCTTCACCCTCACTGCCAGCAATAACAGCGCGTGGTTGGAAGAATGGCGCGTGGCGGCAAGCCCCGTGTGGCACGTTGTTGCGACCGGTTTGCCAGTGAATGCTTACGAAGAAGCCGATGCGCAAGGCACATTGCTGTGGAAACCGTGGGCAGGTGAAACCTTGACGCTGGCGGTCAACCGTCCGCAAGGGGTGGCAGGGCAGACCGTGACCTTGCTCGCCAGCCAAATGCAGGTGGACGTGGGCAAACGCGCTCGTGATGTGACCTTGCGGTTGAATTTGCACAGCAGCCGTGGTTCGCAACACAGCATCCGTTTGCCGGAAGGCACGGTATTGCAAAGCCTCACCATTGATGGCACGAAGCAAGCGATTCAACAACAGCAAAACACGGTGCTGTTGCCGCTCTTGCCCAAAAAACAGGAAGCCGTGTTGGAATGGCAGGAAGCAGGCGCGTTACCGTTGCATTATACGTTCCCTGCGGTGGATTTGGGTTTACCGAGTGTGAATGCTGAAGCCCATTTAACCGTGCCGCAAGACCGTTGGGTATTGTGGGCGCACGGGCCGTTGTTAGGGCCTGCGGTGTTGTTCTGGGGCGTGTTGGTGGTGCTGCTGGTCTTGGCGGTTTTGCTGGGGCGTTCGGGGATTACGCCGTTGAAAAGCTGGCAGTGGTTCTTGCTGGGAGTCGGTTTGAGCCAAAGTTCCTCGCTGTTGATGGTGCTGATGGCGTTCTGGCTGATAGCACTGGCGCTGCGTGGCAAGTTGGCGGTGGAAACTTGGCAACGTCCGCGTTGGCAGTTTAATGCGATGCAAGGTGGCTTGGCGTTTTTGACGCTGATTGCCTTGGCAACCTTAATCGGGGCAGTGGCAAAAGGCTTGCTAGGTTCGCCGGATATGCAAATCGTCGGCAATGGCTCGTGGGGTCAGCAATTGCAATGGTATCAAGACCGAGTGGCAGGCGAATTGCCGCAACCGGGGGCGATCAGTGTGCCGATTTGGTATTACCGCTTGCTGATGTTGGCGTGGGCATTGTGGCTGGCAATGGCATTGCTGGGCTGGTTGCGCTGGGGGTGGACTGCCATCAACCACGGCGGGCTGTGGCAGTCGCAGCCGTCACACGACCCGATGCGCGACAAACTTACTGAGGTTGTCGAGCACGTCGCCACCCCGCCGGAAGCCTAATCCACAGCCTTCCCACGCAAAGAAGACGCCTGCCTGATAGCTGCGCCCTTGCGCATCTTGCGGGTAGGCGGCGAAGGCTTGGTAAATGGTGCGGTAGCGGTCGTATTCGCCAGCCATTTGCGTGAGGATATTGCCCGCTGCGTCGTAAATCACGGTATTTTCGCCTTCCCGCCCGAACATCTTTTTCGCGACCTGCTTTTTACCGTGCAGCATGGCGGTACGGGTTTCCAGCAAATACGGCGAATCGGGGAATAAGTCGTAGAGCACTTTTAGGATGCCCTTGCTTTGGAACAGCAGGGTATATGCCGGATTGAGAATCACGGTGGCAGTATGACGGGTAATGTCATCCAGAATGCCGTTGATGCCGTCGGTTTGCAGGGCAATATCTTCCCACGGGTAGAGCTTGAACCAGTAGTCGAAGCGCGTGCCAGCGGGGTTGAAAATGCCTGCCTGTTCTAAAAAGCCCACTTCATCCATGTAGCAAAAATCGGTTTGGAAGCCTGCATCCGTTGCCATTTGCTGCAAAAAGCGCACGGTACGCTCATCTTCCGGCTGGTCGCGAATGCTGGAGAATAGGATATTCTGATAGTTGTAAAACTCACCAAACCGTGCGGGGTCTGCCTCGCCCGTCACCAAACGGCGGAAATTATTGATAATGCTTTCGTAAACCGAGTTGAATTGCGCTGCTTCGTCCATGTGGTTGGCTTTGAGCAATGCCCATTGCACGATGGCGGTTTCAAACAAACTGGTCGGAGTATCCGCGTTGAATTCGATCAGTTTGATGGGCAAGCCATCGACACCGCCTGCGAAATCAAAGCGCCCGTACAAGTGGCGGTGATCGTTATCCCAACTGCGTTTGATGTGATCCGCGAGGTTGAAGGGGATGTCTAACTCCAGAAATAAATCATGGTCGATGACGTGCTGCGCAGCGGCGATGAACATGTCGTAGAGCGTGTTGGCGGCTTCGTAATACGCCTCTACTTCGCTCTCGGTGACGTGGACAATTTCATCGGCGACGTAAGGCTGACCGTCGGGATCGGTGTGCCATGTCATGCCGACTTCTTCCATCAATGCGGGGCTGATGGGTTGTACTTTTTCTAGCTTTATCATGGTTTAACCGCCTAATGAGCTGCTGGAAGAGGGGCTGGCGCTACTGCCTGTGCTGCTACTGCTTTTGTTGCCAAAGAAGCCGGATTTGGGTTGCTGTGTTTGGTTCGGATTGACAGCGCGGGTATCCGTGCCGCCAGTGGCAGGGCGGCTGATGCTGCTTTGCGCCCGGCTGGCTTGTTGTTGCTGATGTTGTTGGTAGTTGGCATTGCCCATCAGTTTGTTGGCAATCATGCCGCCGATCAGTGCGCCTGCTGCGGAGGCGAGGATGGTTTCGCCTAAGCTCAAACCCTGATTGGTGGCGACGGGCTGGGTTAGATTGGACGTGCCATCTTCGACCTTTTTGGCTTCCGCTTCCGCCATTTTTTTCAATTCGGCTTCGGTGAGGATGCGTTCATTGCCGTTCAGGTCTTTGAGGATGGCGCGGGTTTCGCTTGCCGGATATTTTTCCTTTAGCTCAAAGGTGTCGGGGTTTGCGCTAGTTTGCTGGATGACCATGAACATGCCCTCACCCTTGGCTGCTTCGGAAATCGTGCCTGCGCTGGGTTTTTCCGGCGGTAGCGGGGGTTGGTCGCTGCCGCAGCCTTGCAAACTAGCGAGGATAGTCAAGCCAAGGCTGCCGACCATTGAGTAGGAAACGATGGATTTGATGTAAGGTTTGCTCATGTGGGGGGTCTCGTGCCGATTGTCTGGAAAAGCTGTGGATTGTGCAGTTTACCGCGATAATTAACGGGTGCACACACAAACCCTAACAATAAAATTTCAACGAGAGTTAGTCATGAAAAAAATGATTTTTGCCGCATCTATCGTCTTTTCCCTGTTCGCGTCTTCTGCTGTTCTGGCGGAAACCATCAATATCAATACAGCGGATGCAGCAACACTGGATACGTTGGACGGTATCGGTGAGAAAAAAGCCGAAGCAATCGTGGCTTACCGCACTGAACACGGTGAATTTAAAGCACTGGAAGATCTGAAAGAAGTGCCGGGTATTGGTGATAAAATGTTCGATAAAATCAAAGCAGATATTGCTCTGACCAATGCAAGTGCACCTGCTACTGCTAAAGCAGAAACCGCTGAGAAAGCCCCAGAGATGGCTGCCGCCCAAACAGAAGTTAAAACAGAAGCCAAAACTGAGGCAAAGGCTGATGTGAAAGCCGACACAAAAACGGACGAAAAAGCCGAAGCAACCCCTAAAACTGACAAAGTATCGACGAATACCATCAATAAAGAGCATAAGTCTTAAGCAACTTTGTTATCTTATGGCAGGTGCAGCAGCCGTTGCACCTGTCAATAAAAGAGGGCGAACATGCAAACTATTCCTTGTATTTTGGTAACGGGCGGTGCGGGTTACATCGGTTCTCACACGTGTGTTGAACTGTTGGCGGCGGGCTTTCAGGTCATCGTGTTGGATAATCTGTGCAATAGCTCGCCGGAATCGTTGCGCCGCGTTGCCAACATTGCCGGTGTCTCCCACATTCCCTTTTACGAAGGGGATATTCGTGATGCCGCCATGCTGGATCGCATTTTTAGCGAACAGCAGATTGACAGCGTGATTCATTTTGCTGGTTTGAAAGCAGTGGGTGAATCGGTCGAAAAGCCGCTGGAATACTACGATAACAACGTGGCAGGCACGGTATCGCTGCTACAAGCGATGCAGCGTCACAGTGTGAAAAACATTGTATTTAGCTCGTCTGCAACGGTATACGGCGACCCGCATACCACGCCGATTCAAGAGCATTTTCCGTTGTCAGCAACGAATCCTTATGGGCGTTCCAAGCTAATGATTGAGGAGATGTTAGGCGATTTGTATAAAGCGGATGCTACTTGGCAAATCGCGTTACTGCGTTATTTCAACCCCGTTGGCGCACACGCGAGCGGTAGTATTGGTGAAGATCCTCAAGGCGTACCCAATAACCTTATGCCTTACATTGCGCGAGTGGCGGTTGGGCAATACCCGCACTTATCGGTGTTTGGGGGCGATTACCCAACACATGATGGCACGGGTGTGCGGGATTACATCCACGTCGTGGATTTAGCCAAAGGGCATGTGAAAGCCTTGCAAGCGTTTTTGCGTGGCGATGTGCCTAACCTGTTAGTGGTGAATTTAGGCACAGGGCAAGGCTATTCGGTATTGGATATGGTCAAAGCCTTCGCAGCAGCCAGTGGCAATGACGTGCCGTATCAAATCGTGGCACGGCGGGCGGGTGATATTGCCTGTTGTTATGCAGACCCTGCACGGGCAGAAACCTTATTGCACTGGACAGCGGAGAAGACATTGATGGAGATGTGTCAAGATACGTGGCACTGGCAGAAGCAGAATCCACGGGGGTATAATTGAAACTTGTATCCGATAAGGGCTGATGGCGAGTGTTAATGTGGTCTATAGTCCTATTGTCTGTGGATTGAATGCGTTTAATCCGTGCGGTGTCGCAAGCCTAACACGGGGCATCTACTATCCGATACAAAGCAAGGCTAACCCCTTAACCCCTCAAAATTGTTAAAAATACTATCAGGGAGATTCCCAATGAAAATGACTTGGAAATTGTTATTGCCACTGCTGGCGTCATTAAGCATGACGGCTTGTTCTAATAACGTACCACAACATTCTGCCTTACCGGGTTCAACAGTCAGTGCTGAATCGGCTAGTTTACCGACAGGGACATCTGGGAGTGATCGTATCGCGCCGCAAGATTTGCTGGAAATTGATGTTTTCAAAGTCCCGGATTTGTCCAAAGAAGTGCGTGTGGATGACAACGGCAATATTACGTTGGCACTGATCGGTACGGTACATGCACAAGGTATGTCGGCAAGCCAATTGGAAAAGCAAATTGCGACACGTCTGGAAAAAGATTACATGCACAACCCACAAGTGAATGTGCTGGTGAAAGAATCCACGGGTAGCAAAATTACCGTATCCGGTGCCGTGAATAAGCCGGGTGTGTATGCCTTGGCGGGTGATACCACGCTGACGCAAGCGATTGCGCAAGCAGAAGGTTTGAGCCGTTTAGCCATCAAGGATAACGTGACCGTTTTCCGTAACAACAAGCCTTACACGGTGCGTTTGGAAGACGTGAACATGGGGCGCGTCGCTGACCCTGTAGTGATCGCTGGCGATAAGATTCAAGTACACACCTCCGCAACCAAAGAAGCGGTACAAGATTACGGCGGTGTAGGTGGTTTGTTATCACCGTTCGGTTTACTGCGTTAAGTACTACGTTCCTATTCGCACGGGCAAGTGTGACACTTTAGGCGGCTTAATTTAGCCGCCTTTTTGTTGTCTGTTATTCGTAACGTTTGCCTGCGAGTTCGATCCAACCGCCTTTGCGCCCTTTCGGATCATGGTGTGTCCAATGCAGCACGCCACCGCGATTATTCCACACGTATTCCCCGCTGATGGTGACGTTTTGCCCTGTTTGCACGGGGACGCGTTGCGCCAGATCAATGTTATGCGCGACCAGCAAGGTGGTATCAGCGGATAATTCCACGAGGAAACGTTGGTGGGCGCTGCCTTCGGTATCATCTTTGAGAACTTTGACAATACTGCCTTGTACGGTTGTCCAGAATTTTGCATCGGGGTCATTTTTGGCACGGCGAATTTTGTCGATGGCGGTACGGTAATCGCTACTGCTGGCAGCGGCAGTGTTACGCGTGGTTTCTGTGGCAACCGCTGGCGACGGTCGGTTGCTGGCTGGTTTGTCGTTGGGTTGTTGAAAATATTGGTAAACCACCAATACGCCAGCACTGGCTAGCATGACTAGCCCTTTAATAAGTTTTTGCTGCATGGAATGCGCCCTTGCCCCCTCAGTGTTTACTATCAACGACCGGATCGTTTTTAACGGTGTTGTGCAAGTAGGAAATGATTTCCTCACGCGCTTCGGTTAGCACAGAATCACGATCCAGCGAGTCCAAAATGCGTTCCACAGTCAGTTTGGGGCCTGCGTCACCCCACGATTTGCCGTTAGCAAGCCACTCTTCCGCGACTCGCCCGACGACGAGAGTGCTGTACCAAGCGACTGCGCCTTGTGCTGCGCCCGTAATCAGGGTGGAAATGCCCGCACTGCCTAGTTTAAGTGCGGACGATACCAGATGTACTGCCCATACTGTGCCCGCCAACAGCAACATTTGCCCTAAAATAGTACGGATCAGGTCACTGGCTTCGTTACGTGAAATGGGTAAGCCGTATAATTTTGAGAGGTGCACAATCATGGTGGCATCAATTGCGGCTGCCGCTAATAAATCGGCTACGGGAATAGGGTTGAATGCTACGGCGACCCCTTTACCAATGCAGTACAGACGGATGGTTTGTTCACCGAGTTCGCGTTTGATCGCAAGGATGCGCTGCCCGACTTCTTTACTGAGATGCCCTGCAAACAGTGAGGCATTGAGTGCCGACAGGGTTTTGCCTTCCGCTTCGATAATGTCCCATAAGCGTGTTTTGAGGGCGCTGATATTGATGGGACGTTCACGGATACTTTCGATTTCTTCGCCGTGTTCATCCACATAAATAATCGTTTGGCGGCTGGCTTGGGCGGTGGTAAAAATGAGATTTTCCGGTGCAATCATGCCTTGAGTGCGGTTGCGCAAGACGCTGCGTAATTGCTGCTGCTCTTTTTCAGTGTAACGATCCGCTTTATTGACCAGCAATAGGGTAGGGCGGTGTGAACCCGTGACGGTTTTGAGCGCTTGGAATTCCACATCGGTCAAATCGCCATCCACGACGAAGAGCACTAAATCGGCACGATTTGCGACCTCATGCGCCATCTTTTCGCGCGATTCGCCGTCGATTTCATTGATGCCGGGGGTGTCGATGAGGAATAAACCACCGTCGCTGTATTCTTGCCATTGCTGCATATTGACACTGCGGGTTTCACCGTGCAACACGCTGACACTGAACACGGTTTGCCCCAATAAAGCATTGAGCAGGGATGATTTGCCGACGCTGACACGCCCAAAGACAGCCACATGCAAATGCCCGTGCTCCAGCTTATCGAGCATTCCGCGCACTTGGGTGTAGTCATTGCGCAAGCTCTCGCGCACATCATCCGGGATACGGGAATCGTCCAGCAATTGGCGCAGGCTTTCGGTGGCAAGCTGTAAGTGCGTATCGCCGGTGTTTTGTGGCGGCGTTGCGACGACTTCGGGCATTTCTTCCTTACTTGCCCCGATACTGTTCAATAACCAATCTGGCAAATGTTTTTGTACGTTCTTCCAGATTTCCACTGAGCATCTCCTGAAATGTTGCTGCTGCGGTCGCTGCTTTGAGTGCGCCGCGTTGTTCGAGGGTGCGCACGACAGATTTACCGAGCGCATCAAAAATAAGCCCGTAGGCAACGGCATGAACCAAGCCACCTGCTACCGTGCCAATACCGGGGAAGGCTTTTAGACCATTACCCGCAACTGCTAGTAAGACAGGGACACTTTTTTGCAACTGCCCCTGACTAAAGTTGAGGAATTGGTCAATGTCGAGCTGGCTGACTGGGCTATCGTACAGTTTGCATAATTCTTGCACCATACGCGTGCCGATGACACCTTGCACCAAAAGGTCTGTACCGGGGCTGACTGAGGCAAGTGCGCCCAGTATGGCTTTGTGGGTGGAACTGCGCACGATTTTTTCGGCTTGGCTCTTACGGTAATCGTCGCGGGTGCTGTCGAGTTTTTCCTGTACCAGATGCATGACGCTGGTATCGCGTTGCTGGGAGAGCCATTCGAGCCTATTGTCGATTTCGGTTTGTAAGTGCGAGGTGAGGCTGGCAACGTCCATTTTGCGGGGGCGTTGCACGGTTTCTTCGCGCCCGTCGGGGTAGACGCGCACAATTTCTTCTGTGCCACCGGATTGAATGAACAACACATCCGGCGTGATGCTGTTAGGCAGTGCGCTGAAACGGCTGCGGATGCGGTGTGCGAGTTGCGTCTGTTCTTCTGGCGTGTATTGGTCGCGCTTGTTAATGGCAATCAGCAGCGGTTTGCCAAACGCCGCCAGTTCCAGCAAATCTTGGTATTGGCTGCGGCTGAGATCGGAATCGGTGACGTACACCACGATTTGGGCGCGAATCGCTTCATCACGCGCCGCCGCGTCGAGTGTGCCTTCGGCTTCGTTACGCCCCGGCAGGTCGGTCAGCATCAGGTGGTCGCCGGAGATGGTTTGCCATGTGTATTCGCGGATTTCACGGGTTGAACCGCCGCGCAAATTGATTTCTACCCCAGCGCTCGGCAGCAAAGCTTTGATAATCGACGATTTACCCGTGCTGACATCGCCGAAAAATGCAATGTGGACTTGTCCGGCTGCTTTACGTTCGTGCAAGCGTTCGATTTCGATTTCCAAGGGGGTGGTATCCATACCTGCCTCCTTGATCTGCGCGATTTCTTGGGTGACATTCGCCTCGGTGACGGGTTTGTTGACCGTGCGTTTTATCGCGCTGGTGCTGCTGCCACCGGTGACCAGTTTGTAGATAATCCAGCCACTGAACCCCACGACAACGACGATCACGGTGCTGTAGCTGTAAAACACCCAATGGGGGAGCAATAGCAGCCTGTCCCACAAGTCGAGGAAACTTTTAGTGGCAAAAAACAGGAATAGCAGGAACAGCAGTGTCATTAATAACATGCCGCCTGCCATCAGCCAGCGTAAGCGTCGGGTAATTTTCATGGTAGATCGAGTTCTTCTATTTCCTTAGGTGGACGGTGCTATTATCCATTGAATGAGTCCGCGTGGGAAATATAATACAGGAGTAATGCTTGAACCGACTACCCATCCTCACCCTGAGCCATATCAGCAAACGTTTTGCGGCGCAGGAAGTACTCTCCGATTTTCATCTCACGATCAATGACGGCGAATTTTTCACAATTTTGGGCCCTTCTGGCTGCGGTAAAACCACGGTATTGCGTTTGATCGCAGGGTTTGAGCAACCGAATGAAGGAAAAATCTTGCTGAATGGCGAGGATATTGCCGGAATTCCTGCGGAAAAACGCCCCGTGAATACCGTTTTCCAAAGTTACGCGCTGTTTCCGCACCTGAGCGTGTTCGACAACGTGGCGTTTGGGCTGAAAATGGCGGAGGTGGATGCGCAGAATATCGCGGTACGGGTCGCGGATGCGTTGGCGATTGTGCGTTTGTCGGATTTTGCCACGCGTAAACCGCATCAGCTTTCCGGCGGGCAAAAGCAACGGGTAGCGATTGCGCGTGCCGTGGTAAATCGCCCAAAAATTCTATTGTTAGATGAATCACTTAGTGCACTTGATCACAAGCTCCGCCAACAAATGCAGTTGGAGTTGAAGCAATTGCAACGCCAATTGGGGATTACCTTCGTCTACGTGACCCACGACCAGGAAGAAGCGCTGTCGATGTCTGACCGGATTCTGGTCATGCACAACGGGCAGGCGCAGCAAGTCGGCACACCTCGCGAAATTTACGAAGCGCCGCGTAATTTGTTCGTGGCGCAATTCATCGGCGAAATCAATGTGTTCGACGGCGAAATTACTCGTGCATTGGGCGAATATCAGTACCAAGCCATGATTAACGGCGTGGAACGCGACATTCGCTGTGATCACCGTTTTGCCGCTGGTGATAGGGTGCATGTGATGTTACGCCCCGAAGATTTGCGCATTGATTGCCGTCCGAATGTATTGGAACGCAAAGGTTTTCCCGGCGTTGTGTTGGAGCGCAATTACACCGGACAAACCTTGAACTCACATATTCGGCTGGAAAACGGGCAGGCGGTGACGGTACACGAATTTTTTGACGAAGATGACCCCGATTTCGATTACAGCATTAACCAAAAAGTGGGCGTGGATTGGGTGCCGGGTTGGGAGCATGTGATCCCTGCGGAAAGGTCGGGTCAAGCATGAAAGTGCTGAATTTTCGCCGCGTCGCGATTGTACTGACGCTGGTGTGGCTGGGGCTGTTTGTGCTCGTGCCGCACGTCTTAGTGGTGCTGACCAGTGTGATGTCACCCGACCCGCAACATCTGGCGGTGTGGCCTGTGACCTTGGCTTCATGGGAACGTTTGTTTGAACCCGTCTATGCGGAAGTGTTTTGGCGCAGTTTGTGGTTGTCGACGCTGACCACGGCCATTTGCTTGGTGTTGGGGTATCCGTTTGCGTACATTGTCGCTAAATTGCCGGGGGTGTGGCGCGGTGTGCTGCTATTTTTGATGATTGTGCCGTTTTGGACGAATAGCCTGATTCGGACTTACGCGATTAAGCTGATTCTGGGCAATAAGGGGCTGGTGAATGCCGCGTTGCTGGGGGCAGGTTTGGTGGATGAGCCGCTGCAATTGTTGTATACGCCGTTTGCGGTGGTGTTTGGGCTGGTGTATGTGTTGTTGCCGTTTATGGTGCTGCCGTTGGTGTCGAGCTTTGATAAGTTGGATGGTACGTTGTTGGAGGCGGCGCGGGATTTGGGTGCAGCGTTCTGGGCGCGGTTCCGACTGATTATTGTGCCGCTGACCATGCCGGGGATTATTGCGGGGAGTTTAATGGTGTTTTTGCCTGCGATGGGGATGTTTTACGTCGCCGATTTGCTGGGCGGGGCGAAGAATTTGCTGCTGGGGAATATTATTAAAAACCAGTTTCTGGTGGTGCGCGATTGGCCGTTTGGCGCGGCGTTTAGCGTGGCATTGATTGTGATCATGGCGGGGTTGTTGTGGTTGTATTTCTTGGCGAATCAGCGGATTAATCGACAAGGGGGGCTGGATGATGAAGGTCTTTAAGTGGAGTTTTATCGCCGCCATCTTCGCTTACCTCTACCTGCCCATTGGCATTTTGGTGATCAATTCCTTCAACGCCTCCAAATACGGCTACGAATGGAAAGGCTTCACCTTGGAATGGTACGCCAAGCTCTGGGAAAATGAGGCGCTCACGCAAGCCTTTCTCAATTCGCTGCTCATCGCGAGTCTTGCTGCGACCGCTGCCACAATCATCGGCACGTTAATGGCGTTAGCCTTGCACCGCTACCGTTTCCCGCTGAAAGCTACCGCGAGTAGCTTGCTGTTTATCGTGATGATGTCACCCGACATTGTGCTGGCAATCACGTTCCTCATTATTTTTATCGCGCTGGGTATCCAACTGGGTTTTTGGTCGTTGCTGATTGCGCACATCACTTTTTGCCTACCGTTCGTGGTCATTACGGTGTATGCGCAACTGAAAGGGTTCGACAAATACTTGTTGGAAGCGGCGCAAGATTTGGGGGCAAGCGAAAGTCGTATTTTCCGCCTGATTATTTTGCCCTTGGTGTTTCCGGCGATTGTGGCAGGCTGGTTATTGAGCTTTACCCTGTCGCTTGATGATGTAATTATCAGTTCGTTTGTGACTGGCTCTAGCTTCGAAATTCTGCCGATTCGGGTATTTTCAATGGTTAAAGTCGGGGTATCGCCTGAAGTGAATGTGTTGGCAACGCTGTTGCTGGCGATTTCGCTGCTGTTGGTGACGTTTTCAACTTTGTTGCTCAGGAAAAAATACACTCATGACTAAAACTGCTCGCTTTGCCGCCTTGCTGTTGCTGGCATCCAGTGCCTTGCACGCCGAAGAAAAACTCGTGGTATACAATTGGGCACAATACATCCCCGAAAGTGCGGTGACAGATTTTGAGAAAGAAACCGGCATCGACGTTGAATATTCCACCTACGAAAACAACGAAGTCATGTACGCCAAGGTCAAATTGCAACAGGGCAAGGGCTACGATGTGATCGTGCCTTCGGCGTATTTGGTGTCGAAAATGCGTCAGGAAGGTTTGCTGCAAAAAATCGACAAAACCAAACTCACCAACCTAAAAAATCTCTCAGCAGACTTGCTAGATAAGCCCTACGACCCCGGCAATGATTACAGCATTCCCTATTTGTGGGGTAGCACTGGCATTGGCGTGAATGCTAAAGAAATCGACCCCAGCACGATCACGTCATGGGCAGATTTGTGGGATGAAAAGTGGCAAGGCAAGCTGTTGTTGACCGATGATGTGCGCGAAGTTTTCCACATGGCGCTGAAAAAAAACGGCTTTTCTACCAATACCACCAACCCTGACGAAATTAAAATCGCTTACGAAGATCTGCAAAAACTCATGCCGAACGTGTTGGTATTCAATGCTGATGCGCCGCGTGAACCGTTCATGGCGGGCGATGTCGACCTCGGCATGATTTGGAGCGGGGAAGTGACGATGGCACAGCAAGAAAACCCGGATATTAAGTACATTTTCCCCAAAGAAGGCGCGGGATTCTGGGTGGACAGCTTCACCATCCCGACGGGTGCGAGCAACGTGGCTAACGCGCACAAATTCATCGACTACATGCTACGCCCCGAAGTTGGGCAAAAAGTGGTGGAAGAGTTGGGTTACAGCACACCGAATACCGCTGCACAAGCCTTGTTAAGTGAAACGTTGCGCAATAATCCGGTCATTTTCCCACCAGCGGATGTGATGAGCAAAGCCGAATTCCAAAACGATGTCGGTGACGCAACGAAGATTTACGATGGGTATTGGGAAAAGCTGAAGACGGGCAAATAAAGGGTAGGGGGATGGGCGGTTCGTGAACCGCCCCTACTAATTCTCGATGGCTTTAAACGCGGCATCCAGTGTTTGCCATGTATTCACGAAATGGCAAAATAAATCTGCTGTCTTTTCAGCATCATACACGGCTGAATGTGCGGAATCCGCATCCCAACCCATGCCTGCTGCTTGTGCCAGCCGTGCTAAGACCGTTTGCCCATACATTACCGCCCCTAACGACACCGTATCCAACGTACTAAACGGGTGGAAGGGATTACGAGTGGCTTTGATGCGTTCAGCACCTGCATTGATAAAGTTTAAATCGAACGGCGCGTTATGCCCGACCAGAATGGCGCGGTTGCAGCGGTTGATTTTCACTTCTTTACGGATCACTTTGAAGCATTCTTCCAGCGCTTTTGGCTCTGGCACTGCCATGCGCAAGGGGCTAAACGGCTTGATGCCATTCACTTCGAGCGATTTGGGATCCATATTGGCATTGGGGAAGGGTTCAATGTGCCAACTGAAGGTGCGGTGGCGCGAAAGCTCACCTTTTTCGTCGATGCGCAGCACTACGGCTGCCACTTCGAGCAACGCATCCTTGCGGCAATCAAAGCCACCCGTTTCCACATCGACTACCACAGGGAGAAAGCCACGGAAACGTCCGGCGAGTGGGATTATATCTATATCATCTGTCATAGCGAGAGCTTAACGGAACTGATAGAAAATGCCTACAAAAGATTTCAAAAATTATTTGATATTTTTAAGTAAATGAAAAATAAGTATTTATTTTTACGAATAACTTTTTCTTCAAAATATTCGGTGGCTATGTTATTGTTTCTGTCCATCTGGACTGCTGCTGTCATGGTGTACGCCAGATTTACCGCTGGAAGCAAGAGGATTAAGAATGAATAAGTCGCTGCAAGATATTGATTTACAAGAAACTAAAGAATGGATTGATTCACTTGAAGCAGTCATCGAGTCAGAAGGTCTAGAACGCGCTCATTTCCTATTGGAAGAGCTGATTGCCACCGCCCGTCAGAACGGTGCGAACCTGCCATACTCCGCCAATACCGCTTACATCAATACTATCCCCCCGCATTTAGAACAGCACACACCGGGCAATCGCACCATCGAATCGCGCTTGCGTTCCTATATTCGCTGGAATGCGGCAGCAATGGTAGTACGTGCCAACCGCGAAAGTCCCGAATTGGGTGGGCATATTGCTACCTTCGCTTCGGCTGCTACGCTGTATGACGTGGGCATGAACCATTTCTGGCACGCGCCTTCCCCGCAACACGGCGGCGACTTGCTGTATATCCAAGGTCATGCCGCCCCGGGGATGTATGCGCGTTCCTTCCTCGAAGGACGCTTTACCGAAGCCGATCTGGATAATTTTCGTCAGGAAGTCGATGGCGGTGGTTTATCCTCTTACCCGCACCCGTGGTTGATGCCGGATTATTGGCAGTTCCCCACGGTTTCAATGGGTTTGGGACCGATCAAGTCGATCTACCAAGCACGTTTCATGAAATACTTGCAACACCGCAAGCTAGCTGAAACCGCTAACCGTAAGGTGTGGGCATTCGTCGGTGATGGCGAAACCGATGAGCCGGAAACGCTCGGCGCAATTTCCCTCGGTGGGCGTGAAAAACTCGACAACCTCGTGTGGGTGGTCAACTGCAACCTGCAACGCCTCGATGGTCCAGTGCGTGGCAATGGCAAAATCGTGCAAGAACTCGAAGCGGTGTTCCGTGGCGCAGGCTGGAACGTTATCAAAGTCATGTGGGGATCTTACTGGGATCCACTGCTCGCGATGGACAAGGATGGCTTGCTCAAACAGCGCATGATGGAAGCGGTCGACGGCGAATACCAGAATTACAAATCCAAAGACGGTAAATTCGTGCGCGAACACTTCTTCGGCAAATACCCTGAGCTGAAAGAAATGGTCGCGAAAATGAGCGATGCAGACATCTGGCGTTTGAACCGTGGTGGTCACGATCCGCACAAGGTTTACGCTGCTTACCACGCTGCCGTGAACCACACGGGGCAACCGACTGTCATCTTGGCACATACTGTGAAAGGCTACGGTATGGGCGCAGCAGGTGAAGGTCAAAACCGTACCCACTCACAGAAAAAGCTGAGTGGCGAAGAAATGATTGCCTACAAAAACCGCTTCAATATCCCGCTGAATGATGAAGATGCGGCAGCCGCCAAATACTACCGCCCTGATCCGAATGGCGAAGAAATGCAGTACTTGCTGGAACACCGCAAAGCACTGGGCGGTTTCTTGCCGCAACGTCAAACGCACGCAACCCCGCTGAAAGTGCCGGATATTTCGATTTTCCAACCGTTACTTGAAAGCACGGGCGACCGCGAAATGTCCACCACGATGGTCTTCGTGCGCTTGCTGACCTTGTTGGCGCGTGACAAGAACATGGGCAAAAACGTCGTGCCTATCGTACCGGACGAGGCGCGTACTTTCGGTATGGAAGGCATGTTCCGCCAGATGGGGATTTATTCCTCGGTCGGGCAATTGTACGAACCGCAAGATAAAGATCAGGTCATGTTCTACAAAGAGGACAAGACCGGGCAAATTCTGGAAGAAGGCATCAACGAAGCGGGCGCGTTTTCGTCATGGATTGCAGCAGCAACGGCGTATAGCACCCACGGTGTGAACATGGTGCCGTTTTACATTTACTACTCCATGTTTGGTTTCCAACGCATTGGTGACTTGGCTTGGGCGGCGGGCGATTGCCGCGCACGCGGCTTCCTGATTGGTGGCACGGCGGGGCGTACCACGCTGGCGGGTGAAGGCTTGCAGCATCAGGATGGGCATGGCTTGATTCAGGCGGGTTTGATTCCGAACTGCTTGTCTTACGACCCAACCTTCTCCTACGAACTCGCGGTTATTATCCAGAATGGTCTGAAGCGCATGTATCAGGATCAGGAGGATGTGTACTACTACATCACCGCAATGAACGAAAACTATACGCATCCTGCGATGCCAGCCGGTTGCGAAGACGGCATTGTCAAAGGCATGTACTTGTTCAGCGGTGGTGGCAAAAAGCGTAAAAAAGTGCAACTGATGGGGTCAGGCACGATCTTGCGCGAAGTGATTGCGGCTGCGGAATTGCTCGACCGGGAATGGGGCGTGGATGCGAATGTGTGGAGCGTCACCAGTTTCAACGAAATTGCCCGCGAAGCGCGTGATTGTGACCGCTGGAATATGCTGCACCCGCTGGAAGATGCGAAAGTGCCGTATGTGACGCAAGCCTTGAAAGGGCAACGTGGCCCCGCGATTGCCGCCACCGACTACATCCGCCAATACCCTGACCAAATCCGTGCATGGCTGCCGATGCCGTTCACCGTGCTGGGGACAGACGGTTTTGGGCGTAGCGATACCCGTGCGCAATTGCGTAAACACTTCGAGGTAAACCGTCATTACATCGTGATTGCTGCACTAAAAGCGTTGGTGGATGATAAATCCCTGCCAGCCGCTGATCTGGTGAAAGCGATGGAAAAATACGGCATCAACCCTGAAAAACCTAACCCACGTCTGGCATAAGGAGCGCGATCATGGCAATCCAAGCAGTTTTAGTGCCAGACATTGGCAGCTTTAAAGATGTTGAAATCATTGAAGTACTGGTGAACGTTGGCGATACCATCGCCGTTGAAGACTCGTTGATCACGATTGAATCCGACAAATCGTCGATGGAAATACCATCGCCAGTGGCGGGGGTGATTAAAGAACTGAAGGTGAAGGTGGGGGATCGGATTTCGGAAGGGAGTTTGGTGGTGATGATGGAGGTTGGGGATGCGGTCGCTGGCGCGGCTGTTGCTCCGCAAGCCCCCCCATCCCAGCCTTCCCCCGCAAGGGGGGAAGGGGCGAAGATAGCCTCCGAACCTAAGTCAGTTGTTGCACCCGTCTTGTCCCCTTCACCCCTTGCGGGGGAAGGGTTAGGGAAGGGGGGTTCTTCTCCTGACTTCAGCAAAGCCTACGCCACCCCGTCCGTGCGCAAGTTTGCCCGCGAACTCGGTGCTGACCTCAACAAGGTCAAAGGCTCAGGCCGCAAAGGACGTATTACCCAAGATGACGTGAAAGCGTACATCAAGGATGTGATGAGCTTTGGCGGGATGCCATCAGCGGCAGCTTCCGGCAATACGCTTGGCGTTGCGCCAATGCCGGACATCGACTTCAGCCAATGGGGTGCAATCGAAACCGTGCCGTTGTCGCGCATCAATAAGCTGACCGGAGAATTCTTGCACCGCAACTGGGTACACATTCCGCATGTGACGCAGTTTGATCAAGCGGATATCACCGATCTGGAAGCCTTCCGCAAGCAGTTGAATGAGGAAAATGCCAAGTCGGGAATGAAAATTACCCCGCTGGTATTCATTATGAAAGCGGTAGTGGCAGGGTTGAAGGCTTACCCACGTTTCAATTCCTCGCTGGATGCGAAGGGTGAAAACCTGATCCGTAAAAGCTACTACAACATCGGGGTGGCGGTGGATACACCGGATGGCTTGGTCGTGCCGGTATTCCGTGATGTGGACAAAAAGTCGATCATGCAATTGTCCGAAGAGCTGAAAGAAATGTCGGCGAAGGCGCGTGATAAGAAGCTGAAACCGGCGGATATGCAGGGCGGTTGCTTCTCGATTTCCAGCCTTGGCGGGATTGGCGGCACGAAATTTACCCCGATTGTGAATGCGCCAGAAGTGGCTATTTTGGGCGTATCCAAGTCCGACATGCAGCCCATTTGGAACGGTAAGGAATTTGCGCCGCGCTTGATGTTGCCGCTGTCGTTGTCGTATGACCATCGCGTGATTGATGGCGCAGATGGCGCACGTTTCACCACTTACCTTGCCAAAATGCTGGGTGATATTCGGAGGTTGCTGGTATGAGCAAGATTATCGAAGTCAAAGTCCCTGACATTGGCAGCTTCAAAGACGTTGAAATCATTGAAGTGTTGGTAGATGCTGGTTTCCAGATTGAGGCGGAAGATTCGTTGATTACGATTGAGTCTGATAAGTCGTCGATGGAAATTCCTAGCCCTGTCGCTGGCACGATTAAGCAGATGTTGGTGAAGGTGGGTGATCGGGTGTCGGAAGGGTCGGCGTTGCTGATGTTGGAGGTGGTAGAGGCGGAAGAATCCCCCCCATCCCAGCCTTCCCCCGCAGGGGGGGAAGGAGGAAGAGGCGCTCCGTCCACTTCTTCTGTCTTGTCCCCTTCACCCCTTGCGGGGGAAGGGTTAGGGATGGGGGGTTCTTCAATTGAAACCGAACTCGTCGTCCTAGGTTCTGGCCCCGGCGGTTACACCGCTGCGTTCCGTGCTGCTGATCTTGGCAAGAAAGTGGTGCTGATCGAGCGTTACCCCAACATTGGTGGCGTATGCCTCAACGTCGGCTGCATTCCGTCGAAGGCGTTGTTACACACAGCAGAAGTGATCAATGAGGCGAAAGAGTTTGCCAAGCATGGCGTGAAATTCGGCGAGCCGGACATCGACCTTGATGCCGTGCGAGCGCATAAAAGCGATGTGGTCGGCAAGTTGACCACGGGTCTGAAAGGCTTGGCGAAGCAACGTAAGGTGCAAATCGTGCAAGGCTACGGACGTTTCACTTCACCTAATACCATCGAAGTGGAAGCGGCGGATGGCAGCAAGCAAACGGTGAAGTTTGCGAATTGCATCATTGCCGCTGGTTCGCGGGTCACGAAATTGCCGTTTATTCCGTGGGACGATCCACGGGTGATGGATTCGACCGATGCGCTGGAATTGCCGGAAATCCCCAAGCGGATGCTGGTAGTTGGCGGCGGGATTATCGGGTTGGAAATGGCGACGGTTTACCATGCACTCGGTGCGAAAATTACCGTGGTGGAACTTTCACCCGGTCTGATGCCCGGTGCAGATCGTGACATTGTGAAGCCCTTGCACAACCAGATTAAGGGGATGTACGAGAACATCTACCTGAATACCAAAGTTACCGCAATTACGCCGACGGCAGAGGGTTTGGTGTGTGCGTTTGAGGGCAAAGGTGCGCCTGCGACGGATACGTTTGATCGGGTGTTGGTGGCAATTGGGCGTTCGCCGAATGGTGGGCTGATTGACGCGGGTAAGGCGGGTGTGTTTGCGGATACACGCGGCTTTATTCCGGTGGATAAGCAGATGCGTACCAATGTGCCGCACATTTTCGCGATTGGCGACATTGTGGGGCAGCCGATGCTGGCGCACAAAGCCACGCACGAGGGCAAGGTCGCGGCGGAGGTGATTGCGGGGCATAAAGCTTATTTCGATGCGAAAACCATTCCGTCAGTTGCCTACACCAGCCCGGAAGTGGCGTGGATGGGCAAGACTGAAGAGCAGTGCAAGGCGGAAGGGATTGCGTATGAAAAAGGCGCGTTCCCGTGGGCGGCGAGTGGGCGGGCGTTGTCGATGGATGCCAGCAACGGCATTACCAAGGTGCTGTTTGATAAGGCAACGGGGCAACTGATTGGCGCGGGCATTGCGGGCAAGAATGCCGGTGAGCTGATTGCCGAGGCGGTGCTGGCCTTGGAGATGGGGGCGGATGCGCATGACATGAGTTTGACGATACACCCGCATCCGACGCTTTCCGAGACGCTGAACTTTGCGGCGGAAGTGGCAGAGGGGACTTGCACGGATATTTACGCGCCGAAGAAATGATTTTTTGAGTTTGACTCCTCACGTAAGTGAGAAACCGGTTGGCGGCTCGCCTGAACAACGAGCCGCTTTTTTTTGCGGTTATTTTTGTGCGCTGACACCCATCAGGTGCTCGACTTTTTGTGTGTGTCGGAAGCCTGCGGCCTTGAGGCGGTGGATGACTCCATCGACAAAGCTGCTGCCTTTTTTGACGACGTGTGGATTGCCAGTGTAGTGAAAGAGTCGCCCGTCGCGGCGTAGCACTCGGAAGATTTCGCGGTAGAATTCTTCGCTGTATAGCTCTCCGGCGAGGGAAAAACGCGGGGGGTCGTGAATGACCGAATCAAAGGAAGCCGCAGGCAGGGTGCTTATCAGTTCGTAGCTGCTGCCTTGACGTTGCACAATTCCTGCTTGCCCCAAGTCGTTTGACCAAGGGTTGAGTGCTCGCAGCCCCATGACTTCTGGGCTTAGTTCGATGCTGAGTACTTCGCTTGCGCCTAGGCGGTGGGCAGCGATGGCGGCATAGCCTAATCCGCTACAGCAGTCGAGTACTTTGTCACCTTTGCGCACGGCTTGTTGAGCCATCGCGGAGGCACTCGTAAAGGGGTCGGTTCCTTTAGAGATGTGCATTTTGACACCGCTAATTTCTAGCAGCGGTGCGCCAGCGGTGGGAACGAGCTTGTAGTAGCCTGTGCTACGGTCTTCCAAGGGAGTCATTGCGCCATCGTGACAGAGGTAGATCCGCTGGGTCTTTTTGACGATGCTTTTGAGGGTGTCGATGGAGAGTTGATTGTCTGCGTCAAGCACTAGGTGCTGATCATTGATGGCAAAGTCTTGTTCGGATAGGTTCAGGTCGGTGGAAAGCCGGACGAGGGGAAGCCCAGCGGCGATGGCTTCTAGCGCTTGTTTGGCGTTGTCTGTGTGGAGGTAGTAGTTAGTGATCTTCACTTTTTGGGTCAATGAGTTTAAGTTGCGGATAGTAAGTATTATATTTAGCGGAGTCTCTGGTTATTAACTCAAACTGAGAGACAGTAGCGTGTGCGCCAATAAAGAAATCAGGCAGCGGTGATTTTTTTGTGCCTTTGTTTCTTCTGTATTGAAGGAATACTTTGCCAGTCAAAAACAGCGCTTCTCTCGGAATTTCCACGACTTTGATACCAAGCTCAGATATAGCCGCTTCTACTTCTTCGATTTTATCGAATCCAATAGACACTTCTGTGTAAACAATTGAGTTGATATATAACGTATTTGTCTTGCTGTACTTCTCAAGAATATTTTCTGACCAATCCGCCCAATTAGGATCATCGGTGAACAAATCAAGCAATACGCAGGAGTCTACAAAAACACCGTTCATTATGACTCTCTTGTAAGACCCATGATCTGATCTGTTGACATTTTAGCGGTTGCTATGCCTCTAAATTTGTGAAATTTTCTTGTGATGGTGGGTTCATCAACTCTGACGATGTAGAATCGTCCATTTTCTTCTTTGAAGTCGATTTCAGTCTCAGGAGAAATGCCTAGTATCTCTCTGATATTTCTAGGAATGGTGACTTGTCCTTTGCTAGTTACTCTCATGGCTGATACCCTCTACTTGTAAGTAATACCTTTATAGTATTACTTCTGGAGATAACAAGCAACTATGCATCCTATCACCGCATCTGTCGTTGAACGCCTATTCTTTGTATTCCCAAGGATTGAATAGCTCTACTGTGCTTTGCTCCATGTCTGAGGTGTTTCTTGTGGCTACAACACAATTATAAGTTAGTCCTGAAACGGCTATAAGCCCATTTAGGGTTGGCATTGTTCTTCCAGCTAGGTCTGCTAAACCTTGAATAGAACTCCAGTTAGTCACAACTTTTAAATCAATGGGGATAATTCGATTTTCAAAGCGTTTTTTAGGTCTTCTTCGACCCATATCTTTAATTTCTGCTTTCTGTTTTGATCGGGATATTTTTGAATGCCTTTCTGTATTTCACCAAACGTTAATATGCTCAAAAATAAATTAGCTTCATCTGGCAACGCTCAAAAATAGCTCATTTTGAGTATCTTCACACAGTGCCAACACCTTGGCGGGAAGTTTGTTTGGTTGGCTGTCCCACCATAAAAATGTGTGGGTATCTAACAGCAGCCTCATTCTGTACCCAGCCAGAAATCGTCTGATTCTCATAAGGGCGCATCAAAATCAGCAGCCATCACCGCACAACCAGCGTGTAAGCCAGCCTGACGTGTTGTTGGCACAGCAGATCGGGTAAGGGGCGTACTGTATTTATTGAACAGAAACTCAACAAAATTAAGTATTTCTCGTTGAACAGTCTCCGGCAAACGGCGAGTGTGTTCAGTGATTAGCTCTACTGTACCCAATAATGGTATCACTCCAGTTATTTCTCTTGGATCAGTATAGCCAAGGATACCCCTGTTGACCATTCTCGGTGTGGCACGAACCTTCCCGCGCATCAGCGCGGTGCACGAATCCAATATTTTCGCAGCAATTCCCGCTATCCATTGGCAAGGTCGAAGTCTGCACCTTGGTGCAAGTGGGGTGTGCGGCGGAAAGGGGCGATTGCCCTAGGGCATTTTCGACGCGGCAGGTGGCTTCAAAGGGGGCGGCGGCGACGTAAAACAGGGTTTCGTTCATGGGGTGGAGGGGGCTTGCAGGGAATCAAGCGGGAATTATGGCGTAGGCGGGGGCGTTGCGCTATGTTTTCGGTAAAATAGCCCAATGCTCAGGGCGGCAGATAATTGGAAACCTCAATTAGATTCATGTCAGGATCGCGGAAGTAAACAGAAAGAATCAAACCCGTTGCACCTGTGCGTTGTACGGGGCCATCAATGACGGTGACATGACAAGAAATAAGATGCTCTAACACCTCATGCAATGGCGCTGATGTAATAAAACAGAGGTCAGCAGAACCCGGTGTGGGATGTTGTGCTTTTGGCTCAAATTCTTTTTTGTGTTGATGTAGGTTAATTTTCTGGTTGCCGAAGGCTAAGGCTTTTCGACGTAATTGATCACATCCCCACCCCTTGCGGTAAAGCGGGCAGGGCAAAGCCAGCGCGGGCAGCGGTAATAACACTGGCAAGATAAGCCAAGGCAGACTGTCCACGTTTGCGGCAAGTACCGATGATGCTGGCCAGCATGGCAAACGCACGGCTCCCCGTAGCACTCTTTGTGCCATGGTTGGTTTTGCGCAGGATCACCCAATGGCGCAACGCCCGCTCAGCCTCATTATTGGTCAAGGGAAGCCACGGGTGGTCAAGGATTCGGAAAATGGCATCCCAATCATTGATGAACTCTTTCGCCAGTGCCGCCGTCTTGTCATGGGCAGATACGGCATGGATCAAGCATAATGCCCTGAATTCCAGGAGTTTTGCCTGATGGCGTTGACGGATCACGTCGGTTTGCGTCCCCACCGTGCCGCCTGCTGCCCGCCAAGCGTAAATGTCGTCCTGTAATACCCTCAGCCAAGCGAGGGTGAAGTTGCCAAACGTCCGCCCGTCTTTGTCCAGTGATTCTGCCAGCCCACGGGCTTTGCGGATCAGGTGCGCCCAGCAACGCAAGCGTTTGGGGTGGTGGCGGTAAGCGGCATAGCCATCACTCATCAGCCAGCCCCCAAAGTGGGGGCTAATCACGTTGTCGAGCATTTCAATGGTGCGCTGCCCTACGTAGAAACAAACGCTGAGGGTGGTGACGAATGTCCATAGCCACAGGGCTTCGCCACGCTCTTTCCAAGAGGTTTCATCAATATACAGCACCCCGCCGTCAGCGGTGGCTTCTGCCAACAGCCCTTCCACCAAGGCATCTTCCAATGGAGAAGCACTCGCGGCTGCTTCCTCAAAACATTGCTGCAACACCCCGACACTTAGGGGAATGCCCAACACCTCCCGCAACAGTTCTTGTGTGCCACGCAGTGACAAGCGTGAGCGCAGCCGTAGGTGGACAATAAGTGCCGCCAGATTGCCCCCAATCAGCCGCCACTCGCCCACATCAACCTCCGGGTATAACGGGTCGGGAGCTTGGCGATGCGGGATATGGCGGCTCACATGACCGCAGGTGCATACGCTATCGTGAAGGTGGTGGCGGGTGGTGATGACGGTCAGTCCGGGGTTCCCATCCGTGCCAAACTGGATGTCCACACTGTCATAGGCGGTATAAATACGGGAGACAGCCGCATCCAGGGACCTGCCACAGGCTTCACATCGGCTGGGGTAATGGTGTTCGTCTGCATTGATGGGCGGATGCCATACCCGACCATAACCCGGTGCGCCGGGTTGTTTACCCGCTTTGCGTTTGGCTGGTTGGGCTGGCTTTGTGCCCGCCACAGCTTCTGGTTCCGGGGTTGGCTTTCCTCTGGCTGCACCCACCCCTTCTGTTTCGGGCAAAGCCACCGTTTTGGGTGACGTTTCCCACGGGAAACCGCTGCTGGGTGGTTTGGAGGAGTTGTTGGAGTTTTGGTTGATCTGTTCCCGCGCTTCTTTCAGGTCATGCAACAACTTGGTCGACAGGTGCAGCAGTTCCTCCGGCGTGAGCTTGGCAAGGTACTGGCTGTTAAGCTGTTTGAGGCTGTGGTCTTTCAGTTGTTGGGTCATCGGGGGAGTGTCGCAAATTTAGTGCGTTTGGGTAAGGGGGGACTGTTCAGTTACTTTTCGACCGCTGCCGAAAGTGATTATCTCCATGCCCAAGACTTTTGAATAAAACGATGCAGTAGTTTCAATGTCTTGAACGGTAAGGACTAGGTGGTCAATGCTATCAATTTTCATGGGAGTATCTATTGTCGCCAAGGTCTAAATTTTTTGTTCAATAATCAACTCATAGTGCTCTACTGTGGGATCTGGGTTTGATGGGCTAAATCAGTGTTGTCTGTCACACATTAGTACGGTAGATGAATCCATTTTTATGAGATTTTATAAATCATCAAAGTTTATATAATAACATTTGCCAACCATCAACGATGCTTTAGGCAAAAGTACCACATCTCCTGCTCTGATAAGAACATGAATATATTCTAGACCTCCTGATTTTTTTTTAGAAAAGTATAAACTTCGGCTGTTTTTGCAGGATACAGCACAACAAATGAAACAACACTTTCTCCGTGGTTTAGCATTAATACGCTTCCTCCATCATTTTTAGCAGAAATGATCTGCTTTGAGCTATCCACAAACAATATGTCATATTATTCATCGTTGAGCTTTATTAATTTGGTGATGCCATTTAAAATTTTATCATCATCCCAGTCAGAGTCATTTTTATTAATTAGTTCAAGTTCTGGATAATAAACTTTTCCGGTTGGATTTGAGCAGGAGGCTATATCTTTTGCGAAAGATTGATTAATCATTAGCATAAATTATGCAAATAATAGAATCTTCATAACTTTATCATTTTTCAAGTCTGGCGCAACTTTCCTGCATCAGTGCATGACAAAACAATCATTTTTCGGTCTTTGAATCTGGCGATGTTTATTTGTAACAGCCACCGTCAATGTCAGGGCTGACGGGCGCGGCGGGGAGTAGTCAAAACAGGGGTACGGGCTGTCACCGCGTCCGTCGTCGAATAATTTGTTGGCGCATTAATTAATTATTTTGTCAATGGATGTTGTTGATAATCTTTTGTTTTTTGCTGCCAAAACAAAATCTTCTTTTTTCTCAAATTTGAGAGCTTTCTTGGATTTTGTATCTACTAACCAAAAAACGAATTGATTATTTTTCTCCTCCAGCATCTTCGGGATTTGCGAAGCCAATAAAATATCATTTTCTATTTGATAGTTTATCACTTCACTATCGATCACAATTAATTCGCTATTTTTAGTATCTTTATACGTGATAAAATGTCTTCCCCAGTCGTTGTAATAATAACCATTCATCAATGACTGGCTATAGTCATCTAATCCACAACCAATAATTATTGATGAAAGTAAAAAAACAACAGAAATCTTATTGACCATATGTGTAACCATTTCGGATAATACTAGGTGAACCATCAAAATCAATGGTATACGGTGTGCCTTCACCTGCAAATTCTTTTCCTAATTTGGTTTCTACATTACGTATAGTGCTACCATCTTTTCGTTCATCAAAGTCATATAGCTCTGATTTAATTTTAATTCCATCTTCTGTTTTAGTTAATGATACCCGACCATGTACGGCAAAATCACCTAATCCCTGAACGACACCCTTAGCCCAATTGTCCTCATTAAAATCACTGACTTGATGAACTGTCAGTCGAGATGCATCGACTGTAACTGGCGTACCATTCCCCATGCTCCAATGATATAACGCCTCTTCTAAGGTCAAATGTCCATCTTGAACACCTTTCTCAAGTGTTTCATTCTTTTCTTTCTCATTTGAATCATTTAGTAATCTTTGAAAATGAGTGGCGTTGGTTTCTGGATCGGATAAATTATTTGTTGATTTTGAATTGAATTCTTTATGAATAAAGTGATTGATGGGCATTATGCTCATGGGATTACCATCCTTGTAGTTCAAAACAGACACATGAAGAATATAAGTTGCTTGCGGTGATTTTGTTGCAAAAGTCTTTGGAAGGTCTGTTATGAGCGATAAGCGGTAACTTACGCCAACGTCATGTGTGACGGGCGCTGCGGGGAGTAAATTGGGCGAAGTCGCGGGCTGTCACCGCGTCCGTCGTCGAAACACTCGTTATGCTATTTAAGATTTATTCAATTTCTTTTATTGTATTTGCAAATTTCTCAACTTCATTCTTGTCATCGAGAAAATCTGAGCTTTTTATAATTACACTTCTTTCTTCAGAAAGAAAGTTTCCGATTCTATCTTCAATTTTGTCTAATACAGGCTGTATCACTTTAATATCTTTTGAAAAAGTATATTTTGCATCTGATCTAGCCCATTAAACCCGGACACCTCAACTTGTGAGGAATTGTGCTTCAAAGTCCAGCGGGCTGAGATAGCCCAAGGAACTGTGCAAGCGGTCACGGTTGTAATCGGTTTCGATGTACTCGAAAACGGTTTGTTTCATGGTCTCTCGTGTAGCAAATCGTTCGCCGTGGATGCATTCTACTTTCATGGAATGGAAAAAGCTCTCAGCGCAGGCATTATCATAGCAATTGCCTTTGGCACTCATGCTGCCATACAGTTGGTGCTGTTGTATCAGTTGTTGATAAGCGTGAGAGCAATATTGGCTGCCACGGTCGGAATGGAGAGTCTGTCAAATAAACTGTGTAACAAATTTTCATAGGGCGGAGAGCGGGACGCGCTCTTCGCCGAACATCAGTAAAAAGGTCTGCAAAGCAGGCTTCCAGTGGTGGATAACCGACCACTTTTGCGAGGCTTCGCGCACCGCCAAATACAGGCTTTTGAGGGCTGAACTGTCACTGGGGAAGATGCGCCGATTGCGGGTGAACTTGCGCAAACTCATGTTCAGGGACTCAATCGCATTGGTGGTGTAAATCACCTTGCGGATTTCGGGTTGGAACTGGAAGAAGGGGATGACATTCGCCCAGTTGCCGCGCCATAGACGCACGACCGCTTTGTATTTGTCGCCCCATTCAGTCTCCAGTGCTTCCAGTTCGCGTTCCGCTTCTTCAGCGGTACTGGATTGGTAAATGCGTTTGAGGGCTGCCACCACACCTTTGGTGTCTTTGGCAGTGACGTAGCGCAAGCTGGCGCGAACCATGTGTACCATGCACAACTGGGTCAATGTTTTGGGGAAGACGGCATTGACCGCTTCCGGCAAGCCGTTTAAGCCATCCATGCAAGCCACATAGATGTCCTGCACGCCCCGGTGGCGTAGTTCAGTCAACACCGACAGCCAGAACTTCGCCCCTTCATTTTCTGCTAACCAGATGCCCAACACGTCCTTTTCACCGCGTAGGTTGACCGCCAGCACCACATGCGCCGCTTTGTTGATGACCTGCTTATCTTGTTGAACTTTAACGATAATCCCATCAAGCCAGACAATCGGGTAGATGTTGTCTAATGCCCGTGATTGCCAAGCTTTGGCTTCGCCTTGGACGGCTTCAGTCACTTCGCTAATCAGCGTGTGCGAGATGTCGACCCCGTACAGCCGTTTAACCGTGTCTTCAATGTCGCGGGTGGTCATGCCTTTGGCATACAGTGTCAGGATGTGTTCTTCCATCCCTGCCAGCCGTATCTGGCGTTTCTGCACCAGCTTTGGCTCAAAGCTGCCGTCACGGTCACGCGGTGTTTCCACCTGCAACTCGCCAAACTCGCCTTTGATGGTCTTGTTGCCTTTACCGTTGCGGGTGTTGCTGCGCCGTTGCCCTATATCGCTACGCTCACCCTTGTCGTATTTCAGGTGCGCGTCCAGTTCGGCTTCGAGGCTGCGGTTGATCATCCGTTGCAGGAGCTGGCTGTAAAGGTTCTTTACATCAGCAGGCGTTTTGCAATCGGTTAATAGCTCATCCATCAGGACGGGATTCAGGGGTTCCATGTGACTGCTCCTTGGCGGGTGTTTCCGCTGTTATATAGCAGTTACACAGTTCAGTTTACAGTCTCGGAATGGACAATCACGCCCTTAGGATGTTTACGCTTCCAGAGTGCCATTTGCAGGGCATCACACACCAAATCAGCGGTCATGCGTTGATCCATTGCCCAACCAATCACTTGGCGGGAAAATAAGTCCATGATAACAGCCAGATACAGCCAGCCTTCGTCTGTCCACAAATAAGTGATGTCACCCGGTGTTTTTCAAGGTAGTTGTCGCAAAAATCATGCTGCCTCCCTCACTTTTTCCCGCACTGGTTTGTCGGGGTTGAGGGTGACGGCAGCAATGGGAGTCCAGTTCCGGGTATCGCCCGACCAGCGTTCAGGGTGTTTGGCTTTGGCAGCGGCATAGACTTCCACCCGCTTGGCAAGGATGGCCTTGTCCTCCCCGTGGTGGCGTTGTGCTGGGGTGACAAAGCGGATTTTGCTGTGCTGGTGTCCGTGGTTGTACCACTGCATGAACTGCTGCACCCACTCACGGGCTTCCTCCAGCGTGGCAAAGCCTTGGCAGGCCAAGTGGGGGCATATTTGAGGGTGCGGAAGAAAGATTCCACATAGGCATTATCATCACTGACACGCGGACGGCTAAAGGATTGGTTTAAGCCGAGTTCGTCGAGTTTGGCGCGGAAAGTCTGGGCTTTCATGATGCTGCCATTGTCGTTGTGCAGGACAGGTTTATCCTTGCCGTACAGCTTTTCGCGCCAGACCGCCTTTTCCAGCAGTTCGGCTGCGAGTTCGCCGGATTCGCGCTCGTGGACTTCCCAAACGACACCGTAACGGCTGTAGAGGTCTTCGACCAGATACAGGTAAAAGAAACGCCCGGTGACGGTGCTGGGCAGCCAGGTCACATCCCATGTCCAGACGTGGTTGGGCGCGGTGGCG
>NZ_JAFMPM010000006.1 GCF_017349355.1 Thiothrix fructosivorans
CCGGGTGCAACTGGTGCTAACGGCGCGAAAGGCGATACCGGTGCAACTGGTGCAACTGGTGCAACTGGTGCAACTGGTGCAACTGGTGCAACTGGTGCAACTGGTGCAACTGGTGCAACTGGTGCTAACGGCGCGAAAGGCGATACCGGTGCAACTGGTGCAACTGGTGCTAACGGCGCGAAAGGCGATACCGGTGCAACTGGTGCAACTGGTGCAACTGGTGCAACTGGTGCTAACGGCGCGAAAGGCGATACCGGTGCAACTGGTGCAACTGGTGCAACTGGTGCAACTGGTGCAACTGGTGCTAACGGCGCGAAAGGCGATACCGGTGCAACTGGTGCAACTGGTGCTAACGGCGCGAAAGGCGATACCGGTGCAACTGGTGCAACTGGTGCAACTGGTGCAACTGGTGCAACTGGTGCAACTGGTGCAACTGGTGCTAACGGCGCGAAAGGCGATACCGGTGCAACTGGTGCAACTGGTGCAACTGGTGCAACTGGTGCTAACGGTTCAAATGGTCAAGGCTTCTTTGACTGGTTCAGCCAAACCATTGGTGACTTTGACCGAAGCGGTACTACTGACCAAAACGACGTTCGTGCATGGTTGAAAGGTGACACTGGTGCAACTGGTGCTACTGGTGCAACTGGTGCAACTGGTGCAACTGGTGCTACTGGTGCTGCTGGTGCTACTGGTGCTACTGGTGCTGCTGGTGCTGCTGGTGCAACTGGTGCAACTGGTGCTACTGGTGCAACTGGTGCTACTGGTGCTACTGGTGCTACTGGTGCTACTGGTGCTGCTGGTGCAACTGGTGCAACTGGTGCAACTGGTGCAACTGGTGCAACTGGTGCAACTGGTGCAACTGGTGGAACAGGTCCACGCGGCCCTGTTACTACTGTCAATTGTGGCTCCGTTATCGGTGACCCTGTATTCACCGTAAATAGCACAACCAACGGTACTAATAATGGTACGACTAGTTACCAATTGGTAGGTCAAGCTAACGCGACTTATAACGTTGTTAGTGATCGTGGTTTCCAGCTCAATGCGCAAATGCATCCAACTAATGGCAATTACATGGGTGCTATTGGTGCTAATGTTGGTACTCACCAAATCAAGTTCGATAGAAGTGGACAGATGACGCTTGATGGTGTTGTCAAAGCCAATGGTACATACGACTTGGGCAATGGTTCTTCTGTTGTGAAAAATGGCAGCGAAGTTCGTATTGTAACGTCTGAATATCAGGTCAGATTGCAATCTAATACTGCTGTTGTCAATATCACGAACATCACTAGCCCTAACACTAATGCTGATGGCGTTTTGCCAAACGGCTTGTTAGGTGGTGCGATGGACGGGACTCAAGGTGACCATGCAACACAAGCACAGGTTGAACAGTACCGTGTAGCTGGGTTGTTTGATACCGCTTTCGCAAACAACAACCAATTCAATGACTAATTGATGAAGTGACCGAGTATCAGCTCGGTCATCAATCAACGTTAGAAAGCCCACCTTTGGTGGGCTTTCTTCTGTAAGAAAATATTGTATTAAATGTAAACTTAATAGTATAGAAAAAAATATCGTTAATTCATTATCCATACCCTAAGTTTTATTTTTCCAAGGAAATCCAATAATGGTCACTAAGAAACCAAACATCTGTTTAAACATGATCGTCAAAAACGAAAGTGCCGTCATCACCCGCTGTCTAGACAGTGTTAAAGATTTAATCGACTACTGGGTCATCAGCGACACCGGCTCGACCGACGGTACACAAGACATTATCCGCAACTATTTCCAACAGCACCACATTGACGGCGAACTGCTGGAACACGAATGGTGTGATTTCGCCCACAACCGCAATCTTGCACTCAAAGCAGCACGCGGCAAAACTGACTACATCCTCATCATGGATGCAGATGACTACCTCATCAAAGCAGACACCTTTCGCCTGCAACCGCTCAAGGCAGATTGCTATGCGCTAAAAACACAGCGCAATGGCATCACCTATTACTGCGACAAACTGATTAAAAGTAGCTTACCTTGGCGTTGGGAAGGCATTTTACATGAACACCTGTATTGCCCAATAAACTACAGTATCGGCAAAATCGTCGACGACTGCGAACTGCAATCCACCGCAGAAGGCGCTAGAAGCCAAAACCCAACTAAATACTGGGATGATGCAATGGTATTGGAAAAAGGCGTACTCGCAGAACCCAACAACACCCGCTACCGTTTTTACCTTGCACAAAGCTATCGCGATGCCGGTTTTCCCGAAAAAGCCCTCGAAAATTACCAAAAACGTGCCGACATGGGTGGCTGGGAAGAAGAGGTTTATTACGCACTCCTAGAAGTTGCTCACCAAAAACAGTGGCTCAACCACCCTACATTCGAGGTGATCGATGCTTACCTAAAAGCCTACCACTACCGCCCACAGCGCTTGGAAGCACTCCATTGTGCGCTCAGACTCTGCCGTATCCATGCACACTTTCACTTAGGCTATCACCTCGGTTGGTCGGCTAGCGGTATCTTGCTTCCCACCGACGATATATTGTTCGTCGACAACAGCGTTTACGCATGGCGATTTCTTGATGAATTATCCATCTGCACGATTTACGCCAATAAACCGCAAGAAGGAGCACTCATGATCGAGTCACTCCTACGCGAAAACCGCGTGCCTGCCGATCAAAAACCTCGGATAGAAGCCAATCTCCATTTTGCCAAAAGCCAGATCTAAGTAAACACAAGCTCATGGGTGGTTATTCATGCAAACTCAAATCAATAGCGTTTGTTGGAACGCAATCGTCAAAAATGAATCTCACATTATCGAACGCTGCATGGCATCGATGGTCAAGGAATTGGATTACTGGGTAGTCGTCGATACCGGCTCTACCGACGGTACTCAGGACATCATCCGTAACTTCATGGCACAACACGGTATCCCCGGTGAATTAATTGAGCGTCCTTGGGTGAATTTTTCCCACAACCGCAGTGAAGCCTTGCAACTCGCCGAGCACAAAGCGGACTACATCCTATTTTGCGATGCGGATATGGCGCTCGAAGTTCAAGACCCTGACTGGAAGCAACACTTAAGCGCCGACGCCTACCTCGTTGATCAACACGCGCATGGTGGGCTATTGGTTTACCCCAATATTCGCTTGGTAAACGGACGGCTGGAAGGCGACCGCCGCTTCCGCTACTGGGGTGCAACCCACGAATACTGCGACTCCATTGAACCCCTTCTGGCGCATCGATCTCGGCTCAATGGCATTTCGATGCTGGATTTTGCCGATGGTGGGGCTAAAAGTGACAAATACGCCCGCGATGCACACCTATTACAAAACCAAATTACGCAATTGGAAGCCTTGGAAACCGCCAGCCCTGCGGTAAGACAAACCGCTTATGACAGCGGCATTCTGCGTCATGCACCCAATCTGATTACACGCAGCACGTTTTATCTCGCCAAAACGTACCGCGACAACGACCAAAGCGAACTTGCCATCGCCACTTACCAAAAACGCGTCACGCAAGGCGGCTGGAAGGAAGAAGTTTGGTACGCACTGTTTGAAATTGCCCGCCTCAAAGAAAACCTGCATTACCCGGAAGAAGACATTATCCGCGCGTATCTGGATGCGCATGAAAACCGTCCCTCTCGCGCCGAAGCCTTACATCACTTGGCTCGCTATTTACGACGCCGCGAACGCTATGCACTCGCTTACACTTACGCCCTCACCGCGAATGCAACACCACTGACCGATGATATATTGTTTGTGATGCGTCCTGTCTACGACTGGCAAGCGCAAGATGAATTAGCAATTGCCGCTTACTGGATCGGGCGTTACCAACAATGCGCCGAACTTTGCGAACAATTGCTCACAGGCGATGTACCATTACCCGATAGCGCCCGTGAACGTATTCAAGCAAACTGGCAATACGCCAATGCAAAGCAGCAACCATCGTAATGGGTATATTCTCTTAACCAGCTCACGTAAAATGTGGGCTTTATCTTGACGTAAAGGCACAAGCCACATGGAAGAAGAACTACTCCCCCTAAAGGATCGCCTGAACCTTGAAACAGCTCGCATTACGTGGTCTGAACTGGAACGGTATTTCGCAAGCGGCAAAGTGATACACGTTGCTGCAACCTTGGATTTAATTGAAGTCGCTACCAGCATTGCCGAAGACAATGCCGCTGCTGTTAAACAATGGATGGAGGCGCAACAAGTGGATGTATTAAACGACGCGACTACGCTCCAGTGGGTAGAGCAGCAGCCGGATAATTTATGGGCCGTCGTGCTTGCACCGTGGGTGTTGGTGCAAGCACGCTAAAACACTTACTTCTTTTCAGCGGGTTTGGCAGCGGCATTCGGTTTAACCGTCGTTAAACCCAGAATCGACCAATCTTGCATCCCACCGCGATACCACTTGAGCTTTGCGGCGGGGTAGCCAAAACGTAGTAAGGTTTTGATATTCGTGGGGGATTGCCCGCACCACATGCCATTACAAAACATTACTAAAGTTTTTGCCGCAGAATAATCGAATACTTTACCAACCGCATCACCACCCACCGCAACGGCTTCATCAACGGACATGGCATCCGCACCGTCCGCCAACTTAACCCCAAAGTGCTTAGTCAGAATATTGATAATGTCGTCGGTCGTTGCACCTTTATCAGGGGCTAGACTTTCCCATGGGATATTCACCGCACTGGGAATCGTCCCTTTTTCGACCCAATCAGCCGTGCGGGAATCGACGATGACAATGCTGGCATCACCACCACTCATTTTTTCCAGATAATCCAACATCCCCAGCTCAGCGATGGTATCCACACCGTCCGCCACCTGATCAGGTTGGACACAAAATGGCGGACAAGGGCGCGACGTTTGCGCAAAATCACCCGTGATCACGGCTTTCGTGTCCTGATTACGCTTAATCTCAATGTCAGCACCGTTGTGTTTAACCGTAACACTCATTTTATCGGCAGTAATCCCAACGGGTTTAGCATCATCCGCCAATACCAATCCCGATACACTCAAACTCGCTGCCAGTGCAGCCATGCCGACGCATTTGATTACGTTCATCCTCATCCTCCTCTACTTCCAACAAAATCGACTTATTCTGTCGCCGTGGTTTCCGCAATAGGAAAACGCTCCTTCACCTTACGCGCCGGATTACCAGAAACAAAACTGTTTTCTTTAATAGGACTCATGACAATCGAATACGGCGCAACAAAGCACTCTTTTTCAATCGTGACGGCAGGCAAAATCACCGCACCCAAACCAATTCCCACGTTATTGCCAATGACGATAGGGGCAGACAATTGCGCCAATTCCCCACCCCAGCTATAGCAAACGCGGCGATTTGGATTATTCGAGTCGGTCGGCAAGTTGGTCAACGAGTAAATTTTTGCACCCGCACCCGTGCCGCAATCATTGCCGATTTGCACGCCACCGTGCGCCTGAATCAAGGAATACGGGGTAATGTGAACATTATTCCCAATGTGCAACTCGCCCACTTCGTGCTGATAATTCGGGTTGGTCAACACTTTCGCGCCTTCTTCCAACGGCACCTTACCCGCCATCAAAATGCAATAACGGTCAATCCACACATTATCGCCGAGGTGAATATCACGCGAACCTTGGATAATAACGCCCTCGTCAATCACCAGATTTTTACCGCAACTGCCCAAACGACGGCTGTAATACATATAACGTAATTTGCGCCCGACATCCCCACCGAGATTACGGATCATGCTTCTCAGCAGGTTATCAAAAAATAGCGCGATAGACTTAAGCATGAGAAATCCTTTACTAAAAATCAGGCCATGACCTGTCCGCCGTTAACGCGGATGGTTTCGCCCGTGAGGTAATCTGATTGGCGGGAAGCAAGGAAAGTAACGACACCAGCAATGTCTTCCGGCTTCGCCAAACGGCGCAACGGCACACGCGCTGCCGCCATTAAGCGGATACGTTCCGGCACTTCGGACATTTGTTGGGTATCGGTCATCCCCGGCGCAACCATATTGACGCGGATACCACTGGCAGCCAGCTCAATCGCCAAAGCGTGGCTGAAACCTTCTAACGCCGCTTTTGTAGTAATAAATGGCAACTGATTCCCCATCGGCGTATCAATCATTTGCGCACTGATGTGGATAATTTTGCCATAACCCACCGCTTCCATTTGCGGCGCAACGTGACGCACCAAATAGAACGCGCCTTGCAACGCCGTCTGGAAATGTGCGTCGAAATCCTTCCACAACACATCCGTCCAGCGGATCGGTGCCATCGGTGCAGTCGTGCAATTCACCAGTACCGTAATATTGCCCAAGTGACGTTTGACGTGATGCACCATATTGGCAACAGCAGCTTCATCACGAATATCAGCATTCACGATCACCGTTTTTTGCCCCGATGCTTCTACGTCACGCGCCACCGCAGCGGCTTTATCCATTTGGGTAAAACCATGTACCGCCACGTCAAAGCCCGCCGCCGCGAGGCTACGGCAGATCGCACTGCCCATGCCGCCCGACCCACCAACCACTAAGGCAACGGAGCGCGGCTGCTCAGGTTCAACCGCTGCCTCTTCTTCAAAATCGACCACTTTGACTTTGGCGATACCTGTAGTCACTTTCTGGCGGTTTTGATTGAAAATATCGGTTTGTAGTTCAATGACTTGGGTTCGTTCCGACTTACTCAACACTTCTGCCCGCACCAACAAGGTATCACCGACCCGCACAGGCAGCAAAAACTCAAGACTTTGCGAAAACCATAACGCGCCATCCCCCGGCAGACGTGTCCCGATAATGGTCGAGATGAAGGACACCCCCAACATGCCATGCGCCACCGGCTTTTTGAAGCTGGTGCGGGCTGCGTATTCGGCATCCACATGCAGGCGGTTATCATCGCCGCTCAACGCAACGAAACGTTCCAAATCTTTTTCGGTGACGACGTGTTCCAGTTCGGCGACTTGCCCAACCAGGATTTCATCAAAACGAGCCATGCTTGCCCCTCAGGTAATGCTGACAGTGTACTGAGTTTTAATAATAACTGAATAAACCGTCGTCGGCACTTGGTGCAGCGGGGTCTTCATTACATTTGCACACGGTTAATGCCACGATGTCCGCCGCCGTATCCAATTGCGCGAACTCTTCTTCGGTATAACGGATACCAAATTCCTCTTCCAACATCAGCAGAATTTCAACCTGCTTGAGGGAATCCCAGTCGCGGCGACCATTCATCGTCAACCACACACCGTCGCCAGTGGGTAAAGGCTTACCCAACACCGCCACGATCGCTTGCTGGAGGGTTGCCTTAACTTTATCTGAATCCATGTCTTGTTATTCCTCAGTTAATTGAACGCTTTGTACAGGCGTAAACTGTTCAAGTTTGTGTTTAGGGATACCGTTCAGCCCTTCTTGAACGGCATCGGGGGAAACTTCCAAATGCCCTGCCAACCAGCCAACCGCTGGTTGGTTACGCGGGCCATGCTGGACACGAAACGCTACTTGCTCACAGGTTTTAAACTGCGGCATATTGCGGATCGTCCACAGTACAATCGTGTCTTCCAATTGACGGCCTAAGGCACGGCAACTGATGCATAGCTCTTCAATCACCAGCAAATCACCGTGCCGCTCTGCCACGATCACCGCGATGATACCACTATCTGACAAGCGGTCTTTCAACTGCACGCAAGCCACACAGGCATTGTCATTCTGGTAGCGTTCGGTAATTTCCGACAAGCTGAAACGACGCATTGCCAAGTTAAACTGGTTGGTTTTTTTACACAAATCAGCCAAACGAGACAAATGTTCTTGCGGGGAGTGATTGAATACTAGTGCAACCTGTAGATTACGCAAATATTCTTCGGGGTCAGTCACTTCGGTGAGTAAAGATTCGCGCAACGCATTGGCTTTCATGTCTTGATTACGCTTCACATCATCCGCTGTAACTTTCCAACGCCATAAGCCGGGGTAATATTCCATCGCTCGTTGGGTTAATTCGGCATTTTCATGGGCATGAATCGCGTGGACTGTTGGCAAATGGCTGGTCACTGCCGCCAATTCGCCGATATTGTCATCCACAAACAGTACCGCATCCGGCGCAATCCGCAAGGCTTGTGCAACCCGTGCAATCGCGCTGGCTTTGTCACCCCATGACACTTCCGTTGCCGCGAAATCATCCCATTTCAGCGGGAAATCGTCGCGTTGGGCAAACAGGTCTTCCACGTCCACACGCTCATTACGCGACACCAGCGCCAAAAAGATGCCTTTCTGTTGCAAGGCTTTGATGGAGGCTTGCAGGGCAATGTGTTGCGGCGTCAGTTCCACGCCTTGGATGCCATCTTCGCCCAAAATACCTTTGTGCAGGGTATTGTCTAAATCCAGTGCCAAGGCTTTGATCGGTGGCGCAAGTGCCGCCGGAAACCAATGGCAAGCCAATTTACGCGCTAAAATCGCTTGTGCCGCATTGCTCACGGGCGAACCTGTCGCCACTGCAATACGCATATCCAGCAATTCCACACCCGCCTCACGGCACACACTGCCAATGTCCGCAAAGTAAATATCCGGCAAGGTATCAACAATTGCCTGCATCCGCTGACGCTGCTCATCGCTTAGCAACCATGTGGCTACGATAATCGGTGCTTTCGACATGGAACGCAGTACGCCTAAACGAGTCAACAGCCACTCGCTCCACGACACAAAATCGGTATTTTCCAAATAACGGCTGCTATCCAGCCACAATAATTCAATATCCGCCTCGGTGTACCCAGCAAACATTAGGGAATCGTCGTAATCCCCAAAGTTGAAAGCCACTTGCCAGCGCCCAAACGCAAAATACGGGTTCGCTAAACTCACGATGGATTCTAACGCATGATTGCGCCACACATTCGCTGTTACCACCCGATTTTGGTCTTCACCAAAATTCAATTGTTGTAATGATAAACGCGTGGGCCGTGCTGTAAACAGGACGGGTTGCCCTTCCATACGCTTGATAGTAGAAGACATTTCAGAAGACATTACATGCCGCTCCAGACAATTTCCATAAAGCATTGACACTTTTTAACATACACCCCGCTACCTTACCTGATTGTCAGGATGTAGGCACAGAATGACCCGATCAACTGTAATAAGGGGCTTTATTGACAAGTGATGATTATTTATTATAGATGTCGACACTTCACACCTGCAACCAGAATGTGACCGGACCGTCATTGATCAACGACACCTGCATATCCGCCGAAAATACGCCCGTTTGCACGCTTTCAAGCTGTAGTCGCGCCCGTTCCACAAAGTCATCAAACAACGTTTTACCCAGCTCTGGCGGTGCGGCGGGCGTGAAACTGGGGCGCGTTCCCTTGCGCGTATCGGCGGGCAAGGTAAATTGCGGCACAATCAACAACTCTCCCGCCACTTCGCGTAACGATAAATTCATCTTGCCCTGTGCATCCGCAAAAATGCGGTAGCCCAACACCCGCTCTAACAACCGCTCGGCAGTTGCTGGGGTATCGGCTTTTTCCACGCCCAATAACAGCATAATGCCGCACCCGATCTGCCCGACAGTGACACCATCCACGTCCACTTGTGCGCGGGAAACCCGCTGGATCAAGCCAATCATGCCAAATGTTCCACCAACGCATCGGTCGCTTGCACCAAGGCTTGCTGAATACCGGCTTCACTCGCCGCATGACCGCTATCGGGAATAATGTGGAAATCCGCATTCGACCACGCCTTATGCAGCGCCAGCGCTTGTTCCAACGGGCAAATCATGTCGTAACGACCATGAATAATACTGCCCGGCAAATGCGCAATCTTGTGGGCATTTTTTAAAAGCTGGTCAGGCTCAAAAAAACCTTTGTTAATGAAATAATGCGCCTCAATCCGCGCCACACTCATCGCCGTATACGGGTCGGTGAAATGCGACAACACGGTTTCTTTTTGTTGCAAGTTCGCGCAACGCGCTTCCCACGTAGACCATGCTTTCGCCGCCTGCATCCGCGCAATTTCGTTATCACCAATGAGCCGCTTATAGTACGCCGCTACCATATCGCCGCGCTCCGCTTCAGGAATCGGCGCGAGGTAATCTTGCCAGTAATCGGGGTAAATACGTTCAATGCCCTGCCCCAACTGGTAAAACCAATCAATATCCGCCTGACGGCACAGGAAAATACCGCGCAAAATCATCCCACTAACCCGCGCCGGATACGCTTCAGCATACGCCAACGCCAGCGTCGAACCCCACGAACCGCCAAACAGCACCCACTGATCAATGCCCAGTTTTTCGCGGATCAGCTCCATATCCGCCACCAGATCCCACGTCGTATTGCGCTCTAACGACGCATGAGGGCGCGAACGCCCACAACCGCGCTGGTCAAACAAGATAATGCGGTAACGGTTAGGATCAAAAAATTGCCGATGCCACGGCTCACAGCCCGAACCGGGGCCGCCGTGTAGGAAGACCACGGGCAAACCATCCGGCACGCCGCATTCTTCCACATAAAGTTCATGTACATCATCCACTGGCAAGTAGAAATGTCCATTGTCACGAATTGGTGGGTAAAGCGCACTCACGCATGGTTCTCCTTAAAGGCATCTTTCTGATAAAAATAGTATAAAGGAAAATTGTTTTTCAGGTGCTTTTGTATGGTTGTCACAGCTACTCTTTATTACATCCATGACCCAATGTGTAGTTGGTGTTATGCCTTCCGCCCTGTCTGGGAGCAAATCCAGCAACAACTACCCGTCGATATTCGGGTGCAATACGTACTCGGCGGGCTTGCGCCCGATTCTGATCAACCGATGCCGCTGGAAACTCGCGCCTATGTACAAGATCAGTGGCATAAGATCATTCAGACTGTACCGGGGACGGTGTTCAACTTTGATTTTTGGGAGCAGTGTCAGCCGCGCCGTTCCACCTATCCGGCTTGCCGTGCTGTGCTATTGGCACGTGAACAGGGGCGTGATTGCGAAATCGCTATGATCCACGCGATTCAGAATGCCTATTACCAACACGCACAAAATCCATCCGATACCGATACTTTGTGCGCACTGGCACAGCAAGTTGGGCTAGATACGGATGCTTTCGCGCTTGCTTTGAATGCGGAAGCGACTCAGCAGGCATTGTTAGCGGATATGATGCTGGCACGGAAGGTTGGAGGAAACAGCTTCCCGTCGCTATTTTTGCAGCGAGATGGAAAGATTCGGCAAATTGCGCAGGATTACGAAAATGCAAAGGTAGTATTGGCAAAAATTGAGTAATTTACTAATTTCAGATTTTTTAAATAGTATTACGATACTTCTCAGGTATAGACATAGCCTCAAGCCATGTGAAAAATTCCTATTGAATAGGATAGAGAGAATTTGCATATCCTGTTAGACTTAGAATATACATATAACTCATTAACCACGAAAATCAATGATCCCCATGACATTTCCAAACGACATAAAACTTTCAATGAGAGACTGTATTCTAAAGGTTTTATGGCCTAAAGATGATATAGTGACATTTTTTCGGAACAACAGTTGTACAAAGTCAGATATTGATGCTCTTGGAGATCACAAGACATTACATCGTTATCAAATCGTAGACAACATGTTCACCTATTTAAGTACAAAGCCTGATGAAGGCTTAGGCCAATATCGGGCAATGCTTCAGTCACTAGTTAACTGGCAACAGTTTGACCCGTACTACTTTGAAAAACTTGGAAAACTTGACAAAACAGAAGCTGAGAGATCTATCACTCATCTTAAACAACTACAAGAAATACGAGATCACAAAATTCAAGAGCGACGTAAAGCACAAGCACGAAAAGAAGCAGCGACTAAAGTACCGTCAACAACACTTCCCGAACTGAAAACAAAATTCATTTCTTTACTACAAAGCGAGGTTATCGGTGCTAAACGCGGATATGTTCTCGAAGAAATTCTTCAATCACTTTGCAAGATCTCCTCGTTAGAGGTAACAGAACCTTATCGTGTGAATGGAGAACAGATTGACGGCTCACTAAAATACGATGGTGAGCATTATATCATTGAAGCCAAGTGGCAAGAAAAAGCTATTGCAAATGAGGCAGTATATCAATTTGCCGGAAAAATTGAAGGAAAAATGTATGGGCGCGGTTTTTTATTTCAATCCACGGATTTAGCAAAAATGTAATTAACTCTCTAGTAGCAGGAAAAGCAATAAAAACAGTATTTATAGATGGTGGTGACTTAATAATAACCTTAGAAGGACTCATAAGCTTTCCTGAAATGATTGATAGAAAAATCAAAGCAGCTCAAACAAAAGGTCTGATATACATAGATGCGATTACTGGCAAACAAAAAACATAATAAAACTCGAAATATCAACCAAATAAACCAATTACAAGCCACTGATTATTAAATAATAAAATCAGTATCCCAATCCTTAACTGCCTTATCGGTGCTGCTGAAATTAACCCCCAGCAGCACCTTCTGCCGAGCATCCATCAGATACTTCTCAGCATAACCTTTGTCCCTAATCTGCTGCAAAGCCGCTTCTGCACTCTTATTCAGCTTAAACTCAATCACATAAATATGAGTATCGGTTTTCACCACACAATCCAACCGTCCATTATTGGTATTAACTTCACTTTCGGCATATTGCCCCAGATAGAAAAACACCAGATAAATCAGGCTATGGTAATAGCTTTCTGCTTCTGCGATAAAAATCTGAGACGGGATGTTTCTGAAAATGCTATTGATAATCCGAATCAAACTATCCATGTCATTCTGGTAAAACGCTTGACGCAGTTGCAACACCATTGGCGTACCAATAGACGCTTCGGTATGCTGAATTTCGGCAATCAAATAACGCAGCATCGACTCCTTAACTTCCCGATTCGGGTAGCCAAGTCGATACACATTGAATTCATTCTGTTGTTTAATAGTCAAATACCCCGTCTGAAACAGCACCGGATACACTTGCAAATCCGTCAGGTCATAAGCCGCAAAAGCCAGCTCATCCACCTCTACTTCATCCACCTCATAAAGCCACTTCTGCCGCATCAGTTTGAGCAAAAATGTTGGCGTTCCCGTTGAAAACCAGTAATTATTAAACTGCCCCGTATCCAAATAAGACATCAACGAAAACGGGTTATAGAGCTTAACATCCTGCCCCCAACTGTAGCCGTTATACCATTCACGGATCAGCGCAAGTTGTGCCTCAACACTGCGTTTACTCTGCTGCGCCAATTCCGCAATGCGCTCACCAAAATACAGCTCAACTTCCTGTTGCGTATACCCCGTCAACGCCACATAACGCGGATGCTGCGTAATGTCTTTCAAATGATTCAGGTCAGAGAAAATGGATACCTGACTAAATTTCGATACCCCCGTCATCATCAGAAACTCGATATGTACGCTGCTGTCTTTCAGGATGGAATAAAACGCTTTCAATAATTGCTGATTAGCTTGAGCCTGCGCAATATCATCCAAATAATCGGTCAATGGCTTGTCGTACTCGTCAATCAGCACCACCACGCTGCCTTGTTGATGTGCCAACTTGCGCAACAACTCACGGAACTGACGCGCAATACCTTCCTCCTGCAATTGAATGCCCCACTGACTGCTCTGTAATTGCAATTCTGAGAGTAAAGCCGCTTCCAACCCTAGGGTTTTGAACCCAATGTCATTGAGCGAAAGATGCAGTACGGGGCGCGTTTTTGCCCAATCCCAACGCGATTCAATCCATAACCCCTTGAACAGCTCTCGATCCCCACGGTACAGGTGCTTAATCACCGACAGCATCAGCGACTTGCCAAAGCGACGCGGACGTGCCAAAAAGTGATAACGCCCCGTCGTCACCAAATCATGGATGATTTGCGTTTTATCCACATACAAATAGTCATCCTGACGGATGCCGTCAAAATTCTGAAGACCAATCGGCAATTTGAGCGGAAGGCTACTGTGGGTCATGGCATAGGCTACGGTTTACGGGTGTAAGGCAAGTATACACAACCTAATCTCAATTGGACGCACCACAATGAACAACCTCGAATTCCACTGGAACAGACTAGAAACGCTCTCCACCCACGCCTACCACGCCATCATGGTCGCCCGCCAAACCGTATTCGTCGAAGAACAGCAAATTTGCTGCGTCGATGCCGACCACCACGACACCCATTGCTGGCATCTCACAGCCCTGCACGACGGCAACCTGGCCGCCTACTTGCGCGTCGTCGACCCCGGCGAAAAATACCCCGAACCCGCCATCGGCAGAGTGCTCACCACCCAAGCCTACCGCCGCCTTGGTCTAGGCAAACACATCATGCAAATCGCCATCGCCCACATCGCCACGCAATACCCCGCTCAAGCCATCCGCATCAGCGCCCAATCCTACCTCCAACCCTTTTACGAAAATCTCGGTTTTGCAACCGTGGGCGACGCCTACCTCGAAGAAGGCATTCTGCACATCGAAATGCTGCGTCCGTCCAACACTTAACACCACAAACAGCACATTGATTTGACGCAACTAATTCCGAGTCCTACCATCAGATATAACAAGCAAAATAAAACCGTACCAATGGAGGAGCAAGCATGAAGAGCGTTGTGATAGCCGGGTACGCCCGCACTCCCTTTACTACCGCCCACAAGGGCGCGTTTGCCAAAGTCCGCCCCGACGACCTTGCCGCCGCCGCTGTGGTCGGTTTGCTCGCTAGGACGGGCGTTGACGGCAACGCCATCGAAGACCTAATCCTCGGCTGCGCCTTCCCCGAAGGTGAGCAAGGCTTCAACATGGCGCGGCTGGTTGTGCTAATGGCAGGCTTGCCGCAAGCCGTCGGCGGTGTCACCGTCAACCGTTTCTGCGGCTCATCCATGCAAGCCATCCACCAAGCGGCAGGCGCAATCCAGATGAATGCCGGAAACGCCTTCATCTGCGCCGGAGTCGAATCCATGACCCGTATCCCCATGACTGGCTTCAATCCCTCCCCGAACCCCAAGCTCTACGCCGAACTTCCCGCCGCTTACATTAGCATGGGGCAGACCGCCGAAAACATCGCCAAACGCTACCGCATTTCCCGCGAGGAACAAGAAGCCTTCAGCGTCACCAGCCAGCAAAAAGCCGCCGCCGCGCAAGCCGCTGGCAAACTTGCCGCTGAAATCATCCCCGTCGGCAACGTCACCCAAGACGGCTGCATCCGCCCCGACACCACGCAGGAAGCCTTGGCTGGCCTGAAACTCGCCTTCGACACCCACGGCACTGTCACCGCCGGAACAGCCTCGCCGCTCACCGACGGCGCATCCGCCACCCTAATATGCAGCGAAGACTTCGCCCAAGCGCACGGCTTACCTATCCTCGCCCGCATCCGCAGCATTGCCATTTCCGGCTGCGCCCCCGAAGTCATGGGGCTGGGGCCGATCCTGTCCACCCAGAAAGCCCTGCAACGCGCCGGACTCAGCGTCGCCGACCTCGACATTATCGAACTCAACGAAGCCTTTGCCTCACAATCCATCGCCTGCATCCGCGACCTCGGCTTGGATACGGCTAAAATCAACCTCGACGGCGGCGCAATCGCGCTAGGGCATCCACTCGGTGCAACCGGCGCACGTATCACTGGCAAGGCCGCAGCTCTACTCAAGCGTGAAGGCAAGCAATTCGCCCTCGCCACCCAATGCATCGGCGGAGGGCAAGGCATCGCCACTATTCTGGAGGCGCTCTAATGGACATCCACAAAGTTGCCGTCATCGGCGCAGGCGTGATGGGTGCAGGCATTGCCGCCCATATCGCCAACGCCGGAATCCCCGTGCTGCTGCTCGACATCACCACCCCCACCCTCGACAAACTGCTGAAAGCTGACCCCGCACCGCTGATGCACCCTAAAAACGCCCGCTTGATCACCCCCGGCAATATCGACGACCACTTGGCAGCCTTACGTGATTGCGACTGGATCATCGAAGCCATCGTCGAAAATCTAGCCATCAAACAGGAGTTGTACCGCAAACTCGCCACAGTACGCCGCGCCGATGCGGTAGTTTCCTCCAACACCTCCTCCATTCCCCTGCACGAACTGATTGCAGGGCTGCCCGATGATTTCGCCGCGCATTGCATGATCACCCACTTTTTCAATCCACCGCGTTACATGCGTTTATTGGAGATCGTCAGCCGTGCCCAAACTGATCAAGATGCACTGGCAAAAATCAGCTATTTCTGCGACCACAAACTCGGCAAAGGTGTCGTCACCGCCAATGACACACCCGGATTCATCGCCAACCGCATCGGCATTTTCTGGATACAAACCGCCATCCACGAAGCTATCGCACTAGGTTTAACCGTGGAAGAAGCCGATGCCGTGATCGGTAAACCGATGGGTATTCCCAAAACGGGCGTGTTCGGCTTATCCGATTTGGTGGGTATCGACCTGATGCCGCATTTGATGCACAGCATGAAACACAGCTTGCCAGCGGGTGATGCGTTGCTGGAAAAAGCCAACATTCCGCCCGTCATCCAAACCATGATCGACACGGGTTACACCGGGCGCAAAGGCAAAGGGGGATTCTATCGCCTTAACCGCGACGGTGGCGAAAAGGTCAAGGAATCCATTAACTTGCAAACGGGTGAATACAGTGTATCGCAAGCTGCCAAACTGGACAGTGTGAAAGCCAGCCGTGACGGGGGCTTGCAAGCACTGGTCTCCCACCCCGACAAGGGCGGGCAGTATGCGTGGCGAGTGCTGTCGCAAACCCTGCGTTATGCCGCCGCGCTTGTGCCGGACATTGCTGATGATATTTGTGCCGTCGATACTGCGATGAAACTGGGCTACAACTGGAGGTTGGGGCCGTTTGAGCTGATTGACCAGTTGGGGGTAGCGGCGTTTGCACAGCGGTTGGCGGCGGAGGGGATGGAGATTCCGCCGTTGTTGGAAAAGGCGCGTGAACAGGGGTTTTATCGGCATGAAGCAGGCGAAACCTTCTATCTTCAACCCGATGGCACATATACTCCGCTGCAACGCCCCGCCGGAGTCCTCCTCCTCGCCGATCTCAAACGCCACACCACACCACTCTTGGAAAACGATGCTGCCAGCCTCTGGGACATCGGCGATGGCGTTGCCTGCCTTGAATTCCACAGCAAAATGAATTCGCTCGACCCGCAAATTCTGGAGCTGATTGAAGAAAGCATCGCCTTCATCCCCAACAATCACCAAGCGCTGGTGATTTACAACGAAGGCAGCAATTTCTCCGCAGGCGCAAACCTCGGTTTGCTGGTCTTTGCCGCGCAACTCGGTGGTTGGGATGAAGTGGATAATATCGTGCGTGCGGGTCAGCGTATTTACCAAACGCTCAAATACGCTCCCTTCCCCGTGGTCGGCGCCCCCTCCGGCATGGCGCTCGGTGGTGGCTGCGAAATCTTGCTGCATTGCGATGCCGTGCAAGCCCATGCTGAAACCTATATCGGGCTGATAGAAACGGGCGTTGGGCTGATCCCCAGTTGGGGCGGCTGTAAGGAAATGCTGCACCGTTGGAGCAGCTTCCGCAAACGCCCCGGCGGTTTCCTGCCACCGGTGCTGAAATGCTTTGAAATCATCAGCGTCGCCACCGTTGCCAAATCCGCGCAAGAAGCCAAAGATTACCTATTCCTGCGCCCAACCGACGGTATCACCATGAACCGCGACCGCTTGCTGGCAGACGCGAAAGCCCACGCCCTTACCATGGTGGCAAACTATCAGCCACCTGAACCGCCAGTATTCCACCTCCCCGGTGCAACCGCCCGCGTCGCGATGGAAATGGCAGTCAACGATTTTGTCGCACAAGGCAAAGCCACGCCTTACGATGCCGTGATTGCCAACACACTCGCGGCAGTCCTCAGCGGCGGTGACACTGACATAACCGATACCTTGAGTGAAACCGATTTGCTGGCATTGGAACACCAGCATTTCATGCAAATCGTCCGCAACCCCGCCACGCTGGCGAGGGTCAGCCACATGCTCGAAACCGGCAAACCGCTAAGGAACTGACGTATGGATACCCTACACGGCAAAACCTTATTCATCACCGGCGGCAGTCGCGGTATTGGCTTGGCGATTGCGCTCAAAGCTGCTAGCGAAGGCGCAAACATCGTCATCGCCGCGAAAACCACCGAACCAAATCCTAAACTACCCGGCACAATCTACAGCGCGGCTGCCGAGATCGAAGCTGCTGGCGGCAACGCTTTACCGCTCGCTGTCGACATCCGGGACGACGCGCAAATCCAAGCCGCTGTGCAACAAACGGTCGCCACCTTCGGCGGCATCGACATACTGGTGAATAACGCTAGCGCCATCAGCCTCAGTGGTACGTTGGACACGCCACTGAAACGTTTTGACCTGATGCAACAAGTGAACGCTCGCGGCACATTCGCTGTGTCACAAGCCTGCTTGCCGTACTTGCTACAAGCGGCGAATCCGCACATCCTCATGCTTTCCCCGCCGCTAGCGATGCATCCGAAATGGTTTAAAGATCACCTTGCGTACACAATGGCGAAATACGGCATGAGTATGTGCGTATTGGGTATGGCAGAAGAGTTTCGGGGACGGGTGGCAGTCAATGCGCTCTGGCCACGCACGGTGATTTTGACCGCTGCCATGCAAATGCTGGGCGACACAGTACAACCCGCCATGTGCCGCAAGCCAGATATTGTGGCGGATGCTGCCATTGCTATTTTTAAACGAGCGGCATATACCCATACTGGCAATTTTTACCTCGATGAAGACGTGCTAACGCAGGCTGGGGTGACGGATTTCACGCACTATGCGGTTAACCCCGATCACGCCCTGATGACAGATCTGTTTCTGGAGGAGACATAAATGGACAAACGCTGGCTACAAAGCTACCCAAAACACGTTCCGGCAGAAATAGACACGCATCAATACCGTTCGCTGGTTGACCTGTTCCAGCAAAGCGTCGCGCAATACCACGACCGCCCTGCCTTCAGCAATTTGGGCAAGGTGTTGAGTTATGCGGACGTTGACCGCCTAACCCAACAATTTGCCGCTTACCTGATCCACGGCGCGGGGTTGAAAGCGGGCGACAGGATTGCGCTGATGATGCCGAATTTGCTGCAATACCCAATTGCACTGTTCGGTGCATTGCGGGCGGGCTTAGTCGTGGTCAACACCAACCCGCTGTACACCGACCGCGAACTCGAACACCAATTGAAGGATTCTGGTGCAACCGCCATCGTGATCCTCGCCAATTTTGCGCACACGCTGGAAGACGTGATGGATGAGGTCGGCATCAAAACCATTATTACCACCGAAATCGGCGACTTGCTGGGCTTCCCCAAAGCGCTGCTGGTGAATGCGGTGGTTAAGTATGTGAAAAAGCTAGTGCCTGCTTTCCAACTGCCGGAAGCAACCCCTTTCAATCAAGCGCTGGCTATCGGCAAACAGCACGTCGCCCATTTCAAAGATGCCAATCCGCACCATGAAGACGCGGCATTCCTGCAATACACTGGCGGCACAACCGGTGTTGCCAAAGGCGCAGTACTCACCCACCGCAATATGATTGCCAATATGCTGCAAGCCGAAGCGTGGACAACGGCAGATTTGGTGGCTGGCAAGGAAATTTTCATCACTGCCCTGCCGCTTTACCATGTGTTTGCGCTGACCGCGAATGCGATGTTTGCGCTGAAAATGGGTGCTAAAAACGTATTGATCACCAACCCGCGTGATTTTCCTGCCTTCATCAAAGACTTGGCGCATGAACCGTTTACGTTCATCACCGGAGTTAACACACTCTACAATGCGCTGCTCAATCAGCCCAATATCAGCAAAGTGGATTTTTCACGCCTGAAAATTGCGTTGGGCGGGGGTATGGCAGTGCAAAAATCGGTGGCAGAACGCTGGAAAGCCTTGACGGGTATGACCTTGCTGGAAGCCTACGGTTTGACCGAAACCTCGCCTGCGGTGTGCATCAATCCAGTGGATTTGACCGATTACAACGGCATGATTGGGCTGCCGATTCCCTCCACCGACGTATCGATTCGCGACTTGGACGGTAATGAGTTGGAGGTGGGCGAAGCAGGTGAATTGTGGGTACGCGGCCCCCAAGTGATGCAGGGTTACTGGCAGCGCCCCGATGAAACCGCCAACGTCATGTCGGGTGATTGGCTGCGCACGGGCGATGTAGCCGTCATGAACGAGCGCGGTTTCATCAAGCTGGTGGATCGGCTCAAGGATATGGTGCTGGTATCCGGTTTCAATGTGTATCCGAATGAGGTCGAAGACGTGCTGGCGAGCCACCCTAAGGTGCTGGAAGCGGGTGTCATTGGTATCAAAGACGAGCATTCCGGCGAAGTGGTCAAAGCCTTCGTGGTGAAAAAAGATGACCGTTTGACACTGGAAGAACTCACCGCATATTGCCGCCACGAGCTTTCCGCCTACAAATGCCCGAAACAAATCGTGTTTGTGACGGCGTTGCCGAAAAGCAATGTGGGCAAGATTTTGCGGAAGGAACTGCGCAATTTATAATGCACTTGATTTAGCGTTAGCTAAAGTAGGCGCAATATGATGGGTAGCATATTCGCAGCTAATCGTTTATGTTCATGCTATGAATGAATTTGTCAAACCACCTAAATCCCTGCTGAGTAAAGTCGGCAAAGCCATCGGCGCATACCAACTGATTCGCGAGGGTGATCGCATCCTGTTAGGCGTATCCGGCGGCAAGGATTCGCTGGCATTGCTGCATTTGCTTAACCACTTCCAGCGGCACGCGCCGATTCGCTTTGAGTTTGCTGCGGTCACGATTGACCCGCAATCCGGGAGTTTCGACCCCTCGCCGTTGATTCCGTACATGGCGGCGTTGGGTATTCCCTACCATTTCGTGCGCGAACCCATCATGAAACTCGCCGAAACGCACATGGACAACGATTCCTACTGTGCTTTCTGCTCACGCATGAAACGCGGCTTGATGTACCGCACTGCACGCGAACACGGTTACAACGTGTTAGCGCTGGGGCAACATCTGGATGATTTGGCGGAAAGTTTTCTAATGTCAGCGTTTCACGGTGGCAAACTGAAAACAATGAAGGCACACTACCGCATAGATGCTGGGGATTTGCGGGTGATTCGCCCCTTGGTGATGGTACGGGAACGTCAAACGGCTGATTTCGCTAAAGCGGCTGAATTGCCGGTTATTGTCGAGAACTGTCCGATGTGTTTTGACATGCCGACACAACGCCAACACATGAAAGAGTTACTCGCGAAAGAGGAGCAACAAAACCCCACAATGTTCAAGAGTTTGCTGACTGCGATGCAGCCATTGATCCGCGATGGATTGGAAAAAATCTAAAGTGTCGACAATCTTATTTTTTTCGAGCCGCATTGCTGGACAGTCAGCGCAGATTGTATAAAGATAGAGCCTAATAATAAGGGGGTTATCCCCATGACAGCACCATAGAAGTCATCACTACACCGACTAGCTAGAACGAGGAGTCAACAATAATGTCTGATATGAAAGCCTACCCAGTGCCTGCCGAATTTGCCGCGCAAGCCAATATCAATGCCGAGCAATACGCATCCATGTATGCGCGTTCCATGAATGACTCGGATGCTTTTTGGGGCGAGCAAGCCGAGCAGTACCTGACCTGGTTTCAAAAGTGGGACAAGGTGCAAGATTGGAGCTTCGAGCAAGAAGACCTGCACATCAACTGGTTTATCGGCGGCAAGCTCAACGTTTCTTACAACTGCCTCGACCGTCACCTTGAAACCCGTGGCGACCAAGTAGCCATCATCTGGGAAGGTGACAACCCGAACGAAGATCGTAAAATCACTTACCGCGAACTGCACGAAGAAGTCTGCAAATTCGCTAACGTGATGAAAAGCCGAGGCGTCAAAAAAGGCGACCGCGTTTCCATCTACCTGCCGATGATTCCTGAAGCAGCAGTAGCCATGCTGGCCTGTACCCGTATCGGCGCCATGCACTCCATCGTGTTTGGCGGCTTCTCCCCTGATGCACTGCGTGACCGTATCCAAGATTCCGAATGCGGTTTGGTGATTACTTCTGACCAATCCATGCGCGGCGGCAAAAAAGTCCCGTTGAAAGGCAATGCTGACAAAGCGATGGATCAATGCCCAACCGTACACACCTGTATCGTGGTCAAACGTGGCGGCGATCCAGTGAAGTGGAACGAAGGGCGCGACATCTGGTATCACGACGCATTAGCAGACGCATCTGCGGATTGCCCTGCTGAAGCGATGGAAGCGGATGACCCACTCTTCATCCTCTACACCTCCGGCTCAACTGGCAAGCCTAAAGGCGTATTGCACACCACGGGCGGCTACTTGCTGCAAGCGGCGATGACCCACAAAACCGTATTCGACTACAAAGACGGCGAAGTGTACTGGTGTACGGCGGACGTGGGCTGGGTCACAGGTCACTCTTACATCGTGTACGGCCCATTGGCAAATGGCGCAACCTCGTTGATGTTTGAAGGCATCCCCACTTACCCAGACGCTGGGCGTTTCTGGCAAGTGTGCGACAAGCACAATGTTTCCACGTTCTACACTGCGCCAACCGCTATCCGTATGCTGATGGGCGCAGGCGACAAGTTCGTAGAAGCGGCTAAATTAGACAAACTGCGCCTCCTCGGCACTGTTGGCGAACCCATCAACCCAGAAGCGTGGGAATGGTATCACCGCGTCGTTGGTAAAGGTCGTTGCCCAATCGTTGACACATGGTGGCAGACTGAAACTGGCGCACACATGCTGACCCCACTGCCGGGTGCAACCCCATTGAAACCGGGTTCTGCCACTAACCCGTTCTTCGGCGTAGAGCCTTGCTTGCTGGACGACCAAGGCAACGAAATCGAAGGCAACCCAGCGGTCGGCAACCTTGCGATCAAGCGTCCGTGGCCTTCCATGATGCGCAGCTTGTACGGCGACCACAAGCGTTTCTATGAAGCCTATTTCGCCATGTTCAAGGGTTACTACTTCACGGGCGACGGCGCACGTCGTGACGAAGACGGTTACTACTGGATCACTGGGCGCGTCGATGACGTACTCAACATTTCTGGGCATCGTCTGGGTACTGCGGAGATCGAATCCGCGCTGGTACTGCACCCGAAAGTCGCTGAAGCGGCAGTCGTTGGCTACCCGCACGAACTGACTGGTCAAGGCATCTACGCTTACGTCACCCTGATGGCAGGTGAAGAAGGCACGGATGAGCTGAAGGTCGAGCTGAACAATTTGGTGCGCAAGGAAATCGGCCCGATTGCGAAGGTCAATATCATTCAGTGGTCACCGGGCTTGCCGAAAACCCGTTCTGGCAAAATCATGCGCCGTATTCTGCGTAAGATTGCTGCGAATGAAATTGACGGTCTGGGCGATACGTCCACACTGGCAGACCCAAGCGTGGTTGACAACTTGATCGACTTCCGCGAAAACAAATAAACTTTGCGTCTAATAAAAGGGTGTGGAGACCACACCCTTTTATTATTTCAATTGCAACAATTGTTATAATTTTCTAATTAGTTGAAAACTATCTTTTCCAATTATTAATCAGTTATCATTCCAAACTCGGACATAATCAAAGATCAAATCACCTTCCTGAGCAGCACGAGATTTATCATTAGCCCATTCTCCCCCACTAGAAAGGTCAAGCCGCAAGTGCATTGGTTCGTTGAAGATAACATCATAGTTCCCACCGATAGCTGCTAAGTCTTGGCGTGTAATTCGTGACCATAATTTTCCATCAATAGAAACATTTATTTCATTCGTATTACGGGTGAAGCTCCAGATATGAAAGTCTTTAGTATAATTGGCTATTTTAGCAGGTGACGCATAAGATTTCATGCAGTGTCCCCAACTGCAATTAACTCCATACCAGTGTGTTGTAAAAAAAGGAGTTCCATTATCCTTACCATTATTCACGAATTCAAAAATATCAATTTCACCACCTTTGGGCCAACCTTGATTACCCGTTCCATTTCCTAATAGCCAAAAAGCAGGGAAACCATCGGCATTACCCGGAATTTTGACTCTAGCTTCAATTTTTCCATGCTTAAACGTTTTAAAGGAATTCCATGTGGTTAATTCAGCTCCACACATTGGAGCATTCTGTAAATTTTTACATTTGCGATTTTTTAGGTAAAGTTGCCCACCCGATAAACTAGCCAAGTTAGGCTCTTTGGGAATTCCCGTGGAAGCCACCAGATGTAGTGTTAGCCTCATGCTGGTTGCTTCCTTGAAAATGCCAGATCCACCTGAATGTGTTGGAAGAAACGCTTCACATCCAACAACCCATAGCAGCGGCGCTTGATGACTTTCAGCTTGTTGTTCATGCCTTCGACAAAACCGGAGGTGTTGCGATCTTCAAAGTAGTTGGTGATGCCATCCTGCCATGTTTCCAGCAAGTTGAGGAATTTGTCAAAACAGGCCAGCCCTGATGCTTTAACCTTGGCCTTCCAGTCTTGTAGTTGTTGTTGGGCTTGTGCCTTGGTTTGTTCCTGTTCAAATAGCAGGTTCAGTTCATGACGCAGTAGCCAAGCATCTTTCAACTCAGGGGCGAGTAGCAGAAATTCTTCCAGTTGCCCACGCTGTTCTGCGGTCAATGACCAGTAGTGGTGACGGAACAGCCAGAGTGTCCCCTTACAGGTAGCGTAGGTATCTGCCGAAAGTGTTTGTTTGAGTTCCTGCAAGGTCTGCTTACGGAAATTGTCCACCTCCCGGTTGTAGTATTGTGCGACATGGAAACGGTCTACCACGATAGCGACCTTGGGCAAGGTTTCCCGGACGGCATTGGCAAAACCCTCGTTCATGTCACAACATGCCCCGCACACGGTGGTTTGCAGGTGTTCAGGAATGCTGCGCAGGAAGGCAGCTACCGTTTCTTTGAGACGGTCAGGCAACACAGCCAACACCTGCGGACGGTCATGATCATCCAGTGAGCTGATAATCGCGGCATAGTGCTTATGGCCTTTTTTCAGGGCGATTTCATCAATGCCCAAGGTGCGTAATTGCTTAAAACCAGACCAATCCACTTGGGTGCTGACACGACGTTTCAGCACCCCTTCCACCTCACCATAGCTGACACCACAGCGGCGGCTGACATCCATGACGGTGGAATTGCCCAACATCTTCAACAGCCAGTCCTCAAAAGCACGGGTATGCGGGCTGCGTGGGTCATACCATTCCAGCGTCTGGGTAGTGGTCGGGTCACCTTCGCAATGGCGGCAGCGGTAACGTTTGGGGCGGATTTCAATCCAGACATCACGCCCCAGAATCGGCAAATGGCGCAAACGGATCGGTCGGTCGTAGCCATGGAATTCGGTAATCTTGTGCCCACAGCAACGACACTTCGTGAATGAAAGGCTACTTTCCACTTCCAGAATGAAATTGCCCTGTGCGTCATGGGAACTCGACTGTAAACGGACGTTGGGGAGATCAAGCGGGATTTGCAGGCTACTGTTCATGGGGGATCCTCGCTAGGGGTGCTCGGTTTTCCTCATGATACTACATGTTGTGGCTTCCACGGGAATTCCCAAAGAGCCCCAAGTTACCCGCTGGAATTGGAAACCACACTGCACCGTTATTATGGAGACGCCCACCCGGAACCGTCTCCCAAAAATCATGATCAACCCACGCATTCAGGTTTGAGGTAAACTCATCCTTCCAAATAAGAACAGGTTTTGGTGTAACAGCATTTATTGAAAATACTTTGGCTTTCACAGTAACAGTACGAATTGACTCACCCACCTTCGACCATGGATTATTAAAGTATGCAGCACCACTCAAATCATATGTACCATCAGGTAAACTCTTAGGTAACAAATAGCTCACTTGCTGCGTACTTAACTTATCAGCCACAAACGACACTGCTACCGAAGATATTTGAAAATCCTGCTTATTATCACGTTTACGCAAATTAAATTGGAAACGGCCATTAAATGATTGATTAACTGCAACTTTAGTAGAAAATACAATTTTTTGACCTAAAGCAACCGTATTCTTATCCCCACTAATCTCATACACTGAAGCTGTAATTGCAGCATAGGCAGGACTTCCTAGCACTACAACAACTAAGCAGAGAACTGCCATTAGGATTTGCATAAAGGTGCTTTGTTTTTTGAAAACCATTTGCATATTATTTTCTCCGCAGGCTTACCATTAAAGTCATAGTCTCTAAGCCATGTAACACTATTTGTATCACTTCGTTCATGAAAGGGTTCTAAACCCCAAATATTAATACCCTCAATCCGTGGATCATCTCGCAAAGATTTTAAATAGCCATCCCAACCTTCCGCTTGACCATAAAAATCAATAACCGTATTGTCGCCATGGTTCCCCCAAAAACGATACACGGCTTCTGTACTTGGTGTACCAACTTCAGTTAAAATCACTTTAAGCTCAGATAAACCTTTGGCTTTACGCCATTGATTAATGCCATCGGTTACAAAGTCGATGTAGCTCTTGGGCGACCATTGTTTAATATTATAACTTTTCATGAAGTTTTCTAAATTAAAAGCATTGCTTATTACCGAAATACCATCCGTCATTTGAGGCTCGATTTTTAAACCATTATTAAACATTCTATTGTAAAAATCGTTTGATTTTGAACCGATTGGTAAGTTATTCATATTCGCATAAGCATTTAAACCAATGTAATCTAACGCATCCCAAAAACAAACTCGTGTTGCCTCGTTAGAACTTAAATAATCCCAGTGTGAAAATGTTGCACTGTAAGTTAACTTTAGTGTTGAATTTGCCTTACGCACATTTTGTATAATACTGTGCCAGCGCGAACAATTATTATGATTAATTCCTTGATACGCACCTGTAAGTTTTCCACCGAATTCAGTACCAACCATCATGAGCCAAGCGCCATTTTCTTTAGCAATTTTCGCGTGCATCAGCAGATTATGTTCAACTGCATCAAAAAACGCTTTGGGGTCATAAGGAACAAACCCGTAATCACCTCCACTATGAATAGAGGCAGGCACAATATCATAACCCAACCCAGGGGAAAAAATTTGCACATGAGGTTTTAACGTTACCTTCAGACCACGCTTAATTGCATATTTCATCGCAAGACTGACACTTTTATAGTTTTGCTTATTATCCAACACGGAAACAAAACTAGATTTGCCGTTTTTTAACGTTAAAGCTGTCACTACTGAAACAGTATTAATTGTTATATTGTTGCCGCCGACATTAACAATCTCATCAATTACACGGCAACCAGTACCTTGACATGTTGCGCCCGCCCCAAAGAAATTAAGCCCGCCCCATCCAAAAATAGTCACGCTTTGATAAGGAAATATCCCACTTGGAGTCAAAATTTTTAGATTATTCACATACAAATTGCGGTCTTCTGGAGGGTTCATATAATCATTTGTAAATGCAATGGTCACGTTATGCACACCTGAAGATACGCCGGTGCGAATAGTATAATTACCAACAGATTTAGAATTAACGATGAAGTTTTTTATTAATTTATCATCAATCCTTAGCTCCATCATAGGCCAAATATTATTTGCTACGCTTCCATAAGCTTGCACTTGAAATTCATAAATTGCTGTTGTTTGAAAGTTTACAGATGATCTTACATATCCATTTGACCAAATTCCCCACCCCACGCCAATGGCTTGACCATTGCTTTTAGTTTGGAAATTACTGCCATTAATCGGTAATTGATCACATCCCCACCCCTTGCGGTAAAGCGGGCAGGGCAAAGCCAGCGCGGGCAGCGGTAATAACACTGGCAAGATAAGCCAAGGCAGACTGTCCACGTTTGCGGCAAGTACCGATGATGCTGGCCAGCATGGCAAACGCACGGCTCCCCGTAGCACTCTTTGTGCCATGGTTGGTTTTGCGCAGGATCACCCAATGGCGCAACGCCCGCTCAGCCTCATTATTGGTCAAGGGAAGCCACGGGTGGTCAAGGATTCGGAAAATGGCATCCCAATCATTGATGAACTCTTTCGCCAGTGCCGCCGTCTTGTCATGGGCAGATACGGCATGGATCAAGCATAATGCCCTGAATTCCAGGAGTTTTGCCTGATGGCGTTGACGGATCACGTCGGTTTGCGTCCCCACCGTGCCGCCTGCTGCCCGCCAAGCGTAAATGTCGTCCTGTAATACCCTCAGCCAAGCGAGGGTGAAGTTGCCAAACGTCCGCCCGTCTTTGTCCAGTGATTCTGCCAGCCCACGGGCTTTGCGGATCAGGTGCGCCCAGCAACGCAAGCGTTTGGGGTGGTGGCGGTAAGCGGCATAGCCATCACTCATCAGCCAGCCCCCAAAGTGGGGGCTAATCACGTTGTCGAGCATTTCAATGGTGCGCTGCCCTACGTAGAAACAAACGCTGAGGGTGGTGACGAATGTCCATAGCCACAGGGCTTCGCCACGCTCTTTCCAAGAGGTTTCATCAATATACAGCACCCCGCCGTCAGCGGTGGCTTCTGCCAACAGCCCTTCCACCAAGGCATCTTCCAATGGAGAAGCACTCGCGGCTGCTTCCTCAAAACATTGCTGCAACACCCCGACACTTAGGGGAATGCCCAACACCTCCCGCAACAGTTCTTGTGTGCCACGCAGTGACAAGCGTGAGCGCAGCCGTAGGTGGACAATAAGTGCCGCCAGATTGCCCCCAATCAGCCGCCACTCGCCCACATCAACCTCCGGGTATAACGGGTCGGGAGCTTGGCGATGCGGGATATGGCGGCTCACATGACCGCAGGTGCATACGCTATCGTGAAGGTGGTGGCGGGTGGTGATGACGGTCAGTCCGGGGTTCCCATCCGTGCCAAACTGGATGTCCACACTGTCATAGGCGGTATAAATACGGGAGACAGCCGCATCCAGGGACCTGCCACAGGCTTCACATCGGCTGGGGTAATGGTGTTCGTCTGCATTGATGGGCGGATGCCATACCCGACCATAACCCGGTGCGCCGGGTTGTTTACCCGCTTTGCGTTTGGCTGGTTGGGCTGGCTTTGTGCCCGCCACAGCTTCTGGTTCCGGGGTTGGCTTTCCTCTGGCTGCACCCACCCCTTCTGTTTCGGGCAAAGCCACCGTTTTGGGTGACGTTTCCCACGGGAAACCGCTGCTGGGTGGTTTGGAGGAGTTGTTGGAGTTTTGGTTGATCTGTTCCCGCGCTTCTTTCAGGTCATGCAACAACTTGGTCGACAGGTGCAGCAGTTCCTCCGGCGTGAGCTTGGCAAGGTACTGGCTGTTAAGCTGTTTGAGGCTGTGGTCTTTCAGTTGTTGGGTCATCGGGGGAGTGTCGCAAATTTAGTGCGTTTGGGTAAGGGGGGACTGTTCAGTTACATTAATCGAAGCAGTAGTAGTCCACGGCTCTACCGCCATAGATGATAAAGAAAACACACACAAAGTCAGTAACAAGAGTAGCTGTATGTGCCATCGCTTTACTGTAATAAGTAGCATTGTAAACTCCTAGTATTACTTAACACTAAAATACATACCCTGACTCACTGCTCGCTCACCTGTCTTGGTAATTGCTGTTACCCACCATTCAGCGCCACCACTTGCCAACTTTACAGTGGGTTTGTATTGGCATAGGGCAGTTGTACAACTTGCTGCTTTACTGGTCAATTCTATCTTTACTACACCTGCGAGATCATCCGTTGCTGTGCTCCCACCATACTGATTTACCCATAAATAGTAACGTTCTGCACCTAGAGCAGGCTTCCATTGATAAACCGGTTGTTTCACATTATTACTACCCGTTGGTTTAAGTAATTGGGGAGATAAAACGCTAACAGTTACGGTAAATGCCCCCGTATCACTCAGGAATGAACCACTACTGAGCTTTGCCGTTACCCACCATTCAGCATTAGCTTTACTAAAGACGACGTTAGGCGTAACTGTGCATAATCCATTACTTGTACAATTAGCTGTTTTTGGAGTATACGTTTTATTAATTTTTCCGGGAACATTAGGGGTTGCATATTCATTAACCCAAAGTGTGTATTGACTGGCTCCCAATACAGATTGCCAAGAAAAAAATGGAATATTCGTCGCAGTGTTTCCAATAGGTGATAGCAAGACTGGTTTGTTATTAGTTCCACTCATTAATTCTTTAAATTTTTTTCCAGCAGGTTTGATATTTAGTTTACTATCAAATAAACCAAATTGATATTCACGTTCATTGACAGTGGAATTTCTATCCACTAATTCGTACCAGCAAGCAACTGGAACGAAAGTCCATTTTTTGATTAGGGCAATAGCGCGATCTAGATGTGTTGCTTGACCTACTGCTCCTGATCCATTCCAGTCGGTATTACTATCAAAACCAAATTCTGTAAACCAAATTTGTTTATCATCCCCTGCGGCTAACATAGCCTTACGGATGCTTTCAACACCTACTTGGAAACACCAAAACTTGGGTTCACGCACCCCAACCGGACATTCATCTGGACCAAAACTATCTTTGCCATTTGGGTAAACATCTGTATAAGGATGAATCGCAAGGGCATCAAAATACCCCTTAATACCTGCTTTATACATTGCTTGTACATAGGCTACATCCCCACCTGCAATCGAACCTGCCAATACCTTGGCTGAAGGGTCTGCTGCTTTTAGGCGGCTGTAAGTAGCTTTAACCAAATTGGTATAGTGTGCGGCGGCGGCTAAATCAATAAAAGAGCCATAATTATCATTACTCGCTAATGGACGCGCACGATACGGAAGCCAGTTACCTGTAAAATTTGGCTCATTCCAAATCTCATAAGCCAATACACGACCTTTGTAACGTTGTGCTAAACGGGCAAATGCCTTGCCATAATTATTAACGTCGGTGGGAGGGTATTTCAGATAACCATCATAATTCGCATCCTGACAACGTTTCATTGGGTCAGATGAAGCCCAACAAGGTGTTTGTGACATTTGTAGGATGGGTTTTGCACCCGCTTTTTCAATCGCAGCAATATCGGCATCCAATTCATTCCAAAACCATTGAGCCGTTTGCCCTGCTCCAGCTTCTTCCATCAAATGCCAAGTAATGGGCAAGCGCACCACTTTTGCCCCAATCTCTTTTATTTTACTGGCATATTTAGCTGTTTCTATCCCACGGGAATGAACACCGAATAACTGCACATTAGTACTTGCCGCTGCATTCGGTGTTATCACTGAATCAGCAGAAACCAGTGCTGGCAGAGTTGCCACCAACAAAATACATAATATTTTTAACATAACACCTAAATCTCTACAATTACTCAATATAAGTACCGATCAACTATGTTGTCATCAGTAGCTCTCACTTTATCAATATTCCTTAAAGTGAAAAACATTGTATATTTACTTGCCACCACGAACCAATCGAACGTTATAACTGTAAGGCTTTTGTTGAAAATCAACATACCCCTTTCCGCCAAACCAAGCCATCCATATTGCCCCCCAAGTATTAGGCGATGATGACCAAAACCCACCAGATAACTCAATAGATTCAGAAGGAAATACTTCTAAATTAATGGCTGGACTTTGACACTGCTTCTCAATAATAGAATGTAGTTCTTTAATATTCGGCAAACGCCAGTCTTTATATCCAGCAAATCCTTCATTAGAATTAATTCTATAAATCTCTTCTAGTGCTTCCTTCCAATTGTAAGTAACAGCACTATTTTCACTACAATCGTTTCCACTTTGTCCTTCACTACATTTTTTCCACATCAAACTAGATTTTTTATCTGTAACTGTTCCATTACCGTTATCAATAAATTGATTGGTTGGAGTAGTAGCTAGAGTATTGTCAGATTTACATATTTGACTTGAATTCACCATGAGTGGAAACCATGACATGGCAAGAAAAATTATTAACTTTTTAAAAAAAAACATAAGCCTTACTCCAAAGCATAAAAGCAATAACTAAAAAATCAGAAAACACCACGAACTAATCTTACTTTTAAACTCAAGCGTTTGTTATCAGAACTGCTGTTGCCACTATCAAAATCTACATACCAAGCATTGTCAATATCGCCAGTATTAGGCCAAACCCCACCAAATGAAGGAGATGAAGACCAATACCAAGTAAATAATATGTGATCATAAAGACCATATGATACTTCACCAGCTCTAATGTCAGGAAAATACCTAGAATCAATCTGATATTCTTTATTTTTACCTAAATCAACAATGCTATAAAGTTCATTCTCAGTTGGCATACGCCAATCAGACGCACCACACCAACTACTTAAATTAACTCGATTTACATATGCGTTCGTATTACAATAATCAATTGGGTATTCAATTGAAGATCTAAAACAAATATTACTTGGCGTATCACCTCTAGGCTGTTGATACAGATAACCATTAGAACCACCATTAGTAGTTTTATTTGGATTGTACCAAGTATATCTGTCATCAGGATCATGCAAACCAGTATCACCTATTGTATCATTAGGAATACCTTGCTTAACTTCCCAAATTAAGCCAGTAACATTATCTTTAACACAAGTCCATTGAGTTGCATTAGCAGGAAGCGCGTAACCATTACGGTCTATTTTAGTATAACTAAAACCAGCATAACCGTCATAGTCGTTATTAGTCGCTTGTATCGCATCACGTCCGTACTCTGCATCTTGTCCTAAATAACCAATATGTGGACAAGTAATGTTAATTGAGTCACCAAAACAATTGGTCATGCCAGTATCATTGAGTCTACCTGTAGGTGTTGGTTTTACTAAAATACCTTCTGCTTTGACGAGAATACTGACGGTATCCTTCGCAATAGCACCCTTATTGTCGGTCACAGTCAGTTCAAAGGTGAGGGTCGTATCAGCGGCTACATCCGGGGCAGTAAACGTAGGTTTGGCTGTCGTTGCACCCGTCAACGCCACCGTAGTACCCGCCGTCTGTTTCCACGCATAAGTAGCAAGCGTACCGTCACTGTCTTTGCTGCCACTGCCATCCAGCGTGACCAACGTTTTTTCGTTAAGCGTCTGGTCGACTCCTGCATTCGCGGTTGGTAAGAGATTCTGCGGTTTTGCCGCCACAGTGATGCTAACTGTCGCCGCTTTGGATACGCCTTTGTTGCTATCCTTGGCAGTGAAAGTAAAACTGTCCGCTCCCAGATAACCCTTTTTGGGCGTATACGTGACCGTATTACCACTTTTCACGACTACTGTACCGCCCTTCTTACTCTTGCTAGGAACGTAAGTTAGGGGATCACCCTCCACATCAGCCCCTATCAGCGCAATATCCACCGCCGTATCCTGCACCGTTGATGCACTAGCATTCTGTGCGGTTGGTACATCATTCACACTGATTACCACAACCTTAACCGTTGCTGGCACAGAATCCTGTGTACCGTCGTTCACCTTAAAAGTGAAACTGTCTGGAGTCGTGGCAGTATTGAAATAATTAGCAGCGGGGACATACGTCGCTTTACTACCCGCTAAAACAACCGTACCGTGGCTCGGTTGGCTAACTAACGTATACGTAAGCTTTTTCTTTTCTGGATCAACGCCTTTTAGCGTGATTGCCGCTTTACTGTCTTCTTTCGTCGTGACAGTGACAGATGTAGCGGTAGGTGGTTGATTCACTGTCGCTGCGGCGGATACGCCACATGAAAGCAATAGCAATGTGCTAGAAAAGGCAGTCCCTAATACAGGGGGATTCGACAACACTCTAAGCAATCGAGGGAATGAGGGCATGGGGCAAGCTCCTTATACAAAAACCTGATGTACTTTTAGCTTAACACCTTGTCGATAATTTTATTATATATAACTTATTAAAATAATTACAAAAAAACAATATATTGAGCAACTATTAATCTAATAAATAGATTATATCATTAATAATTGATATTAATTTTTAGTCTCGTAATACGCCATTTTATTGTTCAATTTGCAGAAAGCCTCACATGTTAGGATACACTCTTTACTACCCTATCAACGAGACAGGAACAGCCGAGGTCTATGACACAAGATACACGTCTTGAGCAATTAACCCAGTGGGTCAACAGTCTGCCGGGTTGGGAATACGCCGTGCTTGAACCCGCTTCTGCGGATGCCAGCTTCCGCCGCTATTTCCGCGCTCGCAATACCGAAGGTGGCACAGCCATCTGCATGGATGCACCGCCCGACAAGGAAGACATCCACCCATTTGTGGAAGTCACGCACCTGCTCGCCACCACCAAGGTACACGTCCCGCAATTGCTGGCACAAAATTTGTTCGACGGTTTCTTGCTCTTAGAAGACCTTGGCAATACCAGCTACCTCAGCCAACTAACACCGGCTACCGCCAAAGATTTATACGCCGATGCACTGCAAGCCTTATTGCACCTGCAACAAGCCGATTGCGATAACCTGCCCGCGTACAACGAACGGGTTTTACGCCGTGAAATGGAGCTAATGCCGGAATGGTTCTTAAAAACCCATCTCGGTTTCAGTGATGCAGACATTCCGCACGAATTGATTGCACAAACCTTTGAAGACCTGATCGAATCAGCGATTGGGCAGCCCGTGGCGTTTGTCCACCGCGATTACCACAGCCGTAATCTGATGGTCACACCCGACAATAACCCCGGTATTATCGACTACCAAGATGCGGTGCTCGGCCCTGCGACTTACGATTTGGTGTCATTATTGCGGGATTGCTACATCGTGTGGCCGCAATCACAGGTCGAATGGTGGGTCGACTCTTACCGCAAAGAAGCGATTACCTTAGGTATTTTGCCGCCGGTTGACCAACAAACCTACCAACAATGGTTTGATTTGATGGGCTTGCAACGCCACCTCAAAGTACTAGGAATTTTTGCGCGTCTGAATCACCGCGACGGCAAAGCAAGCTACCTCAATGATCTGCCGCTGGTGTTGAGTTACGTGCTAGAAATTGGTTCACGCTACCCTGAAACCAGCGAGCTGATTGAGTGGATGCGCCGCGCAGGCATTCCCGAACGCATCGGCACCGTGCACATCCCCGACTGAGGCGCAGCATGAAAGCCATGATTCTCGCCGCAGGGCACGGCACACGGATGCGCCCCCTCACCGATCATACCCCCAAGCCCTTGCTCATGGCAGGCGGCAAGCCCTTGATTGTTTGGCATATTGAAAAGCTGGCGCGTGCTGGGTTTCGCGACATCGTTATCAATATTGCGTGGTTAGGTTGGAAACTCCCAGAAACACTGGGCGATGGTTCGCACTGGAACGTGACCCTACACTATTCCGATGAACAGCAAGAAGGCGCACTAGAAACCGCTGGGGGTATTATCAAAGCCCTGCCGTTGCTGGGGGATACGCCGTTTCTGGTAGTGAACGGGGATGTGTGGTGTGATTATGCGTGCCTGCCGTATACCTTGGCAGAACAGGATCTGGCGCATTTGATTCTGGTCAACAATCCAACGCATAACCCGCAAGGCGACTTTGCCTTGAACAATGGACGCGTTGCCAGCACGGGCGAACCACGCTACACCTTCAGCGGTATTGGCTATTACCACCCAGCACTGTTTGCTGGATTAGCAGCAGGTAAACACCCACTCGCACCCCTGCTACGTACCGCCATGACGGCGGGGCAAGTGAGCGGGGAACATTTTACAGGCGATTGGCGCGATATTGGTACACCGGCACGGCTCACCGAATTGGATCAGGATTTAACCGCGTGCGGATAAAAAGTCGGCCACTTTAACCTCAAGCAAAGCAGTTTCCAGCTTACACCACGGCGAATAACGCCCAGCAGCATCCGCGTCCAACACCTGTTTAAAGTCTTGCCACGGAATCCAGCGCGTAGCGGCGACTTCTAATGGGTTAGGAACAGGCTCGACGTGGGTACGTGCCAGCCATACAGGGCAAATCTCGTTTTCAACCACGCCACCGTATTCGCAGCGGTACTGGAAATCGGGCAACGCTTCATACAAATCATCGACTTGCATTCCCAATTCAAATCGCACGCGGCGTTGGATAGCAGCGACTACCGATTCGCCTAACGCAGGATGCCCGCAACACGAGTTCGACCAGAAACCTGCCCAAGTGACTTTGGCAAAACTACGCTGTTGCAGCAACAATTCACCCAGTTGATTGAAGATAAACACAGAAAAACCCCGATGTAACGGGGTTTCCAAGGTGTGTACCTGTGCTTTGAGCTGCGTACCCAGCACAGTATTGTGCTGGTCAACCAGAACGACGTGCTCCATTGACACCTTAGGTCGGGTGGACGTATTCGCGTGGGTCATCGCGATAGCCGCCGTCGATACCTTTCACCACCACGGATACCGCATCGTGGGCGTGCAGACTTTCCATGTGGTTCACGCGCAACCAGAAATCACGCACCGAAATATCGTCATTCAGGGCAGCTTTCAAACGGCGAGCCGCGTCTTCGCAGAACATCAAGTTTGCCGCATTTAACCGCGCAAATTCCTGCTCATCTTCGCGCTTAACGGTTGCTTGAACAGGCGTTTTCAGCGCATCTTCCACCCGATCAATCAGGCTGGTAATCGGCAAGGTACGCACTTTTTCCGCTAATTTGATACGCACTTGCGCAATGCTACGTTGGCTGTGTGGCGTGGCGCGAATCCCCTGCGTTGTCCCCAACCAGTCATAAACCGTATTGGCATCCACCACTGTCGCGTCTTGCCCAAAGGTTTCGCGGAAACCTTCTTGGATTAACTGCCGCGCTAACGCTGCTGAACACGGGCACGTCGACGAATACGGCACTTCCACACTCACTTCGGTGTCGATTTGTCCATTGCGTAAGGTCGCAGCAACTTTGACGGGGTAATTTTTCCAGCCGCTGTTATCACTTAATAGGGAGTTACGACGCTCAAAGTAATCAAAGCGGCATTCCAGATACGCCGCATCACTCAAGCAGCCGTGCGTATCCACGAACTGGGTAATGGTTTGGCGCAATACGTCTGGGGTCAAATCATTCATGCCAAGGATATTATCCAGCGCCACATACAGGCGCGACATGTGGATACCTTTGCTATTAGGGTCAATCAGGTTAACGTAAGCCTGTACCCGTGCCAATGTTTGCACGCGCTCACCGTTAGGGCTGCGCAAAAAGATAGGCAGTTCAATTTGGCTCATTCCTACCCAGTTGAGCGTACCTTTTGCGCCTGCCAACGGTTGCTTGGCAACGTCGGGCATTACGGCGCAAGGCAGTTCCGAGCAGGCATTTGTAGACATCATGTGAATTCCTCTTGATCAGGACGTAGGGTGCAAAGGGTCACAGTAACAAAACACTCAACGCTGTGACAATTTACCTCGACCAGAACCGTGATTAAAGCGCTTTGCGCTGTACATGGAAATACCCAAGCAGGGAGTGGTACACCGGCCAAATGACAATGCTGCTCAATAAAGACGCCCAATACAGCCAACCAACCGTTACACTGCCGCCGGTAACGCGCTGTATCCAGAGCGTTATCAGCATGTACACCCCCATAATCACAAACAACAATGCCAATTGCTGCATAAAGGCTTCGGGGGTCATGCGCAAACTCAAGCGTACTGCCAGATATGTCACCAATACATACCCCAAAGCGTGTTGACCTAAGAGCGAACCGTATAAAGCATCGACCACCAAGCCGATCACGAACACGATCAACAGGCTGGTACGATCACGAATCACCAGTGCCCAATGCACTAACGTTAGCGCAATCCATTCAGGACGCCATGCAGACAAGGTATCACCCAGCGGAATAATCGCGAGGATCATCGCAAGAATCAGAGTCAACAGCATCGCGCCCGGAAAGCGCAGGTCATTAACGGGCATCCGTTACCTCGGCTGGTGGCGGGGTGATTTCACTGTTCTTCCAAACCAGCAGTACTTCGCGCACTGCTTCGTAGTCTACCGTTGGCATGGCTGAAACACTCGTATTGCCTTTCTTGAATTCAATCGCACCGGGGTAAACTTTCGCTACTTGGAAGCCTGCTGGAAACAAGCCGCCCAAGCCGGAGGAGACAAACACATCCCCTTCTTTCACGGTACTATTAGCGGGTAAATTTTCGACTTGCAGCGGATAGCCACGCCCTTTCTCATGACCATTGATCAAACCACGCTCACCATTGCGCTGGTTCTGCACGGGAATGGAATGTTCACGGTCAACCAGTTGCATCACGGTAGCATCCAACGGCGTTACATTGACCACTTGACCGTAAATATTACCGCCATCCAACACCATCTGCCCTTCTTTCACGCCATCCCTCGACCCCTTGTTAATGGTCACTAAACCGCGTACTGGGTCTTGTGCCACTTTGAACACTTCCGCCATCGAAAAGGTATAACCTTCACGCGGCGCAGCATTCAACATGACACGCAAGCGTTGGTTTTCAGCTTGCACCAAATTCAAATCTTGTTGCTGAGCGCTCAACACTTGCAGTTGTTGCTTTAACAGAAAGTTTTCTTCTGACAACTGGCTTTGTGATGAGAAAAAGCCACTGGAACGTTTGTAGACACGTTGCGGAAAATCCACGCTGGATAACAACGGATAAACCATCATCGTCGCAATCGTGCGCACAGGCGCAAGCGCCGCAGAGTTCCGGTTATCCACGGCCATAAGCACCAGTGCGACAAGAATTAATACCATGAACCGGAATGAGAATCCCGGCGTGGCATGATAATTTACATCGTTAATGACGGCCTCCGCTGCTGTCGTGCCGCTTTATGATCAGTCGGTAGCGAGGAAGTTAACGCCTTCTTCTTCCATGATCTCCAAAATCTTGCCGCCGCCACGCGCCACGCAAGTCAGTGGATCATCGGCAATCACCACCGGAATACCGGTCTCTTCCATCAGCAAACGGTCGAGGTCACGTAATAACGCCCCACCACCGGTCAATACAATGCCACGGTCGGCAACGTCAGCCGCCAATTCAGGGGGTGTCTGTTCCAACGCCGTTTTGACCGCACTCACAATACCAAACAGTGGCTCTTGCAAGGCTTCGAGAATTTCGTTGCTGGTCAGGGTAAAGCTACGCGGCACACCTTCGGAAAGGTTACGCCCTTTGACTTCGATTTCCAGCAATTCTTTGCCGGGGTAAGCCGAACCGATTTCGCATTTGATGCGTTCTGCCGTGGCTTCACCAATCAACATGCCGTAGTTACGACGTACATAACTAATGATGGCATCATCCAAACGGTCGCCGCCAATACGTACAGACGCGGAATACACAATGCCCCGCAAGGACATGATTGCCACTTCAGACGTACCACCACCGATGTCCAAAACCATTGAACCAATCGCTTCATCCACTGGAATGCCCGCACCAATTGCTGCTGCCATCGGCTCTTCGATCAGGTACACTTTACGCGCACCCGCACCGAGGGCAGAATCTTTAATGGCACGACGTTCGACTTGCGTCGCACCGCACGGTACACAAATGACCACGCGAGGACTTGGGCGTAAAATACGACCAGCATCCACTTTGCGGATGAAATGTTGCAACATTTTTTCGGTGTAAGTGAAATCGGCAATCACGCCGTCTTTCATTGGGCGAATCGCGGTAATATTTTCTGGGGTGCGACCGAGCATTTTTTTAGCTTCAGTACCCACGGCTTCGATGGACTTCGGGCCACCTGGACCACGGTCTTGACGAATAGCGACCACAGAAGGCTCATCCAGTACGATGCCTTTGCCACGCATATAAATCAGGGTATTGGCGGTGCCGAGGTCAATGGAAATATCATTGGAAAATAAACCTGATAAGGCTCTGAACATAATCTAATCAATCCGGCTTAAAGCTAAAAAATGGAGTGTCCGAACACATCCTGCGTGGCTGTCGTTTTATTGCGAACAGGCTAACCTTCTGGAAGCCCCAAAAAATAATTCGCTAAATGTAACAACCGCCACTACTTTGGGCAAGCCGACTTGTGTGATAACTTCACATTCCGGCTAAAATGGATGCCTTTTTAGCAGATTAATCAGCGTTTAGAAAGCAATTATCAACCCATAGGGTTAATGTACAATTATGTCAGCAGATACACTCAGACGTTTTATGCTTGAACAAGCGCATGTGCGCGGTGAATGGCTACATCTTGACCAAACATGGCAAGCGATGCTCGCCCGGGCCGCCTACCCCGCGTTTGTCAAAACCATCTTGGGCGAAGCCCTCACCGCTGCCGTGTTACTGGCGGCAACCATCAAGCACGATGGCTCGCTCACCTTACAGATCAGCGGCGATGGCCCGATTCACTTATTGGTCATTCAAGCCACCGCACAAGGCACGGTACGCGGGCTAGCGCAGTGGACGCGGGAAGCCGAGGCGACCACCTTGCCAGCCCTGTTTGGCGATGCGGCACAGCTTGCGATTACCTTGGAATCCAATAATAGCAAGGAACGCTACCAAAGCCTGATCCCGCTAGAAGGTGATTCGTTAAGCGCTGCCCTCGAAGCGTATTTTGAGCGTTCCGAACAATTGCCGACTCGCTTGTGGTTGATGTCAGATGATAAGTCAGTCGCTGGTATTCTGTTACAACGCTTGCCGCAAGCCGAGGTGAATGCGGACGATTGGCAACGCGCCTCAGTCTTACTCGATACCCTGACCCGTGAAGAATTGGTACAGCTTGCTCCAGAAGACTTGCTGTTCCGTTTATTCCACGAAGAAGACGTGCGCTTATTCGATGCCAAGGACATCCGCTTCCAATGCAGTTGCAGCCAAGAACGCGTGGAAACCATGATCCGTTCGTTAGGGCAAGCCGAAGCAGAAACGATTGTCGCCGAACAAGGGAAAATTGAGATCATTTGCGAATTCTGCAACGCCAGCTATACACTGGACGCGGTCGACACCGCCTTGTTATTCACGCCTGCGATGCCGCCGAATGATACCTTACACTAACCGAATCATTACTTTATTACTGGAAATCTCATGCGTGTCTTGATCGTTTACGCCCACCCCAACCCTAGCAGCTTCAACCATGCGATGCTGGATTATTGCCGTAACGGCTTGCTGGCAGGCGGTCACGAAGTCCGCGTCAAAGACTTGTATGCCGAAGATTTTGACCCCGTACTGCGTGCTTCCGATCTCGCCGTACTGCAAACCGGCACGATTCCCGAAAAAATCGCCCGTGAACAGCAAGATTTGCTGTGGGCAGATGGCTTGGTCTTCATTTACCCACTGTGGTGGTTTGACCGCCCCGCGATTCTGAAAGGCTGGTTCGACCACGTACTCACCAACGGCACCGCGTTTGAATATTCGCAGGAAGGCGTAAAAGGCTTGCTGAAACACCAACGCGCCTTGGTATTGATCACCGCAGGCGGCACAGAAGACTACTTCCGCCAAACCGATGCGGAACATTTGATCTACCGCCCCGTCACGGATGGCACACTCGCGTTCTGTGGGATCAAAGATGTGCGCCACAGCATTTATTACAATGTCCCCGCCCTTAGTGCCGAGGCACGTACCGACATTTTGGAAGACATTGCCAAAATGGGGCGTGAGTTCGCGTGTTAAATTACCGCCTCTTTGGTGACTTGAGCAGCAGCGCAGCACCCTTGGTGGTGCTGCACGGCTTATTAGGGTCGTTGGATAACTGGCATACCTTTGCGCGTGGACAAGCGGGTAAACGCACGGTGTTAGCCATTGATTTACGCAATCATGGCGACTCCCCGCACGTTGCAGGCATGTCATACCGGCAAATGGTCGACGATGTGGTGGCTGTTTTGGATACGCTCGCCATTCCCGAATGCTATTTGATGGGGCATTCGATGGGCGGCAAAGTCGCGATGATGCTTGCCTTGCAACACCCTAGCCGCGTGCGACGCTTGCTGGTGGTGGATATTGCACCCAAAGCCTACCCACCACGCCATCAAGCTTTATTGCACGCCATGGTCGGAATGCCCCTAGGCGAATTGAGCAGCCGCAAACAAGCCGACGAATGGCTCAGCGCCACCGTCAAACACCCGTTTGAGCGCGGTTTTTTGCTAAAAAATCTGGGCAGAAAAACAGAGGGGCAGTTTTACTGGCAATGTAATTTGCCCGAAATTGCACGGCATTACCTGAAGATTTCCGGTTTCCCCACCACGGACGCGGTTTACCCTGCCCCAACTTTATTCATTCGCGGTGGGCAATCGGATTACGTAGCCGATACCGATTTGCCCATGATTCGGCAAGCATTTCCCGCTGCTGAACTGGTCACAGTTGCAGCAGCAGGGCATTTGCCGCATGTGCAAACGCCCGCCGAATTCACCGTGCTAGTAGAGGCTTTTTTGGGTTAAGCCAAGAGACGACGGTAAGTATTCACCCGATTGGACCACCCCGCTAACCAACGGCGTTCGTTGTTGGCGGGCGGTGAATTTCTGACGCGACGTTCCAACACACGCATCGCCGCATCCGCAAATTCGTGCAAAGCTTGCTCACCAGGGCGGCTCGGGCGCATCTCTTCCAGCACTTGTAACAAGCCCCAGTTTTGCCCGTTGTAACCACCGCTGCGGCTCAAACCTTCACCTTTGAAGTTGGTGTAATCAATCAGTGCGTACCAACCGCCCGGCGTATTCGCGACCGCATTGAGGTTGCTGACAATCTGTGGGCGCAATGGCTCAGGGCTACTATTCACCAATTTCGGTACGGCACGACGCGTGCGATCCACGATGAACTGTGTCTGTAAGTGACGAGTTTGATAGAGAAAACGTTGCAGTTCCTGAATTTTCCCCATTTGCTTCGCCTGCATCAGCTCGCCCTTGCTGCGCCACGGCGCACCCGGCGATTGCGTCAACAGTGGAGGGGGCTGTACGCCGCGTGCCTGCATGTAAGCCAGCAATTCGGGGAAGGTGCTGCCGAAACGTTGCTGCCGACCGTCTGCCGGATACCACGTAAAATGCCCGATTCCCATTGATGCAAAATTCTCGCCATCATTCCAATGCACTAGGTTATCCATATTGCCACCGCCTTCGTTCTTGAAGATCTGGTCGCCAATCACTTGCAATTCGACGGTCGATAATTCCGGCATACCATTGCTGGCGGACTGACTGGGACGATTGAGCGTTTGTGAACCATAGTGGGAGGCATTCTGTGCTGCCGGATTGTGCATGGAAAAAGAGGAATTCGCGCTTGTCGATGGCGTGGATGTCGCCCCTGCGCCCCGCACCGCTTGCGAACTAGGGCTACAGGCGGATAGACCAAAACTTGCCAACGCGGCAAGCGCCATCACGGTTGATGTTTTCATAAACAATTCCCTCTTATTATTATTTTTAGGGAACTATAATGTAAATCGACTCGCCGGAAAGTATTATCCGACGAGCGCTACAATGGACACTTATACGCCGGGGTAACGGTAAGTATTAATGCGGTTTGACCACCCCGCCAACCAACGCGCTTCATTGCGAGCAGGCGGCGAATTACGCACCCGCCGTTCCAACACGCGACTGGCGGAATCCGCGAAGGCATTCAGGGCTTGCTGCCCCGGCTGACTCGGCTGCATGTTTTCTAACACTTGCAACAGCCCCCAGTTTTGCCCGTTATAGCCACCGGACGTATTCAGCCCTTCGCCTTTGAAATTGACGTAATCCACCAGCGCGTACCAACCACCGGGGGTATTCGCAATCGCATTCAGGTTTTGTCCAACGGTAGCGCGGGATTGTCTAGGGGCAGCATCAACCAATTTCGGCATGGCACGGCGGGCGCGTTCGACGATGTACGCAGCTTGCAAGAGGCGCGTTTGGTAAAGCAAATTTTGTAATTCTTGCACTTGCCCGCTTTGCTTGGCGTGCATCAACTCGGCTTTGCTGTTCCACGGTGCGCCTTGGTAACGGGCTTGTTGTACCCACACGGGCAACGGCACACCATTGGATTGCAGATGACCTAACAAATCTGGGAAGGTGTTGCCAAAGCGTGCCTGACGCCCTGCGGGATACCACGTAAAATGCCCTAAGCCCATTGAGGCGAAGTTTTCACCGTCATTCCAATGCACTAACTTGTCAGGATCACTGCCGCTTTCGTTTTTGAAAATGCGGTCGGCAATCATCATGAGTTCATGGCTGGACATCTGCGGCATACCGGATGCGCCACCGCCTAACGTACTGCCTGTAAAGCCTGCATACGCAGCAGTATTATTACGCCCATTTTGACGGCTGGTTTGTGCCACTTGGCGCGATTTATTGCCAGTATTTTTAGCAACTGAGGTTTTTTTAGTCGCACCAAACAGTAATTCATCCGTTTCATCTTGCTGAGACGATTTGATTGTCTGTGAACTGCACCCCGATACCCCGATGGTCACGGCAAGTGCAATAAATGTTCCCCACGCCTGAATGCGCATGTTGTTCGCCCCTCGTTATTTACCAGCAGATATTTTTGAATTAATTGCTGGGCATTAATAATCCAGAGCAACTTTACGTATGCTTAATAAGTTAAATTAATGATAATAAGAGCAAAAAACCCGCAAAAAGCGGGTTTTAACAGGGGAAAATATCAGCGCAAATCGAATTATTCGAGCACTTTGGGTACGAGGTACAAGCCATCTTCCACTTCTGGCGCGACGGACTGGTATTTCTCGCGATGGCTGGTTTCTGTCACCACGTCTTCACGCAAGCGTTGCATCATATCCAGCGGATGCGCCATCGGCTCAACCCCCGTGGTATCCACCGCACTCAACTGATCCACCAAATTCAGGATATTGGACAAGTTCTGGGTATACGCCTCCAGTCGATCATCTGGCACTGCCAGACGCGCCAAACGCGCCACTTTTTTCACTTCAGCTTCACTAATCGCCATAATCAGCCTTCCAACTTCTGTTTCAGAATATCGTTCAAGGTATTGGGGTTCGCCTTCCCTTTGGAAGCCCGCATCGCCTGCCCCACAAAGAAACCGAACAGCTTATCCTTACCACTGCGGTATTCCGCCACCTGCCCCGGATTATTCGCAATGATTTCATCAATCACCGCTTCAATCGCGCTGGTATCGGTAATTTGCTTCAAGCCTTTCTTGTCGATGATTGCATCGGCAGAGCCTTCGCCGTTCCACATTGCCGCGAACACATCCCGCGCAATCTTGTTGGAAACGGTATTGTCCTGAATGCGCTTGAGCAATTCGATCAACGCCGCACTGCTTACCGGCACGGCAGCAATCTCCATCTCATTGTCTGCCAACGTTTTGCTGACTTCGCCATTCACCCAGTTCGCCGCGAGTTTCGCATCCCCGCAACCTTGCGCGACTGCCTCGAAATAATCCGCCACTTCACGGCTGAGCGTCAGCAAGCTGGCATCGTAAGCCGTCAGCGCGTATTCCGCCATGAAACGCTGTTTCTTGGCATCCGGCAATTCCGGCATGGTAGCGCGTACCGCTTCAATATCCGCTGGAGTGATTTCCACAGGCAGCAAATCAGGGTCAGGGAAGTAACGGTAGTCGTTAGCGTCTTCCTTGCTGCGCATCGAACGGGTTTCGTCCTTGTCCGGGTCGTACAAGCGCGTTTCCTGCACGACCTTGCCGCCGGATTCGATAATGTCGATCTGGCGTTCCACTTCGTGATTGATGGCGCGTTCAATAAACTTAAACGAGTTCAAGTTCTTGATTTCGGCACGTGTGCCGAATTCTGCACCGGGGCGACGTACCGACACGTTCGCATCGCAACGGAACGAACCCTCTTGCATATTGCCATCGCCTACGCCGAGGTAGCGCACCAATGCGTGCAGCTTTTTCATGTAAGCCACGGCTTCTTTGGCATTGCGCATATCCGGCTCGGAAACGATTTCCAGCAACGGCGTACCTGCACGGTTCAAGTCGATCCCGGTTTGTCCTTGGAAATCTTCGTGCAGCGATTTGCCCGCATCTTCTTCCAGATGGGCGCGGGTAATGCCAATGCGCTTGGTGTCACCGTTTTCCAGTTGGATGTCCATGTGACCTAAGCCAACGATGGGCAGCTCGTACTGGCTAATCTGATAACCTTTGGGCGAGTCAGGGTAGAAGTAGTTTTTACGTGCAAAAATCGAACGCGGCGCAATCTCAGCATCAATTGCCAAGCCTAAGCGAATCGCCAATTCCACCGCTTTTTTGTTGAGCACGGGCAAAACACCCGGCATCCCCAAATCGACCAGATTGGCTTGCGTGTTCGGCTCTGCGCCGTATGCGGTCGATGAACCCGAAAATATCTTTGAATTGGTGGCAAGCTGGGCGTGAATTTCCAGACCAATAACGGTTTCCCATTCCATGCGCTGTCCTCCTTACGCGAACTGGGCTGGCACTTGCGTGTGCCAGTCCGTCCATTGTTGGTACTGATGCGCAATGTTCAACATCCGCGCTTCCTCAAAATAATTGCCGACTAATTGCATCCCGACAGGCAAACCGTCCGCCGCAAAGCCGATGGGGAACGTCATCCCCGGCAACCCTGCCAAACTGACTGGAATGGTGTACAAATCTTCGAGGTACATTGCAATCGGGTCATCTTTTTTCGCACCGATACCGAAGGCGGTGGTCGGGCAAGAAGGCCCCATGATCACATCCACATCCTTGAATGCGGCTTCAAAATCCTGTTTGATCAGCCGACGAACCTGCTGAGCTTTCAGATAATAGGCATCATAATACCCTGCGGAAAGTGCGTAAGTGCCGATCATAATGCGGCGTTTGACCTCATCACCGAAACCTTCCCAGCGGCTGCGCTCATACAAATCCATCAAATCTTTTGGATTCTCACAACGATGCCCGAAACGTACCCCGTCAAAGCGTGACAGGTTGGACGAACATTCCGCCGGAGCAACCACGTAATACACGGGTACGGCAAGGTGGCTGTTCGGCAAGGTTACTTCCTTGATAATCGCGCCCTTGGCTTGGAATTCTTTAATGGCACGGTCAATCACTGCACCGACCTGCGCATCCAGCCCTTCGGCGAAGAATTCTTTCGGCAATCCAATCCGCAAACCTTCCAGCGAACCATTGAGGTTGGCGGTGTAATCCGGCACAGGCAAATCAACGCTAGTAGAATCGCGGCTATCCAAGCCCGCAATAATATTCATGGTAATCGCGCAATCTTCCGCCGACGGCGCCATCGGACCACACTGGTCAAGGCTGGAGGCAAACGCAATCATGCCGTAGCGCGAAATCCGCCCGTAAGTCGGTTTAATCCCCGTGATATTGCAGAATGACGCGGGTTGGCGAATCGAGCCGCCGGTATCCGTCCCCAACGTCATCGGGGCAAGCCGTGCCGCAATCGTTGCCGCACCACCGCCTGAACTGCCGCCTGGTACTTTGGTGGTATCCCACGGATTACACACATTCCCAAACGCCGAGGTTTCGTTGGAAGACCCCATTGCAAACTCATCCATATTGTTCTTGCCGAGCAAGACACCGCCAGCCGCTTTGAGCTTTGCCGCGACATGCGCGTCATACGGCGAAATGAAATTCGACAGCATATTGGAGGCGCACGTAGTCCGCACGCCTTCCGAACAGAACAAATCTTTGAGGGAATACGGTACACCCGCCATTGCACCCGTCAGTTCGCCCTTGCGGATACGGTTGTCGATGTCCACGGCTTGCGCTTGAGCAGACTCGCGGGTGACGGTAATGTAGGCATTTAATTCAGGGTTGAAGCGTTCGATGCGGTCAAGGTACGCATCGGTGGCTTCCATGACAGAAAATTTGCCCGTATGCACCCCGTCGTGAATGCCCTTCAAGGACAGGGTATGGATGGAATCAGCCTGCGACATGGTTTCTCCGTTTATGCCTTATTCCCCTCGCCCCTTGAGGAAGAGGGGCAGGGGTGAGGGGTAATCTATGAACGGCTTACTATAGTGTAAGCCGCTTACCGCTGGCAACCGTACAACAATATCAGACTAGCGTGGCAGACTACCCGTAATGATAAAATTGTTGCTGTAACTTAGGTTATCAGGGTGCATTAACACATTACCCAACAGTACGTTGGTATCATTGCTCGGCCCAGTGAACATGGCTGCACCGTCCATATTGAGATCCGTCGCGTAATACCCTAACAAACGGAAAGCTGTATTCACCAGTTTATTATCCGGCGACACCAAGATTGCTCCCAAAATAACACTGCCATCACTACCGGGGCCGCCCAAAATAATGGTATTGCTATTATTCGTATCCCCTGCCCATAACAATGCCAATGAGTTATTGATTAAACGGGCATTAACGCCACCGTACACCTTCGTACCCGGATGCGTGAAGTCAATCAATTCTGGAGGCGTTTTTAGCGGAATAGGCGCATTGGTCATTACCCCCAAATGGTTGCGGTGACGTACCACCACATAATAATCACCATCCATCACGTTGAATAATTGCAAGGTTTTCGAGCCAGTTGCGGCATCAACTACATCACCATCGCCTTGCAATAGCGCAGCCATAGCAGCCACCCGCACGGTTGGATCAAATTTATCACGCACTTCAACCAATACCCAATCCACGGGCGTATCCTTACCCGTGGCACTCATAACACTGGTAGACGCCGTTTCCTTACCAGGATAGTTGAACGGCGACACGGTGCTACTAGAATCCATATAACCAAAGGCACTCTTTAACTCACCATACGGCTGTAGGGTAGGTAAAACACCTTTCCGCAATAAGTCATTCGCCATCAAACCTGTCCTAGTGCTATACGGCCCTTGCAGGAAAACCCGTAATTGCAGCGTCACAAGGAAATCCTCTTCAATATCCAAATAAGCAGCAATGCCGTTGCCGTTGTTATCCACCGCATCGGCGGGATTACCATCCCCATTCGGGTCAGGCTTCTCTGTAGCGGTCGATGAACCGTCGTTATCATCGTCAGTATCGAGATAATCGAACTTGCTATCCTTATCGGTATCACGGGCATCATTTGGGTTGCCATCTTTGTTCGCGTCCGGCACTTCGTAGCGGGTCAAGACCGTATCGTTATCATCATCCGTATCCAGATAATCGGCGATGCCATCCGCATCGGAATCCCTTGCGTCCAAGTGATTGCCATCACCGTTCGGGTCGGGCATTTCATAGCGAGTCGCAATGCTATCGTTGTCATCATCCTCATCCAGCGCGTCGATAATGCCATCTTTATCATAATCCAACGGCACGGTTGAATCATCGACTTCAGGTTTATCGCCAATGCCATCACCGTCGGTATCCGCTTTCCACGGGTCAGTACCGACCACTTTTTCTACGGAATCCATCAAGCCATCTTTGTCATTATCTTCATCCACATCCTGTACCGACACGATCAGCACGCGCTCCGCACAAGCGCCCTGCGAGTCACACACTTTAATACCCACGATGTAAGCACGATCCTTATTGGCATCTTGCGGCTTTTCGTAATCAGGCGGTTTTTTGAACAATAACTCACCCGTGGCGGGGTTCAGGGTGAAGAGTGCATCATCCACTTGACCCGCTAATGTGTACACTAGCCCATTACCTTCGGCATCTTTATTATCATCAGCAGTTAAATCCAACACGATGACCGTACTGTTTTCAGGAAACGTGATGGCACTAGGGTTAGTAATACTGGGTGGCAGATTTTCACCACTGACATCCGCCACGCTCACTTGCAATGCCTGTGAATCCGTTAAACTACCATCGCTAACCATCACGATGACGTTATAGACATTATTCTTATCGCTATCAGTAGGCACTTCGTAATCGGGCGCTTTCAAAAACGTGAGTGCGCCACTGGTCGAGTTAATACTGAACAATGCAGCATCTGTACCGCCCGTAATGCTATAGGTCAATACAGGGCTATTCGCATCCACTGCCAATACGGTAGTCACGATTGTCTGATTTTCTTTCGGCTGCACCACTGCCGTCGCATTACCGCCATCACTGACAATATCCGGCGGCGCGTTCTCATCCGGCAAATTCGTCAACCCAATATAGAGCATTTGCTTATCGGACAAATCGCCATCGCTGACCGTGACTTCCACTTCGTAAGTCCGATCATGATTCACATCCAAAGGCTTCTCATAATCCGGTGCAGCCAAAAACCGTAAGCGCCCCGTAGTCGCCGTAATCTTAAACAGACTAACATCAGCCCCCCCGCTAATTCTGTAGGTCAGAGGGTCTTTATTCACATCCGTAGCATCCACATTCGCCGCTTCGATTTGGTTTTCATCAGCAAGCAGATGAGCCACATCACCGCCGCCATCGCTGGTAATTTGCGGCGCAGCATTGGTATTTTCAGCAATATTGGTCACTTGCACCGTCAACGCCTGCGTCGCGCTCAACGTACCATCCGTCACCGCCACTTGCAGCACGTAGGTATTGTTTAAATCCGCATCTGTGGGTGCTTCATAATCGGGTGCAACCTTAAAACTCAATGCGCCCGTTGTCGCGTTGATCGTAAAGCGTGCCGCGTCTGTGCCGCTAATGCTATAGATCAACGCATTCGCGTCTGGGTCAGTCGCCGTCACACTCGGCAAGCTCACCTGCCCTTCTGGTAGCGATAACGTCGCCGCTGCAACACCATTATTGCTGGTAATGACCGGCGGCTGGTTAGCAGGTTTATTGACCGGATTGACAGTAACACTCGCCGTATCATCTTCATTCGGGAAAATACTGCGATTAAACGGCGTGGAATCGGTGTCTTCATTGAACGCAAAAGTAATTTCGCCATTGACCCGATAGCTGCTGGCTGTACCCACTCGCGCCCGTACTTTCAGCGTTTTCGAGCCATTCGCCGCAATCGCATCCGCATCCCAAACACCCGTGGTCGCGTCATAACGTCCGGCGGAATCATCCCCGACCCACGTCAAGCCTGCTGGCCATTCCAAGCCGACTTGCACCAAACTGGTCGCCGTGGCCGAGGTATTTTTCACGGTATAGCTCAGTTCTACCTCGCTATTCCACGCCGGAGAGGTTGTGCTCGCACTCGCTTGCAAAGCAAGATCAACTGGCGTGGATTGCGTACTGGTTAACCACTTAAAAAATGCCCCAGAATCGTAGGCAGGGTCGCCCGCATCCGCTAATGCCAGCTTGATATGGTAGGTTTGCCCCGCTGTTAAGCCCGCCAAGGAAGCCGTCATAGGGCGCGTATAACCATCCAACTGTCCCTGATTACTGCCCGTGCCATTACCGTTATCCACGAAATACGCGACATTGCCGAGATTGCAACTGGCATCATCCGCATTAACCCCTTTCGCACCTGCGTTAACGTTGTTCACGGCAACCGCATCACCCGTATCCGGCATGAAAGCGGCATTCTTAACCCCGTTCAAGCCGGGACCGGACACAAACAAGCCAAAGACATCGTTGAAACGGCTACACACGTATTCTGGGTATTCCTCCGAGCCAAACGCAAACACGAAATTCACCCGATCGCCTTGCGGGGTAATATCGAATTCAATAATAGCAGGGTCGTATTTAGCGTTGGCGCTAATCTTGCCTAAGTCAGGGTCAAGGTATTGGATTTTGGTATTACTAGAATAGGAAGCACTACTGTTAGGTGCTTGCACACTACTAAGATTACCCGTACTAAGAAATACGCCGGTATTCACCCCTAGCACTTCCGCACCGCTGGTAAAAATACCGTATTGCTGCGCAATACCGTGCGTCACCGCGAGATTTCTAACCGATAAACCGGGGCCATCCAGAATCGTGGACATTTGTGATGGGCTAACGTTGGGGTTGTAAGCAGGTGCAGCCTGCACCAACACACCATGCAGCAATAGCCACATTACACCGAGTGGTCGTAAACCACGGCTAATTATTGTTTTCATTACATCACGTGCCCCAACTTTATTTGTATTTTTTTTAATCAGGCCACACTTTAAACCGCAGCCTGTTCATCGGATAATATCTGATAAGCGTAATTTATTCTACCATTACGATTCCACTTATCCGAATCTACCGTTCATGGCTTTTCGCACTCTAGCCCCCGCCGCATAATGCTGACTATCACACAATCCTCTCACCTAACAATAACAATGATAAGGGTGTCAATATGCTTCAACGTCGTCTGGCGACTACGGTATTAGTCGGCGCAATGAGCGGCGCGGTCACGCCATCATTTGCCAATGCGCCCTTATGGGAATCGTGGGCGCAGCCGTACCCACAACGCGGGCAGTTTGCGCCTAGCCGCGCTGGTGAGCTGCAACCACAGGTACAATTAGCGGCGTATGCAAAACCAGCCTTATTCGGCAACCCGATTCAACAAGGTTTGTTGGATTTGGCTCGCTTACTGGAAAACAAAAAACCATGGGATCGCCCTGCCCCGTTAGGCATTGGTCTTGCCAACAAAACCTTAATGGAAACAGTGCATCACTTACTCAACTGGCAGGGCGATTTAGTGCCTGCGGTATTAGCACAACAGTTTGACCTGATTCCCGTCACCTCCACCAAAGGCGAGGGTACTGGCATTTTTTCAGGGTATTACACACCGATTCTACAAGGCAGTCGCTTCCCTTCAGCCCAATACAACGTGCCGATTTACCGCAAGCCTGCCAATGCCAGTCAGTTGAGCCACGCCGCCATTGCCAATGGGGCATTAGACAGCAATCTTGCCATTGCGTGGGTAGACGACCCGTACCTGTTGTACATTGCGCAAGTGCAAGGCTCTGCCAAGATTCACTTTGCGGACGGCAGCAACAGCACACTTGATTACGCAGGTGATAATGGCGCAATCTTTCGCCCTGTCTCCACTTACTTAAAAGCCAAGGGTTATAATATCGGCAGTTTTACGCACGCGAATGTCGGACGCTGGCTAAATGAACGCCCCAACATTATGCAGGAGGCGCTGTTAAGCAATCCTCGCTATATTTTCTTCCACGAAACCCAAGACTTACCGCAAACGGCTTCGGGCAACTCGGTCATCCCCGGGCATACCATTGCGGTGGATAGCCGTTACATCCCGCATGGCGCGGTACTCTTAGCCGAATTGCCGCGCGTGAATGCTTTGGGCAAACTCAGCGGTGGCACAGAATGGCGGTTGTTATTCGCGCAAGATCACGGGCGAGCCATCAAAGGTAATGGGCGTATCGACCTCTACACCGGCGTGGGTAATAACGCAGAATCAGCCGCTTACAGTTTTTCTGGCATACATCAAGCCTTCATGCTGGTTCGCAAAGCCAGTTAAGAGCGCCGCTCAAAACGGTTAAAATAGCACTTGGATTCCCGTGTTAATCAGTCGATAATGATCAAAAATCATTCGCTTGAGGGAGTCCAATGTTTTTAAAGCCATTACTGGTGGTGGGCGTGTGCCTGCTCGCCAATCCAACTTATGCGGCAACCTGCCAAATACCCCCCACAGCCGCGCAACCGTTTGTATTAACGGAGGCGTGTATCGACAAAACGCCCGAATTACAACAAGCCTTGCTGGATTTATTAACCTACTGGCAAACGGCAAAACCGCTTATCCGCCAAGAAACCAGCGCGCAACGCCGCACCCTGGAACAACTGTTACATTGGGTCGAAGCACCACAGACAAGCGACGCATTCTTACCCGAAACCTTGCAACTCGAAGCCTTAGGCGCTCCTGACGATGACGCTTATCCGGTCGAGTTGAGCGGCTATTTCACACCCGTTATTGACGTCAGCGCCACCCCAACCGCAGCCTTTCGTTACCCCATTTACGATAAACCCAAATACGGAGCATTGCCTTCCCGCGCTGAGATTATGCAGGGCGCATTGCACGGCAAGGGTTTGGAAATTGCGTGGACGAATAATCCCGTCGATTATTATTTCATGCAGGTGCAAGGCTCTGGTCTGATCCGCTATGCCGATGGGCGTACCCAATTATTGGGTTTTAGCGGTAAAAATACCCATCCCTATGCCAGTATTGGGCGTTATATGCAGCAAAAAGGCTATTTACGCACCGAAAATCTCTCCAATGAGGCCGTGCGTGAATGGCTCAACAGCAACCCGCACAAGTTAGATGAAGTGCTCAACGCCAACCAATCCTTCGTGTTTTTCCGCGCCGTCAAAGACGTCATCCGCAGTGCGTTTGGTTTGCCTGTCGTGGCAGGGTATACCGCATCGGTGGATAACAGCGTGATTCCGTTTGGGTCTATCCTACTGGTTGAACTGCCTTTGCGTGACAATAAGGGCAAAATCGTGCAACATGAGTGGCGTTTATTGCTTGCAACAGACCGTAGATCGGATGAGCAAGGCATTACCAAGATCGGCATCTATACTGGAGAAGGGGAAGAAGCACGCGCAGCAGCACAACGCTTTTTTCCGGCTGGGCGTGCATTTATTTTACGAAGTGGGTCATAATTTCCCACGCCTTGTTGAACTGTGCAGGCAATTCACGCATCCAAGGCTATACTAGACAGAATAAATTATTGATTTAGACACAGGGTTTTCATTTATGTTGGGTTATATAGACTGGATTATCATTCTGGTTGCATTGCTAGCGGCAGTAGGTGCTGTACTGTTGTTATTACCACAAACCAATAGCAAGGAAACCCAAGAACTTCGGGTTGTCCGCCTGCAAGCCGAAGCCGACCGCAAACGTGTCGCCGAAGTGCTGGAAGTCACCCAACACGGTGCTAGCGATGCAGAAAACATCCTCATCAAACTCAAAGCGCAAGTCGAACAAACCACCCGCAGCTACGAAGCCAGCCAAGCCCGCGCCGAACAAGCTGAACGCATTATGGAACGCGTCACCACGGCTGAACAAGAAATACGCGGCATTTCCAGCCAACTTGGTGATCGCTTGCAACACCTGCAAGGCTACTGGGATGAACAACTCGGTGATTCCGTCGAAAGCGTCAAACGCATCCGCAGCAAGTTGCACGAAGGTCTGACCCAAGTCGATGACAGCCTGATTCGTTTACGCGAACAAGAAAAAATGGCGCAAGGCTTCACGCGGCGCTTGATCGAACACCACAGCGAGCAAGCCCAACACCAGCAAGAAAATGCACGCTTGTCGGCAGAAGTCCACAACCGTTTGGAAATCATGCTCAAAGAATCCAGCCATTTACTGGAGCAAATGCAGCGTTACCAGCAAGATGCCGATACGGTCTTCTTGAAATTCAACAACGAAATGGAAGGATTGGAATCTCAAGCCAGCGAACACTTCAACACGTTGTTCCAGAATACCGACTTGGCACGCCACGAGCTGACTTCTGGTCTGGAAGAAAGCCGCAAGCACGTCGAAACCATGCGCCGCCGCGAAGAGCAAAGCAACGACCTGAGCCGCCGCATTCACCAGCAATTCGAGCAAATCGACCACATCCGGGTGGAGCGCATTGCCAAAACGCTGGATCTGACCGAGCAAATGTCTACCGACTTGCACAAAGGCATGGAAAATGCGCGTGACCTGCTGTTCTCACTGGAAGTTGCCGTGCAACACGTTACTTCTAGCCTCGACACCAAACAACCTGCGCTAGCCTCTGCGGATACCACAGAAACGCCTGCTCTCCACTTGGTAAAAGAACCATTGGAAGCCTCCAATGCAGACGATGCAGTGGCGGTTGAAGACGCGCCGGATGCTGATGCGGAAGTTACCAAACTTGCCGACATTGGCAGCATTACGCCGATTAAAGCAGGGGAAGAAGAGCCGACTCCACATAACTTGATGGCGTTGCGGGCGTATCGTTAAGCAGCGCTAGACACTGGGTTCAAACCAATTTTCGACGGTTAGGTGGCTGTACATCGTAAAATCAGTCACGTTGCGTGTCACCAACGTTAACTGATGGGTGAAAGCCACCGCTGCTATTTCACCATCGGCAAAGGGTATCGTAATACCTTGCTTGGAAAGCCTGCCCCGTTCTTGCGCCAACCATTGTCCTGCGGGCTTCTCGTAGGGCAACACGGGCAAACCACTTTGATCAAGAAATGCTAAATAAGCCAACAGATTCAATTTACGCGGAGAATCCGGCAAACGCTCAAGCCCATAATGCATTTCATGCCAAACAGTAACAGCGGTGCAATATTCTCCGGCGTGCAGCTCTAATTGGCGTAACACCTGCTGGTTTGGCTGTTTTTTGGTAGGTTCGGACAGAATATTCGCATCCAATAAATATTTCAGTCCCATGAAAACTCCCTTGCAGGTGTACGGTCGCGCCAGCTATCGACTTCCTCATCCGTGAGGTCAACATAACCGTATTGCTCACGCCATTGCATCATCGCCTGAAACACTGCCTTACCTGTATTGAACAATTGTTGATAACGTTGTTCTGAAATCAACACAGCAACGGGTCTACCGTGTCGTGTGATGTGGATGTCACCGCCAGCTTCCGCTGCATGTATTAACCGAGGTAGGTTATTTTTTGCCTCAGCAATCGTACTTAGTTCCATAACAAGACTCCGTTAACTTTTATAGCCATAAAATAGCTATAATTTAACGTATTGTAAATGCGAAAAACTCAGCACCAGCCTTAACGCGTATCGTCGCGGAGTTGAAGTTCCCACATCCTCTGGTACTGCCCACGCAGTGCCAGCAACTCGGCATGAGTCCCCTGTTCCACCACCCTGCCCTGATCCAGCACCAGAATCCGATCTGCATCCACAATCGTCGAGAGCCGATGCGCGATCATCAGCGTGGTATGATGTCCTGCTACTTCGTGCAAGGTTTGCTGAATCGCCTGTTCGGTAGCGCTATCCAGTGAAGAAGTTGCCTCGTCGAAAATCAGAATCGGCGGTTTTTTCAAAATAGCGCGTGCAATCGCCACGCGCTGTTTTTCACCACCCGACAGTTTCAAACCGCGCTCGCCCACCATCGTTTCCCAACCATCCGGCAAGCTGTCGATAAAGGTGCGAATATGCGCCATATCTGCCGCCCGCTCCAGCTCCACTTGCGTCGCCTGCGGATTGCCATACTGCAAGTTGTAGCGGATCGTGTCGTTAAACAACACCGTATCTTGCGGCACAATCCCAATCGCCTTACGCAAACTGGCTTGCGTCACCTGCGCAATGTCTTGCCCATCCAGCAAAATGCGCCCGCCCGTCACATCGTAAAAACGGTAAATCAAGCGCGACAAGGTAGATTTACCCGCACCACTATGCCCCACCACCGCCAGCTTCGCCCCCGCAGGCACACTAAAACTGACTCCGCGCAAAATTTGGCGTTCCGGCTGATACGCAAAATCCACCGCTTCAAAACGAATTTCCCCCTGCGTCACCTGTAATGCTGTCGCATTCGGCACATCCCGCACCTCTTGCGGCGTTTCCAGCAAACGAAATACCATATCCATATCCGCCAATGTGTATTTCACCTGCCGATACACAATCCCCAGCGACCCTAGCGGCAAAAATAATTGCAGTAAAAACGCATTCACCATCACCAAATCACCGATGTTCATCGCACCCGTCACGACCCCGTTAGCCGCGAAAAACATAATGAACGTCACCCCAATGCCAATAATGGAAGCCTGCCCAAAATTCAGCAACGACATGGAGGTTTGGCTTTTTACCGCCACATCTTCCCACTGACCCAGCGTTGCGTCGTAACGTTCCAATTCCAGCTTTTCATTATTGAAGTATTTGACCGTTTCATAATTGATCAGGCTATCCACCGCCTGATTGCTGGATTGCGAATCCAAGCGGTTCATTTCATGGCGGTGATCCATACGCCATTCGGTGATTTTAATGGTGAAAAACACATACACTGCCACGGTAGCAAACGTGATTAACGCAAATACGGGCGCGTAATTCCCTAACAAAATCACTGCCACCAAGCTAAATTCCACTGCAATAGGAATAATGCTAAACACCATGAAATTCATCAGCGTGCTCACCGATGCCGTGCCGCGCTCCAGATCACGGCTAATCGCCCCCGTTTTACGTTCCAGATGAAAGCGCAGTGACAGGTTGTGCAAATGCTCCAATACCCGCACCGACATTTTGCGCATCGCATGGTAACGCACCCGCGCAAACACTGTGTCCCGCAACTCGTTGAACAGCGCACTCGCCAGCCGCAATGCCCCATACCCCAGCAACAAAATCACGGGCAAGACCAACACCTGTTCCGGCTTGCCTTGCAGCACATCCACAATGTCTTTTAACACCACGGGCACACCCACATTCGCCACCTTGGACAAAATCAAGCAAGCCAGCGCAAACAACGCCCGCCCTCGGTATTCCCACAAAAACGGCAGTACCGATTGCAAATTATGCCAATCACGGCGGTTAACATCGGGGCGTTCAGTACGGTTGGGCATCATGAGGGGGTACGTATCCGGTTACAAGTTGACGGGGATGATAGCGTGAAATGACACAGCAAGCGCGGCATTTCACACGTCTTCATCAGCAAATGAATATATAATAACATTATAAATCAAATAGTTAATTATTGGTACGCTAATTGCTATGCCCATACATAAGCAACAGATTTTGAAAGGTTTACCTATGCAGCCCACTCTAGCCCGTTTGACCCTACTCAGCTCCTTACTGGTCTTGAGCACCACGCCCTTCGCCGCAGACACGCTGACCATCGACATTAAAGCCAAGAAAAAAGCTCCGTCACCCAATGAAGTGACCCCACTATCTGCCGAACGCAGCGCGGTATTGCCTGCCGATGGCGGCGATTTCCTCAAGCAATTGAACGGAATATCCGGCAGCCGCTTTGGTGGACGTGGCATCGAACCGATCATTCGCGGGCAATCACAAACCCAGCTCAACGTGTTGCTAGACGGCGCTTACGTGCACGGCGGCTGCCCTAATCGCATGGATCCACCCGCCAGTTGGGCAGCCTTAGAAACCTACGAAAAAGTCACGGTCGAAAAAGGCGTGCAAACCCTGCAACATGGCGCAGGCGGTAGCGGTGGCACGGTACTATTCGAGCGCGATACCCGCAGCATTATTGACCCCGAAGACGGCTGGAGCGGCAAAGCCTCCGCCACCACCATGAGTAACGGCGTGAAACACGACGTATCCGGCGATGTCACCAAAGCCACACAACAAGGCTATGTGCGTGTTTTCACACAGGATCGTGAAGCCGATAATTACGAAGACGGGGATGGCAAAACCGTGCGTTCCTCCTACCAACACAAACAAGCGGGCATCGTGCTAGGCGCAACGCCAACTCAAAACCGCCTGATCGAATACAGCTACGAAAACAACGACTTTGCCGACGCACTCTACTCCGGCGCGAGCATGGATAGCCCAGAAGAATCCGGCTCAATTCAACGCCTCAAATACCAAGACCAATTCGAGGGCAAGGTAAACAACGTCGATGCCGAGGTTTACACCAGCAATATCGACCACCTGATGGACAATTACAGCCTACGTCCACAAACGGGCATGAAAATGGCAGTACCCACCACCTCCGATACCGTCGGCGGCAAACTGGCACTGACCTCCCGCGTGGGCAATACTGACATTACTTACGGCGTAAACATCCAAAACCGTGCACGCGATGCCGTACAAAAAAATATGTCATCCGGCGGTGTTGTCACCGGGCTAATGTGGCCGGACGCGAGCACTGAGCAGAGTGGCGTATTTGCCGAAGCCACCCGCAAATTCGACACAGGCGACAAACTCAAAGTCGGGATGCGTGTTGACCAAGTGGATGCCGCCGCCGCGAAAGCTGGAGTCGTCGCAGGTGGGCGTACCGCCAACCAAAACTACAGCGCGGTTTACAGCACGACCGCCACCGATAAGCAAGAAACCAACGTCAGCGGCTTAGTACGCTACGAAAAATCCCTCAATGCCACCACCACTGCTTTCGCTGGTGCAAGCCGTACCGTGCGTACCGCCGATGAAACCGAACGTTATATCAGTAAATGGGGCATGACTGCGCCCGACCGTTGGGTAGGCAATCCCGACATTAAACCCGAAAAACACAACCAGCTCGACCTCGGTATTAGCCAACAACGCGACAAAGTGCGTTGGACAGGCACAGTCTTCGCCGACCAAGTAAACGATTTCATCTTGCGTGACAAGGTAGCTAGCGGTGCACAAACAGGCGCACAAATCTACCGCAACGTCGATGCGGAAATTCTCGGTGCGGAACTCGGCGCGGAAGCCAAATTGACCGACAAACTGCGCCTGTCTGGGGATGTTGCTTACGTCAAACGTACCAATACCGCCGATAATCGCCCGCTGGCACAAACGCCACCCGTCAACGGTAAAGTACAATTGGACTACAATGCAGGCAAGTGGAGTGGCGGCACACGCGTGCGCTTTGCTGCCGGACAAGACCGCATCGACACCAAAATGGTCGGCGTAACCGAAGTGGGTGAAAGTGCGGGTTACGGCGTGGTCGATGCTTACGGACGTTACAGCCTGAATAAATCGACTAAAATGCGCTTCGGGGTGGATAATCTCCTCGACAAGACTTACGCCGAACACGTCAGCCGCCGCAACCTTGATCTGGGCGGCACGATCGAACGTGTCAACGAGGCCGGACGCAGCGCATGGCTGAAACTCGAAACTGAATTTTAATGTTAACGTTAGACAGGATACACCGCATGAAACATTTAGTGCAAACCGCTATTCTCAGCACCCTCATTTCCTTGACCGCCGCGTGCCAAGCCGAACCGGATGCAGGCAAAGCCGCCGCCAACAACGCCACCGCAGCGGATAGCGTTACTGTGGAAAATGCTTACGCTCGCGCCGTGCCGCCGGGTCAACCCAATAGCGCCGCGTTCCTGACGCTAGTGAATACGTCAGACACGGATCACAGCTTAAAAGCGGCTGCCAGCCCCGTTGCCGCTACCGTAGAATTGCATACTCACACCAATAACAATGGCGTGATGGAAATGCGCCAAGTACCACAGATTGATGTGCCCGCCAAAGGGCGTACCGAGCTAAAACCGGGCGGTTTTCACATTATGTTGATTGGTCTGAAACAGGATATGAAAGCGGGTGAGAAAGCCGTGCTGACCCTGACCTTTGAAGACGGCAGTACCACCACCGTGGATGCACCGATTCAAGACATCAACGTTGGTCACTGATCAGACCACGCTGTTGGGAACAAGCGGCTGACGCGCCCCCGGAATACGCCCAAAGCTCACAAACCGCTTTTTCCAATACCCATCCAATTTGCTCACCATAATCGGCTTGCCGGTACGGGGCGCGTGTACGAATTTGTCCGATCCCAAATAAATGCCAACGTGACTCACGCGTTGCCCGCGTGTTTTGAAAAAGACCAAATCGCCGCGTTCGGCTTCTTTCAAAGGCACTTTATGCGCCACTTTATACTGTGCCGCTGCGGTACGTGGAATGTCCACCCTCGCGCCTTGCCCGAAGGAATACTGGGTCAAACCGCTGCAATCGAAGCCCTTCATCGGGGTATTTCCCCCCCAGCAATAGCCTTTACCGCATTGTTTGAGGGCGCAAAACGCTACTTTATCCAGCGTGGTTTTGGCAACGGATTGCGTCGCTAAGGGCGTAACGGCGGGTTCAATCGGCAGGGCTGCCACGGCAATCGGCACTTTTTGCAAGGTTGTGGTATGGGTTCTGGCAGGGTTTTGGGCGAACTTGGTTTTATCGGGCTGAATGGTTTGCAGGGGCAGTTTATCCGCCACCTGTGGATTTAACCCACAGCCCGTTAGCGTTAGCATTGCCGAACCCAATACGGAATATTTCAACACAGCCATTTCATCGCTTAACATCACTCAACACTCCTCAGCTTGTCCTTAACTATCAGTTTTGGCAGAGAAAATGTTGCTGTGCTTATCCTTCCCGACCTATGGCATGAAAGGAGCGCTAAACTGTTTTTTCAAGCGGTAATTGAGGGCATCACGGCTAATACCCAGCAAACGCGCCGCATGAGTTTTGTTATTTTGGGTGCGTTCTAAGGCTTGATTTAGCAAGTCACGTTCCAGTTCCTCCAGATTCACACCATCATCTGGCAGGCTAAACGGCAATGGGCAGGCAGCGGCGGCTGACGAGGAACGTACATCCAAGGGCAGATTAGACGCGGCAATGTCGCGCCCTGCTAGCAAAATACTCAAGCGTTCACACACATTGCGCAATTCGCGCACATTGCCGTGCCACGCGTGACGCTGTAAGTGCTGACGCGCGTCTTTCGTCAAGCTGGCTTCGGGCAAGTTGTGCTGTAACGCAAACTGGCGCAGGAAATGCTTGCTTAACAGCTCCACGTCTTCCTTGCGCTCGTGCAGCGTGGGGAGTTCCACCGGAATAATATTGAGGCGATAAAACAAGTCTTGGCGGAAAGTACCTGCTTGCGCCATTGCGTATAAATCGCGATGCGTTGCTGCAAACACGCGTACATTAAGGCGTTTAGGTTGCGTTTCACCTAAAGGCAGGATTTCGCCAGATTCGAGGAAACGCAACAGTTTGGCTTGCAAACTTAGCGGCAATTCACCGATTTCATCCAGAAACAGCGTACCACCGTCGGCTGCACTCACGAGTCCGGTGTGCTGACTGTCTGCACCCGTGAACGCGCCTTTGCGATGCCCAAACAGCAGCGATTCTGCCAAGGTTTCCGGCAATGCCGCGCAGTTAACGGTGATAAAGGCTTGTTTGGCACGAGGGCTGGTGGTGTGCATGGCACGCGCCACTAATTCCTTGCCTGTACCCGACGCGCCAGTGATCAGCACGCTGGCATCGGTTTGTGCAATCAGGTGCGCGGAACGCAAGATGGCTTCCATCAGGGGGGAACGGGTAAGAATGTTCGTAAACTGCATAGTAACGCCTGCCATTTTCGTCTATGTTCAACAAAGTCTGGCGTAATTTAGCATTGTTTAGCAAGAGCGTGTCATGACTTAAGGCAGATTTTGGGAAATGATCGGGGTAGCGCGTGCGTATTGGCATTGATTTGGGCGGAACGAAAATCGAAGTATTGTTGCTGGATGATGCGGGGCGGGAATGTTTCCGCAAACGTTTGCCCACGCCGCAAGGTCAGTACGACGCTATTTTACAAACCATCAAGCAATTGGTGGATGAGGCAGAATACCATGCGGGGCAAGCCTGTAGCGTGGGTTTGGGCACACCCGGAGCGATTTCACCCGCCACTGGCTTGATGAAAAATGCCAACTCCGTGGTATTGAATGGCAAACCCGTGCAACAGCATTTGGAAGCCTTGCTACAACGCCCGGTGCGCATCGAAAACGATGCCAATTGCCTTGCCCTATCCGAAGCCACCGATGGCGCAGCCGCTGGCGGCGGGTGCGTGTTTGGTGTCATCGTCGGCACGGGTACGGGTGCGGGCATCGTGATCCACGGCAAGGTCTTAACCGGCGCAAATGCGATTGCGGGCGAATGGGGGCATAACCCATTACCGTGGCCGCAACCGGATGAATTACCCGGCAAACCGTGTTATTGCGGCAAACACGGTTGCATCGAAACGTGGTTATCAGGAGTCGGCTTTGCAGCGGAATATCAGCTAGCCACTGGTACTACCCGCGCCTCGGCGGATATTGTGCGGTTGGCGACAACGGGCGATGCGCAGGCAGAACAGCTATTACAGGCTTACGAAGAGCGCATGGCGAAAAGCCTTGCGCACGTCATCAATATCCTCGACCCCGACGTGATCGTACTCGGCGGAGGCATGTCGAATATTCAACGACTGTATACCAACGTACCGCAACGTTGGGGACGCTATGTATTTTCGGATCAGGTCAATACGCGCTTAGTTGCGCCCCATTTTGGGGATTCCAGCGGCGTGCGTGGTGCAGCATGGCTAGGAACTAACCACCTCGATAAAAACGGTTATTAACCCCCAGTGGTCTGGGTGGTATAACGCTGGGGCTTGCACTAGGTAACGGTAACGGAGTCACCACAGCTCGCGGCAAAATAATGGGTTGAATGCCTAACAGCGTTAAGCTAGCCTGATGATCCACCGCTGCATCCGCCCGAAACGGGATGGATTGATTTTCCGAAAACGAACACGAACCACCATACGTCATCAGCAAACTGTGTAACGCTGCCGCACCTTGATCACGGCGGTGGGTGCAATGGGTGAGCTTGCCTGCATTGATGCCAAAGCGGCACGAGGTGTTATTGTCAGTGGCAATATAGAACGTACCAGTCTGTTTATGCCCAAGCACAACAGCTAGTCGCTCCAGAATTTGCGCCAGTGTGAGGGATGAATGCCTTTCCATAGAAACCTCTGGGGTGATAATGCGCTAGTTATTGGTGGTTACTGCTGGAAAGGTAGCAATAACCGTACCACTTTAGGCAAACCTCCCCCACAACGGTGGCATAGTCACGACATAACCATGCCACCCAACGGTTTGACGGCTTAGCTCTTGCACAAATCAAACTCAAAGCATTCATTGAGTATTTGATTGATGGTCACACCAAAGCATACCGCGCCCAGTTTCAACTGGTATTTGCCTGCGCGTGCACCACGCGTATACAGCACAAACTCACGGGATTTACAGGTCGGCTGATTGTCGTGGCAATGCGTAATATCCCCGAAACAAATCGGTCCAATGGGGACAACCATCACGGATGGCGTACCATCCGGCAAATACGGCACAGCATTGCCAGCGGCATCCACCACTTGCAGGTAATTGATCATGACATTGGTGAAGTCGATATTGGTATAGCAGTTACACAGGGTAATGCACAAAATTTCCACGTCATCGGTTTCCATGTGGTCACACTTGCTGTCACCCCATGCGATGGACATACACGGTTTAATCTCTGGCAACTTGACCGCTTTACAACGCTTGCAGGCATTGCAAATAGCTTCGGTCAATAGCGTGGTGTATTCCTCCACGGTCGGGGGATTGCCGATAAAGGCAGCACCACCCGTTTGCGCGGCGAGATCGTGGTAATTTTGCACCGTCGCGGGGTTAGATGCACCAGAACCGGGCGCAAGGTGCAAAAAGACACTGACCTGATTTGCCTGTGCTGCTGCAATGGCGTTGCTGGTCGCCAACGTATCACTCGCATTTTGCGGATCGCCCTGATCAAGCGCTTCGTCGCTGATGTAGAAAATGCTGCGACAAGCGCCTTCTCGCCAATCAAAACAGCGCGACAAATCGTTAATCGCATCCGCACCCTCTTCCATTTGCCCCTGCGCACTGCCGGAATTGGTCGTGGAAGCGGCAAAAGCACAGGGTGCGCCCCCATGAGTGAGGTAATCGCGGTAGGTTTCAGTGAATTGCGTACCTGCAAAACTGCCTTCGATACCCAACCATGTCACGCGCAAATGATTGGGGCAACGCTCGAACGCGGCTTGAATGGCTTGCTCAGCCGCTGCCGACACCGCCGCCGCCTTACCAGACATCGAGCCACTGGTATCAATCAAAACTACGAGGTCGGCGAGGCGCTGGTGATCCCCACACGGGGTACAATCACACGGCTCACGCTCGTCGCAGGGTTGTAAGTGCTTCTGTTTTTGCCCGCATTTACGCGCCACGTGTTCATCCACTTTTTGCATAATTTGATGGCATTTTTTACGCGGATTAGGATGCTTTTCATCAAGCATAGCGCTTAACGATTCCTTATAGAATTCCATGACGATTCTCCTTTTCAATGATGTAGTTAGCCCTTAATAACCTGTAACAATAACGTGTTATTAATTTAATCATCACCTCAAAGAGAGCAGAGAACCATCACCTTAATACGGTATTTTTTTTGACATATATAACGCACTCTAGTGATTATTATTAATATTGATAATAACTGGTTTTGCGAAGAGTTTAGCCACCAGCGTTGAAAAATCCAGCGACAGTGGCGCAATCAAGTTCAAAATATCGGCACTGTACGGATGGGTAAATTGCAACGTATGTGCGTGCAATAGCAACCGCTGGCAATCGAATTGCTCTCGAAACAAGCTATTATGTTTGCCATCCCCATGAGTCGTGTCGCCGACAATCGGGTGAAAAATATGTTTCAGGTGGCGGCGGAGCTGGTGTTTACGCCCCGTTTTGGGTTGCAATTCGAGTAGCGAATAACGGGCGCTAGCATAACGTCCCACGGGGTATGGCAATTCAGTCGTGGCAAGGCGCTGGTAATACGTCAGCGCTACCTGCGCCGGTTTATCTAGATCCGCGTGGGCATCCGCCATTTTATCGAGTTCCTCCCTGAGCGGATAATCAATCACCCCACTCTCAGCCGTATGCCCACGCACCACCGCACGGTAGGTTTTTTGCACCTGCCCTGCGGTAAATTGTGTGTTCAGGCATCGCGCTGTGTCGCTGTCGAGCGCAAACAGCAATACGCCAGAGGTGGGTTTATCGAGCCGATGCACCGGATACACCTTTTGCCCAATCTGGTCACGCGTAAGCTGAATAGCAAAGCGCGTTTCGTGGCGGTCAATCAGGCTGCGGTGTACCAGCAACCCGGCAGGTTTATTGATGGCGACGAGGTAGGGGTCGCGGTAGAGTATTTCCAGCATGGGCATGTGCGTTTTCCGTGGAGGGGGGCTAGTATTATAAGGGTGGGAAGCGGAGCGAAGGAGGAAAATGATGCAAACGATACAACAGGTACTCGCCAAAAAAGGCGGTGAAGTGTTCAGCACCAGTCCGTCAGTTGCGGTGATTGAAGCGATTAAAACGATGGCTGAGAAAAAAGTAGGCGCATTGCTGGTATTGGAGGATGGCAAACTCAAAGGCATTATCTCGGAACAGGATTACACCCGCAAAGTGATCCTGACCTGTCTTGATGCTGACAAAATGCGGGTGGAAGACATCATGACACGGCAGATCGTGGTGACACGACCTGACCAGTCGATTCAAGAGGTGATGGCAATCATGACCGACAAGCGCATCCGCCACCTGCCGGTGATGGTGGATGGCGAGTTGGTCGGGCTAGTGTCGATTGGCGATCTGGTCAAAGAAGTCATTTCTGAACAGCAGTTTATGATCACGCAATTGGTGCGGTATATTCAAGGGTAGTTCAGGCTTGCAGTGTCGGATGCACCTTCCGGTATGCTGCCAATAAACGCTGGTGCATGTCGCAGCCGTGCAATTCCAGCGTCGGCGCAGCTATGCCCCAGAAACGCAAACTGCCATCCAGCAGGCCTTGCGCCTGTTGCAATGCGGTTGCGCCGTACAGCAAACTAATGTTCGGTGAATAACCCTCGACATCATCCATATCCAGCAAGGCTTCGATACAGCGGTACACACGGCGGCGTTCTTCACTGATTTGCTCGAAATGGCGAATCCACTGGCAACCTTCACGGATAGCATCTTCATCATCCATCGCCAATGCCAGCAAGGTTTTCAACTCACCCACGCGCAAATCCGCCCACAAAGACCCCGCGTCCGGCGCAAGCCCAATCAAGGCGGCGACGGGCTGGTGATCATCCACGCCCAGCTCTTCGATGGTATCAAACAGCTCAGTGCATTCTTCATCTTCCAGTTCCGGTAAATGCAGAATCGCTTCACGCACTGCATTACCCGTGCTGTTATTATCCCACTCCAAATCTTCGATCTGATAGATTTCGGACATTTCCGGCACAATAATACGGCAGGCATACACGCCCAAATGCTCGTAATCCATGATGTACGCGTCGCAATCTTCCGCATAAACACGCTCCAGCAAATACTGGCATTCTTCCTGCGTGGTGCCGCTGAAATTCCAATCCACGAATTCATGGTCTGGCTCGCTCCACAAGAAATCCCAGTGAATCGGGCCACTAGAATCAATGAAATGCGTTTCCAGATTTTGCGGGCTAGCCACGTCTTCCAACTCAAAACTGGGTTCGGAGAAACCTGCCAAGCGATCCAACGCCCTGCCCTGCAATAACTCGGTCAAAGCACGTTCCAATGCCACTTCAAAGCGCGGATGTGCGCCAAAGCTAGCGTAACAACCTTGATCGTCGGGGTTCAGCAAGGTCACACACATCACCGGATATTCCCCACCCAATGACGCATCTTTCACCAGAATACCGAAACCCGCGTCACGCAACGCCTGAATTCCCGCCTCAATGTGTGGATAACGCGCAATCACCGCCGCTGGTACATCCGGCAGACAGATTCCCTCAGCAATAATGCGGAACTTGATGTGGCGCTCAAAAATTTCCGATAAGGCTTGGGTACGCGCTTCGGTAGCAGTATTGCCCGCCGACATGCCATTACTGACATATAAGTTGCCGACCACATTGACAGGAAACCATACCGTTGTGCCGTCGCTTTGGCGCACATACGGCAACGCACAAATGCCGCGCTCTTCATTACCGGAGTTCAGGTCAACCAGTTTAGGCGCATCCAACGCAGATTCAGGATCGTAAAAGCTTAAGGTGGACTCATCCAGCAAGCCTGCGGGTAATTGCCCGCTACCATCCAAGGGAAACCATTGCTCGCTGGGGTGATGCACGAAATTGCTATTGGCGATGGTTTTGCCCAGATAAAAATCTGCCCAGAAATAGTTGGTGCTGAGGCGTTCAAAGTATTCGCCTAACGCACTCGCCAACGCGGCTTTAGCGGATGAACCTTTGCCATTGGTAAATAACATCGGGCAATCGCGGTCGCGAATGTGTACTGACCACACGTTAGCCACGGGATTCAGCCAAGAGGCTTCTTCAATAGTAAAGCCGATGCGCTGGAGTTTTTCCTGCATCGTCGCGATAGAGGCTTCCAGTGCGGCATCTTTGCCCGGAATAAAGGTTTGTGCTGGCATGAGGGGAACTCAGTTGGGGGTGGTTCGTCAAACTTTAGGTGAACCATTTTAGCGCACTGCACAAACAGGCGTCTTATTATTCGTTATAATTAGAGGATATTGTTATGACTACATGTTGCAGTCCCGCTTTAAAAATAGACAAAAAGGAAGGTTGTATGTCACGGAGTGACGCTTCCAGCAAAAATTGGTTAATACTCGCGCTGCTATCGGTGTTACTGATCGTGGGGTTAGGGTATGCCATTCAGCACTTGCGCAGTGTCCATGCCGAAGCAACCACCACCGATGGCTTAGGTGAGCTACGCACGCGTCTCTTAGCTGACCCTAGCAGCGTTAGTGGTAATTGGTTGCGCACCCTAAACCCATTGGTCAAAACCGTACAAGGAGATGTGGTGTGGAACAGTGCGCAACAACAAGGCGTCATGCGCTTTATCGACTTGCCCAAGCCGAAAGCAGGCACATTTTATCAATTGTGGTTATACGATGCACGCGGTTCAAGCAGTGAACCTGTTTCAGGAGGAATCGTCACGCAAGGCGCGGGAGATAACGAATTACTGGCGCTCATTGAATCACCGCAAGTGGTGAATGAACCGTATAAATTCGAATTCAAACTACACCTTGCCCCTCAGACAACGGATGGCAAAGTGCTGCTCATGATGCAGCCTTAATGGGGCTTCACTGGCAGTGGCTGGCGTTTACTGGAAGACAAAATAATATTCATCCCCACCGATAACACCACTAATATGCCTAACATGTGAAAGAGCTCAGCCATGGGTAATTGTAAAAAACTTAGACCATAAAAAAAAGCGACTAAGATAAAGCCTAACGAATCAATCCAATTATCGACAACTGATCGCATTATTTTATAAAGTTCATTCATCACCGTTACATCCTCCAGCTAATCCTTGCTAATAAAGTATCCATTAAGTCTAGATAATGGTCAGACTAACTAACAACGCTTGAACCTTACCTTAATGTTTCAGTGAATTATTGTATACCCCCCATTAGGCTATTATGCTTAGCAGATTTTGGATAAACAGGCATTACAGATGAGTGATAGCACACCAGTTGAATTCACCGCGAGCAATGATTCGCATCAATTACTCAAACACGAACTTGCCCAACGTCAAGCACAGTTGATGCAATTAACCCCTGCCAGCAACCCGCTGGAACGTGCCCATGTGCAGTACGAAATTGCTGAAATCATGCTGGAGCTGGAAGAGCCGGGGATGCGCGAAGCCGCGTGGGGCATGACGCGTGAGTCGTTTGAGATTTTCCGCGACCAAGCGCAATGGGAAGATGCAGTGCGTTGCTGTGACGTACTGTTCCGCTGTGATTTGCCTGCATCTGTGCCCGCATTAGGGAATGGTTTGTGGCTGGCTGTCACCTATCCCATTGATCCACAAGTGACCATTATGATGCTCAACAACCTGATTGACGCCACGCCACCGCAAGCAGATGGCGCAGCCGTCGCCGCAACCGTAGCGCACTACATCGCCGATTTGCGCTTAGAAGGTGAAAAACGTGACAGCATGATGTTCCTCACCAGCGCCATGCTCGGCAAAGTGGCAGAACGTCATAGCAAGGTGAATTCACAGGAAGCCATGAATCTGTGGCTCAATCGGTTGGATTTGCTGAACCCTAAAGTCTTTTTGCCACGTTTAGGGCAAGTGATTGATGCCATCGTAGAAAATCAATGGTGGTATGACCGTGACGTATTACGCGCCAGCCTACCCGTACATTAATTAATGGTAATAATCGCAACCGTCTATTTTTCGTATTAGCCGGTTGCGATTATTCTCAAAGATTTTATTGCTTATCACCTATAAATAATAAAACATCATTAACAGAATTATTTAACGTGACACTCTGTAATTGATTATTAGCAGGGTTAACATAAGCTGTTCCGGTACTGCTGGTACTTCTGCCACTATTGCTTTCACTGCATCCTACTCCATACGTAATGGAAACATTATAAATATTCCCACGCAGACGCGGTGTCACATTACCACTAAACGTACAGCCATCAGTACGACTACCGGTAAGCTGCCCCGTCGCATAAATAACGAACGCGGTTGGCACATTACGATTCGCCAAACTGGTACTTGAACCCGTGTAACGCCCACTGATAGTGGCAACATTCGGGGTAATGTTATAACCGCTATCATGCGTCGTATTGAGTGTCACGATGCCGCCGGGAATATCGGTGTAAGTCAATGTGCCTTGCAAACGCGTTTTCGCGGTGTAGCTACCCGTCCATATGAGCGGGAATAAGCTATTGGTTTCAAAGTTGAAATCTTTGCCGTTGCTGGACGTGATTGAACCGTTAGAAGAAATCGTATTACCGACAATCACACCAGCAGTCGTGGCGTTATTACCTGCGGCGGAATACAACACCCAATAAAAGCCGTTATCCGCGATCAAAGCTGTTACCGTGCGGCTAGTATCGCTACTGCCGCGCCACAAGCCTTCCGCATTCAGCACAGCGGAAGTCGTATTACTGTTGCTCGTGCTGGTACTTGTGCTACTCGCACTGCCTAAGCCCACGCCGCTGGTGCTGGTCGTGCCACTCGTGCTGCTAGTATCGACCGTGCGCGTAATGGTGTTATTACCCGTAGAACCTGTCGGCGTGCTGGTGCTCCCCAACGTCGAGCCACTGCCGCCGCACGCGGACACGCCCAGCATTACCCCAAGAGAAAGAGCCATCGCGTGAATTTTCATGAGCCGTCCCAAGATAAGTGATTCATCTGAACCTGTACCTTAGTGCGACGCGAGCCATCGCCAGAGGCTTTACTGGCTAAAGTAACGATAGTGCCCGATGATCGGCCAAAAGAACAAAGCATCCTCAACATTCGTACCGTAAGCGATATTGTGCCCCATCAGCGGTCGCCCATCCTCGGTGACGTAATGCGTCACAATGCCGATATGCCCTTGCCCCTTGCCCAAATCCCACGCCACCACGTCACCGGGCTGGTAATCCGCCGGATCTTTGGTAATGGGTAGTGATTTACCCTTGCGCTCGAAAAACCGCATCAGGTTATACACGCGGCGATGGTCGATATTGCTATCGGGATTTCTCATGCCCCATTTGCGCGGATAGTCACTGAACGCCTTGCGCATGTCTTCATGCAATTCACGTTGAAGATCAATGCCTTGTGCACGAAATGCCCGCACAATTACATCCGCACACACGCCTGTGGATTCTGGCACGTCACCGCCGGGGTATTTCAGATTGACATACGCAGGGTCATACGCACGGGTCACTTCCACCTGTTTATAGACCGAATCCAACAAGGAACGCACATGCGCGGGTGGCTTCGGCTCAAGAATAGGCGGTGGCACAATAATTTGCGGCGGCAATACGGGCGGCAGCATAAAACGCCGATACGCATCCCACGCCAAATACAGGAACAAGATCAGCAAAAACAGCCAAACGAAATACCGCATAAAACGCCGCATGAGGTTATACCGTTACCAAAATGCGCCCATCTTCGACGCTGACCGCATAAGTTTTCAGTGGAATTTCGGCAGGTTCTGCCATTGGCGCACCCGTTTTGACGCTGAATTCTGCACCATGCAAGGAACATTGCACCCGATCCCCGTGCAAACAGCCGAGGTAGAGTGAAGCATCTTCGTGCGTACACATATCATCCACCGCGTAAAATTCGCCCTCGACGTGGCACACGAGAATGCGCTTGCCATTGCCTGCATCGACACGCTTCATCTTTCCGGGCTTGATTTCGTTTATACTGCCAGCATCGAGTCGGGAGTTGTTCATGAGTGTAGCTAACCAAAAAGTGTGGATTATGGGCTGTGGCGATATAGGTCGCCGTGTGGCACGGTTATACCAAAACGAGGGTACGAAGGCTATAGGCTGGGTACGCAGTGAGGAATCCTTGCAATTGGGGTTAGAACAAGGCTTCGCCATGCGCAAGGGTGACGTGGATCGCGGCAGTTTTTTCTCGATTTTCGCGCTGGATGAAGCACTGGTGTATTGGTTCATGCCGCCGCAACCGACGGGCGAAACCGATGACCGCATCCGTCGTTTCCTCAAAGGTGTCGATGCTGCACCCAAACGGGTGGTATTAATCAGCACCACTGGCGTATACGGCGATTGCGACGGACGTTGGATTGACGAATCCGAACCACTAAAACCCGTTGCCGACCGTGCCAAACGCCGCGCTGATGCCGAAAATACCGTGCAAGAATGGGCAGCGCGTTTTGGCGGCGACATCGTGATTTTGCGCGTCCCCGGCATTTACGCCCCCGACCGCTTGCCACTGGAACGCCTTAAACGCGGCGAACCCGTGCTGACAGAAGCCGAAGCACCTTGGACAAACCGCATTCACGCCGACGATTTAGCGATGGTCTGTAAACGCGCCATGGAAGCCGCCCCCGCTGGCGCGATTTATAACGCCACTGACGGACATCCCTCCACCATGACCGATTATTTCAATCAAGTCGCGGATTACGCCGGATTACCGCGCCCGCCGCAAATCAGCATGAGTGAAGCACAAGCCGCCATGAGTCCCGGAATGTTGTCGTATTTACAAGAATCGCGGCGGATTCGTAACGATAAACTATTGACTGAATTAAACATCCGGTTACAGTACCCGTCCTTGACCGCTGGTCTAGGCATGTAGAAAGGATAAGCCCATGATTGATTACGCCAATGACGATGAAGAAGACGATTACATCAGCCGCAGCCACTTCAAACGCGAAGCCGAAGCCGCACAAGCTTTGGGCGAACGCCTGATTACCCTGCGCAAAGAACAGCTAGACCAGTTGGATTTATCCGAAAAGCTCTACGACTCGATTTTGCTGGCACAACGCTTGACCGCGAACGGCGCGATTCGTCGCCAACGCCAATTCATCGGCAAGCTGATGCGCACCGAAATTCTTGAGCCGATTGAAGCAAAACTGGCGGAATGGGATCGGGGCGGCAAAGCCGAAACCGCACGTTTGCACCGTTTGGAACGCTGGCGTGATCGCCTGATTAGCGATGAAAACATGCTGGGCGAATGGTTGAAAGAATACCCCGAAACCGACACGCAACGAATGCGCAGCCTGATCCGCAACGCGCACAAGGAAAAAGAAGTCAACGCGCCACCGAAAAGCAGCCGTGAATTATTCAAGCTGCTACGCGAAATTACCGCGCACGAATCGTTACGCTAAGCGTGCTTTAATCGTACTCGGTATCTTTCCAAATACGCAGCACCGCGAATACGTCTTCCGGTGTATGCGTTTCGCGCCCAGCAATTTCTTCCGCTTTGGCAATCACTTCGGGAATATGAGTACGCAAAAACGGATTGGTGTCAAACTCGCGTCCCAATTCAAACGGCACGGTCGGATGCCCCGCATCCAGTAACTCCCAGCACTCTTCCATACGTGTATCCAGTGTCGTATTGTCTGGCTCAACCCATTTTGCAAAGCCGATATTGTCCACGGTGTATTCGTGGGTGCAATACACTTGTGTCTCCGCTGGCAGTGACGCAATACGCTGCAAGGAATGGTACAAGTCAGTCAACGTGCTACCAAATACCCGCCCACAGCCGTTGGCAAACAAGGTGTCACCACAGAACAAACTGCCTTCGCCATAATAGACAATATGTCCGACCGTATGCCCCGGCAATTCCATCACACTAAACGTTAGCCCTAACGACTCCAGCGCTACCGTAGCGCCGTCGCCTAAGGGCTGCGTGAGGTGTGGGATATTTTCATTCACGGGGCCATACACCGCCAAATTAGGAAAAGCTTCCAGCAATTTTTCAATGCCGCCCACATGGTCGCGATGATGGTGGGTAATCAAAATGGCAATAGGCTGCATTTGCAAACGTTCGAGCGCTGCCAGCACTGGGGCAGCATCACCGGGATCAACAATCGCCACCTGTTGCGCTGCTTCATTACTGATCAGCCAGATGTAGTTGTCGGTAAAAGCGGGTACAGGGGTTACTTGTATCATGGTTTAGACACCTCACTCGTGATTCCTACACTTCGACTATAATGCATACTTCTCTATAATCGAACCTTTATCAGCACATCGGGCGGAATTTCGGATGAACACACGTACAGGTCAGCTTTACATTGTTTCAGCCCCCTCTGGCGCAGGCAAATCCAGCCTACTCACCGCATTACGTGAGCGCGTCGACAATCTGGTGGTATCGGTGTCACACACCACGCGCCAACCACGCCCCGGCGAACAAGACGGCGTGCATTACCACTTTACCCCCGTGGAGATGTTCCGCCAACAAGTTGCCGAGGGTAACTTTTTGGAATACGCGCAAGTCTTCGACAATTACTACGGCACATCACGCTTGTCGGTGGATGCGCTGCGCGATGCGGGTAAGGATGTGATTCTCGAAATTGACTGGCAAGGGGCACAACAAGTGCGTGAACGGGCGGAAGCTGTTACCAGCATTTTCATCCTGCCACCGAGTATCGAAGCCTTGAACCAACGTTTGCACGGGCGCGGACAAGACAGCGCGGAAACCATTCAACGACGGATGCGGGATGCGCAAAGCGAAATGTCGCACTACCCTGAATACGATTATCTGATCATCAACGACGATTTTGATACGGCACTTGCTGACCTATCCTGTATTTTCCGCAGTGCACGCCTGAAACAAGCGCCACAATGCCAACAACATCGGGCATTATTCAACGCCTTAGTCAGCTAAAAAATGTACGGTGGTGGTGATACACCTACTGGAATAGTTGAAAATGTCAGGATCAGCAGCATAGAAATGGAATATGTGATAGTGGTCAATGTGAACTTGATGATTTTAATGTAGCTTAATAAATACATGATTTTAGGCTGCTATTGAGGTGGAATAATGTTTACGTTAAAACCAATATTAAAGGCAGGTGTGCCTGCATTTCTGGCTATATTATCACTGGCAAGTTGTAATACTGGTGATACATCAGCCGTTGTGCCCGAACCTATCGTAGTAACACCATCTCCTGTGATACCCCAACCCACCAAGGAAGAACAACGGGCAAAGCTGGAAGCAGAACTGACAACGGTAGATGCTGAGATCAAAGCAATGATCGGACAAGGACAATGTGCCAGCTCACTCGATTGCCGCCTGCTTGATGTTGTTACTCTGCCTGCATGTGGTGGTATTTCACCTTTTTATGCTGCTTATTCCATTCTCGAAACAAACCAAAATACGTTATTCGTGACTTATGAACAAAGGAGGGAATTGATTAGAAAGATTTCCTCACTCAACACATCACAAAATACTCCAGTGGTAGTTACTCCTCCTGATTCCCTGTGCACGGCGGTGCTGTCGTCTGATCCTGTCGCACAATGTATCAATAACCAGTGCAGAGGCATTTATTCACCAACTGTTAGTATGGGGAACAACGCAGGTGTTACATGGGGTGAAGTCAATACCATGATCGGTGATCCTGTGTGTAGCAGTTCTGAGCAATGTGGGGTATGGCAAGTAGGGTATTCTTTGACCGGAGAATCTCCAACACTTTGTGGTGAAGACACGACTTTTGCGTATTCTACTTTTGCAACCGATCCAAAGGAGATTGCCGAAAAGGTCGGACAATATGCCCAAAGTGTGGCAGCAAATTATAACGCACAGGGGTTAGACGCTGTTTGTCAGTCGAATGTTTCTTTCACAAACGGCGTATGCCGCAGCGAGAAATGTGAGGCAAACTGAAACTTGGGTTAGAATAGGCTACGTGTTGCAATGACTGGAGCAAAGTAGTGAATGCATCGGAAGTGCGTGCGGAAGTTATTTTAGGGGAAGACAGTACCCGCCAGTTTAAAGTCGATATTCGCAATGCCGAATCGTTGGCAGCGGAAATGGCAGCCTTTGCCAATTCTAGCGGTGGCGTGATCTTCATCGGGGTCGCCGATGACGGCACGTTGCCGGGGCTGCCAACCGCAGAGATCGGACGCATCAACCAATTAATCAGCAATGCCGCCAGCCAACTGGTGCGTAGCCCGCTAACCGTACAAACCGAAAATGTTTTACTGGAAAACGGACAATTAGTGATTCGTTTAAGCGTTCCCCAAGGTTTGGATAAACCTTATTTCGATAAAAGTGGAGTGATCTGGTTAAAAGTCGGTGCAGACAAACGCCGCGTTAATTCCAAAGAAGAATTACGGCGGTTATTCCAAATGACGGGACAATTTCATGCTGACGAACTACCGACTAAAGCGGGTATCGACAAGCTGGATAAGCTACGTTTCCAAGATTTCTTGCAAGATGCGTATGCTTTAGATTATCCCGAATCACCCGAAGCATTGATCAACCTTTTGCAAAACATGAGTCTTGCGACTGATGAGGGGCAATTAAATTTAGCGGGTGTTTTACTGTTTGCCAAACGCCCGGAGTGGATCAAACCGCAATTTGTGGTCAAAGCCATTCGCTATCCCGGCAATGACATCCACGCCGATACGTATTTGGATACCGAAGATTTTTCAGGCGCGTTGCGTAAGATTTACGAGGATACGTTGGGCTTTATTATGCGGAACTTGCATAAAGTGCAAGCGGGGCGCGGGGTGAATTCACCCGGTACACCCGAAATCCCCTCAGTGGTTTTCGAGGAATTACTGGTAAACGCACTGATACACCGTGATTACTTGATTGATGCACCGATACGGATATTCGTCTACGACAACCGCATCGACATTATCAGCCCCGGTCATTTACCCAACAATCTAACCGTGGCGAAAATCCGTAGCGGCAATGCGAACAGCCGCAATCCGATTTTGGTATCGTATGCGGCTAAAGGTGTGTTGCCCTATCATGGTTTGAGGTCAGGCATTCGTCGGGCATTGAGGGTTTTCCCGAACATCGACTTTGAGGATGATCGGGAGGGAAATTTGTTTAAGGTGACGGTGTGGCGAAACACAACGCCAACGTAAACCTAAACATTATTAGCCACGCCCACGCGGTTGTGGACGTTTACCACCCGGACGGGCTGAACTACTGGTACTAGGGCGTGACGAACTGCTAGGGCGTGAAGTTCCACTCGGTCTTGCAGAACCACCAGAACGCTCGGAACTACTAGGACGCGCCAAACTCGACCTCCGTGCTGACGGATGGCTTCCGCCAATCGCCGTGCGTCCACTGTCCACCGATTTCATTCCCGGTCTTGCACCAGAGCGGCGTTCTGGACGTTCGGCAGTAAAGTCCGAACCGTCTTCAAACGCCATGTTCACCAAGCCGTAGAGTTTGCGTAATTCGCGTACTTCCAGCTCTTTGTGATGCCCACTGCGCAAGTAACGCGGCAGCATAATATTGCCGTAACGCACCCGAATCAAACGGCTAATTTTCACGCCTTGCGATTCCCACAAGCGGCGTACTTCGCGGTTGCGACCTTCGGCAAGCACGACGTGATACCAGTGGTTGACCCCTTCGCCGCCTGCGTCTTTGATGCGCATGAAGTTGGCTTTGCCGTCTTCCAATTCCACGCCTTCCTGCAAACGGATCAGCATTTCATTGTTGACTTCGCCCAACACGCGGCAAGCGTATTCGCGCTCGATTTCAGACGACGGGTGCATGAGCTTGTTTGCCAATTCGCCATCGGTGGTAAACAGCAATAAGCCGTCAGTATTGATGTCGAGACGTCCCACCATAATCCAACGCCCAGCGCGGATTTTCGGCAAGCTGTCGAAGACCGTCGGGCGATTATCGGGGTCACTCAAGGTACACACTTCGCCCGCAGGCTTGTGATACATCAGCACTTTGTGGGTGGCATTGACGCGGGAACTCAAGTGTAGGCGTTGCCCGCGCAAGGTCACTTGATCGTTTTCGTCGATGGCTTGACCGGAGGCGGCACGCTGACCGTTCACCAGAATTTCACCAGCGTTGACCATGCGCTCAATTTCACGACGTGAGCCGTAACCAGCGCGGGAGAGGAGTTTTTGGATGCGTTCTTTCATGGCAGGGATATTACGCTTTGACCTTCTTTAACGCCACCGCATTCATGCAATAACGCAAGCCACTTGGAGCAGGACCATCGGGGAACACATGCCCCAAGTGTGCGCCGCAGGTATTACAGGTCGTTTCCACCCGCGTCATGCCGTAGGAACGATCCGCGTGGTAAGCAATCGCGTTTTCTGCAACCGGCTGTGTGAACGAAGGCCAGCCCGTCCCCGAATCAAATTTTTCCGACGCATCAAACAGCAGCGTATCGCAACACAAACACCCGTACAGCCCCGGCTCGAACAAGCTGCACATCGCGGAGCTAAACGGGCGTTCTGTGCCTTTGCGGCGGGTTACGTAATATTGATCATCGCTCAATTGCTTTTGCCACTCGGCATCCGTTTTGGTTACGGTACATGCAGGCACGGGGTTGCCGTGGTCGGCAAACTGCAAAATCATGTTCCAATTCAACATACTCACTACTCCTCGTTAAACTAAACGTATCATAGCAAATTCCCTAGTGCGTTAGGTGGTCATTCCAAACGCCTTGCCAATCTACACTACACTGGCGCGATTCGATTACCACGAGATTCGCCATGACTAACGTAGTCAAAAGCACCACCTGTTACGAATGCGATGCCAATTGCCTGTTCGATGTCACCATCGACCCCAGCGGTCGCGCCATTAAAGTCGAAGGCTTGCCGAATTGCCCACGCGGACAATTGCAGTTAGAGCGTCAATACCACCCCGACCGCCTGCTCTACCCGCTCAAGCGTATCGGCGCAAAAGGCTCTGGCGAATTCGAGCGCATCAGTTGGGAAGAAGCCCTCGACACCATCACCGCTGCTTTGCAAACAGCCAAAGCGCAGCACGGCGCACCCGCCGTGGGCTTTTTCGCCGGATACACCAAAGAAGCTCGCCCGCAATTGCAACGCCTTGCGCACGCTTTCGGCAGCCCGAATTACCTCACCGAATCCGGCTGCTGCTTCTCGGCAACGATGGTCGCGGAAAAACTCACTTACGGTTACAAACTCAAAACCACCTCCACCGTCGAATCGCCGAAAACCCAATGCGTGTTGGTGTGGTCAACCAACGCCTCCGGCTCGATTCCACCGTTTGAAAATCACCACCTTGCCAGCCGTAAAAAAGGGCGCAAGATGATCGTGGTTGACCCGCGCCGCACCGAAACCGCCGAAATTGCCGATATTCACCTGCAAATCCGCCCCGGCACGGACGGCGCACTCGCCCTCGGTTTCCACCACCTGATTTTTGCGAATGGCTGGCAAGATCAGGTATTTTTGGACGAATGGGCAAACGGGTTGGACGCTTTCCGCGACTACATCAAAGCATTTCCACCCGCACGAGTCGCGGCGATTTGCGGCATTAGCGAAGCTGATTTACGTGCAGCGGTAGAACTCTTTGCCACCACCAAGCCCGCGCAAATTGCCATGTCGCCCACCTCCACCGTGCAACACAGCAACGGTTTCCAGAATCACCGCGCGATGATTTTGCTCTCCGCCGCCACAGGCAATATTGACCGCGAAGGCGGCAACCGCTTCTTCAACGACAAAGTATTGCCCAAGCCAATCGAACTGTTCGACGTGTGCAAAAACGAATTGCCCCCGCGTATCGGCGACGAAATATTCCCGATTTGGACAAAATACTGGCCTGCCGCACAAAGCATGTTAATGCCAGACTGCATCCTCGAAGGCAAGCCGCAACCGCTCAAAGCCTTGCTCGCAATGGGCATTAATACCGCGATGTGGGCAAATTCCAAACGCATGGAACGTGCATTAGGCGAACTGGAATTTTTCGCCGTCTCCGACTTTTTCCACAACCCCGCCACCTTGCAAGCCGACATCGTATTGCCAGCGGCAACCAGTTTGGAACGCACTGCACTGATCGCCTACCCCGGCTGCGCGTATCAAGGCGAAGTGAAATACCGCCACCAAGCCCTGCCCCCTCGCGGCGAAGCCAAACCCGACGGGCAAATCTTCCTCGAACTCGGTGTCAAACTCGGCATGGCAGCACAATTCTGGCACGGCAACCTTGCCGCTTCGTGGGAAGAAATGGGCGAAGGTTTGCCGCCCGACATCCGCAAAGAAGCATGGGAAAATCCGGCTGGCGTGACCGTTTACAGCCCCGTGATCGACGAATTGGTCGACCTCGGCTTTTTGGATGCGGATCGGCAATGGCGCATCAACGGCTTCCGCACCGCCACCGGCAAAATCGAATTCGATTCAGTGGAACTGAAAGCGCACGGCTACGACGGCTTGCCAACTTACCGCGAACCGATGGAAAGCCCGTTGTCTACACCCGAATTACTGGCAGAGTATCCGCTGGTGCTAACGTCGGGCGGGCGGCAAAAGTTTTTCACGCATTCACAACAACACAATATTCCCGCGATGCTGGCGTATGACCCGTATCCACGGGTACAAATTCACCCCGATGATGCAACAACGCGGGGTATTGCAGACGGTGATTCAGTCGAAATCCGTTCACGACGCGGCGCAGTGACGTTTCGGGCAGCGGTGACAGACATAATGAAACCGGGCGTGGTGCATTGTTTCCACGGTTGGAATGAATCGAATATCAATGAGTTGACCGATGATACTCAGCTTGACCCGATCAGTGGATTTCCGCCGTTTAAGTCGTTGTTGTGTGAAGTGTCACGTCTTTAACAGGGAGATTGTCAATGCCGTTTCACGGAGTGTCACCTCACCGCCAAGCCTTGTTTCAGCCGAAGTCGCTGCATGATATTGGCGTTAATAATACCCATGCATAAAGCAAGTACCTTCTTTCGTCTTAAAAATTTAATAAATGAGCGATTGCGTGGAATCCAAACACTCTGATACAAAAGTCGCTCCCCCAACGATAACCGCACCATCGACCAACTCACCTTCCTTGACTTGGCGAGCACCAACGCACGGCCCACACACATACATTTTGCCACCGGCCTCTGCATATAAACCAATCAGCTCAACCAACGTTGGAAAACCTTTCGCTGCCACATGCTCTGCAATGCCTTTAATCATCAACATACTGCCATTGCCTTGGAATCCCATTACCACTTCTACATCGGATGCTTGCGCAGACGTTGCCATCACAAAAGGAATGGTTGCCAATTCTGGATTTTCAGGGCCATTCGTAACCATGATAAACAGCTTTTTTTTAGCCTCTGACATTTTGATTTCTCCTGTTATCAACAGCTTTATAGACAGTTTCATACTGGCACAAGTGACCAACACCAGAATTGATATGCGTCATAAACAGGTCACAGAAGCGTCAAACAAATCCCCCACAATCATAGCGTACACCTGCCTTCGACGCGAAAACGTATTACAAAGCACCAAACAATCAAGGAATGTCAGATGACTGCTGCCCTAGCTTCAGAATACCAACGCATCCGCCACACCAGCGCGGCGATTTGCGCCCCGCTTGCCCGTGACGATTACCAACTGCAAAGCATTGTCGAAACCAGCCCGCCAAAATGGCATTTGGGGCATGTGACGTGGTTTTTTGAAACCTTTTTGCTGCAAGCGTTTGTGAAAAATTACCAACCGTTTCGCGCTGAATACAACTACCTGTTCAATTCGTATTACCAAACCGTTGGCTCGATGCAACCCCGTGCCGAACGCGGCTTAATGTCACGCCCAACGGTGGAAGAAGTCTACGCCTACCGCGCTGCAATTGATGAGCGCATGGCGGATTTGCTAACGCACGCTGACCCCAGCCAAGCGCAAGCAATCGCCGCACGGGTCACACTCGGCTTACACCACGAACAGCAACACCAAGAACTGCTGTACATGGACATTAAACACAACTTCTGGCGCAACCCGCTGCGCCCGATTTACCTACCCAAAACCTTACCGGTGCGCGAAGCCACCTCGCTTACATGGGAAACCCGCGCGGGTGGTTTGCTGGAAAGCGGTTTCGAGGGCGACAGCTTCGCCTACGACAACGAACGCCCGCAACACAAGGTTTGGCTTGAACCGCATCGCCTCGCTTCGCGCTTGAGCACCAATGGCGAATACCTCGCTTTCATCGAAGATGGCGGCTACCAACGCGCCGAGCTGTGGCTAGCGGATGGCTGGTATCACCGCAAGCAACACGGCTGGCAAACGCCCTTGTATTGGGAACAACGTGATGGGCAGTGGTACGAATTCACCCTGCACGGTTTCGAGCCGCTCGATCTTGCCGCGCCCGTTGCCCACACCAGTTATTACGAAGCCGACGCTTTCGCCCGCTGGTCAGGCAACCGCTTACCGCTGGAAGCCGAACTCGAACACAAATTACGCGAATTGCCGATCACTGGGCATTTTACCAACAGTAACACCTTCCACCCGCAAGCAGGCACGGAGCAACACTACGGCTCGCTATGGGAATGGACAGCCTCACCCTACACCGCCTACCCGCGTTTCCAACCGTTGGAAGGTAGCATGGGCGAATATAACGGTAAATTCATGTGCAACCAGTGGGTATTGCGCGGCGGGGCGTGTATAACACCAGCCGACCACATTCGCCCCACGTACCGAAACTTTTTTTACCCCCACGACCGCTGGCAGTTCAGCGGTATCCGTCTCGCGGAGGACGTATGAACGCTATTTGCCCCAAAGCCACCAAGGTCAGCTTTCACGATTACCAGCCGGAGTTGGACAATTTCCGGCAAACCGTGCTGCACGGGCTGGCGCACGAACACAAACAGATTCCGCCGAAATTCTTCTATGACAAACGCGGCTCACAGTTGTTTGAAGCGATTTTAGAACAGCCAGAATATTACGTGCCACACGTTGAAAAGCAGCTCTACCGCGATTATGCAACGGAAATGGCAGCGCTGATCGGCGAGAATGCAGTGCTGATCGAACCCGGTAGCGGCAGTTGCGAAAAGGTGCAATTGTTGCTGGATGCACTGCGACCGGCTGCGTATGTGCCGATGGATATTTCCGGCGATTTCTTACGCCAATCGGCGGCAACCTTAGGGGCAGCATTTCCGTGGTTACAGGTTCACGCGGCGTGCCTCGATTTCACCCGCGAACTGCACTTGCCGCAAAATGTACCCGCTGGGCGGCGCGTGGTGTTTATTCCCGGCTCTAGCTTGGGCAATTTCGATGTGCCAGAAGCGCAGCATTTTCTGTTCAATATCGCGCAATTGGTCGGCAAAGGCGGCGGCTTGCTGATTGGGGTGGATCGCAAAAAGGCTAAAGCGGTGCTGGAAACAGCGTATAACGATGCGGCTGGCGTAACGGCGGCGTTTAATCTGAACTTGCTGATACGCATCAATAACGAGCTGGAAGGCACGTTCGACCTCGACCAGTTCGCACATTACGCTTGTTACAACGCGGCGATGGGGCGGATTGAAATGCACCTCACTAGCCTGCAAGAGCAACAAGTACAGGTGTCGGGCAAAACCTTTCACTTTGCGCGAGGGGAACGGATTCATACTGAAAATTCTTACAAATACCACCCTGAGGAGTTCATCACGCTAGCAACAGCAGCAGGCTTCAAATGTGAGCAACATTGGACAGATGCTGCTAATCTCTTCGGCATCTATTACTGCACTGTGTGAGCCGATCATGCCAACACCTGAAAGCCGCTTCCCTGCCCTGCAAAACTGCATTTACCTCAACCATGCAGCGGTAGCACCGTGGCCGCAAGTTACCGCCGATGCTGTGCAAGCGTTTGCCGCCGAAAATGCGCGGCAAGGCACACTCAATTACCCTCACTGGCTGACCGTGGAACAAGCCTTGCGTGAACAAGCGCGTGAATTGCTGAATGCCCCTGCCGCAGGCGATATTGCACTGGTAAAAAATACGTCGGAAGGCTTGTCATTCGTCGCCTATGGGCTGGATTGGCAAGCGGGCGATAACGTGGTGGGAATTCGTCAGGAATTTCCCTCTAACCGTTATGTCTGGCAATCATTGACAAAACAAGGTGTGGAATTCCGCCAATTGGATTTGTACGACCATCCCGATGATCCCGAAACAGCGTTGCTAGCATTGTGCGATGCACGTACTCGCTTGATCAGCATTAGCGCGGTGCAATACACCAACGGCTTGCGCATGGATTTGGCGAAAATCGGGGAATTTTGCCGAGCCAAGGGCATCCTATTTTGCGTGGATGCAATTCAACAACTCGGCGCAATGCCGTTTGATGTGCAGCAAGTGCAAGCCGATTTTGTAGTGGCGGATGGGCATAAGTGGATGCTGGGCGCGGAAGGCTTAGCACTGTTTTACGTGCGCCGTGAAATATTGGAGCAACTACACTTAACCCAATACGGCTGGCACATGGCGGAAGGTTTGACCGATTACACCATGGAAGAGTATCAACCTGCGCTGGATGCGCGGCGTTTTGAATGCGGCAGCCCGAATATGTTGGGGATTCATGCGCTACATGCTAGCCTTGGGGTATTGCTGGCAACGGGCATGACGATGGTGTGGGAACAGCTTAGTGCGCGAATACAGTATTTAGTGGATGGATTACAGGCACTGCCGGATGTGGAAATTCTCAGCGATACGCGCATAGAACGGCGTTCAGGCATTGTGACGTTCCGCTCACGCACAATACCTAACGATAAGCTATTTAAGCAGTTGCAGGATAACGGCGTATTTTGTGCGCCACGCGGCGGCGGCATTCGCTTTTCACCGCATTTTTATACGCCGTTTGCACAGTTAGCGCAGGTTTTACGGGTGTTAGCTACATAAGGCTATTTTTTGAGCTTGTCATCTTGCATAAAAGAAATCTATTATTGGAGGAGTAAAATCAACCTAACTAGCGACGCCATCTGTAAAAAGATGCACTATATTCAGACTTGGCCTCGACAGGGGCGTCATGCCAAGGCGCAGGAACATGACGGTTGCAACTAAGAAAGACTCCATGAATAAGAAAAAGATCAACTCACTCACATCGCCAATGATTCTTCAGGGGCAAATAACGTTTTTATCCCGCCACGGCTCGACTTGGTTTTGGGGAAATGTATTAGCGGCTAGTCTGTTCATTCTGCTACGTTGGGTAGAAAGCGATGATAGTTTACCGTTATTGCTGGTCTGGTATGGCGCGATCATCGCAATGAATGTTACCCGCTGGCTATTTGGTCAAGGCTTCCTGCCGTCACAACATTATTCGGGCGAAGAATTAAGTGAATTTGGGCAACGCTACCTGATTTACTCTACCTTGATCAGTGCCTTATGGGGCGTGTCAGGCATTATCTTATTTTCACCCACATCGCTCACGCAAGCCGTGCATGTATTGTTACTAGCGGGCGCAATCGTCGCGGCAATGCCTGTTCTAGCGTTATCCAGTTTTGCGTTGTACGTACAAATTGGGGCGATTTTACTGCCCATTACCCTCAATATGCTGTTATTAGGGGAAACGGCACAACAATCGCTGGCCTTAGCTACGCTGTTGTTGGGGGTGTTACTAGCGATGGCATCACGTTCGATTACCAGCTTGCTGAATGATCTTCATGCTGTGCAAATACAAGTGCAAGAACAAGCGCATACCGATCCCGTCACGCAAATTTCCAATCGGCGGTATTTTGATAGCACCTTTAAAACCGAATGGCGACGTGCGGCACGTGAAAGCAAGCCATTGTCTTTATTAATGATTGATGTTGACCATTTCAAACGTTATAACGACAAACACGGGCATCAAGCTGGTGATCAATGCCTACAAATTATTGCGCAATGCATTAAAGCCGTGGCACGCCGTGCGTCTGACGTAGTGGCACGGCATGGCGGCGAAGAATTCGCGATTTTGTTGCCGGATACATCCCCCGATGATGCAGCGTTACTCGCTGAACGGGTGCGTAAAAGCGTGGAAGATCAACGCATCCCGCATTCTGATGGCGCAATTCCGCGTATTGTGACCATTAGTATTGGGGTATCAAGCTGTACACCGAATCCCCCTCACGATTCTCATCCACCAAATGAAGCAGATGTCATTTACCCAGCAATGTTACTGAATGCGGCGGATCGCGCCCTGTACCGCGCCAAACGTAATGGTCGCAATCAGATTGCGCGGGAAAACTGTGGCGACAGCGTGCTCAAATTGCCAGTAGCACCGATAGCAGTTACGCACGCCGCTTGATTTACGTATTTAGCACTCTTTTCGTTACAATTTGTTACAAAAAGTTATCCCCATGCTTCTCGAAATAGTATTTTCGCCAGCGAAAAACATGCTATAAAGTGGAACGCTGCTTTTTAGAAAAAACACAAGAACATGGGGACGTGCTGGCTTGCATGAATACTGATAAAAAATACATTATTGCTGAACTAGACACTATTCTTAACAGCCCACGTTTCCGCGCCCGCAAAGTCATTAAATTGTTTCTGCAATATGTTGTGCAGGAAACGTTGGCAGGGCGCGGTAGCGAATTAAATCAGCAAAATATTGCCACCAAAGCTTTGGGTAAACCTGCCGATTTTTCCCCGGTATATAATCCTTTAGTACGCATTGAAGCTGGGCGGCTGCGTAAGCTCTTACAAGCGCATTACGCCACTAACGACAGTGCCATCATGATCACAATGCCCAAAGGCACGTATGCCGTGACTTTTTTACCGGGAAATCGTCCCGAACACGTTACACCGACAATTGTCCCAACAAGCATCTCAGTGGGATTAGTCCCCCATGTCACCGAAGGCCCTAAACTTGCTTTAAACTGCCAAGTACTCGATCTCACGCCCACCACAGCTACGCAGGTCTGTCACCGCTTACGCAGCGACTTACTGCTAATGCTGAACCGTTTCCGTAATATTCAACTGGTCGCACAAGCACAACGTTCAGATTATACGTTGAATCTTGACCTGCAAACCGCTGGTGCTGACGTTGAATTATTTATTCTATTAAGCCACACCCTCAGTGACGAATTAATCTGGGCAAACACCTTGCGACTACCCGCTCAGCCCAACCAAACCGACTTAGCGGCACTGTGCTTACAAATCGCGGCGAATACTGTGGCATTGCATTCCGGTAAAATTCTCTACCACTGGGCACAATACCAACAGAGCTTGAATGCTCCTATCCCCGCGCATCATGACGCATTAGTGTATTACCTCGCGTTCCTCCACGACATTCGCTACGCCAGCTTCAGGACAGCACTCACCGCTTGCCAACAGCGTTTGCAGCACTTTCCTGAGGACAATAAAGCGTTGGTCATTCTCGCCCGCTTGTGTGGTTACGACCACGTATTGCAATACCACTGTGTGGAACAGTTGGAAACGACGTGGACTCATGCGGCACGTACCGCCATGAAGCTCGACCCCGGCAATGCCGAAGCGCATTCTATTTTTGCGCATAACCGCTATTTTTTGGGGGATCACGCCCTGTGTCGGGCAGAGCTGGAAATAGCACGCCAAACCAACCCTTTCGACACGTCCATCGAATACCTCTACGGTTTTGGGTTGTATCTGACGGGTGATAAAATGGCAGGTATACACGCCATTCAGACACTCATGGCGATTTCTTTCCCACAACCGGATTGGTATCACGTCCTACCTTTCCTGCACGCCTTTAACGAAGCGAATTACACCGAGGCGTTAGCACTCGCCGAACGCATTCAACACTTCGGCTATTGGGGTGAAATGGCACGTTGCGTGAGTTATTTTCGACTCGGGCAAACCGAGCGTAGCCTACGGGAGCTTCAGGATTTATTTCAGTATAATTCCGCGTTGTTAAATAGCCAAAATTCTGATAATCGGTCTATTTTTTCGCATGAAGCATTAAAAAAAGTGTTATCAACACTGCAAGAAATCAAACAGCTTATTATTATTTAGCAATATCTAATCTTAATGACTTGCATAAACTATACTCAATAATTATCTATACAAAACATATAGATATAATCTATAATTCTTTAAAAAAATTGATTTAATTAATTACATCAACAAGCCTATAAATCAGCATAGTTTATCAAAACGCTAAGGCGGAGAATTTTTTATGTATACGATTCCACAATCCCGTGCACGCTGGATGCCTATCATCGCAGTACTATTAGTCATTACACCCTACGTAACAGGCTGTACAGGAGAAAGTACAACAGCACAAGATACAAGCACAACAAATACGGGATCAACAACGACTGCCACGGTAGCCACCACCGCAGTCACAACACCTTCCACGACGACATCCAGCAGTACAACAACAAGTACGAGCAAAAGAAGCTACAGCCTCGTTTCCAGTAGCGGACAAATCATTGATGCCAATAATTTGAACCAAAACAGCTCGCTGTCTTTTGGATCAACCGGAGTGGCAGGGCGTCCAGAACTCGAAGGTGCAGACTTAACCCCGTTAAGTGATGCTGAACTTACCGCGATGAAAACAACCACTACACCCGCATCTCGTATCATACAAGAATCTGTTTTAGGTTTTGATAGCCGTTTTCTCGTCAATCCGTATGCCTATCCCGAACGAGCGGTGGCACTGATTACTTATAATGGCAATACGCATTGCACTGGCTGGTTAGTGAGCAAGGATACCCTAGTCACCGCCGGACATTGCGTCCATAGCGGTGGCAGCAAGGGCAACTGGGGTGCAGCAACGTCTTTCAAAATTTATCCGGGTTTATCAAATGGCTATGCCCCTTACGGCTCTTGCGCTCCCAAAGAACTCTATTCTTCTTACGGGTGGATTACGGCTGCTGACGGTGATGCTGACATCGGCATTATCAAACTGAATTGCTCTGTCGGTAATTCCACTGGCTACTTCAGCTATTTCGTTGCCAACCCTGTCGATAATACCAGCATCACAATTAACGGTTACCCCGGAGACAAAGCCAACGGTGGTCAGAATCAACAATGGGGAAGTAAAGGCACAGTATCTCATTCTACAGAGTCTAAAATTTACTACGATAACGACACTGTTGGCGGCATGAGTGGTGCGCCGACTTGGGTCAGTAATAATGGAACAGCATGGGCATTAGGCATTCATACCAATGGTGAAAGTTTGCTGACCCCTAATACCAACGCTGGCACACGCATTTCCCAAGACGTATTCGACCTGATTACCGCCGTCAAAGAACTGCCATAAAACCCACATCCCCAAGCGACAGGTGAATCCCACAAGGCGGCGCGTTACAATGCCCGCCTTGCTTTAATGCTTAACGCTGGATTCCAACCTGACCGTGAGTACTCTCATCCAAAAACGCGCCCTGCGCCTACAAAATCTGCCCAAACCCGAATACCCAGAAGAACTGCCGGTCGCGGCTCGCCGTGCCGAAATCATCGAAGCCATTGCCGCCCATCAAGTCGTGATTATATGCGGCGAAACCGGCTCAGGCAAAACCACCCAGATCCCCAAAATGTGCTTGGAACTGGAACGCGGGGTAAACGGCTTCATCGGTCACACCCAACCACGGCGGATTGCGGCACGCAGCGTAGCAGCGCGGATTGCCGAAGAACTCAAGGTGCAACTGGGGCAGCAAGTCGGCTACAAAGTACGTTTCCACGACCGCTGTTCGCCCGACAGTTACGTAAAACTGATGACCGATGGCATTTTGCTCGCGGAAATTCAGCAAGACCGCTTCCTCAAGCAATACGACACCCTGATTATTGATGAGGCACACGAACGCAGCCTCAATATTGACTTCCTGCTCGGCTACCTCAAATGGCTGCTGCCAAAACGCCGTGATCTGAAAGTCATCATCACCTCTGCCACCATCGACCCCGAACGCTTTTCCCAGCATTTCGACAACGCCCCGATCATTAACGTGTCAGGGCGCACCTATCCAGTGGATATTCGCTACCGCCCGCTGATGGATGTGGATGCCGAGGAGGAATTCGAGCGCGACCAGACCCAAGCGATTTTAGAAGCTGTTGATGAATTAGGGCGCGAAGCCCCCGGCGATATTCTAATCTTCCTGCCCGGCGAACGTGAAATCCGTGAAACCGCCGAAGCCTTGCGCAAACATCACCCGCCCGCCACCGAAATTCTACCGCTGTACGCCCGCTTATCGAACGAAGAACAGCACCGTATTTTCGAGCCGCACGGTCGCCGCCGCATTGTGCTTTCCACCAACGTAGCGGAAACCTCCCTCACTGTCCCCGGCATTAAATACGTGGTGGATAGCGGTTACGCCCGCATCTCGCGCTATTCGTGGCGGGCAGGCGTGCAACGTTTGCCGATTGAAAAAGTCTCGCAAGCCTCCGCCAACCAACGTTCGGGGCGCTGCGGACGCGTCAGCAACGGCATCACCATTCGCCTCTACAGCGAAGACGATTACAACAAACGTCCCGTGTTTACCGAACCGGAAATTTTGCGCACCAACCTTGCCGCCGTCATCTTGCAACTGGCAACGATGTGGACGGCAGACGTGGAGCACTTCCCTTTCGTCGAGCCACCGGACACCCGCCTGATTCGCGACGGCTACAAACTGCTGTTTGAAATCGGTGCGGTAGATGCGGATTACAACGTCACCCCCAGCGGACACCAACTCGCCAAACTGCCGCTCGACCCGCGTTTCGGGCGCATGTTGCTCGCGGCACACGACAACGGTGCGTTACGCGAAGTGCTGATCATCGTCAGTGCTCTGACCTTGCAAGACCCGCGTGAACGCCCACTGGACAAACAACAAGCCTCCGACGAAAAACACGCGCGTTTCAAAGACGAACAATCCGATTTCCTCAGCTTCCTGAAGCTCTGGGACTATTTCCACGAGCAACGCAAACACCTCAGTCAGCGCAAATTCCGTGATCTATGCCAAAAAGAATTCCTCTCCTACATGCGCTTGCGCGAATGGCACGACATTCACACCCAACTGCATCAAATGGTGCTGGAAATGGGCGGTAAGGAAAATGATACGCCCGCCAGTTACGACGCGATTCATCTCAGCCTGCTAACCGGCTTGCTCGGCAATATCGGCATGAAAGACGAAGAGCGCGAATACATGGGTGCGGGTGGACGCAAATTTCACCTTTTTCCCGCATCCAGTCTACGCAAAAAGCCGCCGCAATGGGTCATGGCAGCCGAATTGGTGGAAACCTCGCGCCTGTTCGGGCGCACCCTTGCCAAAATTCAGCCAGAATGGGTGGAAAAACTCGCCGAACACCTGTTGCGCCACCATTACACCGAGCCGCATTGGGAACAAAAACAAGCACAAGTCGCCGCGTTTGAACGCACCTCGCTGTACGGCATTACCATCACGCCGCGCCGCAAAGTCAATTACGGGCGCATTGACCCTGTGTTGTGCCGTGAAATATTCATCCGCCACGCGCTAGTTTACGGCGAATACCGTACCCCTGCCCCGTTTTTCCAACACAATGCCGAGCTGATTGCGGACATTGAAATGTTGGAAGCCAAGGGTCGCCGCCGTGACATCCTCATCGACGAACACCGTTTGTATGCGTTTTATGACGAACGCATCCCCGCACAAGTCGTCAACGGACATTCCTTCGAGCGCTGGCGCAAAAAAGCCGAGCAAACGGACAGCCAGCTCCTCCACCTGAGCCGTGCTTACCTGATGGAGCGCGAAGCGGGGCATGAAAAAAGCGGGCAATTCCCCGACACCCTACATGTACAAGGCATGATTCTGCCGTTACGTTATCACTTTGATCCTAAAGCAGAAGATGATGGCGTCACCGTGCGCGTGCCACTACTGGGATTAAACCAATTGAACCCGATTCGCTTTGAATACTTAGTGCCGGGGATGTTGGAAGAAAAAATCACCGCGCTAATTCGTGCCTTGCCCAAACAAATCCGCAAACAGTTTGTACCAGCACCCGACTACGCCCGTGCCTGCATGGAAGCCATCCAACCCAGTGATACCCTGCCCCTGCAAACGGCGGTGGAAAAACAGTTATTACGCATGAGCGGTAGCCAAATTCAACCGGAAGTATGGGCAGAAGTGACGTTGGAAACACACCTGCAAATGCGCTTTGAAGTCGCCGACGAAGCAGGCAAAGTGATTCGCAGCGGACGTGATTTTGACACCTTGCGTGGTAAAGTTCGTCAGCAAACCCGCGCAGAACTTGCCAGCAAACCTGTGCAATCCATCGAACGGGTTGGCATTACAACATGGGATTTTGGCGACTTGCCGGAACTCTATTGGTTGGAAGCAGGCGGCACGAAATTGCGCACCTGGCCTGCCCTAGTCGATGCCACCAACAGCGTCACCATTCGTCTGTTTGATAATGAAGCCGATGCCAGCAACGCACATTGGCAAGGTGTATTGCGCCTGTTCTGGCTCACGCTACCCGCTGAAGTGAAAGATGTACCGAAATATGTGCCACAGATGCAGACTTTATGCCTGCACTACGCCGCCACCGGCAAATGCGACGAACTCAAAGAAAGTATTACTCGCTACGTGTTCCGGCAAGCATTTAAACATCACCTGACCATTCGCAAGCAAGACAGCTTCTCCCACGCACTAGGGGAATGCCGTTCACAGATTTTCCCGCAAACGCAAGAAACGGCACGACTGGTTGCACCGATACTCGCGCTCTACCACGAATTACGCAAGCAATTGAAAGGTAAAGTGCAACCCACTTGGTTGGAAGCCATGAATGACATCAGCGAACAACTGAACCATCTGGTGTACGTGGGTTTTTTGGACGCAGTATCCCACGAGGAGTTGCGGCACTTTCCGCGTTACCTCAAAGGCATTCAGAGACGTTTGCAAAAATTGGCGGAGAACCCGACCAAAGACAGAGCATTACGGGTGCAAGTACAACCGTATTGGGATCAGTGGAAAGCGGCTTCGGCTACGCTCAGTCACCGCAGCGAATACCGTTGGATGTTGGAAGAATTTCGGGTATCGCTGTTTGCGCAGGAGCTAGGCACCGCAAGGCCGGTATCGGCCAAGCGGTTAGAGGAATTGTGGAAGAAAGCACTTACTGAGTAGCCACCATCGCGGTCTGACCGCTACGTGGGTAGCGGTTCGGGTAGCCGTAGTACTTGTTAGACACTTCAGGCGATTTCATTTTAGTCAGCACCGCGCCAATGATATTGCACTGTGCTTGATTCAAACGACCGATAGCATCTTTCAAACCACGCTTACCGGTTTGACTGTAAGCACTCACGAACACAGTATTGCCAGTACGGTTGGAAATAATCAAGGCATCCGCCAAGCCCATGACTGGCGGACCGTCGATAATAATGTGGTCAAACATGCCTTCCACTTCGCTCAACAGGTCAGTAAAGCGGTCGCCTGCCAACAATTCTGTGGGGTTAGGCACAGCAGAACCCGCTGAAATAGCGGATAAGTTCTGCACAGTGGTTTCCTGAATCAGGTCAACCACTTGCTTCTCACCTAACAGAAAATCACTCACGCCAATACGGTTTTCCAGACCCAGCTTGTTATGGGCTTCAGGGTGGCGCATATCGCAATCAATCAGCAACACTTTTTTACCAGTGTAGGCAAACACCGTTGCCAAATTCACGGCAGTCGTGGTTTTACCTTCACTAGGAGCAGGGCTGGTGACATTCATAACCAACGCCAACCCTTGATGCGGCGGAGATTTCATCATCAGAATATTTTCACGCAAGGAACGAAAGGCTTCCAACATGAACGAACTACCCACCTGACCACGCAGTGCCAGCACGTTCTTATTATTGCGACCCGAAATATAAGGAATCACCCCTAACAAAGGGATAGAACCCAGCACACGACGCATGTCTTCCAGACTTCTCAGACGGTCATCCATGATTTCTGCCATGATCGCAGCTAACAGACCCAGCAACAAACCAATCGCCGTTCCCATCACCAAATTCAACGGAATATTGGGTGAATAGGGCTTAGATGGCACGCTAGCTTTATCCACAACGGCTACGTTGCTCGCACCACTGTCTTCAGCAAGGCGAACTTCACTTAAACGCGCCAACAAACCGTCATAAGTACGGCTATCAGCGGTGACTTTACGTTCTAAATTATTATACTCAACGGATTTATCGCGCTGTCCGATCAAACGACCTTCCTGCTTTTTAACCTCATTTTTCAACTCAGCTTCACGTTGCTTCGCCGCCTCAAACTCGGCCTGCAATTTGCCACGCGCCGTCGTATCAATACTGGAAGATTCTTTAGCGATTTCACTACGCAATTCGCTAATACGACCATCAAGTTGCTGCATTTCAGGGAAACCAGGTTTAAACAAACGTGATTTATCCCGATATTCTGCTTGCGCCCGCGCCAATTCTTCCTTCAATGCCTGAATTGCAGGATTTTCAAGAGTACGGTCAGCACCCGCCACATTTTTAGAGCGGTTAAATGCTGCTTCAGCGGCAATCCGCGCCCCCGTAGCCTCGGTTAGCGCTACGTTGAGTGAGTCCATCACACCAGAAGCAGATGAACGATCACCATCCAGCGTAATAATGCCTTGATCTTTCGCATATTTGACTAACGCGCTTTCAGATTTCTCAAGCTCACGTTTCGCTTCTCCCAGTTTCTTGGTTAGGGTTTCTTTCGCATGCGAAACGGCTTCATTACGTAAATCAAAACTCATCTGTTTATAATTATCAGCTAATTTATTAACCACATTGGCTGCTAATTCAGGATCTCCGTGATCAAAGCTGATTTTGAAAATTTGGGAATTTTCTACAGGGTAAATGGAAAGCAAACGTGTAAAGTTTTCCTCAACCACATGCGTTTTGTCATCCACTACGGCATCGCCTGTCAGGCTACGCTTCACCGATGCCAACCAATCATAGGCTTTGGTTTTGAGCGAATCTTGGCTCTCAAAGCGCGATTCAATACCTAATTCTTTAATGGTGAGATTGGTTAAACGCTCGCTACGTAATAATTCTGTCTGTGTCTGGTAAAAATCACGTTCGGTGACGGGAGCACGCGCCGCGCCCTCGCCTTCGCCAAAGTTCAGTGAAGGGCCTGCCTCAGGCGTTACTTGTAATGATGTCGTGGCACGATACACATTCGGCGTAGTCATGGTGATAAACATCGCCAGCAATAAAGTGGTTAGTGCGATACCCAGCACTAACCACTTGCGTTGCATGAGCCGACGCCACAATTCACCAAAGCCAAATTCTTCAACCTGTGCTTTCGGAGCCATGTCTTCTACAGGAATATACTCGATGACCTGCGCATTTCCCGCAGACCGTACCTCGAGGTTTTTCGACTGATTTGTATGATAATTTTCCATCACTGCTCCTTGAGCATTGCCACTATGGACAATATTTTTTCATTGACATAACGTTCTGAAATTCACCCAATAGTAGTACATTGTTCAATAAACAATGTACTTGAAAATAGCCCGAATATTCTACTAGGCTTCGTTGCGCCCATACTGATCTTCCAGACGAACGATGTCATCTTCCCCAAGATAACTGCCCGACTGTACTTCAACCAATTCGAGAGGCACTTTGCCCGGATTTGCCAAGCGGTGCACACTGCCCAGTGGAATATACGTTGATTGGTTTTCAGTCAGCAAAAAGGTTTTGTCATCACAGGTCACTTCAGCCGTGCCTTTCACCACAATCCAGTGTTCAGCGCGATGATGGTGTTTTTGCAGGGATAATTTCGCACCCGGCTTGACCGTAATACGCTTGACCTGAAAACGCTCACCCGCATCCACCGAGTCATAGCAACCCCACGGACGGTTTACCAAACGGTGAATAATAGCTTCGCTGCGCCCTTCCGCTTCCAGTGCTGTCACAATGCGCTTCACGTCTTGCGCTTTGCTTTTGTGAGCAACCAAGGTAGCATCTTTGGTTTCGATCACAATCAGGTCATCGACCCCCACCAGCGTCACCAAGCGGTCTTCGGTAAACACCAAATTATTGCTGGCATCATGCGTCATGACATTGCCGCGCAAGACGTTATTGGCGGCATCACGCTCGCTGACTTCCCACACAGCCGACCAAGCACCCACATCGTTCCAACCCGCATTGAGTGGCACAATCGCCGCATGGCGCGTGTGTTCCATTACCGCGTAGTCAATGGAATCGGACGGGCATTCTTTGAAAGTAGCCGCATCCAAGCGAATGAAATCCAAATCGTGTTGCGCTTGCTTGAACGTCTTTTTACAAGCTTCCAAAATCTCAGGCTTATACGTTTCCAGTTCGCGCAAAAAAGCGCTGGCTTTGAACATGAAAATGCCGGAATTCCACAAGTGTTTGCCACCGCACAGATACGCCGTCGCGGTTTCCAGATTGGGTTTTTCCGCAAACGCCGCTACTTGCCAAGCATTGGTAAAACCAGTGATGGCGCTACCCTGCTCGATATAACCGTAGCCGGTTTCGGGCGATATGGGAGTAATCCCAAACGTTACTAAAAAGCCGTCTTCTGCCAAGGCACTGGCTTGCTGAATGGCTTGCTGAAAGGCAGCAACATCGGGAATTACATGGTCAGCAGGCAATACCAACATCACCGGATCTGACCCATTTTTTTCCAGCAAAGACAAGGCAGCGACCGCAACCGCAGGTGCCGTATTACGCCCGACGGGTTCGAGCAAAATACCTTGATTGGCTTGACCGATTTCCTGTAACTGTTCTGCCACCATGAAACGGTGTTCTTCATTACACACAATAACAGCAGGTTGTTTATCAGCCAGCCCATCTAGACGTTCCAGCGTTGATTGAAACAACGTGCGATCTTCAGCAATCAACGGCAAAAATTGCTTGGGGCGCAGTTTGCGCGATACCGGCCACAAACGTGAACCAGAGCCACCGGAGAGGATTACGGGGGTGATTGGAGTCGCCATCTCTATACCTTCTTTCATTTTAGGATTGTCGGAAATCACGTTGGTGATCCACGAACCATGCATACGTTGATTTAAGCCCATCGGGTAAGGCGATTTGAGGTTGCCAGCCCAAACTTTTCAGGCGGGAAACATCCAGTAATTTGCGCGGTGTGCCATCCGGCTTACTCGCATCAAACACAATATTCCCTTGAAAACCGACCACTTCTGCCATGAGTTGCGCCAGTTGCGCAATGCTACAATCCACACCTGTACCAACGTTAATATGCGATTGGGTTTGTGGCACAAGTGCTTGATACTCCGCATCAGCCATTTCCATCACATGGATGGAAGCCGCTGCCATATCATCAACATGCAGAAACTCGCGCAGTGGTGTCCCCGAACCCCAGACCGTGACCTGCGGTTCTTGTGCCAACATCGCCTCATGGAAACGCCGCATCAGTGCGGGGATAACGTGGGAGTTTTCGGGGTGGAAATTATCGTTAAAGCCGTACAAATTGGTCGGCATGACACTGCGATATTGCGTACCGTACTGACGGTTATACGATTCACACAATTTGATACCAGCGATTTTGGCAATTGCATAAGGCTCGTTGGTAGCCTCTAACTCACCCTGCAACAATTCGGATTCAGACATCGGCTGCTTGGCAAACTTGGGGTAAATGCACGACGAACCGAGGAAAAGCAGGTGTTGAACACCTGCTTGCCACGCTGAATGAATGATATTGCTTTCAATCATCAGGTTTTCATAAATGAAATCCGCCGGATACGTGCTATTTGCATGAATCCCCCCGACTTTTGCCGCTGCCAGATAGACTTGATCAATGTTTTCCGTTTGGAAGAATTGCTCAACTTCCTGTTGACGGTTCAGGTTCAATTCCTGCCGGGAACGTAATACCAACTCCACCTCAGGGCGCTGTTGCAATTGACGAATCAAGGCAGAGCCAACCATTCCCTGATGGCCAGCGACATAAATACGGGTTTTTTTCATGCGGATTACTCGTGGTAAGACATAATGCGGTGGCCGTGGTCTTTCAGATGCTTTTCTTTCAGCATCAGCTTCAGGTCAGATTCCATCATGTCATTCACCAGTGAATTCAGGTCATGCTTAGGAACCCAGCCCAATTTTTCCTTGGCTTTCGTTGGGTCGCCAATCAGCAACTCGACTTCAGTTGGACGGAAATAACGTGGGTCAACTGATACCACTTCACGACCAACGGTTAAACCGTGTTGGTCAGGTGTTGCGCCCGTGACAGTTTCATACACAGCCAGATCAAAACCAGCAATCACGCCTTTTTCATCAACACCCTCACCGTGGAAGTCGATCTTGATACCTGCGCGGGCAAACGCCATGCGTACAAATTCACGTACTTCGGTGGTAACGCCAGTGGCAATCGCGAAGTCTTCTGGCTGGTCAGCTTGCAGAATCAACCACATCATTTCCACGTAGTCTTGTGCATGACCCCAGTCGCGCTTGGCGGACAGGTTGCCCAAGTGCAGGTCTTTCTGTAAACCCAATGCAATGCGGGAAGCCGCACGAGTAATTTTACGGGTAACAAACGTTTCACCACGCAATGGGGATTCGTGGTTGAACAAGATGCCGTTACACGCAAACATGCCGTAGGCTTCGCGGTAGTTAACCGTGATCCAGTACGCATACAACTTCGCCACCGCGTAAGGTGAACGCGGGTAGAATGGCGTGGTTTCTTTTTGCGGTACTTCTTGCACCAAACCGTACAACTCAGAGGTTGAGGCTTGATAAATACGGGTTTTCTTGGTCAAATTGAGGAAACGTACCGCCTCAAGGATACGCAATGTACCGATACCATCCGCATTGGCGGTGTATTCCGGCATATCAAACGAAACGTGAACGTGGCTCATTGCCGCGAGGTTGTAAATTTCATCCGGTTGCACCTGACCGATAATGCGAGTCAAGTTCATGCTGTCGGTCATGTCGCCGTAATGCAGCACAAATTTACCGTCAGAGGTATGTGGATCTTGGTACAGATGATCAATGCGGTCAGTATTCAGTGATGAAGAACGACGCTTGATGCCGTGTACGGTATAGCCCTTTTTCAACAAAAATTCAGCTAAGTAAGCACCGTCTTGACCAGTGATACCTGTAATTAAAGCCGTTTTGCTCATGATTATTCCTTATTTAGATAACTTGATTGTTAAGAGTGGTTTTGCTGCGCATCAACAAATATAAAGGGTAGGAAAATCGTTTCAAATTCATTAGACACACGGAACGTGCCGCATACAAAGCGGAGGATTGCGTGGAACATAATTCATTTTTCACTCGTAACCTGAAATCTTCCTTGATGCCGGACATGCGCCGACTATTGGAGACACCCGCCATATCAAAGCGCGAAATGACCATATCCAGTAGACGCAGATCAGCTGGTGTCTTTAGCATTTTCACTGCCCGAACGATATAGTCATAGTCTGCTGAGAGTTTGTACTCAAGATCATAACGCAACGACGCATAGCGATGATGAAAAAACATGGACTGGTGGTTACAGAACATGCCTTTTTCCAAGCTAATCGTGTTGTTTGCGGGTTTCACAACTTCGTTATCCGCAAACTCTTCACACGCATGACCGTAGACAATGGCAGGCTTGTCACCACCTAAGCCATTGATATTTGAGTCCAATTCTTGCAATGTTTCTGGTGAATACAAGGAATCCCCTGAGTTCAAGAAACAAAAATAGTCACATGAGGACATCCGTTCAAGCCCTTTATTCATAGCATCGTAGATACCACGATCAGGCTCAGACACTACCCGAATATTGCTCTGTTCATCCGCTAATTGTGTCAAATAAGCAGGCGTACCATCCTTAGATGCACCATCAATAATAACGCACTCCCAATCACAGTAAGATTGTTTCAAGAGCGATTCGACAGTACGCTGCAAACCCGCAAGGTTATTGTAACAAATAGTCACAAAGAAGAATTTATTACTCATAAATATATCTCAGCACTTCCTTGACTGCATTAAATTCCACTTTTTCATAAGGCTGTAAACCTTGTGTGCTTTGCTCAATCTTACTGATGGCGTGCGCAATCTCTTGAACATTCTGACAGACTGCACATAAATTCTGCGATTTCACGTACTGAGCCAGCTCAATCTGATGCTTGTCGGCGCGTTCAGTATTCGGCACAACCAAGACGCGCTTACGTTGTTCCAGCAACATGAAAATAGTGCCTGCCCCAGCATGAGTAATAAAAAAATCATACTCATGCAAACGATCTTTTAGCCCTTTGTCAAAATCAAAGGAAGGTTTATGCTTAGGCTGATAAGCACCTTCACCTGTTTGCAAGGTAATGTCATACCCTTTCTCTAATTCCCGACTCTCATCAATTTTGCGCACCAAAGAATCGAAACCGGTTGTTCCTGTAATCACCAGAACCCGGTTTTTCTTAGAGACGTCCTGCGAATTCAGCATCACGATACAACTCCTTCAATGATTCATTCTGCACAAAGAATTTGGTGCTGAATGGCGAACACGCTTTTCCTGAGAGACTTTTACTGGTGAAACGACACCAATCTTCAAAAAAGATGCGTTTTTTAACGTTAAGTACTTTGCAAACCATAAACACCGGAATACAAATACCAGGTCCAAAACCAATCACAGCGCGTGGCTTATGCTGCCGTACCAGCTTGACGGTTAATGCTACCGCTTTTAAGTAAGCATTCACAAAAGAGAGAGGATTGAAGGACTCATTTTTATGCCGAATGGGCGGCACAGTATAAATATTTCCAATACCATCACCTTTCATCGTTTCCGTATCGGTTACGTGAATGAATGCTAGATTCGGATCAAGCGACTGCATCTGTTTCATCAAACGCATCGCCTGATCATGATGCCCGCCCTCTCCATACACGAGCAATATACTTATGTTGTTCATGGTCTACTCCTTGCAACCTGACCAATACCATCAACAAGGCAAATTCTTCAGTGCCCCGCCCTAGAAAGTCTCCGAAGGGGGCTGTCATGAAATCTGTTAGCAACAATGCCACTAAAATAATTGAAAAATTATTTTTATACTTAGCGAATAATTGATAAACAATCATGACCATCAAAAACGCTAAAGGAAAGAATAAGATACCGTACTTAAACAGCAACCCCGTCACACCAATATCTGAAACATAAATATTAAGCCCATACACTGAGCGAAAACCTTCATTAAACTGGAGTGATAACGCACCGTGCGGCATCAAAAAGCCATTCAATGTTTCACGCAACATAATGACAAACTCACGATTACGGTGATAATCGTAAAAAGCCACCGACTCATTAAAAGTGTACACATACAGAAAATAAGTTAGATAACCTAAAATAGACACCACTGGAATTAACAGCAATGCGCTCACAGTAAAGTGATCAGCACGCTGGCGTAGAATCGTAATCCAAATAAAGGTTAAAACAATAGCCAAACCAAAACCACGGGTTTGGTTAATATACAGCATGTAAGCAGCCAACAGAATGATTGGCAATACAGCCTTCAAAAACTGCCCACGCGCCAACAAATAATACGGGTACAACGGCAGTAAAAACCCCGCCTCAAGGAAGCGTGTCGCAAAGCGATCATCTGTTGCAATAAAACCTTCCTCGAATTGCTCTGCATGTACGGAGAATGAGAAACCAGAATTGCGTGGAATTAACTCAAACGCATTCGCAACCGACCAGCCTAACGCCATATAAAACAAGTATTTCAGTATCGTTTCAAGATCAGCATCACCGTAACCTCTGCGCCCCCCCAATGTCACCATAATCAAGAAATACCACAAATACATCAAGGTACGGCGTTCTTCCAGAAAACCGTAATGTAACGGCTGCTGAAAATTCACATACGCAAAAATAGGAGGCATGATAAACAGCATTCCCACCATTGCCAAGAAATACCAATCAACTGTATCTAGCTGCTCTTTTTGAGCAATCAAAATATAAATAACTGCCACGAGTGACAGCGCAATGATGGCTTCACGCAGAAAAACAATGCCAAAACGATGGTCATCACTAAGAAAAAATAACCCAGAAACCAACGCAAGCGCCGCTATCATCAAGACCTTATCCCAAGTGGAAGCAACGATTCCCACTGCGGCTGGTACTTTCAACAATGTAGGTTTCAATGGCATAAGGGTTTCCGTTACTTCTCAAGAACACTAAGAATGTTGGTTGAATATCCCTTGTGGTCAAAACTGCTGACACGCTGCTGACCTCTGACGGCTAATTCTGCTGCCAACGCTTCATCGCGTAACAGTTGCAGCATTTTCTGTGACATATCAATAGGATCATTCGGATTGAAAATCAACGCCGCATCGCCGACCTGCTCTGGTAGCGCCACTACATTGGAACAGCACACTGGCACGCCTAACGCAAATGCTTCATAAATGGGGATACTCACGCTTTCAAACAGCGTTGGCATGACCAACATTCGCGCCATTTTGTAGAGGTAAGGAATATCCTCATAATCTATATAGCCCAAATGTTTGATGCGATATTCTAAACCTAGCTCTTGAATTTTCGCCATCAACTTAGGGTAATTATCCTGCTGAGACCCCGACAATATCAGGAAGACATCCTCATTGGTTTCTGTGACGATGCGATTGAACGCCTCAACCAACTGGATATGGTTCTTATGAAACCAGCACTGTGCAGGATAAAAAATATAGCGTTCTGGCAAACCATACTTTTGGCGAACTGCCGCAAAATTATCGGGTTTCGCCTCATAACGGAGCAGAAAATCCGGTGGTGGCGACTGAATTACCGCAATTTTATCGCTATTCGCACCCAAGAAATTCATGATGTCATTTCTGACATAGTTGGACTCACAAATGACTGCTTTGGCGGATTTAGTCAAGGCGCGATTACGTAACTCACGCTTAAATCGCTCTGTCCACGTAAACGCATGAGGATAGTACTTCTCCTGCATATCATGTAACGTGAACACAAACGGCTTTTTAAGAAATAAATGCGGATACACTGACGTAGCCGGGGATATAAATAAATCAATATCCGCGTAAGCCTGCTTTTCGTCGTCTCTGAGGAAAAAGGACTCGCGCATCCCTAACAATAGCTGAGAAAAAATAAGCGTCTGATTGAGCGTCGAGCGATTAGAAGGCGTTAGCTTTCTAACCTCCAAGCCATAACCATCAAAGCGGTCGTCATTGATGTCAGCAAAAATGATATACGTATTGGTTTTATCGACCGACAAGGCATCGACCATCGACTGGATGTATTGAAAAATACCCCCGCCGTGCATGGGATAAAATGTCAGGATACCGATTTTCTTATGCATACTCATTAACTCAGCTCTTCGTTATTTTTTCTTGAAAAAATAGATTAGTGCGGCAGCAACCAATCCCGCCAAGATGAAACCATCCGCCAAAATCATCCATAAAGGCGAAGGCAAATACCCGTGTAACAGTGCTAACAACCCAACAAGAAGCCCGCCGATGACCAAGAATATACCTGTTAACCACAAGTACTCACTAAACTTATGCCCAACATTGCGTTGCACCCACCCGTAGAAATACGGCATAGGCAACAGCAACAAAAACAGTGACATGGCAGCACCATTGTAACCGTAGGCTTGGGTCAACACGTAAATGCCCACCATGTAAGCCACTGTTCCGAGGAAGGAACTAATTGCCGTCACCTTCGCATTGCCCGACCCTTGCAGTGCCCAATACGCCACCACCGTATTGGATTGGAAGAAGAAGTACAGCGCGATAATCTGTAAGGTCAGCGTACTTTTCGCCGCAAATTCCGCCGAGATCCACAGCTCCAAAAACGCACCGCCCGCCGAAATCAACCCAACACTCAATGCCATGCTCACCACAAACACCAGCAACATGGAACGCTTGTACAATGCCAAACGCCCAACCGCATCATTCAGGCTGGATAGCTCACTGAAACGCGGGAAAGTGATCTGACTCAGCACCTGAATAATCCCGTTCGCCATCTGCGCAATCGTATGGGGTATCTGGTAATACGTCACCGCTTCTGTCCCTAGGATAGCGCCAATAATAAACTTATCCAGTCGTGAAACGACACCGCCTAAGAAATTGCTGACAAACGTATACACACTAAAACCGAGCATTTCGGCAAAAATATGCCTATCAAACGACAGCCCTAGCACCACCCCTTGCGGCAACACTTTTTTTACAAACGTGTAACCTGTCGTCAATGCCACGACTTGAATAGCAACATAGCCCCATAGAATGACCAGCAAATCATAATCCAACAGCAACAATACCGTGGCAGAAACGACGCCCGCAATGTTAGCCACATTCTGAATAACAGCTGGAATATCAAAGCGATGGTAGGCTTTGAAGACATTCAGGAAAAACTGATTGATATAACTCAACAAAAAAGCCAATGCCGTAATAGACAGTGCCTTAGAAGCCATTAACGCCTTGACAGCATCATCGTTATAGATCAACCGCCCCAACGGCAAGGAGAAAAGTGCCACCAATCCCGCTATAGCAATGCCCAAAACAACATACATCATCAAGGCAATGTCTAAGATGGGCTTAACTTTCAGGTATTCGCCCGTTGCTTCATATTGGGAAACATACTTAACGATCGCCTGACCCACGCCGAGGTCAACGAATGTCATAAAACCGATGAGTGAAATACAAATGATATACAAGCCGTAGACATCATCACCCATATATTTGATCATTAGCGGAATAGTCGCTAATGACGCAATCAGTGGCAAAATATAGCCCAAGCCGCTGAACGCAATGTTCCTATGTATGTTTTTCATTATTGGATAACTCTGGGGTTTGGCAAATCAGGTTCGTTTCCAAACCTGATACCAGCATTCTAACGGCTTATTGGAACATTTCCATACATTTTCTGACAGCCGCGCATACACGCTCGACGTCGCGCTTCTCCATATCAAAATACGATGGCAAGTTAATACCTGTCTGATAAACCGCGTAAGTCACCGGCGTGTGCGTACCAGGGTACTCCGCCATTTCAGATAAAGGGTAGAAATACGGGCGGCTATCCACATCAAATTCACGCAGTTTCTTCATGAAAATATCACGTTGTGCTTCATCAATACCTGCAATTTCCAATGTCACCATCCAGTAAACATTCTTTGCCCACGGCGCGGTGCGATTCAGCGAAATGCCATCGATACCTGCCAAACCTGCTTCATACCACTCAAAGGCTTCCTGCTTCTTAGCCAAAATCTCGTCGATACGCTCAAGTTGCGCCAAACCGAGTGCCGCTTGTAAATTCGTCATGCGGTAGTTAAAACCGACTTCCGTATGCCAGTAGCGCTTCGTCGGACTCATGGCATGGTCACGCAAATATTTAGCTCGGGTATACAGCGCCTCATCATCGGTGGTGATCATACCACCCTCACCGGACGTGATAACTTTGTTACCATAAAAACTGAAAGAGCCGCAGTGCCCCCAAGAGCCTACACGCTTACCATTGACTTCCGCACCGTGTGCTTCGGCAGCATCTTCGATAACCAATAAGTTGTATTTTTCGGCAATCGCCATGATGGCAGGCATATTAGCGGGGTGTCCATACAGGTGTACCGGCATAATCGCTTTGGTTTTTTCAGTAATCGCAGCCTCGATAGCTGCCGGATCAATACACAGCGTGTCACGTTCAATATCGACCAATACCGGCACAGCACCCACGTATTTGGCGGCATTGGCTGTCGCAATAAAGGTCAAATCGGGCATGATGATTTCATCGCCCACGCTAATACCCATTGTGACCAGTGCCAAATGCAAGGAGGTTGTCCCATTGCTACAGGTCAGTGCGTATTTTGTGCCACAAAACTCAGCAAACTTTTCTTCAAATGCCGTAATGTATTCTCCTAGAGAAGAAACCCACCCTGATGCGATAGCCGCTGTTACATACTCGATTTCTTTTTTAGTAATGGTCGGCCTAGAAACAGGCAGGAAACCATTGTTCTGTTGTAATTGAGTCATTTGTCTTATGTTCCTATTGCTAAATACTATTTTACTTTGCGTTTTTTTTAACCATTCGACCCACTAAGTGAGCGTATAAAGCAAATCCCACTACGAAGGTCAACATGATGATACCTTGATTCAGATTCCTAACATGCATTGCAATGCCCACAGTCGCAAAAAATGCCGACAAAGTGCAAATTTTCAGAAGCGCGATGCGCTTACTGTCGCCACTGGAATCTTGCAAAATATGATGAAGATGTGAGCGATCTGCCTCTAAAGGAGATTTCTTGCGCAACATACGTCCACCAATCACCCGTACCATATCCATCAACGGAAAGGCAATTAGCCATAAAGCCGTCGCTGCGGAAAAGGCAAACCCTTGTTTGGTATTGGCATCAAAGGCAACACCAGAACTCTGAGGAATTGCCGCGTGCGTACCTTGAATCAACAGCCATACGACGGTGAAACCAATCAACATTGAGCCAGTATCACCCATGAAGATTTTCTGGAACAATGATTGCGAAAGCCCTAGATTAGCCACCAAATAAGGAATCAGCGCTGCCGAGACAATTAAGGCTAAATTCATGTTGATGCTGTCATTATTGATGGAGAATAGGATCGCCATGCCCAAAAAGGTAATAAGCGAACAAATACCCAGCAAACCGTCAACACCATCTATCATATTGAAGGCGTTGATCGCCCCGATGACTGCCACTACCGTCAGTGCATAACCGAACATCCCTATATCAATCGTATTCCCCATACCGAAAAGATCACCGAGATTATGGATGTACAAACCCGTGCCACTACACATCAGCACAGCAACGACAGTCTGAACCAACAAACGTAATTTAGGTGACAGATCCTTAAGGTCATCAGCAACCCCTAATGCAACAATAATACTGCTACATAATAGGTAGGTTAATGAACTCATATCGGGTCTGATCGCTACCGCCAGCCCTATCACCAAACCCGCATAGATTGAGACGCCACCAATCAATGGAATATGCCCATCATGGAACTTACGCTGACTATTAGGCACATCCACCAAACCAAACCTTGACGCAAACGGCGTCAAGAGAAAGATGGATAACGCCGATATAAAAGAAACTAATAAAGCTATGCCCGCAAAACTCACTGGAACCTCCTGTTCACAAAAGCGCTTACTTTATCTCTCAATGACACATTAAAAACACTATCGCCCACACGCTACCGCCATGCAGAAACACATCCCCGCGTAGCAATATTAGGCGAAAAATCTTTTCCAAACACTGACATATCAATGTACTCAGATACATTGGCTTGGCGAGGAATTGAGAAAGCCTAGAACAGAAACCACTTGTCATGCACAGATGTTCCCGTTAAGCCCCTACAATTACCATAAGAGAAATCAATAGCATGAGCATAAAACAATCACTAGACCGTTACAGTTTGCTACTCATCACTAAGCATTTTACTTGCGCCAAGGATCAATCGCTGCCATATAGAAATAATTTATGACGCTTCTGCTCTTTCATAAAATACATCATTTAATTGATGTATAAACATAGTATAGTGTTTTATAGAAATATAGCAACGCTACCTATCACTGAAAGAGCACTTTTCATCAAAAAATCGTATTAAGATTTACTTATTAAAGCAACCATTTGTTAATCATTGTCAATTTTATTGATTAAAAATAAACATAAATCAATAAGAAAAACATATAAATATAAATAACCTTAATGCCTCAGGGTCAAACTATAGTTCGTTTTCTAGCAATTTCTGCTGATTTTCAGGGTTTTTGATATTTTTTTTTGATCGTAAATAAAAGAATGATCTCTTTATCAATCTTATGCTTATTTTTTGATCACAAATCAGCTACATGGCACAGAACGAGGGGATTTTCACGGCAACATACCTATTCTCATCCCTCCCCACTGCTACCTGTTTAAGCAGAAAATCACGGATGCAAACGGCAAAAATCGCACTGTTTTGGCGTGTTACCCAGAAATTGAATCCCTTTATTGGTGCCCCCCTCAATCTCATTCACTTTAGTATTCCAGAAAGTCCTACTCGACTCATCAGCTATTGCCTAAACTTATTGCTGAAGACTAATGTGGGCATTAGCAGATAAAGCTGACCAATGAATGAGGCCCCCCCCCTGACAAAGTAGAACCCACAGAAAATCCCACGCTGACGCTAGCATGGTCTGACTTAAAGCCGTTAAAATGCACGTACTGAATAGACACATAAAATACTGATCTCATGGAAAAACAAACTTCCCACCTCCTTTCCCCTCATATTCGGCGCGAAGAAGCCTACGCGGATGAACACATTCGCCCCCGCCGCCTACAAGACTACATAGGGCAACCCGTAGTGCGGGAACAGATGGAAATTTTCATCCACGCTGCTCGCCACCGAGGCGATGCACTGGATCATGTCCTGATCTTTGGTCCCCCCGGTCTAGGCAAAACCACCCTTTCCCACATTATCGCGCATGAAATGGGCGCAAACTTGCGCCAGACTTCGGGGCCGGTACTCGAAAAAGCGGGTGATTTAGCCGCCTTACTCACCAATCTCGAACCGCATGACGTGCTGTTTATTGACGAAATCCACCGCCTCAGCCCAATGGTAGAAGAAATTCTCTACCCCGCGATGGAAGATTTTCAGCTAGACATTATGATTGGCGATGGCCCCGCCGCACGCTCCATCAAGCTTGACCTGCCACCGTTCACACTGGTCGGTGCAACCACGCGAGCGGGCTTGCTCACCTCGCCGTTACGTGACCGTTTCGGCATTGTGCAACGCCTAGAGTTTTACAACGTCGCCGACCTTGCCTACATCGTGCAACGCGCCTCCACCATTATCGGTGCGACCATTGACGAAGGCGGTGCACACGAAATTGCCAAACGGTCACGCGGCACACCGCGTATTGCCAACCGCCTATTACGGCGCGTGCGTGATTACGCACAAGTCAAAGGCAATGGCTTGATTGATGCCGACATCGCCGACAAAGCCCTCAATATGCTCAATGTCGATCACCAAGGCTTCGATCACATGGACAGGCGCTTGCTACTTGCCATTATGGAAAAATTCGACGGCGGCCCCGTCGGGGTCGACAGCCTTGCCGCAGCCATCGGTGAAGAACGCGGCACGATTGAAGATGTCCTCGAACCCTTCCTGATCCAGCAAGGCTTTTTAATGCGTACCCCACGCGGGCGCGTGGCTACACGCCATGCGTGGCAACACTTCGGGCTAAACATTCCTGCCCGCCTCAACCTATCCGGTGACATCCCAATCGAGGGCAGTAGCGGTGACTTATTTGAATGAATTTACTTTCCCCGTGCGTGTGTATTACGAAGACACCGATGCAGGCGGCGTGGTGTATCACGCCAATTACCTCTGTTTCATGGAACGCGCCCGCACCGAATGGTTACGTGCCTTAGGGTTTGAACACGACACCCTAGCAACGACACTAAATATCTTGTTTGTCGTGGGTAGCATTGACATTCAATACCGCAAACCGGCACGCCTCAATGACGCCCTGAGCGTTAAAACCCGCATCGAGACACTTGGTCGGGCTAGCCTTGCTTTCAAACAAGAAATCTGGCGCGAAACCACAAATAATTCGCATGAACTCTTGACAACTGCCAGCGTCAAAGTAGTCTGCGTTGCCGTGGGCACATTTCGGGCAACAACTATTCCAACACAGATAAGGGAACTCCTTCAGTGACAACAGATCTCTCCATCCTCAAGCTGATCATGGATGCCAGCGTGGTCGTGAAAATCGTCATGACTTTACTGCTACTGGCTTCATTACTCTCTTGGACACTGATCATGGTTAAATCCGGCACGATCAGCAGCACCCAAAGCAGCGTCACCAAATTTGAAGAACGTTTCTGGAGCGGCGTGTCATTGAACTCCTTATACGAAGAGTTGTCTCAGAAAACGAATCGGTACGGCTTAGAGCGCATTTTTTACGACGGCTTCCACGAATACAAACGCGCCCTGAATACAGACCCCACCTCGCGCCTCTCCGTCACTGATTCTGTGCAACGCTCGATGCGGGTTGCCGCCTCCAAAGAGGTGGATGATCTGGAAAGAAATCTAGCGTTTTTAGCCACTGTCGGCTCTACCAGTCCTTATGTAGGTCTGTTTGGAACGGTCTGGGGGATCATGAACTCCTTTATTTCACTGGGACAAATGCAGCAAGCCACCCTCGGCGTGGTCGCCCCCGGCATTGCCGAAGCCCTAATTGCCACGGCAATCGGCTTGTTTGCGGCCATTCCCGCCGTAATTGCCTACAACCGTTTCAGTGACAAAATTGACCGTTTGGTGGTGAGCTATGACAACTTCCGCGAAGAATTCACTGCGCTGCTAGAACGCCATGCCAGTACGCAAAGGAAACCCGTATGAGCGCTCCCGCCCCACGCCGCCGCCGCAAAATCATGGCTGAAATGAACGTCGTGCCCTACATCGACGTTATGCTGGTACTGCTAGTCATCTTCATGGTCACAGCCCCCATTATGCAAACCGGCGTCAAAGTAGACGCACCCGATGCCCAAGCCGACCCCTTGGATGCCAATAACCAGCAAGCGCCACTCACCCTCTCCGTGGATGCCTCTGGCAAACTGTTTTTAGAAGATGGCGCAGAAATACCCGCTGCCGATGTTACCGCTTACGTGACCAGCCAACTCGATGCCAAAGCCGAGCGCCCCGTCTACGTCAAAGCAGACAGCACGGTAGAATACCGCCACCTCATGAACGCGATGGTTGCCGTACAAAAGGCAGGTGCAAAAAAGATCGGTTTAATGGCTGACCCCGCACCGCCCAACCAACCCTAATGATCTAAACAAGGGCTAACAAGATCATGTTTAAAGAAATACTCAATAGACCAAAAGCATTGTTCTGGGCAATCTTACTGCACATTCTCATCGTGTTCGTGCTCCTACTCAGTTTCAAATGGACAGATCGCCCCGAAGTCGCCGAAAACAAAGCGATTGAAGTCGTCGTCCCCGAAGAAACCATACCCAGCGAAAAGCCCACGGATAAAGCACCCGCCCGCAGTGCCTTAACAGCAACCGAAGACACATCGCCGGACGTTCCCGAAAAAGCGACCGAAACCGCCAAAGAAGCTGAGCAAAAAGCCGAAACCGAAGCCAAAGCCAAAGCTGCTGCCGCAAAAGCAGCCGCCACTCTTGCCAAACAACAAGCCGAAGCCCAACGCAAAACACTCACTGAAATCCAAGAAACAGCTCAACAAAAAGCCGCCGCCGAAAAAGCCAAAGCGGACGCCCGTGCCAAAGCCGCCACCGAAAAAGCAGCCGCACAACAAGAAAGTGCCGCCGAAGCCCGTGCCAAAGCGGAAGCCCGCCGTCGCGCCGAAGCCCGTGCCGATGCCAGAGAAGCCGAACAACGCAAAATCGAATCTGCGCAAAAAGAAACCGAACGCAAAGAAAGCCTTGCTGCCAACCGCGCCCGCGCCGAAGCAGAAGCCAAAGCCTTAGCTGCCGAAAAAGCCCGCGAAAAAGCCAAAGCGGACGCACGCGCTGAAGCGAAAGCAGAAGCCAAAGAAGCCGCTAACGCCCGTGCTGACGCAGAAGCCAAGGCAAAATCCGAGGCGAAAGCCAAAGAAGCTGCCAATGCTCGCGCTGACGCAGAAGCCAAGGCAAAATCCGAAGCGAAAGCCAAAGAAGCCGCTGATGCGCGTGCTGAAGCAGAAGCCAAAGCAAAATCCGAAGCCCTTGCTCGCAAAAAAGCCGACGCAGAAGAAGCCAAACTCGCCGCCGAACGCGAAGCTTGGAAAGCATCCGAAGCCAGACGCAAAGCGGCTGAAGACGATGCCCGTCGCGATGCCAATGCCGCAGCCGCTGCTGCCGCCGCAGGCCCTAGCAGCCGTGATTTAAGCAACGCACGCGCCGCGTGGACGAGTGCGATCAAACGCAAAGTCAAAGGCAACTGGAACAAACCGTCTGAAAGTTTCAGCATGTCCGCCACAGCGCGAGTCAGCGTGCGTAACGGTGGTGGCATTGGGCGCTTCTCACTGAATTGCGACGGTAGCCCAGCCTTTTGCGAATCCCTAAAATCCGCCATTCACAGTTCTGACCCATTCCCCAAGCCGGAATACGACGAATTGTACGGTGATACCCTTGTCATTACGTTTTGAGTAACAGTTATGAAAACAACACTACTAACCTCCCTCCTGTTATCCGCCAGCGTGTTATTCCCAGTCATGACACAGGCAGAAGAATTGCACATTCACATCGACAGTGACGCGTCCACCGACGGGACGCGCCTGCTGGTTGCGCCGTTCGGCCCTTTAGCTAAAGTGATTGAAGCCGACTTGCAACGCAGCGGACGCTTTGCGCTGATCGACCCTGCGCGGGCGGGCGGTGGCGTTACGCCGGATGCGCTACGTGCGGCAGGTGCAGAATACGCCGTGGTGGGCAGCCAAGCCGGTGGGCTGGATTTCCAGCTCATTAACGTCAATAGCGGGCAAGTGGTTGGCTCATTCCGCATTCCGGCGCACCCGAATGAACGCCGCATGGCACACAAAGCCGCTGACTTGGTGTTTGAAAAACTTACCGGCGTGAAAGGTGCATTCGATACACGCATTGCCTACGTATCGGCGAATGGCCCGGCAACCAAACAAACCTTCCAACTGATCGTGTCGGATGCAGATGGCTATAACCCGCGAACCATCGTGTCGTCCCAAAAACCGGTGATGTCGCCGAGTTGGTCGCCCGATGGCAAGCAAGTCGCCTACGTATCGTATGAAAACGGACGCCCCGTGGTTTACGCTCAAGATCTCGCGTCGGGTGGCAAACGCACCATTTCCGACCCAACCCGTTCCAGCACTTCGCCATCTTGGTCGCCAGATGGACGCTCCATTGCTTATAGCGTGGCGGAACGCGGTAATTACAATATTGTGGTGGCGGGTGCAAGCGGTGGCGGCGCACGTCAAATCACCAATACACGCGGCATCAATACTGAACCACAATGGGCGGACAGTGGCACGATCGTGTTTACCTCCGACCGCAGCGGGCAGCCGCAATTGTATAAAACCTCTGCCAGTGGCGGTGGCGAAAGCCGCATGTCATTCAGCGGTGGGTATAACGCTGGCGCAAGCATTGCAGGCAATGCCGTGGCAATGGTGCGCCAAAGCGGCAGCAGCTCCAGCATTACCATTATGGATGCCGCAACGAAACAGGAACGCACCATTTCACGCGGGACTCAGGATGATTCACCCGCCATTTCCCCGAATGGCATGATGGTGCTCTACGCCACCGACGCAGGTGGGCGCAATTCCTTGGCGGTGGCAAGCGACAACGGCAAAGCCCACCAAAGCCTGTATTCTCAGGCGGGTGATGTACGCGACCCCGCGTGGTCCCCCTATCTTGATTAATGAATAGCGAGATGAGTGTTATGAAACTGAAAGTATTAGCCTTTTCTGTATTGGTAGCCGCACTGAGTGTGACGGGTTGCCAACAAGTTCCCACCGCTGGTGCAGGTGGCACGGGCGGTGTTGGTGGTGCAGGCGGTAACGGCTATGGCACAGGTGGCGGCAACGGCGCAGGCGGCACGGGTGGTACAGGCGGCGCGTATGGCAATGGCTATGGGAACGGCGGCTACGGCAATGGCACAGGCAGCGGGCAATACACTCCCGCCGATTTGCGCAACCCTGGCAGCATTCTGGCGCAACGCGTCATTTACTTTGACCTTGACCGTTCTGAGATCAAACCGGAATACATGAGCGTGTTGAATGCCCATGCTGCCTTGCTGAGTGCTTACCCTAACCTACGTGTGCGGCTGGAAGGTCATGCGGATGAACGCGGTTCACGCGAATACAACGTCGCCCTCTCCGAACGCCGTGGCTACTCCGTGTTAGATTACATGCAGGTCAAAGGCACGAGCAGTAATCAGATGGAAGTCATCGGTTATGGGGAAGAAGTGCCAGCGATTTTCGGGCATAATGAAAGCGCGTGGGGCAAGAACCGCCGCGTCGAAATCAAATACGCCGGAGAATAATGCAATGCAAAACAAGCTAAGCCGCAGCGCCTTGAGCGCTCTGGTAGCTACCGTGTTGGCTATGCCTGCGTGGGCAGAGCCAATGCCTGATGAAGCGGCTTTACAATTACTGCAACGGGTCAATGATCTGGAGCAGGAATTGCGCAACCTCAGAGGCGATAACGAAAAGCTGCAAAACGAACTGGAAACAATGCGTAAAAGTCAGAAGGAAAACTTTCAGCAAGTCGATGACCGGCTGGAAAAGCTGCAAGACACCGCTGCGGATAAACCAGCTGATACGGCGGTTAAATCCGACAGTATCACGGCAGATAAACCAGCGGACAAACCAGCTGATAAACCGCTGGATAAAGACCCGAATGGTTTTTACAGCTACGGCACGGGCAAGTCCGATGACAAAAACCCGGCAACACCGCTGAATAAACCAGAGGACAAGCCGACAGACAAACCAGCGGACACGGCAAAAGCAACGGAAAGCACCCCGCCTGCGAGCGCCACTTCCAGTGCCAGCACCACGGGCGACAAAGACAAAGTTGCACCTGCACAGGATGAACGTTCGGTTTACGATCATGCTTTCCAAACTTTGCTGCAAGATCCGAAGGAAGCCGTACCGGAATTCCGTTCGTTCCTCAAGGAATACCCGAAAAGCTCCCTCGCCCCCAGTGCGCAGTATTGGGTGGGTGAAGCGCTGTATGCTGAAAAGGATTTCAAAGGAGCGATTGAAGAGTTTTTGGTAGTGCTAAAGGAACACAAAGGCAGCGATAAAGCCCCAGATGCCGCGCTCAAACTCGGTTACAGTTTCTATGAGCTGAAAGAGTGGGACAAGGCCAGCCAGACCTTAAAAGACGTGATCAGCTTCTTCCCAGACAGTGCTGAAACCGTCAAAATGGCGCAAGAACGCCTCGACAAAATGAAAACTGAGGGGCATTAGCCCCTCTTTTTTTAATCATGCCGACACCTTTCTCCAGCAAAATTGCGCATCTTTGCATATAGTTATCGGGCATGGATGACGATTAAATAACAGCGGAGATGCGCATGTTCGGCAAGAAAAGCCCTAAACCAGCCCCAACCCTTGATCTGATGCAGGCCATTGCGCCTGCGCCATTAAAAACAGCCGCTGCTCGGCGCTTCATGGAATTCTGCCAACAAGACTTTCCAACGCATGACAAAGCCGATGGTTTTGACCCAAAAGTGTACGTGGATGCGGTCAAATTAGTGATCGACCGCCTTGAAGCCACGCGGCACATGGAGTAAGCAGCATGATCATCACCTCTGTTATTGCCGACAATTTCCGTAAATATGCGCACCTGCAACTCGACAACTTGCCAAACCAAGGTTTAATCGCGTTAATCGGTGGCAATGAATCCGGCAAAAGCACCATTGGGGATGCCATCCAGTTCGGTCTGTTTGGGCGCACCGATCAAGTCCCCGCCGAAGATGCCGCGAAACTGATTCATTGGGGCGCAAACAAAGCTAGTGTGGCTTTGCGCTTGCAACATCGCGGGCATGAATACCGCTTGATTCGCTCGATTGACAGCGACGGCAATGTGGCGGCGACCCTATTTTCCACCGAGGAAGAAGTCACCCTCGCGGATACACCCGAAAGCGTGGAACGCCAACTGAAAGCCTTGTTTGGTTATTACTACGAGGCGTTTTCCAAAGCGTTTTATTGGGGGCAACAAAGCAGCAGCGCCAAAGATGGTGACAGCGACAACCTGCGAGCGATTGCGGGGCTGAAAGAACACGCCAACATCAGTGCGCAATTAGAACGCGAACAACAAGAACGCGTGCAAACCCTGAAGGAATTGCAGGCACGACGGCAGCATACTGCCAACGCCGTCGATACCTTGCACATTGATGAAACCCAACTGCCGCACTTCACAACCATCAGCGCCGATTTGCAAGATCGTCAGCAACAACTCACCCTGCTGGGGCAACGCTTAGACAAAGAATCGCTGGCTTACCCCAATAATTTAGAGACATTCCAACGGGTTGACAACCGCAGCCGTCAAATTGGGCGCTGGACACTCATGACGTTGCTGGTATTCCTCGTCGCTTTAGTCGTAGGCTTGTTCCTGATGTTTACGCCCGAATGGGGCAACAAACTGCTGAGCGGTGTGGCTTCGTCTACGCTGGATTTCATCGGTAGAAGCGCTATTCGCTTAGCCTCTGTCACCGCCTTGAGCGGAGCAGTATTGCTGGTATACGGGTGGTATGTGGAAATGCGCCATTTACGCCCTTTGCACAATCAAGCCAGACACCTGCGTAAAGCGTTTGAAGAAAGTTACCAAGCCTGTACGCAACCCCTTAACCGTGTGCTACCCACCGATAGCACTGATTATTTGGTCGGCAAGCACGTCGAATGGCCAGAAGCGAGCACCACCCACCCTGATATGGCTTCCATCCCTGCGTGGACACAACAAGCCAGCCAGTACAAAGCCAAAGCCTTGTACGTGCACAGTGCGGCGGATACGCTGAACGTGGGACTGGCTAACCGTAACAAGGAAATGGCAGAATACGTGGACTGGTTGAATGCTGATATTCATACCGCCGAGCAACAACTCGCCCACAAAGCCCAGTTACAAGCCTTAGTCACCCAACAAGAAGACGCGTTGGAATACGAACACCGTCAGCAAATCGTCACGGCTACCGCGTTGGATCTGTTAAAGCGCGATGCCAGCCATTCGATTGCACGCTTTAATCAATTGGTGAAAACGCGTTGCCCCGAATTGCTGCAACGTTTCACCCAAGCCCATTACAAATCACTGGAAATCACCCCTGAATTCAGCCTGAAATTATTGTCGGAAGAAAAAGGTGACTTCCTCGATTTCAATGAAATCTCCACGGGAACACAACGCCAAGTCGCGCTAGCCATGCGAATTGCGCTGGCGAATGCACTCGCAGATGCCACCAAAACCGATAAACAAATGCTGTTCTTGGATGAGCCATTCGCGTTCTTTGACCCCGAACGTACCAATAATACCCTGCAAAGCCTGACCGAAACCAGCAAAGGGGTGATCAGTCAAATTTGGCTTACCGCGCAAACCAAACCGGAAGGCGTGAAGTTGGCACAGGAAATTCACTGCGCCCAAGGCAATACTACTCTGAAGGTATAGATCGCTCTTTTTTGCGATTTCTCAAACTATAATCGCCTCTACACTACAGTTAGAGGAGAGGTTATGACGTTTGATAATTTTGCATCCGCGCAGTCATTTTTGCTGATGGCGGGTTTTGTGATTGCCTTCATCATGGGGGCAATCGTCAATAAAACACACTTCTGTACGATGGGCGCAATCTCCGATTGGATCAATATGGAACACACCGGGCGCTTGCGTGCGTGGGGTTTGGCGATTGGCGTGGCATTGCTGGGTGTGGTGGTTCTGGAAATGTTGGGGCTGGTCAATCTGAACAGTTCTTACCCCCCTTACCGTAACGGACAACTGATTTGGGCAGAAAATCTGCTGGGCGGTATCCTGTTCGGCATTGGCATGACCATCGCAGGCGGTTGCGGCAATAAGTGTTTGGTGCGCATCGGCGCGGGCAATCTGAAATCCATCATCGTGTTTTTAATCATCGGCGTGGTGGCGTATTTCATGCTGAACCCGTTCCCCGGTTCGGATAAAACCTTGTATTCACTATTGTTCTACCCGTGGCTGAATCCGCTGGCACTTAATCTGGGGAACTCGCAGGATTTGGGCAGCGTCGTGGCGGGGGAAGGCAATGCTGTCATGGCACGTTTGGTGATTGGCTTGCTCCTTGGCGCAGTATTGATCTGGTTAGCCTTCAAATCCAAAGACTTCCGCAGCAGTAGCGATTTTGCCGTGGGCGGTATGGCGGTGGGTTTGTGTGTGTTAGCCGCGTGGTACGTCACCAGCAATACCGTGGTGATGGTGGATGATCAACCTTATCCGCTGACGCAATATTACGGCGAATGGGACATGCTCGCTGAATCTGAGGAAGGCAAACCGGCGCTTGGAGCAGCGTTAGGCTCGCAATCGTTTACCTTCATTAACCCCATGGGGCAAGCCGTCGGTTATGCTGCGGGTGGCTTCAATAGCAGCTTGCTGACATTTGGTTTGATGGCATTGTTTGGGGTAGCGGCAGGTTCGTTCGTGTGGGCGTTGCTGACGCGAACTTTCCGCATCGAATGGTTCTCTTCCAAAGCAGATGTTGCCAATCATCTGTTGGGTGCAATCCTGATGGGCGTGGGCGGCGTATTGGCGATGGGTTGCACAGTTGGACAAGCGATTACCGGCGTATCGACGTTAGCGGTTGGCTCTTTCATTGCATTTGCGGGCATTGTGGTAGGCAGCGTGTTGACGATGAAGGTACAGTTCTACCAAATGATGTACGAAGACGAAGCCAGTTTTGGCAAAGCCTTAATCACCGGACTGGTAGATTTGCGACTTTTGCCCGAATCGTTGCGCAAACTTGAAAAAGTTTAACCGAAGCTGAAAAAAAGACTTGCCAGCCGCATTTCTTTCCCTATAATAGCGCTCTCTCACGGGACATTAGCTCAGTCGGTAGAGCATCTGACTTTTAATTAGGTGGTCGTGCGTTCGAGTCGCACATGTCCCACCATACAAAACAAAGGGTTGCATCCAACAAGATGCAGCCCTTTTTTGTTTTTGCGATTTACGGTACGGTTTACGGTGTCCTTTTGTCTTGCCAAGCAATACTGGCTTAGAAATTGCATACTAAATCACTCAACCACCAACAATCACGGAGACAATAATGGGTAGGGTACATTTCATCGGCGGCGAAAAAGGCGGCGTAGGCAAATCACTGACCGCACGCGTGCTGGCACAATATTTCATCGACAACGCCACCCCGTTCATGGGGTTTGATGCGGACGAATCTCATGGGACTTTTTCCCGCTTTTACAAAGACTTCTCTGCACCATTGCGGGTCGATGACTACGACAGCTTGGATAATATCGTCACCCTCGCGGAAACACACCCCGATCACGATCTGATTATCGACCTCGCTGCTCAAACCGCCTCGCGACTGGGGCAATGGCTCAAGGAAAGCGATGTCTTCGGTATTTTCACCGCAATGGGGCATCAAGTATTTCTCTGGCACGTTATGGATGATGGCGCGGATGCGATGAGCCTGCTGGACAAAACGCTGGAAAGCTATCCCCAGCAAGCCATTCAGTTCATTGTGGTACAGAACATGGGGCGCGGTGAGAATTTTGACATCTTCGAGAAATCGCCCATTTTCCAAAAAGCGCAGCAACGCAATGCCTATTGCATGACATTGGGCAAGCTACACCCCAAATTGGTGCAAAAAGTCGATTTCAATGACCTAAGCTTCTGGGCAGCCGCCAATAACCGCGACCTGATGAACACACCGGAACGGCAACGGTTACGGGTATGGTTAGACAATACCTACGCGCAATTAGATCACTTCCTCAAACACGACTCACCACAAGACGAGTAAATCTCATGCAAACGCTCACCGATTACGGTCAAAACGCTATCAATAACCTCGCGCAACGCTACGGTGTCTCCAACGATGCGGTAACGACGCTGCTCTACGCCGTCATGAATGGCAACGGTACGATGGCGCAGTTTTACCACCCCGAACTCGGCGGCGGCGGGCAATGGATGCAGGGCGGCATGACGATGGTGGGTGATATGTTCAACTACGGTCTGAAATCGACCGTGGATGGCTTGTGTCAGGCATTATCCAACCTCTTGAATCAGCCCAACGCACTCTTCGTCCCCCAACCACAACAGCAGGGCAACCGCAATTGGTGGCCGGATGATCTGGGCATGGCTGCTTCGACAGGTGGGCAAAACAACGTGCGCTACGCCTACTTCCCCAGCAGTTGCCGTTTAGCCATCGACATCAGCGGGCAAGTCACGATCTATAACACGCTGGATCATCAAATCGGCGGCGTTTCGCAACAGCAAGGTGGCAGTACTTCGCTGACTTTCAGCAGCCAATACGGCACGCTGACGGTGGATCAATTGCCCATCGTGTCGATTAACGGCGTAGCCCCGCAACCGCAGCCTGTGCAGCAACCGTTTCAACCCGCCGCCCCGCAGCTCTCTTTCAACACAAACGAGGGCGGTGATATTTTTGCGCTCATCGAACGCCTTGCCGACCTCAAGCAAAAAGGCGTGATCAGTGAAGATGAATTTGCCAGCAAGAAAGCCGAATTGCTGCAACGTTTGTAAGTTCATCCTCCCAGCCTGCACAACAAACAGGGGAGTCATCATCACGATGCCCCCCCTACTCTCAACGGTAATGTTATGCCAGTCGTGAAGGCTTAATGCTTACCACCCTTCCCGCCTTTAGCACCACCACCCATGCCAGCGTTGGCTGGGGCGACTGGCACTACAGTGAACTCCTCTAGTGACACGAGCTTGTTCGCATCGGTATCCAAACGCGCAAATTCCCACATGCCGCTGTTGCTGCCCTTGCTTTGCAATTCGGTGAATTCTGCTACACTCAGCACAGCATTAGCGTCTTTGTCTGCCAAATTGAATACGTTGGTCAGGTAAGTGGCTGCTGTACCCGTCGCAGTGGCGGTAAACTCAGCCAAGGTAATGTCGCTGGTTGTGTCGGTGTTAATCTTAGTAAACGCGGCGTTGACACGGCGGGTCTGGATAATGTTTTCCAAGCCTGCAAATTCAGCCAGTGTTAGGTCGTCGTTGGTATTGGTATTAGCGGTATTAAAATCAGCCGTTTTACCCGCAAGTGCTTCTTCAGCCGTCACCGTGCCGTTAGCGTCGGTGTCGTACTCAGCCATACCAGCATGAGCCGCCAGTACCAGAGAAGAGGCAGACAGCAGGACACCAGCAACCAGTAAAGACAGAGTAGTATTCGTTTTCATCGTTATTGCTCCAAACATTTTTCAAAAGCCTTACCCAACACGGGTAAGTGTTAGTTGACCCAGCGCTGCAACGCTGGGTTTTTTTATACCTCAACTCACGCTGAGGATTCGGTTAGTGACCCGCTTCACGCACCAGCGGAAGCAAGTCATCATTCGTATTCTTAGGGGGCATCAAAGGCAACATGCCGCCTTGCAAACGCAAAACCCGCAGCGTACCGTCGGCTTGCAACAACGCATCCACGGCCACCGTATCACCCACATTCAACAGCGCAAACGCCGTCGTGCTTTGATGATTGAGCGCATCGCGATCCCCCAGCAACATGCTGGCTTGATCGACCACAAAGGTACTACCCAATAAGCTGAAGGTTTTTTGCGCCGCATCTATCGCCGTAATCGCCCCCTGCCAGCGCACCCCAGCCGTATCTTTCGCATGGCGCAACGCCACCCGCGTGGCTTGCAACACGCCACTGGCATCCATCGTACCCTCCACTTCCAAACCCGCATTCAACACAATGCCGCTGGCGGATAAGCCATCAAAACGCGTACTGCTGCTGGTCGCCACCGCTTGCCCATTGAGCGTGAAACGGCTGCTTGATTCCAATGCTGTCACCACACCTTCCATTTCCAAGCGGGTATTTTGAGGATAATCCGTCCGCACGGGTTTCACGCGCACTTTCGTGGCGATGACGCGCTGCCCTTGCAAAGCTGCACGGCTTTCCACCTCGACAAACACACCGTTGCTCAGGCTTGTTCCTGCTGTAAAACCTTCCAACCGCGCCGTGGCATAATCCACCACCACATCGCCTAGTTGGAATGTGGTTTGCGCCGTTAATAAACCACTCACAGTCCCCGCCAGCTTCAACAACGCACCATCGTTGGCGTAGCGATCCCGCTGCAAGGTTACGCTGGAAGCCGTAATCATCCCCGCCGCATCACGCACGCCCGACACTTCCACCACATTGCCCCGCTGTAAGGCACTTAATTGCGTGAAACCGTGCAATACCGTCAAGTCATCCGTCGTGACCGTTTGCCCCATCACCGTCAGGCTGACGTTATCGCTGGAAAACGCCGTCACCTCACCCACCAATAAGCTCTCAAAGCTCACTTGCGTGGCGATGCTGGTACTGCCATCTTCTGCGGGTACGCCTGTCACCGTGACGAATTCGCCGACACTGAATGCCGCTTGCCCGCTCACCAACTCGCCCTCACGGTAAAACGTGGCTTGATCCACGTCATAGCGCACCCCATTGACGTAAATACTGCCAAAGCCGGTGATCCGCCCGCTGGAAATACCCGTGCCGCTCATGCCGCCTTCTACCAGCGTTAACGCACTTTCCACGCAACTGCTGAGTAATACCGCACTGAATACCGTTGCCAGCACGCGCTTAATCTTCATGTTTCGCATCCTTTTCCACATCCACGGGCTGCTCGAAATAATAAATACCGACACCCGCCTGCATTCGTCCTGTGCCTTTTATATCGGCATTGCTGTCACGGTCATGGCGGTATAACCACGCATTAAAACGCAGCAACAATTGTTGGGAATCGTGTTGCACAAATTCGCGGAATTCGGGCAAGACTTCGATAGGCAAATTGTCGTAACTGACCTTGCGCTGATACCGCAGGTCTTGGGGGTTACGACTGGTTAAGTTGTGGTCGATGGTGCTAATCAACAGCGGCACATCCAACCCTAGCAACGCGACTTTTTCGCCCTCATCGCCTTGCGGAAGGTAGACCTGACTAAGCAATTCCACGCTGCTGCCGTCCAACGTTTCGCGCACCACCTGAATACGCTTCATTTCTTCGAGCATCGCAAAATTCGACATATCACCGCTGTAACGCTGCACCAGCCGCTCGAAACTGCCCTGCTCCCCCCGAAACGGCAAAATCGCTGGTTGACCCGTGCTCGCATCCACGAATTCAGCATCATGTAACCAACCCGTCAACACGCGCACGCCACGGTTATAACGCTGGCTGGTTTCGGTCGCTTCACGTTCGCGCAATACTGCCACGTCTTTGCGGGTTAAGCCGGTAATCGCCGCCACGCGTGAAGTCGTCACGCGTTCACCGCCACGGGCTAGCTCTTGTTCGACCACATCGACATACGCTTGCTTGACCAATTGAGTGAAATCGCCAAGGGCGACCCCTTTGCGGTACAGAATCCGCATCAAGGTTTTGATGATGCGGTAAAAAGCGAGGCGTAGTGTTTTGTCCATGAATGGGAATTTATTCCCATTCATGGTAGACAGTCAAGCACTATTCCATAAAACAGGCTTATTTAGATGAACGATGATGAGGTTTCAGACAAAATCGGGCGATAACCTTCCGGCCAAACCGTGCCACACGCACGCTGAGTGGATTGGGAATAAATCGCCAATAAGTCCGGTGTGGTGGTTTTCAAGGCCGCCGCGACGGCTATCAGGGTGGAAAGTTTAGCCTCCTTGATGTCGGCGACCATCAGCTTATGCCAGGTTTGCCGGGAAATACCGGAATACTCGGCGGCTTCTTTTACACTTAATCCCAAGACTTTTGTGCGAGACTGCATATACTGCGCCAAATCCAATGCTGACATGTTGTCACCCCTCAATGACAAGTGTACATGGACTGAGTATCAGACTTTGGACAAACGGTATCAAGGTGGAAATTTCCACCCTTGACAAGCATTAGGATGAACCTTGTTAGCGCTGATCCAACAACTGGAGCAAACCGAGGTAATACAGCAACTGGGCTTTGTTGATGCTTCCAAACTTTTTCAGGATACTTTCGAGCAATTTTTCACCGTATTTCTGAGAAATACCCGGCAAATATTTCGGCAAGATTTTCATCGGCAAACCCGTGATCAGAAAAGGCAAAAGCTGGCGCTCTTTCACGCTAAGCTGTTCCAGCAATGCTGCTAGAAAAAAGGCGCGTAAGGCGGGCTTACTCATGACATGCTCATGAAAAATCTGCGTACAACACATCAAAGTCGACAAGTTCGTCGCTAGCAGCCGTTGGTAAAGCGCGTCTTTTTCGGCACTGATAATACTCGCACCGCCAAAACCCGCCGCTCCCACCAGCGGTAACGATAAACCATGTTTAATGCCATAGTCTTGCTCAGCAGTAATCACAACATGACGTTCTGGAGCAGTGGTCTCGGGTTTTCTAGCTTCTACCCACCAGTCAATGACGTGGGTTTCTCCTTGGGTTATTTTTTTGATAGTAAAATCATGCTTCTCAAACCCTGCCTCTTGATAGTGTTTGAGAAAATGCGGATTATAAGTATCTGAGGTAATAAACAACGGAGCGAGTGGCAGCCCTGACTGTAAATGTAACTGAGGGATGAAGGTGTATAAAACACCCTCAAACCCTAGAGACTGCACACACCGTGTATAAACGGCGAAGGCTTCATCAAACGTATTAGCTTGAAACAACGCGGCTACAAAGTCCAGCGGGTTAAAAACACCCGGTGCAGATAGTAGCGGTTTCACGGCTTTAGCACAGTCACCATACAGTACAAGCCCGCCTGCCGTGGAAACACAATATCCCCTGCCGCATTCACGCATTTCCATTGCGAAATAGCGTTACACGCCAACGTAGGCGCACGCAATTGCACGCTCAACTGTACGTGTTTCCCAGACGGCGTATCGGGAATCGCAATGCTATTATCCACAGGCTGTAAAGGTGATGTACCCGGAACATCCATACACTGCAAACGCCAACCCACCCACGATTCCGTGCCGACATTAGCGATTTCCCATGTTTTTTCAAACACTTCACCGGCACGCACCGTACTATTATCCGGGTAGGTCACATCCGCGATAAACCCCGAAACAAAACGGGTGTCACCACTGCGATGCGCCGCTTGGGTCACTTCGCGTCCATTAAAAAAGATACGCAACATACTCAGTGGATGCGTTTCCAACGTATCCGCTACCTGTATCAAGGTGGATAAACGCGCTTCACCAATCTCGGCACGCAGCAATTTATGCCATGTTTGCCGTGAAATTCCCGAACGTTTTGCCGCTTCAGTAGTGGTCAAACGCAACGCGCGTAAACGTAAACGCAGATATTCTGCTAAGTCCAATGCGGACATAATTATTTTCCCCTTCAATTCAACTGACTAGCGGCAATTTATCAGAAAGTAAACAACGACGATAGAATAAATCCTAGCAGATTAACGCTTATCAGGGGTAAAACACCTGAACCAGCAAAGAATTGCCGAGTTGATGGGTATCCTTTAGTATTCAAAACTGCTCTTGCCCCACAGGATTGTTAATGCCGTGATGAAATATTTAGCACAGATCGGTTTAATCGGTTGTTGCAGTTTACTGCTTGCTTTGCAAGGCTGCGATCAAACCGTCGATCCAACCCCTGCCCCTAAACACGTTTCCGTGCTGGAAACCTATATACAAGCCTTAGCCTTAGAAGATGAAGCCCTCGAAACACGCTTCGGTAAATTAGTCATCACCCACAGTAAACCGGATATGCCTCCCGACGCGCTGACCTTGGCGGGAAAACACATTTTTCAACAGGAAGGCTTTTACCTGTCATTGCATCAATACATCAAACAAAATGCCCGCGATGTGGTGTTATTTGGCTCAAATTGCGGCGGCACAGCTTGTCCACAAAACCAATTTTACTTCTTGCTGTTGGATAAAGATAAAGCACCAGAAATCATTACCCACTCTGATTTTACCGCTGATCCCGAAGACCTAAAACTCAGCGTGGATGGTGAACGCCTAATTCTTGATCTAGGTTTCCAAGCGGGTAAGCACAAAACTGCGGTCTTGCAAGGCAATACTTTCGGCATTGAGCTGGATACTGTGCCGAAAAGTTTCGTGGGCGAAGAAAATTGCCGCTGGCTCTACGACGAAGTATTAGGCTCTTGCAAAGAATACCAAGAAGCCGATGCAAGCTGTCGTGATCCCCAAAGCAGCTTCCCCGGTCACTTAATACGCGGTATTGCAGCGGTAGCAGAACACCCCGGTTTTGTCGCCGAATCCTTTGAACGGCGCTGCAAAATTGCCTGCGAAAGTGCCAAAATCGTCGATTACCCCACCTTCGCCAAGGAAGTGTGCAGCAAAAGCCATTAAAGCAAACCGCTACTCTTCCTGCGTCACAAAACGCAACTGCCGCTGGTTGCCGCTTTTAGCCCCGACCAGATACGGATTATGCGAATTCTTGCGCACTTCACTCAGGAAGGGAATCTGCCCTTTCTGACCCGTCAACGCATAATCTTGCAGCAAAGTATCTTCCAACACGGCGCGGTCAATGCCCAAGAGCGTCACCCCTGCCCCATGCACCAAGACAAACAAGCGCGGCAAAGCGATCTTATGCGTTTGCTGCACCTCGGCATAAATCCACGCCGTCAATGCCCAGAAACGCGCAAACGGCGCATCCCCCAGCAAGAGCGGCAACGTTTGCCCAAAGCGCCCCGAATTCGCGATCATATCCCAATAACGCGCAAAACGGTTCATCTGCTGCATCGTGGCAAAATCCACCCGATCCGTGCGTAAAATGTTGTACGGTGGTTGCGGGTTATACACCATTCCAAACGCTTCGGTATGCCGAATAATCGGTGTGCCACGCAAGCGCTTCAAAATGCCCACTTGAATTTCGTGCGGCTTCAGCGCGATCAAACGATCAAAGCCTTCGCCAAAACTCTGCAAATCCTCCCCCGGCAACCCAAAAATCAAATCGGTATGCAAATGCGCGGTGGAATGCTCGCACAACCAACGGATATTCTCGGCGGATTTGGCATTGTCCTGCTTACGACTCACCAACGCCTGCACTGCTGGGTTAAACGTTTGAATACCAATCTCAAACTGTAACGAACCCGCAGGAAAACGCGTAATACGTTCTTTCAGTGTTTCTGGCAAATGATCGGGGATCAATTCAAAGTGCAGAAACGTGTCGACATCCAAGCGTTCCAGAAAAAAATCCAGTATCGCAATGGTGGTTTGAATTTTCAGATTAAAAGTCCGATCAACGAAACGGAACTGACGCAAACCACGCTGCCAAAGCTGCTCCATTTCGGCTAAAAAGCGGCTCAGCTCAAACGGCAATGCGGTTTTATCGAGCGCCGATAGACAAAATTCACACTTAAACGGGCAGCCGCGTGAGGCTTCTACATAGATTGAACGCGTCGCCAAATCGTCCGACGTGTACTCAGAATAAGGCAAAACCAGTTGCGCCAAGGGAACTTGTTCCCCTTTAATCACTTTAAGCACCGGCTTCTGATGATTTAATAGTTGACTGCATAATTGGCGAAAACTCACCTCACCAGCCCCCGTCACCACATAATCAGCTAATCGCGTGATCGTTTGTTGTTCGGTTTCATAGCTCACCTCCGGGCCGCCCAAGACAATAACCACATCAGGATCAAGGGATTTAAGCAGTTCAACCAACGCCGTCGTTTCCGTGATATTCCAGATATAAACACCCAGCCCAATGATACGCGGCTTACCGCTTAATAATTGCTCTGCAATATCTAACGGACGCATAGTAATGGTAAATTCCATGATTTTTGCGTGCGCTTGCCACTCACCCAAATTCGCGAAAATGTAGCGTAAACCCAACGAGGCATGGGTATAGCGGGCATTCAACGTTGTAATAATAATAGGCTTATTCATAAATATAACTACAATTTAAATATATAAAATTCTAATAAAGAAGCGGTTAATGCCAAGTTCATATACAAGTCATTGTTTAACATGAATATAAATAACTGCTATTGATTAATACAACAGCCCTCAGAACATTTTATCACCAAAAACCTGACAAATGGCAAATGCTCCTATACACTCCGAGTCCTGATAGTATGTTGTTGTATGGATACAGTGAAGGTAATTAGTGTCGTAAATCATCCACCAATCAGTACCATTCGTCTCTTCTGACGCAACTTTTCCTTCATTAGTATATTTGAATATGCTAATCTCCGCCGAATTCCTTCAATCAAATTTAGTTATTTATTTTTGAAATCAAATATTTGGGTTAATTTATGTTTACTGTAAAACGTCTTCTCACAGTGGTTCTTCTAACCATTAGTATGGTTGGAATCGCCTCCGCTGGGCAGAAGCGGCCTAACAGCCTAAAGGTAACCGCTACCGCCTATAACTCGGTTTCTAAGCAAACCGACAGTACTCCAAACATCGCCGCATGGGGCGACAAACTGACACCGGGCAGAAAAGCCATTGCCGTTTCACGCGATTTGCTCAAGCAACATGGCTTAGCACATGGCGACAAAATCAAAATCAGAGGTCTCGAAGGTGAATACGAGGTTCTAGATAAAATGCACCCGCGCTGGCGCAAAAAAATTGATATTTACATGGGAAAAGATCCCCGCGACGCGAAGCGCTGGGGGAGACGCACCGTCACCATTCACTGGTGATCAGCTCCACGATTGAAGGAATTCTCGAAGCCCGCTCTATGCGGGCTTTTTTATCGCTTGAAACACGCATTTACTACGAATTCAGGCACGTAAAACAAGAATTTTAGTCTATCTTTAATACCATGCAACGACTCCAAGCCTTTAAATACGAACTGAAGCCCAGCGGCGAGCAACAGCGCAATCTGTGCCGTTATGCGGGTTCGGGTCGGTTTGTTTACAACAAGGCGTTAGCGTTGCAACAGGCTAACCATGCGGCGGGTGAAAAGTTCATCAACTATGTAGCGATGGCGGCATGGCTTCCCGTTTGGAAGCGAGAACAGGATTTCGCGATGCCAAACAAATCAAGCTCGATCAGCGCAACAACCGCGTTTTCCTGCCCAAACTGGGTTGGATTTGCTACCGCAACAGCCGCGAGGTGTTGGGTGAGTTGCAAACCCAACAAGCGAAACTCGCCAATGCCCACCGCAATTTCCTGCACAAAGCAACGACCAGGATCAGCCAAAACCACGCGCTCGTATTCGTCGAAGATTTGCAGGTACGGAATATGTCCAAATCAGCGGCAGGCATTGGCGATTTGTGTGCGTGAAGTGTCACTATGAAAATCACGCCGATCATGTTGGCGCAATCAATGTTAAAGAGCGGGGACACCGCTTGTTAGCCTGTGGAGATGCGGTATTAAGCCGCTCGATGAAGCAGGAACTCGCCGAAGTAAGTCAGCTATTTAGCTGAATGCAGTAGGAATCCCCTTTCTTCAGGGAGGGGAGGATGTCAAGATGCACCCATGCAAACCTTAAATCATAACTTAGCGACTTACGATGTCGTCATCCTCGGCGCGGGTGCTGCCGGATTACTGTGCGCAGCGACCGCTGGACAACGCGGGAGGCGCGTCTTGCTGCTCGATAAAGCCGACAAGATTGGTAAAAAGATCCTCATCTCCGGCGGTGGGCGTTGTAATTTCACCAACCTTCACGTTAACCCCGCCGCATACTTGTCGCAAAATCCCCACTTTTGCAAATCCGCTTTGGCACGCTACACCCCACAAGATTTCCTCAACTTGATGCGCAAGCACGACCTAAGCTGGCATGAAAAAACCCTAGGGCAACTATTCTGCGATCAAAAAGCCCCTGCTATCGTCGAGATGCTCTGGGAAGAATGCCGCGATGCTGGAGTGAACTTGCAACTCAATACCGAGATCGACACGCTAGTCCACGACGGTGAGCACTTCCATCTGCACACCATGCAAGGGCAGCAAATCCGCACCCAATCCCTAGTCATTGCCACAGGGGGACCCTCGATTCCGCGCATGGGTTCAAGCGATAGTGGCATACGCATTGCAAAACAGTTTGGTCTAAAAAATATCCCGTTCACCCCTGCCCTCGTACCGTTTACGTTGACACAAACCATGCTGGAAGGGTTATTCGCTGGTTTAGCGGGCGTGAGTACACCGATTGCGGTCAGTTGTGGGGAAGGCTATTTTCGTGAACAGATGTTGTTTACCCACCGTGGCTTGAGCGGGCCGGCCATGTTGCAAATTTCCTCGTATTGGCAACAAGGGCAAGCGGTACACATTGACCTGCTACCGGGGCAAGATGCGCTGGCGTGGTTACAAACCCTGCAAAAACAACGCCCGAAAGCCGAGCTAAAAACCGTCTTGGCAGACGTGCTCCCCAACCGTTTAGCGCAACGCTTGTGCGAAACCCTGTTCCCCAATCGTCCACTGGGGCAATACGGCGACAAACTGCTTCAGTCGATTGCGACACAATTGCACAACTGGGAATTAACCCCCGCAGGCACAGAAGGAATGCGTACCGCCGAAGTGAGCCTCGGTGGCGTTGACACCCGAGAGCTATCCTCCAAAACGCTGGAAGCACGAAAAGTAGCCGGGTTATATTTTATTGGGGAAACCGTCGATGTAACGGGTTGGTTAGGCGGGTATAACTTTCAGTGGGCGTGGGCATCCGGTTGGTGCGCGGGGCAAGTTGCCTAGCCCCGCTCATCTGCTTACACGCAGCCCGTCGGCTTAGGCAGACCACCGTATTTGGTAATCGGCTTCATCGGCCCGGTTTTCCACTGCGCGAACAGTTCTTTCTGATCCATATTAATGAATTTAGAGAACTTACGAATCGGCGGTACGACAGCTTGATCATCGTAATATTCGCGGGCTTTCAGGATTTGCTCCCACTTCGCATCGGTCAGTTCCACGCCGTCGGCTTCTGCCATGGCTTTGCCGATTTCCGGTGTCCAGTTGTCCATGCTCAGCAAGTAGCCGTCGCCGTCACGTTCAGGGATTTCTACACTCATTGTCAGTCTCCTCAAATTGCCTAGTAATTTAATCGGGTATAGCAATGAAATGACAAAAGGGCGGGTAGTGTCAATACTCACACTGGCTATGGACATATCCCCGCCCGCTTTTCACGGTGTTGCCGGAGCAATCACGCTGCTATCCCCAATACTAATCGCGGTGCCGCGAGCCAGTTGAAATGCCGCCACTTGCCGTTGCGTTTCCACCGTTGCCGCAAAACTGCTGGTCGGGTCAAGCAACGAGCCGTGTACCCCGCTGTTAAAGCGCACCATGCCATCTTCAGCCGCTGTTGTAGTCGTAATGCTACGTAACGGCATCACACTCGCCAAGGCTTCTGTCCCCGACAATGGCGCATTCGCTACCCGATTCGGAATCACCTGATCACCCAGCACTTCAATCACATGCAGCGGGTGCGTCGCGGCGGCTTTTGCGCCCAACACCACCGGATCAGCCGGATCAAGCGCAATTTGCGCCACTGCCATGAAGGTATCGTAATCCGGCGTACCTGCTGTCAGCCCCGCGCTCGCTAACCCTGCCTTAATCACGGGGCCAAAACTGGCAGAGCCATCCAATAACCGCGCAATCCCGCCACCGGGTGCAACCAAAGAAGCCGGAGTCACCAGCGGTTCTGCCGCCAAATACCCCGTGCCCACAATACCGCCCAAGGAATGCCCCACAAATCCCACCTTACTGGCATCCAACGGCACAGCACCAACATTGCCCAAGCTACGCCGCAACACCAACAAATCCGCAATGCCTTGGCGAATATTATCCCGCGAAGTCAGCAAACTGCTTAAATTGATGAAATGCGTACCCGAACTATCCACTAAGGTATCCGCCCCCGCTGCCCCGCTGGCGTTATTGCGCAAATCGAGGTTAAAGGTGCGCTCGGTATCGGTCGCAAACGCCGCATTCGTATCCGCCCGCAACGGATCAGTTGCCTCGGTCACGCCGTGCAAAGGCAAATCAATCGCCACGCCGACAAACCCCGCATCCGCCAGCGTATCCGCCACTGCCAACAAATCTTCACGATTACGGGTAATGCCGTGCTGGAAAATCACCACCGGCCAACCGCTCGCTGGTGGGGTTGCCCCCGCCAACGCTTGCGCATTCGGCACACTCATCAACACCGGAATGGTTTGCGCCCCCGTGGCGACAGGTACAGCGTTAAAGCGGGTCAGGAAAGCGCCACTCGCCCCCGTCCAAAACGTCGAGAGCGGCGCAGTAGGATTCGTGCTGCTCGGTGCCGTCAGGTAATACGGCACAGCCAATGTCCCCAGATGCACATTCGCTTTGCCTGCTAGCGCTGGCACAAACGCATTGGTTGCCCCCACTGAAGGCGACATGGGCATCGGGCTAGCACTTGCTTGCGTGACCAGCGTATTCAACACGGGCGTTACCGATTGCGTGGTAAAGCTCCAACTCAACACGATGGAGGAACGCGTTACGCCTTGGCTTACTGCCACAGTTTCCTGATTATTGATCAGTTGACGCAAGGGTTCTAAGGAGGCATTTTGCCCAGTTAATGGCGTTGTACCCTGCATGGCTTGATACGCCACGTCTCGCGCCGCCGCCAAACCATCTGTCCCACGGATGGCGTTAGTCAACACCACCAAGTAACTGGTGCTTTCCTTCAACGGTTTTAGCGGTAATAACGTCAGCGTTTCTTGCTGTGTGCCTGCTGCGGTGGCGAACAACTCTGCTGCCGTCAATTCACGGGTCACGCCTGTAATGGCTTGCGTCGCAGCATCCTTTGCAACTTCAAACACGCGTACACTGCTCCCCACTTGCAGGGATGCGGCATTCAGCCCACTGCCAAACGTTGCCGCAATCGGCGCAGTTAACCCAAAGCCATCCAACGTATTCAACGTATTGATCAAACCCAGTTGACCCGCGTTGGTGATCGTCGTGGTGGGAATGTTTAACGTGCCATCCTGCGTCCCCAGCAATAACAGATCATTGGTTTGGGGAATCTGCCCCGTCGCAGGGTCAAAACGGGCAACGGCTGCCCCCGTGGTGGTCGTATCCGTCGACACGGACTCATTCGATTGGCTACACGCCCCAACCCCTACTAAGGTCAAGGCGAGCAATACGCTCCGAGATAGGTAATGCAGTTTCATGAAAACGCCTCCTCGTGGTGATTATTATCCTCGCCCTCATAATCTACCAGAAATACCCAACGGATACGCAGCTTATCGCCGTTAATGCGCCTCGTCCCAGTTAGCACCAACCCCAGTATCCACCACCAAGGGAACGGCTAGCGTGACAGCATTCGTCATCAGCGCAATGACTTGCGCTCGCACCGTGTCCAGCTCCGCCTCCGGCACTTCAAACACCAATTCGTCATGCACCTGCATAATCATTTTGGTGTGCAAACCGCTGTCACGTAACCACGCTGCCACCGCAAGCATCGCCTTCTTAATAATATCCGCCGCCGTGCCCTGCATCGGCGCATTGATCGCGGTACGTTCCGCATACTGGCGCGTCGCCGCATTCTTGGACTTGATGTCGGGCAGGAACAGGCGACGCCCGAATAGCGTTTCCACATAGCCTTGCGCCCGTGCCTGTTCACGCGTGTCATCCATGTACTGCTTCACGCCGGGGTAACGCGCGAAATACAGATTCACGTAAGCTTGCGCGTCTTTACGATCCACCCCAAGCTGTTTTGCCAAACCAAACGTGGACATGCCGTAAATCAGCCCAAAATTGATCGCCTTAGCAGCACGGCGTTGCTCCGTCGTCACTTCATCCAATACCACGCCAAACACTTCTGCCGCCGTGGCACGATGCACATCCAACCCCTGCGCAAACGCGTCCAGTAAGCCCTGATCACCCGACAAATGCGCCATAATCCGTAATTCGATCTGCGAATAGTCCGCCGCCAACAGCTTGCACCCCGCCTCCGCGACAAAGGCTTGGCGAATGCGCCGCCCTTCTTCAGTACGAATCGGAATATTCTGCAAATTCGGATCAGATGACGATAGCCGCCCCGTCGAAGCCACTGCCTGATGGTAAGACGTGTGTACCCGCCCAGTACGCGGATTAATCTGTTCCGGTAATTTGTCGGTGTAAGTGGATTTAAGTTTCGCCAAACCGCGATGCACCAAAATCAGCGCAGGCAATTCATGCCCCATTTCCGCCAATTCCTCCAACACATCTTCAGCGGTAGACGGCTGCCCCTTGGGGGTTTTGCGCGGCGCAGTTAGACCCAGCTTGGTGTAGAGGATTTCCCCCAATTGTTTGGGTGATGCAAGGTTGAACTCCTGCCCTGCTGCTTCGTAAGCTTGCAAGATGACCGTGTGCATCCGCGTTTCCAGCTCCTTGCTGTGGATGGCTAGCAAAGTGGCATCGACCTTCACGCCATTGCGCTCAATGTCGGAGAGCACACTGACCAGCGGCACTTCCACTGCTTCATACAGCTTGCGCTGTGCATCCAAGGCTTGCAGTTGCGCCCAGAAATACTGGTGCAATTGCAGGGTCATATCGGCATCTTCGGCAGCGTAAGGCGTGGCTTCTTCCAGCCCCACCTGATTGAACGTAAGCTGGTTTTTGCCCTTGCCTGCAATGTCGGCAAAGCTAATATTGGTGTGGTTGAGGTGCTTGGCACACAGCGTATCCATGTCGTGGCGGCTGGCTGTGGAATCCAACACGTAGGATTCGAGCATGGTGTCGTGCGCAATGCCACGCAGTTCAATGCCGTGATTCAGCAGTACACTGCGGTCGTATTTGAGGTTTTGCCCGATCTTGCGTAACGTGGGGTCTTCCAGCAAGGGCTTAAGTTGCGCGAGTACCGCTTCGCGATTGAGTTGCGGGGGTGCGCCGAGGTAATCGTGGGCAAGCGGCAAATACGCCGCTTCACCAGGCTGAATCGCGAAGGAAACGCCGACGATTTCCGCCTCCATGTAATTGAGGCTGGTCGTTTCGGTGTCGAAAGCGAATTCACCAGCGGCTTGCAAGCGGTGCAGCCAAGTGTCGAGGTCGGGTTGGGTGAGGATGCAAGTGTAAGCAGCGTTGCCGCTGCTCTTCCCCCCTTCCCCAGCCCTTCCCCCGCAAGGGGGGCAGGGAGCAAAGAGGTCGCCGGTGACACCTTCTTGTTCCTTCACCCCTTGCGGGGGAAGGTTAGGATGGGGGGTAACGGCACTGCCAAGTGCCGCCAAGCGCGTCCGCAACCCATACCGCTCATACAACTCGCGCAAGGTTTCAGTATCTTCAGGATTAAACGCCAGCGTTTCCGGCTGCAAATCCAGCGCCACGTCGCACTTGATCGTCACCAGCTCATACGAAAGCGGCAAATGCGCCAAGGCTTCACGCAAGTAGTCGCCAATCTTGCCCTTGAACTCGTCAGCGTGCGCCATGATGTTTTCCAACGAGCCGTATTCTTGCAGCCACTTCACCGCTGTTTTGGGGCCGACTTTATTCACCCCCGGCACGTTATCCACACTATCGCCAATCAGCGTGAGGTAATCGCGGATGCGTTCCGGCGCGACCCCAAACTTTTCCAACACGCCAGCAGGATCCGCGTAATGTCCACTCATGGTATTAATCAGGTGCACACGTTCATCCACCAATTGCGCCATGTCCTTGTCACCGGTGGAAATGATCACTTTGCCTGCGTATTCCTGCGCTAGCGTGCCGATGACATCATCGGCTTCCACGTCGGGAATAATCAGTAACGGGTAGCCTTGCGCCCGAATAATCGTCAGCAACGGCTCAATCTGGCAGCGCAAATCCTCTGGCATCGGCGGGCGCGTGGCTTTGTATTGTGGGTATAAGTCGTCGCGGAAAGTTTTACCCGGTGCATCGAAAATCACCGCCATGTGGTCGGGGTTATAATCTTTGCGCAACTTATCGAGCATATTGAGCACGCCGTGCATTGCGCCCGTGGGTTCGCCATGCACATTGGTCAGCGGCGGCAGCGCGTGAAACGCACGAAACAGGTAGGAAGAACCGTCAACGAGAACAAGCGGCTTGGTGCTATTGTGAGTCATAGGGGGTCGGCTGGGGCTGGTAAAACACGGAGTATAGCCGTTTCTGTGAGCCTGCCCTATTCTCGAAACTGTTCACGCTCCAAGCCGTACTTTTTCAGCTTGTCGGTTAAGGTTTTGCGCGGCAAATCTAAGGCTTCCATCACCGCCCGCGTATTGCCTTGGTGGTGGTTCAACGCCTGCACCAGCAACGTTTTCTCGAAACACGCGACTTGCTCGGTCAGGGATAGCCCTTCCAGCCGATCCCCCGCATTCATCAGGGTAGCCAGATCAAAATTGTACGCTTCACCCAACAGCACATAACGTTCGGCAATATTGCGCAATTCGCGAATATTGCCCGGCCAGTCATGCCCCATCAAAACGTGCAGGGCTTGGCTATTCAGCGGCGGCACTTCGGTTTCGCAACGAGCCGCCGCAATCAGCACAAAATGCTGAAACAGCAGCGGAATGTCTTCACGCCGCGCCCGCAAAGGTGGAATTTCCAATGTCACCACATTGAGGCGGTAATACAAATCCTTGCGGAATTCAGCACGTTCGGCAGCATCTTTCAAATCCACCTTGGTCGCTGCAATCACGCGGATGTCGAGCGGAATCAGTTTATTAGAACCCAGTCGTTCGATCTTGCGTTCCTGCAATACCCGCAATAAGGGAGCTTGCGTGGTCAGTGGCATTCCCTCGATTTCATCCAGAAACAGCGTGCCGCCATTGGCATGTTCAAACTTACCAATGCGCTTGCCTTTTGCGCCCGTAAATGCGCCCGCTTCATGCCCAAACAACTCGCTATCCAGCAAGCTGGCGGGAATCGCCGCGCAATTGATTGCCACGTAATTGTGGTTACGCCGCTGGCTTTGTTCGTGGATGGAACGCGCCACCAGCTCTTTGCCCGTCCCCGTTTCGCCCCACACCAACACATCGGCGTTGACCGTAGCAATGCGGGTAATCATTTTGCGCAAATTCATAATACCGGGGGTTTGCCCAATAATTCTGGGGCCGGGGCGAGTTTGGTTCGCTAAGGCTTCTTTAAGCGCTCGGTTTTCCAACGTTAAACGGCGTTTGTCGCTAGCACGTTTCACCACCTCGACCAATTGGGTGTTGGAAAACGGCTTTTCCAGCAAGTCATATCCACCTTTGCGAATGGCGGAAACAGCGGTGGCAACATCGGCGTGTCCGCTGATCAGAATCACGGGTAAATCGCGATCAATGCTCAGAATGCGTTGGAGGAATTCCAAACCATCCATTGCTGGCATACGGATGTCGGAAATCACCACGCCAGCAAATTCAGCAGTGATTTTCGGCAACGCATCCAGCGCACTGCCAAAGGTTTCGACCGCGTAACCCGCCAGCAGCAGCGATTGCGCTGTGGCATCACGCACCGCTTTTTCATCATCGACCAGCAGGATATTCGGGGTAGTCATCACGGCACTCCGTCAGTGGCTTGTTGCAGGGTTAGGGTGAAAATCGCCCCACCTCGCGCAGCATTCGCCACACTTAACTGACCGTTCATGTCGCGAGCAAGGCGGTAGGAAATCGACAGCCCCAATCCTAACCCTTTACCGATGGTTTTGGTGGTAAAAAACGCCTCAAAGACATGCGGCATGGCATCTGAGCTAATGCCTGCGCCATTGTCACGTACACTGACGTTCACTTGCCCTGCGGTGGCTTGCAGGGTAATCCACACCCGTTGTTCCGCTTGTTCCTGCACCGCATCGGCAGCGTTGCTCAACAGATTCACCAGAATTTGTTCTAACCACACCAAATCGGCTTGCACATAACGGGTGTGCTCAGCACGTTGCTGTTCCAGCACAATGCGGATTTGGGCGAGTTTGGGCTGCACAATGTTCAACGCAGAATCCAATGCCCAATGCAAATCGCAGGTTTCAATTTGCCCTGCACTTTTGCGCGAAAAGGTTTTGAGCTGGCGGGTAATGGTCGCCATGCGTTCGGTCAGTGCCACAATTTCTAGCAGATTATTGCGAGCAATCTCCAGCTTACCAATATCGAGGAATTGCGTGGCATTGTCGGCATAAGCCCGAATCGCGGCGAGCGGATTATTCAGTTCGTGGTTGATGCCCGCCGACAGTTGCCCTAACGCCGCCATCTTTGCCGCTTGCACCAACTCTTCTTGGGTGCGCTGCAATTCGCGGGTGCGTTCGGCGACTTTCGCCTCCAACTCTTCACGGGCTTTTTGCTCGTAGTCGCGGCGTTGCCGCTGGTTTTTCCACAGCACATACAGCAACAACAAAGAGAGCAGCAACATGAACGCGGTCACGGATACAGTAATCAACACAGTACGCGTCACACTGCCCCAATCGGTGAGGATATACACATCCCAGTCGATGAAATCCATCGCCCGCTTGTGTACCAAATAGTGCTGTTGCCCCGTATTCAAGCGTTGCAACTCAAGCGTGGGATTAATCCGCCAATGACCTGCCAGCGGCTCAATCGGCAATTTATCGTAACGTTGGTTTTGGTATAACGCATCCTGCGTGGCAGCAGATAATGGCTGCAAAGCACGTAAACGCCAGTCACTATTACTCGACATAAACACCACGCCTGCACGATCTGTCACCATAAAATCGGCATTTTCCTGCTTCCACTGCGCTTCTTGGGTATTAATATCGACCTTTACCACCATCACACCAATAGGCTTACCCGCGCTATCATTCACCGCATGAGCGAAATAGTAGCCGCGCTTTTTGGAGGTTGTGCCCAGCGCGTAGTAGCGCCCCACTTGCCCCCGCATGGCTTGCTGGAAATATTGGCGAAAAGCGAAATTGCCCCCAATAAACGAGGCGCGAGTATTCCAATTACTCGCGGCAAGGGTCAAGCCATCCGCTCGCATCAGGTAAATATCGGCAGTGCTGGCAATGCGATTGGCTGTTTCGAGGGTTTGATTAAACGCCATGACGGCGGCAGGCGCAGGGCTGGGGGATTCCAGTAACGCACGTGCTGCGGGGTTTTGCGCCAAGAGTTCCGGCAAATAACGGTGCTTTTCGAGTTCTGCCGTCAATTGCCCGACCAATTGCTGGGAAAGGGCGACGGTTTCTTGCTGCAAACGCTGTTCGGCACTTTGGCGCACTGCGTAATACACGGTCAGTAACGTGAGTAGCGCGAACAGCGTTGCTAAGCCAAAAGCGACCGCACGCGAATGCACGGGTAGCTTTAAGTAAGACTTTATTCTAATACCTCAACTTTTACTTTGGCTGTTCCCATGCCCACCATGCCAATTTCCTTAGCAGCGGCTTTGGAGAGGTCAATCATTCGACCATGCTTGCTGAAACCACCTCGGTCGTTGACTTTGACTTCAACGGCTTTGTTATTGCGCAAATTCGTGACACGAATGCGGCAACCAAACGGCAAACTGCCGTGTGCACAGGTCAGATCTCCTTGGTCGAAACGTTCGCCGCTGGCAGTTTTACGCCCGTCAAATTTGTCGCTGTAGTAAGACGCTGTACCGACTTGGTGGGCTTTGCTTGATTCGGCACCTTCACGCGGGGTATCCGTGGGTGGGTTTAAATAAGCGGGCTGTTGTTGTGGCTTAGCGACTTCTCCCCTTAACGAATCCGGCATCACATAGTAAGCCTGTTTTTTTGCGATTTTCTTGTGTGAGGTGTGCTTATGCGAGGTAGTTTGTTTATGGGCAACGGTGCGGATCGCCTTGCGGTGCTTGCTGGTCACGGTTTTTTTCGTGATTTTCGCTTTCGCTTTTGAGGAGACTTTCGCGGTAGATTTCGTGGCAGATTGGGTGTGCTTTGCAACCGTTTTAGGCTTGCTGGACTTTTTGCTGAGCTTCTTACTAACCTTCTTTTCAACGCTGACTTTGCTCACTTTCGGCGACGTTTTCTTTTGCTTTGCCAGCGCGGCTGTGGGCAAACTAAACGTCACCGCAAGCGCTAAAGCGGTCATGCCGACCCCAATACGGCGCGTCAAACCTGATAAGAAAGTTGATTTTACAGTTTTCATTTTATAGATTTCCTCCGACTAAACTTGAGTCTTAAGTAAGGATAGCACGTCATAAGCCATTGTAAACACCCGTAGAATGGCATTCTGTCAAGGTCATTCACGCCCAAGATTGAACTTATTACGCGAATTAAGTCTCTATTTATGCAGGTCATGACAGACTTATCCGATAACTGGGCTTACAATACGCATTTTTTATCTAACCTGTTTGCAAACGGGGCGCTAGAATCATTAGGTACGGAAACATGAAAAACGGGGAATCCATGCGGATCTTGCATCTTGGTACACTTTTAATGCTGTCTATTTCGGTGACAGCGTGCAGTTCCCAAAATGTCCAACCGGGGGCTACGGTTGCTAATGCGGGCAATACGCATACGCAAACCGAATTATTTGGTGACGCAAAACCCACCGCACGCAGTAACCAAGCGCAAACCTACCGCCAAGACGCACACCCAGCACAACGGCAGGTCGCCTTTGCTGGAAATGCTGTTGGGGCGCAAATCCAACCCACGCAACTGGGTTCAGGCGGTGGCGACAAAGTGTATCGTGGCGAAGGCAAGCTCAACCGTTTGCCCGATAATATTGCCAGCAACTTACGCTTACGCGGTCTGTCAGAACAAAACCTTGGCGCTTATATCCGCCCAGTCAACGGCGCACAACCACTGTTGACCGCGTATTCTGATACCCCGCGCAACCCGGCTTCCACCATGAAACTGGTGACTAGCTATTCAGCCTTAGGCGTACTAGGACCGACGTACCGTTGGCCGACCGAAATTTACACCGCTGGCAACGTGGTGGGTGACACCCTGCAAGGCGATGTCATTATCAAAGGCTACGGCAATCCTGATTTCCGCGAAGCCGATTTCCGCCAATTGCTACAAGCGCTGCGCGGGCGCGGCATTCGCAATATCGCGGGCAATTTCGTGGTCGATAAAAGCTATTTCAACGTCCCCCCACAAGCCGCTATCGACGGCAATGCGGGCGCAGAATACAACGCGCAACCCGAAGCCTTGCTGTATAACGAGCGTGGCAGTTGCTATGAAATGCGCAACAAAGCCGGGCAAATCCAACGCATGTGCCCGATTGCCCCGCGTAACGGCGGCGACTTAAATGCCAACCTGTTTGGCGATTTCTGGAAGATCTGGGTCGGGGAAATGGGCGGTCGCCTCAACGGTGGCTTGCAAGTCAATGCTGTCCCTGCTGGCGCACAACTGGTTGATACCCACCATTCTGCCCCGCTGCGGGATGTCATTGTCGAAATCAACAAAGAGAGTAATAACGTCAAAGCGCGGCAATTATTGCTGTCGATGGGTGCAAAACAATTCGGCGCACCGGGTACGACCCAAAAAGGTGCAGGCGCAGTTGGGCAATTCATGGAAAGCCGTGGTTTACGCTTCTCCAGCTTGAAAATCGAAAACGGATCGGGTTTGAGCCGCGTCGAACGCATTTCCAGCCGCGAAATGGGTGAAATGCTAGTCGATGCGTATAACAGCCCGTACCGCGATGAGCTGATGAACTCAATGGCAGTATTGGGTGTGGATGGCACGGTCAAAAACCGCATGAAAAACCTAGCAGGGCGCGGCAAATTTAAAACTGGCACATTGCGTGATGTCCGTGCGCTAGCCGGTTACTTAACTGCTGCGAATGGGCAAACCTATGTCATTTCCTTGCTGCATAATGACGCGAGCATCCGTGCCACAGCGAAAGAAGCACACGATGATTTGGTGGAATGGGTGTATTACGGGGCGCAGAATAATGTAGCCAGTGCGCAATAAGCGATTGCTTATTGGACGTGATAAAAGCCCCACTAGCGTGGGGCTTTTTATTTTTATAGGATCATAATCATACCAAATGACACGAATACGACCCAGCCAACCATCTCCACGATGTCTTGCACCGGCAATTCTAGGATGGTCATCTGATAAAATATAGCTATAAGCAGAACAGGCAGTGCATCGTGTAAGTTTGTCACGACATTACCGCATAACCTATTGAATTTCTTAATCATCTTAGTTAGCCCTTGTAGAGGCGCTTTGTTAAACAGTCATTAGTTGAATTAATTTAAATGTATCATACGCCAGATGATGACACCGTGACAATGATCACTTCCTAAACAAATCAAACTATTTAACGCTCACTATCCCTGAATCGTTCTATTTTTAGTCAACTCTCAACCCCAAGAGTTCAATTTCAGAATAGATAAATCCAACAATTTGAGCAAACTAAAATATCTTATTGATAATGATTAAATTTTTCCCCACAGGTCATGCTCATCAGCGTGAGTAATCTGCACTTGCGCAAATTCACCTACCGGCAGCTCTACGCCTTCAATGATGACTTGCCCGTCAATCTCTGGTGCATCGCGGTGAGTACGCGCAATACTTAGCCCATCACCCGCTTCATCCACCAGCACGGTCATGGTCTTGCCAATCAAGCGGCTGAGCTTGGCGGCACTGATTTCGGCTTGTAATTCCATGAAGCGCTCTAGGCGTTCTTCTTTGACTTCTTCCGGCACAGCACCGTCGAGGGCATTGGCGGGCGCACCGTCCACTGGTGAATAAGTAAATGCGCCTACGCGGTCAAGTTGCGCTTCTTCCAAGAAATCCAGCAGCGTTTCAAAGTCGTCTTCGGTTTCACCGGGGAAGCCGACAATGAAGGTACTCCGCACGGCGATGTCTGGACAGGTTTGCCGCCAGCTTTGCAAGCGATCCAACACTTTTTCAGCATGGGCAGGGCGGCGCATGTTTCTCAATACGGAAGGGCTAGCGTGTTGGAAGGGAATATCCAAGTACGGCAGGATTTTGCCTTCCGCCATCAAGGGAATCAGGTGATCAACGTGCGGATACGGGTAAACATAATGCAAGCGCACCCATACGCCCATCTCGCCCAAGGCTTCTGCCAATTGCTGCGAATGCGTTTTGATCGGGCGACCTTGCCAGAAACCGGTACGGTATTTCACATCAATCCCGTAAGCACTGGTGTCTTGTGAAATTACCAGCAATTCTTTCACACCCGCATTCACCAGATTTTCGGCTTCTTGCAAGACATCGCCAATCGGGCGCGACACCAAATCACCACGTAATGAGGGAATAATGCAGAATGAGCACCGGTGGTTACAGCCTTCGGAAATTTTCAGGTAGGCATAATGGCGCGGGGTCAGGCGTACGCCTTGCGGTGGAATCAGATGCATGTACGGGTCATGCAGCGGCGGCAAATGCGCGTGTACCGATTGCATCACCGCTTCATACGCGTGCGGGCCGGTGACGGCTAAGACATTCGGGTAAGCATCCAACACGGTGTTGGCGTTCGCACCCAAACAGCCGGTGACGATCACTTTACCGTTTTCATGCAGGGCTTCACCAATCGCTTCCAGTGACTCTTCCACGGCGGAATCAATGAAACCACAGGTATTCACGACCACCAGATCGGCGTTGTCGTAACTGCCACTGATTTCGTAACCTTCGGCACGCAGTTGGGTAAGAATACGCTCGGAATCCACCAAGGCTTTGGGGCAACCGAGACTAACGAAACCGACGCGGGGTTGAGCTTGCTTCATAACATTGGGGGCTGAGTAATTGGAAAGGCGGATATAATAGCTGATCCTCAACAATTATGCTGCTAGTGTGTATGAAATCCTTGTAACACTACATGTTGTGTCAAGGGTTTTTGTAAGCCTTTCGTCGAGTTATGCACAACAATGCGCTAACTCGCTGAAAACAGCCAATAAAGCCTATAATAGCTGAGCACATCACTCAGAAACACGTAACCAATTGATTATATAAACAATAATAGTTGTTGTTTTTTTGATCATTTTGATAAGAACCGTTAAAAAACAAGGCTTACTCAGCCTTTTTTTGGTGTTGTCCACAGACTTATCCACAGGTTCTGGGGATAACCTACTTAACCATCTGATTAAGCTAATATTAAGACTTGATGACAAGCTGCTGGGCACATCCCTATCGAAAGGCATATACAGGCAAGCTACCCGTTTAGTTAGAATGTTGGTGGATTGCGCATTCACATTTCTTGAGAGGAGAAAACCTAATGTCCCAAAAACACCCAGTTATCGCCGTCACCGGCTCATCCGGTGCAGGTACAACGTTTGTCAAACGTGCGTTTGAGCACATTTTCTTCCGCGAAAAGATCACGGCAACCGTGGTTGAAGGCGATAGCTTTCACGGCGTTACCCGCACGGAATTCAAACAACGCTCAGCCGTAGAACCCAACTTCAGCCACTTTGGCCCTGAAGCCAATGATTTCCATGCGTTAGAAGCGCTGTTCAAAAGCTACGGCGAAACCGGCAGCGGCAAAAAGCGTTATTACTTGCACAACGATGCGGAAGCGGTGCATCACGTGCAGCGTTTGGCGAATAAGGGCGTGACTTGCACGGCAGGTTCTGGCGACTTCACCCCGTGGGAAGAGACTGAAGCCAATACCGACATTTTGTTTTACGAAGGTCTGCACGGCTTGGTACAAGACACAACCGGCGACAAAAAATACGGCGGTTATGACGTTGCCAAATACGTCGATCTGGGCATTGGTGTTGTGCCGAGTGTGAATCTGGAGTGGATTCAGAAAATCTCGCGTGACCATAAAGAGCGCGGCTATTCACCGGAAGCCACCGTCGACACCATCATGCGCCGGATGCCGGATTACATTACCCACATCACCCCGCAATTCTCGCGCACGCACATTAACTTCCAGCGTGTGCCGACGGTGGATACCTCTAACCCGTTCATTGCGCGTGATATTCCATCACCGGACGAAAGTTTCGTGATTATCCGTTTTGCTGATCCGAAATTGTTCAATGTGGATTTCCCGTTTCTGCTTTCCATGATCCATGACTCGTTTATGTCACGCCGCAACAGCATTGTTGTGCCGGGTGGCAAAATGGTACTGGCAATGGAATTGATTCTGAACCCAATCATTCATGAGATGATTGAGATGAAGAAAAAGGCGTAAGAATCCATCAATCGCGTAGGGGCGGTTCGCGAACCGCCCTTACAATCTACAATCCTGCCCTTACAATAATTGTAGTTGCGTGCGGAGGGCTTGGCAGCGTGAGGTGGCGGCATCGGCAGTGTAAGGCTCTGGCGCGAATTTGCCCCATACGGGCGCAGGCCATGAGGCATCGGTTTGGAAGCGGGCAATGTGATGGATGTGTAATTGCGGCACGATGTTTCCCAATGCGGCAATGTTCAACTTATCTGGCTGGAATAGCGCGGTTAACACGCGGCTAACGTGATCGGATTCTTCCCACAATTGCTGGCGGTCGGCGGGTAGCAATTCGTGAATTTCACGCAGATTTTCCCGACGTGGCACGAGAATTAACCACGGATAACGGGCTTCATTCATCAGCAACACACGGCAAAGCGGTAAGTCGACCACGAAGTGGGTGTCTTGCGCCAGTTGCGGGTGGAGGTTGAAGTCGTGATCACTCATGCCTGTTTTTCCTGTATCGCTTTCAGCGTATCGGGGCTGTATTCAAACGAATCGTAATACAACTGCTCTTCCGGCAAACCTTGCGCCAAAAACGCCGTTTTCGCGGCATTTACCATTGGCGGCGGGCCGCTCAAATACACGTCATACCCTGCCAAATCAGGGAAATCGGCAGCAACGGCAGCATGTACCCACCCCGTGCGCCCTGTCCACGCATCCGCCGCCAACGGCTCAGACAACACCGGCACATAAGTCAATTGCGGGTGACGTGATACCCAACTGCGCACCACGCTATCCATGTACAAATCCGCCTTGGCTCGCACGCCCCAATACAAATGCACGGGCTTGTCGATGCCTTGCGCCATCATCTGTTCCAACATACCTTTGAGCGGTGCAAAACCAGTGCCGCCGCCCATTAAAATCACCGGACGCTCAGAATCACGCAAGTAAAAACTCCCCAACGGCCCTTCAATACGTAGCAAGGCTTTTTCTTTCATCTCATTGAAAACGTAGCTAGTAAATTGCCCACCCGGAACATGCCGAATGTGCAATTCCAGCAATTGATCGTTAAACGGCGCATTCGCCAACGAAAAGCCGCGTCGCTTGCCATCTTTCAGCAAAATGTCGATGTATTGCCCCGCAAAAAAGCGTAAACGTTCGGAAGCGGGCAATTTCAGCGTCATCTCCATCACATCATCTGCCAACTTGCGCAGCTTTTCGACGCGCACGGGCAAGGCTTTAATCTCGATGTCCGGTTCTGCACCGACACGCGGCGCATCCATCACCACATCGCTCGCGGCGGCTGCCATGCACAAAAAGGCTTTGCCGCGCTCTTCCTCATACGGCGCTAAACCTTGCGGCTCACCAAACGGGTAATGCACTTGCCCACTCAACACGGTCGCGGCACATGACCCGCAAACCCCACCCCGACAGCCATACGGCAAGGCGACACCTTGACGTAACCCCGCTTCCAAAATCGACTCGTTGGCTTCGGCTAAAAAAGTATGCCCGGAAGGTTGCAGCGTTACTGTGTACGTCATGTTGTGTCCCGTTGAATAATCGAATGGCTGGATTTTAACGCGCTAAACAGCCTTGTGCTATTCTTCCCGCATTTACCCCCACTATTGCCAGAATGGAGACCCCGATGCGTATTGGAACACCGCTTTCCCCCTCCGCCACCCGTGTCATGCTGCTGGGCAGCGGCGAACTCGGCAAAGAAGTCATCATTGCCCTGCAACGCTTCGGCGTGGAGGTCATCGCGGTCGATCGCTACGCCAATGCGCCGGGGCACCACGTCGCCAACCGTTCCCACGTTATCAATATGGCAGACCCTGCCGCGTTACGTGCCTTGGTGGAAGCGGAACAGCCGCATTTTATCGTGCCGGAAATCGAAGCGATTGCGACCGATGAGCTGGCAGCAATTGAAGCGGATGGGCTGGCGACCGTCATCCCCACGGCGCGTGCCACGCAATTGACCATGAACCGCGAAGGCATTCGGCGCTTGGCGGCGGAAGAATTGGGTGTGCCGACCTCGCGTTACCACTTCGCCTCCAGCCTTGCCGAGATGCAGGCGGCGGCGGATGACGTGGGCTACCCCTGCTTCGTCAAGCCGGTGATGTCGTCGTCGGGCAAAGGGCAGTCGATGCTGAACAGTGCGGATGAGGTGGCAGCGGCGTGGGAATACGCACTGTCCGCCGGACGGGTAAACCACGGGCGCGTGATTGTGGAACAGTGCATTCATTTCGATTACGAAATCACCTTGCTGACCGTGCGGGCGAATGGCGCAAACGGTGAAGTCGAAACGCATTTCTGTACGCCGATTGGGCATCGTCAGGTGAAAGGCGATTACGTCGAAAGCTGGCAGGCACAGCCAATGACCGATACCGCCCTCGCCAAAGCGCAAGACATTGCAGCGAAAGTCACCGGCAATCTGGGCGGACGCGGTTTGTTTGGGGTGGAATTATTCGTCAAAGATGATGACGTGTGGTTCTCCGAAGTCAGCCCGCGCCCGCATGACACCGGCATGGTGACGATGGCGACGCAATTCCAGAACGAATTCGAGCTACATGCTCGGGCGATTTTGGGCTTGCCAGTGAATACGGCACTGCATTCTACGGGCGCAAGTGCGGTGATTTACGGCGGGATGGAAGCAGAAGGTATCGCGTTTGAAGGCGTGGAACATGCGCTGCAAGTGCCGGAAAGCGACGTGCGCTTGTTTGGCAAGCCAGTGGCGTTTGAACGTCGCCGTATGGGTGTGGCGTTAGCGCGGGGTAAGGATACGGATGAAGCGCGGGCGCGGGCGGTGGAAGCGGCGAGTCGCGTGAAGCTGGTGTTGGGTTAAATCGTTAGCGAGGGGCAGACGCATCCATTGCCTGCCCCGCGCCAGTTTTACCTGACAGTCTCAAACCAGTTCTCAACCCGCAAGCCACTGAACATCACAAAATCATCCACGTTGCGTGTCACCAAAATCAGGTTATTCACCACTGCCACGGCAGCAATTTCGCTGTCGTACTTCGGTGGTGTTAACCCTAAACGTTTGAGTCGAACACGTTCCAACGCCAACCATTCAGCCGCTTGCTCACAAAATGGGAGGATATGTAAACCACTCGCTTTTACAATCTCTAATGCCCCTACCAAACCTTGTTTGCGTTTGCCTTCATCCAGCAAATGTACCCCGTGCCAGAGTTCATGCCAGACGGTGGCGGAAGTACACGCAAAAATGCTATCCAACTCCCAACGGCGGATGACTCCAGCATTCGGTAGTGGCTTAGTTTGTTCGGAAATGACGTTGGTATCCAATAAGTAGCGCATCACCAACCTCAATCCCAAACCGAAGTCGTTTCAGGGTAGGGTTCGCGGGTGCGTTGGTGCATTTGTGCCTGCTCAGCATCCGTAAAACCTTGCGCATCAGGATATTGTTCGCGCCAACGACGGAAGGCACTGACAATAGTTGCCCCGCCCGTGAAGGCGTGTTGATACTTGGCTAGGGAAATCATCACCGCAACGGGTTTACCGTGGCGGGTAATGTGAATATCTTGCCCCGTTTCAGCTAAATGCACCCATTCGGGCAAGTGATTTTTGAGCGTGGAAATCGCTGCTTCTGACATGGAAACACCTCATTGCGGAGAAAATATAGCCACAATGATACTGAAAATAGCCAGAAACTTCAAAGCAATTCAGAGCTTGCTATTTTGGCAGCCAGCACTCGCGCACTCCCGAATACGGTCTTGCAAAAACTGCGAACGTTCGATGGTGGTATTCGTTGCACAATCCAGATTAACGAAAAACTCATCGCCTTCATGTTTTGAGCAACTGGAATTTCTGTCTTCAATCCACGCCAATTGACCGGATTTCAGAAGGTCTTTACCGTCACTATCCAATTTGCCTTTGAGCTTTTTATAATTCTCATTGAGTTCTTTATCGGCTTCTTGATAAACCTTGTTCAGGCAATATAAACCGTCGAAATCGTTTTGCGGCGCATCGCAGGCAGAATTTGCTAAGGCGATGCTGGATGAGCATAACAAGGCTATAAACGTGAAAGTAATTTTATCCATTTTAAACATTCCTGACTTAAGTATCGTTAACGTTAAGCCTGACGAGCAAGGCTGGGAGTAGATCAGACGAATAACGTTTGCTATCATCGCATTGGTCATCGAGTGCGATGATAGCAAACAATAAATCAATTATTTTTTATACGTTATAGTGAGCGATCCTGTAGCTATATTTTTTGCCACTTCGTAATCTGGATCCCATGTTGCTATGTTATGAGCGGCTATAAACAGACCTGCTGCCCATCCTCCAATTACTGTCGGAGATATTGGTATTGCTGCTGCTCCCATTGCTGCTGCTCGTCCTTTTGTATAAACACGGCATTTTAACCCTTCTGATTCTATTAGTTTTTCAACTGTACTTGTAGCATCAGAAAAAGATGTTCTATCAATATTATCAAGTACAAATGATTTATTACCTCTTATCATTTGTTTGATTTTATCATCACTGATTTCTCTTATAGGATAAACATTTATATCCATAATATAGCCCTCATGCATAAATTAATTTCAAACTGAAGCATTAAAAATTTCTTTGATTTACTTCAAGTTGTTTCTTGGCAATATCTGTCTGTGTAGTTTGCCAATTTGTATTAACTTTGGCTTGATTGTCATTCCAATTTTTTTGCACTTCAGCACTTTGTGAAAAAAATGCAATATCAAATTTTGTTTTCTGCTCAATTAATGAAACATAAGCCTTAACCATTTCCTGATTTTCAGGGTTTTGGGAAATGCATTGTTCAATAAAAAATTTACATTGATAGAATGCGTTATCATTCATTTTTTATTTAACCCTTGGTTTGAAAAATTCAATCGAAAATTCTAACAATCAATTGGGAAAAATTCAGAGTTTTATATAGCCCAGTATTTCCCAAGCTCTCACTCATAATAAGTGTCCCCAATGCCGCCAATCTTAACAAAAGCTGTATAGCTAAAAAGTGATCACTATCACACAAATAGCAATTAATGCACAAAAAATCCGCGACCTAAGATTTCTCCCGACTTTGCACCCACACTTGCTCCCCCACCAGACAACACCGCAGAAAATGGCGCAACGCCGCCGATTGCCTGTATAGTCAAACCTTCCCAGTGGAGGCAACCATGCAAGCCATCAAAACCCAGATCAGCCGCGATGACTATTTACGGCTAGACGAAGCCGCAACGGAAAAACACGAGTTCTACAGCGGGCAAATGTTTGCAATGGCAGGCGGTACATACCAACACGCCCGCATTGGCTTGAACGTCACCACGGAACTCGCGGTACGCTTGAGCGGCAAACCCTGCCAACCGATGAACAGCGATATGCGCGTAGCCACCCCCTCAGGGCTGAACACCTACCCCGATACCTCGGTCTATTGCCACGCCCCCGAATTGACCGACAACAACCGTACCCTACTGAACCCCGTACTGATCGTCGAAGTGCTATCCCCCAGCACCCGCAGCTATGACCGTGGCGACAAATTCATGCACTACCGCTCCATCCCCAGCTTGCAAGATTATGTGCTGATCGACTCAGAAATGGTTTTGGTCGAACACTACCAGCGCATCGGCACGTATGAATGGCATTTGCACGAATACCGCCAGTTGACGGATGTACTCACGCTGGAATCGGTTGGGCAAACGCTAGAGATTTCATGTTTTTATGATGGTGTTGAACTCCACGACCGCCAATATCCCTAAACCGCTGGCAGCATCTCCCACACCAGCCTATCAAACCCCAACGCCACCACCGCCAAACACCGCAAGCGCTGCGGTTCGTGGTATTTGTCGATCAACACCTGCTGATAATGCTGCAATTGCTCACTAGCTTCCCGCAAAGCCGCTTGCACCGCCGGAATAGCACGGGATTCATCGCGACTTTGCGCCCGCACCTGCTCACCCGTCAGATTCAGATCAGCCAGCGCCAAGTATTTAAATTCCATCACCATGTCCAACAGCGCGTACTGACGCATGTTCGGGCGCACAATCAAAGTTAAATCGCTATAGCGCCGTTGCAACGCCGTTTCCGAATCCACGATGTAATAGGTATCTTCAAACAGCACTGTCAAAAACGCCGTTTTAACCGTTAACTCATTGCTCCAACGGTAATCACGGTTATTAAAAACCGCGAAGTATTTGTCTTCCATAAACGCCACCAAGGGCTGCAAATCGGCAGTTTGGTAGAACGTTTTTGCCAATGCCTGCAAAGTACGGCGGTCTTGTGCAGCGGGTAGCGTATTGCGTTTCAACTCATCCACATACAAAGCGCGAATCACCAAATTAGGAATACTCAATTCCAACCCGCCCACCACGTCACGCCCACTCACGGTCAACACCCCAAAGAAATACAGCAAAGACACCATGTAATTGGGGTCAGTTTGCAAATCGTGGAGTTTTTCCATCCCAAATTGGCTTTCCAAATACGGAATGGCAACGGCGCGTTGCTCGTCGAGGATGTTAGCAATCACCTCTTGACCCAACGGCAAATTAGCAATGTAGCGGATTTTGTTCGCATCCATTGCCAGATTACCATCGAGAATTTGGTCGGGTGCAACGCAGTGTTTTTGGAAGTGGCGCAAGTAGTAAAAGCACAAGGTTGGGTTATAAACTTGTGATTCCGCCATGTCGCTGCAAAAACGGTAGCCGTTGTAAAACACCCGTAACGTTTCCAACGTAGTGGCAATGCTATCACTGGGTTGCTGGCAGTGCGTGCTAATGGTCGTGACCAGTGCTAACAATTCTGCGGTTGTTACCCCGCATAAACCATTGAACTCTTTATCAAGGTAAATATTGGTGGCAACGTTATAGCCGCTCGTCATATCGCTCATCACCAACGGCGACACGCCCGTAATGAAGACACGCCCCACTTTGCCTTCTGAGGCATTGGCTTTGACGGCTTTGAACAGCGTTTTGAGAATGCCTTCACTTTGCACCAAATCCTGATAACGCTCAGCGTTGGGCTGGATTTGCATCAGCACTTCGTTGGCGAAATTGTCGTATTCGTCGATCAACAAATATAACGGGTAGCCACTGTGGCGAACCGTATTAACCAGCGATTCAAACGAAGCAATCGCATTGGTAGGAAAAATCTCAATCTCAGCTTGTAACTGCGCTTGGTAGCGCATTTGAAAGCCGCGAATCGCTTGGTTGATGTGGTCAAACAAATGCTGGGTAATCGCGGCAGTATCGCCTTGCGCGGATACTTGCGAAAAATCCCAACGCAACACCATGTAAGTATTATGTTCCGGTGTCGGATGCTGCCCGACATGCAAATTGCCGAACAATTTATCAAAGTCAGCCGCACGGTTTATGTCGTAGTAATTCGCCAACGTGGATAGCAACAGCGATTTACCAAAACGGCGCGGACGCAGAAACACCAGTTGCTTGCCCGCCTGTTCCAGCGCTGGAAGGTATTGGGTGCGATCAAGGTATAACGCACCACTCGTGCGAATATCGTGAAAATCACTGTTGCCGTAGGGGAAAATAATCATGGCTACGTCCTGCTGCTTTTATGCGGTTCAGTATAGCATGGCGAAACATACCCGACTGCCTGAGCCCATTGTTAGGGCTACCTTCATGAACTCACAGCTATAATCGCCCCCCAACAATAACAACAAGGCAACACCTCATGGCACGCAAGCAAGCGCCGCGTCGCGCAAAAAAACCCCTGCGCCACACGATCGAACCCGTGATTAAAGGCTTTATTGCATGGGTAGGCACATTCGTTCTAGTCGGTGGCATAGGCATCGTTGCCAACGGCATTCGCAGCCTGTAGCACGGGAATGATTAGGCATTCAATATCAGCACATCAGAATATAACCAAGGGTTGATATTTATCATACTTGCACAAATTCATAAATTTATTTGATTTGCAAATCAATAAAAGCACCTATCCCTATCAGGGTACACGCTAGAATCCGGCGCATAAAATATAGTATGCTGCCTGCCACTAAAGAGCACGCCCTACCCTATACGTACACTGTGGGCCAATCGCAGGTGCTGCTTACAGGATTCCAAAATACTGTCTTTGACGGAGGAGCCTCAATGACGGCTGTCGTTGCAACCAATCAGACCATTATCGTCGTCGGCGGCGGTATCAGCGGCATGACCGCTGCACTCGAAGCTGCCGAAACGGGTAAACAGGTTATCCTGCTGGAACAGCGCCCTTACTTGGGCGGACGTGTTTCCCAGCTTTACAAATACTTCCCTAAAATGTGTCACCCGACCTGCGGTCAAGAAATCAATCAGCGCCGCATTAAGATGAACCATAACCTCACGGTGCTCACGCAAGCGGAAGTCTCCAATATCAGCGGTGACAAAGGCGATTACACGGTTTCCGTGACCCTGACCCCGCGTTACGTCAATAACAACTGTACTGCGTGCGGCGACTGCGCCAAAGCCGCAACCACTGAGTTTGACGACGAATTCAACTACAACCTCGGCAAGCGCAAAAGCGTGTACCTGCCGAACGCGATGGCGTTCCCGCAGCACTACGTGATCGACTCGCGCATTATCGGCACAGCCGAAGCGGACGCGGCGAAAGCAGCCTGCAAATACGGCGCAATCGACCTCGACCAGCAAACGGAAACCCTCGACCTGAAAGCAGGCGCGGTAATCTTTGCGACGGGCTGGAAACCTTACGACGCGAACAAGATTCAGGCTTACGGCTACGACCGTTTTGCTAACGTCATTACCAACGTCGAATTTGAACGCTTGATGGATCCACACGGCCCCACCAACGGCAAATTGCTGCGCCCATCTGATGGCAAAGAAGCGAAAAACATCGCCTTCATTCAGTGCGCGGGTTCGCGGGATAAAAACCATCTGGCGCATTGCTCACGCATTTGCTGCATGGCTTCCCTCAAGCAAACCAACTACGTGCAAGAAAAGTTTGGTGACGACGGCAAATCCACGATTTACTACATCGACATGCGGGCGATTGACCGGTTTGACGATTTCTACCAAAACGTGCAAGCCAACCCGAACGTCAGCTTCATTAAGTCCAAAGTGGCGAAAATCGACGAAGACAAAACAACCGGCAACCCTGTCCTGCACGGCGTGAATACCGAAGGCTACCACCGTTACGCCAACCAACACGATCTGGTGGTATTGGCAACGGGTATGGAACCGAGTGTGGATTTCAAAGGTTTCCCGATCAAGATTCTGGTCAACGATGAAGGCTTCATCGAACATGACGACAGCAACGGCGGCATTTTTGCGGCTGGGGTTGCCTCCGACGCGCTGGACGTAAACCGCGCAGTTCAACACGCCACGGCTGCGGCCTTGCGTGCGGTGCAAGTCGTCAATCAGGTAGCAGGAGCATAAGATGAAAATTGGTGGTTATCTGTGTACGGGTTGCGGTATTGGCGACCGTCTTGACACTAAATCCCTCGAATCAGTAGCCGTGCGCGAAGGTCGGATTGGCTTCTGCAAGACCCACGACTTCCTGTGCAGTCAGGCAGGCGTGGACATGATCAAAGCCGACATGGCAGCGGAAGGCGACGACAAAGTAACCAAAGCGGTCATTATGGCGTGTTCGCGCCGTGCCAAAACCGAAAGTTTCAACTTCGGTGCTGTGCCAACCGCTCGCGTCAACTTGCGTGAAGGTGTCATCTGGATTCGTCCCGAAGGCAGCGAACACGACGAAACCACGCAGGAAATGGCAGCCGACTACATCCGCATGGGTTGCGCCGAAGTCAAAGCGATGCAACAAGCCGATGCCAGTGGTGAGCAAGGCAAAAACAACCACATTATGGTGGTCGGCGGCGGCATTACTGGCATGACAGCGGCACTCGAAGCCTCCAAAGCCGGTTACTACGCCAGCATTATCGAAAAGTCCGACCGTTTGGGCGGCGTGATGGGGCAACTCAAACAACGCCAGCCGGAACATTCCCCGTTCCAAAACCCGCAAGATACCGGCGTTGCTGCCCTGATCGCAGCGGTGGAAGCGGATGACAAAATCACCGTTTACCTGAATTCTACCATTGCCAAAACAGCGGGTGCACCGGGTCGTTTCGAGGTGGATATTGCCTCTACCGTAGGCGCAGGCACGCACGCTGAGTTTGGCGCAATTGTGCAAGCCACTGGCTTCACCCCTTATGATGCGAATAACCTGCCGGAATTCAGCTACGGCAAATCGCCGAACGTGGTGACTCAACTGGAACTGGAAGCACTGGCTCGCGCCGCAGGCGATGGCCCGATCAAACGTGCTGACGGCAAAGTGGTCGAAAACGTGGTATTCGTGCAATGCGCGGGTCAACGCAGTACCAAGGAAGGGCATTTGTCCTACTGTTCGGGTCATTGCTGCGCTACCAGCATCAAACAAGCGATGTATTTCAAAGACAGCAACCCTGACATTGAAACCACCGTATTGTTTGACGACATCCGTACACCGGGTGCGGGCGGCGAAAACTTCTACCGCAGTGCGCAAGACAAGTTTGTGACTTTCCGTAAGGGCAAAGTTTCCACGGTTGACGTTAAAGGCAATGAGCTGCAAGTCAATTTCAAAGACTTGATCCTTGACGAAGATGCGCAGATGGGTGCTGATCTGGTGGTATTGGCGACGGGCATGTTACCCAACTCCGGTACTGACATCGACACCATGAAGGACAAGGACGAAAGCGGCGAAGTGAAAGTCTCCGTCCAATCCATCCTTAACCTGAACTACCGCCAAGGCCCGGATATGCCGCAATTGGTGAATGGTTTCACCGATTCGCATTTCATCTGCTTCCCGTATGAAACCCGCCGCACGGGTATCTACAGCGCAGGCCCAGTACGCCGCCCAATGGATGCCGCGCAAGCGCAAACTGACGCAATGGGCGCGGTGATGAAAGCGATTCAGGCGATTGAAAACTCCGCGATTGGTCGCGCTGCGCACCCACGTTCCGGTGACTTGAGCTTCCCGTCATTCCGTAAAGAAGGCTGCACCCAGTGCAAACGCTGCACGGTGGAATGCCCGTTCGGCGCGATTGACGAAGACGAAAAAGGCTACCCGAAATACAACGAAGCGCGTTGCCGCCGTTGCGGGACGTGCATGGGTGCTTGCCCGGTACAGGTTATTTCCTTCAAGAACTACTCCATCGAAACCGTCGGGGCGCAATTGAAAGCCGTCGATGTGCCGGATGAGTTCCAGGAAAAGCCGCGTATTCTGGTACTGGCGTGTGAAAACGATGCGTACCCCGCACTCGACATGGCAGCGATGAAACGTAACGAATCCAGCGCGTTTATCCGCGTGATTCCGGTACGTTGCCTCGGCTCTACCAACACCATCTGGATCAAGGATGCCTTGGGTAGCGGTTACGACGGCGTGGTCATGATGGGCTGCAAAAAAGGCGCAGATTATCAGTGCCATTTTGTCAAAGGCTCAGAAATGGCGCATGTTAGGATGGCAAAAATTGGCGACACCCTGTCTACCATGAACCTCGAATCCGATCGCGTCGCGGTGCATGAAGTCGCCATTACCGACATCGACCGCGCACCCAAACTGCTGGATGAGATGGTTGAAGTGATTAACCGTGTCGGCCTCAGCCCGTTCAAGTTCTAAGGAGGATGCTGGAATGACTACTGCTGTCAATCAAGCGATGGTTGAAAAATACAAAGGCAACTTCCTCAAAGAAGTGACGGATAACGTCGAGGAAGGCAACTGGGTCAAAATGTGTATGCAATGTGGCGTCTGTTCCGGTTCGTGCCCGCTGGGGCCGCACTGGGATCACCCGCCGCAAGAGCTGTTCATGATGATCCGCGCCAACAAGCGTGACGAAGTGCTGTCGTCCACCTCGATGTGGATGTGTACGTCGTGCTACAACTGCGTGGCGCGTTGCCCGCGTGGTCTGCCGATTACGCACATCATGCACGGCTTGGCGCACTACGGTAAGCGCATGGGCATGAAACCCAAGAACCAGCCGACGGAAAAATTCGGGCAAATGTTCTGGGATAACCTGATCAAAAAAGGTCGTGTCAACGAGCTGAAACTGGGTCTGGGCTTGTACTTCAAAGACGGTTTCGCGGAAGGCGTAAAAGTGTCGATGAGCAAGCAAAAACTGGGTTTGAACATGATGAAAGCCAAGCGTATGTCACCGATGGAAATGCTCGGTGGGCATGGCGTTAGCGATCTTTCTGGCTTCCACGCCATGCTGAAAAAAGCCGAAGAGCTGGAAGCAGCACGTGTCGGCACCAACACTGACGCGAAATGAGGAGGATGAGGTAACAATGGCAAAGCATGAATATTCTTACTACCCCGGCTGTTCTTCCCAGAAGGGAGCATCGTCTTCCAACTTGGAAAAGTCGGTCGTAACCCTGTGCGAAGAGCTGGACATCAAGCTGAATCCAATCCCGGATTGGAACTGCTGCGGCGCATCCATCGGTTATGCTGGCGGTGGCGAACTGCCGCGCATGACGCTTTCCGCGCGTAACTTGGCCTTGTCCGAAAAGCATCACCCGGATCAGGACGTGGTAGCCACTTGCGCTGCTTGCTGGCTCAACACCCGCGAAGTGCAAGAACGTTTGAACCACAACCCTACTCTGAAAGCCGAAACCAATATTGCCCTGCAATCGGTGAAGCTGGAATACAAGGGCAACAAAAAAGTCCGCCACATGGTGGAAGTCCTGATCGAAGACATCGGTTACGACGTGCTGGGTTCTAAGGTTAAAAAGCCGCTGGAAGGTCTGAAAATCGCTGGTTACGTCGGTTGCCAAACCAACCGCCCATTCGGGATTGCCGGTGAATCCTTCGAGAACCCGATGTATCTGGACAAGATGGTCGAAACCCTCGGCGCGGAAGCCCTCACCAAGTACGACAAAAAAGTCGCTTGCTGTAGCGGTGCGCTAATGTTCTCTGAACCCGAAAAAGGTCAGGCATTGGTGAAAGACATCATCGAATCCGCTTACGACAGCGGCGCGAACATGATCGTTACCCCTTGCCCATTGTGCCAAGCCAACGTGGAAATCTACCAAGATGACATCAATGCGCGTTACAAAACCAATTTCGATATGCCGGTCATGTACTACAGCCAGTTGATGGACGTAGCGTTTGGGCGTTCCGCGCTGGATGCGGCGTTGAATGGCAACATTATCCAGTCCAAGAAATTGCGTGAGATTGCTGACAAATAAGCGTTCAATAACCGTTTATCGCACGTTTAGGAGAAAAGGGGCATAATGCCCCTTTTTTCTTGCCAAGGAATTGATAAACATGAAAACAACCACATTATTGGCGCTGGCAGTGGCACTCTCCAGCAGCGTTTTTATGGCAGCGTGTTCGGACAAAACTGCCACGACGAGTACCACTGGCACTTCTTCCCCACAAGCAACGGATATTAAAATGGTCGATTTAGTTAAAACGGATGTAAAAGTAGGCGACGGTACGGAAGCCACCGCTGGCAAGATGGTGTCTGTGCATTACACGGGCTGGTTGTATGATGAAAAAGCCGCCGACAAGCACGGAACGAAGTTTGATAGTTCGCGTGATCGCGGACAGCCTTTCCAATTCCCACTCGGCGGCGGCCAAGTCATCAAAGGCTGGGATCAAGGCGTGGTTGGCATGAAAATCGGCGGGCAACGCACCTTAGTCATTCCTGCTGAAATGGGCTACGGGGCGCGGGGCGCGGGCGGCGTAATTCCACCGAACGCCACACTGGTGTTTGATGTTGAGCTGCTCGGCGTCAACTAATCCGCAAAGCGGATTTCCCGCACATCCCACACCTGATCGTTCGCGGTCAGCACCAAACAGGATGGCCCGCCATGATTGCGGGTCAGCCCTGCTGCACCGGGGTTCACCACCCACGGCAGCGCACTTTTATCCTGCACCATCTTATGTGTATGCCCGTACACGATCATCCGCGCATCGGGGTGTTGCGCACGTAATGAATCGTGGCAAGGGGTGTGATGCCCATGCTCATGCCCGTGCTCAATGCAAATTTTACCGCCCGGCAACTCCAGCTCACTGCTGGTGGGCAGTGGGAAATCGACCATGCAACGCGGCTCATTATTACCCGCCACCGCAATCACCATTGCGCTTTTAGGCTGCATCGCCGCGAGTACATTTTCCCCGCAAATATCACCCGCATGAATGGCGTAATCGCACTCACGAATGATGTCGATAATGCGTGGATCAAGATGCCCATGCGTATCGGAAATAATTGCCACAGAAACCGTCATTGTTCTATACCCTAAAAGTTTTATTCAAATTGAATGGTCACAACGGCAAAAACCCAGCACAAGGCTGGGTTTTTGGATTCGGTATTGAGCCGGTGAGGGCTGCTTACCAGCGACCACCGCTGCTGCCACCACTGCGTGATGAACCGCCGCCGAAGCCGCCGCCACCACCGCTGCGTGAACCACCGCCAGCGCCGCCGCCGAAGCCACCGCCACGGTTATCGCGTGGTGCTTGTGGCTTAGCTTCGTTAACTTTAACGCTACGACCGTCGATGTCAGTACCGTTCAAGCCATCAATCGCTTTCTGTGCGTCGCTACCACTGGACATTTCAACGAAGGCAAAGCCTTTGTTTTGCCCTGTGTCGCGGTCAGTGATAACGCTGACTGATGTCACGTCACCGTACTGGCTGAATTTATCTTGCAGAGTTTGCTGGGTAATAGAATAAGGCAAATTGCCAACGTAAAGCTTAGTAGCCATGTGTAACCTCCTAAAGGTTTCAGTAAACCGCTCAAGAGGATGTAGGCAGAATACCCGCAGACTCGATAGAAACGATGTGATAAAGTGCACAGTATACAGGGTTTCTGGCGAGTAGCTAGCTCGCCAGTGCTTTAAAGCCTGTAAAATCCGTTTTTAAGGCTGGCAACCATCCGAACCGCACAAATCGTTACCTTTTTGGTCACTGCTGTCCAGTGCTACCCGCCGATCTTCTTCGGCTTTTTTCAGGTGTAACTCAACTGCCGCATTGTGACGCAATTCGATAATATCCTTACGCTCTTCCCAACGTTTTTCGAGCACATTCTCGTGCGTTGGAATGGTTTGCTCATCAAACAACACCTGACGTAACAAGCGGAACGCAAATTTTTGCAAGATAACATCATCTTGGAAAGCCGCACGGTCAGCATCACTCACGATGTACACTTTGGCAAACGCGGGGCTTTCTACAAAGCGGCGGAAACGGTCAATGTCGAAACTTGCCATAAAATACAACTGGAAGCTGAGCGGATCAGGCTTACCGATCGCAGGGCCTGCTGATTTCTTTTTCAGCATCAACTGCATCCATTCGCGGTTGATTTCGTCGTATTCCGGCACGCCTTGTTGCTGGCGGTAATCGCGCACGGTGATCACCTGTTCGCTGTTCCAGCCTTGGCAATGTGCTTCCTTGTTACGGAAATAGTATTGCACATCATCAGATGAACCTTGCGCACGGTGCGATAGCAGCCCCAAGCCATAATAACGGCAAGCGGCAGGGCGATCTTCATACACGCTGCAACCTTCCTCACGCACGAACAAGCAGGTTTTGTTGTCGTCGGTACGCAATTTGATGCCGGGAGTGCCGTGACCATCCGTCTCAAACGGCACGGTATGCTTGTCGAGGAATTCGCTTGAAGTCATGCCCAAGCGTTTTTTCAGGCGCAGGATGTCATACGGTGCGAGGGTTACATCCGCAGCCTTACAGCAAATATTGAAACAGGAAACACCAGGGTGGCAGTTAAACTGGATAGTGGTGTCATCCGTCAGCAGTTCAGGAATGAGGGAGCTTTGGAATTCCTCAGGAATGTCGAGTTTTTCAGCCATGATCTTTAGTTACCGGGGTATGTACTGTATGAAACGATCAGTATAAAAAGAACGCCCCTGTTGTGCAAACAGGGGCGTTACTTGTGGGGAAGTTAAGGTTTACAGCTCGAACGCTGGCAGCTTTTTATCCAACAATTCGTGCTTCAACGTCACGTATTTCGGCATACCGTTCTCGTATGGCGGATAGTCTTCGCCTTCGATCAACGGTTGCAGGTATTCGCGGCAAGCGTCGGTAATGCCGTAGCCGTCTTCAGAAATGTATTCCATCGGCATCATTTTTTCGACGTTGGCAATGTCTTTCAACTCGCCTGAACCAATGTGCCAAGTGTATGGATTATTGGAGTCACGGATAACCGCTGGCATGACAGAGTTTTTGCCTTCCAACGCCAACTCAACCGCAGCCTTGCCCAATGCGTAAGCTTGCTCAACGTCAGACTTGGACGCCAGATGACGCGCCGCACGTTGCAGGTAGTCTGCCACCGCCCAGTGGAATTTGTAACCCAGCGCATCTTTGATCATATTAGCAACAACCGGAGCAGCACCGCCCAATTGCGCATGACCGAACGAGTCACGAGTGCCCTGCTCTGCCAAGAACGTACCGTCTGGGTAATGGCAACCTTCGGACACCACGATGCTGCAATAGCCGTACTGTTTTACTTTCGCATCGACTGTCGCGAGGAATTTTTCTTGGTTGAATTCAACTTCAGGGAACAGGATAACGACTGGAATATCGTTGTTTGCGTCCGTAGCCAAACCACCTGCTGCTGCAATCCAGCCCGCGTGACGACCCATGACTTCCAGCACGAAAATCTTGGTGGAGGTGGCACACATGGAAGCCACGTCGTAGCTCGCTTCACGCGTAGACACCGCGATGTACTTAGCAACCGAACCAAAACCAGGGCAGTTGTCAGTAACAGGTAAATCGTTATCCACAGTTTTGGGGACGTGAATGGCTTGAATCGGGAAGCCCATTGAATCCGCTAACTGGGAAACTTTCAAGCAAGTATCTGCCGAGTCACCGCCACCGTTGTAGAAGAAGTAGCCGATGTTATGCGCCTTGAATACTTCAATCAGGCGGTCATATTCGCGCTTGTTCTTTTCCAGACTCTTCATTTTGTAGCGGCAAGAACCGAATGCACCCGATGGGGTGTGACGCAATGCCGCAACATCCGCATCAGAAACCTTGCTGGTATCAATCAGGTTTTCCAGCAATGCGCCGATAATGCCGTTTTGACCCGCGTAGACAGTACCGATCTTGTCGCTGTGTTGGCGGGCGGTTTCAATCACGCCGCAGGCTGAAGCGTTGATGACGGCGGTAACACCACCGGATTGTGCGTAAAAAGCATTCTTAACGGTCATAACACAAACTCCTCTATGCAATCTCTCAAACTAACGTGTGGGTATCTCTAATTTCATGACGCTTTGGGAAAATTCTGTTGGCGCTCGCTCTCGTGGTCGGCCTGCAAACGCAGCAGGAAGAGCACGCAGTCGCCTAAGTCGGTGTATTCCTCAATGCCGGTGTTGAATTGTTCTTTGGCAGAGTAGAAAAATTGGGAGCGGTAGCGGTTATCGCCAGTCTTGGCAACGAGGAAGGTACAGCCTTCATGTTCCCAATACAGCGCGGGACAAGGGGTAACTTCCCGATCGCCTTTGGAAAGTCGTAATTCGACTTCCACTTCTTCCGCCACCACGCCGCCGTTGCGCCAGCGCTCATTAATGCTTTGCTGGATAATGGATTTTTCGAGGTCGGTCAAATCAGGAATAGCCATCAAATGCTGCCTCTATCATCAGTGAATGGTGGGGTTACTAAATTCAGTGGGTGCGCCGGATTCAATACCGTGCAATAACTCATCCTTGCTGGCATCACGGATCGCGATAACTTTGACGTGGAAGGTCATGGTTTGCCCAGCAAACGGGTGATTACCATCCAAGGTCACGGACTCCTCGGTGACACTGGTCACTCGGAAGGTTTTGATCTCGCCATTTTCGGCTTGAAATTGTGCTTCCGCACCGATTTTGCGGTAAGGTGGTGGCACATGCTCAATGTCTTGCACCAGAATCAGGTCAGCATCGGCTTCACCCCATGCGCCATCAACGGCTGGAACATCAACGGACACTTCATCACCCACGCGACAACCCACCAAGGCTTTTTCCACCACGTCATACAAGCGGTTATGGCGCATGAATACCATGCTTAAGGGTAAATCCACTTGCTCCATAATCTCACCATGACGGTCAGCAATGCGGTAAGTGAACTGGACTACCTTGCCAGCAGCCACTTTTTCGGGAGATGCAGTCATTGTTGCTCCTAAAATCTTGCTCCCTTCACCCCTTGCGGGGGAAGGGCTGGGGATGGGGGTCTTTTAACCCAATGCCGCGAAAATATTGTCGCGAATCGAGTCAACCGAACCCACGCCTTCGATACGGATATAACGCGGTGCTTTGGCTTCGCCAGAGGTCGCCCACGCGGAATAGTAGCCGATCAGCGGCGCAGTTTGCGCGTGATACACTTCCAAACGCTTCAATACGGTGTCTTCCGCATCGTCAGCGCGTTGGATCAAATCTTCGCCGGTTTCATCATCTTTGCCTTCAACTTTTGGTGGGTTGAATACGACATGGTAAGTACGGCCTGATGCAACGTGAACGCGGCGACCGCTCATGCGACGCACGATTTCAGCATCCTCAACCGCGATTTCAACGACCGCATCAATATCAACACCTTGGGTTTTCAGGGATTCAGCTTGCGCCAAAGTACGTGGGAAACCGTCGAATAAGAAACCATTGGCACAATCGGCTTCAGCCGTGCGCTCCTTGACCAGACCGAGGATGATTTCGTCAGAAACCAGACCGCCTGCGTCCATCACTTTTTTGGCAGCGATGCCCATTTCAGTGCCTGCTTTAACCGCAGCACGTAGCATGTCGCCAGTGGAAATTTGAGGGATATTGTATTTTTCTTTGATGAAATTGGCTTGTGTGCCTTTGCCCGCGCCGGGGCCGCCTAACAGGATAACTTTCATGTGGTGAACTCCTCCAGAATTACTACCGTAGATAAAAATCAGGGCATCATGAGATGCCCTGATTTGGCCTAAACCCGATAGTAAGGTTTAGAGCTGTAGTCAAGCAACCCCTTCTTAGTGGGCAGCAGGTTTAAACAGCTTAGACTTATCAACCAAGTCCTTGTGAGCGCGTTTGAACACAGTCCAAGTTTTGGTTTCTTTGTCGTAAACAGAGTTTACGAAGCAGTGCCAGTTTTCTTCGTCTACCAGGTTGTAGTCCATACGGTAGTAGAAACCAGGGTAACGGCTTTCCTTACGGAATTGGATGTGCTTCATGTGCGCTTCCGCCGTCAGGATACGGTGATAGTTTTCCCATGCGCGGAGCAATTCGTGCAGGTCTTTTGCACGCATTTTCATCGCATCTTCTTTCAACATACCCAGCTTTTCTTCCGCTACTGCCAACATGTGACCGTTGGTAGTGTAGTAAGTCGCAACACCTGCAACATACTCGTCCATGATTTTCTGGAGACGGAACTGCAACATACGTGGAGTGATGTAGTGTGGGTTTACATCAATCGCAGTGGTGTAGTCTTTGTGTTCCAGGAAAGTACGAACTGGACGGTAGATTTCTTCAACCAGTGCTTCAACAGAAGTATCCAGTGTAGGAACCCAGTCTTTGTTGTCCATGACGAACTTAACCATAGACTGTGCACACATACGGCCTTCAGTGTGTGAACCAGAAGAGAACTTGTGACCAGAAGCACCAACACCATCACCCGCTGTGAACAGACCACGGACAGTAGTCATGGAGCGATAGCCCCAGTTCCAGCCTTGTGGCAGGTGAGCAGGGATCAGAGCTGCGTCTGGATGTTCTTCAGTAGTCGGTGCACCAACGTCATCTGGACCAGAAGCCCAGATACCGCAGCAGCCTGAGTGTGAACCCAGCAGGTACGGTTCGGTAGGCATCAGTTCGGAGTTTTTCTTTTCTGGTTCGATGTTTTCACCAACCCAGATACCGCACTGACCGATACACATGTCAAGGAAGTCTTCCCACGCTTCTGCTTCCAAGTGCTTTACTTCACGAGGAGACAGTGTTTCACGCAGTTTTGCCAAAGCGGTAACGGTATCCATATAGATTGGACCGCGACCTTCTTTCATTTCCTTGAGCATCAAGTGGTTACGCAAGCAAGATGCTGGAACCGCTGCTTGACCATACGGAGGATAGTCGTTCAGCAATTCTTTGTTCTTGGTCATGTAGACTTCGCCATAGGCGTTAGTCGCTTGAGCTTTGAACAGCAGGAACCATGCGCCAACCGGACCGTAGCCGTCTTTGAAACGTGCTGGAACGAAACGGTTTTCCATCATGGTCAGTTCTGCACCGGCTTCAGCAGCCATGGTGTAGGTGGAACCTGCGTTCCAAACTGGATACCATGCACGGCCTTGGCCTTCACCAACGGAACGTGGACGGAAGATGTTTACGCAACCACCAGCTACCAGCAGGCAAGCCTTGAATTTGTAAACGTATACTTTGTCTTCACGAGTAGAGAAGCCAACAGCACCCGCAACGCGGTTTTTGTCGTTAGCATCATTGACCAGCTTAACGATGAAAACACGTTCCTGAATGTTGTCAGAACCCAGTGCTTTCTTAGCCGCTTCAGCAACGATCCATTTGTAGGATTCGCCGTTGATCATGATCTGCCATTTACCGGAACGGACTGGATCGCCGCCGTCTTTCAACAGCTTGCCGCCTTCTTTCGGCCAAGTAGCACCGTCAAAACGTTCGCCGTTAACGGTTTTCCAGATTGGGAGACCCCATTCTTCAAACAAATGCACGGAATCGTCAACGTTACGGCCTAAGTCGTAAGCCAAGTCGTCACGGGTGATACCCATCAGGTCGTTAGAGACCATGCGAGCGTAGTCCGCTGGGTCTTGGTTTGGACCGATGTAAGTGTTGATTGCAGACAAACCTTGTGCAACTGCGCCGGAACGATCCATTGCTGCTTTGTCAACCAACTTAACGGTGATGTCAACGCCAGCTTCTTTCGCTGCGCCGATCCACGGCATGATTTCATACGCCGCGCCACACGCAGCCATACCGCCACCGATGATCAGGATGTCCACTTCTTCTTGGACAACTTCTGGATTACCAAATGTACCTGCCATTTGTGTTTCCTCAATGCTTAAATGTTAATAACGAAGCGTGTCTTGTGTTACAAATCACTTGCAGATCAGTTCAGCCGGGTTGCCAGCGCGGTAGCCGCCCATGACATCACGAGTCAACAGTGCTTTACCCAGATTAGCCAGATCCGCTTTAGGCTTGCCGCCGTAGCAGTCGATAGAGCCTTCTGGGGTAGTACGGATTGGGAATTTGAAACGCTTCATTACGCCGTTACGGAATTTGATAGACCACATAATGGAGTCTTGACCGCGCAAAGGCTGTACAGAACCACCGAGTGGTACCACGTCAGCATAGTGACGTGCTTCGATTGCGTTGGAAGGGCAGATTTTAACGCAGGAATAGCATTCCCAGCATTGATCCGGCTCTTGGTTATACGCTTTCATCGCGTGACCTGTGGCAGAACCATCAACGTCCAGCTTCATCAGGTTGTGTGGGCAGATGTACATGCAAGCGGTGCGGTCGCCGCCCTTGCAGCCATCACATTTGTCAGTACGTACAAACGTAGGCATTGTGTAACTCCTTCAAATTAATTGTATTGCTACATACGGTCACAGAACTCAACCAGTGAAGCCTGTGCCCTTTCCTCAAAGCTCAGACTGCACCAGAGATACTTTTCCAGGCGGCTTATTGTGCCGAATGCCCAGAGATTTTCATTTCGACTTTAATCTTAGCCGTTTTCACTTTGATAATAATCGATCAGGATCTGAGCCACTTCAGGACGAGAAAACTCCTTTGGTGGTGCAATGCCCTGACCAAGCATTTCACGAACTTTGGTACCAGAAAGAAGTACAAAATCTTCCTTCTTATGATCCGGTGCCTCGCACATCATCACAACCTTATCCAGCTTCTTGGAGTAAGCCGTGTGGTCTGCGCGGAAGATTTCGATTTTAAGCGCATCCTTAGGCACTTCATTATCGAAAATTTCCTGAGCATCAAATGCACCGTAATGATCGCCAACACCCGCATGGTCACGACCAATAATGAAATGCGTCGCCCCCATGTTTTGGCGGAATACGGCATGTAATACCGCTTCTTTTGGTCCTGCGTACAACATGTCGAAACCGTAACCCGTTACCATCGCGCTGTTCGGCGGGAAATACAGCTCAACCATCTTGCGGATGGCGGCATCACGTACCGGAGCGGGGATGTCACCCTTCTTCAGCTTGCCCAGTAACATGTGGATGACCAAGCCATCACAGCCGAGACGATCCATAGCCATGTGGCACAGTTCTTCGTGCGCCAGGTGCATCGGATTACGGGTCTGGAAGGCAACAACCTTCTTCCAGCCGCGCTCGGTAATTTCGTTGCGAATTTCAACAGCAGTACGGAAAGTATCTGGAAATTCGCCTTGGAAGTAGGAGAAGTTCAGGACTTTGATCGGCCCTGACAGGCAAAACTTGCCTTGGGAATTGAACGTATCCGCACCGATATGCGCTTCACCTTCAGCAGGACGATAAATCTGCTGGGTCATGGTAGCCATGTCTTCAGCGCTGAATTCTTCAACAGCTTCGACATCCATGACCGCAAGTACCGGATGCCCTTCGACGTTGGGGTCTCTCAAGGCAATGCGATCACCCGCTTTGAGACTGCCAGCATCTTCAACCAGGTTCAGCACTGGCGTTGGCCAAAACAAGCCAGAGGTGGTGTGCATAGTTGCAGCGACTGACAGCGCATCTGCCTTGTTCATGTAGCCAGTCAGCGGGTTGAAGTAGCCACCGCCGAGCATCACAGCATTCGCTGCTGTCGCCGAGCTGACGACGATTGAAGCAAGACCTTCTGCTTCTTTCTGCAGCGCTTCGTTTTCAGCACTGTCATATACGAATAATGGATTCAGTTCCTCAGAACCATGAGGCTTGATCATGCCAATCTCCCGTAAGTGTGGTACTCGCCAAATCTTGTGTAGATTTTCAAGTGACCAACACCAACTCTATATGCCATAGAAAAATTTCATTAGCCACTTGCTTGAAATTTTGAACCACGCACACTTTATACACTTTTAGTGCACAAACCAAAGAGTTTGTTTCTTCTGTATCATAAGCAAATTGTATTAAAAGCACCCATAAATGCTTATATTTAAAGTATATTATAATATTTTTATATACAAATACTGAAAATTACAATTAGTTGATTTTATTACTAGGTTATTCGTAATTACCTGAATATCCTTCAAGTTTTGACTTTGGCAAGACGGTGCAACCACACATCTAAGCCTTGCGCATTCAAGGTGGCATCTACCTCCAACAATTGACGCATATCCCCTTCGGGAAGGTTAACCCCACGTCTGCCTATCTCTTCAAGCCAGAGGCAAAACACCTGTTCTTTTAGGGTTTCAACGCGCCCTTTTGGTGCATTGAGCTGTTCTAACGCCAAAGCACTTAACGCATCAATGCTTGCACGCAATTTAGGCAATAAACCTTGCACATCCGTCACCCGCCCATAGTGGGTGAGCAACATCGCACTCGGTTGCAAAGCTGCCAATTTATCCAGACTCTGGTGCCATTCTTGCGGGGAAAAAGCCACGGGCGTGGTTGGCGCAAACATCCAAGCTCCCTGCGCTGTCACAAACTCACGGTAGGCAATGCCGAAGGTATCACCCGTGAAGCAAGCGCGACTCTGCGCATCGAAAATGCAGCCATGATGATTCGCGTGTCCCGGCGTATCGTAAAACGTTAGGGTGCGTCCGTTCAAATCAATCACGTAACCATCGCTAGCAGCCACCACCCGTTCAGCGGAGATGGCGACCAATTTACCGTAATCCTTCGCAAAGCCTGCCTCACCGTACACAGCCGTAGCACCCGCCTGCAAACGTGAAGGATCAATCATGTGTGGTGCGCCTTTGGGATGCACGATCAGCGTGGCATTCGAGCAACGCGCCATCAACTCACCTGCCCCGCCCGCGTGATCCAAATGCACATGGGTCGGCATCACATAACGCACATTGTCAGCACTCAAGCCCAAATCCGCCAATACTTCCATCAGCAATGGCACAGTGTGGTAAGTGCCAGTATCCACGAATGCCACCGCATCGCCTTCGCGCACCAAATAACACGCCGCCAATTGCGGGCGGTATAAATCCGTGTCGATGCAATAAATGCCATTGCCTAAATCTTCGTAACGTGCCGCCATTGCTGATTCCTCCACCCATAACTATTGCAGTGCAGCACAGTATAAACAGAAAACGCGGGAATTTGTCACCCACCCCCACAATTTGCGTATAATCAACGCCTCTTACCCATCACAGTCAGACTTAAGGAGGCGGCTATGGCACGCACCCCATCCACCATGCTGGAACTTAGCACTCAAGCCCCCGATTTCACCCTACTAGAACCCGCCACTGGGCATGTCGTTTCACGGCAAGATTTTGCTGGCAAACCCTTATTGGTCGCCTTCATTTGCAACCATTGCCCGTATGTCATCCTCATCCGCGAAGTTTTTGCGCAACTCGCCAAGGATTATCAGGAGCGCGGGGTTGCCATCGTCGCCATTAATGCCAACGATGTCGCCAACTATCCCGACGATAGCCCAGAAAAAATGATCGAGGAAGTGCAAACACACGGTTATACCTTTCCTTACTTATACGACGAAACCCAAGCCGCCGCCAAAGCCTACCAAGCCGCTTGCACCCCCGATTTATTCTTGTTTGACCACGAGCACAAGCTGTTTTATCGCGGGCAATTCGACGATGCTCGCCCACGCAGCGACATACCCGTGACCGGCAATGATTTACGCCATGCGCTGGATCGCCTGCTCGACAATATGTACCCACCGGATGAACAAAAGGCTTCACTGGGTTGCAATATCAAATGGAAAGCTGGCAATGAGCCAGATTATTACGGAAATTGAGGAAGTTTAAATACCCATGAAACGCCCTGAACTGCTTGCCCCTGCGGGTACACTCAAATCCATGCGCCACGCCTTCGCTTATGGTGCGGATGCCGTCTACGCTGGACAGCCACGCTACTCGCTGCGGGTGCGCAATAACGAGTTTAAAAATGACAACCTCGCGTTCGGTATTGCCGAAGCGCATTCCCTCGGCAAGCAGTTTTTCGTCGCAGCCAACATTTCCCCGCACAATAGCAAGATCAAAACCTTCATGGATGACCTTGCCCCGGTAATTGCGATGAATCCCGATGCGCTGATCATGGCAGACCCCGGTTTGATTATGTTGGTACGCGAAAAGTGGCCAGATATGCCCGTACACCTGTCCGTGCAAGCCAATACCGTCAACTACGCCACGGTGAAATTCTGGCAAAGTCTGGGCTTGACCCGCGTAATTTTGTCGCGCGAATTATCGCTGGATGAAATTGCTGAAATCCGCCAAGAATGCCCGGATATGGAGCTGGAAGTGTTCGTCCACGGGGCGTTGTGCATTGCGTATTCAGGGCGCTGCTTGCTCTCCGGCTACTTCAACCACCGCGACCCGAATCAGGGCACATGCACCAATGCGTGTCGCTGGGAATACAAAACCACCGAAGCCATCGAAGCGGCGGAAGGCAAATTCGTCCCCAAAGAAGCGGTGCTGTCGATGGATGCGTTCAACCAAACCCAAAGCATGGGCAGTTGCGGCAACCAAGAACGCCATCCGCTGGCTGACAAGGTGTACTTCCTCGAAGAAACCAACCGCCCCGGCGAATTGATGCCTGTCATGGAAGATGAACACGGCACGTACATTATGAATTCCAAGGATTTACGCGCCATCGAACACGTCCAAAAACTCACCGAAATCGGCGTGGATTGCTTGAAAATCGAGGGGCGTACCAAATCGCATTATTACGTGGCGCGTACTGCACAGACGTATAAACAGGCGATAGATGACGCAATGGCGGGGCGTAGCTTCGATCCCAAATTGCTGGGCGTTTTGGAAAATCTCGCGAATCGTGGTTACACCGATGGCTTTTACGAGCGTCATCATACCCACGATTACCAAAACTACATGCAAGGCGCATCCATGGGACACCAGCAGCAATTCGTTGCCGAAGCCATGCACGTTGACCGCGAAAACGGCTGGATTGAGCTGGATGTGAAAAACCGTTTCAGCGTGGGTGATCGGCTGGAGCTGGTATTACCAGAAGGCAATCGTGAACTGGTATTGGAACGTATGGAAAACATGGACGGTATTCCTGTCACGACTGCACCGGGTAGCGGTCACAAAATGCGTATTCCGCTACCAGAAGGCGTTGATAGCGATATGATTTTGGTCAGCCGGTTCTTGTAATGCTGCATGTTCTAATCATCGCCTTAACCATCGCCACATGGATGGTGACAAATAACCTGCTGTATACCGCTATCGTGTTGGGGGTTGGCTGGATAGCTGCGTCACTACTTAGTCGGGTGTTGACGTGGGTGTTTTACGCGCTGCTAATTGGTTTGGTGGGGCTGTATGTGTATGCCCACCAGACCGACCAATCGTTTATGCTATTGTTGTGGAAAGTGATTTTCTAAAACGGGAAGTTGGATCATGCTGAAACAGATTCTACTCAAAAACTTCAAAAGCTATCGGGATCAAGCCCTACCGCTTGCACCGTTGACACTGATGATAGGCGCGAATGCGTCGGGCAAAAGCAACGCAATTGAAGCCTTCCGTTTCCTGAGCTGGCTTGCTGGCGGGCAAAAACTGTCGGTCATCCAGCAGCAGGTTGATGATTCTGACCAGTTATTTCGGGGTTCTAGTAAGGATCTAGGCTACCTTGGAGCACAGCAGTTCTCATTAGGCTGCACATTAGACTCCACAATAGTAAATAGTGATGCCCTGTTTTCAAGAATTGAAGAAGCAACCTCTCTGAGTTTTAAAATTTTTACGGCTTTAGGACTAAGAAAAAATCAACCAGACGATGAAGAAAAATTTAGAAAAAAAGAAAAACTATCAACACGATTTCCACCTGAAAAGCTTATGTGGGAATCATTTAATATAACATTAGAAACTCGTGATACTGAGTTGCATATTATACAGGAAGAAATTACTGCTCCTTCAAGTACTAAGGGAAAATTTCCATTATACAAAATAATAAGACCATCTGAAGATTCGGACACGGATGTCCAAGTTGCATATAACAACTTCAGAGCCGGAGGGAACAAACCTCAGTTAACCTGTACAGATCAGATCGCCCTGATGTGTCAATTGGAGAGTCCTGCCACATTTGCATATGAACATGAAAAATCGAGGAAGGAAATTCCTGCTACTGTTAAATACTTTCAAATTTTTTTAGAACATACATTAATTCTTGACCCTGTTCCATCACAAATGAGAGGTGATAGTTTACCAGAAAAGAAATTGAGGACTAATTGCTCTAATATTTCTGGAGTACTTTACCAACTTTGGCAACATAAAGAAAATCAGGCCGTAATTCTTAATTTTATCCAAAGTCTACCAGAGCAAGATATAAAGAGCCTGAATTTTGTTAGTGGTAGACCCGGACGGTTTTTTCTAGAGTTAGTCGAAAGCTTTGGTGGTAAGAATAAATCATGGTCAGTGGAATTACTGTCTGATGGTACATTGAGGGTTTTAGCGATTGCTACCGCTGTATTATCTGCCCCTGAAGGCTCTACCGTGGTTATTGAAGAGGTAGACAATGGCGTCCATCCTTCACGTGCCAGTCATTTGCTGACTACGATGCAACTTCATGCCAAACGGCGCAACATTCGGCTATTGCTAACCACGCATAATCCTGCTTTGATGGATGCCTTGCCAGATGATGCTTTAGGTGATGTCGTGTTTTGCTACCGTGACCCACAAGAAGGTGACAGTCGTTTGGTGCGGCTGAGTGATTTACCGGATTACGTGGAATTAGTAGTGCGCGGTTCGTTAGGTGATTTAGTGACAAATGGTATCGTGGATCGCTTTGTGAAATGCCCAACAACACCTGAAGCCCAAAAGCAGAAAGCGTTGGACTGGTTAGCACGATTGCAGAGTGAGACAGCATGAGTAGCATTTGTGTGATTGATACCAGTGTTTTTACCAATTTGCTCAAAGTGCCGGGGCGAAACCAAAACGAAGCTGAAGTGCTTCGAGCGTACCAAGAATACGCCGAATTAGGTTGCAAATTTATACTGCCCATTGCGACGATAGTTGAAACTGGCAATCACATTGCGCAAAACGGTCATCGCCCAGCAAAATAATCACGGTGTTCAATACTGCTCAATCGTCGTCCCCTCGTCGCGATCCACCTGCACCTGTTCTAACACGCGACCGCGCAGAATCACCCGTCCCAGCCGCCGTTCCACACCGTTGCTGCTGTATTCAAAGCTGTAAATGCGTCGCCACACCAAATGCCCGTAACTATTGCGAGTAGGCTTCATGCTTTCCAGCGCAACGGTTTGATCCAGAAATTGCACATCAATCTCGCGGCAAGCACGTATCGCCACCGTGACTGCACGCTCTTTGGCATTCATGGAGTCCACCCAGAACCAGATTCCCAGCCCTAATAACCCCAGCCATACTAGATTTTCCATTCTTGTCCTTGAAAATAGTAGAATGCACCCATTATTACGGAATTCCGCTAACTGACACAAAGAAAGAGCGCACATGGACACACCTCAACTCGCACAAAAGCCTACCACCATTACCTTCATCGGCGCAGGCAATATGGCACGCAGCCTAATCGTCGGCCTGTTGCAAGACCAAGCCAACGTCGTGTTGCGCGTCGCCGACCCTGATCAGCAACAACTTGATGCCATCCGCAAACACTGGCCGGATGTACTCGCCACCACCGATAACCTCGAAGCCATCCAAGGCGCGGATGTGGTGGTACTCGCCGTCAAGCCGCAAATCATGCGTGAAGTGACCGAAACACTCGCTGAAGCCGCGCAACGCAGCCGCCCGCTCTTCGTTTCCATCGCCGCTGGTATCCGTGAGGAAGCGCTGAATCGCTGGCTCGGCGGCAATCAAGCCATCGTGCGCTGTATGCCGAATACTCCAGCACTGGTACAAGCGGGCGCAACAGGCTTATACGCCAACACGCAAGTATCCGACTCACAACGCAGTGCTGCCGAAAGCATCCTCCGCGCCGTCGGCATTACTCTGTGGTTTGCAGATGAAGCCAAGCTGGATGCCGTCACCGCGATTTCTGGCAGCGGTCCCGCCTATTTCTTTCTAGTGATGGAAGCCATGCAAGCGGCTGCCGAACAACTCGGCATCGAAGCCGCCGACGCACACTTGCTGATCATGCAAACCGCCCTCGGTGCGGCTAAATTAGCAATGGAAAGTGGCGAATTACCCGCCGACTTGCGCCAAAAAGTCACCTCCAAAGGCGGCACGACCGAAGCAGCCCTCAAGGTGCTGACCAGCGGTGGCTTACACACCCTATTCGCACAAGCCTTACAAGCCGCTGAAAGTCGCTCGAAAGAACTCGCTGCCGCCAATAGTTAATCATTACCACTCATCCATTGGGGATCGTTTTACATGGAAGCATTACAGAATGTCGGCATTTTTTTGGTCGAAACATTATTTTCGCTCTACATCGGCGCGGTACTGATCCGCTTCTTGCTGGCAGTATCACGGGCAAACTTTTACAACCCGTTATCGCAATTTCTGGTCAAAATCACCAATCCGGTGCTCGTACCCTTGCGGCGCATTATTCCGCCGATTGGTAAGTTGGATACTGCTGCTATCGTGTTGGCGTTGGGCTTAAAGATTATCCAAACGTTTCTATTGGTCGCCTTGCAAAATAGCGAAGCCAGTTTACCCGCCGTATTCGTCTACGCCATCGTCGACTTAATGCGTACTGTGATCAATATCTACATTTTTGCACTGATTATCCAAGCGGTCTTGAGCTGGGTTGGCAACAGTTACGGCAACCCAATGGCGGATATACTTAACAGCCTAACTGAACCCTTGTTACGCCCTATTCGCCAGTTTGTCCCCACGATTGGCATGGTGGATATGTCGTCTATGGTAGTGCTATTGTTGCTGTATATTCTGCTGATTGTGTTGCAATCGGTCGGTCTGTAGCGATTAACGCATGACCACGTTTTACCGTTGGGAAAAGGATGTGTTGCACCTGTTTGTGCGGGTGCAGCCTAAAGCGAGTCGGGATGAATTTGCAGAAGTGCAAGAAGATCGTATTCGGGTCAGAATTACTGCGCCACCAGTGGATGGCAAAGCGAATACACACCTTGTGAAATTTGTCGCAAAAACCTGTGGCGTTGCTAAATCAAAGGTGCACATTATCAATGGCGAGACGGGCAGGAATAAACATCTGTCTATTGAAAGCCCTGTTTGCTTACCGGAAGGTATTGTAAAGGCAGGCTGAAGGAGATTCTTTCAGCCTGCCCAGCGAAACAGTTATCGCTTAAGGGGTATTAACGGTAGCCACCGCCGCCACCGAAACCGCCACGATCGCCACCGCGACCACCGCCGTCACGGCTACCACCGCCGAAACCACCACGGCTACCGCCGCCGTCACGGCTGCCGCCGCCACCGAAACCACCACGGCTACCGCCGCCATCGCGGCTGCCACCACCGAAACCACCACGGCTACCGCCGCCATCGCGTGGACGATCTTCGCGTGGTTTTGCTTCGTTAACTTTGATGTTACGGCCTTGAACAGCTTGCTCGTTCAGACCTTGAATAGCTGCATTGCCTTCAGCACCGTCTGGCATGTCAACAAAACCGAAGCCCTTGGATTGCCCCGTCATTTTGTCTTTGATCATGCTGACGCTGGTTACTTCGCCATAAGCGGAGAACAGGTCACGCAAGTCGTTTTCGGTAATTTTATAGGGCAGGTTGCCAACGTAAATATTCACTGTTTGTCATCTCATAAAAAACGTGTGCTGCTTGGGAATTTACGTTATAGATAATCAGTCACACCAAATTACCTGATAACGATCGACCACTGTGGTTCGATAGGTTATGCGCTGTGAAACCTGCAAGTCAAAACGTGGAAGCACAAGGCAAAACGCACGAAACTAAACTTTCAAGTATCAGGCAAGTTGTCAGCAGTGTAACCCACTTTTTCGCTGCTGGTAACAAAAATCGGATGATTGTTAGTTTAATTTTTTTTGTCATCCAAAGTCCCTGAAAGATAAGCGTTTAGGAAGCTATCAAAATCCATTTTTTCGCTAGCTTCAATGGCTTGCTGACGGCTTAACGAGTCTACGGCTTGCTGCTGAAACACCGCCTCCAATGCCGGATCAAGCGGGCGTTGCAAGAAATAATCGCGGTGTTCTTCGGACTTGCGCCGCGCAAAGGCGAAGAAACTTTCCTGCTTCGCCTGCATCTCTGCCAGCATCCGCGCCGAGGGAGTCAGGTCAGGGTTGTAGGCAAGTTGAATCTGATTATCCAAGCAATCGGTGTAGCACTCTTCAGAATGCACCGCATTGAGCATTTCCGCGACGGGGCGCATCGCTTGCAACAATTCCCGCGCTTGCTCACGCAGCAATACACTTTTACCCAAGCAGCTCAAGCGCACCTCTGGGTCACGCCCCCGATGTGCAGTGAGCATCTGATTTTGATTGATCGCTGCAAACTCCTCGGCAGACACCAGCGGGCTATCCTGCAACAAACAAAAGTGCATAAACACCTCAAGGAAAAACAATTGCTGATGCGTCAAGCCAGCAGGGTGGAACGCATTCACATCAATCGAACGTAATTCCACGTAAGCAATACCGCGCTTTTCCAACGCATCACTGGGTTTCTCAAAGCCTTGTAACGGCTGTTTCGGGCGCACCGTGCTGTAATACTCGTTCTCGATTTGCAAGATATTGGCGTTTAACTGGCGATACTCACCGTCTACTTTCACCCCAATCTCCGCGTATTCGGCGCACGGTGTGGCAATCGCGTGGCGCAAGCTGCTCACGTAAGACTCCAGCGTGTTGTAACACACCTTCACGCCGGTTTTGTTTTCCTTGCTATTGGTGTAACCGATATTGCCCATGCGTAACGATGTGCCAAACGGCTCATACAGCGTGTAGGCGTTAAAAGCCTCCATGCCCTCCGGTGGCGTTCTGCCCCCAAGGAAGCTTTTGCAAATAGCAGGCGATGTCCCAAACAGGTAAATAATCAGCCAACCATAACGCTGCAAATTGCGCACCAACCCCATGTATTGCGCATCACGGAAGGTACGTAATTCACCTGTATCGCCCTGCACTTGCTGCCACGGCTGCCAAAACGTATCGTCAATGGAGTAATTGAAATGGATACCCGCAATCACCTGCATGGCTTTGCCATAACGCCATGCCAAGCCTTCGCGGTAAATGTGCTTCATGCGCCCCGCGTTAGAACTGCCGTATTCCGCAATGCGAATATCGTCTTCACCTGCTAACACGCAGGGCATACTGGTCGTCCACAGCAATTCCTGATCAAGCTGCTGATAGACGAAGGTTTCAACGTTCAGCAAAAAATCCAGTGATTGGGCAGCACGTTCTTGCGGCGGGGTAATCAATTCCAGCAAGGATTCGGCGTAATCGGTGGTAATCCACGGATGCGTGAGTGCAGCGCCTAACACTGGCGGATGCGCGGTTTGGGAGAGACGCCCTTCTGCGTTAACGCGGAGGCTTTCTTTTTCCAACCCCGTGCGAGCATTGCGTAAATAAGGGTGTAATTGGTGGGTGTCGATCTCACGCAGGCGTTGTTCCAACAAGTGGTACACAGGGTACTCCCGATTCAGGCTAAACGCGGATTACAGCACAGAACCGCTATAATGCAAATTTCCCGTGTCCAAAGGCGTGGCTATCCTATTATAGTTAGCCCATCATAACCGGAAGCCTGTTTAATGATGAAACACCTGATTCTGACCAGTCTGACCGCATTCAGCCTGAATTTTGCACTACCCAGCCATGCCGCACGTGATCTGGACATGCCCAGCATGAACCTCCCCGATCTCGGCGACCCTGCCAGCACCACCTTAAGCAGTACCGAAGAAACCCTGCTAGGCAAAAAATTGATCCGCGAACTGCGCGGCAGTGACCCCGTGGTCGAAGACCCCGAACTCAGCGGCTGGCTACGCGCCCTCGGCAACCGCCTTGCTGCACACGCCCCCAACGGCGGTAATTACTACTTTCTGATCGTTAAAAATCCCGAAATCAATGCTTACGCCATGCCCGGCGGTGTCATCGTCATCCACTCAGGCTTAATCCTCAATACCAGCTCAGAAAGTGAACTAGCGGCGGTCATTGCCCACGAAATTGCCCACGTCTCGCAACGCCACATTGCCCGCATGATGGATGGGCAAAAAAGCAACCCACTGATTACGGGTCTGGGCGTACTTGCTGGCGCTGCCGCTGCCAGCAAAAGCCCGGAAGCCGCCCAAGCGATTATCAGCACCACCGTTGCCAGCCAATTGCACCGTGAACTCAGCTTCAGTCGCCAAATGGAAACCGAAGCCGACCGCACGGGCTTACGCATTCTTGCCAGCAGTGGGCTAGACCCGCAAGCCATGCCCTTATTTATGGAAAAACTGGATCGGCGCACGTCCGATTTGAACGGCGACATTACCCAATATTTACGTACCCACCCGCAAAGTATCGACCGCCTCAGTGACACGCGGGAACGTGCCAATCAATTAGGCAAACGTGCCGCACGCGAAGATAGCACTTACCTATATGCTCGCGAAAAACTCCGCGCCCTAACCGCGCCCAATTCCCCCGCCTTTACGCAAGGCAACCCCGCGCTCACGCAATACGCGCAAGCGATAAGTCACTTACGACGCGGCAATGCCTCTGCTGTTCTGCAAACACTGGGTACACAATCACAGCAACTGCCAGTCGCCTTAGCCATTGCGGCTGCTTGCAATGCCACGCAACGCTACGCCGATACCGAAACGCTACTTACCCCGCTCGCCAAAGCCCACCCCAATCAGGAAGACATCCTAACCTTGCTTGCCGAAGCCTTGCTGGCTAATCAACAAGCAGTACACGCGTGGCAACTGCTCAACCGCACCCAACTGACGGAACAAACCAGTTTGGAATTTTTGGAAATTCGCCAGCGCGTTGCCGAACAGGCAGGGCAAGCAGCGGAAGCCTACCGCTCTGCCGCTGAACGCAGCTTACGCATGGGCGAATACAAACATGCGCGTGCCGTCCTCGAACAAGCCTCCCGCCTTCCCGGCAACCCTGCCCAGACCAGCGCGCGTTTGCAGGCAATGGCACGCGACATTGAACACATGGAAATCCAAGAAAAACAACTGAAAAAGTTCTAGCCGAATACTGCAATGCAACATAAGCATATAATGATTCCCTTATTTAAGACACTGGTTTCATTAAAGTTTTTTTGCGTGATTTACCACAATCGGTTAAGCTCCAAGTCCGACTATTGATATATCTCAAGTTTACTGGGCATCAGAAGCACAACGCTCACCCAGACACTTTTGAGGGGTCGTTTTATCGTTATGATCAAGTTAGAGAGGAGGTAGTTATGCGGAAACTTTTTCGCATTTTGTTCATATCAGCATCGGTTTCCGTGCTGGCCTTGAGCGCAGGGTTCTCGTCTGCCTATGCGGCCGACGATGCCAAAAAAGCGGATGAGGCAAAAGCCACAGAAGCTAAACCAGCCGATGCAAAACCAGACGCAAAAGCCGCTGAACCCAAAAAAGAAGTCACAGGCAAAGACTTAGCCTTTGATCGCGCAATGGGTAACTGTCTGGCTTGCCATATGATTGCAGGCGGTGAGCTACCCGGCAATATCGGCCCACCACTGGTTGGTATGGCAGCCCGTTTCCCCGACAAAGCCAAGCTCAAAGCCCAAATCTATGATGCGCGAGTTGCCAACCCCAATACCATCATGATTCCGTTCGGCCCCATGGGCATTTTGAACGATGAGCAGCTTGATAAAGTCGTTGATTTCATTTCAACCCTGTAACACATCACCATTGACTGAATTCTTGGAGAGAGGAATTTATGAAACGCAGAACATTTTTACAGGGCACACTGGCAGCTAGCGCGGCAAGCCTCGCGGTCAGCGCAGGCTTATTGACCCCCAGCATGGTCATGGCAGAAGGCGGCGGCGCCTTTGATGCCAAAACATTGGATGATGCCCTCAAAGCGATGGCACTCACCCCGACGGAATCCGCTGATATTAAAATCAAAGCCCCTGAAATTGCTGAAAACGGCGCAGTTGTTCCCGTCACCGTCACATCCGGCGCAGCAGGCACAACCGAAATCAGCATTCTAGTGGATGGCAACCCTACCCCACTGGCAGCAACCTTCACCTTAGGGGAAGGCGCACAGCCTGAAGTCTCTACCCGTATCAAAATGGGTAAGACCGCAAACGTGGTCGCCATTGCCAAAGCGGGTGATAAATCCTTCACCGCCAAGCAAGAAGTTAAAGTCACCATCGGCGGCTGCGGCGGCTAATCAGAGGAGCATCTATACATGTCTAGCATCAAATTAAAAGCCAAAGTCGAAGGCGATAACGTTGAAGTCAAAGCCCTGATGACCCATCCTATGGAAACGGGACAGCGCAAAGACAAAAAAACCGGCGAACTCGTACCCGCGCATTTCATTCAGGACATCACCGTGACTGCCGGTGATAAAACCATCCTGACCGCAAAATGGGGTGGTTCTGTCTCCAAAAACCCTTACCTTGCTTTCAGCTACAAAGGCAAAGCAGGTGATAAGGTCAAATTGGCGTGGACGGATAACAAAGGCGAAAAAGACGCTGCTGAAACAGACGTAGCCTAATGGGAGGAGTTTTTATGAAACAATCACTTACCGCAACAGCCATTGCCTTGACTCTGGCATTTTCTGCGTTTAGCCCAGCACAAGCGGGCCCGGCAGAAGATTTAACCGCTTTCCAAGATCACTTCAAAACAGCATTCAAAGATGTCCCGTTTGAAAACTTTAAAGACGGTGCTTATGCGCTGGATGAAAAGCTAAAAGCGCAATGGGAAGAAATGGAAGAATTCCCCCCTTACGAACCGGATATTGATGCCGGTAAGAAAATTTGGGAAACCGCGTTCAAAGATGGCAAAACTTATGCGGATTGCATGGGTGACATCAAATCTATCCGCACCAAGTACCCGTACTATGATGCAGACAAAGACACCATCATGACGGCTGAAAGCGCCTTGAATGACTGCAAAAAAGCAGGCGATGGTGAAGGTTTCACCGACAAGGAAGGCAAGCCACTGCTGAACAAAGGCAAGATTGCTCAATTGATGGCTTACATTGCGATGGAAAACCGTGGCGGCAAAATCGCCGTGGCAACCCCAGAAGGCAAAGCGGTGGATTGGTACGAAAAAGGCAAAACCTTCTACTACGCCAAGCGCGGTCAGTTGAATATGTCGTGTGCTGATTGCCATACTAGCAACGCGGGTAAAATGATCCGTGCGGACTTACTCAGCCCTGCGCTGGGTCATGTGACGCATTGGCCAACGTATCGTTCAGCCGATGGTGAAATCACCACGCTGCACAACCGTTTCATGGGTTGCAACACAATGGTGCGTGCCGCCAGCTTCAAGCCACAAGGCGACGAATACAAAGCGTTGGAATATTTCCTCACGTACATGTCCAACGGGCAAGAATGGAACGGCCCCGGTTCACGTAAGTAAGCACACACTCGCATACGTTTGATCTGACAATCAACGCAAAACCCGGCAGCAATGTCGGGTTTTTTTTGCCTGAAAAATTTCAAAAAAAGTGGAATATTTTCACTACCTATTACGTCACATACTGTGAATGTTGGTAACACATCACGAGAGAGGAATTATGAAACGCAGAACATTTTTACAGGGCACACTGGCAGCTAGCGCGGCAAGCCTCGCGGTCAGCGCAGGCTTATTGACCCCCAGCATGGTCATGGCAGAAGGCGGCGGCGCCTTTGATGCCAAAACATTGGATGATGCCCTCAAAGCGATGGCACTCACCCCGACGGAATCCGCTGATATTAAAATCAAAGCCCCTGAAATTGCTGAAAACGGCGCAGTTGTTCCCGTCACCGTCACATCCGGCGCAGCAGGCACAACCGAAATCAGCATTCTGGTGGATGGCAACCCTACCCCACTGGCAGCAACCTTCACCTTAGGGGAAGGCGCACAGCCTGAAGTCTCTACCCGTATCAAAATGGGTAAGACCGCAAACGTGGTCGCCATTGCCAAAGCGGGTGATAAATCCTTCACCGCCAAGCAAGAAGTTAAAGTCACCATCGGCGGCTGCGGCGGCTAATCAGAGGAGCATCTATACATGTCTAGCATCAAATTAAAAGCCAAAGTCGAAGGCGATAACGTTGAAGTCAAAGCCCTGATGACCCATCCTATGGAAACGGGACAGCGCAAAGACAAAAAAACCGGCGAACTCGTACCCGCTCATTTCATTCAGGATATCACCGTGACTGCCGGTGATAAAACCATCCTGACCGCAAAATGGGGTGGTTCTGTCTCCAAAAACCCTTACCTTGCTTTCAGCTACAAAGGCAAAGCAGGTGATAAGGTCAAATTGGCGTGGACGGATAACAAAGGCGAAAAAGACGCTGCTGAAACAGACGTAGCCTAACAGTGAACAGAAAGAACCCGGCAAATGCTGGGTTTTTTCTTATGGAGAGAGTATTTCAACCGTAGGAGGAGAAAACCCATGATAAAACCCATCATTTTGAGCGTCATGCTGGCAACTAGCTTGATCGGCACCGCAATGGCAGAAGATGCTAAGCCTGCCGCCCCCGCCGCCGATGCCAAACCCGCTGAAGCCAAGTTCGACCCCGGCGTTCCCGCCCCCAAAGTCGCGGATGACTACTACGCAGGTGCAGAAAAAGTCGTGATACACGTTACGATGGAAGGTGACGAGAAAAAATACCTCGGCGTACTCGGCAATGTCAGCAATTACATCAAAGCACTGGATGCCACGGGCAAGAAAACCGACGCAATCATCGTCATGAACGGCGACGGCTTAGGCTTACTGAGCACAGCCAAACAAGTGGAGATGAATGCCGATGCCAAATTACCTGCCAAAATCACCGAATTGAAGGAAAAAGGCGTGAAGTTCCAAATCTGCTACAACACCCTGACGGGGCGAAAAATTAAGTTCGACGAACTGTATGACGCGAAACCTGAAGACGTGATCCCCTCCGGTGTTGCCGAAGCCGGACGCTTGCAAGCGCAAGGCTATCAATTACTGAAACCATAAAGCAGTGTTGAGGCTGGGCTTATCCAGCCTCATTTTGACTACCAAAGGGGGAACACCAATGCTGAATTGGATCATTGCTTGCTGCAAAGATTTGTGGTTTCGTGACCGCAACGAAGTCAGCCCATACATCAACGACACGGCAGTACGCATTCGTGCCGGACTCTTGCTAGCGATTCCCATCTACATGGCTTTCACACTGTTCGATGCCATCTTTGGCTCGGATTGGGTGATCACGGGCGAGGTGATTAATGACACGTTGGAAACCGACTTTGACGGGCGCATTATTTACAGCGTCGAAGCGGTAAAACGTACCTTTGATTACAGCACTCAAACGCTGGTGCTGTTTTATGCCTTGTTTGAAATGATTTCCGGCATGTTTGTCAGCACGTCACGGCTTTCCCCCACCATTTTGCTCAGTAGCTTTTTGGCGAAAAATCTCCGCCCCGTATGGAAACCCTTGCTACCGAAACGCTTTGCGTGGTCGATCGGCGCAAGTTTTATTATTACCTGTTTGATTTTCTTCAACCCCGAAGTCTTTGCGGGTTGGGTGAATGCCATTGCAGGTAGTGAACAATTGCCCGAAACCTACAACTACATGCCATCGTGGATTCCGCTGGTGCTGGTCTGGGTGTGCTTTGGTTTCATGTGGATGGAAACCGTACTGGGTTTCTGTGCCGGGTGCAAAGTCCATTCCCTGCTGGTGTGGATGGGGGTGTTGCAAGAAGAATGCGAAGCCTGCAACAACCTCGATTGGGGTGATAAGCAAAGCTAGATCGCGATATAGCGCCAGCCTTGGCGCATGTGATCCACCACGAACTGCACGGCGGAGGGAGCAACATCGGCTTCATCCACCAACGCTACCAATTCACCGCGTTGCTTGAAGGAATACAGCGTATTGCTGCACGCCACAAAGCGCAGATGCGGGTAGTTCGCGCTCATTTGCACAATCCGACTAGCGTGCTGGGTTGTGCCAAGCCGCAATAAATCAATGCCTTCCGCACTGGTCACGACATAAACACTGCCCTCTTTTTTATCGACTTGCTGGGCAAGATTTTCAGCTTTCACCAACGCTTGTTCCAATTTAGCAGGCTCGTGAGAATCCAAAAACACGATGAAACGGTTGTCATGTTCCGCAGCATTTTCCAGCGTCAAACCTTCCACTTCCCCTAAACGAGGTAAGTACTGCGTGCTTGCGCCAGCGAGAAACGTTAAACCAAACACCAGTGCATACACCGCCGCCTGCTGCCAGATGTGCGGACGACGGCGCATACGCGGCGCACTGTTCATCACGGGCAACGGGTAAGCCGATTTCACCAAGTGCTTGATACGCTGGATGTCACACAGCTCTTTTTGCAAAGCGAGGTCAGTTTCCACCTCGGCGAGTAACTGGGCACTTTGTTCAGCATCCAATTGCCCATCCGCTAAGGCGTGCAGACGGTCGTGGATGGTTAGCGAATCCGGGTTCATTTCACGCTCCGTAAATAGTGAACATTGTCAGTGTTACGCATGTTTTGTAAGCGTTTTTTCATGGTGTCGCGGGCGCGGCTTAAGCGACTCATCACCGTCCCTATCGGAATATCCAAGATAGCGGCGACTTGTTCGTAGCTGCATCCTTCCAAATCCACCAGCGTCATCACTTGACACTGGCTGATAGGCAGGGCTTCCACCGCTGCACGGACTTGGGTGACAAGTTGCGCATCAGCAAACTGCTTTTCGGGGCAATCCGTACACGTCAATTCCAACGCATCAATGTCTAACGCGGGACGTTGGGTACGCAAATGCTCCATCCAACAGTTATGCAAAATTTTGTATAACCACGCCCCTAAACGCTCGTCATCCTTGAGTTGCTCTTGCTTTTCTAAAGCTTTGGCGAGCGTATCCTGTACCAAATCGTCCGCCAACGTGGGGTCACCACACCACGCCACCGCCATGCGGTGCAACTTGGCACGGTGTTCCGACAATTTGTGGTCGAGTCGGTTAAAACGAAAATAATGGCTAAACATGGGGTGTATCGTATTTCTCTAGCGGCTCTTTTCAACATGATGCAAAAAACGGAACAAATATTCCAAAAAAGATGGAATATTTTGGGCTGCACCCCGTCACTCAAGGTGTAGCGAGAACAACCTGATTCGTTTGAGGAGAGAGAACGTGAGTCTAACCCGTCGTGAATTTATGCAAATGTTGGCGGCTGCCAGCGTTGCCGGTTTCAGCTTGAATTCGGCGTTTGCCGCCGATGCCACCCAAGAAGGTGACAAAGCCGCCGTCAAATCCCCCAATAATCCGTATGAACTGCCCGCTTTCGGCAATGTATCGCTGATGCACTACACCGACTGCCACGCACAGTTATTACCGATTTACTTCCGCGAACCCAACGTTAACTTGGGTCTGAATAGCATGAAAGGTGCTGTACCGCACTTAGTCGGCGAACACTTCCTGAAAAAATACGGCATTGCTGCTGGCACAATGGATGCACACGCGTTCACCTACCTCGATTACGTTGAAGCCGCGAAAAAATACGGCAAGGTCGGCGGCTTCGCTCACCTGAAAACGCTGGTAGACCAAGTACGCGCCCAACGCCCCGGCTCATTGTTGTTGGACGGCGGCGATACCTGGCAAGGTTCGTGGACAGCCCTAAAAACCAACGCGCAAGACATGGTGGATGCCCAGCTTGCGTTAGGCGTGGATGTCATGACCCCGCACTGGGAAATGACCTTCGGCGCGGATCGTGTCAAAGAAATTGTCGAGAAAGATTTCGCGGGCAAGATTGATTTCGTCGCGCAAAACATCTTCAGCAACGACTTTGACGAGCGCGTGTTTGAACCGTTCGTGATCAAAGAAATCAACAAAGTACCGGTTGCGATTATCGGGCAAGCCTTCCCGTATGTTCCTGTTGCTAACCCGAAACACATGGTGGCGGATTGGAGCTTCGGTATCCGTGACGACGATATGCAGAAAGCCGTTGACGATGCGCGTGGTAAAGGCGCAAAAGTCGTCATCGTGCTGTCGCATAACGGCATGGACGTTGACCTGAAAATGGCGAGCAAAGTCACTGGCATCGACGCGATCATGGGTGGTCACACCCACGATGGCGTATTCCAGCCAGTGGTCGTCGACAATGCGGGCGGCAAAACGCTGGTCACAAATGCGGGTTCTAACGGCAAATTCCTCGGCGTGCTTGATCTGGACGTGAAAGACGGCAAAGTGGCGGATTTCCGTTACAAATTGCTGCCCGTGTTCTCCAACTTGTTAGAAGCCAACAAGGACATGCAGGCACTCATCGACAAAATCCGCGAACCGTACAAAAAAGAATTGGCAGAAGAACTCGCGGTGTGTGATGACGTGCTGTACCGCCGTGGCAATTTCAACGGCACGTTCGATCAATTGATTTGCGACGCGTTAATGGAAGGATTGGATGCACCGATAGCGTTTTCACCGGGTTTCCGCTGGGGTACGAGCGTACTACCGGGGCAGCCCATCACGTTTGAACACGTTGCTGACCAAACCGCGATCACTTACGGCACAGTCACCCGCAACGAAATGACGGGTGAAACCATTAAAACCATTCTCGAAGACGTGGCAGATAACCTCTTCAACGAGGACCCTTACTACCAGCAAGGCGGCGACATGGTGCGCGTCGGTGGTTTGAAGTTCACCTTTGACCCTACCGCAAAAATGGGCAACCGCGTTTCTGACATGGAACTCGGCGGCAAACCACTGGATGCCGCGAAAACCTACCCCGTCGCAGGTTGGGCAAGCGTCCAAGAAGAAGTGAAGCCTAATAAGCAAATCTGGGAAGTAGTCGCCGATTACTTACGCGCCAAGAAAACCATTGGCAAGATTGAGCTGAATACGCCGAAGTTGAAAAACGTCGACGGCAACGAAGGCTTAGCCTAACGCCGTAGGGGCGGTTCGTGAACCGCCCCTACATACACACCCGCCAATCCATTCACTCTACTGACACTCGCCCGCAATAAACCCCTGCACCTTGGGGTCAGCACACGCTTTACAATCGTTAGCATAGCTGTTGCGTAGTTGCGATGGACACGGCGCATTCACGCAACGGATCAGCGGATCTGTCAGCGTCGCGCAGACTGGCGCAAACACTTCGTAACAAATCGCAGGGCGTGGCTCTTGGCATAATTGATACGCTGTTCTATTCGACGTTACTCGATCTTCCGCTGCGTCGGAACGGCTACACCCCGTTAACGCTGCTGCCGACATCGCTAACAGCAGCCCCCCGTACAGCAGCATTCCTAACCTTTTCATAAAAAACCTCGCACTAGATTGTTTTGGGGAGTACTCAATCACTTGCGACAAGTCGCCGTAATCCGTACTCTTATCCCATTCTTTGTCTGGAGCACTCACATGAATCTGGAACACGCCCGCTTTAACATGATCGAACAGCAGATACGCCCGTGGGACGTTCTGAATCAGACCATTTTGGACACGTTTGGTTGCATTCAGCGTGAGCTGTTTGTACCCAAGGTTCACAAGGCACTCGCCTTTGCCGATGTTGAAATTCCGCTAGGACACGGTGAACACATGATGTTCCCGCGCATGGAAGCCCGATTGTTGCAGGCGTTAGCCATTACGCCTGCCGACACTTGCTTAGAAATTGGCACAGGTAGTGGGTTTGTCACTGCCTGTTTGTGCCATCTTAGCAAACACGTCGACAGCGTGGACATTCACGAGGACTTTACCCGACAAACGGAAGAACGTTTGTATGCCAGCAAGCTGCGCAACCATACGCTGCACACGGGCGATGCGCTGCGGGATACGGCGCATCACAGCAAGCAATACGATGTCATTGCTATCACTGGCTCGATGCCGACGTACCTGCCATTGTTTGAAGCGCAACTCACGCCGGGTGGACGTTTGTTTGTGGTAGTGGGGCGCGGGGCTGCCATGCAGGCCATGCTGATCAAGCACGAAGAAGACGGTGAATTTACCCGCACTGTATTGTTTGAAACACACTTACAAGCACTGGTAGGCGCTGACAGCGATGCTGGGCAAACGTTTGTGTTCTAATGATACGTCACTGGACACCGAGTGAATGTGCCGCGTATTTGAAAACACCGCAAGCACCCCGCATATTGGATGTTCGCGAAGCGTGGGAATATGATATTGCCCACCTCGAAGGTTCTACCTTGATTCCACTGGGGCAATTAGCGGCACGGTTAGCGCAACTGGATAAAACGCACGAGTGGCTGGTCGTGTGCCATCATGGTATTCGCAGCGCTCATGCGTGTTATTATCTGGAACGAAATGGCTTTCAAGTGATCAATCTAACAGGCGGTATCAACCGCTGGGCACAAGAGATTGACCACGATATGTCTCTCTACTAACCCGAATTAGGGCTATAATTCGCGTTTGAATAAACATGCTCCTGCATGTGGCTAACTACAAATTTTGGAACCGTTTTTTTATGAAACAACAGACACTGGCATTCTTGATTGCAGCTTCCCTGACACTCGCAACCCAACAAGTGCAGGCGGAAAACCTGCTTCAGGTTTACCAACAGGCGAAGGGCTATGACGCGCAATTCAAAGCGCTCGAAAGTGACCATCTGGCTATTCTAGAACGCAAACCCCAAGCACTGGCAGCCCTCAAACCCCAAGTCGGTATTTCTGGCTCACTGACCGAAAGTACCCAGCGTTCTTATGACGCTTCATTCGCCGACTCCAGTGATACAACCACCGGTAGCAGCGCCAATTACAGCCTCAGCTTGAGCAAATCGCTGTATAACCAAGCCTTGAATGGTCAGGTCAAACAAGCCGATTCCATCATTGCTCAAGCCACGGCGGGGTTAGAAGCCGAACGTGAAGCACTCATCTTACGCGTAGCGGAAGCCTACTTTAATTTCCTGCTAACCCAAGACAATCTGGAATTTGCCCGTACCGAGAAAGGCGCAATCAGTCGCCAACTGGAACAAACCCGTGCATATTTTGATGCAGGGCGCTCCGCGATTACCGATGTTAAAGAAGCGGAATCCCGGTACGACCTCGCCACTGCTCAGGAAATCAATGCAGTCAATCAACTGGATCTGGCACGCGAACAACTGCGGGTACTGACTGGCGGCTTTTATCAAACCCTCAATGCACCTGCTGCGAATTTACCCCTGACCGTACCCACGCCAGCAGACATTGAGCACTGGGTAAAAACAGCGAAAGCCAATAATAAACAGTTAATAGCTAGCCAACATGCCATCCAATCAGCGCAAACTGCCGTTGATATTCAGCGGGCAGGCAAAAAGCCCGTCGTTGATCTGGTCGCAAAACAAACAGGCAGCGACACCCAAAGCAACGCCGCTCTTGATCCGCGTAACTACGGGGCTAGCGTGGGCGTACAAGTTAGTATGCCGCTATATACTGGCGGTGGCACGGACTCCAAAATCCGCGAAGCTCAACATAACTTTCGCCAAGCACAACAACAGTACGATTTCCAAAACCGTACCACCGAGCAACAAGCACGCAATGCTTTCCTGACGGTGCAATCCAGCATCAGCCAAGTGAAAGCCAACCAACGCGCCCTTGCTTCGGCAGAAACGGCGGCTGAAGCCACCCAAGCAGGCTTTGAAGTCGGCACACGGACGGCAGTTGACGTATTGACCGCATTACGTAACGTATTCAGTGCGCGGCGTGACTATTCCCAAACCCGTTACACTTATTTGCTGAATACGCTAAAGCTGCGTCAAGCGGCAGGTATTTTGAGCGATCAAGACATCGCAGCAATGAACACCTTCATGACCTCCACACCTAAGCAACTCGCGGCTGCCATGCAAGACAATGCACCACCAGCAGACTTAGAAGACAACGGCAGTTTCGAGAAATACAGCGCCACGCCTGCTGACGTAACTGAAGCTAAAACCGATGCCAAGGCAAGTGTCAAACAAGCACCCATCAAAGCAAACGACAAGGCAGCAGCAGAAGCTGACAAAGCGCCCGCTTTCCAAGAACCCGGCGAGCCTGCGAAAAAGTAAGCCTCAACGCCGGTAAGCGTATTTCCAGCGACACCCCGATGCAGCCTCCAGCGCACTCAGCAAGGCAGCATCGGGAACCGCTTCCGCCTCGTGAATATTGCCAATAATCACCCAAGTTGCCACACTCAGCGGGGGCTTGCGGATACAATTAAAATCCACTACTGTTTCACCCTGCGGCAATTGCAGGTAACAAAAAGGTTTGTCTGCGTGCGGCACTAATTCAATATCCGGCGAACATCCCAGAAAACACAGCAAGCTCAGAAACGCCTCCCCCACTGCATACCGCCCCTCACCTAACGTCTCCCCCAACAAATCCAAGCCACGCAAACAACGTTCTAGCTGCATTGCAGCAATCGGCACACCTGCCGTTTGCACAGGAAATAACACCAGTTGGTGATCGGAATACTGCATGAACTTGCCTCTCGCGCCGCAAAAGTGGATAACCAAACCCTATAATACCTACCCCTAAATGACAAATTTATGTAGTATCATTTGCCTACATTCCCCGACCAAACCTGAAGGCGAAATTGGATCTCATGGACAACCTCCTCATCCTATTGTTAATGCTGCCCGCTGTGGGTGCGGGTGTCTTGGCATTCTTGCCGAGTGAACACCCGACATTAATCCGCAATACTGCAATTGCGGTGGCACTTTTAACACTGGTCTATGCGTTTGGCTTGACCAGCCAGATGGATTTTGCCAATCCCGCCATCCAATTACAGACTAGCGTGGTATGGAATGCGCAATTAGGCACATCCTTTAGCATCGGTGTAGATGGGCTATCATATCCACTGATTTTACTGACCACCGTATTGGTACTAATGGCGTTGCTCGCCTCGCACATGATTACCCACCACGTTAAAGGCTATTACTTGCTCATGCTCTTGCTGGAAGCCGCCACGATGGGGGTATTCATGGCGCAAGACTGGGGCTTGTTTTACGTCTTCTGGGAACTGGTGCTGATTCCGCTGTTCTTCCTGATTGATCGCTGGGGTGGTAAGAACCGCCAAACCGCCGCGCTGAATTTCGTGTTGTATACGATGGGCGGCTCAGTGTTCATGCTGTTAGCATTGCTAGTGTTGTTTGATGCCACACCCCAGCATTCGTTTACCTTTGCCGCGATGGCAGAAGGCGCAGCAACCCTCAGTTCAGCCGAACAGGTAATGATTTTTGCGGGGCTGCTGATTGGTTTTGGGGTAAAAATGCCGCTGTTCCCGCTGCACGGCTGGCTGCCGTTGGCACACGTCGAAGCGCCCAGCCCTGTGAGTATTTTGCTCTCCGGCATTCTCTTGAAAATGGGGTCGTATGGTTTGCTACGCGCCATTGACGGTTTACCGTTGGCAGCGCAAGCGATGCAGGGTTTGCTGTTTACCTTAGGCGTGGTCGGCTTGCTGTACGGCGGCTTGCTGGCATGGCGGCAAAGCGATATGAAAAAAATGATCGCATATTCTTCCGTCAGTCACATGGGCGTGGTGCTCATTGGCATTTCCACCTTGAATGTGCACGGCATGACCGGCGCGGTGTATCAGATGGTGGCACATGGCTTGGTGGCAGGTGCAACCTTCATGCTGATCGGCTTGCTGTATGAACGTACCCATACCCGCGACATTAACGATTACGGCTCACTCATCAAAGTCACCCCGCGCTTTGCCTTTCTGATTATCCTTGCGTTTGTGGGTGGAGTAGGTTTGCCGAGTACTGCCGGATTTGTGGCGGAACTGCATGTGCTGATTGGCGGTTTCGAGCGTTGGGGCTGGTCTATCGTGCTGTTATCACTGGGTGTATTAATCACCGCAACGTACAGCATCCGTACCATCAAGCAACTGTATACCGGCCCGGTGCGGCTGGATATGCAGCAAGTGGAAGACATGCGCCCACTGGAAATGGTGGCAGCGGGTAGCCTGATTTTCGGCACATTGTTGCTAGGCTTTTACCCCACCCCGTTGCTGGACATGATGGCTATGTCGGTGCAACAACTCATCAGCCACGTAGCCTCAGGAGGATTGATGCCGTGACAGCAGGGGCATTCCAGCATTTGTTGGAACACTTGGCGCATGTGTTGCCCGGTCAAGCCCCGTTACGTGATTTTGTGCATCACAATACCCTGCACGGCTTACAACACCTGCCGTTTCCTGAGGCACTGCGTGCGGCGCATGACATCACGGGAGCTTACGGCTACTTACCTGCCGAGACATTTCGCGACCTGTTCCAACGCGGGCGCATCAACAGCGCCGACATCCATGCCGTCTTAACCGCGACACCACACCTACACAGTGCTGAAGAGCTGTTTCATCATGCCGCGAGTGCAACACCCATTACCCGTGGGGATGTGTATCGCACTGCCATGACTCACCCAATAACGGCGATCAGCCCCACGCAATTCGTTTGGCAAGTGGAAGAACAGCAAATATTGGAACACCGTGGGGATACTTGGCTAGCCTGCCTGAGTGCCTTGCAACTCGGTCACCACCTACAGCATTCCGAAGACTTAGCACACGCCATTACCACTGAGACGCTCCTACCCCAACTTGCCCAACACGCCCAACAACACCTGCTGGAATTAACCGAGCATGTCGGCACGACCCTGACCTTGCGCGGTTTATTATTGGCAGTGACGGGCGAAGACATCCTCCACGACGTGCGCCCCTTGCTGCTGCGTCAAGCCGCGTCGTGGCTGGATCAAGGCATGGCGGCATGGCACAACGGCACAGCAGGTGACAGCTTTTTCGAGGCATGGCGCAATGCCAGTGCCGACGACCTCACCAGCACACTAGAAGATTTGCCAGACTGGAACGAACACCTACGCTCCCTGCCCGATACTGCCGAAGCCGCCATCATTGCCGAATTGCAACGCATCGGCATCCCCAAAGAACACTGGGACAGCTATCTAGAACGACTCGCGCTGGAACTCCCTGGCTGGTCAGGCATGTTCCTATGGCGACACGAGCACCCCGATTACGCAGGCACAGCCACGCCCCCCGCCAATATGCTCGATTACCTCGCAGTACGCTTGAGCATGGAACACCTGTTTGCACGGCGTTTGTGCCGCCAAATCTGGCTGATGGAGGCGAACCTTGGCAATATTCGTGGACGCTTTCGCCACCACCCCAGCGAATTCTTCGTGCGCTATTACACCTTCAACCGCCGTCTGCCGGAATACTTGCTCACCACCGCGCAACAACTCATCCGCCACAGCCGCCCGCGTGTTTACGAAGAACAGCAATGGGAACAGCTTGCCCAACAGATTTGGATGTGGATGCAAAAAGCAGGCGAAGGCACGGGGTATTCGGCTTACGATCACGGCTGGCGCTTATTCCAACTCGCGCAACACTTAAAGCTGAGTACGGATACTCTGCGCAGTTTAACGCCTGAACAACTTGCCACGATTTTTACCTGCCTCGACGCACTCGATGCTGAGCAAAGCGGCTTCCTCTGGCTGCAAGCGTATGAACGCCATTACCGCGAACAAATTTTCAACGCAATTGCCCTCAACCACGGACGCGGTACCTGGCGGCAGCGTGAGCAACGCCCACAAGCGCAAGTCGTGTTCTGTATGGACGAGCGTGAAGAAGGCATTCGCCGCCACTTGGAAGAAGGCAATCCGCAGATTGAAACGCTGGGCGCTGCCGCCTTCTTCAATCTGCCGATGAACTGGCAAGGGCTGGACGATAAAACGGTTACCAAACTGTGCCCTGTCCCCGTCACACCCGAACATCTGGTGCGCGAAGTGCCGGACTTGCCCGCCGACGATGCACCGCTGCTTCAGCACCAGCGCCGCGTCACGTGGCGCAAACGTTTATTTGCCGACCTTCAACACGTTACCCGCCACAACTTGCTGCTGGGAACACTCAGCCAGATGGTGCTTGCACCTGCCTCGTTGGGGATTATGTTGGGCAAATCTTACCTGCCACTCGGTTTTGGGCAATGGGTGAAAAGCCTGCGCCGTAGCGTGGATGTGCCGATTCCCACCAAGCTCGAATTTAGCGCTTTGCACGCGGATAACCGCCGTTCCAGCCAGCAAAACCAGATGGGTTTCACGGATACTGAACAAGCGGATAAAGTCGGCGGCTTCTTGCGCATGATCGGTTTGACCGACGGCTTTGCACCGCTGGTGGTGATCATGGGGCATGGCTCGACCAGCCAGAATAACCCTCATGCTGCCGCTTACGAATGCGGCGCGTGCAGCGGACGGCACAGCGGCCCGAATGCCCGCGTGTTTGCCGCTATGGCCAATCGCCCCGAAGTGCGCACCCTGTTAGCGGCGCAAGGTATCCACGTTCCGGCGGATACGTGGTTTGTCGGGGCAGAACATGATACCTGTGACGAACACATTCCGTGGTTTGATACGCACAAAGTCCCTGCCGCTCGGCACGCCGATTTGCAGGCATTGCAAGCTGCCCTCATCACCGCCGCGCAGCATTCCGCACACGAACGTTGCCGCAAACTCGCCTCCGCACCGCGCAACCCCACGCTGCGCCAAGCCAGCCAGCACATTGCCGGACGTGCCGTCGATTACAGCCAAGCTCGCCCTGAATTGGGTCATGCCACCAATGCCTGTGCGCTGATTGGGCGACGTGCCGTGACGCGTGGCAGTTTTTTGGATCGGCGCTGCTTCCTGATTTCCTACGACTGCACCCGCGATGCCGATGGCAAGATTCTGGAAAATATTCTGTTGAATGCGGGGCCAGTGGGCGCGGGTATCAATCTGGAATACTATTTTTCCACCGTGAACAACGAGCGTTACGGCGCAGGCACAAAAGTCACCCACAACCTGACGGGCTTGTTTGGGGTGATGGAGGGTGTGTTTAGCGATTTACGCACGGGCTTGCCTGCGCAGATGATCGAAATCCACGAAGCGATGCGCTTGCTGGTCATTGTCGAAGCAAAAACGGCCACGGTTGGCGAGATTTATGCGCGGCAAGCGCCCTTGCAGGAATTGATCGGCGGCGGCTGGCTGATTGTGGCGGTGAAAGACCCCGATTCGCGTGCCATTGAGCTGTTTGTGCCGGAACAAGGCTTTGTGCGTTGGGAGGGGGATATGCGGGAATTGCCTATCGTCAAACGGTCGGTGGATTGGTATGCGGGGGATTATGGGCATCTTGAACCGGCATTAGTGACCGCCAATGCACGCGAGGCACATCATGCCTGATTTCCCCAATAGCTTGCTCCTCCTCATCCCCGGACTCCCCTTCCTAGCCGCCCTGTGGATCATCCTCGGTGTGATGTTCGGCTGGAATCGCGGCGAATCCGGCGAACGCGAAACCGCTCGCGTCGCCGTCACCGCCAACACGCTCAGCTTGCTCATGATGCTGGGGCTGGCGATTTACGATGTCACCCACGGCGCACCCGGTCACGTCATGCTGTTTTCGTGGTTACGCAGCGGCGATTATCACGCCTCGGTGAGCCTGATACTCGATACCCTGAGCCTCACCTTCGGCGTGGTCATGGCAACCATTATCTTGGTGGTAACGCGCTTTTCGGTGAATTACCTGCATCGCGAAGCCGGATTTCAACGCTTTTTCATCGTCATCTCGCTATTTTCCTGCGCAATGTTGCTGATTGTGCTCTCCGGCAGTGCCTTGCTCGGCTTTATTGGCTGGGAAATGGCGGGAATCAGCTCCTACATGCTGATTGCCTACGCATGGCAGCGCGAAACCGCCGTCGAAGGGGCAACCCGTGCGTTTGTCACCAACCGTTTTGGCGATACCGGCTATTTGTTCGGCATGTTCATGGGGTTTAGCTGGCTAGGTAATGTGGAATGGAATGCGCTGTTTGCCGACAAACCGCAGATGTCTGGCATGGCGGTCGGCATTATGACGATGGGCTTCATGCTGGCAGCGCTGGTAAAATCGGCGCAATTTCCGTTCAGTGCGTGGATTACACGGGCGCTCGAAGGACCCACACCCTCCAGCGCGGTGTTTTATGGCTCAATCATGGTACACGCGGGCATTTACCTGTTGCTGCGCCTTGAACCTTTACTCAATGAAACACCGTTACTCAGCAATGTGCTGATCATAATTGGCACACTCACCGTCTTGTACGGTTGGCTGGGTGTGCAAGTGCAAACCGACATTAAAAGCTCGCTGATTTTTTCCACCCAACAGCAAACCGGGCTGATGTTGGTGGAAATCGGGCTGGGGTTTTATACCTTCGCGGCTATTCACATGGGGCTGCACGCCATTTGGCGGGCGTACCAGTTTTTGCATTCGCCCTCCTTCCTGCAACAGACCGAGTGGCAACCCGCTAACCCCGCTCCGGCATGGCTACGGCAGCACAAGTGGCTGTATACTGCTGCGCTCCAACGGTTCTGGCTCGTACCGCTGGAAAATTGGTTATTAGTTCGCCCCACGCAAGCGCTAGCGCATGAAGTGCAAACCCTTGACTCGCGGGTGATTGACCGCCTTGCAGGCACAGCATCACGGGAAAATGGTTTAGGCACAGGCTCTGGCGTACTCGGTCATCTCATGCAGTGGGTAGCAGAACACTTTGAATGGCTGGAAGACCGTCTGCTATTGCAGAAAGGCGGCGGCAAGCTGGGTAAACGCTTGCAGCAACTCGGCGAATATTTGGATCTGGTAGAAGAACTCCTAGCACAGCCTCGCTACCTGATATTGTTAATAGCGGCTACCCTCGCCGTTATTTTGTAGGAAAACGATGACATGACCGACCACAGTCAGGCACATAACGAACAACGCGCGTATTTGCAGGAAGCCATCGCGGGCTTGGATGCGGTCTTACCGATCCAAGCCCCGTTGCAGGATTTCGTGCATTTTAACCCGCTGATGCATTACGAACACCTACCGTTTGCGGAAGCCTTACGCGCTGCCCACGCCCATAGTGGCTCATTGGGCTATTTACCCAACAGCGATTATCGACGCTTTTTTCGGGAAGGGCGCATTAATCGCCACGATATTTTCAGCATACTCGCCAGCGATGCCGAGCAAGCCGCCGACCGTGAGATTTACCTCACCGCGCTTGCCAACAACATCAAAGCGATTACCTTTCAGCAAATGCGCTGGCAAGTAGAAGAAAACGCCGCATTGGAACGCTTTCAAGCCGATGTTGCCTACGAACAACGCGATAAATTGCTCGAAGCTGCCGGACAAAACGAAGCCACTGCCATCCGCGCCTTGTGGGAAACGTGTTTGCAAAAGCTGGAACTGCACTACGATTTACCGCACCCCGAAGCCTTGCTGAACTTGCGCCTCACCGACATTAACGGCATCTGGGATCAAATCAAGCAACAAGGGCAAATCGGCGCGAGCATTCCCGATGCGGAAAGTTATATTCACGCCGAAAGCCGCGAATTGCTACACACCTTGCTGGATCAAGTCGGCGACACCCTGACCTTACGCAGCCTGTTGCTCAAACTGGTCAATGTGGATGTGATGGAACAACTCCTGCCGCTGCTCAATCGCCATCTGGCAAGCTGGCTGGATCAAGGCATCGCCTCCCTCCGTTCCCTGAGCGCAGTCGAAGGGAACACACAAGGCTTCTACACCTACTGGAAGTCAGCCACCCTGCAAGACTTGACCCTCACGCTCGAAGGCATGGATGATTGGGACGATTACCTCGAATCCCTGCATGACGACCCGCTGGAAACCATTCTGCAAGAATTGATGCGTAGCGGGATCGACAAAGACCGCTGGGGTGGTTACTTGCGCGTCTTAGCACTGGAGTTACCGGGCTGGTCGGGCATGTTCAACTGGCGCTCGAAAAACCCTGATTATTACGGCATCAACACCCCCGTCAGCATGGTCGATTACCTCGCGGTCAGGTTGGTCTTGGAACACTTGTATTGCCGCCAATACACCAGCGAACATTGGAAAATCAATGCCAGCGTTAGTAACCTACGTGGCTATTTCCACCAGAATCAGGATGAATTTTTTGTCCGTTACCACGCTTACAACACCACCTTGCCGGAATTCCTGCAACAGCTTGCTCAACAATTCTTAAGCAGTGAAGAAGACATCCTACCGCAAGACTGGCATCAACTTGCCCACCAAATCCTAACGTGGAATCTTGCCCCCGAAACGGTCATCCCCGTTGGCACCGACATTTACCGCAAAGCATGGCGTTTATTCCACCTCGCACAACATCTGGCAATGGATGCCGCCGCATTTGCGCAACTCTCACCGGAACGCATCCAGCGCCTGCTGGCCATTCTGGAAGAACTCGACGACCCCAATACCAGCGGCTATATCTGGTTACAAGCGTATGAACACCATTATCAGGAAGAAATCTTCAGCGCAGTGCTGAACAAGCATAAAGAAACCCCGCTTTCCACCCCGCCCACGGCGCAACTGATTTTCTGCATGGATGACCGCGAAGAAAGCGTGCGTCGCCATCTGGAAGAAATCGCCCCCGATGTGGAAACCTTCGGCGCGGCGGGCGTGTTTGGGCTACCCAATAACTGGCGCGGACTGGATACACCCCGCCCCCTCAAACTGGCACAACCCGTGGTCACGGCAGTCCACGAACTCCGCGAAATAGCGGATACCGCAGCGCAAGCCCGCTTGCCAGCCCACCAACGCCACCAGCGTTTCCTCAACGGCTTGAGCAAGCTGAAAAACCACCGGATGCGCCACAGCGTATTCGGCACAACACTGGCGTTACCGTTGCTCGCGCCGTTTGCGTTGCTGGAACTGTTAGGGCGCGGCTTGCTACCTGCCACTTACCAGCGTTTCATGAACAAGGTACAACGCCGCGCCAGCTTGCCACTCAAAACCCGTGTTGCCTACACCGCCAGCGAGGTGTTGGAATGCCCCAGCAAAGAACACAACCAGATGGGCTTGAGTGCGGCAGAAAAAGTTGCCAAAGTGGCTGCGTTCCTGAAACTCACCGGCTTCACCAGCGGCTTTGCACCGTTGGTGGTGTTAATGGCGCACCGTTCGCGCCACTTGAATAACCCGCATATCCTCGGCTACGGCTGTGGCGCGTGCAGTGGACGTTTCGGAGGGCCGAATGCCCGCGCTTTTGTGGGCATGTGCAATGAAGCGGAAGTGCGTACCCAGCTTGCCACCCAACACGGCATTCACATTCCTGACGGCACGTGGTTTATTGCCAGCGAACACGACACCACCAGCGATGACATCGACTGGTTTGATACCGATTTAATCCCTGCCAGCCATCAGGCAATCGTCAAGCGCGTGCAACAAGCTACCGAACAAGCCGCACGTCAATCGTCATTGGAGCGTTGCCGCAAATTTGCGTCTGCCAGCCCGCACCTCACCCCGCGCAGTGCCAAGCGCCATGTAGAAGGACGGGCTGCTTCTCCCGATCAAGTCCGCGCAGAATTGGGGCATCAAGGCTGCGCCGTCGCTTTCATCGGGCGACGCAATCTGAGTAAAGGCGTTTTCTGGGATCGGCGTTCCTTCCTGATTTCCTACGACCCACACAACGACCCCGATGGCAAGCTGCTGGAAGCGCAATTGAACGGCAATGGCGTGGTCGGCGTGGGCATTCAGATGGATTACTACTTTTCGCGAATGCAAAGCGGCTACTTCGGTTCAGGCAGCAAAGCCACCCACAACCTCACGGGTTTATTCGGAGTAATGGAAGGCGGCGCGAGCGATTTGCGCACCGGGCTTGCCCAGCAAATGGTGGAATTGCACGAACCCATGCGCTTGCTGGCGATTGCCGAAGCGGACATTGACACGCTGGTAGCGATTTACCAACGCCATGAGTATTTGCGGCGCTTACTGGATAACGGCTGGGTGTTACTGGCAGCGAAACCACCGGATCGCAATGAAATCCACGTTTTCCAACCCGGTAAGGGCTTTGTGCAATGGCGCGGTTCGGTACATCAATTGCCGCAAGTGCAGCATTCCCGCGACTGGTACGCGGGGCATCATGGGCATTTACCGCCTGCGGCAGTGCGGGGTTCTTCGGCGCTGGAGGTGAACCATGCCTAATGTCATGCTGTTATTGATTCCTGCCCTGCCCTTGCTGGCAGCTTTATTGCTGGCAATGGATCGGCTGTTTCGCTGGAGTCGCGGGGATGATGGCGAACGTTTTGCCGCTGGTTTATTGCAAGTCGCCAGCCTGTTAAGCCTGTTACTGGTGCTGTGGGCGGATGTGCATTACTGGCTAAACGGTAGCCGTGACGTGGTGGTGTTGCCGTGGTTGCACAGCGGTATCTACAACGCCAGCATTAGCTTTACACTGGATCATCTGAGCTTGAGCATGGCAACGCTGGTGGGGGTGATCACGTTGTTAGTGACACGCTTTTCGGTAAATTATTTGCATCGGGAAGCAGGCTTCCAACGCTTTTTTATGGTAATGGGCATTTTCACTGCTGCCATGTATTTGATTGCGCTGTCCGGCAGTGCCTTGCTGGCGTTTGTGGGCTGGGAATTGGCGGGGGCAAGTTCGTATTTGCTGATCGGCTATAACTGGCAAAGCCGCACCGCCACCACGAATGCAACGCGTGCGTTTGTCACCAATCGGATGGGTGATGCAGGGTTTATGCTCGGTATGTTCATGGCGTTTTCGCTGTTTCGTACCACGGAATGGGCGGTGGTGCTGACGACACCCGCTGACAAATCCAGCTTGCTGGTCGGCGTGGCGGCACTCGGCTTTATGACCGCTGCCTTGGTGAAATCGGCGCAATTCCCGTTTTCGGCGTGGATTACCCGTGCATTAGAAGGCCCCACACCGTCCAGCACCGTGTTTTACGGCTCGCTGATGGTACACGCGGGCATCTTCTTATTACTGCGTATTCATCCGCTGCTGGAGCAAGCCCCCGTCTTGCAAGCCTTATTGCTGAGTGTGGGTATTCTCACCGTGCTCTATGGCTGGTTGGGAGGCTTGGCGCAAACCGACATTAAAACCTCGCTGATGTTTTCAACCTTGGCGCAAACGGGTTTGATGTTGGTCGAAATTGCGCTCGGTTGGTACACGCTGGCGTTGCTGCATTTGCTGTGGCACGCGGTGTGGCGAGCGTATCAGTTTTTGCATTCGCCTTCCTTCGCGCTGCATACGCAATGGCAAGCTGCCCCGCCTGCGCCGCTGTGGTTGCGCAAACAGCGTTGGTTGCACAATGCAGCCTTGCAACGCTTCTGGCTTGACCCGTTGGCGGATTGGTTGCTAATCAAACCAACCTTGGCGATTTCACAGGAAACCCAAGTGTTCGATGGGCAGATTCTCGATAAACTCAGTGGCACACCCAGCCCGCACAGCAGCATGGCAACGCTTGCCGATATGCAGGCGATGCAGCAAGGGCGAATGCGGGTGGAAAGCAGCATCGGTGTCGGTTCGGGTTTCTTGGGCAAGCTGATGCAATGGGTGGCGGAACACTTGGAATGGTTTGAACACCGTTTGCTCTTGCAAAGTGGCGGCGGCAAAGCCAAAACCACCTTGGACACATTGGGGCGGTACTTGGATAGGATCGAGCGCCTGCTGACCCAACCACGTTATCTGGTGTTGCTGATTTTTGCAACGCTGGTTGTCATTTTCCGGGGGTAGTCTACACATGATTTTTTCTGAATTAATGGCAACCAAGCCCTTGCTGACCATGTTGCAATTGCTGCCGCTTGTAACGGGATTGGTGCTGATCAAAGTGCGCGGTCATGCCGCGATTGCGCTAGCGGGCATTATGTCGCTGGCGCAAATGTTTCTGGCGATGGGTTTGTATCAGCAATTCGATATTCACCAACCCGCTGGGGTGATGCAGTTTGCGGAAAATGTGCCGTTGTGGGGTGCATTCCACTACCACGCGGCGGTGGATGGTATCGGGGTCATGTTTGTCTTGCTCACTAGCTTGATCAGCTTGCTGAGTGTGGCGTTTGTGCTGGTGCGGCGCTTACACGAAAGCTCAATTCTGGCGGTGATGATGATGATTCAAGCGGTCGTCACCAGCCAATTCGTGACGGTGGATCTATTATGGTTTACCACCATGTCGTTTCTGGAAGTGGTCTTGGTGGGCTATTTGACGAAGCGCTGGTCGACCTTCCACGACATTCAACCGACACTCGCCCGTTACCTGCAATTCATGGTGGTGGGCTTGCTGCTGATGGTGTTTGGAACGCTGGTACTGGGCTGGAATTACGCCGATGCGAACGCAGGGCGCTGGAGCTTTAGCCTGTACGAGTTATCGCAACTGGGTTTCGGTAAGCATGACATGGTAGGCACGCTGGTGTTCTTCGCGCTGTTCTACGCGTTGGCGATACGGATTCCGATATTCCCGTTTCACGGCTGGCTGCCTGCGTTTATGTTGCATGGCAATGTGGCAGTTGCACCGATTTATTTGCTGGGCTTGAAAGTGGGGGTGTACGGCTTGCTGCGTTTTGTGTTCCCCATCGTACCTCATGCGGTGTGGGAATGGCATTGGGTGGCAACAGTGTTTGCATCCACCGGGGTATTTTATGCAGCCTTTTTGGCAATGCGCCAACGCACGTTGCGGGAATTGCTGGCGTTTGCGGTGATCAGCCACACAGGGATTTTGACGATTGGTTTGTTCAGTTTGCACCGTATGGCGTTTGAAGGCGCGGTCTTACTGGCGTTGAACTTTGGCTTGGCGATTACGGGCTTGCTTCTAATGACGGGCATGGTGTGGCAACGCACGCGCACCACGCGGCTGCACAAATTGGGCGGCATGTTGGACTACATCCCCATTGTCGGCTTGGCGTTTTTGGTGGCAGGTCTGGCGGTCGTGGGAATGCCGGGAACACCGGGGTTTGATGCGGTGCATTTCGTGTTGGAAGGTTCGATCAAAAGCTTTGGTGCAGTCGTCACGGTGGCGGCGGCATTGGGTAACTTAGTCGCTGCGGGTTTCTTATTACGCGCTTTCCAACAAGCCTTTTTAGCAACACCGGGGATGGATACCAGCCGCTGGGATACCAGCCCGACCTATCCGGCAGAAACCTTGATGGCGGGTATTGTGATTGTGGTGACAGTGGTGGCAGGCTTTTATTCCGCCCCGTGGATTGCGTTAATTGGCGAGCCAATTAGCGGATTGGCGGCATTGTTTGCTGAATATACCGGCGCAGTACACGGAGGGGGTCACTGATGGATGGTTTAACGAGTATGAATTTTCCGTGGTTAAGCTTGCTGATTTTGATGTTGCCGTTGGGCGCAATTTTAACCGCCCTAATGCCGGGTAAAGAAGCACGCTTGGCGGCATTAACCACAGCGGTGCTAACGCTGGGCGTGACGCTGGTGATTGTGGCAGGCTTTGACCCACAACAAACCGGCTTCCAATTTGTGGAAAAAACACCGTGGATGCCGAGTTTGGGTATCCACTATTTCATGGGCGTGGATGGCTTGTCGGTGCTGTTTTTACCGTTTACCGCGCTGCTATTTATTGGGGTGATTTTGGCATCGTGGAACGCGATTCGCACCATGCGCCAGTTTTATTTTGCGCTGCTATTAATGCTGGAATGCACCATCATGGGCATTTTCACGTCGCTGGATACGATTTTGTTTTTCCTGTTCTGGGAAATGACCTTGCTGCCGCTGTTCTTCCTGCTCAGTTTGTGGGGCAGCGGAGCTAATCGCCGCTATGCAGGGGTGAAATACAGCTTGTTTATGCTGGCGGGGGGCTTGCCGATTTTGGTCGGTTTTGTGGTGTTGGCGCTGAATAATTCCACGGAGCTGAGTTTTTCCTACACGGATTTGCTGGCAGGTAGCCACAGTAAAGACGTTCAAATCGTGGTGTTCTTCCTGTTATTGGTCGGGTTTGGGATCAAAGTGCCGTTGTTTCCGCTGCATACGTGGTTACCCGTGGTGGCGCAAGAAGGGCCTGCGACCACGGTAGCGTTACTGACGGGCTTGAAAGTGGGCGCGTATGGTTTATTACGCTTTGGCTTGCCACTCGTGCCGGAAGCGGCACTGGAATTCCGCTGGATTTTGGTGGGTTTGGGGATGATTGGCGTGCTGTATGGCGCAGTCGCCGCGTTAAGCCAAACCAGTTTGCGGCGCATGTTGGCGTTTTCCTCGTTAAGCCACGTCGGCTTGGTGGTGCTGGGCATTGCTTCGTTTAGCCCGCAGGGAATGCAGGGCGCGATCTTCCAATTGCTGAACTTCACCCTGATTGCGGGTGGGTTGTTCCTGATCACGGGATTCTTGCATCAGCGCACGGGTTCGACGGAATTATTGAGTTTGGGCGGGGTGGCGAAGTCGATGCCGTTGCTAGCATCGCTGTTCTTTTTCCTCGGCTTGGCGGGGATCGGGATGCCTGCCACCAGCGGTTTTCCGGCGGAATTTTTGCTGATCGTGAGCATTTTGGAAGTGCATACCGGCGCAGGGTTGGTAGTATTGTTTGTGGTCATATTGGGCGCGGCGTATTTCCTGAATTTCTACCGCAAGGCATTTTTGGGTGAAGCGCGTCACGCTATTATCCGTGATGCACCTGATTTGAAGCGGCGCGAACTCGGTGTCCTGCTGCTGATCGTGATACTGGTGCTGGTCTTCGGCTTCTACCCACAGGGGATTTTGGATATAACCGAAACCAGCAGCCAGTATTGGGTGAGCTTGCTGCTGCCTTAAGCCAAATATCAGGCAACGTTTATTGGCGTGTCAGGGTGTTGCCACTGTGGGCAACGCTTGGGCATAAAGCGTCAGGCACAGCTCCAGATCGCTGACCGATTCGTACTGGGGAAGTTTGCCTGACAGTTTTTCGCTTTCACGCAGGATCATTTCCACGCCAAAACCGCGCCTGTCCATCAGGTAACTTTTGCCTAAGTCAACCTCATCCACTGGATAGTAACGGGAAAATAAGCTGGCGAGGATTTCGTTGCGTGGCACGGACAAACGACTCATGGATTCCAACGACAAGGTGTTGGGTAATGCGCCCGGTGAATGGATTTCCAGCCGATCGGCAAACATAAACAAGCGGATACGTTGCGCGTGCAAGGAATAATCCCGATGCGCCACTGCATTCACAAGCGCTTCAAACACCGCTCCCAAATGGTATTGGGGATAATCAACCCTGCCTAACGGTTTGCGAGCGGCAGTAGTCATATTACGGCGCACAAATGAAAAGCATCCAAGATTTGCCGATCCAGTGGGCCACGGATTTCCTGCGCATCGATCTGTTCGTTAGGGTCATTGCGCACCCCAGTATGGGCGACAACCAGAATTTCGGCGTTGCGTAACCATTTTGCAGGGTCTAGCGTACAGAGTAACACCCCAGCTATGGTGGGCAGGGCTTCACCATCACGGTTATCAATCAGGTGTAGCCGTGCCAGTTGCGTGATGATGTCGCCTTGATCGGGCTTGATGAAACGGCGTAACAACAACGCATCGAGGTCGTCAAAATGAGCCTTGGGAACAACCTGCTCTTCAAAGCGCACAATCCGCGCCTGACTACGCTGTTGAAACAAGCGTGCCAGCATATCCGGCTGCATTTCGCGTTTGGCGTGCCCAATGCGTTTGAAATAGCCATTAGCACTTTGGTGAACCCACAAACTACGCGGCACTTCTGCAACAATCACGGCTTGTAATTGTCCACTTGCATCCAGTAATTCGAGGTGATGAGTGACAACTTCCAGTGGTGGTTTAATACGGTCGGTGCAAATCGCCGTCAGCCATGTTTCCACCCGATCCAGATGTTCAGCGGGAATCCCCGTGACGGTGCGCGTTTTATCATCGACCCCAAAGACCATCAAGCCACCGCTGGCGTTACCCATAGCTGCCAATTCATCGGATAAACCATCAGGATGCGGTTCGAGGTTCTTACCGTCTCTGAGGGTAATCTGTTTGAGTTCCAACGTGGAGTCTTCGCCCAAACGAATGCGTTGCATGAGGTGCGTGAGGTTCATGAATCATCTCCAAACAGGCTGCTTTGCCCGATTGTAGCATCCTCTCGTGGGTCGGGTTTGTTAGTGTTAGATATACCAGTTGCTGGTCTTCGGCCTCTACCCACAGGGTTTGAAGCAGCTACCACAAAACCCACCCAAACTTCTCCAATCTTTGTCATTTTGGAGAAGTTGTAAGGCACAGACTACCGTTCATCTGTCGATAGCAACATCAAAAACACCCACCCCTAGACACAAAATCTGCTGTATTGCATCCTATCCCTCATGATTATCAGCCACAAAATCCGCCTAGACCCCAACAATAAACAAGCCACGTACTTGGCGAAAGCCGCAGGTACAGCGCGGTTTGCCTACAACTGGGCATTGGCGGAATGGCAAATCCAATACGCGGCGTGGAAGGAAGACAACAGCCAGCCAAAGCCCAACCAGATGTTGCTACGTCGCCAACTCAACAGCATCAAGCGCGAACAATTCCCGTGGATGCTGGAAGTCACCAAAAATGCCCCGCAAATGGCAATTATCCAACTCGGCGCAGCCTTCAAAAACTTCTTTGCAGGACGTGCCAAGTACCCGCAATTCAAAAAGAAAGGCAAAAGCCGCGACAGTTTCACTCTTACCAATGACCAGTTTGCCATCGACGGTTGCCGCATCCGCATTCCCAACCTTGGGTTAGTACGGATGCGGGAAACGTTACGCTTTTCCGGTAAAATCCTCTCTGCCACGGTTTCCCGCACCGCTGACCAGTGGTTCGCCAGCATCACCGTGGATACGGATCAAAACCACCTCCCGCCTGCCGAAAACCAAGGCACGGTGGGGGTGGATTTGGGCGTATCCGCACTGGCAACGTTATCAACGGGGGAAAAAGTTACAGGAGCAAAGCCGCATAAAGCCTTGCTTTCACGCCTAAAACGGCTATCCCGCAGCCTGTCGCGCAAGGTCAAAGGCAGTGCCAACCGCCACAAAGCCAAGGCAAAACTGGCAAGGCTTCACGCCAAGATAGCCAACATCCGCCAAGACAGTTTGCACCAACTCACTACGGATTTAACCCGCCGTTTCCACACCATCGGCATTGAAGACTTGAACGTATCGGGCATGGTGAAAAATCGCCATTTATCCCGTGCCATCAGTGATATGGGGTTTTTCGAGTTTCGCCGTCAACTGGAATACAAGGCGGGAATGCGGGGCAGTGTGGTGGTGGTGGCTGATCGGTTTTTTGCCTCCAGCAAGACTTGTTCTGCCCCCGGCTGTGGGCATAAAGTGGACAAATTACCACTATCGATACGTGAATGGACTTGCCCCGTTTGCGGTGCAGTCCATGACCGTGACGTAAACGCTGCCAAGAATTTGCAAGAGTATGCTTCGGCTACGCTCAGCAACCACGCCGTGAGTTCCACGGTGTCGGCCTGTGGAGGGGAAGGCGCTGGTCTTGGGCGCAAGCCGAAGACGAAACCAGCCCCAATGAAGCAGGAATTTAACCGCAAACTTGACCTTGGTTAAGTTTGTATAAGTTTAAAGGAACGGTTAGCGATTGCGCACCAAGCGAACATACATACCCGCGCCCTTGAAGTTTTCATAGGCTTTGCCCTTGGAAAAATCCAGACTCCAAGCGCGTGGGTCAGATTGGTCACTCGACCATACGCCCACCGCACGCATGTGTGGGAAAATCTCCAAATTGACCGCCGGAGCAGTGCAACGGTGCTCGACCAGACCGCGTAACTCCGCCAAGGTCGGCAAACGCCATCCCGCTTGCGCCGTATCCGCTGCTTTGTCCCATGACATACGCCGAGGGCTGCCGCTACACTCGCGCCCGTCTTGCCCTTCTAAACACTTTTTCCACGTCAGACCGCTACGGGAATCCGTTACCGTGCCATTGCCGTGATCATTAAAACGCTGCGTAGGCGTAGACGCTGGCAGATGAGTGTTACAACGCTGTTCTGCCATGACCAATGTTGCACTAGCAAGCAGCACACAGCCGCCCAACGTGAGGGTGAACCTTTTCATCATATTATTATTTACCAAGCAAGCTATTATTTATTAAATTTATTGAATATCATCAAAATAGTTTAATAATCAAACTATAAGACGTATATTTAATCAAAATGGTTCAAGCTAATAAGATAAATCTATCATTAAGTGTGCAGCAGGGTAAGTATCATTTGTGCAGACCGCAGTACAACTACCTAGCATCAGCCCTGAGCAATGACGCTAACACTGGTATCGCTCACTTTGTAAACATTCATTTAGGAGGTAAAACCCTGCTCCAACACGACAGGGTATCATCACAAATGATACGTTATAGTTACGGTTATGCCGCGTCACTGCGGAGAAACGCACGATTATCAACCAAAGGTTAAAAGTTATTTCATCAAAATGACTTGATTTTCAAGTACAAAGCTTCACATGATAGGTGTTCATAAAAAATACGTAAAACACCACCACAGGAAATCAAAGGTAATGGCATGGGTATGATTGTTCCCTCTCTGGCTCACTGGCTGGAAGCATCGGAACTACTGAACGGCAAGGGCATGTTCATGACTGGCACAGACACCAACGTCGGCAAAACGTGGGTAGGCAAACAATTGATTCACACCTTGCGTGTATTGGGACGTGAGGTTATCCCGCGCAAACCCGTCGAATCTGGTTGGAATGCCGACATTCAGCAAACCGATGCGTGGCAACTCGCGAATGCGGCGGGGTTGGAACTCGATAACAGTATTTGCCCGTATCGCTTCAGCGCCGCGATCTCGCCCCCACGGGCAGCGCACTTAGTCGGCAAACACTTAACCTTGCAAACCCTGGCCGCCACCTGCCCGACACGCTGGGATAAGCGCCAATTTTTATATGTCGAAGGGGCGGGCGGTTTCTATTCACCGATTGCCGATGACGGCTTAAACGCGGATCTGGCGCAGATTTTGGGCTTACCGGTGGTACTGGTGGCAGAGAACAAACTGGGCTGCATTAATCACGTATTGCTCGCTGCCGAAGCCATCCAGCAACGCCGCGTACCGTTTGCGGGTGTCATCCTCAACAACCGCCAGTCGTTGCCGGAGAGCATGGATAACCTGAACGATTTACGCGCTTACTTGACTGTACCTGTGGTGACATTTCCGGCGACTTAAACCATTTCTGGCAAGCCATGATTAAAATCAGCCTCATCCGGCACGCCCCCCTTGAGCTGTTCTTGTGCGCCGAAATTGATTTGCCATTCCAAATCATTGCGTGAACCCGCGTACTCCAGTGCCGTTACCTTGCTAATGTGCTTATCGCTGTAGAGTTGGTACAGTGCTTGATCGAAGGTTTGCATTCCATCCACCGTGCCTTTGGCAATAATGCTTTTCAGCTCGCCAAACTGCCCAGTACGGATCAATTCCGCCACATACGGCGTATTCACCAGCACTTCCGCCGCCAAATGCAGCCCGTCTTTGTCATCGGGAATCAAGCGTTGCGCCACAATACCGCGCAGGTTTAAGGATAAATCCATCAACACGCGCCCTTTGTTTTCGCTAGGGAATAAATACAGCATCCGTTCCAACGCTTGAATCACATTGGTCGCGTGCAAGGTCGACAACACCAAATGCCCCGTATCGGCAAAACCCAACACCGCATCCATCGTTTCGGTATCACGCACCTCCCCGACCATAATCATATCGGGTGCTTCGCGCATCGCCTCACGCATGGCATTCGCGTAACTTAAGGTATCAAAACCCACTTCGCGCTGCCCAATAATGGATTTACCGTGGCGGAAGGTGTATTCAATCGGGTCTTCAATCGTCAGAATGTGTCCAAAGTGATTTTCGTTGCGAAATTGAATCAACGATGCCATCGAGGTCGATTTACCCGAACCGGTCGACCCCACAAACAGCAACATACCCTCTTTTTGCAACACCAATTTTTTCAGCACCTCCGGCAATTTTAAATCTTCAGGTGTACGAATATCGGAACGAATATGCCGAATCACCATCGACACTTCGCCGCGCTGAAAATAGAAATTCATGCGAAAGCGCCCAATGCCTTTCAGCGAAAAACCTTTATTTAATTCACGATCGGTAAAGAAAGATTCAATTTCGGTGGCAGTAAGAATTTCTTCTGCCAACTGGCGAATCGTGCCCGGCTTCATCGGGTCACGGCTAATCCGCCGCAATTGTCCGCGTACTTTGAGCGTGGCGTGCGCCCCGGTGGTCAAATACAAATCGGAGGCACTTTGCTTCACCATCATGTTTAACAATGGGGTAATGCGTAAATCGGCTTCGGTCATGACGGTCATTAGCGGGCGTTCTCCATGGGTTCAATCGCCAAATCATCTAACCCCTTGAAGAAGTCGTTTTCTTTGCTGAAACGGCTTTCCAGTTTGAGGCGCAAGCGTAAATCGTTTTGTGAATCGGCATGGCGCAAGGCTTCCTGCACGGTGATTTGCCGCGCTTCGATCAAATCAAACAAGGCTTGGTCGAAGGTACGCATCCCGTGTTCACGCGATTTCGAGGTCAGCGTTTTCATCCCCGGCACATCGCCTTTGAGGATTAAATCCGCCATCAGCGGGGTATTGATCACCACTTCCACCGCCGCCAAGCGCCCTTCCCCTTTGGCTTTGCGTACCAAGCGTTGCGACACCACCGCTTTCAAGTTCAGCGATAAATCCATCAATAACTGGCTACGCCGCTCTTCAGGGAAAAAGTTAATAATGCGGTCAATCGCTTGGTTGGAACTGTTCGCGTGCAAAGTCGTTAAACACAAATGCCCTGTTTCGGCGTAAGCAATCGCGTAATCCATCGACTCGCGGTCACGAATTTCCCCAAGCAAAATCACGTCAGGTGCTTGCCGCAATGTATTTTTCATCGCGATTTCGTAATTGGCGGTATCCACGCCGATTTCACGCTGAGTAATCAAGCATCCCTTATGCTGGTGCACGAATTCGATCGGATCTTCAATGGTGATGATATGCCCTTTGGAATTAGTATTGCGAAAATCGACCATCGATGCGAGGGTCGTCGATTTCCCCGAACCCGTCGCCCCCACCATGATCACCAAACCGCGTTTGGTCATGGCAATGTCACGTAACACGGGGGGCAAACCCAAATCCTTCAAACCCGGAATGTGGCTCGGAATATGCCGCAATACCATGCCCGCACACCCGCGCTGCGTGAAGGCATTCACACGAAACCGCGCCTTGCCGGGCAAGCTGATGGAAAAGTTACACTCCATCTCTTCCTCAAACTGCTTGAGCTGGCGGTCATTCATAATGGCACGCACCAACATGCGGGCATTTTGCTCGTTCAATGCCTGCGTCGTCAGCGGCACCATTTCGCTGGAAATTTTGGCGGAAGGTGCAGCATCTGCCGTGATATACAAGTCAGAAGCACTTTTTTCCAACATCGTAGCCAGCAATTTATGCACGTAACTAACGGCGGCATCGCGATCCATACATTACCTCTATTAAATACTGTCCGGGTTTTCGGCTTTGCGACGAGCGGTTTCACGATCCACCAACCCTTTCATCACCAGATTTTTCAGCGACTGGTCGAGTGTTTGCATCCCTTCATTTTGTCCGGTTTGCATCGCGGAACGCATTTGTGCAATCTTGTTTTCGCGGATCAAGTTACGTACCGCCCGCGTACCGATAAGGATTTCGTGTGCTGCCACGCGCCCACCGCCTTTTTTCTTCAGCAAGGTTTGCGAGATCACCGCTTGCAAGGATTCGGAGAGCATCGAACGCACCATTTCTTTTTCTGCCGCTGGAAACACATCCACAATACGGTCAATGGTTTTGGGAGCGGACGTGGTATGTAACGTACCAAACACCAAATGCCCCGTTTCAGCGGCGGTCAGTGCCAAACGAATGGTTTCCAAGTCACGCATTTCCCCCACCAGAATGGTATCCGGGTCTTCACGTAACGCGGAACGTAACGCCGCTTCAAACCCACGGGTATCACGGTGCACTTCACGTTGGTTGACTAAGCTTTTTTTGCTTTCGTGCACAAATTCAATCGGGTCTTCGATGGTGAGAATATGCCCGTAATCGGTGTCGTTTTTGTAATCGACCATTGCCGCCAAGGTGGTGGATTTGCCCGAACCCGTTGGGCCTGTAACCAGCACCAAACCACGCGGATTTTCGGAAATCTTGCGGAAAATATTGGGTGCACCCAGTTGATCCAAAGTCAACACTTTGCTGGGGATGGTACGAAAGACCGCGCCCGCACCACGATTTTGGTTAAACGCATTCACACGAAAACGTGCCACACCGGGGATCTCAAACGAGAAGTCGCATTCCCAATGTTCCTCATAGTTTTTGCGCTGGTAATCGTTCATGATGTCGTAGACCAGTGCGTGAACTTGTTTGTGGTCGAGGACAGGCAAGTTAATCTTGCGCATTTCGCCATCGACACGGATCATCGGTGGCATCCCACCCGACAAGTGCAAGTCGGACGCATTGTTTTTGACGCTGAACGCCAGCAGTTGGGTAATATCCATTATTGTTATAATTCACATTGTGGGTTTAGTTCAGTGATTAATAAGGAAAGTAACACATACCATGACAATCCGTGACAATATCCAGACAATCGGCGAACGCATCCGTGCTGCCGAACAGCATTTCGGTCGAGAAGCAGGCAGCGTAGAGTTGCTAGCCGTCAGTAAAAAACATCCCGCCGCCAGCATCCGCGAAGCTATTGCCACGGGGCAAACCCAGTTTGGCGAGAATTATGTGCAAGAAATGGTGGAAAAAGCGGCTGAATTAGCCGGGCGTGGCATCGAATGGCATTTCATTGGCCCGATTCAGTCCAATAAAACGCGCTTGATTGCAGCCACGGCGCGTTGGGTACATTCGGTGGATAGTGTCAAGATTGCACAACGCTTAAGCGAACAAAAACCAGCGGATGCACCGGACATTAATATCTGCTTACAGGTGAATATCAGCGATGAAGCCAGCAAATCAGGCGTAGCACCCGCAGCTTTGCCGGAACTGGCAGCGCAAGTGGCAGGCTTACCGGGGATTTGCTTGCGGGGTTTGATGGCGATTCCCGCCCCCGAACCGGATGTTGAACGGCAACGCGCCGTGTTCGCGCAAGTACGCCATTTGCAGGAAAGTCTGATTGCACAAGGCTTTGCGCTAGATACGCTCTCAATGGGCATGACCGACGACATGGAAGCAGCGATTGCCGAAGGCGCGACCATCGTGCGCATTGGTACGGCGATTTTCGGGGTGCGTCACTAAGCCGACGCGAGGTGCTTATTGCCCTTGCAGCGCCGAGAAGCGCAATACGCTGAATTTAACGGGTTCGGTATTCTGAATAATATTGCCGCCTGCGTCGTTCAATACCGCAAACACGCTGTGTTCGCCGCGCTCGACGTCGGTCAGGTTGAACGACAGGGATGCACCCGTGGCGACCTGTTTCGCGTCCAGATACAACGTCACCCCATCACCCGCTTTCAATTGCGGTTTCAAGGAAATACTGACCGCTAGCGTCCCTTCATTGGCGCGGATCGCTTCTTCTGCCGTGGGTGAAGTGATTTTGAAATCCGAATAGGCTTCCGCCTCATCTCCGGCTTTTTTGCCTGCGGTTTGTGCGGCATCGGGATTAGCTTGGACGGGTTTGGGAGCGGGGCTGTCTGCCACGGTCAGCAACGGCAAATTCACGGGTTTGGCAGCACCTTTTTCGGGCGGGTTATCACCGTAGACTGTCTTACCGTCAGCATCCACCCAGCGGTAAATTTCCGCCTGCACCGACACATTCGCAAGACCGAGCATTAACAACAGCGATAGTAATCTGACACGCATACATAGCCACGCAGGTTGGTTGATATACCGATGATTCTACGCAAATAAACCAGCAGGGCAGCAAGTGGGAGGATAAACGGTGGCGATTCGCGGCGGAGGGATTATAGGCCCTATAGCAGTACACCTATCTCCCCCCTATCCATTTTAGCTAGCACATCCTATCTCTTTTGTCTTGTGCAATGCAGGGTAAAACATTGATCTAGATCATTATTGCGACGCACAATTTTGGGTAATTTAAATAGCGTATTTCCCTAAAATAGGACATTTATCGTGATTGACTCCAGCTTGTTCTCCACCGACACCTTGGTTGCCCTTGGTTACATGCTGGCATTGGGCGTTTCACTCGCCGTTCTGCTGGCAATCGCGAACCGTTTCCTGTTTGTGTACGAAGATCCGCGCATCGACGAGGTGGATTCTGCCCTGCCGCACGCCAATTGTGGTGCATGTGGTCAAGCCGGTTGCCGCGTCTTTGCCGAAAAGCTGATTACCGGCGAAGTCCAACCGGGACAATGCACCGTTAATGCGCCTGCTAACAACGTCGCCATTGCCGAATTTCTCGGTGTTTCACTCGGCGATCAAGAAAAGCGCATTGCCCGCCTCGCCTGTGCAGGCGGTACACACGTTGCTTACACCCGCGCCCAATACGAGGGTATCCATTCCTGCCGCGCTGCCGCGCTGATTGGCGGCGGTGGCAAAGGCTGTACGTGGGGCTGCCTCGGCATGGCGGATTGCGCCGATGTCTGCGATTTCGACGCGATTACGATGGATAAACACGGTCTGCCCGTGGTCGATGCTGCTAAATGCACCGCCTGTGGCGATTGCGTGGATATTTGCCCCAAACACCTGTTTGAACTACACCCCATCAGTCATCAACTGTGGGTAGCCTGCAAGAATTTACACTTCGCGGACGCGGCAGAAGCCGAATGCGAAGTCGCTTGCACCGCTTGCGAGCGTTGCGCCACCGATTCCCCAGAGGGATTAATAACGATCAGGGATAACCTGGCAGTGATTGATTACAGTAAGAATTCCCTAGCCTCCAAGGTCAGCATCCAGCGTTGCCCCACCGGTGCCATCGTATGGCTGGATGACAAAGGGAACATCGAAAAAGGCTTGAAAGCAAAACCTGTCATCAGAAAACAGGCATTGCCCATCGGTCAAGCATAACCCTTTAAAATTTCTCACTCTGAGAGGCAGTCAACATGTTCGGAAGCAAAAAACCTACACCTCCTACCGTCAAGTACCCCGGTACACGCATGGCAATGGACGGCAACGCCGCCGTCATCATGTGCGAACGCGAGGCATCCGACGCGGCAGGTGCATACCCGATTACCCCTTCCACCCAGATGGGCGAATACTGGGCGGAAGAAGTCGCGAAAGGTCACATCAATAACGCCGGTCAGCCGTTGATTTTCGTTGAACCGGAATCCGAACACGCGGCAGCAGCCGTCACGGCAGGTATGTCGATGACGGGCTTGCGGGCAACCAACTTTTCATCGGCACAAGGCGTGGCATTCATGCACGAATCCTTATATGCCGCCGTCGGTAAACGTCTGCCTTACGTGTTGAATATCGGTTGCCGCGCCATTACCAAAGCCAGCCTCAACGTACACTGCGGGCATGATGACTACCACTGCATCGACGACACCGGTTTCTTCCAGATTTTTGCCAAGAACGCGCAAGAAGCGGCGGATCTCAACCTGATCGGGCGCAAGATTGCCGAACTCTCCCTGACACCGGCTGCGGTGGCGCAAGACGGCTTCCTCACCACTCATTTGATCGAACCGCTACAAGTGCCGGAACGCGAACTGATTGCAGAATTCCTCGGCAACCCCGCTGACATGATCGACTGCCCGACTCCGGCGCAGGAAATGATTTACGGCCCGAAACGCCGCCGCGTCCCCGAAGTGTGGACAGTGGATAACCCAATGGTGGCGGGTACGGTACAAAACCAAGATGCCTATATGCAGGCAACGGCGGCACAACGCCCGTACTTCTTCGACCACATCCGCGACCTGTCCGAAAACGTGATGGCGGAATACGCCAGCCTCACCGGACGCTACTACGGGCGCATTGCCGAATACCGCTGTGATGACGCTGACTACGTGATTCTGGGGCAAGGCAGCATGATCGTGCAGGCGGAAGCGGTTGCTGATTACCTGCGTGAAACCCGCAAGCTCAAAGTGGGCGTGATCAACCTCACCATGTACCGCCCGTTCCCCGGTGATTTGATCAGCAAAGCCTTGCAAGGCAAAAAAGGCTGCGTGGTGCTGGAACGTACCGACCAACCACTGGCAGAAGATTTGCCGGTGATGCGTGAAGTCCGCGCTGCCCTCACCAAAAGCATGGAAAACGGTTTCGCGGCGCGGGGCGAACTGCCTTACCCGCTGTATGCTAACTACAAAAACGGCGACGCACCCGCCCTCTATTCCGGCTGCTACGGGCTAGGAAGCCGCGACTTGCAACCGGATGGCATTATCGGCGCTATCGAAAACATGCTGCCCAACGGCAAACACAAGCGTTTCTTCTATCTGGGTATCGACTTCTACCGCACCGCCGCGACTCCACGCCAAGAAGTGTATTTCAATGACCTGCTGAGCCGTTACCCGCAAATCAAAGATTTGTCGGTGTATGGCAGCGAAAACCCCAACCTGATGCCAAAAGGCTCAATCACCGTGCGGATGCACTCCGTCGGCGGCTGGGGCGCAATCACCACCGGTAAAAACTTGGCGATGACCTTGTACGACCTGCTCGGTTTCGACATCAAAGCCAACCCCAAATACGGTTCGGAAAAGAAAGGTCAGCCGACCACGTACTACCTCTCTGCTGCTCCTGAACCGATCCGTTTGAGCTGCGAATACCACTACGTTGACGTGGTGTTGTCGCCCGACCCGAACGTATTCCTACACTCCAACCCGCTGCATGGGCTGGACAAAGGCGGCGTATTCATTATTCAAAGCAGTCTGGAAACAGCGGCTGAAGTCTGGGCGCAAATTCCGCGTCAGGCACAGAAATACATCGTGGAACATGACATCCGCATCTTCTACCTCGACGGATTCAAGATTGCGCGGGAAGAAGCCTCCAACGCCGAACTGCAATTCCGTATGCAGGGTAACGCTTTCCAAGGCGCATTCTTCGCCGCATCGCCGTTGATGGCGCGTAACAATATGACCCGCGACACGCTGTTCTCTGCTATCGAAAAGCAGTTGCTGGACAAGTTCGGCAAAAAAGGCGCACGGGTCGTGGAAGACAACCTCAAAGTGGTACGCCGTGGCTTCGATGAAATCGTCGAAATCACTGACAAGCCAGTCGGCTTGACACCGGAAGCGGTGCGCAAACAAGCCAGCTCCTTGCCGCTCATGCTCAAGCAATTGCCAGAAGGCGACGGGCGCATTTCCGACATCCACCGTTTCTGGGAACAGACCGGCAACTTCTACATCGAGGGCAAAGGCAACGGCAACCTTGCTGACCCGTACATGGCGTTGAGCTTGATGCCGGTGGCGACGGGTGTCTATCGCGACATGACCCAAATCCGCTTCGAGTATCCTGAATACAAGCCGGAAAACTGCACCGCTTGCGGTAACTGCTACAGCGTGTGCCCGGATAGCGCGATTCCGGGGCTGGTGAATTCTGTCAGCGATGTATTCAACTCCGCCATTATGACCATCGAACGCGGCGGCAACCCGACCCGTTTCTTGCGCCGTGAAGTGCGTACCGTCGAAAAGAAACTGCGTGACTTGATTGACCAAAACGGCGAAGCCGCCAACGTCAGCCAATTGATCGACCACGCAGTACTGGAAACGCTGGCAGAATCCCCGCTGGAAGGCAAAGAGAAAGAGAGTCTGGAGCGCGAATTCAGCCGCTTGCTCGCCACTATCGGTGATTTCCGCTTTGCTATTACCAAGCCTTACTACTCTACCCGTGAGAAAAAGGCGAAAGGCAGTGGTGGCTTGTTCTCCGTGACCCTCAACCCCAACACCTGTAAAGGCTGTATGGAATGCGTCAAGGTCTGTGAAGACGGTGCATTGGTAGCCGCCCCGCAAACCGAAACCAGCGTGGAGCGGATGCGCAAAGAATGGAAATTCTGGGTCGACCTGCCTACGACCAGCCCAGAATTCAGCCGCATTGACAGTCTGGATGAAAAAGTCGGCGCACTCGAAACCCTGTTGCTCGACAAGCATAACTACCAAGGCATGGTGGCGGGTGATGGCGCGTGCTTGGGTTGCGGCGAAAAAACCAGTATCCACCTGTTCACCAGTACCGTGACCGCACTGATGCAACCACGGGTACAACAGCATTTAGCCAAGCTCGATGACCTGATCAGCAAGCTGGAAACCAAGGTACGCATGATGCTCGCCAGCAACATCGACCTCGGTAACACCAGTGCCTTGCGCAGTGCCATTGACAGCAATCAGGAAAACGACCTGACGCTGGGTGTGCTGTCGCATTCACTGGAAGCTAACAGCAAAACCAACCCGCTGGATCAGCAATGGCTGAAAGATGTCACCAAGCTGCTGGATGCTTTGCGTGACCTGAAGTGGAAATACACCGACGGTCAAACCAAGCAAGGGCGTGCCTCAATGGGGATTATCAACTCCACTGGCTGTACGTCGGTGTGGGGCGCAACCTTCCCGTTCAGCCCGTACCCATTCCCGTGGGCCAACCATTTGTTCCAAGACTCCCCGTCAATGGCGATGGGTATTTTTGAAGGTCACATGGCGAAAATGGCGGATGGTTTCCGCACCATCCGCAAAGCCGAACTGATCCTCAGCGACAGCTACAACCCGGCAACGCATGACAGTTTCTTCACCTACTTCGACTGGAAACAGTTCAACGATGAAGAATGGCATCTGTGCCCGCCCGTCGTAGCCGTCGGTGGTGACGGCGCGATGTATGACATCGGCTTCCAAAACCTGTCGCGGGCGTTAATGTCCGGCGTGCCGGTCAAAGTGCTGGTGCTGGATACGCAAGTGTATTCCAACACCGGTGGTCAGGCGTGTACTTCCGGCTTTATCGGGCAGGTGTCCGACATGGCGCCTTACGGCAAGTCACGCAAAGGTAAGTCAGAAATCCGCAAGGAAATGAGCCTGATTGGCATGGCGCACCGCACCTCGTTTGTGCTGCAAAGCTCCATTTCCAATATGACGCATTTGATCGAAGGCTTCATCGACGGTCTGAACAGCCGCCGCCCTGCCTTGTTCAACATCTACGCGGTATGCCAACCCGAACACGGCGTGGCAGATGACGCATCCGAACTGCAAAGCAAGCTGGCGGTGGAATCCCGTGCTTACCCGCTGTTCCGCTTCGACCCCGACGCAGGCGAAACCTTGCAAGATTGCACGACCCTCGAAGGCAATCCGTCCATCGACACCGACTGGCCGACTTACACGCTGGAATACACCGACGAAAAAGGCAAAACCGCCAGCATGAAAGTGCCGATGACCTTTGCTGACTTCGCCCTGACCGAAGGCCGTTTCCGCAAGAGCTTCCGCAAAGCCCCGCCGGAAACCTGGAACGACAATATGGTGCAATTGCACGAGTTCCTCGACATGGATGCGGATGCACGCGAAGGCATGTTCCCGTACATCTGGGCAGTCGACAGCAAAAACCGCCTGATGCGCGTCTTGGTAGCGGAAGAGCTGGTGAAATCCACCGAAGAACGCCGCCGTTTCTGGCATCAACTCAAGTCCCTGACGGGCGTGGATCAAGTCGTCGATCTGGATGCCATCAAGCTGCAAGCCAAAGCCGAAGTTGCACAGCAATTGACAGCTACCCTGATGGGCATGGCAGTGGGTAGTGTACCGGCGGGCTTGCTGGCAAGTGGTGGCAATGGTGCGCTGCCAGCGGCGGGTGGAGCGGTGGCTAACGCGGGCAGTTACGAACCAGTGTGGGTCGATACCCCGGAATGTACCGCTTGTGACGAGTGCATCAATATCAATGCAGGCATTTTCGGCTACAACGATGCCAAGAAGGTGATTGTCCTCAATCCAGCGGGCGGCCCTTTCAAAGACATCGTGAAGGCAGCGGAAAAATGCACGGCAGGTTGCATCCACCCCGGTACGCCGTCCAACCCGAACGAAGCGGGCGTGGACAAACTGGTAGCGCGGGCTGCGAAATACCAATAATGTGATGTCGTGGTCATATGTAGGGGCAGACCCCCGTGTCTGCCCTCTTCCAAGAAGGGCAATCACGGGGGATTGCCCCTACATCGGCCTACCGTAACGTAACAGGTGACAACCATGCTTGCTCTGTTTGATAAATTCCGCAAAGGTCACTTTGCACACGGGGTGCATCCGCACTACCACAAGGAAACGACGCAAGGGAAAGCCATCAAGCGGCTGCCTTTCGCGCCGCGCCTGATCGTGCCGGTGTCGCAGCACATCGGCGCACCCGCCAAACCCGTGGTCAAGGTGGGTGAGGAAGTGCTGCGCGGGCAAGTGATTGCCGAGGCAAACGGGTTTATGTCCGTCCCCGTCCACGCGCCAGCCACGGGTGTGGTCAGTGATATTGGGCTAATGCCGAGCGCGGCAGGCCCTAAAACGCTTGCCATCGTGATTGATGTGTACAAGGGTGATTCGCAGCAAGTGCACTACAGCGATCCGGTAACGCTGGAAAGGCTGTCACGGGATGAACTGCTCCAGCGCGTCCAAGCCACTGGCATGGTCGGGCTGGGCGGTGCGGCTTTCCCCTCGCACGTCAAACTGCGCGTTCCCGAAGGCAAAGCCGCGCACACGCTGGTGATCAATGGCTGCGAATGCGAGCCTTACCTCACCTGCGACCATCGGGTAATGCTGGAAGACCCGGAAGCCTTGCTGCAAGGTATCCGTTACGTCCTCAACATTTTGGGCGCAAGCAAAGCCATTGTCGGCATCGAAGACAATAAAGCCGATGCTGCTGAAGCAATCAAAGCCAAGCTCAAGCCCGATGACCCGATCACGGTGGAACTGGTGGAAACCAAGTACCCCCAAGGGGCGGAAAAGATGCTGCTGAAATCGCTGTTGGGCATCGAAGTTCCTGCTGGCGGCTTGCCCATCGACCTCGGCATTGTGGTCAACAATGTCGGCACGGTGGCGCAACTCGGCAAACTGCTGCCGCAAGGCGAAGGCTTGATTGAGCGCGTCGTTACCGTCACCGGTTCTAATATCGAGAAGGCGGGGAATTACCTCATCCCAATTGGCACACCCGTGCGCTTCATCCTCGAACAGCTCGGCATTACGGCGGGGCATGACGAGATTATCCTCGGCGGCCCCATGATGGGCATGGCGCTGGCATCGCTGGATGTACCGATTACCAAAGGCACGTCCGGTTTGCTGATCTTTAAGGAACGCACCTTCATTGATAAGCAGGGCGAACAGAGCGGCACGGTATTCCCTTGCATCAAATGCGGGCGCTGCGTGGATGCTTGCCCGATGTACCTCAATCCGGCGCAAATGGGTTGGCTGGCGGGCAGCCGCGAATACGGGCAGATGGAAAGCGATTTCCACCTCAACAGTTGTTTTGAATGCGGCTGTTGTAGCTTTGTGTGCCCGTCGAATATCCCGCTGGTGCAATATTTCCGCATTGCCAAGAGCGTCAACCGTGAAATGAAGGGGAAAGCATGAGCCAGAAACCTATTGTTCTGCACACCGCGCCGCATGTAAAAAAGCCGCAGGATGTGCCGATGATCATGCGCAACGTGGTGTATGCACTGCTGCCGATCGTGGCGTTTGCGGTGTACCAGTTCGGTATCAGCGTGTTGCTGCTGACCATTGTGGTAGTACTCAGTTGCCTTGGGACGGAACGCTTTTTCAACTGGATGAGCGACAAGCCCAGCAGTTTGAATGACTGGTCGTCCACCATTACCGGCTTATTGCTGGCATTGACCCTGCCACCCGGCTTCCCGCTGTGGATGGGGGCGGTGGCGGCGTTCGCGGGTGTTGCCATTGCCAAGGTGGTGTTCGGCGGGATTGGTTACAACGTGTTCAATCCGGCATTGGCGGGACGGGCATTTGTGCAAGCGGCGTTTCCGGTAGCGATTACGACGTGGACACCTGCGTTTTTCAGCGGACGTTTTACCGAGTTTGTGCCTTCCACCTTGACCTCGCCCCTGATGATGCCGCCCGAAACGGCGGAATGGGTGAAACAAGTTGCCGTGGATGGTTTCAGCGGGGCGACCCCGTTGGGTATGATGAAATTCCAGTCTATTTCAACCCCGACAGCGGATTTATTGTTGGGGACGGTAGCGGGTTCGGCGGGGGAAACGTCAGCGCTGCTGATCTTGCTGTGTGGGGCGTATCTGATTGCCCGCAAGATGATGAATTGGCAGATTCCTGCGTGGATTTTCGTCGGAGTCATTATCACCTCTGGGGTGTTGTACCTGATTAACCCAGACAAATATGCCGACCCGATGTTCATGCTGTTCTCCGGTGGCTTGATGCTGGGGGCAATGTTCATGGCTTCCGACATGGTGGGTTCGCCACTGACACCCAAGGGCGTGATGATCTACGGCTTGCTGATCGGTTTCCTCACCGTGCTGATCCGCCAGTTCGGGAGTTTGTCGGAAGGCATTATGTACGCCATTTTGCTGGGCAATGCGATGACACCGCTGATTGATACGTGGACACAACCACGCCTGTTTGGTGCACAACCGAAAAAGGGGAAATCCGCATGAGTGGGAATACCAGTACGTCAATGATTGTCACCTTGGGGTTTGTCACTGCGCTGTCCGGTTTCCTGATCGTGACGGCGTATCAAACCACCAAACCGGCGATTGAGGAAAACAAACGCTTGCGCATCCAGCAAACGGTGCTGGAAGTCATCAAGGGCGCGACCGCTTATAAGCCTTTCGTGATCACCGCCAACGGTGACTTGCTGGAGGCTACCCCTGACCTGAAAGGCACGAATGTGTACGCTGGTTACGACGCACAAGGCAAACTGATGGGTTTGGCGGCGGAAGGTCGGGCGCAGGGTTATTCCGGTTCGGTAGAAACCATTTACGCTTATTCGCCCGCCTGTGAGTGCATCACCGGCGTCAAGGTCATTAAGCAGACCGAAACACCGGGGCTGGGCGACAAGGTGATTACCAACAAGGATTTCGTCGCCAACTTTGAAAAGCTGGATGCCAAACTGGATGCAGCAGGCAAAGCCTTAGCCAACGCCATTGTCACGGTCAAACACGGTTCTAAAAAGAACCCATGGGAAGTGGACGCGATCAGTGGTGCAACCATTTCTTCCCGCGCCATTGCCAAAGGGCTGAACGGCAGCGCCCAAGAAGTGCTGCCCAAAGTTGTGCCACTGCTGTCGACCATTGAAGGAGCGAAGCCATGAGCCTGATCAAGCAGGATGACACCATTACCGTCGACACCTTCATGGAAGGCATCTGGCGCGAAAATCCGGTGTTCGTGATGATGTTGGGGATGTGCCCAACCCTCGCCGTTACCACCTCCGCCATCAACGCGCTGGGTATGGGGGCTGCCACCACCTTCGTGCTGATTGCCTCCAGCCTGCTGGTATCGCTGTTCCGCAACCTGATTCCGGCGGGAGTGCGAATTGCCACCTACATCGTGATTATTGCCACCTTCGTGACGTTGGTGGATTACATCATGCAGGCGTACAGCCAAGCGTTGTATGCGGCAATGGGCGCGTTCATCCAGCTCATCGTGGTCAACTGCATCATTCTGGGACGGGCAGAAGCCTGTGCCTCACGCAACAAACCGCTCAAATCAATGGTGAATGCAGCGGGCATGGGGCTGGGTTTCACCCTCGCGCTGCTGTGTCTGGGTGGGGTGCGCGAAATCCTCGGCAACGGTTCGCTGTTTGGTTTGCCGCTGTTCGGGGAACATTTCCAGCCGTGGGTCATTATGGTGCTGCCAGCCGGTGGTTTTCTGGTATTGGCGGGCTGGCTGATCCTGTTTGAGTGGCTGAAACTGCGCAAGCAAGGGCGATCACAGCAAGTCGGAGGAGCCGTGCATGAACACTGATAGCGTTACCTTTATTTTTTTCAACTCGGTGCTGGCGAACAACTTCGTGCTGGCGATGTTCCTCGGTCTGTGCCCGTTCCTTGGAGTATCCGGCAAGCTGAATACTGCCGTGCCGATGGGTTTGGCAACCACCTTCGTTATGCTGGTGAGTTCGATCTGCGCCTATTTCCTCAATGAATTGCTGGTCGCGTTTAATATCGAATACCTGCGCCTGATCAGCTACATCGTGGTCATTGCATCCTCCGTGCAATTGGTGGAAATGGCGATGAAGAAACTCAGCCCGGCACTGTTCCGCGCACTGGGGATTTTCTTGCCATTGATTACCACTAACTGCGCGGTGCTGGGTGTGGCGTTGTTCCAGACTTCGCGTGAATACGACTTTGTGCAATCGGTGGCGTTTGCCGGGGGCGCGGGTACGGGGTTCATCCTCGCACTGGTGCTGATGGCAGGCTTGCGGGAGCGGCTGGCACTGGCGAAAGTGCCGAGCGTGACACAAGGGGCTGCCTTGAGCCTGATGATCGGGGCATTGCTGTCAATGGCATTCATGGGATTTGCAGGCTTGGGAGCAGAATGATGCGGGATTATTTGATTGCAATGCTGGTGATTCCGGCGTTATTCGGCGCGTGGATTGTGGTGCAACGCATCGTGCGTGAGTTTGCTTTGCGCCACCCCGAATTGGGGCCACCACGGGAGGAAGGGGGCGGCTGCGGGTCGTCGTGTGGGTGCAGCGGCAAAAAGGCGTGCAAGAACCGCGACAACCATGACCACCACCATCATTAATGAGAGAGGATTTTATGACTGATACCAACGAACAAACTTACAGCAATACCTGTGATGCCATTATTCGCTCCAGCAAACGCATTACCGATACCAAAACGGATGAGGTGCGTGAGCTGGTGTTGACCATCCATGACCCAGCGTTCCGGGCAATGCCGGGGCAGAACATTGGCGTGCTGGTGGAAGGCAAGCACCCGTTTGGCAACCGCTTCCATCACCGCTATTACAGCGTGTTATCGGTACAGCCGCATGGCGAAGGCGCTGACATTGAAATTCTGGTGCGGCGTTGTTCTTATATCGACGAGGTGTCGGGCGAAGAATACCCGGGCATTGCCTCTAACTATTTGTGCGATGCTGCACCGGGCAAGCAGATTACCCTGACCGGGCCTTACAAGGCGGCGTTCAAAGTGCCAGCGGATAACACCAGCAACTTGTTGATGATTGGGACAGGGACTGGGATTGCGCCCTTCCGCACCTTGATCAAGTCGATTTACGCGCAACATCAGGGCTGGAAAGGGCAAGTGCGGCTGTTTTACGGCGCGAACAGTGGCTTGGATGCGCTGTACATGAACGACCAGAACAACGATTTGACCAACTATTACGATCAGGCTACTTTTGAGGCGTATCAGGCGATTGACCCGCAATCGTGGCGCGATGCGTCTGGCAATCTGGGCAAGAGTCTGGCGGAAAACGGCGCGAAAACGTGGGTAATGATGCAGATGCCGAACACCTACGTTTACCTCGCCGGGTTGAAGAAACAGGTGGCGGTGCTGGATAAGGTGATGGGCGAACTGGCGGGTTCGGCGGCGAACTGGCAGGCGTTGAAGAACCGGCTGGTGGCAGATGGGCGTTGGGCGGAGTTGGTGTATTAACTCGACGGATTAGCTCCCTTCACCCCTTGCGGGGGAAGGGCTGGGGATGGGGGGTTAGGTTCGGAGTGATAACCCCTGCAATTCCTCCAGCTCTTTATCGCGGCGGTGATAACCCGTTTCTTTAATGAGTTTGGCGGCGGCGGCAATGTGGTACGCAGGGTCAGCCGCTGCGCGGCTATTCCCCCCTTCCCCAACCCTTCCCCCGCAAGGGGGGCAGGGAGCAAGAGACTCCGCCACCAACAACCGCGCCATCTCCAAATGATAATCCGTCAAATGCAGCCGCATCCCGCTGCCGTCGGCGATGTCGAACACTTCCTGCAAATCCTGTCGGGCACTGGCGAAGTTGTGGGTGTGGCGGTGCAGCGCAGCGCGGGCGAGCAGACCGCGTGATAAGTCAGTTCTCCTTTCTAAAGTTCGTGAAGCTGCAATAGCTTGATCTATATTATCAATAGCCGAAAGAAATTTTCCATGCTTCAGAAATTTACGACCATTTGCAAGTTTATTCAGTGAAGCGTCTATTAATAATTCTTCGGCTTGATTTATAGGCAAGATCACTGTTCTTTCATCATTTAGAAGATCATCAAATTTAGAAAAAACTCCACGAGATAAGAACACATTACCCCTAGTCGTAACTGTTCCCCAGTTTTTTTGAGAAAATGGGATATTTTGATTAGATACAGTATATTTTTCTAAAAAATTCTTACTCTCAAAAATACTTTTTTTTGCTGTCAACTCATTTCCAAGTAAAAACTGAAGCTCACCAATATCGCTGGCTAAAATCGCAGCGTCCACCCAATTCTTCTCATTTGAATAAATTAATAGTGCTTTCTTTGAAACCTTTAAGGCTTCTTCTAATCGACCTAATGCATACAAATTCATGCTAAGCCACCTTAATAGTTTCCCCTGCCAATAAAAGCTTATTTTATTAGTTAATAACTGCCACTGCTCATCAAATAAATGAGCTAAAACACTTAGATTATCACTGAATGCTCCTAACTTAATGGTAATGTATGCATTACTTTTCCGATGAATACGTATCCAATAAACCTCCTCCAACGCCTGCTGATGCAACCCCGCCGCACACCCATGCGCCACCGCACTGAACAGCGGCTGCATTTCCTCCAGCGTATCGGGAAGCTCTTTCTCCGGCAGGGCTTTGTAGTATTCGTACAGCCATTCATGCGCTTGCTGCCACGCTTGCGGCTGCTGGGTTTGCAATTGCCCGCCGAAGTATTCGCGGATCAGCGGGTGGCAGTCGAGGTCGCCGCCGCCGTCATGCTGCGACAACAGGTGGTGTTCTTCGCGCAAACTGGCGATGGCTTCCAACCATTCGTCTTCATCAATGCCTGCGGTCAGGTGCGGAATTTGCGCATCCCACAGCATGTGCAGCACCTCTTGCCCGATGGGGTGGTCGAACAGCCCCAACAAGTGCAGCAATGCCAGTTCCGGCTCGCCCGCCAACCATTCCGCGTAAGCCTGCATCACCTTGAAGGCGTGGCGGCTGTCGCGGTTGCCCGTGGGTTTGACCAAAGCCTTGAGCGTGTCGCGCTTGCGTACATCGCCCTGATGCCGCAGCCGCAACACATTCCCCAGCAAACTCAACGCCAGCGCATGACCGCCGTATTCGCGCACCGCCTTGCCCAGTTCCGCCGCACTGCCCATGACCCCCAGCGATTGCAGCAACTGGATGCCATCCGCCGCCGTCAGGTTTTGCAAATCGTGGCGGATGACGGTAGGCGCGTCGCGGTCACTGAGTTCATGCAGCGCAATCCGCGTGGTGATAATGCACAAACCGCACGGATGGCGGGCAAGCTGGCGCAGCAACTGGCGGATGGCTTTGTCCTTGAGTTCGCCGCGCATTGCCGCACCACCGTGTTGCAGCGGCTCCAGACCGTCCAATACCAGCACGTAGCGTTTGCCGTGCAGCAACTCTGCAAGGTGATCGCCCTTGTCCTCCTCCGACGCAAACCGTTCGCGGGTCGAACCCAGCTTGGCAAACGCATGGCTGAAAAACGGCGTGGCGGAAGTCTGCTTGTCTTCGCTTGACCCTTGCGAATAGAACGACCACGCGATTAGCACCGGAATGTCGGTGGTGTGGTCGAGCCAGTGGCGCAGGAGTTTGGTTTTGCCTGTGCCGCCGGGGGCGATGAATTGGATGATGCGGGTGGTGGTGTTTGCCCATGCGTTGGTGAGGAGTTGCAGTTCGGCGGAGCGTCCGAAGAAGCCGCCTTTGACGGTGGGGAGGCGGTCGGAGTGGATGACAGTTGGCGTGTGTCCGTTCGCGGCAGGTAAGGAACGGATTTCCCCCAACGGCGGCGCAATGTATTCAGCTTGCCCCGTCAGCACACGGTACAACTTGTCGTAATCACTGGGCAGGCAATACGTCGAATAAGGTTTCAGTGTTAGCGGCACATGCTCCAAACTGCCATGCGTCGGAATTAGCGGGATGAACTTGGTGTTGCGGTAATAGTGATCGTACAACGTTTGCGAAATCACCACACCTTCAAATGTCACACCACGCCCGCCCTCAGTTTCCTGCCCACGGTAACGCCGCAAATAAGTTTCGGTGCAAACCAGCAACACAAAATCAGCCGCTTCGATTTGGTTTTCCATCCAACGTTGCCAGCCTTCGGGCGGAAAGCCGTTGATGTATTGGTCTATCAGGCACTCCAGCCCATCTGTGCGCAAACGGTCAGACACACCCCGAACAAAATCCCGATGCGCGTCCGAATCGTGGCTGTAACTGATGAAAACCCTGGTCATGTGAGCAAGCCCTGTTCACTTTACAATGGGCTTGATAATACCGTTTATCGGCGATTTTGTCTGGTTTATCGACAAAAATCCCAGGGCGAGCGCATATAAACTTTCCCAAAAACAAGGAAGTTAGCGACACTATCCACTTTGCCCTGAAAGGAAAGCGGATGAGTGCCAGTTTGTTAGACCACTTTGCCTCTCTCGCCGATCCACGGATAGAACGCAATAAACGCCATGAGCTATTGGACATACTGGTATTGGTCATCAGCGCGGTTTGTAGCAATGCCAAAGGTTGGGAGACGATAGAAGAATTCGGTCATACCAAACTGGAGTGGTTACGTCAGTTTGTCCCCTTAGCCAATGGAGTGCCGTCGCATGACTGTATCCAATACGTGATGTGCCGCCTGTCTCCCGTCCAGTTTCGCGAATGCTTTATCAACTGGACACAGGCAGTTAAGCAAACAGTCGGTGATGAAATCATTGCGCTTGACGGCAAAACGGCGCGTGGTTCACGCGACCGCGCAAATGCCTTGAATCCTCTCCACATGGTGACGGCGTGGGCATGTGAAAGCCGTTTGGTACTGGCACAAGAAGCGACTGACGAGAAGTCCAATGAAATCACCGCCATCCCCAAATTGCTGGCCTTGCTGGAGCTAAAAGGCTGCATCGTCACGGTGGATGCGATGGGCTGCCAACGCACCATTGCTGAGCAAATTGTGGCACAAAAAGGCGATTACGTGATGGGACTAAAAGGCAACCAAAGCAACCTACACGAAGCGGTTGACGATTACTTTACTACCGCACAACAGTTTGATTTCAAAGCTGTTCCCCATGACTATACCGAAGAAGTCGACAAAGACCACGGCAGGCTGGAAATTCGCCGTTACTGGATCACAGAAGACCTTTCCACCTTGCCAAACCCCGATGGGTGGGCGGGTTTGCGCAGCATCGGCATGGTGGAACGCGAATGCATCCAAGGGGGCAACACTATACGGGAACGGCGTTTTTTCATTGCCTCCATTCCCGCCGATGCTAAACGCTTCGCCAAAGCCGTCCGGGGGCATTGGGGAATTGAGAATACCCTGCACTGGCGACTGGATGTCACACTTTCAGAAGATGCCAGCCGTATCCGCAAGGGTAACAGCCCCGCGATGATGACCAGCATCCGCCATTTGAGCATCAACCTCTTTGAGCGCGAAGGCTCCAAGCTCAGTTTGCCCAAGAAGCTGAACAAAGCTGCATGGGATGATGCCTATCGCGCTAAGGTCTTATTCGCTTAAGAATTTATATGCGCTCGCCCTGGCAAAAATCCCCTCTGTCTCCCCGTTCACTCCGAACTTCCCCCCCCCATCCCCAACCCCTTCCCCCGCAAGGGGTGAAGGGGCTAAGAGGCGTGGTGACTGCGTTGTAAGGCTTGGCGGATTTGTTGTAAAACGGCTTCTTGGTGATTCAGTATTTCGTGATTCCAAAAGCGCAGTACTTGAAACTGTTGTTGCTGCATCCAGTTATTGTTTTCTTTTTGCATTTTATCAGTGTCAGTAACTTTATCTGACCATGCAATTCACGCTGACAAAATATACTTCTTAGCCCCTTCACCCCTTGCGGGGGAAGGGGGTGGGGATGGGGGGAAGTTCGGAGTGACACAGCACAGCACATCACCAAACTTGTGACCCGTTGGTGGGTGTCTTCTGGCAATCTGACGGTGATTACGCCCATAACGCCTCCTTGATATGACCTGCTTACAAGATTAGTACATATTAGCTTGTGAATGATAACTTCTGCTTTATGTTCTAAACTACACTTTAGACAAAAGCCACTTTTCACTTAAACAGGTTTCACAGACGATGATTCCCCCCATCCTCCGTCAGACATCCGCCTTAATCCTTGCCCGACGGCAACCCGAATACCGCCGTTTCCTGCACACTCGCATCGACTTCGGCGAACAACTGATCGGCATCAAAGGCGCACGCGGTTGTGGCAAGACCACCGTGCTGCTGCAACACGCACAAAGCTGCGGCTTGGAAGCCTCCCGCATCCTGTACATTGCGTGTGACCACCCGGCGATGGTGGATGTGGATTTGTATGCCTTGGCGCAAACCTTTTACCAAGAAGGCGGGCAACTGCTGCTGATTGACGAAATCCACAAGCGCAAGGGCTTTGCCGTTCATCTCAAGGCGATCCGCGATACCTTTGATTTGCAGGTGATCTTTTCCGGCTCGTCGGCGTTGCGGTTGGAACACGAACTGGCGGATTTGTCGCGGCGTGCAGTAGTACATGAATTGCCCGTACTGTCATTGCGTGAATTCATGGAAATCGAAACCGGGCAACGTTTCGCGGCTTATGCCCTGCCCGACATCCTCGCCAATCACGCCAACCTTGCGGCAAACGTCATGCAAACGCTGCGCCCGATTGAACAGTTCAAGAAATACCTGCGTTACGGTGCTTACCCGTTCTACCGCGAATCGCTGGATAATTACACCAGCAAGCTGCTGGAAGTCATCAACCTGACGATTGATTCCGACCTTGCCAGCCTCTACAGCATCGCCTCCGACAAACTGGATAAGCTGAAAAAGCTGCTGTACATGCTGTGCAGCACTGACCCGGTGGAATTGAACATTTCCAAACTGAGCACGGGGGTGGGTACATCCTGGCCGACGCTTTCACGCTATCTCGACAGCATGAGCGCGGGCAGTCTGGTGCATATCGTGCGCGGTGGCAGCGGGATGCGCACCGTCAATAAGCCCGACAAGTTGTTGCTGGACAACACCAACCTGTTTTACGCGCTGTGTGCCAGCCCCAATGTCGGCTCGCTGCGCGAAAGTTTTTTTGTCTCGCAACTGGGTTATCAGCATCAGGTGCATTACCACGACAAGGGCGATTTTGTGGTGGATGAGCGTTGGGTATTTGAAATCGGTGGTGCGGGCAAAACCCTCAAACAGCTTGCCAATCACCCGGATGGTTATGCGGTGGTTGATGATGTGGTCATCGGCGATGGCAGGCGGATTCCGTTGTGGTTGTTTGGGATGTTGTATTGAGCACGGCAAGGCAAGCTGTTCAAGCCTCCACCAACCCCACCCAAACCGCTCGCACCGCCTCCCGCTCACGCACAAACTGCCCCGCGTCCACCACCGCTTCCTGCTCCTGCAACGACAGTGCGTGGATACGATCACGCAAGGTGCGGTAAGCATCCGCCAACATCTCCGCCGTTTCCACTGGTAGAATCCCCGCCTGTTGCAGAGAATCCAGTTGGCGGATATTGTCGCTCCAATGCACCAGCTCCGGGTGTTCGTGCGCATGGGCGAGGATCAGGAATTGCACGATGAATTCAATGTCGGTAATCCCGCCGGGGTCTTTTTTCAGATTAAATATGCTGGCATTTTTGCTACCCATACTTTCCCACATCTTCTGGCGCATGGCGATGACTTCCTTGCGCAACTCCACCCGGTCACGCGCTCGGCACAGGATGTCATGACGCACTTGCTCAAACTGCGCCCGCAAGCTCTCTGAACCCGTGATCACCCGCGCCCGTAGCAAGGCTTGATGTTCCCACACCCACGCCTTGTCCTGCTGGTAAGTGCGAAACGCATTCAAACTACTGACCAACAAACCCGAAGCCCCGCTAGGGCGCAAGCGCGTATCGGTTTCATACAAGCGTCCCGCAGGGGTAAACGTCGTCAGCGTGTGAATAATTTTCTGTGCAAATCGCGCATAAAACACCGCATTTTCCAGCGTCTTTTTGCCGTTGGTCTGCTGCGCCGTACCGTGACTGTCGTGCAGAAAAATAATATCGAGATCCGACCCGTAACCGAGTTCCAGCCCGCCGAGTTTGCCGTAAGCAATAATCGCAAAACCGGCTTGCTGCGTTTCCCCAACCTCATCCTTGTAACACGGCACGCCCGTTTGCGCCGTCATCGTCGCCCACACATGCCGCTGGGTTTCTTCCAGCACCGCCTCCGCAATCCAGGTCAACTGATCCGACACTTTCATCAGCGGCAATACGCCGGTAATGTCCGCCGCCGCCACCCGCAACACTTGCGCTTGCTTGAATTGGCGCAACCGTTCCATCACCTGTTCGGTGTCGCCCTGATCAATACGCTCCAATTCCAAGCGCAATGCCGCACCCAGTTGCTCGCGATCCAACGGCGTATACAACTGGCGCGAATCCAGCAATTGATCCAGCAAAATCGGGTGATCCGTCAACTGGCTGGTAATCCACAAACTGTCACTGACCAGCTGCACGAATTGCTCTAACGCATTCGGGTGATCGGCAAGCATCGCAATATAACCGGAACGCGGCGCAATCTTTTGCACAATTCGCAAACACCGTTCCAGCGCCTGTTCGGGGTCAGCCAAGGCATTACACGCATCCAGCAACGCAGGCAGCAAACGGTTCAAACGGCTGCGCCCCGTATCGGTCAAGGTGTTGTACAAACGGCTGTGCAACAGTGCTTGAATCGCGGGATGTTCCGGCATCGGCTGGCTTTCTTGGGTTTCAAGTGCAAACACGCGCTGGAAAATCTGCGCTACCGCCCGCTGATGACAATTCAGTTCCGCTTCAAAACTCGCCCAATCCGCAAAACCCATCGAGCTGGCAAGGCAGGCTTGACGTTCCGGCGTGGTTGGCAGCGAATGCGTTTGTTCGTCATTCCACATTTGCAGGCGATTTTCGGTACGGCGCAGGAAATGGTACGCCGGTTGCAACACCCCAAACTCTTCCGCCGTCAGCAGTTGTTGCGCCAGCAAGGCATCCAACGTCGGCAATAAACTACGCCCCCGCAATTCGGGAATCCGCCCGCCGCGCATCAATTGAAACACTTGCGCAGTAAATTCGATTTCGCGGATACCGCCCGTGCCGAGTTTCACATCGAGGTATTTGCCACGGCGTTCGGCTTCGCGGTTGATCATCGCCTTCATGTCGCGTAATTGCTCAATCGCGCCGTAATCGAGGTAGCGGCGGAACACAAACGGGCGCAAGCGTGCCATCAATTCCGCGCCGTTGGTTTTGTCGCCCGCCATCACCCGTGCTTTGATCAGGGCATAACGTTCCCATTCGCGCCCATGGGTTTCGTAGTAATGTTCCATTGCATTAAACGACAACGCGAGTGCGCCGACTTCACCAAACGGGCGTAAACGCATATCGACGCGGTAAGCAATGCCCTCCGCCGTGGTTTGCCCCAATACCCCAATCAGGCGTTGCCCGATGCGAGTGAAAAACGTTTGGTTATCGAGATCACGCTTGCCATCGGTTGCGCCTGCCTCAGGGAAAGCGAAAATCAGATCAATGTCGGAGGAAAAGTTGAGTTCCTGCCCACCGAGTTTGCCCATGCCGATAATCACCATCTGCTGGGGTTCACCGCTGCGGTTGCGTGGGATGCCGTGTTTGGCGGTGAGTTCGGCGTAACACCACTGATAAGCCGCCCCCACCAAACCGTCGGCGAGGTCGGAAGTGGTTTGCAAGGTTTCGGCGAGTTTCGCGATACCCATAAGGTCACGGTAAGCGATGCGCACCATTTCGCGGTTGCGGATGATGCGCACGGTGCGCAATACACTGTCGTAGTCGGGGAGTGCAACGATGGCAGCAACAATGGCTTGCACCAATTCACCCTCGGCATAGGGCTGGCTAGCGGCGCACGCGGCTAGCCACTCAGGGTGACGCGTAAACTGGTGTTGCAAGTAAGGACTGTTCTGAAAAATAGCATCAAGGCTTGGCATTATTATTCTCACGAAGCAAAACGTAATGCACATTATAGGTGCATTTTAGCCGCCGTGCCGCACTAACACATCCAGCAAATCCTGCGTATTAAACGGCTTGCTCAAGAAGTCATTCATGCCCGCTTGCAGGCATTTTTCGCGATCACTGCTCATCGCGTTCGCGGTCAACGCAATAATCGGCGTAGGCGGCGCTAAATCCCCCGCCGCTTCGTGTTGGCGGATAAGCTGGGTGGCTTCCACGCCGTCCATCACCGGCATTTGCATGTCCATCAAAATCAGATCGGGGCGCTCGGCGAGCCAACTATCCAGCGCTGCCCGCCCATTTTCCGCCACGATGACGTTATGCCCAACTTTGGTCAGCAAGCGTACCGCCAACATGCGATTCACCGCATTATCTTCCGCCAGCAAAATCGTTAAGGCTTGTTTGGCTTGCGTCAACACGAGGCGTTTTCCCGGCGCAAGCGCAGCATCCTTGAGTGCCAAGCGAAACGGCACGCTGAAATGGAAAATGCTGCCATGACCGGAGTCACTTTCTACCTGCAAGCGCCCGCCCATCATGCCGATCAATTGCGAGGAAATGGTTAAGCCCAAGCCCGTGCCACCGTAACGGCGCGTAATCGAACTATCTGCTTGCTGGAATGGCTGGAAAATCGTTGCCTGCTTTTCCACCGGAATGCCAATGCCGGTATCGCGTACCGCAAACAATAATGCTGCCTGTCCCGCTGCGGCGCCGCTTTGGCGCGTTACGGTGACACTGACTTCGCCCATTTCGGTGAATTTAATGGCATTTCCCACCAAATTGATCATGATTTGCCGCAAACGCCCTGCATCACCTTCCAACGCATCCGGCACATCGGCAGCAATATCCCACTGAAACGCTAGGGATTTTTCGGTAGCCCGTACCGTGAGCGGTGTAAACGTGTCTTGCAACAATGCCCGCAATTGAAACGTGCCGTGGCTTAAGGTCAACGTACCCGCTTCAATGCGCGAAAAGTCGAGGATTTCATTGATAATATCGAGCAAAGCGGTGGAAGACGATTTGATCATGCCGAGGTATTCGCGCTGCGAATCCGATACATCGCTGTATAGCATCAAATCGGTCAAACCGATCACGCCATTCATCGGGGTGCGGATTTCGTGGCTGATCATCGCCAAAAATTCGCTTTTGGCTTTACTCGCCTGCTCCGCCAATTCTTTGGCTTGCAAGGCTTCTTGGTGGGCGCGTTCTGCCGCTTCTTTGGCTTGCAAGGCTTCTCGGCGGGCATCTTCCAAATACGCGTGTTGCATACAGGCTTGGCACGCCGTATCTAAACGCTTTAACACCAACCCCAGCGCCAGTAAATGCGGCTGCGGCAAGGGTGGATCACGCAATAACACCAGCAAACCCGTCGCCCCAATCGGCAGAAAATGGTAATACTGCCCGTGAAGTTCGATGATTTCGCCCGGTTTTTTCATCCGCCAACCGCTGGCAACAATGCGTTGCAGATGCGCGGCGAGCAGCGGTTGCCCCTCCGGTAACGGGCTGCTTAATGACGGGTAGCTGTAGCAAGGTTGTGGCACAGCCACATCAGGCATATCCGCCTGCCGCAACCAGATATAACCGTTGCGGCAATTCAGCAGTTTCAGCGCAGGCGGCAAAAATTTGCGTAACATAATGCGCAAATCCAAGTCCTGCCCCACCAACAATGCCAAGGCATACTGAATGGAAACCAGTTCTAAGGTCGGGTTCATACGCTTGCGTCCCTGCTCTCCGACAGAATACCGAGCACAATGGTTTTATTGAAAAACTCTAAACACGTATGCCCTGCATCCGCGATTTCCCCCAGCGACAACACGCCGATCAGCGGCACATTAGTGGGTAAATGCTGGCGAATATTGCCAATTTCTTCGGCAAAACGGGCTTGTAAAAACAGCGTGCGACTGATGCAATCAAACAACAAACCCAACATCGGTGGCGTCTGTGCTCGCGTAGCATGACGTGCACACGTGGTGGAAGCCGCCAACAAACTCGCCGCCTCACCTTTAAGAATATAGATAATGTGATTCGCCGGGACTTCGCCCACACACACCAGATTATTGCCATCTCGCAACAGTGGGTCGCGCACTACCACTTCGCCTTTCAAACGATCCAAACCGAACGGATAAGCTTTGGCTAAATCAAAAAAGTTAGTGTCATTGAAACGTTGCCCGCTGTCGGCTTCAACCACTTCTTGATACACCTCAAACGCAGGGCGATAGTCCAATGAGGTAATGATATTGTCGTATGCCCCTGTCACAAAAAAGGGCCCCGCAAACTTATCCCAGCCGTGTTCAATGCCGATATGGATGGGTAAGTGGAGGGCGGTGACTTGAGCGCAATCCATTTTCAGCCCTTGATTGCTAAACAGGCAGGGTTTTTGCGTAAAACTTAACGAACCCGCCCCACCACCAATATACTGGTTGCGTGTGCCTAAGGCTTCGTAGAGATTTTCCAAAAACGTCGAAATGCGCTTGCTCAAACCATCCACGAGGGTGACTAAGGTTGCTCCGGCGGGAATGCTGGCAATTAAGCCTTCAGCATACGGTAGGTAATCCTCATCCGGGTCGGAGAGGCGTTCGATGTGGTGCACACTCGCACTGACTGCCAGCCCACACACGATACTGCCCCGGCTCATTTCCTGCGCACCAGCAATGATCTCTGGAAAAATACCCCCAAAGATGGGAATGGGTAGAGCACACAAACGCGCATCCAATTGCGCTGCTGTAAACGCATTGGCATCACAAGCGAGCACTAACAGGCTGTTTGCTCCGGCTTGCACCGCTGCATCAATATGCTCGAACAAGGTTTCAGCAGAACCAAGCGGGTCAACCAAAATCAGTGGAAATGCAGCGGTGTCAATCATATTCAGTCTACCTGTCTTATCTTTCTTATGAATGGGAATACCCGCTAACATTCTACGCAAAAATAAATACTTCCCCTAGCAGCACACGACACACGGCGACACGGTTGCATAAGACTTAACCGATGCTGTACCATTAATAAAACAGATGAATACCATAACAATCCACTAATAAGTTCATTGCGGGGGCAAAAATGAATAAGCATAAAATCGCTTTGGTTGCACACGATAATCTAAAATCCACCCTCATAAGCTGGGCAAAAAAAAACCATCAGGTACTCGCTGACTGTGAGCTGTTTGCAACAGGCACAACCGGCTCGCTGCTTATCGAACAAACGGGGTTAGCGGTCACTTGCTTGCTTAGCGGCCCTTATGGTGGCGACCAGCAGATCGGGGCAAAAATCTCGGAAGGCACTATTGATATTCTGATTTTTTTCTGGGACCCGATGACACCTATGCCGCACGATGCCGATGTCAAAGCCCTATTACGCTTAGCCACGTTGTTGAATATTCCCGTCGCCAATAACCTCAGCACTGCCGATTGTGTGCTCAGCCTGCTTCAACCGCGCAGCGCAGAAACCCACCCGTGGGTGGTTAATTTCAACACTCAGGAGAAAGCACGGCATTTACCCACCACTACCTATAATAGCCCACGCAAACAGACCATTATTCCAAAATACAGTGTTGCACCAGCGTATCCAGCAACACCGTCACCTCGCAAGGTTTACTGAGAAAATCCGTCATTCCCGCTTGCAGGCAACGCACGCGGTCGCTCGCCAAGGCGTTCGCGGTCAGCGCGATAATCGGGGTGGCGGCAAGTGCATGGCGGTGCTCGTGCTGGCGCAACAGCACCGTGGCTTGCAGCCCATCCATAATCGGCATTTGCATATCCATAAGGATAACGTCGGGGCGATATTCCAACCAATGCGCTAACGCCTCCTCGCCATTGACCGCTTCCACCACCTGATGCCCCGCTTGCTTCAGCAACAATGCCGTAAATAAACGGCTCATAGGATCGTCTTCCACCAACAATACCGTCAATGCGCGTGCTGCTTGCGCCAATACCTGTGGCGGGGCAGCGACGACAACAGGGCTAGCGCTCAGCTTGAATAGCACACTGAAATAAAAATGACTGCCTTCACCGGGGCGACTTTCTACCTGCAATTCCCCGCCCAGCATCGCCACCAAGGGTGCGGCAATCGCCAACCCCAAGCCCGTGCCGCCGTAACGGCGATTAATGAAACTATCGACTTGCTGGAACGGCTGAAAAATACTGACCTGTTTATCCAGCGGAATGCCAATGCCGTTATCGCGCACACTGAAGGTTAAACGCGCATACCCGGCGGGCGCATCCGCCTCGACATGAATACGAATCGTCACCGCCCCACCGCTGTCGGTGAACTTGATCGCATTGCCCGCCAGATTGATCATGATTTGTCGCAAACGCCCCGCATCACCCTCTAATACCGCCGGACAATCCGCCGCAATCGTCCAATTGAAGGTCAACCCTTTCTCATGCGCCTGCAATGCCAAGGGTACAAACGTTGGTTGCAAGACCTCGTGCAGTTGGAACGGCTGCTCATGCAGTTGCAGCTCCCCCGCTTCAATCCGTGAAAAATCCAGAATCTCGTTAATAATATCGAGCAACGCATTGGAGGAGGCTTTAATCATCTCCAAGTGTAACTGAACAGTCCCCCCTTACCCAAACGCACTAAATTTGCGACACTCCCCCGATGACCCAACAACTGAAAGACCACAGCCTCAAACAGCTTAACAGCCAGTACCTTGCCAAGCTCACGCCGGAGGAACTGCTGCACCTGTCGACCAAGTTGTTGCATGACCTGAAAGAAGCGCGGGAACAGATCAACCAAAACTCCAACAACTCCTCCAAACCACCCAGCAGCGGTTTCCCGTGGGAAACGTCACCCAAAACGGTGGCTTTGCCCGAAACAGAAGGGGTGGGTGCAGCCAGAGGAAAGCCAACCCCGGAACCAGAAGCTGTGGCGGGCACAAAGCCAGCCCAACCAGCCAAACGCAAAGCGGGTAAACAACCCGGCGCACCGGGTTATGGTCGGGTATGGCATCCGCCCATCAATGCAGACGAACACCATTACCCCAGCCGATGTGAAGCCTGTGGCAGGTCCCTGGATGCGGCTGTCTCCCGTATTTATACCGCCTATGACAGTGTGGACATCCAGTTTGGCACGGATGGGAACCCCGGACTGACCGTCATCACCACCCGCCACCACCTTCACGATAGCGTATGCACCTGCGGTCATGTGAGCCGCCATATCCCGCATCGCCAAGCTCCCGACCCGTTATACCCGGAGGTTGATGTGGGCGAGTGGCGGCTGATTGGGGGCAATCTGGCGGCACTTATTGTCCACCTACGGCTGCGCTCACGCTTGTCACTGCGTGGCACACAAGAACTGTTGCGGGAGGTGTTGGGCATTCCCCTAAGTGTCGGGGTGTTGCAGCAATGTTTTGAGGAAGCAGCCGCGAGTGCTTCTCCATTGGAAGATGCCTTGGTGGAAGGGCTGTTGGCAGAAGCCACCGCTGACGGCGGGGTGCTGTATATTGATGAAACCTCTTGGAAAGAGCGTGGCGAAGCCCTGTGGCTATGGACATTCGTCACCACCCTCAGCGTTTGTTTCTACGTAGGGCAGCGCACCATTGAAATGCTCGACAACGTGATTAGCCCCCACTTTGGGGGCTGGCTGATGAGTGATGGCTATGCCGCTTACCGCCACCACCCCAAACGCTTGCGTTGCTGGGCGCACCTGATCCGCAAAGCCCGTGGGCTGGCAGAATCACTGGACAAAGACGGGCGGACGTTTGGCAACTTCACCCTCGCTTGGCTGAGGGTATTACAGGACGACATTTACGCTTGGCGGGCAGCAGGCGGCACGGTGGGGACGCAAACCGACGTGATCCGTCAACGCCATCAGGCAAAACTCCTGGAATTCAGGGCATTATGCTTGATCCATGCCGTATCTGCCCATGACAAGACGGCGGCACTGGCGAAAGAGTTCATCAATGATTGGGATGCCATTTTCCGAATCCTTGACCACCCGTGGCTTCCCTTGACCAATAATGAGGCTGAGCGGGCGTTGCGCCATTGGGTGATCCTGCGCAAAACCAACCATGGCACAAAGAGTGCTACGGGGAGCCGTGCGTTTGCCATGCTGGCCAGCATCATCGGTACTTGCCGCAAACGTGGACAGTCTGCCTTGGCTTATCTTGCCAGTGTTATTACCGCTGCCCGCGCTGGCTTTGCCCTGCCCGCTTTACCGCAAGGGGTGGGGATGTGATCAATTACCTCCAAGTAGTCACGCTGTACTGACGACACTTCGCTATACAGCATCAAATCGGTCAAACCCAACACACCATTCATCGGCGTGCGGATTTCGTGGCTGATCCGTGCCAGAAAATCGCTTTTCGCTTGATTCGCCTGTTCCGCGATGGCTTGAGCTTGCAAGGCATGTTGCCGCGCTTCTTCGAGAGCAGCATGTTGCAAACACGCCAAACACGCGGTTTCCAAACGCTTCAACACCGGTTCAAGCGCCAGTAATTGTTGGCTCGTCAGCGCCACATCACGTTGCAACACCAGCAAACCGCTGCTACCAATCAGCAGGAAATGGTAATAACGCCCGTCGGCAGCCACTGCTTCGCTAGATGGCACAGCACGCCAATTAGTAGCGACCAAGGTTTGCACCTGTTGCGCCAACACAGCGGAATGCTCTGCCAGCCCCACATGCAGGCGGGGGTAACTGTAGCAAGGCTCAATACCATTGATGTGCGGCGCAGCGGGTTCACACGTATGCAGCCACAAATAACCACTGTTGCAATTCAGTAATTTCAAGGCAGGCGGGAGGAATTTGCGCAACATCTGACGCAGGTTTAAATCCTGACCAATCAACAGAGCCAGAGCGTATTGGATGGAGACCAACGTAATCGGGGAATTCATGCGTTTGAATCTTGTGGCTTACCAAAAACACTGCCCGCATTTGGCGGGCAGGTTATTTTTCGATAGGTGGTTGGATTTTTATAGATTTATAGTGTACAGCCAATTACAGCAGCTTCTCAATTTCACGCGGGATATTTTCACGGCGTGCGCCACGTTGCAAGCAACGGGTCGTATAACAAGCGGCGACAATAATAATGGCGAAGATCACCAAACCAAATATACTCATCATGCACCTCCATAAGGCTCAAAGAGCAAAGGTTATTGTGGTAGCAAAACAACAAGACAACGAAAACAAGGCATTGAAGTTTAAGGAAAAAATACCACAATTCGCCGAGTATAGTACACGCATTTCGGTGTTTTCTTAAACAAGAACTTTTTTATACGTGCGTGGGTCTGCCCTAGCCCTTGAAATTTACCGCAAACACCCACACGCTATGCCCTACACACACATATCTGGAGTCGATTGTGGAACAATACCGAGGAACGACCATCCTAAGCGTGCGCCGCGACGGCAAAGTTGTGGTAGGCGGTGATGGTCAGGTAACGATGGGCAATACCGTCATGAAAGGCAATGCCCGCAAAGTCCGCCGCCTGTACAATGACAAAGTAATCGCAGGCTTCGCAGGCGGTACAGCCGATGCCTTCACCCTGTTTGAACGCTTTGAAAGCAAGTTGCAAGCGCACAACGGCAACCTCACCCGCGCAGCGGTAGAACTGGCGAAAGACTGGCGCACCGACCGCATGTTACGCAAATTAGAAGCCTTGCTGATCGTTGCAGACGCGACTGCTTCCCTACTCATCACTGGCAACGGCGACGTAGTAGAGCAAGAAAATGATTTAATCGCCATCGGCTCGGGCGGTGCATTTGCGCAATCCGCCGCCCGCGCCTTGCTGGAAAATACCGAGCTTTCCGCCCGCGAAATCGTCGAAAAAGGCTTGCACATTGCCGCCGACATTTGCATTTACAGCAATCACAACCTGACCATTGAGGAACTCTAATGAGCGTCGGCACGATGACCCCCCGCGAAATTGTCCAGGAACTCGACAAACACGTTATTGGTCAGGATAAGGCCAAGCGTTCCGTCGCTATTGCCTTGCGTAACCGCTGGCGCAGACAGCAGCTTGATGATGCGCTGCGACCCGAAGTGACCCCGAAAAACATCCTGATGATTGGCCCCACGGGTGTCGGTAAAACCGAAATTGCCCGCCGTTTAGCCAAACTCGCTAATGCCCCCTTCATTAAGGTCGAAGCTACCAAATTCACCGAAGTCGGTTACGTGGGCAAGGAAGTCGATTCCATCATCCGTGATTTGGCGGACATGGCGATGAAAATGATGCGCGAACAGGAAGTGGAAAAGGTTAAATACCGCGCTGGAGAAGCGGCGGAAGAACGCATTCTCGACATCCTGTTACCTGCGCCGCGCAAAGAAACGCCGGTCAACGAATGGCTTTCCAGCGGTGATGACGAACCCGCTAAACCGGTGCGTGAAGATTCCGTCACTCGTCAAAAATTCCGCAAAAAATTGCGCGAAGGCGAACTCAACGACAAAGAAATCGAACTGGATGTCTCGGTCGGTGGCGCAAGTGTGGAAATCATGACCCCACCGGGCATGGAAGAAATGGCGAGCCAATTGCAAGGCATGTTCCAAAACCTCAACCAGAGCAAAAAGCGCAAACGTAAGATGAAAATCAAGGATGCGCTTAAAGTCCTGACCGAGGAAGAAGCGCACAAAATGGTCAACGAGGAAGAACTCAAGCAACGCGCTTTGTTTGCAGTCGAGCAAACCGGCATCGTATTCCTCGATGAAATCGACAAAGTGGCACGTAGCGGACAAACCAGCGGCGCGGATGTTTCCCGCGAAGGCGTGCAACGCGATTTGCTGCCATTGATCGAAGGTTGCACCGTTAACACCAAATACGGCATGGTCAAAACCGACCATATTCTATTCATTGCCTCCGGCGCATTTCATGTCGCTAAACCCTCCGACTTAATACCGGAATTACAGGGTCGGCTGCCAATTCGTGTAGAAATGGATGCCTTGAGCGCGAATGACTTTGAACGCATCCTCACCGAACCGAACGCATCCCTCACCGAACAGTACGAAGGGCTGCTGGCAACCGAAGGTGTGAAGCTGACCTTTGCCCCCGATGCGATTCGCCGGATTGCGGAAATTGCGTTTGAAGTCAACGAACGCACCGAAAACATCGGCGCACGCCGCCTACACACCGTGGTCGAGCGTTTGCTGGAAAATGTGCTGTTTGAAGCGCCCGATTGCGATGACCAAATGACGGTTGATGCAGCATACGTCAACCAGATTTTGGGCGAATTGGTCAAAGATGAAGACCTTAGCCGTTATATTTTGTAAAGAGAACCAACGATGACACCACTTGATATTACCCTGAACCAGAAAACCCGTGAATTGCTGATTACCTGGCCGGGCGATGAAGTCCACGCGCTGAGTTGCGAATACTTGCGGGTGAATTCGCCGTCAGCCGAAGTGCGCGGGCATGGGCCTGGGCAGGAAAAGCTGCAAATCGGCAAGGAAAACGTCAATATCAAAGGCATTGAGCCAGTGGGACATTACGCTATTCAGTTAACCTTCGATGACAACCACGACAGCGGGATTTACGACTGGAACTTGCTGTACGAGTTGGGCAAGAACATGGAGCAAAACTGGGTGGAGTATTTGGCGAAGCTGGATGCGGCAGGGTATACACGCAAGTTGCCGGGGCAGGTGATTTAAACCGGTTGCGGGTCGTGTGCGAGGAACACATAACGATCCGGCAATGCCTGCCAGTTACCAGCAGTACTCAAATCATCCAGCCCTGTCAGGCGGAATTTAAAATCGCGCATTCCGGGAACAAGCACCCGTATTCCCAACCGTAGCGGTGCACCTAACGTAAACAGCCAATAAACCGCATCTGGGTCACGTATTTTGCGTGAACCGGATTGCGCTTCCGTAATCGCGCTGCGCTTGACGCATTCCACCGCCAACACGGGATAAACAAAGCCAATTTCACGTTCGGCTGTGCCCAAAACAGGCACAGCCGGCGCACAATAACGCAACTCCTGCATCACAAAATGCGCCACCCGCCGCTGTTGCGGGGTTGTGACTGGCAGGTGATACCATTGCGCCGCGCCTTCACGAAAAGCCGTCATATAGTCGGCGGAACGCCCGCCACCCAATCCCGCTACCAACGTCAAATCACGGTAACGCACGGTCTGCATACCGCTGTAACTGATCCGCCCTGCATCCTGCACAAAATAACGATCAGCATCCGCCTGCGGATACGCGGCTGTTTGTTGTGGGGTAATCTTGCCCAGTTGCTGTTCCAGAAATTGCTGTAACCACAGGCACGCCTGCCCCGGTAATAACGGGAATGAACCGATACCCACCGCATCAATCGCCGCCTGCGCCGGATTGGTCTGCGCGTGTTGTTCAAACCAGCCGGGAAACAGCACAAATGCCCCAAACACAGGACGGCTTTTGGTGTGTTGCATGGCATCGCGGCTATCGGCATAAATCAGCGCGTCACGGTAACGGTGCATCTGATTAATGGCATCATCCGGCGCGGTATCCTGCCCTGCTGCGCCTTCCTGAATCCGGTATTTGGCATCGAATATCCAGCACAGCCGCTGCCCGTCGGGTAAGGTAATATCCAGCAAAATGTCCGGCTTCTGAGTGGTTGTCCACGACACCAGCCCCTGCCGCAACCCCTTGGTTAAACGCCCGATCACGGGTTCATGTGCCAGCCGCAGGCGCACACCATCGGCGCGTTCCAGCACAAACGCACTGCCGATACCGTCGTGGAGATGGCGTTCTAGCCGCCGCCGGTCTAATTGCGCTTTGGTACTGGTCTGCTCACTAAAGCCTAGCGTCTCCGTCAACACGCGACGGATTTCCAGAAAACACCAGACTTCGTACAACTCAGCCACCGATTTCACCGACACTGCCGCGTGCCGCCCCAGCACCTCCAAATACATCCGCAACTGCAACCAAACGCGGTAAACAGCGGCATAACCGGCTTTTTGGTGCAACACCAACGATGTACCGTTCAAACCGGAAAATGCGCCGATGTCCCTGAAAAACGGCTGGTTCAATTGCTGTTGCAACGGGGTTTGCCAGTCTTGCAATGCCTGAAAGAAACTCGCTGACAAGCGGCTGTTTTCCGGTGCGGCATTTTCGGCGGTGGCGCGTTGGGCAAAACGGCTGAGTTCCCTGACGCAATGTTGCAGCACCATTTTCACGAAACGGTTTTCCGGCGTATCAGCGGACAAATGCCGCTGCTGCTGGCGGTAACGCCGTTGGGTTAAGCCTTGTTGCTGATCGGCGGTAATCGCCTCTTCCTGACGACGGGTTAGCCGTCCTTGCAAGCGATCTGCTCGGCAATAATCCGCCTGTGACAACAAACGGCTGTGCGGGGCATTCAAAATTTGCCGCACGCCTGCCTGCAATGCCTCGCGCAATCCGGCAAATTGTGCCAGCCATAACAGCGGAAAGCGTTCATGCGGCTGGCGCGAACGTTCCAGTTCCGTGTCAGTTTTATGGCTGAGGGCGAACCGCCACAGCGGGTACTGACGGTCAATCACTTGCTGGATTTGTACCAAATCGGTGTGCAAATCCATTTTCAGCGGCAGGACTTCAAACGCTATGCTTTGCTCAATCCGCTTCGTGGCGCGGGTGTAGGTCAATTTCAGCCGAAACCAGCCGACATCATTGGCAAAATTCAGGCTCCCGCGCAGAGAATCGGTATGGGCAGCGTAGTGAAACGCCTCCTCCACCGCTTGCAACCGATGCAACACCGCCGGACTTCCCGCATCGTAACGACCACAGCGGAAACGGAATTCAAATTCGTACAGTTTATTTTCAAAAAACAGTGGGGTAGCCGCAACCTGATACTCACTCAGCACACAATCCTCATCCGTCACCAGCAGGGCGGGGCTGAAAGACAATAGCGTGGGCGGTAACGGTTTATCGCGGTGTTGCAGAGTGTGTTGTAAACGTCTGATAGCGGTGTCGGTATCTTTTGTCCAGACCACCAGCATCCAGTCGGGGGTATCCAGTTGCAGGATTTCCGGCATGATTCAAGCTCCCTTATGGCCAGAATGCCGTGAAACCCTGCGCATCCAGACGCTGCTGCATCTGGCGTAATTTCGGCACACTGCGGCATTCGGTCATCATGTTTGCCTCCCCCGTCAGGCTGACGTTAAACCAGTCAGGGCGTGATTTGCCAGCGCCGTTAATCGCGCTGAATGCCATTTCCAGCAGCAATGCCAGCCGTTCGGGTAGGGCTTTCCCGTCCGCATCCGTGCCTAATTTGTCGCTGTCACCTTCAATACGCGGCAAGACTTTTGCCATGAGAAAATCATCCCAGACGGCTTGCAACGCCACATCTGATTCAGGGTGGAAACAGACCACCGCCAGCAACAACTCATTCAAAGCACGGTACGCCAATTCAAACGGGGTATTTTTTAACAGCGCGTTCACGGTTTTCAGGAAGGCAATGCTGCGGCTGCCGTCAGGGTCGGCGGTTACGGTTTGCAAATCCTCACGGCTGACTTGAGTCAACTCGGCATAAGTAAGAGTGCGGAAGGTGGTGGCGGGGGTGAAAAAACGGTCGTAATCGTTCGGGAAAAACACCCCGAAATCGAAGGTAAAGGCGCGGTCAATCACCTTGCGGGAAAAGCCGTGGGTGGTTTCATCCATATTCACCGTACCTGCCACCATCAGATTGGGCGGAATCCCGATGCCTTGGGTGGTAAAGGCTTCCCACAAAAAGGTGTGCGCATCCGCTGCCAGCCCCAGATCATCCCGCAGTGTTTGCCGCCCTACCGCATCCAGTTGGCGGAGAATGTCCGGTTTGAGCAGCGGGTCACAGGTATAATCGCGGCCTTCCCATTGGCGCGTTTCCAGCACCGACAGAAAATCGGCAAAATACTGTTCAACGGGGGCAAGGTTCATTTCATCCAAACACAGCCAGAACGGCACACCTGTGGTTTGCAGTGCAATATGCCCGTCAGCGTCAGCACTTTCAGCAATATCCGCCCACGCCCGCACCATAAAGCGCAGCACATCCGTCACCACATAACGCGCCCCGTCTGCACCGATACGCGACACATAACCCAGCAAATCGGAAGGCTCATGCCAGTCGGGGCGCACTGCCACATGGCAATAATTGGCTCTGCCAGCCGCTGCCGCCTCCGCCTGCTTACGCACAAAGCGCGTTTTCCCCGTCCCCGAAATCCCCGCCAACAAAATAAACGGCTTCGGAAATGTGATCGCATTATATGGGGAAGACGCTGAATTAAATAATTTTTTTATTTTTACTTCACGCGGCGTGAACTCAGCTAATAAAGATTCTAATTTTTCACGTGTTGTTATAAGGCTATTCTCATCCAAGATGATTTGCTTATCATTTATGTGCTCTTTGCCATTTGCCCATGAAATTGTTTTTGATAGCATAACAAAACTAGGCATCGTCTGAACAGCAATTATTGATTTCATAGGTAAGTCACTAAAAAACTTTTTACCTAATTCTCTCCAAACATCCTGAACAAAATCACATGCATTATCTTTATGAAAATCATCAAGATTGTTTAAAATATCTGTTATAGCCAGCTTAATAGACTCAATAGAAATAGAAAATTCTTTAGTTTCGCTCCCTCTACCTGAGTTACTAAATGTAATGTAACTTCCAAACTTTATAACTCTGGCATCACAGTTACTATGCGTTTTAGCTTCCGTTAGAAATTCTTGAAAATCTTTATGTAAAGACATTACAACCTCAGTATTTGTTTAGCTATTTCTTCCACAACACGCTGAACAACTGGAACAGTAACACTATTACCAAATTGTTTATATGCCTGAGAATCAGAAGGCGACACCATGAAACTATCAGGAAATCCCTGAAGCCGAGCCGCTTCTCGCGGTGTTACCTTGCGTGGATTCTTGTTTGGTTGAGCAATAAGAATTTCGCTGCCATCTTTATAGTATCGTGCAGAAATAGTACTCGTGTACGAACTATCACGACTAACCAAACTATATCCAAAACCCTTTCCATTGATTTTGTTCATTTTTTTTCGGCGTTGATGCCCTTCCCAAAGACAGTTTGAAATGGTGTATTTAGGTAATGGGTTAGATTCCAGCATATCCCCCACCCGCGTTGGCATATTCATTTTTTCTGGATAAACAAAACTGTCACACAGCCCAGTCTTCCATAACACTATGTAGATTCTTTGCCTATTCTGAGGAATGCCGTAATCAACAGATTTCAGAATCATCTTTTTTGCTTCGATCTGAATGTCTTTGGGCGTACCATACAGTATCGTTTTACTGGGTATATTGCAGCTATAACCCATTTTTGTCAGCACTTTCAGAATAACCTGAAGTGTGTAACCCCCATCATGACTAACCAATCCCCTGACATTTTCCAGTAAAGCAACACGAGGTTGCTTTACTTTGAGAATATTCGCAATATTATGAAATAACGTGCCTCTGGTATCATCAATGCCGAGCTTTAAACCCGCATGAGAAAATGGCTGACAAGGAAAACCCGCTATCAATAAATCATGTTCAGGAATACTTAATGGTTCAATCTTGGTAATATCACCAAAAGGTAATTCACCATGATTCATTTTATAGGTTTGTTGTGCAAAACGATCAAATTCTGAGGAAAACACACATGCCCCCCCCACCTGTTGTGCCCCAACCCGCATTCCACCAATACCTGCAAACAGATCAATAAAGGTGAATTTAACATCACTGGCTGTTTTTATGGCAGAAATATTCCCAATTTCACTTTTTAGAATAGCCACATCAGGATTCACATGGTTGAGCAATAATTGATGTGAAACTTTTTCAATCCCAGTATCACCTAATCCGAAGAAATTAAATCCATAAGCAAACGCATGTAACCATTGATTAACAACTGCATGAGGAGAACTTCCGTCAGGCGTATACTGTTTAGCCAACGGTAATAGCGCATTTTCTGCTTTTTCCAGGTACAAACTCACCATTTCTCTCTTTTTATCTTTAAAAACAATAATTTAAAAACGAAGACACTCGAAATTATGCTTAATGTTACCTGAACTGCGCCTAAAATAGTATGGCTAAGTCTCCCAGAACACATTGGTAAAATGGTTACGCGCATAGTCGCGGTAAACCGTAAAATCGCTGTCAACACTTGCCACCGTGCGGGTGTTGATACGCTCACACAAACCAATCAGGGAAGCATCGGCAAAGTCAGCAGGCAAATCAGCGTATTTCTTCAATAACGTCAGAATGCGTTCCCAATCGCCTACCGTGCTTGCGTCGATTTGCACGGCTTGATTCACCCACAGCAGAAAATCCTGTTGTGCTTGCTGTGAAAAATCCAACATGTGGACAACTTCCGTAATGACCGGCAAATTGGTGTGCAATCTGCCTCGAACGTGTTTAATGAAGTGCTTTGCCTGTGCATGATAACGGTCGCTACCATCAAATAAAGCAATGAATACCCCGCTATCAACGACGATGTTTAGCATTCAGCTTCTCCCGTAACAAGGCTTTGCGATTAATGCTGAGATCGTCACGCCCACTGCTATAACGCCCGAACATAGGTTCACCCAGCTCATAGGGTGTCGGGCGGTTTTCGTAACGGGAAAGTTTCTCGCAGACAGCTTCACGGATAAAATTCGACAACGAAATACCTTCAAACTGCAAACGCTGCCGCAGGCTTTCCTCTACCGATTTATCCAGACGAATCGAAATACTCATGGTGATACCCCCTGTAATACAGATGTACTACAAGTGTAGTTCGCTGACATGCTGGCAATCAAGTAAAAATGATCCAGCCCAGCGGCACAGGTAAATTACGCGCCCATCATCCCCCGACACGCCTCATACCACCGCCCAAACGCCGGATTCGTCACAGCGGCTGTTTCCAAAATCCCCATGCCTTGCGCGGAACGCAACACGCCAAACACGCTGGTATCCACCAAACCCGGTTGTTCACCCGCATAAAAGTCTTTGCCAGCTAACCCCTTATCAACCCAATGCGCTAAAGCAGTTTGAAATTCGGCAGCAGGATTCTGAATAGTGTGTTTCAGCTTCATTTTATTGGCGACACGCGGCATCACCATTGCACCGACCAGCCGCACGAAGAAACGCTTAACCGCGCCATCCTTACTCCCCGTCATCACCAAACCAAGGTTGTGAAACGACTTGCCAATGTTAGGGTGAATCAAGGGGGGCAAGTAATGCACCAAGGTGTTATCCACCCAAGCCTGCCATTCGTCATCCTGCGGAGCAGGCAATAAATGCGCGTAGTTGTCATTCAAGTAATGCACAATCGCACTGGATTCGACCACAATTTCCGCGTCATCTTTCAGCACGGGGACTTTTTTATGGTCGGTGAAATCCAGCTCTTTCATCCCAAACGGGGTCACTTCCACCACGTCATACGGGATCTTGGTGTAGTTGAGGAAGGCTTTTACTTTCCAGCAAAACGGGCAGGAATTGAATTGGTACAGGGTTATCATGTGTCGTTTATTTCATCATAGTCAGGGATGGGTCACATCCTACAACATGCTGGTATACTCGCACCACTAACTGACTGCCGAAACAGGAATTTCCATGACATTGACCGAAACCCTCGACGCCCTCAAATACAACAGCGATGGCTTGATCCCCGCGATTGCCCAGCAATTCGACACGCACGAAGTGCTAATGATGGCGTGGATGAATCGTGCCAGTATTGCGGAAACACTGGAAACGGGGCGGGTGTGCTATTGGTCACGTTCGCGCAATAAGTTCTGGCGCAAGGGCGAATCGTCGGGGCAGATGCAGGTGTTGAAGGAATTCCGCTTTGACTGTGATGCCGACACGCTGTTGCTGCTGGTCGATCAGACCGGGCCTGCTTGCCATACCGGACGGCGTTCGTGCTTCTACAATAAGGTGGAAGGCGATCAAGTGATTATTGACCGCGATGTGTTGATTGACCCTAAAACGCTGTACGCTTGATGGACGTTTGGCAGTATGCCGCTGCAACGGCGATTGTGGTGCTGGCGTATTTTATTCGCGGCATTACGGGGTTTGGGTCGGGGTTAATTGCGGTGCCGTTGCTGGCGTTGTTTCTGCCGTTAACCTTCGTTGTGCCGCTGATTTTGCTGCTGGACTTCACCGCGTCGTTAGTCATGGGCGGGCTGGATTTGAAACGGGTGCAATGGCGTGAAGTGGGTATGTTGATTCCCTTCAGCTTGATCGGGGTGATTGTCGGCACGCAATTGCTGGTGAATTTGCCGCTTACACCGATGTTACTGATTTTGGCGGCGTTTATTGCCGTGTTTGCGGTGCGCAGTTTGTTGAATTTGAAGGGTGAAAAGCCGGTATCGGCGTGGTGGGCAATACCGGCTTCGTTCACGGGCGGTACGGTGGGCGGGCTGTTTGGCACAGGTGGGCCGCCGTATGTGATTTATTTGAATCACCGGATTCAGGATAAAACATTGTTGCGTGCGACGTTTTCGGCACTGTTTTTTATTGAAGGTGCAGTGCGGATTGTAACGTTTTTTGTCGCTGGTTTGCTGATGGCGCAAACGGTGTGGTGGAATGCGTTGTTTGCCTTGCCCCTGATGTTGGGAGCGCTGTGGGTAGGCGGTCATGTGCATACGGGATTGACGCAAACGCACATGACGCGCCTGATTGGGGTGTTGTTATTGCTGGCTAGTTTATCGCTGACGTTGAAGGCGTTGAATTAGTGTCAGCACCCCAACCTATAAAATCTCAATACGCGGTGGTTTACGTTCGACAATATCCAACACCAAATGCAGCAATTCATCGGGGCGATTGGTGATGCCAAATGCGCCCAGCGGCACGCCGTCCTGCACATTGAAATTACCCACGTAAAACAAAGCCGGTAGCGTGGGATGATGATCGTGCAGCGTTTGCAAGGTCGCTAAACCATTCGATTGCCCTTCAGAGCGAGCAATATCCGAGATCAGCAAATCGAAATGCCCCATGCGCAAATGCCCTAGCGCATCGCCCACCGCTGTTACCGTTTCGACTTCCACCCCCAATTGTTGGAACAAACGAATTTCGTTCGCGAGCGTATCGGGGCGATCATCCAGCCACAGCACGCGCCGTTCGCGTAACACATCCCGATTGCGGCGCAAGCGCTGTACCATTTGGGTTTTATCGGAATCTGCCACTTCCACATGCCAATGCGGATTTTTGTGCGCAACTTTGAGGACATCCTCAAAAGCCCGTTCCACGTAGCGCAAATCGCTCGCCGTATCCTGCACTTGCTGCGCGTAATAACCCGCCAGCGTTTGGCGTGAATGCAGGTCATACCACAAAAATAGCGCGATAAATGCGCCGATGACCCATAAAAAAGACGGTATTATTTTGACGATTTCCAGCCAAAAGTTCTGATTCTCTAACATGCCTAGCCCCCGCGAGACGTTTTAGCCCTTCTATGTTGAAAATTCTAACATTTAAACGGTACGAATTGGCAGATATTTGGCATTGACGCACCGTGACAATGCGCGTTTAATCATAAACAGCTTGGATAGACCAAGCTCAACCATTCTCAGTAAGGAGCTTACTGACATGTTCAAACCTGATTTTGATTTTCTGGTCTTCATTGGTCGTTTCCAACCGTTTCATACGGGTCATCAAGCCGTGGTGGAAACCGCGTTGCAACGTGCCGAGCGCGTGATTGTGCTGGTCGGTTCGAGTTGCCAGCCGCGTACTTTGCGGAATCCGTGGACATTTACCGAACGTGAAACGTTTATCCGTGCCACGTTTCCTGAAACAGGCGAACGTTTGATGCTTGCGCCATTGCTGGATGATACCTACAACGAGCAAGGCTGGATTACCCGTGTGCAACAATCCGTACACGGCATTACGTGCCGTTTCCCGCCCAAAGTTGGCAGTGCCGCGCCGCGTATCGGCCTGATTGGGCATAGCAAAGACCACAGTTCCTATTACCTGTCGATGTTTCCGCAATGGCAATCGGTCGCAGTGGAAAACGTGCGAGGGGTATCGTCTACGCCGTTGCGTGAACAGTATTTCCAACGGGGTGCTGCAAATGGCGAGATGCCGCCAGCGGTGCAAAACTGGCTGGAAACCTTCCGCGAATCTGACACCTTTCAGCACATTGCTAGCGAGTGGGAATTCGTTAACCAGTACCGCAAAGGTTGGGAAGCCGCACCCTACGCGCCGACGTTTGTTACCGTGGATGCAGTGGTGGTGCAAGCCGGACACATCTTGCTGATCGAACGCAAAGCTCGCCCCGGCAAAGGGCAATGGGCATTACCCGGCGGTTTCCTTGACCCGCACGAAAAGCTGCGCGATGCCGTCATCCGCGAATTGCGCGAAGAAACCCGCATCAAAGTGCCTGCACCCGTATTGGCGGGGTCGATTGTGAAAGAGCAAGTATTTGACGATCCGTATCGTTCGGCACGAGGGCGCACCATTACCCATGCGTTCCTGATTGAACTTAAAGCGGATGCGCACGGCTTGCCGAAAGTGAAAGGTGGCGATGATGCGCAGCACGCTTTCTGGATGCCGTTGGGCGATCTCGATCCCGAACGGCTGTTTGAAGACCATTTCCAGATCATCAAAACGATGATTGGGTAACTATTCTCTCTCTCCACGCTGGATAGACCGGCGTTTAACTCAACACAGGAGGATTTCCTATGTTCACTAACTTGATTCTCAACACTGACAGCTACAAAGCCAGCCACTTTTTGCAATACCCGGCAGGGACGCAAGTGGTGTCATCCTACATCGAGTCACGCGGTGGGCAATTCCCGCAAACGTTGTTCTTTGGCTTGCAGGCGTTCATCAAGGAATACCTGCTCAAACCTGTCACCACGGCGGATATTGATGAAGCAGAGGCATTATTTGCCGCGCACGGTGTGCCATTTTTCCGCCAAGGCTGGGAACAGATTGTGCAGCAATACGGCGGTTTTTTGCCGATTGAAATCCAAGCGTTACCCGAAGGCATGGTTGCTCCGACCGGCAACGCGCTGGTGCAAATCCGCAATACTGACCCGCAAGCGTTTTGGTTGACATCGTATCTGGAAACGGCGTTGCTGCGGGCGGTGTGGTATCCGACCACCGTTGCCACGTTGTCGTGGCAGGTGAAGCAAAGTATTCGCCAATCCCTTGAAAATACTTGCGACAATCCGGTGGCAGAATTGCCGTTCAAGTTGCATGATTTTGGCGCACGCGGGGTGTCTTCGCACGAATCCGCAGCCCTCGGCGGTATGGCGCACTTGGTCAATTTCATGGGTGGCGATACGGTCGTGGCATTACTAGCTGCACGTAAATATTACGGTGCGGACATGGCAGGCTTTTCGATTCCGGCGGCAGAACATTCCACCATCACGGCATGGGGACGCGCAGGCGAAGCCGATGCTTACGCCAATATGCTGCAACAATTCGGGCAAGCGGGGAAATTGCTCGCGGTCGTCTCCGATTCCTACGACATTTACCACGCCGTTTCCGAGATTTGGGGCAGGCAATTGCGGGCGCAAGTCGAAAACAGCGGCGCAACCGTGGTGATTCGCCCCGATTCCGGTGTGCCGGAAGACATCGTGCCGGAAGTACTGGAACGTTTGTATGCCGCATTCGGCGGGCACGTGAACAGCAAGGGTTATAAGGTATTGAGCGATTGCGTGCGCGTGATTCAGGGCGATGGGGTGGATGTGGATTCCATCGGCGTGATTTTGCAACGCATTCAACAGGCGGGTTTTTCTACCGAAAATGTCGCGTTTGGCATGGGTGGCGGGCTATTGCAGAAGGTCAATCGCGATACCTTGCGCTTTGCGATGAAGGCTTCGGCGATGCAAATCAATGGCGCGTGGCGCGATGTGTATAAGCAGCCGGTGACGGATTCCGGCAAGCATTCCAAGCGTGGGCGGCTCGCGGTGATTAGGGATGCGGGCGTGCTCAAAACGATTCGTGAAGATGCGCTGTCGTGGGAAAGCAATTTGTTGCGCCCTGTGTTCCGCAACGGTGAGTTGTTGGTGGATGATGGTTTTGATGTGATTCGCACTCGGAGCAACCAAGAATGAATTATATAGAAATTCCGAATACTGGCGAGGCTATTGGAGAATCTGTATTTCTTGCGGGTGGCATTACCGGCTGTCGAGATTGGCGAGCGGAGGTCGTGGCACAACTGATGGATAGCAATCTAACCGTTCCTTTAAACTTATACAAACTTAACCAAGGTCAAGTTTGCGGTTAAATTCCTGCTTCATTGGGGCTGGTTTCACCTTCGGTTTGCACCGAGAGCCAGCGCCTTCCCCTCCACAGGCAGACACCGTGGAACTCACGGCATATTTTTCCAAATTTTTGGCGGCATTGATGTCACGGTCATGGACTACACCACAAAGGGGGCAAGTCCATTCACGTACCGACAGCGGCAGCTTGTCCACTTTATGCCCACAGCCAGAAGCAGAACACGTCTTGCTGGAGGCAAAAAACCGATCAGCCACCACGACCACCGCACCCCGCCTATCGGCTTTGTATTCCAGTTGCCGCCGGAACTCGAAAAATCCCATATCACTGATCGCACGGGATAAATGGCGGTTTTTCACCATGCCTGACACGTTCAAATCTTCAATGCCGACGGTGTGGAAACGGCGGGTCAAATCCGTGGTGAGTTGGTGCAAACTGTTTTGGCGGATGTTGGCGATACGTGCGTGAAGTTTTGCCAACTTCTGTTTCGCCTTGTGGCGGTTGGCACTGCCTTTGACTTTGCGTGACAAGCTGCGGGATAGCCGTTGTAGGCGGGAAAGCAAGGCTTTATGCGGTTTCGCTCCGACCACTTTTTCCCCCGTTGACAGGGTTGCCAGTGCAGATACGCCCAAATCCACCCCCACCGTGCCTTGGTTTTCGGCAGGCGGGAGGTGGTTTTGATCCGTATCCACGGTGATGCTGGCAAACCACTGATCAGCGTTGCGGGAAACCGTGGCAGAGAGGATTTTACCGGAAAAGCGTAACGTTTCCCGCATCCGTACTAACCCAAGGTTGGGAATGCGGATGCGGGATGCGTCGATAGCAAACTGGTCGTTGGTGAGGGTGAAACTGTCGCGGCTTTTGCCTTTCTTTTTGAATTGCGGGTACTTGGCACGTCCTGCAAAGAAGTTTTTGAAGGCTGCGCCGAGTTGGATAATTGCCATTTGCGGGGCATTTTTGGTGACTTCCAGCATCCACGGGAATTGTTCGCGCTTGATGCTGTTGAGTTGGCGACGTAGCAACATCTGGTTGGGCTTTGGCTGGCTGTTGTCTTCCTTCCACGCCGCGTATTGGATTTGCCATTCCGCCAATGCCCAGTTGTAGGCAAACCGCGCTGTACCTGCGGCTTTCGCCAAGTACGTGGCTTGCTTATTGTTGGGGTTGAGGCGGATTTTGTGGCTGATAATCATGGCAAACAGAATGCAGCACGGTGTGATAGTTGTCTAGTCATCCGTGCTTTTGCTGCTATCCTTTACGGATAAACGGCACTACGCCTTTATAAACCTAACCAAAATGATGAAGTTTGCATAGATTTAGATAGATTTTATGGTAACTGTTTCAAACCCTGTTTAACCCACTGCGCCCGAATTTCCCCATTGATGATCCTTCAGCCTCGGTCTTTCAAATTCAATGGGAGCATGAATATTTACGCAAAGCCACCGCGATTCTATTTTGGTTTCCAGCAGAAACACTTTGCCCGATTACGCTATACGAATTGGGTGCGTGGTCAATGACGACGAAACCGTTGTTTGTGGGTGTGCATCCCGATTACGCCCGCATCGCCGATGTGGAATTGCAAACGCGGCTAGTGCGTCCTGATGTTGAAATTGTGTATTCTGTTCAAGCACTTGCCGCACAACTGCGTCATTTGATGTGATTCGCACAAGGAGTAATCAAGCTTGAAGCACACCCATACCCCCAAACACTACCAAGGTAGCTCGGAACAATTAGCCGAGGAAATCGGCGACTTGTTTTACGATTCACTTGCGGATTTATTGCACTTACTGAGTGAAAAACTCCATCGGGATGCGAATGCTGACCTCGCACGGCAACGCTTCAAGCTGGGTGGGCATTTGAAAGAATGCAGCCTGCACTTGGAACGCGCCTCCCGCGAAATTCAGCAAGCGTGGCAGATTTGCGAACCGCATGTGCCGCAAAAATACCAGCGCCCCACATCGCATAACGTCAATGACAAGCGCATTGAGCGCGTGCGCGTGGCACAGGAAACCTTGAGCATTTTGCAAGCTGGGCATTACATCAATAGCCAAGGCAAACGCATCGACATCGCTGCTGCGATGCAACGCACTCAGCAACTGACCCGCTTGTATACGCCTGATGAACAGCTACGCTTGCCGCTTGCCCAAGCCGCCGCAACCACAGTAGAGGTGGTGAATGAAACCACCTTGGCAGGAGCGCAACGCCTGTATAACACCCAGCAATTTCAAAAAATTGGCGTGTTAAATTTTGCCTCGGCGAAACATCCAGGCGGTGGTTTTCTGGGGGGTAGCCAAGCGCAGGAAGAAAGTTTGGCACGCAGCAGCACGCTGTACGCCAGCCTGCAACAGTGTCCCGCTTATTACGCGCATCATCAGCATGTTGAACGCAGCTTGTTGTATAGCGATCATGTGATTTATTCACCGCAATGCGTAGTGTTTCGCCATGACGACGGGCAATTGCTCGACACACCGTATACGGTGGATTTCATCACCAGTGCTGCTCCCAATCGTGGTTCAATGGCACGCAATGAGCCGAAGAGTTTAGGCAATATCAACGCGGTGTTAGCGCAACGTATCGCGCATTTTCTGGAAGTTGCCGCCGAGCAAGGCTGTGATGCATTGGTATTGGGGGCATGGGGATGCGGAGTGTTTGGTAATGACCCTGAATACATCGCCGCCCTATTTGCAGCGTATTTGGGCGACAATGGGCGTTATGCACACGCTTTCCAGCATATCAGCTTTTCGATTCCAGCCAACGCGACCATGCTAGTGAATCTCCGTGCGTTTGAGTTAGCTTTTACCTGAACCATTTCTGCTACCATAGCAGCATGAAACACCTCCTCATCGCCATCATCCGCTTCTACCAATTGTTCCTCAGCCCGCTGCTGGGGAGCAATTGCCGCTTCTACCCCACCTGTTCGCACTACGCCAAAGCCGCCATTGAGCAACACGGCGCACTCAAAGGCAGTTGGCTTGCGATCCGGCGCATTGGGCGTTGCAACCCCTGGCACGAAGGTGGCGAAGATCCCGTCCCTGAATGCTGCACTTGCACAACACACCCCAAGAAACCGACCGAACGCTAGCACGTTCATCTGCCTAAGGTTTACAAGCCGATACCTGACCGCTACCCTTTTAAAAAAACTGAGTAAAGCGCATGTCAGAATCACAACTGGTTGACCTTGTAGTCGTTGGGCATACCTCCGAAAAATCCGTCGAAACACTGGTGCGGGACATCCTCACCCTGCTGAACGACCACAGCGCCCACCTCGAATTCAAGCTATCCGATGCGCTGCTGTTTAATAACGGCATGGTGTCTATTCGCGATAATATCGGCACAGACGAAGCACAAGCGATTAGCCAAAAGCTCAGCACATTAGGCGTGCAATGTCTCCTACGCCCCACGCTACAAATCGTCCCCAAAGACCTCGAAACAGACGATACCAGCGAGGCAGCAACGTACACCTGCCCAGCTTGCGGTCACAAACAAGCCAAGCTCAAAACCAGCAACATTGGACGGATGGATGCGTGCGAAGCCTGTGGCATTGTCGGTGAACGCTACCAAAAAAAGCAGCGTTTCCAACAAGTGGTTCAAAGTGAAAGCCAGCGCAATGATAACGACCGCGCCAAACGCATCCGCGAAGTCTTAGAACGTGCCAAACTCGACGAAGAAGCCATGTTGCAACAAGAGGCACGTAAACACCTCGGTCTTGCTGAAAAACCCGATAACATCGGCATCAAAATCGCGGGCGTGGTCGCCGCTTTCAGCATCGCTTTTGGTGGTTTGTATTACTACAACCAACCCACTCCCGCAGAATTAGCGCAACAAGCAGAAATAGCCGCCAAAGCCCAAGCCGATAAAGAAGCAGCCCAATCCGCCGCACTCGACAAAGCCGTGGAAAAAGCCAATGCTATCAGCGAAAAATTAGGCAATATGCCAGCGTCTGAGCCAAGTGAAACCACCACAGCAGCAACGCCCGAATCCGCCGCAGACACTACCGCAGCCAGCGAAACCCAAATCACCGCAGCGCTCAAAGCCGATACGCAAGCACCCGAAACACCCGTGGCAGCCACCGAAAAGAAAGTCCAAACCGATGTTTCTGCAAGCGCTATATCAGAAATGGAAGGTCAACAATTAACGCCAATGCGCTTCCAAATCAGCCAAGAAGAACACACCGAAAACCGCCGCCGTATCCAACAATTGCTGAAATTGGATGAGGTTGATCTCACCGAAACGCTGATCACCCGCACGCAAGAAGCTTACCCACGCACCCTGCTGCTGCTAGACATTGCCGAGTGGCAATTGCAGCAACAAAAAACAGAAAATGCCCGCCAAACCATTGCCCGCATTCAGCAAGAACTCACCCAAACCCAAGACATCACCCAGCAAGCCCTGATTCTCGGTGCAATCAGCAAAGCGCATTTACTGTTGGATGAGTGGGAACAAGGTGGCAAAAGCCTGCAACAAGCTATCGTGAAAGCCAGTGAATTAACCCCACTCGCCGCACAAATGAATCTGTTAATTCGCATCGCCAACGAACAAGCCCTATTCGGCAACCAAATCGCCGCCCGCCAAGTGCTAGAATCAGCAACTACCCTCAGCGCAAAACTACCGGAAGGGGTTGAACCGCGTTCCAGCAGTTTCGTGCAACTTGCCTCCGGTTACGCCATGCTGACCGACTTTGCCGAAGCCAACAAATGCTTACCCAAGATTGAAGATTCTGGTAAACGGCAAAAACTCGTCGAATTCATCGACAAACTGCAACACCGTGTCGAACAGGTACGCGCAGAATACTTACAAACCGCCCAAACCACTCCGCCTTAATGCGGGGTCAGCACGTACACTTTTTCGTCCAATTGGGTTAACCCCCGCTGGCGAAAATTAGGCGAATCGTCCAACGCATCGACCACCAGCAAGCGTATTACTGTAAACGTTTGCTCATAAAACTCGCGTACTTCCGCTTCATGCACCGCAAACGGTGGACCGTGCATCACGCTTTGATCGTATTCAAGCGTCACCAGCAACGTCTGCACAGGTGGCAAAATCGCGATCAGGTGTTGCGCATATTGCACCCGCATGTCAGGCGGCAGCGCAATCAACGACGCACGGTCAAACACACCCGCACATTCCGCCACATCCGCCGCGCTCAGTTGGAAAAAATCACCGCACAAAATGACTAAGCCATCGCATTCCCAGCGCTCAAACGCACCGTGTTGTGTCACGCTCGGTTCTAAAGCGTTTTCGGCAAAGAAATCGCGTACGGCAATCGCACTCAGTTCCACACCTAAGACGTTAAAGCCTTGTGAACGCAACCACAGCATGTCACGGCTTTTGCCACACAAGGGCACAAAAATCTGGCTACCCGCCGGTGCGCGTATCTGCTCCCAGAATGCCTGTAAGTGGCTGTTAATCTCAGGTTGATGAAACCCGATTTGGTTTAGCTCCCACCGTTCGTGCCAAAAATTTGCTTGCATAGTGTTCATTCCCTGCCTGTAAATGCCCTAAATCAATCACTGTATCAGGGCTGGCTGTTCCCTCAAAATATAAACGTAGCAACTGCATAGGCGTGGTTTCCAACGCATCCGCCAAACGAATCATGGTCGAGAGTTTAGCATCGTTAACGTCTCCACTGAGGAATCGATACCACGTTTGGCGAGAAATATCGGCGCGGCGAGCGGTTTCTGATTTAGACATCCCCAACATGGCGACGCGGCTTTCCAAATAATTAGCAAGATCTTTTGCTGACATGAGTGCCCCTCTGGCTCTGTTTTGTTGTAACGATCCTTTCAGATTGTGTCGCACCAAAAGCGCAAAATGTTCACATCTATCATCCAAAAAATAGATTTTTCTGATAGTAACGTCAAACTATTGTAAGACCACCGTATAGGCTAACGGCGCTTTTGCGCCACCGCGCTCCACCGCCACCTGCACCGCATCGCCCACCTGACGCTGCGCCAGCGCTAATTTCAAGTCCGCCATGGTGTGTAATTCCTGATTATCCACTCGCGCCAACCGATCCCCTTGTTGCAACCCTGCTTTGCTCGCCGCGCTGTTTTTATCCAGTGCCGTAATGTGTAAGCCGTTGTCTTGCGTATCCAATAACACCCCCAATTTACCGGAAGGCGGTAACGTCAGCGATGTGCTGGCTAATACCTGATCGACCGTACCGGAAGGCAATGCGGGTATATCACTGCTCGCCAGTGTCAGCAGTTTCGCTTGTGGCATATGCCGTGCCACATCCGCCGGAATCCCCGCATCATTGCTAATATGCCCCACGCCCGCCAACACCACCATCTGATGCTGCGGATGCTTTTCAAGGTAACGTACCGCCTGTTGCGCCATCGTTTCCTCCCAAATCCGCTGTACCAACAAGAAGTTCTCGAACTGTTGTTTGTCATCAGAATGCACCGCAAAAATCTTCTTTAACTGCTGGCGATAAGCAGCGGAAGGCGGATGAATCACGGCGGGCAACTGCGCCCGTTCCGTCGCCGTCAATGCCTCCAAGCCACCTTTAGAGACTTTGCGGGTTAATTCTACTGGCGCATTCAATGCCACTACCGGCAAACGGTTGGCTTTGGCGTATGCCAAAATCGGGCGCAATTGGCGGAAATCGTAGCCCCAACGCTCGTAATATTCGCTCTGACGCAAAAAGGCGGTTTCGTCGATTTTCCCCGCTAGAAAGTCATTCACAGCACCTTGAAACGGCTGCTGAAACCATTCCACACCAATCGCAATGTTGGGATTTTTTTGGTGTAATGCCTGCAATACCGCCAACTGATTGAGGTGATGGTCGTAACGATCGTGTATTTCGCCGACAAATACCACACGGTTTTGCGGCAACGCCGCCAATACAGAGGCAGCAAGTGGCTGCTTTTCGACGTAAGCCAACGCATCCGCCAAGCCTGTGTCTGGCACGGTATCGGCTTGCGTATGCAACGGCAAGACACTCGCCATGCCGCAACACAGCGCCAACACGATCCAGCTAACCTGATGAGAAAACCTTGTATGTCTATTCTGAAACATCTTGTTGTCCTGTTTATCTTGTATTTGCCTGCGCTCGCCGCAGCAGACGATTTGCCTGTCTTGCATCATACCCTGCGCCTCACGCCCGATGTTAAAACAGGTGACTTGCAGGTGGAAGATACCGTGCGCGTACCCGACAGTTTGCGTGTCAATGGGCAGTTTGCATTTACCTTGGGCGCAGCATTTACGCTGGAAGCAGCACAGCCCCAGCCCGCGACTAACCGCTATAGTATTTCACTTAATGCGACACAGCGGGAAATCACACTTAAATACCGTGGTAGGCTGACCTCCACGCCCGATTGCGCATGGCTCACCCAAGCCTGTGTGTTATTGAATGACAAGGGAATTTACCTCGACGGTAACAGCCAATGGTATGCACAAGCAAGCAATGCACTGCATACGTTTACGCTAAAAACCACCTTGCCAGAGGGTTGGGTAAGCCTCAGCCAAGGCCAACAAAGCGCTGATGGCTGGGCAGAAACGCAGCCACAAGACAGCATTTACCTCCTGGCAGGCAAGTTCCACGTCTACCAACAAGCAGGCAAACACGCCACCGCGCTGGTGTATTTACAGGAAAAAGACGACGCACTCGCGCAACGTTACCTGCAAACCACCGACCAGTATTTGGCGGAGTATTCCAAACTGCTCGGCGCTTACCCCTACGCCAAATTTGCCACGGTGGAAAGCTTCTGGGAAACGGGTTGGGGAATGCCGTCGTTCACCCTGCTGGGGTCACGGGTGATGCGCTTACCGTTTATTTTGCACTCGTCGTTTCCGCATGAAATTTTGCATAACTGGTGGGGTAATAGCGTGTATGTCGATGCCAGCCAAGGCAATTGGACAGAAGGCTTGACCGCGTATCTCGCCGATCAACGTATCAAAGCGCAAGTGGGCGAAGGCGCGGAATACCGCCGTAGCGGCTTGCAGAAATACGCCACGTTTGTGGGTACGCAAGATGATTTCCCGCTGACCCATTTCCGTAGCCGTCACGATGACACCACGCAAGCGATTGGCTACAACAAGTCGCTGATGCTATTTCACATGCTGCGCCAACAGAACGGCGATAAAGCGTTTTATGCGGGATTGCAGCAGTTTTACGCGGCGTATCGCTTTAAAACGGCGACATTTGGTAATTTGCTGGATAGCTTGCAGGCGGATAAAACCTTCCGGCAGACGTGGTTGGAAGGCACAGGTGCGCCGAGCTTGAGCATTGCCGCACACACATTAACGCAAGAGACTAAAGGCTACCGTTTGCAACTAACGTTGCAACAAGGGCAACGTGGCAAAGCGTTTCCGCTGGCGATTCCGGTGCGTAGCCGTTTCGCGAGGGAGCAAGCGGAACGCACCGACATCTTGCAGATGACGCAAGCCACGCAAACGTTTGAACTGGCGTTCCCCGTCAAACCGGTGCAAGTGGCAGTTGACCCCGATTTTGACCTATTCCGCTTGCCGGATGCGGCGGAAATGCCTGCCACTATCGGCGTTATGAACGGTAAGGGCGACAAAACCTACGTGCTGTCGCGCAAAACCGATGAAGCGATGCAGTTGGCGTGGCAAAGCTGGCTGGATGCGTTGAAAGCGCGTGATCCGACCTTGCGGGTGCAATACGACGATGCGCCCTTGCCGGATACGGGAACGGTGATTTTGCTGGGCGGCGACAATGCAGCGCTGCAAAGCTTACTGGAACGTGCCAAGCAACCGTTCCGCATGACAGATGCTGCGTTTACCCTTAATAGCGTGAATTACACTTGTGGGCTGCATACGCTGGCACTGGGTTTGCGGGCGGGGCAACAAAACATCGTGTTGCTGGATGCTACCAGCCCCGATGGTTTGGATAAGCTGCTGGCAAAACTGCCGCATTACGGCAAATACAGCTATCTGGTGTTCAATAGTGCAACAGGTGAAAACGTCGCGAAGGGGCAGTGGGAGGTGACAGATTCACCCTTGGTCGTGGATTTTTCCACTCATCGCCCCTAATGCTACGGATGTCGTGAATGGGCATTTCTATTCATTTTTCTTATGAGAAACTACTTTCAACAAATCAGGAACGACCTGATCTTGGTAACAGATTTTTTCTCTCGATTCTCTTGTAGATGGATTTAGCCGGGCAATTGCCCGGCTTTCTTTTTGGCTACAAGGGTTACCTAAAAGGCAAACAAGTTAACATCGGGCTGTAATAATACATCAGCGACCGCAGCCGGTTCCGCTTGTGTTACACCGTCAATCACATCGGTCATGGATGCGCCTTTGTTTGGCAAATACAAGGGGCACACCTGCACATTAACGCCTTCCTTAATCAGGTTCTTCAGCAACATTTGGGGGGATTTCTTTTGTGGTTCCAGAATGACTTCCTGTGAATTCTTGAGAGCCAAATCACCACCCGCGCTGCACAGCAGCACTTGCACGCTTTTACCTTTTTTCAATGTTTGCGTTGACAACACCATTGCCATCATTTGAGTTTGCGGGTCAGGCGTTGTCACTACCACGAACAAACCTTTCACTTCATCACTAGCATTGGCAGCTACGGGTAAAGAAACCATCATGCTGATCAGTAAGGAACGAATAAGTGATTTAAATTTCATGACATTTTCTCCTTGTAAAAGACATCTGAAACTGTCGAATAACGCCACCATCCTCGTTTGATCATCCTGCCTTTATTAATTCTACTGTTATTATGATAATGGATGTCTTGGCATTAACCGATGATAAATATCAGGTCAGGATAATTAAGATTCCCAATCTCCTACTGCGATTACATCGCCCGATGCAACCAGCGAATCTTCAACAAATCGCTAAACATGCGAAGCGAATCCTTGATCGGGTCAACCTTGGAACCGTCCATGTGTTCCCACTTCACCGCCACTTCCTTGATTTTGAAGCCTTGCTTGCGGGCAATGTACAAATGCTCCACGTCAAACCCAAACCCGTAAATCCGCTGCAATAACGCAATCCGCTGCGCCGCTTCCCGCCGATATGCCTTAAACCCACACTGCGTATCCTTAATCCCCGGCACGGACAGTGTGCGTACCGCCATATTAAAGATCAAACTCATCGCATCGCGATACCACGGCTTTTTTTCCACCTCGGAATCCGCCAGTTTGCGCGAACCAATCACTACATCGAAACCTTGCGCAAAATACGGCAGCAGCTTCTCGATTTCCTCAATCGGGGTGGAAAGATCAGCATCGCTAAACAGCACAATGTCACCGGATGCCTTGATCATGCCGCGTGCAATCGAAAAGCCTTTACCGACGTTTTTGATGTTTTCCATCAACTGGCCTTCCTCCTGCTCCTTGGTTTCCTTGCCGTAGATGTCGATGAATTTCACCACTTCGGTCGTCAAATCGCGGCTGCCATCGTCTACCACAATGATTTCGCTGCGGTACGACTGTTGCGACAGGTAATCTTTCACCTTGTACAGCGAATCGGCAATCCGGCTTTGCTCGTTGTACGCCGGAATGATAATGGACAGGTAAGGTCGTTCGTTATTCATGATTATTTGCCTTTGTCGGAGTTGCCACCAGCGCCACGCCCAGCATGATCAGCACAATTCCCGCTGTTTTTCCCAACGTGAATGACTCGCCAATCCGGGGCCACAGCACCGCGCCTAAATACACCAAAATATACCCCACACTCAGTAAAGGGTACGCCACGCTCAGTTCAAAATGCCCAAGCACATAAATCCACACCAGCATTGCTATGCCGTAACACACAATGCCCGCCATCACCCACAGCACGCCAAACCACTGTTCAGTGCTCACTGAGCCAGATTGCAACGCCGGGAAAAACGCCGCCAGCGCCCCCACCGACTGCATTCCTGCCTTCATGAACAATTGCCCCAATGCGCCGCAAATAATGGACGTTGCCATCAGCAACCATTTCATAACACGCCCCCCACCAGTAGCGAGATGCCCGCCATAATGAACGCCGTCCCCAGCCAACGGCGCGGCGGAATGGTTTCGTGAAACAGCCAACGTGCCGCCAGCATGACCACCACGTAGCCCATGCTCAACATCGGGTAAGCGACGCTCAATTCCAGCTTGCCCAACACCACCAGCCACAACAACAAGCCCGTGCCGAGAAAGAAAATGCTCAGCAAAATATTGCGCTTCAATAACAGTTGCAGCGGCGAACCGTTATGCGTTGCCAAATCCTGTGCCGCGAGTTTCTGGAAAATTTGCGCAGCACTGCTGCACCCAATCGACACGACCAGCAACACGTAAACCCACACGGGAACGTTAGCCATCACTTTTTCTCCTGCGCTGCATAGCGAATCTCGACATGGTGCGCCTGCTTGGCTGCCAACGCTGGCAAGCGCACACTCAAGGTATTGGAATTGCTGCGTTGCCAACCGAAGCCGGATTTGTCGGCAGCTTGCACCGGCTTGCCATCCACCGTAACCGTTTCGACCGGCGCAATTTCTGCCAGCACCAACTGTACCTCACGCTGCTCCGGTGCGCCTTGAAAGTCACCTTGCGCCGCTTCGATCCAAACATGCTGAAGGTTAGCATCGCGCTGTTGGCGGATGCGGGTGGTGCGAACTTTGCCTTGTGTATACGCTGTGGTTTCGCCATCGTCTTCATACACAGTGAATTCGCTGGCTTGGCTGTGTGGGAAGATTTTCAGCTTCAGCAGTGTGGGTTTATCCATGCTGCCCAGCTTGCGCCCAAAAGCATCGACACTGCCATCGCCCACCTCCAGCAACGGCAGAATCGCCCCCGCCCGCGCATACAACGGCAAGCGGTACAACTTATCGTGGAACAACGGCACCTCTTCCAACCATGCGCCTTTGCTGCTTTGCCATGCGTGGCTGTGGTAATCAAACCATTCGCCTTTGGGCAGGTAAACCCGCATCGACTTGCTATTCGGGTGGGTTTCCAACGCTGCCAACAACTTGTCGCCGATCAGTTTTTGCGCCCCCATGCCGCGCAAGGTCGGGTCGGATTCGTCGGCATAAATGGCTGGCGCAATGATCGGATCGCCCACCCGATTCGCTCGGTGCGCCAGCGAATAATAGTAAGGAATCAGCTCATACCGCAGTCGCGCATTGGCACGATTGCTGGCAAGATCACCCACCTTATCCGGCGCAGTAGCGTAGCAATTGCACACATTATCCGCGTGCGGACGCAACGGCAGATCAATCAATGCTGACACCGCAAACCAGCGCGTGTACAACTTCTCGTATTCCTCCGGCGTACCCGTGAACGAATTGCGATAAAACCCACCCGCATCCGAGCCGAAATAATCCACGCCCGACAAGCTCATCTGCATCTGTGCATTCAAATGCGCCGCAAGGTTGTCCAGCCGTGCCGGAATATCCCCCGACCACATGCCCGCACCGTAACGCTGCATCCCCGCTCCACCAGCGCGAGACAACATAAACGGGCGTTGCTGGCTGTGATGACGTTGGTAGCCATCGAAAATCGACTGATGCCACAGCACGTTATACAAATTGTGCAAATCAGAATGCGTGGTTTTACCAGGCGTAAAGCCGTGGTAAACCGCATCGGCGGCAAAATCCATCGGTTCGCCCAAATCCGTCCAATGCCCAAGAATCCCCATATCTACGAGTGCTTGGCGCTTGGTATCGTGCCAGTAAGCGCCTGCGTCGGGGTTACTCCAGTCAATCATCCCACCCTTGCCCCACCACGGTTTTTTTGCCAGATACACCGGCTTCCCGTCGGGCTGTTTCACCAGAAAGCCTTTATCCTGCAACGCTTGGTGTTCCGGCAGACCGCGACTGATGTAGGATTCTTCAATCAGCATCAAGCCAATATGCTGCTTTGCCAGCGCCTTAATCTTGCCCGCAGGATCAGGGAAATGGCTTTCATCCCATGTCAGTTTGCCCATGCTGCTGTTTTCGGAATTGTCGCGGATGCCACCGAACCACTGTAAATCCATCACCATGCCATCCAGCGGAAAGCCATTGTTCTGCAAGGATTGGCTTACCCCATCCAGTTCCGCCCAATCGTCGTAACCAAACTCCGATACCCACAACCCAAACAACTTACGATTGGGAATCAGTGGTTTGCCCACCAATTGCATGTAACCGCGCCGCAAATCCGCCAGCGATTCACCTACGCGGAAATAGAAGCGCAAATCGTCACCGCCCTTCACACCTACCTTGAACGGATCGCCTTGAAAACTCCAGTTTTGCGGGTAACTGTTATCCAAAAATAATGACCACGGGGTAGCGTCTTTACCGAGTGCATACAAAATCGGGAATTGGGTATTACCGACCAAACCGCCTTTGGCATCCACCAATTGGTTGCCGTATTTGCTACCCGCGACTCGCGTGCCACGTTGCAACCAATCGCCGTCGGTTGTCCCCGGTGCAGGATGTTGTTGCCCCAAACCGTAAAGCTGCTCGGTGTTGCCCTTAGCCAGTGCCAGTGTAAAGCTGTTATTTTCACCTGTACCGGGGCACAGTTTGGTGACAGCGCGTTGCTGGCGTTTGTCGTAAATGCTCAAGCACAGGGATGTGCTATCCAACGTGAGGCGCAAGCGGGCGGTTTCGGTGCTGCTTGGCAATGGCTTGAGTTTGTCGGTCAACACATACGGGCTGGCTGGGAATACGGGTTTGTCACACTGTTCACCTGTGCGATAACTGGCGCGTAGCAAACCACTTTCCAGCCATTCTACCTCCAGACATTCCTGCCCGACACGCGCACTCAGTGGCGCGGCGTTGGCAGCGCCAGTCCACAGTAACAATAACGGTAACAGGCTACGTTTCATGGGTATCCTTACTTAAACAAGGCGTCGTCAGCCGTGGCAATACGCGGGGGATTCGTGCGCTTATACAGCTCCAGCGTCCCCTGATTTTGGCGACTCATGACTTGCGAGGTTTGCCACGGAATGTCCAAGACTTTTTCGTAACCACGGCTCAGCATCACTCCCCGTAAATCCTGATTGGCTTTGGGTTGAATCAGGTTATTGAGGAAAACATAAGTGAACTTGCTATCCCATACTGCTTCAACAGCATCTTTCTTCTCGTATTTACCGTCCCTATTGTTATCCATCCAGCCCAGTTCTTTGATGCGGTTTTGTGGCAATTTGCCGAAGGTGGCGTATCGCATCAGGTAAGGGTCTTCGCTGGCAATAGTGGTGGTGTCATCCAAAGGCTGGGTTGCCATTGCTGCAATAATCGGGCGCACATCGGGGTAAGCCTGTTCCATATCTTGCAACAAGCCGTAGTTCCACCAGCCCATGCCCACGATCAGCGCTGCGGCGATTGCTTGTGCTGCCCATTGGTAGTTAAAACGTTGCAAGACCTGCCACAAAAACCACGCCATGACGGGCATAAGGAAAAACAGTGCATACACCAAGTGCTTAAACAGCGAGATCATGTTCTGCCCCTGCAAGTGGTAAGCCGCCAAGGGCAATGCAAAGACCAACGTCCCCAGTACAATCAATGTCGGACGCTCACGCAAGGCGTGCCCACGTAAACGCACTACCTGCCACCCCAATGCCAGCCCCCACAGCAACAATGGCAATGCCAAATACAAGATTTCCATTTGCAAAATAAACGCATAATTGGAATTTGCACCGTGCGTTCCCTTGATCTGGATAGTGTACAAGCCCTGCAAATCCTGCCAATGCCAACCAGCATACGCCCCCAGCACCAGCGTCATGCCTAAGCCAAACAACATCCCGACTACAGGTGATAACCACAACGCTAATAATGTCAGTAACGGCACATACACCACCACGATGTACTTGCTCGTCACCGCCAAAGCACACAATACCACCGCCCCCAGCAAGGCTGGGTAACGCATCTTGCCTTGCCGTTGACAAGCCGCCAACAGCGGTGCAAGGGACAAGCTGAAAAACGCCAGCGCAATAATGTCGTAAGTGGCAAAACGGCTAATGAAAATATGCGCCGCCTGCATTGCCAGCAATGCCACACTCAACCACGCCACCGCGATGGACTGATACAACTGGTACACCAAGCGATACATGCCCCACAATGACAGCAAGCCAAACAAGGCTGCGACAGCACGCGCCCCTTCTAACCCACCCAAGGCTTCACCCACGCCTAGGATATACCAATTCAAATTTGAGCCGAAAATATAGAAATACGTCCCCCAAGCGTGACCTGCCAGCAATTGCTTGCTGACAAATAAATAATCGTATTCGTCGATATGCCCACCATTAAAACTCAGCATCAGGCGCAAGGCAGCAGAAAAAACGACACCACACATCACGACGAGGAGGAACAAAGACGGCATCTTGCTAGGCTTCTGGATTGCCACAGGCTTTCTCCCTTGGCTTATTTTTATAGAGCATAATGGGTTTGGGTAGCACCGTATGGCGGCACACGCTTGCTTACGATCATCCTAATCAATAATATGGATTAACGCGATATAAAAACTGATAAATGGCGGTATACCATGACCACAGCAACCCTACGAGTCTCACGCGCTTTCACCGACCTCATTCCCACACGTTGGGCATACCCTGACACGGGTGCTACCCGCGACTTACGCCTCGACTTCATGCGCGGCTTTGTTATTCCCCTACTATTTGCTAGCCACTTTGATTACTTTTCGCTGCTGATGTTTATCGGTTGGGAACGTCTCGGTGTGGTTTCCACAGCGGAGATTTTCGTTATCCTCTCTGGCATCGTAGTGGGCATGGTCTACGGCAAAAAAGTGAAACGTGACGGGTTGTCGGCGGTGATGCCGGGGCTAATCCAGCGCTCGGTGGATTTGTACCGTATTAGCGTGGTCATGATTTTGCTGGTTGCCGCCATCCGCTTTATTCCGTGGATTGACAGCAGCATTATTACCACGTTTTACGACGCGCCCCTCAATCTGACTTACCAACTGTATCCCGCGCGGGATGCAAACATTTCCGAAGTCATCAGCAAAGCCTTGCTACTGCAAATTGGCCCGCACCAGTTTCAGATCATTGGCATGTACGTGGTCATGTTCATCCTCTTCACCCCCGTGGTGTTTTTCATGCTTGCTAAACAGAAAGTGGGCTTGCTGCTGGGATTAAGCTGGGTCATCTACGCGATTCATTACGGTGCACCGTTCCAATCGTTACGCCCAACCGGAGCGCAGTTTGAATACGCTTTCCCCATCATGGCCTGGCAATTGATTTATGTGCATGGCGTGGTGGCGGGGTATTACAAGCAAGAATTGTTGGCGTTTTTCAGTACTGAATGGGGTAAACGCTTGATTTACGTGTGCATAGTGTTGTCGCTGGGCTTTCTGGTGTTTACGTGGCATCACGCCCTGCCACACATTCCGCAGTGGATTTCACTGCACCTAATCTCAGCGGAAACGTTCAACTATTGGAACGATAACTACTTTCTCAAAAGCAAAATTGGCATCGGGCGGCTGCTCAACACGGTGGTGCTGTTCGTGGCGATGTACGCACTAATGACACGTTGCTGGCAACCGCTGAATCGAGCATTGGGGTGGTTTTTCATTCCACTAGGGCAAGCATCGCTGTATGTTTTTTTCATCCACATCTTCCTGTTGCTGGCAGTGGCAAATACACCGTTACCCGGTTACAACGATTTCTGGATCAATACCGCGCTTCATGCCGGATTATTAGCACTGGTATGGGTCATGGTGAAAAAAGAATTCTTGTTTAAATGGATTCCGCATTGAGCGGGCGAGCTTAGGCACAGAAACGATAACCTACGCCGGTTTCTGTCAACAAATGCAGGGGAATGGTTGGATCGGTTTCCAGCTTTTGGCGTAATCGACCAATGTAAATGCGCACATAATGCCCGTCTTCGGAATGCCCCGCGCCCCAGACTTCGCGCAATAATTGCCGTTGGGTTAAGACTTTGCCGGGTTGTGCCATGAGGACAGTCAATAAATGGTATTCGCGGGGCGTGAGATGAATGGTTTTGCCCTCGCGTGACACACAGCGTTTAGCGCGATCAACAATCACCTGACTGAATTGAATAATAGCAAAACCATCTTCTGGACGTTTATCGCGCCTGCGTTTCAGCGCCCTTAAACGCGCTAGCAACTCAGCAACCCCAAAGGGCTTAATGACGTAATCATCCGCACCGGCATCCAGTGTGGCTACTTTTTCAGCCTCTTGAGTGCGGGCAGATAACACTAAAACGGGAACATCCGACCAATCACGTAAGGTGTGAATAAAACTAAGCCCATCAGCATCGGGCAGACCCAAATCGAGAATAACCAGCCCCGGGCGGTATTCACCCGCTAAAGCTAAGCCACTCGCAACGGTCGACGCTTCCAATGTCTTGTAGCCTTCGGCTTCTAGCATGATCCGTAACACTTGGCGAATACGGGTATCATCCTCAACGATCAGAATGGCATTATTGTTCATCTGGCTCACTATCACCCCTTATGACGACGCTTACAAGAAAAACCCCCGTACAAGACGGGGGTTTTTTCTAGCTAAGGCAATGGGAAGCCTTAATGGGCTTGCGCCCCTTCTGCATTGATACCGGTGTTCTGACGAACATACAGCTCATCCCACATCTCATCTGAGCGGCGGTCACGCGTGAACAGTGACAACAGAATCGTCACTAAGAAGCCGATTGGAATGGAAAGCAAACCTGGGTTTTTCAACATAAACCACGGTTTTTCCAAGCCCATCATGCTGGTAGTTTGACCTTCAAATTTCTTCAAGTCGCCTTCTGCAGCGGTGATGGATTTTTCCAGACCCGCAATTTCCTTGGTTTTCGCGGCTTTCGCTGCGTCATCCGTCAGCGTTGCCAGATCCGCTTGCGCTTTCGCCAGCTTCTCTTTAGCGCCTGGAACGGCTGGCTTTTCAGGAGCAGCTTTCACTTCTTTCTTACAAGCAGCATCAGCAAACAACTCGCAAGAGAAGCCCCATTGTGCCGGTGCTGCTTCTTTCGCTACGACTAATGGCGTACCTTCCAGCACTTTCTTCGCATCCGCGAGTTTCGCCAATGGGTAAGTCATGTTCGGAGACAGCATTACCAACAGAATCGCAGAACCCGCACCCGCTAACATACCCCCAACGATACCGTAGGTATTCGCCTTCTTCCAATACAGCGTCAGGAAGACCGCTGGCAAGTTAGAAGATGCCGCCACCGCAAACGCCAGTGCCACCAAGTGAGCAACGTTTTGACCTTTCGCCGCGATACCAACGTAGATAGCTAATGCACCCACGATAACCGTCGCAACACGCGCTGCGGTGATTTGCTCTTTCGCTGTGGCATGTTCGCCACGGATAACGCCAACGTACAAGTCATGTGACATTGCAGAAGCAGAAGCCAATACCAGACCCGCTACTACCGCAACGATGGTAGCAAAAGCAACCGCTGAGACGAATGCTAGGAACAAGTTACCCAAGTAAGAATCAGCACCACCACCAACGAACTGTGCCAGCAAAGGTGCAGCCATGTTGCCGCCTTTATCCAAAGCCATGATAGCATTAGGCGTTACGTTCATCGCCGCGCCTAGACCCAAGAACAGGGTCAGAACGTAGAAGCCACCGATGATCGCCATCGCCCAGATAACAGATGTCCGTGCATCTTGTGCTGTCGGTACAGTGAAGAAGCGCATCAGGATGTGTGGCATACCCGCCGTACCCAGAACCAACGCCATCCCTAAGGAGATTTGGTCGATAGGGCTTTTCAGGTACAAACCCGGTTCTAAGAAGCGTTGACCCAGTTCAGCCGGTGTCATGTTAGTAGCAGCATCACCAATCAATTTAGCGACTTGCTTTTGAATGTCAGGATTGTCAACGGCTGCTTGCAAGAAGCCGGGGAAGGAGAAGCCGTATTGACCCCAAGTGAACACTACCAGCAGGATAGACGCTGTTACCAGCAGAATAGCCTTAATAATTTGTACCCAAGTAGTGGCTTTCATGCCGCCGAATACCACATAAGTCAGCATCAAGATGCCTACTGCGATAACGGACACTTCATAGTCGATACCGATCAGGGTTTTAACCAGAACGCCGCCGCCTACCATTTGAGCCGTCAGGTAGAAGGTGGAAACCGTTACGGTAGAAATCGCTGCAACCACTTTTGAGGCTTTCGGGTTGTTACGGAAGGCAAGGATGTCGCCCAACGTGTACTTCCCGATATTCCGGCAGGGTTCTGCAATCACCAACAATACGGTGATGTACGCGACCAACCAGCCTACGGAGTACATGAAACCATCATAACCATACAGGGAGATCAGACCCGCGATACCCAAGAAGGAAGCGGCTGACAGGTAGTCACCTGCAATAGCCCAACCATTTTGGATACCGGTAACGGAACGACCCGCTGCGTAGAAGTCAGCCGCAGAGGATGTCTGCTTGGCAGCGCGGTATGTCACATACATGGTCATACCGATGATCAGACCAAACACCAAGAAGGTCAGCCATTTGAATTTATCGGCAACAGCACCACCTTCAGCAAAGGCGGTTTGGCTTGCTAACAAGCCTAGCAATAGGGCGATTGAGCCTGCCCAAAACGTTTTCTTCATATGTGTCTCCCTTACTTGATCAGGCTAGAATCGCGGACAATTTCCGCAGCCATTGCATCGAAATCGCGGTTAGCACGACGCGCATAAATAGCCGCAATTGTCCACGCGACAATGAACTCGGATAACGCAAACAAGATGCCCACGTTCATTGGTCCCCAAACCTTAATTTTAAACAGCTCAGGATAGTAAGCCGCCCCAATCGGTAGTAGGAAGTAATAGATGGTTGAAATAGCCATCAGACTCCACAAGAATGTTGTCTTTCTCTTGTGTAATGCCTGAAAGCGGGGATCACGATCAATCGCGGCCCAGTTAATGTTTGATGACATAATTATGAGACTCCTCCATTTGCAAAAAACGCTGCGAAACTAATGCTAGCTACGACACAAATATGTATGAAAAATAAGCTGTAAACCAAAACCATTTCTCATATTGTCGACAATTTATTATCAGATGAACCAACAATGCGCGTTTACACCGCAGATTTATCCCTTCGCAAGGTAAATTTGTCGATCATGTCAATAATGTCATCTGATCTGTAAAAAAGGTGTAAACAAGCCAAGAGGATCAGTGCAAAAGTTGCGGGAAGAAAACAGGTGAGAATGAGCCTATCAACCCAACGACATTAGCCAGAGTAGCCCTAGCCAAACCGTCAAATGCAGCCATGCTGCCCAACGATACCGAGCAGCAAGGGTAGCAGGAAGAATATTCGTAATCAGAAACAACTGCCCAGTACGTGCGCCATCCATCAGATGCGTACCCGGTGCACGTTGTTGTTCGCGGATGTCATCATTAACCCACTGTTCAGCAGCCTGACGTACCGTCTGCCACTCCTCAGCGTCAATTTGACCATTGCCATCGGCATCAAAATTGTGCAGCAATTGATGGCGGTCGCGTTTCCACTCAGCCAGCACTGCCGCTACGCGCTCGCGCCGTTCCAGCGGCAGATTATCACCCCGTTGGGTATACAACTCACCCAACACATACAACGTCTGACCGGGGTAAATGGCTTTCAGCCAAGAAAAATGCGTATCAGCGGGGCGCGTCACGATTTCAGCGTGAGCAGGATACAGCAAACACTGTCCTTTGCCGTCATCCAACACAAACGGTGCAGCGTCGATATAACCCGGCAACCACACCGTCACGGGTAAATGCGGTAAGCCACGGCAACTTTCGCCATCCGGCAATGCCGCTTTGCCCTGCAATTCCACATAACCTTGCGCACCACTGCTCAGACGCGAGGTTGGCGTATCCACAATCAAGCGGTAACGGCGAAACAGCCCTAGTGCAAACCACAGGCTAAGCGTGGCAGGCAGCAACAACCAGTGCAGCTCTGCATAACGTTGCACCCCGAAACAAACACCCATCCAGACAATCGCAAAACGGGGCGCAGCCGTCAGATTCATCAAACCACCACGCCGCAACACCGCTAACCGCTGGTTTTCAATTACCTGATACGCGTTCAAACCACCCGCATCACTGCTTAGCGCTAACTCAGGAAGTAAAGTGTGCAGCCACGTCCACATCGCTGGTTTCCTCGGCAGTAAAACTCATCAGACGAAACCGCTTAAAGCTGAACGCTTTAGCAAGAATCACGTCAGGAAACTGTGCAATACGCGTGTTATTGATCGCTGCCGAATCGTTGTAGAACTCCCGCCGATCCGCAAGGCTGTCTTCTAACCCCGTAATGCGTTCGCGCAAATGCTGAAACGAATCACTGGCTTTCAGTTCAGGGTAGGCTTCCGCCACTGCAAACAAGTTACCCAAACCGACCCGCAAGGCGTTTTCCGCCGCACCCAATGCGCCCATATTGCCGGACTGCATCGCACTGGCAACGCGATTACGTGCCTCCATGACTTTTTGCAGTGTTTCCTGCTCGTACTGCATGTGTTGCTTGCATACAGCAACTAATTTAGGCAATTCGGCATTGCGCTGCTTGAGCAAGACATCGGTATTGCTCCACGCCTTTTCGGTATTGTTTTTGAGCACGACCAGTTGGTTGTAGAGCAAGATACCCCACAGCACACCACCACCTAACAGGGAAACAAAAATGAGGAGTCCAGTATTCATGGCATTATTTTTATCAATGGTTTATCGAGGTAATCCCAGTCTAGCAGCTAGCCCTACCCCAACCAACGTGGTATAGATAAGTGGTTATCATCTGAGCAAAAATTAGGAGAAGGTGTGTATGCGTACTGTCTTGAAATATGGGTTGGCTTTGCTGTGTTTACTACCGATACTCGGCTATGCTGCCGATCAATTTCCCGCCCAACAAAGTTTCGCAGGACAAGCATTAAATTTGAATGGCAAAGGCATCCGTTCCAAAGCTTTTTTTAACCTTTACAACGCTGGTTTGTATTTGCAAGCAAGCAATAGTGATGCCGCCGCCATTCTCACTTCTGATCAACCCAGTGCAGTACGGCTCGAAATCACCTCATCCATGATCACTAGCCGGGTGCTAGAAGACGCGGTGCGGGAAGGTTTCAAATATTCTAATCCTGACCCCGCCCTGCAACCCCGTATTGAAAAACTCATCAGTGTGTTTAAAGAAGAAATCAAAGAAGGCGATATCTACGATTTCGTCTACAAACCGACCAATATGAGCATTATCAAGAACGGCAAAGCCGCCGCCACGATTGCCGGACACGACTTCAAGCAAGCCCTGTACGGCATCTGGATCGGCAACAAGCCCGTGCAAGCGAGCTTGAAAAAAGCCTTACTGGGGCAATAAGCACTCAGCCTTTACGCTGGGCATCAATCACCGATGACAATTGCAGCAGCTTTTCAAGCACATCACCGAGCTGCTGCACATCACGGATTTCCAGCGTAAAGTCCATCACCGTTAAACACGGGTCGTTAGTCGCACGGATATTCAGGCTATGAATATTAACCTTTTCCTTGGCAAGTAAACTCGCCACATCCCCCAAAACGCCTAACTTATTGTAACTTAACACGGTAATATCCACCGCATACGCAGCGGCGGCATGTGTCCCCCAATCAACTTCGATCATGCGCTCTTCGCGTTCCTTGCGCAGATTAGCAAGGTCGGGGCAATCTGCCCGATGCACAATGACCCCACGCCCTTGCGACAAATACCCCACAATCGCATCACCATTCACCGGATGGCAACACGTCGCCATACGGCTGTAGATTTTGCTGACACCGCGCACCGCCACGTCACTGGTCAGCGCATCAGGGCTACCTGTTTTACGCAGCTTGAATTCCGACTCGTGCGCACTTAACAGGAAGTTGCGTATTTGTGCCGCCGAAATTTCCCCACGCCCCACCGCAATCAACAACTCGCGCTCATTGCTACGGTTAAACTGCTGGAGCAATTCCGCGTAATCCAGTTTAGGGAGATTCAGCAAATGGCGTTCTTTTTCGAGGATGCGTTCGCCATCCTTGAGGTTACGCTCATGATTTTGCTGGCTAAACCACGAACGGACTTTTTGGCGCGTGCTGACCGAACGCACGAAACCCAATTCCGGCTTCATCCAATCCTGACGCGGCTGTTCATTGCGGCTGGTGATAATGTCCACCTGTTCGCCGTTTTTCAGCACGTAATTGAGCGGCACAATGCTGCCGTTCACCTTAGCACCACGGCAACGATGCCCGACGCTGGTATGCACATGGTAAGCAAAGTCGATCGGAGTTGAGCCTTTCGGCATATCAATGATTCTGCCCTTGGGCGTGATCACGAAAACCCGATCGGTAAACACTTCCGTGCGGAAATCTTCCAGCAAATCACTATCGCTGTCGTTCGCATCCAGCAAGCGGCGCATCGAATTGATCGCCTCGCTCATCGCTTTGTCTTGCTTGCCGCCTTCCTTGTAATGCCAGTGCGCCGCAACGCCTAACTCCGCAAAGCGGTGCATCTCGCGGGTACGGATTTGCACTTCGACGTACTTGCCTTCAGGGCCCAGCACCACGGTGTGGATGGATTGGTAGCCGTTGGGTTTTTTATTGGCAATGTAATCGTCGTATTCTTCGGGGATATGCCGCCATTCATCATGCACCACATCCAGCGTTTGGTAGCAAATGCTGGAATTTTCCACAATCACCCGTACTGCTCGCAGGTCGTACAGCTCATCAATCGGAATGTTTTTGCGACTGAGCTTTTTCCAAATGCTATACAAATGCTTGGGGCGACCGAATACCTCGCCTTTGATACCTTGCTTTGCCAATAACTCTTTGAGAATGTGGATGAAATCGGCAATGTATTGCTCACGCTCAATACGCTTGCCTGCCAAGGATTTGGCGACTTCTTTATATGTCGTGGGATGCAGGAAGCGGAACGACAAGTCTTCCAATTCCCATTTGACTTGGCTAATGCCTAAACGACTGGCAAGCGGCGCATACAAATCCATACTCTGGCGTGCCACGCAACGGTGCAAATCGGTTAGCTCTTCACGCGCCAATAAGCGTAAATATTGCAGATTCCACGCCAGCTTGATCAAAACAGCACGAATGTCTTTGACCATCGCCATCAACATACGCCACAATTGTTCGCCTTGCTCTTGGCGCGAACTGCGCGGGTCAGTGTTTTCCACGCAATCGCGGAAACCTTGTAGGTTGCGAATGTCTTCGCACAGCCGCCGCGTGGCTTGCCCGTAGCGTTGTTCCACATCATCCAACGTCAGAATGGGCTGGAAACGGTTATCACACAGCAAGGCTGCCATTAGGGTGGTTTGATCGACATCCAGATGCCGCAGAATTTCGGCAACCTCTAAGCTGGACGGTTGTAAGCTGTCGGTAGAGGGTGGGAATTGCAATAGGTCGTCAATGATTTGACCTAACTGGTAGAAATCGTGGTCGTTATCGGATACCCAAAAACGTTCAATCCACGCCTGCCGAGTCCGAGACTCGGTATCACTGGTTCGGCTATGTCGCATCTTAACGATGCCTCCTTTTTGCCAAATAGTTATCGTTATAGTCGTGCCACCACCGCCTCCAATTGCGCAAGATTGTCGATGATGGCATCCGGTTTTTGCCCACCTACCCATGCTTGGTGGTCAGGGTTAAACCAAACGGTGCGCCAACCTGCTCCGGCTGCCCCCTGAATATCCCGCAATGGATCATCACCGACATAAACCGCCTGATGCGGCAGAATGTCTACTTGCGCCAAGGCTTGCTGAAAAATCGCCGGATGCGGTTTGGCGACACCGGCTTGCGCCGCGCTGTGTACGAATTGGAACAAATGCCCCACGCCGATGTGGTGGACACTGGCGTTACCATTGCTGATCACACCGAGCAAAAAGCGAGCTGACAATGCCTCCAACACCGTCAACGCCCCTTCAAAGAAGGTCACTTCATTCCGCGCCAACCAAAACACCTCAAAGCCTTGCTCAACTAAGTGTTCTGCTGGGTAAGCGTGTTCTATCGCCAGCGTTGCCAACCAATCTTTACGTAAACGGGTCAGATTATAGTGCAATTCAGGGTATTGCTGCATGTAGTTCATGCGCTTTTTCACGAGTTCTTCAGGGGTATAAGCGGTGGTAATGCGTGGGTAGTGCGTTTGCAGCCACGTATAAAAACGCTGCTCGGCGTGAACAATCACGGGCTTACATGCCCACAACGTGTCGTCAAGGTCAAAAGCAATACAACGGATAGTCATGATGAAACTCAATGCTTGCAGTAGAATACAGGGCTAATATTAGCACTAGCTAACAAACAAGAATGAGAGGGTTACATGAAAAACCGTGATTGGATAATACTGGCTATCAGCCTGCTGTTATTCCCAACAACGTTATGGGCGCAAACCGTGGTATTGGTGCACGGTTTCCAAGGCAATGGCATGGATTGGCGCGAGGATGGCATCACGCAAACCTTGCAACAGCAGGGCTTTGTGGATGGCGGCGACCTTATCTTCACGCCACGCGGCATCTACAATCCGCTGCCGACAGCCGTTTTTCCCACCAAACCCGCACGCATGGTTTACACGCTGGAATTGCCGCCGCGTGCGCCTATCTTGCAACAAGCGCAATGGCTGAACCTGTATTTGCAGCAGATTTACGCACAACGCCAAGAACCACTCACGCTGGTCGGGCATTCGGCAGGCGGGTTGGTGGCACGGAGCTGGTTGGTGCAATATGCCAGTGTGCCCGTGGATACGCTGATTACGATTGCCACGCCACATCTGGGTACACCTCGCGCCAATATGGCTAGCGCTGCAACCAACACGCCGATGACGCTGCTTGCCGAGGCAATGGGCTTCAACGAGTGGACGGAAGAAGCGCAAGATTTATACCGCGACATGCGCACCGAAGAACCGGGGCGTTTCTTGTATTGGTTAAATCACCAACCGCACCCAGCGATTCGCTACGTAGCCGTTGCTCGTGACGACAAACCGCGCCCTGACCAATTTGATTTTGTGGTGCCGACGTACAGCCAGAATATGAATAACGTGTTTGCGCTGGCGGGTAAAGCGGAATATTGGGTGAGTGGCGATGGGCATTCGCTGGATAGTGAAGATGGTTTGCTGCTGGCACGGCTATTGTCACGCTAAAAACCAGTCTTCCCGCGTCTACTACCACTGTTCGCACTGGCTATTAGCAAGACGCACCACAGGTGATAGCGTGCACTTATGTTAAACCTTGAGTTTTTTGCATGAGCGCCACCACTATCCTGTCTGCGTATTACCGGCACAAACACGGCGGCTTTACCACCCGCCTGTACGGTGCCTACCGCGCCTTGGATGCAGCAGGTTATCAAGTCATTTACGTTGCCACCGAAAAATTGCCGGTCGAGGGTGAAAACATCCACCCCGTGATTTTACCGATGCGCTCCCGCCCCAACTCACTGTGGTATTGGCCGGAATTTTACCTTCGTGCCGCCCGTGAATTACGCCGCCTCACCCGCGAACATCGCGTCAAACAACACCTCATGTTTTCTTTTTTCTACGCCAGCCTGTCGATTCTCGCGGGTCGGGGTTTAGGGGTAAAAACACTCACGTTTGTGCGCGGCGATGACGTATTCGATGCTGCCAAAAAACGCTTTGCTCGCCCACGCATCTGGGTGCACAGCCTGTTGGAAAAGCTCGGAATGCGCTATTCGTATCAGGTGATTACCACCAACGCCAGCATGAAAGCCAGCATCAATGCCCGTTCCGGCGGGGAACACAAAACCACCAGTTTACCCAATCACATTACCACGCAAGCCCTCGCCATCCCTCGCCCCAATATCCGCACCGACACCATTCGGATTGCCACTGTCTCGGTCTTGAATCCGCGCAAAAATTTGCTGCTAGTCTTACAAGCCCTGCGTCACCTGCCCACCACGCAACGCTGGGAATATGTACTGATCGGCAGCGACAATAGCGGCAAAGATTATCTCGGCGAATTGCAAGCCTTCACCGCGCAAGCAGGCTTAACCGACCGCGTGCAATTCCTCGGCTGGCGTGATGATGTCCCCAATATCCTGCAAACCTGCCATCTGTTGCTCTTGCCTACGCTGCACGAAGGTTCACCCAACGCGCTGCTCGAAGCAATGGGTTACGGTCTACCCTGCCTTGCCAGCCGCATTCCCGAAATTCACGAAGTCTTGCCCGATGACGAATTGTTGTTTGACCCGCACGACCCCGCCGAATTAGCCCGCAAATTACAACGCTTTCTACAACTCCCCGGTTATGCGGGCGTGCTGCAAGCCAAAACCGCGCAATGCACGGCGCGTTACCGTTTCGATTGGGATCAGCGTCTCGTCGCTATCGTTGACGATGCCAATGGCTAAAAGCTACGCCAGCGCCACCCTCATTCGCTTGCTGGCGATTGCACTCAACGCGGTTGGTGCATTGCTATTACTGCCGTTTGTGCTCAACGCCTTGGGTGCAAATGACTTCGGTATCTGGGCAATGGCGACCTCCATTACCGGCTATTTGCTGCTATTGGATTTTGGGATTGCGTTGGCGTGTACGCGTTATTTGTCTATCCATGCGGCTGATCAAGCAGGTTGGCGGCGCACTTTCAGCAGTTCCCTATTACTATCGCTCGGTTTAACCGCCGTCTTAGGTGTCGCGGCACTCGCCGTGCAAGGCTTAGTGTACAGCGGCATTTTGCCCAACACTGCCCAACCTGTTCCCGATGTCATCACGCTATTGCTGGTCGAAGTCGCGTTGTCGATTCCCTTACGCTTATACCAAAGCATCTTACGGGCGGAAGTACGCTACACCGAGATTGGCTGGTTTGAAATCATCCGCATTGTGCTGCGCTTGCTGGGCATCCCTGTGCTGCTGTGGTTGGGTGGCGGTTTAATCACGATTTTGGTGTACGCCTCGTGCATCAATATACTGTTTTTTGCGCTGATGATGCTCAGCGTGTACCGCCGTGATCGCACATTTTACATCGACTGGCAAGCGCTCGATTGGCTACACCTGCGCGAACTACTCAGCTTCAGCCGCTATGCCGCCATGACCCAAGTTGCCGAATTCTTCAAATACCGCACGGATAATGTGTTGGTCGGGCTATTGCTGAGCGTAGGCGCAGTCGCACCGTATGCCATTATGGTCGTGGTGATTGATATGCTTACCCAAATTTTGATGCGCTTTCAAAGCTATTGGGACACCATCATTATGCGCCATGCCGGTGAGCAACGCCTCGCCAGTGCATTGGATACCACTCTAAAATCCCTGCAAATTGGCGTAGCACTCGCTTTACTCGCCACCTTCAATACGGGGTTCATTGGCAAACATTTTTTACGCCTCTGGGTCGGAGAAGCATATACCGATCTTGCTGTACCGCTAACCCTGTTTACCCTGATCTTATTAGGGCTTGCGGTGCAACTCGCCACGTCACCGTATTTCAATGCACTGGGCAAACAACGCCTCAATGCAGGCTTGGCTTTAGCGGAAATTCTGCTCAAGCTGGCATTGCTACTCCCGCTGGTGCATCTGTGGTCAGCGCAAGGCGTGATCGGGGCAAGCGTGCTCGCAGCCAGCGCCGTCGCACTTATGCGCCTCCACGTTCTGGCTGGCATGGTGCAATGCTCACTGACCCATCTGGCGGGCATAATTCTCTGCCGCTTATCGCCCGTTTTACTGCTTTTAAGTGTGTTATTGAGTGTAACAGGCGTATTACACATCTGCGACACCAGCGCCTTCCTGCAAATGGCGGTGATTTTCATGCTACAAGGCAGTGCCCTGCTATTTTTCGTCAAAAAACCACTTTATACGCGTCATCCCGTGCTTAACGCCATTTGTCCACGCTCCCATAGCGGCGACTGAACACATCCCCTATTGTCAAACTTAACGAAATCATTATTAACGGGCATACCTTGAAAATCGCATACATCGCAATCAAAGGCATCGACCGGATTGGCGGGGTTGAAACCTATACAGTGGAACTCGGTAGAAGGTTGGTGGATGCTGGACATCAGGTGATTGTGTATACCGCCAAAACACCTGAACATCCCACACCCTTCTATTATCAAGGGATGCGAATAATCCCACTGCGTACTTTGCCGCATAAATACTTTGAAAAAATGCTGCTAGTCATCCACGCCAGCTTGCACCAATTTTCGATCAATGGCATTGATGTCGTGCACTACCACGCCGTGGGTCCCAGCCTATTTTCATTTCTGCCACGCTTAGGCGGACGTTACACCGTGTTCCAAAGCCACGGACACGAATGGGAACGCAGTTCGTGGAATGGTTTGGCACGGCTGTTTTTCCACATTTCCGAAAAATTAACGTTTTGGTTTGCGAATGATGCCACCGCCGTTTCGCGTACTCTGCGTGAATATTACGGGAAAAAGTATCACAAGGATGTGACCTACATTCCCACTGGCATTACCCCGCGCTTGCATCCCGCCAAACTCGACAAAATTGCGCGTTATGGCGTGACCACGGGCAGTTACATCCTGTATGTCGGGCGCTTGTCGCTGGAAAAACGCGTGCATGACCTGATTCAAGCCTACCAGCAATTGGAGCAACCCCGTGTCAAGCTGGTGATCGTCGGCAGCGCTCGCGACCAAGACCCCTATGGGACTGAATTAAAAACGCTAGCAGACACAAATCCCAATATCATTTTTACCGGCGCAGTTTATGGCGAAGCATTGGCGGAATGGTACAACCACGCTTACGTATATGTACTGCCTTCACAAATGGAAGGCTTGCCGATTACGCTATTGGAAGCGATGAGTCTTGGCTGCTGCTGCATTGCCAGCGACATTGATGCCAATACCGAAGCATTGGATGGCAAAGGCATCTTATTCCCCACTGGCAATAGCGCCGCCTTGCGGGAACGCTTGCAAGCCGCGCTCGACGACCCTGCACACGTCGCCGCAATTGGTACGACGCTGCACCAGCATGTCCTCAACCATTACACCTGGACACAGGTGACGCAACAATTCATTCAATTTTACCAAAAAGCATTACCTGCTACGGTTCACAAAGGCACTGTTACCATGATGAAAGGCAACGACACCTCACCCAATGCTTACGCCACGAATAGCGTGCCTGTCGTGCATAATGCCCCGCATATCGTGCTTGCCGACCCACCGCCGGGGCGTGATTACAGTACGTATGCCACCGCCCCCAACATTCCCCTCTCACATTATTGGAGCACTTTGCGCCAACATGCGGGAGCAATCTTGCTGTCAACTGCTGCCATTACCGCGCTGATGTTGGCACTGGCAGCGTTAACCAATCCCACGTATACCGCCAAAAGCAGCGTTAAAATTGAAACGACTGCGCCCAAGTTGTTGGAATACGATGTCGATACCGCTCGCCCGCCGTCTTACATTGATGAAACGGTGTTCTACAATACCCAGTACAAAATGCTGCGTAGCCGCGATTTAGCCACGGAAGTCATCGACACACTCGGTATCCGCGACACCTTGCTGCAAGAACGCGCCTTTAAAGAACCCGCGTATTGGTTAATCGACCCGCTGAAATCACTGGTCGGCGACGTGCGCCATTTGTTTTCCGGCGACACAGAAGCCGTCTGGGATACCCCACAAGTCAGCGCCGAAGAGATTTTTCTGGAACACCTGACCATTAACCCCGTCAGAAATTCGCGCATTATCGACATCCATTACACTGCCACCGACCCCGCGATGGCGCGTGATGTGGTGAAAAGCATGACCGATGTTTTCGTGCAATTGCAACAACGCGGTAAGCAACAATCCGCCGAACAAGCCAAGCACTTCCTCGACAAACAGATTGACGCAGCGCGTGACAAACTGCAAAGCAGCGAAGCCGCGATGATCCGTTATGCGCGTGCCAAAAACATCGTGGATACCAATTCGGATGAATCGATTATTGCCAAAAATTTAGCCGACATGAGCAAAGCGCACATGGCTGCCAAAGAAAAACGCATCCAAACCCAAAGCTTGTACAACAGCAAAGGCAAGCTCTCCGGCTCATTAAACGTGGATGAAAACCCGCTGATTCAAGAACACAAAAAGGAATTGGGTAAACTGGAAAGTACGTATCTCGCCAACTTAGAGCTATTCAAACCCGACTACCCTTCCATGCTCTCGCTGCAAGAACAAATCAACAGCCGTAAGGCACTAATTGCGAAAGAAAGTGACCACATTAGCGCCAGTACTACCAACAATATGAAAGCCTCGTATGAAGCGGCGATGGCGGAAGAAAGCAAGCTGGAAAATGAAATCAAGCTGCTGGAAAAAGAGCTGCTGCAATTCCGTGACGACAGCATTGGCTACGCCAACCTCAAACGCGATGTGGACACCTCGCGCAGCCTGTACGACGGCTTATTGCAACGCCTCAAAGAAATCAGCGTGGTGGAAACGGCACAAACCGGCAGCGTTTCTGTGGTGGATAAAGCCATTTTGCCCTCCCGCAAAGATGGCCCCAGCTACCCTAAATACGCCTTACTCGGCTTGCTCTCTGGTTTATTCCTGAGCGCGTTGGCGGTGATGATGCGTGAAACCGTGCAACCAAAAATTCGCCTCACCGCCGATTTACAAGACATTGGCGGCAAATACCAAGTGCTGCATTCCTTACCCTTCAGCAAACACTTGCGCGGCAGCACCGCCGAATTGCTGCGTAAAAACCCGAATCCAACGTGGTTGGATGCGCTGCGTTACCTGAAAACCTCATTGGTATTGGCGAACAACGGGCGTTTTCCGCAAATTTTGCATCTGACCAGCGCGTTACCCGGTGAAGGCAAAAGCACCACGGCAGTCAACCTCGCGCTGATGCTCGCCAACACGGGCAATAAAGTGCTGCTGATTGATGCGGATTTGCGCAAACCCACGGTTCACAAGCATCTGGAACTCGACAATAGCTACGGCTTAACCCATTACTTAACGGGAACGGCGAGCGAAAGCCCGCTGACCCGGGTAAAAGGTTTGCGCCTGTTGTTTGTAATTTGTGCGGGTCCTGCTGTACCTGATCCGGTGGAAGCACTTTCCGGCACTCACATGCAAACCTTGCTGAATAAATCCCGCGAAGTGTTTGATTACGTGATTATTGATGCACCACCCGTGTTGGGCATGGCGGACTCGTTGCTGCTGGCAAACCGCGCCGACGGCACATTACTGATTGCCGCCAACAACCGTTCCAGCAAGCAAGACGTGCGTACCGCTATCGACTGTCTGGAAAAAAGCCACGGCAAGATCTTGGGGCTGGTACAAAACATGGTGCCTAACAAAACCAGTAACACTACTAGCTATTACACGGATGGACGCAGCATGATTGCTCATGCCTGAGGCTATACCAAACGTGACTGTACATCACTTAACCCTGCATCAGCAGAGGCGTTACCCATTGCACTATCCGCAAAGGCAAGAATGCGGGGTGCGGTGATCGTGGTGGCTAATCGATTTTTTGCCTCCAGCAAGACCTGTTCTGCCCCCGATTGTGGGCATAATGCTAGAATTGAAACCAATAATTGCCATTCCAAGGTACAATCCCCTGTTTTGCAAACCTTTAGACTCAGGGCAATCTTATGCAATACCTCACTATCCCTGTCACGGCTTTTCAACAGAATTGCAGCCTTATCTGGTGTGCAACCACGCGGGAATGTGCGTTTGTTGACCCCGGTGGCGATACCGATAAATTGATCGCTGCCGTTAACAAACACGGCTTGAAACCCATCGGTGTGTTCCTAACCCACGCGCATCTGGATCACGTTGGCGGCACGTTAGCATTAGCCCAGCATTACCACATTCCGATCTCAGGGCCACACGAAGCCGATAAATATTGGCTGGATGCGCTGCCGATGCAGGCGAAGCAGTTTGGCTTGCCGCATTGCGACGCGTTCGTGCCGGATACGTGGTTGCGCGAGGGCGATACCTTAATGGTTGGGCAGCAAACATTGGATGTGCTGCATACGCCCGGACACACGCCCGGTCACGTTGTATTGTTCCAGCGGAGCAGCGGCGTGGTGTTTGTCGGTGACGTATTGTTTAACGGTTCAATCGGGCGTAGCGATTTTCCGGGCGGGAACCATCGGCAGCTTATCGAGTCTATAAAGGTTAAGTTGTGGTCACTGGGTGATGATGTTATCGTCATTCCGGGTCACGGACCGAACACAACCATTGGCGAGGAACGCGCCCACAACCCCTTTATCCCGTAATGCGAGGACGATAAAGTGCGTCAAGTTGTTATGATTAGCCTCACGCTATTGCTGACTGCGTGCGGCGGTTCTTCTGATTCCTCCAGCAATCCACCAGTAACGACGGCGAATACCGCGCCTACCACCACCGTGCCACTCACACCCGCTGCCGAACCCGCCGCCATGACGGGTATGTTAGAGGCACATAATCAAACCCGTGCCACCGTTGCCGTTATGCCGTTAACGTGGTCAAGCCAAATGAGCAGTTACGCGCAGGAATGGGCAACCCATCTGGCAACGAACAACGCTTGCACCATGCAGCATCGTGCCGCCGTTGGTATGAATACCTTGGGTGTTGGAGAAAACTTGTATCGGGCAAGCCCTACAATGTGGAGTGATGGGCGCACGGAAATACAAGCCATCACGCCCGCCCAAGTAGCCAACAAGTGGGCTAGCGAAGCATCTGCCTATGATTACGCCAGCAATACGTGTGCGTCCGGTGAAATGTGTGGGCATTACACCCAGATGGTCTGGAAAACCACCATCGAAGTGGGTTGCGGCATGGCGATTTGCCCCGATAAAGGTCAGATTTGGGTATGCAATTACAACCCGCCCGGCAACTATATCGGTATGAAACCGTATTAGTGCCACGAGCAATTAGCCTTATTTTTGTTGCATATTGTGACAATTTATTAACGGTTTTGATTATAATGTCTTTTCCACTCAAGAAATCTATTCCTTATGGCAAAACCGAATGTTTGCACTTGCTCCCATTGCCTGACATCTGCACGGATTATCCGTACTCCTTGGTGGAAACGCCTCTTTTCCGGCGGAAAAGCCTATTACCATTGCCGCGCTTGTGGGAATCGTTTCTGGAGTGCTGGGTAGCTTTCCCGCTACAATCGACGTTTTTCTAGCATCAAGGAATGGAACACCATGTCGCAAGTGGATATTGCTGCCGTCAAAGCCTACCTATTGGCTTTGCAGGATGATATTTGCAGCCAATTAGCCGCCGAAGATGGCGGGGCAACCTTCATGGAAGATGCGTGGGATCGTGTCGGTGGCGGCGGTGGGCGTACTCGCGTGATCAGCAATGGCGCGGTCTTCGAGCAAGGCGGAGTTAATTTTTCACACGTTTTCGGCGACAAATTGCCGCCTTCTGCCACGGCGCAACGCCCAGAATTAGCGGGGCGTAGTTTTCAAGCAATGGGCGTGTCCTTGGTGATTCACCCGCATAACCCACTCGTTCCCACTTCACACGCTAATGTGCGCTTTTTCATTGCTGAAAAAGAGGGTGAAGCACCAGTATGGTGGTTTGGCGGTGGGTTTGATTTGACCCCGTATTACGGGTTTGAAGACGATTGCATCAACTGGCATTCTACCGCCAAAGCCGCCTGCGACCCGTTTGGTGCGGATGTGTATGCACGTTATAAACAGTGGTGTGACGAATACTTTTTCCTAAAACACCGCAATGAGCCACGCGGTATCGGCGGCTTATTCTTCGACGATCTGAATGAATGGGGTTTCGAGAAAACCTTTGCGTTCATGCGCAGCGTCGGCGATGCCTACATTAACGCTTACCGCCCGATTGTCAGCAAGCGCAAAGCCTTGCCTTTCACCGAACCACAGCGAGACTTCCAGCTCTATCGGCGCGGACGCTACGTGGAATTCAATCTAGTGTACGACCGAGGCACATTGTTTGGCTTGCAATCCGGTGGGCGCACTGAATCCATCCTCATGTCACTGCCGCCCTTGGTGAAGTGGCGTTACGCGTGGCAACCGGAAGCAGGCAGTGAGGAAGCACGGCTTTACACCGATTTCCTACGCCACCGTGATTGGTTAGCACTCACCTGAAACCTGTTTCAACCCCTAAGCGCCACACTTACCAGCTTTTTTCACCGGGAGTTGGTTTGTGACCTGAGAGTTTGTAGAACTTCCACGCCAGATAGCCCAAAAAGCCTAAAATGAACACGATGGTAAATACCGACATAAACAGAATGCCTTGGGTGCTGTCAAAAAATTGCATGACTTTGCTCCTTGCTATGAAATAGGAGCTTCATCGTAAGGTGCGAGTGCGGTGGTTGCTTTGCGCGAAATCAAACTGAAATACAGTGACATAATGCTTTCTTGCTACAGGTCAAGTTTTGCAGCGTTTTGCGTTAACGTGCGCCTAAAGCACTCATGGTATTGATTAAACCATAGCCGTAATCTCGGTCACGCCCCGGATTGCCCAAGTCGGTTGCCGTGGCATTTAACGCTTCAGGGTTGAAGTTTGGATTCAGGGATTTCAATAAGGCGATTACACCCGTGACGTGGGCAGTGGCTAAGGATGTGCCGCTGGAAATTTGAAACGTGCCACGCGGTGCAGTGGTTAAGACGCTGACACCGGGGGCTGCCAAGTCAATGTAATCGCCCCGATTGGCACGGCTAAAGATGCTTTCACCCTTGTCCACCGCCGTTACCGCAATCACGCCGGGGAGCGCAGCGGGGTACGCTGGGGCAGCGCCAGGCCCCCCGTTTCCGGCGGAGGCGACCACGATAATGCCTTTCTTAAGCGCGGCTGCGACCAACTTATCCACCACCGGGTCAGAGCCACCCGCAAAACTCAAGTTGAGAATATGCACGCCCCGATCTATCGCGTGCTGTAAGGCGCGTGCGACCAAACCGGAATTGCTGCGGCGTTCATCAGGATTGACAGGATTGGTGCTGAAGGCACTGATAGCGATCAATTGCGCATCGGGTGCAATGCCAATTCGCGGGTGTTTGCTGGCAATAATGCCCGCGACTTCTGTGCCGTGCAGGCGGTTGCTTTCGTCACCCGCAGGAATCAGTTCCACGCGTTGCACGTTCGTGCCAAAGGCGGTGTTGGCGATGTCGATGGGGGTGTCGATCATGCCAATAATCACGCCATCGCCGCTGGTACGTTGCCGTGCGGTTTCTGCGCCCGTCAAACCAAGGGGGTAAGTGCTAGCATCGCTACGGTTTAGGGCGGCGGTAGTGTAGAAGTTGTTGGTGCTAGCATCCACATCTTTTTCATTGGTTTTGATGGACTTCACCAGATCATAGGGGTCTTGACCATTGGTGGCAGCGGTAATCATAGTGGTATTGATCGCACCTAAGGTATCGCTGCGTTTGGCACGTAATTTGTATTTTTTCAGTACTGCATCGGTATTTTCAGCCGGTTGCTGGCTATCGTAAGTGATGAGCATTTCATCTTTGGCGTAATCGACGCGGCGGAATACGGGCGTTTCCACACAAATGCTGTGACTGAGATGGCAAGCAGGTGAATCGCTGGTTTTACCAATGACTTTGTATTCGGCGGAGCTACAAGCTGTCAGGGCGAGTGTGGCGGCGATTAAGAGGGACAGAGAAATAGCGTGGGATGACATAAAGTTTTCAATATTGGGATTCTTGACCGATAAAGGCAATCACAGTTTGATCCTGCTGCATTTGTTGCAGAATTGAGCTGGATTGTTGTTGATCAGAGGGTTGAACGCCTTTGACTTCAATTTTGAAAAAATTGCCATCATCCGGGCCATCCACAATACGCGCATTCCACTGGTGTAAGAAATCCCGTACCTGATGCACTTGCGCTTCCGCATGGAAGTCAACTAATAATACCAGTCCCTTAGTGACGGAGATAGCATTTTGGTCTTTGGCAACAGCGGCAGTCGTGTAAAGACTACCGACTGCTGACTGATTTGATTGGATAAACCAGCTCATAAAACCCGCTTGCACCAGTAATAACAGCGCGAACACGGCATTGGCTGGTGTGAGCCATTCAAATTTGGGTAGCAAACGGTGCAAGGATGCGGCTATGCCCTCTAACCAAACGGAGGGACGTGTGAGGGGAGGTGCGGTATGGGTGATTTTTGCACTCTCTTCTTGCCCAATGCGTTTCATCAACTTGTCCAGACGGTGGTGCGTGGTATCCATAGCGGATAGTTGCAACAAACCGGTGTTGGCGCGAATCATGCCAACTATTTTGAGTTCACGCTGATATTCGTCTTGCAACGTGGGGTGCTTGGCTAGCATCTGTTCTACTAGCTTACGTTCCGGCTCGCTTAATTTTCCAGTGATATACCAAGGCAGCAGCAAACGCGCTTCTTCAACTGGATCACCGTGTGGGTATTGGCTCATACAACAATATTCTCGAATGCCATTTAAATGTCAAAACCGACAATGCCTGCTTTTTCCAGTAACTGCGCGAGGCGCTTACGGGCATAAAACATGCGTGTTTTGACGGTGTTCTCGGAAATATCCAGGATATTGGCAACTTCCTTTACTGATTTATCTTCAAAATACGTTAACCTGATGACTTCACGGTGCTCTTCTGTGAGCTGATCCATTAGGCGTAACAACTGCTGTTTCATGTCATCCAATGCCAATTCCTCGTGAGGGCTGGCGGCTGGGTCAATCATGGCATCCAGTAACGACTCGTCTTCCAAGGTAAGTTCCGAGGTTTTGCGTAACCACGACACCACCTTGTTGCGGGCGATGGAATAAATCCAGGTCGATACCTTTGACCTGCCTGCAAAATTTTCCGCTGACCGCCAAACATCAAACATGGCCTCATCCACCAAGTCGGCGGCCTGAGCAATATCGTCACGCAATACGCGAGCACAATACTTGACCAGTCTGGGCTGGTATCTCAGGTATAACTGACTGAACGCTCGCTGATCACCCTTACTAATGAGTTCCATGAGAACGTCATCACTGAGTTTACTGGTCGTTTCAATCCGTTGTTTGCTACTTTGTGGGTGGCCTTCCATCTTCTGTGTCGCTCTCATTGCCAATTTGGTTCTAATTAATTTGGGTCAATTCCAAAAAATAATTAATGATCTTTTTTTCACTTTTTGTTGAACCACACGCCTGATGGCTGCGACTCAGCATTAACACTACACACTCAACTAGTAATATTCAAAAGTTATAATACTCCCTCGCAAGTCTGGCGGGTCTTCGGATCCGCCTTTTTTTATTTACAATCCATACATCAGCATATCATAATCAACTTATATGCAATTTTTTTTCAATCACGAGAAGCTGGTTATGTACCAAATTGGCACCACACTGACACAATTTATCCTAGAAGAACAACGTAAACACACGGGCGCAACCGGAGAATTCAGTTGCGTACTGAACGACGTTGCCCTTGCCTGCAAGAAAATTGCTGCATTGACGAGCAAAGGCGACCTCATCGGCGTACTGGGTTCTGCCGGTTCTGAGAACGTGCAGGGCGAAGAGCAAAAGAAAATGGACATCATCACCAACGATGTGATGATTGAAGCACTTTCCCGTGGTCATGCGGCGGCACTTGCCTCCGAAGAAATGGATGAAGTTTACCATTTGCCCGGTAATGTGCCACGCGGTCATTATCTGGTGACATTCGACCCGCTGGATGGCTCATCCAACATGGATGTGAATGTATCGGTTGGGACGATTTTCTCCATCATCAAAGCGCCTGAAGGCGTGGAAAACCCGACCGCTGCCGATTTCATGCAGCTGGGTACCAAGCAAGTGGCGGCAGGTTACTGCTTGTATGGCCCTTCTGCCATTATGGTCTTGACCACGGGCAAAGGCGTGAATATGTTTACGTTGGATAAAGATTGCGGCGAATTCTTGCTGACCCGCGAAGATGTGAAAATTCCTGCGGATACCAAGGAGTTTGCGATCAACGTCTCCAACCAACGTTACTGGGAACCGCCGATGCAGCGTTACATCGGTGAATGCTTGTTGGGGGTTGAAGGGCCGCGTGGTAAAGATTTCAATATGCGTTGGGTCGCGTCAATGGTGGCTGAGATTCACCGTATCCTCACCCGTGGCGGTATTTTCATCTATCCGATGGATAGCAAGATGAAAGCAGCAGGCAAAACCGGTAAGTTGCGCTTGTTGTACGAAGCTAACCCAATGGGGTTTATCGTTGAACAGGCGGGTGGTATGGCGACTACGGCTTATTCACGCATTATGGAGCTCCAGCCGACTGATTTGCACCAGCGTGTGCCGGTGGTGATGGGTTCACGTAATGAAGTGGAACTGGTCACGGGTTATCATAACGCCTAAGTTAGGTAGGGGCGGTTTGTTTGCCGCCCCTCATTTTTTCCTACCGACTTTTTTCGGCATACGATACGGTGTACGACTGACCTTGTTTGAGCTTATCGAAATTACCGAATACTTCCTTTAGATTGCGCTTCATGTACTCGCGTAAGCCGTTAATCGTCACGATATACACGCGCCCGCCCGGTTTGAGGTGGTGCTTCATGTCGTGCAATAAAATGCTCATCATTTCCTTGCCCACTTTCGCGGGTAGGTTAGACGCAATCACATCAAACCGCGCATCTTTGTCGAGGTGCTGAAAACCGTTGCTGAGCATGGCGCGGGCATTCGCGAGCTTATTCACGCCTGCGTTGCGATTTGCGTATTCGACTGCCATGAAATCCTTATCCACCATCAAGGTTTGACCTTGTGGGGCAAGTTTTGCCATCACCAAGCCGACTGGACCATAGCCACAGCCGAGGTCAAAGCAATCATCGGTCGGGTTGATTTTCAGGTATTTCAACAACAAATCCGTGCCGTCATCAATTTCACGCGGAGAAAAGATCCCCCACGTTGATAGAAAAGTGAAATGCTGCCCACACAGTTCCGTATCAAAACGGATGTCGTCACGCAGGCTTTTGGTGTAAGGAATATCAGCCATTTATAGTATTGCCGGTAAGAGGTTTTTCGCGAATAGGAAGGTGTACGCAAACGTCGCTGCACCTACCAACCATAAGATGACCGCCGCTGCTTTGTCCAAGCCCGGTTTCAGCGCAATCACGCCCAACACCACGTACACAATCAAGCCAATCGCTTTGATAATGACAAAGTTATCAACACCGTGCGCGGTGCTCACAAACGCTAACCACAAGCCCGTGCCCAGTAAGATCAGCATCGACAGCGACGCGCTAGCAAGAGCGGCTTTGCCCGTGACGGCGGGATTATCGGTTAACATCCAGATACCCCGAATCAGGTAAAGGGCGATGGAAAGTAGCGCGACGATGGCGTGTATTTTGATGATTAAGGTGTTGGTATCCATGTGGTGTGTGCCTTATTGCAATTGTTGGAAAATGCGTCCCGCTTCTGCCAGTGCGTCGTCAAGTTGCGGCGCTAGTGTGCAGTAATGCCCCATCTTGCGAGCGGGGCGGGCTTCGTGTTTGCCGTACAAGTGTAGCTTGGTATTTGGACTTTTCAGCAAGGCTACCCATTCTGGTTGCGTGTCGTGCCACAAATCGCCGAGCATATTGACCATGACGACGGGTGAAAGCAGTTCGGTTGCGCCGAACGGCAGTTCGCAGACCATGCGTACTTGTTGCTCGAATTGCGAGGTGATGCACGCATCGAGGGTGTAATGCCCGCTGTTGTGGGTGCGCGGTGCCATTTCATTCACCAGCAATTCGCCTTGGCGGGTGACGAAGAATTCCACGGCCATCACGCCCACAAAATCGAGTTTTTGCGCCATGCGCGTGGCGGCGGCTTGCGCGGCTGCGACGAGTGCGGCATCAATTCGGGCGGGTACAATGCTCTGGTGCAAAATGCCATTGCGGTGTTCGTTTTCGGCAACGGGAAAACAACGCACTTCACCGCCAACACTGCGGGCGAGGATGACCGAAATCTCACGTTCCAATTCCACCCGCTGTTCGAGCACACACGCCACACCGTGCAATTGGGCAAACGCGGCTTGCGCTTCGGCAACCGAATGCACTGTCACCTGCCCCTTGCCGTCGTAACCCATGCGGGCGGTTTTGAGAATGGCGGGAAATTGGATGCTGTGGGGTGCAGCCGCAATGTCCGCTGCGGTGTGAATCGCCGCAAACGGCACAGGCTGCAAGCCACACGCTCGCACGAATTCCTTTTCCACAATGCGGTCTTGCGCCATTTTCACGGCATGGGCAGACGGGCGTACTGGGCAGAACCGTGCGAGGAATTCCAACGTTTGCGCGGGAATATTCTCGAACTCGGTGGTGATCACATCGCAGCGTTGCCCGAAAGCGGTGAGTGCGTCATCGTCATCGTAAGCGGCAATAATGTGGTCGTCAGAGAGTTGTGCGGCAGGGCTGTGAAAATCCGGTTCGAGGATAATCACGCGGTAGCCGAGGGTGCGGGCGGCGACGGTAAACATGCGTCCGAGTTGCCCGCCGCCGAGCATTCCGATGGTTGATCCGGGGAGTAGTGTCATAAAGTGTCGAGTAAGCTGGGGTTACGAAATAACAGATAAGGATACAGGAAATTCATGCTTTCTCCACTCCCCACCACAGCGACAACGGCACGGCGAAGAGCCGTTCACCAAACGGCACGAGTTCGCGCCCGCTATACAGCACGATGCCGCGTTGAAACAGGTTGGATTCGGTTTCTTGCAAATGCCGCAAGCCTTTGAAATCTTTGCTATCTATGGTCGCGCTGGCTTTGACTTCAATACCCGTGAGTTTGCCCGCCCGATTTTCCAGCACGAAATCGACTTCTATATCGCTTTGAGTGCGGTAGTGCCATAACGATAAACGCTGGGCAGAAAATGTCAGGTGTTTGAGTAATTCACTGAGGACGAAGGTTTCGACTAGCCCGCCGAGTACATTGGGTTCGTGCTCGATGCGCTCCAACGAAGTGTGGGTAAGATACGCCAGCAAGCCGCTATCCGGCAAAAAGATTTTCGGGGCTTTCACCATGCGTTTGCCGAAATTGCGTTCCCACGCGGGGAGGCGATACACCAAAAACAGGGTTTCCAGTAAAGTGAAGTAGCGCTTCAGAGTGGATTGTGCCAAGCCGCTGGTGCGGGCAAGTTCGGCAAAATTCAGCAGTTTGGCACTGCGCGTTGCCAGCAATTGCAGCAAGTGTGGGATTTCGCTGAGTTGCTCAACGTGGGCTAACTCACGCACGTCACGGTACAAAATCGCTTGTAGGTAATTGTCGAACCATGCCGCTCGCCGCCGGGTTTGCGTGCGCCCCACGGCTTCAGGGAAACCGCCCGCCAGCAAGCGTTCCAGCAGCATGGCGCGTTCACACGGGGCGATCGTCACGCTATCCAGTGCGCCATCGAACAGCCAATCCGCCCAGTTGAAGGTGGGGGAATGCGTAATTTCAGCACTGGAGAGCGGTAATAACGACAGCACTTCCATGCGTCCTGCCAGTGAATCCGCCAGTGTCGGCAATAACATGACATTCGCCGAACCCGTTAGCAGGAAGCGTCCGGCTTGGCGGTCACGGTCAACCGCTGCTTTGATGGCAAGAAATAACGCGGGGGCGCGTTGCACTTCATCCAATGCCACCTTGCCTTGCAGACCTGCGATAAATCCCGCCGGATCACTCTGTGCGGCGGCTAACACAGCATGATCATCCAGCGTCAGGTAGCGGCGCTGCTGCGTTTTTGCCAGTGTTTGCGCCAAAGTGCTTTTGCCCGTTTGACGTGCGCCATTGAGCAATACCACGGGGGTATCGGTGAGCGCTTCGTGCAGCAGTGGGGTGATGTGGCGTGTATACATAACCGTGAGTATAGCTCAGGAAAATCAGCCAGTGAGTGGTTGATTTTCAGTTATCCGGTGGGAGCGGCATATTCATCGCGCACTGGCGCTGTTCTTCACGGAATTGCGCCAACTTTTCCGCCAGCACCGGGTCGTTATTCGCCAACATTGCCACAGCAAATAGCGCCGCATTCGCAGCACCCGCTTCGCCAATCGCAAACGTGGCGACGGGAACACCTTTGGGCATCTGTACAATGGAATACAGGGAGTCTATCCCGTTCAAAGCACGGCTGGTGACGGGTACGCCTAAAATCGGTAAGGTGGTTTTTGCGGCTAACATGCCGGGCAAGTGCGCTGCGCCGCCAGCACCCGCGATAATGCACTTTAGACCGCGCTCGCGAGCGGTTTCTGCGTATTCAAACAGTAAATCGGGTGTACGATGGGCGGAAACGACGCGGTATTCATGCGCAATACCGAATTTTTCCAATTGTTCAACGGCCTTGGACATCACGTTCCAATCGCTGTTGCTACCCATGACAACCCCTACCACTACCGCCGAATTGGGTTGAGTCATGAAGCTCCCCTTATTTCTCTGCAAAATCTGATATTATAACGCGATGTACCTTTTACGCACTAACTAACCGCAACCTTAATGAATACAAATAGTAACCCAAGCAGCGTTCTTGAGACGCACATCACCTCCCTGCCGTTGATTGCACGGGGCAAAGTCCGCGATATTTACGCCGTCGATGACCAGCACATGCTGATCGTGACCACGGATCGTTTATCGGCATTCGATGTGATTATGCCGACCCCGATTCCGCAGAAGGGCGTTATCCTCACCCAAGTGGCGAATTTCTGGTTTGGCTTGCTGCATGACGTGATTCCGAATCACTTGAGCGACAAAACGCTGGATGATCTGCCGCTGACGGCGGATGAAAAAGCGCAATTGCAAGGGCGCAGCATTATCGTGAAACGCCTCAAGCCCTTGCCGGTGGAAGCGATTGTGCGCGGTTACTTGATCGGTTCTGGCTGGAAGGATTACCAGCAAACCGGCGCAGTGTGCGGTATCGAATTACCCGCAGGTTTGCAGATGGCAGACCGTTTGCCCGAACCGATTTTCACGCCCTCCAGCAAAGCCGACGTGGGCGATCACGACATCAATATCAGCTTTGCCGATATGCAAACCCGCATTGGCGCAGACCTCGCCGAGCAAGTGCGCAGCGTGAGTTTGGAGCTGTATCGCCAAGCGGCGGAATACGCCCTCAAACGCGGCATTATTATTGCTGACACCAAGTTCGAGTTCGGGCTGGATGCGGAGGGCAAGCTGGTATTGATCGACGAAATCCTCACGCCCGATTCTTCACGTTTCTGGCCTGCTGATCAGTACAAACCCGGCATTAGTCCGCCATCGTTTGACAAACAATTTGTGCGGGATTATTTAGAAACGCTGGATTGGGGCAAGGTCGCGCCGGGGCCGGAATTGCCTGCGGAGATTATGGAAAAAACGGCGGCTAAGTATCGGGAAGTTGCCGACTTACTCACAAAATAACCAAAAAACTAACAACACAGGAATAAGCCATGCGCGTATTGATCACAGGGGTAGCGGGATTCATCGGGATGCACCTCGCCTTGCAATTGCTGCAACGCGGCGATGAAGTTGTTGGTATCGACAATTTCAACGATTACTACGATGTGACCTTGAAAGAACGCCGTTTGCAACGGGTGATCGACGCGGATGCGGCGGGTAAATTCAAGTTCATTCGCTTGGATTTAGCCGACCGCGCTGGCATGGCGAAGCTGTTTGCGGAAGAAGGCTTGGATGCGGTGGTGAACCTTGCTGCGCAAGCTGGCGTGCGTTATTCCATCGACAATCCGCTGGCTTACATTGACAGTAATCTGGTGGGGTTCGGGCATATTCTGGAAGGTTGCCGTCATAACGGCGTGAAGCATTTGGTGTATGCCTCGTCCAGTTCGGTGTACGGCGCGAATGAATCCATGCCATTTTCGGTGCATGATAATGTGGATCATCCGCTGTCACTGTATGCCGCTTCCAAGAAAGCCAATGAGTTGATGGCACACACGTATTCGCATTTGTACGGTTTACCGACCACGGGTTTACGCTTTTTCACGGTGTATGGCCCGTGGAGTCGCCCGGATATGGCGATGTTCAAATTCACTAAAGCGATTTTGGCAGGTAAGCCGATTGATGTGTTCAACTACGGCAAACACCGCCGCGATTTCACTTATATCGACGATATTGTGGAAGGCGTGATTCGCACGCTGGATCATACCGCGACAAGCAATCCAGCATGGAGCGGGATGCAGCCTGACCCCGGTACGAGCAAAGCCCCGTGGCGCGTTTACAATATCGGCAATCAAAATCCGGTGGAGTTGATGGACTACATCCGCGCCATTGAAGATGCACTGGGCATGAAAGCCGAGCTGAATTTGCTGCCGCTGCAACCGGGTGATGTGCCGGATACTTACGCCGATGTGGATGCGTTGGTGCAAGATGTGGGCTATCGTCCGAGTATGTCGGTTGACGAAGGGACACGCCGTTTTGTGCAATGGTACCGTGAGTACTATCAGGTTTAGGTTGTTAAAGGGGTTTGCAGATGCAGGGTACGCAACATGCGCGTTGGTTTGACCGCTTACTGGGACGCGCCCCGGATTATGTGAGCTTTGGACTGGTGATCGTGTTTGGCTTTTTGCTGGCACGCCTAGCATGGCTATTCTTTCCCGCTGACCCTTTGGCGCTGAGCAGTACGCCTGATGCAGGGATGGGTAATAATAATCCCGTGACCCAGACGCAAAGTTTGGGCGATAAGTTAGCCAGCTACCATTTGTTTGGGCAGTATCAAGTCGATAGTACGAAACCCGTCACTGCGCCTATTCAAAACACCCAATTGGCGTTGAAACTGCAAGGCTTGTATGCCCCCGCTAAGGGCGCAGGTTTTGCGGTCATCGAAGAGGGCGGTAAGCAGTACACCTTTGGCATCGGCGAAAACATTGGCGCATCGGGGGCGGTGTTAGAGCAAGTGTTAGGCGATCATGTCTTATTGCGGCGCAATGGTTCGTTGGAAAAGCTGGTATTGCCAAAACTAGGGCAAGGCAGTAGCCGCAGTGCGCAGGCTGGTAGCGGGAATTTGCCAACGGATTTACCCGTGCCTACACCGGACTTTGCCCCACCGCCAGCAGAAGCGGAGATGATGCCGCCGCCGGAAATGTTTACGCCGACTGACGGGGCGATTCCGCCGCCGCAGAATGAGCAAATGCCACCACCCGAACAGCCACCCGAACAGCCACCCGAACAGCCACCAATGGTCGAGCCAGCGGCGGAGGGTGATGCAGCCAATTTAGGGGATTTCCGACAAGCCGTGCTCAATAACAATATGCGCTTGATGGAGGTCGCCAGTCCGCAACCGTATGAGCGCGATGGTAAGTTTCTCGGCTTTCAGTTAAGCCCCGGCAGCAATGTCGCGATGTTTAACCAATTAGGCTTGCAAGCAGGTGATATTGTCACCGCAGTGAATGGCACGACGCTGGAAAACCCCGCGATTGCCATGCGTTTATTGCAGGAAGCTGCCACGGCTTCACAGGTCAATTTGAACATTACCCGTAATGGTCAGGAAGTCTCGTTACCCATCAATTTCCAGTAGAGTCTGCGTTGCTAAGCTGTTCGCGGTAGACTAAACCGTACTCACATCTGGAAGCCGATGCTGCACGAAATTGCTTCCGGCAGCATGGATTACACGCTGCACGAAATCGACTACCTTGCCCAAGCGCATTGGCATCATTTTCGCTACCGCATTGGCGCAATGACCGGCATTGACCGTGAGCAACAACTGGTGCATGTCGCCTCCCATCAGGATGAAGATGGCAAACCTGTTACCCAAGAACGCAGCTTCCCTTACGATACGTTGGTGATTGCGATTGGCAGCCGTACCAATGACTTCAAAATTCCGGGCGTGGCGGAACACGCGATTCAATCAGTTGCTTGTCAAACCGACCTTGCAAACAACGCGGGATGACAATGTGTTTGTGTTCGGCGATTGTGCCGCCGCCCCGTGGCTGGGCGAACCTGCCGGAACGCTGATTCCCCCTCGCGCTCAAGCAGCGCATCAACAAGCTGTGCACCTCGCCAAGCAGTTACGCCAGCGTTTAGACGGCAAACCGCTGGCGGATTTCCACTACCACGATTTTGGCTCACTGGTGTCGTTGGGAGAAAATTGGGCGGTTGGCGGGTTGATGGGCAATCTTGCCAAGGGAACGTTGTTCGTGGAAGGCTATATTGCGCGTTTTATGTACAATATGCTCTACAAAAAGCACCAAGTGGGTCTGCACGGCTTTTGGAAAGTCGCGCTGAATTCGGTATCAGGGTTTATCCGCCGTAGCACCACGCCACGCATCAAACTGCATTAACCGCATACCCAGACTTTCATGACTTTACACAAGCGGTAGCGGGGACGAAGCGTGCTACACTGAAACAAGAACATTAGGGAGTGATGTGTCATGCGCTTATCCCGTTTCTTGTTGATTGTGCCGCTCCTCGCCGCTGGCGGTTGGTGGGTTTGGCAACAACAACACCCCACCGCGTTAGACGTCAGTGCCGCTAGCGTTAGCCGTGGCGTGGTCGAATCCAGCGTTGCCAATACCCGCGCTGGTACGGTGAAAGCCTGCCGTCGTGCCAAACTCTCGCCGTCTATGGGTGGGCAGATCAGCGTACTCCCCTTTGCCGAAGGTGCTCACGTCAACACGGGCGATGTCTTGTTACGCCTGTGGAATCACGATTTGCAAGCCAATGTGGAGGCGGCGGATAAAGGTGTGCAAGCGGCACGCTCACAACGTAGCGCGTCCTGCTTGCAAGCCGCTGAAACCCGTCGCGCTGCTGATCGCGCCAGTCGCTTACGCCAATCCGCCAGCATTTCGGTACAGGAATTGGATAAAGCTAGCACGGCGGCTGCGGTTACGGAGGCTACGTGTCAAGCCGCCGCCGCTCAAATTACCCTCACCGAAGCGCAGCTCAAAGCGACACAAGCGCAATTGGAACGTACCGTATTGGTTGCGCCGTTTGCAGGGGTGATTGCTGACATCAATGGCGAACTCAACGAATACGTCACACCTTCGCCGCCCGGTATCCAGACCTTGCCCGTGGTGGATTTGATTGAGCCGGGGTGTTTCCTTGCCAGTGCGCCGATTGATGAAGTCGATGCGCCCAATATCAAAACGGGCTTGCCTGCCCGCATTACCCTCGATGCTTGGCGTGGGCGTGATTTCCCCGGCAAGGTGACACGCGTCGGTTCTTACGTGATTGATCTGGAAAAACAGGCGCGGACGGTGGAAGTCGAACTCGCGTTTGATAATCCTGCCGACCTCCAGGATTTGCTGGTCGGCTACAGCGCGGATGTGGACATTATTCTGGAAACCCGCCCCGACGTGTTACGCATCCCTACCGAAGCGTTGTTCGATAAGCACTACGTGTACGTACTCACTGATGCGGGCAAGCTGGAAAAGCGCAAGATTGGCGTGGGTTTGAGCAACTGGAGCTTTACCGAAGTCACCGATGGGGTGGCGGAAGGTGCGAGTATCGTGACCACGCCGGGGGCGGCTGGCGTTGCCGAGGGCGTGGCGGCGCAAGCGCAGGAAACCACGGATGAATGACGAACCCCTTATTGCCCTACGCGATGTTTGCCGCCAATTTCAGGTAGGCGATGAAACGGTACACGCGTTGGATCACGTCAGCCTCGACATCCACGCAGGCGATTACATCAGCGTGATGGGGCCGTCGGGGTCGGGCAAATCGACTTTGCTGAATATGTTGGGTTTGCTGGATCAGACCAACGCCGGGTCTTACTGCTTTGCAGGGCGCGAACTGACTACCTTGCCAGAAGAACAACGGGCGCAAGTCCGCCGTGACAATATCGGTTTTATTTTTCAATCATTCCACCTGATCCCGCGTTTGACGGCAGCGGAAAACGTGGAATTGCCCTTGGTACTGACCGGAATGCCTGCCAGCGAACGCAAGATCAAGGTGCGTCAGGCATTGACTGGCTTGGGGTTGGCGGATCGGGCGGATCATCGCCCCGCGCAATTGTCCGGCGGGCAGCAACAACGCGTCGCGATTGCCCGCGCTACCATTATGCACGCGCCCTTATTGCTGGCGGATGAGCCGACGGGGAATCTGGATTCGCATTCCAGCACCGAAGTGATCCGCATCCTCGAAGATTTGAACACGCAGGGGATTACCTTGGTTGTGGTGACGCACGATACGGAGATCGGCAAACGCGCACGGCGGCGTATTCGCATGGTGGATGGGCGCGTGGTCGGGGATGATGGATGAAACCGCAAGACACACTGCACTTTAGCTACCAAGCCTTACGCGCTTATCCGGGGCGCACGGCGTTGATCTTGCTGGCAATGTGTATCGGCGTAGCAGCGATTATCTTGCTGACCTCGTTGGGTGAAGGGGCGCGTTTGTACGTGATTGGGCAATTCCAAGGCCTAGGCTCGAATTTGCTAATTGTATTGCCGGGGCGTTCGGAAACCACGGGCGGTGCGCCACCAATGCTCGGCACGACCCCGCGTGATTTGACGCTGGATGATGCGTTGGCGTTGCAACGCAGCCCTGCGATTAAAGACGTTGCACCGATTATTTTGGGAGCTGCTCCGGTGGCGTATGAATCCCGCGAGCGCGAAGTGACCATCATGGGGTCTACACCCGCGTTATTGAGTGCGCGGCAATTGGATTTGGCGTTGGGGCAATCCTTGCCCGACACCAATCCTCGTGTGGCAACGGCAGTGTGTTTGCTGGGAGAAACAGTGTGGAAAGAGCTGTTCGGCAATCGCCCCGCCTTGGGCGCATGGGTGCGAATTGGCGAATCCCGTTTCCGCGTGATCGGCGTATTAGCCGGTAAGGGGCAGTCGCTGGGGTCGGACATGAGCGATATGGTGGTGATTCCGGTGGCGAGTGCGCGGAATTTGTTTAATGCGCCGTCTTTGTTTCGCATCATTGTTACCGCGTCCAGCCAAGGGCAATTGCCTCAGGCCGAACAGGATATTGAACAGATTATTCGTCAACGCCATGACGGTGAAAATGACATTACGATCATTGCGCAAGATTCGCTGATTGGCACGTTCGACAATATTCTCGGCGCATTGACGTGGGCATTGGGCGGCATTGCCGCCATCAGCTTGATCGTGGCGGGCATTCTGATCATGAACGTGATGCTGGTGGCGGTTAGCCAGCGCAAGGCTGAAATCGGTTTGCTGAAAGCCTTGGGTGCACCCACCTCGCAAGTGTTGCGCTTGTTTTTGACTGAAGCGACCTTGTTGGCAAGTGCAGGCGGGGCGCTGGGCTTGGTATTGGGCTTGAGCGGGGTCTTGGTGTTGAATCAAGCCGTGCCGGATTTTAGTGCGCAACCTCCCTTGTGGGCATTGATTGCTTCCGTGCTGATCACGTTTTTTACGGGCTTGCTGTTCGGCAGCATTCCGGCACGACAGGCGGCACGGCTTGATCCCGTTGCCGCGTTGTCAGGGAGGTAACGGTGTTATTGGCCGATTACCTGCACCTTGCCACCACCAGTATCCGCTTTAGCCGGATGCGCAGTTTTCTGACGGCGTTGGGGATTGCGGTGGGGATTGCGGCAGTGGTATTGCTGACCGCATTAGGCGGCGGGGTGCAGCACTACGTTCTCAAGCAGTTTACCCAGTTTGGAGCACACATTATTGCCATCAACCCCGGCAAAAGTTCGACCTTGGGTGTGTCGGGCGCAATGCTCAGCAATGTGCGTCCGCTGTCGATTGAGGATGCGGAGAGTTTGCGGCGGATTCAGGGTGTGCAAACGTCCGTACCCGTGGTGCAAGGCAATTCGCCCGTAGAAGCTGATAAACGAACGCGCTGGACGACGGTACTGGGGGTGAATCACGAAACCTTGGCAACCTGGCAGTTGCGCGTTGCCAGCGGGCAATTCTTGCCAGACGATGCTGCACGCCAAGCCCGCAATCTGGCGGTGATTGGCGCGAAAGTGCGGACGGAATTATTCCCCGACAGCAATCCGCTAGGGCAAGCCATCCGCATTGGGCAGGAACGCTTTCGGGTCATCGGCGTGATGGAATCCAAAGGGCAAATTCTCGGTTTTGATATGGATGATTCCGTGTATATTCCTGTGGCACGAGCGATGGCATTGTTTAACCGCGAAGGCTTGATGGAAATCGACGTGTTGTATCAGGCGGGGGCAAATGAGGCGGGGATTATTGCGCAAATCAAGGCATTACTGATCCAACGCCACGGCACGGAAGACGTGACCATTACCAGCCAAAGCGATATGCTGAAAACCTTGGGTTCGATTTTGGATATTCTCAAAGCGGTGGTGGCTGGGATTGGCAGCATTTCTTTGCTGGTAGGGGGCGTGGGGATTCTGACCATTATGAGCATCGCGGTGAATGAACGCACGGGTGAAATCGGTTTGTTGCGGGCATTGGGTGCGTCACGTCAACAGGTGACACGGTTGTTTTTGCTGGAAGCCGCTGCCTTGGCGGGCTTGGGCGGCATTGCCGGATTGGTGGTGGGGATCAGCATTGCGTGGTTATTACACTTAACACTGCCTGCATTGCCGGTGCAAATCGACTGGTTATACGTGATGTTAGCAGAAGCGGTGGCGGTGGTGACAGGGTTGCTGGCAGGTTTTGCACCCGCGCAGCGAGCTTCCGCCTTACCGCCGGTGGATGCGTTGCGGCGGGAATAATGATCACTTAATTATTCTGCATAACTTGACAGTTTGCCTATCTCAATTAGAATATAAGTAAGTTTTAATATTTGTGGGATGTAAGGTCGTTTATGTTTGGGATTCGTGAAGTTGACGCTGCTGGTTTGAAAACCTTGTTGGATTCTGGCGAAAAAGTCCGGCTGATTGATGTGCGTTCCGCCTCAGAAGTGGCGCAGGGCATTATCGAAGGCTCTGAATTCATGCCGCTGCACACCTTGCCCTTACGCATGAACGACTTGCCGAAAGATGAAACCATCGTATTTTATTGCCGCAGCGGAGCGCGTTCGGCGCAAGCCTGCATGTTCTTGGCACAGAATACCGGCATTGACGCGGTAAATCTGCGCGGCGGGATTATCTCATGGTATCAATCAGGTATGAAGGTAGTGCTACCGAACGCTGCCTAAATTAGAGAATTCTGTTATAGTGAATTCGGTATTTGAGAGAGGTGGGTCTTTATCGACCTGTGAGTTACAATTTATCATGAGACATCAAACATGAGCAAAAAGCTGGCGATCATCGCAACTAAAGGTACGTTGGATTGGGGCTACCCTCCGTTCATTCTGGCATCCACTGCGGCTGCACTCGGTTATGACGTACAGATTTTCTTCACATTTTACGGCCTGCAATTATTGAAGAAAAAACTTGACCTGCAAGTTAGCCCATTAGGCAACCCCGGTATGCCTATGCCGTTTCCTGTGCCGGTATTGATGCAGGCGCTGCCGGGTATGCAAGCCATGATGACCTCCATGATGAAAAAGAAAATGGCGGACAAAGGCGTTGCTGACTTAGCAGAACTGCGTGAACTGTGTCAGGAAGCGGATGTCAAATTCATCGCATGTCAGATGACCGTTGACCTGTTCGAGATGGATACCAAAGAATTTATCAGCGACGTGGAATACGCCGGTGCTGCGATGTTCTTTGATTTCGCCGGTGATGCTGACATTTGCCTGTACATCTAATTCCCGAAGGTTATTAGACAGTCACTAAAAAGCCGGGTATATCCCGGCTTTTTACTTCAAGGAAGCGTACTATGAAAATCATGCTCATCAGCGGTAGCCACCGCGACAACTCCCAAAGCGAAAAGGTGGCACGTTATATGGCGCAATCCTTGCTGGATCATCAGCAAGCCACTGAAACCGAAGTGTTTACCTTGGCGGGCAATCCTTTGCCACTGTGGGATGAAGGCATCTGGAACGGGGATGAGAAATGGCAAACCTTACTCAACCCTTTATCGGCAAAACTGGCATCCAGCGATGGTTTTGTCATCATTGCACCCGAATGGCATGGGCAAGTCCCCGCCGGTTTGAAGAATTTCTTTTTATTGTGGGGTGCGGGCGAATTGGCGCATAAGCCTGCATTAATCGTGGGCGTGTCATCCTCTGATGGTGGGGCGTATCCGGTAGCAGAGTTACGCATGAGCAGTTACAAAAATAACCGCATCTGTTACATCCCCGAACAATTAATTGTGCGCCACGTAGAAGCTGTCCTCAATGCGGAGGCGAGTAAGAATGATGCAGTGGCAGATCAGTATTTTCGTGAGCGCATCGTGTATGCAGGCGGCATTCTGAGCGCGTATGCAACCGCCCTCAAGGATGTGCGTAACTCCGGTATTACCCAGACGGACGCATTCCGTAATGGTATGTAACCTTTTTTTCACGAGGCAACGAGCATGTTGAAAACGGCGGCGATGACTCCCCAGCGGGTACTGAACCGTATCGGGCGTATGAACTATTTCCACGATGATCGGCACGCGGATCGTACTAACGAAATTCGTTGGTTGGTGGAAGAGTTCGTGGAAATTCCGGTGAAAAACCTGCCATTAGCGTTGGAAGGTTTTACGATAGTGCAACTGACTGACATGCACTTGCGCCCGTATACGCAAGTGGAACACATCCAACGGGCGGTGGAAAAAACCAATGCGCTCAAGCCGGATTTAGTGGTGTTGACGGGCGATTACGTGTGGCACGATGGTGAAGACATTCTCGACCTCGTACCCGTGTTAGCAGGGCTGAATGCGCGTTACGGTGTATTTGCGGTGATGGGCAACCATGACATCAAAACCAACCCGGTGCTGATTGAGGAAACGTTTGCCAAACACGGCATTCCGGTATTGCGTAACGAGGGCTTGGATATTCAGCACAGCGGTGGCGTATTCCATTTGGCAGGCATTGATGATGGCTGGTTGGGGCAACCCGACATCAAAGCGACGTTGGATAAATTGCGTGGTAATAAGCCCGTAGTCTTGCTGGCGCATGAGCCGGATATGATTGATTGGTATGCCGATGATGCGCGAATTTCGCTGCAACTCTCTGGGCATACCCATGGTGGGCAAGTCCAGCTTAAACCGGGTAAGCCGTTTATTCGTCCGTACTTGGGGCGCAAGTATGTGCAAGGTTTGTATCGCGTGAACGAATCGTGGGTATACACCAGTCGTGGCATTGGCTCGACGGGTTTGCCGATTCGGCGTAATTGTTCACCGGAAATTACCCACGTCACTCTGGTGGCAGGGGATTATTATGTGCAAGCGGCATAACGCTTTATCTGAAAGCCTTGGGTAATCGGTAGGGCTGTTGGGTAAACTGTATCGTAGATAAAAGACCTTCTGTAAGCGCAGGCTTGCTTGGTCATTTGGTTAGTCTGTAATAATTAAAAAAACAACGAACTAGGTCAAAGTGTGAAATATGCCTGATACCCTAAATAAGACGCTCGAACGCGATCTGACCGGCCTGAAAGTCGTGGTAGTGGACGACAGCAAGACCATTCTGCGTACTGCCGAGGTTTTGCTCACTGAGCAGGGCTGTTGGGTCGTGACAGCAGGCGATGGTTTTGAATCGCTGGCAAAAATTGCCTCTTTCAAGCCCGATGTCATTTTCGTTGACATTATGATGCCCCGTTTGGATGGGTATCAAACGTGTGCGCTGATCAAAGCCAACCGCCAATACCGTGATATACCCGTAGTGTTATTGTCGAGTAAAGACAGCATTTTCGACATGGCGCGTGGGCGTTTAGCGGGGTCGGATAAATACCTGACCAAGCCCTTCACCAAGGAAGACCTCCTCACCGCCATTTATACGCATGTGAAACTACCGAACGTTGCGGCTGCTGTCGTGCCTGCTGCACCTGTGGATTCAGCCCCCTTCATTGATTTAATCGACGATTAAAGGGGTTACACCATGGCAGCGCCACACATACTGATCATTGACGACTCTTTGGCTGAGACCCGTATTTTTACCGCATTGCTGGAAAAACGCGGCTTTCAGGTCAGTGTTGCCTGCAATGGTCAGGAAGGTATCCAAGTCGCGAAAGCGCGGCAGCCGGATATTATCCTGATGGATGTGGTGATGCCCTTGGTGAACGGTTTTCAAGCTACTCGTGAGCTGACGCGTTCGCCCGAAACCGCGCATATTCCGATTATCGTGTGCAGTTCCAAGTCGGCGGAAACCGATCGGGTGTGGGCGACACGTCAAGGCGCGAAAGCCTACCTCGTTAAACCCGTTGACCCTAAGCTACTGTTGGCAACCATTGCGCAGTTCATCGGCAAGGCAGATAGTCATGGTTAGCCCTTACGAACTGCTCGCAGGGTTGGCGTTACTGCGTGAAAAGAAGCGCCGCTCACATCAGCACCACACCCAAGATTTACAGGAATGGTCAGGGTTTCAGGTACACATCGGCGATTTGGTTTGCCTGATTCCGTGTGATCAGGTGGAAGAGGTGGTGACGCCCGCCAGTGTCGCGGCAGTACGCGGGGTGGCAAGTTGGATCAATGGGGTAATTTATTGCCGCGCACAATTAGTGACGCTGGTGGATGTTGCCGCGTTGTTATTGGGTAAAGAACGGGTTTCCAGCACCGGACGGGCATTCGTGGTACGCGGTGCACGGGAATGGTTTGGTTTACAAACGGGCAGCTTTGAAGGGGTACGGCATATTTGGTCGGATACCCCCGTCTGCGCCGCTCCTCACTTGGTTAAGGGTAAAGGGCTGCACTATATCCGCCAATGGTTGTTGTTGGATGATCAGCCGGTCGCGGTGGTGGATGCGCTCAAGCTGGTCAGCGCCTTGGAAAGCGGGGAGATTGCCGTATGAGCGAGCTTGCTTACCAGAGTGTGATTGGTGTGCTGCTGCTCGGTGTTATCGGCTTGGGTTGGCTGTTATGGCACTTAAAGCGCCAAGCCCATACGCAAAGTGCGGGGGAAGCACGGCAGCAACAGCAGGCGGTGTTGCGCTTGCTGGATGAAATGAGTTCGTTGGCGGATGGTGATTTGACCATGCGCGCCACGGTGACGGAAGACGTAACCGGCGCCATTGCGGACGCGGTTAACTTTGCGGTGGATGCGCTGCGGGCGTTGGTGGTGCGCATGGATATGACTTCGCACCACCTGACGGGATTTGCACAGGATGCAGAAACGCGGGTCAATAATCTGGCGGGTTCATCCTCGCGCCAAGCGCAGGAAATTGCGGTCGTCACTTCGACGATTGCTACGTTGACCAAATCCATTCAGAAAGTCTCGCGCAATGCGTCGAGTTCAGCCGACGTGGCGCGGAAGTCTTTGGATATTTCGCAAGCAGGGGCGCAAACCGTGCGGGCGACCATTGTGGACATGGGGTCGATCCGCGAAAAAATTCAAGCGACCTCGAAGCGTTTGAAGCGCTTGGGGGAAAGCTCACAGGAAGTCGGCGACATTGTGCGCCTGATGAATGACATTGCCGAACAGACTAATATTCTGGCACTGAATGCCTCGATTCAAACCAGCAGCAGTCAGGTGAATAGCGGTACGGGCAATGCGTCCAGCGGTTTCCGACGCTTGGCGGATGAAATGCAGCAATTAGCGCAACAAGCGGCAGAAGCCTCGCGCAAGATTGACGTATTGATTCGTACCATGCAGGCGGATACCAGTGAAGTGATGGCCTCGATGGAAGAAACCACGGCCAAAGTGGTCGATGGGGCGCGTAATGCCGAATTAGCAGGCGCGGCACTGGATGAAGTGGAAGACGTGACGGTGGGTTTAGCTCGCTTGATCGGCAATATCTCGGAAGCCGCCGGTAAGCAGGCGAATATGGCTGGGCAAGTGGTGAATACCATGAGCGCGATCCAAGAAATTACCCAGCAAACGGCTCGCTACAGCGAAGAAACCCGCGCACTGGTGACCGATCTCAATGCCACCGCTGCCGATTTACGCGGGGCAATTACGGACTTCACGCTGGCTGAAGAAAAACAAAAATGACAGGTGCAATATGATTTCGGATAAATCAAGTTTGGCTAGCCGTCTTGGATGGATCGTCAAGGATGTTGAGCAAGCCATTGAGCAAGTGCGGCAAGCGTTTGGGCGTTACACCGAAACTACGGACAAGAGTGAGTTAAGTGGCTGCCGCGAAACATGCCGCCAACTGAATGGCACATTGGAAGTCTTGGATGCCAGTGGCGTGAGTATGCTCAGTGGCGAACTCGTGCATTTGCTGGATGCGTTGATTCAAGGTCGGGTCGACAATTTGCGAGCAGCGCAGGATGCGGTGGCGGAAGGTTTATTGCAATTGTCGGAATACCTCAAGCATTTGCAGGAAGGCTATGCCGACTTGCCGATGATTGTGTTGCCGACCTTGAACAATCTGCGGGCAGCGCGGGATGCTGATTTATTATCCGAGCATTTAGTGTTTTTGCCGCAAGACGGTCATGCTAGCGATGAACAGATCGGCACAGCGGAATACGTGGCGTTGCCGCTGGATCGCTTGCATCAGGTGAGTACTAAGTTACGGTTTTTCTTCCAAAAAGCGCTGTTGGGTTGGTTTAAACACGAGCAGCCGCAACGCATGTTGCAAGCCGTGGGTAAAGTTACCGATAACATGATTAAGCTCAACCGTTCACAACGGGTGCGTTCGCTGTGGTGGATTGCGTCGGGTTTAGCCGAAGCCTTGGAACAGGAGCGCTTGGAGCACGGTGTTGCGGTCAAGATGTTGCTGGGACGGTTGGAGCGCGAAATTCGCCTGTTCAGTGAAGTGGGCGAAGTCGGTTACGACAAGGGTTTGGCGGATGAATTACTGAAAAACTTGTTGTATTACGTGGGCTTGGCGGAAAACGGTGCGTCAACCACGGATAAAGTGAAAGCCGCGTATCATTTGGATTTGTATCTGCCGCAAGGCGAAACACTGGATGAATTACGCCACTATTACACCACGCCGGGGCGCGATATGTGGCGGGCGGTGTCGTCTTCTGTCACCGAAGAATTACGCAGTTTGCAAGGCGTGTTGGATGCGATGCAAGACCGTGAGCGTCAGCCAGAATTGCTGGGTAAATTAGCGGATCGTACCGATAGTTTAGCCAGCACCTTGGCGATGTTGGGCTTGGGGCGTGCGTCGAGTTTAACGGCGGAATTGGTTACGGATTTGCGGGCGCGTTTAGCCAGCGGTACGGTGCAAGATTTGGAGGCGATGCTACACATTAGCACCCATTACGCCCGTTTAGAAAAAGTCTTGGGTGAATACGCCGAAACGGGGCAGGATGTCACCGACACAATTTTCAGTCAGGATGGCGAAAACCAAGACCCCTCCGGCGAACGTTCGCTGCTCCGCACGACTTTGACCGAATTGAGCAAAGCGCAATCACGCATGGTGGCGTTTTACAAGGAAGGCTGGGCGTTTGTGTGTTTGGAAGAAGTCGCGACCTCGCTGGAAACCATCAGCGGCGCGTTGACGATGGCAAATGCCACCGAATTGTTGCCGATGGTGGATACGGCGTTGCGCTATGTGCGTGAAGATTTGTTAGTACGCAAACGTGAACCGTCGTTGGATGAATTAGCCGTGTTTGCGGATGTGCTCACGCTGTTTGAAGCCTCGGTATCGGCGCGTTTGCATCATGACGATGACCTTGCATTGTTGCCGACGGGGTTTGCGAAGCTGCGCGAATTGGATGGTTTTAGCGATTTGAACTTGCTGGGTGAAGTCGATTTGACCGCGTTGGAAGCGGATGTTGTGGCAAAAAAAAAAGCACAACAGCAAACACCCTCGACTTTACTGCAACGCTTACGGATGCCGCTCCAACAACCCACCGCTTACGCGATAGCTTAGGCGATGACATTTTCGATATTTTCAGTGAAGAAGTCACTGAGATTGCCGAAAACCTGCATCACTTATTCCCGCAATGGCAGCAAGCGCGTAAAGATCGGGCAGTACTGACGGAGATTCGCCGTGCGTTCCATACCCTCAAGGGCAGTGGGCGCATGGCGGGGGCGTTTGCACTGGGGGATTTTGGTTGGATTCATGAAGACCTGTTGAATCATGTTCTGAATGGGCAAGTGGTCGCGGATGACCGTGTGGTGGAGCAAGTCGGCAAAGCAATTGTGGAATTGCAGGCGCGTTTGCCGTATTTCTTGGAAGCACAGCAAAAAGATGCGCGGGTGGAGGCGATGATTGCCGCCGCCGAAGCGGTGTTATTGCCGCCGGAAGCTGCGCCGCTAGAAATGTTTGATTTTTCTGCGCCAACCCCTGCGCCAGCCAAGATGGTTACGCCAGAACCGATCTTCGAATTGCCCCCCGAACCTATTCCACAACCAATCTTCGAATTGCCCCCCGAACCGCAGCCAGAAGAACCCATGACAGCCCTGCCAGAGCTGTTGCCAGCGTTCACATTGCCCCCCGATCCAGAACCCGAACCCGAACCCGAACCCGATGACGCGGCGGAGGTGGATGCGGAGGCGCGGTTGATTTGGCAATTGTTCTGGGAAGAAGTCCCCGAACAACTGCAAGCCCTCGACCGTAACTTGCAACATTTACGCGATACCCCAGACGATCAGGACATTATTCACGAGCTGGAACGCGAATTCCACACCCTCAAAGGCGGGGCGCGGATGGCGCAATTGACCGCCTTAGCAGATGTCAGCCACGAAGCAGAAAGCCTGTTAAGCCGCTTGCACCATGTCAGCGGCGTAAGCGCGGCGGATATTGAAACCTTGCAAGTCGCGGTTGATCGTTTGCACCACTTGGCGGAAGAATTTAGCCGCTATCCCAGTGCAACCGTTCCCGCCCCTGTGTCAGAACCTGTGCCGGAGCAGGTTGTTGTGCCGGAAGCGGTGGAATTGCCCGTCCCTGCGCCAGTGGCGGATACATGGGCGCGGCAAACTCGTCCTGTCACCCCGGAATCCGGCAGTTTGCTGGAGCGTTTATTGCAAGAGCAAGCCGATAGTTTGCCGGATATTGCCTTGCTGGATACGGTGGTGCGTCCGACTCCGGCGTTAGAAAGTGCTGAGGCGACGGCAGCGACAGTGAATCCGCACGAAACTATCCGTTTGCCTGCGGTGTTTGTGGATAGCTTGATTGATCGTGTGGTTGAGCTGAATGTGCAACAAGTGCACCTATCCGAACATTTCAGCAGCATGGGCATGGATGTGGATGAGTTGGTGCGTACCGTGGCACGCTTACGCCAACAAATCCGTGCCCTTGAGGTAGAAAGTGAAGCACGTATTCACGCCGGACGCAGCAAGCAATCCACGATCACCAGCGCAACACCTACCAATAGTGATGGCTTTGACCCGCTGGAAATGGATCAATACGCCGAAATTCAGCGTGTGTCACGTTCCCTCGCCGAAAGCCTGAATGACTTGGTGAATTTAGAGGTGGATCTCGCTGCGCAAGTGCGCAAAGGTGAGCAATTATTGCAAGCCGATATGCGTTCCACCCGCCAATTGCAACAGGATTTGCTGGATACGCGCTTGGTCGCCGTGACCATGCTTGTGCCACGTTTGCGCCGTTTGACACGGCAAGTCGCAGGCGAATTGGGCAAGCAAGTCGCGCTAGAAGTCTTGGGTGAAGATTGCGAACTCGACCGCAATTTGTTGCAAAGCATGACCGCACCGTTGGAACACTTGATCCGTAATGCGATTTCACACGGGTTGGAATTGCCGGATGAGCGGGAAGCGCAAGGCAAGCCGCGTACCGGCAAAATCAGCCTGAGCATTAGCCGTGATGATGCGGAAATTGTGATCCGTTTCCGTGATGATGGGCGTGGTTTGAACCGTGAGCGTTTGCGTGAACGTGCGTTGGAAATAGGCATTACCAGCAAAGGGCAAGAGTTGCTGGAAACCGAATTGGATCGCTTGATTTTGCGCCCCGGTTTTTCCACCGCGACCAGCATTAGCCAAATTGCAGGGCGTGGAATCGGTATGGATGTGGTGCATTCTGAGCTGAAAGCACTGGGTGGCAGTTTGCACATTAGCTCCAAACCCAATGAGGGCGTGGAATTTGCGATGCACTTACCGTTTACCTTGGTGGTGAATCCGGTCTTGCTGGCGGAGGTGCAAGGGCAACTCTATGCACTACCGATCAATGGCGTGCAGGGCTTGGCGCGGATTTCTGGGCGGCAGCTTCAGGAAACCTTGCAGGCGGAAGTGGCCTTGCTGGATTTTGCAGGTGAACCTTACGTCTTGCACCATCTGGCGGAAGTGCTGGGGGTGCAACGCTTTGAGCCAGTCTTTGAGGCGGAAGAACGTTTTCCGGTGGTGTTCATCCAATTGCAAGGGCAAGCCGTGGCGTGGGTGATTGATAGCATACGCGGGCGGCGCGAAGTGGTGTTACAACCGCTGGGAACATTGTTCAAAAACTGCCGCTTGTATTCGGCAGCGACGGTATCACCGGATGGCAGCGTATTTCTTGTGCCGGATATGGCGGAGCTGGCGCGGTTGGCGTTACTGGTGCAGCCGTTGGCGGAAACGTCCGCCGTGCTGGAAGAGCAACCTGCTGAACCCGTGGGACCACCGCGTGTGTTAGTGGTGGATGATTCCATTACGGTACGGCGCGTGACTGAGAAATTCCTCAGTACCCGTGATTACACAGTGTTTACCGCAAAGGATGGCATGGAGGCATTGGAACGGATGAGTGAATTCCAGCCGGATGTGGTGTTGCTGGATATTGAAATGCCGCGCATGGATGGCTTTGAGTTGCTGGGACATTTACGCCGTGACCCGCAATGGGCAAGGTTACCGATTATTATGATCAGCTCGCGCACCGCGCAAAAGCATCGCGAACACGCCGGTTCGTTGGGCGCAACCGGCTTCTTAGGGAAGCCGTATCAGAATGAAGTGCTGCTGGATGCCTTGCAAGAAGTGCTCGCCAGCGGTCACGCAACCGATAATACCCACGTGTGGGAGGGGCAAACAGTATGAACCTTGGTAAACAACCCGCGATTAAAAGCCTGATTGTGCGCTTGCACAAAGGCAGTTTGATTTTACCTGTCAATCTGATGGCAGAATTGGTGACGGGGGGCGAACTCGTGCCCTCCGAACATCCCGGCGTAGAAGGTTGGTTGCATTGGCGCAATCGGCAAATCCCCGTGGTTTCTATCGAGTCCTTGTGTATGCAGGAAGAGGAAGGCGAGTCTGATGAAGGCAAGTGCCTGATTTTGCATACGGTATCAGCGTTGCCCGGTTTACCCTTTATTGCGTTACGGGTGCAAGGCGGCTTGAATACGCTGGAAATTTTACCGGATACCTTGCGCGATGATCACAGCGGCAATATGCAGCGCTGCCCGTATGTGGCACGACAGGTGCGTGCCTCACATTTGCTGTGCTTTATCCCCGATTTGCCCGCGATTGAAGCCGCGATTGCCGAAGTGCTGCAATTGACCGCCGAACAGCGCGAACCCGTGTTAGAGCAGGATTAACGACAGAAATACCGCCAGCATAAACGTCATCGCAATGGCGGCGTTCATGGTGTTGTGATTCATAATACGATCCATGAACACACTTTTCTCGGCAACATTACGCATCATTTCAATGCGTTGCTTGACGGGAAAGGTTTCCGGCTTTTCAAAATTAGCCGTGCCGCCTTTGAGGTTGATCAAAGGCACAAGCATACTGATATTGATGTGCGCTTGAATCGCATCTTGCGTGGGTCCGTCGTAATTCAACGTCCACGGGGCGGCGTATTCAAACGCTTCCATAACAAATGTTTCCCGCATTTTGTCTTGGCTTGCTTTGATGATGGCGCGGTTGCGTTCTAGCCCCTTCACTAGATCGTCTAAGCCCATCATCGGCATGGGTGGAGACATATGTACGTAGTAGTCCCGTCCACGTACCGCTATTTTTACTGTACCAGCGTAGTTGCTGGGTTCTGTGTTTTTTTCGTCAGCCATAGTCGTCACATTGAATGCAGATTAATTGTTGATTGTTGTCGATTCTAAAAGCGCTGAGCTGACCGCCCCAAACACAGCCAGTATCCAGCGCAATGGTATTATTTCCATTATAGTACCCCAAAGTAGACCAATGACCAAACAGCACGGTTAACCCTAGGGATTGCTTTGTTGGATATTTAAACCACGGAATAAGTTCCGCAGTTTCTGATGGTTTCCCTTTGGCGTCAAAATCGAGGCTGCCATCGGGGTGGCAATAGCGCATTCGGGTGAAGGCATTGAGGATGTAACGGTGACGGTCGTGCCGTGCCAGCTTAGGATTCCACACATCGGGTTGGTCGCCGTAAACCTGCGCGAGCCACTGGGCAACGTGCGGGCTGGCAAGTTCGTGTTCGACTTCGCGGGCGCAGGCTTGCGCGGTGGCTAAATCCCATTGCGGGGCAATTCCAGCGTGGCTCATGGCATAGCCCAGTTGCGTATCGACGTGCAGCAGGGGGCGTTGCGCAAGCCATGCCATTAAGTCGAGGTAATCGTGGGCTTCGGTCAGCATTTTCAGGCTTTTGTGCGGCTTGCGTAAACCGTGGAAGGCAGCCAGCAGGCTAATGTCGTGATTGCCGAGTACGCACACGGCAGCATCCCGCAGGGAACGCACGAAGCGTAAGGTTTCCAGCGATTGTTTGCCGCGATTCACCAGATCCCCCGCGAACCACAGCGTATCGTGGTGGGGGTCAAAGCGAAGTTTTTCCAACAGGCGCATGAGTGGGTCATAACAGCCTTGTAAATCACCAATTGCGTAAGTTGCCATCGTTAACGTTTCTCCCAAAACAAAAAAGGCATCCCGAAGGATGCCTTATCAATACCGTAAAACACCGCGCTGTGTTTAGTCTTGACCGGTCAAGCTCATCAGGAATTGCACAATGTAAAAGAACATTAAGCCCACGCTAGAGAACAGCGAGAGCGATGCCGCAACGTGTTGTTGCGTATTGTATTCATGAATAATGTTAGAGGTACTGTACAGCACAGCCGCTGCGGCAAACACAATCATCACACCAGAGAATACCAAGCCTAGGGTGAAGCCAAACAAGACGCTTGCCAAAATGACACCGAGTGCCAGCATCCCGCCAATACTCAGGACAGGCCCCAGGAAAGAAAAGTTCTTACGGGTTGTAAACGCCGTAAAGGTAATTCCTGCAACCAGTACCAAGGTCAGCAATGCCGCGTGGCTGAGTACATCTGGTGCTTTATTGAGGGCAATGTACAGCAGCGGCATAAATACGATGGCTTCTGCTACCACGAATAAACCTAAGCCTGCGTACTGCATTTCCTTGGAAATAGCCGAATGCGCCCAGTTGTTCGCAACGTAAGATGCGCCCATGAACAAACCCATCACGACCAACCACATGAACATGCCACCGCCTTGCAGCAGGTGTACAAATGACTCAGCAATGCCGGATTGGATCAGCGCCGTTTCAACGCCGACAAACGCGAGGATTGCACCGCCTAAGTGCAGGTAAGTGCGCCGGATAAAACCAGCGCGTTCGGTTTCGCTAGCATTCGCTGCCAGTACCCCAGAGTGAATATCTAAATAGGCCATGTGATGCCTCCCTTGTTTGGTTTACGTGTATGTGTATGTGTATGAAATGATGATGATCATTACATACGTACAGCCATTGGGCTAATTCCCATTCCAGATAAGGTTTGTTGCCACTTGTGGAACATTGCGGCGGAACTGGCAGGGCCGATTTTGACGCGATACCACGTTGCACCTTGCACATTAGCGGCTTCGATGCGGGTGTTCAGACCGTTTTGTTGCAGGCGCTGCTGCATGTTTGCTGCTTGGTCTTGGGTTTTGTAAGAACCAATTTGAAAACCGTTGAAGCCGGTCGGTGTCGCCGAGGTTGGCGCAGGGGGAGCTTTCTTCTCTGGGACAGCGTTGGCTTTTTCGTGCAATTTTTCAGCAGTTTTTTCAGTGATCTTTTCAGGTGCTTTGTCGGGAGTCGCGGTTTTTTTCTCGGTTTCTGGCTTCTCAGGTGCTTTCTTTTTATCGGCGGCGGTTTTATCCGGCGCGGGCTGATTTGCGTTCATTTGCTGTTCTACTTGTGCGGACAGCGGTACGTCGATTTCCAGTTGTGGCAAGACGGCGTGATAACTGAAGCCGGGGGTTTCGTCGATGGTTTCATTCGTTTGGGCAGGGCTATCTTGTAAGGATGCTGTGCCGTTATTGCCTTCGAGTGCTGCGGTGGTGTTGGGTGTAGCCGTTGGCGGCGTGAGCGCACTACTGGTATTCACCGTGGTGGTATCTGCTGAAGAGGGGGCGCTGGTATTGGCAACATTGCCTTTGTTGGCGAGTGCGTACATGCCTGCGCCGATCAGTAGCCCAATGGCAACACCGCCGATCATCCAGCCCAGACCGTATTGCCCAAAGGCACTGCCTGCGGCTGATTGTTGTTTGAAATCTTTGGTCATCGTAGATGTCTCGATTTTAGGGATAGTGGTGAGTATAGCTATTTTCGAATCATTTCTAGCTGAAATCAATTGGGTCAACATCAATTGACCAGCGTACTCCAGAACGTCCCGGTAGCTTTGCTGATTGTTGCAGCAGTTGCTGTAAAGCAGCATGAAGCGCGGCACGCTGCTGACTACCCAGCAACAGTTGGGCGCGGTAACGGTTGGCTCGTTTTTCTAGCAATGCAGGAATAGGCCCTAGCCGTTGCAAGTCTGTTCCCGTAGCGCTCACCAGTAATTGGCTGACGTGTTCCAGAAATTGCAGGGCTTTTTCCATGCTGGCAGTGCTGCTGGCGCGGATCAACGCTTGATAGCCGAACGGTGGAAAATGCCAGCGTTTGCGGTCTTCCAGCAGTTGCTGCGCGAACGGGGTGTAACCGTGTCCGACCAGTTGGTGCAGCATGGGGTGGTCGGGCTGGCTGGTTTGCAGAATCACGCGCCCTGCTTTGTCGGCACGTCCGGCACGCCCGGCGACTTGCACCAGCAATTGCCCCAAACGTTCGAGGGCGCGGTAGTCAGTGCTGAGCAGCGATTGGTCAATGTCGAGGATAATGACCAGCGTGAGGTTGGGGAAATCGTGACCTTTGGCGAGCATTTGCGTGCCGACCAGAATCAGCGGGTCGTTGCTGCGCACGGTGGCGAGTTTGGCGTCGAGTTCACCTTTGCGGCTGGTGCTATCGCGGTCGATACGCACGACCACGGCATCGGGGTAGTGGCTTTGCAGGGTAAGTTCGAGGCGTTCTGTGCCTTGCCCTTGCGTGGTGAGCTTGGGGTTTTGGCATTGCGGGCAGCGTAACGGCGTGGGTTGTTCGGTACTGCAATGGTGGCAAATCAGTTTATTGCGACGGGCGTGCCAGGTCATTTTGGCGCTGCAATGTTCACAATTGGCTTGCCAGCCGCACGAGGGGCAGTACAAGGCAGGGGCAAAACCTCGGCGGTTGAGGAAGACCATCGCTTGTTCGCCGCGTGCCAGCGTGTCGCGGATGGCAATCAAACTTTGCGGGGTTAAACCCGCTTGTAACTCGAACGGGCGCGTGTCTTGCAGTTGCAGGTCGGGTTTGCGGGTAGTGCCGGGGCGCTGGTTGAGACGCACGTAGTGGAAGCGCTTGGTTTGCGCGTTGTAGAGCGATTCCAGCGCGGGCGTTGCTGTGCCCATGACGATGGGGATGTCGAGCATTTGGGCGCGTTTAATGGCAAGGTCGCGGGCGTGGTAGCGGAAACCTTCTTGCTGTTTTAAGGAGGCATCGTGTTCTTCGTCGATGACGATCAGGGCAAGGTTGGGCGCGGGGGTGAAAATGGCGGAGCGTGTGCCAATGATGATCTGCGCCATGCCGCTACGCGCTTGCAGCCATGCTTTGAGGCGGTCGCCGTCGCTGAGGGCGGAATGCAGGCAAGCCATCGGTGCGTCGCCAAAAAAGCGGGCGAAGCGCAGCAACAATTGCGGGGTCAAGCCGATTTCCGGCACGATGATCAGCACTTGTTTACCAGCGGCGAATAGTGGGGCGATGAGGCGTAGGTAGATTTCGGTTTTACCGCTGCCGGTGATGCCGTGGAGCAGGATGGGGCGGCGTGGGGTTTGCGTGTTCCATTGCTCGATGCTGTGCAGGCATTGTTGTTGTTCGGCAGTGAGTTGTAGAGCGTGGGTGTCGGCGAGTGGTGAGGTGACCGCTGCGTGTGCAAGCAGCAGTTTTTGGAGGCGGTTGGAGAGCGGTTTGGGCTTGCGCAGGGCGATGGGTAAGGCGGAAAAGAGTACTTCACCGACGGGGTGGTGGTAATAGCCTGCTGCCCATTGCAGCAGCTTGAGCAGGTGTGCATCGGGCAAGGGGGTAACGTCGAGGATGGCTTCGACGGGTTTCAGGGTGAAGGGGCTATCGGTATCGTTGGGTGGGGTGGCTTGAACCCGTATCACTAAGCCTACGCTGTGTTGACTGCCAAAGGGAACGAGGACGCGTGTTCCGGCGACTGGCTGCTCGCCGTCGGGTAGGGCGTAACTGAGCAGGGTGTGCAGCGGGCGCGGCACAGCAACGAGGGCAATGTAACGGGGTGGGTCTTGACTCATGCAGGCAAGTTTAACGGAATTGCAAGGGGATGATGTAGACGTTTGCGTGTTGGCAGGGGGAAAACTTGCTGAAACCTTAACAACTCCTTGCTACATAAGCGGAAATGGCGTTTATGCACAGAACCTGTGGATAACTCTGTGGATTAATCGAAAAATAGCCCTGCTAAGCCTTGTCAAATAAGTACTTATGCACTTTGCCTAAAAAATATACATATGTATTAAGTTATTAAAAATCAATGATTTGAAATATATTTTTTGACGGGGTTGACAAATTTACAGGATAGATGAACGTGGGATGACAATGTGGACAACTTACCGAAAAGTTCGGATAAAGTGAGTAATTTCGCTGATTGTCAAGTCTTGACGTTCAGTTTTCTTTCATCTTTGTGGTGAAAGAACCACTAATGGGAATCTCTAAAAACCTCCTGAACCCCGCACAAATGTGAGAAAATGCTCAATCGTCGATGCCACGCTGGTGGAAGCCCCCAAACAACATTTCCACCAAGAAGAAAAAGTACTGTTGGAACAAGCGGCAACACCGGCGGACTGGACACCTGCGCAACGTCGCCAAAAGGATACGGAAGCAAGCTGGACGAAGAAACACGGTAAAAGCTACCACGGCTACAAACTCAACATCAGTGCCGACCGGAAATACAAACTCATCCGCAAACGCCACGTCAGCACTGCCAAAGAGCATGACATCAACCATTTTGAAGTGGTGCTTGACCGAGCCAACACCAGCCGTGACGCATGGGCGGACACCCGCATCGCCAGACCCCGCGCACGAGTTGAGCATGTGTTTGGGTCAATCTGTGCGATGGGTGGCAAAGCCATCCGTAGCATTGGGTTGGCGCGGGCAGAATTTGGACTCAGCATCAAGGCAACCGTATATAACCTGCGTCGACTTTGTTCGCTCAAAGTAAGCGGAGTTGTGCCTATTTGAGGGGAAATCCCCGAAAAATCCGCAAAAATGCTGGAAAACAACCTGAAAATTGAGATGGATTGGTGTTTTTTAACAAAATGCCGATAGGCCAACGCTAACCACGGCAATACACCGGGTTTTTAGAAGCTCCCAATGGGTTAGAATTTTTGTCGTGTACAGAGAACCTCGATAGAAACATTGAAAATTTAGTTATATCAACTCAAATCCCAATGCAGTATTAACGGTGCTTTTCACTACACCAAGTGCAGCATTTATTGCATGTTCTACTGCAAGCAGCCCTAAACCTTCAATCGTCAATAGAACCATCAGCGTAGCATTTCTCTGAATATTCAAAAGAAGTCTAGCTTGTTCTTGATTTATACTCCTGCTAACAATCAATGCCTCAATCATACTCAGTGATTGAGCTAGCTTCTGGCTTTCGGCTTCAGCAAACTCTTTAGTATCTGACCATTTTATGGAAAATTCCTTTTTGAAAGCCACTGTCATATCCGTAGCTAGCGTTGATATATTTATGCTCATATAGCCTCCTCAATTACGGCGTTTAGCCAGTTCCAATTTCAATATTGATGTAAAACTTGTGTTGAACTGTATGCTTAGGATTTTAATCTGATCTTTTGAAAGACATGAGATTTTATGCAGGCTTTCAAGATCATTGAAACTACGAGAAAGTAATTCTGTTTGATCTATTGTAATTTTATTATCAGGAATTGCCGCCACCCTAACTTTAATACCGCTAACATCCACTTTAGTTTTGTTATAAAACTCCTTATGTTTTTCATATTTACACTCTGGCAAACCTGCAACTGAGTCAAGCAAGACAAAATGTTCTTCTGTTTTTTTCTGTAAAGCCGTTACCGCTTTATCTGTTTGCTCGTCATAACTGCTAATTAAACTAACAGCACAACCTGTTAAATTAACAAAGATTATGAATATTGCAACAAGATAAGATATAATGATCATTGGAGACCGATTAGCTTGTTCCATATCGTTAAGCTCCCAAGCAATAACTTGAAAAAATTGAAAATAAGCATGACAACGTTAAAAATTGATCAATCCTAATCGTCATGCCATCAGTGAATATGCTGATAAATTATCAATTAATAGAATATTGATAAATAACACAAATGTCTATATAAGAAGATAGGCCACACTACTTGCTATATATCTTTTGTCATAACCAATAAAATTATTGTGACTAATAAGTCTAAAATGAGAATTCTTGGGGGGGGGGGAGACTATTTAAACAACACAATCCTCACCCCAAACCGACAAAACTCCCCCTCCCCCGACTCCACCGCCAACTCAAACCCATTCCACACACACTCCCGCCATACAAACTGCAACCCCAGCCCATGTCCATCAATCTTGCCGCTCACCACCACCTGCCGCCGAATATCTTCCACCTGCTGCGCCGACATCCCCACCCCATTGTCATACACCGCCAGCACCAACCGCCCCCCCTCCACCGCCGCACTCACCTGAATCACCCCACCCGGCTTCCCATCAAACTTAGCCAGTACCGCCTCATACGCATTCTTCGCTAAATTATGCAAAATCAAATAGGTAGATCCCGTGCGCTCCTCAAACCAGTAATCCACTGCATTCGCTGGAAAGTCAAACTCCAGCCGCGCCTGACAATGCGTCACCCCATTGCACAGCAACAAGCGCAAATCATCCTGCAATTCCGCCAGCGAAATACGGCGTTTAACGACACTTTCACTGCCCAAATCGTCCAGAATCAGCCGCGACACTCGCTCCATGTAACTGAGCGCCTTTTCCAACCGCGCCACATCTTTCGCGGTAGCCTCCTCCACTTGCCGCTCACCGATCCGCTCCGCACTCAACCGCGCCACGCCGATCAGCGTATTCATCTCATGGTTGATCGCACGGGTCGAATGTCCAATCGCCGCCTCACGCTGCAAACCCGCCGCCTCGCGCTCTACCCGTTCCCGCTGTAAACGTTCGGCGAATACCGCCGCCATTTCCGCCGCCACATAGCGTTCCAGCTTCCACAAAATGAACACCAGCCCCAGATAACACGCAATCAGGTAAACCTCGGTACGCAGATCCGTCGGATACAACCACAACACCAGCACACAAAAACTGCTAAAAGCCGCCCCCACCGTGATCAACTTATTGCGCGGCTGATGCACCTCGGTCAACGCCCCAAAGGTCAGCAGCAGCCACGCAATCACCGCCGCCGCCTCGTGCGCATTCAAGCTCCACGCGATATACACATCAAACGGAAAATTTACGCACCAGCGCAGGGTATCAAAGGTATCTGAACGTGCCGAAATCGCGCCCCACGGGGTAGGAATAGCTTTAAGCTGGGAAAGCCACACATTCAGCCCCGCCACCACCGCAATAACCACCATGCCAGAAAAAACCCGGTCATTGCCGGGTTGCCAATGCGACAGCACCAGAAACAGCGTCGTCACCACCATCACCGGCACAACCACTTTGGTAAACAGCAGCTTGTAACGCTCCTGCAAGCGCTGGTTCAGCTCGACATCCTGAAGCATCACACCACTCCTACACTGTTCCCTCTATAACAGATAGTGTAGGACAAATGTCTAGATTGCTTTGGATTGACATCCTCCCCTCCCTAAAGGAAGGGGATTCCTACTGCATTCAGCCAGATAGCTGACTTACTTCGGTGAGTTCCTGCTTCACAGAGCGGCGTAATGCCACATCTCCACAGGCTAACAAGCGGTGCCCCCGCTCTAAAACATTGACCGCCCCGACCACATCGGCGTGGTTTTCATAGTCACATTCCACACACGCAAAGCGAGCTTGGGTTTGGCGGTTAGCGGCTGACACATGACCGCAACACGGGCAGGTTTGGCTGGTATGGTGCGGTGGCACGGCAAACAGTATCCCGCCGTTCCATGCCGTTTTGTAATCCAGTTGCCGCCGAAATTCGCCCCAGCCTTGATCGAGGATCGCCTTGTTTAAGCCAGATTTGGCTGCAACGTTTTTGCCGGGATTTTCTGCCGTACCTGCCGCTGACTTGGACATATTCCGTACCTGCAAATCTTCGATGAACACGAGCGCGTGGTTTTGGCTAATCGTGGTCGTCGCTTTGTGCAGGAAATCACGGCGGGCATTGGCTATTTGTGTATGCGTTTTTTGAACTTTGGCTTTGGCTTTTTTCCAGTTGTTGCTGAATTTCTGCTTGTGTGCCATGCGTCGTTGGTATTTGGCGAGCTTGGTTTGTTGGATTTTAAAGCTGTTGAGCGGGGCAATATAGCTGCCATCCGAGAACGTGGCGAAACGGGTTATGCCCAAGTCAATACCAATGCTTCGGCTGCACTCAGCACCAGTAGCCGTAGTAGACACAGATTGTTCCACTTCCCGCTGGGTTTGGATGCTGATGTACCACTTGCCGCTTTTGCCGGAAACGGTAACATTGCGCAATTCCCCCAACGCCTCACGGCTGTTGCGGTAGCGTATCCAGCCCAGTTTGGGCAGGAAAATACGGCTGTTCCCTTGGTCAATCTTGATTTGTTTGGGATCAGGGTAGCGGAAACTGTCACCGCTACCCCTGCGTTTGAAACGCGGAAAATCAGCGCGTTTGGCAAAGAAATGTTGGTAAGCTGTAATTGATCACATCCCCACCCCTTGCGGTAAAGCGGGCAGGGCAAAGCCAGCGCGGGCAGCGGTAATAACACTGGCAAGATAAGCCAAGGCAGACTGTCCACGTTTGCGGCAAGTACCGATGATGCTGGCCAGCATGGCAAACGCACGGCTCCCCGTAGCACTCTTTGTGCCATGGTTGGTTTTGCGCAGGATCACCCAATGGCGCAACGCCCGCTCAGCCTCATTATTGGTCAAGGGAAGCCACGGGTGGTCAAGGATTCGGAAAATGGCATCCCAATCATTGATGAACTCTTTCGCCAGTGCCGCCGTCTTGTCATGGGCAGATACGGCATGGATCAAGCATAATGCCCTGAATTCCAGGAGTTTTGCCTGATGGCGTTGACGGATCACGTCGGTTTGCGTCCCCACCGTGCCGCCTGCTGCCCGCCAAGCGTAAATGTCGTCCTGTAATACCCTCAGCCAAGCGAGGGTGAAGTTGCCAAACGTCCGCCCGTCTTTGTCCAGTGATTCTGCCAGCCCACGGGCTTTGCGGATCAGGTGCGCCCAGCAACGCAAGCGTTTGGGGTGGTGGCGGTAAGCGGCATAGCCATCACTCATCAGCCAGCCCCCAAAGTGGGGGCTAATCACGTTGTCGAGCATTTCAATGGTGCGCTGCCCTACGTAGAAACAAACGCTGAGGGTGGTGACGAATGTCCATAGCCACAGGGCTTCGCCACGCTCTTTCCAAGAGGTTTCATCAATATACAGCACCCCGCCGTCAGCGGTGGCTTCTGCCAACAGCCCTTCCACCAAGGCATCTTCCAATGGAGAAGCACTCGCGGCTGCTTCCTCAAAACATTGCTGCAACACCCCGACACTTAGGGGAATGCCCAACACCTCCCGCAACAGTTCTTGTGTGCCACGCAGTGACAAGCGTGAGCGCAGCCGTAGGTGGACAATAAGTGCCGCCAGATTGCCCCCAATCAGCCGCCACTCGCCCACATCAACCTCCGGGTATAACGGGTCGGGAGCTTGGCGATGCGGGATATGGCGGCTCACATGACCGCAGGTGCATACGCTATCGTGAAGGTGGTGGCGGGTGGTGATGACGGTCAGTCCGGGGTTCCCATCCGTGCCAAACTGGATGTCCACACTGTCATAGGCGGTATAAATACGGGAGACAGCCGCATCCAGGGACCTGCCACAGGCTTCACATCGGCTGGGGTAATGGTGTTCGTCTGCATTGATGGGCGGATGCCATACCCGACCATAACCCGGTGCGCCGGGTTGTTTACCCGCTTTGCGTTTGGCTGGTTGGGCTGGCTTTGTGCCCGCCACAGCTTCTGGTTCCGGGGTTGGCTTTCCTCTGGCTGCACCCACCCCTTCTGTTTCGGGCAAAGCCACCGTTTTGGGTGACGTTTCCCACGGGAAACCGCTGCTGGGTGGTTTGGAGGAGTTGTTGGAGTTTTGGTTGATCTGTTCCCGCGCTTCTTTCAGGTCATGCAACAACTTGGTCGACAGGTGCAGCAGTTCCTCCGGCGTGAGCTTGGCAAGGTACTGGCTGTTAAGCTGTTTGAGGCTGTGGTCTTTCAGTTGTTGGGTCATCGGGGGAGTGTCGCAAATTTAGTGCGTTTGGGTAAGGGGGGACTGTTCAGTTACGGTAAGCTTTGTCGAGATCTTTCAGCGCATGTTGCAGCGGATGAACGGGAGAATCTTTCAACCACGGGGTCTCTGTGCCATTACGCCATGCCGTCAGGTGTTTTGCCATTGCCACGTAACCGATGAACTTTTCACCTGCTTCATGATTCGCTTGCTGCAACGCTAACGCCTTGTTGTAAACAAATCGGCACGAACCCGCATAACGGCGCAGATTGCGCTGTTGTCCACCGTCTGGCTTGAGTTCGTATTTGAAGGCTTGGAGTCGTTGCATTTTCTGGAGTGTAGCCAACAATCGCATGGATGAGAGTGGATTTATGTGCTAAACGGTGTTGCTTGGCAGATTAACCTGCGAACATAGGGCTGCTTCGCCACTCGCGCTATCCTCCCCGCCATAAAGGGCGAGGTTTGTAGCGCAATCTGATCAAGCGGTTAAATTTATATCTAGTAAGTTTTTACCCAGCAGCCATCCCACGTACCTTTGCCGCCACCACTGGTATCACAATGCGCAAAATGATCGTAATGAATTTCGCACTTGTTTTGCACCCAATAGCCATTTTCACTCCAGCCACCGTAAGGGGTCGAAATATATTCAACGCCTTTGCAGTTGTGGTTCACTTCACAAGCCAATCGACAAATATCGAAACCCACGTCATAGACCGCATAACCCTTATCGTCCTGCACCCAACCGTGCGACCCGTGAGTACGCCAACCGCCATAACCCTTATCAGACCAACGTAGCGGGTCAGAATAACCATGCCCACTGGTTGTGTAAGCGGATGCCCCCGTGTCTCGCCCATCGGCTACCGTTATCGAAGCGCTCAAGCACAACACCAACGCGATGACTGGTTTTATCGTTGCAATAATGTATTTCATTTGATCCTCCTTAAGGAAAACTCCCTGTCAGTTACATCGTTGCAGGTATGTCGCCAAACCTGTCCGACAAGGCATTGTTACGTCCTTAACGCTGGAATAAAATAGCACTCATTGCATAGCATCAATGCAATATATTAAAATTAAATATTATGAAAAAATTAACCGTAAATATTTTTATTAAATTTTATCAATGCCCAAACGTAATACCGCTTGCACCGCTTCGGTACGGTTACGCACATTCAATGCCCGTAACACCGCACTCACATGCAACCTGACCGTGCCTTCCGCACAAGCTAGCTTGCGGGCAATCGCCTTATTCGGCAGACCCGCAATCATCAAACGGCACACTTCAAGCTGGCGCGGCGTCATACCGAACGCCACTGGCACATTCGCCGCATCCTCAAGTGGTGGCGGTGTGGGCGGCGGTGCATCCAACCCCACTTCCACCAAAATTGCGGGTGAAATATAGGTTTCACCCTGCAAAATCAGCAGCAACGCATTCTTTAAATCACGCCCGCCCACCGTTTTGCTGATATAACCGTTTGCGCCGTTGGCAATCGCCACATGCGCCAATGCTGTATCGCCAATACCGGACAGCATCGTAATCGGCACATCCGGCACTTGTGCACGGATGCGCCGCAACCCCGTGATGCCGTCTTCAACCGGCATGGAAACATCTAACAGAATCAGGGAAAAATCGGTGTATTCGGTCAACACACCCAGCGCTTCCTGCACCGAACCAGCTTCCAGAATCCACACATGAGGGAAACACGCCTCGACATGCAGGCACAGCACCTCACGGAATAACGGATGATCATCCACAATCAAGACACGCATAACACATCTCCTCGCACAAGGGGATTTTTGTTCAGGTTATGCGTAAAGAGTATAGAACAGAAATTAAAACACCAACTCCACCTTCACCGCTTTCAACAATACCTGCTCACGCTCCAAATCCGCCAGTAACAACGGCTTTTGGGCTTTGATGTCATCCACAAAGCGTAATTCAATGCGGTTTTTACTCACGCGGATACGTTCAATGCTCGGCGCTGCCTCTTTATGCGAACGGTGCAACAACACCGCCAGCCGTAGCAACACGCTTAAATACAACGCATTCTGGTAATGTTCCACATCCAGCAAGGCAAACAGTTTGCTGGAAATTTTCTGGCGATGCGTGCGTACCAATACACTCAACCAACGCTGATCTTCGGTGGAAAACCCCGGCAAATCAGCATTTTCCAACACATAGCCACCATGCTTGTGGTAGCTAGAATGCGAAATCGCCAGCCCCAATTCGTGTAAATCCGCCGCCCAACCCAGCAAGTTTGCCAAATACTCCGGCAACTTCCACTCATCGCGGCAACGGTTAAACAACTTTTGCGCCGTGTCATGCACTGCCGCTGCATACGCCTGATCCACCTGAAAACGCTGCTGCCACACCCGTACCGTCTTGTCGCGGATGTCGTCGTGTTGGTAACGTTCCAGCCGGTCATACACCAAGCCTTCCCGCAACGCCCCATCCGACACCAACATGCGGTCGATTTTCAGCGCCTCAAACACCGCAATCAGCACCGCTAAACCACCCGCAAACACAGGCTTGCGTTCGTCACTCAGCCCCGCCAACTTCAGCTTATCAATATGCCCCGCTTCGATCATCATATCGCGCACGCGGTACATGTGCTCCAACGTAATCCCGTAAGGCGCAAGCCCAGTTTGCTGGATGACCTTTTTCACCGCGCGAATCGTGCCGGAAGCACCTGTTGCCGATTCCCAACCAATCGCTCGATACGCCGCTTTAATCGGGCGCAATTCCAATAAAGCAGCGGTAATCGCTTTATCCCAACAAGCGCCAGTCAACTTACCATCGGGGAAGAATGCCAGCGTGCTGCTCACACAGCCCATACGCAAACTCTCCAAATGCAACGGCTCGAAGCCTTGTCCGATAATCAGCTCAGTACTGCCGCCGCCAATATCCATCACAAAGCGTTTACCTTGCTGGTCTTTGGCGAGAGAATGCGCCACGCCGAGGTAAATCAGCCGCGCCTCTTCGCGCCCACTGATGACCGCAATCGGATGCCCCAACGCCGCCTCCGCCAGATGCAAAAACTCGCGCGAATTCTTGGTCAAGCGCAGCGTATTCGTACCCACCGCAGCGACATTTTCCGAAGGAAAATCACGGATACGCTCGCCAAATCGTCGCAAACAATCCAGCGCTCGCTGTTGCGCGGCCTGACTCAGATTGCCCTTCGCATCCAACCCGCCGCCCAGCCGCACAGGTTCACGCAAGCGATCCAAAATGCTGACCTGCCCGTAAGCGTCAATCTGCACCACGATCATGTGGAAACTATTTGACCCCAGATCAATTGTCGCCAGTTTGTACGGCTGTTGCAGGTCAGTCATAGTCAGCTCACCACCATAATGGCATCAACTTCCACTTGCGCCCCACGCGGCAACGATGCCACGCCAATCGCCGCCCGCGCCGGATACGGCTCATCAAAAAACTCCGCCATTACCTGATTCACCACGGGGAAATTCACCAAATCAGTAAGAAATACATGCACTTTCACGCAATCATTCAACGAACCACCCGCAGCCTTAGCTACCGCCGCCAGATTCTCGAAAACTTGGCGCACTTGCGCGGCAATATCGCCATCCACCATCTGCATCGTCGCAGGGACAAGCGGAATTTGCCCCGACAAATACACCGTATCGCCCACGCGTACCGCTTGGGAATAAGTGCCAATCGCTTGCGGCGCATCCGGGGTTGAAATGATGATCTTGTTCATGGAAATCCTTTATTTCGTTAATTTACTGACATTCAATACATTGGGGATGTGTTTTAACTGACGCATGACTTCTTGTAAATGCCCCGTATCATCAACCTGCAAGGTAAAGGTATCCTGCTTGATGCGCCCTTCCCCACTGATTTTCAGGTCAACGATATTCACATCCAAGCCATCCATGCACTTGGTAATCTGACGCAACATGCCTTTCACGTCACGCACGTCGATCATAATACCGACAGAAAGCTTTTGCCCGATGCTGCCTTCCGCGCCACTGTCTTGCAAGAGATCGTGCTGGCGTAACCAACTGCGAATATACGCATACGCCCGACTGGTTTTCACAAAATTCAACCACACCGCCTGCGGGTGCGCGTTTTTATCTGTCAGAATTTCAATCGTCGCCATATTGTTGGGCACACGGCTGCGCAACGGCAATTCTTGCCCATCCACCTTCGCACCAATGCAATGATGCCCGACTTCGGTGTGTACGGCGTAAGCAAAATCCAGCAACGTCGCACCACGTGGTAATTCTTTCACATCACCTTGCGGGGTATAGGCATAAATTTCCGTTTGGAACATATCGGCCTGCATATCCGCGTAAAATTCATCAGGATTTTGCGCGTGACTATCGAAGTCCTTCACCTGCTTGACCCAATCATCAAACACTGCCTGCGTGTATTCCTGCTTGTGCATGGAACGCATATCGGGGTAACGCCACTGTGCCACCAAGCCGTGTTGCGCCATCTGAAACATATCGCGGGTTTGAATCTGGAAGCTCACCACTTGCCCACTCGGCGCGGTCACGGTGGTTTGTAATGCCTGAAAACCGTAGGCACGCGGCGAGGCAATGAAATCTTTCACCATGCCCATACGCGGACGGAACATGCTATGGATCACGCCCAAGGCTTGATAGCATTCGGCAATTTCACCGACCTGCACACTGATTTCCAATAAATCGCATTGCTGACGGAAACGGACTTTTTTGCGGCGACATTGTTCATACACACGGAACAGATTTTTTTCCCACGGCGAGGTATTGCTGGTGGGAATACTTGCCAATAAAGCATCGGAAACACTATCAAAAATCTGTCGATGTTTTTCTTCGTTTGCCGTTATATAGTGATCAAGCGAGCGCTGCAAAATCTCGCTGCGCCAACTGTATAAGTTCTTAAACGACAGCCATTGCAACTGGCGACGAATATCGTTCATCCCCATCCTGCGGGCTAAGGCAACATAGGTGGTAGAGGTTTCGTGCGCAATCCGGCGGCGTTTGTGCGGGGGCATATTGCCGAGGGTGCTCATATTGTGCAGCCGATCCGACAGCTTGATCAGCACCACACGAAAATCCTTGGTCATCGCCTGCATCATCTTGCGAAAACTGGCTTTGGTGACCGCTTCTTTGCTACACAGCTCGTCACTCAGATGTAACTTAGTAACACCCTCCACCAGTTCAGCCACGGTTTCACCGAACTGCGCCGTAATATCGGCTTTGGTGTAATCGGTATCTTCAATGACATCGTGCATAAGGGCTGCGGCAATGGTATCCGCATCCAAATGCAGTAACGCCAACGAATGCGCCACTTCCAGCGGATGGGTAATATACGGGGTAACTTTATCAGCGCGGAACACGCCATCATGCGCCTCTGCCGCTAGCAGAAATGCCTCGTAAACCTTACGAATGTCTTCTGGCGTCATGTAACGTTCGACCAGTCGCATCAAGTCATTGGAACGAAAAACGGACATACAGCACCTTCCCCACGCGAATCAGGTCAAGCCCTTACAAACCTCAAAAAAATACCCGCTGGGGATGCACAGCGGGTATTTTTAAGGGTATTAGTTGTCGATTACGTGAGTAGAAATCACCACGGGTTTTTGATCCAGCAACCCTTCCGCGATCTCGCGCAGGGCGATAACCGTTGGCTTGTCGCCTTCTTCCGCCACCAAAGGTTGTGCACCGTGAGAAATATCACGAGCGCGTTTGGCCGCTTTCAAAACCAGTGCGAAATTATTCTCTACATGTCCTAAGCAATCTTCAACCGTAATACGTGCCATTTTGATTCCGCTCTAAAATTTTAGTAATTAGATAAGCTAAGCTGAATCCAAGCTAAGGTCAACCCTAATATTTCAACCGCGCATAATACGTCTTCTGCGCTGCTTCCCGCGCTTGCCCCAAGGTATGAATCCCCATTTCCGCCAACAACGGAATCAAGCGCATAAACACTTCCGCCGTCGCCATCGCATCCCCCAGCGCGGTATGCCGCCCCAAAATATTAATATTAAAGCGCTCGGTAATCGCCTCCAGCCGATGCGATTCCTGATTCGGATGCACCACCGCCGACAGCAACAAAGTATCCATGACCGGATGGTCAAACACCACACCCGTCACTTTTTCCTTCACCTGCAAGCAACGCATATCAAACGCGGCATTGTGTGCCACCAGCACCGTCTCTTGCGCAAACAGATGAAACGCTGGTAACACCGTATCAATCGTCGGCTGCCCGCGCACCATTTCCGGCGTAATCCCATGAATCGGAATCGTAATCGGTGGAATATTGCGTTTTGGGTCAACCAACTGGTCAAAGTTTTCATTGCGCAACAGCTTGCCATTCACAATGCGTACCGCCGCAATCTGGATGATTTCATCACCGTTCGCCGGATCAAGCCCCGTGGTTTCGGTATCAAACACCGTAAACGACAATTCGCTCAGCTTGCTGTCTTCCAAGGAACGCGACTGCGCCGAGGCTTGAAACAAATCGAAATCGTAGTATTCGGGGCGGCTCTCATTACGCACCACACTGCTGGTTTCCAACTGCTCTTGCGGGGCTGCCAACGGCAATAAAAAGCGGAAAAAGACCGTGCCTGTCTCTGCTTCGCGTTCAAACCAGAACGCGCCACCGTGGCGTTCCACCACATCTTGAATGGTCAGCGAGGTGTCTTCACCGCCAGAACGCATTGGGTCATTTTCCCAACCCGGCACGACTTTATCGGTCAACTTCGCGGCACTTGGTGTCCAGCACAAATCCAATTGCGCCCGACCTGTGCCCATGCTCAAGCGCAATTGCACCGTATTAATCACGCATTCTTGCCGCAAACGTTCAGCCAAATACGACAAGGCTTGCAACAGCGAAAAGCTTTCCACTTTCAGCCACAAGGAATCGTCCACCTCGGTCGCCACCACGGACAAACCACCCAAGGCTTCGATACGGCGAATCGCCGCTGCCACCAAATCCGACCCCAACATGTCTTCCAGCGGCCAACGCAATACCGTGCTATCCAGCGCCGACGACTTGAGTTCACGCAAGCGATTGCCCAATCCTGCGGTTTCTTCGCGCAATACGGTCAACAAGCGCTCGCGCATGTCCGGCTCAACATCGGGATATTCCAAAATATCCAACGCCGCCTGCATATTCCCCAATGCCGCCCGACTGCGTTCCGTCAGTGTATGCAAAATATGATCCTGCCGCGCTTGCGCCTCAAATTCGCGAGTAATATTGTCGAGCATCAGCACGAAACCCGTCATTTTGGCAGTTTCATCAGCACTTTGTACCGAACGCACGGGAGCCATTTGCGCCCGTAACAACTGCCCCGAAGGTGTCGTGGTAATGAATTGTGCGGAGGGGGCTGACGCGCCCCGTTGCAACCGATGCTGAATATTTTCCAAAGCGTGCATCACCAACTTACGATCAAACACGCCATACACCGAACGCCCCAACCCAATCAACTCGCCGCCACCCGTCACACCCGGCGCTTGCGACAAGGCACGAAATTGCATCCGCGCCCGATTGTTGTACAGCAAAATGCGCCCATCCAAATTGCACACCACCACGCTTTTGGTCAGTTCCGACATTAGCGCGGCAAGGCGGTTTTTTTCCTGTTCCGTATTACGCGCTGCTTCTTCGACGCGCACATCCATTTCTTCACGCAAGGCTTCGCGTTGCTGCACCAATTGGTTAAACAAATCGGTCAGACGACGGTTTTCAATACTGCCGGAGGGTATAAGCTGGCGTTTTACATCCGTCCCCAGTAACACTTGCGCCTCTTCTGCCAAACGAGCAGGAGCGGTCATGAAATACGACACCAGAAAACGTAATGCTGAACCCACCGCAATCAACGAGATTGCCCACATCGCCAGCAACACAATCATGCGTTCGCCGAGCGTATCTTTAACGATCGTGCGCCCTGTCTCATCCAAGGTTGACCAGATCAACCCGCCCGTTGCGCCCAACCACACCAAGCAAATCAAGCCAATCAGCGCCACGCCGAGTGCCACGCGCTTATCAAAACGTCTCATGCTGCCGCCTCCAATAAATCGCGCACCTTTTGCGCTAATTCTTTGGTGGAAAACGGTTTAGTCATGTAATCATTCGCCCCCAATGCCAAGCCTTTGGCGACATCGGTATCGCGCCCTTTTGCCGTTAACAGCAAAATAGGCATCGTCTTAAAGGCAGCATTGGCGCGGATTTCATGGCACACATCAAACCCGGTCTTTTTCGGCATCATCACATCCAGCAACACCATGTCAGGGTGTTCGCGTTCAATCAGCTCACAGGCTTCCTGCCCATCGTGTGCCACCACCACGCGATAGCCTTCACGCTTCATCAGGTATTCCAATGAAATCAAAATATTGGGTTCGTCATCCGCAATCAGTACGGTTTTTGTCATGGTATGCTCTCCTCTCTCTATTCGTTATCGCGGCAAGAAAAAGCTAAAACACGCGCCTTTTCCCGCCTCTGACACCAACCACATCCGCCCACCAAAATGCTCCACAATTTGGCGGCTGATCGGCAAACCCAAGCCTGTACCCGGTTGTGACCCGGCGTCATTTTCGGCTTGCCGGAATTTTTCAAACACCAAGGCATGTTTATCGGGAGCAATGCCCGCACCATTATCCGTGACCTCCACCGTCACGCCAACGGGAGCATCCAACACGCGCACTGTAATCTTGCCACTCCCCGCTGGCACAAATTTGATCGCATTTGACAGCAAGTTCAAGACCACCTGCATTAAGCGATCCGGGTCAGCACGTAACGGCGCAACGTGGGGCGGCATTTCCGTTTGCAAGGCAATTTCACGTTCGCGGCACATTCCTGCCACACTATTCACCGCTTGCTGCACCACGTCGCGCATGTCCACGTCGCTGTTATGCCATTCGGCGTGACCCGCTTCGATCTTCGCCATATCCAGCACTTGATTCACCAAACGGCTCAAACGCTCCGCTTCCGCCACCACAATGCCGAGGAATTGCTGGCGTTGCTCCAGTTCCATCTCTGGGTCATCCTGCATCATTTCGGTCAGCGCCCGAATCGAGGTCAGCGGGGTACGTAATTCGTGGGTCACGGATGACATGAAATCATCTTTCAAATGATCCAAACTTTTGAGCTGCTCCAAGGCAATGCGTAATTCGGAAGCTTCCTCCAGAATCCGCATCACGTCATCTAACTCCAGCGCTTCCTCTTCCACCACCGATGCCACCATGACGCGAGCCGAAGCGCTGCCAATCGCGCCGGTTAATTGCGTCTCTACGAAGTGTACCAGCTTCGCATCAGCGGGTATTTGCCCTATGTCATGCACACCTGCTTGTTGTGCATACTCGGCGAATAAACGTTCGGCACGCTCTGTTCCCAGAAAACGCCCGGTCAGGTGCAATAAATCGGTCACTTTTGCCTGACCTTGCCAAAAGACAGGATGCGTAGCATTCGTGCGTTGAAACACATCCACAAACAGCAAGGCTTGACTGGCTTCGCGGGCGGCGGGGCGATGCCACAACGATACCCACACATACGCCGTCACATTCGCCAATAAGCTCCAGAACAAGGCATGGGTTAAATTATCCAACCCTACCAAACCCAAAAACGCTTCCGGCTTCAGCCATGCAATGCCCCAAGGCCCTTGCTGCAACACATCCGCTGCTACCCACCCCGACTTTGCCAACGACGGCAACATGAGCATGTACGCCCACAACACAAAGCCCGCCAGCAAACCCGCCAATGCGCCGTTGCGTGTGCCGCCTTTCCAATACATCCCGCCCAATACCGCCGGAGCAAACTGCGCCACCGCCGCGAAACTGATCAAGCCAATGCTGACCAGCGCGTAAGCCTCACCCGCCAAATGAAAATACAAATACCCCAGCAATAAAATCAGCACGATCGCCAAGCGCCGAATCGTCAGCAATAACCCCGTCAAATCGCCATCTGAGCGCACCCCAAACCGCTCAGTACGCAACAATAACGGCATCACCAAGTCATTGCAGACCATCGTCGACACTGCAATAGCTTCCACAATCACCATGCCCGTCGCCGCCGATACGCCACCGACAAATGCCACCAGCGCCAACCAACCATGCCCCTGTGACAACGGCAACGACAATACAAACGTTTCGGGGTTAACCGTGCCGACCCCAAAATACAGCAAGCCCCCCAACGCAATCGGCAACACAAACATATTGATCAGCAACAAATACAGCGGAAACACCCACGCCGCACGGCGCAAATGGCGTTCATCGACATTTTCCACCACCATCACCTGAAACTGGCGCGGCAAAAACACCACCGACAGCATTGCCAACAGCGTCAACGCAAACCACTGCGAATACGCAAACGGCTTGCCCTGATCAAACGCCAATAAAGGTTTAAGGTTTTCCTGTACCAAGGCTTGGCTGGCAATATCGCCCATGCCATTGAACATGCCGTAAGTGACAAAGATCCCCACCAGCAAAAACGCCAGCAATTTCACCACCGACTCGAATGCAATCGCCGCCACCATCCCCTCGTGACGTTCGCTGCTATCCAGATGGCGTGTCCCAAACACAATGGTAAAACCCGCGAGCGCCAATGCCATGTACAGCGCACTATCCGCCCACCAGGCTGCCGGAGTTGCTAAGGTTTCCCCCAGTGGCAACGTCAGCACCGCATAACCGCTGGCAATCGCTTTCAATTGCAGCGCAATGTACGGCACGATCCCCACCACCGTAATCAGCGTCACCAAACCCGCCAGCAACCGACTTTTGCCGTAACGGCTTGCCACAAAATCCGCAATCGAGGTAATCCGGTAGGTTTTGGCAATGCGGATCATCTTGCGCACCACCAGCCATGCCAACAACATCGCCAACATCGGTCCTAAATAAATCGGCAAAAACCACACGCCCGCACTCGCCGCCCGCCCCACGCTGCCAAAGTACGTCCACGCCGTGCAATACACCGCCATCGACAGCGCATAAACCCACGGGCTAGCAATGATCGAACGCCCTGCTTCCGCCCGCTTATCGCCCACGTAAGCCACGCTAAACAGCGCCAGCAAGTACGCTACCGTCACCCCGATTACCAGCATGGGCGTTAACATGGCTTAGTCCTCCCCGGTTTCCATCACCCACGCCAGTGCGGCAATCAGAAAGCCCCACACCAAAAACAACCCCAGCGGAAACAATGGGATACCCAGCAGTTGCGCTTCATGATCCCACAGCGTCAGCAAAGGAAAATTCAGCAACGCCACGCCGGTCACGAACAGCGCTACCAAGCGTTGCGATGTCATGCCTTTCAACATAAGTATTCCTCCTTTGCGTTATGTATTCATCTCAACCTTGCTTAAGTATCCGTCTATCCCGTTCAAAAAAGTAACAACGGGAATCACCTTAATCCCATCCACTTCCAACACGTCATCACCACCATATAGCAGATACGGGGTCACTTGCGGATAATCTTCACGGAAACTTTTCAACCCGCTCAAGTGTTTGTTAGAAACCTGCCGGGTGCGTTTAACCTCAAGCGCATAGAAACCGTTTTCGCCGTAGCAGATAATATCCACCTCAATCCCCGTCGCCGTGCGCCAGAATGACAAGTCGTAGCCCCAATCACGGTAGGCGTTCATGGCGCGGATTTCCTGCAACACCAACGATTCCAGACACACTCCTTCCAGTTCTTCCGGGCTATCCAACACACCTTTGGGGCGCACATGGTAATAAATGCCGGTGTCGAACAGGTAAAACTTGCGGTGCTGGGTCAACTTCCGTTTGGCGCGTTTGCTAAAGACCGGCAGACGGTAGGCAATCAGCAAATCTTCGAGGATGGTGAAATAGTTTTCCGCCACCTTGCGGTTGATATTGGCTTCACGTGCCACCTCGGTGATGTTCAGCGATTCGCCTTGGGAAAAACTGGCAATTTCCAGAAAGCGGCTGAACGCGCCGATATTGCGGGTCAAGCCTTCTTGCTGTACTTCCTGTTCCAAATAGGTTTGGAGGTAGGCTTGCAAGTAGTGCTTGGGATTTTCTTCGCTAAATACCGACGGCAGCATCCCGTAGCGTAAAGCGTGTTCCAGCACAAAATCATTGCCCACTTCCTGCACCGTCAGGGGGAAAAAGTGGTATTGCAAAGCACGCCCTGCCAGCAAGTTGACATTGCTGCGGCGCAATTTGCGGGCGCTCGACCCCGTCAGCACAAAGTACAGATCCTTACGTTCTTCAATCAAGCGGTGGACTTCATCCAGCAGATTGGGAATTTTCTGCACCTCGTCCAACACCACCCAGCCGCTGTAGTCAGACGGGATGTATTCCTCCAGCCGATTTTCCGACCCCAGCAGGCGTTGGTATAACGCTGGGCGCAGGAAATCCAGATAGATAGCATCCTTGAAATGCGTTTTCAGCCAAGTGGTTTTGCCCGTGCCGCGTGGCCCGAACAGGAAAAAGCTCTTGTTGTTGGGTGGAGTAAACAATCGGCTGTACATCAGCATCACCGTAAAATGGAGTTAGTAACGCCATTTTACATAGTTTTTTGGCGTTTACGATGCCATTTTTCCAGATTTCATCATCAAGTTCCACTCCGATACGCCCGAAACATTCCCTGCTGCAACCGCGCCACCACTTCACAAGCCCCTTTCAGATGATTGCGCTCCAACGCCGACAAACTCGCCAACGGCAAGGCATTATCCGGCGCTACCCCTGCCTGTACCTGCCGTGCCTGATGCTGTAAACGCAAGCGGCTGATCACCTCCAACGCTTCCAGCAATTCACCCACATCAGCGCCGTTCAGCACACCTACTTCTGCCAAGGCTTGCAAGCGCTCCACCGTATTCACCGGCGGCAAACCTCGCGCCAGCGCATACACCCGCGCTAAATCAATCACCGGCACAATTCCGCGCTTTTTCAAGTCGATGACTTTTTCGCCTGCTGCATTGCGCTCACTGGTAAACCTGCCCCAAAAGTTGAGTGGAGGCTGAAACGTTTGCGCATTGTCTGCCAGTAAGCGCTGAAACAGGCTGCTATTGCGGGTACGTCCCAGCAAGTCATCACGCAGCCGCAACAACAAGCTGTCATCACCATAGGTGCAACGCAAATCGAAGAAGATAGTGGCATTCACCAACGCCTGTGGTTCAGGCGTATCCACCCATGCGCGAAAATACTCCCGCCACACCCGCAGCGGTTGCCGCCATTCACGGTTGCTTGCCATGATATTGCCGGGGCAATACACATAACCGCACGCATTCAAGCCATCACTAACAAAATGCGCCACTTGCTGGAAATAGGCATCGTGCAATTCGGGCACAAAGCTATCGTCCAGAATCATGGCGTTATCTTGATCGGTGTAGATGGTTTGCTCATGCCGCCCCATCGAACCCGCCACCATGAACGCGTAAGGAATCGGCGGTGCACCGAAACGGCTTTCTGCCAATTTCAGTAAGCGATGCACGATTTCTTGCCCAAGCAGACTGAGGGAGTGCGCAATATCGCGGGCGGGCGTACCGTTTTGCACCATGCGTACCAAGGTGCTCGGCAAATGTTGGCTGAGGCGTGTTAAGGCTGCCACATCCGGTGCAACATGAATATCACCCACCAGCCATGCCGCGTTGTAATCGTATTGGCGCAACAGCTCAAACACCGACACGATACCGAAACCACCATCAGGCAATGTGACCAGAATGTAGCGCACGTTACGCCGTGCCATCAGCAACAGCGCATCCGAGGCGGTTTGGGTGGCAGGAACAATGAGCGGCGCGACCGTCATAATGTCACCAATCGGCGTGGTGGCAGGATCAAGCCCCACCGCCAATACTCGCGCCCGCAAATCAGTATCCGTCACAATACCTTGCAGGCTGCCGCTGGCATCTAGCACCAGCACAGCACGGCTGTCTGCCTGCGTCATACAAGCAGCTACAGCCTGAATACTCGCGCTGCTTGCCACCGTCAAGGCGGGGCAAGCCAGCTCGGTCAGGTGAACATGTAGCAGATTGACGTTTCTCCTTATCTAAACTGATCCGCTTTGTAACGTGTGGTCATACCATCCTGCATACTGGAAACCACTTCAAACGCATCCTTCAAATGGCGGCGTTCCAGCGACGACAGTTCTTCCGGCGGCACGTAATTGTTAGGCTTCAACCCTTTCTCGATTTGCTTTGCCTGATGTTGCAAACGCACCGTGCTGATGAATTCAAACGCATCACGTAAATCTTCGATCATGGAGCGGTTCATCACCCCTGCTTCCGCAATGGCTTCCAAACGCTCCCACGTATTGATGGGGCGCAAGCCCCCCGCCAGCGAATACAGCCGTGCCAGATCAATGACCGGCACAACACCACGCTTTTTCATGTCCATGCCTTTTTCGTCAGAGCCGTCCTTGTCTTTGTCCAATACAAAGCCTCGGAAGAACCCAATCGGTGGCTTGAAGCCCAAGGCATTGCTCGCCATGAAGGCTTGGAATAACGTACTGGCTTTGGTTTTATGCAGCACTTCTTCCTGCAAGTCATTGAGCAGACTTTCCTCACCGTGCAAACAGCGCAGATCAAAGAAAATACTGGCGTACATGAGCGCCTGCGGTTCGGGTCGATTGATCCACGTTTCAAAGTAACCACGCCACACCGACAACGGTTGCCGCCATTGATCATTGGTTGCCATGACATTACCGGGGCAATACACATAGCCGCACGCATTCAAGCCATCGCTAACAAATTTGGCAATGCTGCGGAAATACTCACCGTGTTCCGCTTCATTGTACGCATCCGACAAGATCATGCCGTTATCTTGGTCGGAATGCGCGGTTTGTTCACGCCGTGCCATCGAACCCGCCACAATAAACGCATACGGAATTGGAGGTTTGCCAAACTGCCCTTCCGCCATCACCAACAAACGCCGCGCAATCGCCTGCCCGATGGAAGTAATCGCATGACCAACATCATTCGCAGGCAAGTTCTGTTTAACCAAACCGACCAGCACATTCGGCAAGCCTTTGCTGAGTTCTGCGAGTCGTGCCACATCCGGCGCGGTGAAAATGTCACCCACCATGTAGATCGCATTGTGGCTTTGCCCACGCAGCAAATCGGTCGCCGAAATAACGCCGACCACCTCATTATTGTTCACCACTGGCACATGACGCAGGTTAAAACGCGTCATCAGCAACAAGGCTTCGGAAGCCTGATCGTTGGGCGACAACGTATAAAGCTTGCGCGTCATAATGTCGCCGATGGGCAAGTCGATACGCAAACCTTGAGCAATAACACGGCGGAAATCGGTATCCGTTACCATACCGTGTGGTGTGGAATCATCCTCGGTGATAATGGCAGCACGGCTCTTGGTTTCCGTCATTTGCTGCGCGACGGCTTGCACCGGCACATCTTTACGAATCAACAAGGCAGGTTTCATCAGATCCTGCACATGCAGGGTGATCATGGCGTAATTATCAGAACCACGCATTTCCTGAATGGCACTGCGCAGACGCTCTTGCTTGCGTTCGGAGAAGTATTGGGAAACACGCTCAAAGCTATCGACTAATTCCAGAAACAGCGCAGCGGGGATGGCAAAAAACAGGCTGTCTTCCAGTGCTTTAACCGTCATGCCCACCACGCCACCGCGCATGACCGAACGGTAGCCGACCCAATCGCCCTTGCTAAAGCGCCCATACAGCTCGCCGTTTTCCAGAAACACATCCACAGCCCCACGGCGGATCAGCAGCACTCGGTCATTTTGCTCGCCGATACTCATGACCGCATCGCCGATGCCATTACACTGGAACGTGACGTTTGCCGCGAGTTTATCCAACCATTCCGCTGGCAAATCCTTTAACGGCGAACACTTCGCCAAGTAACTACGCACCTTGAGCTGCTCAAGTTCCATACAGTACACCTTATCAAGATAAAATTTTGTTGCAGCACAGCATAGCGAATTTTTTAAAGCGCTTTCGTGCTTTATAGCAAGGAAATGACGTGTTTTGGCAGAATTTTCTGGAGACAATCGAGATGTTGCAGAGGGCATTCGCGCTTGAAGCACGGGCTGCACACCAATCCAAGGTAGAGGATCTGCGCTTTGTCACTCAAAGGCGGGGTATAGGTCGGGTCAGAAGAGCCATATAAGGCAATCACGGGCGTACCGACAGCGGCAGCAACGTGCATCAAGCCGGAATCATTGCTGACCACTTGCGTGGCTTGTGCGAGCAAACCCAGCACTTCCTGTAGGCTGGTTTTGCCTGCAAGGTCTTGGCAGGCGGGGGAATTAACAGCGGCGGCAATTTGCGCGGTGACGGGGGCATCTTTGGCAGAGCCGAGTAGGATAACTTGCCCGCCTTGCGCGATGTAATACTGAGCGACTTCGGCGTAATACTCAGCAGGCCAGCGTTTTGCTCCACCGTATTCTGCACCGGGGCAGAGGGCGAGGAGAAACCCTTCGACTACGCTCAGGGAACGGGTGGGGGTGAGGTGTGGCGGCTGAATCTCCGGCGGTAGCGTAGCATCCTTCGGCAACCCCAACGCTACAAACCGTTGCACCGTCATCGTCAACACCGAGTTATCCATAGGGCGAATATCGTTCAGCAAACCGTAACGCATTTCCCCCTTAAAGCCCGTCCGCACCGGAATCTTTGCCCAAAACGGCACAAGCGCGGCTTTCAGCGAACGCGGCAACACAATTGCCCAATCATACGCCTTCGTCCGCAAGGCTTTACCAAGTTGGTAACGTTTACCCAATGCCAATTCGCCGTGCTGTAATGGCATTTCAATCGCCGCCCGAACTTCAGGCATTGCCGCCAATATCGGCTTGCTCCACGCTGGCGCAAGCACATCAATCTGCAAATCAGGGAAACGGTGTTTAAGTGCCATGAACAGGCTTTGTGCCATCACCATATCGCCGACCCACGAAGGGCCGACGACTAGGCAACGTTGGGGGGAAAACGCCATAGCGTTAGTCGATCAAACGGTAAAGCGTACCGCAATACGGGCAACGCGCCGTCTTATCCGCACTACCCTCAATCGCCAACGACACACGCGGGTGCGAACACCACAACGCAGTCGCATCGGTGGGGCAACTCAAGGGTAAATCCTGACGCTTCACCACCACTTCGCGGGTGTCATTCAAACGTTTGTAATCAGCAATGCTCGGTGCAGACATACAGCCTCCCACACAATCCGTTAAACAAGGGTCAGCCAGTCGCGGTATTTTTCAGAGCGACCGTGCACAATATCCAAGTACAAAGTTTGCAATTGCTCGGTAATCGGGCCGCGTGTGCCTGAACCAATGGCGCGACGATCCAATTCACGAATCGGGGTAACTTCCGCTGCTGTGCCGGTGAAGAATGCTTCATCTGCCACATACACTTCGTCACGGGTAATGCGCTTTTCACGGACTTCAAAGCCCAAGTCACGCGCCAGTGTGATCACGGTTTTACGGGTAATGCCATCCAGCGCCGCCGTCAGTTCAGGGGTATACAAGACACCTTCTTTGATCAAAAAGAAGTTTTCCGCGCTGCCTTCTGACACAAAACCGTCCACATCCAGCAACAATGCTTCGTCATAACCATCATCCAAGGCTTCACGCAACGCCAGCATGGAATTCATGTAATTGCCGTTGGCTTTCGCCTTGCACATGGTGACATTGACATGATGGCGGTTGAAGGAAGAGGTCTTGATGCGGATACCTTTTTCCATGTTCTCCGCACCGAGGTAAGAACCCCATGTCCAAGCTGCCACCATTGCGTGGGTTTCCAGATTGTCAGCACGCAAGCCCATGCCCTCCGACCCGTAGAAGCACATAGGGCGGATATAAGCGGAATCCAGATTATTTTCACGCACGGCGGCACGTTGCGCTTCGTTAAGTTGTTCTTTGCTGTAAGGCATCGGCATCCGCATGATTTTGGCGGAGTTGAACAAGCGATCCGTATGATCTTGCAAGCGGAAAATCGCCGTGCCTTGATCCGTCTTATACGCCCGCACGCCTTCAAAAACACCCATGCCGTAATGCAGGGTATGGGTTAAGACGTGGGTTTTGGCTTCGCGCCAAGGCACCATTTCGCCGTCCAGCCAGATCAGGCCATCGCGGTCAGACATCGACATCGCTCATCTCCACAGATCAAAATCAAACGTCAAAGCATACACGCAGCGTTTGATTATGGCAAACCACGGAAAACCGCGAAATCTTGCACCGGACGCGCCCAACCTTGTCCACGCGCCACCGCCGTCGTTACCCGCGCATTGCGTTGAAAGCCAGTGGCTTGGGATAGTTGTGCTTGCGGTACAGGACGAGCTTGCCCACCACGGTAATCGCCCATGATTTTGGCAACATAGTTCTGGGTTTCGCGGTAAGGGGGAATGCCGTTGTATTTGCGTACTGCTCCAGAACCTGCATTGTAGGCTGCCAAGGCCAGGGCTTCATTGCCGTTGAATTCGCGCAACATCTGCGAGAGGTATTTCACCCCACCTTCGATATTTTGGTGCGGATCCCACGCATTATTCACGCCCATCATATCGGCAGTTCCCGGCATGAGCTGCATCAAGCCCATTGCGCCGACGGGTGAACGCGCCCCAGCATTAAAACAGGATTCTTGCTTCATTAACGCCATGACGAGATTTTCATCCACGCCGTAAGTTCGTGCGTGGATACGAATGGAGTCCAAGTGTTGCAGCATTTTCTGTTGCAATTGCACCTGACTTTGCCCACCACAATGCCCTCGCGAACTACGCGCTACTGGCGGCACAGCCGAAGAACTCGGATATGTCGGGCTTCCCAACAAAGTAGCAGGTTTAGGGCTTTTCTTTTGGGGGGCGCCGTATTTAGCGACTAACTTGTATTTATTGCCTTTCTTAGGGGTATTGGTTAACCAACGCGTACCGTCGTTATCGACGTAGGTATACACCGCTGCTTCGGCTGATGGACTGTGTACAGCGGCTGCACCACACAGCACAGACAACGCCACAAGACCGTTGACAGGGTCTGATTTTGGGGTTTTCATCGTTACCACTTTTTGTTTTTATAGACACTATTGTGAAACCGATGCTCAATATACCCCGCGCTTTTCAAGCCTGTCTAGCAAGGGCTTGATAAGCGGTAACGTTGATTTTTAAGCATAAAATAGCTCAATGCAGCACACGCGGGTCAACCAGACGGAAGGGGGAAATCGCTGCATCAAAACGCTCGCCATCGTCGGCTAACATTTGATACGACCCCTGCATCACACCCAAGGGGGTATCCAAAATTGTACCACTGGTGTAACGAAAACCCTCCCCCGGTTGTAAGTGCGGATTCTCACCGATGACACCATCGCCGCGTACTTCTTGGGTGCGCCCATCCGCATCGGAAATAATCCAATGGCGTGCCAGCAGTTTAGCGGGAACGCTGCCTTGGTTAACAATGGTTACGGTATAGGCAAATACGTAACGCGATTGGTCGGGGTCAGACTCTTTTTCGATGAAATGGGATTCCACCGACACTTGAATATTGTAACGTTCGCTATCCATACCTAATCCTCCGTATACACTGATACCAGCACGATAGCACCTCCAGCGTACACCACAATAAAATCCGACTAAAGCGAACCTTTCCTTACAATAACACCAGATTATCGCGATGGATCAGTTCCAGAGCATCCACGTAGCCTAGTACTTGTTCAATCAATTTGCTCGGCTGACGTTTGATACGGTGCGCTTCTTCACTCGAATAATTCACCAATCCCTTGGCAATCAAACGACCGTCTTCCGTCACGCAACTGACGACCTCGCCACGGTCAAACACGCCCTCGACGCGCACGACACCGACGGGCAATAGGCTTTTGCCAGTATTGAGAATCGCATCAGCAGCACCCGCATCTAACCACAACGTCCCCTTCGCCGCCAATTGCCCTGCAATCCACTGCTTACGCGCTGCAATCGGGGCAGCATCCGGCAATAACAACGTACCCAATGTTTCACCGCTGCGTAGCCGTTCCAATACCAGTGGTTCACGCCCAGACGCAATCACTGTGGCACAGCCCGAACGCGCCGCCCGTTGCGCGGCAATGACCTTGGTACGCATCCCGCCGCTGCCAATCAACGTGCCTGCCCCACCCGCAAATTCCACGTAATCGGGGTTGTTGGCACGCCCCTCAACAATCATCTGCGCATCGGCAAACTTGCGCGGGTCTTTGTCATACAAGCCGGACTGGTCGGTGAGAATCACCAGCACATCCGCCTCGACCAGATTCGCCACCATTGCGCCCAGCGTGTCGTTATCACCCAAACGGATTTCATCAAACGCCACCGTATCATTCTCATTGATCACCGGAATGACGTTGAGTTCAATCAAGGTGGTTAAAGTGCTACGCGCATTCAGGTAACGGCGGCGATTCGCCAGATCGTCATGCGTGAGCAGCACTTGCGCCGCGTGGAAACCGTGTTGTTGGAACACCATCTCGTAGGCATGAATCAGGCTCATTTGCCCGATTGCTGCCGCCGCCTGCTTTTCAAACAGGGCTTTGGGCTTGGTTTTCCAACCCATGCGGCTCATGCCTTCCGCGACCGCGCCGGAAGACACCAACACGATTTCTACACCGGACTGGTGCAGGCGAGCCATTTGCCCCGCCCAATCTGCCAGTGCTTCGCGATCCAAGCCTTCCCCATCACGGGTCAGCAGGGCGCTGCCAATCTTAACGACCCAACGCTGGGTCTTCGGCATGAATTCAGTTCGACTTGTCTGCATGTTCGTCCAAATACTGCATGATGTGGAAACACAAATCTTGTGTGCCTGCGCCGGTCGCCGCTGAAATCTGGAAGACTCTGCCTGTCCAACCGAGTGCATCGACAATTTCCTGACAGCGTGGAGCACGCTCTTCAGGGGGCAAAATGTCGATTTTGTTCAGCACCAACCAACGCGGGTAATTGGACAGCTCTTCGCTGTATTGCTCCAACTCGCCTTCGATGGTACGCACCGCACGCACTGGCTCATTTTCCTCCGCCATCGGTGCCACGTCTACCACATGCAGCAATAAACTGGTACGCGCAAGGTGACGCAGGAATTGGATGCCTAAGCCTGCACCTTCCGCCGCGCCCTCGATCAAGCCAGGAATGTCCGCCATCACGAAACTTTGCGTTACCCCAACACTGACTACGCCCAAATTCGGGTACAAGGTCGTGAACGGATAATCTGCCACTTTCGGACGAGCAGACGATACCGCACTGATCAGTGTCGATTTACCCGCATTCGGCAAGCCTAACAAGCCCACATCCGCTAGTAGCTTCAGCTCCATGCGCAATACACGTAATTCACCCACTGTGCCGGGTTTCGATTGGCGCGGCGCACGGTTGATCGAGCTTTTGTAACGCAAGTTACCCAAACCATGCCAACCGCCTTTAGCCACCAGCAAGCGTTGACCGGGTTCGATCAAATCGCCGATCATCTCGCCAGTTTCTTCGTCGTAAGCGACTGTACCCACCGGCACGCTGACTTCAATATCATCGCCACGCTTGCCGGTCAGATTTCTACCCGCGCCGTTTTCACCGCGTTGTGCTTCGTAATAACGCTGGTGGCGGAAATCAATCAGCGTATTCAAGTTACGTTCGGCAACCAGATACACATCGCCACCATCGCCACCGTCACCACCGTTGGGGCCACCAAATTCAATGTACTTTTCGCGGCGGAAGCTCACACAACCATTGCCACCATCACCCGCTTTCACGCGGATTACTACTTCATCAACAAACTGCATAAATCCTATCCCAGTAACTTGGCTTCACGCTCAAGTACTTCTTTAACAAACTCAGGCACTTCCTTGCCAAGTTCATGCGCCGCTGCTTTCAATTTCTCGTAAACAGCGACCTCATCACCTTGCCAAACAAGATCAATACGACGCATGTGGCACGTTGCCACATGGCTATAATTTTCTGGGAAAGCCCAGTAACAGGTCAGGCAAACCTGCTTATCTTTACTGCCGTTCCAATTGTCACAATGCTCACACGACCAAGACTTTGCCCGATTCGCGGAGGCAGACAGCAGCATAAAATCGTCAGTGCTTAACGCCCCGTCGCCATCTCCACCTACCTCATAGGGAACACGATGGTCGATTTGTAAATCACGCTCATCCATCACCTCCAAATAGATGAAACACTGGCAACCGTACTTGGCAATCAGGGCATCTTTAAGCCGCTTGGATAAACCCGTGCGCCCCGATAATTTCCTAACCGCCACGCCGCTCAAGTCACCAAAGCGATAAGCGGCAATCTTACGCCCATCTGAACCCGTTACCCGAAACGTTTCCACTGGAATACCATTTTCACGCACATCCCGTACTGCACGCGGCGGATGGTTGTAGCCGTAAACATCTTTCAACGCTTCGGTCGTGATAAAGCCATGCGCCAAAATATGATCAATAACCGTTTTAGGACGTTTTGCCGTAACAGCGCGACAAAGTGCTAATAATTCTGCTGACACCTCAAACATGGGATTCCGCTGCAAACAAAGCATATTGCGGCTGTAGTGGCATATGGTAACTGCTACGTGAAGCAGACAACGCTCGCTGTTGCAGCAATGCGGGCGACAAGTATAACGATTCATACGTTATTTCATCACGCCCTAGCAAAGTGGACTGGCTGGAACGCCCTGCTGACAACTCGACACGGGATAGCTCCAAGTAAGCAGGCAATACTGCACCAAAGACTTTATCACCCCTGCGTCCGTCATAACTGACGACGTAAGCGATACCCCGCTCATTCAATTTTTCCAGTGCCAATACAAACTCATGGTGGTCAATACCAGACAAGTAGCGGGAATCGTGTTCACCACAAACGCCCTGATAAGGCGGATCCATGTATACCAGATCATCGGTTGTAGCCGTTCTCAGCACATCACGGTAATCCAATGCTGAAAAGGCACTTTTGCCTTGCAACAACGCAGACACCCCGGAAATATTGTTACGCATAGTCGTGGGGCGAGTACCCTTGCGGCGCTTATCTGGACTTTGATTGAACATCCCATCAGCATTGTAACGCACCGCACCTTTGACACAACGCGCTAACAAATACAGGAAAAGACGGGGGTCTTGGCTGCGGTTAAAGGCATCTCGCATCTGATAATAATGGCTCGGACTATCCTGTGTGAGCTGCCCATTCCAAGTCTGCTCGTAATAATCAGCCGTTTCTACAGGTTGCTCCACCATCAAACGTAGTAATTCTACCAATGGTTTGTTGACATCATTAATCTCATAACGCGCCGCCAATTGACGTGCCGCCGCCGCAATACTAATAGCAGCCGAACCCGCAAATGGCTCAACCAAACGATCCACATCCTTAGGGAAATAACCCAGAATGACGGATGCCAGATTGCGCTTACTGCCTTGATATTGAATGGGGTGCGGGATATTTTTCATGGGGTGATCATAACACGCGAAAAGCCCCGACAGGCGGGGCTTTTACGCAAATCGTCCGAAGACGGAAGTTTTTAAGCTGAGCAACCTTCAACAGGTTGGATGCTTACAAACTTACGGTTTTCAGCGCCTTTTTGCTTGAAAACCACTACGCCGTCTGCCTTGGCGAACAAGGTATGGTCTTTGCCAATACCTACGTTATCACCAGCGTGGAAGCGCGTACCACGCTGGCGAACCAGAATGTTACCAGCCAGAACGAATTGACCACCAAAGCGCTTAACGCCAAGTCGTTTCGATTCTGAATCGCGACCGTTGCGGGTACTACCGCCTGCCTTTTTGTGTGCCATTGCTGTCTCCCCTTACGCTGCTGAAATGCCAGTGATTTCGATTTGTGTCAGGTACTGGCGATGACCAGTACATTTCTGATGGTGCTTACGGCGGCGGAATTTCATGATCCGCACTTTGACGCCGCGAGTCTGGGCCACAACGTTTGCAGTTACTTTCGCGCCTGCAACGTAAGGTGCACCGATTTGCACGGTATCACCTTCCCCGACCATCAGGACATTATCGAAATCAATGTCTGCGCCTTCTGCTACATCCAGTTTTTCAACAAAGATGCTGTCGCCTAGAGCGACGCGGTACTGTTTACCGCCGGTTACGATGACCGCATACATGATTCGATTCTCCAAAAAATGTCCTGTTAAAGAGCCGCAGGATTATACCGTTTACGCCCGTTCAGGTCAAACGAGAAATAAAATATTTCAAGGAGTTGCGCGTATCGCTTGACATCGCAGGGGGGGCTTCCTAGCATTCGGGGCTTTACCGCAGCCTGCATAATCATGGATTTCAATACAATTCGCCAACTTGCCGATGCTGACATGCAGGCAGTCAATGCTTTAATCCAGCGTCGCCTGCATTCCGATGTCGTGCTTATCAACCAACTCAGCCATTACATTATTGGTAGCGGGGGTAAACGCTTGCGCCCCTTGCTAGCGTTGCTGGTGGCGCGTGCCTGTGGGTATCAGGGCGACAGACACGTTGATATTGCGGCAATTGTGGAATTTATCCACACCGCCACCTTGCTGCATGACGACGTGGTGGACGAGTCTGATATGCGGCGTGGCAAGGAAACTGCAAACAATGTTTGGGGTAATCAAGCCGCCGTGCTGGTCGGCGATTTCCTGTATTCGCGCTCGTTTGAAATGATGGTGGACGTGGGCAGTATGCGCGTGATGGAAATTCTCTCTACCACCACCAATGTGATTGCGGAAGGCGAAGTCTTGCAATTGCTCAACTGCCACGATCCCGATACCTCCGAAGAGCGTTACATGGAGGTCATCCATTCCAAAACCGCGAAATTGTTTGAAGCGGCGTGCCAGTTGGGTGCGGTGCTGACGGGATTGAGTGCGGAACACGAAGAAGCGATGGCGAAGTATGGGATGCACTTAGGCACAGCGTTCCAGTTAGTCGATGACGTGCTGGATTACACCGCTGATGCTGAGGAAATGGGCAAAAACGTCGGTGATGATTTAGCCGAAGGTAAGCCCACACTGCCGCTGATTATTGCGATACAGCGCAGCGATGCGGCGACGGCTGCCATACTTCGCAGTGCGATTGAGCAGGGTGGGTTGGATCAGATTGATGCCATTATGCAGGCGATTACCGACACCAAGGCGATTGATTACACGTTGGAACGTGCCAAGGGTGAAACGGAAAGCGCGATTGCCAGCCTGCAATGCCTGCCAGATAGCGACTATCGACAGGCATTGGAGTCATTGGCGTGGTTTGCGATTAATCGCAGTCATTAACCCAAATCAGCGGCGAGTGAAGCACGCGATGCTTCACTCAACGTCGCGGTATCCGTGTAATTCGGGTGCTCAATCCCCATCTGAATCGCCGCACCTTCCTTCACCGAAGCCACCATAATCGGGGTCAACTCAAAGCGCATAAAATGCACTGCCGAGGTTTTTTCCTCGGTTTCGCGCTCCAAATCCTCATTGGCAATCGCGTAAACCTTGTCGAAACCCGCCACCTGCACCCACGTATGCCGCTCGATCCCGATCAGCCGCCCCAGTTGCACCTTGCGCTCTTCCACATCGGAAAACTCGACCATGAAGGTCGCTTTCCAGTTCGAGCCATCGGGAATCAACGGGTTATACGCCTCCAGTTCCTCATTAATGCCAGCGGACTCGAAAATCTTCTCAATCCGCAGCATTTCCTGAATCTGGTATTGCATGGTTAAGCGATCTTCAAAATACAGTGTCGCATTCGGACCAATGTGTATTTTGCGGTCAGCTTTGTGCGCCATCACTCTCTCGCGGAAGGCTTTGCGCTCGATTGAATATTGTTCCAGACTCAGCAAGTCTGCACGGGTCAACTTTTCCATCATCACTCTCCTTACAAACCGTAAGCAATGCGTAACATGGTCAGCGGATGTGTTGGCGGAGGCATACCCTCATCCAATCCACTCTCGATTTGATGCCCTGCCATCGGGCAATCGCTGCCGTAATAATCTGGCTTAGCTTGATTCACCTTGGTGAAAATCGGGCGGCAAATTTTCATCGACACGTCGTGGAATTCGCTTTTCACCGCATACGTGCCATCATGCCCGGAACAGCGTTCCAGCAATTCCAGCTTAGTATCCGGCACTAATTCCAACAATTCGCGGGTTTTGTAGCCGATGTTTTGTACGCGCAAATGGCAAGACGTGTGGTAGCTGACCTTGCCCAAAGACTTTTTGAAGTTGGTGTTCAACTTGCCTTCCTTGTGGCGCAGCATCAGGTACTCGAATGGGTCGAAAATGCGCCCTTTCACCGTTTGCACATCGGCATCATCGGGGAACATCAGCGGCAATTCCTGCTTGAACATCAGCACGCACGACGGTACAGGGCCGACAATATCCCAGCCCTCGTTGATGAGCTTCATCATTGCTGGAATATTGGCTTCTTTCGCCGCTGCCACAGATTCCAAGTCGCCCAATTCCAATTTGGGCATTCCACAGCATTGCTCTTTATCCAGCAATGTCACAGGAATGCCGTTGATTTCAAATACCTTACGCAAATCATCGACAATGTGCGGCTCGTTGTAATTGCCGTAACAGGTGGCAAAAATCGCCACTTTGCCGGTAGTACGCCCTGCCGCAACCGCCTTGGATTCATCCAACGTCTTGTAACGCGCCACACGGTCACGCCCTTTGTCGCTGTGGTAAGACGGGATTTTCGCCTGCGGATGCACGCCCAACACTTTGTCGAGTTGCTGGCGGAAGGCGGGGTTCTGATTGACTTTATTGACGATGCCCGCAACGACGGGAATGCCCGCCAACTTGCCAACCATATCGGTAGAACTCAGTACTTTATCGCGGAATTTGGTGTCGCCTTTCTTAAACTTCACCGCTTTGGCACGCAGCATCAGGTGCGGGAAGTCGATATTCCACTCATGCGGCGGAATGTACGGGCATTTGGTCATGTAACACAGGTCGCACAGATAGCAATGATCCACGACCTGCCAGTAATCTTTTTTGTCAACACCATCCACTTCCATCGTCTTGGAATTGTCCACAAGATCAAACAGCGTGGGGAAGGAATTGCACAGGCTGACGCAGCGGCGGCAACCGTGACAGAGATCAAAGACGCGCTCCATTTCGTGCAGGACGGCATCTTCGTTATAAAATTCGGGGTTTTTCCAGTCGAGCGCGTGACGGGTGGGTGCTTGCAGGCTGCCTTCGCGGATCGGGGTTGCCATGTTTGTTGTTCTCCGTTGGGGGTGTAGGGGTGAAAAGGCTTCACCCCTACCAAGACCTTATGCGTCCAGATTATCCAGTGCTTTCTGGAAACGGTTAGCGTGGGAACGCTCCGCTTTTGCCAGTGTCTCGAACCAATCCGCGATTTCGTCGAAACCTTCTGCGCGTGCGTCTTTCGCCATACCGGGGTACATGTCCGTGTACTCGTGGGTTTCGCCAGCAATCGCTGATTTCAGATTAGCAGCGGTCGGGCCAATCGGCAGACCAGTCGCTGGGTCGCCAGAGACTTCCAAGTATTCCAAGTGACCGTGCGCATGACCGGTTTCACCTTCCGCAGTGGAACGGAACACAGTCGCAACGTCGTTGTAGCCTTCCACGTCAGCTTTAGCAGCGAAATACAGGTAACGGCGGTTAGCTTGCGATTCACCTGCAAAAGCATCTTTCAGGTGTTGTTCTGTTCTACTTCCCTTCAGTTCCATGATGGACTCCTCGGTGTGGTTGATTAAACTCTTTGGAGCGTTGTACTCTAAGTAAAAGTAACACCAACGTCCAATCGTATATTTTGAACGTTTTATTCGATTTTAACAAACACCCCTATGCCAAGGAGAGGAACATGAGAGTTGCCACTGCCGTTTATACGCTGGCTTCTGTTGCCGTGCTGGTTCTGATGATAATGCGCCCACCTGTTGAAGTGAGCAGCCCCAGCGCTGCTGCCAGTGCGCCTGCACCCGAGGCAACCGCACCCGTCGCCGCCAGTGCGCCTGCACCAGAAACAACAGCACCTGCCGCCGCTGCCACGTTGCCAGAGCAAGCCATGCCTGCGACTGCACCGGTTGCAATTGATGCTACTGCTCCCATTGCACCAACAACGGCAATAGCCCCTACTGCGGTCGCACCTGTCGCGCCAGTAGCCCCTGTTTCTGCTGTCGCGCCTGTCGCACCGATAGCAGTACCGCCGCCGCCACCAGCAATCGACCAAGCGGTGATGATGCCACCGCCCCCCGCCCCGACCGCCATCGCACCACCCTCACCTTCTGGGCTAGCAGCACCGGAAGAAAAAAAAAATGACACCGTAGCGCCAGCAGCGGCAAAACCTGCTGCCACCGCCATACCGGATTACGCCCAAGAACAACGCTTAGTCGGTGAACTGAGCGGGGCAATCCGGGAAGGTGAAATCGTCAGTCTGAACGACGGGGCGCAACCCTTCATGGGTATTCTGACCGCAGCGGAACAGCCGCGTGGCGGGGTTATCCTATTGCATGGCTGTGGCAAACACCCCGACTGGGCGGAGGTAGTGCATCCACTACGGGTGGGCTTAGTTTCCAAAGGCTGGACGACGCTATCCTTGCAAATGCCGCTCTTGGCTCCCACCGCGCAACCTACCGATTACATCCACCTGCTTGGCAATGCAGACCAACGCATTGATGCGGGTATCACCCTGCTACAACAAAAAGGCATTAACAACGTGGTATTAGCCGCCCACAGTTGCGGAGCGCAGATGGCAATGCACTGGCTAGGGACAAAAGGTGATAGCACGATTCGCGCTTACGTAGGCATGGGAATGGGTGAAGTGTTGCCACTGGATACCGTGAAAGTGCCCGTACTCGACGTGTACGGTGAGAAAGATCTTCCAGCCGCCATCAGCTATGCACCCGAACGGCAACGTTTGATGCAGAAAGCAGGCAATACTCATTCCAAACAAATGGTACTACCAGAGGCAGACCACAACTTCAAAGACAAAGGCGATGCACTGAACGCCGTGGTAACAACGTGGCTAAATAGCTTGCCGCTCTAAAGTAAAAAGGTCGCAATAGCGACCTTTTTAGAGGAATAAATTAGGAATAAGCAGGTTTGCAAGCTCCTGGAATACGTCCAAAGCCAGCTAGCTTGTCCGCCCAGTAACCTTCCAATTTATCCGTAGTAATCGCTTTACCAGTACGTGGTGCATGGACAAATTTATCTTCGCCCAAATAGATACCCACGTGGCTGATACGCTTACCACCCGTTTTAAAGAATACCAAGTCACCTTTGCTGGCTTCTTGCTTGGATACTTTAACAGCGGCGTTGTATTGATCAGCAGCAGTACGCGGTAATGAGACTCCAGCACCTTGCTCGAAAGCATACGATGTCAAACCGCTGCAATCGAAACCGGTCTTAGGACTTTCACCGCCAAAACGGTACATTTTACCTTTCTGCTTTTCCGCACTCCACACCACACGATCCAACAACGTTACATCCTTAGACGCTTGCGTTGGAAGTTTCATCACAGTCGCCGTTGTATTATTAGAATGGGCGAATTTCGCGGTGTAGACTTGGGTGTTTTCTGCATCCGCAGTCTTAACATTTTCAGAATTACAGCCAGCCAGTAACAATGCCATCATCCCCAGACTAACCAAGGTAAATGGCTTTACACTAACACTACTCATAATCTCTTGTATAACCTTTTCAGCGTTCTCTTGTAGAACAATCTTTTATTGTAAATGACGCGTTTAAACACACTCAAAACGTCATAGAAGGAAACGTTAACAGACTATCAACACAAGAGACAACCACCATGAGTAACATTTGATCAAATCTACCATTGAATGTTTCAATTGTTTTGATCTCACCAATATGTTGCTTTATAGCAACATATTGGTTAATAAACGTGCAAAATGCAACGTAGCGTGGATTCAGGCAGGAGGCGATGCTAGCAGACTAACACCGTCATAGATTAATCTGGGTAAATCACAAACTGCCTGTATTTCTACCGTAGTAAATCTCTTTCATTTCTTTGCGCAATTGGGCTTCGATTTGCTTGAGGTCTTTCTCGAAATAATCATTTTTACCTAATCCAAACAAATAGTTATCGAGATCAAACTCTTTCAACATCATCTTGGTGTGAAAGATATTTTCTTGATACACATTCACGTCGAGCATGGAATAAGCACGCTTAGTTTCCGGCGACAAGAAGTTCTGGATAGAGTTAATCTTATGGTCGATGAAGTGCTTTTTGCCCTTCACGTCACGAGTAAAACCGCGCACCCGATAGTCCATAATGACAATATCGGACTCCAAACTATGTATTAAATAATTCAATGCTTTCAATGGCGAGATGCGCCCACACGTCGATACATCAATGTCCGCACGGAAGGTACTAATGCCATTGTCGGGGTGACTTTCTGGGTAAGTATGCACCGTCAGGTGGCTCTTATCCAAGTGCGCAACGACATCTTCAGGGTAAGGGCCTGGGCGTGCTGAAGTCGAGGTAGAGATCTTTTCTTCTGATAAAACAGGCTCTTCCGACACCAGAATCGTGACGCTTGCCCCTTGAGGGTCATAGTCTTGCCGTGCCACATTCAGAATATTAGCGCCGATAATATCTGCCACATTCGTGAGGATATTGGTCAAACGGTCAGCATTGTATTCTTCATCAATGTACGCGAGGTATTCTTCACGGTGAGCCGGACTCCTTGCGTAGCAGATGTCGTAAATATTAAAACTCAGGGTTTTAGTCAGGTTGTTAAACCCGTGCAGGCGAATCTGCTTTTGATGACGCTCAACCAATTCCGATCATCCTCTTGTAGGCGTAGCATAAAAAATCAGCCAGTTGACCACCAACCAGCATGGGGGTGAACTATGCAAAACTATGCCCCTAGGTGCAAGTGAAATAAATGCTTCACGGCGCTTCGCATACTTCAAAATCGTGGGTAATCTCAGCGGTTTTACCCAGCATGATCGACGCGGAACAGTATTTTTCCGCCGACAATTTCACCGCACGTTCGACTTTTTCCGGCGACAAGTTACGCCCACTCACCACGAAATGCAGGTGAATGCGAGTGAACACTTTGGGGTCTTTATCAGCGCGTTCTGCTTCCATCAGCACTTCACAGTCTAGCACTTGCTGCTTGGATTTCTGCAAAATCAGCACCACATCGAACGATGAACAGCCCCCTAAGCCCAATAACAACATTTCCATCGGACGCATTCCGAGATTACGCCCACCGAATTCGGGCGCACCATCCATGACCACGGCATGACCGCTGCCAGACTCGCCGACGAAACTCATATTGTCCAACCATTTAACTCTGGCTTTCACATGCTGCTCCTGTTGTAGGGAAAAGCCGATTCTACCATAGTCACAGAATTTGACTTAACTCACGCTGCCGATCAAAACACTGTGATAACCTGAAACTGAATTTAATAAAGGAGCGTAACGAATGTTTGGAGAATCCCATAATCTGGCGATTGAATTTCCTGAGCACAAAGAGAAAATTCATCAATTGAAAATGGAAGATCGGCACTTTGCCCGTCTGTTTGACGAATACCACGAAATTGACACGCAACTGCATCGCGTCGAACAAGCGATTGAAGTCCATGCCGATGATTTCGTCGAAGGGCTGAAGCTGCGCCGTTTACACCTTAAAGATGAATTGTACGGTATGTTGCAACAATAAAGTATCTAACGGCTAAAGCTGCGCCAGCCTGCGCTCAATTGCATCAAACAGCAGGCTGGCGATATTAGCGGCATAGAGCGTATCCAATTCACGAATACAAGTAGGGCTGGTCACATTGATTTCCGTGACATAATCGCCAATCACATCCAAGCCCACGAATAGCAAGCCCATCTCCCGCAATACCGGCGCAATGCCCGCACAAATGGCGAATTCACGCTCCGTCAAATCCACACCAACGCCTTTGCCACCCGCCGCAAGATTTGCTCGCCCTTCGCCTTCTGCCGGAATCCGCGCCAGTGCATGAGGGAATGGCTCGCCATCAACCAACAGAATGCGTTTGTCACCTTGCTTGTATTCGGGCAGAAAACGCTGTGCCATCACCATGCGTGTACCGTGCGCGGTAATCGCCTCAAGGATCACGTTAGTGTTGGCATCGCCCTGCTTGATTTGGAAAATCATCGAACCGCCCATACCATCCAGCGGCTTCACCACAATATGCTGCTGCATAGCCAAAAATTCGCGGATACGCCCCATATCACGGGTCACACGCGTCGGTGGGCAGTACTCAGGAAACCACGTCGCAAACAGCTTTTCGTTGGCACTGCGAATACTGTCGGGGCGATTCACCACCAACGTGCCGCGTTTTTGCACCATTTCCAGCAAGTACGTGCTGTAAATGAATTCCATATCGAAGGGGGGATCTTTGCGCATCAACACCACAGGCAATGCGTGGAGCGGTCTGACCACAGCGTCATCAAAGGTAAACCAGCCGTGCGGATCGTCTTGCACCGTCACAGGATTCATCTTGGCATAGACCACGCCATCATCGACAAACAGATCACCTTGCAAAATATGGAACAGCGGGCAACCGCGCCGCTGGGCTTCCAGCATCATCGCGAAGGTACTGTCTTTTTTGATATTGATGGTGCTGATCGCGTCCATAATGACACCGATAGCGTAAGTTTGCGTATTGCTCATGGGCTACAACCCCTGATAGTAGGTAATCAGAATTCCGCTTTCAGGTCGCGGGAAAGCAGTTCAGCGACAGCCTGCCGAGGCGGCAGTTGTTCGTACAGAATACGGTAAACTTGTTGGCAAATGGGCATTTCAACACTGGCACGTTCCGCCAACTTGCCGATGGAAAGTGCAGATTTTGCACCCTCGACTGCTTGCCCGATTTCCGCAATCGCGGTATCACGGTCTTTGCCTTGCCCTAAAGCTAATCCTAAACGGCGATTGCGGGATTGGTTATCGGTGCAGGTCAACACCAAATCACCCACACCCGCCAAGCCCATCAAGGTTTCGGATTGTGCGCCCAGCTTCACGCCCAAGCGCATGATTTCCGCCAAGCCACGCGTCACGATAGCAACGCGGGCATTCGCACCGAAGCCTAAGCCATCCGAGATACCTGCCGCAATTGCCAGCACATTTTTGAGCGCACCGCCCAATTCCACGCCCACCACATCATTGCTGATGTAAGCACGGTAATTAGCCGCTTGGAACGCGGCCGCCATCGCCTGTGCCAACGCAGGTTGATTCGCCGCAACGGTCATCGCCGTTGGCAAACCACGCGCCACTTCCCCCGCAAACGTAGGCCCTGACACCACCCCGTAAGCAGCACATTGTGGCAATACTTCCTCCAAAACCTGATGCAACAATTTACCTGTATCCAGTTCCAAACCTTTGGTTGCCCAGATAACCGCATCCTGTGCCGTTAATAACGGGGCAAGGTTTTGCAATAGACTGCGGAAACCGTGACTTGGCACTACAATCAGGTGGTAGTCAGAGGATGCAGCGACCGTGGCTAAGTCACTCTCGCAACGCAAATTATCAGGAAACGGGATACCGGGTAGGTAATGCGTATTCTCACGCTGGCGATTCAACGCCTCAACGTGGGCAGGATTGAAATCCCACAGCAGCACATCCAGCCCATTTCGCGCCAATTGCAACGCTAACGCCGTTCCCCACGAACCCGCGCCATAAACAGCAATGGACTGGATGCGCTGGCTGGTCATGCCACGCCAGCTTTTGCTTGCTCTTCCTGTAAACGCCGTGCGTACAACGCATCGAAATTAATCGGGGAAAGATGCAGTTCGGGGAAGCTACCCTTGGACACCATGCCTGCGATCACTTCACGTGCATACGGGAACAGGATATTCGGGCAATAAGCCGCCAATAAATGATTGAGCTGATCTGCGCCATAGCCTTGAATAAAGAACACACCAGCTTGTTTCACCTCCACCAAGAAAGCGGTTTTATCATCACTTTTAACCGTGATGGTGATAAACAGCTCAACTTCATAGTTGTCATTCGCTAGTGGGTTAACCTTGGTATTCAAGTCCAAATTGGTATTGGGATTCCACTCTTGGGTAAAAATGCCGGGTGAATTGGGTGCTTCAAAGGAGACATCCTTGACGTAAATACGCTGGATGATGAATTGTTGCTCTTGTTGTTCGCTCATGTCCTACCCCTTGGTGAAATCTTGATGAAATGGATATTAAGATTCAAATAGCAAAGCGTCCAGTTTACCTGCACGATCCAATGCCGCCATATCATCATAGCCACCGATAGATAAATCGCCAATGAATATTTGCGGCACGGTGTCGCGTTGACTCAAGCGTTCCATCTCTGCCCACAACGTGGCATCACCACCAACATTGATTTCTTCGTAGGCAACCCCCTTACGCTTGAGCAGCATTCGGGCGCGTAAGCAGTAAGGACAAAATAACGTGGCATACATGCGCACCGGACGGGCTGGATTCATCGTTTGCTAACCGGAAGGTTGGCTGACTCCCATGCCGTGATGCCGCCCGCCAAATTACTGACATTCTCGAAACCGGCTTTGGTCAATAGGTCACAAGCATGGGAAGAACGGCTACCACTGCGGCAATACACTAGCACTGGTTTAGTTTTAGCAGATTCCAGTTCAACCAAACGCGTTTTGATCTGCGCCAAAGGAATATGCTTTGCACCCTTGATCTTGCCGCTGCGCACTTCGCTGTCTTCACGCACATCGATGACGACAGCCGTGTCTTGATTGAAAATTTGCACCGCTTGCGTGGTGTTGACTTGTTGGTATTTGCGGGTGATGCGACTGAATTCAGTCCAGATAATCATGCCAACGATACCAAACAGCCCTGCAATTAACAGGGGATTGTTACGGGCAAAAACAAGATACTCTTCCACATTGAACCCTAATCGGCTGATGAACAGGGACTAACGATATACATCCGCTAGAAGTAGGTAAACCCCTAAACACACGTTTTTGGTAATAGTCAGCGATATATTCAGTGTGGAGCGGAGCAAAAGACTTCCTGCATCATGCTGATCAAGCGTAGTGTACGATAATCACCCACACGATAATAAACGCGATTAGCATCCTTACGTGAGGCCAAAATACCTTTATCACGCAAAATCGCCAGATGCTGAGAAATATTGCTTTGGGAAGTACCAACGTTGTCAACGATGTCTTGTACGCTGACTTCTTTGTCACCTAGAACACACAGAATTTTCAGACGCAATGGATGTGAAATCGCTTTTAAGGAACGGGAAGCACGGTCAATGTCTTCTTCCTTGACCAACATATCATCAATACTGAAGTCACACGTACTGCCGAGAGCGATGCTACCCATAGATGTCCTCATCGAAAATGATTTTGCTAAAGCAACCTGTAAAGCTTCGCGCTGTGGAGCAGGCAACCTTAGTATATTAGTATAGACAGAAACAATAATATACCCTATTCCATTCCGTGTCATCCCTTTCTTATGGTAGACTTCTGATTATCATAAATACCCAGAACCCTGACGCACGGTGAAATTTTATCTATCTCTATTGCTGTTAGTCCCACTACTGTGGAGCGCGTCCTATGCAGCGGATACGCAGAAGCAACAGCAACTCCAACGTGACATTCGTCAGCTATCCAATAGCCTTAGCACCCAAAAAGGCGAATCCAAGGAATTGCAGGAAGAAGTCACCCTGCTGGAAAAAAAACTCGGCGATATTTCTGACAAGCATTATCAAACCGAAAAAAAAGCCGAAGCCACTCTAAGCAAGCTGGAAGAATCTGCCCGCAAACAAACCCAGCTTGATGCTGAATTAGCTGCCCAAAAATCGGGGCTTGCCCAACAACTGCAAGCACTTTACACCGCTGGCGAACAATCCCATCTGCGTCTGCTGCTGCGTCAAGATGAACCCTCTGACATTAGCCGCACTATCCGCTATTTTGAATACCTGAATGAGAATCGCGTGGGACGCATCCAAGCGGTGCAAAAAACCCTGAAAGACATTGATGCCACCCGCCTTGCCATCGAGAACGACAATACCGAACTACGAGCGCTCAACAAAACGCTTGAGCAACAAAAAGTGGAAATGGAAAGCACCCTCAAAGCACGCTCCACCGCCCTTGGCACACTCAAAGGCGATATTCGTGTCAAAGAAAAACAACTTGGCAAACTAAAAGCCGAAGAAGCCAACCTACAAACAGTTGTTGATCGTTTAGCGCGTAAAGCAGAAGAAAAAGCCACCACCGAGAAAGTCCCTAAAGCCACCGAAACGCTCGAAAAGCCCGTTAATACCAGTAAAAAAGCTGCTTCCGAAACAGAGCGTAGCGAACCTGTCAAAACCCGCTTTACCCCCAACCAAGCGTTATCCACCTTGCGCGGACAATTGTCTTGGCCGGTACAAGGTAAAATCATCCACAGCTACGGTTCATCCCGTAACGAAAAACAACGCTGGCGCGGTGTCGTATTAGCCGCCGCCGGTGGCACAAAAGTCCGCGCCATTGCCAGAGGGCGGGTCGCCTTTTCCGGCTGGATGGATGGCTATGGACACTTAATTATTATCGAACATGACAATAATTACATGAGCTTGTACGGCTATAACCGTGCCGTTTACAAAAAAGAAGGGGCAATCGTCAACGCTAACGAAACCATTGCCGCCGTAGGGAACTCTAGCGGTCAAAGCCAAGATGCACTCTACTTCGAGATACGGCAGGGTACATCCCCGCAAAACCCAGCACGTTGGTGTCGCTAAACCACTCTTAGCAATTGCACCCTTTTTACAACAACTAAAGTGCATTTTCGCTACACAATGGTAAACTGACCCCATTTTTTAATGCCAACACAAAAAGAACCCTGCTGATATGCCTGTTAGCAGCCAAAAGATTTGGAGAAAGTTGATTATGCATACACGTTACCGCGTTTTGGCTGGCACTATGGCTGGCGTTCTGATTGGTGCAACCACCAGCATTAGCCTCAATGTGTTCGCTTTCCGGCAAACGGTTGAAAATTCTCCACCACTGGATGAGCTGCAACAATTTTCCGAAGTCTATTCACGTATCAAAGAAAATTACGTAGAGGACGTGAAAGACAAAGACCTGATGACCAATGCCATCCGTGGAATGCTCAGCAACCTTGACCCACACTCTTCCTATTTAGATGAAGAAGAATTCAAAGAACTGCAAGTCGGTACAAGTGGCGAATTCGGCGGTTTAGGCATCGAAGTCGGCATGGAAGACGGCTTTGTCAAAGTTATCTCCCCGATTGATGACACGCCTGCGCAAAAAGCGGGTTTGCAGGCGGGTGATTTGATCATCCGCCTCGATGACACCCCCGTGAAAGGCATGACCCTCAACGATGCGGTCAAACTGATGCGCGGCAAACCCGGCAGCCCCATCAACCTGATGATTGTCCGCGATGGCAAAGATAAGCCATTCAAAGTCACCATTAAACGCGACATTATCCAAGTCAAAAGCGTCAAGCAACGCGTTCTCGAACCCGGCTATGGCTACGTGCGCATCACCAGCTTCCAAGCCAAAACCACTGATGCCTTGTTAGAAGGTCTTGAAACCCTGAAAAAAGAAAACAAGGGTAAATTGCGCGGCTTAGTACTCGATTTGCGCAATAACCCCGGCGGCGTATTGAATGCAGCTGTGGGCGTTTCTGACGCATTCCTGGATGCAGGCAAAATTGTCTACACCGAAGGGCGCGTTGCTGATGCCAAAATGGAATACAGTGCACAAAAAGGCGATGCCGTTGAAAATGCTCCCATCGTAGTCTTGGTCAACCAAGGTTCGGCCTCCGCCTCAGAAATCGTTGCTGGCGCACTAAAAGACCACAAACGCGCCTTGATCGTTGGGCAAAAAACCTTCGGCAAAGGCTCAGTGCAAACCGTGCTGCAATTGGATGAAAAAACCGCCGTTAAATTAACTACGGCACGTTACTTCACCCCATCCGGTCGCTCTATCCAAGCCGAAGGCATTGCGCCGGATATTGAACTGAAAGCCCTCAAAGTCAAAGGCGAAGAAAACACCGATGAAGCGTTAGACCCGCTGTCTGAAGCCGATTTGAGCAAACACCTCAGCAACCCTAACGGTGACAAAGACGCGGTAGAAACCGCCAAACCTGAAGACAAAACAGAAGAAGCCGCACCAGCGCCAACCCCCACGACAACGGAAGAAAAAACCGATAAAAACGCGGATGCTGACAAAACCAAAGCCCCGTTGGCGGAAGAAGACTACCAACTGTTTGAGGCACTCAATATCCTCAAAGGCATGGACTTGGTGCAAAATCGTGCCGCTCCGGCAGCACCTGCGACAGAAGCCAGCAGTGGTAAGACCTTGTAATGTCTGAGCTAACCCATTTCAATGACCAAGGCCAAGCACACATGGTCGATGTTGGTGAGAAACAAGCCACGCACCGCATCGCCATTGCCGAAGGGCGTATTGACATGCAACCCACCACCCTGAAAAAAATCTTACAAGGTGACAACAAAAAAGGCGATGTGCTCGGCATCGCCCGCATTGCGGGTATTATGGCAGCCAAAAAAACGGCTGACCTAATCCCGCTATGCCACCCGCTTGCGCTGACCCGCGTCGACGTTGAACTCACCCCTCAACCCGCTACCGCTTCCGTCTATTGCCGTGTCACGGTCGAAACACGCGGGCAAACGGGTGTGGAAATGGAAGCGCTCACCGCCGTACAAATTACCTTGCTCACCATTTACGACATGTGCAAAGCCGTTGATAAAGGCATGACGATGGAAAGTATCCGCTTATTACAGAAGTCCGGTGGCAAATCAGGTCAATGGCAACGCGCCTAAATTTAAAACAACTCACCTAGTTCAGCCTCTTACTTTGGTGCACGCAAACTCTTGTGTAATTGCTTAAAAATTGCATTACACTATACGGAGTGGTCGGTTTTTGGCTCAAATCGACTGTTTAAAGCAATAACTAATTTCCAAAGGAAGGGCAACATGGCATTACGTTCCCATCATTCTTCTACAAGTACCAGCAAAATCATTAGCTTGGCTATTGGAACACTGATTTTACTGATGGCGGGTACTGCCGCCGCTAATCGTATTACGTTGGTGGCGACGGTCAACAATCAATCGGTATTGCTGCCCGCTCATTGGGTAATTTTTAAACTAGAAGACAAAGAGCAACGTGACCCAGTAGCGGTACTTCCACGTCACAGTGGCACCGTGCAACTTTCTGCGGGTCAATACCTAGCAAAAGTTACCCGCGAAAACACCACCAGGCACACCGAATTTCGCGTGGAGTCTAATACGGATAAAACAGTTCGCGTTGCCTTAGATTAAGATTCAGCCCGGCGTATTGTTGTCTACCCAACGTACTGCACCATCAGCAAGGGTTTCACGTTTCCAAAACGGTGCAGAATGTTTGAGTGTTTCCATCAACTGACGGCAAGCCTCGAAGGCAGCCGCACGGTGTGCTGACCATACGGCGACCAACACAATCGGTTGTGCAGGCGTAATGTGTCCAATACGGTGTACGATTAAGACATCATCTAACGACCATTGTTGGAGCACGTTTGTCGCCAAGCGTTCCAAGTGACGTTCCGTCATACCGGGGTAGTGCTCCAGATACATGTCACGTACCGTGTCACCTTCGTTGAAATCACGCATCGTCCCGACGAATACCGCCGTTGCACCGGAACAAGCCGACACGCCGTGGTGCGCCTGACGTTCTGCCAAGTATTGCCACGGATCAAACGGATTTTCCCGTACTTCAATCAGCATACTCAACCTCCGGTCACGGGTGGGAAGAAGGCGACCTCATCTCCTGATTGCACCAAGGTATCCGCACCCGCATACGTTTGATTAACCGCCATCAAGACATTTGCAGGTAAGCTATCTTCCCCGCTGCTACGCTGCCAAACGGCTTGCACACTGAGCGGTTCAGTCAGTGCCAGTGTTACCTGCCCGACCCCAAAACGTTCACGCAAACTGGCAAAAAACAAGACTTTAACCGACATAAAACGCCACTCCCACCTAAAGCTAGCACACAAAAGAAAGGTCACTTGCGTGACCTTTCCAAGGATACCTTACTTCGTTTCAGCAGGGATATAGTGCTGGAATGGCTCTATATCAATCGCATCCCCGAACTGCTCTTTCGCGTAATTGATCGCGTATTTACGCTCGCGGAAGAAACGTTCCTCTCCGATGTGTTTCGCCAACCCCGAACGCTGAAAGGCTTCATAGACACGCAACTTAGCCCGTGCAATGTAGAATTCAATGCCCGCAAACTTGAGACGATCCGCCAATTTTTCCAGCATTTCTTCCCCGGTTGAATCCACTTGGTCGATGGATTCCATATCCAAAATCAGCACTTTCAGCGCAGGCTTTTGCGCGACATTGTTCAGCAATTTACCTTCCAAATAACCGGTATTGGCAAAATACAAATCGCCATCGAAACGGTAGACCGCTATCGTATCGCTGGTTTTCAAGCTATGCGCGGCTGCATCACGCATCGTGCCATCCGCATCACGCGCCACTTCCACCAACGCAGGGCTCATGGTGCGATACAAGAACAAGCCCAATGACAACACCACGCCCAACAAAATACCCTTATCCAAATGTGGCGCAAATGCCAAAGTCGCCAAGAATGTGGCTACAGCCACCACACCATCATGCGGCTCAACCTTCCACGCGTGCTTAATCGGCGAAATCTTAATCAAGTTCACCACCGCCATAATAATCACCGCTGCCAAGGTCGCTTGCGGCAAGTGATACAGCAACGCAGTCAAATACAGCAACGTCACGCCCACCAATAAACCCGTAATGAGCGAGGAGAAGCCAGTGATTGCGCCCGAAGCAAAGTTCACCGCTGAACGCGAAAACGAACCGGATACCGCATAGCCACCGAATACACCGGAGGTAATATTCGCCAAACCTTGCCCCACCAATTCCTGATTCGCTGACAACCGCTGGCGGGTTTGCGAAGCCATCGCCTTAGCAATGGAAATAGCCTCCACGAAACCGATCAACCCAATCATCACCGCTGTCATGGCTAACGACACAAAATTCTGGAAACTCATCTCCACAACAGGCAACGAGAATGACGGCAAGCCTTTCTTAATATCCCCGATAATGCTGCCGCCCATGTGTCCGTAGTCCACTGCCCACGACAAAACCGTGGTGATCAACACGGTAATCAGCACCCCTGGCAAACGCGGCGCATACTTCTTCAAAACAATTAAGGTAGCCAATGCAAATGCACCCAGTGCTAACGTTGTCGGCTTGGTATCACCCAACGAGGTAATGGTTGCCCACCAAAATTGATACGAATGCTCAAACTGATCCGGTTTAACATTTAAACCAAACAGTTTGGGCACTTGTGATGTCGCAATAATCAACGCACCCGCATTGGTGAAACCCACCACGACCGGATGCGATAAAAAGTCCACCAACACGCCCATCCGCAATAAGCCCAGCGATAACTGGAATATCCCGATCATCAACGCCAACATCGCCGAATAAATGACAATGGTTTCAATGGGTAAGCCTTGTGCGGCAAACGGCTGCATCGCAGCAGCAGACATAATAGAAACAATCGCCACCGGCCCCGTTCCCAACTGCCGTGAAGAACCGAAAATCGCCGCCACCATGACGGGTAAGAAAGACGCATACAAGCCCACCTGAGCAGGCAAGCCCGCCAATTGTGCATATGCCATGGACTGTGGAATCAACACCAGTGCTACGGTCAAACCCGCCATTGCATCCGCTTTTAATACCTCAGGACTTTTTAACTCGCCGATCCAGTCTTTGTATGGCGTGAAACGGTCTTTCCAATCGCGTAATAGCGACACTAGCCAGCTACCCATTGTGGTGCTTACCTCCACCTAAATTCGTACACATTACCTAAAAAGAAACCAGCGACAGGAGCGCTGGTTCATTAGAATATAAGAGTGTACTAAAATTACCACAAAACTGACAGTGAAGGGATTCAATACTGAACCCCGTTTACTATAGGATTCTTCAATACTATTCGACGGTCACGGATTTCGCCAAATTGCGCGGCTTGTCCACATCCGTGCCTTTCAACACCGCAACGTGGTAGGACAACAATTGCAACGGAATCGTGTACACAATCGGCGCAAGCATTTCAGGGACGTGTGGCATTTCCAGCACATGCAAATTATCCGCAGCGACGATATGCGCATCGCGGTCGGCAAATACATACAACTCACCACCGCGTGAACGCACTTCCTCCAAATTGGACTTTAGTTTCTCCAACAAGGCAGTATTGGGTGCTACCGTGACAATCGGCATCTCGCTGTCGACCAACGCGAGTGGCCCATGCTTGAGTTCACCGGCGGGATAGGCTTCAGCATGGATGTAGGAAATTTCCTTGAGCTTGAGCGCCCCTTCCATTGCAATCGGGTAGAGTTCGCCACGCCCTAAGAACAGCGCATGGTGTTTCTCGATAAAATGCTCTGCCAGTGTTTCGATTTTCGGGTTCAAGTCTAACACTTGCTCGATCAGCGCAGGCAATTTGCGTAAATCCGCCACCATCTGTGCCACTTTCGCTTTGTCCGCACCTTTGGCTTGCATCAGCAATACCATTAGCAACTGCAACGCCACCAACTGCGTCGTAAACGCTTTGGTCGAAGCCACGCCGATTTCCGGCCCTGCCATCGTCATCAGTGACATATCGGATTCGCGGGTTAAGGAGCTTTCCGCCACGTTGCAAATGGTCAGGGTTGCCAATGCACCGTGGTTTTCCTTGATCTTTTCCAGCGCCGCCAACGTATCAGCGGTTTCACCCGACTGCGAAATCGTCACGAATAGCATGTTCTTGCGCGGCGGTTGACGACGGTAACGGTATTCGCTGGCAACTTCCACGTTGCATGGAATATCCGTATTCGCCTCAATCCAATAACGCCCCACCAAGCCTGCGTGGAAACTCGTGCCGCACGCAATGATTTGAATTTCATCCACTTGCGCCAAACGTTCCAACGCATCCGGCACACCCAGCAATGCAGGCAACACATGATCACCCGCCAACCGGTTTTCCAATGTACCCGTCACCGATTGCGGCTGCTCAAAGATTTCCTTGAGCATGAAATGACGGTAGTCGCCCAATTCCGCCGAACACATCGACGCATTCGACTCACGCACCGGACGTACCACGCGCTCGCCATTCAGATCAAAAATGTCGATCTTCTTGCGGGTAATCCGCGCCACATCACCATTTTCCAAATAAATAAAGCGGCTGGTCACAGGCAGCAAGGCTTGAATGTCTGAACCAATGAAGTTTTCACCGATCCCCAAGCCCAGCACCAGCGGGCTGCCTTGACGTGCCACGATCAGCGTATCCGGCTCATCCGGTGAAATCACCGCCAGCGCATACGCACCGTGCAATTCGCAACGCGCCGCCATCACCGCATCCAACATGCTCACACCCTGACGACGGAAGATGTCGATCAAATGCGCAATGACCTCGGTATCGGTATCCGAATCAAAGCGGTAGCCGTCATCCTGCAAACGTTGACGCAGTGCTACGTGGTTTTCGATAATGCCGTTATGCACCAAACCGACCCATTCGCCACTGAAATGCGGGTGTGCATTGCGTTCGGCAGGCACGCCATGCGTTGCCCAGCGAGTGTGTGCAATGCCCAAGTTGCCATCAATCGGTTCGCCTTCGAGACGCTCCATCAGCGCGGCAACTTTGCCCACTGCACGGCTACGCACCAAATCACCCTCGGCACGGACTACCGCCACACCGGCAGAGTCATAACCGCGATATTCCAGACGGCGTAAGCCTTCCAATAAAATTTCCACCACCGGACGTTGCGCGACTGCGCCGACAATACCACACATTATTTTTTCTCCTTCACTGGACGCTGCCAGCCTTTCAAGGTCATTTGTTTGGCGCGGGACAAGGTGAGTTCACCTGCCGGAGCATCTTTGGTAATGGTTGAACCTGCGCCAATCGTTGCGCCGTCGCCAACGCTCACAGGGGCAACCAATTGCGTGCAAGAACCGACGAACACGCCATCACCGATGACGGTTTTGTGTTTGTTTGCACCGTCGTAGTTACAGGTAATCGTGCCTGCGCCAATATTTACATTGTCGCCCATCTCGGTATCGCCGATGTAGCTCAAGTGATTGACCTTGCTACCTTTACCAATGTGCGCTTTTTTGGTTTCAACGAAATTGCCAATCTTGGCTTTATCTTCCAGCACTGTACCGGGACGCAATCGCGCAAACGGGCCAATGTCACAACTTGCCCCAATCACTGCTGCTTCGAGCACGCAATGCGCTTTAATGTGCGTATTGTCGCCAATCGTCGTGTCTTGAATCACGCAACCCGCTTCCACCGTGACGTTATTGCCGAACTGAACCGTGCCGATTAGCACCACATTCACGTCCAAAAATACATCTTGCCCAGTTTCGACTGTGCCGCGAATATCCAAACGGGCGGGGTCTGCGACGGTCACGCCTGCCAACATCAGCTTTTCGACCTGACGTTGCTGGCAAGCACGTTCCAAACGCGCCAATTGCACACGGTTATTCGCACCTTCCACTTCGACCGGATCAGTACACAGCACGGTATTCACACTGCCGCCTTCGGCGACTGCCAAGCCGACACAATCGGTCAGGTAGTATTCGCCTTGCGCATTTTGTGGGGTTAATTGCTGCAACCAACGCTTTAAATCGCTGCCACGCGCCGCAATAAAACCCGTATTCACTTCGCAAATCTGGCGCTGTGCATCACTCGCATCTTTTTCCTCAACAATCGCCTGCACTTGCCCTGCTGCATTACGCACCATGCGCCCGTAACCTTTCGGATCAGCCAGCTCAGTGGTCAGCACGCACAAAGCATGATCCTGCAAACCCTGTGCCAGCGCCTGCAAGGTCGTGGAACGAATCAACGGCACATCCCCGTAAGCAATCAATACCACGTCATCATTGTCAACGAGGTGAATGGCTTGGCTCACCGCATGACCCGTGCCTTTTTGTTGAGATTGCAATGCCCAGTTCAGGTTTTCACCCTGAATATGTTCACGCACCAATTCGCCGCCATGCCCGTACACAATCGCCATGTGGCACGCCACTTCACGGTATTGCAGCACAGAGCACGCTTCGACCACATGCTGCAACATGGGTTTGCCCGCAATCGGGTGGAGAACTTTTGGCAAAGCAGAGCGCATCCGAGTGCCTTGACCCGCTGCGAGGATAATCGGAAAAATATTCATTGGGGAATGCCCGTCGGTAAATTTATTGTCATAAATAATAGTCAAGTTGCTAGAACTACCTATGTGATAGCCATCACATCTAGCTCATCAAAGTTTTTTACCCAACGGTGTTGCAAGGTATCCGTTGGTTGATCTTCACGCACCAAGCAACACGTCTGTAACCCTGCTTGCGCCGCCGCATCCAACTCTTCCGCAATATCCGACAAAAACAGAATTTCGCTGGCTGGCAAACCAAGCGCCGCCACAATGGTATGATACGATTTAGCTTCACGCTTGTGACCCACCGCCGTATCGAAATAGCCTCTAAACAGCGGGGTTAAATCACCCGCATCAGAATAACCGAACAAGAGCTTTTGCGCATACACCGAACCCGACGAATAGACATACAATTTCAGACCAAGCTCATGCCAGTGCAATAAATGACGCACCGCATCCTCGTAAACATGCCCGGTGAAATCGCCATTGCGGTAGCCCTCTTCCCACATCAAGCCCTGAAGCGCCTTCAGCGGGGTAATCTTTTTGTCTTCCGCAATCCACTGGCGCAATTGCGCAATCGCTTCCGCCAACGACAACACCGCATTGCCGGTTTCTAGCCGCACGTCATCAATCAATGCCGCCACCACCGGATCTTGGCGATGCGCCACCACGAATGCCTGCATTTGCTGATCAGCATAAGGAAACAGCACGTCTTTCACGAACGATAAACTGGTGGTCGTCCCTTCGATGTCGGTGAGTATCGCTTTGATCATGCTCAATTCTCCAAACGCGGGAAACGCTCGGCAATGTCATTGCCCGTAAAATTTGCTACCCAGCCGTCGGTATTGGTGAACAAACGGATTGCCTTGAAACGCGGATTCGCCCCCATATCAAACCAATGCGTTGCCCCCGCTGGCACGCTGATCAAATCGCCCTTTTCGCACAACACGGTATATACCTTGTCGCCGAGATGCAGGAAAAACAAACCTTGCCCATCCACAAAAAAGCGTACTTCATATTCGGTATGGGTGTGTTCATTCAGAAATTTCTGGCGGAACAGCGCCTTATCGGGGTGGTCGGGAGTTAAACTGATCACATCCACGCTCTGAAAACCATTTTCAGCCATTAAACGGTCAATATCCACACGGTATGCCGCAATCACTTCCTCTTGCGTTGCCGTATCCTCCAAGGGCGCATTGGCTTCCCAGCGTTCAAAGCGCACGCCCTGCTCCTGCAATAACGCACTGATGGTGGCGTAATCGGTGTACGTTTGCGCCTGTTGCGGATTAGTGTCCGCGTAAATCTTCAATTCACTCATGGTTTCTTACCTATCTAACAGCATTTGCCGATAAACACATTCAAACAAAAATTCTAACGCTTCGATGTGACGCTGCGTATCCGCCACCGTCACACCCCACGTATACAGGCCATGCCCACGAATTAAATAGCCGACAGTGTGCGGGTTTGCGTCCAAATAAGCGTCCACGACTGCCGCCAACGCGGGAATATCTTGGCTATTCGGAAAAACGGGGATGACGACACGGCCTTCATGCGTTTCTACACCGGGGAAGGCTTTTTGCACTTCGTAGCCATCAAACACCACCTGATCCAGCCGCATCGACAATACCGTCGCATTGACTGAATGCGTGTGCAGCACACTGCCGATAGCCGGATCACGCCGATACATTACCGTGTGCAAACCCGTTTCCGCCGACGGTCGTTTACCCGCGTCCAACGACACACCCTGCAAATCGGCGCGTAAAAAGCCGCCCTCATCCAAGCGCCCTTTGTGTTGCCCCGAACTGGTAATCAGGATTTCTGCGTCAGCCAAACGCGCCGAAAAGTTGCTGCTCGTCGCCGGTACCCAGCCGCGTGAATGGAAGAATTGCCCCGCCGCAATCAACTCGGCACGCAGGCGCGATAAGGTGTCAGACATAGGATCACTCATGGCACAAAGCATAGCATTTTCGCAGCATTCCAGCCGTTTGTCAGACGATTTGCAAAAAGTTCCAAAAAACGCCAAAAACCCCTTTACATTAGCAAAGTCTAATATTAGAATTATCTCATACTGAAACTTACACAACAATTTGCTAGGAAATATACACATGAAATTACAAGCTATCGCATTCGCTGCCCTGATCGCTATCTCTGGCGCTGCTTCTGCTGAATTCTTCGACGGTATGGACAACGGTGCAGCGGCTGGTAACGGCGCAGGCAACGGTACTGCTTCTACTGCTGCTAACGGCACTGGCTACAGCAACGGCGCTGGCGATGCCAACGGCTGGGGTCGTGGTAAAGGCGATGCAGACGGCGAAGTTGAATTTGCTGTTACCTTCAAAGGCAAAGGCAAAACCAACATGGATACCGACATGGCTGCTAACGGCAAAGGCAACGGCGACTGGTACGGCGCTGGCAATGGCTACGGCTACGGTGAAGGCAAAAGCGATGCGGCTGCTAACGGTCAAACCGCTAAAGCAGGTTCTGCACCAATGCCAATGATGATGCCTACTGCTCCACAAGCACCAGCAGTAGCAGCGCCTACTGCACCTGCAAAGTAATTTGGTCCCTAGCGAGGGTGTCATTCTTCGGAGTGGCACTCTCGCTTTCGTTACTGCACCAAACAGCTCAGTTGCGTTCAACTGGGCTGTTTGCGTTTCAGGCAAAGCGTAGGTTTAATCCCACTTCAATGCCCCACCCGTTTGGTATTCGGTCACGCGGGTTTCAAAGAAATTCTTTTCCTTGCGCATATTGGATTGTTCGTCCAGCCACGGCAGTGCGTTTTGCGCACCGGGGAACGGTTCATCCATGCCCAACTGCCGCGCTCGGCGATTGGCAATGAAACGGAACTGTTCGCAGTGGTCTTGCTGGCTATAGCCCAGAATCGGCTTGGGCAGGATGTATTGGGAATAGCCGATTTCCGCCGCTTCCGCCTCATCCCACATATCCCGCACCGCGCGTGGGTCGAGTTTAACGTTTTCTTCCTGCATGATCTGGCGCACCACGCGGATCCCGAAGGAAGCGTGCAAGACTTCATCCCGCATAATGTATTGGAATTGCTCTCCCGTACCTTTCATCATGCCGCGCCGTTGCAGCGCAAAAATTGGTGAGAAACCGTTGTAGAACCAGCAACCTTCAAAAATCCCTGCAAAGAACGTGTATGACATCACGAAGTTGTGCAAATCGTCGCGGTTCTTCAGGTCGATGTCGTGGCGCAACGCATCGTTCAAGCGGCGATTCGCCAGTTGGATTTTGGCATTGATTTCTGGCACAACGCGGTAACGGTTGTAGATTTCCACCTGATCCAAGCCGATGGTTTCGATGCAATGCTGATAAGTCCAAGTATGCAGTGCTTCTTCATACACTTGGCGGGCTTGGTAGATTTGCAATTCTGGCGCGGTCATTTTTTCCATCACCGCCAGCCCGATATTGCGCATCGCCAGAATGTCGGAAGTGGTCAGGTAGGCAAGGACGTTTTCGTAAACGTGGCGTTCGGCGGGGCTGAGGTTGTGATGGTAATCATGCACATCCTGCGCCATATTGATGTCGAGCGGTGTCCAGTGATTTTTGTTGGCGTTGAGGAAAAATTCCCATGCCCACGGGTATTTGAACGGTGCAAGCTGGTTGATGTCGCCACTGCCGTTGACCACGCGCTTGTCATCGCTGCTGATCGGCTGTTGAGGCTTGAAAGGTTCTGGTGCAATTTGAGCGGCTTCCACATTCATGTTAGAAGCCGCCTCTGTTACCGCCGTTGCAAGCGTCGCCGACTCCGTTGGCGATTTAACTGCAACTTGGGTTTTTGCACTGAGCTCACTTTCATCTACCTCCACAGTAGGTTCTTCAACAAACACTTCGTCAAGACTAAAAGTCGGTTGGTAGCCGTTCGTGCGTGGCACGGGTGCGGCAAGTGGGTTATCCCAATTGAGGGTCATGATTTTACTCTCCTGAATGCTTAATGCCAACTAAACCCATCTAATTCCTTAATTTAGAGCAGATGGGTGTTATGAATCTTTGCTCGGTATCGCTTATCCCACAGCGCAAGCCATCGGCATGAATGGTGCTAAAACGGGCTTTGCGTGGTGTATCGTTCCATATAATAAAGTCCCCAATAGAGTAGACAACCTGACAGGCACAGCATTCCCGACCTGCCGCATTGCCTCACCCCATGCTCCTTCAATATAAAAATCTGGCGGGAAAGTTTGCAGCAACTTGGCTTCATGCACAGTGAAATAGCGCACCGTACCATCGCGGTAACGCAGCATGTTTTCACCACCCGGCACGCCATGCCCACCGGCCTTCAAGGTTTTGGCAGGCAAATCATGATCACTGCCCGTATGCCCCGGATACACTCGTGCGCCATCACGGAAAAGATGGTCGGGAATGGCATGATCGGAACGCGGGTCAGGTAAATGTCCCAACGCATCACGCACGGTCTGCCACGGCTTCAACGCAGGCGGGAACAAACCATAACGGGTTTTGAGCGCATTCACTTGCTTTTGGGTTGCTGCATTTGGCTGTTCACGTTGGTCGTGTGCCAAACCGTGTTTCTCCCAGTATTCGCCTGTCACAAATTTGTCCCACAGCAATCGGCTATCGGAATACGTTGGAGCAGGAAATGACCATTCAACCTCCAGATCGTCACGAATACCGACCATGAACACCCGTTCTCGGCTTTGCGGCACACCGTAATCCGCCGCATTGACAAGCTGATAAGCCACTTTGTACTTCAGCCCTTGATGGGTTTCGTACTTGAGCTTTCTGAGTAATTGGAGGTGTAACTGCCAATCCAATCCGAATTTGGGCTTATAGTCGGGGAAAGTCAGTCGCAGCACAATGTATTCAAAGTAATCAGCGAAGGATGAGCGCAACAAGCCTTTTACGTTCTCAAAAATAAACGCTTTGGGTTGCAGTTCGCGGATGGCATTGATGGCATAGGGGAACATATCGCGATGATCTTGATCCGCCTGATGCTTGCCACCCAAGGAAAACGGCTGGCATGGTGGGCCACCTGCTACGATGTCCACACCGTTCAATCCGTCATAGCTGAAATCACGAATGTCCCCTGCAAAAACTTTCTCTGCACCGAAATTAGCTTGCAGGGTGGCGCAAGCGTGTTTATTGAACTCCACCAATTTGACGTGATGAAAACCAGCAAGCTCCAATCCTTTTGCCAATCCGCCTGCACCGGAGAATAGTTCCAGCGTTTTCATGACTGGCTTCCCAACTGATTCAGGTGAGCATCAACACGTGACAAAATAGTGGCTGCGGAGGAATGCACCCCTTTGCACTTTTCCGCCCAAGCACGCCCCGGATGAATCACATCCCAATCAGATTTAGCCTGTTCGTAACGGCCTTTTCCCGGATCATGGTTACCGAAACCATCCACTACCGTATTCCACAGCGGCATATTGAGTTTGATCAGTGCCGCTTCAATCGTACCAATCATATCCGAAGCTTCGCCTTCAAAGATGACGAAACGGCACATGAAATCCTCAACTGCCAGACTGCTTGCCGCACCAATACTGCGGGCATGTTCACGCAGGCGGGTGTGCAATTCCTTCGACTGGTTCAACACATCATCTGACAATCGCGCCTGCCGCCAACCTTTGGGAACAGCTTTGCCCACGTAAATAGGGAAGTTATAGGCAAGACGGTTCAACCCGGCATATTTTTTATAAGCTGAATGTTGCCCCGTGTAATAGATGGCATACACGCCCGTTCCCCCAAAGGCTTCAGGAGGCGGGAGTGTATGCACGGGCGTGCCGTTGAAAAACCTGACCGCATCCTTCACCAGTTCAGCGAAAGCCGTACTGGTGTAGATGTGCTTTCTACGGTCAAAATCCAGATTTTTCATGGTATTACTGGCACGCTTCGCATTCTGGATCAAGCAACGAACACGCCTTCGGTGCTTCCGAACCCACCGATACCAGATTCGCCGCCCGCTTAATCCCCGCCACGCTATCCGCTGCCGAAGAATCATCCGAACTAGTCTTTTCCGCCCCCGTCGCCCCCAAAGTGCGCAAGTAATAAGTGGTTTTCAGCCCACGTACCCACGCCAACTTATACAGATTATCCAACTTCGCCCCATTCGGCTCTTTCATGTACAGGTTGAGCGATTGCCCCTGATCAATCCATTTCTGGCGGCGGCTAGCGGCTTCGACCAACCAACGTGCGTCGATTTCAAATGCGGTGGCGTACTTGGCTTTAAGCGCGTCCGGCACACGATCCAATGGTTGCAACGAGCCGTCGAAATATTTGAGGTCGTTAATCATCACCTCATCCCACATGCCGATGCGCTTCAAATCTTGCACCAGATACGGGTTGATGACGGTGAATTCGCCCGACAAATTGGATTTAACAAACAGGTTTTGGTAAGTCGGTTCGATGGATTGCGACACGCCGCAAATGTTAGAAATCGTCGCCGTCGGTGCAATCGCCATCACATTGGAATTGCGCATTCCCTGCGCTTTGACTTGGTTGCGCAATGCATCCCAATCCAGCGTTTGAGTGTGATCGACCACGAAATATTCGCCACGCTCTTCGCCCAGTAGCTCCAGCGAGTCGATCGGCAGAACGCCCTTGCTCCACAACGAACCGTTGTAGCTCGGATATTTGCCCCGTTCCGCCGCCAAATTGCTGGACGCACGAATCGCGAAATACGACACCGCCTCCATGCTCTGATCGGCGAATTCCACCGCTTCGGTCGTGGCGTAAGCGAGGTTCATTTTGTACAGCGCATCTTGGAAACCCATAATCCCCATGCCAACTGGGCGGTGGCGTAGGTTGGATTTTCGCGCTTGCGGCACGCTGTAATAGTTGTAGTCGATGACGTTATCCAGCATCCGCATCGCGGTGGTGACGGTGCGTTCCAGCTTCGCCACATCCAACTTGCCGTCGTTGACGTGCGCGGTCAGATTGACGGATCCTAAATTACAAACCGCAATTTCAGTATCATTGGTGTGCAAGGTAATTTCGGTACACAAGTTGGAGCTATGCACCACGCCCACATGCTGGTTGGTGTAACGGATATTGCACGGGTCTTTGAACGTAATCCACGGATGCCCCGTTTCAAAGATCATCCCCAACATTTTGCGCCACAACGTCAGCGCTTTAACCTTGCGGTGCAATTTCATTTCGCCGCGTTCGGCTTTGGCTTCGTACTCTTTGTAACGCGCTTCAAACGCTTTGCCAGTCAGATCGTGCAAGTCTGGCGCATCATCGGGTGAAAACAGCGTCCAATCCCCTTCTGCCGCCACGCGCTTCATGAACAGGTCGGGAATCCAGTTGGCTGTATTCATGTCGTGGGTACGGCGGCGTTCGTCGCCTGTATTCTTACGCAGTTCGAGGAAGTCTTCGATGTCGATGTGCCACGTTTCGAGGTAGGCACAGACAGCGCCCTTACGCTTGCCGCCATTTGACACAGCACCAACCACGGTATTATAACTATGATCACCCTCCACCTTGAGATCGAAGACAAAAGGAACAGGGGTCATAGGTGTGATTTTCTGAATTCGTGAAAATAGCGCACCTTTCCATTCAAACCAGAATTGCTTTTTAGCGATTTTGTAATCGAAATATTCAGCAAAATCTGCCACTGCTGGAATTCTTAGATCATAGCTTTTAGTCACACCAGAAAACTGAACCTTAGAACCATCAATACGAGTACCCACATGCTGATTATCACGCTCCCGATAAGATGCTGCGGCTGGAATTCCCAAACGCAGTAATTGATAACGTAAACCCTCAATTAATGCGTGTGATGTATTGCTAAAATTTAAAAGCAAACCACCGGATACACTGCCATCTGTTTCTAGCAAACCTCTAATCAAAGCTGTCGTCTGCTGCTTAGGCAAATGTGCCAAGCGGGGTGCTATATGTTTTTCACCTGCGGCAGTATAGAAATCAGACTTCGTAAAAGGCAAAGCAGAACCCGTCCCTCCCACAAATTGACCTGTAGTTGCACAACGCAACAAACCTTTACCTAACGACCATTTAATTTGTTGGTAAAAATCATTGCGCTTGGAAATCCAATAGTGAATGCCTCGCTCTTGGAGGTATTCTTCAATAAAAGTCATGAAACCATCTTTAGTGGGATTACCTGAAACTCCCCACTCTGCATCTTCCCTAGTGATATGCCCATCACCTAACATGATCCCATAAAAACGAGCATCTTCTTCTGTAAAATCTGCAATAGGTACGATTTCTTGAGGAATCGTTTGAGCAACAAAATCTCCCTCTTTTAATTGTCCTGCTTCACAATAATCAACAGCCAACTCTTGTTTAGCTAACATAGCCAAAATTTGATTAGGCACGTGATAATTTTTTTTGATTCTTACTGACCAAATAGGATGTCCAGTAGTAACTTTCAACGTTTGAGCCGCATGACGAACATTAATTTCAACCATTGGATCAGTTTGGTTATATACCATATGTTTTACGACAGAACGGTAATAGCCTTCTTTTCCTAATACTAAGTCACCGATTTTAATGTTTTGAATCGCTTTACAGCCTTGATTTGTCCAAACATGAGTATCCGGTGCGAAACACTGATTCACCGCTACCGCCGTATCATTCGCCACTTTCAAAAACGGCACAACGCCTTGCGATTTACCATTTGTGCCTTTGATGTGCGCCCCCATGCCGCGCACCCGTGACCAGTCATTACCCAAACCACCTGCGTATTTCGACAACAAGGCATTATCTTTAATTGCGTCGTAAATCCCTTCCAAATTATCGCCCACCGTGGTCAGGTAGCACGACGACAACTGCGGACGCAATGTGCCAGAATTAAACAAGGTCGGCGTACTGCTCATGAAATCAAAGCTGGACAGCAGGTTGTAAAACTCAATCGCCCGATCCTCACGCTCGACTTCGTTAATCGCCAAACCCATTGCCACACGCATGAAAAACACCTGCGGCAATTCAAAACGCACCCCGTCATGATGCAGGAAATAACGGTCATACAGCGTTTGTAAACCGAGGTAAGTAAACTGCAAATCACGTTCCGGCTTGATTGCCGCGCCCAATTTCACCAAATCGTAACGCCCCAACTCATCCGCCAGCCGCTCGACGTCCACGCCGATCTTAATGGTTTTCTTCAGCACTTCAGGGTACAACGCCACCATTTCATGCTGGGTCGCTTCGGTGTGCTGCCCTTCAAGAAAACTCAAGGCTTCGCGGCGCAAACTATCCATCAACATACGTGCTGCCGCTTGTGAATAGTTCGGCTCGCGGTCAATCATTACGCGGGTACTAATCACCAATGCCGTTGCCACTTCTTTCTCAGAAATGCCGTCATAGAGGTTGCGCATCGTCGCGGTCATCACCTGTTCGGCACTCACGCCCTCCAAACCATCGACCGCTTCCGCGACGATCTTGCGCAAACGCTCTTCATCCAGCGGCTTCAAATCGCCAGCGGCATTTTTGACGTGAATGACATTCTCGATTTTCTTACCGCCTTTTTTCTTGTTTTTAGCATCTTTTTCGGCACGCAACCGCGCACGTTCGGCACGGTACAGCACGTAACTCCGCGCCACTTTGTGTTCACCTGCTCGCATTAAGGCTAGCTCCACTTGATCCTGAATGTCTTCGATATGCACCATGCCGCCCTCTGGCGTGCGGCGCAGCAAGGCATCCACCACCTGTTCCGTCAAACTACGCACCCGATCATGGATACGCGCCGAACCGGACGCTTGGCTGCCTTCCACATCCAAAAATGCCTTGGTCATAGCGACCAAAATCTTACTACCATCGAAGTCTGTTACCTGACCATTGCGGCGGATAACTTTACATTTAGGGGTCATTTCAAGGGTAATGGCGGCTTGCATTCGGCGTCCTTTGGTAGTTCGGTGTATTTTGGGCAAAGCACTATAGGATGTGTTTCAGGGCACGGTCAAGCACAAGATATGGTCTAATTTGGTCGTATTTTTACTTGCTTTTTGCGATGATTTTACAAAACAGTGACTTGCCTGCATCCACTCGCAACGTTTTTGCGTACAATCCTCCATGCCAGTTTCACTGCGCATAAAACAACATTTCTATTCCTCGGAGATTGAGATTATGAAAACAACCACATCCCTGAAACTTGCTTTAGGCACAACCTTCGCCGCCGCACTGACACTCGGCGCAACCACAGCAACCGCAGAAAATCCATTCGCGGCCAGCACCCTCAGCAGCGGTTACATGCAGCTTGCCGAGAACAAAGCAGGCGGCGAAATGAAATGCGGCGCAGGCATGTGTGGCGGCAATATGAAAAAAGCGGGCAGCGAAGAAATGCCTTGCCCTGCCGATGCTGACAAAGATGGTAAAGTCACCAAAGAAGAATTCATGACGCATCACGAAACCATGTTCACCGAAGCCGATGCCAACAAAGATGGCTCTTTGGATGCGGATGAGCGCAAAGCCCTGCACAGCAAAATGAGCGAAGGCAAATGTGGCGGTAAAGAAGCCAAGTGCGGCGATGCAAAAGCCGACGACGCTGCTGCAACACCAGCCGCTGAAGCTGCACCAGCCGTAGCAGCCCCTGCTGCTGCACCTGCTGCTACCGAAGAAAAGAAGTAAACCATGCACAGCCCTAACTTACGTGGGGCAGGCTTAGGTTTCCGGCGCGATCATCTGGTCGCGCTGGAACAGCAAGTCCCCGACTGCATTGATTTCTTTGAAATCGCCCCCGAAAACTGGATCGGCACTGACCCCAGCAGCGCCAAACGCCTCCGCGCTTTCACCGAACGTTTTGCGTTTGTCGCCCACGGCTTATCGCTATCCCTCGGCGGCTTAACCCCGCTGAATACCGACTTGCTCGGCAACATCAAACACTTCATGCGAGAACACCACATCCCACTCTACACCGAACATTTGTCGTGGTGTTCCGACCACGGGCAGTTGTACGACTTGCTGCCCATCCCCTTTACTGCTGATGCCATTCAGCACACCGTCGCCCGCATCCGCCAAACGCAAGACATCTTGGGGCAACAAATCGGCATTGAAAACGCCTCGTTCTACCTACAAGCCCCGATCAGCGAAATGGACGAAGCCACTTTCATCAATGCCGTGCTCACCGAAGCCGATTGTTTGCTGCATCTGGATGTAAACAACGTCTACGTCAACAGCGTCAACCACGCTTACGACCCGTATGAATTTTTACGCAAACTGCCCAAAGAGCGCGTGGTCTACCTCCACACCGCTGGGCATTATCAGCAAGAACCGAATCTGTTGATCGACACCCACGGCGCACCCGTGATTGACCCCGTATGGGCATTATTGGATTTCACTTACGCGGAATTCGGGGTATTCCCCACGTTATTAGAGCGCGATTACCACATTCCGCCACTGCAAGAACTCGTCCCCGAAGTGCAACACATCGCCAGTCTGCAACGGAAATACACCGCATGAACGCTACCGAAGCTTTCCAACGCGCTTTTGCCGCGCACTTGCGTAACCCCGATGTTAACCTGCCGCCTGCCGGAGTCGATCCCGAACGCGCCGGTGTTTACGTGGAATTGCTCTTCAACAATGTGGAAGATTTCCTCACAGGATGCTTCCCCGTATTGCGCAGCCTTTTGGATGATGCGGCATGGAATGCGTTGGTACGCCAGTTTTATGCAGAACACGCTTGCAGCACGCCGTATTTCCGCGAAATTCCCGCCGAATTCGTGCAATGGCTCACTTCGACTTCGCTCAGTGACCGTCCGCCGTTTCTGCTGGAACTCGCGCATTATGAATGGGTGGAAATCCCGCTGATGTTGGCTGACAGCAGCATCGACTGGAAGCACATTGACCCCGACGGTGATTTGCTAGACGGCATTCCCGTGCTGAATCCCGTGCTATTACTGCAAAGCTACCAATACCCCGTGCACCGCATCGGCACAGCTTACCAACCCACAGCACCCGAACCGACGCATTTACTGTTGCTCAAACATGCTGAACAGAAGGTGGATTTCATCGTATTAAACGCCGTTACCGCCCGTTTGGTGCAACTGTTGCAAGAAGGTTGCAACGGACGTAACGCGCTTCAGCAAATTGCTGAAGAAATTCAACATCCTGACCCCGTGCAATTATTGGAATTTGGTTTACAATTGCTGACCCAGTTTAAACAGCAACACGTTTTACTGGGTGTAGTCATGGCTTAAATGACCTATTTTACAAACCTTTGGAGGAGTTATTGTTATGCAAACCCCTAAATTCAATCTTGCTCTATCTGTCGGCACTATCCTATTAGCGGGTTCTACCCTGACCGCTTGCAGCAGCAACCCGTTCTCTGCTGAAAAAGCGGCTGAACCTACTAAAACCGAAGCTGCTAAACCAGCCGATGGCAAATGCGGTGCTAAACAAGATGGCAAATGCGGTGCTTCACCTGCCGCTAAAGCAGCGCCTGCTGCAAAAGCCGCTGCACCTGCCGCTACAAAAGAAGTCAAAGCCGAGACAAAGACTGACGTAAAGGCAAAGTAATCCTGCCATTTGTCAGCCATAAGTGCCGCTATTCGTAGATTCTATGTTTATCGGCAACGGGGATGTGTTATCTAAGTAGCACATTCCCGACTAAAGGCATTCATTCATGCACACCTCATTCATCTCCTTGAGCTTTCTGCTGCTGACTAGCTTACTAAGCGGCTGCACCGAAACACTTCCCGTTAAAGAATCCACACCAGAACCCGTCAAAGTGGCGGAAACAAAAAGTATTCAAGACATTGCCAAAGAAGCGATGACATCTACAGGCAAACTCAGCCAAGCACAAGTCAGCGCCCTGATCCGCGCTAACGCCGCCTGTCGCCCCAACGATAAGTACTGATCCTATGCAGACACTCGCTATCCTGCTCACTGGCTTTTCGGTCTTCAGCGCCGTGCTGCTCATCTTGACGCATTTCCGCTGCCACCACTATCAAGGGCAAACACTGGCGCAAGCCATGGGCATCATTTTGCTGTTGACCCTCAGTGGTCTACAACTGGCGCATTTTGCCTACCTGCAAAACACGCTGGATATGATCCATACCCCGTATTACGCGGTACTGTTGTTCGCGGTTGCACCTGCCTTTTATTTATTCAGCAAACCGCTGTTGCAACCGCTCACTGCAACAAGTCCTTGGCAATTGCTGCATTTACTCCCGGTATTGCTTGCCCCCCTGCTGCCCTACACGCTGGCATTACCCTTAGCATTTGCGGTGGGTGCGGGCTATTTGCTGTGGTTAGCACGTAATTTGTATGCTTTACGGGCGCAACGCAGCCGTTTCGCGTTGGAATTCGCGCTATTGGGGGGGATTTTTGCCCTTGCCGTAGGCGTGTTGATCTTCGGTTTAAGCCTGCCGCTGCTGACGGAACAATGGTTTTTCACGCTCTACGCCAGCGCCATTGGTTGTGCGTTTTTGCTGGTGCACCTGACACTCAATGTAACACCACAACTTTCGACGGAGGTGAGCGAAGCGGCGCAAGCCACCTACGCGATTTCTACGTTGAACAACGTCGATTGCGACAAGGCACTCGCGGAACTGGAAGCCTGTATGCAGGAGGAAGAATTGTTCCGTCGCCCTGATTTGGATTTGCCCACCTTAGCCGCACACATCGGGCTTTCCAACCACCAGCTCTCGGAATTAATCAATACCCGTTTGGGCAAAGGCTTTGCGCGGTACGTGCGCGAATTTCGGGTAGAAGCGGCGGAAGATATGTTGCAGGAAGAGCCGTCCGCCTCGGTGTTATCGGTGGGGATGAGTGTTGGCTTTACCTCGCAATCCACGTTCTACGAAGCCTTCCGTGAACTGACGGGGATGACACCGGGGCAATTTCGCAAAATCAACGCACTATCTGCTCCGCCATGATCTTTCCGTAACGAAAATCTATTCCTGATCTATCAAAACGGAGGCATTCCTGCCTCCCGACTCCTTATGCTGACCCCATCGAATAAGCATAAGGCATCACCATGAAAATTCTACTGACAGGGGCAAGCGGCTTCATCGGCGGGCATATCCTGCGAGCGTTGCAGACGGCGGGGCATGAAGTCGTGCCAATCACCCGCCACCACGGGGTCGATTTCACCCACATGCTCACGCCTGAAGCGTGGCTGCCGTATCTCAAAGGCGTAGATGCGGTCATTAACAGCGTGGGCATTATTGCGGAAACCCGTGGGCAAACTTTTGCCGCCTTGCATTATCATGCCCCTGCCGCGCTGTTCCGAGCGTGTGTGATGACGGGTGTGCTGCGCGTGGTGCAAATTTCGGCGCTGGGTGCAGATGCAAACGCCTTCACCCCGTACCAATTGAGCAAGCAAGCAGCGGATGAAGTCTTACGCAAGCTACCGTTGGAATGGTTCGTGCTGCGCCCATCGCTGGTATACGGTACAGGCGGGGCGAGCATGGCAATGTTTCAGCGCATGGCGAACTTGCCCGTGATACCGCTGATCGGCTCTGGCACACAACGTATTCAACCCGTGCATGTCAGTGATGTGGTCGCCACGGTGTTGCAGTGCCTGAGCGTGGCATCGTCGCGCCGCACCGTGGATGTGGTTGGTGCAGCGCCGCTCACTTTCGTTGCATGGCTGCAAACTCTGCGACGGACAGCGGGTAAACCGCCTGCGCTGACCCTGCGTATTCCGTTGAGCTTGATCATGGCGAGTGCGCAGGTCATGCGCTTCCTTATCCCCCTGTTACACCCCGATAACGTGCGTATGTTGCAACACGGCAATACTGCCGACGTACAACCTTTGGCAGCGTTTCTGGGGCGAATGCCGTTGAGCGTCGAGGAGGGTTTATGTTGTATCTGAGCCTGAAATACCTGCATATTTTGAGCATGGTGCTGCTGTTCGGTACGGGGCTGGGCAGCGCATTTTATAAGTGGCTAGCAGATCGCAGTGGCAATCTGGCGCACATCGCGGTGGTGAATCGGCATGTGGTGTTGGCGGATTGGATTTTTACCACGCCGACGGTGATTTTCCAGCCCATCAGCGGGTTGTGGTTGGCGTATCTACTGAATTTGCCGCTGACTACGCCGTGGATTGCGCTCAGCCTTGCTCTGTATGCCATTGCGGGTATGTGCTGGTTGCCTGTGGTGTGGCTGCAAATTCAGATGTGCAACCTTGCCGACGCCGCACTCATTTCCCAAACCGCGTTGCCTGCGCAATACTGGCACTATGCACGCATCTGGTTCTGGCTGGGTGTACCGGCGTTTATCGCGATGGTGCTGGTGGTGTTCCTGATGGTATTCAAAACAAATTTCGGAGACTGAGATGGACGCAAACACACGCAAACCCTTGATGCAGCAAGCCCTTGGCGCACAGTGGGAACAATTGCCGCCCACCTTGCAGGCGCATTACCAGCACGACCCCAACACCGAGGTTGGCGAACTGGATATTGAATATCCGGGCTTTATGCAGCCCTACCTCAGCTTCATGCGCTTACTGGGGGCGTTGGTTAACCGGCGCGGCCAAGCCGTTCCGATCACGGTGGAGACTTGGATGGAGGGCAGTATCCAACGCTGGAAACGCACGCTGCACTTTCCCGATGGTCAGAAAATCTTGTTCAAAAGCATCTGTGTGTACGCGGGCGGTAATGAATTGATCGAGTACGTCAATCCTTTCGTGGGGATGCGCATGGCGGTCACGGTGAAAGACGGCAAATTGAACTATGCGGGCAGGCATTACGTGCTGAAGCTGGGCAACGTGCTGCTGCCTATCCCCGAATGGCTGGTGCTGGGGCATACCACCGTCGTGGAAACGGCGCTGGATAACGCCAACTTTGCGATGGATTTTCGGCTGACGCATCCGTGGTTTGGGGAGGTGTTTCGGTATGCGGGGGAGTTTCGGACGAAATCTCTCGCCTGAAACTGAAATCGCCGCCGCTACGCGGCGGGCGCGAACGCTGCTGCCATGAGCTGGCGCTGCTCCGCGACGCGCCTGCTCACGTCATCCGCGCCCGCGCAAGAATCCCGCCTCCGGCGGCTGCGGCTCCGCCACCCTGCTGGCCTGAGCTCAAAGACCTAGGGCAAGCCGGAAACCTATGAAGTCGTAACGGAGAGCGGGATCGAGCCTGCGACGGATGGCAGAACGCACGCCCCCGCCGTGGAAGTGCCACGAACCGCCGCGAACGACGCGCTCAACGCCCGCCTGTGAACCCTCCGGGTTCGTAACCGGCTCCGCCGGATAATCTCCGTACCAATCTCGACACCATTCCAACACATTGCCGTGCATTTCATGCAAACCCCAAGCATTGGCGGGAAGTGATTTGACCGGAACAGTTTTGTGCCGATCCAAACCTTTCTTACCATTAGCGTAGGGATAATTGCCATTGTAGTTGATCTGTTCAGACGTAATATTGTCACCGAAAGAAAATGAGGTATTCGTTCCAGCACGACAGGCGTATTCCCACTCTGCCTCAGTCGGGAGACGTGGATTCAAGCCAGCAACACGGGTATTCAATTTTTGCAGGAATGTTTGAGTATCGTTCCAACTTACTCCCTCTACAGGATTATTAGCATCATCAGTAAAATGAGCAGGATTATTATCCAGTACCGCAGTCCATAGAAATTGCGTACAAGTCGTATCGGCTAACCAAAAACCTTTGGTTAGAGTTACCTGATGTCGGATTTCATTATCGTATCTACCCGGCTCGGATTCTGGCGACCCCATCCAGAACGTCCCCGGCTCAATCCAGCGAAACTTCTGGGTAATACCTTTCACCACCAGATCGGCATAACGCCCGTATTCATCCTGCCCTACATCGTTTGCCCACACGGGGATTTCCCTCACCCCAACCGCGCCACTACCCACATGATGTCCAAGCGCCCCCAACAACAAACTCCAATCCATCGCCCCGCAAAAATCCAAACTCTGCAAATGCCGCAACCACAATGGATACCGCACTTTCTCCGCCAGCACCGGAATCACCGGAATGCCGATTTCCTCCGCCATGCTGACTTCGTTATGCACCCACTTCGACGTGCGCACTTTTTCAGAAACCACCAGCACCATCACATCACTGGTTTCCAGTTCAAACTCCAGCGTGCGATACCACACATCACCGGGTTTCAACCCAATCACATCGCGGAACACGGCAAAGCCAGCCGCCAACAATTGCTGCTGAATTTCAACAGCAAGGTTTTCACCGTAGCTGCCATCACGGGCATAACTGATAAAGACTTTGGACATGGGGAAATGCTGATCAACAAAAAAGATGCAGCATTAATAGCAGATTGTGGGGGTGGAAGGAACGGAACCACCGCGCTAATCAAAGAAAAGCATTCGCCACTCACCGCGTGGCGAATTTACCGTTCATCATGAAATTCATTGGAAGATTTCCGCCACGTTGGTATACGGCAACGCCTCAACCCCATCACTAAACGCCATACGCTCACCGCTATACACCACATAACGGCGCGTCAATGCCACATTCGTGTCTGAAAACCGCTGCAAGCCTTTCTTAAAGCTACTGTTCCACGTCGCTGCTGCCTTGATTTCCACCCCCGTCAACTGGCTGCCCGATTTGAACAGCAAGTCGATTTCATTGCCCTGATAATCGCGGAAAAAGTACAGGTTGGCGCTCAAACCTTGGTTATAACGCGTCTTCAACGCCTCCAACACCACCAGATTTTCAAACAAGCTACCCATGAGCGGGTCACGCGCCACTTGCGCGGCTTTTTCAATATCCAGCAAATAACTGAGCAAGCCCGTATCGGTGAAATAATATTTGGGTGACTTGATGATGCGCTTGCCGAAATTTTCAAAATACGGCGGCAATGCAAACACAATGAACGACGCTTCCAAAATCGATAACCACTGTTTGATCGTTTTGCTATCGACCCCAACATCACTCGCCAGCGATTGGTAATTGATAATTTGCCCCACCCGCCCCGCCAATAATTTGATGAATTTCTCAAACAGATTGGCATCTTTCAGGTGAATAAGCTGGCGAACATCGCGCTCCACATACGTCTGGTAGTAATTCGCGTAAGCGGTATACGGGCGTTGTTGCTGATCATACACACGCGGCAAAAAACCGTGGTGGATGTATTCCGCAAAATCATCGAAGCGAATCCCCGCCGCCGTCAATTCTGCCATCGACAATGGCAACAAGTGCAGAATTCCCGTGCGCCCTGCCAACGACTGCGTAATCGCCGCTCGCAATTCCAGTTGATGCGAACCCGTCAACACGAACTGCCCTTGGCGACCGCTCTGGTCAACGATGCCCTGCAAATAGCTCAACAAGTGCGGCACACGCTGCACTTCGTCAAAAATGACGTTCCCAGCATAGCGTTTCAAAAATGCCTTGGGGTCATCGAGGGCGAATTGGCGCGTTTCGGGCGTTTCCAGACTGACGTATTCGTACTCAGGCAGAACCGAACGCACCAGCGTGGTCTTGCCTGCCTGTCTGGGGCCAATCACTGTCACAATCGGGTATTCACGCAATTGCGTCAAAAATTCGTTGGTAATATCACGTATAATCATAGGACTAGAGCATAGTTCATGACTATCTGGAGTTCAACTCCATTAAATCTCATCTAGATAATAACCATGACCCTTAATCCTATCTCAGACAAGGCTGTATCTATCCCTTAAAAGTTGTTACACATAGTGACAATCTATTCCCCACATTGATTATTTTACGTTAGTATCTGCCTTCGATTTCAGCGTAGTAAACTCTTTACAGGACAAATAATTCCCCCTCAAATTTGTCCCTTGGTAACCACAGCACAGCTCTGGTTGCTTTTTTTATAAGGCTTGGGTTGTGGTGCGTAACCGTTACGGGTATCTGCTGGGCAAGAATGATCCGGTGAAGGAATGGGCGCGGTTTTGTTTGTCTGAGGCAGTGTTGGGGCATCGCTGATCAAGAAGCAGCGTAACAGAGTGTAGGCGAATGGAAAGGAAATTCAAGTATGAAATGTAATGTAATATTTCTGGCAACGCTCATGGGGCTAGCCGTTGCTGGCTGTAGTGGTGATCATGATAGTGCACAAGTCCTATTTGCTAAAACGGCTTCACAACAAGCAGCAATAGCCAATGCCAAAAGCTATATCGGCAAATTTCATGAAAACAAAGCCAGTAACTTAAGTTGTGAAGCTGATGATGACATTGAAGAAAGCAATCTTTACGGTGATGGTGATGCAGATTGTAAATTCGTAGATCCTAAGACCCAAAAGAAAATCAAATTGGAATGTGTTACCACCCTTGGTAAGGGCTGTAAAAAGCACTAGCATCGCTTAACTAGCCCAGCGGACACATGGGTAACGCTTGCTCTGCTGACGGGTTTCGTATGGTGTAAAATATGCTATACTTTGCCCCGCTTGCACGGTTTAAGACATCCTCCATGATTTGCAAGCACGACAATTAGCCAGCCAGCGGTAACAAACCCTCTCCATTGGTTGGTTATTTTTTACCACACCCAGTCTGAGCCTGCCAATGGCGCGTAAAACCAAACAAGAAATCAAACCATTACAACCGCCCACAAAATCCCGCCAACGCAAAGCACCTGCTCAACCAGTATCAATAACCCCCCGCACGCAGCGCAAGCGAAAATCGAAGGTGGGTAAAATGGATGAGTTAATGTTATGGAGTAAGGCGCTGGATTATCTGGGAAACTTCCTGTTACTGATATTCGTGTCTACTATCATCTTGGCATTGGCATACTTTTTCATGAACGTTTTCGATGCATGAGTATGGGTTTCATAAGGTTGGGGCAATATTACCGACTTATCCACCAACGTAAGTCAGCTATCGAGCTGAATGCCGTAGGAATCCCCTTCCTTCAGGGAGGGTAGAATGTCAAAATGTGTCGACAATCCACCAAACGAGACACTAAAAACTCATGGAACGCAAAGAACCCGGACACAAAGAACGCGGTGCCGACAAAGTATCCCGCATCCCGATCAAGGTCGAGCCAACCACCGAATTCCGCCGCAAACCGGCTTGGATCAAAGCCAAAGCCCCGACCACGCCAGAAGTGAAACGCCTCAAAGCCATCTTGCGCGAACAAAAGCTACACACTGTCTGCGAAGAAGCCGCTTGCCCAAATCTTGGCGAATGCTTCACCCACGGCACGGCAACCTTCATGATCATGGGCGACATTTGCACGCGCCGCTGCCCCTTCTGCGACGTATCCCACGGCAAACCGCTGCCCTTGGATGAAGCCGAGCCGGACAATATGGCAGAAACCATTCGCGCCATGAACCTGCGTTACGTGGTGATCACCTCGGTTGACCGCGATGACTTGCGCGATGGCGGCGCGGCACATTTCGTGAAGTGCATCCAAAAATCCCGTGAGCTGAACCCGAACCTCAAAATCGAAATCCTTACCCCCGATTTTCGCGGACGCATGGAAATCGCCCTGCAAATCCTCGAAACCGCGCCGCCGGATGTGTTTAACCATAATATGGAAACCGTGCCGCGCCTCTACAAGCAATCACGCCCCGGTGCGGATTACCAGTATTCGCTGAATCTAATCAAAGAATTCAAGAAGCTATTCCCCGACATCCCCAGCAAATCCGGTTTGATGTTGGGCTTGGGCGAAACTAAGGAAGAAGTGATTGCCACCCTGCAAGACTTGCGCGACCACGACTGCGATATGTTGACACTCGGTCAATATTTACAGCCCAGCCGCCACCATCTGCCAGTAGATCGTTTCGTGCATCCTGATGAATTTGCGGAACTCGCCGAGATTGCCACCGCGATGGGTTTCAGCAAAGTGGCGAGTGGCCCGATGGTACGTTCGTCGTATCACGCGGATCAGCAAGCCGCTGGTACGTTCCCGAACACATGAGTCCGGTCATCAGTCGCACGCTAGAATTTCTAGCGTTGCCACCGGGTAATTTGCTGTTTTTTCTTGCATGGACATTACTGCTCGCCAAATGGCGCAACGCCATGCTAGTGGTATTGTGCCTAGGCATCTTGCAAACCGTGGTATTAAGCCTACCTGTCGTGGCAGAAAAACTCATGGACAGTTTGGAACAACAATACCCTGCCAAAGCCGATTTGTGGTTGCAACAACCGCTGCCCGAAGCGATTGTGGTATTGGGTGCGGGACGTAACCTCGAAGCGGTTGAATATGAAGGTAAAATGAGCGCCAGCACGGAGTTGGAACGCTTGAATTACGCCGCGTATTTGCATCGCAAAACCGGGCTACCCATCCTGATTTCGGGCAGCAGCAATGAAGCCGAATACATGCTTGATGTCATGGAAAATACCTTCCAAGTACCGATCCGCTGGCAGGAAGGTAACAGCCATACGACGTGGGAAAATGCCGCATTTTCCGACCAGATTTTGCGCGAGGCAGGCATTCGTTCCGCGTGGGTAGTGACGCAAGCGTGGCACATGCCGCGTGCTATGTTGGCGTTTCAAAATCGTTCGATACACTATTTACCCGCCTCCACCACTTACGGGTCGAGCAACTTCTGGCAACACGAATGGCTATGGTGGACACCGCAAGCCAATGCCCTTTCACGCAGCCACACCGCCTTGCACGAATGGCTGGGACTGCTCACCTATCGCTTTAAAACGAGGTAAATACCGCCGTATGCCATTATCAACACCCAACCCGCGTAGTCCGCTGCATACTCGCAGCCTCACCTTTCAAGGCTACCAACGTGAGGATGGCTTATTCGACATCGAAGGGCATCTCATCGACACCAAGCCATTCGACATTCCCAATACCGATCGGGGCGGGATTATCCCCACAGGCGGGGCGCTGCATGAAATGCGCATCCGCATCACCCTCGACCAAGCCATGGTGATACATGCCGCCGAAGCCGTCACCGAATGGGCACCATTCCATTATTGCCAAGGAGGGCCTGCCACCTTCAGCCGTTTAGTCGGGGAAAAAATCGGCCCCGGTTGGAATAATCGCGTCAAGGAATTGCTGGGCAAAACCAAAGGGTGCACCCACATTACCGAAATGTTGGCACAACTGGCGACGACGGCATTCCAGTCGATGTATAGCCATCGCCGCCAAGCCGAAACCCAAGTGATCGACACAAAGCCGGTGATTCTGGATACGTGTTTTGCGCTTGCCAGCGATAGCCCTGTGGTGGAGCAGCACTGGCCGCTGTTTTACCAACCTAAAGCCACGCCCTAATTGCCATTACCTTTCTCTACATTACTGATATACAATTAAAAATAATTACACACATCAAATCATAAAAATAACGGCGCGACCGATAGGGCATCCGCGCACTTTTCCTGTAAAAATGCTTAAAAACCAAGCAGATCCCGTAGGAAAATCACGATAAAAAACTTTAAAAAAATCATACTTAACGTTCAACTTATTGTTTTTTAAATTATTATTTTTACAATTATATTATTTGAAAAATACAATAGTAAATCTGGCGGCAATTGGCTTTCACCTGTAGTACCATGCACCCCCAATGGGATATGCAGGTGATTCAGACCCTCCCTTTCGGGGTATCCCACGACCAGAAGCACGTCAAACGTGCCCCTAAATCGCTATGGAGGAGACCTTATGAGTCTGGATTATCAAGACCTCGACCCGCAAGAAACGGCGGAATGGCAAGAAGCTATCGATGTGGTGGTGGAACGTGTCGGTGCAGAACGCGCCCGCCACTTGCTGCAAAAAACCATTGAGAAAGCATTCGAGTCCGGCATTGAGCCACCCGACATGCACACGCCTTACGTCAATACCATTCCGGTGAGCCAACAGACTGTTTATCCAGGAAATTTAGAACTCGAACGCCATATTTTGCGGGCATTGCGCTGGAATGCTACCGCCATGGTAGTACGCGCTAACCGCAAGCCAGCCTCCCCCGGTGGTCACATTGCCTCGTTCCAATCCTCAGCGATTATGTACGAAGTCGGTTACAACCACTTCTGGAAAGGCCATGATCACCCGAATGGCAGCGACATGCTGTTTATTCAAGGACATACCGCACCCGGCACGTATGCACGCGCTTTCGTTGAAGGGCGTATCACCGAAGAGCAGTTAGAAAACTTTCGTATTGAAGCGGGTGGCAAGGGGATTTCATCCTACCCACACCCGTATTTGATGCCGAATTTCTGGCAGTTCTCCACCGTTTCAATGGGCTTGGGGCCAATCATGGCGATCTACCAAGCGCGTTTTTTAAAATATTTGGAAAACAGAGAGTTAACCAAGAAAGCTGAAAATCATGCGGAAGCTCGCAAGGTTTGGGCGTTCTTGGGCGACGGTGAAATGGACGAACCGCAATCCCAAGGCGCGATTGCACTGGCTTCCCGCGAAAAACTCGACAATCTGGTGTTCGTGGTTAACTGTAACCTGCAACGCTTGGATGGCCCAGTACGCGGCAACAGCAAAATCGTGCAAGAACTGGAAGGCAACTTCCGGGGCGCGGGCTGGAATGTGATCAAGGTACTGTGGGGTTCAGGCTGGGATCGTTTGCTGGCTGATCCACAATACGGGCAATTACTGCGCAAGTTGATGATGGAATGCATCGACGGCGAATACCAAAACTTCAAAAACAAAGGCGGCGCGTACATCCGTGAACGCTTCTTCGGCAAATACCCTGAGCTGAAAGCGATGGTTGCCGATATGACCGACGACCAAATCTATTACGATTTGATGCGTGGTGGTCACGATCAGGAAAAAGTCTACGCGGCGTACCACAATGCGGTGAATTCCGTGGGTCGCCCCACCGTTATCCTCATGCACACCGTCAAAGGTTACGGCATGGGCGAAGCGGGCGAAGGCATGAACATCAGCCATCAGCAGAAAAAGCTCAGTTCCGACCAATTATTGAAACTGCGCGACCGTTTCAACATTCCGGTGTCGCAAGAACAAATCGAAGGCGCGGAATTCTACAAACCCGCCGCAGATTCTCCAGAAATGCAGTATCTGCACGAACGTCGCCAAGCCTTGGGTGGTTATTTACCAAACCGTCCGCACAACTTCGAGACACTGCCAATCCCTGATCTGTCGATTTTCGACGCACTGTTGAAAGACACGGGCGAACGCACCCTCTCCACCACGATGGCAATGGTACGCGTGATGGTAGCGATTGCGCGTCACAAGGAATTGGGGCCACGTTTAGTGCCAATCGTGCCGGATGAAGCGCGTACTTTCGGCATGGAAGGCATGTTCCGCCAAGTGGGCATTTATTCCCCTGAAGGTCAGAAATACGAGCCGGAAGATGCCAACGACATTATGCCGTACAAGGAAACCCAAAAGGGTCAGTTGTTGGAAGAAGGCATTAACGAAGACGGCGCAATGTCGTCGTGGATTGCGGCCTCTACCTCTTATGCGAATAACCATAAGATGATGATTCCGTTTTATATTTTCTACTCCATGTTTGGTTTCCAACGCATTGGCGACTTGGCGTGGGCAGCGGGCGATATGTTGGCTCGCGGTTTCTTGGTTGGCGGGACTTCAGGGCGTACCACGCTGAATGGCGAAGGCTTACAACACCAAGACGGTCACAGCCAATTGTTCGCGGGTTTCATTCCTAACTGCAAATCGTATGACCCGACCTTCGCGTATGAAGTGGCGGTGATTGCGCACGACGGCATGAAGCGCATGTATCAGGACGGCGAAAACGTGTTCTATTACATCACCACTCTGAACGAAAACTACGCCATGCCCGCACTCCCAGAAAGCTCAGAAGCAGGCATTATCAAGGGCATGTACCCGTTGCGTGCAGCGGAAGGCAAAGCGGCAAACCGTGTGCAATTGCTGGGTTGCGGTTCAATTTTGCGCGAAGTAATTGCTGCCGCCGACTTGCTACAAGCGGATTGGGGCGTGGAAGCTGACATCTGGTCAACGCCAAGTTTGAACGAATTGGCGCGGGATGGCGCAGCGTGTGCGCGGTGGAATTTGCTGCATCCTGATCAGGAAGAGCGCAAGCCGTGGGTCACGCAATGTCTGGAAGGTCAGCAAGGCCCTGTTATTGCTTCGACCGACTACATCCGCAGTTTTGCCGAGCAAATTCGTGCGTATGTACCGGGGGATTACCATGTGTTGGGCACGGACGGTTTCGGGCGTTCCGATAGCCGTGATGCGTTGCGCTCACATTTCGAGGTTGACCGTTATTACGTCACCGTAGCGGCGCTGAAGGCACTGGCTGACCAGCAAAAAACCAGCAAAGCCAAAGGCAAAATCACAGTGAAAACTGTGCTGGAAGCACTGGCGAAATACGGCATCGACCCTGAAAAACCCAACCCGCTGTACGCTTGATTTGGAGTTGCCCTTATGAGTATCGAAATTCACGTTCCCGACATTGGCAACTTTTCCAATGTCGAAGTTATTGAAGTCCTCGTTAACGTTGGCGACACGGTTGCCATTGACGATTCATTAATCACGCTCGAATCCGACAAAGCCGCGATGGAAATTCCGTCCCCGAAAGCGGGCGTGGTGAAACAACTGAAAATTGCGGTCGGCGATAAAGTCTCCGCAGGCAGTTTGATTTTGGTTTTGGAAGTGGCAGGCGCATCCTCAGAGGCGGCTCCGGTAAATGCCGTAGCGCCTGTTGCTTCCGCTTTGATGACCCCAGCGGCAAGCGCCCCGGTAGTGGATGCGGACAGTTTCCGCCGCGCTCACGCCAGCCCGTCGGTGCGCCGCATTGCCCGCGAATTGGGCGTTGATCTGACAAAAGTTGCCGGTTCAGGTTCACACGGGCGCATTACCGAAGCCGATGTACGTAACTTCGGCAAGGGTGGCAATACCGTAGTCGCACAAGCGGCTGCACCTGCCCCAGCGGCAAAACCTGCCGCACCTGCTGGCAGTGAAATGGGCATTCCGCTGATTACCCAACCCGATTGGGCGCAATTCGGCGCAATCGAAACCATTCCGATGTCACGCATTGGCAAACTCTCCGCCAAGCATTTACACCGTGCTTGGCTGAACGTGCCGCAAGTCACCCATTTCGACGAAGCCGACATTACCGAACTGGAAGCCTATCGCAACAGTTTGAAAGACAAGGCCAAGGCGATGGGCTTCAACTTCACCCCGCTGGTGTTCATGCTGAAAGCGGTGGTGGCAGGGTTGAAGGAATACCCGAAATTCAACTCGGCACTGGCGGACGATGGCGAAAACCTGATCCAGCGCAAGTTCTACAACGTGGGCATTGCGGTCGACACGCCGGATGGCTTGGTTGTGCCGGTGATCAAGGACGTGGATCGCAAAGGCTTGTTTGAATTGGCACGCGAATTGGGCGAAGTCTCGAAAAAAGCTCGCGACGGCAAGCTCAAAGCGGCGGATATGCAAGGCGGTTGCTTCACCATTTCCAGCCTCGGCGGGATTGGCGGCACCAACTTCACCCCGATTGTGAATGCGCCGGAAGTCGGCATCCTCGGTTTAACCCGTGCGCAAGATCGCCTCAAGCGCGTGAATGGCGAAATCGTCGACCGTCTGATGCAACCACTGGCGGTGTCTTACGACCATCGCGTGATTGATGGCGCGTATGCGGCACGTTTTGTTAGCCATATCGCGTTTGTATTGTCCGACGTGCGTAACCTCATTCTGTGAGCGGGAGTGGAATCATGAGTAACTTAAAAGCAGATCTTAGCTGCCAAATGTTGGTATTGGGTGCAGGCCCTGGCGGTTATACCGCTGCGTTCCGTGCTGCCGATTTGGGGCTGCAAACCGTGCTGGTGGAACGTTGGAGTACCTTGGGTGGCGTGTGTTTGAACGTCGGCTGCATTCCGTCCAAAGCCTTGCTGCACGCGGCAAAAGTGCTGGATGAAGCGCACGAAGTGGCGGATTGCGGCATTGAATTTACCCCGCCCAAAGTCGACATCGACAAACTGCGCGGCTGGAAGGAAAAGATCGTCAACCGCTTAACCGGCGGTCTGTCGGGCTTGGCAAAACAACGCAAAGTGCAAGTGGTAAACGGTGTGGGTACATTCCTCGACCCCAACCACGTCGAAGTCATCGGCAACGACGGCAAGAAAACCGTGGTGCGCTTTGAAAAAGCCGTGATTGCGGCGGGTTCAGAAGCGGTGAAATTGCCGTTCATTCCAGATGATCCACGGGTGATCGACTCCACGGGTGCGTTGGAATTGGCAAGCGTGCCGGAACACATGCTGGTCATCGGCGGCGGCATTATCGGACTGGAAATGGCCACGGTTTACGCCGCACTCGGTTCTAAAATCACCGTGGTCGAAATGCTGCCCGGCATTATTGCGGGCGCGGACAAAGACGTGGTGAAACCGTATTTCACGCGCATTAAAAAGCGTTACGAAAACATCTGGTTAGAAACCCGTGTGACCAAAGTCGAAGCCACGGCGGCAGGCATGAAAGTCACCTTTGAAGGCAAGCAAGCACCTGCCGAACCGCAGTTGTATGACCGCGTATTAGTCGCGGTCGGGCGCACGCCGAATGGCAAGCGCATCGGTGCGGAAAAAGCCGGTGTGGCGGTGGACGAACGCGGCTTTGTGCAAGTGGTGGACACGCAAATGCGCACTACCCAACCGCACATCTTCGCGATTGGCGACATTATTGGGCAACCGATGTTGGCGCACAAAGCGGTACACGAAGGCAAAACGGCTGCCGAAGTCGCGGCGGGTTTACCTAGCCACTTCGACGCACGGGTAATTCCATCCGTCGCTTACACTGACCCCGAAATTGCGTGGGTCGGCGTGACTGAGGAAGAAGCCAAAGCCAAAGGCATCAACTACGGCAAAGGCGTATTCCCGTGGGCAGCCAGCGGACGGGCGTTGTCATTAGGGCGTGACGAAGGCATGACCAAGCTGATTTTCGACGCGGAAACCGAGCGCGTGATTGGTGCGGGCATCGTCGGTACGAATGCAGGTGATTTGATTGCCGAAGTCGCGCACGCGATTGAAATGGGGTCGAATGCGACGGATATTGGCTTGACGGTGCATCCGCATCCGACGCTTTCCGAAACGATCGCCATGGCAGCGGAAATGTTTGAAGGCACCATTACCGATTTGATTGCGCCGAAGAAAAAGCACTAAGCTGCAATGGTTTAGGTGATGGAAAGGGCGGGGAAACTCGCCTTTTCCTAACTAAATGTTAGTTCAGTCAAGGGCTGCATCGTAGGCAAGGACTCTCTCAAATCTACCATTTCACTCTACCTTGACATCCTCCGTTCCCTAAAGCATAAGTATCTACACAAATGCCCCCGATTTCTTGATAATCGGGGGATGATTTCAAAAAAAACCTTGCCCGATAAGGTTGACAGTTTTGCCAGCACCCAAGCGGCGTGGCGTTTTTATGCCAATGAATCCATTCGCTTGGCTACCTTGCAAGAACCATTGACGGAAGCAGCGCAAACAGCAGCTCGGCAGCGTTGTCATACCTATGCCCTGTGTGTACATGATTGGTCACGCTTGAGCTATAAACACGCCAACTCCACCACTTAGAACGCCAGGACATCGGCAAGCCGTTGGTACATATCATTGATCGGGAAGCTGATTCGGTGGGGCATATCCGTCAGTGGCAACAAGCGGGTTATCGCTGGTTGGTGCGGGTGAAAGGCAATTCTCGGTTAACCCATCAAGGGCAAACGACGAACGGCAAAACCCTTGCCCAGCAGTTACCGTTTGAAAAAGTCCGGGAAGTCATCCACCAAGGCAAGCCACAGTGGCAATGGCTTGCCGAAACCACGGTGAGTCTGACTCGCCCCCGCCAAACCCAGTCGTAAGAAAACGCCTAAAGCCATGGTGCTGGGTGATCCCGTCGAAGCCCGCCTCATTATCAGCCGCATTCTGGCCGATGATGGCACGCTACTGGCTGAGTGGTTTTTGCTAAGCAACGTGATGGCGGTCGACAGATCCACCCTCGCGCTTTGGTATTACTGGCGGTGGCAGATTGAATCTTTCTTCAAGTTGATGAAATCAGCGGGACACCCATTGGAATCATGGCAACAAGAATCCGCCTTAGCCATTGCCAAACGCTTGCTGGTAGCGAGTATGGCGTGTGTGACTGTCTGGGCTATAGCAGCACCGAGGACTTGAGGACATTCTTATCCAGCTCTATTGGATGGACTGTGGACATTATTATCCATGCTGGAAATCATGGATACTTACACGGATTGATGGTAGGAAGCGGGAAAGCGGTGTAAACCGTTAGACGATTCATAGGTTATTGTGTTGTACGATCTTTAGGTTATTGTGCTTTTTTCTGTGGCGATTCTGGGTAAACGGTCTGTCGAGGCGACGGATTCATTGAGTTTACGCAGTTTGGTGAGCGAGATTTGAAATTGCCCATTGACGGGGTTTTACGCGATTTCTGATAAAATTGCCAGCCGTTTGATCAGGCAATACATTGCAAATCGTCGTATCTTTTTTGAGCGGATGTTGTCCGGCGGGCTTTTTCAGGACGAAGGCTCGCCACCAACCCTGATGGATACGCGCTCGTTTGGTTCGAGGGCTATCGGATGTGGAGATAGTATTTGCGAATGAACTTACTGAACTGAAGCCACCTTCCATGATGAGAGATGGCTTCATGTAGATACAATTTTTGTTATTTTTCCAACTGCGTAACGTCGCGCACCGCGCCGCGTGATGCGGATGTCGTCATTGCCGCATACGCCTTCAACGCCGCACTCACGTAACGCTCACGGTTAACGGGTTTCCAGCCTGCTTTGCCTTTAGCCTCCATCGCAGCGCGACGGATTGCCAGCATTTCATCGCTAATACGCACATTGATCGTCCGGTTCGGAATATCGATGTCGATCATGTCGCCTTCTTCCACCAAGCCAATCGCGCCACCCTCCGCTGCTTCTGGGGATACATGCCCAATCGACAAGCCCGATGTACCGCCGGAAAAACGCCCATCCGTGATCAATGCACACGCCTTGCCCAAGCCTTTCGACTTGATATAAGAGGTGGGGTAAAGCATTTCCTGCATTCCGGGTCCACCGCGAGGGCCTTCATAACGGATCAATACGATGTCACCCGCCACGATTTGGTCGCCGAGAATGCCTGCCACCGCCGCATCTTGCGATTCAAAAATACGCGCAGGGCCAGAGAATTTGAGGATGCTGTCATCCACCCCAGCGGTTTTGACCACGCAACCGTCCAGTGCGATATTGCCAAACAAGACGGCAAGCCCGCCCTCTGTGCTGTAAGCGTGCGCTTTGTCGCGAATGCAGCCGTGTTCACGGTCGAGGTCGAGCGTATCCCAGCGTTTGCTTTGGCTGAATGCGACTTGGGTGGGAACGCCGCCTGGGCCTGCGCGGTAGAATTCTTGGCGCTTGGCATCGTCAGTCAGACGCACATCCCACAACGATAAAGCTTCCGCCATCGTAGTCGCGTGAACCGTGCCAACGTCGCGGTGCAGCAAACCCGCCCGATCCAATTCGCCCAAAATTGCAAACACGCCACCGGCACGATGCACGTCTTCCATGTGGTAAAGCTGGGTGGAAGGTGCAACTTTGCATAATTGCGGTACTTTGCGGCTCAAGCGGTCAATGTCGTTCATGGTGAAATTCACCCCGCCTTCTTGTGCGGCTGCCAGCAAGTGCAGGATGGTATTGGTCGAGCCACCCATGGCAATATCCAAACACATCGCGTTTTCAAACGCTTCCATCGTCGCAATCGAACGCGGCAACACCGAAGCATCGTCCTGTTCGTAGTAACGTTTTGCCAAGCCGACAATGATGCGCCCTGCTTCAAGGAACAAACGTTTGCGGTCGGAATGCGTCGCCAGCGTCGAACCGTTCCCCGGTAAACTCAAACCGAGTGCTTCGGTCAAGCAGTTCATGGAATTGGCTGTAAACATACCGGAACACGAGCCACAGGTCGGGCAGGCGGAACGTTCCATCGTTTCCACATTTTCATCGCTTTCGGCACTGTTGGCGGCGGACACCATTGCATCCACCAAATCCAGCTTCACCAGCTTGCCACCGATCACGGCTTTGCCGGATTCCATTGGCCCACCGGAAACGAAAATGGTGGGAATATTCAAACGCAGCGCTGCATTCAGCATCCCCGGCGTGATTTTGTCGCAGTTGGAAATGCACACCAGCGCGTCGGCGCAATGCGCGTTGACCATGTATTCCACCGCATCGGCGATCAATTCGCGGGAAGGTAGAGAATAAAGCATCCCGCCATGCCCCATCGCAATACCATCATCCACTGCAATGGTATTGAATTCTTTCGCAACACCGCCAGCGGCTTCGATTTCACGCGCCACCAGTTGCCCCATGTCTTTGAGGTGGACATGCCCCGGCACGAATTGAGTGAACGAGTTGGCAATGGCAATGATGGGTTTTTGGAAATCCTCATCCTTCATCCCGGTAGCACGCCACAAAGAACGGGCGCCAGCCATATTGCGGCCTGCGGTTGAGGTGCGGGAACGGTAAACGGGCATGGTGTACTCCTGACAACGAAAGCTTGCAAAGCGGCATTCTAACGCTGGAAGGGCTATACGTCATAATTTTAAGGATTTAGTGTTGCCCTTGCGCTTTATCCACGCCGCTTTCGAGACTATCGTTTTGATACGCCGTCAAAAATTCGTGCGGATTCACGTAAAAGACTTGTTCTAGTCCCAGTGGTTGTCCAGCTTTCCATTCGGTGACTAGCGGTGGGAGGCTACGAATGGAGTAATACAAATTCGCCACAGGTGTTTTGCTTTGGGTTGGCGTACCAATCGTGCCAATCTTTTCGCCGGTTTTAACCCAAGAGGCAGGTTTTACGCTGACTTTTTCCAGATTGGCGTAGTGATGTAAGCGCCATTTTGCGCCAAGTACCCAGACAGAGCTTTCGCCTTGTGAGTCTTTATCACTGTACAGCACTAAGCCGCTCGTGGTGGCTTCGACTGGCGTGCCGTTGTTGGCGAAAATATTGATGCCTTTAAGCGCATTGCTGCCGCCGATTTTGTAGGCATAGGCCGCGTTGGCGCTCCAATCATAGGGTTGAGCACCTTCCACGGGTACGTGGCGGTCTTCTGGTATCCAGTAGCCAATCATGTAAATGGTTAATGCTAGCAACAGTAGCAGAGGTTTTTTGTTCATTGTTCACACCCTATCGTCCCTATCCGTTTTTCTTATTTTTAAGACGGATATTCTGCTGGAAAGTTCGTATTATGCTTCAATCTATTATAAAAATATTTACTTGGCAAAAAAACCTTTTTCCGAAGGGTGGTAGGATTAGCTGGGATTTAGCAAAGTTTGCTTAATGGTGTTGATGGTTTCGCTCCATTCGGATGGAACGTTTTTTTGCCAGTCAGACAGGTATTTATTCAATGATTTATCGTCGCTGTCCTCGCCGAGGTTGATATAGTTCATGATCACCCACGTTTGCGGTTTTGCGGCGAAGATCGGTAGCAGTTGATTGGCGACGAGTTCGTTCAAGTCGCGTCCTTGCGCAACGGGGTCAGCGCTCAAGGCTTCCGCGTATTGTTTGTACCATTTGGGCAGTTTCATGCCTTTAGGAAGACGGCGATGCGTCTGCTTGTACATATCTTGTTGATAGTCGATGAATTTAGGCGCGTATTCCTGCCATTGCGGGTATGGCGGGTTGGTTTCCCAGTGCTTTGCCATTTTTTCCAAGGTAAATAGGCTGAAGGCTTCGCATAAGGATTCTTCAAACCATTGTTGCTGGGAGACGTTACGCGGGGCAAGGTCGTAATTGGACATCAAATGGCACATTTCATGCGAAAACTGGTAAGCCAGTTGCGCCCAATAGCGCCCGTTCACGTTTAATAAGACGATGTATTCACCGGTAGCACCGCGTTCATACAGCGAAATGGGGCCACCTTTGTCGTTGCGCACCGTAATCGCGCCAAAATTGCGCCCTGCCATGTAGGGTGAAATCACCTCGATCACCGATTGCAGCACGGTTTGCACATCCGCTGGGCTGGCATCCCCCCATTCTTGGCTTTCCACCGAGACTTGCGCAGGCGCAACGAATGCCTGAAGTTGGAACGGCAGCAGCGTCAGCAAAAATAGCAGCAAGATTTTTAGGTAGCGCATAAACGATCCTAGGTTTTTCGGTGATAGCGTGCGTATGGTTAATCATGGCGGGTGCGACTGAACAGCGTGAGTGTGCTAGTCGGTAGTGGAAAAACGATAGCCGTGCAGCGGCTAGTGCTTTTCCACAGGAAGATTCAAGATGAATTCAGCGCCGCTAGTGGCATCGCCTAAGCGAATATTCCCGCCGTAAGCTTTGAGGATAGAGGTCACAATTTCCAGCCCTAACCCTGTGCCACCTTTGGTGCGTTTGGTGGTGAAAAACGGCGTGAAAATCTTGTCACGGTTTGCGGCGGAGATACCGTTGCCGTTGTCATGCAGGCGCAAGCGCAAGGTGTCACTGCCCCCGTGGGTATAAAGGTTTACCTGTGTTGCGCCGTGTTGCAAGCTGTTATCCAGCAAATTGGTGACGACGGCTTCGAGTGCATCGGGCGCAATCGCCAACGCGGTGCTGGGGAGTGGATTGCCGAAGTGTAATATTAGCCCGCGATCTTGATAGCGGTTGCGGAGGGCCTTGAACAGGTTGGTTAAGGTGCTGCTGTCTTTGCTGGTTTCCAGCGAATCGGCGCGTGCTAATTCCAGTAAGCGATTCACCAATCTTTTCAGGCGTTGGGTATCGTCGAGCAGGTTTTGGATGAAGCGTTCACGGCGTTCCATCGGCATGGTGTCGATGTGATCATGCAGCAATTCCAGTGCGCCTTGTATCGCGGTCAGTGGCGTTTTAAATTCGTGCGAAACGTGCGTGGCAAAACGGCGGATGTAGTCGGAACGTTCCGCCAACGCGTGGGACATGCCTGCAAAACTCTCGGAAAGTTGCGCAATTTCTTTGGTGACAGGGTTGTGAATGGGTTCAACTTCGCGCTGTTCGCCTTGGCGTACCCGTTCGGTTTGGCGCAACAATTCGCGGATCGGGCGCGAAATGGTGGAGGATACCAACAGAATTAATAACACAGCCAACACCAGCAAGCTCAAGGTCGCCAGCAAGACCACGCCTTTGTTTTCATAGAGGTGTTTGATGATATTGGTAGGGGTACGCGAGAGGTAAACCACGCCTTGCAAACGCCCTTCTTCGATCACGGGAAAGGCGGTGAAAATGCGGACATGTGTGCCGCGACTCACCGAATACAGCGGCGGGGGTGGTTCATCCGATACCCGTTGGCGAATGACGCTGGCGTATTTGCCTTGCAGCGCTTGTTTGATTTCGGGGATGTGCGCTAACGATAAGCCGACTTCTTCGCGACCCGCAATCACCGTGCCGTTAGCATCCAGCAAGCGGATGCCGGAGAGCGTGACTTGCTGGGTATCTTGTAAAATATGGCTCATGTGTACGCCAATTTTGTGGGCAAGCGGGTCAGTCGCTTGCGTGCTGGGGCGAGCATCGGGGCGGGGGGGCGCAATCGGGTCGATGAGATCCACACGGGGTGTGACGGGCGCATAAAACGTATCATCCAGCGGTTGTGGTTTGTGCAGATAGGGATTGTCTGGCAAGGTCAGCGAGCTGGAAAACTGCACGTAACCGTAATCCTCTTCACGGCGTTGATCGCGCACGAATTGCCGAAAGGTCGCTGCCAAGACGGCGGATTGCGAAATCAGTTCCAGCTCGGTTTGCTGCACCAATTCATTTTCGTAAATGCGGAAGAAATACAGCCCTCCCAGCGGTAACGCCAACACCGCCAACATCACCAACAGCAAAATGCTCCGCAAGCGGAACAGGGTTTTGCGTGGTAACGGCAGGTGAGCATTTATTGGCATGAAGCAAGTTTATAACCGACTCCATGCACCGTTTCAATCACATTTTCACAGCCACTATCGGCAAATTTCTGGCGAATGTGGCGGATATGGCTGTCGATGGTGCGGTCGCTGACGTACACATTGCCGTCGTAGGCATTGCCCATAATGCTGTCGCGGCTGAAGACGCGGGTCGGCTGGCGGGCAAACAGTTGCAGCATGGCAAATTCGGTGGCAGTGAGATTGAGGGCTGTGCCATCCCACTGCGCGGCGTGTTGTTCGGGCTGAATACTGAGCTTGCCGTAACGTAATGTGCCCAGTGGTGGCTCGACGGCAGGTTTGCTTTGCTGCTGAGTGCGTTTGAGGATGACGTTGATGCGTGCCACCAATTCACGCGGGCTGAACGGTTTGGTGACGTAATCATCGCCGCCGATTTCCAAGCCCAGAATGCGGTCAATCTCATCATCCCGCGATGACAAAAACAAAATCGGCACGTCAGAAAATTTGCGGATTTCGCGGCAGACTTCCAACCCGTCCAGTTCCGGCATATTAATGTCGAGCACCAGCAAATCGGTGGGGTGATGGCGGAAGGTGTCCAAGGCTTGGCGACCGTCCTCGGTTTGGGTGACTTGCATTCCCGCTTTTTCGAGCGCGAAGCTAATCACATCGCGGATATGCGGGTCGTCGTCGGCAATGAGTATGTGTTTATTCATAAGGCGTAGTGTAGCAAACAATAGGAAACCCCAATCGGCGGGTGTCGTACCGTCGATCGGGATCTAGGAGTCTCAGGGTTTCTAAAACCCCGCCGGGAAAACTGGTCGTAGCAGAAGATTATTGTTGTCATCTCCAGTACCCGTTCGGTGAGTAGTGTCAGGACTGTATGCTACGTAAGACATGTGCAGGCTTTATCCCGATAATGTGGAGATACGTCGGAAATAGTTTGCAGATTGTGTGCAGAATAGAAAAATCAGGGGTTTCTGCAAATCGTGCTTGAATTTCCTCTTACTCCGTGCTGCAAGATGGATTACAATCGCCCCCTTATCCGCAGTTCCTGCGCTTATTCTTAGAGATTTGGACAAATGACTGACTTAACACTTTACCGGAATATCGGCATTTTCGCCCACGTTGACGCGGGCAAAACCACCACGACCGAACGTATCCTGAAACTCACCGGCAAAATTCATAAGCTGGGTGAAGTTCATGATGGCGCATCGACAATGGACTTCATGGCGCAGGAAGCTGAGCGCGGGATCACCATCCAGTCGGCAGCGACCACCTGTTTCTGGAAAGGTCACCGCTTCAACGTTATCGACACTCCAGGGCACGTTGACTTCACCATCGAAGTTTACCGTTCCTTGAAAGTTCTTGATGGCGGCGTGGGCGTATTCTGCGGTTCCGGCGGTGTTGAGCCACAATCAGAAACCAACTGGCGTTATGCGAATGACTCCGGCGTTGCCCGTGTTATTTATATCAATAAACTCGACCGTATTGGTGCTGACTACTACCGCGTTGTCAAACAGGTAGAAGACGTACTCGGCGCACGCCCCATGCCAATGACATTACCGATCGGTCTGGAAGACAACTTCGTGGGTGTGGTTGACCTGTTAACCCGTAAAGCATGGGTATGGGACAGCTCCGGTGACCCGATGAAGTACACCATTGAAGACGTTCCGGCAGATATGGAAGCTCTGGTGGATGAATGGCGTGAAAAGCTAATCGAAATGGCGGTTGAGCAAGACGACGACCTGATGGAAATGTATCTCGGTGGTGAAGAACCCGCCTTGGAAGACATCAAGCGTTGCATCCGCAAAGGCACGATCAATTTGGACTTCTTCCCAACATTTGCTGGCTCTTCCTTTAAAAACAAAGGCGTGCAGTTGGTGTTGGACGGCGTGGTTGACTACCTGCCAAGCCCGATTGACGTAAAACCACAGCCTGAAGTTGACTTGGAAGGTAACCCGACTGGCGAATTCGCTATCGTTGATGCAAACCGCCCACTGCGTGCCTTGGCGTTCAAAATCATGGACGACAAATACGGTGCACTGACGTTTACGCGTATTTACTCCGGTACACTGAAAACCGGCGACACCATCCTCAACACTTTCACCGGCAAAACCGAACGGGTTGGGCGTATGGTGGAAATGCACGCGGATGATGCGAACTCCATTGATTTCGCGCAAGCGGGTGACATTATTGCACTGGTTGGTCTGAAAAACGTGCAGACTGGTCATACCCTGTGTGACCCGAAAAACCCTGCGACACTTGAACCGATGGTCTTCCCTGATCCGGTCATCTCCATCGCTATCTCACCGAAGAACAAAGCCGGTGCAGAAAAAATGGGTATCGCCCTCAACAAAATGGCGAAAGAAGACCCGTCTTTCCGCATTGAGACTGACCAAGAAACCAATGAAACCATCCTCAAAGGCATGGGCGAATTGCACTTGGACATCAAAGTCGACATTTTGCTGCGTACTCACGGCGTAGAAGTTAACGTGGGTAAACCACAGGTTGCTTACCGCGAATCTATCACCACTCGCGTTGAAGACAGCTATACCCACAAGAAGCAGTCGGGTGGTTCTGGTCAATACGGTAAAATCGACTACACCATCGAACCGGGCGAACCGGGTACAGGTTATACCTTTGAATCTGTGGTCGTCGGTGGCTCTGTACCGCGCGAATTCTGGCCTGCGGTCGACAAGGGTTTCAAAGACAGCATGGGCAAAGGCCCACTCGCTGGCTACCCGGTCGTTGACGTGAAATTCACCTTGCGCGAAGGTGGTTTCCACGCGGTTGACTCCTCAGCCATTGCGTTTGAAATTGCGGCGAAAGGCGGCTTCCGTCAAACCATGCCTAAAGCGGGTCCGCAAATCCTTGAGCCAATCATGAAAGTTGACGTATTCGCACCGGATTCCCATGTGGGCGACGTGATCGGTGACTTGAACCGTCGTCGTGCAATGATCAAATCCCAAGATGCCGCGCCTATCGGTGCACGTATCAAGGCAGAAGCGCCACTGTCTGAAATGTTTGGTTACATCGGTACACTGCGTACCATGACTTCGGGTCGTGGTCAGTTCTCGATGGAATTCTCCCATTACGCGGCTTGCCCGAAATCGGTTTCCGATGCGGTCATCAAAGAAGCGCAAGAACGTAAGAAAGCGTTGGACGCTGAGAAGTAAAACCCCTCACCCCAACCCCTCTCCCTCAAGGGGCGAGGGGCTAAGAAAAAGCCTCGCTGGGTAGCTAGCGGGGCTTTTTTTCGTCTGGAAGAACTTAAATTGACTGTTTTAATAATTAAATTAAAATATTTTATAGATAATTTTGATCTATCTAATTCGTGCTTCTGAACAAAAGCTATGCTTTTTGTAAGGGATTTGTAAGTTATTTTGCCCATAATACAATCAAGAAGAATAACTATTAGGCTCGAAACGCGATTAGGTTTTTATTGATTAATTGGGTTTGGGTCACTTGCGAGGGAGGGCTGTTGAGGGACAGCCTTAATAGAGTATTCGTTGAGGGCTTAACTTATGTGTCCAGAAAGCATTGTGTGGGCTGATTTACGCTTTAACCGCACCACCCCTAGTAACCGTCGCCTGATCCCCAGTGGCTGGCGAGTCGAGAAAGTGGAAACCCCTAATTATGTCAGCAACGTGACGGAGCGTGAATCGCCTAGGTTGCTGGTGTTTGAATTCGACCGCCCTGACATCCCTTCCCTATCCAGTTTGAGCAGTATCCGACGGCGGTTTGCGGCTATTCCGGTGTTGATGCTGACCGAATACCATTCGGAGGCGCTGGCAATCTGGGCATTACGTAACCACGTAACGAACTACTTGGTGGTTCCCATCTCGCAACATGAGCTGGTGGGGAGTGTGGAAGAGGCCATGATAGCCTCTTGTTCACAAGGGGCGAACCCGATCCCTAATGAGTTGCGCTTCCGCACGGTTGCTTGCCACAAAACGGCAGCAGCGGTGAGTTATGTGGAATCACATTATTACGAAGCAGTACGGGAAGAGGCAGTGGCAGAGGTTTGCAACATGTGCGTGAGTGCTTTCAGCCGGACTTTCAGGAAGGAGCAGGGGAAGACGTTCCGGGACTATTTGCTGGCTTACCGGATTGGTAAGGCGTGTGAGTTGTTGCGGGTGTCGGGGGTGAATGTGACGGATGTGGCGTTTACGGTGGGGTTTAATGATTTATCGTATTTTTCGAGGATGTTTAAGCGCTTGATGGGACAAACACCAACGGGCTTTCAAATATTATTAACTTTGCAAAAAAATACTGGCACTGAGCATAATAATCCTAGCAGTTTTCAACCTATTTTCAGTAACATAAACGATAAGGAATGTAATTATGACTGCTGTGGGTAGCGATTATTCTGACAATAGAAAAGCAAAAGGAGATGGTTATGTCTAAGTTTAATTATTGTATCACAATAAATGGTGAGAAAATTTGCATTGATATACCAGTTATTCATGAACCATGGTTGCTGTTAAAAAATCTACTGGAAGTAAGACCTACACCTGATCCGTGGATAATCCGTGACAAGGTTATACCCATCTCCTTATACACAAATCAATCCATTCCTAACTCACTAGCCATCTGAATGCCATAAATGCAGTCCAGCACGCGTGAATAGCCTAACCAGATACTTTTAGCCCCCGGTTCGCCGTCGGATTTTCTGCCCAAAAAGCCACCCAGTTCTGCCAGATTGCGGATCACTTGATGGAGGGTCGGTATGCCATCGGGTAGTGCTTTTTTGCCGAGCCGGAAGGAGACTTTCCATTCCAGCGGGTCAAACACCCGATTAGCCGGGAGTTCTGGGCAGGTACGCCCCAGCCGCATCAGAAACATAATCCGCCACGCCACCATGATGTAGAGCGCGAGGGCTTTTTCGATGCGCTCTTTGGTCTCCAGTTGCAGTTTTTCGACGCGGCAGCCGACTTTCAGGACATCAAAAAACATCTCGATTTCCCAACGCGCTCGATACCAGTCGATAAGTTCACAGGCAGCATCGGCTGTTTCCACACAACGGTTGGTGACTAAACGCCAAATAAGGGGAGATTTTCCGGCGGGTGGGTTGATTTCTTTGGCTTGAACCAAGGTCAATAGCATCGGATGCTGACTCTTGGGACGCAAGGTATAACGTAACACCTTGATTTCTTGTACCACTTTGCGGGGCTTTTCACCCTGCTTGCGTGGTTTGGTAAAGGTGATACGGGTCAACGCCTGTTGTTGCTCAATGGCATCCCACAGTTTGAGGTCATCTCCTAAGGCACGGTTATGTTGCGCCCGTATCAGCAGGTCAGCCGGGTAATTCAAGGCTTGCGCCCGTTGGAGCAAGTTGACGAATTCGGTACTCTGTCGCTTCAAAGTGGGATGCCATCAAAGCCTCATGGCTCACCGCTTCATTCCAGAAGAAACGGTACGTCGCCAAGGTGCTTGACCAACTTTGGCAAGCCCTAGGGATGCTGGACTGGGGGGCTTTCAGCATAGCGTTGAGAATATGGACAGCGCGTGTTTCGAGACGCTTGTCTCCCAAATCAAGATCGGTGAGTTCGCTAGATGACCCGTTCATGGGCGAAAATTGCTTATCTTACATCAGCTTGGGGACTTGTGTATAAGGAGATGCATTCAAGCGGGTCGTGGGGCAGACGCCTACAGCTTTTCAGCAGGGTGGTGAAATACTTGCAAAAAACTACCAGTCATTTGCAACAAAATCCTAATAGTCAATAGTATTGATCACCTATCCTGACGGCTAGGTTATTGCGTAGAGAGGGAATAATATGAAGATTATTACTGCCACCACCGCAAATAATAAGTACTTGAGTGATTTTAGATATAGCATCAGCAATTGAGTTATCGGTTTCGATATTTTCTGTAGCCCTGTACGTGTTTGATTTGTTGTTGTGGGTGCAAACTTTGAAGAATGATAAATCAATGAGTTACAAGCAGCCAGAATTTTTTGTCGTGTACAGAGTCATTTAACTATCAACGATTTGCGAATTTATTTCTTAAGAGACGTCAGGGGCACGGAGGTAAACCTTCTTCCTTGATCTAAACACCGAGGAGATATTTATGAAAAATGATTTTAACAGTGACGGCAAAGCCGACATATTAGTCACTAGTCCATGGGGTTTAGGACTCCTAAGTCTATCGCAAAACAACATCTCTCTACACACCATGTCGCCTAATGGCACACGATTTGGTAGTTGGCTATTGAATACAAAAGATAATAATACCGAACTAAAAGCTGATTTTGATGGTGATGGCAGAGCCGAATTATTGATGTCCAGCCCGTGGGGGATCGGCATACTAAAACTTATCAACGGTAAATTCAGTTCTATCGCCATGGCACAAAATGGCACTCGGCACGGCGGGTGGATAATTAATACCGCCGACAACCAGTTTTTGCACGCCGCTGATTTTGACCGCGATGGTAAAGAAGAAATATTAATGACTAGCCCGTGGGGTATTGGCATTTTGAAATATGCCAATAACGGCATCACCTCTCTCATGCTCGCAGCGAATGATACCCGATTTGGCGGATGGTTATTGAACACCCGAGACAACTTCTTTACTCTCGTTGGCGATTTTGACGGTGACAAGCAAACGGAAATTGTGGTGACTTCGCTCTGGGGTTTAGGCATACTCAAATTCAATGGCACAACCCTTACTTCCATTGTTATGGCATCTAATGGCACAGATTTCGGTAGTTGGGTGCTGGATACTTCTGCTGACAAATTCGAAGTCGTAGGAGATTTCGATGGCGATGGCAGAGATGAAATACTAGTCAGCAACTCTAGCAAAATAGGCATAATCAAACTACAAGGCAATCACTTGACTAGTATTTGCGCAGCCAACAATGGCAATCACTTGGGTAGCTGGGTACTAGACAGCAAAACCAACAAAATGAACACAGTTGGGGATTTCGATGGCGACGGAAAAACTGAAATCTTAATCACGAGCGACTGGGGTTTGGGCGTACTAAAACTCAATGATAAAACACTACACTCGAGTGTCGCTGTCCCCAACGGTACTCGTTTTGGCGGTTGGCTATTGAATACCCGAGATAATCGACTCAACTACGCTGCCGATTTTGATGCCGATGGCCAAGTCGAAATCCAAATTACCTCACCATGGGGTATGGGGGTATTGAAACAATCAGGTAATACTTTCAACGCAGTTACAATGTCACCTAACGACACCCGTTTTGGCGGTTGGTTACTGAACACTGCCGATAATGACTTGGAAGCAGGTCTTGGACAATCTTATGGGCTGATCATTTATAACTCGCAGTGGCAAGGTTCAGTCGATAGCACTACGGCCTTTTTGAGAAGCAGAGGCTACACTGTGTTTGTTACCCCTAACGCTGCTACAGGAATTGGGATATTGAAGAACTTAGCTCTTTACCTTAAAGCAAGCGACAAACTTTTTGTATATTTAGCAGGGCATGGGGGAAGTAGTAGATCTTTAGGTGATACAACTAAAAGTGTATCGTTGACACATATACTTCAATTTGAAGACGGTGCTATTGTAGGCTACGACCAATTTGCCCCTTCATTTCAATTGATAGGCAATAAAGGTGTTGATTTGTCGGTATTTGACGGAAGTTGCGATGGCGGTGAGGCTGTGCTAAATGCCCTTGGAGAACGTTATTTAGCAATGTCAACCACAACTGTATATGCGCCAGGACTTACTAATACTCCCAATCCATCAGAGATAATGCAGATTTTCGGGAAGCCAAGTATGTTTGGGTTATGGTGGTCTCCGTACTATGCAGCCAGTCTGTTGACTTCTAAAACACCACATCGCTTTTATCAAAAAATCTACCGAAATGACAATACCGAAATAAACACACTATCGCTGTTTTACAAACCAGCTATCACGTTCTATATAGCATTAGGTAGCGGATGGGATCTGATGGTAAGGCATTGTTATTTGTATCGCTACATTTACCCTACAGATTTTAGTAAGTTAACGCAAGCGGAAAAAGACAAAACAACAGTATCTACAGCAGATTTTTTGGCTTCTATGAAGGCAGACTTCAATGCTTTTGCGCCCTCAATTGCAAGTTTGAAAAATATACTCAACAATACAACTTTTGTAAATCGAGCTGCCGATGTCTATACACGGTCATTCCCCAAACCTTGGCAAACTATCTTTGGGGACATGAATTGGGATGTCGTGGCTGAGCCAATTAGGCATTCTAGTATGAACAATGAGCTAGTTCCCGGTTCTTATACAGATACAGCAGGTTTCGTGCGCATGATCAACGAAATCTCAAATCTGATTGTTTTATTAGAGCACTGTTATATTAGGTCAGAGAGTCTGATCAATCAAATTGATGCTGAAGTTATGCGGAGAAACATATACAAAGGCATATTCAAAGCACAACTACTGCCAGTTAAAAAAATTACGGACTACCTAAAATTTAATGTCCATGAGCAGGAAATGACTATCCATACCCACCACATCTTAAATAGCCTGAAAATAGACAGAACAGTGTTCTACAAAACACTCGGAGAATCCCCTAAGGAATTACAAAAGAAAAAAGCATTCAATCACTTAATAGATGCCAATTTAGATATTATTAAACAACGAGTTGCAGAAAATTTCTTTGCTATCGCCTCTTTAGATAACTTAATCACTAATTTAAAAAGCATTTCAGTTGAAAGTGCAGTGTACTTAGACAAGCTTTTCTACTTGCTCATTATAGTCGAAGAGGCTATCTCACATGTACAGGCGAAAAACGTAGAATCGGGAGATTTGATTAGGTTTTAGGCATCTTTTATTTCGCGTAAACCTTTGTCTAACCCGCCCTTTCCAGCACATCCGCGCCACGAAGTAACTTTGTATTTTTGGGGTTCGTGGGGGGGGGCGGGACGCTGAACTTAGTCAAGATATAACGGTGTTCAGTTTGGACAGCCTCCGGTCTTTGCTGCGCCTGTTGGGTTTCGTCTGGAAACGTTGCAGCCGTTCTTGCAGCGACAGGTACGGGAGGAAACGGTGGCAGAGGTTTGCAACATGGGCATCAGTGCTTTCAGCCTGACTTTCAGGAAAGAGCAACGATTGAGCAAAAAACTTCAAGTCATTTGCAAAAAACTACAAGCCCTAATTTCCCCCAAAAACTATTCTAACCATGTCAAGCGACATGAGTGTATGTAAATCAATATGAGGAAATTATCATGGCTATTAACCTACAAGATATTCGGAGTGCTGTTATTAACTATATTGACACAAAAGTTACTGTATCAATTTCACCACTTAACCCGGCAGCAGGATTAACAGTTGGCCCAGACGAGCAGTTTGGCTTTACGTTGAAAGCCAAAAATGCAGATATTCCACTGAAAAATGTTATCTGGCATGTATGGGTAGAAAATTCATCTGTAGGGAAACTGATTGTCCCAGCATCGCCCAAAGCACATTCCAGCCTATATCCAAGTGAAGCCAACAAATTAACACCAGGAACTTCAGTTGCAGGGATGTATTTATTCCCCCCCTCAACAATTTTTTTCCCATTCCCGGTTGTAGATGCAATGCCTATTATTCCTGATCCTGCTGGTTACCTCGGTGTTGACGATACTGATAGTATCAGTTTACAAGGCAAGGCTGGTTCAACCGCTACGGGCGGCATTACCAATATTAGGTTCAATATTTATGCCGAATGTGACATGGATTGGCTGTTTCCAAAGTCACAAGACAGCGCCACCGCCATCAGGGCGTTGACGGTTGTTGGCTAGCAAACGAGAGAGCGATAACATTTGCAAAGCTATTGGTTGTTTAGCTTTATTATACAAAGGAGTGATAAGTCATGCCTTCAGACACTATTATAATTTCATCCTCACCATCCGTTACTAAACATGAATGATAAAGCACAGGAGAATTTGAAATGAGCACAAAACCAACCACTCATAAATTTGAATATGTACTTTCAGGTATTGAATTGACTGACAAACAGCACGCAACTATTGCGGCTGCCATCGCAAAAGCAGTGACAGAAACAGTCATTGCAACCCCTGAAAGCAGGATTAGCAAATTAATTGGCTCGTTAAAGATGGACAGACCTAATGGCGGAATGCTCGCTTTAATTAAAGATCAAGCATCCCTTGTGGATGCTTTCAAAAAAGAAGAGGAAATACGGCGAACACTGCCTGCTATGTAATCATCAGCCGCTGGGGTTGTTCTTGATCGACAGCCCCACTGTGCCATATCGCTCTGTATTGAGGATCACGTTAATGAGTACGCCTAAAATAGCTGCATCAACTTGCCCCAGTGCCCCTCCTGAGATTGGCTCATCCCTATTGGGAATCGTACAGGATAACGGTTCTGTTGCTTATCTCTCGCCAAATATCAAACTGACACAGGCACTGCTGGATGATTTCAGCAAGCAAGGGATAGCCACAGGAAAACGCCTGAGATTTTCCGGTTCTTGCATGAAAGAGGATTGTGTCCAGTGGGAAGCGGAGCATTGTGGATTAGCCGATGTGGCGGTTGCCATGAAAGCCAACCTTCCTGAAGCCAATACAGCGTTGCCCAAGTGTGGGATACGGGATACCTGTCGCTGGTTTTTCCAAGATAAAAAAGATGCCTGTTTGGTTTGTAAATATGTTATCCGTGACCCCTCATGATCAGTCAGCATTGATAGCCGCCGTGGATGGAAAACCCTGCTGAAGCCGAACGCTGTTTTGCTGCCGCCTTCCCGCTGTTTAAGCCGCACGGAGACACCGCTGGAAACCAATTTGCGCTGGCAACTGGATTCCGTCATCGGTTTTCAAGAGAAAGTCTTCGATAAGTTGCTGGCGGGTCGCCGAAGAACGGCGGAAATTCGACTTTTACGGAGGATACCTTATCGCCTTCTCGACTTATGAAAACCCCCATGGCGGGATGACTCCAGTTAGCTTCGGGCATCAGATCGACAAACAAGAAGTAGCCAACAAAGGGTATCTGATATTCTCTCGACCCCAGCCGGATACTTGCTCCTTGGGGCATCAACTGTGTATCCAGATACACGACGGCTTCGCCGCTTCGATCCAATGGCATCAGAGGCTCTAGTAATTCAAGCATCCTGTTATCGGATAAATCCATTTTCCCTTCTCCAGTCAAGCATTGCATCGGGTTCGCAAAAATATAAAACAGGCACAACATTAGACACCAAGCCAGCGAAAAAAGGGGAAATCCCCCTCTTTCCGTCCCGACTTTGGATGTCAAGTCAGCTTTCCCCATGTACTCCAGCCGTTGTTGGGTGCCGTCTGCCAGATATGCCACAACGCATTGTCCGAACCGATGGCGAATACTTCGAGGCGACCGTCTTGGTTTTTTGCCGTCGCAATTTCCTTCACGATGCCGCCCATGCTAGTCCAAGCACTCCAGCCGTTATTGGATGCCTTCTGCCAGATATGCCACAACGCATTGTCCGTACCGATAGCAAACACTTCGATGCGACCGTCAGCGTTGTTGCCCGCCCGGATATGTTTTACCCCACCGCCCATACTAGCCCAAGCACTCCAGCCATTGTTGGGTGCCGTCTGCCAGATATGCCACAAGGCATTGTCCGTACCGATGGCGAATACTTCGAGGCGACCGTCTTGGTTTTTTGCCGTCGCAATTTCCTTCACGATGCCGCCCATGCTAGTCCAAGCACTCCAGCCGTTATTGGATGCCTTCTGCCAGATATGCCACAACGCATTGTCCGTACCGATAGCAAACACTTCGATGCGACCGTCAGCGTTGTTGCCCGCCCGGATATGTTTTACCCCACCGCCCATACTAGCCCAAGCACTCCAGCCGTTGTTGGGTGCCGTCTGCCAGATATGCCACAACGCATTGTCCGAACCGATGGCGAATACTTCGAGGCGACCGTCTTGGTTTTTTGCCGTTGCAATTTCCTTCACGATGCCGCCCATGCTAGCCCAAGCACTCCAGCCGTTGTTGGGTGCTGTCTGCCAAATATGCCACAAGGCGTTGTCCGAACCGATGGCCAATACCTCAAGTCGACCGTCTTGGTTTTTTGCCGCCGCAATTTCTTTCACGATGCCGCCCATGCTAGCCAAAGCACTCCAGCCGTTGTTGGGTGCTGTCTGCCAGATATGCCACAACGCATTGTCCGTACCGATGGCCAATACCTCGAGTCGACCATCGCTGTTACCTGATGCAATGACCGCAGAGAACGTCTTCTGCGGAATGCCAGTAAGATACTGCGACTTTCCGCAATTCGCAGGCTTGTCGGCAAACTGCGGGGAGTCTCCCTCAACCTTGACAGCGTTGGCGTAGGCGAAGACATCATATGCCGAAGCTGGCTCCGAAACCGTAGTGGAAAGCGCCGAACCATTAGGATTGCGCCCTGTAACCCCCGCAATCCAATCCTTGGCGAATGGATCGAAATCCGCACCACCCATGGAATTGGCAGTCGCGATACATGCCGCAGCGAAAGAAGTACAGGTAGCCTTGGAATTATTCAGTACCGCATCTTGGAAGCCACCGGAATGGCATTGCTCCATCATTACCACCAAGCTCCCGAAAACCGGCAGCACTTTGACCTTGTTGGCAAAATCGGTAGCGGTGAAGCTGTTCCAGTTGGGGTAGCAACAAAGCCATGCTTCTGGATCACTAGTCGGCCCGCCACCGTGATTATTGGTATGAACGAGAAGCAGGTCGTTGGATTGCAATTTTGTCTTAATGGCATCCAGTGCCTGTCCGAGAGCCGTATTGGTTCCCGATCCATTGACCTTGATGCGATAAGGTGTGTTATTGCCAGGCCACGTTGTGACTGGCTGCGGAGTACCTGCATAATTGACCGTGCCGTCATAATTGAGCACGGTGATATTCACCGGATCGAACGTGTAGACATCCACCAATGTCCGGTAGAGAAACTCGAGATCGTTCAAATGTCGGTTATTGGACATCCCGGAAAACAAGATTGCATATTTTTTTCCGGTAGTATTGGCAATCGCATAATTGAGTTCTGGAATACTTGTGGGCTGCGCTGCGACCGCTACACCGCTGGTGAGTGTAGGTATAGCCACAGGTGCATGAATCGCGTCGTAATGATCGGGTGAGTGGTAATAATCTGCTGGTGGAAACTGCGAGGGATGGGTATCGTAATAATCGCCAGTTTTGGCGTCATACAGCATATGTTCGCAAGAATGTCCCCAGTTATAGAGCGGTGCATGATCCACCAGCACGATGACTGATTCCCTAGGCAGAGTAATACGGCGATTCAGACCCAGAACCACATCATCTCCCGCTGGAACGCTCCGGTTGGACATGTAGAGATTTACACGGTTAGTTCTAATGTCGTGTCTGACTTGCAGTTTCGCTTTTGCACTTATTCTGATTTTATTGAGTATATCATTGGAAACATTCATATTTTATATTCTCCCATTGTTAAGCGTTATTCCTGCCGCGAAAAGACACTACCCCATACGCGTCAGGTATTCGTTAAATGCTGAAGACTTAGGTCAATTTCTCTTTGTCATGGATATGAAACATCATCATCCTTCATTATTTTTTAAATAATGAACCAAGGCAAAGTCTATAGATTTATTTTCAATAATGGTTAGAACTTTTTTGCACGTTAGTTGTATTTTTTTGCAAGAAAATAAAATTTGGCGCACTGGGATCGATCCGTCTACGATCATGCCTCATATCCCCATGATTCCCCCGACCTACCTTATGCTTGATATTTATCACTACCCTCATCCGCCACCGCCTACTACACTTGTAACCGAGTGTTACAGGGGATAGCAATGCCCACATGGAAATCATCCGTCAAAATCAACCCGCCCAAAATCGGCAACATTTATTCCCGCAACGCTCTTATCCAGCAATTGCAGGCCACCCTCCCTAAGCCGCTAATCTGGATTTCAGCCCCCGCAGGCGCAGGCAAAACCACACTGATTGCCGATTACCTCGCAAGTCGCGCCATCCCGGCACTCTGGTATCAGCTTGATAGCGGCGACACCGACCCCGCGACTTTTTTCCATTATTTGGCGCTGGCCTCCTATCGTTTATGCAAGCAAGACCTACCCCTCCCCAAACTGGCAGCGGAATATCAGGGTGACCTTGCCACCTTCACCCGCCGCTTCATCGAACGCCTGTGTGCCGGAATCGATCCCCCCGCCGTTTTTGTCTTTGATAATTTTCAGGATTTGCCACCCAGCTCGCCGTTGCAGCCTTTGTTCCGCGAAGTTATTGCCACTTTGCCCGATGGATGCCGCGCCTTCTTCCTCAGCAGAGAAAAGCCTCCGGCTTGGGTTGCGGGGTTTGCTGCCCGCCATGCCGTCCATTTCATCGACCCGGATAGACTGCGGCTAACAGAAGAGGAGGCCATTGGCATCATCCGGCTGCTGGGGGATGGTTTTGCCACCCGCTACAGTGATGCCGATATCCGCCAAATTCACCAAACGGTGGATGGTTGGGCGGCGGGCTTGATCCTGATGTGCCGCGCATGGCAGCAAAGCCCAGCACTTACCCCATTGTGGAAAGACGAGCGTAGTCATGCACTGATCTTCGATTATTTTGCCAGCGAATTGTTTGAGCGGCTCAATGCAGAAAAGCAGGCATTTTTGCTCCAGTCAGCGTTGCTGCCCATGATGCCACCTGCTCAGGTATGCCAATTGACGGGGCATCCCCACACCGAACGAATTCTGCAAGAGTTATACGCACGCAACTTTTTTCTCACCCGCACCACCGAACAGGCATTGATTTACAAATACCACCCCCTGTTCCGCGAATTCTTGCTCAAACAAGGGCGGGAACGCTGGGGCAGTGAACAGCTTGATAGCCTGCGCCGCCAAGCCGCTCAGGTGTTGCTGGAAGCTGGGCAGCTAGAAGCCGCGCTTGAGTTGGCGTTGTCAGGTAGTGATTGGCAAACCGCCACGACCCTCATTACTTCACAAGCTACCCAACTCATTGCCGAAGGGCGCAACCAGACGTTGTTGGGTTGGTTGCAACGCCTGCCAGATAGCTTGGTGAATACCACGCCGTGGCTGCTCTATTGGCAGGGCATCGCCGTGGATGGACACAACCCTGCCGCCGCCGCACACTGTTTCGCCGCCGCTTTCCCGCTGTTTGCCAGTAGGGGGGAAACAGCGGGTATGTACCTGACCATTGCCAGTGTCATCTTGATGTCGTGGATGACCCAGCAGAACCATCAGGGCATGGATCTGTGGTTACAACGCTTTGACCAACTGTATGCTACTGAACCGGACATTGCCTCACCCGCCACGGAAGCCAAAGTGGTGGCGGCGGTACTGATGGGCATTTCCTTCCGTTGCCCCGCGCATCCGCAGGCCGAACACTTGCTGACACGTGCCCGCCACCTGTGGGCGTTGCCGCTGGAGGCGAATTTGCGCTGGCAACTGGGTTCTGCTATCGGCTTTTTTATTGCGGGGCGCGGCGATTTGATCCACTGGGGTAAGACCGTGCGGCTGTATGAAGCAACGGGCAATGAGGCGGGATATTCCCCGCTCGAACAGCTCCATTTGCTGCTCTCGCTGGGTTTCATCGACTGTTTTGCGGGGCAGTACGATACCAGCCGCGATTATGTGCGCAAGGCATTGGCGTTGGGGCAGGAAAGCGGCGTGCATGTGTACGACCTGTTCCTGCTGGCAGTGGGTACGTATAACGGGCTGATGCAGGCTAGGCTAGCGGAAGCCGATAGCCACCTGAATACGATGCGCTTAATTCTGTCCACCCAGCCACCGAATTTTCACACCGTACATTATCGGCTGCTGCTGAACTGGCGGGCGCTGGTGGCTGGGGCGTTTGCCGATGCGCTGGATCATGGGCGGGCGGCGTTGGAACTGGCTTTGGAAAACGGCGCAGTCTATCCGCTGGCGCGTTGCCGTCATGGGTTGGCGCTGGCCTTGTTTATGACGGGGAATCAAGCAGAAGCCCTAGCCCTGCTTGATCAGGCCAGAATCCCTTGGGGAGACTCCCACTATCAACAGCTTGTGTATGACTGCGGTTTATCCGAAGCGTGGTTTCGGCTGCGTATGGGGGATGAAAACGCAGCGGCTACCTTGCTCGCCAATGCGCTGCAACAGGGGCAGGCACAGGGTTGGGGTTTGCCTTTATGGTCATTCCCCAACTGGATTGAACCGCTGTTGCGGTTTGCACTGGAACAGGACATCGCCACCGCGCAGGTGCAGCAACTCATCCGCCAGGCCGGAATGATCCCGAAAGAACCTGAGCGTCTCCCCGCCAACTGGCCGATGTCGGTCAAGATCCAAACATTGGGGCGCTTTGCTGTTGAGGTTAGCGGTGAACCACTGCCCGTTGACACCCCGTCAAAAAACCGCCCGCTGGAACTGCTGAAAGTGCTGGTCGCCTTTGGCGGGCGGGATGTCAGCGATACTCGGCTGATGGATGCTTTATGGCCAGACGCTAGCGGTGACGCTGCTACCCGCTCCCTCAACACCACCTTGCACCGCCTCAGAAAAGCACTCGGCGTAGAACAAGCCATTGTCCTCAAAGACCGCAACGTTTCTTTCGATGCCCGTCATGTGTGGCTGGATGTATGGGCGTTTGAACGCACGTTGGAGCGGCTTAGGCAGCAATTGGATTGCCCTCAGACCAATGCTGCGGGGGTCAAACAGCTCTGGGACGCTGCCAGCACCTTATACGTTGGACCATTCCTCGGCAAAGGGGCGCAACAAAGCTGGGCACTGGACATGGCAGAACGCCTGCGTAGCCGGATGTTACGCTTCACCTTGATGGTGGGTGATTATTGGGAAAAAGCCTCCGACTGGGAACAGGCTATCCGAGTCTACAGCAAGGGGCTGGAGATCGACCCGCTGATCGAAACCTTCTACCAATGCCTGATGCGTTGTTATGAGCAGTTAGGTAAACCCTCTGAAGCCCTTGCCACCTACGAGCGTTGCCGTGAAGTGCTGGGCAAGGGGTTGGGCGTCATGCCCGGTACTGAAACCGTGAAGTTGTACAAGGAAATCTGGGCGCGTGCCGCCTCTCTCTGAGCATTCACATTAAATGCAAAAAATTGCCAGTGTTTTGCAACAAAGTTCTAAACAGACATTCCCACCATCCCCTATCCTGCTAGAGACGTTTCCTATTCACCAAGCAGATGGGGTCGCCTCATGTGGAAGAGCAAAGTTTCATCGTAAGATTTTACCGCTTCGATAACCAACAGCCTGATAGCACCGTAGGCACGGTTCAGGCTGTCGAATCCAGTTTGCGTTTGCATTTCACGGGAATGGATGGGCTTTGGCAAGCCATGATCCGTTTGAAAACGTGTGCGGACGAAAACAAACAGACGCAAAGCCCATAAACAGCTTAAGGAGTTTGTCGTTCTGGGGAAAAGGGAGTAATGGCAGCAGAAAAGTACCAGTATTTTGCAAGAAAGTGCCAGTCAAAAAGACCTGCCTACATTGATACTGATACTCATGGTTTTTACTGATTTTTTCAGTAAATTTTGAACGGTTGATCCCATCCATGTTAGTGAGGTATTAAGTATGACTACCAAAATCAAATTCCCGGCCGAAGAGGTCAGAGAACATATTAAAAAAATCGAGAAAGTTATCGAAAAACAGAAACAGGAAAACAAGGAAGTGAATTTCACGGCAGTTACGCCTGAAGAAATTGAGGAAAAGCTTAGGCGTGTTGACTCGCCGATGATCATATCCCAAGGCTGGGGCAGTACGATGCCGGGAGGTACGATCAATTATAATCTCGGTATCTATAATCCCGACCCAACACAAGCTATCTGGTTGTTTGCACATGTATGGGTGGGTTCTGGCAATATTGACCCCGTAGTGGGGACGTTCTTGCTAAATGTTGATAACCGCTTTCCTCGTTTGACCATGCCGTCATTCAGTGGTCTAACGCTAGCGGCGGGTGCTTCAGCGACACTGAACTTTACCCTGAAGGTGCCTGCTACTGTTGAGAAAACCAACTATATCGGTAACAGTTGCCTGATGCGGTTCAACTGGCACGATGTAGGAGCTTACCTTGATCGTGGTGTCTTTGTATTCAAAGTTTCTTAGTAAGGAAAAGCAAAAATAGTTATACCCTTGATAGATTGATCGGACTAAGGTCGTGTTAATTGTAGTTTATCCCGAAAGGCACTGCCCAAAAACACGAGCTTACGGATTGCATTAAATGGGTAATTAACGCATAAGTACATGAGCCTAAGTTTTTGCGCACTTACTTCTTTTGACTCAATGAAAATCGCGTCTCACGATGGCTTGAGCTTATCACCGCAAAATGACTTTGTTTGGCCAAGATTCGACGTAGTAAGCCACCCTTATATTAAGTGGGGCTTGGGTATTTCTATCGGTGTCAAATTTGGTGATGGTGCTAATCTGCCTGTGAACAAACTATTACTGGACATTAGTTCGGTGGCGTCAGGTTTTACCGTACCCACGGGCTGCATTCAGACAAGGCTGGTGGGTACGGTACAGACCGCCGAATCCGGTGTGCGCCTGAACTTCAGCGGGATGAATGGGTTATGGCAAGCCATGATCCGTTTGCATGACATATCAACTAGCCAAGCGAGGTACAACACAATGTCTTTGAAACAATACGGGGTGCTGGTAGGCAAAGCCACTGCCGGAAAACGTGAGGATGGTCAGGATACCCCTCACTATCAGGTTCAAGTGCGCAGCGCAGGCGTGGACTACCGTCTGGCGGTCAACGTCAAATCCAAAGGCGACAAGCCGGAATTGCTCTACCTCATCGCCGACCCTTTTGAACACCCGATCCTGAATCGGCTGGCGGGGCTGGCAGAGGGCTTCACTCTGATTCCCTCCCAAGCGGGCGGGGCAGCACTGGATTTTGTACGCGGCAACCTGTTCGACAAAGACGGGATGCGCACGCTGCCCCACAACCTGCCAGGCCCCAGCAATGACCTGAACGACCGGATCGAACATCTGGTGGCTCGTGCCATCAGTGAGCAGGATGCTCAGGTGTTTGCCTTTGGTGAACGCTGGGGGCCAGAACAGGATCTGAAGGACAAGATTTTCGGTTTTAAGCCCGGCAATGGCATCCATGACATCCACATGAACCAAGGCAACGATGCTGCTTACCGCAAGGATGATGGGGTATGGCAGGACGGCGGGTTGCTGTTCCACTTCCCTTCCACCCGGCAATGGGTTGGCGTCTTTCTCGCATTCCAATCACAGTCTTGGCATACAGATGACCAAACCGGTCATGCGCTTGAGGGGGATGAGGACAAAACCACAGACAAGCAGGTGCGCATTGTGGCAGCGATGGTAAACCCCGCCGGGCCAGACCCAGAAGTGGAAACCGTGTTGCTGCTCAACCCATCACCGCAAGCCATTGACCTGAACGGCTGGCACATCGCCGACCAGCAAAAGCGCAAATGCCCATTGTCTGGCAGCTTGCCTGCCCACGGGACAGTCAGCGTGCAACTGGGGGCAGGGGTAAAACTGGGCAATTCTGGAGGGCTGATTACCCTGTTGGATATGAAGGGTCTCAAAGTGCATGGTGTCAGCTACACTAAAGTACAGGCACGGGAAGAGGATTGGCTGGTCGTGTTCTAATGTAAGAACGGAGACACCCCCACGGCACAGTGAGCCGCTAGAATAGCGGCTCACGTTAGGTTCAGATGATAATCTGAATACTTAAAACGCCATCACGTAACTTTTGCTACCTTGCTCCAGCACGCTGTAACGCTCCGTACCATCCGCATTAAAGAACACAAAGCTCGGTTTGACCACCGTGCTGCTGCCATCAATGCTCAAGCCTTGCAACGATAAGCTGTTGTCGAGGTTCAGCAACGGCATGGTGTACGTCTTCAAGCGATAGCTTTCCGCCGCTTCAATCGCCACAAATTTTGCAGCTTTTTGCGAATGGTCGGCATGTAACAAATACGTGGCAGGTTTGTCATCATCATCCGCGACGGTGCGTTGGTAACGCATATCCGCGTCTTTTTGCGCCGCTATTTGGAATAAGCTGCCGCCTGCGGTCAGCAAATACATGCCATCATCCGTACTCCACAGGTTGCTATTGGCTGCGCCAACATCGTATTGACCTTGATAGGGCGAATCATACAACCAGTTGGGTTGCGCGGCACTGGTGTCGTAGCGGTTTAAATCATTGCTCTCAAAACCGGTATCCAGCGTGTAAACCGCTTTTAGGCTTGGTACGGCTTGCAGGTGTGCGCCCCCGAACAGGCGTTGTGTGCCGTTGTCTTCTTGCACTTTGCCACTGGCAAGATCAATCACGTACAAATAGCTCCACTGCATTCCCGCTGGTGGGGTGGCGTAGGCTTTGCCATTATTGCCCAACGCTACGTCATACACGTTGAAGCCAAGATTGCCGTAAAAGTTGATGACTTCCCCCATTTCCACGTCGATATGGCTAATCGCGCCGTTGTGACCAACGACGGCAGTTTTGCCATCTGCACTGAGCGCGAGGCTGGTGGGAGGGAGTTTCAAGGCGATGGTTTGTTGCCTGCCGCTGGTGGGATTAATGAGGTTCAGCGTATTGCTGGGCTGGCTGCTAACGGTCAGCAGTTGGTCGGTCGCGTTGTTGTATGCCGCATCAATCACGTTGCCGCTTAAGGGGTTGGCGGTTGCCATGACGGTGATGTTTTTGCTGGCAACGTTGGTATTGCCTAACGCGTCGGTTACTTTCAGGCTGAAAGTATACGTGCCTTGGGTATCGGGCGTGAAGCTGGCAGTCGTGGTATTGGCGGCAACGAGTGCGGCAGTGCTGCCTTGCGGGGCGCTTTCCAACGTCCATTGATAGGCGAGGAAATCGCCGTCGGGGTCGGTGGTTTTGCTGCCATCCAGCGTGATAGTTGTACCCAGTGTGATGGCTTGTGGCAGGGTAGCGACCGCTGTGGGCGCGGTATTGGTGCTGACCGAAAAGTTTTTCAGTACGGATTCGTTACGCACCGACGGTGATTCGTATACGCCGTCGCCATTGCTGTCCAGATTGACCTGTAACTTGCGCTGTGGTGGGGTGGAGGTGTCGTAACCTTGCGCAATCACTTGAACTTTGCTGTTGGCAGCACCCTGCAAGGCTAACTCGCCTTCGATGGGTACGCCATCCGCCGCAAACATAAAGGCTTTCACTGTGCTGGCGGTGACGCACCCTTGCACGCCTTCGCAGAATTTACCGTTAATGTCGGTGTAGCCGCTGCTTTCGACAACCATTTTCACGGTTTCGGCGAGTTGCTGTTTGCCCGTGCTGAGGTTGCGCTGGTATTGGTTGACCAGCAAGGTGCTTTGCCCAGTGGCGACGTTTAGGTCGGTGCGCAGTGTGCCTGTCGCGGTATAAGGCACATCGTCGACGCGAACACCTACGCCTTTCATGCTGAGGGTGTAAGATGTCGGCGTAGCATATGCGACGTTGACTGCATGAACAACCAGCAGGGCGCTGCCATTAGTGACGACGTTTTCGCTCTTGCATTGGTTGTAAGTGACTTGCAGTGTGCCAGTAAAGGTAGCGTCGTCGACGTTTCCTGTGAGTGTTGCTGTACCGCCATTGGGGCAGGCCTCACTTTCGTTGACTGCACGCGCTTGATAGCGTTGCGCGGCAATGTGTTGCGCCGCCAGTGAGGACAGAATCCGTTGGGATTGCAACAGGTTGGCTTGTGCGGTGCTGGTTGCAGCGGATGTGCTGGCATCGGCAGGACGTTGCGGCGCGGTAATATTATCGTTGATATTTTCTGTGCCTAACACCAGATTGACGAATGCCATGCTGTTGGCGGTATTCAGCAATGCTAAGGAACGGCTGCCGGTATAGACGCTGTTAGCATCTGCCAGCGTGGTATCCATGCCACTGGTGGGTGGGGTGGTTGTGCCACCCGTGGTACTGCTAGAGGTGGTTGTACCCCCGCCGCACGCGGTTAAAAGTGTGCCTGCCACCAGTGCAGGCAGGATGTGTGTTGTTTTCATGAATAGCCCCAATTATTAGTACATACGAGAAAGTAATGACTAGAACGCCAGCAAATAAGTTCCCGTGCCTTGTTTCAACACCGCGTAGCGTTTCGTGCCATCGCTATTGAAGAATGCGAACTGTGGAATCACTGGATCGGCACTTTTATCCAGATCCATTTCGCTGAGTTTCTTCTCTTCGCTCAAGGCAAGTTGTGGCGCGGTATAGGTTTTCAGGCGGTAATCCGAATTCATGCCAGTAATGCCCTTATCCAGAATGACCACGAATTTGCCCGTTTCCTGCGAATGGTCGGCGTGCAGTAGCGTGGTGGTGGAGTCGTTATCATTGTCCGACAGGCTGCGCTGATAGAGCATGTCTTGGTCTTGCGTGGCAGCCGTGCGGAATAAGGTTTCGCCAGCAGTGAGGATGTAAGCGTCATCTTCCGTTACCCAAAAGCCCTTGGCATTTTTGCCACCAAGGTCGTAGTCACCATTAAACGGTGAGTCGTACAGTCCAGTGGGAGGGGTTGCCAGATTGGTCTTGAATAAATCGGTGAGGGTGCTCGGTAGACCCATATCGAGAACATACAGCGCATTCAAGCTAGGCACGATTTGCACGTAAGAGCCGCTTATCTGTCTTACATTGATGCTGCCTTGTGCTTGTCCTGTTCCCAGATTGATGGATTGCAATACTCCCCACAAATTATTAGCAGGTGTGGCATAAGCGATACCATTAGATCCCAAGGCAATATCAAATACATCAAAGCCGATATTGTCGTAGAAATCCAGCACGCTGGCGGTTTGCAAGTTGATGTGGGTAACACCGTGCTTATGCCCGACTACCGCCGTTTTACCGTCTGGACTCAGCGCAAGGCTAGTCGGTGCAAGGCTCAACGGCACGGCTTGCTGTTCGCCTGTCGTTGGGTTGATGATGGTGAGGGCATTATCGGGCGAGGTGCTGACGGTAATTAAACGTTCCAATGCATCGCTATAGTCCGCATCCAAGACGCTACGGGTTAAGGTGCGGGGATTAGGGGTGGTCGTTGTCCCCGTGCCCGTAGATGTACCTGTTCCGGTTGAAGTCCCCGTGTCTGTACCCGTAGACGTACCTGTTCCAGTCGAAGTGCCTGTACCGCTTGTACCTGTTCCGGTCGAAGTCCCCGTGCCTGTACCCGGCGTGGTAGTCGTTGTGCTAGGCAAGGTAAGGGTCGCACCCGTACCACCGCCACACGCCACCAATACACTGGACATTACTATAGATGAAAAAAGAGTGCGCACGCGCATGAAAACCCCCATTGTTATTAATCATTGTCGTCGGGAAAACTATACCGTCTAAGTATAAACCCATTATCTCTATAAATTAAAATCATAAATTAAACTTGTGCTTTGGGTATGCCCCACAAGCTGCATACACACTGCTATAATCCGCACACCACTAAAACGAGGAGAACTCCCTATGGCAATCATTCTGATCACCGGCGCTAACCGAGGCATTGGGCTAGAACTTACCCGCCAGTACGCGGCGGATGGCTGGAACGTCCTAGCTTGCTGCCGTTCCCCGGAAAATGCGCACGACTTGAATAAGTTGGCAGCCGCATCCGCTGGCAACATCGCGGTGTATTTGTTGGATGTCACCAACGCCGCGCACCGCACGTCATTAGCGGCACAACTTAAAGGCCAGCCCATCGACATTCTGTTCAACAGTGCGGGCGTATCGGGCAGTTGGAGTACCCAAGGTTTCGGGCAATGCCAAGCCGATGAATGGCTGGATGTGCTGCACATCAACGTCATCACCCCGATGCTGATGATGCAAGATTTTGCCGCTAACGTTGCCTTAAGCGAGCGCAAAATCATTGCCAATATGAGCAGCAAAATGGGCAGCGTGACCGACAACACCTCTGGCGGTAGTTACATTTACCGCTCCAGCAAAGCCGCGTTGAATATGGTCAACAAAAGTGCAGCGCACGATTTAGCACGCAAGGGCATTAGTGTCGTGGCACTGCACCCCGGTTGGGTACGCACCGATATGGGCGGGGCTAACGGCGAGCTTTCCGTGGAAGAGTCCGTGACCGCGTTGAAACGCAATTTGGCAAACGTGACCTTGGCGGATTCTGGGCGTTTGATTGACATTGATGGCAGTACGATCCCGTGGTAGACACCTCCGACAAGCAGCAACGCCTGCTAACCATTTTTGAACGCCTGTTACCGTTGGTGGATAGCGTGTCTGACAAGGTGCGCTTTGCCGCCTTGTTGGGCGTGGGGCTGGATGTGTGGATTTTCATCTGGCTGTTTTTCCTCAAAAGCTGGTCGCTAACCAGTGCGCTCATTGTGGCGGGCGTGGTCTTGCTGCCGCTGCTGATCTTGCTGCGTTTCTGGTGGGCGTTGGAAGAATTAAAGGATTTGCCCAATATCGCGGGGCGCATGATGACGGATGCCAAAGGCGAGATTCAGGAAACGGTGCAAGGTATCCGTGCTGGGCAGGTCAAAAAGCTGGGTTTCTTAAGTTCGGCGAAAAGTTTGTGGAGCATTGGCTCGATGGCAACAGAAGCGCGGGAGCTGCTGGGGTCGTATATCAGCATCGGTACGCTGGTGAACCCGCTATCACTTATTCTTGGCTTTTTATCGTTGTTATTTGTTTTATTGTTGATGGTGATCGGTTTAGTGCTGCTAATTCTGGCATTTTTCTGATGTGCGGTGGTTTTTACCCGACTGCTGGGTATTGACCAAAAAAAACTAATTACAAAATTTTTTTTATATATTTTTACAAATAAAAACAAGCTGCTAACATCATTAGCATGAAAGATCACGACTACCTCGCCTTAGATGGCTATTCGATGCACGTCTTCCTGACCGTACTGGAACAGGGGTCGCTTGCCAGCGCCGCTGATAAGTTGGGGATTACCAAAACCGTTATTGGTAATTGCCTCACCAAACTGCGTTCGGTATTTCACGACCCGTTATTTGTACGTACCGGCGGGCAAGAGATTGTCGCCACGGCACGAGCGGAAAGCCTCGGCGAGCAAATGCGCGTGGTATTGGCAGGAATGCAGCAGTTAACGGCTGAACAGGTGTTCAAACCTAAACAGACCGCGATGCACTTCACGGTGGGTACAAACGATTTCTTGCGTGACCTGATTTTGCCAGAGCTGTATCGGCAAGTCGCCAGTGCAACCAAAGAGTTTTCGCTGCGCACCATTATCTCGGAATACCCTTCATTGGATTTGTTACGTACCGGCAAGGCGGATTTGCTGCTGTCGTCGGCTGCACCGGAAGGCGTGGATATTCTGTACAAGCGCTTGTTCATTGATCAGCCACGTTGTTTCTATGACAGCACTGCCCGCGAAGCACCGCGTACCTTGGCGGATTTCCGCAATGCGCGTTATATCGGCTTGAATTTGGTGGATGGGCAGCGCGTTGTGCCATTGGCTGCACCGATTTCACGCGAATTGGAGCAGCAAGTCGCGATTCGCGTCCCCAATTTTTCCGATATGGCGAGTTTTATGCGTGGCAGTGATTTGCTGGCGCTTGCGCCGGGAATGCTGCGCATGGGGGCGTTGGCGGGGTTTGCATCGAGTGCGCCGCCGTTCAATATGCCGTCCATTTTCATGTTTATGCTGTGGCACAAACGCCATCAGGGCGACGCGGCTCATCAGTGGATGCGTGTGCAATTAGAATCCGCCGTCAGTGGCGTGATGGAGCGGGTGAAGTTGGTAAAAGCCTGAGTATTTTTTACAAGGGTTTGAAACAGTAAACTAGAAACTTCCACAAAATTGTACTAAACTATCCAAAATGGATAAGTTAATCACGATCAGCGAAGCAGCAAAACGGTTAGGTATCAGCCCGACGACCTTACGGCGTTGGGAGGAGTCCGGCAAACTGATACCGGAACGGACACAAGGCAACCAACGCCGCTACCGCCTTTCACAAATTGAACCCGCCACGCACCTGCGCCAACAGGACAGAAAAACGCTCGCCTACGCCCGTGTTTCTAGCCACGACCAAAAAGACGATTTGGAACGCCAAAAGCAAGTGCTGGAACTCTATTGCGCCCAACAGGGTTGGACATTCGAGCTAATATCCGACATTGGTTCAGGTATGAACTACTACAAAAAAGGGCTGAAACGCTTGCTGAATGAGATACTTATCGGCAACGTCGGGCGGCTAGTCATCACCCACAAAGACCGCCTGCTGCGGTTTGGGGCGGAACTGGTGTTTTCCATCTGTGAAGCCAAACAGGTGGAAGTGGTCATGGTGAATAAAGGTGAAGACACCACCTTTGAAGACGACTTGGCAACCGATGTGCTGGAAATCATCACGGTATTTTCCGCCCGTTTGTACGGCTCACGCTCCCGCAAAAACAAAAAGCTGCTGGACGGCGTTAAGCAAGCCGTGGAAGATTCCCGCACATGATCATCAGCCACAAAATCCGCCTTAAGGGTAACGGCGATGTTAACGGTTTCGGTCGTGGTAAAGGCGATGCCGATGGCGAAGTGGATTTCAGTCTGACCTTCAAAGGCAAAGGCAAAACCAATATGGATACCGACATGGCTGCTAACGGTAAAGGCAACGGTGACTGGTATGGCGCAGGCAACGGTTATGGCTACACCGAACAAAGCCGTAACTTCACTGGCAATGCTGCTACTAGCAAAGCGGGCAGCACGCCAATGGCAGCACCCGCAATGCCAACGATGCCACAAGCGGCTGCACCTGTTGCACCGACTGTTGCAAAGTAATTCTCAGCTTTCACGCTGAATGAAAAGGCATCCCTTGGGGTGCCTTTTTGCGTTTTACCCAACATAGGAATGGATACGATGACTCAACCCATTGCCCGCATTGGCATTTTGACGATTTCCGATCGCGCCAGCCGGGGCGAATACGAAGACAAAGGTGGCCCCGCCATCCACGCATGGTTCAGTCGCGTATTGACCAACCCGTGGGAAGCGGTGGCGCGAGTGATTCCCGATGAACAGGCAGATATTGAGGCGGCGTTGTGCGAATTGAGCGATGTCGCAGGGTGCAGTTTGATTGTGACCACGGGCGGTACGGGGCCTGCGTTGCGCGATGTCACCCCAGAAGCGACCGAGGCGGTGTGTAGCAAAATGATGCCCGGTTTCGGCGAGTTAATGCGCACGGCTTCGTTAAAGTTTGTGCCGACCGCGATTCTGTCACGGCAAACGGCGGGGATACGCGGACGCAGTTTGATCGTGAATTTGCCGGGTAAACCCTCAGCGATTGATGATTGCTTGCAAGCGGTGTTCCCCGCGATTCCGTATTGCTTGGACTTGATTGAAGCGGCGTATTTGGAAGCGGATGCGGCGCAATGCAAGGCGTTTCGCCCCGCTCATGCGAAACCGCGTGTCTAAGGAATGGGCTTTTTGGTGTACCATGCACGTCCACTATCCCTTTAGCCAACAGAGCCATTGTTATGAAAATCGGCGTTACCAGCCAAAATTTGCGTACCGTTACCGGACACGCCAGCAAAGCCCGCAGCTTTTTGATGTATGAATGGAGTGCTGAGCAAGCGGTGCAGCCTCTTGATTCGTTGGAATTGTCGATGGAAATGTCGATCCATGCGTGGGATAAGCGCGGTGATCACCCGTTGTTAGCGTTGGATTATTTGATCACCGGCCCGTGTGGAAAAAGTTTTATCAATCAAATGAAGCAATACGGTGTGCGGGTAAGAACCACGGACGAAACCGATCCGCTGGTGGCGGTGCAAGCGTTAGTGGCGGCCGTTGTGCCGTGGGCGCGTAAGCCTGCTTGATTAGGCTTTTTTGCCTTTAGGCGGGGCGGGTCGCCAGCATTGACGGGCGTGTTTGGAGCGCTTCATAGGGGTTGGCAGCGTTGAGGGCTGTGTTTGCCTCGAAAGGGTCAACTAGGATGGTTTCAACTTGTTCGCCCAGCCCTTTTTCGAGGATGACCAAACGGACTTTGCGTGAATAAGGCGAAGTGTTGGAATAGAACAGTTTCATAGCGGATGCTTCTCCTCTTCGTGTTGATACGACATTATGCCTTCCTTGGCGTTGATAGAGCAGCTTGGCACCTGTCGTTTGCTTAAAAATCGCGTTCGACGTGCAGCGCATTCGACACAATATCGCCTGCCACCATCCATGCCCCCAGTGCCAAACCTTCGTAAATGTCTTCATCGCTGTAGCCGAATGCCCGTAGCGCATCCACATCCGCTTGTGTGGTGCTGTTGGAATCTTTCACCGCTTTGAGGATGAACAGCAACAGGGCGGTTTCGCGCTCATCGAGATTGGCGTTGGCGGGGTCGGCTTGCGTTGCTGCCACTTGCTCCGTTGTCCAGCCGAACATATTCATCAGCATTCCGGCATTCATGTCGATGCAATAAGCACACGCAGTACCCTGTGAAACGGTCATGCGTATCGTGGCTTGCAATGCGCCCGACAAATTGGGATTTTGCATACTGTGTTTGATGAATTCCCATTTCTGGCGCAAATGGAAGGGCACGGCGCTATGCACCTGCATGATGCCCGGTACGCCGCCAAAGCTGGCGGTGATTTCTTGGTAAACATCAGCAACATCGCCAGTGGCTTCGCTGGTAGCAACAGTTTTCAGATAACTCATGTGGCTTCTCCTTGGTTGGTATGGTCAGTAACATTGTTGGTTTTCATATCGAGACCGCGCTCTATATAGAATGAATAACCGTATTCTCCTTCCGCTAGGGCTATGTGTTTTGAGCCTGTGGATTTGCATAAAAATTCAATATCGTTGACAGAACCCGGCTCAATCGTCACGATTTCGAGTATTTCCCCCACGGCTAAGCGACGCAGTGAGCGGGCAGTATGCACTAACGGCAGCGGGCATCCCATGCGTCTAGCATCAAGGGAATCTGCTATCTGTGGGTGTTTTGGTGCGTTGGGTAGCGCCTTGCCTAAGCTATGATTTTGTAATTTTGATGATTTCATTTTATTAGAGGAAAGCTGTGCAGCATCCATTGTGGCGATTACCCAACTTGGTGCGGGCGTATTGCCATAGATATTGCACATGGAGGTGAGATATTTTGGGTCAAAAACACGAATTAATGTGGGTTCTGTTAATGAGTCGGCGAATGCGAGTCCGCAGTAATCGCGGGGATGTGATTGTCGAAGGTAGTTTTTAAGTGCTGTTAAAGCAGAGCTAATGTTACCACTGGTATTGACATCATTGAGCCGAACATAACCAGCGGTAGAGGCATCATTATTGTGAAGATACCATTGGGTATTCTCCGAATGCTGTATGGCATACCAAACCTGATCGAGGGTATCCCAGTCAATGATACCCGCAAGCGTATCTGGCATTAACTCGATAGATCGCGTTGAGACGGTGTTGTTTTCTAACATGGTAATAGTCTTATAGGTTTGATGAATAGCGAAATTAAATAAACAGGTTTACATCCGCTTTCTGTGCAATCGGTAGGAAACTCGCCGCACCTACCCATTCGCTGATGCCGTCAATGAAGTCGGATTTTTCATGACCGAACAAATCCACCGTCATCTGACACGCCACCATTTTCACCTCGGCTTCTAATGCCAACTCACGCAGCTCCTCAATGGATGCGACACCCTTCTGTTTCATGGTTTCCTTCATCATGCCGGTAGCGGCAGTCTCGAAACCGGGAATACCTGCCATCAACAAATTGGGGATGGGCAAATTGGTCTTGCGTAACCACTCCGGCCCCATCGGCATTTTCATTGGCATGGCGGGATTGCCGAGTGGGCTGACTTTCAAATCCAGCTTCTTTCTCAGCAAATCCAGACCATAGAATGTGAAAAATACCGTTACGTCCCAGCCCAAGGCAGCGGCGGTGGAGGCAAGGATGAACGGCGGGTAAGCCATATCCAACGTCCCCTTCGTAGAGATGATGGTCATGGAGGGTATGTGGTTGGCTTCGCGTTCATCCATTTTGTGCTGAAAACGTTCATCGAACCATTGGTCAAACAAGGCTTTATCAAAACCCATCGGGCTGGTTTCTGCGGTGGCTGTCATCGTGCAACTCCTTACGATTTACGGATGTGGTTAAAAATGGGCAGAATTTTACCGACTGGTCAGTCAAGTTTTAGTATAAATTTTTTTCAGCTAATCGCTGTCTCTCCAATGCGGATGGTCAACATGGCAGCACCGATTTCACGTATCAATTCGGGATCATTGCGGGTTTTTGCCAACAGCATCAGCCCTTCTATGAAGGCAAACATCGCCGCAGCCGTGGCAGCCGTATTGCACGGGGAAATTTCCCCCTCGTGTAAGGCTTTATCCAGCGCGGTTTTCAGTGACATTTCCATTTGCTGCAACAGGCCATTGAGACGCTGGCGGATGACTTCATCCTGCGTACTCATTTCCGACGACATATTTCCATAAGGGCAACCCAGCGTTTTGCCGATTTGTTCCTTGGTGCCTTTCTGGAATACATAAATATTTTCCAGCAGGGCATTCAGTTGCTTCATTCCTGACCATTCAGGGCGGAACGAGCGGGAGAAAATCTCCTGTTTTGAAATAATGAAAAACTCATCCAGCACTGCCAGCGTTAGCTCCTGCTTGGAAGGGAAAAAGTGGTAGAAGCTACCTTTTTGTACCCCCGCCATGTCACAAATTTCCTTCACGCCCACGTTACCGTAGCTGCGCGAGTAGAGCAGTTCACGGGCGCTGTCGAGCAGGCGTTGGCGGGTATCGGTGGATGCTTTCATGGTTATTATCGTAGTTGACCGATCGGTAAAGCGCAAGTAGCGTTCATGATTCTTGGATTGATGGAGGATTTACCCGTAGAAGCGTTGAAGAGTCCCTATTTAAGACCTATAGTACCCAAAATGTAACTTACCTAATTAGGCAATCATGGCAGTAAGCAGTATCGGTGACACCTTGTTTTCCAAAACACAGCAGCGTGTCTTGGGTTTGTTGTTTGGAAAACCTGATCAAAGTTTCTACCTAAACGAAATGGTGCGTCTTGCCAATATGGGTAAAGGCACGATCAAGCGCGAGTTGGAACGGATGACTGCCGCTGGTTTACTGACCGTTACCACCATTGGCAACCAGCATCACTATCAGGCTAATATTGCCTGCCCCATTTACCATGAATTACTCGGCATCACCCGTAAAACGTTTGGTTTGAGCGACGTGATTAGAACGGCACTGGTGCCATTGGATGCCAGCATAGACAGGGCATTCATTTATGGTTCGATTGCCAAGGAACAAGCGACAGCGCAAAGCGATATTGATTTGATGGTGGTGAGTGACACGTTGGCTTATGCCGATTTAATGGCGGCATTGCTTGAGGCAGAAGCCGCTTTAGGCAGACCGATCAACCCTAACATTTATACAACTCAACAATTCAACGAGAGGCTGCTGGCAAACAATGCCTTTGTCACGCGGGTAATGCAACAGCCTAAACTGTGGATAAAAGGCTCAGAAGATGACATTGGAAAAACTGGATAATCTAGTAAAAATTAGGCAACTCAAAACCGAGCCTTTTGACCAAGCTGAATTCGATGGCATGGTTGCTTCAGCCAAACGTCGCTTGCAAGATGCGATGCTGGAAGCATTATCAGAGGAAAGCCGTTTTTCCTTGGCTTATGGTGCTGCTCATGCTTTATCCCTTGCCGCGATGCGTTGGCACGGCTACCGTTCGGACAACCGCTATCTGGTTTTCCAGTGTTTGGAGTACACCGCCAATTTTGATACGCAAAAATGGCGCGTATTGGACAAATGCCACAAACTGCGGAATTTGGCTGAGTATGAAGGGCAGTTGGATATTACCCCGCAATTATTGCAAGAACTGATCAGCATAACGCGGGAGTTGTTTGCACGAGTTGAAGCATCATGCAAGCCTACTTAGCCAACAGCCATTACATCGACTGGCAACATCCCGCCGTTTTGGCACAAGCCCAAGCGTTAGCGGCAGGCTGCACCACACCCGAAGCCATTGCCAAAGCCTGCTTCGAGTTTGTGCGTGATGCCATTAAGCACAGTTGGGATTACCGCCTGAATCCGGTGACGTGCCAAGCGTCGGACGTGTTGCAACACGGCACAGGCTATTGCTACGCCAAAAGCTATTTGCTGGCAGCGTTGTTGCGGGCGAATGGTATTCCGGCGGGTTTGTGTTATCAGCGTTTGACCATCACCGACCAACCACCGTTTTGCCTGCACGGGTTGAATGCGCTCTATCTGCCAGAATACGGCTGGTATCGGGTGGATGCACGGGGCAATAAACCGGGCGTGGATGCCGAATTCTGTCCACCTACCGAAAAGCTGGCGTTTCCGCTGCTGAATCCGCAGGAACAGGATTTGCCGGGGATTTTTGCCGAGCCGCTACCTGTGGTGGTGCAGGTGTTGGAAAGCAGCGAAACTATCGAACAGGTTTATGAAAATCTGCCAGATGCTGTTTCGATTTGAAACAAGGAAATTAAAGAGAAAATGAATACTGTAACCGTTCGCCAAGCCACCTTGTCTGATCTTGATGCGCTCGTACCGTTGTTTGATGGCTACCGTCAGTTTTACGGTCGAGCAAGTGATACCCAAGCGGTGCGGGCGTTTCTATCGGATCGTTTTAATCATGGCGAGTCAGCTCTGTTCCTTGCTTTTGAGGGGCAAACACCCATCGGGTTCACCCAGCTTTACCCAAGTTTTTCTTCGGTATCGCTTGCTCGCACGTTCATACTTAATGATCTTTTTGTACAGGAGCAGTCGCGCCGTAAAGGGATTGCATCAAAACTGCTGTCTGCTGCCGTTGTATTTGCAAACACGCTAGGTGCTGTCCGTGTCTCGCTATCAACGGCAATAGCCAACGAAACAGCCCAAGCCCTTTACCAATCCGCTGGTTGGAAGCGTGACGAACAATTCTTTGTTTTCCACTTTCCACTTCCAGCATGAGAGCAACGACATCAACATATCCTGCGAAGGAGTCAATATGCAAATCCACCCCGCCACACCCGCTGATGCGCCAACTATCGCCGTGATGGTTGGCGAATTGTTGCAAGAAATCATGCAAGCTATCGGCGAACAAGCATTCAACTTCGACCTGCCAGCCACCACCGCACGTTTGCAAACCTTCCTCCACGACGGGCATTACCATGCGTTCGTGGCAACGGATGAATCCGGCACGGCGGCAGGCTTCTTGACCCTGTACCAAAGTTACGCGCTGTACGCCGAAGGCAGTTTCGGCACGATTCCCGAACTGTATGTACGCCCAGCTTACCGCTCGCACGGCACGGGCAAACAATTGCTAGCAACCGCCCGCGCATTCGGTGCAAGCAAGGGCTGGACACGCTTGGAAGTGACCACGCCGCCATTGCCCGCGTTTGAACGCACCCTCGCATTTTATGAGCGCGAAGGCTTCGCGATCACTGGCGGGCGCAAACTGAAAACCTTGCTCCCAAAGGAGATGCCCCATGCTTGAACTGCGCCCCTCTTGCGAAAACTGCAACAAACCGCTGCCACCTCATGCTACGGATGCGATGATTTGCAGCTTTGAATGTACTTTTTGTAGCGATTGCGTCAGCTTGCTCGGCAACACCTGCCCGAATTGTGGCGGTGGTTTTGTGCCACGCCCGATACGCCCCGTGACCAACTGGAAAGGTGATAATTACCTTGGGCACGATCCTGCCTCCACGACCGTCAAGTTTCGCCCCGTGGATTGGGAGGCGCATCAGCATTTGTTGCTACGCTTGCAGGGGATACCACCAGAACAACGTTGAGTAACAGGAATACTGCCGATGTACATCCCCCAACACTTTGCCGAACACGACCAAACCGAAATCCTACGCTTCATCGCCGCCAACGCTTTTGGCACGCTGGTCACGGTGGAGAATGGCGTTCCCTTTGCCAGCCACATCCCGTTTTTGTTGGAACAGGGCGACACGCTCACGCTGTCTGGGCATCTTGCCAAAGCCAATCCGCAATGGCAGCACTTGACCGCAAACCCGCAAGTGTTGGCAATGTTCCAAGGCGCACACGCCTACGTTTCACCCACATGGTACGAAGGCGCAGGCGTACCCACTTGGAACTACACCGCTGTGCATGTTTATGGCACTGTCCGCGTCATCCACGATACCGCATGGTTGCAAGCACAAGTGGAATCCCTCAGCCATTGTTACGAAGGCGACACTCCCAACGCATGGATTCCGAGCTACCCCGCCAAAATGCTGGAAGCCATCGTTGGCTTTGAAATCACCATCGAATCGCTGCAAGCCAAATACAAACTCAGCCAGAACCGCAGCGCGGCAGATCAGCACAACGTCAGGCAAGCCCTAGAAGCCAGCAGCGGGGAAAACGAGCGTGGGGTGGCGGCATTGATGGCGAAACATCAGGAGTAAACATCGCTGATTTCCATCCCTGATGTTCCACCATGTCAGGTTTTACACCCCTGCTGCCAAGCCTCCAACTCCCGCACCGAAAAGCCCATCCCCGCAATGCTAAACGGGGCGAGATTGGCGAGATCCACCTGCAAATCTGCCGCGAATTTCTCCTGATGTTCGGGCGGAATATGCGTTTCTGTATACGTTTGGATATGCGTCGCTAGCGCCTCACCGTGCAGGGATTGCTGCACAATAGTGCGGATCAGTTCGCGCCGTGTTTGACGGTATTGGACGCGCAACGGGTCGATGCCCATTGCCTCCACAGTGACGCTGTACAATTTACACGAGCGTAAATACGAACTCACATACAGTTCTGCCAGCGGTGTGACATTATTGCGTTCATACGTCACCAGTACGGCACTGGCGTAATCATCCTTATCAATATCGTTAAACGACAGTGGCACAAGGTTGTTACGTACCAACGGAATATTGCACGCCAAGCGTGAGGTGCGCTTATTCACGTCAATAAATGCCTGCAAATAAGCAATGTGAACCAGCAGGAAAAAGCTCTGCTCAAACGGGTCATTGATTGCTTGCGCGGTTGTGGTAATCGCGGTGAGTTGTTGTGCTAAACGGTTTTGATTATCCATTGGCAGGTAGGTACTGGCAGAAATTCGCACGGAATCTTGCCGTATTTGCCCTGCTGCGCCCGCCGTTACCAAACCATCTGCCAATAGGTAATGCAGGGAACGGATATTATCCGGCGTAATGTCGAGCCGCTGAATACCATCCACTAAAAAACGGATTGCGTCTTTGTGGTTCAGCAGCATGATTTTTTCTGCATCCAGCTTATTGTCAGCCGCCATGCCCTCCAGTAGCAGTTTTTGCGTATCCAACAGCGAATACGTATTGCCTTCCAGCCGCGAAGAGTTGTAGGACAAATCAATCAATAAACGGTTGAAAATACGTTGGGCATACGTACCCGCCGGTAATTCCACGCGCAGTTGTTGTCCTTGTTGCAGCAAAATCTCGCGCTGTCTGACAGAGAGGTAAAACGTTTGGTTCGGTTGGTAAGCCGCCAGCCATTCGGGGCGGTAGGTGCAAGGTTCACGGGTAATGAGCGGTTGCCGGATTTGGTGCAGCAATTGCAGTGCCGTGGCGGAAAAGTACGGGTGAAGGTTGGTTTCAGCCGCATTAATGACTGTGTAGCGTCGCCCGCGTTTTGTGCCAGTGGCTTGAACTTGCCCTGAAGTAACGGCTTGAGCCAGCCAGCGGTGTAGAGTGCGCTCGGTGATGTCTAAATGCGGCAAAATGTCCGAAATGGCGGAGGGTTTATCGAGCTTTTGCAGGATTTGCAGGAGTGTTTCGGTGTTATCGGTCATATTATCCGCCATTTTTGTCTGATATGTGGGGAATATCCGCCATATTGGGCTTGGCGGTCAAGTTATCCGCCATTATTTGTGGCATTAGGTTTTGATCAGTTGAGGCAGGTAATGTGTTCATGAGAGCCTGATGTGAAAATTCTCATTAGTCTACGGTTTGTTTTTTGAGCATTAATGGTGGTTTGTGTGACACCTGTCACTTTTTGGTTACGTGGGTTTTGTTAAGATTCAAGCGTTAGCAATAAAAATAATTCATTGCTAATTTTTTATATGAAAAGGATTGATTATGCCCTTAATAAATTGCCCGGAATGTGGAAGTTCAGTAAGCGATGTTGCCTTACAATGTCCAAATTGTGGAATTCAATTAAAAAAATCCAAAGGGAGTCTTTTGATTAAGTCCGTAGTGGCTTTTTTAGGGGTTTCATCGGCAGTGGCTGGTCTTTTTCAATTTTATAATGTAGAAACCTTTCCTGTCATAAAGGGTGAGTTTTGTCTATCTGATAACAAAAAAAGTGGTAGATTAGTTGAATTAATTAATGCTATTTCAGATAAAAAAGATGAGATTTTATTTTTTGATGAAGTGCGTATTAATTATGTTTGCCATGAAGGAAATTTATCGGGATCAGACTATCTTACTGTTGAGCCAATGAGCTATGTATTACAGGATTCTGGCATTTCAGTTGTTACGCGAGAGGATTCTGATAAAAAAACTACATATAGGTTCAATTTCGACGGTTTGTTGGATGCCAGTATTTCAAATGTTGAAATGAGTGAGATTGAAAAATCTAAATATCTATTAAATTATCATGAGGTTGCTTTTGATGAATCTGCGCTGAAGGAATTTGAGAAAATGTGGCTATTTGGAATGAGTGGTTATAATGTTTTTCTAAGTTTTGATAATAGCAATCAGAATCAAAATCAATACTCAACTTTTGAAGGAGGTATCGGAGAAGGTACTGGGGATTACATTAATGGCCCTTTTCAAATAAAAGATAGATCAGGTGGTGAATATGTCGAATATGAATTATCATCACCTATAATTGATTCTAATTCAAAAAAACAAATTGAATGTACTAAAAAAGATTGGAGTTCGATTGAGAAGTTATTGCTATGTCCTTTTTTATGAGCATTGGTTTTTCTTTTTAAGAATTCCCTGTTTTATTTGATATATTACGATAGTATTTAAAATGTAGAAACTTATTCTCACACTGATTTTACTGCTATGTGAGCACTCTAGTTTTTCGCAAGATCGTATTCGCGAATGCGTGAGTACTGGTCTTTAAAATGGCAAGCTGTAAATAAAGACGGATTAATCCATGACTAAATCATTTTCTCTGTGCATCGCATTGGTGTTGACTGCAACTACTGTCAATGCAGAAACAATTACTACCCGTTTTGGCTCGTTAAGCATCAATGATGAAAACATGCTATTATTCCAAGGAAAATCACTGACTCCAACTATTCAAGGTAATAACAGTTTGAGTGTGTTAGGTACTTATCCGTTGAAAAATAGTGATGCTGTCTTAATTCAAGATAACGGTGGAACAGCTTGCCCCGCTCAACTGTATTTCGTTGAATTATCAAAAAAAGGTGTGAAAGCTACGTCTGTATTTGGTAGTTGTAGTGATCTGGTTGAAGCCAAACAAACAGGTGAAGTCGTCACTGTCACGATGCCCGGATTCATGGGGCCGTTTGAACCTGAATCGGAAAAAGAGAAAGCAGCTAATAGTACCGAAATCTATCGCTATACAGCAGGTATCGTGACAGAAGAAAAAGCGAAAGTGCCACAAAAATCCTCCGAAAACACGTCAGGTGAATGGCATACTGTCATTGCCGAACCTAATCTCGTGGTACGTAGCAAACCCGCTGTTACGGGTGAAAAACTTGGTAATGTTCCTCATGGCGGAAAAATCAAAGTCATTGAAAAAACAGATAAAACCGATTCAATTGGTGGGCGTGATGGTGTTTGGGTAAAAATCGAATGGCAAGATACTACGGGCTATGCCTTTGATGCTTTTCTAGAATCAATGGATAGTCAGGATTCCGCAGGCGCAAAATAAAATAAAACCCTAAAATTTCCATTGACTTTAGCAACATTACCGCTACACTTTCCCACCATTATCAACCTTATTACATGGAGACACACAACATGCTGAATAGACAAATACGGAGCAATTCAATCAACTAGTGTCTCCCGCGCTTGTGCCGGGGGACTGATGTCAGTCATCCGGCGTAAGAATGCGGTGCTTCGTGTGCAGCATGTCGAAAACCCCGGATGGCCTAAAAACCAACGGGGTTTTTTTATGCCTATCAGTTTTATGCTCAATAAGGGCAAGGTTCCGGTCAAGATTTTTACTGACGATGTGGATAGCGGTTCGCTGACACAATTGGGAAATCTGTCGCAACTGCCCTTCATCCACAGCCACATTGCAGCGATGCCAGACGTGCATCATGGCATTGGTGCGACCGTGGGTTCGGTGATTCCCACCCGTGGCGCGATTATTCCCGCCGCCGTCGGTGTGGATATTGGTTGTGGAATGAACGCGGTACGTTTATCGCTCAAAGCCCATGATTTGCCTGACAACTTGTACAGCATTCGCAGCGCGATTGAACAGCGCGTGCCGACCGGTTTTGACGAACACGAACGCCCCAGCATCAACGGTTCTACACTCAATAATATGGGTAAGCATCTGGATGTGATTACCGACAAGCACCCCGGTTTGGTGAAAATGTTGAAAAACTTTCACCGCCAATGGGGCAAGCAACTCGGCACACTCGGTGGCGGCAACCATTTTATCGAGCTGTGCATCGACGAAAGCGACGACGTGTGGGTGATGCTGCATTCCGGCAGTCGCGGGGTGGGCAATGCCATCGGGCGTTATTTCATCGAAAAAGCCAAAAAGGATGTGGGTCGGGAACTTGGTCAATTGCCGGACAAAGATCTCGCCTACTTCACCGAAGGCACGCAACACTTCGATGATTACGTGGCAGCGGTCGGTTGGGCGCAGGATTACGCGCTGGTCAATCGCCGTGAAATGATGCGCTTGGTATTGGACGCACTGCAACGCAGCAAAGCCTTGCCAGCCTTCACCACCACCCGCGAAGCGATCAATTGCCACCACAATTACGTGCAAAAGGAAGAGCACTTCGGCGCAGAAGTTTACCTGACCCGCAAGGGCGCAATCAGTGCGCAGTTGGGGCAGCTCGGCATTATTCCCGGCAGCATGGGGGCGAAATCGTACATCGTGCGTGGCTTGGGCAACGAACAATCGTTCTGTTCGTGTTCACACGGTGCAGGGCGACGCATGAGCCGCTCTGAGGCCAAACGGCGTTTCAACACCCTCGATCTGGAAGCCCAGACCAAGGGTATCGAATGCCGCAAGGATAAAGGTGTGGTCGATGAAATTCCCAGCGCGTACAAAGACATTGATGTGGTGATGCAGAACCAAAGCGATCTTGTCGAGGTCGTACATACATTGCGTCAAGTGATTTGCGTGAAAGGCTAAACGAGGTGATACATGGAAAAAACACAAGTTGAACTGATCCGCGAATGCTTAAGCGGCAACCGCACGGTGTTCCGCTACGCACCGGATAGCTACGCGCTGCAATTGCTCAAGGATTACATCGGCAATGGCATGGGGATTGCGGCGTTGCGCCGTTCCCCTTACGCCAAATTGTTAACCAAACCGATCGTGACGGAAGCCTTGGCGTTGGCGGGCAAAGGGCAATTAGAACCGTGGCATCTGGAGGCGGTCATTGCCCAATACCGCAACCACAAGCCGCTGAATTTCATCCTCACGCTGGACGAATGGGGCACAGATGACAAGGATGACCGCCACTGGAAACAGACCTGCCGCACGGGTTACGACTTGGTGCTGCAACTGAATTTTGCCAATGATCACCACCAGCACCTCAAAACGCTGGTCGGTGAGGATGATGTTGCGCCATTTTCCTATCATGGGCATCCAGTGCGCAAGGATGGCACAGTGGAAACACTGGCATGGGCGCGGATCGATCTTGATTTCGCCAGTAATCAGGCGTTGATCGAAGAAATCCAGTCCGATTGGGTCAAAGGCGTGGCGGATAGTTACAAAAACTGGCTGTACGGCGAGGACAAGATGCAGCAATACCGCGAGGCATTACGCCCTTACGCTAAGGTGTGGGATGAGGCGATGTTGACGGCGGCACTGTGCTTTATTCGCCGCGAGTTGGGTATTCGCGACGTGTTTTACCACAGCTATGACACAGGTAATCGCCTCAAAGGCATCGAGCGTTACTACCATCTCGGCAAGCCGCCGCGTTACTTGTACACCGAATTGCCGAAAAAGTTTTGCTTCGTCCCAACCAGCGAAGCGCCGGACTTCCTCAAACCTGTCCGTTATTTGCATTACCTGCAACGCCACGGTAAAGCACAATGGTTCAAACTGCCAACACAGGAGCAATCTCATGGCAAAAAAGCAGCCGCGTAAGCGCAATCCCGTCGCCCATCACCTGTTTATTCATCGGGGAGGGGTTCACGAAAAAAGCCAGTCTGCCAAGCGGCAGGAAGACAAACGCCAGTTGCGTAAGCTGGTATCGAAAGTGAGCGCCGGTGACCCCGGCGCTGACGCCCTTGCTGCCTAACTCATTAATTCTTTCCATCCGCAAAAGCACGCCATCTATCCTACCTGAAGCCGTTAATCGGTGAGTCGCACATAGACTTTACGGTAATTTACCGTAGGAACTCTCTTTATGAAACAGTCTGTCAAGCGTCTCGCCAAGCAATGGTTATTGCCCGTACCGAACGCCTTACGCAAGAACCAGCTCAAACCTGACCCCGCCGGATTGGCACACATCGAACACGCCATCCGCACCCATTATCACCAAGATTGGCGCAGCGAAGCGCATTATTCCCCCGAAAAATACCAAGAAGATTTGCAAGCGCATTTATCCGAACGGCTGGAAAATGATCGACGTTTGATTGTGCCGTGGTTGAACAAAGCCAAACCGTTACGCGGACAGCGCATTCTGGAAATCGGCTGCGGCACAGGTTCATCGACCGTCGCTTTAGCCGAGCAAGGGGCGCAAGTCACTGGCATCGACATTGATCAAGGCGCATTAAAAGTAGCGCGTGAACGTGCGGCTGTGTACGGTATTTCCGCCGAATTTCAAAGCATTAATGCGAACCAATTACTCAAAACCTTTGGCACGAATCGCTTTGACAGCATTATTTTCTTTGCTTCGTTGGAACACATGACCTTAACCGAGCGGCTGGCATCCTTGCGGGATGCGTGGCGCATGTTGCAGCCCGGTGGTTTGCTGGTGATTATCGAAACGCCGAATCGGTTGTGGTTTTTCGACAGCCATACCTCGCGCTTACCGTTTTTTAACTGGCTGCCGGACAAACTCGCGTTCCGCTATTCGCAGTTCAGTCCGCGTGAAAATTTCCGCGAGTTGTATCGGCAATACACCCCTGAATCGGCAGAACATTTCCTGCGGCGCGGGCGCGGCATGAGCTTCCACGAGTTAGAAATCGCCATCGGTCCTGTGCAAAAGCTCAAGGTGGTGAGCAGCATTTCCTCGTTTCTGGGGATGCGTTACCGTTTGAAACAATCCGCTATCGACCGCGAATACAAAGCGTTACTAGGCAAGATTTACCCTGACATCCACCCCGGCTTTTTCGACGATCATCTTTACCTCATCCTCGCTAAAAACTAAACGGAGCAGAAACGCCGACGTTGGCGTTATGGCGGTACAAGATCGCGACATACGGCTGCCCCCGTTGTGGGTTGGCAACCGTAATGCCCAGTTTGCCGGAGGCGTTGCCGTCGGTGGTAGTGCCAGACATTCCTGCCTGCCATGCGGTTTGGCTAGCGGGGACGATGCCGATAAAGTCGGTCGGGGTGTTCTCCCATTGCACGCGCACGCGCTCGCCTTCCACCGTGGCATGAATGTTGGCATGGTTGGGAGTTGTCGTCGTGCCTACACCGCTATTGCCGACGCGGTAGGCTTCCTGAAAGGTGTAAAACGGTAAGCCCAGTGCTTTGGCGTGATCAATCACGGCACTCAATTTGCTGGCAGGTATGCCGTAATCGTGGGTTTCACCCGCAGGCAAAATGCGGTGGGCATACAGCGTGAGGAGTTCACCGCGCTCTTTAGCACGTTGCATAGCAGCATGGATTTCGGGCAATTCATTTTGGTAGCTGCTGTCAATACCATCACCCGACAAGAAGTCATAACGGCTGCTGCTGTTATGGTAAAGCTCATTCAAGGTGGATAAGGTTTGCCCGCCATTGGGGGTGGTGGCACGTAAGTAAGGCAGGTAGGGACGAATTGCGTCATCATACGCAGGCGTATGCCGCCCATTCGGATACGCAAAGCTCACCGGATTAAACCCCGCCGCTTGCATATTGGCAATGGCGGGGAATACTTGTTCCGCAAGGTAAAGATTCACGTTGCCCGCTTCGGATAAATACGGCGCATGGTGAATAGGCTTATGGTCATAACTGTGACAACCGATTTCATGCCCTTTATTTTGCAAGGTGCGCAGTTTATCAATTTGCGCACTAGATAAGGTATGCCACTGGCTCACAAAAAATGTGGCTTTAATATCATTCCGTCCGGCAAAAAAATCATACCATTGATCAATTGACGTATCGTCAAAGGTTAATACAACACCCGAAGGTGCAGCATTAACCGTAACGGGTGCTAATAACAACCCAACAGAAAAAACAAAATGGTTGATAAAACGCTGCATGACTTAACTCCCTAGCACTGTTTATTTTAAAGATGATTATCCCTAATCGGTTTACAGGTAATTGATCACATCCCCACCCCTTGCGGTAAAGCGGGCAGGGCAAAGCCAGCGCGGGCAGCGGTAATAACACTGGCAAGATAAGCCAAGGCAGACTGTCCACGTTTGCGGCAAGTACCGATGATGCTGGCCAGCATGGCAAACGCACGGCTCCCCGTAGCACTCTTTGTGCCATGGTTGGTTTTGCGCAGGATCACCCAATGGCGCAACGCCCGCTCAGCCTCATTATTGGTCAAGGGAAGCCACGGGTGGTCAAGGATTCGGAAAATGGCATCCCAATCATTGATGAACTCTTTCGCCAGTGCCGCCGTCTTGTCATGGGCAGATACGGCATGGATCAAGCATAATGCCCTGAATTCCAGGAGTTTTGCCTGATGGCGTTGACGGATCACGTCGGTTTGCGTCCCCACCGTGCCGCCTGCTGCCCGCCAAGCGTAAATGTCGTCCTGTAATACCCTCAGCCAAGCGAGGGTGAAGTTGCCAAACGTCCGCCCGTCTTTGTCCAGTGATTCTGCCAGCCCACGGGCTTTGCGGATCAGGTGCGCCCAGCAACGCAAGCGTTTGGGGTGGTGGCGGTAAGCGGCATAGCCATCACTCATCAGCCAGCCCCCAAAGTGGGGGCTAATCACGTTGTCGAGCATTTCAATGGTGCGCTGCCCTACGTAGAAACAAACGCTGAGGGTGGTGACGAATGTCCATAGCCACAGGGCTTCGCCACGCTCTTTCCAAGAGGTTTCATCAATATACAGCACCCCGCCGTCAGCGGTGGCTTCTGCCAACAGCCCTTCCACCAAGGCATCTTCCAATGGAGAAGCACTCGCGGCTGCTTCCTCAAAACATTGCTGCAACACCCCGACACTTAGGGGAATGCCCAACACCTCCCGCAACAGTTCTTGTGTGCCACGCAGTGACAAGCGTGAGCGCAGCCGTAGGTGGACAATAAGTGCCGCCAGATTGCCCCCAATCAGCCGCCACTCGCCCACATCAACCTCCGGGTATAACGGGTCGGGAGCTTGGCGATGCGGGATATGGCGGCTCACATGACCGCAGGTGCATACGCTATCGTGAAGGTGGTGGCGGGTGGTGATGACGGTCAGTCCGGGGTTCCCATCCGTGCCAAACTGGATGTCCACACTGTCATAGGCGGTATAAATACGGGAGACAGCCGCATCCAGGGACCTGCCACAGGCTTCACATCGGCTGGGGTAATGGTGTTCGTCTGCATTGATGGGCGGATGCCATACCCGACCATAACCCGGTGCGCCGGGTTGTTTACCCGCTTTGCGTTTGGCTGGTTGGGCTGGCTTTGTGCCCGCCACAGCTTCTGGTTCCGGGGTTGGCTTTCCTCTGGCTGCACCCACCCCTTCTGTTTCGGGCAAAGCCACCGTTTTGGGTGACGTTTCCCACGGGAAACCGCTGCTGGGTGGTTTGGAGGAGTTGTTGGAGTTTTGGTTGATCTGTTCCCGCGCTTCTTTCAGGTCATGCAACAACTTGGTCGACAGGTGCAGCAGTTCCTCCGGCGTGAGCTTGGCAAGGTACTGGCTGTTAAGCTGTTTGAGGCTGTGGTCTTTCAGTTGTTGGGTCATCGGGGGAGTGTCGCAAATTTAGTGCGTTTGGGTAAGGGGGGACTGTTCAGTTACGTTTACAGAGCTTAGCAAGAATCAAAAACACTGCACGCTGAAATGCTACACAAACCGTTACCGCGCTAACACACTCGCAACGGTCGAATAAGCCGACCCGCCGCTTGCGTGGGTAGCACGTACTCGGTAACGGTAACGCGTTCCCACCACTAAGCCACTATCGCTAAAGGTCAGCACGTTCGCCCCCACCGTAGCAATGGCGGTGAAATTGGTGCAACTACCACCCTGACAGCGCTCAATGCTAAAGCCGGTTTCGTACAAGTTGCTATCTGCCCAAGTGAGGGTGGCTTTACCACCGATTTGTGCGGTAGCGGTTAGTGCGGTGGGTTTAGCCAATGTTTGTGCATGAATAATAGTGGTGTAAGCGGAATTGGTCGTGCCTTGGTAAGCGCGTACCCGATAGCGGTAGGTCTGATTGGCCGTCAAACCCGTATTGCTAAAGGTTGTGACGTTTGCTCCCAGCGATTTGATGAGAGCGAAGTTCGTACAGGTTTCCCCCAAACACCGCTCGACTTGGAAGCCCGTTTCATTACTACTGTTGTCCGTCCACACCAGTGCGACTTGAGTGCCATTCACCACGCTTGCCGCCAGATTGCTGGGTGGCGCTAGGATGGTGGGCGGTGCGGCAGGCGTGGTGACGCTTGCAACGGGGTAAGAGGTGGAAGCTGTTGTGCCACTGTAAGCCACGACACGGTAACGGTAAGTGGTGCTAGGTTGCGCACTGCCATCCGTGTAGGTGGTGACGTTGGGATTGACTGCGCCGAGCACCACGAAAGTGCTACAACTTGCCCCCGTGCAGCACCCAACCGCGAAGCTGGTTTCATTCATGCTGTTATCTGTCCAACTTAGATTAACCTGATTGCTAGTGGTTGCGGTGGCCATTAAGTTGGTTGGGGCTGCTACCACGACGGGTGGCGGTGGTGGCGGCGGGTTGCCTGCCAGAATGACAAAAGGTGTCGAAATGACCCGTTGCGTGCTGCCAGCGTAGGCAATTGCCACATATTGTGCACCTGCCACGACATTGGGAACATTCATGGCAATTTTGCCACTGGCTGCTCCGCCAGTGCTGGCACTGCTCAAGAAGACGGAGGGTTGGCTGGCAAGCGCAATGTACATCACATCATTCGGCAAATTCGTCCATTGCAGACCGACGCGGTAGGTGTTGTTACCTTTATCTTCGGCGTAGGCAAGGGTGATGCTGTCGGGGTTGCCCGTGCCGCCGTCACCACTACCACCACATGTACTGGTGGTTTCGGGGGCTTCCGCAAACGCATCGCTGAAGCGGTAGAAGGTCAGCCCTTTGCTGTGTGCGTAGAGAATGATTTCTTTGAGGTTGGCGGCAGCAATCCCGTAATTGCTGGTTTCGCCGGGGGGAAGGATGCGATGCGCGTACAAGGTGATCACTTCATCGTTGGCGCTGGCACGATCCAACGCGGCTTTGACCTCGGCAACGTCATTTTGGTAAACCGTATCCAAGCCATCGCCGATCAAATACGGATAGCTTGCTCCGGTGCGCTTGTGGTAGATGGCGTTGGTATCTTTGAGCGGCAGGGCGGCATTGGTTTCCAGCGTGCCACGCACGTACCGTAAGCCTGTCTGGGTTTTGACGGCATTATCGTAGAAGGGGCTGCGTTCCCCAAACGGGTAAGAAAAACTCTTGGGGATGAAGCCGTTATCATTGGCTAAACCGGGGTCGCCTTGTGCCATTGCGGTGAGTGTGGGTTGCACTTCATCCGTCACGTACTGCGTGGCTTGGTCACAGACAAGGTTATAGGGGGCGGAATTTGCGCCCATGTGGTTGATGCCGTGTGAGGCAATTTCATGCCCCGCATTTTCTAATTGTTTGAGTTTGACGTAATGACTGTCATTGCTAAATTTGCCTTGATTCACGCCTTTTAAATCGGTTAACCAGTGCGCCACAAAAAACGTAGAAGTAGGGGTGATTTCTGGATTAGTGGTTTTTAGATCGGTAAAAAAAGTGTGCCATTGATCCACAAACCAATCATCAAACGTTAAAACAATGCCACCGTATTGGAGGGTTGTTGCTGCTACTGACTGCGGTAATAGACTAACGAGCAGGACTATATAAGCCAGCTTGTTAAAAAAACGGTGCATAGATTATCTCCGCTGCATTAAATTATTGTGTTTACTACTGTAGATGAAGTTATCCTAAGCAGATGACGCTGACAGATAAAATGCGGCTTGTTACTGATAAGCTGAATTATGTTGTCTGGGTGAATAAGCTTGCCACCTGCTACCCGCCGATTGTCGTAAATCACTTCAGCCTCGTCATGAGGAAATGACAGACTCACCGTTTATACGTTATCAACAAGAGCCACAAGCCATGCGTACTCTGATTTTGGGGCTGTTTGCCCTGCATTTTATTTTTCTGGCGTACTTTAATAATGTGTATGTGGCGGGCTTGCCAGTGCGCTCGTTTTTGATTTTGTTGGCAGGTGGTTTGGTGGTCATGCGTGATTACAGCACGCTGTTCCGCATCGGGCTGGTGAGCAAGGTGTATTTGTTGCTGGGCATCGTGGGCTTGCTGGTGTCGCTAGCGAATAATGTGACACTCGGCAATATTGCGAATGGCGAGTTGAAGCTATTGCAATCGTATCTGATGGTATTGGTGGCGTTTTTTGTGGTGGAACAGTTTGGGTTTCGCACGCTGGGGTATTTGGTGGTGGGGATTGCCTTGCCATCGGCGCTGGTGGGGATTCTGCAAGGCTTGGATGTGCAGTTGGCGTGGAAGTTGCAAAGTGGCTTGCTGAGCATTCAAAACAAGGAACTCAGTGACGAAATCCGTTCACAGATGACCGAAGCCTTGTCACGCCCACCCGGATTGAGTTTGTACGCAATTCCACAGACGTACATGCTGTTGGGCGCGTTAATGATCAATTTGTATTTGGTGCTGCAAAACCGTTACAACCCGCGTTTTCAGATGGTGGCAGTTGGGGTGGGGGTGATTTTGATCGGGGGGATTTTTGCTTCTGAAACGCGTTCGGCGATGGGAGCGGCGTTGTTGATGCCTGCGTTGATTTACGTCATTCTGTTTCCTGCACGGGTGATTCCGGTGACGGGGTTATTGGTGCTGTTGGGGGCGGTGGCAGCGCTGGCGTTGGCGGATAAAGCGGGCATGGATTCGCGTTTGGTGAGTTTGGATGATGCGTCGGCGGTCGGGCGTGCCACGTTGTATAAATACGGCACGGAATTGTTTTGCAGCAGCCATTCGGCTACGGTTTCAATTTTGATACGGTGGAATATGCGGTGGAATATTTCGTCAATGACAATAATCTGTTCCGCTACGAGCCGACTGAGAAGGCGCATTACATTGTGCCAGTGCATAACTCGATCTTGAATCTGGTGCATACTTTTGGGTTTATCGGAGTGTTATTGCTGGTGTATTACGTGTATCGCTTGATTGGCAATAGTTGGTATCGGGCAGTATTGATTGCGGGGGCGTTCGTGAATTCGATTTTTCATAACGCAGGCATTCTGAGCAACGACCTATTTATGGATATGGTGATTGCAGTGATGATGTATGAGTTGTATCGCCAGAATACAGCGGGTGTTACATTGACCCCGTGTTACACAAATTATACTGAGCAAAAAATTTAGGTTGGTAAAAAGTTGGTAGCATTCCCCCCCGCTTTGCGGTATCAAGAAGCCTTCATGTCATCGTGGAGGAGGACATTATGTCGGGTTCATACCGTCGCTTGGTGGTGCGCTGTGTCGCTGTCTTGGGTTTGCTCGCAGGGCTGATTTCCCCCACATTTGCGCTGGAAAAAGTCCGCGTCGGCGTGCTGGAATTCGGCACGGTCAATTGGGAAATGGACGTGATCCAAACCCACAAACTCGCCGAACAACAAGGCATTGAGCTGGAAGTCGTGCCACTCGCCTCCGCCGATGCCTCCACCGTTGCCCTGCAAGGTGGTGCGGTCGACATGATCGTCTCCGACTGGGTGTGGGTCGCCCGCCAACGCGCTGCCGATTTCGATTACACCCTGTTCCCGTATTCCAACGCGGTCGGCGAATTGCTGGTCAAGGTCGACAGCCCCATCAAGACGCTGGCTGACCTCAAAGGCAAAAAGCTTGGTGTGGCAGGCGGTGCTTCCGACAAAAGCTGGCTGCTGTTACGCGCCTTTGCCCAGCAAACCCAGAAGTTGGATTTGCAGGCCGAAACCGAGCCGCAATACGCCGCACCCCCCTTGCTGAATGAGCTGATGCAACGCGGCGATTTGGATGCCGTGCTCAACTTCTGGAACTACGCCGCCCGCCTCAAAGCTGCCGGAATGCGCAGCATCATCACCGTCCCCGATACGCTGGAAGGCTTAGGCATCCAACGCGACCTGCCACTGATCGGCTGGGTGTTCAGCGAAAAATGGGCGAAAGAACACGCCGCCACTGTCAATGGTTTCCTCAAAGCCTCGTATGCCGCCAAGCAAATCATGCAGGCTGACGATGCCGAATGGGTACGCCTACGCCCACGCATGAAAGCCGACGATGACGCGGTATTTACTGCCTTGCGTGACGGTTTCCGCGCAGGCATCCCCGCCTGTTTTGGCGACAAAGAAAAGCAAGCCGCTACTGACACCTTCCGTATTCTGGCGGAAATCGGCGGTGAAAAACTGGTGGGCACTGCCAAAGTGCTCGACAAGGGCGTGTTCTGGCCTGACTTCAGCCTGCCTGCTTGCACGAAGTGAATACCAACCACCGTTACGTGCGGGTGTTAGTGCTGGGCGGCTTTTTGCTGGCTTGGCAACTGCTCGCCGTGCTATTAGCCAGCCGTTCCCTGCCCAGTCCGCTGGCGGTTCTGGACACGCTCTGGCAACAGCTCGTTAACGGTGAATTACTGTTCCACCTCGGCGTCACCCTGTTGCGCGTCATGGTCAGTTTCACGCTGGCAATGCTGGTCGGCGTAGCCATCGGCATCCTCATGGGCAGCCGTAAAGCGTGGGACAACGTGCTGGATGTATTGCTGATTCTAGGGCTGAACATTCCCGCGCTCGTTACCATTATCCTCTGCTACATCTGGCTGGGTTTGGGCGAAACCGCCGCCGTCCTCGCCGTTGCTTTGAACAAAATCCCGATGGTGATCGTGACCTTGCGCGAAGGGGCGCGTGCCGTCGACCACGATTTGTTGCAAGTGGCGCAAGTCTACCGCCTGACCCGCTGGCAAACCTTCCGCAGCGTCTACCTGCCACAACTTTACCCTTACTTGTTCGGCGCGGCACGCAATGGCTTGTCGCTGATCTGGAAAATCGTGCTGGTGGTGGAACTGCTAGGGCGCAGCAATGGCGTGGGTTTCCAGTTGGGTAATTACTTCCACTTCTTCGACATCAAAGGCATTCTGGCGTACACACTGGCGTTTGCGCTGATCGTATTGGCGTTGGAAGCCCTGCTGTTGCGCCCGCTGGAACGGCATTTGAATCGGTGGCGCTCATGAGTTTCCTCTCCGTCGATTTGCACAGCAAAACCTACCCTAACAGCGTATGCGCGGCGCAAGATTTACGTTTTGCCGCCAAACAGGGCGAATTCATCGCCATCGTCGGGCCGTCGGGGACAGGCAAAAGCACTCTGCTGAACCTGATTGCGGGACTGGATACTGACTTTGCCGGAACGATCAGCTACCCGCCGCAAACCACCTTGAGTTTCATGTTCCAAGAACCGCGCTTGCTGCCTTGGCTGAGTGTCGCGGACAACATTCGGCTGGTGCTGGATGCGCCGCAACACTGCCATGACAGCGCACGCTTGGCGCGAATGGATACGCTGTTGCAGCAGCTCGGCTTGCAAGATTTTCGCGACAGTTTCCCCAATCAATTATCGGGCGGGATGAAACGCCGTGCCGCCTTGGTTCGCGCCTTCGTCACCCAGCCGCAGCTATTGCTGATGGATGAACCGTTCCAGTCGCTGGACGAACCCACCGCGCAAGACCTGCGCCAAGTGCTGCTGAAGTTGTGGGCAGAAAGCCAGCCTACGGTGCTATTCGTCACCCACAGTTTGAACGAAGCTTTGTTGCTGGCGGATCGGGTGCTGTTCCTGTCGCCGCGTCCCGCCAAAGTGATTCTGGATTACCGTGTGCCGTTGCCACGTCCGCGCCCGCAAGCGACCAGCGGATTGCAATCCTTGCAGGCGGAACTGCTGCACGAATTCCCCGCGTTGCTCTCCGGTCTGCTTACACCGCCAACCTTTTCCCAACCCCATTCCCCCTAGACTTGTGTGTATACCTTTCAGATTGGCGTTAGCGGAGATTGATAATGAAGTATTTGAAAATCATGGCATTGGCAGCCTTAGTAGGCGTCAGCGGCGCAGCCCATGCCAACGGGCAAATGCTGGAAACGGCTACCAAAAATGGCTGTTTCATTTGCCACTCGGTACAAGCCAAGACCGGCCCAGCTATTCCTCTCGCCCCCGCGTATGCGGATATTGCCGAGCGCTTCAAAGACCAAAAAGACGCCGCGAGCTATTTGTCACAGCGTATTCTGCAAGGCACGGTCAACACTAAGCAAGACTGGGAAGGCAAGGTCAATATGCGCTTCATGCCCCCTAACGTGAGTGTGTCTGCCGAAGAAGCCACCAAACTGGCTGAATGGATTCTCAGCATTAAAAAAGATGCGATCAGCGAAGAAGTCATTACCCACGAAGGAATGCTGACACTGGCAGCGCAAAACGGCTGTATTGCCTGCCACGGTGTTTCCCAACAAACCGATAGCCATTACATCCCGCTCGCACCCGCTTTCCACGCGGTCGCAGAACGCTACAAAGGCAATGCCGATGCCAAAAAGACGTTGGTGGAATCCATTATCAGTGGCACGGTGGACAAGGAAAAGAAATGGCCAGACGTGAACATGCGTTTCATGCCGCCCAACCCTTCATTAAGCCCTAAAGATGCAGAGACATTAGTCGATTGGATTTTATCGCAGTAAGCTGGACAGCCATATGCCAACGGGAGACTTACCATGCTTGATCAGCCAGTGCTGACTGTCGTCGCCGTCAGCAAATCCTACGGCAAGCTATGTGCCGTCAATCAGGTCAGTTTCCAGCTTGGCAGCGGCTTTCACGCGCTGTTAGGACCCAATGGGGCGGGGAAATCCACGCTGTTCCAATTACTTACCGGACTATTTGCGCCGGATCAGGGTGATATTCATCTCAACGACATCAGCCTCCGCCAACACTTGCCGCAAGCCTTGGCGCAAATGGGCGTGGTCTTCCAGCAACCCGCGCTTGATCTGGATTTGAGCGTGCAAGCCAATCTGGATTTTTACGGGCGTTTGCACGGCATGAGCAAAGCTGCCATCCGCGCTCGCAGCACGCAAGTGCTTACCCAACTGGAAATAGCCGAAGTTGCCCCGACCCCCTGCCGCAATCTCAGCGGGGGCAATCGCCGCAAAGTGGAACTAGCACGCGCCCTGCTCACCGAACCCAAGCTGCTGTTGATGGATGAAGCCACCGTCGGGCTTGATCCCGCTTCTCGCGCCACCTTGCTGGCGTATGTACACCGCCTCTGCCGCGAACAAGGTTTAAGCGTGCTGTGGGCAACGCACTTGATCGACGAAGCCGAGCAAGCGGATCAAGTGCTGGTCATGCACAAAGGCAAATTGCTGGCACAAGCCCCCCCTGCTGCTTTGATTAATCAAACCCAAACCGCCTCCTTGTTGGAAGCCTTCTTTCAATTATCTGGCGAAACGCGCGTAGAAACCCGCACCGCCCAGCTATGAACCTGCCCGTTACCCAAGGCCATGTGCTGCATTACGCCGAATTCGGCAATCCGGCGGGAATACCATTGCTGTTTGTGCATGGTGGCCCCGGTTCTGGCTGCAATCCCGCTCACGCCATGCTATTGCACCCTAACGGTTTCCGCATTATCCAAGTCGACCAACGCGGTTGCGGGCAATCAACCCCCAAGGGCAGATTGTTAGGCAATCGTACCGCTGCACTGGTGCGAGACATGGAAGCCTTGCGCCAACACCTCGGCATTCAACACTGGGCGATTTACGGCGGGTCGTGGGGCACAACACTGGCACTGGAATACGCGAAACAGTACCCACAACGGGTGTTGGGCTTGCTGTTACGCGGGGTATTTTTGGCACGGTTGGAAGATTGGGAATGGTTCAGCTTACCTCATGGGGTAGCGCAGCAATTTCCGCTGGCCTACCAAACACTGTTAGACACCTTGTCGCCGCGCCAAGGAGAAAATCCTATCAACAGCCTGTATCGGCAATTGCTGAATCCACGCACGCCCCTCGAAACGGCTTACCGTTACGCGCTCGCTTGGGATGCGTGGGAAGCAGCGGTGATGGGCTTGCCTGCCCCCGCCTTTGACCCTGATGCCACACACTGGCAGGCACGGCTTCACCGCGCTCGTGTTTACAGCCATTACTGCGTCAACCACTTTTTTCTGCTGCCAACAGGCGTATTGCCGAACCTAACAACGTTGCAACACCTCCCCATCAGCGTAGTACACGGCGTGAAAGATCAAGTCTGCCGCTTTGCCAGCGTCCACGCATTGACCAATGCCTTGCCGCAAACGCAATTGTTCGCCGTCGAGGCAGGGCATGGAATGCACGAGCCTGCCCTACAGAATGCCGTGCAACACGCCGCCAGCACCTTACATGCCACGCTGATACGCACCCAGCTCTGACGCACCTCGGCGGATTTGTTTGCGCACCACCCGCAGCTAGCAGAAAATGCAGACTGGTCATTACGGAACGCTTTATTCATGCTCACTGATTCAGAACTTCGCGCTCGCCTGCATTTTTGGCGGGCCAAAGGCATCGGCCCCAGCAGCCTGCGCCGCATTGTGGAACATTTCGGCGGTGCTGCCGAAGCCCTGCGCGTCTCCGACACGGCGTTGCTGGAAGCCGGTTTGAAAAAGGAAGGCATTGCCGCCTACCGCGCCCAAGCAGACGATTCCGCTGTACCCGACTGGCGTTGGCTGGAAGCGGCGGATGATCACCACATCCTCGTACCCGAAGACAGCCGTTACCCCGCCTTGCTGAAACGTATCCGTACCGCCCCGCCGGTATTGTTTGCACTCGGCAATGCTGACTTGCTCAATGACCCGCAAATCGGCATGGTCGGCAGCCGCAATCCCACCCAAGGCGGCAAAGAAAACGCCCGTGCCTTCGCTGCCCATTTCGCCGTGAATGGCTTAACCGTCACCAGCGGTTTAGCCGTCGGCATCGACGCGCACAGCCACGAAGCCGCACTGGAAGCAGGCGGACATACCATTGCCGTGGTTGGCAACGGTCTCGACATTATCTACCCCCTACGCAACCGCAAACTGGCGGAACGCATTACCGCGCAAGGCTGCATCGTCTCCGAATTCCCCATCGGCATCCCCGCGCACCCGCAACATTTTCCGCGCCGTAATCGCATTATCAGCGGTATGAGTTTTGGCGTATTAATCGTCGAAGCAGCCTTGCAAAGCGGCACGCTCGTCACCGCCCGTCATGCGATGGAACAGGGGCGCGAAGTCTTCGCCATTCCCGGCTCGATTCACAACCCGCTGGCACGCGGTTGCCACCATTTAATTCGCCAAGGCGCAAAATTAGTCGAGACAGCTCACGATATTTTGGAAGAAATTTCACCGCAATTAAACGTCTGGTTACAACAGGATAAATTCCCGACTACTGTTCAAGGAAAAGGGCTACAGATGACTGGTCATACGCTGCCTGACAGCGATACCTTTGATCCTGAATACGCACAAGTACTTGATGCGTTGGGCTACGAACCGCTACCGATAGACCAGATTATCCTGAATACAGGCTTGACCGCTGAAGCAGTTTCATCCATTCTCCTTATGCTTGAACTGCATAACCTTGTAGCAGCATGTGGTGGTGGTCATTACATGCGATTGGGGTCAGGAACTGGAAACTGATGAAAGAAAATACGCTGGACGTTCTCTTCTACCTTTTTGACAACTATCCCGACATGGGTGATAACCTGCCGGAAGACCGTGCCTCCATGCACGGTTATTTACAAGACGCTGGTTTCCTGAACAGCGAAATTACCCGCGCTTTTGACTGGCTGGAAAGCCTCGGCGACGACGCAGAGCGCGTGGAAGTCACTTACCGTTCTTCCGCCACCCGTATCTTTTCCCCGCAAGAACGCTACTGGCTGGATGGCGAATGCCAAGGCTATTTAATGTTCTTGGAACACGCAGGCGTGATCAGCGCCGAAGCCCGCGAACAAATCCTCGACCGCGTGTTGGAATTACAAGATGAAGACTTTAACCTCGACCGCCTCAAATGGGTGGTATTAATGGTATTGCTGAATCGCCCTGAAGAAGGCAATAGCTTTTTCTGGGCAGAAGGCTTAAGCGTTTCCGGCGAAGCGCCTGTGTTTCATTGAAGAGTCATTCACCCACCTGACAGCTTGTGGCATCATAGCGCCTTTGTGTGAACAACCAACAGGCGCTGCCATGACAACCCAACCTAACTGGTTTACTGAACTTTCTGATTCCGGCACGATTTTCGGGCTGGAATTAACCGATGCGGGCAAAATTCACGAAGAGCAAACCCCGTTCCAGAAGCTCGCCATCTACGACACCAAAACCTTCGGCAAGCTGATGACGCTGGACGGTTGCACGATGGTGACGACCCGCGATAACTTCGTTTACCACGAAATGATGGCACATCCGGTATTGTTCAGCCACCCATCCCCGAAGCGCGTGTGCATTATCGGCGGCGGTGACTGCGGCACGTTGCGTGAAGTCTTGCGCCACCCCGAAGTCGAAACGGCGATCCAAATCGACATCGACGAGCGCGTGACCCGCGTCAGCGAAATGTTCTTCCCCGAATTGTGCGAATCCAACAATGACCCGCGTGCGACCTTAGCATTTGAAGACGGTATTGCGTGGATCAACAATGCTGAACCCGGTTCGTTGGATGTGCTGATCGTGGATAGCACTGATCCGGTGGGGCCTGGGGCGGTGTTGTATAGTGAAGAGTTTTTCCGTGGCTGCTGGCGGGCGCTGGGCGAAAACGGTTTGCTGGTGCAGCAAAGTGAATCGCCCTTGGTTCACGCGGAAAAGATTATCAAGCCAATGCACGACACCATGCGTCAGGCGGGTTTCAGCGACACCAAACTGCATCAGTTTCAGTTGGTGAGCTACCCGACTGGCTGGTGGAGCTGCACGATTGCGGCGAAAGCAGGCAAGGTGGAATTTGCACGGCAAGCGGCGGCGGAAGCGTTGGCGTTCCCAACCCGTTATTACAATGCGGGGGTGCATCAGGGCAGCGCGGCGTTACCGCAGTTTATGAAGGAATTGCTGGGTTAAAGGAATTTCTGCCTGCAAAATGTGGGTAGTGACCCTGATGGTCACTACCGCGCCTGCAATACGTCCCAGTGAACCTCGACCTCACCCTTATCCCCCGCAACATAAGCAGAATCGCCGGTAATCGTGATCGACAAATCCATCGTGCGGCTCACCAACGCCGCCAACGCTTCAATTTCTTCTGCGGGAAAGCGGTAAAACGCAGCATCCAACTGACTAAACTTCTTCACATTTTGTGACCACCAGACATCCGACTTGCTGTTAAAGCTGTAAACACGCACCGCTCGCGCCCGATGCGTCGCCTTTTTGACGCGCTCTGGCGTAGGTTCGCCCAAATCAATCCACAGAGCGATTTGCTCATCCATCGTGCGTACCCAAATGGCGGGTTCTTCCACGTCTTCCAGCCCTTTGGTTAGCTCAATCCCCTCCTGAGCATTAAGGCAATACGCCAAAATACGCACCATCATGCGCTCCAGCGTTTCGGAGGGATGCTGGGCAATGGTCAGATTCAGGGAATCGTAGTAATTACGTTCCATATCCGATAACGAAATTCTGGCTTTGTAAATGGTTGGTTTGATTGCCACGGTGAACCTTGTCTGTTGCGTTGCTGGAACGGTGCGTGCGCATACTAACAAAAACGCCCGCTGATGCGGGCGTTTTCACGATCACTCACCACCAACCAACTCACGTTGCCTGATAGTAAAGATTCTGCGGATGATTCGCCTGTGCGAAGAAGAACCAGCGCTCCGCCAGCAACCCCACATACTGAATCAACGCTGCCGCCAGCAACACCAGCGCAAACTGATTCGACCAACCAATCACCACCAGCGTCACTGGCACAATAAACGCCATAATCAAGAAAAACACCTTGATCGCCTGCATGAACTGCGGCGTTTTGTGATGGAAAAACTCACGGGTATTAAACGAGCCGCCCATCGCCCCCTGTGAAATCTGGGTAATCTTCGGGTGGCGTACCCCAATGGCGGTACAAGCCGTGCTCTTATACTTGAGGCGACCATTACGACGCAACGCAAATATACGGCTCACAAAGCCCACCAAGGTAAACACTAACGCCCACAACGCATACGCATCTACCAAGCTGCTACAGTAATACGCACTCAGCGCGGCAGCCAGTGAGAACCCCGATGCCAAACCCAACAGCGTGTAGTTAACAATCGTCAGCGGTGTTGCCCATTCCTGAATGAATTTGATCGCCGCGTAAATCATCCCCGTACACACATACAGCAAGAACGCCAGCACACCCGCCACCAAACCCACCAACAAGGTCAGTTTGACTTCTACCGTACCCGTAGTAAAAACGACCGGATCAATCCCGAAATAGTGCAACGCACCCCAAAGAAACGCCGTCCCCGCAAACGCTGGCAACACAATCACTTCACGCGCCAACCAGGAAGTACGCCACATGGTCGCTGCTCGCCATGCCCGTTCCGGTCTTCCTAAATGGAAAAACGACGCAAACAAACCCAACGCCATGAGCAACGTCACGATGACCGTGCCAGCAATGTACAAGGGCTGCGGCGGCATAACATCACCCACCACCCCAAACGTGTTGTAAACCTGACCCGTGTACAGCGCCAGAAACAAGCCCTGACCCGCACCAATCAATGTGGTCAAAAAAATGACCGAAAAAGCAGGATGCATAAATCCAATCTCCTTAGAACAGGAAGTCGTCCAACGATGGCAAGTCAGAGCTGACCGGCGCACGCTGTTCTTCTTTCTTCAACGGGTTATCAATACGGTTCAAGGATTCCTCAGTCACCTGAGACTTCATCTTACGCCGAGGCAGGTAATGGTTAGACGGGCGCGTCCCCCATTCCGGCATCAACTGATAACCGCCACGTTCATTAATTGCCACCGACACGGCTGACATCGGGTCATGCACATCACCAAACAGCCGCGCACTGGTTGGGCAAGCCAACACACACGCCGGTTTGCGGCGATCTTCGCGCAAGCTGGTGTCGTAAATCCGATCCACGCACAAGGTGCATTTCTTCATGACCTTCTGCTTTTCGTCGATTTCACGCGCACCGTAAGGGCAAGCCCACGAGCAATACTTGCAGCCGATGCATTTGTCGTAATCGACCAGCACAATGCCGTCTTCCTTGCGCTTGTAGCTGGCTCCTGTCGGGCAAACCGGCACGCACGGTGGATCTTCGCAATGCAAACAGCTTTTCGGGAAATGCACCGTTTCCACGTTGGGGTATTCGCCCACTTCAAAGGTTTGCACGCGGTTGAAAAACGTCCCCGTCGGGTCTTTGCCATACGGGTTTTTGTCCACCATACCACCGCCGCCTTCGCTGGAGGTGTTCCACTCTTTGCAACTGGTGACGCAGGCGCTACAACCCACGCACACATTTAAGTCAATGACTAACGCTAACTGGGTCATGCTTCACCCCTTTTAAACCGATTCTTAAACAGACCAGAACCACCGATAAAGGTCTGCCATTTACCCACAGGCTTCGCCATGCCGGGGTAACGCGGCTGGGTCGGGAATTGTGGGAAAGTTGAACCTTGGTCTTTCTTATCCGCCTTGTAGACTTTAACGCGCACATCGAACCACGCCGCCTGCCCCGTGATCGGGTCGGAGTTGGAGATATGCTCGCCTTCCGCCTGATTCGGCAGCTCTTCGCCGATAATGTGATTCAGCAAGAAACCACGGGTGCATTCGTTGGCATCTTTTTCCAGACCCCATGCACCAGAGGCTTTACCAATGGCGTTCCACGTCCACACCGTGTTCGGCTCGACCGATTGCGAGTAACGTGCTTCGCAACGCACGCGCCCGTGGGTGGATTCCACCCAAATCCAATCGCCGTCTTCAAAGCCGTACTTTTCGCCGACACTGGGGTGCATGTGCAAATAGTTGTGCGCGTGAATCTGCCGCAACCACGCATTCTGCGAATCCCACGAGTGATACATCGCCATCGGACGCTGCGTTAAGGCACTGAGCGGGAAATCTTGCTTATTGATCATCTCGTTTTCGAGCGGCTCGTGGTAAAACGGTAGCGCATCGAAGAAACGTTCCACCCGTTTACGCAAGCGTTCCGGCGGCTGCTTGCCGTGCGAAATGCCTTGCGCGGCACGACGGAATTTGTGCAGCACTTCAGAATACAGGTGAATATTGATCGGCTCAGCGTGACGGGTCAGACCGTTAGCCTTCGCCCATTGCAGGTAGCCTTCGTTCCAGTTACGCATGTACTGGTAGGATTTCGGCATGACGTGGTGGTGCATACAATTGTTTTTGGCGTACTGTTCCCACTGATTCGGGTTGGGTTCGCCACGCATGGTTTTCTGACCGTTTTGCCCGCGCCAACCGCTCAAGAAACCAATGCCAGACCCCGGTGCGGTTTCAAAATTGATAATGAAATCGGGGTAGTCTTTAAACTTACGCTTGCCCTTCGCATCGGTAAACGCGGGGAAGCCAAGGCGTGAACCCAACTCAATCAATACTTCTTGGAACGGCTTGCACTGCCCCGTCGGTGGCAAAATCGGAATCCGCACCGAATCAACAGGGCCGTCGTATTCAGAAATCGGACGATCCAACATCGACATGACATCGTAACGTTCCAGATAGGTGGTATCCGGCAAGATCAAATCCGCAAACGCTGTCATTTCCGAATGGAACGCATCGCACACCACCAGAAACGGGATTTTGTAGTCGCCGTTCTCATCCTTGTCCTTGAGCATGTCGCGGACTTCGGTGGTGTTCATCGACGAGTTCCACGCCATATTCGCCATGAAAATCAGCAAGGTATCGAGCTTGTATGGGTCGCCGCGCCATGCATTGGTAATGACATTGTGCATCAAACCGTGCACCGACAGCGGGTATTCCCACGAGAAACCTTTGTCGATCCGCACCGGTTCGCCCGCATCATCGACGAACAAATCATCGGGGTCGGCAGGCCAGCCGAGTGGCATCCCGTCCAGCGGCGTATTCGGCTTGACCGCATCCGGCGACGTACCCGTTTTCGGGCAAGGCGGAATCGGGCGCGGATACGGCGCTTTGTGGCGGAAACCACCGGGACGGTCAATCGTCCCCAGCAACGACATCAGGATGCTGAGTGCGCGAATGCTTTGGAAACCGTTGGAATGCGCCGCCAAGCCACGCATGGCATGGAACGCGACCGGATTACCCGTAACGTGATCATGCTCATTGCCCCACACGTCTGTCCACGCAATCGGCAATTCGATTTTCTGGTCACGCGCTGTAATACCCATCTCGTGCGCCAAGCGCTTGATGGTCGCCGCCGGAATACCGGTAATGTCTTCCGCCCATTCCGCCGTGTACGATTCGACCCGCTCGCGCAGCAATTGGAACGCGGGTTTAACCGGTGTGCCATCTTTGAGCTTGAATTCGCCAATGAGGAATGGGTCGGCACCCGGTGTGTGCGTCGAAATCGGCTTATTGAGGTCTTTATCCCACCACAGCTTGTTTTGCGGATCAAAACAGCCTTCTTCCAACGGCACTTCAAAGCGCAGGAACATGCCGTATTCGCGGTTGTTCGGGTCAAGATTGACCAGTTCGGGGCCGTTGGTGTAATTCACCACGAAGTCGCGGTCATACAAACCTTGCTCGATGATTTCACGCGTAATCGCCAGCAGCAATGCACCATCTGTGCCGGGGCGGATCGGAATCCACTCATCCGCCACCGCTGCGTAACCCGTGCGCACCGGGTTGATCGCAATCATGCGTCCGCCGTTGCGCTTGAATTCCGCCAACTCGATTTTCAGCGGGTTGGAATGGTGATCTTCCGCCGTGCCGATCATCACGAACAATTTGGCGTGATGCAGGTCGGGGCCACCGAATTCCCAGAACGAACCGCCGATGGTGTAGATCATGCCTGCCGCCATATTGACGGAGCAGAAGCCACCGTGTGCGGCGTAGTTCGGCGTACCGAATTGCTTGGCGAACAAGCCGGTGAGGGCTTGCATCTGGTCACGTCCGGTGAATAGCCCGAACTTTTTCGGGTCAGTGGCACGGATGTGGCGCAGACGGGTTTCGAGGGTGTCGAAGGCTTCTTCCCACGTAATCGCTTCAAATTGCCCTTCGCCACGGGTCGCGTTGGCTTTGCGGCGCAACGGCGTGGTCAGGCGGGCAGGTGAATACTGCTTCATAATGCCGGATGAACCCTTGGCACAAATCACGCCCTTATTGAGCGGATGGTCGGGGTTGCCCTCAATGTATTTCACCTCACCATTTTTGAGGTGGACATTGATGCCGCAGCGGCAAGCACACATGTAGCAAGTGGTGCTTTTGATTTCGGTTGCTTGATTTGTTTGGGTAGTCATATCAGTACGTAACTAAATAATGAATTACTGAAATACAGCGTTACGCCGATAGTGCTTGAGATAGGTCAAGGAATCAATCATAAAGATTATCTATATCAATAGATTTTTTCTATGGGAAGACAGCGCTACCCACAAGAGGTAGCGTTACTTTCAAAAAGGCTATTACAGAAGGGATAGTGGCTTATACCGCTTCAACCATATCGCGGTAAGCGTGCCAACTCGCATACGAAATCAACGGCATAGCAATAACCAACCCAACATCAAACGTCAAAATCCCCAGCCCGATAATCACCGCAATCGTCGCCGCCCACCACACCATCACCTTCCAATTGGCAAGGATAGCGCGAATGCTGGTATTCAGTGCCGTCACCAAACTCACCTTACGCTCCAGCAACATCGGCACAGTCGCCACGCCGGTCACAAACGACACCAGCGCGAACATCAGCCCCACCGACAAAAACGCCAGCGTAAACAACCAACCAATTTTCGTTGCCAACAACAAATTAACAAATCCCATGTAAGTTTGTTCCGCAACAGGCAAATCGCCAAAAAACAAGCTCATCACCACTGAAGACATGCCCAGCCACAACAACATCAGCATTCCCAAAAACACCGCGTACAAAGTCAAATTGACCGGATTACGCAGCAACGCCACCGCAGACAGCACAAATCGCGTCGGCTCACCTTGGGCACGGCGGTAACTCATATCATACAAACCCAGCGCAAGGAACGGCCCCAGCAACATAAACCCCGCCGCTTCCGCCACATAAAAGCCAGGATTGTTGATGGAAAAAAACCCCATCACAATCCCCACCCCCGCAAAAATCGCTCCATACAACAGGCTAGACAAGGGATTCGCTTTAAAATCATCCCACCCTTGGCTTAGCCACTTAGGAATATCGGCAAGCGTCACCTGACGCACGGGGTATTCAGTGAAGGGCTGTTCGGTGCTGATCGGCTGCATCATTATCATTTACTCCTTAAGGGATTTTCATCTTAAGCAGTATAATACACGCCTACTTCACCTTAAGGATTGCCGATTTGATCCCCATTGCGCACTTCGCGGCTAGCATCCATCACCAAGCCGTAACTCACCCGATCCGTGACCTTATAAATCACTAAATTGGCGACTTTTTCCGGTGGCAACTGACTGCATACCGCGCCGGATTTTTTCTTGCACGATTCGACCTCATCCACTACATACCGGCCTTGGGTGTAAACCCCCAGCGTATGCCCGACCTCAATCCGATCGCGTATTCCTTGGTTAATGACAGCAACCATGTAGTTACCAGCAATCTCTTCCGCATCAAACAACGACACAATGTCACCGCGCACTTTGTGGGTCGGCGCATGAATCACGCCTTGCAACTGATCCACTTCATCGACAGCAGTAAACAAACGGTCACCTTTGCGGATTTCACGTTGCGCATCCAACACCGTGGCGGTGGAGGTGCTATCCACCCGCTCCACGCGGCTGAACCCGCCATACGTCACTTCATAGCCCAGCAATGCGCCCGTGTGCGGGTCATGTAAGGCTTCATTCGGATGGAAAATTGCGCAGCGTTCGCCCACTTGGGTATTGCGCAAGTTTTTCACGTAAATGGTTTCGCCTTCCGCAATCAAGGCATGATCATCGCGGGAAGCCAAAATATACGGCGCATTTTTAATAGTGGCTTCATCCAACACACGCGGCCAGACCGTGAACGGCGCTAGTGTGGCAATCGGCTCGCCTTGACCGCGCTGATCCACGCGGATGCGCGGCTGGAGTTTATTACCCGACCCGCCCCCCGCATAATCCAACGTCAGCACATCGCCGGGGTAAAGCTGATGCGGATTCGCCACGCGCTGGTTTTTATCCCAGATTTCTGGCCAATGCCACGGCGTATGCAAAAACTTACGTGCAATACCCCACAAGGTATCGCCTTTTTTCACGGTGTAGGTTTGGGGGGCAGACGGGTTAACAATAATACTACCGGAATCAACCACATCACTTGATTGTGCAGTCGTTTGCCCATAATACTTATCGTAAGGATCGGTGCCGCTGCGTGGGCTAGACATGGTAGTGGTACTGCACGCACTCAGCGCCAGCACTGTGCCGATACTCAGGCACAGGGTTTTTAAGAAAACGGTGGAAGAATGCCGCATGGTGGTATCCTTGGCTTTATTATGGGTTGGATGTGCGGGTTATAATAAACTACAGCCTGAACAACATTCAGAACTTTTAGATTTTCGGTATTTACAATGGCAAAACTAGCGATTTTACACCATCCCGACCCGCGTTTACGCAAGAAAGCAGCCCCCGTTGCCACCGTCAACGCCAGCATCCGCAAAATAGTGGATGATATGTTTGCAACCATGTACGCCAACCAAGGCATTGGGCTGGCAGCCACACAGGTCAACATCCACCAACGCATCATTACCATTGATGTGTCAGAAAATAAGGATGCGCCGCTGTGCCTAATCAACCCCGAAATCGTTTCCAAAGAAGGGCAGCTTGAACACGAAGAAGGCTGCCTTTCCGTCCCCGATTACTACGAAAAAGTCACGCGGGCGGAACGCATCCGCTTCCGTGCACTGGATCTTGACGGCAATGTGTTTGAACGCGATGCCGACGAATTGCTAGCCATCTGCGTCCAACACGAAATTGATCATTTAGAAGGCAAGCTCTTCGTCGATTACCTCTCCACACCCAAGCAGCAAAAAGCCCGTAAAGTGGTACAAAAGTGGGAAAAAGACCAAGCGCAAAAAGCCGCACGTAATGCAGCAAAGGCAGCGAATTCATGAGAATTGTGTACGCAGGCACGCCCGAATTTGCTGTCCCCGCCTTGCAAGCCTTGCTCGCATCCGCTCATGAAGTTGTCGCGGTGTATTGCCAGCCTGACCGTCCGGCAGGGCGTGGACGCAAGCTCACCTTTGGCGCGGTGAAACAAGTGGCGGTGGAGGCAGGCATTCCGGTCGAACAGCCGCTTTCCCTGAAAGCCGTGGAAGAGCAGGATAAGCTGCGAGCTTACGCGCCGGATGTGCTGATCGTCGCCGCCTACGGGCTGATTTTGCCGCAAGTGGTATTGGATATTCCACGCTACGGTTGCCTGAATATCCACGGCTCATTATTACCGCGCTGGCGCGGGGCAGCACCGATTCACCGCGCCATTCAAACGGGCGACACCGAAACTGGCGTGACCATTATGCAAATGGCAGCGGGGCTGGATACCGGCGACATGCTTTACAAAGTCGTCTGCCCGATTACCGCGACGGATGGCGGGCAAAGCATCCACGACAAACTCGCAGCCCTTGGCGCAAGCGCATTGCTGCACACCTTGGACGTGCTGGAGGCAGGCAAGCTGCAACCAGAGGTGCAAGACGACACCCTCGCCAATTACGCCCATAAACTCACCAAGGCAGAAGCGCAAATCGACTGGACACAATCAGCGGCAGTTATTGACCGCACCATCCGCGCCTTCGATGCGTATCCGGTGGCGTTTACCTTATACGAAGGGCAACCCTTGCGCCTCTTCGCCTCTTCGCTCCCTTCACCCCTTGCGGGGGAAGGGCTGGGGATGGGGGGTAATTCTTCTCCCCCCGGCACGGTCATTGCCGAAAGCAAATCCGGCATCGACATTGCCACGGGCGATGGTGTCGTTCGCATCCTGAGTCTGCAACTCCCCGGTGGTAAACGCTTAACGGCAGAGCAATTCCTCAACGGACGTTCCTTGCTAGGGGTGCAACTGTGAGCGCCCGCGCCACGGCGGCGCTGTGTTTGCAACGCGTCATTTACGAAGGCGAATCCCTCACCGAAGTGCTGCAAGACCGAGCCGTTGCCAATCTCAATCCGCAAGATCAAGCCTTGCTGCGTGACATGTGCTTCGGCACATTGCGCTGGCATGAGCGTTTAAGCGCCATCCTCAAAAAGCTGGTAAAAAAAGCCTTAAAAGCAGCGGATAAGGATGTGGAATGCCTGTTGCGCATTGGCTTGTACCAGCTCATTTACCAGCGTAAACCCGATCACGCCGCCGTCAACGAAACCGTTAAAGCCACCAAAAAGCTCAAAAAAGACTGGGCGGGCAAACTGGTGAATGGCGTATTGCGCACTTTCATTCGCCAACAAGCCGAACTGTTGGTACAAGCGGATAGCAGTGTCACGGCACGTTACGCCTTCCCCGACTGGCTGCTTAAACGCATTCAAATCGCGTGGACAGACGATTGGGCGGACATCCTCAGTGCCAGCAATACGCACGCACCAATGACCTTGCGGGTGAATCAACGCGTGCAAACCACAGCGGCGTATCAAGCCTTGTTGCAAGAGGCTGGCATTGCGGCGGAGCTTGTCCCCGTAGTGGATAGCGCCCTGATTTTGCAAACGCCGGTCGGTGTTGAACAACTTCCCGGCTTTTTCAGCGGCACGGTGTCGGTGCAAGATGCAGCCGCGCAACTCGCCGCGCAATTGCTGGATTGCCAAGCCGGAATGCGTGTGTTAGATGCGTGTGCCGCCCCCGGTGGCAAAACCAGCCACTTGCTGGAACGTACCGACGGCTTACATCTCATCGCCATTGATGAAAGCGAAGCACGCCTCAAACGCGTCACCGAAAACCTGACCCGCTTGCACTTGCACGCCGAATTGGTTACGGCGGACGCGGGAGACACGGCGGCGTGGTGGGATGGGAAATTATTCGACCGCATCCTGCTAGACGCGCCGTGTTCTGCCACGGGCGTAATTCGCCGCCATCCTGACATTAAAGTCTTACGTCGCGACAGCGATATTGCCGAGTTGCAGCAAGAACAAGAGCAATTATTGAACAATTTATGGCATACTTTACGTCCCGGCGGCTTGTTGCTGTATGCGACGTGCTCAATCCTGCCGGAGGAAAACAGTCGTCAGGTCGAAGCCTTTCTGGCAAAACAGCCCGACGCTACCCTTGAGCCAATGAGTGCGGTCTGGGGTCGGGAACAACCTGCTGGTCGGCAACTGCTACCGGGCGAACATGCCACGGATGGGTTTTACTACGCCCTGTTGTGCAAAGCAGGGTAGGAAGCAAACAGTGACTACAATAAAGCGTTTAATAACAGCACGTTTCTGCGGGGGGCTATTGCTCCTCAGTCTCATGGGGCAAGCACTGGCGGCGGAGGATGCTATTCACTTCAGTGAATTTTCGATTCGACTCCAGAAACCGAAAACCTTAATCACCAACCTCAAACTCGATTACGACTTAAGCGAAGACTTGCGTGAAGGCTTGCTCAACGGTTTAACGCTGGAAAACGAAACCCGTTTTACCCTCGAATGGCATAATACGTGGTGGTGGAATACCCAAAAACCGCTGGCTATTGTAAAAACTGAGCTAAAATACCATCCACTCAGTAAGCAATACCAAGTGATGCGTAAAGACACCGATGAAAACCGCAACTTCCCCAACTTGCCTGCGGCAGTGGCGTATATGGGTACGTTAACGGAATACACATTGCCGCGTTTACCCAATGATGCGTGGGGGATAACGCCGCCATTTTTGTGGATGCGACTCTGACGCAACAATCGTTAGCCTTGCCCCTGAAACTCAAAGCCTTGTTCTCTGATGACTACACACTAGAAAGTGATGGAGTGTTGTGGCCGATACCCTAAAAAGCCGCGTGTGGCAGTGGTTGCCCTTAGCACTGGTGTTCCTGTTGCTACTGGCATCGCTAGTTCTGCTTAATTTTCTCACACTTACCCCGAAAAACTTAGAGCATTACGGCGACTGGTATCTCTACTTCAGTGTGGTATTGCTGGTATTGCTGAGTGTTACGACTGTCGCCAATATGGTGCGCATGTTCAACGAATGGCGCACCAAACAAGCCGGTTCACGCTTTACCCTGCGGTTGATGCAAGGTTTTTTGGTGTTGACCTTACTGCCGGTGCTGTTTGTGTCGTTGTTTGCCATCCAACTGATTGGCCCACGTATTGACCGTTGGTTTGAAGCCTCGATTGGCAGCGCCCTGCGTGACTCGCTCGAACTCAGCCAATTGGCATTGGAAAGCAGCAGCCGCCAATACCTTGCCACCTTAAAACGTTTCCGCCCCTCGCTGCATGGCAAAGAGTTGCAAGAAATCCCGCCGATGTTGGAACAATTGGTTAATCTCAACGCCAGTGAAATCTTGCTACTGGACAATTCCCAGAAATTGCTGGCAATGGCACTGGAAGATACTGAAACCCTGATTCCGCACAAACTGGATATTAGTATCTTCCGGGCGCTGCAAGTGCGGAATGACTACTACGCTCTTGAACCCGAAGGGGATGATAAATTGTTTTCGCGTGTAGCTTTAAATGTACGCTACGGGCGCGACAATGAATTCAGTGCGATTTTGACGGCACGTTTCCGGGTGGGTGAAAAAGAAAAAGAACTTGCCGATAGTGTGCAAAAAGCCGTGCTGGACTATTCAAAACAATTGCACGGGCGCGAGATTGTCAAAAATGTGTTTCGCCTCACTATTCTCAGCCTGATGGTATTGAGCACCTTGTTTTCCTTGTGGGCAGCGTTTGTGTTTGCCCGCCGCATTACCCGCCCCGTGCGCAATTTGGTGGAAGGCACACTCGCCGTGGCAGCAGGGGATTTGGATAAAAAAATCCCCGTGTCGGAACGCGACGACTTCAGCATGTTAGCCATGTCGTTCAATACCATGACCAAGCGCCTCTCGGATGCGCGGGCGGAACGCGAACAAGCCCGCCGCCAATTACAACAAGAACACGATTATCTGCATGTGGTATTGGAACATTTATCCTCCGGCGTACTGACTTTGGATGAAAATGGCATTGTGCGCCGTGCCAATTCCGCCGCGAGCAATATCCTGCAACAACCGCTGTTAGGGCAAGTTGGCAAACCCTTAGCCGAACTCGGCACTGACCTTCCCGTGCTGCAACCGTTTTTAGACATGGTGCAAACCCATTGGAAAGACATGCAATCGGGTCAAGAATGGCAGGCAGAAATTACCCTAAATACCGATAAAGGGCGCTTGATTTTGGTGTGTCGGGGTGCATCCTTGCCCACGGGCACAGCAGGCTTGCAAGGCTCAGTGCTGGTGTTTGATGACGTGACTGACCTGATTCAATCCGAACACGATGCCGCATGGGGTGAAGTGGCACGGCGGCTGGCACACGAAATCAAAAACCCGCTCACCCCGATCCAATTGTCGGCGGAACGCTTAAGTCGCAAATTGTCAGGCGAACTCAGCACCGAATCCGCCAGCTTCCTCAGCCGCATGACCAATACCATTATCCAGCAAGTCGATAATTTGAAGTCGATGGTGAATGCGTTCAGCGATTACGCCCGCGCCCCCAGCCTGCATTTGCAACGCGTCGATTTGAACGCGCTGGTGTTGGACGTTGCCGAGTTATACCGCCTTAACGAAGGGCAAGTGCAAATTCAGGTGCAATTGGCAACCGGCTTACCCACCTTGCGCTTGGATGTGCATCGCCTGCGCCAACTGCTGGTCAACCTAATCAAAAACGCGCTGGAAGCCCTCGAAGAGCATCACGTCAGCCCAGCGTGCGTGACCATCAGCACGCAAGCGTCAGCGGATGCCAAACACGTTATCCTCAACGTGCACGATAATGGCTTAGGGATTCCGGCGGAATTATTGCCACGCTTGTTCGAGCCTTACGTCACCAGCAAGCACAAAGGCACGGGGCTAGGGTTAGCCATCGTTAAAAAAATCGTCGAAGAACACGGTGGACACCTCACCGCACGCAATCATGACAACGGCGGTGCTATCATTAGCGTGAAGTTGCCACTGACACAGGAGTAGGGAAACAATGACAGCACAGTACATCATGGTCGTAGACGATGAGCCGGATATTCGCCAGCTTGTCAGTGAAATTCTGGAGGACGAAGGCTACCGCGTCGTCACCGCCGAAAACGCCGCCAAAGCCAAGGAATTGCACCGCAGCCGCAAACCCGATTTGGTCTTGCTCGATATTTGGATGCCGGGGCAAGACGGCATTTCCCTGCTCAAAGAATGGCGTGAAAACGACACGCTGTGCTGCCCTGTCATTATGATGTCCGGGCATGGCACGATTGAAACCGCCGTGGAAGCCACCAAACTCGGCGCACACGATTTCATCGAAAAGCCGTTGTCGATGGCAAAAATGCTGCTGACCATCAGCAATGCGCTGCGTGCCAGCCAGTTGGAAAAGGAAAATCGCGGCTTGCGCAAGCAAATGGTCGGCTCACTCGAACCCGTCGGCGGCAGCCAAACCATGCAGCGGTTGCGCGAACAAGCCAGACGCATTGCCCAACATGACAGCCGTGTATTGCTGTACGGCGAACCGGGGGCGGGCAAGGAAACGTTCGCCCGCCACTTGCACGCGCTAAGCAACCGCAAGCAACGCCCATTTGTACGCGCCGCTTTTTCCAGCAATAAAGACGCGACCAATACCCTCAGCCACCTGCTGTTTGGGCGCGAAGACCACGGCAAAGTCCAATACGGCTTGCTGGATGAAGCCAATGGCGGCGTGCTGTTTCTGGCAGAAATCTTTGAGCTGGATAATGATGCGCAACACCGCTTGCTGAATGCGCTCAAGGAAAACCGTTACCTGCGCGTCGGCGGCAATGACTGGGTGGACATGGATATTACCTTGATGGTGTCCTCTTCCCACGATTTGCAGGATGATGTCAAAGGCGGCAAATTCAACGAAGAGCTGTATTACTTGCTGAATGTTGTGCCGCTATTGATCCCACCACTGCGCGAACACCCCGAAGATGTGCCGGAATTGCTCAGTCATTACGTTGATATTCTCACCGCGCAAGATGGCTTGCCATATCGGCATATTTCCTTGGCGGCGCAAAATTTCCTGCGTAACCATCTGTGGCCGGGCAATATCCGCGAACTGCGCAATCTGGTACAACGCTTGCTGATTCTGGGCACAGATACCGAAGTCACGCTGGAAGAAGTGGAAGAAGCGGTCGGCGCCCGCATCCCCGTGTTTGCCCAAGAAATCGGACACATTCCCGAAAGTTTGTTCGATTTGCCACTGCGGCAAGCACGCGAGCAATTTGAGCACGATTATTTGATTTACCAGCTTAAACAAGCCGATGGCAATGTCAGCAAGCTGGCGGATCAGGTGAAAATGGAACGTACTCACTTGTACCGCAAAATGCGTTCCCTCAATGTCGACCCGAAAAAATACGGACGCTAAACGCAGCTATGAAAATCCTGATCCTAGGTGCTGGGCAAGTGGGTCACTCCGTTGCTGCATCCCTTGCGCATGAAGACAATGATGTGACCATTGTGGACACCAATGCCGCCGCCTTGCGGGATTTGCGCGAAAAGCTCGATGTGCGCGTGGAAGTGGGGCAAGCCTCCTACCCCCGCGTGCTAGAACGCGCCGGTATTGAAGATGCCGACATGCTGATTGCCGTCACTAACAGTGATGAAATCAATATGATGGCGTGTCAGGTCGCGCATACGCTCTACCATACGCCCACCAAAATTGCGCGTATCCGTTCCTCACATTATCTGGATCGCAAGGAACTGTTTATCAGCGGTGCTATCCCCATTGATGTGCTAATCAGCCCCGAACAACTGGTTACGGAACACATTTTCCAATTGCTCACGCACCCCGGTTCATTACAAGTGCTGGATTTTGCCAACGGCAAGGTACAAATGGTCGGCGTGAAAGCCCTGCATGACGGCCCGTTGGTCGGGCATCAGCTCACGGAGATGCGCGAACACATGCCCGGTCTGAAAGCTCGCGTCGCCGCACTGTTTCGCAAAGGCAAACCGATTACTCTCAATGAAAGCACCATCGTTGAAGCGGGTGATGAGCTGTTTTTCATTGCTAGCCCTAAGCATATTCGCGCCATTATCAGCGAATTGCGCAAACTGGATAAGCCCTACAAGCGCATTATGCTGGCGGGTGGCGGCAATATCGGCAATCGCTTGGCGCGTTTGCTGGAAGATTCACGCTATCAAGTCAAAATCATCGAAAAAGACAATGCTCGCGCCTCCAAACTCGCCGAACGGCTGGATAAAACCATCGTGCTCGAAGGCGATGCTGCCGATGAAAGCTTGCTAGCGGAAGAAAATATTGAAAACACCGATGTCTTTATCGCCATCACCAATGACGATGAAGCCAATATCCTCTCCTCCATGCTCGCAAAACGACTAGGCGCAAAGCGCGTGATGTGTTTGATCAACCGCCTCAGCTACATTGATTTAGTGGAAAGCAATATCGACATTGCCATTTCCCCGCAACAAATCACCATCGGCGCATTGTTAACCCACATCCGCCGAGGCGACATTGTAGCGGTGCATTCCTTACGCCGTGGGGCAGCCGAAGCGCTCGAAATCATTGCGCACGGCGACCGGAAAACCTCCCGCGTGGTCGGGCGGCGGCTAGATGAAATCAAGTTACCCCCCGGCACAACCATTTGCGCAGTGGTACGTAAGGAGGATGTCATGATGGCAAATACCGATACGATTATTCTCGCTGACGATCACATCATTATGTTTGTGACCGATAAACGCTACGTGCCTGCGGTTGAAAAACTGTTTCAGGTCGGCATCCATTACTTTTAAGCTGATACCCCCTTATGCAATTCAGTGTCATTCTGCGGATTTTCGGTCTGTTATTGATGGTGTTCAGCCTCACCATGCTCCCGCCGATTTTGGTCGGCTGGTTAATGGGCGATCCTGAATTAGCCCCGTTTGGGTGGGCAGGCGCTATTTTGTTGGGGGTTGGTCTAGTTTTGTGGTCTCCGGTACGACACGCCCGTGCAGTATTGCGTACCCGTGATGGCTTTTTGATTGTTACGCTATTTTGGGTGGTCTTGAGTTTGGCGGGCGCGTTGCCGTTTGTGTTTGCAGAGGCAGTCCCTGCCAGTTTCACCGATGCGGTGTTTGAAACAGCGTCAGGCTTAACCACGACGGGCGCAACCGTTTTTATTGGCTTGGATGCGTTCCCGCGTTCCATTCTGTTTTGGCGCATGGAGCTGCATTGGTTGGGCGGCATGGGTATTATCGTATTAGCCGTCGCGATTTTGCCGATGTTGGGAGTCGGGGGAATGCAAATCTACAAAGCCGAAGCCCCAGGTCCGATCAAAGATGCCAAGCTCGAACCGCGCATTGCCGAAACGGCGAAGTTATTGTGGTACACCTATTTAGCCTTAACCATTTTATGCGCCATTGCTTTCCGATTCGCGGGCATGGACTGGTTCGACGCGGTAGGGCACAGTTTCTCTGTGTTGGGTACGGGTGGATTTTCCAACCACGATTCCAGCCTCGCTTTTTTTGACAGCCCGACTATCCACTACATCGCGATATTTTTCATGTTTCTGGCAGGGGCAAACTTTGGGCTGCATTTCATTGCGTGGCGTGACGCTACCCTTCAACCGTATGCCGAAGACTCTGAATTCCGCTTTTACACCTTGCTGACAGTGGTCAGTATTGGCATCGTCGCCCTTAGCTTATTCATGTACGGTACTTATCCTGACGCGTTTGATGCGCTGCGTTATGCGGCTTTTCATGTGGTTTCGGTGATGACCAGTACGGGGCTGATTATTGGCGACCATTCGGTTTGGCCGACGTTTTTGCCAGTGTTTATTACCTTACTCGTGACCAGCGGTGGCTGTTCGGGGTCAACAGGTGGCGGCATGAAAGCTATCCGCTTTTTGCTGCTCCTCAAGCAAGCGATTCGGGAAATCAATTTATTGGTACACCCACGGGCACACATGCCGATCAAGGTCAATGGGCAGGTGGTGGATGAGCAAATCGTCAAAGCCGTGTGGGGATTTTTCTTCATTTACGCCTCCCTTTTCATGGTATTCATGCTGGGGCTGATGGCGGATGGCGAAGACCAAGTGACGGCCTTTTCAGCCGTCGCCGCCACCATTAACAATATGGGCTTAGGCTTGGGCAGAGTCGCCTCGAATTTCGCGCCCTTGAGTGATTTTTCCAAATGGTGGCTATCGCTGTGCATGATCATGGGACGCTTAGAGCTGATGACTGTACTGGTATTGCTAACCCCCGCATTCTGGCGCAAGTAACACACCCCTGTGTCTGCCTGAGGAAACCGTTCATCCCCTTGCGCCATATCTCTCCGCACAGCTTCGGTATACTCCGAGCCACAAGGAAGTACGTGCACGGCATGGACGCCTTTTCTTCCCTGAATCCCAACAATAAGACACAGCTAAGGGAATAATTTCATGAAGCAGTACGCAAATCAGTACACGCAACGCGGTCTGACGATGATCGAACTCCTCGTCACTGTTTCTATTGTGGCGATACTCGCAACGATGGCGACCCCATCTCTCCGTGAAATGATGGAAAACAGCCGCCTAACGGCATTGAACAACCAACTGGTTTCCACCATCAACTACGTGCGCGGCGAATCCATCAAACGTTCTTTCCCCGTAACAATGTGCGTGCGCGATGGTACGGGGGCTGGCTGTGCAAACAGTGGGGGCTTCGAAAATGGCTGGATAGTGTTCGTAGACTGTAATGGTAACAATACTGTTGATGCCACTGGCTGCAATTACGGCCCTGGCAACACCAATGCGGCTGAAGAAATCCTATTGGATACTACCCCTAACTTTAATGGCATAACCATTACCAGTAACAACGTCAGCCATCCGCGCACGCTGACCTACAAACCCAATGGCAAAGTTTCCAATGCTGGAACGTTAACCATTGGCACAGAAGGCGCGGATGAACTAGAACTGGATTTCAAGCTCGGCAGCACACCACGCTACAAAATCGTCATTGCACCCCTGACCGGACGCGTCCGTTCTTGTCGCATTAAGCCGGGTACAAGTGCCTGTTGATCCCGCCACACACAGGGCAAGCGGGATCACGCGGCAAGGCAAACCCCATCCATTCCATTGCCTGTCCATCAAACAACAATACCCGCCCCGTCAACGTCGTTCCCACGCCGACCAGCAATTTGACCACTTCTAATGCCTGCATACTGCCCAAAATCCCCAATAACGGCCCCACCACCCCGTTTTCACTACAGGTTTGCGCAATACCGCCGACCTTGCCGTAGAAGCAATGGTAGCAAGGATTTTCCCCCAAATACGGCTGGAACACGCTGATTTGCCCCTCCCAACGGATCGCCGCTGCCGACACCAGCGGCTTCCGCGCTGCCACCGCCACCCGATTAATCAGCAAGCGCGATTCAAGGTTATCGGTACAATCCACCACCACATCTGCCCGCTGCATCTGGCTGAGCAATGCAGTCTCATCCAGCTTGCGCGGCAAGGTTTCCACCGTGATGTCTGGATTAAGGCGGCGCAAGGTTTCCGCTGCTGACGCCACTTTAAGCTGCCCAACCTTAGGCGTATCGTGGATAATTTGGCGCTGCAAATTGGTCAAATCCACCACATCAGGGTCGCACAAGACCAGTGTTCCTACCCCGCTGGTCGCAAGGTACATGGCCACCGGCGAACCTAAACCACCCACACCCATGATCAGCACGCGTGCCGCACTGAGTTTTTCCTGCCCTGCAATATCAATCTGCGGCAGCATGATTTGGCGGCTGTAACGCAGCAGTTGTTCGTCATCCATCAGGTTTCTCCCGTCGCTTTTACTTAGCATAACCAAACCTGCCAAAGGTTGTACCCAACTTTTTCCCAACCTTGTCATTTCCCCAACCTTTAGCCAACCTTGATGCCTTATGTTATCCACAAGAGCCGCACAGAGGAGTCGGCTTCGACCTGATTCAAACAGTCATTGAGAGAGGAAAACAACCATGCAATACGCCAACCCCAATACCGAAGGTGCTGTCCTTAACTTCAAAGAGCGCTACGAAAACTTCATCGGTGGGCAATGGGTTGCCCCCGTCAAAGGCGAATACTTCGACAATATTTCCCCAGTGAATGGCAAGCCATTCTGCCAAATTCCGCGTTCTAGCGCTGAAGACATTGAACTGGCGTTGGATGCTGCACACGCTGCCAAAGATGCGTGGGGCAGAACGTCTGTGACTGCACGTTCCAATATCCTGCTGAAAATCGCGGATCGCATTGATGCGAATCTGGAAATTCTGGCCGTCGCGGAAACTTGGGACAATGGCAAAGCCGTGCGCGAAACCCTCAACGCTGACGTACCGCTTTCCTCCGACCATTTCCGTTATTTCGCAGGCTGCTTGCGTGCGCAAGAAGGCACAATGGGCGAAATCGACGAAAACACCGTCGCGTATCATTTCCATGAGCCATTAGGTGTGGTTGGTCAGATCATTCCGTGGAACTTCCCACTGTTGATGGCGTGCTGGAAACTCGCTCCGGCACTGGCAGCGGGCAATTGCGTGGTATTGAAACCTGCTGAACAAACCCCTGCCTCTATCCTGATCATGATGGAACTGATTGCGGATTTGTTGCCAGCAGGCGTATTGAACGTGGTTAACGGCTTCGGCGTGGAAGCAGGCAAAGCCTTGGCAACCAGCACCCGTATCGCCAAAATCGCCTTCACTGGCTCGACACCTGTTGGCTCGCTGATTATGAAATATGCAGCAGAAAATATTATTCCATCCACCGTCGAACTGGGCGGCAAATCCCCGAACATCTTCTTCGCTGACGTGATGGATCAAGAAGATGCATTCGTGAGCAAATGCGTAGAAGGCGCGGTACTGGCATTCTTCAACCAAGGCGAAGTGTGCACTTGCCCATCACGCTTGCTGATCCAAGAATCCATCTACGAAAAGTTCATCGGCATGGTGATCGAGCGTGCAGCGCAAATCAAACGCGGCAACCCGCTGGATACCGAAGTCATGGTCGGTGCACAAGCTTCCCAAGAGCAGTACGACAAGATTCTGGAATACATCCAGATCGGTAAAGACGAAGGTGCTGAAGTGATTACCGGTGGTAATTCAGAACAACTCGGCGGCGATTACTGCGATGGTTACTACATCCAGCCGACCCTGCTGAAAGGCACCAACAATATGCGCGTGTTCCAAGAAGAAATCTTTGGGCCAGTCGTATCCGTTGCCACCTTCAAAGACGAAGCCGAAGCGCTGGCGATTGCCAATGACACCGAATTCGGTCTGGGTGCGGGTGTGTGGACGCGTGACATGAACCGTTCTTACCGCATGGGGCGTGGCATTCAAGCTGGTCGTGTGTGGACAAACTGCTACCACCTCTACCCAGCTCACGCGGCGTTCGGTGGCTACAAAAAATCTGGCGTAGGCCGCGAAACCCACAAAATGATGCTGGATCATTACCAACAAACCAAAAATCTGCTGGTGAGCTACGACATCAACCCGTTGGGCTTCTTCTAAGTTTCCTTCCTCCTCACTGCGATGTGATTCGGGTCAGGCTTATGCCTGACCTGTATTTTTGAGCTTACCAAATAGCGCCCATGCTGCTACCACAAAGGCTGCCGAGAAAGACACCAACGCCCAATTCGCAAGGGAAAGCCCCAAAATCACCAATTCCGCGTCTTCACACAAGCCGCTAACCTCAAACAGGCTGGGTACATTATCGCTCAGGAAATACACCAATTGCTCAATCAGATTCGGTTGACTGCCTGCGCAAGAAGCACTTCCGGGCGGCTGTAATTGCAACCATGTTTGATAGCTTGCGGTGCCTATTCCCACACCTGCCAGCAATAGCACCAGACTACCCCACACTTTCTCACCAAACCCGGTCACCGCCAGCAGGCCAAGCACACCAATCAACATGAACAGTAAGCGCTGGAAAATACATAAATAGCAGGGGTGAAGATCCAGCAATGCCGTTAGTACAAAGCTGCTGGCCGCGAGGCTCAGTGCCGCGAGGCCAATAGCAAGCCAGAGGTTTTGACGGGTTAGGGTTAGCATTTTTCGGGGTATCCTTTGTTTGTATTCTTCCAGTGTAGCCTGCTTGCCGCACAGAGGGGATGACAAAAGACAAGTTCTTCCATTCACTGTTCACCTGTGCCAAAATCCCAGACACATATACCAAATACATTTGGAGGCATACATGCCACAACTTCACTGTTACGTCGCGGAAGATGTCGCCGCTCAACTTCAGCACAAGGCTGAACAAGTACACTTGTCCCTATCCAAGTACCTCGCCCTGCTGATTCAGAAAGACATTGGCACACAATGGCCGGAAGGCTATTTCGACCTGTTCGGCTCATGGGAAGGCGACGTCTTGCAACGCCCAGAGCAAGGTGAATACGAACTACGTGAGGCGCTGTTCTAATGTACCTGTTGGACACCAACACCTGTATCCAATTTCTGAACGGTACGTCACCAGCCGTTAAGCAACATTTTCAACAAACGCTGCCTAGCGAAATTGCCGTATGCAGCGTGGTAAAGGGAGAATTGCTATTTGGGGCACGGCATAGCCAACGGGTGGAAGCCAATTTGCAAAAGTTAAAACTGTTTTTTGCCCCACTGCAAAACCTGCCGTTTGATGACCGTTGCGCCGAAGAATACGCACAAATACGCGCCGATTTGACCCGTCAAGGCAAATTGATTGGCCCCAACGACATGCTGATTGCCGCCATTGCACGGGCACATGATGCCGTTCTAATCACCAACAACACGCATGAATTTGAACGCGTCGCCAATCTACGTTTGAGTGACTGGCAAAAATAACTATCCGACACCTTCAACGTTTCGCACACTGCCGAACCTGCACACCTTTGGGCGCGAGGTAAAACTTCGTCGTGGTACGCAACGCCATTCCCGATATACCAGACGGGTTAGCGGGCGGATCAATGCAAAATTCCACCGCATTCGCCCCCACTCTGGTCTGGCGGTATTCACCAAAGGGCGGACCACCGTCCATCAAATTCACCACCACCAAATCGTTGCGGCTGAAATCCACCGCTTGCGTGGCACGTTGCACCATCGTATCCGCCGCACGCTGCGGATTTTTTAGGTCAGGCATCGTGGCTAATTGCTTGAGCGTATCCGCCCGCAAACTGTCGGCAGAGCCATAGCTGAACACTCTATCCCCTGTCCCGCCATTTACGGTTGCACCAAACGCAAACAACCAGTCGACCAATTCGCCGACAGCACTGGGTAGAGCGGTATCAAGGTGAATCTCCTGCAAGGCAACCTGCGCTTGTGGCTGCGTGCTGCCATTCTGGGACAGCGGCGGGTTGGAAGCCGCAGGCGTTGGGGATGGCGCAACACATCCTGCCAATACCAGTGCTAGGGGTATGAGCAAATAGCGATTTTTCATGGCAAACTCCAAAAGAAGACATAGATACCTCTTAGAGTCATTTACGAACCAACTGGTTCATCCATTAACCCAGTTCAAACGCATGAAACACTTGACCGACCTGAGCTTCCACAACCGCTTCCACGCCCTAGGCTCACATTTCTACAGCGAATGCCCACCACAAGGTTTGGAAAATCCCACCTTGGTATGCAGCAGCCCGGAAGTTTTGCAGTGTGTGGGCTTACCTCCTGACGAAGCCAACACAGATTTATTCCTGCAAGTGTTCAGCGGTAATGCCTTGCTGCCGGGTATGCAACCGTTGGCGCAAGATTACGCCGGGCATCAGTTTGGCAACTTCAACCCATTTCTGGGCGACGGTCGCGCCCTGTTGCTCGGCGAAGTCGCTACTCCCACCGACATTCTGGACATTTATCTCAAAGGCGCAGGCAAAACGCCCTACGCTCGAAACGCTGACGGACGTGCAGGCTTGCGCGAATGCCTACACGAATTCGATACCACCACACAATTAGCCGCCTTGGGTGTGCCGACCGCACGGTGTTTATGCGTCGCTTCCGGTAGCCAACTCGTCTATCGCGCTGGCTTTGAACCCAGCGCTATCGTGACGCGCATTGCTCCTAGCCATATCCGCTTTGGCACGTTTGAAAATTATTTCTTCCAAAAAAATCATGCGGCATTACGCCAACTCACCGAGCATGTCATCGCTTGCCATTACCCAACCTGTTTGGAGGCAGGTGAAAACCGTTATGCCGCGTTTTTTCGGGAAGTGGTGTTACGCACGGCGCGTTTAATCGCGCACTGGCAAGCGGTCGGTTTTACGCATGGCGTGATGAATACCGATAACCAATCTATCCTCGGTATCACCTTGGATGTGGGTGCAAGCAGCTTCACTCCCGACCATGACCCCAACTATGTCACTCACCCTGCTGATGAACACAAGCGTTATGCCTTCGGGCAGCAACCCGTGGTCGGTTTGTGGAACTGCAATGTGCTGGCACGGGCGCTGTCACCGCTGATTGCTGCGCAGGACTTACGGCAAGCATTGTTAGCATATGAAAGAGAGTATTTAAGAAAAAGTAAAATTTTTGTGACAATGTCCGTATAAAATGCGACATTACTACCAGCCCAATTCGGTTAACAAACACACGAAAGAACCAGGAGTATCTATGGATGAGCAACCCTCGGCACGAATTATACTACTAGTACGCGGCACATTAATCTTCACAGGTTTATTACTGTTGGTGTTGTGTGTTGGCTTTTTGTACCACTGGTCATGGGTTATCGGTATATGGCCATGGTCGGATGGTAACTTATCTTACCGATTTTTAGGCTCTATCATGGCAGCGATTGCTATGCCAGTGATTTGGATTGGTTGGTCGGGTGAATTAGCCGCTATGCGTGCCGGAGCACTGGATTTTGCACTAAATTATACAGGGCTCGGGGCGATGGTATGGCTGTTTCAGGAGCAGGTGAGTACGTGGGTCACGTTTTCATGGACGTTGGGATTCTGCATTCTATCCGCCTTGTTTAACTTGTCGTTATATCAATGGGCGCGTAGGTTGCTTTTCAAGGATACAACACCTATTCCTGTCTTGCTTAGGGGAGCATTTTTACTCTTTACACTGGTGTTGATGGCAGTCGGTACCGCCTTGATTTTATGTTATCCCTATGTGTTTCCATGGCCTTTGCAACCCCAAACCTCCATCGTTTTCGGTTGGGTTTTTATGGGAGCTTCTCTTTTCTTTTTACACGGTTTTATCTACGCGGTACGTGGTAATGTCAGAGGGCAGTTACTCGGTTTCATAGCGTATGACCTGATATTACTCATACCTTTTTTCGAACACATTCAAAAAGTGACAGCAGAACGCCAATTAAGCCTGAGCGTATACTTAGGGGTTATTATCTTCAGTTTAGGCTTATCGATTTACTACCTGTTTATGCATCCACACACACGCTTCCGTTGGAGACATGGGTGAATATATTCTGCACCGTGGCAACATTAGCAAAACTGCGTTGGAGCGCTGGATAAGATTCTAAACTCTCTAATAAGCGCTGTAATTGCTGCTGTGCTTGTTGGGTTTGTTGTTGCAACGCGTGAAAACGCCATGCAGAAACGCTGGGTTCAGGCGTTTCTAGTAATGCTTCTGCTGCCGCAATACTGGTTTGTATGGGTTGCTGCTGCGCTTGCTGGGCATGAGCCATGAAAGTATATGCCAACAGCAAATATGTACGTTCCCCTGACTGAGCGGCTAATACCTGTAATTGTTGTGCTGAAGCGACTGCCTGTTGCCATGCACCGATTTCCAACCAATATTCAGTTAACGCTTGTTGCAATGGTAATTTCAATATCCAATCCATAGCTTGCGCATCCTGTGCCAAACAGGTTGTGATTTCATCTACATAACCTTGCGCGGTTTCCCAGTGATGCTGTCCGGTAGCGATCTGTAGTAAAATCGTCAAACTAAAAAAATATGCACTACTTTTCTTTGGTAATTGACATGTTTGTGAATAAATAGGCTGACTTAGAGCCGTTGCCATACTGTAATCACCAACTTGCGCCAATAACCATGCATGTTGTAACAAAAAGTGTACTTTCCAAAAGGGGTAATCGTTTTTATCTACCCATTGCAAGGCTTGCTCGATAACAGTCAGCATTTCTCCCCACTGCCCCCGATAAAACAACGCCCAAGCATGGAAAAATACTCCTGCTAAATAATTATTACCATCCCCTGCGGCTTTTGCTAACGCCTGTGTGGTCAGGGCAAAATCACATGCCTGTGCATACTCGGCACGAATGATTAAATAATAAATGTAAAGCAAATGATGGGTACATTTCAGATTGAGGTCATCAGTTTGTTGAGCCATACCTAGAGCAGCATCGTAAGCAGCCGCGTGTTCTTGCCGATAACCTTCAATAATAGCTTGCCAGTGTGCTTGTTTTCCGCGTGCGTGGATATGCAAATTCGGAGAGGAACAATATTGGCTTATTTGTACCGCTTGTTGCGCGTATTGTAGGCATTGCTTACGATCAATCCAGAAAAATGCGCCTGCTAAACCTAGCAAAGCACGTACTTGAATATCAGATGCATGGGGTTGTTGGCAGGCAGTAGCTAATTGCTGATATGCTGTAATCGCATCCATCAACCTGCCGCTTGCCAATAACAAGGTACAGTATTGCTCCGTAATGTTCAGGAGCGAGCGGGTATCATAAGAATGCGCCCGCAGCAAATGGAGCAGCTTTTCCATGTGTTGGATGGCTTCGGCATAAGCAAAACGTTGACTGGCGATTGCACAAGCTTGTCGCCGAAACGTTATTGACTGTTGAACATCACCACCTGCTTCAAAATGGTAAGCTAATTTGGTCGCAATCTGCTCCGTTTGTCCTTGATAAGCAGCTAGTAAACGTTTAGCGAGACGTAAATGATAATGACGACGCCGGGCGGCGGAAAGGCGGGTATAGAAAAATTCTCGGTAAAGCTGATGCCGAAAACGGTAACTTTCACAGATCGATCCATCTGGCCAATGTTGTTCACCTTGGAGGGTGAGCCAAAAAGCTTTCAAGAGCAAGCGTGTGCAGCAGTCTTCAACACCCAGCACATCTTGTTCTAGAATAGCTGCAATGCCTTCCGCCGTTATCTGGTTAATGGCAATACTGGAAGCTTGTAACAGCGTTAGCTCAGTGCTATCCAACGACATGATTTTCAATTCAAGCAACGTTTTCAAACCGCCAGAAATACAATTTTCCAGCCACTCCGCTTGCACGTCATCAATATCAACAAGGTTTTGTTGTACATGTTCAAGTGCAGTGTAAACAAACAGCGGGTTGCCTTCTGTATACCGTACAAATAATTCTACTAACCAATCATGATGTAAATTTGGGGTTAATCGGGAAAACAGAAAGGACTGTAAGGCTGACCGATCAAGCGTACCCAATACAATGGTTCGGCATTTTCCCTTCAACATCAACTCCCCAATGAGTGATTTCAGGCGGGGCTGACCTTGCTCTACTTCGGAAGGTCTAAAACTACCCACGACCATTAAACGGGCGAGACTCGTGCGATAGGCTAACACCGCTAGCAGTTCAATAGAGGCGGTATCACACCAATGTAGATCCTCGATTACCAGCAGGTGAGGCAAGTACTGACTGAGATTTTCGATAAAGTCAGCAAATTCACGCAATACTCTACCTTGCGTTGCCCCAAACAACTCCTGTTTTAGCACCCCACATTCTTGTTCTTGATAACGAATCGGTAACTGGATAAGCCATGTAGGTGCGTATTTTTTGAGCAATTGTTTGACGTAAGTTTGATGTGAAGATTCCAGCAAATAACCCATCACATCGATAAATGGTTGATAAGCCTCACTTTGTCCGTATTGATCAAGGCATTGCACTTTAATCATATGTACTGTTTCAGGATTAGCCTGTTGTTGTGCAAGCCAGCAAGAAAGCAGAGTAGTTTTACCGAATCCAGCTTCCCCTTGCAAAAAAGCAATGTGGCGCTGTCCCTGTTGAGTGGCATCCCAATCCTGTTGCAAATGCGCGAATGCTTGTTGCCGACCAAATAGGGTTTCGCGTATTTGGGGTAGGGAAATGATAGGTGTCAGTTGTTGGAGTGCTACTGCTTCCAATAGCGGCAGTTCTCCAACGAAGCGGTAGCCACGCCTATGGACAGTTTCGATGTAACGCGGTTGTTTGGGGTCATCTATCAATATTTTCCGCAAATCAGCAATAGCGACTTTTAACACAGCATCCGTCACGAATAAGCCTGGCCAGACAGCGCTTAACAATTCTTCCTTGCTAACCAACTGATGCGGACGTTGATGCAAGTAATCCAGTATCGCAAACGCTTTGGGAGGCAACTGGATAGCTCCATTAACGCTGTGCAAGGACTGATTGGCAGGGTCAAATTGCATAAGGTCTGGCATGTAGGCTTCCACTAGTGATGGTTGTATCTGGATACCTTTATAACAACTTTACCCAAACTTTACCGTATTCTTATGACTGGATTTCGCCCTATACGTAAACTGGCTGCAACACGGTAAGGAACACAACACTCCAACCGATGCAATGCAAGTCAAATACGATACGAGGAATTGAAGATGAAAACGAATACTATATTAAAACTGTCAACAGCTTGTGCTGCAATCCTATTTTTATACGGCAACGCTGCTCAAGCTACTGAACAAGAAGGTGTTAGTTGCCCTTCTGGCTCTACAGCAGAACGCTCTAATAATAATAAAACATTAAAGTGCAAAAAAGGTCTTCATGTATTGCCTTCCATTTGTCCACCCTTGAATAACCTTGGTCATATTATTCCCAAGGTTCGTTCTGGAATAGATATGTGTGGCACAGTAATCATTCCTGCACCAGATGTACCTTCTGCAATGGCACCACCATTGCCTGGAATGCCATCTGCCTCAAAATTCACACGTGATGTAAATGGTGCTAATGGCAATGTTGATAGATTCATTGCTTCTCATTATGTTTTTCCTAATGGTCTTACTGTCGGTCTTGTGCCTGTACCTTATAACCCGCTACATGACTCATCCAAGGGCGTCAGTTGTCCTAGTGGCTATAGCGGTCTAGCTACTGCAAATGGTATTCGTTGTTTTAAAGCTGAATCCCCCAAACCTGCTGATTGCGATTTTCCTTGGAGATTCATTATGAATGGGGGAGCTGGCGACCAAGATTCATGTCAATTGGGCGTACTGGATAATGGTGTAACTAAGCCCCAAGGAATGACAAAAATTCAACATGATTTTGATAGATCGTTGGGTAATATTAGTTGGATTCTGAATATAAAAGCGGGCAATGATGAATGGGTGCGTCGAGTTTATAAATACCCTGAATCAAAAAGCTAACATTATCAAGCTCCCTTGGCAATCTTAACAAGGGAGCTTGGTACCACAAGGCAACTTGACAATTGAATTTTAGTATCAAAAAACAATACTTTTTTCCAAAAAAACGAGGAATTTTCTCATGAAAATCAAACATATTTTTTCCATCAGCGTATCCGCTCTTTTATTAAGTTCATTAACACCTAATGCTTTTGCAGATGTTTATATTAATGGTCACTATATATCACCTAAAAATATTGAGATTTTGGAAAAATTTAGTGGAGAAAAAATTCCGAGTGGACGTTACTGGTTAGATCTTGCAACGGGTAAATCAGGTTATGGTGATGCTCCACCAGTATCTCATACATCTTCACCTTATTATGAAGATCGTGTCGCAGCATCTATTGCAGGCATGGGTTACTCGATCCCAACACCATCAACGGCATTTACGCCAGGGAGTAGTTTTACTTACCCATACTAAGTTTATTTAATTTGAGGTTTTATTAACATTTTGAGAGTTGGATTGGTTAGAATGCGAGGTCATCCTGAGCGCTTCTTCACTTTATTAACGGTGTTTTATCATGTTGCGTACATTACAGCGTGCCGATGCATTCAAAGACCGCAGTTATTGGCTGTTGCACGCAGGCTTTTTTACCTGTGGGTTTGTAACTGAACAGTCCCCCCTTACCCAAACGCACTAAATTTGCGACACTCCCCCGATGACCCAACAACTGAAAGACCACAGCCTCAAACAGCTTAACAGCCAGTACCTTGCCAAGCTCACGCCGGAGGAACTGCTGCACCTGTCGACCAAGTTGTTGCATGACCTGAAAGAAGCGCGGGAACAGATCAACCAAAACTCCAACAACTCCTCCAAACCACCCAGCAGCGGTTTCCCGTGGGAAACGTCACCCAAAACGGTGGCTTTGCCCGAAACAGAAGGGGTGGGTGCAGCCAGAGGAAAGCCAACCCCGGAACCAGAAGCTGTGGCGGGCACAAAGCCAGCCCAACCAGCCAAACGCAAAGCGGGTAAACAACCCGGCGCACCGGGTTATGGTCGGGTATGGCATCCGCCCATCAATGCAGACGAACACCATTACCCCAGCCGATGTGAAGCCTGTGGCAGGTCCCTGGATGCGGCTGTCTCCCGTATTTATACCGCCTATGACAGTGTGGACATCCAGTTTGGCACGGATGGGAACCCCGGACTGACCGTCATCACCACCCGCCACCACCTTCACGATAGCGTATGCACCTGCGGTCATGTGAGCCGCCATATCCCGCATCGCCAAGCTCCCGACCCGTTATACCCGGAGGTTGATGTGGGCGAGTGGCGGCTGATTGGGGGCAATCTGGCGGCACTTATTGTCCACCTACGGCTGCGCTCACGCTTGTCACTGCGTGGCACACAAGAACTGTTGCGGGAGGTGTTGGGCATTCCCCTAAGTGTCGGGGTGTTGCAGCAATGTTTTGAGGAAGCAGCCGCGAGTGCTTCTCCATTGGAAGATGCCTTGGTGGAAGGGCTGTTGGCAGAAGCCACCGCTGACGGCGGGGTGCTGTATATTGATGAAACCTCTTGGAAAGAGCGTGGCGAAGCCCTGTGGCTATGGACATTCGTCACCACCCTCAGCGTTTGTTTCTACGTAGGGCAGCGCACCATTGAAATGCTCGACAACGTGATTAGCCCCCACTTTGGGGGCTGGCTGATGAGTGATGGCTATGCCGCTTACCGCCACCACCCCAAACGCTTGCGTTGCTGGGCGCACCTGATCCGCAAAGCCCGTGGGCTGGCAGAATCACTGGACAAAGACGGGCGGACGTTTGGCAACTTCACCCTCGCTTGGCTGAGGGTATTACAGGACGACATTTACGCTTGGCGGGCAGCAGGCGGCACGGTGGGGACGCAAACCGACGTGATCCGTCAACGCCATCAGGCAAAACTCCTGGAATTCAGGGCATTATGCTTGATCCATGCCGTATCTGCCCATGACAAGACGGCGGCACTGGCGAAAGAGTTCATCAATGATTGGGATGCCATTTTCCGAATCCTTGACCACCCGTGGCTTCCCTTGACCAATAATGAGGCTGAGCGGGCGTTGCGCCATTGGGTGATCCTGCGCAAAACCAACCATGGCACAAAGAGTGCTACGGGGAGCCGTGCGTTTGCCATGCTGGCCAGCATCATCGGTACTTGCCGCAAACGTGGACAGTCTGCCTTGGCTTATCTTGCCAGTGTTATTACCGCTGCCCGCGCTGGCTTTGCCCTGCCCGCTTTACCGCAAGGGGTGGGGATGTGATCAATTACGTGGGTTTCACATTGCGTTTCTGGTGACGCATTTACCCGGTGAAGTTAATTTATGTGGTTTACCGCCTGCTGTTGCCAGTTGGTCGCTTGCCATTATTGGGCTGGCCAATGTATTTGGCAGTTTGTATGCAGGCTCATGTGTTACCCGTTACCGCAGCAAGTAACCGTGCTATCGCATCAGCTCGGTGGCTTTTTAGGGGCTTACCTCGGCGGCTGGTCGATCAGCCACTTCGGTGATTTTACGTGGATGTGGTATGCGGATATGGGCTTAGCAGCCGTTCCTTTAAACTTATGCAAACTTAACCAAGGTCAAGTTTGCGGTTAAATTCCTGCTTCATTGGGGCTGGTTTCGTCTTCGGCTTGCGCCAAGACCAGAGCCTTCCCCTCCACAGGCCGACACCGTGGAACTCACGGCGTGGTTGCTGAGCGTAGCCGAAGCATACTCTTGCAAATTCTTGGCAGCGTTTACGTCACGGTCATGGACTGCGCCGCAAACGGGGCAAATCCATTCACGTACCGACAGCAGCAGTTTGTCCACTTTATGCCCACAACCGGAGGCAGAACAGGTTTTGCTAGAGGCAAAAAACCGATCAGCCACGACCACCACGCTGCCCCGTATTCCCGCTTTGTATTCCAGTTGCCGCCGAAACTCGAAAAAGCCCATATCACTGATGGCACGGGATAAATGGCGGTTTTTCACCATGCCCGACACGTTCAAATCTTCAATGCCGATGGTATGGAAACGGCGGGTCAAATCCGTGGTGAGTTGGTGCAAACTGTCTTGGCGGATATTGGCTATCTTGGCGTGAAGCCTTGCCAGCTTCTGTTTCGCCTTGTGGCGGTTGGCACTGCCTTTGACCTTGCGCGACAGGCTGCGGGATAGCCGTTTTAGGCGTGAAAGCAAGGCTTTATGCGGCTTTGCTCCTGTAACTTTTTCCCCCGTTGATAACGTTGCCAGTGCGGATACGCCCAAATCCACCCCCACTGTGCCTTGGTTTTCAGCAGGCGGGAGGTGGTTTTGATCCGTATCCACGGTAATGCTGGCGAACCACTGGTCAGCGGTGCGGGAAATGGTGGCGGAGAGGATTTTACCGGAAAAGCGTAACGTTTCCCGCATCCGCACTAACCCAAGGTTGGGAATGCGGATGCGGGAAGCATCAAGCGAAAATTGATCGTTGGTGAGGCTGAAACTGTCACGGCTCTTGCCTTTCTTTTTGAACTGCGGGTACTGGGCACGTCCGGCAAAAAAGTTGTTGAACGCTTGCCCCAGTTGGATAATCGCCATTTGTGGAGCGTTTTTGGTGACTTCGAGCATCCACGGGAATTGTTCACGCTTGATGGCGTTCAATTGGCGGCGCAAGCTCATTTGATTGGGTTTGGGCTGGGTGTTGTCGTCTTTCCACGCGGCGTATTGGGTTTGCCATTCCGCCAACCCCCAGTTGTAAGCAAACCGAGCTGTACCTGCGGCTTTCGCCAAGTACGTGGCTTGTTTATTGTTGGGGTCTAGGCGGATTTTGTGGCTGATAATCATGAGGGATAGGATGCAATACAGCAGGTTTTGTGTCTAGGGGTGGGTGTTTTTGATGTTGCTATCGACAGATGAACGGTAGTCTGTGCCTTACAACTTCTCCAAAATGACAAAGATTGGAGAAGTTTGGGTGGGTTTTGTGGTAGCTGCTTCAAACCCTTGCCGTGCTGATCAATTTGCCGATTCGGGAAGCGCCTATCAGCAAACCAACCTTAAATCCGCCGTGGTGGGCGGGAAACTAATTCTTCTAAGCGCTCACGCACCAACTCACTGCCGGAGGTGCTGTGGCAAAGTTTTTCCATCAATACGCTAGGGTCTTGGCAAGAATCCAGTGCTTTGCCCATGACGGCATCAATGCAATGCCGCCATTCTTCCAGCTCTGGCGATGCGGATTGCGGCAAGAACGAACCACGGTACAGCGAAAACGCTTCCTGACTTTGCTGCTGACGCAAGGCTTGCCAAACGTGGATAAAGTCCGCCCACACTGGAATCTGCAAACGATACGGACGTGAACCAATCTGCCCATCCAACAAACGGCGCAAATGCGATAATTCTGCTTTTAGTGTTGTGGTCGACACGCGTGCATCGCCATACAGCGCTGCGTGGAAGCCTTCTAGGGTCAGCCCTTGCGGATTCAGTGCCAATAAGCAAAGGATTTCCACCTGTCGCATCGGCAAATTCATTGGCTTGCCACGAAACAAGATGCGCGGTTGCCCCAGCGCGTGGATTTCGAGTTCGGCACGCGGCAAATTTTGCGGCAAGCACCGCCCAATCGAACGCGCTAATTCCGTGACTGCCGCTTGCCCAAGCGGGGTATGGCGATTCCACGTCGTGGACATATCCAGAATACCCACGATTTCACCCGATTGCGGGTGCATGATCGGCGCGGCATAACACACCCAATCGTGTACAAACGGCAAATAATGTTCGCAGGAAAATACGGTCACGGAACGTTTGAGTTTCATGCACAAACCGACGGCATTCGTGCCAACCGAATGCTCATCCCACAAACCACCGGCGGTAAAATTGACGGATTCGGCACGCGGACGCATGTGACTGCTGGAAAATGTCCACAGCAAGCGTCCGGTTGGGTCAGCAATGGCAGCGACGAGTTCGCCTTCCTTCGCCAATTGCATCATTTGCTCTTGTTCGCGCTGAGCCGCTTGGCGCAACAAGGATTCCTGCCAGCGGTGCGCAGCGCTGTATTCATCTTCCGCTGGCGCATGAACTTGACGAGGTTTAATACATTGAGCACTACGCTGCCACGATGACATGATGTCTTCACGTATCTCGGCACCTTGTAACGACGCACTACCGGCAAGAAGCCGACTCCACTGCGTTTCGATGGTGCGTCTCCGTTGCGACAAATTGCCCGTCGCTAGACTTACTGACTCCATACGCCTCCTCCTGCGCTAAGCACTTAAGCAGATAGGGAAAGAGCCTCCCAACCTTTTCCCAACCTTTACGCTGTTAATATTGGCAAGTAGCTGATGTTAACAGACGACTGGAGACAAGATTACCACGCAATATTGAATATGAAAAGGGCATTATCAATAAATATATCAAGCGAAAAACCAAAGCAATCGCTGCTGATTATTTTTTACAAAACTTATTTTCACCTGACAATGAAAAAATATAACTAATTGATAAAATTGGTAATATTGTTTATTTCCATTTATTTTCATTAGTGAAAAAAATTAAGCTCAATCTGCTAATTTTTTTGTGCAACACCCAACCTTTTTCCAACCCCAACAGTTTTACGCTCAGCCTCGCCGATAAAAGGTTTATTTAAACGACCGACTATTAAGGAGAGGAGATCATGCATAAAAATTTAATCGTTCTAGCGGTGTCTGCCGCACTGGTATCCAACGTTCTGCCCACCGCCCAAGCTGCTTCGTGGAAAGCGGGTGACTGGGATCTAGGCTTAGGCGGCAACGTCAACACCTATTACACCGTGACCACTTGTGATGCGGACAAGCTGGGTACAGGCGGTGGCACGATGGCGGGCTTAGCCTGTTTAGATTCTGATACAGGTACATTTGCAGATGCCAATACGCACAGCGTTTCTAATGGCTTGCTGCCCGCATCCCTGAACTTCAGCGCTAAAACCAAGCAAGAAGGCTACGACTTGAGCGGTAATGTGAACGTCTATTACGGCGTTGCCAGTTCCCAAGGTGGTGCTAACGGAGATGCACTGGACTTTTCCAGCGTCGATGCACGGCAGGTCTACATGACCGTTGGCAATGAAAAGATGGGTACGGTGAAAGCAGGGCGTGACTTCGGTCTGTTCGGTTTCGATGCGGTCATCGGCGATATGTCATTGCAAGGCACAGGTGCGAGTTTTGCTTCCGCAGGCCCTGGGCATACCACGCTGGGTGGCTTGGGCTACGGCTACGTGTACACCGACCGCTTGGCGCAAATCAACTGGACTTCCCCGAAGAAAAACGGCGTGGAAGCCACGCTTGGGGTATTCAACCCGCTGGATGGTCAAGAATCCAATGGCAAATCCACGGGTGACGGCGGACAACCGGGCTTGCACGGCAAAATCAGCTACGACGTGGACAATGGCAATGGAGTCAAAACCCACTTATCTGCCAGCGCCCTGAACCAGAAAGTCAAACTCTCCAACGGTCAGAAGCCTAGCATCCAAGGCACGGATGTCTTTGCACGCGTAGACATCAACAAAGCCAGCCTTGCGGGCGGCTACTTCCAAGGCGAAGGCATGGATACGCTGGGCATTGGCGGTATCGTGTTCCCCGGCTTCAGCAGCACTACGGGTGAAGCGGAAAAAGCCAAAGGTTACATGGCTCAAGCATCTTACAAGCTCAACAAAACCAAGCTGGGCGTGAACTACGCGCAAAGCAAGCAAACCAACCTCACCAAAGTCAAAAACGACAAGGTAACACTGGGCGCTTACCACAGCTTGACCGATAACCTCACGCTAGTTGGGGAAGTATCGCAACAGAAAAGTGAGCTGGACGGCAAAGGTACGGATAAATCCGGCACGGTCGCCGTGGGCGCAATGTTCTCCTTCTAACCAACCTTTCGCCAACCTCATCACGGGCATACTGTAACCTCACCTTAAACCCTTAATCGAGAAGGAGATAGCTTATGAAAAAGTCACTGAAATGGACTAAGCCAGCATTCAACGAAATGCGCTACGGTTTCGAGATTAACCTGTACATCATGAACCGTTAATCTTGTTTACCTTGGTACTCGGTTCTGCGGCGGGGGGTGGATTTCCCCAGTGGAACTGTAATTGCCCAATGTGTACCGGGGAGCGGACGGGTGACATTGTTGCCCGTTCGCGCACCCAGTCCTCGATTGCGGTTTCCACCGACAAAGTGAACTGGTTGCTGGTGAATGCCTCGCCAGACATCCGTACCCAACTCAACGCTAATCACGCATTGCTGCAACCTGCTCGCCACTTACGCGATACAGGCATTGTGGCGGTGATGCTGGCTGATAGCCAAATTGACCATACCACGGGCTTGCTGATTTTGCGTGAAAGCAAGCAGCCACTGGAATTGTATTGCACCGATAGCGTCTACGAAGACCTGACCACAGGCTTCCCGATTTTGAACATGCTGGAACATTATTGCGGGGTGAATCGCCACGCGCTGCCGCTGGATGGCGCTGCGTTCAGCATTCCCGGTTTGGATAATTTACGCATCACCCCCGTAGGCTTGCACAGCAAAGCGCCGCCGTATTCCCCGCATCGCCATAACCCCGGTATCGGCGATAACGTTGGCTTCTGGTTTGAAGACACTGCCACAGGCGGCAAGCTGTTTTATGCGCCCGGTTTGGGTGAAATCGAAGCGCACTTGCAACCGTTCTTTGCCAACGCCGATTGCGTGCTGGTGGATGGGACGTGTTGGACAGATGACGAAATGTTACGCCGTAAAGTCGGCACGAAACCCGCGCTGGACATGGGACACCTGTCGCAATCGGGTGAAGGCGGCATGATGGAATGGCTGGCAAACTTCCCCGACACCCGCAAGATTCTGATTCACATCAACAACACCAACCCGATTCTGGAAGAGACTTCGCCCGAACGTGCTGAACTGGCTGCTGCGGGGATTGAGGTTTCATTTGATGGGATGTTGTTGGCGTTGTAGGAGCATGAGTTTGCTGGTTGCATTTACCGCCTCACTCCGAACTTCCCCCCATCCCCAGCCCTTCCCCCGCAAGGGGTGAAGGGAGCTAAGATTTTCAAGTGCTACGGTTCTGGAATCACGAAATCTTGAACCATCAAGCAGTCGCCATACAACAAATTCGCCAAGCTCTACACGAGCAGTCGCAGCACCTCTTGCCCCCTTCACCCCTTGCGGGGGAAGGGCTGGGGATGGGGGGAAGTTCGGAGTGAGGCGATGAAGATAACCACCAAACTTGTATAAATACTCATGACCTAATCCCAACCAACCTTTCTCCAACCCCGCCCCTTCCATACTGCCGGTAATCTTTGGGAGAGGAGACAGACACATGACAACACCGTGGACACCCGCCGAATTTGAACAGCAATTACGCTCGTTAGGCCGCTATTACCACACCCACCACCCGTTCCAAACCATGATGTACGCAGGCAAACTCAATGCCGCACAACTACGGGGTTGGGTAGCAAACCGCTTCTATTATCAGGTGACGATTCCGCGCAAAGATGCGGCGCTGCTATTTAACTGCCCTGATCGCGAGGTACGCCGCGTGTGGATTCAGCGCATTCTGGATCATGATGGTGGTCCCGCGACTGACCACATTTCCAACGGCGGCATTGAAGCGTGGCTGCGCTTGGGTGAAGCTTGTGGCGTGCCGCGTGAGGAATTGCTCGATCAGCGCCACGTATTGCCGGGGGTGCGTTTCGCGGTGGATGCGTACATCAATTTCGTGCATCAAGCCGATTGGCGCGAAGGCGTGTGTTCCTCGCTGACCGAATTGTTCGCGCCGACCGCACACCGCCAACGCCTGCAAAGCTGGCCTGACCATTACCCGTGGATTGATAACGCGGGCTTGCAATATTTCCGTAACCGCTTGACTGAAGCGCACCGCGATGTCGATCACGGGCTGGCGCTGACCTTGCAGCATTTCACCACCGTGGAACAACAGCAACGCGCCTTGCAAATCCTCAAATTCAAGCTGGATGTGTTGTGGACAATGTTGGATGCCATGTATTTGGCGTACATTCAAGACATGCCGCCGTACTTCAATATTGAGGAAACCAACCATGAGTGACACGCTCAACAGCAAGCCGGGAATTGCGCTCGGTTACCGCTTGCAATGGGAAGAAGTGCAGCAATGCCATGTGCTGCTCTACCCCGAAGGCATGGTGCAATTGAACGACACCGCCGCCGCGATTCTGGCGTTTTGCGACGGCAAACGTAGCGTGCTTGGCGTGATTGCCGCGCTGGAAAACGAATACGAGGCGGAAGACTTACGCGAAGACGTGGTAGCGTTCCTGCACGAAGCAGTCGATCGTGGGTGGGTGCGTTATGGCTAAACCACCTCCACCGCTGTGGCTGCTCGCGGAAGTTACCCATTCCTGCCCGTTGCAATGCCCGTATTGCAGCAACCCACTCGATTTGATCCCCAAAAAAGACGAACTCGATACCGAAAACTGGTTGCGCGTCTTGCATGAAGCACGGCAAATTGGCGCGGCACAACTCGGCTTTTCCGGCGGCGAACCCTTGGTGCGCAAGGATTTGGAAGTGCTGATCGGTGCAGCTCGCAAGCTGGGCTTTTACAGCAACCTGATCACCTCCGGTATTGGCATGGATGCGGAACGGGTGGAACGTTTCCGCGAACTGGGGCTGGATCATATTCAGGTCAGCTTCCAAGCCGACGATGCCGTGTTGAACGATTATCTGGCAGGCACGCATTCGTTCCAGCACAAGCTCGACATGGCGCGGGCAGTGAAGGCGAACGGCTACCCGATGGTGCTGTGTTTCGTGATTCATCGGCAAAATATCGGGCAAGTCCGCCAAATGCTTGATTTAGCCGCCGAATTGCAAGCCGATTACGTGGAACTGGCGACGGCGCAATACGAAGGCTGGGCGTTGCTCAACCGCGATCACCTGTTGCCCACGCAAGCGCAAGTACGCGAAGCCGAACGCATTGCCCACGAATATCAGGCCAAGCTCAAAGGCAAGATGCGCATTTACTACGTGGTGCCGGATTATTACGAAAACCGCCCGAAACCGTGCGTCGGCGGCTGGGGACGGGTGTTTCTGGCAGTTGCGCCGGATGGGTTGGCGTTGCCGTGCCATTCTGCACGCGGCTTGCCGGGGCTGGAATTGCACAATGTGCGCGAGCGCAGCATTGAGTGGATTTGGAACGAATCGCCCGGTTTCAACCATTTCCGAGGCGAAGGCTGGATGAAAGAGCCTTGCCGCACGTGTGATGAGCGCGAAAAGGATTTCGGCGGCTGCCATTGTCAGGCGTTCAAGCTGACTGGCGACCCGACCAATGCTGACCCGACTTGCGCGAAATCACCGCACCATCATTTGGTAGAAAAAGCGATTGATACCAGCGAGTTGGGCATCATTACCAGCAAACCTATCGTGTTCCGGCAACGTAATAAAAATTCAAAATAACAATTTTTACTCATTATAAACCTACTTTTTTAAAGGATCAGTAGGTTTATTGCATACAAGTTCTTGAAAACAACCACAGGCATCCATTTTACTAATTATCTCACCATCTGGACAAAAACTAGGTGCAACGGGTGGTATTTCATGCCTACAACTTGGAGAAATAGACTGACATGAGGATGGCAACGGTAAAGAATTTGTGTGAGATGATGAAATCATTGGCTCATAACAAGCTGTTAATAAACTTGCTAGCATCAAAAAAATAAGAACAATCTTATATTTCATCTTGATATTTCCTCATAAAGTTAGTCAAACAGGCATTCTAATGCAAGTGAGAATACCTGTTTGTTAGAATTAGAACATCTATTGGCTCTTACATTGGCTATTATAACCAGAACCACCAAAATAAAAATAAGTACCCCATGAACCAGTACTAGGTGTAACGGTAATATCATAACACTTAGCATTTGTTCGTGATACTGTAAGTTTTGACTTTGTCCAAACATTAGATGTATTAAGGTAACGAATATTACGGGTATACGCAGCTTTTTTATAACCTAGTTGAGGAAATGCACCGCTGCCCATATCAGTACTTGTGTGAGCTTTATCAACAGCATCAAGAATTTCCCCTCCCCAATCAACACTACTTGCTTGATTCTTCAAGCCATTACTGTCAAACAACTTGCTTGGGTAATAACCAACCCACATATCACCATACTTTAACCACCAATTTCCATTGACACTATCTCTTTGCCATCTGAGAGTTATTTCATACTGATTACCATTTGTAGAGCTATAATTAGAAAACTTACCTCCTAACACAATTGCATTATTAGTTTGAACAAATTTGCCACAATCATGATTGTAACACCCACCAGTACCATAATTATCTGGTGTAAAATAAATAAATAATCGCGAATTATAATCACCGTATTTTAACTTGTAATTTTGCCATCCTGCTTCAAGTGTTTCTAAATATTTACCAGTTCCTCTAGTTACCCACGTTTGAGATAAAGAAAATTCTCCTGCAGTCTCGGTATAAGGGCTCCAAAGATTAAAAATTGCTTCCTGCCCCCAATTACTTATATTTTGATAGGCATGAGCATACTTATGTTTATATGAGGATGCTGCTGAAGAAGACGCATTGCTAGAAGATATTAACTCACTCGGTACTTTCTGGAGAAACTCATTGATACTGTTAAAACGTTTTATTTGTTCAACAGTTACCATTAAAATAGGAATAGAATTTTTTGGGCAAGACATCTCGTTTCCCATTGGATCAAGCCCACCAGTGAGCACAAAAGCTGGCTCTTTTCCATTTGAGGTACTACTGGTATTTGTAGACAACGAATTTACTTTCATATCAGAATCATCAATAGGATCATCAGGTGGTAAGTCTAACGCAGCCATCGGAGCGGATGATAAACCCACTGTTTTTGATGAACGTAATGCAGGCTGTGAATAAATATTTACACAACTGACGGTTTCACCATTTTTAATAAAACGATGAACAACTTGTGTTTCCGTATAAAGATCTATCACATATTGTTGCATTGCTTTAGTTTTTACAGCATCTGCATTTGCCGAAGTATTTGTTTGTGCATCATTTGCTAATACATTGCCCGTAGCACAAGAGAAACCAATAAACAATATAAGCTTCAAATAATCCGCTTTCATAAATAAAACCTCAATTAAAAATCAGAGCGATTAACAATAAAATATAATATTCTTCTTATTGAAAAAATACCCCATCATGCCATGAATAACTAAAATGACATGCTGACTATTAAAACTGACCTATAAGCAGGATTACATATTGACTTTATAAGGCTTGCACACTAACAAACCATATTCCTTCTTGATTAACAAGAGTTACTCTAAATTTACAAAAACATTTATAATCTTTATATATAATAATACATTTAATTACAATGTAATTAATTAGTACATTTTATTAAAAATAATCTAATAATTGGTATACTTCAGGTTTCTGTCTTTAAGCGGAACGGAATCAATAACGCAGACTTGCAATATTTCCGCACCGGATGGTTTCAACCATTTCCGGTGCGAAGGCGGGATGAAAGAGCCGTGCCGCACGTGTGATGAGCGTGAAAAGGATTTCGGCGGCTACCATTCTCAGGCGTTCAAGCTGACCGGCGACCCGACCAATGCTGACCCGACTTGCGCGAAATCACCGCACCATCATTTGGTGGAAAAAGCGATTGATAAATCTAAAAGTAAATTACTGTAACAATCCTTACGGTAATCGCTTACTTGAAACTCACGGCATATACTGCGCCCGCATCCCAAACACTGCCCCAATCGCAGGCGGGAATACTGCCGTACTGGGTCCTTTAAATTCAAACACGCCTTTATCGGTCTGCACCGTCAGCGTTTCATTGCCAGCAATCGGCGGCAGATTCAACTCCGTGGATTTTACCCGCGTAAAATCAGCATCGTGCAACGCCCTCACCAAGCCATCGAATTGCGCCTGTGTAATCGTACCCATTTTGGTTTCCAGCAGCGTACCGCCGTGTATGCTTTTGGTAACGTATTTGGTTTGCAGCGTATTATTCACAGTCAACGTCCAATCATGCCAATAAGACGGCGCAACTGCCCCCGTGGTGGAGACAAACGCGACCGATTGAATGGTCGGCGCTGGGGCGGGTGGTGTCACACAGCCCAGCAAGATCAGCGGTAAGCACCACGTAGCTAAGATTTTCATGAGAATTCTCCCAATGGTTAATAACTTTCCCGCCTCCAATATACGCCCCCGACAGGTATGATGCCTCTCCCCAAAACAAGGTAAAGGAAACGTCAGCACTGCATTGTTCACCTACGTTCTACTGACAGAAACAGAGGCATTACAAGCATACGAACGGCTCACCCAGCAGGGGATTTTCGTGCGATTGTTCCGGCAACTTTGGGCATTACGCTTCGGGTTGCCGGATTTAAACCTTACTTCGGCGAGCCTTTTGAACCGCTGCCTGCGCTTGCAAGGCTTGCGACCGCCCAATTTCGCCGCCATCGGGAGTGACGGCGCTATTCAACGCCATATTTTGCGGCTTAAATGGCACAACAGCTAAGCCGCGCCGTTTGAAGACACGGCACAGCCCCACCACTAACGTGCTTTTGCCAGCATCCGAAGTGCATCCCTGCACCCTCAAAGTTGGCATCAGACGGCTACATCAGACCGCGTTACCTGACGTACTGCAATGTGCAGCAACGTTGCCACGCTCAGATACAGACTCATTATATACAAACCGTGCGGCGCGTATTTCAGCAAAGATGCCATGAATCCTGCCACGCTAATCTCGGTAGATGTTCCCGACAGCACATAAAAACTCCCGCTGGAAATCACTTCCGCCACCGCAAAGCCCGCCACGACTGCTACCATCAACTTGCCCAAAGCCACCAGCGTTTCACCCTGATATTGCCCAGCCAACCAACGCCCCGCTGCAAACAACGCACCATAAGCTGGAACTAATGCCACATAGGCTGACGACACACAGAAATTACTGACACCTAATTGCGAAACTGCCACATAGTCAATGGCTACTGCCATCGCCATGAACACACCAAACGCCAACACATTGCGCAGATAAAAACCTGCCAACAAGAACACCGCCCACGATGCATCCAGCAAATGGTCGCTCACATGAGCGCGGGTAATCAGCATGACCGCCAGCAAAATGCCGCCGACCAACCATTGGTTTTTCGTTGAAAGGGTAAACATAAACATCTCCTGTAACATTATTTCGGTGCGTATTTAACCGTCACCAAACCATTAACACCGTCTTGATTATAGCCGTTGTTGGTTTGGTAATCCTTGCCCAGTACGTTGCCGAGTTTTGCACCCACTGTCCAGTCTTTCGACACACGGTAATCAGCACGTACATCCAACGTGCCATAACCCGCTAGCTTTTTGCTCTCGGTATTGGCGCTATCGGTGTAACGCTGGCTCTCGCCACGCACGGTTGCACCAACGCGGAATTTACCCAGCTCACGGTCAATATCGACGTTAGCGTGCTGTTCGGGACGGTAAATCAACTGCTTGCCAGCATCCACACCGCTGCGGTTTTCTGGCTGTTGCAAAGTGGCATTGCCGTTCACTTCCCACCCCGCCAATTGCGTCGTGGCACTGAGTTCCAGCCCTTGAATCCGTGCCTTGTCGGTTTGACTGACTTGGTAATCCGGTGGCGGGTAGCTAATCAGGTTGTTGATTTCATTGCTGAAAACGTTGGCTGACCATTGCGCCTTGCCCCCCGCTAACTTGCCGGAGATACCGAGTTCGGCATTTTGCGCGGTTTCTGGCGTAAGCGTAGGATCGCCGCTGAACGGGTAGTACAAATCATTGAAATTCGGGGCTTTGAACGCCGTGCCATACGACCCTGTTACGCGCATTCCGTTGGCAAGGTCACGTCCGATGGCAACAGCGCCCGTGTTGTGCCCACCAAACTGTTCGTTGTCGTCGTGGCGGGCAGCTATATCCACACGGTTTTTGCCAAAATCGGTCTGGTAATTGGCAAACACTCCAGTATTATCGCGGGAAGTCCGGTCGTAAACACTATCGCTGGTCACTTGGTCATTCTGCCAATCCAGTCCAACAGTAGCAGAACCGTTTTCCCCCACGCCCACATCCGCCTGCACCGCAGCACTGTTCCGCCGCGTATTGTAGGTGCGGAATGCGGTCAGCGGCTGCCCATTGAGGTAATTGTCAGATTCATCACGCGCCTGCCCAAGTTGCGCCTTGAGCAATACCTTATCACTCAGTGCGTGCGTCACTTTCCCGCTCACCACACTTTGGGTGAAATGGGTTTCATTGTTGAAACTGCTATCAAACTGGCTATCGCCAGCAGCGTGCACGGCGCTGATTTCCGCCTCCGTGCCATTGGCAAAGCGATGTCCCGCCCTCAACGCAACGCTGTCACGGGCATAACCATCCGCATCCGGCTCTTGGTTATTGGCAGTGGCATTAAAACCGTCAGTCTGTTCCGTACCCGCATTGAGGTTATACCACGTTGCCTCAGTGCCACCCGCCAGATTGACGTTGGCTTTTTGGGTATTGTGGCTACCGACACTCACGCTGACTTCCGGCTGGAAACCGTTACCGCCTTTGCGGGTGAAAATCTGAATCACGCCACCTATCGCTTCCGAACCGTACAAGCTGGAACGCGGGCCACGCACCACTTCAATGCGTTCCACCTGATCCAGCGGTAAGTCTTCAAACGCGATGCTGCCCGTGGTGGCAGAACCGACTTTGACACCATCAACCAGCACCAAAACGTGGCTGGAATTCGTGCCACGCATGAATACCGACGTGGTTTTGCCCGCACCACCGCTGTTACTAAGGGTAATGCCGGGTAAACGGCGTAATACATCCGGCAAACTCGTCGCCTGATACTGCTCGATGTCTTGGCGGGTAATAATACTGACGGGGGCAAGGGTGGTATCGACACTGCGTGCTTTGCGGTCAGCAGTCACCACGATGTCATCGAGGGTAGTAGCGTCTTCCGCCAATACAAGGGGGGATCCGAGGCAAATAGCAACAGTGCCACACACGACGGCAAACGGGAATGATTTCATAGGAGGTATGTCCGTAACGGTGCGCCCATCGCGCACGTTGACCAAACGACCGGGGTAAGGTCGTGCCTTGTTAGGCCGGTATCGGACTTATCAGGTGGATTAAACCTGCTTACCGTTGCGAGGGCAGCGTTGGTCTTGCACCAACTTCCCGTTTAACGCCTGTCGAAACAGGCGCACCTGAACAGCGCAGCACGGTACGGGATTCGCGAATAACTGTCAAATAGAGTCTATGGCATGATCATGCACAATAAAAGACAAATAATGCACAGTGGTTTCCACACTGCCATCGGTTAACAGCGCAATATCGCGCCACGCGGGTAAGGTATGGTCGAATTCGATGTTTTTGCGCACGGGCTTCATCTGCACACAGGTTGCGGGTGTACCATGAACTGCCACGCTGCGCCCTGTCGCGTATGCATGTTGCCCGTTGAATTCCTGATGAATATGCCCGTTGAACACCACTTTGACTTGTGGGAAGTGCTCTACCAATTGCCAAAAATAATTTTTTTGCTGCAAGCCCATCACATCCATCCACTCACTATCAATCGGCACGGGATGATGGTGCATAAAAACGGCAGCAAAATGGTCATCTGGAATACTCGCAAGCTTGCTTTCAAAACGCTCGAATTGTGCATCGGTCAAACGCCCATCGGGCTTACCGTCGGAATGCGTATCCAGTAACAACAAATGCCAGTTACCTAGCACAACGTGATCCGCTAGCTGCACGTTACCGTTCAGGTTTTCATGCATCATCTGGGGAATGTCGTGATTACCCGGAATCGCGTAGACAGGCAACGGAAATTGATTCAACAGAGCATTCACCCGCTGATAGGTTTCAGGAGTTTCTTCCTGCGCCAAGTCGCCCGTGAGCATTAGTGCCTGATAGCCATCGCTACGTGCACCCAAATGTGCCAACATCGCCATTAAGGAAAGGTTGGGATAAATGGGCATATCTGTCCACGTTAAGCGACTATCATCGCTGGCGTAGCAGTGACTATCCGTTACCTGAAATAGACGCACTGCGTCAGGTGTTTTTTTCATAGTTCATAGCCCCCTCACAGAGCCTGTTTTTAGCATAACTGACCATATAACCTTATCTTATAGGTATTTTAGTCGCCTTGGCTAGTTCCTTTTTCAGGTAACAATATTCTCGGGATTCTCATTTACCATGCACAGCATCCCATTCATTACACTGACAATAGCATCTTACTGCAAATGAAACTAATCGACACACACTGCCACTTTGATGAACCCGACTTTGACGACGAACGGTCATCATTAGCAGACAAAATTCAGCAAGCAGGCGTAGCTGGGCTTATTTTCCCAGCAACCAGCGCGAAGCACTGGCCGCGATTGCGTGATATTTGCGTCACATCACCACATTTTCATGCAACTTATGGCTTGCATCCCGTTTGTTTAGCAGAACATACTCCCCAAGATCTTGCCGCATTACCCCACTGGCTGGCACAGGAACGCCCTGTTGCTGTGGGTGAATGCGGGCTAGATTTCTTTCTCCCGCAATTGGACATCCAACAGCAAGAAGCGTTATTTATCGCGCACCTAAAACTTGCCCGCGAATTCGAGCTGCCGCTGATTATCCATGCCAGACGCTCGCTTGACTGTGTTCTCAAACACATTCGGCGTTTTTCTGGAAAAAATACTGGGGTAACAGGCGTGATTCATAGCTTTGCAGGCAGTCAGCAGCAAGCGGAACAACTGATCAATCTGGGGTTTTATTTGGGCGTGGGGGGAACGTGTACCTATCCTCGTGCACAACGCTTACGTACCGTACTCAGCCATGTCCCCCTAGAAACACTGCTATTGGAAACCGACGCGCCCGATCAACCTGACAGCGCATGGCGCGGCAAACGCAATGATTCCACCCGCTTGCCAGTCATTGCCCAAACATTAGCCGAGCTACGTGGCGAAAGTCTGGAACAGATTGCTGAAGTCACCACCGCCAATGCGATACACTTATTCAAACTGCAAATTGACTTCCTCCCCTCCCTGAAGGAAGGGGATTCCTAATTCATCGAGAACCGGACGAATACACCGAAATGCACGCGCCACTGACATTCTCTCCAAAGGCTAACACCGCCCGTCCGGCGGCTAAAATATTGCGAGCAGCGTTTACGTCACGGTCGTGGATTACCTTGCATTCAGGGCATTCCCAGACACGTACTGCCAATAGCAAACGATCAACTACACATCCACAACCACTGCACCGCTTACTGGAGGGGAAAAATCTGCCGATTTCGACATACGTTCTGCCCGCCCAGTTGGCTTTGTACGCAAGCTGGCGGGTAAATTCACCCCAGCTTGCATCGGCAATGTGTTTGGCTAATGTGGGGTTTTTAATCATGTTTTTCACGGCGAGATTTTCAGCGCAAACCACTTGGTTCTCGTTAATCAGTTTGCGGGACAGCTTGTGCAAGTTGTCCGAACGGCAATCGGCGATTTTCGCGTGAATACGGGCAACCTTGCGTTTGGCTTTCAGCCGGTTCTTGCTGCCGAGTTTCTTCTTGGCAAGACGACGTTGGTATTTCGCAAGTTTAGCCGCGTATTCTGCGGTATGGCGGGGATTGCCGGATTTAAAACCGTCAGAAGTGACGAACAAATCCTTGATGCCCACGTCGATGCCCACCTTTTTATCGGTAACGGGCAACAACGTGGAGTCGAATTCACACAGGCAAGACACGAAGTAGCGCCCTGCATGATCTTTGGAAACGGTGATGGTGGTCGGGTCAGACGGAAGCGACTGACTCCATTTAATCGCCAATGGCTGAGCACACTTCGCCAGCTTCAATTCACCGTTCTTAAAGGTGAACGCGCGGTAAGTGAATTCGGCTGATTGGCGGTGCTTTTTGGATTTAAAGACAGGATATTTCGCCCGACCTTCAAAGAAGTTTTTGAACGCGGTTTGCTGATTTCGTAAGCATTGTTGCGTCGGGATAAAACCTGAACTTGTAGGCACGTTTCGTTTGCATGGCTCTCAGTATAGTTGATGCGGTGAGTTATGCGTGTTTAACCAAGATAGCTTAACGAAAGAGGAGCGAGAAGAGGGTCGGCTACCGCCGACGCGCTATCCCTCCCCGACCTAAAGGACGGGGTATCTCGCGCAAGATGGATGAAATACTTTTTCCCCCTGCTGATGGCACTGGTCATCCTTGCGGGTGTCAGCCTAGTCGTGACCCCCTACATTGCTGAGTATATTTTCCCCGCATCGAAAACAACCTTACGAGCGGCTGACCCCAAAGAAGCCACACAAGCCCTCGCCGATTGGTTTGGTACGCCACTGAACAGCCTGTCGGGTGTACAAGCGATCAAACAAGTTTCCACGCAAGGCAATACCTCGTGGTTTACGTTTATGCTGGAACGCACGCCGGTGGAACATTTCATCGTTCAGAACCAACTCAAGCAGCAAGCGTTAACGCCAGACATCTTGCAAAATACGTTCATGGCGCAAACACCCCCGATAGCGTGGTGGCAACCGGCTCAATTGCAGCGTGAAACGTGTTTCATTGGAAAAGTGGAAGAGCGTGAAATGGGGTTGGTTTATGATGCGGAACGGCAAGTAGGCTTTTTGATCTTGCGCACTTACGTCAAACCTGCCAAGTTTTAACGTATCGTATGCTAAACAGGTTGCGCCTGCTGAAACAAAGCACGGGCACTCTGTGCCCAGCCTTCTGGCGGCGCAGCAAGCTCTGTACCAATAATCTGTTGGATATGACTCACATCATCCGAGGTAAATTCAGCAACTTGGCGATACGTCACAATGCCTAGCGCCTGTAATTTGCTGGCTAAACGCTGGTTAATCCCCTGAATCCGCGTCAAATCATCACGTTTAGCCGAGCGTAAATCCAGCAGTTCACGCGAGCTAGACTCACACAACCCAGCCAATGGCGCTTGTGGCGCTGTCTGTAACGCTGCTAATACCTGCTGACTAGTGTGCAACTCTGCTTGCAAGTGCTGCACTGTATTTTGCTGCTGATGGCATTGATCCAACAGACCTTGGTATTGTAATCGGGTTTTTTCCAGTGCTTTGCGCAGTTGTAAAAATTGACCGTAATCAGCCTCTGACGGAGGCGTGGTGACTTTGTGCAAAACCTTTTCCAATTGCTGCAATTTATTGCGCAAATTAACATTGTCCAGCGCACGATCTTCGTAATTGCGCCGTAAGCTACTGAGTTCAATGCGACACTGTGCGGTCGCCTGACGATACACCAAACGAGCACCCCACCAACCGACCAAACTCCCCAGCGCAGCAGCCAGCACTAACAACGATGACACCTGAATGGCGAGATACCCCATACACTACTCCTGCAAGACTGTTATCTCGATACGTCGATTTTTGCTCGCGCTATCAGCGTTGGCATGATCCACGATGGGACGGGTAGAACCATAGCCTTTCGCCACCACTTGTTTGGCTTCAATGCCTTGCGAGAGCAGGTAATCATGCACGACATCTGCACGCGCCTGACTCACTGACATATTCCCCAACGCCGTGCCAGCGTGTTCAGTATGCGCAGACACCTCAATGACCATACTAGGGTGTTGACGTAACTCAGCCAGTACTTGCGCCAATACCGTCATACTCGGCTCATTCAACTCAGCGCGGGCATACTCAAACTGGATGACCCCAAGATCGACTTGCTCAATAGGGTATTTTTTAGCAGGGGTATGTAGACCTACCGAAGCATTCGGGGATAAGGTTTCCGCGAGAATCTGGTGTGCGGTTGCCGTGCTCACTGGCATCAAATGATTTTCCACTTGGCGAACGCCATAAACGTTACTGACAATCACGGGTAAGCGTGCAGCATCGGCTTCGGCAACTGTGCCAGTCAGTACGCCATCACGTCCATCAAACTGGATAAGATGAGTAGGCAAACCCGCCTCAGCCAAGGCTTGACGGGTTCGCTGTAACAAATCGGTTTCAATCGTAGGTTGTTGTATCAGCAGGCTCAACGACGTCAAAACGGTGACTGTCACCAGCACCACTAACGCGACGAACGGAAGGACTTGCTGTTTGCTCACAGCGAAAGCAGGAAAAGCCATTCAACACTCCAAAATCATTGCTCAAGCCATAGAATATAGACCAATGGTTGAGCATTAAGATTAGAAAGTTTGACGCTTGTCAGCCAGTGCTAGCTGGATAGAGGGGAATAATGAGCAGATTAGCAGGATAACCTGTTCATTTCTAATGATTAGCGGAAGGTATCACGTAATGAAGGAAAGAATTTCACGGGCTTCCTGACGCTGTTGCTCACCGCCTTCTGCCAACACATCTTGCAAAATATCCGCCGCCGCTTCTGAATCGCGTAAATCCAAATATGCGCGTGCAATATCCAGCTTAAGTGCAGCATCTGGGTTTTCATCCGCGAGCGCTGGCATCACAGGCATCACCACACCCGCTTCACTGCTGACAGCAGGTGCAGGCGGCAAATCCGGCATAAAGCTAGACAAATCCTCGTCAACCGCCACGGGTGTAACAGGCGCAGCCGTCTGCGTAGCAACCAGCGGGGCAAACTCACGTTTACGCCGCAATAACCAGATCAGTGGCAAAGCTAATAAAGCAAGCAAGCCCAACAATATCCACGGCATATTCCCTGTACTGGCGGCATTGTTCTCAGCCAAGGTAGCCGCTGCACGAATTTGCTGTAAATCATTCTGTAGGGTTTCGTTATCGCGCTTAGCCGTCGCGAGTTGTTCTTCTAACGCCCGTTGCGCTTTTTCACTGTCATCCAGTGCTTGTTTGCTGGTATCTACTTGTTTTTGCAACGCCTCAATAGCGCCTGTATCGGGAGTAGGCGCTTCCACATACCCTTTGAGGGTTTCCTGCAAACCGGCGTTTTCATCTTCCAGCAAAGCCACCGTATCTTTCAACTCGGTCACTTCGGTTTCTAGTGCGGTTATTTTGGTTTGCAGAGCAGGGTCAGCACCCGCAACTGGCTTAGGGGCAGGTGGTTGTAGGTTGGGAATATCTTTCGCATCAGGCAGTTTGATGGTTTTGCCAACAATCAAGCTATTCACGTTTTTATTGCTGAAAGCTTCAGGATTACGCGTGAGGACTTCCTGCATAATCGCCTGACGGTTCGGGTAATCGGGGTAATGCTCTGCAATAATCTTACCCAGAACATTGCCCGGCTTAACCTCTACCGATTTTTCCTCAGCCCACGCGACACTGGCTAAGCCAGCACTCAGCAAGACAGCAAGCGTCGCTTGGTTGAATAGCATCAATTTTTTCATGGTTAGCTAACCAGTGTATCCATCAAGTCAATCATAAATTCCGTGTCTTCCTGTTCCTGCACTTCCCAACCCACTAAGCCGAGGCTCTGCAACACACTACTGCCTTTAACATCGTTACCCATCTCCGGCAAAAGACGCTGTAAATCCGCTTGCATCGCCAGCATTCGCGGGCTAGCCAATAACACATGCCGAATGACGTGTATTTCACTGCGGATCACCTCGCGTAACTGGCGCTGAATCATGCCAGACAAGGTTTCAAACGCATCCCGCAAGAAAAAACCCACATCCGCCTTGCCTTGCAATAACTGCTTAGCAACCAACACATACGAATCCACCGTTTGCGTCAGTACATTCTGCGCGGACAAGTCGGCTGGCTCTAACATAATCATGGAGATCAGATTGACATCGGGGTCATCCGTAGTAGCGATACGCGTACCAGGTTGCAAATCTTCGATATGATGTACGGGCGAATCAATGGCAACCGCAATCACGGCTTCATCGGATTTATGCAGCGGTGTCGCAATCGCCTTAAACCCTTTTTCGCGCACCAACATGGCGGCATCGAAGGGATTGGCGTAAATCAGGTCGATACTATCGTTTTGAATCGCCAGACGCTGGCTCGCAAAATTGGGGTATAACTCCACATGGATCTGCACGCCCAACTGGCGCTGTAACCATGTATTAAAAATATACCAACCTGCAATCTGTGCAGGCGGAAAGTCAGGGCTGATCGTCATCACATAACGCATAACTTTACGCCTCTTCTGCTTGTTTTAATTGCGCATACAGTGCCATGCACGCTTCCACTTGAGTGCGGGACGGTTTACGACGCACGGAGGTACAACTGACCGCATCACCATTGCGCATATTCAAAATAATGGTGGCATAGACCCAATAGTAGCGTCCGTCTTTGCGTAAATTTTTAACATAACCATGCCATTTACGTCCTTGTAGCACCGTATCCCAAGCATCCTTAAACGCCGCTTTGGGCATATCAGGATGTCTCAAAATATAATGCGGCTGTCCCAGCAATTCGGCTTCTGTGTAACCGGACATTTCGACAAATGCCTGATTACATTCCGTAATAATGCCTTGCAGGTTCGTTCGAGAAACGATCAATTTCCCTTCAGGAAACGGGACCTCCTCATCACTCACCAATACACGCCGCGAAGTACCATCATGGTAATGCAGCACATGCTCGGTATAAGCACCTTGCACATCCTGAGTCGTCATATCTTCCATCGCCTGTCTCCGTGTTGACCCCCTGCAACCCCGTGCGGCACACCCATACACCGCACACACCAGACTGCATTAACTGAGCAACTTTTTATTCTTCTGTTATCGGAATCAATGCTTAGATAATTTTGCCGATGTTTTCAGCCGCGCGTTTGACATCCAAAAAGATCAGACCCAAACGGGCATTCGGTTTAGCAAGCACTGTCACTACGGCTTCATTACCCGCGTGTGTCATCAAAATGTAACCGCGAGCGCCTTTAATCAGCACTTGTTCGAGCGCACCACGCGCCAGTTCTTCAGCGGTACGATCCCCTAATGACAACATCGCGGCACTCATTGCACCCACGCGGTCTTCGTCCATCCCGCTAGGCAACATAGAAGCCATCATTAAGCCATCTGTGGACAAGACAGCAGAAGCTTCGATGTCCGCAGAAGAACCATTCAGGTCACTCAGGATGGAGTTCAGCATTTCAGAGCGCATGTCGTTTTCTCTCCTTGGTTATAAATATTGATGTTAAACTGGTATTTCGGTATTACCGTAACGCATTTCCAACGCCCATACCAAGCGTTTGAAATCAGGCTGGTTGAATTGTGGAATCCCACCAATGATCAAGGTAAAGCGATTTTGCCCGATGTATAACGGCCAAAAACCCACTTCACTGTTGCCACTCGCATCCACCAAACCCCAAGCACGTTGACGATAACCCAAATTACCGTGCAGTAATTCTTTGTGACGTGCGTACACCGCCGTCAGGTTAGCACTGAGTGCCGCCAGTTCTTCGGCAGCCTCGTGGGTAAACCCTGCACTACCAAGGTATAACCCTCGGCTTTCCGCCAAGATAGCTTTACCTTCATCGGAGAGGGTACGCAATAATTTCGGCAACAAGCGTTCCAGTGTTTCCGTAGGCGCAGCTTCGCTGTGCTCTTGACCGAGAATCAGACCGGCTTCCTGCATCCAGTGCACAAACTCTAGCGCACGCTTTTTCTTGTAACCGCTGAGTTCGCACGCCACCTCCACCGTAAACAATGGAGTCACGGCTTCCTGAAGCAAACGGTGTAAAAACAATCGTCCCGGCTCTTCCGTATGGTCTTGCACGGCATAATACGTACCCGCTGGGGTCATGCCTAAGTGCAAATTTTCCGTGAGAATGTATTCACTCATCAGTTGATTACCCCCGGATCAAGCGAGAACAGCAGTGCCTGAAGTAACATCGTAATATCCTTGTGACTGCGGGCATCGACCTCAAACACGGGGGCTTGCAGTGACAACGATTCCAAATACTGGCGGTATTCCGGTAAACCCGGTCTACGTTGCAGATCCATGCGTGTCACACCCACGACCATCTGCTGCTTTTCGATAAAGTCACGAAACGCATTCGTATAAAAACGAATGTCTTGAAACGGGTCTTTACGGGTATTGTCCAGTAAGAGAATCAGACCAATGCCGCCTTTCGTGAGGATGTCCCACATAAAATCGAAGCGTTCCTGACCGGGTGTACCGTACAAGTGTACCCGTTCATTATCGCTCAGGCGAATCAGACCATAGTCCATCGCTACCGTGGTTTGCGGCTTACGACTCTTGGTCATATCCGAGGCGTATTCATCGGTGGCAATCGGTTTTATATCACTGATAGCAGCAATCGCGGTGGTTTTGCCTGCACCCACGGGGCCGGTAAAGATGATTTTACGGTTGATCATACTCATAAGGCTATTTCGTCCCCCCTCCCAACAAACGCTTCAACAAGCGCGAGAAGAAGCCACGGTTTTCTTGCTTTGGCATCTCTTTTTCACGACTCTTGAGTTTGTTCTGATCCATTTCAAACAGGTTAAGTGCATTGGCTGCCGTGTGGAATGCGAACACATATCGCTGCGGAATATCCAATGCCTTGGCAATGTCTAATGCACTGGCAGGGCGCTGATTCCACAGAGCGGCAATGCGCATAGCATGGGGGAACGACTCTAAACGCGTCAGGTTAGGCCAGTATTTCAGGGAAACCTTTTGCGCTATATCGACACCACGTCCCAAACGTCCTCGCGCAGTCAACAAACTACTTACCCACACAAACGCTTCTAAATCGAGCAACGCATCAGCATCGCCTTCGGCTTGCTTTTCCAATTGCTCAAGTTCAGTTGCACTGGGTATATGTAGCGCAAACTGCCCTGTTTGTACGGGATTATTGCACAAGGCGCGGAATTCTTCTGACAGGGTGTCTATCGTAGAATAAGCCAACCCTTGTTTAGGCATAAGCAGCACAAATTCTTGCGGCGCCAGTGTGAGATATACGGTCTGTTGCGTATCCCGTGCCATCCGTCCCGCTTCCAATACGCTGGCTAACAAATAATTTTCGGGGGTAAACAACGCCACCTCGGCGACCGTTTGCACATCATCCTGCTCACCACATAAAGCTTTCCAACGGCGTTCAGCCTCTTCTTGCGACACGACTGACGCGACAGGGCGATCAATCTCTTCCAAGGGAATATCGGCTTCGGCGGGATCAAAGACCTCAGTAGGCACCACTGGCTCTGGTGACGCTTTATGCGGCACTACCGCCTCATCCACCTCATCCTCATCCGGCAAGCTGATCACTAGGGAGCGTAACGTCTTGGCACTACGCTCTGTGCGGGCAGGAACGCCGAAAGGCTGTGCCAAATCACGAAAATGTGCTTCCGCATGTTTCACTAAAGGCGGCTCAAGTTCCACCACCGTCGGACTAATCACCGGACGCTGCACGGCAGGCGCGTGGGTCACTTCGCGACTTGCCATTAACTCATAAACGCGATCAACCGCATCGGTTAGCGCCCGTGAGGTTAACGGTTTGGGAATCCAAATGCAGTTGGGTAACTCGGCCTGATGCACGGATAGCACCACGCCGGGCTTATGCAAAGCCTCACGTTTTTGCCAATCGTCTTTCGCATCGGGGTGATCAAAATCGAGAATAAAAGCATCAGCCTCCGCTTCGGCAACCACTCTGAACAGATTTCGACCCGCACCTGAAAAGAAAAATTCAAGAATTGCTCTGTTGTGCGGGCTAATCGCCAGAAGTGCCACTTTTAGCGGGCCTGATTTGGAATGTTTCAGCATAAATCCAGCCTGCCTATCGTTATTCTTTTACCATTGTTCGGATTCCTGCTGCTTTTCCAGCCATAAAGCCGAAACCTCGCGTCCTGTTTCTTGTATTTTTTTGATCATAATTGCCAGCCCATCCTTGCTGCGCGTGTACTGATAAATGTTCACTAGCTCCTGATCCATCGCATCATCTGAACGACCCGCAATCACCTCGTCTTCCAATAGCGTTTGTGCGGTATCCACTTGTCCGTATTCCAGACAAGCAAACACTTCCTCCATGACTGTAGAGTATGCAGCCGCTGTTTGGCTACGCTCGACGGATAATAATTTGAGGGAGGTTACGTCTTGCCCTGTCGACAACACTGAACCCTCATGCCACTGCTGATGAGCATCAACCGCCGTTTGCGTTTGCAACCACTGCTCAAAAAACAGCTCATCCGCACGACTCAAATCGTCTTTGACGAGATTGAACAAGCGTTCACGTAAGAGATGCCCGGCATCGCCTAACGCTAAAAACACATCTTGAAGAGTACCTGCCAGACGGCTACGTAACACTTCTTGCTGTGCTAAAAGAACACGCTGGGTGTGTGCACGCAAATCCTGTGGATAGCGCCGAACATGGTGCGAAAGAAATCGCCATATTGCTAACGCGTCGGCATAATGCTGAACACGGAGTTGCCGCTCAGACGCGAGGCTAAACGCTAATGGCAATTCCGGCGGGGGCTGTGCATTCCCGCTACGCAATAATTTTCCTAGCATAATTTCAGGGTCACACAAAAACACTCAACGGTTGTTTATAGTATATTCTATCGGGATACTAGAAGACTTTTTAATCATAGTCTACAAACGTTCGGGAAAAATATTTTTCTGATGAAAGGTGAAGTTCTCTATTGGCGTGATACTGCTACAATAGAGTCGCCAGAACTTAAGGCGAGAGGGAGTCGATGTTTTATTTAACTGTACAAATTGCTTTCCTTTTAACCATTGCAGCCCTTATTGGGTTAGCGGTGGGTTGGTGGGTGCGCAATAAAATCACTCAATTGCGCCCCATATTAACCACTGATACCTCGGAAAACCCGTTTGATGCGCGGTTTCGCTTAGAGCAATGTCATCGCGACAATGCTACGCTGCGCCGTGATTTAAAAGAAACGGAAGAACGCGCCGAAAAACTGCAAACCCGCATAGACAACGGCACTCAGCAGGATAGTGACATGCTAGAACGCCTAGAGATGTATGAAATTCGTGTGCAAGCTTTGATGGACGACTTGCAAATGCGGGATGACACCATTGCCGTCCTTGAAAATGAACTCGAACAACTGCGCGACCAGATACCGCACAGCAATAATACATGATGTTTCAGATAACACCTGCTACTATCGCCCGATTACCTTGATTTTCAGAACCCATAAATAAGATAAAACCATGACAACCAGAAATACCTCTTCAGCCTCGTTGCTTGAAAAAGACCTGGAAATTGTTGGCAACGTGGCCTTCCAAAATAATTTATATGTGCATGGAAAAGTTAATGGCAATATTAGTGCCCCAACTGACTCCCGCGCAGCCTTATATATTCAAGCGGATAGTGAAGTGATCGGCGAAATCCGTGCACCGTTGGTGATCGTTTCAGGCAGAATCTGCGGTGATGTGTTTGCGTCACGCCGTATTTCCTTAAAGTCCACGGCACAGGTAATGGGCAACATTCACTACGCCGAAATACAGATGGATGAAGGGGCGGAGATCAACGGCGTACTGGCCAGCTTAAACAGTATTTCTAATACCCAATAAGCGAACATTAACATTTCATTAAAAACTTATACATAAATTCCAAAACAGTGCTAGCATTAGCGGTGTAGGAATCCCCATCACAGGGAAGCAAGGATCGCTCATATAGACAGGTGGTTTTCAAGGAATAATGAAGATCATCGAGTGAAAGGTAGGTGCACAACACTGCCGACACTTAACTATTTTTTTCAAAGTCAACTTTTGTGGAGATAAAACAATGACTCAATATCGTCTGCTGATCGCTGCGCTGCTGGCTGCTTTCGCTCTGACTGCTTGTGGCGAAAAAGCTGCTGAAGCACCTAAGACTGATGCTGCTCCTGCTGCTGCCGCCGCACCTGCTGCTGAACAAGCTGCGCCTGCTCAAGCTGCGCCTGCTGCACCTGCCGCTGACGCTGCTGCACCTGCTGCACCAAAGTGATCACTAGCCGTTAGGCTGATGAATACGAAACAGGGCGGATTTTTCCGCCCTGTTTTATTTTGTGGGTATCCTTTCCTCTGGCATAATTACCCTAATCTTCTTTAGGCAAGTCATTACCCATGAGTTACTACCAACACCACGTCTTTTTCTGTACCAATCAACGTGAAAACGGGGACGCCTGTTGCGCCACGTTCGACGCGCAAGCCATGCGTGACTATGCCAAACAACGTACCAAAGAACTTGGTTTACACAAAGACGGGCAATCCCGTATCAATTCTGCCGGATGCCTCAACCGTTGCGCCGAAGGCCCAGTCATCGTCGTTTACCCCGAAGCTATCTGGTACACCTACGTCGATAAAGAAGACATTGACGAAATCATCACCAGTCACTTGCAAAACGGCATTCCCGTGGAACGCTTAATGCTTGACCCGCAATGAGGGAAAAACTGCATCATTACGCGCACCTAGTACGCCTTGATCGCCCTATCGGTATTTACCTACTACTCTGGCCTACGCTGTGGGCATTGTGGATTGCGGCTGAAGGTGTGCCTGATTTTACTATTTTGCTGGTTTTCATCGCGGGTGTGGTACTGATGCGCTCGGCGGGCTGTGCCATCAACGATTACGCGGATCGTAACGTTGACCCACACGTTGCTCGCACCAAAACCCGCCCCCTTGCCGCAGGTTTGATTACCCCGCAAGAAGCCTTAGGTGTCTTTGCTGCCTTAAGTATCAGTGCCTTGTTGTTAGCACTGCTGCTGAATAGCTTGACCATTGCTCTGTCAATCGTCGCCGTCGTGCTGGCGGCAACCTATCCCTTCATGAAACGTTTCCACCATTTGCCGCAAGTGCATTTAGGCGCAGCGTTTGCATGGGCGATTCCGATGGCGTTCACGGCAGTAACGGGCGTAATGCCGCCGTTGGTAGCGTGGTTACTGTTTCTAGCAGCGGTATTATGGACAACCGCCTACGACACCATGTATGCCATGTGTGACCGTGACGATGATGTGAAAATCGGTGTTAAATCCAGCGCGATTTTGTTTGGGCAACACGACCGTTTGATCATTGGCATCCTGCAACTCTGCACGCTGCTCTTGCTCGCGGGGGTCGGCATTCTCAGCGGCTTAGGCATGAGCTACTGGTTGGGTTTGCTGGTTGCCGTGGGCTTCTCGATTTACCAGCAATGGCTGATTCGCCACCGTGAACCCATGCCCAGTTTGCACGCCTTCCTCAACAACCATTGGTTGGGCATGGCGGTGTTTCTTGGGATTGCAGTCGATTATGCTTCTAAAGCAGATTCCGTTACAATTGGCGCTTTTATGACACTCTTGAGCTTGCACTATGTCTAGACAATCCAGTTTTACCCGTGAAGAACTCCTGCAATGTGGTCGTGGCGAGATGTTTGGCCCCGGCAATGCACAATTGCCCACGCCGAATATGCTGATGATGGATCGTGTCGTCGAAATCAGTGCAGACGGCGGCAAGCACGGTAAAGGTCATATTCTCGCCGAACTGGATATTACCCCCGACTTGTGGTTCTTTGATTGCCATTTCCCCGGCGACCCGGTAATGCCCGGCTGTTTGGGTTTGGATGCGATGTGGCAAATCATCGGCTTCTACCTTGCGTGGCTCGGCAACCCCGGTCATGGACGAGCACTTGGCGTGGGCGAAGTCAAATTCTTCGGACAAGTCTTACCCAAAGCCAAGAAAGTCACTTACAAAGTCGAGCTATCCCGCGTGATTACGCGCAAACTGGTGATGGGCATTGGCGACGCAAGCATGGAAGTGGATGGGCGCGAAATTTACACCGCCAAAGATTTGCGCGTCGGCTTGTTTACCTCCACCGATAATTTCTAAGAACCAGCCGCTCCTGTGCTGAACTTCCTGCCCGAACAGTGTCCAATCGGGCAGGACAATTCCATCCATCCCCTACAGGAGAATCATGATGAAAGCTTACCTTGCGGCATTACTACTCGGTTTATCCGTATTGAGTGTTGCTCATGCTGAACAAGCGCCCACCTATGAGCGCATTGCCTTTTCTGTCAAAGCCGCCCAAGAAGTACCCAATGATATGCTGACAGCCGTGTTGTATGCAGAACAGCAAGGGCAGGACACGGCAGCGCTGGCGAATACTGTCAACCAAACCACCACATGGGCACTCGACATTGCCAAGCAAGCCAATACCGTCACAAGCCGCACACTGGATTACACCACTAATCCCATTTACGGTGAAAATGGTAAAGTATCCGGCTGGCAAGTACGCCAAAGCATCCAGCTTAAAAGCCAAGACAGCAAAGCCCTGAGTGGTTTATTAGGGCAGTTGCAAGAAAAATTACGCATCGAAGGCATCAGCTACAGCGTTTCCCCAGAAGTGCAAGCCAGCACCGAAAAAGCCCTCATCGACCAAGCCCTGAAAACTTTCAAAGAACGCGCCGAGCAAATGAAAACGGGAATGGGTCGGCATGAATACCGCGTCGTTAGGTTAGATGTACAAGCCGCCAATGATTACTTCCAACCCCCGATCATGATGCGTGCTATGGCAGATGCAGCTCCCGCCGCCGCGCCTGCACCACCAGCGTTGGAAGGCGGTAAACAAAACTTGCAAGTGAATGTACAAGCCGAGATTGAACTTTCCATTAATTAACGCTACTATGTTGCGCTTTTCGCTATACCCGAATAACTTGAGGATTTCAACATGAAGCCCGGCATTCATCCAAACTACAGAGAAGTCGTCTTTCAAGACCTGACTAGCGGCTTCGCGTTCCTGACCCGCTCCACGGTCAACACCCGTGAAAATATTGCTTGGGAAGATGGTAAAGAATATCCACTGGTCAAAGTGGAAATTTCTAGCCAATCTCACCCGTTCTACACCGGCAAACAAGCGGTTAGCACAACCGCAGGCCGCGTGGAAAAGTTCAAGAACCGTTATGCGCGTACTGGCAAGTAAGCCCTAGCAGACTGTTCCAGAATGATGCATTATTAAAAGGCGCTCGCAAGAGCGCCTTTTTTGTTTTTGACGGAGAAATATAATGCGGCTAATCCCTGTTCTTACCAGCCTCCTCCTCAGCGGCACCGCCCTGCTGGCAGGCTGTTCTGCTAACCCCGTATCCGGTGAAAATCAACTGGCACTGATGTCCGAAGCCGAAGAAGTGCAAGCTGGGCAACAAGCCCACCGTGACATCCTTGCCAAAAATCCCCCCTATCAAGATGCCGCTGTGCAAGCCTATGTCAGCCGCATTGGGCAACTCATGGCGGCGCAAAGCCATCGCAACAACTTGCGCTTTACCTTCACGGTGCTGGATGATCCCGCTGTGAATGCGTTTGCCTTGCCGGGTGGTTATATCTACATCACCACGGGCTTAATGGCGTATTTGAATTCCGAAGCCGAACTTGCGGGTGTGTTAGGGCATGAAATCGGTCACGTTTCTGCCCGTCACAATGTCAGCCAAGCCTCATGGAGCGCAGTTGGTGGCATTCTTGCTTCGGTTGCTGGTGAAAAGTTGGGTAACAAAGAGTTGATTAATACCCTCGGCGAACTCGGTTTAAGCAATTACAGCCGTAACCAAGAACTTGACGCAGACGGTTTAGGTGCGGAATACCTCGCCCGTGCCGGTTACGACCCCGCGAACATGGCAAATGTGATTGCTACTTTGCAAGCCTATGATCAATTCAAAGGCAATACCTCTGACCCCTACCGTGATCTGTTCTCGACCCACCCGAACAATGATCAACGCTTGCAACAGCTCATCGGGCAAGCACGGCGTTATGGTAGTGGCACACGCGATGCCGGACACGACAGCTATTTACGCCAAACCGACGGCATACGTTTACCCCTCGGTAACGGGCAAACGGTGCAAGTGCGCCTGATCACCGCCAACGCGGGCGATACTTTCGACACCTTGGCACGCTCCAGCCGCCTGAGTAACAACGCCGCCATGCACTTACGAGTGCTGAACGGCATGTTCCCGACGGGCGAACCGCGCCCCGGTCAATTGCTCAAAACCATACAATAAGATGATACTGCACCCAGTTAGCCCAGCACCTGTTTAATCGAACAACTATACGGCGGAGGAGCCATAGCCATGTCAACGTTAAAAGAAGATGCGCTGAAATATCACGCAGAACCACGTCCCGGCAAAATTGCCACTCACATTACCAAGCCCACCGCCACACAACGCGATTTGGCACTGGCTTATTCACCGGGCGTTGCCGAACCCGTGCGTGAAATCCACAAAGACCCCGAAGCCGCGTACCTGTATACCGGCAAAGGCAATCTGGTCGCCGTCATTTCCGACGGTTCGGCAGTCTTGGGTTTAGGCAATGTCGGCGCACTCGCAGGTAAGCCGGTCATGGAAGGTAAGGGCTTGCTGTTCAAGCGCTTTGCTGACATCGACGTATTCGACATCGAAGTTGCCACCCAAGACGTGGAAGAATTCATCACTGTGGTGAAGAATATCGCGGGTACTTTCGGCGGGATCAATCTGGAAGACATTTCCGCGCCACGTTGTTTTGAGATCGAAAAACGCTTACAAGCCATGCTCGACATTCCGGTCTTTCACGACGACCAACACGGCACAGCGGTGATTATTGCAGCGGGCTTGATGAATGCGTTGGAAATCCAAGGCAAAAAAATCGGTGACGTGAACATTGTGTGCGTGGGCGCAGGCGCGGCAGGCATTGCCTCCATGAACTTGCTGGGCGCATTGGGTGCTGATAAGCAAAAGCTGCTGATGGTCGATAGCAAAGGCGTGTTGCACACTGGACGTACCGACCTGAATGCGTTCAAACGTGAATACGCGGTCGATACCGACAAACACACCTTGGCGGATGCGTGCCGTGACGCGGATGTGTTCATTGGTCTGTCAGGGCCGAACATTATGAGCGTCGATATGCTCAATAGCATGGCAGCCAACCCGGTGGTGTTTGCGCTGTCGAACCCTGACCCAGAAATCAACCCGTCCGTGGCATTAGCAGCACGCAGCGATTTGATCATTGCTACTGGGCGCAGCGATTACCCCAACCAAATCAACAATGTGTTGTGCTTCCCGTTCCTGTTCCGTGGCGCGTTGGATGTCCGCGCCCGCTGCATCAATATCGAGATGTTGAAAGCAGCGGTTTACACCTTGGCTAAATTGGCGCGTGAACCCGTGCCACAAGACGTGCTGGATGCTTACGGGCTGGAATCACTGAGCTTCGGCAAAGCCTCCATCATTCCTAAACCCTTCGACGCCCGCTTACGTGAGCGCGTGCCGAAGGCAGTTGCCCAAGCCGCCATCGACTCCGGCGTTGCTCGCTTGCCGTTACCGTTATAAGCCATTGTAAGGCGTTAACAACGGCTGCGCCTGCGGAGCATGACTACTCTGCGGGCGTTGCGTCGGAATCAGGCTCAATTTCTCACCTTCCGTGCGGATGCAATAGCGCAAACCTAAACGATAGCAGCGCTGCGCATTTTCCGGCTCTTTCATGGTTTCCAGCAATTCGGCCAATTCCAAATAGCCTTCCGCATTTGGCGCTTGATTGAGGCTGGATTCGTAATAGCTTTTCGCCATCCCCCACAATTTTTGCTGGTTGTAAAGACGCGCCAGCAACAGCAATAACGCGGGGTTGTTACCTGCCTGCCCTAACTGCCATTTTTCCGCTTGCTGAATCGTATTCCCCAAGCTGTGATGCTGAGTGCGCCCGAACAAATCCGCCAAGCCATCATCCCAACGCTTGCTCAGAATGCCACTGATCAAGCTATTGCACGCTAAATCATCACCCGCCGTATGTAAGGCTTGCGCAAACAAGACAATTGCCGCGTGATTTTCACGGATAGGCGTCGGTAACTTCTTCCACATCGACTGCAATTTATCGGTCTGCCCATCCTTCGCATACTGCTGGAACATGGCTTGCAGCGTTGCGCCTTGTACCGCGTTCATTTCAGCGTTTTTGAGCAAGTTTTGCTTAGCTAAATCGGGCAGCAAACCCAGCAAGGCTTCCCAGTTTTCTTGGCGATACAAAACTTTTGCCAGCAATTTCAACACATACGGGTGTTTAGGCGAGAGTTCACGCAAGCGTGCCAAGGTGGCGTAGGCTTGTTCCAGTTGCCCACTACCAAACTGCATTTCAGCTTGGGAAACACCGACAGCGACATTGGCTTTGCTATCGCTTTCAATGGCTTGCTTGAGCAATTCATCACGGCGATCATAGGCTTCACGCATGTGTGCCGCACGTGCTGCCGCCAAGTAATTCAGCAACGGGGTATCGCTGTAAGGGGCGTGATCGACCAACAGCTTTTCCGCCTTATCCCAATGCCCTTCCGTTAACTGGATCAAGCCTTGCGTCAAAGCACGATTGGCTCTGCTGCCTAAACGGGCGGCGCGAAAACGGTTAAAACTACGGCGCAACCCAAAACCGTGGCGCAATAACGCCACAAACACATAAAAGCCTACACATGCCAGCAAGACGAGCGCGGCAAGTGTTGCCGTTTTCATCTCCAGACTCCAGACACCCCACGTAATCATGGTCAGCCCCGGATTCGATAAGACCAACTGCCCCAGCCAAAACACTGCCGCAATGACGATCAGCAACACGATCAGGTAAAAGATCATTCGCGTTTGCCTCCCTCTTTTTTGGCCTTATCGGTGGGTTTTGCTTCCGCTTTTGCATTGGTGGGGACATCGACGGGAGCATCCGTGGTCACGGGCGCAACCTCCGGCGCGGCTTGTCCCTGCACCGCTTCGGCGTGACGCGCACTTTCCAACTGCTTGAGGCTCGCCGAAATATCAGGAATCGCAGGCTGTAAATCGTGTTTACCCAACGCATCCAATTCACTCAGCAAGGGCTTGGCTTGCTCGGCGGGGTAGTAGGTACGCAAGGTTTCACGCACTACATCCAACTGCGCACGGTAGCTCGTGTTATCGCGCTGAAGCACCAATAAGCGTAACGTTTCTAAGCGCAAATGCAGCAATTGGAACACATTCAAGCGTGCATCCGCATCCATTTGCATCTGAATGGGTTGATCATGCTGACGAATCACAATTGCCTGATCCAGTGCATCCAACGCCTTACGCTTATAGCCTGCCCAGATGGAAGCGTCGGTATCATCACCTTCTACAGGGGGGGCGGAAGCCTCAGCCTTATCCGCAACAGGGGAAGTATTCAAGGCGGGTAGGGGCTTTAAACCTAACATTAGCCCCGTGATTTGCTGCGAAATCGCCGAAATATCCGGTACAGCCACCGCTTCTAAGGTGGAAATATCCCGCGCCACTTGCTGGCGTACTGGCAAGTAATTCACCGAGCCTGCTTTGGCTAATAACGCATCCGCTTCTTTCAATGCCGTAATGGCGGTGCGCGTATCCTGCGCTAAATGCACTTGGCGAATCGCTAATTTCAACAGGAAATCGACTTCCGCAATCTGCCATTCACTCGCACTCGCGGGGGCAGCACTCTGCTGCATTTTGGCTTGCAAAAACGTCACCTGCTCCACTTGTGAAGCGACCGTATCCGCAAACTGGCGGGTTTGATTTTGAATCCGCGCCATTTCCTGAATCACTTGGTCATTGGCGGTCTGCGATTGTGCTGTTTTCGCGGCAACTTCTTTGCGTAAGCTATCCAGCGCATCATTGGCAGGCACGGCTTGCAATTGTTGACGCAACGTTTCGATTTCAGCCGCATTCGTGCGGGCGCGGTCATTCATACGCTGCCAATGCTTGTAGCCTGCGGCGATACCGATGGCGGTAAACGATAAGGCTAACAGAGCAATAAAAAGAGCAAAACGCGCCCCCCCAGACCGTGAATTTTCTGCTTTACCCGCATCGGGGCTGTGCGTGTCGACTGCATCAACCGTGGTATCAAACGTCGTATGATCAGCTTCGTGTGTCGCTGCTTTATCAATCATTATTGTCATTCCTGTGCCCACTGTATGAGCGCTTGCAACATAGCCTCATCACTGGGATTGTCTGCCATGATGAGCGTTCCGTCGAATCCGGCTTGCCGTGCCGTTTCCCGCATACGCGGGCTACCAACCAAGAGGGAAAGCGTTTTTATCCACGCGGGATTATCCAGCATTGCCACTAAGTTCAGAATCCCCTCGCTGCTCGTGACCGCGATTATATCAAGCTGCTGCTGTTCATGGTGTTGTTTCAGTTGGCTGACCGCTATTTTCGGGCAAACTCGCTGATAAACGTCGACCTGCGTCACCGTCGCACCACGTTGGCGCAAGGTATCGGCTAATAGTTCCCGTCCACCCGCCCCGCGAAAAATCAGGATACGTCTGCCTGCCAACTGCTGCGTTTGCGGCAATGCTAACCAATCTTCACTGGTAAACCCTGCCGTCGGCACCCATTGCGCCGTAAAGCCGTGCTGCTGCAAAGCTTGCGCGGTCTTTTTCCCAATCGCACCGAGTGTCAGGTGATGCAATATCTGGGGCGTTGCCAGTGCTTTCAAACCATAGTCGACCGCATTGGCGCTGATAAACAACGCGGTATCATAAGTGGCAATGTCCACAAGTTGGGCTGTCAGTGCGGCTAAGTCATCCGGTGGGCATATTTCCACCACCGGAAACAAAACGGCGTGCGCCCCTTCAGCCGCTAACAATTGCTGGAAACGACTGGCTTGATGCGCAGGACGCGTCACCAACACCGTCAAACCCTGCAAGGATTTAGGCATGAATACCCAAGGAAGCAAGCACTTTATCGCCCCCCTGTGCCAACAAGTCTTCCGCCACCGCCACGCCAAGGGCTTCTGGGTCAACCACACAGCCGCGCTGTTCACAGGTGTACACCGCTGAACCATCGGGGAAACCAATCAAGCCCCGCAAGCGCAAAGCACCGTCTTCCAGTTCCGCAAAGCCTGCCACCGGAATCTGACAACCGCCGTTGAGACGGTTATTCATGGCGCGTTCCGCACGTACTCGCACCGTGGTTTCGGCATGGCGCAAGGGCGCGAGCAAGTTTTCCACACGCGGATCGTTGCGACGGCATTCAATGCCGACTGCACCTTGCCCAATCGCGGGCAAACTTTGTTCAGTCGATAGGTAAGTGGTAATGCGTGACTGGAATTCGAGGCGAATCAAACCAGCAGCAGCGAGAATAATCGCATCGTACTCGCCGTTATCCAACTTCGCCAAACGCGTATTGACGTTGCCGCGCAAATCCTTGATCTGTAAATGCGGGTAACGCGCCCGAATCTGGGTTTGGCGGCGCAAGCTGGATGTGCCTACAATCGCGCCAATCGGCAGTGCGTCGAGCGTTGGGTAACGGTTAGAAACAAACGCATCACGCGGGTCTTCGCGCTCCAGAATAATTGGCAAGTGCAAACCTTCAGGGAATTCCATCGGTACGTCTTTCATGGAATGCACGGCGATGTCGGCACTGCCTTCCAGCATCCCGACTTCGAGTTCCTTGACGAATAAGCCTTTGCCACCGATTTTGGAGAGCGGGCTGTCGAGGATTTTGTCACCACGCGTGACCATACCGACCATTTCGATGTGAAGACCGGGGTGAAGTTCCTGCAAACGGCGAGCGACATGTTCAGCTTGCCACATAGCGAGGGGACTGGTGCGCGTTGCGATACGGATAATCTCGACCATGATTCCTGTGGGTGTTTGCGTCAATAATACCTTGGCACTTTACGGCAAACGCGGGGCAACTTCCATCCTTGGCAAATATTTACGAAGAAACTTTGCACATAACCCTTGTATTTTTTCTGATTCAGGCTACATTAAGGTTACGACCAACGGAATGTAAAAATAACATGGAAGTTATCCTTATCTCTTCCTCTTAACGTGGTTGTTCGGGGACAGGCGAGATGATCAGCCCCCATAATGTCTCGTTTGCAACGTGCCGGATCTTTAGCCCGGATCCGGCACATCCCTGATTACTTATCGGTGTCACTGCACCTTGTTGGTCGCATCCTTCACCCGCTCCACCCCATACCTCCCCTTAAATTCCTTATCCAACGCTTTATAATGCTTAATCATGCTGATCGTCCAGCTCAACCGCTGGCGCACCGCATCCGCGTCGGAACGGGATTGAATCGCTACCTGCCAGCTTTCCAATGACGCTAACGCCTTGTCATCCGCAGCGGTTTCCAGCCGGGTCAACGCCTTATCAATGGCGTGGAAAACCGCTTGCTGGAACAGCGGTTCAGCCGTCTTACGCTGACCTTGCGCAGCATCCAACACCTGTAACGTGTCAGGAGTCGCCGCCAACGCAAAACCGATACTCGCGCCTTCGCGCACATCCGCCAGATCGTGGGCAAGGGCTTGCATCCCCTTAGCGCGGTCAATTTGTGCCAAGGCATAGCCGTAATGTGCTGCTAGGTAAGCGTGTTTCGGCGTGGCTTTTTTCACCGCCTGCTGCCACTGCGCGAAGGTTTCACTATCCGCATCATCCGCCGGATGCTGATCACGGCTGTCGCGCCACGCACGGTATTCCTGTTCCAGTGTTTGCAAACTGGACTCCAGCAAGGGCAATGCCTCGGTGGCTTGCAGCTTGCCCAAAAGCTGGAACGCGGCGGGGTGTAACGGGTTGGCTTCATCCTTAGCTAGTGCCAGCAAGGCAGTAATCGCTTCTTGCCGAGGGACAGTCTCCGCAAAACGGGTCAGGGTTAAAGCAGTTACTATAAAATCTACTCAAATCTATCCACTATTATCCATTTTGGATAGTTTTTAAAAAACCAGTTACCGTTTATCCGCGAATAGTAGCAGCAAGAATACCCTTGACTAGACAACTATCACGCTGCATTGCATTCTGTCAGCCATGATCATCAGCCACAAAATCCGCCTTGCCCCTAACAACCAGCAAGCCACGTACTTGGCGAAAGCCGCCGGTACGGCGCGTTTTGCTTACAACTGGGCATTGGCGGAATGGCAAACCCAATACGCGGCATGGCAAGACGACAACACCCAGCCCAAACCCAACCAAATGAGCTTGCGCCGTCAATTGAATGCCATCAAGCGCGAGCAATTCCCGTGGATGCTGGAAGTCACCAAAAATGCCCCACAAATGGCGATCATCCAACTCGGTGCAGCGTTCAAGAACTTCTTTGCTGGGCGTGCCCAGTACCCGCGATTCAAAAAGAAAAGCAAAAGCCGCGACAGTTTCACCCTCACCAACGACCAATTTAGCATCGACGCTTGCCGCATCCGCATTCCCAACCTTGGGTTAGTGCGAATGCGGGAAACGTTACGCTTTTCCGGCAAAATCCTCTCTGCCACGGTTTCCCGTACCGCTGACCAGTGGTTCGCCAGTATCACCGTGGATACGCAAGACTATCACCACCTGCCGCCTACCGAAAACCAAGGTACGGTGGGGGTGGATTTGGGCGTATCCGCACTGGCAACCCTGTCAACGGGGGAAAAAGTGGCAGGGGCGAAGCCGCATAAAGCCTTGCTTTCCCGTCTAAGACGACTATCTCGCCGCCTGTCCCGCAAGATCAAAGGCAGTGCCAACCGCCACAAAGCGCAACAGAAGCTGGCAAAACTTCACGCACGTATTGCCAACATCCGCCAAGACAGTTTGCACCAACTCACCACCGACCTAACCCGTCGTTTCCACACCATCGGTATTGAAGATTTAAACGTGTCCGGCATGGTCAAGAACCGCCATTTATCCCGTGCGATCAGTGACATGGGCTTTTTTGAGTTCCGCCGCCAACTGGAATACAAGGCGGGGATGCGCGGAGCAGTAGTCGTGGTGGCTGATCGGTTTTTTGCCTCCAGCAAAACCTGTTTTGCCCCCGGTTGTGGGTATAAAGTGGACAAGCTGCCGCTGTCGATACGTGAATGGACTTGCCCCGTTTGCGGTGCAGTTCATGATCGTGACATAAACGCCACCAAGAATTTAGAAGGATATGCCGTGAGTTACACGGTGTCTGCCTGTGGAGGGTGCGACCTGATGCCTCTTAAGTGATTGTTTCATTTGTCAAAAGCAAAAGAGAAACCTGGTGTTTCGCCACCAGTAGCCTACTGACCCATGCGGTGCTGGTAACGGTGCGGTGTGAAGCGGTCAGGACAAAGTAACCTGCCATAAGGCGGCGTAGGTTTCGTGAGGAAACACGCTATCTGTAAGCATCAATGCGGATGGGAGCTAGGCTTGATGGTATGACTAACGAAAGTGAACTGCTGATAAACATCGTAAAGCAGAACGAGCTAAAGATGCTGACAAGCTTGAGCCAAAAGGCAAATGGCTGGTTAATCCCCTCCTCCATGGGATTACGCGGACACAACAGCCATCGGTGAACAGGCAGGGTCTACCCCATCATTGTCACTCAAGTGGAACAGGATAAGCCCGTATCCCCGCCAGCAATGGCAAGCCGACCGTAAGGGAAGCCGATGGGAATGCGGGTATGGGATGCCAGAAAAAGCGAATGCCACTCTGTAATGGGGTGGACAGGGGTTGAAACATCACCCTGCCCAAAAGGGTGCAGACTTCTGGCGGGTCTCTCTTTGCAGGAGAGTTTGTAGGACTTTTACAGGAGGTTGGACAAATGAACGAAGCGCAAGCCAAGTGTGCCACCCCCGATGGCGTGGTGGATTGGCACGGAATTGACCGGGCAAAAGCACATCAGGCCACCCAAAAGCTGCAAGTGCGTATTGCAAAGGCAATCCGGGAAGGGAAGCACCGCAAGGCAAAATCCTTGCAATGGCTACTGACCCACTCGTTTTACGCCAAATGCATGGCGGTCAAACGTGTCACGGAAAACAGCGGCAAAAAGACTGCCGGGGTGGACAATGAAACTTGGGACACTCCACCGGCCAAAGCCAAAGCAATAGTGGGTCTCAAACGCAGGGGCTACAAGCCCCAGCCACTGAGACGGGTATATATTCCCAAAGCAAACGGCAAGCAACGCCCGTTAGGCATCCCGACGATGAAAGACAGGGCTATGCAAGCACTTCACTTGCTTGCCCTTGAACCCATCTCGGAAACCACAGCCGACCCGAACTCATACGGGTTCAGGCCAAAACGGGGTTGCAAGGACGCAGCGGAACAGATATTCATCAGCATGGCGCAAAAAACGCAGGCAAAGTGGGTATTGGAGGCAGACATCGCCGGGTGCTTTGATAACATTAGCCATGAATGGTTGCTCGCCAACATCCCTACGGATACGGCGATACTCAGGAAATGGCTGAAGGCAGGGTTCGTGTGGAAAGGGGTGCGCTCCGATACGGAAGCAGGCACTCCACAGGGCGGTATCATATCCCCCGTACTGGCAAACATGGCACTGGACGGATTGGCGGGTAAACTGGCTAAAGCCTTCCCAAAAATCACTGGACGTGGCAGGGCGACCAAGGTCAATTATATCCGATATGCCGATGACTTCATCATCACGGGCACAAGCCCGGAAGTGCTGGAAGAAGCCAAAACCATCACTGAACGGTTTCTGGAGGCAAGGGGACTAATCCTCTCACCGGAAAAGACCAAGGTGGTGAACATCTCAGAAGGTTTCGACTTTCTGGGCTGGAATTTCCGCAAGTACAACGGGAAGATGATGATCAAACCTGCCAAGAAGAACGTTAAAAACTTCTTGGCAGGCATCAGGCAACTGATAGACAGTAATAAGACCGCCACACAGGAAAACCTGATCCGCCTCCTCAACCCCAAAATACGGGGATGGACGGAGTACCACAAAAACCAAGTGGCAAAGGAAACATTTTCCGATGTTGATCATGCCATCTGGAAAAAGCTATGGAAATGGGCAAGACGGCGACACCCCAACAAACCCAAAATGTGGGTCAAGGCTAAGTATTGGCCTCACCACAATGGGTGTAACTGGACGTTTAGGGTAAAGGTGCTGGACAGGAAAGGGAATGGGGTGTGGCTTGACCTGTTCAAGGCATCCTCTGTTCCCATTGTCCGGCATGTCAAGATTAAGGCAGATGCGAACCCCTATGACCCGGCGCAGGAAGAATACTTTGAGGAGCGGTTTCAACGCCACTTCAAGGAGGAAGCCCACGGCGCTAGGATCAAATACCTCTGGCACTCACAGGACGGCAAGTGTACCGCTTGTGGGCAAAACCTGACCAAGCAAACAGGGTGGCACGTCCACCATGTTATATGGCGGGTAAAAGGGGGTACGGATGACTCGCGGAACTTGGTCTTAATGCACCCGGACTGTCACCGACAATTACACAGCCGTGTAAACCGTGGGTTGCCGACCACCCTGAAAAGTGGCTGAAGAGAGGCTTGAGCCGTATGTGGTGAAAATCACAAGTACGGTTCTTAGGGGAGGATGGTGCAGTAATGTACTGTTCTTACCCGACGGACGGCTCTGGTCTTGGGCGCAAGCCGAAGACGAAACCAGCCCCCGTGAAGCAGGAATTCAACACCATGACTACTTTTAGTTAGCTATAGGTAGATTTGGATAGGTTTGAAATAACGGATTTTGTTCCCCACACCAAAGCAAGCGCGGCTTACTTAATGCCTACCAGTCGGTTACTATCTTCAGCACCTACAATCACGATCAAGAGCGAATAGCATGGACATGATGGAACGCCTCAATGTACTCGGTACGGAACTGGAAGAATGCGGGGTCAAATCCATCACCGGATTTTTCCGCGACGGCTCTTGCAACACCAACAAGCAAGACGCTGGCAAGAAGCCTTCAAAGCCGGAAAAGCACCACGTGTCGTAGTACGCGCCACGCATCAAGCCTGCTTACAAGTCCTGTCATTGGATGACCTAAAAAATCATGCCATCGACTTATCGTAAACCTAACACCGAGAAAAATAAGGTCAGAAGCACATGACGTTACCCCAGCATGACCAAGCAGCCCGTGTATTACTTCAGCAATCCAACGGGCGAATTACCCCCGCCAGAATTGGGGTGTTGGGGATTCTGCTCGCAGCCAACGCCGCCCTGAGCCATCAGGAAATTGAACAGCTCGCACTGCAACAGGGTTACACGTTTGACCGCGTGACCTTGTATCGAGCGTTAGACTGGTTGGTGGAACAAGGCATGGCGCACAAGATCAGCGGCGCAGACCGCACCTGGCGCTACAACGCCCAAGCAGGCATTCCGCACCAGCACGCGCACTTCCATTGTAAGCAATGCGAACAAGTGTTTTGTTTAGAAAATTTGCAACCCGCGTTCTTGTTTGCACTGCCACCGGGCTACCAGCTTGAGCAAGTGGACGTGACCCTACAAGGGCGTTGCCCTGCCTGCACACAACAGTCTTAAACACCACCCCTCTTTCTGTAGGAGCTTGCCCTGCAAGCGATCACCCGCTATATTAATGCAATCTTGTTGCAAAAGAGATCCGTATGAGAATCCACCATGACTGACGCGGTAGATGCACGCATCCCCATCACCTTGCTCACCGGCTTTCTCGGCAGCGGCAAAACCACGGTACTCAACAACCTGCTGAAACCCTCGTTCTGGGAACGCTTGCTACGTGCGCCGCCCTTGACCGCCGTCATCATGAACGAATTCGGCAGTATCGGGCTGGATCACCAACTGGTCGATAACACCCAAGGCACGATGGCACTGCTGTCCGGCGGGTGCGTGTGCTGCGAAATCCAAGGTTCACTCGTCCCCACCCTGAAAAATCTGTGGATGGGGCGGCGCGATGGCAAAATCCCCCCCTATGAACGCATTATCATCGAAACCACTGGCATTGCCGACCCCACGCCGATCCTCGAAACCCTGCTGCGTTCCGACTGGGTAGCCAAACGCCATTATCTGGATGGGGTTGTTACCACGGTGGATGCGGTATTCGGTAATGGTCAACTCGACCAGCACTTTGAAGCCGTGCGCCAAGTGGCGGGTGCAGACCGTTTGCTGCTGACCAAAACCGACCTTGCGGATGCTGCCATCATCCAACAGCTCGAAAGCCGCCTTGCCAGCCTCAATCCATCCGCACCGCTCGTGCATGTTCAGCACGGCAACGTTGACCCCGACCATGTGTTCAAACTCCGCGCTTACCACCAATCCGAACCTGTCAAAGCCAAGCGGTGGCTTGCGGCAGAAAACTTCCGCGTCGTCAGTGCGAGTTTACCACTCAAACAACCCAGCATCCTCAACCCCAGCCCCCCCACGCACGGTAGCACGGATGGGCGCATCCGCAGCTTTTCCCTGCAATTCGACCAGCCCTTGCCGTGGGCAGGTGTCTCCGAAGCACTCGACACGCTGGTGGAATTTTGCAGCGCCCGTCTGTTACGCATGAAAGCCATCGTCAACGTGCAAGAATATCCCGGTCGCCCCATCGTGCTACACGCGGTGCAACACCTGTTTTACCCCTCGGTGGAACTTCCCGCATGGCCTGACGCTGACCAACGCAGTCGCTTTGTATTCATCACCGCCGATCTCGACGAAGCTTTTGTCAGTAACTTGCTGACCTCGTTTACCCAAACCGTCACCCCTTCACCGTCCACTGGAGAATAATATGAACTACCCTAGCATCCTCCTCAGCCTGTGCCTGACACTGTCCACCAGCAACCTTTACGCTGATGACCACACGCACGAACACGAAGAACACGGCGCACACGAACACGGTGCTGCCACCCTCGCCCTCGCGGTTGGCGAGGAAGGGCTGGAAATCATGCTCGAATCCCCCGCCGCCAATATTGTCGGCTTTGAACATGCCGCCACTACCGATGCGGACAAGCAAAAACTCGCTGATGCGGTGAAAAAGCTCAAAGCAGGGGCAGAATTATTCAGCATGAATACCGAAGCGGGTTGCACGCTCAAAAGTGCCGAAGTTGTCTCCGCTCTGTTGGGAAATGCCGCCGAGACTGCTAATGAAGCCCACAACGATATGGACGTCACTTGGTCATTTGCCTGCACCCAACCCGCCGAACTGAAAGAAGTGGCGGTGAAACTCTTCGCCGCGTTCCCCGACGGTTTCCAGCACATCAAAGCGGAATGGGTAACGGATAAAGGCGCATCAGCGGTGGAATTGGACAAGGATGACACCCTCAAGCTGACCCCATGAACGTCATCGAACTACGCAACCTGCACTATCGCTGGCAAGGGCAAAGCCGCGACACGCTGGCTATTGCCGAACTGCACGTTGCCCAAGGCGAACACCTATTTATTCGCGGCGCAAGCGGCAGCGGTAAAACCACATTCCTCAACCTGTTGGCTGGAATTCTGCACCCCGCCAGCGGTAGCTTGACTATTCTGGGGCAAGCCTTGCACAGCATGGATAATGCCGCCCGCGACCGGTTTCGTGCGGATCACATGGGCGTGATCTTCCAGCAGTTCAACCTGTTGCCGTATCTATCGGTGCGCGAAAATGTGCAGTTACCTTGCCATTTTTCCACGCGGCGCAAGCAACAGGCAGGGGATATGCAAGCCACCACCAACCGCTTGTTGGAACATCTGGGGCTAGATCGCAACTTGTGGGAACGCCCCGTCACCGACCTGAGCGTGGGGCAACAACAGCGCGTCGCCGTCGCCCGCGCCCTGATCGGCAGCCCCGAACTGATTATTGCGGATGAACCCACGTCGGCGTTGGATACGGATACCCGTGATGGTTTCCTGAACTTGTTGTTCCAAGAAGCGGCAGCGCAGGGCAGTACCATTGTGTTCGTGAGCCATGATCCTCACATTGCCAGCCACTTTCCACGAGTGGTGGATTTGGCTAAAGTGAATCAAACGCTAATCCCATCAACACCCAACCCAAAGTGAAACCGCGCATGACATCACCCACTGACCAACCACCCCGAAAGCAAAACAACAACCCACTGCACGGTCTGACCCTGCAAACTATCCTCACCGAATTGGTAGACTACTTCGGCTGGGAAGGCTTAGCGGAACGCATCCCCGTGCGCTGTTTTGCCAGTGACCCCAGCATTGCCTCCAGCCTGAAATTCTTGCGCAAAACTCCATGGGCGCGGGAAAAAGTCGAAGGGCTGTATGGCTTTATGTTGCGCGAAAAACGCCGCGAATCATGATCCTACTCCACCTCACCCTCCGCAGCCTGTGGAATCGCCGCGCCAGCCTGCTGCTCACGCTGTTTTCCATCGCCATCAGCGTTTCGCTATTATTAGGCGTGGAATACATCCGCAAGGAAGCCAAAAGCAGTTTCCTCAGCACCATTTCCGGCACGGATTTAGTGGTGGGCGCACGCAGCGGCCCGGTGCAATTGCTGCTTTACAGCGTGTTCCGCATTGGCAACGCCACCAATAATATCAGTTGGCAGTCGTACCAAGACGTCGCCAGCAAGCCGCTAGTGGAATGGACAATCCCCATTAGCCTCGGCGATTCGCATCAAGGCTATCGCGTACTGGGTACGAATCAGGATTATTTTCGCTACTACCGCCACGGCGATAAACGCTTGCTGGAATTCGCTGAAGGCAAGCCGTTTGCAGGCGTGTTTGATGCCGTCTTGGGTGCAGAAGTGGCTCGCAAACTTGGCTACCAACTCAACGACAACATCGTGATTGCGCACGGCGCGGCAGCCACCCGTTTCACCTTGCACGACGATAAGCCTTTCCATGTTGTCGGCATCCTCAAACCCACAGGCACGCCCATCGACCGCACCGTACACGTCTCACTGGAAGGTATCGAAGCCATCCATGTTGACTGGGTAGGCGGAACCAAAGTCCCCGGCTACCAAATCAGTGCAGTAGACGCCTTGCAGAAAAACCTGCAACCGAAAGTGATCACCGCCTTCATGGTCGGGCTGAAAAACCGTGCCGCCGCGTTCCGGGTGCAACGTGAGATCAACGATTACCAGCGCGAACCCTTGCTGGCAACCGTCCCTGGCATTGCCCTCGCCGAACTCTGGCAAGCGATTGGCATGTTTGAAACCGTGTTGCGAATTATCACCGGTTTTGTGGTGGTGGCGGGCTTGCTCGGCATGTTGACCACGCTGCTATCCACCCTGAACGAGCGGCGGCGCGAAATGGCGATCTTGCGAGCGGTCGGCGCACACCCACGCCACGTATTTTTGCTGTTCGTGCTGGAAGCATCGGTCATTGCAGTACTGGGTTGCTTATTGGGGGCAGGGCTGGTATTCATCGGACTATTAGCCGCCCGCCCGTGGGTAATGGCGGAATACGGTTTTTACTTGAGGACGTGGATTCCTGATCTGAATGACGGCTTGTTGCTTGCAGTGGTAGCGGTGCTTGCGCTACTGTTTAGCCTGATTCCGGGAGCAATTGCCTACCGCCGTTCCCTGCAAGATGGTTTGACTGTAAGAGTTTAATGATGAAGACAACAATTCTGCCCGTATTGGTGCTCGCTAGCCTATTAGTTGCTTGTGGTGAAGAAAAGCCTGCCATAGATGCCACACCACCCACCACCACTGCACCCGCCATTGTGGCGAAACCAAGCATCGCAGACACTGATAAAGATACCCCCGCACTCTCACCTGCTGCCGAGGCATTAGCGACCGCACAAGCCGAATTGCCCGTGGATGCGCCCGCGATTGGCACGCCAATCCAAGAGATGACTAAACCAACGGAGGGAGGTGCAGCCCCCAAACAAGACGGCGAATTCACCGAAATCGAGTGGGAAAATCTGGAGATGCCGGGACAAGGCTTGGCAGACATCATGAAAAAATACCAGCCCCAGATTGATGCCATCCCCGAAGGCGATCCCGCTGAAGATGCTATGATGGAAAAAGTGCAAGCTGAACTCAATTCAGCCCCCGTCAACGCCGCACTGAACGGCAAAAAGATCAAAATCCCCGGCTTTATCTCGCCCTTAGAAGCCGATGACAAACAAGGCATGGTCAAAGAATTCCTGCTCGTGCCTTACTTTGGCGCGTGCATTCACGTACCACCGCCACCACTCAACCAAACCTTGTTGGTCAAACCCTTGGAAGGCAAAAGCATCGGCATGGAACGCATGTACGAACCTGTTTGGGTATCCGGCACGATTGTGACGGAGCAAGTCCACACCGATTTAGCAGAAGCGGGCTACCAAATCAAAGATGCGTCTGTCGAAGTCTATGAGGAAGACGAAAGCACGGCGCGTCAAGACTAAACGGCAGCGATTCAGCCATTGTTGTGCGGCACAAGGCGTTGTAACGCCAGCCGCCACACCACCCAATACAACAGAATACCGCCCGCATCTGCCGCCAAATCTGCCAGCGAAGCCGAACGCCATGTCGTCAGGCTTTGCACGACTTCAATCAGCGCCCCATACCCCAGCAACACCGGCACTTTCCAACGCCAGAAATGACGGGGCGTTGCCAAATCCAGTAACACCGCGAAACCAAACAACGCGCCTGCATGTAAGAATTTGTCAGTATAGGGCAGTAAACTTTCGCCACTGCTGGGCAGTAAGGCTGCAACGATGCCTAATAACATCAACGCAACAAATAAAAATTTCAGAATAAGGCGAGTGCGAGGCGCGTTCAGCCTAAATCGCGCGAGAATAGCTTGCATGGGAATATAGCTTCTTTATCAGAGTTAGAGCGCCAGCATACCGATTAATCCATCGCAATGACAATCTGATTACGGGTATCCGTCAACACCGTGAAGCTGCGGCGGCGTTCCAAACCATTCAAATTGGCGACGGCTTCGTAATGCCCCGGCGATACTTCTAAGGTCGCCGAATGGCGGCGGGGGGCTGCCACTAGTTGTTTCGCCCCATCCAAGCGATACACCGTCCATGTCATCGGGCGCAACGCGGGGGCATCCCCCAATGTCGCAATCAAACTGACTTTACCGGTGGGAATCTGGATACTGGCAGCCGTCAACATCCCCGCTGTTACCGAGAGGCGTTGCTTATAGCTAATCCCAAACGGACGCTTGGCTTCCACCTCATAATCACCGGCTGCCACCAACGTGTCGAGTTGCGTGCTGTGCGGGTAAGCACGTGCTGACGCACCCACCGCCACTGCGGTGACTTGCCAATCCGCTGTTGTCAGACTCCTCACCCGCAAACGCCCAACCTTGGGGGAGAAGGGCAAGGTGGTGACTTGCCCTGCGTTCACTTGCACGGTTTTATGTTCAGTATAGCCACCGACCGACAACTGCACCTCATACGTGCCGTTGGGTAAGGTGACTTGCGGGGAAGCACCGACGAGAGGCGGTGCTACTTGAGTGCCATCCTGTGTACGAATCTGCCACGCAATGTCACTCGCTTTAACGTGCAATACTTCCGGTAATTCCGCCGACAGGTCGAGATTATGCGACAGCGAAAGAGGAATATCAGCCATGCTTGGCATAGTGCCCATGAAAAATAGGGTAGCGCACAGGGCTTGCGTGCAACGCAATACACTGCACTTCAAGGCGTGAAGTTGCTTATTCTTGTTATGGCTTGGCATCGAGTTTCTAACCGCGTTCTGACAGAACACCCATGAAAAGCGATTATTGACTGAATAACAACGTTAAGCAGATGGGTAAGGGGGTTTTTACGCCCGACGGATACGGGTTAATTATTTTGATTACTTATCAAGCAATTGTTGATTGAATGGAGGGAGGGGCGTATTGCTAACGGTCGTGAATGGGATAGTTGCCTGAACCTTCGCGGTGGGTGTTAATGCATCCAATGTCGCTAACCATTGCATCTTTTCCAAAGTGCAAACGGGCAAGATCAGTTTGCCTTGAAAATGCCCTGTACCAACCGTTTGCAAATCCGCGTACTGATAGCCCATGAACATATTCACGCCTACCACCGTCAGGCGCATACTGGTGACATCCGGCAAGCCCGTCGTTTCCACCTGCACGGTCAGTTCTTGCATTAACGGAATAGTGGGCGGGTTGATGCTGAAGCGAATGCTACGCCCTTGGCTGTCGCTTGCCACACACGGCGCTTGCTGTAAATCGCAGGGGATTTGCAGCGTCAGCGCAGCCACTGGCACAGCGGGTGAAGTGCTGCGACTCTCCCACAGCACTTTACCTGCCACGGTCACAGCAAACACCACCACGCCCAGCAGCAAATAAGCCTTCATCCCGCAAACTCGGCAATGACGGGCGTATGGTCGGAGGGCTTTTCCCAAGTACGCGGTTCACGGTCAATCACGCACGACTGGCAAGCGTCAGCTAACGGTTTACTGGCAAGAATGAGGTCAATCCGCAAGCCGTGATTGCGGCGGAAACCCGCCGCACGGTAATCCCACCAGCTAAAACTTTTCTCCGGCTGCGCAAACTGGCGGAAGGTATCGCTTAAGCCCACGGCTTGAATCGCTTGCAACGCGGCACGTTCTGGTGGAGAGCAGAGAATGCCGTCTCCCCACGCTATGGGATCATGCACGTCACGGTCTTCAGGAGCAATGTTGAAATCACCTAGCACCACGAGCTTCGGATAAAGTGCCGCTTGTTGCTGCAACCACGCGGTCACTTGCGCCAACCAGTCAAGCTTGTACGCGTATTTATCCGAACCAACTTCCGAACCGTTGACCACGTACAAATTCACCACGCGCACCCCGTCGAGCGTAGCGGCAAGGATGCGGCGTTGCGGATCGTCTAAATCAGGGATGTCAGTCATCACGTCCGTCGCGGGTGATTTGCTGAGGATTGCCACGCCGTTATAGGTTTTCTGCCCAGCAAACACGGTGTGATAACCTGCCGCTTGCAATTCCACCAACGGGAACTGTGCATCCACCGTTTTGGTTTCCTGAATCGCCAACACGTCCGGTTGCACGGCTGCCAGCCATTGCAAGACGTGGGGTAGGCGCACCCGTAGCGAATTGACGTTCCATGTCGCGATTTTCATACAGCAAGACCGCTGTGGCGGAGCAGAGCATCCGCTGAAGGTTTACGCCCACGGAAGGCAACAAACGATTCCATTGCTTTGCGTGAACCACCGACTTGCAATACTTCTTTCAGAAACGCTTCGCCCACGCCCGCATCAAACAAGCCTTCTTCTTCAAAGCGCGCAAACGCATCTGCCGACAATACTTCCGCCCACTTGTAACTGTAATAGCCTGCCGCGTAACCACCGGCAAAAACGTGGGTAAAGCTGTTCGGCATCCGGTTAAAAGCAGGGGGTTTGATCACCGCGACCTGTTCCAATACCGCCTGACGAATCGCTGCGACTTTGCCGGGTTCTGCGGCTTGCGGGTCAAGGTGTAGCTTCATATCAAACAGCGCAAATTCCAATTGGCGCACTGTCGCCATCGCGGTTTGGAAATGCCGCGCTGCTTGCATTTTTTGGAACAAGGCTTCCGGAAAGGCTGCGCCCGTTTCCCAATGCGCCGCGATCATGTCCAGCACGCTGCGTTCCCAGCACCAGTTTTCCATGAACTGGCTCGGCAGCTCGACCGCATCCCATTCCACGCCATTGATACCCGCGACATCGGGATAATCGACCTGCGTGAGCATGTGGTGCAAACCGTGCCCAAATTCGTGGAACAACGTCACCACTTCATCGTGAGTAAACAGCGCAGGCTTGTCACCGACAGGAGCGCTGCTATTGCACGTCATGAATGCCACCGGAATCTGCACGCCATCGGCACGCCGAAAACGTCCGCAGAAATCGCTCATCCACGCCCCACCACGCTTGTGCTGACGGGCGTATAAATCGAGGTAGAAACACGCTTGCACCGCACCGCTACGGTCATACACCAGATAGAAACGCACGTCGTTATGCCATAGATCAATGTGACCAGCTTGCTGCTCGATGCGCACACCGAAGAGTTTTTCCACCAAGGTAAACAAGCCGCTGATCACACGGGCAGCAGGGAAGTAGGGCTTCAAATCTTCTTCGCTGAAATCGAAACGCGCTTGTTTCATCTTCTCGCTGACGTAACCCACGTCCCACGCTTGCACATCGTCCAGCCCCAACTGGTCACGCGCAAAGGTTTGGATCTCGGCAAATTCGGTTTTCGCAAATGCCTTGGATTTACGTGCTAGGTCTTCGAGGAAATCCAGCACTTGCTGCGGGCTTTCAGCCATCTTGGTTGCCAAGGAGAGTTCAGCAAAATTGGCGTACCCCAGCAAACTGGCTTCTTCCTGACGCAAGCGCAGAATGTCGCACATCACTTGCGTGTTATCCCATTCCGCATTCGCACCGAGTTCCGAAGCACGCGTGGTGTATGCCCGATACACTTCCGCTCGCAATTCGCGGTTATCGGCATACGTCATCACCGGGAAGTAAGAAGGGAATTGCAGGGTAATCACCCAGCCTTCCATATCACGCTGTTTGGCGGTTTGGGCTGCCATTTCCAATGCGGATTCAGGTAAACCTGCCAACGCGTTCACATCCAGAATCTGCTTCGTCCACGCATTTGTCGCATCCAACACATTGTCGGAAAAGCGCGAAGTCAGTTGTGAGAGTTCCTGACTGATGGCACGGAAACGCTCTTTTTGCGCTTCCGGCAAAGCTACACCGGATAGCGTGAAACCTAGCAAGCTATCATCCAAACTCTTCTGTTGCGCCGTATCCAACCCCGTTTCACTATCACGCACGGACTGCATGGCTTGATACAACTTCGCGTTCTGACCTAACTCCGTGTGGTAATCACTCAGCCGCGACAGGTTATCGTTGTATGCCTTACGTAATTCCTCGGTGTTGACCACCGCGTTCATGTGACTCACGGGCGACCACATGCGATCCAAGCGATTACCTGCTTCGTTCATCGGCGCAACCAGATTGTTCCACGTGAAACGTGTTTCAGTATCCAGCGTTTGGTCTAACCATGCGCGGTTGTCTTGCAACACCACGTCTAACGCAGGGGTAATGTGCTCCGGCTTGATTTGCGAGAACAGCGGCAGGTTGCTGATGTCCAGCAAGGGATTTTCTTGTTTCACGTGAAACCTCACACGTCCAGATTGGAAACAGACAACGCATTCTTTTCGATAAAGTCACGACGCGGCTCGACTTCATCGCCCATCAACATGGTAAACACTTCGTCGGCAGCAATCGCATCTTCGACGCGGACTTGCATCAAACGGCGCGTTTCGGGGTTCAGCGTGGTATCCCACAACTGCTCAGGATTCATTTCACCCAAACCTTTATAGCGGCTGATTTGCAAACCACGGTTAGCTTCTTTCATCAACCATTCCACCAATTGGTCGAAACGTTGCGCTTCGTATTTGCGTTCGCCGCGTATCACCACCGCACCTTCTCCGAGCAAACCATCCATTTCACGATTGGTTTTGATCAACAATTTGGTTTCTGGCATTAGGAAGAAATCGCGGTCGAGCAGAATACGGTGGTCAAGACCGTGCTGACGGCGGTTAACTTCTAACGTCCATGCGCCATCGTCAATTTTGTTTAAGTGCGAGGTATAAGTACGTGCACCATTATCCGCCGTGTTCATCGTGGCAATGGCACTGCCGACCCATTCGGCAAACGCTTCGGCAGTGACACTGTTGGTTTCTTCGGTGGAGGGCAGTCTTTCAAACAGCAAAGCTTCCAACAAATTACGGTCGTAACGGCGTGATAAACGGCTAATCACCTGCTTGGCGGCATTGTATTGCCGTACCAAGGTTTCCAAGGCTTCGCCACTGATGGCAGGGGAGTGCGCATCCAAATGCAGGTTCGAGCCGTCCAAGGCTAATTGCAGCAAGTAACGTTCCATTTCGCTGTCGTCTTTGATGTATTGCTCTTGTTTGCCGCGCTTGGCTTTGTACAGCGGGGGTTGCGCAATGTAGATGTAACCGCGTTCCACCAATTCCGGCAATTGCCGATAGAAGAAGGTCAGCAGTAGAGTGCGAATATGCGAACCGTCCACGTCCGCATCCGTCATAATAATAATGCGGTGATAGCGCAATTTGTCGATATTGTATTCTTCGCGCCCAATGCCGCAGCCTAGTGCGATGATCAATGTGCCGACCTCTTGGGAGCTGATCATCTTGTCAAAACGGGCGCGTTCCACGTTGAGGATCTTACCCTTGAGTGGCAGGATAGCTTGAGTGCGACGGTCACGGCCTTGCTTGGCGGAACCACCTGCGGAATCCCCTTCCACGAGGAATAGTTCGGAGAGGGCGGGGTCTTTTTCTTGGCAATCGGCGAGTTTACCGGGCAAACCAGCGATGTCTAATGCGCCCTTTCGGCGAGTCATGTCACGCGCTTTACGAGCCGCTTCACGCGCACGCGCCGCTTCAATCATCTTGCCCGCAATTAGCTTGGCTTCGGAAGGGCTTTCCAGCAAAAATTCGCCGAGGCGTTCGTTCATTGCCGCTTCGACAATGCCTTTGACTTCGGATGACACCAGCTTGTCTTTGGTTTGCGAGGAAAATTTTGGGTCGGGTACTTTGACTGACAATACAGCGGTTAAGCCTTCACGCGCATCATCACCAGTTGGGCTGATTTTTTCTTTTTTCGCTAACCCAGCGCTTTCGATATAGCTGTTCAGAGTACGGGTGAGGGCAGCGCGGAAACCGGATAAATGTGAACCGCCATCGCGTTGTGGAATATTGTTGGTGTAGCAGAAAATGTTTTCCTGATACGAATCGTTCCACTGCAACGCGACTTCCACGCCCACGCCATCGCGTTCGGTGGTGAAGTAAATGATATTGTTGTGGATCGGTGATTTGTTGCGGTTGAGGTGTGCGACAAAGGCTTTAATGCCGCCCTCGTATTCAAACACGTCTTCACGCCCTTCGCCACGACGGTCGATCAGGTGAATACGTACTCCAGAATTCAAAAACGATAATTCCCGCAAACGTTTCGCGAGGATGTCGTAATGAAATTCGGTCAATGCGAAAATTTCCGCACTCGGCCAAAAGCGCACCGATGTGCCTGTGCCTTCGGTATCGCCAATAATCGCTAGTGGTGCAACCGGATCACCTAATTTATACATCTGCTGATGCAATTTACCGTTGCGACGAATCGTTAATTCCAAATCGGCAGACAACGCATTCACCACCGAGATACCTACCCCGTGCAAACCGCCTGACACTTTGTAGGAGTTATCGTCGAATTTACCGCCCGCGTGCAACACAGTCATAATGACTTCAGCGGCTGAACGACCTTCTTCTTCGTGCATGTCCACTGGAATGCCACGCCCATCATCGGATACGCGTACCGAGCCATCACTGAAAATTTCGACTTTGACTTCTTTGCAATAACCGGCAAGCGCTTCGTCGATAGAGTTATCCACAACCTCGAAGACCATGTGGTGCAAACCTGTGCCGTCATCGGTATCGCCGATGTACATACCGGGGCGTTTGCGCACCGCTTCCAAGCCTTTGAGTACTTTGATGTTCGAGGAATCGTAGGTGGGTACAACAGGTGTTGGTTCAGTCATTTTATTTCCATTGTTACGGTCATGGGGTGATCAGTTTGCGGCAAATACTTGCCCGTGTTTCACTTGAAACGCCTGCGCGTCTGCCACCCAATTCTTCAGGGGTTGGTGATGTGTGCCGGTTATGATTAATTGTTGCTGCGTCGTGCGCAGGGTATTGTACAACGCTTGCTGGTTTTGCTCATCCAGTTCTGATGCCAAGTCGTCAATGGCGATTATACCGCGTTTTGTGGCGTTATCGGCAATGGCATGACTTTGGGCTAACAATAAAGCCACAGCGAGTACTTTAAGCTGCCCGCGTGACGCAATCCGTAGCGCAGGAACGCCCTCCAGCAAGATGTGCAAATCTGCCCGGTGTGCACCGTACAAGGTGAAACCTTGCTTGCATTCTTGTTCGGTTTTTTCGCTTAAAAATTGTGCTATTTGCGATTCATCCTGTGGATTAATCCCCACCGGAAAGCCACTACTGAGCACAAGCTGTGGATAACTTACCGCTGAGAGTAACTCGGCGCAATCTTGTAACACGGTTTGCAATGCTGTTAATGCATCCATCCTGTAACGCCACAGAATCGGCTGTAAGGCGATTAACTGCCGTGTCCACTGTGGTAGGGCTTGACGTTGCTTAGAGTCGCGTAGACAAGCATTGCGTTGCTTTAACACCCGTTGGTAGTCTCGCCATGCCCGATTGAATTCAGCAAAGCGATAAAACGCAATCCAATCCAAAAATGCGCGGCGGGCGGTGGGGCTGCCTGTGAGTAACTCGACCGAACCGGGGTGAATGAGGGTAAGCGGAACGTGCGTACTGAGTTCCGCTTGCTGTTGTACATCGGCGTGGTTGATACGAATACGCGTTTCTGCCGCACTTTTCGTGATGCCCAGTGGATAACTTTGCAGAATGATGCCTTGTTCCACGCTGGCAGCAACGGTGAGTTCGTTTTCCCCACGAGTAATGACTTCCGCAATCCGTGGGGTACGAAACGAGCGTCCCCGCGATAACACCGCGAGCGCTTCTAGCAAACTGGACTTGCCGGAAGCGTTGTCCCCATATAGCACATTCGCGTGTGCACTTAATGCTAACGCGGTGCTGTGGATAACTCGGCAATGTTGGACGTTAAGACGACTTATCCACACCCTATTGGTTCTCGCATTTACAAACGGATCGGCATAATAACATTACGCACCGTGTCATCGTCGGGGTCTGTGAGTAACACACTGCTTTCAGGTGCATTGCAATGCAGGCGTAGGGTTTCACCGCTTAAGTGGTTCACTGCATCCAGTAAATACGTGACGTTGAAACCAATGCTGAAATCCTTACCTGCGTAATGCACATCCAATTCGTCAGTAGCAACTTCCTGCTCAGGGTTGTTGGCTTCGACTTTTAAGCGGTTTTCGCTCAAAGATAGGCGTACCCCCCTGAACTTCTCATTGGAGAGGATAGCGACCCTGCTGAGGGTCTCCTTGAAGGCTTTACGGTCGAGGTCTACTTGGATTTGTCCACCGCCGGGTACGGCAGCACGGTAATCAGGGTAACGCCCATCAACCAGTTTCGAAGTAAACCGTAAGTTATCCAGTTGTACGCGCAAATGATTCTGGCTGCTTTGCAATTGTAACGGTACTTGGCAATCACTACGCAGCAATCGGGATAATTCCAACACACCTTTGCGGGGGATAATCATCTGGCGACTTTGTTCGATATGTGGCATGTCCACCGTATGGAAACACAAGGATAAACGATGCCCATCTGTAGCGACGGTGCGAATACCATCCGCATTGACTTCAAGCAATAAACCATTGAGGTAGTAACGCACGTCTTGGTTTGCCATTGCATAAGCCACGCTTTCCAACAAATGTTTCAACACGTTCTCAGGCAATTCCAAGGTATGAACATCCCCAATGTCTTCGAGTTCGGGGAATTCGCTAGCCGGTAAGGTAGCTAATTCAAAGCGGCTACGTCCTGCACTGATCCGCGCTCGCTTGTCATCTTGCACCTCAAGATTGACGATGCTCTCTGACGGCAAGGATTTGCAGATGTCAGCCAATTTGCGAGCAGGTAGGGTAATTTCCCCGTCAGCGCCATCCATGATCGGTGCATGGGTAGCAATTTCCAGCTCAAGGTCTGTACCACGCCAAAAAGATTGATTGTCTTTGATACGCAGTAACACGTTTTCCAAAATGGGAGCGGTGTGACGTTTTTCGATAGCCCCCAAGGTAGCTTGCAGGGATTCGAGTAGGTGTTCGCGGGTCTGGGTTAGTCTCATTACTTAATATATCTTAAATGTATTTAAAGAATAGTAATCATAGTAAGGGAAGGCACTTTCTGTGGATAACTTTCCAATCCTATTGATTACCAAGGCTAATTTAACACTTTCTCACTGTGGATAAGCTGTGGATAAGTATGTGGATAAGCTGTTAGTATCTTGTGGATAATTTTAGGGGTAAAGTTATCCACAGTTTATCCACAGCTTATCCACAGGGTTATACCGTACTTATGCACAGGTAATTTCAGCTTGTTAACGTCCTAAATAGGATGCGGTACTCCTCTTCGATTTTGGGATCTGACTCCCGCAATTCGACCACTTTACGTTGAGCGTGCAAGACGGTCGTATGGTCACGACCTCCGAATTCATCACCAATTTCCGGCAAGCTGTGGTTGGTCAGTTCTTTGGACAGTGCCATCGCAATTTGGCGTGGACGAGCAAAGCATCGTGCGCGATTTTTGGAATCCATATCGGTTAAGCGAATGTTGTAGTACTGCGCCACGATTTTTTTGATGTTGCTCATCGACACCATTTTGTCTTGGCTGGCTAATTGGTCACGCAGCGCGTTATGCACAAAATCCATGCTGATGGTGGTGACGCACTTGAGGCGCATACTGGCAATCACGCGTTGCAGTGCACCCTCCAGATCCCGAATATTGGAGTGAAACCGCTTGCCAATGAAAAAACTCACGTCATTGGGCAGGTGCAAGCCCACATCCTCGGCTTTCTTGCGCAGGATAGCCACGCGGGTTTCCAGATCGGGGGATTCAATTTGCACGGTTAAGCCCCAGTTGAAGCGCGTTTTCAAGCGGTCTTCAATGCCATCCAGATCACGTGGAAATTTGTCGCTGGCAAGGATAATGCGTTTCTGCCCTTCCAAGAGCGCATTGAAGGTGTGGAAAAATTCTTCCATCGAACGGTCTTTGCCCGCAAAAAACTGGATGTCGTCAATCAGCAGCGCATCCAGACTGCGGTAATGCTGCTTGAATTCTTCCATGCGTGAATTGCGGATGGCGGAAATCATGTCATTGACGAAGCGTTCCGCGTACACATAGATCACCCGTGCGCCCGGTTCGCGTTCGAGAATGCGATTGCCAATGGCGTGCATGAGGTGGGTTTTACCCAAACCTACCCCGCCGTAAATAAACATGGGGTTGTAGGTGGTATCGGCTTGATCGCCTACCTGTTGTGCGGCGGCACACGCGAGTTGGTTGGATTTGCCTTCGACGAAATTGGCAAACGCCATGCGCGGATTCAGCGAATTGGTAAAGCGTTCGCTGATGGGGGCGGGGGTTGGCGCGGCGGCAGTGGCTTGGGTATGGGTCAGTGGGACGGGATTCCACTCATCGTGAGGCGACAGAGCTTGTGCCTGTGGATAACGCGGCTGCTGGAGCGGTGTTGTTAATAACGCAGGTGGTGCGGTGGGGACGGATGAGCCAATTTGTAACATCACGTCAAATTCATTATCACCCGTGATAATGCGTGAATGGAACAGAATGCGCGGCAAATATTGTTCATGGACTTGTTGCAGCACGATAGTGTTAGGCGCGAGCAAATACAGCGCTTGGCGCTTCTCCACCGCGTGTAACGCACGTAGCCAAGTATTGATTTCGCTGTCAGGAACTTCCTGTTCGAGTTGCTGTAAACATTGTTGCCAAAGCATAGAGGGGCAGTTCCAAAAGGGTTGAAACGAGGCATGACGCAGGTTTTTGGAACGTCCAATTATAGACGCGCAGCCAAGTTATCCACAAGCGCAAGCTCTGAGCATTGCCGGATAACGGTGTTGACAAAACTAACGCAATCCCTTAATGTGCCTCACCTTTTTGGCTGTCCCTGAACCCGTAAAATTTTTAGGGCATGGGCAGTGATTGACTTAATGAATTAATTGGTGACTTGTCATGAAAAGAACCTTCCAACCTAGCAAAATCCACCGCGCTCGTACCCACGGTTTCCGCGCTCGTATGGCAACCGCTGATGGTCGTAAAGTATTGAGCGCACGTCGTGCTAAGGGTCGTGCACGTCTGATCCCTTAAGATTATTTTGGATGCAGGTTCGCTAGGGGCTGACAGCTTCCCACGCCATGTACGTCTAACCCGTGGAATTGATTTTCAACGGGTTTTTCAGCATGGCAAACGCCTGCATGCTACTGGCTTGAATGCCCGCGCTGCTGCCAACACCGTTGGCTTTCCGCGTTTGGGCATGGCAATCGCCAAAAAAGCCTTGCGGCGAGCGCATGAGCGTAACCGCATTCGGCGTTTGGTACGCGAAAGTTTCCGCCACCATCAAGCCACTTTGCCCCCTGTCGATTTGGTGCTGATGTGCCGTTCTGATGTCCTCACTATGAGCAACGCCGAACTATTCCTGCAATTGGACAGTTTGTGGTTGCGCTTGCACAAGCTATACTCTGCCCTACCCTAATCGTCACTAACCGGATTGCATTACTCATGGATTCGCAACGTCCTTTCTTGTATCTCACCCTGTTATTCATGCTGTTTCTGATTTGGACGACATGGCAACAGGATCATGCACCCAAACCCCCTGTTACGGCAGCTAGTACCGTCAGCGCTCCCGCGATACCGGGCGGCAATGCCCAAGAAGTACCGGCACAAAGTGCAGCTACCCCTGCGACGCAAGCCGGACAAATGACGCCGACGGCTGATAATAGTGCTGCTGGGCAGACGGTTACTGTGCGTACCGATAAGCTGGTATTGAAGATCAATACCCGTGGCGGTGAAGTACTGGAAACCGATTTGCCAACCTACCCCATCAGCCTCGACACACCGGATAAACCCGTCAAAATTCTTGACTTGAACGGGCGCAATTACGTTGCACAATCCGGTTTGCAACACCAAGTCGTGGCTGGTTTGGAGGCGCAAACCCTCGCACCGGATCATTTGGCGACCTATACCGCTGCTCAAACCGAATACACCTTGGCAGATGGGCAGAACGAACTGGTTGTTCCGCTCACTTGGCAAGGTGCGAACGGCATCAGTGTTACCAAGCGTTTCGTCTTTAAGCGCGGTAGCTTCTTGGTCAATGTTGAGCACGAGGTCAATAACCAATCCACCAATATCTGGAATGGCACAGAATACCGTCAGCTTAAGCACGGCTATGCGGCAAACGCGGGCAGTTTGTTGGGTGGTGTGCAAGCCTATGTCGGCGGTGCCTATTACCACGAAGGCAAATACACCAAACTGTCATTCAGTGATATGGATGACAAGCCGATCAAAGAAACCGTCAATGGCGGTTGGGTGGCGATGCAGGAACATTACTTCCTGAGCGCATGGATTCCGCCACAGAATCAAGAAACCGAGTATTACAGTCGCGTTGTGCCCGGCCAAGACGTGAAAGGCTATGTGTTGGGAATGCGCAGTGCTGCACAGCAAATTGCCCCGGGTGCGAAAGGCGTGTTTAAGTCGGATTTCTATGTCGGGCCTAAAGACCAAGATACCTTGGAAGGGATTGCGGAAGGACTGGATTTGACCGTCGATTACGGTATTTTCGCGTTTATCTCTAAGCCGATTTTCTGGTTGATGCAGGTTATCCACAGCGTGCTAGGTAACTGGGGCTGGACGATTATTTTCCTCACCATCTTTATCAAGCTGGCATTTTTCTATCCTTCCGCCATGAGCTATAAGTCGATGGCGAAAATGAAGGCAGTTTCCCCTAAACTCAAAGACATCAATGAACGTTTTGCGGATGACCCACCCGGTAAGCAGAAGGCGATGATGGAGCTGTATCGCAAGGAAAAGATCAATCCGATTGGGGGGTGCTTGCCGATGTTGATCCAGATTCCGGTGTTTATGGGGCTGTATTGGGTGTTGCAGGAAAGCGTGGAATTGCGGCAAGCACCGTGGTTGCTGTGGTACAAAGATTTGTCGATTATGGACCCGTACTACATCCTGCCGTTGCTAATGGGCGCGTCGATGTTCTTCCAACAGAAGCTCAATCCGCCGCAAGCGGACCCGATGCAGCAAAAAATCTTCCAATTCATGCCGATTATTTTCACGGTGATGTTCTTGTTCTTCCCCGCAGGCTTGGTGCTGTACTGGGTCGTGAACAACATTTTGTCGATGGCGCAACAGTGGTACATCAATAAGCAAATTGTAGGGCACGCCTAAGAGGTTGACTGTTTATGTGGAATAATCCTGACACTATCGCTGCCGTAGCTACACCGCCGGGGCGCGGTGGGGTTGGGATTATCCGACTCTCCGGCAAGCACGTTCCTGAGCTTGCCGTCGCTCTGCTCGGTTCACTTCCCTCCCCGCGTAAAGCCGTACACCGTTTGTTCAAAGCTGCCGATGGCGCGGCGTTGGATGACGGCATCGCGTTGTATTTCCCCGCCCCACATTCGTTTACCGGCGAAGACGTTCTAGAGTTGCAAGGGCATGGCGGCACGGTGGTCCTCGACATGCTGCTCAAACGCTGTGTCGAATTGGGTGCGCGGCTGGCTCGCCCCGGTGAATTTTCCGAACGGGCTTTCCTCAATGACAAGCTGGACTTGGCGCAAGCCGAAGCGATTGCCGACCTGATTGATTCGGGGTCGGAACAGGCGGCGCGGTCGGCGTTACGTTCCTTGCAGGGCGAGTTTTCCGCTGCGGTGAATGTGTTACTCACGGGTTTGATTGAGTTGCGGGTGTACGTGGAAGCGGCGTTGGATTTTCCTGATGAGGAAATCGACTTTCTTGCGGATGTCGCTGTGACGAATCGGCTGGAAGCGATTAAGCAGCAATTGCACACCATTTTCCAAAAAGCACGCCAAGGCAGCTTATTGCGGGATGGGATGCACTTGGTGATTGTGGGCAGGCCGAATGCGGGTAAATCCAGCTTGCTGAATGCGCTGGCGGGGCAGGAAACGGCGATTGTCACCGCGATTGCGGGCACGACCCGCGACGTATTGCGCGAACGTATTAACCTTGAGGGGATGCCGTTACACATTGTCGATACCGCTGGTTTGCGCGAGAGTGATGATCCGGTAGAAAAGATTGGGATTGAACGCGCTTGGGCGGAAGTGGCTAAGGCGGATTTGATTTTGCTGCTGGTCGATGATACCCATCCTGATGCGTTGGAAAATGCGGCGATTTTGGCGAAATTGCCTGCGACTGTGCCGCGCATGACGGTGCATAACAAGGTGGATTTGAGCGGCAAGGCGGTCGGTAAACAGGGCGAACACTTGTATATTTCCGCCAAACACGCGCAGGGCATCGAGGCGTTGCGGGCAGAATTGAAAACGCGCATGGGCTATCAGGGCGAGGCGGACGATACGTTCATGGCGCGGCGGCGGCATTTGCAGGCGTTGGAAGCGACGCAGGCGGCGGTGGAACGGGCGGAGTTGCAGTTGCGTGAATTCAATGCGGGGGAATTGATGGCGGAGGAATTGCGTACTGCGCAGGATGCGTTGGGGCAAATTACAGGGCGGTTTACGCCGGATGATTTGCTAGGCGAGATCTTCGGCTCGTTTTGCATAGGTAAATAATTATGCAAAACCCTGTATTACCCACCCACGAAACCCTGATCATCGAATTCAAAAGCGACCGCAAGAAACTGATCTAGCCCATTAAACCCGGACACCTCAACTTGTGAGGAATTGTGCTTCAAAGTCCAGCGGGCTGAGATAGCCCAAGGAACTGTGCAAGCGGTCACGGTTGTAATCGGTTTCGATGTACTCGAAAACGGTTTGTTTCATGGTCTCCCGTGTAGCAAATCGTTCGCCGTGGATGCATTCTACTTTCATGGAATGGAAAAAGCTCTCAGCGCAGGCATTATCATAGCAATTGCTTTTGGCACTCATGCTGCCATACAGTTGGTGCTGTTGTATCAGTTGTTGATAAGCGTGAGAGCAATATTGGCTGCCACGGTCGGAATGGACAATCACGCCCTTAGGATGTTTACGCTTCCAGAGTGCCATTTGCAGGGCATCACACACCAAATCAGCGGTCATGCGTTGATCCATTGCCCAACCAATCACTTGGCGGGAAAATAAGTCCATGATAACAGCCAGATACAGCCAGCCTTCGTCTGTCCACAAATAAGTGATGTCACCGACCCACTTCTGATTTGGGGCAGTCGCGGTAAAGTTCTGTTCCAGCAGGTTGGGCGACACGGGCAATGAATGGCGGCTATGGGTGGTTGCCTTGAATTTCCGTGCCGCCTTGGCGACTAATCCTTGACGTTTCATGCTGTTGGCAATGGTTTTACGGTTGTAACACCATCCATCCTTCGCCAGTAATTGACATAAGCGCCAGGCACCATAGCAGCTTTTTTTGACCTGAAAAGCGGTGGCTACTCGTGTATCGAGCATTGCCTGGCGTTGCTCACGTTGCCGGGGTTTGGATTGCCGCTCCAGCCATTCATAGTAACTACTACGGGCAACACCCAACGCCTGACATAAACGGGGAATGCAGAATTCACGGCTATGTTGTTGAATAAACGCGTACTTCACTTGAGCTGTCTCGCAAAGTACGCGCTGGCCTTTTTTAGGATGGCGACCTCTTCTTGGGCGATCAGCAGTTCGCGTTTGAGTTTGGCTATTTCAGCCGCTTGCTCTTGTTCACGGCTGTTAACCGTTTGCTGCTGCGTTTGTTTGGCTCGCCAGCCGTAGAGTTGCGATTCATGTAAACCCAGTTGATGTGCTGCTTTTGCGTAACCAATGCGATCGGCTAGCTTCAGGGCTTCCTCTTTGTAGCTTGCGGAACGCCGTGTGTAAGGCTTGGTGGTTGGTTTGCTTGGTTTCATCTTTTACCTCAAGTGTCGAGTATAGTGTACTCACTTCTTGCGGTGTCCGGGTTTGCTGGGCTAGATCGGGGGCTGGTGGGCTAGGTACTACCTGAGTTTAGGGAAATATTTTCATTGCCTCACTCCGAACTTCCCGTGATTGTTCGTGCAGATCACGGTGAATTTTATTGTTTTGTTTCTCCATTCCATCAATATCAGCAACCTTGTTCCATCACGCAACATTCACCGATAAGCAGTACCTCTTGCCCCCTTCACCCCTTGCGGGGGAAGGGTTGGGGATGGGGGGAATTCGATTTTCGCGTAACAGCAAACCATGATTTAAGGAGCATTCTTGAAACTCACCACCCTCACCCAAACCCCTCTCACCACCGTCAGCCACAACGCTCGCATCACCAAGCAAGCGCTCATCCACTCCGGCGAATTCCCCCCACTCACCAACTTCTCGCAAGCGCGTTTCCCCCCTAACGCCATCGCGTTCGCCCACCACCACACCGATATGCTAGAAGTTTTTTTCATCCAATCCGGCAACGCCGCCATCACGGTTGACGGCATCGACTATCCCCTCCCCGCCGGAAGTTGCATCACCATCGAACCCGGCGAAACCCACGAATTACGTAACGCCAGCGCCACCGAAGACATGCTCGTGACGTACTTCGGCATTCAAATTAATCGTTAATTTTCTACCGCTCATCGGCAAAATCGAACATAAAACGAATAAACAGCAAGTATTTTTGATTTGCCTGTGGCAGCACGACACCGTATATTTGGTTCGTGTTTTGTTCGGTTTGTAAAAGAGGAGCGTGTCATGCTGACCCGACGACAACAACAGATTATGGACATCATCCAGTCCCTGTACGCCCGTAACGGCTACACCCCTACTTTGGATGAAATCGCCAGTGCGGGCGGTATTTCTACCCGCAGTACTGTGCATCAACATGTGCAGGCACTGATCCGGGAAGGTCGCCTGCAAGCAACGTCGGGCAAGCGTGCCTACCGGATGCCCGAAGCGGCAGTGGCGCGTCACCCGCAAATGCCCCTGAGTTTGGGCTTACCGCTGGCGGGACGTATCGCCGCCGGTAAACCCATCGAAGCCATCGCGGGCAAGGATGAAATTAACCCCAGCGATTTGTTCGGTGGCAATGGGCGTTACGTGCTGGAAGTACGCGGCGAATCCATGATCGACATCGGCATTATGGATGGTGATTTCGTGGTGATCCAACAACAGACTGATGCGCGTGACGGTGACATCGTAGTGGCATTAGTGGAACGTGAAGAAGCCACCCTCAAACGCCTCTACCGCTTACCCGATGGACAAATCGAATTACGCCCCGAAAACCACACCATGCACCCGATGGTTTACCCAGCAGAAAGCGTACAGGTACAGGGCAAAATGGTGGGCTTGTTCCGCAGTTATTAGCCCGACAGCAACCATACAAAGGAGTAACAAGAATGAATACTGACAGGATAAATCCCGCGCTTGCAGCACCCGCGAAACCTGAATGGGGGCAGGTGTGGCACGTGACCCGCGCTGTGCTCGTGGTGTGGGCAGTCGCGGTATGGGCTTTGCTGATTCTCTTGCCGGGGATGGAGCAAATTAAGGACATGGAAACCGCTACGCTGCATTTGCCTTACGTGCTGATGGGGCTGGTGTTTGTCGGGGCGGTGGTTGCCGCACACAATTTACGAGCCGATCGGCATTTGCTGTGGTTTCTCGGCGTGCTGTTGCTGCTGGCAGGCTGGATGTGAGTGCTGCTTTGCAGGCATAAAAATGGCGTGATGAAAGTTGCCGCTTCCAACACGCCTGAGAGTTCCCGCTATCACTGGTTAAGCGTTTGACAGGAAGGATTGATTATGACGGATTCCACTCCAAATACCAACTTAGATCGACCAGCGCATCTGGTCGCCACCAAATCACTACGCGATATTGTCAGCGATTTACGCAAAGCAGAGGCATGGCTGTTAATGGCTGCGTTTGCCGCGTTCCTCGCTTCGGCATTTTTCGTGGTGAAATACTTTGTCGGCGGGGATATGAACCCTGCCGCATGGACGGGCGAACAATGGGCGAATGCCCTGCTAGGCTTAGGCATTACGGCGGTGATTACGGCGGCGCAAGCCTTGCTGTATGCCAGCGGTTATAAAGGCCCTGCGGCGGTTGCTGCCACGGTTATCGTGGTATTTTTCGGCTTATTTTCGGAAGTCGCGCAATCAATGGAGCGTGAAGATGCCACGGTGCGCCACCGTTCCGAAACTTCGCCGGTGTTCCAAGCGGCGTTGGGCAGTATTCAGAACTTGAGTGCGCAAGCCGCCGCGCCTTCTGGTGCAACTTCGCAACTGGGTACAGCGCGTGGCAAGGTGGCGCAACACGAAGCTGAATTAGCCGCTTGCCGTGCGAAATACCGTACCGATACACGCATCCAGCAGTGCGAACGTTACGAACACAGCAAAATTGCCGAAGCGCGTGGCAATCTTGCGGCTGCCGAAGTGGCGGCAACAGGTTCAGCGGCGGTGGTCGGCTCGGCGTTAAGTGCGGCGATTACACAGGCGAAAACGCTGGAATACGACGAAGATAAACATTACGCGATGATTCGCCTGATCAAAGATTTGTTCAACGTCGGTGGTGTGTGGGCATCGTTTATGTTTTCGATGATTATTATTGGCACGTTTGAATATGCTTTTCATTTTGTGGGCAGTCATGTGGCGGATCATCGGCGTGCATTGTTGCTGCTGGGGCGTGATACGCACGGCGATTTAATCGTTGCACCTGAAGCCGATACTGCTTTAAGCAATAGCGGGGCAAGCGGTATTCCACGCGATTTCGGCAATACCGAACGCGAGCAATACCTCAATAAACTGACACCGGAACGTACCACCCCCACGAATACCGTACCGGTACACCCCGAACCGTTGACGGCACCGGAGGATTCACGACCTGATCCGCCGGATTCCAAGGTGCATGATCTGACCCGCGAACGCTTTTTCAAGCTGATCTACAGCGAATTGCGTACCCGCATTCTCAACGGGGAAGTCAAACCCACGGTACGTCCGGTGACGGATGCGGTGACCGAGGTGATTCGCCAGCACACCAAAGTGCTCGGTTTACAGCCATCACTGATTGGTAAACCGGAACGCCAGAAAATCGCGGAAAAAATCCTCGAAAAGCTGGAGCGCGAAACCGTGTTGGAACTCAACCCCGAAAGCGGTGTCGGAAAGTCCAAGTACCTGTTGGCTAGCCGTTGGGCAACGCCGCTTACACCGGAAATCTTTGGGCAGGAACACGCTGTCCGGTAAACCGTGCAGAGCGGCAAACATCGGGTTATGATAATTGGGGCTATTGGCGATCCGGCGGCATTTTCAGCCGGAATCGTCTATATAAAAGATTAACTTAGATTGTCTGCGCGGAACTGTCATGAAACACAAAACACTTGCCGTTGCCACGGGGCTGTTGCTGGCGGCAACGCTTTCCTTACAACCTGTTAGCGTTCACGCTGGCACGTCTTATGGACCGGTAAAAAACAATGACACCTTATGGGACATTGCCAGCCGTCGCCGTCCTTCCTACGACATTAGCGTACCACAAATGATGGCTGCGATTCAGGCACAAAACCCTGATGCGTTTGTGGCGGGCGACATGAATCACCTGCGCAAAGGTGTTTACCTGAACATTCCGGTACTGCCAGAAGTGACGCAAGCAGCGGGTAAGCAAGCCAGTCAAGCCAGCCTGCAAGGTGAAATCAGCCAATTGCGCACCCAGCTTCAAGAGGAACAAGCACGCAGTGCTACGCTCACCGAGCAAATTAAGCAATTACAGGTGGTGTCCACATCCGCCGCACCTGCACAGGCAACGGTTGCCACTTTGCAAAATGAGCTGCTGGTGAAATTGCAAACCGAATTAGTCGAACTAAAGCAGCAATTACAAAGCAAAGATGCTCGGATTGCTGAGCTAGAAACCGCCTCGCAACAAGTCGCCGCGCTGCCAACCACCACGGCTGACCCTGCCGCGAATTCTGCGCAAGCCAAACAAGCGGATAGTGCGATGCAGGCAGAATTGGCAGAACTCAAGCAATTGTTGGAACAGCGCGATACGCACATTCAAAACCTGCAAGCCTCGTTGCGTGAAGCCAGTATTTCCATCAAACGCCAGTACACTGAAAGCCAAGCCTTACACGCCCGCCTCAAAGAGCTCGAACCCGGCAATACCAGCGCACCGCCGCCGCCCCCGCTTGAACCCGGTGCAACGACACCCCCTAGCTTGACCTTGGCAGGAGAGAGCGAAGCACCTCAGATTACCGCAACACCTGCTACGCCGCCTGTGTTCGTCGATCAGGTTGCGACACCAGCAGCGGATACGGCAGGCAATGCGCCGCCTGTTTCCTTGCAAAACATGCTGGAACAGAATGGAGCGAGCAATGTTGGCAGCGATAATAGCAAATTACCCACACCATCGCGGGTATCCTTAATCGTGGCGTTGGTGTCGCTGATGTTTATTTTGGCGTTGCTGTGGCGCTCTTTCTCGCAACGTAACGCGTTGAACAAAGAAGAAGCGCGGCTGCGGGCAGAACTGGAAGTCTAACCATCGTTACCGAAACGGTCATTTTATTGCATGGCATTTGGATGCGTCCGCTAGTACTGCAAGTACTGGCGGGGCGTTTACGGCGGGCGGGGTATATGGTGCATGTTCCGGCGTATGCCTCGGTTACGCTGACACCTGCACAAAATGCTGAACGTTTACATCTGGTTATCAAAGATTTTCCTACTGAGCGGTTGCACATCGTCGCGCACAGCTTGGGGGGTATCGTTGCACTTCATCTCCTTGAAAAATATCCTGATTTACCGATGGGGCGTTTGGTAACGTTGGGAACGCCCGCGCAAGGCAGCAAAATTGCCCGCCTGATTAAGCCTTTGCCCGTGTTGGGTAGAGCGTTCGGCAAGAGCATGGTGGCGGGGTTGTCCGGCGCTGGTGTGCCGCAGCACATCGGGCGTGAGTGGGGAGCGGTGATTGGCACATTGTCGGTGGGTTTGGGTATGCCGTTTTTACGCGGTGACGCCAACGATGGCGCGGTACGCGTTTGCGAAGCCGAACATCCGGCACAAACGGCGCGTATTCAGCAGCATGTTTCACATACTGGCATGTTGTTTTCGCCGCTGACGTTTACCTCTATTCTGCGTTTTCTTCAGACAGGGCAATTCAGCCCGCCACTAATGCCAGCAAACGGTGCGTAACGGCTGCGGCATCCTGTGTCTCTAGCCCGCTAATATTTTCTAGCCGATTGCTGCTGTTGCTGTTGCCTTGTACGCCCGTCAGTGCGGGTTTGGTCACGGGGTACAATGCCAACCCCGGTTTATCGAGTGCGGCGGCAATGTGCATTAAACCCGTGTCCATACCGATCACCCCTAAGGATTGTTGCAAGATGGCGGCTAATTCGCCTAAACGGCTGCGCGGCAGTACCTTTACGCTGGGCGAGGTGTGCGCTAAACGTTGCGCTCGTTCCTGTTCACGCTGATTGCCCCACGGTAATAAGGTGCTGATGCCTTGTTGCGCAAGGGCATTGATGAGGGTTTGCCAGTGCGTTTCTGTCCATTCTTTATCAACGCGGCTGGTGCCATGCAAGGCGACTACATAGCGGCTGGGTAAGGCGATAGTCGGCTGAGGGTAAGTGCTGTGCGCAATGCCGTGGTCGAGTGGCTGGCTTTCGATGCTGTAACCCAGTACATGCGCCATGAGCAAGCGGTTGCGGGTAATGGCATGGCGTTGTTTGGCAATGCTGAAGGTTTGCTGATAAGTCACGCTGGCAAGGGGTTCGCGGATGCTGTAACGGTCGTAACCGTAGCGTTTGCCGTGTGCTTGTGCCGCGAGTAAGGCGCTTTTCAGTAAGCCTTGCGAATCAATAATCGCGTCATAGCGTTCTTGTTGCAGGTGTTGGCGGAACTGCTTGATTTCATGCCAAGTGCTGCGGCTGAATGGGTGTTTGCGCCAACGGCGCACGGCAACCGGTAGAATATGACGGATAGACGGATGCCATGCGGGGACTTCTGCGAAATTTTCTTCCACTACCCAGTCAATGATCAGGTCAGGTTGCTGGCGGCTCGCATCGGTAATCGCAGGTAGCATGTGTACAACATCGCCGAGTGATGATGTTTTTATAATCAGAATTTTACGCACAGGCATCATGCAAGCTCCACGTGAAACATTGTTGTGGATAAGTCGGTGAGTATCTTGACGTGCCGCTTATCGAAACCATCTTGTTGTAGCCAAATTTTTTCGATGAGGTTGCTTAACCTAGCATTAAAAAATAGTTTTATTTGATAAATGGCGCTATTTTTCTGACAAGCGACCAGAATGCGGCACTGATAAGCACCATCCCAAAAGATAGCTAGGCCGTTTTTTATGCGTCTTTGCGCCATCATTATAAATAGCTGCCCTGTGGATAACTTCGTGGATAACTGTGCAACAATAGGCTGATTCATGGCGGCAAAGTGTAGCAGATTGCGGGGCAAATGCTGGAAAAGAAACACGGTATAGGGTACAAGGCGTTTTCACGCAATTATTTGATGGGGACACGATGAAATACGACGTATTCGGTATCGGCAACGCGCTGGTGGACAAGGAATTCGAGGTCACAGAGGACTTTTTGGCAGCGCACGGCATCCAAAAAGGCATGATGACCTTGATTGATGAGACAAAACAGCAGCAATTGCTGGCGGGCTTGAGTGAAGCCTTTGGCATGAAGAAACGTGCGAGCGGTGGTTCTGCCGCGAATAGCATCGTAGCGGTGAGCCAGTTTGGCGGCAAAACGTTTTACGCCTGCAAAGTCGCCAATGACGAAACCGGCGAGTTTTACATGAACGATTTGCACGCAGCGGGCGTGGCAACCAAGTTGGATCAGGTGCGTTGCAGTTCGGAAGGTGTCACCGGCAAGTGCATGGTCATGGTCACGCCGGATGCGGAGCGTACCATGAACACGTTTTTGGGGATTACCGCTGACTTTTCCGAAGCCGAATTGCATTTGGATGAGTTGAAGCAGGCGCAATACTTGTATATCGAAGGCTATTTGGTCACGTCGGATATTTCGCGGGCAGCAGCGTTGAAAGCGCGGCAAGTGGCAAAGGAACACGGTGTGAAAACGGCGATGACCTTCTCTGACCCCGCAATGGTGCGCTTTTTCCGCAGTGGTGTGGATGAAATGCTGGGCGATGGCGCGGATATTTTGTTCTGTAACCACGAAGAAGTCAGCGTGTTTACCGGCAAAGAGGATTTGGAAGAAGCGATTGCCGCCATCAAGCCGTATGCAGGCAAGCTAGTGATCACGCTGGGCAGCAAGGGTGCGCTGGTGGTGGATGATGACGGGCGTACTGAAATTGCTGCGCATCCGGTCAAGGCGGTGGATACCAATGGCGCGGGCGATATGTTTGCGGGCGCATTCCTGTATGGGATTACGCAGGGCATGGATAATGCGCAGGCGGGCAAACTGGCTAGCATGGCAGCGTCACGCGTGGTGACGGTGTTTGGCGCACGCTTGGGTAAAGATGCGCATCAGGCTGTGTTGGCAGCGGTTTAAACGAATTCCCTTGCTTGCATCGCATCCCGCGCAATCTGTGCCTTCAATTCATCCAGTGACGCAAATTTCATTTCGTCACGGATGAATGCCACGGGTTCGACACAGATATGTTTGCCGTACACCTGTTGCGCAAAGTCGAACAGGTGGGCTTCTAGCCGATTTTCCACGCCATGTACTGACGGACGTGTGCCTAGATTCGCCACGCCGTTGATGGCTTCTTCACCCAATCCGTATACTTTTACCGCATACACGCCGCGACGTAGGGCGATGTGTTGCGGCACGCGCATGTTCAGGGTGGGAAAGCCGATGGTGCGCCCGCGCTTGTCGCCGTGGCGGACGCGCCCCGAAATGCGGTAAGGCTTGCCCAGCAATTCCGCTGCTTGCTCCAGTTCTGCGGTGCTCAACGCTAGCCGGATGCGGGTGCTGCTGACGCGCTCATCTTCGTGTAAAAACGTCGGCGTATCCACCACCTGCATTCCCGCTGCCGCGCCCATTGCTTGCAGCAAATGGTAATCGCCGCGTCGCCCTTTGCCAAAGCGGAAATCATCACCAACGACCAAATAGCGCACCTTTAAACCATCCAGCAGGATGGTTTGCACAAAATCTTCCGCCTCCATGCTGGCAAGTTGCTTGTTAAAGCGTAGGCAGGCGAAACGCTCTACGTTCATCGCTTCCAGCAATCGCAACTTGTCGCGCAGGGCGTAAATGCGCGGGGGCGGTGGTGCGCGGAAAAATTCAATCGGCAGCGGCTCGAAGCTGATGACAGTCGCGGGTAAGCCGAGGGCTTGCGCTTTCCATTCGACGTGCTGGATCACGGCTTGATGCCCTTTGTGCAAGCCATCGAAGTTACCGATGGTGGCGACACAACCCAGATCATGGGCGGGAGCGGGGAGGATGCGGCGAATTAGTTTCATGTAAATGGGTTCTGTTGCTTGCCTTGAATACGGGCAAAATCGCTGTCTTGCCCGACATTCGGCATTGTTGCCAAGACTTCGGCAAGGCTGCGCTTTTTCAATACCAGCAGTGCTTCGATGATTTCAGGTACACGTTTACGAACAATGAGGTCAGGCATTTGGTTGTTTCCTGATGTGGCATTCTCGCCATCAATGATAGCAACCATCGCTACGATAATCCTGCAAATTGTTGTTGGCGCAATGCCTCATATACCACCACCGCGACGGTATTCGACAGATTCATGCTGCGGCTATCCGCCAACATCGGTACACGCAATTTCAGCTCATCCGGCAAGCTCAACAGCAAGGCTTCTGGTAAACCACGGGTTTCGGGGCCAAACAGTAGCACGTCCCCCGGCTGAAACTCGGCATCGCTGTAGCGCGTACTCACTTTGGTACTCAGTGCAAACACGCGCTTGCCCTGCATCGCTACGTTGAACGCGGCAAAGTTGTCGTGTTCCTGCACCACCGCCAAATCACGGTAATCCATTCCTGCCCGCTTGACCTGCTTCTCATCCAGCGAAAAGCCCAACGGGTGAATCAGGTGCAAACGGCAACCTGTGTTGGCACATAAGCGCATGATATTGCCGGTGTTCGGCGGAATTTCGGGTTGGTAAAGCGCAATATCAAACATCAAACAACATCCATTTTATTCCTGATCGTAGGGCAACATAATCCTGATTTCACGCACTGCTAATCCCAATCTTACGACGTAGGTATCGGCATGAATAACGCCTTATTATACCCCAGACTACTACTGAGCTATGTACAAGTTGGGGTATCAGGTGCGTGCAAATGCTAGCAGAAGCGTCATATTGTGCCTATCCGCTGCTCGTAATGCTTCCAAATAAGCACTCCGTACTTCGCCCGTATCGACCAATGACACACTGCCCCAACTAAAGCGTGGCATTCCCAACCGTTGCACCAGTAAATCCGCGATTAAGCGTGCGTGTCGTCCATTGCCATTAGGAAACGGGTGAATAGCAACCAATTGATGATGGAAACGTACCGCTAATTCATCCACCGAAAAAACCTTGCAGAATATTGGTTTGTTCCCAAACGTTTAACTCACCTTGGGTGGTGATATGTGTCGGCAATAAACCTTGCGCTTCGTCAGGGTCAAGCGGCGTTGCACCGAGTGGGTATTCAAAATTCACCGCCACAACTCCCGGCGTGAACCTTCGCGCAATGCCTTGGCGAGTTGCTGAATTTGTTTGTCCGTCACTGCGTGATAAACGCCCTGATCTTCCAATGCCATTGAATGCGCGACGGGTAAAACACGTTCACGCGCAACCTGTTCGGCGCGTTCACTTAGCATATCTTCGAGTGGCTGACGCGGAATGAGCGCGTATTTCAGCTCACAATCCAATGCTGTCGCCACTTTGCGTAGAGTTGCCAGCGTAATGGCCTCATCTCTTTCCGCTTTTTCAAGATGGCGCAAACCGGCATCGGTCATACCCAAGCGTTTTGCCAAAGCCACCGAGGTCATACCCAGTGCTTCACGGATAGCATGAATCCAGCCATTGCTGGGGCGGGTGGGAAGCATAGCTTGCCGCCAATACTCTAGCGCGTGGCTGGTTTGCTGCAATTTGAGATCACGGAAAACCTGTTTCATGGGATTTCCCCTGAAAATGAAAGCAATAGCTCGTGATAACACTAAATACAGTAGTAATAACTAATGAATTTAACTTTTTTGGTAAGTTATCGCTTTTTTTACATCAGTCCTTAAGCACTAAAAACAGTCTTCCCTGCCAATAAAGTACGTTTCACCGCACCGTTAAAATTCCAGCCCCCAAACGGCGAATTACGCCCGTCGCTGTGCATCGTATTCAAATCCAACTCCCACAACGCTGCCGGATCAAACAGCACCAAATCAGCAGGCGCACCCACGCTGATTTGCCCAGCCTCGCTGCCAATAATATTGGCGGGGCTGGCAGTGATTTTGCGCAAGGCTTCCGGCAAGCTCAATACGCCCTCTTCCACCAGCCGCAAGGTCAGCGGCAGCAAGGTTTCCAGAGCGGAAATCCCCGGTTCGGTTTGCTGGAACGGCGCTAATTTCGCATCGACTTCGTGCGGCTGGTGGTCGGAACAGATCGCGTCAATCGTGCCATCCGCCAGCCCTTCGCGCAGTGCATCCAAATCACGCGCTGACCGCAACGGCGGCATCACATGACACAACGGGTTGAAATCGCTCACATCCATATCCGTCAGGAACAATTGGTGTGCCGCGACATCGGCGGTAATGTCGAGGTCGCTCTCTTTGGCTTGGCGAATCAGCCGCACACTCAAACGTGCCGAGAGACGACAGAAATGCACTTTCGCCCCCGTATGGCTTGCCAACGCCAAGGTTTGCGCCACCGCCACGGTTTCCGCCGCAGAGGGCATCGACGGTAAACCCAGCCGTGCCGAGACTTCGCCTTCGTGCATAAAGCCACCCGCTGCCAGTGCGTGTTCCAGCGGGTAGATGAATACGGTCAAATCGTGGGTGGCGGCGTATTCCATCGCACGCCGCAAGGTTTGCAAGCTGTGGAACGGTTGCCGCCCATTGCTCATGCCCACACATCCGGCGCGTTTCAGGCTCGCCATATTGCTGAGTTGTTCGCCCTTCAGCCCTTGGGTCAGGTTGCCCAACACTTCGACATGCGCGTAGTGCGCCCGCCGATTTAGGTCGTGAATCAGTTTGACCTGCGCGGCATTGTCAAAGTTGGCGTTCGGTTCAGGTTGGTAGCATAGCGTGGTAATGCCACTGGCGGCGGCGGCAAAGGTTTCGCTGGCGAGGGTGGCTTTGTGATCCAAGCCCGGTTCGCGCAAACATGCCGCCAAATCGACCGCACCGGGAAACACCCACAAGCCTTTTGCGTCGATGGTTTCATCGGCAGCAAAGGCGGCGGAGGTTTCTGCCAAGGCGGTAATGCGTCCACCGTCGATCAGGAGCGTGCGTTGCCCATCCAACCCACTGGCAGGGTCGATCACCCGTGCATTGCGTATCAATAAGCTCATGCCGCGCCTCCTTGTGGACCCATGATCATCGACATTACCGCCATGCGCACCGCAATGCCGTTGGTGACTTGTTCGAGAATGACCGATTGCAAGCCATCAGCCACCCGTGAATCAATTTCGACGCCGCGATTAATCGGACCGGGGTGCATCACAATCGCATCGGGTTTGGCGAGTTGCAGGCGTTCTTCGGTCAAGCCATAGAGCTTGAAGAATTCGCGCTCGGAGGGCAGCAAAGCGGTTTGCATCCGTTCACGTTGCAGGCGCAGCATAATCACCACATCCACATCCTCAATGCCCTGTTCCATGTGGTGGAACACATTGACACCCATTTTTTCGATACCCGCAGGCACAAGCGTTTTCGGCGCAACCACGCGCACTTCGCCGGTTGCCAACGTGGTCAGGGCGTGGATTTGCGAACGTGCTACCCGCGAATGCAGCACATCGCCCACAATCGCCACTTTCAAAGGCTGAAAACTGCCCTTTTTTTGGCGGATGGTGAACATATCCAACATCGCTTGGGTGGGGTGCGAATGCCGCCCATCGCCCGCGTTCAGCACGCTGATGTGCGGGGCGCAGTAGCGGGCAATGAAATGCGCTGCGCCCGCGTGCTCATGGCGCACCACGAACATATCGGCGTTCATCGCTTCCAGATTGCGCACCGTATCCAACAAGGTTTCGCCTTTGGATGCGGATGAGGTGCGAATGTCGAGGTTGGTGACATCCGCACCCAGCCGTTGCGCGGCGATTTCAAACGTCACGCGGGTACGGGTGGAGTTCTCGAAAAACAGGTTCATGACCGTTTTGCCGCGCAGCAGGGGGGCTTTTTTCTGCTGTTTATTCGGCAGCGTGACGAACTGTTCGGCACGGTCAAGGATCTCTTCCAACAATAGCGGCGGCAAACCTTCGATAGTCAGAAAGTGTTTCAACTTGCCGTCTTTGGTCAATTGCATACGCGACGGTAGCGGCCCTGGGGAAAGGTGAGCGTGGAGCATGGATGCACTCGCTTTTTATTTGAACACTAAAGGTGCGGGTATCTTACAAGGTTGCGTGGGTAAAGCGAACCGTCACCTTTCATATTTTTCACACAGCCGTTATAAACGGCTTAACCCTCACCTGCCAGTTCCGCCTGTTATTTTTGCAAAATAAGGTTTATGGGTGACATCCTGCTAGTTGGTTGTATTTTGCCACGAGGTTGGCACGGTTGGTGGCAGTAATGGGGTCTAGGGTGATGCCTGCCAGCTTATAGAGGGAGTCAATGCCGTTGATTTCGTCGGCGATGGTTTTGAGTTGGTGGCGGTGGTTGTTTTCGGTTTTTTGTTCGGTGGCTTGCGCTGGTGCTCTTAGCCCTGTGGTGTCGAGTGTGCCGTTGCGGGCTTTTTCGGTGAGGCGGTAGAGGTAGCCGTGCGGGGCTTTGACCGTGCCTTGTTGCATGGCTTGGTTGAGCAGGAGCAGGCAGTCGTTGGCAACTTTTGGGCTGAGGCTGTCGAGGATGATGGCAGCGCGGGCTTTCTCTGGTTTGCCAAAGGTTTCGGGGTATTGGAGTTCTTCTTCAATCTCAAAAATCGACGACAGGCTGGCTTCCGTCGTTGTAGGGGTAAGGTTGTTAGCGGTAAAGGTATTAGTGGTATGTGCCCGATTTTCGGAAGCTTCTTCCGTTTTTCGGAAATCCATTCCGATTTTCGGAAGGCTGGGTACAAAAAAAGCGTGCCCGTTGGCGTAGAGCAGGTCTTCGGGGATTCGGTATTCGGCGTTAAATATGCAGTGTTCTGATACGTCTATGATGCCCTTTTCGACGAGGGTGTCTACGGCGGTTTTTAGGCGGTCGATGCGCACGCCTGCGAGTTTGCTGAGGCGTTTGTCGGTGAGTGCGTCGGCTTCTTTGCCGTAGCAGAGGGTTTGGTGAAACAGCGCGAGGAATGCTTTGAGTTGATTTTGGGTGAGGTCGGCGGCGAGTGCTGCGCCGATCCAGTCGCGGGCTAGGCTCATGCTGCACCTCCACGGATTGCTTCAAGGTCAATCCCGAAAGTGTTGGGGTTGATTTGCAGTCTGTGCATGATAGATGTCCTTGAGTAGAGATGTTTCTACCCGCGTCCCTGTTGCAATAGGGATAGCGGGAACTGTACGGGGTTGCAACAATCTGCCTCAAAGATACAGACCAGCCGTGAGGCTGCCCCGCACAGCCCCACATAGGACTATTTGCGCCCGTCAGTATAAAACATTCGGACACAAAAAAACCGCTTGGCGCGGCTTGTGCGCTTTGAGTTAGGCGGGGTTGCAATCCCGATCAGCCGCTTTCAGGCTGATGGTGCATATCCTATTACGCGATTATTTTGATTGCAAGAGGAAAATAAGAGGGCTTTTAATAATCATTAAAAACGACTCTTGTGATGGTGATCACTTTTTGGCTACACGAAGTTTGTTAAGATCAGGTTCATTGGGGACATTCTTAAGGAGTGAGGGCTATGACAATTTCAGGCTATATGGAAGACTTTGCGAAACAGATGGACTGCGTGTGTTCACCCATTGAGCGCAGGCTGGCTATCTTGATATTTCTGAACGCTGCCTGATAAACTGTTGGCTTTTTAAATAATCGATAAACTTCGTCAAATGGAGAATTCGATTATTAAATATAATTAGCTCATCTTGCTCAGCAGGGATTAATAATGCACAATAAAAATAACAAGACTACAACAGAACATGATTTTTTTACAAACATTCGATAAAGGTTTCCAAAATGAAAAAGGTTATATATCCTCTATTTTTTACTTTTGCACTCTCAGGCTGCGCCTCAATAACCGGTGATTCATTACAACCTGTTGCAGTGACTGCTGAAACACTTCAAGGTGTTAGCATTCCACAAGTCAATTGCAATTTGAAAAATGAAAAAGGTGAATGGAGTGTAGTGACACCAAATAGTGTAAGTGTCCACAAAGCATCCGGTGACTTATTAGTTAAGTGTAAGAAGGATGGGTTGCCCGATGGAGAATTAAGAGCAATTTCGCGGGCAGGGGCAGGTATGTACGGCAATATACTTATTGGTGGCGGCGTAGGTGCATTAATTGATCATAATAAAGGGACTGCTTATAACTATCCAAATAACTTACCTGTTGTCATGGGCAAGACAGTAATAGTTGATAGGCGAGATACAAAATAAACTAATACGCCAATCAATAGGGATTCTTGGACAACCCTTATCCCTATTGATTTATAATACAACAGAGTGTGAGCCAACAAGACATTCGACGACGGACGCGGTGACAGCACATGACTCCGATCAATCAGTTTACCGCCGCGCCCGTCAATTCAGACGTTGAGGCTGTAGAAAAATCCTCTTTTTCGCCATTTTGTGGGATAATCAGGCATCGCAAGCACCCGAACGAGTAGGCAGGCATGGCACGCTACAAACCGATCCATCAAGGCTTAAAACTGTTGGCACTGGACTTTGACCGGCAAATCCTGCCCGGTACGTTTGAATACGCGCTGCGCCATTTGGTGGATAACGAACTCGACCTTGAAGGCTTCCATCAACGTTATAAGAATGATGTGCAGGGCGCAGCCGCCTTTAACCCAGCCGCATTACTGAAAATCATCCTATTGGCCTACAGCCGTGGCATTATCAGCAGCCGTAAAATCGAAGCAGCGTGCCGCGAGAATATGCTGTTCATTGCGGTTTCCGGTGACAGCCAGCCGCATTTCACCACGCTGGCGGCCTTCATTGCCAATGCCGGGGAGCTGATTGCCAAACTGTTTGCCCAAGTGCTGCTGATTTGTGACCGCCAAGGGTTAATCGGCAAAGAGCTGTTTGCCATCGACGGGGTGAAGTTGCCATCCAATGCCAGCAAAGAAAAGTCCGGCACCCGCGCTGACTTCCTGCGCCAAGCAGAACGCATGGAAAAAGCCGCCGCCAAGATCATCGGCAAACACCAACAAGCCGATGCCAGCAACGTGGATGAAGTCGCAGCCAAACGCGAAGCCAAACAATTGGAACGCCTGCAACGCGAAGCCAAACAGTTACGTGATTGGTTGGCAGACAACCCCAAAGATCGCCAAGGCTCCAAAGGCAGTATCCGCCTGTCCAACCGCACCGATAACGAATCTGCCAAAATGGCAACCAGCAAAGGCGTGGTGCAGGGCTATACCGGCGTGGCAGCCGTGGATTGCCATTACCAAATCATTGTCGAAGCCCAAGCCCACGGCACGGGGTCGGAACAAGAACTGCTGATGCCGGTGGTCAATGCCACTGCCCCCATGCGCACCCCCGAAACGGTAATCGCTGCCGACAACGGCTACCACAGTGAAGCCAATCTCAAAGCCTTGGCGGAGGCTGGGATTGATGCCTACATCCCCGACAAGGATTACCGGCAACGCGATGAACGCTATGCCGATCAGAGCCATCTCCTTATACACAAATCAATCCATTCCCAACTCACTAGCCATCTGAATACCATAAATACAGTCCAGCACTCGTGAATAGCCCAACCAGATACTTTTAGCCCCCGGTTCGCCATCGGATTTTCTGCCCAAAAAGCCACCCAGTTCTGCCAGATTGCGGATCACTTGATTGAGGGTAGGTATGCCATCGGGTAGTGCTTTTTTGCCGAGCCGGAAGGATACTTTCCATTCCAGCGGGTCAAACACCAGATCAGCCGGAAGTTCTGGGCAGGTACGCCCCAACCGCATCAGAAACATAATCCGCCAAGCCACCATGATGTAGAGCGCGAGGGCTTTTTCGATGCGCTCTTTGGTCTCCAGTTGCAGTTTTTCGACGCGACAGCCAACTTTCAGGACATCAAAAAACATTTCGATTTCCCAACGCGCTCGATACCAGTCGATAAGTTCACAGGCAGCATCGGCTGTTTCCACACAACGGTTGGTGACTAAACGCCAAATGAGGGGCGATTTTCCGGCGGGTGGGTTAATTTCTTTGGCTTGAACCAAGGTCAATAGCATCGGATGCTGACTCTTGGGACGCAAGGTATAACGTAACACCTTGATTTCTTGTACCACTTTGCGGGGCTTTTCACCCTGCTTGCGCGGTTTGGTAAAGGTGATACGGGTCAACGCCTGTTGTTGCTCAATGGCATCCCACAGTTTGAGGTCATCTCCTAATGCACGGTTATGTTGCGCCCGTATCAGCAGGTCAGCCGGGTAATTCAAGGCTTGCGCCCGTTGGAGCAAGTCGTAAAAGTCGCTTTCACGGTCGCCAGCATAGATGAAGCGGTGTTCAGGGCAGCGTGCCGCCAGTTCGGCTACCCGTTCATACCCTTCAATCCAACGACGGCTTTCTTTGATGCTGGGGTTGGCTTGGTCGGCCGCTTTGCTCAATCCCCGTGACCACATCCACGTATCGGTGATGCCCAACGGCAAACGTTCTGGGGTAATACACAAGGTCGGATGCAGGTACATCCCGCGTTGCTTATCGTAGGATAACCGCCCCAAGCCCTCGGTTTCCTGTCCATTGAAGTCCAGTTCGGTCGTATCTTGAATACACAGGATAATCCGCGAGTCTTGTTGACGAATTCGGCACTCTGTCGCTTCAAAGTGGGATGCCATCAAAGCATCATGGCTCACCGCTTCATTCCAGAAGAAACGGTACGTCGCCAAGGTGCTTGACCAACTCTGGCAAGCCTTGGGGATACTGGATTGGGGCACTTTTAGCATGGCGTTGAGAATATGGGCTGCGCGTGTTTCGAGGCGCTTGTCTCCCAAATCAAGATCGGTGAGTTCGCTAGATGACCAGTTCATGGGTGTAAATTGCTTATCTTACATCAGCTTGGGAACTTGTGTATAAGGAGATGGATCAGAGCGTGCATCAGCAAAAACCTGACCCCTTGTGGAACAAAAGCCCCACGCCCAGCAAAGCCAAAACCTATAAACCCGCCGACTTCCAATTAGCCGCTGACCTCAGTCATTGTCTTTGCCCGGCGGGAAAACGCCTTTACCGTACCGGCAAGAATTGCACCCTGAATGGCTATGCTTCGGTACGTTTCCAAGGCGCGTTGCGTGACTGTGAACCCTGTACCCAGCGTCCCCAATGTCTGAAAGACCCGGCAAAAACCCGCGCACGGCAAGTCACTTTCCTGCAAGGCAAGCGCGATGACACGCCCAGCTACACCGATTTGATGAAGCCAAAAATCGATTCAGACCTCGGCAAGCGCATGATCACTCAACGCTTCGCCACCGTCGAACCCGTGTTTGGAAACTTGCGCGGCAACAAACGCCTGCACCGCTTCACCTTGCGCAGCAAAGCCAAAGTGGACGGGCAATGGAAACTGTTTTGCCTGATGCACAACCTCGAAAAGCTGGCACATCATGGGTATGCCGCATGAAGGGGGAAATGATGCAGCCAAACACGCAAAAATGCACCGTATTGCCCGTCTCAGACGGCATTCAGGGCGTTACGGGGAAACGGGAAATTGGCAGCGATGAAAAAACCTGTCAGCCGTGTGGGGTGTTCAAAAAAATGACTGCCCGATCTGGATAGGATGATCAGATTCGGGTTTTTCTACACCCTCGTTATCTGCACATAGATTCCTCACACACTCAATCAAAGGGGTCAGACTCGATTGATTATCCTCTGGTTATCATTGCCGTTTTGATTAAATCAATCGAGTCTGACTTCTTTGAAAATTTCAACATTGATGGCGCACCACGAACATATCGGCGTTCATCGCTTCTAAATTGCGCACCGTATCCAGCAAGGTTTCACCCTTGGATGCCGACGAGGTGCGAATATCGAGGTTGGTGACATCCGCACCCAGCCGTTGCGCGGCGATTTCAAACGTCACACGGGTACGGGTGGAGTTCTCGAAAAACAGGTTCATGACGGTTTTGCCGCGCAGCAGGGGGGCTTTTTTCTGCTGTTTATTCGGCAACGTGACGAATTGTTCGGCGCGGTCAAGGATCTCTTCCAACAATAGCGGCGGCAAACCTTCGATAGTCAGAAAGTGTTTCAACTTGCCGTCTTTGGTCAATTGCATACGCGACGGTAGCGGCCCTGGGGAAAGGTGAGCGTGGAGCATGGATGCACTCGCTTTTATTTTGAACACTAAAGGTGCGGGTATCTTACAAGGTTGCGTGGGTAAAGCGAATAGCGTAGCTTAGTTTTCCTGTAACAAACGACCGATGGGAACTCCCTCCATGCAAGCCATTCTCGCCAACCCACGCGGCTTTTGTGCCGGTGTTGACCGCGCTATCGAAATCGTTGACCGTGCCTTGGAAATCCTCGGCGCACCCATCTACGTGCGTCACGAAGTCGTGCATAACCGCTTTGTGGTGAACAACTTGCGTGACAAAGGCGCGATTTTCGTGCAAGAACTCGATGAAGTGCCGGACGATGCCACCGTCATTTTCAGCGCCCACGGGGTTTCCCTCGCGGTACAGCAAGAAGCCAAACGCCGTGGTTTGAAAGTGTTTGATGCTACCTGCCCACTGGTGACGAAAGTGCATATCGAAGTCATGCGTTACAGCCGCGAAGGGCGCGAAACCATCCTTATCGGTCACAAAAACCACCCCGAAGTCGAAGGCACGATGGGGCAATATGACACTGCGTTCGGCGGTGCAGTTTACCGCGTTGATTCCCCGCAGGAAGTGGCGGAACTGGTGGTGAATAACCCCGAAAAGCTGGCATTCGTCACCCAAACCACGCTATCCGTGGACGATGCTTCCATCGTGATTGACGCTTTGCGTGCCAAATTCCCCGCGATTATTGGCCCGAAAAAAGACGACATTTGCTACGCCACCCAAAACCGGCAGGATGCGCTGAAAAAACTCGCGGATGAAAGCGATATGATTCTAGTGGTCGGCTCGCCCAACAGTTCCAACTCCAACCGCTTGCGTGAAATTGCCGAAAAGCGCGGCACTCCCGCTTACTTGATTGATGGCGCGGAAGACATCCGTGCCGAATGGCTGGAAGGTAAACGCAACGTTGGTGTAACCGCTGGCGCATCCGCCCCCGAAGTGCTGGTGGAAGGCGTGATTGCCCACCTGCAAGCGCACGGGGCGAAGGTGCGCGTGCAGGATTCAGGCATCACCGAAAACGTGTCGTTTGTGCTGCCGAAGGCATTGCGGCGAGATTGAGCATAACCTGACTATTTTAAAGCGTACTTAAAAATAGACACGACCATTTTAAAGTAAACTCTATTATAGTCGAATGCGTTACATCAAATCCCGTTCCTTTAAACTTATACAAACTTAACCAAGGTCAAGTTTGCGGTTAAATTCCTGCTTCATTGGGGCTGGTTTCACCTTCGGTTTGCACCGAGAGCCAGCACCTTCCGTCGGGTAAGAACAGTACATTACTGCACCATCCTCCCCTAAGAACCGTACTTGTGATTTTCACCACATACGGCTCAAGCCTCTCTTCAGCCACTTTTCAGGGTGGTCGGCAACCCACGGTTTACACGGCTGTGTAATTGTCGGTGACAGTCCGGGTGCATTAAGACCAAGTTCCGCGAGTCATCCGTACCCCCTTTTACCCGCCATATAACATGGTGGACGTGCCACCCTGTTTGCTTGGTCAGGTTTTGCCCACAAGCGGTACACTTGCCGTCCTGTGAGTGCCAGAGGTATTTGATCCTAGCGCCGTGGGCTTCCTCCTTGAAGTGGCGTTGAAACCGCTCCTCAAAGTATTCTTCCTGCGCCGGGTCATAGGGGTTCGCATCTGCCTTAATCTTGACATGCCGGACAATGGGAACAGAGGATGCCTTGAACAGGTCAAGCCACACCCCATTCCCTTTCCTGTCCAGCACCTTTACCCTAAACGTCCAGTTACACCCATTGTGGTGAGGCCAATACTTAGCCTTGACCCACATTTTGGGTTTGTTGGGGTGTCGCCGTCTTGCCCATTTCCATAGCTTTTTCCAGATGGCATGATCAACATCGGAAAATGTTTCCTTTGCCACTTGGTTTTTGTGGTACTCCGTCCATCCCCGTATTTTGGGGTTGAGGAGGCGGATCAGGTTTTCCTGTGTGGCGGTCTTATTACTGTCTATCAGTTGCCTGATGCCTGCCAAGAAGTTTTTAACGTTCTTCTTGGCAGGTTTGATCATCATCTTCCCGTTGTACTTGCGGAAATTCCAGCCCAGAAAGTCGAAACCTTCTGAGATGTTCACCACCTTGGTCTTTTCCGGTGAGAGGATTAGTCCCCTTGCCTCCAGAAACCGTTCAGTGATGGTTTTGGCTTCTTCCAGCACTTCCGGGCTTGTGCCCGTGATGATGAAGTCATCGGCATATCGGATATAATTGACCTTGGTCGCCCTGCCACGTCCAGTGATTTTTGGGAAGGCTTTAGCCAGTTTACCCGCCAATCCGTCCAGTGCCATGTTTGCCAGTACGGGGGATATGATACCGCCCTGTGGAGTGCCTGCTTCCGTATCGGAGCGCACCCCTTTCCACACGAACCCTGCCTTCAGCCATTTCCTGAGTATCGCCGTATCCGTAGGGATGTTGGCGAGCAACCATTCATGGCTAATGTTATCAAAGCACCCGGCGATGTCTGCCTCCAATACCCACTTTGCCTGCGTTTTTTGCGCCATGCTGATGAATATCTGTTCCGCTGCGTCCTTGCAACCCCGTTTTGGCCTGAACCCGTATGAGTTCGGGTCGGCTGTGGTTTCCGAGATGGGTTCAAGGGCAAGCAAGTGAAGTGCTTGCATAGCCCTGTCTTTCATCGTCGGGATGCCTAACGGGCGTTGCTTGCCGTTTGCTTTGGGAATATATACCCGTCTCAGTGGCTGGGGCTTGTAGCCCCTGCGTTTGAGACCCACTATTGCTTTGGCTTTGGCCGGTGGAGTGTCCCAAGTTTCATTGTCCACCCCGGCAGTCTTTTTGCCGCTGTTTTCCGTGACACGTTTGACCGCCATGCATTTGGCGTAAAACGAGTGGGTCAGTAGCCATTGCAAGGATTTTGCCTTGCGGTGCTTCCCTTCCCGGATTGCCTTTGCAATACGCACTTGCAGCTTTTGGGTGGCCTGATGTGCTTTTGCCCGGTCAATTCCGTGCCAATCCACCACGCCATCGGGGGTGGCACACTTGGCTTGCGCTTCGTTCATTTGTCCAACCTCCTGTAAAAATCCTACAAACTCTCCTGCAAAGAGAGACCCGCCAGAAGTCTGCACCCTTTTGGGCAGGGTGATGTTTCAACCCCTGTCCACCCCATTACAGAGTGGCATTCGCTTTTTCTGGCATCCCATACCCGCATTCCCATCGGCTTCCCTTACGGTCGGCTTGCCATTGCTGGCGGGGATACGGGCTTATCCTGTTCCACTTGAGTGACAATGATGGGGTAGACCCTGCCTGTTCACCGATGGCTGTTGTGTCCGCGTAATCCCATGGAGGAGGGGATTAACCAGCCATTTGCCTTTTGGCTCAAGCTTGTCAGCATCTTTAGCTCGTTCTGCTTTACGATGTTTATCAGCAGTTCACTTTCGTTAGTCATACCATCAAGCCTAGCTCCCATCCGCATTGATGCTTACAGATAGCGTGTTTCCTCACGAAACCTACGCCGCCTTATGGCAGGTTACTTTGTCCTGACCGCTTCACACCGCACCGTTACCAGCACCGCATGGGTCAGTAGGCTACTGGTGGCGAAACACCAGGTTTCTCTTTTGCTTTTGACAAATGAAACAATCACTTAAGAGGCATCAGGTCGCACCCTCCGCAGGCAGACACCGTGGAACTCACGGCGTATTCTTGCAAATTCTTGGCGGCGTTGATGTCACGGTCATGGATAGTACCGCAAACGGGGCAAGTCCATTCACGTACCGACAGCGGCAACTTGTCCACTTTATGCCCACAGCCAGAAGCAGAACACGTCTTACTGGAGGCAAAAAACCGATCAGCCACCACGACCACCGCACCCCGCCTATCGGCTTTGTATTCCAGTTGCGGTTATCGCTGCGCACTCTGCTACATACGCGATAAAGAAGGGCATGAGGTGGATTTCGCCATTTTGCAGGATGGTGTGCTGGAAGAATTGATTGAAGTGACATACAGCGATGCTGGCATTTCGCCTTCGCTGCGTTATTTCACTGAACGCCTTAAGCCTAAGCGGGCGACGCAAATTGTCGCCACGTTGGATAAGCCGTATGACAAGGATAGTATTCGTGTGACTAACCCGTTTCGGTACTTTGCCGATGTGGATTATCAGTAATCGTAATAATCTTTACTGCTCTCGAATGTGTCTCAAGAGTGCAGGATAAAATTCTTGAAAATCTAGCATGAATGCCGTTTCGTGTTGCTGCAACAATTCCACCGCAGCAGCTAGTTCAACCGGTCTTTTCATACGCTGTGCAATCCTGCCCAGACTTTGCTGAATGCCTTCATGGGTGGAATAGGTATTCAACCATTGCTGCTCGATCATCCGTTGCACGACATTTTGCCCGCTGCTTGGCAGTTCGGGTATTTGTCGCTTCAGCTCGTTGTGAATATCCCGAATAAACGCATCTAACGGTTGTTGCGTATAGTTATGCCAATGATAACTCAAGCAATAATCGTAAAAAATATCGACTAACACGCCCGCAAAGCGTGTGTAGGGCGGTGAAATATAGGTTTTACTGCGTTGCACGACCGGGTGACGATCGGTGAAATGGTCAATGGCTTGATGCAGCTTAATCGCGTGTTGTTGTGCGGGTGTGAATAGGGCGAGGTTGCTGGGATTCACAATGTCGGGTAATAAACTGCCTGTTCGATCCGCATCGACTACGCTGGCTATGTGTAAGTGTGCTAACCAATTCATTTATCAGAGTTTCCCTGCTAAAACGACGTAGGGGCGAAAAATTTTTCGCCCCTACCAAGATGCAACATCTGCGTGGGATGGCTTAATCCCCGTTGCCATTCCCCGGCTTCAGCTTCCAAATATCGCGGTTATATTCCGCCATCGTGCGGTCAGTGGAGAAGAACCCGCTGCTTGCCGTATTCAGAATACTCATGCGCGTCCAATGTTCCTGATCTTGCCAGGCTACCGCGACATGTTCTTGCGCATTCACGTAGCTGCGGAAATCCGCCAGCGTCATCCACGGGTCGTTGCTACTGAGCAGCGCATCCAACACCATGTCGAAAATGCCCGGTTCGGTCATGTTGAAGTGACCGCTGCGGATCAGCTCAATTACCCCGCGCAAATCCTCATCCTGTTCCACGTAATGCCACGGATGGTAGCAATGGCGTAATTCATCCACATCATCCGCCCGCAAGCCGAACAGGAAGAAGTTAGGTTCGCCCACGGCTTCCAAAATTTCGATATTCGCACCGTCATACGTGCCGATGGTCAATGCGCCGTTCATCATGAACTTCATATTGCCCGTGCCAGACGCTTCCTTGCCTGCGGTAGAAATTTGTTCGGATAAATTCGCGGCGGGCGCAATGATTTCCATGCTCGACACCCGATAGTTGGGGATGAAGGCGACTTTCAAACGCCCATCCACATCAGGGTCGTTATTGACCACTTCCGCCACGCTGTTGATTAGCTTGATAATGCGCTTTGCCATTGCGTAACCGGGGGCGGCTTTCCCGCCGATCAATACGCAACGGTCTGCCCAATGATCCAGCTTGCCGAGTTTGATACGGCGATACAAATGCACCACATGCAGCAGGTTCAGTAATTGGCGTTTGTATTCGTGAATCCGTTTCACTTGCACATCGAACAGGGCATTCGGGTTGAAATCGACCCCGCATTCTTTCTTCACCAAAGCCGCCAAACGTTGCTTGTTGGCGTATTTCACCTCACGCCATTGCGCATGAAACGCGGTGTATTCCGGCCCTGCCAACGGCTTGAGTTTTTCCAACTGGCTTAAATCGCGAATCCAGCCGTCGCCAATGTGTTCACTGATCAACGCCGTCATGCCAGGGTTGGCATGAGCCACCCAACGCCGTGGGGTGACACCATTGGTTTTATTGTTGAATTTGTCCGGCCAGAGCTGGTAGAAATCGTGGAACAAGCCATCCACCAGCAATTGCGAATGCAACGCTGCCACGCCATTCACCGAGAAACTGCCCACAATCGCTAGCCATGCCATGCGTACTTGTTGCGAACTACCTTCTTCGATGATCGACATGCGGCGTTGGCGTTCGGTATCGCCTGGCCATTTCATTGCCACTTGGCGCAAGAAACGTGCATTGATTTCGTAGATAATTTCCAGCAAGCGTGGCAACAGTTTGGCAAATAAATGCACTGCCCAGCGTTCCAGCGCTTCCGGCAGCAAAGTGTGGTTGGTGTACGCCATGCAGTTGGACGTAATCGCCCAAGCATCATCCCAACCCAAGCCTTTGTCATCCATCAATATACGCATTAATTCCGCGACCGCAATGGTCGGGTGCGTATCGTTCATTTGGAAAACGTGTTCGGCAGCAAACTGACTGTAATCACGATTGCCCTGACGTTCCCACAAGCGGATCGCGTCTTTCAAGCTGGCAGAGGCGAGGAAATATTGCTGACGTAAGCGCAATTCCTTACCGTTTTCGCTGCTGTCGTTGGGGTAGAGCACCATCGAAATGTGTTCGGCGTGGTTCTTGGCTTCGACCGCTTCGGTATAACTGCCTGCATTGAATTCGTCGAGGTTGAATTCATCCGTCGCGGTGGCTTTCCACAAGCGCAAGGTGTTCACGGTGCCGTTTTTATAGCCGGAAATCGGCATGTCAAACGGTACGGCGAGTACGTCATTGGTCCCGACCCAACGCACGCGTTGCTTGCCACTGTGGTCAAGGAAATGTTCGGTATAACCGCCAAATTGCACCTTCTGACTGTATTCGGCACGTTCCAATTCCCACGGATTTGGGTCACGCAGCCAATGGTCAGGGTCTTCGATCTGGTAGCCGTTTTCAATGTGTTGGCGGAACATGCCGTATTCGTAGCGAATCCCGTAACCTACTACCGGTAAACGCAGCGTGGCACAACTGTCCATAAAACACGCTGCTAAGCGCCCTAAGCCACCGTTACCTAAACCCGCATCCGGTTCTTGCTCGGACACTTCTTCCAGATCGGTGCAATAGTTTAGCAATGCTGTTTTGGTCGGTTCACCAATATCGAGGTTCAGCAAGTTATTGCCGAGTGAACGCCCAATCAAAAATTCCAGCGACATGTAGTAAGCACGGCGGCGACCCGGTTGCAGGTAATCGCCCCACGTCCCGCGCCAATCCACCATCAAACGATCCCGCAAGGTGTAAGCCAGTGCTTGATATAAATAAACCGATGGACACCCCTGAAAGCGTCCCAGATGGTACGAGAGGTAACGCTGAAAATCATTGCCCAAGGCTTCCGCATCATTTGGGAGCGGATCGAGCGGTACGGGTACATAAGGGATGTGGTGTGAAAACTGTTCTGTCACTGTGAGGCTCCTTTCTTGTATAACGCCAAATAGGCGGCGGCGCTGTTATCCCATCCGAAAGCATGTTTCATGCCAGTTGTCTGGATGTGTTGCCAGACAGTTGGCTGGTAAAAGTAATCAATGGCTCGCAAGATCGTACCCTTCAGCGCACTGGTCAGCGGTTCATGGAACACAAAACCATCCGCAATGCCCTGCTCCAGATTCACGGCGGACGTATCCACCACCGTATCTGCCAGCCCACCGGTATGCAGCACAAGCGGTGGCGTGCCATAGCGCAAGCTGTACATCTGGTTTAGCCCGCACGGCTCAAAGCGTGACGGCATCAAAAACATATCCGCCCCCGCTTCCAGCAAATGCGCGAGTTGCTCGTCATAGCCGATGAACACGAACACGCGTTCAGGGTGTTGCGCTGCCAATTCCCGCAAACGTTGCTCAAAATAGCCATGCCCAGCGCCGATCAGTACGAAACGGGCGTCGGTACTTGCCAGCAAACTGGGGATGGCGTTGATGATTAAATCTACGCCTTTTTGTTCTACCAAACGGCTGACCATGCCCAATAACGGGAATGGCAGGTGTTCAGCCGGATTTTTCACCCCAAAACGTTGCAGCAAGGCCGCTTTGTTCTGGCTTTTACCCGGCTGGATAGCGTCGGCAGAGTAATGTGCGGGCAATTGCGGGTCTGTTGCCGGATTCCACACGTCGTTATCCACGCCATTAAGAATGCCGTGCAACTTGTAACTGCGCGATTGCAGCAAGCCATCCATGCCGTAGCCAAACGCGGGGGTACAAATTTCGCGTGCATACGTCGGGCTAACCGTCGTTACCACATCCGAATACACGATACCCGCTTTCAGCATCGAAAAGCCGCCGTAGAATTCCGCCCCTTCCGCTGACCACCAGTAGCTCGGTAGGTGCAGATTCACGAAATCGGCTTGCGAAAAATGCCCGCCGTAAGCCATATTGTGAATGGTGAACACGCGCTGTGGGCGTTGCGGCAACATATCCAGAAACGCAGGCACTAAGCCGGTTTGCCAGTCGTGCGCGTGTACCACATCCGGTGTCCAGCCAATCCCTAGCGCATCCCGCGCCAATTCGGCGGCAGCGCGGGAAAATACCGTGAAACGTTCGGCATTATCCGCCCAATCATAGCCATTCGGTTGCAAATACGGGTTGCCGGGGCGATCAAACAGCGCCGGGCAATCCACAATCCACAGCGGGAACGGGTAATCAGGGTGCTGGCTTTGCAGAATACGCACTGTGTGTACTTGCCCCGCGCCTTGCAATTCCAGCCAGCCGAGGATTTGCACGCTGCGTAACTTACGCAATAACTCGCGGTAGCCGGGCAGTAACAGGCGCACATCCACATCCGCCCGTTGCAATGCCACTGGCAAGCTATACGCGACATCACCCAATCCGCCGGTTTTCACCAAGGGGTAGGCTTCACTGGTCACAAACAATAATTTCATCAACAAGCCCGTAAAAACAGCGCCGCGAGAGGCGGCAGAGTAACCGTGACGGAATGTTCAAAGCCCATCCACGCGTGATTTTGCACCGGAATCATGCCCGCATTGCCACAATTGCTGCCGCCGTAATAGCTCGAATCGGTATTCAGCACTTCGCAGTAATTGGTCGCAGCGGGTACGCCAATGCGGTAGTCATACCGCGGCACAGGCGTAAAGTTTAGCAATATAATCAACTTATCGTCAGGGTTTTCGCCGTGGCGAATCAGGCTGAGAATCGACTGATCCGAATCGTGGCAATCAATCCACTGGAAGCCGCGTCCGTCAAAATCGTAGTGATGCAACGCCGCTTCTTGCCGATACAAGCCGTTCAAATCGCGCAGCAAATGGCGAATGCTATCGTGTGCTGGAAAGCTGCACAGCGCCCAATCCAGTTCTTTTTTCACGTTCCATTCTGCCCACTGCCCGAATTCACTGCCCATAAACAGCAGCTTTTTACCGGGGTGCGCGTAATGCCACGCGTAAAACAGCCGCAAGTTGGCGAAGGCTTGCCAGTAATCCCCCGGCATTTTATCCAGCATACTGTGCTTCAAATGCACCACTTCGTCATGCGAGAGTGGCAGCACAAAGTTTTCCGCGTAAGCGTACATTTGGCTGAAGGTCAGCAAGTTGTGGTGGTATTTGCGGTGGATGGGGTTTTGCTCAATGTACTTGAGGTTGTCGTTCATCCAACCCATGTTCCATTTCATGCTGAAACCCAAGCCGCCGATTTCCACGGGGCGCGATACCGCAGGCCATGAGGTGGATTCTTCCGCAATCGTTAATACGCCGGGGAAATAGCCATGCACCACGGTATTCATTTCACGCAGGAACGCAATCGCCTCAATGTTTTCGCGCCCACCGTACTGGTTTGGCAACCATTCGCCCGCTTTGCGCGAATAGTCCAAATACAGCATTGAAGCCACCGCATCCACCCGCAGCCCGTCAATGTGGAATTCATCAATCCAATACAGCGCATTGGAAATCAGAAAGTTTTTCACCTCATTGCGCCCGAAATCGAAAATCAGCGTACCCCAATCCTGATGTTCACCCCGGCGCGGATCTGCGTGTTCGTAGAGCGGTTCGCCCGTGAATTTTGCCAGCGCAAAATCATCTTTGGGAAAATGCGCCGGTACCCAATCCAGCAATACGCCAATGCCTGCGACGTGGCAGGCATCCACGAAAGCGCGGAAATCATCTGGCGTACCGTAACGGGCGGTAGGCGCGTAGTAGCCAGAGACTTGATAACCCCACGATTCATCCAACGGGTGTTCCGCGACGGGCATTAATTCGATATGGGTGTAATTCAAATCAGTGACGTAGGGAATCAGCGTGGCGGCTAATTCTGCCCACGAATAGAAACGCTCGTCGGGGTGTTTGCGCCATGAACCGGGGTGCAATTCGTACACGCTCATCGGTTGATGTTGCCAATCAAACTGTTCACGCGCAGCAATCCATGCGCTATCTTGCCAAGGATGCGGGACATCGTTGGGAACGCGGGACGTGGTTTCAGGGCGCATGAACATTTGCTGTGCATACGGGTCGGTTTTGACCACGATGGCATCGTGTCGATTGAGGATTTCGTATTTGTAAGACGTACCGACTGCAATGCCGGGGATAAAAATTTCCCACACACCAGAATCGCCGCGCACGCGCATTGGGTGACAACGACCATCCCACGCATTGAAATCGCCGATCACGCTAACGCGTTTGACCGCCGGAGCCCAGACCGCAAACAACGTGCCTGCGATACCATCGACGCTGCTGGCGTGTGAACCGAGTACTTTCCACGCGTGGTGATGGCGACCTTGCCCGAGGAGATGCAGGTCAAGGTCGCCCACCTGTGCAGCAAACGTGTAGGGACAGACGGCATCGTGCCAGTTGCCCGATTGTTTGTCCTGCCAGCTTAGGGCGGGGTGCGAGGGAGCAGTGTCAGTCGGAGAGGGTAGCCTCGCTTCAAAACAATCAGTACCTTCTAGGCGTGTCATCAGTCCATGCCCGACGACGTTAACCGCTTCAGCGGCAGGCATGAAAGTACGCAGCACCCAGTTGCCATCCGGTAGCGGATGCCATCCCAGCCAATCAAACGGGTCGTGATGTGTGCCTTGTTGTATCCGACGTAAGTTCTCGTTCATTTCGCTGGTGTCCCTGTAGTTTTTCATGCAATTGTGATGCCAGAGTATCCGGTATGTCTGACCAGTCGAAGCGCCACAGCCAATTGTTGTCGACCGTGCCGGGAATATTCATACGAGCAGCGCTGCCCAGATGCAACAAGTCTTGCAGGGGAATGATGGCAAGCAAGGCGCGGCTATCGAAAATGGTGTCGAGCATCGCATCCGTCACCTGCGCGGCATCCTGAATGCCTAACACCCACAAAACGTGTTGCTGTGCTTCCTCACTTAAGCTGGTAAACCAACCCTGTAAGGTATCGTTATCGTGTGTTCCCGTGTAATACACGGTGTTCTCGCGTACATTGTGCGGTTTGTGCGGGTTATCGTCAAAGTGATCAAAGCCGAATTGCAATACACTCATGCCGGGTAGACCGTATTTGTCGCGCAATGCCGTCACTTCTGGGGTAATCACGCCCAAATCTTCGGCAACCAGCGGAATATTACCCATGCTCGCTTGCAGGCTTTCCAGCATGGCATCACCTGCCACTTTCTGCCAATAACCGTTGATAGCAGTTGGTTCGGTTGATGGAATCATCCAGCTTGCTTCTAGCCCCCGGAAGTGATCCAAACGTACCAAATCGAAAAATTCAAAGTGATAGGCAAGACGCTGTTGCCACCACTGGAAGTTTTCCGTCTGCATGTATGCCCAGTCGTAGTGCGGATTGCCCCAACGCTGCCCCGTTTCGGAGAAGTAGTCGGGGGGAACACCCGTGACAAACGTGGGGGCGCCGTTTTCATTCAGTAAGAAACGTTCGGGGTGCGCCCACACGTCCGCGCTGTCGTAAGCGACGAAGATGGGCATGTCGCCGAAGAGTGCTACACCGCGTGCCGTGGCATAAGTGCGTAAGGCTTGCCATTGCAGCCAGCAGTCGTATTGCTCGTGGATAATGGCTGCCAAAGCTTCGGCGTGTTCGCCGCGTGCCGCAAACAGGGTTTTGGGGTCACGCAGGCGTAAGGGTTCTGACCATTCGCTCCATTCCTGCCCCTGATATTGCTGTTTGAGCACCATAAACAGGGCGTAGTCTTCGACCCAATGTTTTTGGTTGTCGTACCACGCATCGAAAGTACAGGGCTGCTGCGCAGTTCCCTCCATCCCCAACCCTTCCCCCGCAAGGGGTGAAGGGGGCAAAGAAAATAAATTAGGGTTTACGGCAAACGCAGACGCGCATTGATACGGCGAAAGCCCTGCCAACGGCACACCCAGTGGCAACATTTGCCAGACCTTAAAGCCTGCTTCCGCCAGCCAATCGACCCAGCGGTACGCATCCGCATCCAGCTTGCCACTTGGCAAGGACGTTGGGTGCAACAATACGCCAGCCGCCCGTCCGATATTGTGTATGCCCATCAGGTATTCCTACGCATCGTGCCAGCATTTTCAGCGGACGCGCCACCTTGTGACATCGGTTTATCCAAATACGTGGGCGCAATGACACCCAACATTTCATACAGCTTGCGTAATTGCTGGCGGAACAGGTGCTCGAAATCGCGCACGCTATCTGCCGGATTGTAATCACCGAACCACCAGAACCAGTCCGAGCCTTCACAAATGCCTAACTGGCGACTGACCAGTTCTTGCTGCTGCGTATCCAACGTCCCTGCTGCCATGACATCATCAAAAGTCACTTTTGCCGCCGCCAGATAATCCCAACCACGATTCTTATCGGTACACCCAATCCACGTTGAGAATGAGCCATACACCCAACTGCCCGCACAAATCGCAGGCAAGGTGCGCGTTGGCAAGTTGCTGGCTTGCGCAAACGTCACCATCTTGATTTGGTCGGAATGGCTGAGTGCGGCGTACAGCGCATCGAGGAAATACGCGCCGTTTTTTGGGTAATATTCCCACGCATTTTCGCCATCCAAAATGATTGGTACGACTTGGTTGGGGGCGTTGTGGTTGAGGAATACCGCAATGTTTTCCAGATGTTGCACAAAATCGGCTACTGCATCGCGAGCGTGCCAATCGCTGTACTTAAAGCCGATCAAATCCGACAAGCCATCATCACGGAAGAACAAACGTACATTGCTATCGGGTTGCTGATACGGCATGAACAAGCTGCGTTTGCTGTGTTCGTCTTCGCCGTCGTAACCGGACAAGCGGCAACTGTTGCGCCACACACCTTCGCCAGAAGCCGTCCAGCGGATACCCAGCTCATCCAGCAATTGCACCGCGTCTTCGCTGATGCCACCTTCGGAGAGCCACACGCCTTGCGGTTTTATCCCAAAATAATGCTGGAATACATCGATACCTTTTTGTAAATGCCAACGGGAACGCGCTTCGCCATCTGGATACACAGTAGTTTGCGGTACAGGCGCATCCGGCAAGGAACAGCGTAAGTTCTGGAAGTTGTTCAACAGCGGCACAATCGGGTGCATGTACGGGGTCATCGACAACTCCACCCGCCCCGATTCTGCCAACTTGCGATAACGTGGGATCAAGCCGCTCAAACAATCGCAGATCACACTCAACAAGTCACGCCGATCAGTTAAGCTGAATTCGCTGCCTTGTTGCAATAAGCGCTGCACGATGGGCAGCTCTTGCAACGATTGCCCCAGCCACGCCAAGTGATACCACGTCAGCAAGTCTAAGAAGTACTGGTCGCTTAAATGCGCCAGCGAGCAACGGAAGCGCTTGCTGCCCACACCTGTTTCATCGGTTGCCCCAATCATTTTAAATAAGCGCTGGAACGTCGGGTGCGGGTGAATCATGGTCGGCGCATGGCAACGCTGGCATTCCGCAATCAATTCAGCCCGCGCCACTTTATCAAGCGGTACGGGGGCAACACCTGCCAATAGGTTCAACAACTTATCTTGCATCGGTTTACCGTTATGCAAGAAGCTGCTTAATTGCTGGGCGTAATCGTCGATTTGCTCCAGCAAGACCGGCGCAAAGTTGACCACGCAACGCATCCGGTTCTGTTTTTCCAGATGTGCCGCCATGTCGCTGTAATCTTTAATGCCATGCAGGTAAACCCACGGCAAACGGTATTCACCGTCTAACCCATTGCGATACCACGGCTGGTGCATGTGCCAGCACAGCACAACATTTAACTGGCCATTCGCCATAACATATCCCTATCGCCTGAGTGAAGTTTTTGCCCCATCATCTCCGCCGTGACCAGCACAATGCCTTCAGGGCTGACGTGGAAGCGTTTACGGTCGAGTTCGAGGTCTTCGCCGATAATCATACCGTTTGGTATGACCGTGCCTTTGTCGATAATGGCTTTGGTAATCCGACAGTGTTCACCAATGCTGACTTTGGGCAGGATCACACAATCGCGAATATGGCTGTATTTCCCAATGGTGGTAGCAAAAAACACCATTGAACGTTTTACCCGTGCACCGGAAAGGATGCAGCCTGCCGAAATCAGCGAGTCAATCGCTTCCCCACGGCAGCCCTCATCGTCGAACACGAATTTCGCGGGTGGGTATTGCGCTTGGTACGTCCACACTGGCCAATCGCGGTCATACAAATTCAGTTCTGGCTCTACCGCACACAGTTCCATATTGGCTTGCCAGTAGGAATGCACCGTTCCCACGTCACGCCAGTAGCCCGGTTCGCCGTTATTTTTGCGGAACGGGTACGCTACCGCTTTGGAGGTGTGGATATTCGAGGGAATAATGTCTTTGCCGAAATCACGCGAGGAATGCAGTTTTGCCGCGTCTTCGTAGAGCACTTTGTAGAGGAAATCCCGCGAGAAAATGTAAATACCCATCGACGCGAGTGCCATGCCCGGTTTGTCGGGAATTTCTTCGGGGTGTGCAGGCTTTTCCATGAATTTGGTAATGCGCGTGTCGCTGTCTATCGACATGACCCCAAATTCTTTGGCTTCTTCCACGGGAACTTCGATGCAGCCCACCGTGAAATCCGCGCCAGTCGCGTGGTGGTGCATGAGCATTTTGGCATAATCCATCGTGTAAATATGGTCGCCACCCAGCACTAACACGTAGTCAGGGTCATGGCGCTGCACGATGTCGATATTCTGAAACAGCGCATCTGCCGTGCCTTGATACCATTCCTTTTTGCTGGTGCGTTGTTGTGCGGGGAGAATTTCCACGAATTCGCCTATTTCTGCCCGCATAAAGCCCCAAGCGCGTTGCAGGTGGCGGATCATGGAATGCGATTTGTATTGCGTCAGCACCCCCACACGGCGGATACCCGAATTCACGCAATTCGACAGCGCGAAGTCGATAATGCGGTATTTGCCTCCAAAGGGGACGGCAGGTTTTGCCCGCCACATGGTGAGGTCTTTCAGACGAGAACCTTCGCCGCCAGCCAATACCAAGGCGAGGGTTTTACGGGTCAATTCCGTGACCATCTTCGGCTCTGTGTAATAGCGATACAGTTTAGCCTGTTGATTTCTATCCAATGTCATGCTTTCTTCCTCTTCACGCGAGTGGGTGAAGCTCATGTTATTTTTAAAAAATACTCAGCGGGTCGGGCGGCGCTGACGGTAGTGGTTAATCAAGCCATTGGTGGACGCATCGTGGGTGTTCACGGTGCTGGTGGCGGTCAATTCGGGCAGGATGCGTTTGGCAAGTTGTTTGCCCAATTCCACCCCCCATTGGTCGTAGGAGTTCAAGTTCCAGATAATGCCTTGCACGAAAATCTTGTGTTCGTAGAGAGCAATCAGCATTCCTAAACTGTGTGGAGTGAGCGCATCCAAGAGCAAGGCATTGCTGGGGTGATTGCCTGCAAACACTTTGGGGGCGTGTGGTGCGGTCACACCGCTGCTGAGGGTTTCGTCGAGGGTGCGCCCGTGCATTAAGGCTTCGGTTTGTGCCAAGAAATTTGCCATGAGGATGTCATGCTGTTCCGGCAAGCTGTTTTGCTCCGTGACCGACACAATGAAATCCGCCGGAATGAGGCGTGTGCCTTGGTGCAGCAATTGGTAAAACGCGTGTTGCCCGTTAATGCCACTCGTGCCCCAGATGATTGGTCCCGTGTTGTAATCGACGGTGTTGCCGTCACGGTCTACCGATTTGCCATTACTTTCCATATCGGCTTGCTGTAAGTACAGCGGTAAGCTGCGCAAGTAATGGTCGTAAGGCAACACCGCGTGCGATTCCGCGCCAAAAAAGTTGCTGTACCACACGCCCAATAGCGCGAGGATTACCGGCATATTGCGCTCAAACGGTGCAGTGCGGAAATGCGTATCCATTGCGTGTGCGCCGCTCAGCAAGGCTTTGAAGTTATCTGCACCGACAGCGAGCACGATGGAAAGCCCAATCGCTGACCACAGCGAGTAACGCCCGCCCACCCAATCCCAGAAGCCGAACATATTGTCAGGGTCAATTCCGAACGCCACCACCGCGTCACGGTTAGTGGAAACCGCCACGAAATGCTGGGCGATATGCGCTGCATCTTCTGCGTGTTGCAAGAACCATTCCCGCGCATAATCCGCGTTGGTCATGGTTTCTTGGGTGGTAAAGGTTTTGGAGGCAACGATAAACAGGGTGGTTGCAGGGTCAAGCGTTTCGAGCTTTTCTTTGATGTGTGCGCCATCGACGTTGGAAACGTAGTGCATGTTCAAGCGGGCATGGCGATAGTCTTTCAAGGCTTGATAGACCATGTGCGGCCCTAAATCTGAGCCGCCGATGCCGACATTGACCACATCCACGATCGGTTTGCCAGTGTAGCCTGTCCACGTGCCGCTGCGTACCCGTTCGGCAAACACGCCCATTTGCGCAATGACGGCGTTGACGGCAGGCATAACATCTGCGCCATCGACCAGCACAGGGGTATTGCTTTGATTGCGCAAGGCGGTGTGCAAGACGGCTCGGTCTTCGGTGTTATTGATTTTCTCACCGTTAAAGAGGCGGTCGCGCCAACCTGCTACGTCGGCGACTTCGGCGAGTTGGGTGAGCAGTTGCAGGGTTTCAGCGGTAATACGGTTTTTGGAATAGTCGAGCAGAATATCGCCGACTTGCAGGGAAAAGCGTTCAAAACGTTGCGGATCAGCGGCGAATAGCTCACGCATGTGAACGCTGCTAAGCGCTTGATAATGCTGTCGCAACGCCACACTGATGGCGCAATGCAGCGGGGCGGGGCTAGCCACGTTCGCTAGGTTTACCGTGGTGGTGTCCATGTTGTCTCCTTATTCGCGTAACCGGCAGGTGTTGTTGTGCAAATTCTATGCCGGATAACTGGTGTGCTGCCTTGATATAACGCACGTTTTTTGTTGTGAATGCTACACAAGATTTTCCGCGAAACGGGATGAACAGGCAATGAAATTTTATTCAATAACGGGGATTATCTGGGAAGTGGCTTGAATCTGAATGACAAAGCCGCCCGAAAGCGGCTTGTTGCCCCAAGAGCATTTGACCTAGCCAAACGGTCAAGGGGAGAGTTGTGTTTTTAGGGTAAGACATTGTGGCAGTAACTACAATGTCCAGCTTTCTCCAACGATAAAACGCATCAGGCAGCCTTTAACACGGGGTGGTCAAATTGGCGAGCGGCATACATCAGTACGGCGCGGATGTCAGCTTGTTCCAAATAGGGATAATCTTCGAGGATCTCGTTGTTTGCCATCCCCTCTGCCAACATTCCGAGAACATCCTGCACACGGATACGCAACCCTCGGATACAAGGGCGACCACCACACTTACCGGATTCGACTGTGATCCTGCTCAGTAAACTTTCTGCTGTCATGTTATAACCCACCTGATCATTTGTGTTTTCGCCTTTGAAGAACAGCAATGTGAGTATACGCTAAAGTGGTTGATGTGTGCCAAGGGCTAGGCTTAAGTCGAAGTCACGTCTATTTCCAGCCCCACGCCATCCAACACGTCTTGGTGGATTGAGGCGGGATAGTTGTCGTCTAGCAAGATCATTGCCGCCTGTTCCAGCAGTTCAGGATCAGCGGTGAGCAAGTCAAATGCTTCCATGCTAAAGCCACCTTGTATTTTGTGGTCGCGAAGGTATTTTCTGCTGGCACTGCCGGATTTTGTGGTGGGGACAGTGTGACTTTGCGGAATTTCCCAGATTTTTTCTGAGTGTAAGTGCCAAAAAGGGTATTCTGGATGAGGTGGACGATTGGGACCGAAGTCTTCAATGATTTGTTGCAGCTTTTCCTCGATTTCATCGAAAGCCATTAGGCGGGGTTTTCCGGCTTGTACCCGTCTAATGCTAGCAATAGTAGAAGTGGCTTTTGTGGTTCGCGTCGTCCATCGGCATACCATGTATTCATGTCGGAAACGTAGTTGAGAAATCTTTGTGGAATCATTAGCTTCACTTTTTAAGGTTTATTTTCTGTTAAAAAAACAGCTAATTTGAATATTACTGTCACCTGTGTAATGTTACACTAAACGTGTTATGTGACATAGTGCCAATGGAGCAAAATAGTATGGCAAGAGGTGTGAGTGGCAGAATTGTCATTGAAATAAATCCAGAGACAAAACAAGAATTATATGAACAGCTTATGATAAATAACGTCAGTTTGAAAAGCTGGTTTTTGGCAAATGTTGAGTCTTTCCTCAAAGGCAAGCAACAGCTTACGTTATCACTAGCTGCACCCGTCATTCCAGAAGAAAAAGTAAATGGCGAGCGAATATCTGTATGAAATTTAATCCTAAAAGAGTTGTTTTTGGCAGGCATGAAACATTTTCACTGCGCTATAGCTGGCTAACGAAAGCCTATCAAGAAGTGAAGAATGATGCTCGCGTTTTTGATGCTGATGATGCAACGGTCAGGCTGGGCGTTGGTAAGAATATGGTAAATGCCATTCGCTATTGGGCGCACGCAGCACAAATCCTTGAAAAATTTGAAGATGGCTATAGAGCCACTCCGTTAGGTGATTTCATTTTTGATGAAAAAACAGGGTGTGACCCGTATCTGGAAGATGAGGCAACTATTTGGTTACTTCATTGGCAGATGGCAAGTAACCCCGAAGTGGCGACCTGCTCCTATTGGTTATTCAATCGTTACCACAAGCCTGAGTTCACGACAGCGGAGGCAACCGAAGCCTTGGCAGATTTTTTGAAACAACAGGCAAGTGGAAAATACTCTAAAAATACCCTGAAGAACGATGCTGTTGTCACTTTGCGGATGTATTCGGATGCTCGTCCTAGCAAGACAAAGCAAGTGTCCGATGAATTTCTGGATGCACCGTTTACGACACTCAAACTGCTTTCTCTGTTACCTGATGGCAAAACTCACAAGGTACAGATTGGGGAGCAGGATCATCTACCTATTGAAATAGTGGCTTATGCAGTTGCTTCTCTTTTTAATGAGACTAAGCAAACCTCTTTAGCTATTGAGGATTTGATGTATGGAAAAAGCGATTATCCTGCGCCAGGTGCAGTTTTTTGCCTAACCGAGAACGCTTTTCTGTTCAAATTAGAGCAATTGAAGCAGCGCAAAAATAATGTATTCGATTTCAGAGAAACGGCAGGTATTAATCGGCTCTACAAAACACAGGACATCAACATTGATCCTATGATGTACTTGAAACAATACTACGCACAAAATAATTTGTATGAGGCAGCAGCATGAGCTTGGTTGAAAAGATACAAGTAAATACTAATTACACGCGCTCTATTAATCTTGAGCGTGATGCTGATTCTGTCGATGTTGTAAAGGCATATATTCCTACAACCCGCGCATTAGATACTTTAGATAGAATCGGTGAAACCATCGAAAAGATTGGAAGTATGCCGCGTGCATGGACATTAATGGGGCCTTACGGTTCAGGAAAATCTTCATTCGCTGTATTCTTGTCTCATTTACTAGGTGCTAGAAATGATCCTGCAACGATTCTAGCGCAAGACATTTTAGAAGAGAATGATCAGGACATTTTTGGAAAATTTTGTAATGTTGATGGGATTCCTCAAGAACATTGCCGTGTATTCTTAACCGGTAGTCCTGAACCATTAAGTCAACGATTAAGTACAGCCTTGCTTGATGGAGCAACTGCATTTTTTTCGAGGAAGCAACGTAAATTTCCGTTAGTACTTGAACAAATAAAACACTTGACCTTGCAGAGTATTGTTACTGCCACTCAGATCATTGATGTTATCAGCCAATTGCAAGAAGCTATTGCGACTGAAAAAGGTGAGGGTTTACTGATCGTCATTGATGAATTAGGTAAATTTCTTGAGTACGAAGCTCGTCATCCTGAAACCAATGATATTTATTTGTTACAAGCCTTGGCAGAACATGCCTACAAAGGATGTGAACGGGAAGATGGTGCAATTCTGTCTATTTTCGTACTGTTGCATCAATCCTTTGAACAATACGCACGAGGACTAGGGCGGACTCAACAAAACGAATGGGCAAAAGTACAAGGACGTTTTGAGGTCATTCCTTTTTTGGAATCGGCAGAACAAACCTTGCGAATTGTCGGCAAAGCTATTGAGCAACCGAAAAAGCTACCTAAAAATATTGCAATTCAGGCTGATCAACTAGCGGTAATGTTAGCTGATACCAACGCTCTACCTAGTGCATTGAATCAGTCTTCTGCCAGTCAATTATTCCAGCAATGTTACCCGCTACATCCGGTTAGTGCTTTGTTGTTGCCGTTGCTATGCCAAAAAATAGCCCAAAATGAACGCACCTTGTTTAACTATTTGGGGAGTCATGAGGCGTTTGGTTTTCAAGACAGTCTCAAGCGTTTAGAGCAATTGGGTGATTGGATTTATCCGTGGGAAATTTACGATTACTTCATCAGTAATCAACCGGCTGCGGTTGTTGATCATCTGACGCATCGGCGTTGGGCTGAGGTGGTGACAGCATTAGAACGCTTGGGTGATGATAATTCTGATGCAGTGAAGATATTGAAAACCGTAGGCTTGCTGAATCTCATTGGCGCACAAGCAGGATTAAAAGCCTCTAAAGATATTTTGGCAGTATGCTTGAAGGATTCGCCTGCTGTAGAAGCTGCATTAGATATTTTGCAAAAACGAGCTGTGCTACAGCTTCGTAAATACAACAACGAATACCGCGTTTGGCAAGGTAGCGATTTTGATCTTGAGGCACGTTTACAAGAAGAACGTGGCAAGCTCGGTGTCTTCAGTTTGGCAGAACGCTTAAGCAAGCAACATGGTGATATGCCGATTGTGGCGCGTAAATTCTCCATTCAAAAAGGCTCGATGCAATATTTCACCACTGCCTTCATTGATGCGGGTTCATTGGGTAAGTTGGGCGAAAGTGCAAGCACACCTAGAATTGTCTTCTACCTTGCGGAAGATCGGCAAGATGAGGATACATTCACTAAACGAGTGGTAGCTAACGCATCACCGTTAGATGTGTTGGTGAATTATCCTCATGCGGCAACGTTGCGTGATGCGGTTGCTGATGTGTTGGCATTGGAAGCCGTCCAAAACAAATCCCAAGAGTTACATTCTGACCCGGTGGCTCAACGTGAATTTCGTGACTATTACCAATTGGCATTGAAAGCAGAAGAGGCTCAAGTCTACTTACTGTTGGAACAGCCACAGCGTAGCCATTGGTTTTGGCAGCAAAAACCATTACCTATTGCGAGCAAACAGGCTTTCCAAAGTACCTTATCCGATGTTTTGGGCAAGCTCTATTGCTATATGCCTGAAATTAAGAATGAGTTGATCAACCGTGATAAGCCATCGAGCCAAGCCGCAGCGGGGCGTAACCGCTTGCTTGAGATGATGTTGTTTAACTCAGATCAAGAATATTTAGGTATTGAGAAATTCCCACCTGAAAAGGCAATGTACCTTGCTTTACTTCATGCAACGGGCGTTCATCAACAGAATGAACAAGGACAATGGGCTTTTCGCTCTCCCCCTAGCGGTAGCAGCTTGCATAGAACGTGGGCGGCGATTGAGGAATTTTTGGATTCCACCGATCAGCAAGCTAGGGCTTTTAGTGACCTCAATAACGAACTGACCAGAACACCTTACGGCTTGAAACAGGGCGTTTTGCCCGTGTTGTACTTGACGGCTTACCTTGTCCATCAGGATGAACTCGCTTTGTATGAAGAGGGGTGCTATGTACCAACGCTTTCAAAAGAAGTATTAGAACGCTTTGTTAAAACACCGGAACTGTTCAAGGTGCAGTTGTTCAGGGTTGAGGGTATCCGTGCTTCGATCTTCAAACAATATGTGACGGCATTGTTCAGCGATGGCAAAGAACGGACAGTAGTACAAGCAATAAAGCCATTGGCTACGTTTGTGGGCGGACTCAATGAGTACACACAAAGAACTAGCGATCTTTCTGAGCAAGCTAAGGCATTCCGTAATGCTTTCCATCTGGCAAAATCACCTGAGCAATTGTTATTTGAGGGCATTCCACAAGCGTTAGGATTTGATACTCGCCCTGATCAACAAAGCAAGTTTGATGGCTATGTTGATACGCTCAAAGATACGTTGAGTGCATTGAAACATGCTTACTCTAAAATGCTGGAGCAGCAACAAGGTTTCTTAGCGCAAGCTCTACGGCTCAAGCCTGATGCAACGATCCCTGAGATGCGACGTGTCACAGGTCGTTACTTAGGACTTGATGCGTACACAGTCGATACCGATGGTTTGAAAGCATTCATCAATCGTCTGACGAATACGGAAAAAGATGATAATGATTGGTTTATCAGTATCTTAATGTTCATTGGCAAGAAGTCACCGGAAAAGTGGCTAGATGGTGATAAGGCGCAAGCAGATATGCGCTTGAATGAATATTCTCGGCGTATGCTTGATCTTGAGGCTTTGCGCATTCATGACCAAAAAAGGCAAAACAGCCAAGATGAGTTTGATGTCATCTTGTTGAAATCAATAAAAAAAGGCGGCAAAGAGCGTCAGCAGCCTGTTGCAATTAGTAAAATGCAGCGAGAAGCCACAGATGAGCTAAAAAGCCGATTAAATAATCAACTATCCGGTGCTGATAAAGAATTACAACTTGCAGTATTAGCTGAATTAGTGGATGATTTCTTGCGTGATTATCAGACAACAGACATTTCTAAGCAGAATGTGATTGTGCAACGTCCTGTTTTACGGCTAAAGAGGTAAGGTATGACTAAACACTTAACTGTACAAGAAGCCTCTCAACTTGATGGCACTCGCCATGTTTTAGGCTTGTCCGGTGGAAAAGATAGTGCTGCCTTAGCAATTCACCTTCGAGATAACTATCCTAGCCTTCATGAAAAAGTAGAATATTTTTTTACAGATACAGGTGCTGAACTTCAAGAGGTTTATGATTTCTTGGACAAATTAGAGGCTTATCTTGGAAAAGAAATTAAACGTTTGAGTCCAGAGCGGGATTTTGAACACTGGTTAAAAATACATAATAACTATTTACCATCGCCTCGACAGCGTTGGTGTACCTCAATGATGAAAATTAAGCCATTTGAAAGATTCGTTGGTACTGATCCGGTTGTAACTTACATTGGTATTCGAGCAGACGAGAATCGAGAAGGTTATGTTAGCCAGAAAGAAAATATTAAAGCAGTCTTTCCTTTTATAGAAGATGGATTGATTCGAGCAGACATTTTCCGCATTTTAGAAAACACTGTAGGCATTCCAGAATATTATCGGTGGCGTAGTCGTTCAGGTTGTTACTTTTGCTTCTTTCAACGACAAGATGAATGGTTGGGGTTAAAGCGTGAACATCCTGATCTATTTGCAGAAGCTGTTCGTATTGAAAAAGAGTCAGGGCAAGGTTATACATGGGTACAAGGTAAGACGCTTGAAGAAGTAGTTGCCCACGCTGAACGAACAGAGGGAACACGAACAGCTAATCGTAATGCTAAAGGTGTCCACACAATAAAATGGCAAGATGCTTTGAAAAATCAAGAAGACGATGACCCTGAAGATCAGGCTTGTGCTATTTGTGCATTATAAAATGTGTAGTTTTTACTTAATTGGCTTGCTGAATAAATGAATTTAGATGATATAAAACCATTTTATTTTTTATCTGAGCATAGCTTGGATAAAGAGGTTTTTTATCCAATTATGTGTGAAGCCGAGAAAGTAGATTGTATGACAGGGTATTTCTCAAGCGGATCATTAAGAGAATTAGCAATATCCCTAAGCTATTTTTTAAAGTCGGATAGTGCAAAATTAAGATTTATTGCTAGCCCTAACTTTTCGGAGAATGATCTTGATGTTTTAAAGGATGCGGTTAGCTCAGAAAAAAATTTACTTCCTTTATTGCTTCCTGATATAAAGCCTACTGAGGAGAATCTTAGAAATAAAACCACTCAAGTTTTAAGCTACTTAATCATTTCAAAAAAACTTGAAATGAGAGTTGCCTTACAGAATAAAGGAATGTTTCACACAAAATGTTGGATATTTGAGACAAATAGAGGCTTAGTAGCTGTTCATGGTTCTAGCAATGTAACAGCATCTGGATTATCAGATAACTTTGAACAAATAGCAGTTAGCAAGGAATGGAATGATAGTGACTCAAGCATGGTTACTGAAAAAATCCAAACTACATTTAATAAAATATGGAGTGGATTGTATCCTAATATAACGACGGTTTTATTAAACGATGCAACCATATCACAATTAAAAAAAATAAACAAAGATAATAAGAATAGAGAGAAATTAATTAAGGATTTATCAGACAGTTTAAATGAAGAAGATGCTAAGCCCAGTGGTTTGAAAATACCAGATTGGCTAAATTACACATCAGGTGATTTTTCACATCAAGGCAAAGCAGTAGAAGCATGGAACAATAATTTGGGGAGAGGAATATTATCAATTGCTACAGGTGGGGGGAAGACATTAACTTCATTAATCGCAGCGTCATTAGTTTGTGCAAAGGAAAATCGGCTTTTTGTCATAATTACTGTGCCAACTGTTGCACTAGTACAGCAATGGGTTGATGATGTTAGAGTTTTTGGAGTTGAGCCATTAAATACTCAGGAAATCATATCATCTTCTCTTGGTCAACGACTAAATGATATTATTCGCAATATAAAGATTGGATTATTTAAATGCAGTGTTGTTATTTTAACACATGATGCAATAAAGTCTGAAAAAATTTTAAAGCTTTTAGAAAAAGCTAGTACAAATATACCTTTAATGCTGATTGGAGATGAGGTTCATAATCTTGGTAGTATTGGTTTCCAGAAATCGGCTAAAGATATTTTTAAATATAGATTAGGCTTATCTGCTACATTTGAGCGGCAATTTGATGAGGCAGGTACTAAATTCTTACTGGATTATTTTGGTGAGGTTGTATTTGAATTTACCTTACAAGATGCAATAGGTGTTTGTCTAGTTCCATATGAATATCATGTACACCAAGTGATTTTGGAAGAGGATGAAGAGGATGAGTGGGTTAATCTAACACAACAAATTAAAAAATTAAGTTATGCGGCAGATTTCCCAGATAGTTCAAAAGAAAAAGAGAAGTGGAAAATACTCTGTTTAAAACGTCGGCGAATAATTGAAAGCGCAAATGGAAAAGTGGTGGCTTTGGCTGGAATATTGCCTATTAAAAATGGTGATTTGAATAGATCATTGATTTTCTGTACAGATAAAGATCCTGAGCAGTTAAAGTCAGTTAATAAGCTTTTAAATCAAAGAAATGTTAGTTTTCATCAAATTACATCTGAAGAAACAATAAACAAGAAAAAACTCTCAGCTTTGATAAATGCTTTTGACTCAGGGAAGTTAAGTGTATTGACTTCTAAACGGGTACTCGATGAAGGGTTTAATATTCCACAAACAGAAACGGCATATTTACTTGCTAACAATACAGTGATTCGTCAATGGACTCAAAGACTTGGGCGAGTATTAAGAAAATCGAAATCAACCAATAAGACTAAAGCAATTATTCATGATTTCTTGGTGATCCCAGCATCTTTTGATAGGAATATAGATATAGATTTCAAAAATTTAATGAAGGGTGAATATCAAAGAATAAAGTTCTTTAATAACTTGAGTATTAATGGACTAGAGCCACACGGTAGTATGGACATCTTAAAAATGATCTTAGATAGGATAGCAATACAATGAGCATCAGCTACAAAAAAATATCTGAACTTATAGACAATAAGTCAAGTTTGATTGAAGACGTTAATCAAGATCAAAGAAAATATATTGCCGATTTATGTAAGAAAATTTATATGATTGAATCAAGCGTTGAATCAATCAGTAATCAAAAGATGATCGACGATATAAGTGGTGAAATCACTAAGGCAACAACCATATTGCAAGATATTAGGAATTGAGAAATGAAGTTAATTAGGGCAGGCTTTAAAAATTTTCGGCTTCTCAAAAATTTAAATTTAGATTTTTCAGTTAGTAATGACAAACCCCTAACTGTTATTCGGGCAGCAAATGAAACGGGCAAAACCACTATTGAAACTGCACTCATTTGGGGATTTTTTGGATCAAAAGCACTTCCTAGCAAAGGCAAATATCCTCTTTATCCTTCTGATTCTCTTGGACAATGTAAAAGTATAGAAATTTCTGTCGAAATTGATTTTGAAAATGAGCAAGTGATTCCAACTGGTAAAGGGAATCAAAGAATAGAAAACTGCCATTATCGCTTGTATAGAAGTTGTTCCGAAAAACTGTTAAATGGAGCATTTATTCGAGAAAATGAACAGTTAGTATTACTTGAGATAACTGCTGATGGGACTAATCCTGTTCAACAAAATCGTATCAACTCCATAATTGAAAATAGTATACCAGAAGCACTAAAAGATGTTTACTTTACCGATGGCGATAGTGCTATGTCATTTATAGAGGCTGCTGCAACACAAGGTGTTAAACGGCGTAGAGTAAAAGATGCTATTGAAGCTTTGCTTGGGCTAGAATTATTAGAAAAAACTAAACGTCACATCAATCAAGTAGCAAGCAAGTTCAGCTCTCAGATAGATGACACTGATTATGGAAAAGAACTTCAGGAAGTAAATGATAAAATTGATGGCTATACAGAGGATATTATTGAATGGGAAAACAAGCAGATTGAATTATCAGACCTAATAAAGTTAGGCGAAAAAGAATCATTATCTATTAAAAGTAGTATCGAAGAAATATTAAAGCTTGGAGATAAAAGTAAACTACTAGAAGAAGTAAAGAAATGTGAGGTAAATATTTCCCGAAATACTGATTCGGCTTCTAGAGCATTAAAAGATGTGGCGTCTCTTTTTAGAAACAATGATTTAGCTGAATCCATGATTGCCGAAGTTGCACGTGATGGATTAAAAATCCTGAACGAAATGAATGATAAGAAACAGTTGCCGAAGGTAAATATTCCCATTTTAGAGGAATTGTTAAGTCAGGAAATATGTTTTTGTGGTGAGGATTTGCGAAATAATACTGACATAGGAAAAGCTCATAGAAGAAAAATTCTTGAGGCTATTGAGAATAGTCGTGATTCAGATGCAAGACAAGAGGTAATCTCTAGTCTATATTATAATGTTAGAAGTAAATATTTTGATGCAAACAATGTTAACAATTGGCTGGAAAAATATAATTCATTAAGCAGGAATTATTTTGAGCGCAATACGGATATATCCAAGTTTGAACAAGAATTAAAAGAAAAGCAGAATGAAATATCAAAAATGAAGGATTCAAACCTCCAGGAGTATAAAGCTTTAGAAAAGGAAAATCTAAAAAAGCTGAGAGGACACGAGTCTGAGTTTTCTATATTGACAGAGAAAATTAGAGCAGCTAGTGAAAGAAAATCAGATCTTGAAATCACCCGTGGAAGAATGGAAAAGAAACTTAATAAAACGGATCATTCTGCTGATAAACTAAAACTAGCACGTATCTGCCAGAGTTTGTTTGACTCTGTTTTTGATGCACTTCGTCATGATGAGTTAAAGAAAGTAAGTATGGAGATGAATCGGATTTTCTTGGATATGATTGGATCTGATCCAAATGCAAATGATTTAACTCTAATTACAAAAGCAGAATTGACAAGTGAGTTTGATATTATTGTTTATGGCTCACATGGACATATGTTAAATCCAGATCAAGATTTAAATGGTGCATCAAGACGAGCTATCACACTAGCCTTTATTTTAGCTCTTACTAAAGTTAGCAAAGTTGTTGCACCTAATATTATAGATACACCATTGGGAATGATGTCAGGATATGTAAAGCAAGCAGTATTGCGAAAAATGCTCGAAGAGGGGTCACAGATTATACTATTTTTAACTCATGATGAAATTCAAGGTGTGGAAAATATACTTGATAAAAAAGCAGGGCTAGTCTACACATTAACAAATCCAGCACATTATCCTAAAATGTTAGCAAACAAACCAAATGTTAATGATGCTAGAGTTATACGTTGTGAATGCAATCATCGCCAAACATGTTTTATTTGCGAAAGAAAGAATATTGAACAATATTAGAGTAAAATCATGAAAGAAAATCCATTTGCCTCATTTAATATTGAAATTCCTAACAAATATAGGGATTCAGTAATAAAACACTGCCGTTCTAATAAAACAACGGACACAATAGAGTTTTGTCCTTTTGAAAGGCAAATCGACTTTTGGTTCGTTGCTTTTCTTTTTGCTGTAAATAAAAAACTATTGCCAGAAAAAGAAACTGATACATATAATGCAACCGCTGCGCATATCCTGAGTACAGATGATAATAGAATTAGTCTGATGCAAATAAGCTTTTTAGGTCTAACAAAAGACATATCTAAACTTAGTGATGCAAAGTATGTATTTGATTATTGTTCAGGGTTGGCAAACGCAGGAATGCCTCATCTTATTCAAATTTTAAAAGATGAAGACAATAGACCACTATGGTCAGTATTAGAAGAGGTTGAGTCTATTACGAAAAAATATATCAATGGAAAATTTTAAGGGAGAACATCACCTGCATGGAATAAATTTTAAGTATGTGGGTGGTTTTTTTTACTTTCATATATCACAGGCTCATTTGGTAACGAATTTTTTTCGTGCAATAATTGAGCGTGCTTTTTTTTGTATTGAAGCGCAAAAATCAACAATTATTAAAATAAATTCAGATGGATCATTATTGTCGTTGCTTGCATATGAGAATTTTAATTCTCATGAATTTCCAGAATTGCAGCATTCTACTTCTATAAAAAACAATTCATCAAAAACTATTTCTAAAAATTATACAACAACTTCCAACCCCCCGATCCTCCACCGCAAAGAACTATTACTCCCTCCCGATCACCCCGACATCCCCAAATTCGCCGCTCTCACCAAGCAACTCGAAGATGCCGGACTTTTCAAAGACTCCCGCAAAATCGGCTATAAAAAACAATGGGAAGAACGTCTCCGCAATGCAGGTTACAAAGTCGTCGATCACCAGCTAGTCCGGCTAGATGGCAGTGAAATAGCGCCACTCCAAACTGTTGAACCAACTTCCAACGTCGAACGCCATCGCACCGCCCTAACCCGCTACGCCCTCTCCAAACCCATGCAACTCCTCGCCAAGCATGACTTTTTGGAAGGCAAACACACCATTTTCGACTACGGCTGCGGCAAAGGCAGCGATGTAGACATCCTGCGCCAAAATAACCTCACCGCCAACGGTTGGGACCCGCACTTCTGCCCCGAAAACCCCAAACACAGCGCCGATGTAGTCAACCTCGGCTTCGTCATCAACGTGATCGAAGACAAAGATGAACGCCTCGCCGCCGTGTTAGGCGCATACCAACTTTGCACCCAATTCCTCTGCGCCGCCGTCATGCTCGGCGAACAATCCCCCGAACGCGGGCGTTTGTTCCGCGATGGCGTACTTACCAGCCGTAACACCTTCCAACGCTACTACTCACAAGAAGAATTCCGCGAATACCTGCGCCGCGTGTTGGATGAAGACCCCGTTGCCGTCGGCCCCGGCGTGTTTTTCGTATTCAAAGACAAAGATGCCGAACAAGCCTTTTTGGAACGCCGCTACCGCAATCGCAGCACAGCCAATCGCCTAATTAACCAAATTCCCAAACAGCCCAAAGCACCCAAGGCAACACGCCCGACCAAAACAGAAAAAGAACAAGCGTTCTACCAACAACACGCCGACTTGCTGGACGCATTATGGTTAAGTTGGCTTGAACTCGGTCGCCCACCGCAAGAAGATGAATTTCCGCAAGTTGCCGCCGTCAAAGACCTTTTCGGCACATGGCAACGCGGCTTGAACTTCCTGCAACGTTTCCACGGCACGGAAGCCTTGAAATTCGCGTTCGAGAGTCGCCGCGACGACCTCACCGTGTATTTCGCTATGCGCCGCTTCGACCAGCAGCGCGTCTACCGCCATTTACCCGAAAGCCTCAAACGCGATGTGAAAGCCTTTTTCACCAGTTACCCGTTGGCGCAAACCGAAGGCGAACGCCTGCTGTTTTCCGCTGGCAACCCCGCCCTGATCCGCCAAATGTGCCACCAAGCCGCCGCGAGCGGCTACGGCTATTTGGATACCGAAGGCTCGTTGACCTTCCACACCTCACAAGTGGTGTTATTGCCGCCGATCTTGCGCGTTTACATCGGCTGCGCCACCCAAGTCTTCGGTGATGTCACCTCGGCTGATTTGCTGAAAATCCACGCCGAATCCGGCAAGCTCTCGCTGATGAAATACGACGATTTTGAGGAATTAGCCCTTCCGCGCTTGCTGGAACGCATCAAAATTAGCCTAGTTAACCAGCGTTTTGACTATTACAAATACGGCGAAACCTTCACGCCACCTTACTTGTATTTGAAAGCGCGTTTCCTCACCGCTGACTACCCACACTACGCCGAACAGCTTGCCTTTGACCAAGTCTTATCCGCTATCCCCGAACTGAATTTGGACGCTTACGGCATGTCCCCCGAACAATTCGACGCTGCCTTGCAACGCTTGCGATTGGAAGTGAACGGTTTCACCCTGCAAACCGCCAGTACCTTGCCTAAACTGGATGACCCGTGCGGTCAATACCACACGTTTCGCCACTTCATCGAATGCGGCGCAACCCAAGCCAAAACCGGCTTGCCCAACCTGCCCAAGCAAGCCGCCACCTACAACGCCCTCGCGGTGTTAGCGACCCAAGTACTTGACCCCGTGATGGATTATTTCGGCGGCATCCAATTAACCTACGGCTTCTGTTCGCCCGAACTGGCCAAACACATCAACGGCAGCATCGACCCCAAACGCGACCAACACGCCGCCCACGAACTCAATACCCGTGGCAACCTGATCTGTGAACGCAAGGGCGCAGCCTGTGACTTCATCGTCCCCGACGAAAACATGCTCGAAGTCGCCCAATGGATTGTGCAAAACACCCCCTTCGACCGCCTGTATTTCTACGGCAACACCAAACCGCTCCACGTCAGCTACGGCGAAGAGCATAGCCGCGTAATCGTGCTGATGTTGGCAGGAAAGAGCGGGCGTTTGATTCCGAAGGTGGTGACAGCGGAAGCGTTTAATCGGATAACACCTGCGTGACTCGATTAACTAACCATCACCATTCCCCCACATCACGCAGAACAGCCTCCGCCAGTTTGTCACTGATGTAGATGTTATTCGCTTGCAAGTACAAGATATACGGCTTGATCAGGTTGCGCGGCAAACCTCGTCCTTCAGGGCGGGGAGGATAGCGCGGGTGGCGAAGCCGCCCTATGTTCGCAGGTTAATCTGCCGAGCAACACCGTTTAGCACATAAATCCACTCTCATCCATGCGATTGTTGGCTACACTCAGAGAATGCAACGACTCCAAGCCTTTAAATACGAACTCAAGCCAGACGGTGGACAACAGCGCAATCTGCGCCGTTATGCGGGTTCGTGCCGCTTTGTTTACAACAAGGCGTTAGCGTTGCAGCAAGCCAACCATGAAGCGGGTGAAAAATTCATTGGTTACGTGGCAATGGCAAAACATCTGACGGCGTGGCGCAATGGGGAAGAAACGCCGTGGCTGAAAAATGCCCCTGTTCATCCTTTGCAGCACGCCTTGAAGGACTTGGAAAAAGCCTACAAAAACTTCTTTGCCAAGCGTGCCGACTTCCCTCGGTTCAAACGCAAAGGCAGTGGCGACAGCTTCCGCTACCCTGATCCCAAACAAATCAAGCTTGACCAAGGTAACAACCGTATTTTCCTGCCCAAACTGGGCTGGATACGCTACCGCAACAGCCGTGAGGCGTTGGGGGAATTGCGCAATGTCACCGTTTCCGGCAAAAGCGGCAAGTGGTACATCAGCATCCAAACCCAGCGGGAAGTGGAACAATCTGTGTCTACTACGGCTACTGGTGCTGAGTGCAGCCGAAGCATTGGTATTGACTTGGGCATAGCCCGTTTTGCCACGTTCTCGGATGGCAGCTATATTGCCCCGCTCAACAGCTTTAAAATCCAACAAGCCAAGCTCGCCAAATACCAACGGCGCATGACACACAAGCAGAAATTCAGTAACAACTGGAAAAAAGCCAAAGCAAAAGTCCAAAAAACACATACACAAATCGCCAACGCCCGCAGCGATTTCCTGCACAAAGCCACGACCACCATCAGCCAAAACCACGCGGTAGTGTTCGTCGAAGATTTGCAGGTAAGAAATATGTCTAAATCAGCGGCAGGCACAGCAGAAAACCCCGGCACAAACGTTGCAGCAAAGTCTGGTCTGAACAAAGCCATCCTCGACCAAGGCTGGGGTGAATTCCGGCGGCAACTGGATTATAAGACGGCATGGAACGGCGGGATGCTGTTTGTCGTGCCACCGCACCACACCAGCCAAACTTGCCCGTGTTGCGGTCATGTGTCAGCCGCTAACCGCCAAACCCAAGCTCGCTTTGCGTGTGTGGAATGTGGCTATGAAAACCATGCCGATGTGGTCGGCGCGATCAATGTTAAAGAGCGGGGACACCGCTTGTTAGCCTGTGGAGATGTGGCATTACGCCTCTCGATGAAGCAGGAATCCACCGAAGTAAGTCAGCTAATCCTTAGCTGAATGCAGTAGGAATCCCCTTCCTTCAGGGAGGGGAGGATGTCAATTCCGCAAGCAGCCCTGCTTTTTTGGCACGACGCAAAATACCGACTGTGCCAATACGGGATCAGTGCAAGGGCAATCAGGGGACCACTGTCTGCGATAATGGCTGTTTTAGTCATCGCGTAACTCATCGGCAATCTGATCATCATCCAGATTCATGACGGGGATTTTCAAACGCCCAGTTTCAAACATGAAACGTAGTTTTTCCATGCCACAGAATTCGGCAGCTTTGCCCAAGGTCAGACGGTGTAATTCAAGCAGCTTGACCGCCAGCAGGAAGCGTAATTCTTCCTCCAACTCCTTGAGGGGCTTGCCCGATGTGATCAATAGATCATCTGCGTAAGGGATGGATAAAGCGTGCATTAGGTTCACTCCGTATTTGTGTGACTGAGTTCATAGTACAACACTCTATCTTTCGTGGCGCAACTCAACCGCCAAACCGCTCCACGTCAGCTACGGCGAAGAGCATAGCCGCGTAATCGTGCTGATGTTGGCGGGGAAGAGTGGGCGTTTGATTCCGAAGGTGGTGACGGCAGAAAGATTCGCGGAGTTGACCACAGATGCTCAGTCTACGTAATTACCACCACAAGAGACTTGTCAAATCACCACTAATGGTTGTATATATGACACCATGAAAGCACGAATTGTGATTGATACGAATGTGATGTTGTCGGCGTTACGCTCCAGTAGAGGAGCTTCTTACGCGCTTGTTTCACAATTGCCGTTGGAGCATTTTCAAGTGGCGTTGTCTGTACCCTTATATACCGAATATCAGGATGTGCTGACCCGCGACGAACACATGACTGGGGCAAGCAGCAAAGCGGAAATTCTGCAATTCTTGCGTTATATCTGCGGAATCACGAGCCATCACGACATTTTCTTTTTATGGCGACCGTGGTTAAGCGATCCGAAAGACGACATGGTACTAGAACTAGCGGTTGCTTCCTCTAGCCGTTACATCGTGACACACAACCTCCGTGATTTTGCCAATATTGATACCTTTGGGATCGAAGCGATTACGCCGGGGCGTTTTCTTGAGTTATTAAGAGGTCAAACATCATGACTACACTGACATTGCGTTTACCCCAATCCTTGCATGAGAAGATTAAAGAACTGGCAAAGGCGGATGGTGTCTCGATCAATCAATTTTTGGTAACGGCTGCGGCTGAAAAAATGTCTGCCTTGCTAACCAAAAATTATTTGGCACAAGAAGCCGCTCAAGCATCACGCGCAGATTTTCTCAAGGTTATGCGTGCTGTGCCAAATGTTGAACCGGCTACGTTTGATCGTTTGTGATCAAACGTAGTCGAAAATCGTTAAACAATTAGCTGTTTACCCATGCGCCTAATCCTCGCCCCCATGGAAGGCGTGATGGATCACACCATGCGCGACCTACTAACCCGCGTTGGCGGTTACGAGCGCTGCGTGACCGAATTCGTGCGCGTGGTCGATCGACAATTGCCTAACCGTGTGTTCCACCGCGCCTGCCCCGAATTGCGTCAAGGCGGCAAAACCCCCGCCGGAACGCCGGTTTACGTGCAACTTCTCGGCGGCGACCCCGCCATTATGGCGCTCAACGCCCACGCGATTGAACGCTTAGGCGCACCCGGCATCGACATCAATTTCGGCTGCCCTTCCAAAACCGTCAATAAAAGTGACGGCGGTTCGGTATTACTGCGCGAACCGGAACGCGTCCACGGCATTATTCGTGCCGTGCGCGAAGCGGTCAGCCCACACATTCCCGTCACCGCCAAAATCCGCCTCGGCTTCAAAGACAGCACGCTGTTTGAAGACATCGCCCTCGGTGTCGAAGCCGCTGGTGCAAGCGAACTCTGCATCCACGCCCGCACCAAGCAGCACGGCTACTTACCCCCCGCGTATTGGGCAGAAATCGGCAAAGTCAAACCGCAACTCACGATTCCCGTGATTGCCAACGGCGAAATCTGGTCAGCCGCGAATGCACGGCAAGCCCAAGCCGAAAGTGGTTGTGTCGATTTAATGCTAGGGCGCGGCGCATTGAGTTTCCCTGACCTTGCACGCGTCATTCACGCCCAACACGCGGGTGAAGCGTATACACCGTTGCCGTGGTCAGCCGTGCTACCGCTGGTGCAACACTACGCCACACAGTTGGAAGCACGCGCCCCGAAATACGCCGTCAGTTTCGTCAAACAGTGGTTTACTTACTTGCGTCGCCAATACCCCGAAGCCGACACCCTTTTCCAACACATAAAACGCATGAAACTGCCGTGTGAGATCAAAGCGGCTATCATCTAGCCTTTTCGCTAAGGTAACGACCATGACTGACACCGCCGAGAATCAACGTAACCAACGCCACGCCGCCCGCATGGCACGCAAAAAAGCCATCATTGATGCGAGCATTGCGCGTGCCGATCAGAAAAAAGGCTTGCTGCTGGTGCTCACCGGCAATGGCAAAGGCAAATCCAGCTCCGCTTTTGGCATGGTCGGGCGCTCTTTGGGGCATGGCATGAAAGTGGGCGTGTGCCAATTCCTCAAAAGCCGCACTGATACGGGTGAAGAAGCGTTTTTCAGCCGCGACCCTAACGTGGCATGGCATGTGTTAGGCGACGGGTTTACGTGGGAAACCCAAAACCGTGAGCAAGACATTGCCACCTCCCTACGCGGCTGGGCAGTCGCGCAGCACATGCTGGCTGATGCTAGTTATGACTTGGTGGTGTTGGATGAGCTGACGTATTTGTTGAATTACGGCTATCTGGATGCGGATCAAGTGCTCGACACGCTGGCGGCTCGCCCGCCGATGCAGCACGTTGTGGTGACAGGGCGTGCTGCCAGCGAAGCCTTACGTGACCTCGCTGACACCGTGTCAGAGATTGCGGACGTGAAACACGCCTACCGTGAGGGCATTACGGCGCAACCGGGGATTGATCTTTAAGCCAGCCATCCACCACGGTTTTCACCTGTGCGGCATAGGTATCGTAGGCTTTTTGCCACGCTGCTCCGGTTAAATCAGGGAAATGCAGCGGCTCACAATCTTGCGCGAGGATTTCGGTGGCGGCAAGCACATAGCCGTTGTTACGGTAGTGCCAGGTAAATTCTGCCCCACCGCATTGCAGTTTATGTTCAGGAAAAGTGCGTGGAATCAACATACTGGTGCGAATTTCTTTGTAGCCTTGCTCTTTCTGGTGATTGGTCAGGGTGATATTGCCATCCCCTTCGGCGAGGATGCGGTATTTGCCATTGGTGATTTTCTGCAAGACCCACTGGTGGGGCGTGGTATCGCCACTGCGGAGCGCGGCAGCCGCATCTGCTTCCAAACATTGCACAGCGGAGAATGCCACCACCCATTCCTTGGTCGCGCTTTTATCATCTAACTCAATCGGCGTGCTGAGCATGGTGCACGCAGCGCGTTTGCGCAGTGCGGTGGGGGTATACAGCGCGGCGAACTGTGGGTGAAAAGGGTTAACCGTGTTGGTCGCGGCGAGGGCGGTTTGCACGTTCTGCGGTGCGGGCTTGAATACGCTGTCATACGTTTCACCCACGAGATCCGCTTTGTTGCGGTACAACACGGCTGTACCACTCGCAGGGGGCAGTGAAGCGCCTTGCGGGGGGAAACGCGTGGCAAAAGTGGCTTTGTACCAGCTATTGCTGAGCTTGACGGTTGGCTCGTCAGGCACGGCGCTGCTGCTGGCACTGAAGCAGCATCCCGCCACCAACAGTAAGGGGGCGATTATTTTGGTATTGCACACCATCAAGTATTTATCCTCCGTGATTAAGACACGGCTTGGGCAAAGCCGCGTTGTTCAAGTTCAACCATAACCGCTTGCCATTGCTCAGCCGTCTGTGGGTATTGGCGCTTTAACAGGGCATGGAGTTCCAACATATCCACACGTTGGTAGCAAACGCCGCGAGGCATGACTTGCCGCCGGAAATCGCACGCCGCTGGCACGCCTAATACCGCGTCGTATTGGTAGTAACATGGGTCAGTAGGTTTAAGCGCCGCCTTATTGCTAAAACCCAGCACATAAATGTTAGCACCGCCTCCTAAGCGTAGTGGATACAAGGCAATTTTGCTGTCGGCAAGCGGCTGATTGTTAATGTCAGTATTGCCTATAATCGAACCATTCAACATTCCATTGATGGTAATGGTGTGTTCCCCGCCGATTTGCAGGTGGTTATTGCGGATATGCAGGTTACGGAATGCGCCATCGGTCGCGAAAATACCTTGCAATGCCCCATCGGAATAAATCAGGTTGCCGCTCACGCTGACGTTGCTCATCACCGCACCACCGAACTGGTTGATGCCGTCTTGCGTCCCCGGAATCAGTTGAATCGCGTCACGGTGTGCCATGCGTAGGTAAGGGAATACGCGGTGGTTGCGCCCTTGCTGCTTTTGGTATTCGTTAATGCTATTCACCAGCACATCGAAGTCTTGCGCAAAGGTGGAATACACCGTGTCATCTATCACGATCAAATCACCCACGGTCAGATCGCCGGGGCTGTTGATTTGCATGAAATCGCGGATGAAGAAGTTTTGCCCGACACGTCCGCCACTCAGGTTGAGTTTGGGGAAACGGCGTTTGTCCGCCGCACTGACCATTGGCAAATTATCATGCAAGGTTTGCGAGTGGGCGTGGTTGCGAATCCAGTGCAGGGGGGCGCTGTTATTTTGGCGCATAATATTATACGCCTGCGCTTTGGGATCGGTTGCGCCGATTTTTGCCGCGCTGTATTTGCCATCCAGTAATTGCTTGAGGATGGCATTGTGGGCGTAATCTTGGCTGCTATTGCTGTTAAAGGTATCCGCAACCGTGATAATGAAAGTGTTACCACTGTTGGCGGGTTGTGGTGCGGGCGCAGGTGTTGGCGTTACGGGGCGCGGCGTAGGCGCGGGTGTAGGTGCAGGCGTTACAGGGCGCGGCGCAGGTGTTGGAGTCGGCGCAGGCGTTACGGGGCGTGGCGCAGGTGTCGGTGCTGGCGTAGGCGCAACCGTTGCTGTCATTGCCAGTAAGCGGGTTTGCTCCGCTTCCAACGTTTGCAGTTCGCGTGCCCATTCGTTGATTTTGGCGGCATTGTTGACGCGTTGGTATTCGGTCAGCATTTTATCGGCGTACTGAATTTTGTACGGCAATTCGGTCAGGCGTTTGCGGATTTCTTCGGGTGTCATGGTCGGTGGCGCTGGGGTATTTAACCAAGTGGAGAGGCGTTTGGATTCGGCATTGTAATTGTCGCGGCGTTCCCGCCATACATTAGCGGAGGCTGGATTACTGACCGCCAAGGCTTCGCGCATTCGTGTATCCGCGTCTTGTGCTAGGCGATTTAATTCCAATACTTTGGCTTTGACAATAGCACGGTCTTCGGTGCTGGTAGTACTAGTGGTTTGTGGCATGGCGAAGCTCCCCCAAGAGTTATTTTTGCCCATCGTGTGTGTAGATAGACCAACAGATACGGGTAAAGTTAGTCGTACCAACCGATTTAAGCTACTTTATTTTAGAACAACTCTTCCGTTAGTTGGTGAAATTGCGCCGATTATCTGCAAGGCATTGCGTTATGACAGCATGAGCGCTGCACCCACTAACCAGAACATTTCGCCTATTTCGACGCTCGCTCCCGCCGTATCGCCCGTACAGCCTTGCAAGCGTTGCAACATGAGACGGCGCAACAGCCAAAAACCGAGCAGAGCGCCCGCCAGCCCACTGCCGGACACCAGCCAGCTAGCACCGATGATGGTTGCGCTGAGCCACCCTGCTGCGTAGTGATCCAAGTGCGCGGTGACGGCACTGGCTAGCCCACCTTCACGGACATACGGCGTGGTCACAAACAGCAGTAAAATCAAGGTGCGCCCCAGCAGCGGTGCGAAGCCGATAACCTGCCATTGCTGGTGTTCCAGCAATACGGCGAGAGCGGCGAATTTCAGCAGCAATACGCCGACGATAGCGATGACACCTGCTGCACCGACCAGCGGATCTTTGAGGATACGCTGGGTTTTTTCTGCATCGCCAAAGCCGCCTAGCCACGCATCCGCACTATCCGCCAAGCCATCCAGATGCAAGCCGCCGGTGATGGCTGCCCAGAACACCGTGAGGATTGCCGCTAATAACAAGGGCGACGCGTGAGGAAACAGCAGTGCGGGCAGGCACAGCAAGCCGCCGATCAGCAAACCCACCAGCGGGTAAAACAAGGCGGCACGCGCAAAATCGGGCGCGTCCAGTTTGCCTAAATCGGGCACGGGGATGCGGGTGAGGAACGAGAGGGCGAGGAAGAATGGCTGTAACATGCTCACAATCTAACAAAATATGCCGCTCAAGACCAGAATGCCCGCAGATCAAACGCCCGTTCCACAAACCATACCCCACTGACGATCAAGGCTAACACGGCACTGCCATGCAAAATCTGCACCCGATACACCTTGCTAGCTCGCAAGCTATAGGCGATGGGAAACACCAGCAGTACCAGCAACAGTTGCCCTATTTCCACCCCGACATTGAAGCCGAACAGTGCTTCCGCCAGTGCTCCCGTCGGCATCTGCATATCCCTCAGCACACTGGCAAAGCCGAAGCCGTGCAACAGCCCAAACACAAACACCAGTTTCCACTGATCATGGGTAATGAGGGGGTAGAGGATATTCACCGCTACCACGATGATGGAGAGCGCAATCGCGGATTCCACCAGTCTTGAGGGTAAATCCACCACCCCCAGCACTGCCAGCGACAGGGTAATGGAGTGCGCCAGCGTAAAGGCGGTAATGACTTTCAGTAGATTAATCAAAGCGGGGCGGAACGATTCCACCTGTTGCCATTGCCGTTCCTTCAGCACCAACACGGCGGGCAAGATCAATAGGGCAATGAACAGCAAATGGTCAAACCCGTTCAGAATGTGATGAATGCCTTCGCGGATATAGTTCAGCAAAATCGGCAGCCCCCCGCTGTTTTGCAGCGTCAATGCCTGCTTGGGATGGTCGGTGGAAAAAATATAGGACGCTGACTCAGAACCCGCCCGCTGATCCAAGAGGATACCCCGATGCGTCGGGTCAATATCAAACAGCAAACGGTATTCCACCTGCAACGCCCCACCAGCCGTGGCGGGGCAACCCGCATTCATCAGTAACACCGCATAACCGCCGTCCGTATGGGTTTCTGTTTGCAAGCCCGTGACCTGCGGCTGGCAGGCTGCGTCGCCTTGTTGCAAGTGCAAACGGCTCAGGGCATACGCATCCAGCGCGGTCTGTTGGTGTTGCAATTCGCCCCAAGTAATCTTGCCATCCGCATCGCTGTCCAGCCCGATTGCCTGTTCCAGATCGCGTAACGCAATGTCCCAACGCAAGCCAATATTGCCCTCCGGCTGATCCTGCAAAAACAGGTAGCTATCGCTGGGTTTGTGGGCGACAGCGAGCAATGGCAACAGCAATAGGCAGATTCCCCAGAGGAAGTGGAGACGAGTTTTCGTCATCATAGTGCTGCTCCAAAGGTACGGGCATACAAGGCTGCATCTTCTGCGGGCAGCGTACTGCCGCGTAGCTTGGCGGCTTGGTAGCGGGCTTCGAGCAGGGCTTGATAGCGGGCGGTTGCAGCCGTTTGCTGGGCATCGCGGCTGGCAATGGCGAGGCGTAACAGCAGCGCATCATCGTTGGTTTTATCTTGCAAGAGCGTGATGACTTCCAGCGGGCGCTGCTGGCTGATGAGGAAGTCGCTGTACACCCGCAACAGGTAATTGTCACGGCGTGGTTCGGCTAAGGCTGCCCGAAAATGTTGGTCGGCTTCCGGCGCTTTGCCGATGCGGGCGGCGGTTTCGCCCAGTAAGGTGAGCACCCATTGGCGCAATTCCACCTGTTCCTTGCCGAGTTGCGGCAATAAGGTGATTTGCAGGCGGTAAGCTTGTTCGGCATCACCGTTTTGGCTCATGACTTGGCTGTAACAGAGTGTCGCAAACCACGTTGACGCGTGCGTTGCCAGTGCGGCACAACTGCGGCGGGCAGCGGCGTATTCCTTGTTGACCAACTGAACCGTCGCAAGGGTTAGCCATGCTTGGGTCTGGTGAGGGTTTTGCTGCACCACAAGCGCAAGGTCTTGCGTGGCGGTGGCGTAGTCGTGGTTGTGTTGGCGAATGGTGGCACGGAGCAGCAACAGTTCGGCGGGTGGCTGCGTTTGTTGCCACCACGGTTGCAGGAGTGCTTCGGCGTAACCGTAGTAACGCGGGTCGGCTTGTTCGCGCCCCGTTTCGATATAGAGGCGAGCCAGTGAGGCAACCGTGGTGGTATCGAGCGGGTTGGCACGCCATTGCGCCCGCAGGCGGTTGATGGGGTTGTTGTTTCCCTGTAGCTGGGTGGGTAAGACTTCCAGCACTTCGCTCTCACTGCTGGGTATGTGGGGAGCTGCCTGCAATACAGCAGGCAAGCCCAGCAGGAGGGCAAAGCACAGGGCAGCGCTGTAACGCCGCCCTGTCACGGGTGAAACAGATGCAGGTCTCTGTTTCGGTTGCATGGTTATTGCCCCGCTGCGCGACTGATGAGCGTTTGCACGGTGTCGCCGCTATTGACGGGTACAGGATTGCTATCAGCCGCGCCAAATACGCTGATCAGGTCTTGTTGCAGACCCGCAGGGTCGGTGACATCGGTTGCTTGGGCGGTCATGGGGGCATTGGCGATGACTTGCACCCGGCTGGCGGAGGTGCTGGTTGTGCCACCTGTGTTGCTGCCGTTGCCGGTTTCAGTCATAGCGTTGCTGCCACTGCCACCACCGCAGGCGGTCAATAGAGCCAGCAACACGGTGCTGGTGGATAGTGTCCAGTATTGGTTTTTCATGGCAATGCCTCCCTTAGTGGGTGTTGGGTGAACCAGCCAGTGGCGTGGTCAGGTAAGGGAAGGTTTCGTCAAACTGACCGGCGTTTTGCGGTGTGCCGTCAGTGTAAGGAATCATCCCGCTCGGTGCTTGTTCCGGTGTACACAAACCCAGTGGCAGGTGACACAGCAACCCCATCGCGACCCGCAATTCGGCATCCACGACATCATCACCGGGACGGCGACCGTTGGGGAAGCCCGCCGCATCGCCCGCCGCTACGCCAAGGTTGTGCTGGCTGGCTTTCGTGGTGGCGGCGATGCCGGTATTGAGGCGCAGCATTTCGGCGGCTGAACCGTCGGCATTCACCCCTTTCAAACCGGTCAGGAAGGCGGCTACCAAGTCAGCGCGACCGGCATTGGTGGGGGCGGTGACACCAAACAGGGCATTCAACAGTACTGGCAAGCTGGGGTTGGTGACGTAAGGCAGGAATTGCGCGGCATCATCCTTGGGTTGGCTGGCGTTGAATAGGTTTTTGTCGGGCAGACCGATGACCACTTCGTTCACCAGTGGCATACCGAGGCGCGAAACCTGTGTCCATGCGCCGCCGCTGACTTTGGCTTTGAGCTTGTCCGGTGTTGGGTCAAGCACGCTGACTTGTGGCAGGCTAGCCGTTGTCCACGCCCCGAATATGCCATTGCTATTACCGCCGGTTAAACAGCCGATGGGTATTTCGAGGGCAAAGGTAGTGACGTTTTTCTGCGCCAGTGCATCGGGTTTGGCATCCGGTGCAGCCGTCGGGTCGAGGTTCACAAGGTCAAAAATTTCACCGAGGTTGACAGCAAAGGGGTCTTTGCGTTGACCGACAAACACACGCCCGTCTTGCGCTCCGCTCGGACAACCACTCAGTTGCACAGGTTGGATAAAGCTGTGGGCATACTGGTCGTAAGCCTGCGTGCTAAAGGTTTTATTGCCGACGTTATCAAACGGTTTGGCAAAACTGGTGCCACCGTTGGCGGGGTTGATGGCTTCGTGCTTTTCACCCGTGCGGCGGTCGCCCTTAATCATGGTCAGCGTGTAGGATTCACGGAAATTCAGGTTGCTGGAATCCGTATCGGTGACAGGGCCGACGTTCTTGAGCGGGACGGGGATGTCTTTGCCGCCGATGGGTAAGGCGATGCCTTTACCAGCGTTGCCCAGTTCATGGGTGATTTGGAACTGGAAGGTCAGGTCTTCCTTGGCATCGCCGCTGTTGTCGATGTGGATTTCATACAGCGCATCGGGTGATAGGCTGAAATAGTTGGGGCCGCCATACGGGTCTTGCAGTGGGTTGTAATTAGCAATCAGGGTAACGAATCCTGCACGCCCCGCTTCATAACTGCGGAAAGCATAGAAGTCAGTCGCATCCACCGTGGGATTTTCGGTAATGAAGGGCGCTTCGCGGTGACTGGAGGCGTAGGCACTGCTCGAAACCGCGCTGGAAACGGCGAAGGCGATGGCAGTAATGGCGAGTTGCTGTGATGTGTTCATGATGTCCTCCGACAAGCATTAGGGTAAGTGAGTCATGGGGGATGCTCACAACAAGCATCTGCTCCCTAATACGCGTTGGGTTGCGCAACTGGATTGGACTTTTTTAAATTTTTTACAGAGTGACTTGGCAGCACATCCAATGCAGCGTCTGTTGACGTATTAGGGGTGCGCCATTAGGAAGCGGCGGCAGCGCCTGTGGTAGACTCTGCTGATCATTTTGCGGGAGAGCATGGATGGCACACGATCAGACCGAACTCTACCCCTTGCTGGCGAATATCCAGCAAGGTGATCAGCAGGCATTGGGGCATTTTTACGATGCAACGGTGGCGCGGGTGTATGCCATTGCCCTCAAAATCACTGCTAATCCGGCGTTGGCGGAAGAAATTGTCAGCGATGTGTACCTGCAAGTGTGGCGGGCAGCCGCTAGCTACAGCCCAGAACGTGCCACCCCGCTGGGTTGGTTACTGATGATGGCGCATAGTCGGGCGATTGATGCGTTGCGCAAAGAGGCGGCTACCACGAAACAACAGGTGGAGCTGAGTGATGATGTTGAGGTGGAAGATAGCCATACGCCGAATCCATTGGAGATGCTCTTGACGGTAGAAACCGGCAGCGCCTTGCAGGGTGCTTTACACTTACTGGATGCGCAGCAACGCCAACTGCTTGCACTGGCGTTTTACCGTGGTTTGAGCCATCAGGAAATTGCGGCGCATACGGGTGAGCCATTGGGGACCGTCAAAACCCTGTTACGGCGGGCGCAAGCGATTTTGCGGGCAGCATTAACCGATTCTTTTCCAGACAGAGGTATGTCATGAGCATGAATGATGGCAACGGCGCAAGGATCAACGCATTAGACGCGGATATAGTGGCACTCTTGGCAGAAAACCACGCCAGTGTCGAACTGCCTGTTGCGCTCAAAACGCGAATGCGCACGGCTGTGCTGGAAAAAGTGGCGGCAGACAGTGCTTGCCTGACACCCGGTTTCCAGACGATTCGGGCGCGGGAGGGTGAATGGATTCAGGCGCTGCCCGGTGCGGCGCTCAAGATTCTGCACCAAACGGCCGATTCGCCCGTGGTCACGTATTTGGCGCGGCTACAACCGGGGTTTGAAATGCCGGGGCATCCGCACCCTTTCGATGAAGAGTGCATTATGCTCGAAGGCGAAATGTGGTTGGGCGATTTGCACCTCAAAGCCGGTGATTACCACTTTGCGGCGAAGGGCGTGCTACACGGCAAACTGAGGACAGAAACCGGCGCGTTGGTGTTCCAAAAAGGCGTGCTGCCCGTTTAGCAGGTTCAAGCGTGGGGCAACCCATGCCCTAACAACGACGTTGCGCCATCGGGGTAAGTGCGTATTCGCGTTATCTGCGCGTACCCCACTTCAAAGCGCAAACTACGTTGATACAAAATATCCAACACCTTCGCCAAGACCACGCGAATCACCCCCGCATGAGTCAGCAGCAACACATTTTGCCCCGCGTAACGGATTTGCAGCTCATCCCACGCTTGTTGGACGCGCTCGATAAAATCTTCCATCGCTTCGCCATTGGGGGCAACAAAGCGGCGCGGTTGAAACCACAATTGCTGCATCAATTCGGGGTATTGTTCCCAGACATCGGTTTGCGATTTGCCGACCCAATCCCCGAAATCCATTTCCCCCAAACGCGGATCAACCCCAAACGGGCAGCCGAGGCGTTGCGCCAATAACCGCGCAAAATCGTGGCAGCGGCGGCTGGGGGAGCTGATCACCACATCCCATTGCCCCGGATTCGTCGCCAGCGTTAATTGCTTCCAACCGTGATTACCCAGCGGTTCGTTGCTGGGGGCGCAAAATAAATTGGGCGTAACCACTTGCCCGTGGCGCAACAAGTCCACCGTGGTGGGCGTGGTAATGGGTGGGAGTTCGGCGGTATCGGCAGTATTTTCCATCGTGACTTACAATTTTCCGGCAATAGCGGCTTCCGCGAAGGTTGCCATTTGGTTATGCAGTGTACAAGCGAGGCGTAACAACGGTACAGCAATAGCAGCACCACTACCCTCGCCTAGGCGTAGGTTTAAATCCAACAGCGGGCGCTGTTTCAATTCGGCAATCGCGAAGAAATGCCCCGGCTCTGCTGAAGTATGGGACAAGAAAAGCCAGTCTGCCACGGCAGCTTGCACATGAATGGCGATGAGTGCGGCTGCGGTGCTAATGAAACCATCCACCAAGACCGGCAAACCGAGTTGGGCGGCGCGGATGTATGCACCCGTTAACGCCGCAATTTCAAAGCCACCCACGCGGCGCAACACTTCCAACGGGTCGTCGAAATGGCTGCGGTGCTGGTTGAGAATGCGGCGAATCACGTTAACTTTATGCACCATGCCGTCACGGTCTAGCCCTGTGCCGGGGCCGGTGGCTTCCAAGATGGCGACATCCAGCAAGGCGCAATAAATCGCGGTAGCAGCAGTGGTATTGGCAATGCCCATTTCACCGCCGATGAATAACGCCGCGTTGGCAGTGTGCGCACGTTCTGCCGCATCCGCGCCCGCTTGCAGGGCAAGGCTTAATTGCGGGCGGGTCATGGCAGCGCCGAGGGCGCTATTCGCCGTGCCGTCGCCGACGCGTTGGCTAATCAGTTTGGGGTGAGTAATGGGGGTTTTGACCCCGACATCGACGATTTCTAAGGTTGCACCTAACGCCCGTGCTAGCACGCTGATCGCGGCACCGCCGTTGAGAAAGTTGTGTACCATTTGCGCGGTCACGGCTTGCGGGAAGGCGGAAACGCCCTCCTCTGCCACGCCGTGATCCGCCGCGAATACGCTGATCTGCACCTTATCGACCGCAGGTTGTTCGCGCCCTTGCAAGCCTGCTAGGCGGATCGCGACGGCTTCCAAATCACCCAATGCGCCCACTGGCTTGGTGAGTTGCGCTTGGCGGGTGCGGGCGGCGGCGCTCATCGCGGCATTGGGGGCTTGTGCGGGCGTGTTTAACCATTCCATGTCAGACTTCCTTTGAGTGGGTGTGGCAGTCCCGCCACCATGAAAACGACGGTTGCTAATTGTGCGGCTAATTGCTGGTGAAGTTGCCCTGCGTTATCGACGTAACGGCGGGTTAATTCGCCCAATGGCACAATGCCTAAGCCGACTTCATTGCTGACCAGCACAATATCACCGGGCAGGTGCGGCAAGCATTCCAGCAAAGCCGTGGTTTCGGCGTGCAGGCGGCTGTCATCGTCTAAGCATAGCAGGTTGGTCAGCCACAACGTCAGGCAATCGACCAGCAGCAAGCGTCCGCTGGCGGCGTGTTGTTGCAGGGTGGCGGCAAGCGCGAGCGGTTCTTCGATAGTCTGCCAATGGGCGGGGCGTGAAGCGCGGTGGTGGGCAATGCGGGCGTGCATTTCGGTGTCATGCGCGGTCGCGGTGGCGATATACACCACCTCGCGTGCGGATTGTTGAGCAATGGTTTCGGCGTAACGGCTTTTACCCGAACGTGCACCGCCAAGGATCAGGGCTTGCATGGGAATTTTCCTGTTGAATCACAGGAAGCGAGTGTATCAGATGGCGAGCAATTGCAGCGTCAAGGGTGCGGGCCCGCTGACTTGGTAGCGGAAACCGCTGCCCGGTTCTTCGCGCAAGGCGGCAATTTGTGGCTCTATCGGCAATTCACGCCCACCGCGTGCAATCAACACAATGGCGGTAATGCTGGCGGGTCGCCCAAAATCGAACAATTCATTCATCGCCCCGCGCAGGGTGCGCCCTGTGTACATCACATCATCCACCAGCAAAATGTGGCGGTTATCAATATCAAACGGGATGCGTGAAGGTTTTTTCTGGCGATGCAGCCCTTTCTGGCTGAAATCGTCACGGTAAAAGGTGCTGCTGAGTTCGCCGAGTTCCTCGGCAAGCTGTAAGCGTTGATGCAGGGCTTGTGCAACCCACACGCCAGCGGTGTGCATTCCCACCATCACAGGGTTGCTGATGTTTTTGTCCTGCATCCACTGGCGCACTTGCTGTTCGAGGCTGTCGAGTAACACATTGATATTATAGTTTTTGTTGTCCATGGCTATACTCCTGAATCCAGCTTTCCAAAATAATAGTGGCGGCTATTTGGTCAATTTCTTCTTTACGCACTTTGCGTTTGCGTCCCGCTTGCCGTGTCTGTTTGAGACGTTGCTCGGCTTCGAGGGACGACAGTTGTTCACTCACCACGTCAACAGGTAGGTGATAACGCCCTTCCAGTTGGCGGATAAAGCGTAAAATCGGTTCTTGCATGGCGCTATCTGAGCCATCCAGCTTGCGCGGCATTCCGACCACCAAGCGTTTCGGTTGCCATTCTTGCAGACAACGGGTAACTGCATTCCAGTCGGGTGTGCCGTCGTGCGCTTGAATGGTCGATTGCGGTGTAGCAATACCGGTGAGGGTATTGGTAATCGCCACGCCAATGCGTGCTTTCCCGTAATCAAAGCCTAGCACGGTTATGTGACTCATGCGTGACCTACGGCAATGCCGAGTAAATTCAGGTCAATACCCAAGGTACGTGCCGCACCGCGCCAGCGTTCCTGAAAGGCCATCTCAAACAGAATGGGCGCGGTAGAGGCGCAGGTCAGCCACGCATTTTCTTTGATTTCGTGCTCCAATTGCCCCGGACTCCAGCCTGCACACCCCAGCAATAGCAAAAAGTGTGCGGGACCATTGCCGTGCGCAATGTCTTGCAAAATATCGCGGGAAGAGGTCAGTGCCAGATTATCCGACACGCGCAACGTGCTTTCCCAATTGCGTTCGCCGTCGTGCAGCACAAAGCCTTGTTCGGCTTGCACAGGGCCGCCACTGAGCGCGAATTGCCCCGCAATATGCGGATCGTCAATGGTAATGTCGAGTTGCTCGAACAATTCTCCGACGGTCATGCCTAGCGGACGATTGATGGTCACGCCAAAGGCGCCGAATTCATCGTGCTGGCAGATCAAGCTGACTGTGTGATCAAAATTCGGGTCGCCCATGCTGGGCATGGCGATCAGTAGATGGTTACGCAGGTTGAGAATGTCTTGAGTCACGGTGATTCCGGTGTTTGCTGGGCTATTGGGTGTTGAGCGTACCGCTGTGGAAAATCCAAGTGCGGGTAATGTTGAGCTGATCCCACTTGCGGCGAATTTCTTCGGGGAGTGTGGGATAAGGACCTGCGAGTTTAATAATGCGCAGTGCGGCTTTGTCCAACACATCGTACCCTGATGATAGACTAATTTGTGCATCCACGACACGTCCCTCGTGATCCAGTGTGGCATTGAGGATCAGTTTGCCGCTGAGATTGCGAGCAATCGCTTCTTCAGGGAAGTTGATATTGCCGATGCGCTCAATTTTTTTGATCCATGTGTCGATGTACTCGGCTTCTACCGCACTTTTCGCGCTGACGGCATCAATGAAATGGATGCGCGGGCGACGCGCATACTTGGCTTCCTCCTCATCCATTTCCGCGAGTAATTGGGCAATTTCTTCGGTGGCATCGCTGCGTTCTTCCGCCACGGGTACGTTTTCGCTGTCTTCGGGTTGTTCCGGCGCTTTTTCAACGTGCTTGAAGGTTTCACCCTTGGTGGTCATGATTTGCGGGGTCATTTTGAGCGGTGTATCGGGCGAACTGGCTTCGGATTGCAACGGCGATTCGCCGTCAGTTTCAATCGGCATTAACGATGATAACGGGCTGGTCGGACGATTTTTTTCGTCGCTGCTGCCACTGGCTTGCTGATTGGCTTGCGCAATAAAATCCACCAGATCGGGCGCTTCCTCGGAATGCGTTTGCACGAGAGTAATGTCGAGTACCGGCGCGTACTTGGTGTTTTGCTGAAGTTCGGGTACAAAACCCACGCCAAAAATCAGCGCAAGGTGGAGCACAGCCGCGATGGGAAAGGTTTTAGCGAGCGGTTCATCCGCAAAGTTCATTGGCAATACATGCATTGTTATAATACGCAGATAACGTTTTTCACGGACAGGATGTTATTTTTACTATTATCCTGCTTGCTTTTTTTCAAGGTAAGCCCCTTTGATGGAGATTATCTTAACACCTTAATAGGTCAATTGAGTAGAGCATTGTGTTAAAACAACGGAAGGGATGAGCGGAAGTGCTAGGTTTTACGGCAGAGCATGTGTTGGTAACGTGCTAACGAACGCCACGGTTCTAGGCGCGAATAGGTGCGTTCTAGCGGCAAGACTTCCGCGATATTGACGGTTTTGCGCACGTCGCGGTACATGTAATCGTAGAAACTACGCACGCCGGACCACGTATCCAGTGCCAACCCCAGCGGTGCAAGCCAACTGAGCACTTCATCCGGTTTCAGGGGAGAAATCGGCGCAAGCCCCTTTTTGCCATCGCTAGCAATGTTGCCTCGGCGCACCGTGTCCAAATCCCCCGCAATCAAGCGGCGCATCACGGTGGAATGGTGATTGAAAAACATCAGCGACAGCCAGCCCCCCGGTTTTAGGCAATGCAGCAAATGTTCCAGCCCCGCACGCGGTTCAGCCAGCCATTCCAATACGGCGTGGAAGATAATGAGGTCAAATGTGCCGTATTCGTTGGGATTAAGATCCTGCACGCTGCTTTGGTGCAATTGAATCGCATCCTGCATTCCTGCTGCGGCAATATTCACTTCAGCACGTTGCAACATATCGCTGGACGGTTCTGCTAACACCACCTGGTGCCCTTGCTGTGCTAACCAAATCGCCATTTGCCCTAAGCCGCCACCAGCATCCAAAATCCGCAAGGGGCGTGTTGCCGCATCACCTACCAAGGCTTGCAAATCGTCTTGCAAAATCGCCAGCCGGATCATGCCGCGTGGGTCATCGTAAATGCTGCGTTGGAAGCGTTGGGCTAATCCGTCGAAGATACGGTCTTTTCGCATATCAGAAACCTATGGTGATAGCTAGGTTGTTTTTTGTGTTTTTTTGATAAAAATCATAAAAAAATCCTTGTCGTGTAAACCGCTGTTTACTTCTTATTGGTTATACTGGGGGTAAGTTGTAAGTCTAAACAGGTTTGCAGCTTCCTGTGTCAGGAGACCCCTCAACTGACCACATCAACTGACACAGTGTTTCAAACCGGCTGCCCTAAAGGTAAGCCGGTTTTTTTTGCTCACTGTTCCAGTGCTTCCCAGCGAGCGAAGGCAGTGAGCAGGTCACTTTCCAATTGCTGTAACTCATCCTGACGAGCATTCACTTGTGCTGTACCTTGCTGGTAAAAGTCCGGCTGGCTCATGATCTCATGCAGGGCGGCAATCGCACGTTCCAATTGCTCAATCCGCGCAGGTAACAATTCCAACTCGCGCTGATCTTTGAAACTGAGCTTTTTGGCTTTGGGGACGGGTGCGGGTGCTACGACAGCGGCAGGCTTTTCGGCGGCTTTTTCCGGTTTGGCGGCAGGCTTGTCTTTCTCGGACACGGGCGCGGGGCGTTGCAGCAACCAGTCATCGTAACCGCCTGCGTATTCGCCAATCGTATCATTTTCAAACACGATGCTGCGTGTCACCACCGAGTTGAGGAAACTCCGGTCATGCGAGATCAGCAACAAAGTGCCTTGGTAGTCGATCAGCAATTCTTCCAGCAATTCGAGTGTTTCGGCATCGAGGTCGTTGGTCGGTTCGTCGAGTACCAGCAAATTGGAGGGCTGCGAGAATAAGCGTGCCAGCAATAAACGGTTACGTTCGCCGCCAGACAGTACTTTCACTGGCTTTTGGATTTGCAGCGGGGTGAACAAGAAATCCTGCAAATAGCTGATAATGTGGCGGCGTTGCCCGTTGATTTCAACGAAATCTGAGCCGGACGCAATGTTGTCGCGCAGGTTTTTCTCGCCATCAAATTGCGAGCGGTGTTGGTCGAAATACGCCACTTGCAAGCGTGTGCCGAGCTTCACTGTACCGGCTGTGGGCTGCAATTGCTCCAGCAACAGCTTGATCAGGGTGGTTTTGCCAACACCGTTGGGACCAATAATACCGATCTTGTCGCCGCGCAAGATGGTGGTATTGAAGTCGCGAATCAGCAGATTGCCATCCCAGCCGTAATCGAGATGTTCGGCTTCGACCACCACTTTGCCGGAACTGTCGCCTTGCCCGATTTGCGCGGTGACTTTGCCTTGTACATTGCGGCGTTGTTTGAATTCTTCGCGCATCGCTTCGAGGCGACGCACGCGCCCTTCGTTACGGGTGCGGCGAGCTTTGACACCTTGGCGAATCCACACTTCTTCGTCGGCTAAACGCTTGTCGAACAGCGCGGCTTGCTGGGCTTCGGCATCCAAAGCGGCTTGTTTGTTTTCCTGATATTTTTGGAAATTGCCCGGCCAACTGGTGAGTTTGCCTCGGTCAAGTTCGATAATACGCGTCGCCAGTTTTTGCACGAAGGAACGGTCATGGCTGACAAAGAGCAGCGTGCTTTTGAAGCCCATTAGGAAGTTTTCCAGCCACTCAATCGCGGGGATGTCGAGGTGGTTGGTCGGTTCATCCAGTAACAGCAAATCGGGGTCGGCAACGAGGGCGCGTGCCAGCAAGGCGCGGCGTTTCCAGCCACCGGAGAGGCTTTCAAACAGCGTATCGGGGTCAAGCTGAATACGTGACAGTATTGTTTCGACTTTCCACTGAATTTGCCATTCGTCTTCTGGCTGCACTTCGCCCAAGCCTTCCGCTACGATGTCGAAAATGCGTGCTGAAAGGTCGTGCGGCACGTCTTGTTGCAAGCGGGCAATCTTGAGTTCGGGCTGGTGGATCATTTCACCCTCGTCCGGCAGGATGTCGCGGCACAATAGCTTCATCAGGGTGGATTTGCCCGTGCCGTTGCGCCCTAGCAAACATAAGCGTTCGCCCGGTTCTATGGTGAGGTCGATGCCGTCAAACAGGCGATTGTCGCCGTTTTCCAGATGGATATTGCGTAAATGAAGTAAAGCCATAACACCTGTCGAAATAGTAAGCGGCTAGCGGGACGCTGTGCCTGTCCTTGCGGGTGGATAGTGCATGGATTGTACGTCTTTATCCAGTTGCCTGACGTGTTTTTGGTATTTTTTGGTGCGGATGTCGAGCATTTGCAAGGAATTTTGGTATTGCTTTAGCTTCGTGCTTAGGTCGATGAGGTTGTCGAGATCAGCACGGGTGACGGTGTGACGTGGCGGCAATGCTGTTACTGGCGTGACCGGGCTGAGCGCTGGCAATTCGACAATAGGTTGTTCTTCCTGAGTATCAGGTTCTGGAAGTAAGGTAAGAGCAAGGTTGATCAGTGATTCGGGAATAGGTTCAGCACGAATCTCGGTGATGATGTCGGGAATAATCGCTTCTACTGTCTCCGGTACAGTCGGTGTGATGATGCGACCAAACGGTGCGTTGATTTTCACCGAAGGCTGGGTTTCACTGAGCGGCGCGATGCTGCTGAGATCCGCGTCCACTTTGGGCAAGTTGGCGTGGTACTGCATGAGGCGCTGGGTGGTTTCTTTCCACGCCTGCGGCCAGTCGAAACGGAGTTGGCGTTGATACGCTTCGCGTACCCATTGTGGCAACCAGAAGTAGCGCCCCGATAATTCCAGCAAGCCCAATTCGCGCAATTGCAGAATCGCCAAGTAGCGTTTCTTTTGATTTAAACGTGCAAATGAACTGATTAAGCTGGCGTAGTTATCTTGCTGTTTTTTGTGGAATAGCCCCCAGCCTTGTGCTTTACCCAGCAGCGTTTCCAGCGCATCCCAGTGAATCGGGCGGTACAGCATACTGAGTAAATACAGGATGGCTTCGCTGGGCTGGTGCTGAAGTTCGGCGCTATTGGCGACCAGAATGCGGCGGGCTTGCCGCCCATCCGCTTGCTGATCCATCAACACCGGGATTTTTTCCATTTGCTTCCAATCGCCGTTGTGCCAGACATTTAAATAGCCGCCCAGCAAGCCGAGTGTGAGGGGATTTTGTCCGTAATCGACTGCGATTTGACGTAATTTGTCCGCCTCCGCTTGCACGCCTTTGTAGCTTAAATACTCGGCAGATGCGTCTACCGATAATTTATCCAGTGCGTGGCGCTGCGTTTGCGTCTCATCGAAACGCCCTTGCAAGGGTTCACGACTCAAGGCGATGCACAAGCCTGTTTTACCCGCGGATAAACGTTCGATCAGTACATTCAGGCGTGGGTCGCCGAGTTGATGGAGATTGCTGCCCGTTTTGAATTGTAGGATGTCTAAGCCATCTAAAATCAACAAGGTATGGTGTGCTTGCATGAGACGAGCAAGGTGTTCGCCTTGCAAGAGATTAGGGCAACGGCTGGCGGTTTCGCCCCCAAACCAGTACAGGGCATGGCGGAAAAATTCTTCTACAGGGTCTTGGGGGATATGGGCTAAATCGGGCGGGTAGAATGACCAAAGAAAAACTGCTTCGGCATCGTGCCAGTGCTTTTTTTGCAGGTGATGCAGCCATTTGTGGATTAAAGCCGTTTTGCCGCCGCCTGTTTCACCGTGCAAAAGGAACAGGCGTGCTTGGGGATTTGTCCACGCTTGATTCAGTAGACCGATTTCGTGGGTACGACCGAACAACCGTGGTGCTTCAAATTGGTTCACGTAGTCTTCTGCAGAAATGTCGTGCTGCCCACAATGGTATTCGTCCCGGATAAAGATCCTAGTCATTTATTCTGCCCCAATGCCCGTAAAATATTTTTATCGCCTACAAGGTAGCAAATCACCTGCACTTGTCAAGCAAGCAATACTGGCACGCCGTGTGAACGGCGAGCCTGATGCGATTAAGGCTGTCTTTTTCGGGGAAAGTTCAGTGACTTGTGTTAAGCACGCAAGCGTTTCACCGTTGGCGGCACGCCACATTTATCCCTCACCCGCTCTAATAAGCGTGATGCTTCCCGTGTTCCGCCGGTAATACGCAATAAGCGCGTCAGTAAGTTCATGTTTTGCAGGAGGCTGGGTTGATCGTGGCTCAATTCCGCATAAGCAACACCGCGTCTGGCGCAATACATCGCCGCTGACATATTCCCTAAAATCAAATGGTGTTCGCACAAATGATTGGCAATGATGGAGGCGCGATACCAATGCTTTTGCATTGCCGACTTTTCCAGTTTGACACCCAGTGAACGCGTGGCAGTGACGGTGGAATGCAAATCCGCATGACCAAGGCTCAGGTAACGCTGATCCATACCGGGCAAGCGCTGCAAGGTCGGCGGCAAGACGGTGGCGAGGGTTTGCGTGCATTTTTCCAATAGCCCTTGCAGGCGATTGGGGATGTCGGGGAAGCGGGCGCGTACCCGTTCACGGAAATACACGCGCAACAGGCTGTGCACATCCAATGCGCCGGTATCGGGGGCGGACGAAATCAGGTGCATTTGGTACAAACGGCGTTGCACTTTGGAAAATTCACGGATGTTGAGTTTACTAAGCGGTTCGAGCGCTTGGAGGGTTTCATCCGGTTTTAACCAGCGTTTAAACCATGCTTGGCGTTGGCTGCGTAACAGCAAAAACAATTCTTTTTGCGTCGTCGGGCGATCTAACAAGGCAATCAAGTAGAGCAATAACAGTTCAGGTGTTTTCCACAACCATTGTTCGACGAGAGCGAGTACGCGTCGCGTTTGCAAGCCTTCGCGCTCTTTATCACGCCACGCGAGGATATGGCTGACCTCTTCGGGGCGACCGCCATTGGCTAAATGTGAGCCGATTAAATCCAGCGTGAGGGCATGACCGCAAAAATCGTGCGAGAGTTTCTGCAAAGTGTCGGGCAGCAACATCACGCCACGCTGTTGCAGCAAAGCAGCGCCTTCGCTGTCGGTGAGTTCCGGCAGAGTGTAATGAACGATATTTTGCTGGAATAATTCGCACGCGGGAATGATTTGCCGTGTGGCAATCACGCACAGACCGGGGTTATACGCGGCGAGTGCATTGATCAGAATGCCTAGCGTGGGCGACATGGCGGTGGTGTGTTCGGCATCGACTTCAAACATCAGCGTCGGGAAATTATCCAATACCAGTAAGGTTTGCTGCCGTTGGATGAGTTTCGCCAAGAGGTTGACCCGTTCAAGCGGGTGCGTCGGCAACGTCAGGTGATAACCGAACCATTGCAAAGCACTGTCGATAAATTCGTCGGCTAGTGTGTGCAGGTCGGCATCATCGCTGATGTCGGGGAATGACCATGCATATACGTGGTCTGCACCCAGCCAATTGACGTGTTCTAATTTGCTGAGCCATGCTTGTAGCAAGGCTGTTTTGCCGGTGCCGCCGAGCGCGTTTAAGAGGAAAACGCCGGTTGACTCGTCGTACCATGCTTGATCCAGTGCGAGTAATTCGCGCTTGCGTCCAATGAATCCCTGCGCACTCTGTGGCAGACAGGCAAGGTTATCCCGTGCCTGTTGCTGCCGCCAAAAGGTGACAAATACCCCAATCATGTTGTATGCCCGCCCGATAAATAGATCGAATGTTGTTATTTATTAGCTAATCGCGTTATCAAGTAAAATAGAATTTATTAATTACATTTTATTTATTGGCTATAAGCGTATTATTTCCCAGCACTTAATTGTTCAGCGGCGGGGTCTGGCGTTTCGACCAGTTCGTTTTGTACTAAGGTTTCTGGACTGTGGTTGGTTTTTTCCGCTGTTGGCGTTGTCAGTGCTTCGCTACTGTTGTCGGCGGTCACGGGTAAACCTTCCTGCACGTTTTCACTCAGGTCAGTCATATTGCTCAGGCAGTCTTTCAGATAAGCGGCTTTTTCGTTAGCAGCAATGCCGTCTTCAACCGCATATGTTTCACACAATGCTGACAAGGCAGTGTTGTTATTTTCTTCACTGACAGCGACTTCATCGGCGGCAAATGACACCGCGCTGGCGGTTAAGCTGGCAACCACCAGCAAGGCGGACAGGTATTTCATGACGGTTAACCTTTCTTGGGCATATCAATACGCCCGATCGCACAACTCACGACCGATCGGGCTTTTTCTTTCAGGGATTGCATACCTGCTACTGAGCCACGTTCGGGGTAGCCGAGGCTGAACAGGGTTTGTACGGCTGTGTCATGCACGTCGCTGGCACTGTGTAAGGTAATGACCTGATGCTCAATATCGACATCAACCGACTGAATTTGTTCATTTTCCAGTAGTTTTTTTGTGATGGTATTGGCACAACCTCCACAGCGGATATTTTCCACTTCAATACGGGTTTCCATCGTGACACCTCTTAACTGACTATCAATAAGTACAGTTGCTAATATGGAGGCAACTTCACAGAAACACAAGTATTAGCCGATCTTCAGTCCGACAAAGAAACCACCGACACCACTAATGCCCTTGCTGGTGATGTGTGACAAGCGTTCTACCAGAAAACCGCCGGATTGTTTTGCCATACCGGTAGCGGCATTGGCGGCACTTTGTAGCTTTTCATCGGTCATTTCGGTGATGCCGTAATACTCGCTGACGAATAGCAGGACGATCGCCGCACCGCCCAAAAACAAAGCAAAGCGTAGCATTTTTTTCGCGAAGTAGCCGACGGCTAAACCGATGATAAACGGTGCGCCGACATTGCCCATCAGGAATGTGGAAGACAGAAAATCAGTGCCGGGAGCACTGTTAACAGGATAATCGTTCATTGTTTGCCCTTTAAGATACCGTTGAGTTCATTAGCGTTTTATTTAGACAGCGCATTCTGCTAAATTTATTACTCATTATAAAAAATAATAGGAATAGCCGTAAAGCCATGAAGCAATCCCTTAGCTTGGCGACCGCTGTATTGTCTCTGGCAACTTCTGTTAATGCCACACAAATTATTACCCCGACGGCCGCCAGTACCGAGGTGAGTGCGGGGAGCAATGTGGTGTTCGCGCCGCGTTACAGTGTGACTGCCCCCGACAATGGTGCGGAAACAGGGCTAGGTCTGCGCGTGCATTTTAATGCGAATGCCGTGGATTTTAAAGGCGTTACCAGCCCGTTTGCGTATGGGTTGCAACCTATCGGCGAGGTGACGGCAGATACCGACGATTTCGATGCTGACCCGACCACGGATCGCTATGTGATCCTTGCGTGGGTAGACCTGACGGCGCAATGGCCGGGGGCGGATGAATTGCCGTTAGCCTTGGGCAATGTGTTGTTTCAGGTAAAAAGCGGCTTTAGCGGGACGACGCACATTCGTACTAGCGCCAGTGATACCGCCAATGGCACGGCATTGCAAAGTACCCCGATGACGCTGACTAGCGTGGCGGCTGCCCCGCCTGCGGTGCTGTTGCGTGGCTTATTGCAAGGTGCGTACAACAACAGCACGGGGTTGATGCGCGACGGTTTACGCGCCAGTGCTTTGATTTCCAGCGCCCAGCCCTACGCGTCTTTGGGGTATAGCGGCGGTGAAACCACCATGCTGCCGCTGTTGAATACGACGGGTGCGGATGCGCCAGTGGATTGGGTGTTGGTGGAGTTGCGTGATAAAACCACACCGCAAACACGCCTTGCCAGCAAAGCTGCGCTGGTGCAAGCCGACGGTGATGTGATGGATGCGGCGACAGGCAGTACCACCTTGAGCTTTGCCAGTGTTAGCGCTGGAGCTTATTACCTTGCGTTGCGTCACCGCAATCACCTTGGGGTGATGAGTGCCGCACCGCTCAACCTGTCTGCCACACCCACAGTGGTGGATTTCAGTCAAGCCAGCACGGCGGTGTACGGTGCGGATGTGCGCATTACGCAAGGTATGGTGCTGCTGTTGCCGACGGGGGATGTGAATCACGATAACAAGCTGATTGCAGATGGCCCTGACAATGACCGCAATACGGTACTGGGCACGGTGCTGTCTAACGCGAGCAATCCGGGGGCGCACACCAATTTCCAGTTACACGGTTATTACCCATCCGATTTGAATCTGGATGGCAAAACCCTGTATGTCGGCCCCGATAATGACGTGAATACGTTGCTGGCGAATATTCTCTTGTCGCCGCAAAACAGCACGTCGAGCACCAATTACATCCTGCCCGGCAGTTTGCCTCAATAAGGTCACGCATCATGAAACACTTAACTTTGGCGGGTTGGCTGTTGTTGCTGCCCTTTGCGGTGCAAGCGAATCCGAGCAGTGCGCTACAAGCTGAACCTGAAACGTTTCGGGGTGAGGCAACGCTCAAGGCTGCGCCAGCGGTGACGTTACGTTTACCAGTGGCAGCGCAACGGGCGGCGCGGGCGCAAAGCACGGCGAATACCCGCAATGCGCTTACCTTGCCTGCATTAACTGCCAGCGAAATGCAAGCCTTACAAAATGTGGGCGCGGATAAGGCGTTTCGGGTTGGTGTGGGGCGGAATTTGCCTGCCAGCGTTGGTGAACCGATGGATTTGAATGCGTGGCAATGGACGGCGGTTAGCGGTGGCAAGGCGGCGCATTTTACCTTGACCTCCAGCGGCGCATTGCGGGTGCGGGCGCAAGTGCAGTTGGGGCAAATACCTGCGGGGGTGGAATTGCGTTTCTATGCGGTGCGTGACCCTTCCATGGTATTCGACGTTGCCACCGCTGCCAATAGCGTCGTGTGGTCGCCTACGTTGGTAGGCGATAGTGTGGGGCTGGAAGTGTTTTTGCCTACGGGTGTCGCGGCTGCACAGGTGGAACTGGCGATTCCTCAGCTCTCGCATCTGGTGATTGACCCCGCCAGCAGCACGTTAAAAAGCAGTATCTTCAAAGAAGACTACGCCAGTTGTCAGCAAGATGTCGCTTGTGCCGACCCTGCGTGGCAGGAAACTGGCAAGTCGGTGGCGCGTTATGTGTTCACGGATACCAATGGGTTGAGCTATATGTGTTCGGGAACGGTGTTGACGGATAAAGATACGTCTACCCAGATTCCGTATTTCTTTACCGCTGCGCATTGCGTCAATAATGCGCAAGCGGCGAGTACGATGGATTTTTTCTGGATGTATGCCAATACCACTTGTGGTGGTACGACCAATAGCTTTACGCACACGACTGGCGGGGCGCAATTGTTGGCATCTAAGCCGGAGCTGGATACAACATTGGTGCGCTTAAACAAAAATCCGCCCACGGGTGTGACCTTATCGGGGTGGACGACGATCCCTTTAAGCAGCAATCAAGCGGTGACGGGGATTCACCATGCGCTGGGACAACCCAAAAAGTATGCGCAGGGCACTTTTCAGACCCATGTAAGCATGGCAACCTCCAGCGGTGGTTACACGATCACCCCGAACCCGAACGGTGACTTTTCGCAAGTGGTGTGGCACACGGGTATTACTGCCCCCGGCAGCAGCGGTTCTGGGATCTGGCTTGAGCAGGGCGGTGTGCATTACTTAAATGGCACATTATTAGGCGGTTCGTCGTCGTGTACCAGCACAGACGCGCCGGATGAATATAGCCGCTTTGAAAGCACTTGGCCGTTTATCAGTACGTGGTTGAATGCGACCGGTACGTCGCCGTCGTTACGGTTGCGCAGTACTACGCAACCGGCTACAGCGTTGGTGGAAGGCGTGATTATTGCGCGTTACTTACAGGGTTTGCGCGGCGCGGCATTGCTGGATGGCGTGACGACGCAAGCCTTGAATACCCCCACACTGGAAACCCAGCTTGCCGCCGTGCAACAGGTGATGGATGTGGATAACGACGGTAAAGCCGCTGCGCCTAAAGATGCTGCATTGCTGATGCGCTACTTATTAGGGTTGCGCAATGCGCCGTTAATTCAAGGGCTGGATTTGAGTACGTCGGGGCGCAAAACAGCGAGTGAGATTACTACCTATATTGCGTCGATTTTGAAAGTCACGGGCTAACTTGTCGGCATAAAAAAAGCCCGATCTATTCAATCGGGCTTACCGCTCAGACCTTGTACAACCTAGCAATACTGCACAAGGTAACTACCCTCACTAGCGGTTTTAAAACATGATAGCTTATAGTCGCTTTGATATTTATCAATGTGCAGAAAAATCGAAACGATGTCAACAAGCAGTTGATTGTGCAAATATTCTTAAACACTAACGTTGCAGCGCACAAAGCATGGGTCAGCGTGATTTATGGGTAGGGCGACGTGCCATTTTACCGTACAATCGAGAGCGTTCTATTCATGCGCACCACACTTATGTTTGATTATATTGACACTGCTGACAAACTTACTGATTTATTGATTCGCCTCGATAAGGCGGAGTGGATTACCCTCGATACCGAATTCATCCGCGAAAAAACTTATTACCCACGTTTGTGTTTGATTCAAATTGCTAGTACGGATGTGCTGGCTTGCATTGACCCGCTGGCGATTGCGGATATGCAGCCGTTTTTGACGTGGTTGCAAGACCCGAAGCGTTTGAAAGTGCTGCACGCGGCTTGGCAGGATATGGAAATTTTCCACCACCTCGGTGCTGGTAATATTCCCGCGCCGTTGTTTGATACACAAGTTGCGGCGGCAGTGCTGGGGTTGGGCGATCAAATGGGCTATGCCCGTTTGGTGGAGGCCTTGCTGGGCGTGCTGCTGGATAAATCGCAATCCCGCACCGATTGGTCGCGTCGCCCGTTGAGCAGGGCGCAATTGGAATACGCGATTGATGACGTGCGCCATTTGCGTGATGTGTTTTTGTCCTTGCGCGAGCAATTGGATAAGCTGGGGCGTACTAAGTGGTTGGAAAAGCCGTTTCAGAAATTGGCTGATCCGGCGACGTACACGGTTGACCCGCAAACGGTGTGGGAACGCGTGAAAGGCTTGCAAATCCTCAAGCCGCAGCAATTGGCGATTTTACGTGAATTGGCGGCATGGCGTGAACAGCGTGCCTTGCTGAAAGATATTCCACGCCGCTGGATTTTGTCCGATGAAATCTTGCTGGATATGGCGCGAATGCAGCCGGATAGCCCGGCGGGCTTGCGCCAAATCCGTGGGTTAAGCGACGAGCAAATCGAACGCGGTGCGGCGGAATGGCTGGCATGTGTGGCGCGGGGACTGGCTGTGCCGAAGGATGCTTGCCCGCAGTTGCCACGTCGCCGCAAGCTGGATGCGAGCATGAGCATTGTGGCGGATTTGCTGACGGCAGTGCTGAATCAGGTTGCCAATGAAAACGGCATTTCCGCGCAGATGATTGCGACGCGCCAGCAGCTTGAAAAGATGTTGGAAGAGGGGCGTACTACGCTGTCGGATGATTGGCGCGGGGCGTTGGTGAACGATGTCTTTACCGATGTGTTGACGGGCAAAGTCAGCGTGCGCGTGCGGAATCAGCAGGTCGTGTTGGAACGGTGAGGTAGCTGTTGCCATACTACCCGCTCAAATCCCAACGCAACCACCGCAAGGCAATACAACCGCTCAGGCTGCTGGTACTTCGCTGCCAGCACCGGCTGATAAGCGCGTAATTGCGCTAACGCATTCTGCAATGCCTGCTGTACCTGCGGCATGGCTTCCAGTTCCATCACGCTTTTCTCGCGCAATTGCTCGCCCGTCAGTTTCAAATCATCCAGCTTCAGGTATTTGAATTCAAAGATAAAATCTTTCAGGGTGGCGTAATGGCGCATACTGGGGCGGATAATCATCACCAGATCGGAATAACGCCGTTGCAGTGCGGTTTCCGAATCCATGATGTACCAAGTGTCGTTGAACAGCAGGGTTAGGAAAGCCGTTTTTACCGTCAGTTCATTGCTCCAGCAGTAATCACGGTTGCTGAACACGGCAAAGTATTTGCTCTCCATGAAATCTGCCAGCGGCTGCAAATTGGCGGTCTGGTAAAACTTTTCCGCTAGGCTTTCTGCTAACTGGTCATCCTGCGGGCGCGGCAAAGCATGGCGTTTCAAGCGTTCCACATACAAACCACGGATGACCAAATTCGGTACGCCCAGTACTAGCTTGCCTAATTCGCCAATGTCGCGGATGGTCAGTACGCCGAAAAAGTACAGTAATGAAAGCATATAGCGGCTGTCTTGTTGCACTTCCCGCAGTTTTTCTACACCAAACTGGTTTTCCAGTTCCTGCAACATGACAGGGTGTTCGTCATTCATAATCTGGTCAATGATGCTATGCCCGTTGGGTAATGCCGCCATGTAGCGGATACGCCCCGCATCCATTGCCAGATTGCCATCCAGAATCTTGCGGGGTGGTTCACATTCCTGTTGGTAGTGGCGCAGAAAATAGAAACACAGCGTTGGGTTATACATCAACGGGCGTTCGGTACGGTGGCAAAAGCGGTAGCCATTGTAAAACTGCCGCAGGGTTTCTAACACGCTAGCTTGTTCGGTTTGATCCTGCCCACATTCCGTCAATACTTGTGCGACCAAGGGGGTCAGTTCTTCCTGTGTCAAGCCGCACAATTCATTGAAGCGTGGTTCAAGGTAAATGCTGGTGGCGACGTTATAACCGCTGGTCATGTCACTCAATACCACCGGAGATACGCCGGTAATGAACACGCGGGAAATCTTCCCTTCGGAGGCGCTGGCTTTGATGATCTTGAACAGTGTTTTGAGAATGCCTTCGCCTTCCAATAAATCGAGGTAACGCTGTTTGTTGGCGGCATTTTGCATCAGCACGTCATTGGCGAAATTGTCGTATTCGTCGATCAGTAGGTACAGGCTGTGACCGCTGTTTTGTACTGCATTGCACAGCGATTCAAACGAAGCAATCGCGTTATCCGCATAAAGCTGTGGCGTTGCCGTGAGGTATGCTTGGTAATACGTCAGAAAGCCTTGGATAGCGATATTGACATGCGCAAATAGGTTACGTTTGATCTGCTCAATATCCCCTTGCGCCGACACTTTGGAAAAATCCCAACGCAGGATCAGGTATTGGTTGTGTTCTGGCGTAGGCTGTTGCCCAATCGCTAAATCCCCAAACAGGGTGGCGAATTCCCCCGCTGTTTTGACATCGTAATAATTTGCCAGCATCGACAACAGTAGCGATTTACCAAAACGGCGTGGACGCAGGAAAATGAGTTGCTCTCCTGCTTTTTCTATTGAGGGAATACTAGCGGTACGGTCAATGTACAGCATGTTTTGGATGCGGATACGCTGAAAGTCGCTGATGCCGTAGGGGAATTGAATCATACGTTCGTACTGCTGCTTGCCAAGAGTCGATGCTTCAAGTGTAGCATAGAGGCTGTCCCATCCCTTGTGTTAGAATCTTGGCAAACTCACGCGTAGATCAACGAACACAGGTTTAACTATGACCGAACGCACCGCCAGTGTGGCACGCAACACGCTCGAAACCCAAATCCGCATCACCATTAACCTTGATGGCACGGGCAAAGCCCGTTTCGATACGGGCATTCCTTTCCTCGAACACATGCTCGATCAAGTGGCACGCCACGGCATGATCGACCTCGACATCGAATGCAAGGGCGACCGCCACATCGACGACCACCACAGTGTCGAAGACATCGGCATTACCTTGGGGCAAGCCTTTGCGCAAGCTGTGGGCGACAAAAAAGGCATCCGCCGTTACGGGCACGCTTACGTGCCGTTGGACGAGGCATTGTCTCGCGTGGTCATCGATTTTTCCGGCAGACCGGGGCTGGAACATCAGGTGGAATACCCGCGCACCAACATTGGCGCGTTTGAAACGGATCTGTTTTACGAATTCTTTCAAGGCTTTGTGAATCACGCGCTGGTCTCGCTGCACGTCGATAACCTCAAAGGGCGCAATTCGCACCACATTGCTGAAACCGTTTTCAAAGCCTTCGGGCGGGCGCTGCGCATGGCGTTGGAACTCGACCCACGCATGGCGGGGATTATGCCATCCACCAAGGGGAGTTTGTAATGATTGGTAAATTTTATTAGTTATTTTCCACATAACGAAAAAAATAGTGCTATTATTCCGAATAAGAAACAAATTTGCGGAAATTTTTGCATGAAAAATATTAAAGATACTCTGATTCAACGTATGGCTGTCGAGTTTGGCAGTCCTTTCCTGAATGCGCTAGAGGATCGTGTTACTGCTAAATTTCAGGCATCGCTGAATTATGCCAATAGTCACTATTCACCAGAAATGCGTCCTTACGTGGTGGGCAATATGCAACATGCGCATATCGTGGATGAAGTTGTCGGAGCAGCGGTAGCTTGTGGGTTGAATGCCTTTCTTGCACCCACAAATCCGAAGGGACATCACTATGCCAAAGTAACTTCAGATAGCTTCATTTTAGGTTGTATGCGTGAACGTTCAAAAAACTGGAATACAGCTAAGCACAAGCAAGAATTGGGGAAACTGAATGAAGCGGTAGAGCCCTTCACTCTGGATATGTTTGAAGTCTCCCAGATTGGAGTAGACCCCAATAGAATTTTTGTAGTGGCAACGGTTGCCGTCAATCCGCAGCAACCTACTTTACCCTATGTTATGTTTGCAGTACCTTTTTCTGATTTGAAGAATTTTCACATGCGGGCAAGTTTGGATGAAATACGGGTTGCCTGTCATGGCAATACGTTGTCACCAGCAGATTTAGAGCCCTTACCATTCCTGAAAAAGCGTCTTGGTGACATTGAGGGTGGCAACACTGCCGGGTAAGCTGTGGGAGGAATGATGATATGCGTATCGGTGTAGCAGGTTTTCAAAGCCAGCGGTTAGTACAGGCACGTACTGTGAGGGGTTTAACCCAAACTGCTCTCAGTGCCATTAGTGGCTGTTCCAATGCGTCCCTGTCCAAGTGGGAAAGGGGGGAGCAACTTCCAGAGCTTGCTGCACTGGAAAAGGTGGCGGCTGCGTTGGGAATGCCGACGGCGTGGTTTCTTAAACCCCTGCCTGACTATGGGGATACCAGCTATTTCTTCCGCTCTAGCATTGCGCTGACCAAAGAAGCCAGAAATGTTGCTGAAGGTCGTTTGAAATGGGCATACGAACTCTCACAGGTAATACAAGAATGGGTGGGCTGGCCTACGCTCAATTTGCCCGATTCTTTGTCCCGCAAGGAAGCACTTTCCCTGACAGATGAGGAAATCGAAGCACTTGCCGTTACTTGTCGCCAGCACTGGCATTTGGGTTTGGGGCCAATTGACGATGTTATCCGTATTGTTGAAGGTTCGGGCGTTCTGACTGTGCGTGAGCCATTAGGGTATATCAAAATGGATGGTGTATCCCATTGGTTTGAACCAGAAGGTCGCCCTTACATTTTCATTGCGGCAGATAAGGCAAGTGCCGTGCGCAATCGCTTTGATGTCGCTCATGAATTGGGACATCTCATTATGCACCATTATTTGACCCCAGCCGATAACACCCGTTTGTATCACGAGTTGGAGCGCCAAGCTCACTTGTTCGCTAGCGCGTTCCTGATGCCAGCCGACAGTATTTCGGTAGAATTGGCTTGCCCTACATTGGATACCTTGCTGGTGCTGAAACGGCGTTGGAAAACGTCTATTGCAGCTATGATCATGCGGGCAAAATCCCTCAATTTGTTGGATGATGCTTATACTACCCGCCTGTGGAAAAACTACAGTGCCAGAGGTTGGAAACGTAGTGAGCCATTGGATGATGAACTGCAACCAGAATTACCACGCCTGCTGCCACGCGCCATTAAACTGCTGCTGGAAGAAGGTGGATTTAGCAAGGCGCAACTATTAAGTACCATTGGTTTGCCTGCGTCTGATGTGGAAGCCTTATGCCAGTTGTCGGAAGGTTATCTGCGTGAGAATTTTGGCGCGATTATCCAGCTCAATATACCAACATTGCGTAAGCGAGATCATCTGTCTGGCAATCGCAGTACAAGTACTCGCAGTGATACGTCAAATGTTATTTCGATGCCTGTCCGATAAAGGTATATTTATGGCTAAATCATGCTTGAAGAGAATAGTTAATGCAAACCATCACGATTATTGACTACAACATGGGCAATTTGCACTCGGTGGAACGTGCCGTTGCCCACGCCGCAGGCACTAATGCTAACGTCGTCATCAGCGCTGACCCCGATGTGATCGTCAAAGCTGACCGCGTGGTATTTCCGGGGCAAGGCGCGGCGCGTGACTGTATGCGCGAACTCGAAACCCGTGGCATGGCGGAAGTGGTGCGCGAAGTCATCCGCACCAAACCGTTCCTCGGTATTTGCATGGGAATGCAGGTATTGATGCAACATTCTGAAGAAAACGGTGGGATCGAATGCCTCGGTTTGTACGAAGGCAATGTGCGCTATTTCGGTACAGTACATCAGGAAATCGGCGTGCGCTTGAAGATTCCGCAAATGGGGTGGAATCAAATTTGGCAGCAGGTAGAACACCCGCTGTGGAAGGGCATTGCCGACGGTTCTCGCTTCTATTTCGTGCACAGCTATTACGTTGAACCCGTCACCCCCGATTTGATTGCGGGGGCGACGGAATACGGTATCAGCTACGCCTCGGCGCTGGCTAAGGACAATGTGTTTGCGATTCAGGCACACCCGGAAAAATCGGCGGACGATGGCCTGAAGTTGCTGGAAAACTTTGTCAATTGGCAGGTTTAGGGCTTGCCGCTTGCTGTTCTTGCTGCAATTGTAACTGCCACTGCTGGGCAGATTCGCGGATAGCGTTTTCCTCCGTGGTGGCGGCTCTGCCGTAGTACGCGGCGGCTTCGGCAAGATCTTTTTCGATACCCCAGCCGTTATGGTATGCCCGCCCTAGCCACAATTCTGCACCCTTATCGCCTGCCTTGCTTTCGGCTTGCAGAAACTCAACACAACTTTTTTGCCGTGCTAAGTCATTGCTGCTCAAACTGGCGCTGATGCTGTCAAGCGAGGGGATTTCACCCACGGTACTGCAAGTGGGGGCAGCGGCTGGCGCTGGTATGGGCGGTGCTAACGGTTGCGGTGTTGCCTGTGCAATGGGGGCGACTGCTGCCGTTGGTGTGGCAGGTTTAACAACCGTGGTTTTTTGGGCAAACCAGCCAAACGAAAATAAGTAGCTGCCGATGAGAATGGCAAACAGTGCGGCAATAATTAGGATTTGGGTGATCCAGAAACGGTCGAGTTTCACGGCGTCTCCTTGGCTTTGGGCATGATCAGGACATCACCCATTTCTAGCAAGTTGGGGTTGGGGATGCGGTGTTTATTGAGTTCCCACAGGGTTTTCCAAGCGGTCGCTGTGCTCAGTTTCGCGGCAGCAATTTTGCCGAGCGTATCACCGGATTGGATGGTGTAGGTATTGCTACCTTCCGGTACTTCCTTGGATATTTTGAAGGGTAAATAGTGTTTGATCAATTCTGCATACTCACTGGATTCCTTGATTTTCAGGAGTGCTGTGTTGACAGCAGTACGCATGTCATCGTTACCTTGTTTTATACCAATGGCGTAGGTGCTGTCATTCAGGTTGAAGGCGGCAATTTGCAAACTACTGCTAAATGGCTTGATTTCTTCAACTGTAAAGGGGTAATCGTAAATAATGGCATCGACATCCCGTTTTTCCAAATGATGAAACCAGCCGACACCTTCGTAAGTCACGAGGGCTTTTTTGTCGGGAATATTGTCGTTGATCCACTTAATAACAGCAGGGTCTTCGTAAGCGCCGATGGTCTTACCGCGTAGCTGTTTGATGTTTTTGATCCGGCTACCACGCGGCACAATCAGGCATTGCCCGAAATCCAGATAGCTCGCTGACCATGCGATCCCCTCAATGGAATCATCAGGGATGTAGCCGCCCATCACCATGTCAGCCTTACCTTCAACGGCTAAACTAGGCAGCTTAGAATAATCATCTTCAACCGCTTTCACGGTTGGAATGCCTAGCTCTTTGGCAACTAGTAGCGCCAAATGGTAATCGAAGCCGTCTTCTTTGCCTTCCTCATTGACCCAATACATAGGCGGAAAATCCGGTTCTACCGCTACACGTAGCACACCTGCTTTTTTTGCAGCCGCCAATACGTTGCCGGATTCGGTGGACTGGGCGGTTGCAGTAGGGGAGGTTGGTGGCAGTGGCGGTGGTACAGCAGCCGTTAATTCGGTGGCAAAACACAATAGTGCGACACTGCAAGACCAGATAACTTTCCGCATACCGAACTCCCGTTTGTTATTACTCGTTGACACGTTGAGATTATAAGGTGAATGCTCGTCGGCTCGGTGTTGACAAGATAAAAGGTCGATTTATCGGGGTGAGGTGATGGCGTTCACTATACTCAAAGGAACAGCGCGTTTTAGCGGAGGTTTCGGGCGGGCAGATTGCGGCATATTCAGAACAACACCTTCTTGCCCAATGGGAGACCCATCAGGTTAGATACAATCCAGAATGGTATCAGGGTCATTCATTAACTCTTCTTGAATTAAATACTCCCCTAACAGGTCTGGCTGAAGGTAACTGAACAGTCCCCCCTTACCCAAACGCACTAAATTTGCGACACTCCCCCGATGACCCAACAACTGAAAGACCACAGCCTCAAACAGCTTAACAGCCAGTACCTTGCCAAGCTCACGCCGGAGGAACTGCTGCACCTGTCGACCAAGTTGTTGCATGACCTGAAAGAAGCGCGGGAACAGATCAACCAAAACTCCAACAACTCCTCCAAACCACCCAGCAGCGGTTTCCCGTGGGAAACGTCACCCAAAACGGTGGCTTTGCCCGAAACAGAAGGGGTGGGTGCAGCCAGAGGAAAGCCAACCCCGGAACCAGAAGCTGTGGCGGGCACAAAGCCAGCCCAACCAGCCAAACGCAAAGCGGGTAAACAACCCGGCGCACCGGGTTATGGTCGGGTATGGCATCCGCCCATCAATGCAGACGAACACCATTACCCCAGCCGATGTGAAGCCTGTGGCAGGTCCCTGGATGCGGCTGTCTCCCGTATTTATACCGCCTATGACAGTGTGGACATCCAGTTTGGCACGGATGGGAACCCCGGACTGACCGTCATCACCACCCGCCACCACCTTCACGATAGCGTATGCACCTGCGGTCATGTGAGCCGCCATATCCCGCATCGCCAAGCTCCCGACCCGTTATACCCGGAGGTTGATGTGGGCGAGTGGCGGCTGATTGGGGGCAATCTGGCGGCACTTATTGTCCACCTACGGCTGCGCTCACGCTTGTCACTGCGTGGCACACAAGAACTGTTGCGGGAGGTGTTGGGCATTCCCCTAAGTGTCGGGGTGTTGCAGCAATGTTTTGAGGAAGCAGCCGCGAGTGCTTCTCCATTGGAAGATGCCTTGGTGGAAGGGCTGTTGGCAGAAGCCACCGCTGACGGCGGGGTGCTGTATATTGATGAAACCTCTTGGAAAGAGCGTGGCGAAGCCCTGTGGCTATGGACATTCGTCACCACCCTCAGCGTTTGTTTCTACGTAGGGCAGCGCACCATTGAAATGCTCGACAACGTGATTAGCCCCCACTTTGGGGGCTGGCTGATGAGTGATGGCTATGCCGCTTACCGCCACCACCCCAAACGCTTGCGTTGCTGGGCGCACCTGATCCGCAAAGCCCGTGGGCTGGCAGAATCACTGGACAAAGACGGGCGGACGTTTGGCAACTTCACCCTCGCTTGGCTGAGGGTATTACAGGACGACATTTACGCTTGGCGGGCAGCAGGCGGCACGGTGGGGACGCAAACCGACGTGATCCGTCAACGCCATCAGGCAAAACTCCTGGAATTCAGGGCATTATGCTTGATCCATGCCGTATCTGCCCATGACAAGACGGCGGCACTGGCGAAAGAGTTCATCAATGATTGGGATGCCATTTTCCGAATCCTTGACCACCCGTGGCTTCCCTTGACCAATAATGAGGCTGAGCGGGCGTTGCGCCATTGGGTGATCCTGCGCAAAACCAACCATGGCACAAAGAGTGCTACGGGGAGCCGTGCGTTTGCCATGCTGGCCAGCATCATCGGTACTTGCCGCAAACGTGGACAGTCTGCCTTGGCTTATCTTGCCAGTGTTATTACCGCTGCCCGCGCTGGCTTTGCCCTGCCCGCTTTACCGCAAGGGGTGGGGATGTGATCAATTACGGCTGAAGAGGCTCAATATAATTACAGGGCTGATTTTCATCGACAGCAGTAGCCTGATGGCAGGGGTAGATACCGTGTAGCAAATCTATGATTGCCCGTCGTTCGTGGTATTTGCTTTCCATTAAAAGCGGGATATTACTCAAAATTCGTTCGGCACTTTGTTTGTCGGGTACGCCACCGATCAGTGTTATTTTCGCCATCGCTGTCCCAATGGCTTTGTGGAGACTTTTGGGCAGCATCTGCTCGTAAGCCTGTCTCTCCCAAAAGTGCCGTTCACGGTTTAGGATGACCTCTAAAATGCTTTGGAGTCCTTGACTGGCTTGCTTACCATCAACATTGATCAATGCCTGCATATGCAATAATAAGACACGCTCAAAATGTTCGGCTTGAATATCCGCAGGCATGTCTAGTGCAGGATCACATTGCAAACGTTGGGCAAAGTGTTTTGATGCAAGCAGGAAGGATTCCTCCCGATCCCTCAGCCTCAAAAATAATGGGCGCAACACGATCCAAGAGGTCGCTTGCCCCATCAGTAAGTCACCGACACTTTGCCCCGCTTGTTTGAGGATACTCCACCAGTCTGCTGCTGCTCTTGCCAACAAGACCACCCGAACCTTGGTGTTTACCCGTAATGCGGCGGCGAGCAACATCAACACTTCATTTCGACGGGTTTCAGCATAGTCGATTACAATGAATGCTGGTGTTTCCAGCATTGCCAGCCAATCAAAACGTTTCTGTCCCTCTCCTTCTGTTGTGCCATGGCGTAGAAAACCGGTTGCCCAGTGGTACTGTTTTTTTAGTTGTTGGCACTGTTCACTCGCCAAGCGGGTTTTACCCATGCCGCCGGCACCCGTATAAAGTCGTACTGCCACTGGGTTATCATCCAGACACCATGTCATCAAGTCATTCAGTTCCTGTTCCCGCTGGTGGAAGGGCACAATAGCGTATTCGGCTTTTAGCAATGCGCCCGGTGGTGAATAGTGAGCATTCCATTGCAATGGAGTGGGATAGATGAGTTCCGGGAAGATGGGAGGCAGTAACGCTTCATAATTACTCAAACCTAAAAATTCTGCCAATGTCATGGCCTTGTTTTTATCCAGTTTGATGCCATTCCAAGCATTCTTAGGCGTCGTTGGTTCTGTTGTAATGTCAGAAGGTTGAGCGATATGACGTATAAACTCCCTTTCAAACGCAGGCAAGCCCTTCATTCCACGGCTTGCTGCGAGCTGCCTTACTTTCAGAGCATCCAGTGTGACACTGCGTTCACGTTTACGGACACTTGCCTTAGCCGTTGTATCAGGCATCATCTCTCTCCGGTTCTGTGAACAAAGTTTGATTCCATCACTGCCAACTGTTGAGACAATTCAGCAATCTCAGCCGTATTATCCATATTACCCAGTACCTCCCTTAATCTTTTTGCCGTTTGCAGAAAATTCGGATCATCCGCCTCAAACTGAGCCTTGCACAAAGTCTGCAACATCAGCAATAAATCATCATAACCTTCTTCTGTTTCCTCAATAATTTGCCATTGCCATGATAATGCCTGCTGTAAACTGCTGATAGCCAAATCGGCTTGCCCACAAGCGTGAGCCATACTCCCCCGGTTAAGCAAAGCCAATGCCTGATTGGTACGCATGTTCAAGGTTAAAGGTTCTGGCAACTCACCATAGAGTTTGACAGCTTGATTGGCACTATGCAGTGCTTGTGTGGTGGATTCGCTGGCTTGCAAAAATCCCAAATTAGTCCATGCATCAGCAAGATCAATTTTATAGGCAGGTACTTCATCAAGCGGTAATGCTTCCAACAGTGCAATGGCTTTTTGTGCTGCTAGGATGGCTTCAGCATTACGTCCGATCCGGTTTAATAGGGTAGACTGGAGATTAAGCAGATCTGCCATACGTTGCCCGTCAATCTGTGCATATTGCTGGGCATGGGCAATGATTTTATCGGCCCAATTCAAGGCAATATCGTATTGTTCTGACTCAATCAAGGATGAAAGGCGCACTTTGGCAACTTGGTGGTAGGCTGGTGGGTGTGCTTCTTTCAGATAAGCGGGACTACTATCCCAATAAGCAAGTGCTTCATCTGCACTGGCTAACGCTGCCGGATAATTTTCCAGTTGCTCATAAATCGCCGCCAATGTACCTAAAGTAACCGCTAAATCAGTGTGGAAGACATCATCGTTTATTGTTAGACGGCGGTAGAGGCGAATACAGGTAGTGATACTCCTTTGCGCTCTGAAAATGTCACCACTTTGCATTCTGGCGTTGCTTAAGGTATTTAATGCCATTGCTACATTGGCAGTATTGCCGGGTAGGTTACGGTAAAGGCATAGTGTGCGGTGGGCATCACGGATTGCTTCATCGTGACGGAACAAGGCCAGATAAACTTCGATGCGGTTATTCAAGGTAGCCGCTAGATTTGTGGTGAAACGGGCGGGAAATTGCCTGAAAAGGGGTTCTAGTATGGCTACGGCTTGATCCATTTTTTGTTGGGCAGCATCTAGCTTCCCAATAGTCAGATCTACAATCCCCATATTACTCAACAAATTACTATAATGGCTGGCAAATGCATGGGGGCGATACTGATAAAGCTTGGTGAGTTCATTAAGGGCTTCGGTGGAGGCAGCTTCAGCCGCTTCCTGATTTCCTAAACGGCCTTCCAGCATCGCGAGGGTTTCCAGTGTATCAATATGTTCAAGTCCATATCTGTCCTTAGCATGGTTTGACAAATCACGGATAATGATCAAGTTATCGCGTAGCAGGTCAGTAGCTATATCAAGCTGGTCTATCTGCTCATAACACCCAGCCAAATTGTGTAAAATGCGGTGTTGGAGATAGATGTGTTCCATGGATGGGTTAGCAATTTGCTTGATGAAATAGTCTGCTTTAGCACCTGCATCAATGGCCTCACTGATGCGTTCCTGCATCTTGTAATAAGAGCTCAGCACTAATAAAACGTTGGCATATTGAGCAATATGTCCGGCGGGATCAGTTTCGTACAATAATCGGTAGCCTGTGGTCACTTCCTGTTGTACCAACAGGGCATCCTCCATCTGTCCAACGTGCATCAGGCATTCTGAAAGGCCGAACAGACTTTGCAAAAATTGGGTATCCAGTACGTCCATACCATTACGTTGGTATAAACAGGCGCTCTCAAACGCGTGGGCTAAGGCTGTTGAACGTTCGCCTATATCTGCTAAAGCGGCAGCATAAGTGCCAGTTGTTTCCGCGATTAATGCCCAATCATCGGGGTGCTTTGCTTTTGCCAGTTCCGCCGCCCGTTTGGCAATGACTGTATGAACTTCACGTAGAGAAATCGTATTGGCAGGCAGCGATTCGTAAAGTTCCAATAGCAAATCATCGTTGGGGGAGTTGGTTAGGTACTCCGCTATGATTTGTCCAATGGGATCGCCTGTTTCCTGAGCGACCGCTAATGCAGGTAACAGGCACGAATCACCGTATTTTCCAAAGAATAAGCGTAAATAGGCGACATTATCCGAGTTGGTTTCACAAATGCGCGTAAGCCTAGTGAGGGCAGTTGTTAATTCATGGTGCAAGCTTTTCACAAATATCTAATTAAACCAAATAGTCAAGCTCTCAAGCGAAAGAAAAGGTTAATATTATCGAAGATAATATTAACCTTAATGCATGATCAATGCCTACCACTATCGCCTTGGTAAGTATCATGATAAATCATACCTTGTGTGAGTATACAAGTTGTAACCTTAAAATGGTTATCTAGCATTATCTGCATATCGTCGTATTTCCGTTAGGACTAATGACATCATGGCAATCTTGTTTTCCGATTGATCCACTACATCCTGTAATGAATAAAAAACAATATATTAATAAAATAAATTTAGCTTTCATATTTGCTCTCCAAAAACAATAACTATTTCGATGCAGCATCGGTTGTTGGATTATTCGCGGCACTTATTAACATACCAGCCAGTCCAATCGCCATAATAATTCCACCTAGTCCATCCATCATTTTTGAAGGTGGTTCTAGATTAGTCGTAGTGGTACTGCTACCATCTTTCCCTGTTGTTACTACAGCTTGAGTGCTGCACCCATAATTACAGACCATCATTGAAAGAATGATAGCAGTTGAAATAAATTTTTTCATAAAACATCTCTATTATAAAAATTCGATGAATTTGTCGTATAGTATTTCCGACAAATAGCCCTATGGTTTTTTTGTAAAATATAATAAAACGAAGATGAAAGACTTAAAAATTAAGGTTTGTAGTACCCAATAATTTTAAGTTCTGCGGCTGCCTTCTCTATCGTTGTAGAACTTGCCCGACGTTCAGTCTTTTTGCCTTTAGTAAAATTGGTCTCTGTAATTCTAATTGCACCCGTATCAGCAGAATGGCATCCTTCTACTACAGCAACATGACCATGGACATCAAAACTAGTGCTATCAATAATAGCTACCGAACCTGCTGAACAGGTCTGGTTATTTATAATTTTCTTTTTACTTGCCCAGTCAGTTAATCCAGTAGGCAATGAAGGTACGCGACCTCTTGCATAAGCAACACACTGACTAGCATCATTTCCAAGAACTTTTGTGGTAATTTCAGCTTCAACAGTTGTTGCAGTAAGCAATGCGGGAATAATAAGATATAGCGATTTCACGAGTTTCATTATCATCACTTTAAAAATTAATTTAGCCAAACAATATTCATTTAAATACTTGATTATTAATAACATTAATAAAGAAAAAATAATATGGAACGTGCTATTTTCAAGTATTTAATGATTAAATAACAACTTATTTACCACTTCAATGTGTGATTAATTTATTGTCTGTTGGTTAATATAAACTGAACTGATGAGAAGTCTAGTGTGGAAATTTTCACATAGTGAGTGACTATAAATTGACCTATAATAAAAGGTATGATGGGATTTGGCTTACGCGAAACGAGAGCTACTTTAACTGATCGAGAATATTCAATAACCCAACAAGGTACAGCAACTTGTCTTTGGTTATTTTGCCCAGTCTGTTACGCATTCCGTCCAGTATGTTGGTGGCGTAGAAGTAGCTGATGTCCGTTGAGTCTTGGATATTCTTGAATGGCTTGCCTGAGGCAAGGTAACGGAGCACGACGATCTCTTTAGACTTCAGGCTGGCGAGCAGGGGAAGAATGAATTTGTGCGGGAGACTGGCATCCGCAAAGTTAATGTCATGGAACAGTTTGGTGCAATGGATCAGTGTATCCAGGCGTTCCTGTTTGAGTACCTGAAAGGCATGATCTTTTTCTGAACTGACAATACTCGCTCCGGCTGCACCACGTTCATCGAACATGGTTGGGATGGAGATAGCGTTGATGATGCCGTAATCTTCCCGGGCAAGCTGGATCAGGTGCTTTTCATCTGGGTTGAGTTGGGCTTGTGTCTCATGCTCTCGCCAGTCCATTGGCTGGATATCGCCTCCCAAAACCTTTCTAACGGTGAAATCCTGTTGATCCAGTCGCTCGGCTTCATAATGTTGTAGAAATTCTGTCGAATAAGTCGCCGTATGGAGAAAAATGGCAGGTATATCTGTGAATGCTTCCCACTGAGCGCGAGCGGCGAAAGTGTAGGTTGCTCCTTCAAACCCCAGCAATTGCAGGTATTTTTCATAAATCTGAAAACGCTCTTCAAGCGTGTTGGTAGCATATAGTTCTGCGATATAGTTGCCTAAAAGGGCATGATCAACACTCATGAATGACACTCTCGCGTATGGGAAAAGGGCGGCAGGATTCCTGCCTACCGCCACACTACATCAAGTTAGGTTGTGGTTAACCGTTCTTACGTAACACCAAAAAATTTAGCCCTCCCCGAAAGTGCCGTTGATGACATTCTTCGACGCGAAAGCCTAGCTGTTGAACTTGACTGACTAGATCACCCATGCTGATGAAGTGGGCTTGGGGGTTTGTTGCCAGTTTCAAGTTATAAGCCTTGTAAGCTTCAAAATCAGGGTGTGCCAGCAGTTCTTTCCAAGCATCCCGTGCCAGTTCCGCCAGTTCCAATTTCCTGTTGGGGGTAGCCAACACAAAAACTGCGCCGGGGGCTAATATCGTGAAAACATGTGTCAGCACTGCCACGGGATCAGACCATGAGTAATAGCTTTGAATGGAAACCCCTGAGGTAAATTGTCGGTTATCCACATCCTCTATTTTGCCATGGCGAATAGTGAAAGCAGGGCATTGCAGGTTGTTTAGAATCCAACGAGCCATTGATACCATTTCTTCAGCATAATCCACCCCTGTATAAGACACTACCCGCTCTTCATCTAGTAACAATGGGGCAATCTTTGCACTACCACAACCGCAGTCTATTACATCCCCTGATAAATGCAAACAGGCTTCACGATAGACTTCCAATTGCATGGAAGTAGTGACGGATGCAAATAATCGGGCATAGTTATCCCATTCTTGCATGAGATAAGGTGGTTGGTTGGTTAATGTCGGTGTGTTCATATTCAAATCTCCCCCCAAAATTTGAGGAATGTTGGAATAACTTTCTGTACACGGCATTCCAGCAAGGAAAAGCGGTAACCTGTCCCATAGGTGAAGCCAATGTCATCCAGCAAGATGTTGGCCCCGGCTGTTTTTTGATACAGGCTGACGTTCTTGTCACGGATGATGAAGATCAGCGAATCAATCCCATACCCTGCTGCAATCTCATAGTAGGTGTAAAAATAGGCAGGCAAGATGCCGCGAGCCTCACGGGTAATGGTAAACTTGCTGGATTCAGCGACTACCAATCCCTGTTGGCGCAATTTGTCGATTGCTGGCTTGACGATCTCATCGGCCGGAAGCCCAAATGGACCATCAAACGCAATCCGCCCGGTGCTGGTCAATTCTCCCGCCTGATTTTGGCTATACAACACACAAGCTGTGCCATCATAAGCATCATCCTTAAAATGCGTGACACCCGGATAAAGTTTGCTGTACTCCGCTTCTCTGAGTTTCCATACTGCCTTGAATTCTGCCTCAGTAGTGGCGATTTTCAGGCGTTCTGGCACTTGCGAAAGTGCCAGTTCTGTCATCATTACTTGCATCTGGATCTCCTTGAACTAGTAGGTGATCCCAAGCGCTTGGTCTCTGTTTCATTGCATATGCTGGGGTCAGTATGCATTTCTAGAAACGGTCTGTGAGGACAGATAAGCAGTCGTTAAGTCAGATAAGAAGAAAGATCATAGACATGGTGCATCAGACATAAGGGATAATATGCCTGATGGTAATCGGAATGTTGGTGGGAATTTTATGTAGGAAAATAGTAATAACTGCCAACACAAGGAGACGGGTTTCCACGGGGTAACGTAATCCACGGGTGGCGGGCTTGCCGTGGCAAATGCTGAGGTCGATGGTGATACGACGGTTGTGTGCATTCATTCGCAGTCCCTCAGGTACTTTTCAAAAAGCATATCACAATGCCCAGTGGCTCATACGCATAGCACTAAATTGACTTCCTCCCCTCCCTAAAGGAAGGGGATTCCTAATTCATCGAGAACCGGACGAATACACCGAAATGCACGCGCCACTGACATTCTCTCCAAAGGCTAACACCGCCAGTCCGGCGGCTAAAATATTGCGGGCAGCGTTTACGTCACGGTCGTGGATTGCCTTGCATTCAGGGCATTCCCAGACACGTACTGCCAATAGCAAACGATCAACTACACATCCACAACCACTGCACCGCTTACTGGAAGGGAAGAACCTGCCGATTTCGACATATGTTCTTCCCGCCCAGCTTGCTTTGTATGCGAGTTGGCGGGTGAATTCCCCCCAACTTGCATCGGCAATGTGCTTGGCTAATGTTGGATTCTTAATCATGTTCTTCACGGCGAGGTTTTCGGCGCAAACCACTTGGTTCTCGTTAATCAGTTTGCGGGACAGCTTGTGCAAGTTGTCCGAACGGCAATCGGCGATTTTCGCGTGAATACGGGCAACCTTGCGTTTGGCTTTCAGCCGGTTCTTGCTGCCGAGTTTCTTCTTGGCAAGACGACGTTGGTATTTCGCCAGTTTAGCCGCGTATTCTGCGGTATGGCGGGGATTGCCGGATTTAAAACCGTCAGAAGTGACGAACAAATCCTTAATACCCACATCAATGCCCACCTTTTTATCGGTAACGGGCAACAACGTGGAGTCGAATTCACACAGGCAAGACACGAAGTAGCGCCCTGCATGATCTTTGGAAACGGTGATGGTGGTTGGGTCAGACGGAAGCGGCTGACTCAATTTAATCGCCAATGGCTGAGCACACTTCGCCAGCTTCAATTCACCGTTCTTAAAGGTAAACGCGCGGTAAGTGAATTCGGCTGATTGGCGGTGCTTTTTGGATTTAAAGATGGGATATTTCGCACGACCTTCAAAGAAGTTTTTGAACGCGGTTTGCTGATTTCGCAAGCATTGTTGCAGCGGGACACTAGAAACATCGTTTAGAAACAGGGACTCAGGCAGTTTTTTGATGGCAGTCAATCGAGCGTTTGCGCCCATGTAACCAATTTTTTCTTGAGTCTGATCATAAGCATCCGTGCGGTAACGCAAAATGCTGTTGTACACGTAGCGCACACAACCAAAGGTTTGTGCCAGCAATTTTTCTTGTTGCTGGTCGGGATAAAACCTGAACTTGTAGGCGCGTTTCGTTTGCATGGCTCTCAGTATAGTTGATGCGGTGAGTTATGCGTGTTTAACCAAGATAGCTTAACGAAAGAGGAGCGAGAAGAGGGTCGGCTACCGCCGACGCACTATCCCTCCCCGACCTAAAGGACGGGGTATCTCGCGCAAGATGGATGAAACGCCACGCTGCCAATCCTACGCACTGTCACCAAATCCGTTTGCCCGCAAGTGGGCTATCTGCCACCGACGTAAATATCCAAGTTTGCGAGTGCGGTTGGAGCGTGCCACAATGATCATGTACCTCGTTAGCGGAGAAATCTCATGCAATTGACGTTCGATATTCCAGAAAAATTCTTTGCTTATCAAACACCCAAAGAGCTTATACGCCTCCTCAAACTGAATACGGCGATTGATCTTTATCGGCGCGGCAAACTCTCGGCTGGTGCTGCTGCTGAATTCGTTGGCGACCTTGACCGTTATGAATTCCTCTACGAATGCCGCCAACGTGGGATTGAGCCACAAACCTACGACAATGTTGAAGAACTGCAAGCTGAAATCGACAACATTCACGCCGCTCGCTGCTGAGGCAAATGCACATCGACCACGATTTCCGAATAAGGCGTAAACACCTTGCCCTGTGCATCGCGCTCAATTGCCAGCCACTCCATCAAACGTTCCACATCGTTATGCACATTCTTGTAATCGCGCTGCAAGGTGCGGGCAAGTTCGGCAATGCTCATCGCGCAGTGTTCGCGCAACGTTGCCAACATGTGTTTACCCCGCCCTACGCATGAACGATCAAGCTATCCCTCGTCAGTTCGATGAAACGCGCGTCCGCAAAAGCCGCCTCGATTTTCCCCAGGTTGTTCAGGAATAAGGTTTTCAGCTCATCGTTGTGGATGTTGCCTGTTGATACCAACAGCAACTTCCACGGCTGATCTTTTAACCAGAATGAATCCACGAAATCAGCATCTTTGGTGACAACAATTCGCTCTTCTGCAAGCGAAAGGTCGTTGATGAACTGATCAGTCGTTCGATTTGCTTGCGGTAAGCCCAAGGTATGGCGCGTATCGTAACCTGCGTCCTTAAGCTGGATTGCCAACTTGCGTGGCAAATGTGCATCGACCAGAAACTTCATGCTGCCAATGCCATTTCAATGCGCTTAACTTGGGAAAGACGGGCGGCATACGCCAGCACTGCCAGCAAATCCTCGCGTTCCAAGTCTTCGTAGTCATCCAGAATCTCATCGAGACTCATGCCCGCGCTGAATAGCTCCAACATGGTTTCCACAGGGTAACGTAACCCACGGATGGTTGGTTTGCCGTGGCAAATGCTGGGGTCTATGGTGATACGGTTGTGTGCATTCATTCGCTGTCCCTCAGGTGCTTTTCAAAAAGCATATCACTTGGATGTGTAACATGATGGATATAAAATACACTAACCCATCCTATCCAAACGAGTATTGTTGAATGGCTCATTTGTATGAAATGCAAAATATACCTTCTGTCGACCAGTATGTCGTTGGACTCACAAAAATCCAGTCATCAATAACTGACTTGCACATCAAAGCCTTTCAAGCCCATTACCAAGCACCCAATTATTCAGCAACAGCCAAACAGATTGCGTTTTGGGCTGGCATTTCTGGTGGACACACTCAAATCAATTTGCTTTACGGTAAACTGGGACACAAGCTTTGCGACGAATTGGGTATCAAACCTGATCTGCGCCCTGATAGCACTCATCGTTGGTGGTCAGTCTGGTCATCAGGATGGCAAACACCTAAGGGATTTATCTGGAAACTTCTTCCACCAGCAGCGGAAGCATTTGAACAATTGGGCTGGGTTGAAACGGCAGTCTTTGCTTCTACGGATGAAGTCATTTCCAATGAAATCTTGCTTGAAGGTGGCTTATACCGCATAGCAGTAAACGCCTATGAACGCAACCCAAAAGCGCGTCGCCAGTGCATTGCTGCACATGGGACAACTTGCTGTCTTTGTGGCTTTAATTTTGGCAATATCTACGGCAAAGCTGCTGAAGGTTACATTCATGTTCACCATGTACGCCCACTCTCTGAAATCAAGGCTCAATACACCATCAATCCTGTCAAAGACTTACGACCTGTCTGCCCCAACTGCCATGCCGTTTTGCACATGCGTAGCCCCGCATATAGCATCAATGAAGTGAAAGTGATGCTAAGTCATTCAGAATCAAAAGGATAGCAGGAATCCCTGCTCATCCCTCTCACCCACAACAACTACAATTCCTCTTATACTTCTCCATCTTCCCAATCCCCGGATTAAACGTATTGGTTGGATCGAGCTTTTTGTAAAACTCCCGCAAGCCACTTTCCGCCTCATACAAATGCCCGACATTATGCTCCGCCGGATACTTCGCCCCCCGCGCATCCAGCAACGCCAACATCGCCTTTTTCACCGCATGGGCATCCGCACCCTTTTTCAAAATGTAATCCTGATGGAAAACATGGCACATGAAATGCCCGTAATACAACGTATGTTCAATCTGGCTACTAACATGCTCCGGCAACTGTTCCACCCAATCCGCATCATTGCGCCGCAAGGCAATATCCAACGCCAACATCTCGCCAACCCGATCACTGAACAAAGTCTGGTAACGGATCGCAGCACCCGCCGCCGCAAACCGCTGCAAGAAAGCCTTACTCGCCTCCTGCGGCGTACACTCAAAATACGCGCCCGCATTGCCCGCATCCGCAAAGAATTCCGGCAAAAACGCCTGCGCCTCGGCAATCCCGCCCTCACTCATTTTCAGAATCAAGTGATGCTCATAACGGTCACGGAACTCCAGCAAACGATCCGGTAAATGCTGCGGAAACAAACGGCTTGCCCCCTGCATCACCCGATCACTCAAATATTTCGGCAACAATGGCAGCTTATTTAAGGTCGCATCGGTACGCCCCTTGTACGCAAACAGTTTGGGCATCACATCCGTCCCCAACTTCTCAATCGTCAGAAACGTATCCTTGCCGTACTTTTCCGCAATATTGAAAATGTCGCGGTGCATGTATTCGCCCACTTCCGGCACATTCGCAAACTGGCTGAGGATGTGCCGACGCAAGCGCGTCAACACCTGCGGGTCATTCGTGCCGATGTAAAACGCTTGTTCCTGCTGCACCATCGGAAACGTATCCAACCGCACCGCAAACACCGCCAATTTTCCCGCGCACCCGCTGGCTTCAAACAAACGGCTTTCATCGGCATTGAAACGCGCCGGTGTCGCCGCATCCACATCGCGCAACCGCGCCACGTAGTCGCGAGCCGATGCCAGCTTACCGCCGTCATCCACCCCGTCTTTCGCAAAATCGCCAGACTCCAGCCGCGTAATCATCTCCTCCGGCGACTCGCCCAACGCAATCCCCAAATGGTTAACCATTTCCAGCTTGCCCTGTTCATTCACCCGCGCAAACAACGCCATTTCGGTGTAAGCAGGGCCACGCTTGACCAGCGCCCCACCCGAATTATTCGCCACCCCGCCAACAATCGACGCGCCCAGACACGACGAGCCGATCACCGAATGCGGCGCACGCTTCAACGGCTTGAGCAACTTTTCCAGCTTGTGCAACGTCGCACCGGGGAAACTCAACACCTGTTCACCGCCATTCAGCAGCACCAGATCGTCCATTGCCAGCGTATTGATCACCACCACCTCACGGTCGTAATCGTCCCCGCTGGGGGTCGAGCCTTCGGTCAGACCAGTCTTCGCCGCCTGCATAATGATGATGGTATTTGCCTCGACACAGGTTTGTAACACTTGCCACAAATGCAACAGCGTTTGCGGAAACACCACCGCCAAGGCCGTGCCACAGCCCGACCGGAAGCCGCTGCGGTAGTACTCGGTTTTACGTGGGTTGGTGGCAATGTTGGCTTCACCAACAATTTCGGCTAATTGCTGCACGAGTGCATGGCTGGGCATTAAGTTTCTCCTCTCGATAATCCTGCTTACTGGTCTTACCAAATTATCACGAATTTAGGTGGTAACGCTATAAAATCATTGACAATCCGTCAGTGCTGCCCATAGTATCGCAAAACTGGTAAGTTGGTAATACCAAATGACCCGTTTCGGAGGAGATTTTACCGCTAAGCTCGTTCTCTATGGAGGAGACCCCCTATGCAAACTTGGGCGCAAGTCTATGACCCGCTAGGCAATATCTGGCTGTCCAGCCTGATTGCTTTGATTCCTATCGCTTTTTTCTTCATGGCACTCACTGTATTGCGCATGAAAGGGCATATCGCTGGCACGATTACCGTGGTGCTGGCGTTGGCAGTTGCCATACTGTTCTACCAAATGCCTGTACCGATGGCGTTGGCATCTGCCGGATATGGCTTCCTGTATGGCTTGTGGCCGATTGCATGGATCATCATTACTGCGGTTTTCCTTTACAAAATCACCGTAAAAACGGGGCAGTTTGATATTGTCCGCAGCTCGGTGCTATCGGTAACGGAAGACCAACGTCTGCAAATGTTGCTGGTCGGCTTTGCTTTCGGCGCGTTCTTGGAAGGTGCGGCAGGCTTTGGTGCACCCGTTGCGATTACCGCCGCGTTGCTGGTTGGTTTAGGCTTTAACCCGCTGTATGCCGCCGGTTTGTGTTTGATTGCGAATACCGCTCCGGTAGCATTTGGTGCAATGGGTATTCCCATCACCGTGGCTGGGCAAGTCACTGGGCTTGATCCATTCCACATTGGGCAAATGGCAGGTCGTCAATTGCCGTTGCTCTCAGTCATCGTGCCGTTCTGGTTGGTGGCGATTATGGATGGCTGGCGCGGTATCAAAGAAACCTACCCGGCGATTTTGGTGGCAGGCGTTACCTTCGCTGTGACCCAATTCCTGACGGCTAATTACATTGGGCCTGAACTGCCGGACATCACCTCTGCGATCGTGAGCTTGATCAGCTTGACCCTGTTCCTGAAAGTGTGGAAGCCGAAAAACATCTTCCGTTTCCCCGGTCAAGAACGCACCAAAGCGCAACAAAAAGCTGAACCAATCCATTCCGCTGGCGCAATCATCAAAGCGTGGTCGCCGTTCGTTATCCTCACCGTGATGGTGACGATTTGGAGCTTGAAACCCTTTAAAGCAATGTTCGGTAAAGACGGCATGTTGGAAAGCTGGGTATTCAAATTCTCCATTCCTTACCTCGACAAACTCGTCACCAAAATGCCGCCGATTGTTGCCGAAGCCAAGCCCTATGAGGCGATGTACAAGTTTGACTGGTTCTCCGCGACGGGTACTGCCATCCTGATTGCTGCCATTATTACCCTGTTCGTCTTGCGCATGAAACCGCTGGAAGGGCTGCGTACTTTTGGCGAAACCATCAGCGAATTGAAACACCCGATCTACACCATCGGCATGGTATTGGCATTTGCGTTCATTGCTAACTACTCCGGCTTGTCTGCAACCTTGGCGTTGCTGTTGGCGGGTACTGGCGCAATGTTCACCTTCTTCTCACCGTTCTTGGGCTGGTTGGGTGTGTTCCTGACAGGTTCAGATACGTCATCCAACGCGCTATTCTGTAGTTTGCAGGCGAATACCGCGCATCAAATCGGCGTGCAAGACACCTTGCTGGTAGCAGCGAATACCACGGGTGGCGTAACCGGCAAGATGATTTCACCGCAATCCATCGCGGTCGCGTGCGCAGCAACCGGGTTGGTGGGCAGAGAGTCGGATCTGTTCCGCTTTACGCTCAAACACAGTCTGATGTTTGCAACCATCGTGGGTATTATCACTACGCTGCAAGCGTATGTGTTCCCGTGGATGATCCCTTGATTGGGTGATTAAAACCCCCTACACTCGGTCTTATCAAAATTGGTAAGACCAGAGTGCATGAAGAAGACCAGACTTTCCGACCAGATTGCCGAGCAACTCGAAACCATGATTGCTACGCAGGGACTCAAACACGGGGATCGTTTACCCGCCGAACGCCAATTGGCTGAACAATTGGAGGTATCACGCCCGTCGTTGCGTGAAGCCATCCAGAAATTGATCAGCAAGGGCTTGCTGGTCAGTCGTGCTGGTGGTGGGACGTTTGTGCAACAAGCTACCCAAAATCATTGCGCCGATCCGTTGGTGGCACTGTTTCGTGATAACCCCGAATACCGTTTCGACGTGCTGGAAATCCGCCACGCGCTGGAAGGCAATGCCGCGTGGTATGCCGCGTTGCGGGCGACGGATGAGGATAAAGCCAATATCCGCGCCCATTTCGAGCAGATGATTGCGCTGCATGGCAGTGATGACCCGATGGACGAAGCGCGTGCCGATGCGGCGTTTCACTTATCCATCGTCGAAGCCTCGCACAATCTGGTACTGCTGCACGTCATGCGTGGCTTGTTTGAACTGCTGCAAAACAGCATTTCGCACAATCTGGATAAGCTCTACACCATTCCACGGGTGTTTGAGCCGCTCAAAGACCAGCACCGTGAACTGATGGAAGCCGTGGTTGCCAGTGACCCCGAACGCGCCCGTAAAGCTGCGCAAGAACATCTGGCTTTTGTGGAAGATTCCCTCAAAGACATCGACGCTGACGAAGCCCGCAAGGTGCGTTCGCTGCGTCACCTAACACTCGTTGGAAGGTAGGCTCTAATGGCAACAAAACCCGATACCATCTACTTCTTTGGCACTTGCCTCGTCGACCTGATGTACCCGCAAGCGGGTGTGTCGGCGATGCAATTGATCCAACGTGCGGGGGTGAAAGTCATTTTCCCACCCGCACAAACCTGTTGCGGACAACCCGCCTGGAACTCCGGCTACCGCGACGAAGCGCGTAGCGTGGCACGGGCGCAACTCGCGCTATTCCCCAAACCCATTCCCATCGTGATTCCGTCAGGCTCGTGTGCGGGCATGATGAAAGTGCATTACCCCGAATTGTTCGCAGGGCAGCCTGACGAAGCGCAAGCGGCGGATGTCGCCAGTCGCGTGTACGAACTCACCGAATTCCTCGTCGATGTGTTGCACATTGAACTGCACGATTTGGGCGAACCTGTGACAGTGGCGGTACACACCTCCTGTTCTGCCCGCCGTGAAATGGGCGTTGCCGACAAAATCGAATCCTTGCTGGGGCAACTCAGCAATGTGCAACGGGTAGAACATGCCCGCAAGCTGGAATGCTGCGGTTTCGGTGGCACGTTTGCAGTGAAAGAACCGGAAATTTCCGCCGCGATGGTGCTGGATAAAGTGACCCACATCCGCAATACCGGCGTGGATCGTTTGATCAGTCAGGAATGCGGTTGCTTGATGAATATTGGCGGGGCAATGGCAAAGCAGGGGGATGCGATTCCACACCAGCACATTGCCGAATTTTTGTGGGAAAGAACCGGAGGGAACGCAGCATGAGCAGCGAATTCCGCAATACTGTCCGCGCTAACCTCGCCAAGCCCGAAGTCCGCGCCAATTTCTACCGCGCGATGGATGGATTGATGACGCGTCGCCTCGACCAATTCCCCGACAAAGCCGAACTGGAACGCTTGCGCACCCAAAGCATGGCAATCCGCGCCAATGCCTTGAGCAAATTGCCGGAATTGCTGGAAACCCTCGAAGCCAACCTGACCCGCAATGGCATTCAGGTGCATTGGGCTGAAACCACTGACCAAGCTAACCAAATCGTGCTGTCGATTTTGCAAAAGCATAACGCCAAGTCGATTATCAAAGGCAAGTCGATGGTGTCGGAAGAAATGGGCTTAAACCATTTCCTCGAAGCCTTGGGCATTGAAGCCTTGGAATCGGATTTGGGTGAATTCATTATCCAGCTCGATCACGAAGCGCCATCGCACATTATCATGCCCGCGATTCACAAAAACCGCATACAGATTGCCAAGCTGTTCCACGAAAAATTCCCCGACATTCCCTACACCGAAGACGTGGATGAGCTGACGCAAACCGCTCGACGTATTTTGCGCGACAAGTTTTATGCCGCACCCGTGGGGCTTTCCGGCGTGAACTTCATGGTGGCGGAAACCGGCACGTTATGTTTGGTGGAAAACGAAGGCAATGGGCGGATGTCGACCACCGCGCCGTCGGTGCATATCGCGGTCACGGGCATTGAAAAAGTCGTGGAAAGCCTGAGCGATGTGCCGCCACTGTTGAGCATTTTGACGCGCTCGGCGACGGGGCAACCGATTACCACTTACTTCAATATGATTTCCGGCCCGCGTAAGCCGGGGGAAAAGGATGGTCCCGAAGAGGTGCATCTGGTGTTGCTGGATAATGGGCGTTCCAATATTTACAGTGACCCAGAATTGCTGGCGACGCTGCGTTGCATTCGGTGCGGGGCGTGTATTAACCATTGCCCAGTGTATGTGCGCATTGGTGGGCATAGTTATGGCACGGTGTATCCGGGGCCGATTGGTTCGATTTTAGAACCGCAAAAAGCCGGGTTGGATGTGCATGGCGAATTGGCGCAAGCCTCAACCTTGTGCGGCGCGTGTAGCGAAGTTTGCCCGGTACGCATTCCGATTCCGAGTATTCTCAACCGCTTGCGTTATGACGGGGTGCGCAGGGATACCGCCAATACCAACACCGTGGGTTCGGGTAAACGCCGTACTTTGAGTGAAGCAGCGACATGGAAAACCTGGGCGTGGGCAGCAACGCATCCGACGATTTACCACGCCGGTTCGACGCTGGCGACGCGCTTCAAAGGCATGTTACCGACCAATTTGGGCGCGTGGACGACGGTACGTAGTGCGCCAAAATTGGCAGAATCCACCTTGCACCAACAGGCAAAAAATCTGGGAGTCGACCATGAGTAATACTGCACGCGCCAATATTCTCGCTCGTTTGCGCGAACCGCAACGCCCGGAGTGCGGCTTTAGCGAACGCGATTACCTGAGCCGTTACGATTGGGATACGGCGGAACGGGTACGCCGCTTTACCGAACGCATGGTCGCAGTACGCGCCGAAGTGCATCACACCACACCCGAAACGTGGCTGGATGTGGTCAGTCAGGTGTGTGCAGCCAAGGGTTTGAATAACCTGTTGGTTTCGCCGGAAACCGTGCTGGGTAAACAGCTTCACGCACAAGCCGAACGCTTTCCCACCCTCAAAACCTACGACCATCCAATTGAAAGCTGGAAACAGGAGCTGTTTTACGGGATAGATGCGGCGTTTACGGGCACGTATGGCGGGATTGCGGAAACGGGAACGCTGATCGTGATGCCGAGTGCGGATGAGCCGCGTTTGATGTCGCTGGTTCCTCCCGTGCATATTGCGGTTCTGGAAGTGGCGAAGCTCTACACCACGTTTGCGGAGGCTGTGCAGGCGCAAGGCTGGGTGCAAGCGGGAATGCCAACCAATGCGTTGCTGATTTCGGGGCCGTCGAAGTCGGCGGATATTGAGCAGACGTTGGCGTATGGTGTGCATGGGCCGAAGGAGCTGGTGGTGATCTTGGTGTGAATCCTGATTCCCCCTTTATCCTAAAAGATTAAAGGGGGAATCATTTTTTATTTTTCAATATATTGTTCAAGTTTCTTTGTTACAGTGTTGGCGTCCATGAAAATATCAGCTAAGGGAAAAGTAAATCCCATCCCTTTCAGTCCTCCTCCTACATCTTCCCATTCGCCAGTATTAATATTTTCATCATCTATCTCTCCAGATGCATCCCATAATGTTTCAAATGACTCTTTCGAAGATTTGATAGGTTTGAAGGCATAAACACCTACATAAGCATCACCAAACGGCAGAGAAACTGGATCAGGAACTCCTTTTACATTTAATGCTTTTAAATTATCTTTCGAAAAATTATCATCTGTAATTAATGCAAAAGATAAACCTAAGTCATGAATGGATGATTTATCTCCAGAGGTTTTCCAATAAATGTGTGACGATGTAAATAGTGGAACAAAATCCCAGGCCCACTTACTACGTAATTGATCACATCCCCACCCCTTGCGGTAAAGCGGGCAGGGCAAAGCCAGCGCGGGCAGCGGTAATAACACTGGCAAGATAAGCCAAGGCAGACTGTCCACGTTTGCGGCAAGTACCGATGATGCTGGCCAGCATGGCAAACGCACGGCTCCCCGTAGCACTCTTTGTGCCATGGTTGGTTTTGCGCAGGATCACCCAATGGCGCAACGCCCGCTCAGCCTCATTATTGGTCAAGGGAAGCCACGGGTGGTCAAGGATTCGGAAAATGGCATCCCAATCATTGATGAACTCTTTCGCCAGTGCCGCCGTCTTGTCATGGGCAGATACGGCATGGATCAAGCATAATGCCCTGAATTCCAGGAGTTTTGCCTGATGGCGTTGACGGATCACGTCGGTTTGCGTCCCCACCGTGCCGCCTGCTGCCCGCCAAGCGTAAATGTCGTCCTGTAATACCCTCAGCCAAGCGAGGGTGAAGTTGCCAAACGTCCGCCCGTCTTTGTCCAGTGATTCTGCCAGCCCACGGGCTTTGCGGATCAGGTGCGCCCAGCAACGCAAGCGTTTGGGGTGGTGGCGGTAAGCGGCATAGCCATCACTCATCAGCCAGCCCCCAAAGTGGGGGCTAATCACGTTGTCGAGCATTTCAATGGTGCGCTGCCCTACGTAGAAACAAACGCTGAGGGTGGTGACGAATGTCCATAGCCACAGGGCTTCGCCACGCTCTTTCCAAGAGGTTTCATCAATATACAGCACCCCGCCGTCAGCGGTGGCTTCTGCCAACAGCCCTTCCACCAAGGCATCTTCCAATGGAGAAGCACTCGCGGCTGCTTCCTCAAAACATTGCTGCAACACCCCGACACTTAGGGGAATGCCCAACACCTCCCGCAACAGTTCTTGTGTGCCACGCAGTGACAAGCGTGAGCGCAGCCGTAGGTGGACAATAAGTGCCGCCAGATTGCCCCCAATCAGCCGCCACTCGCCCACATCAACCTCCGGGTATAACGGGTCGGGAGCTTGGCGATGCGGGATATGGCGGCTCACATGACCGCAGGTGCATACGCTATCGTGAAGGTGGTGGCGGGTGGTGATGACGGTCAGTCCGGGGTTCCCATCCGTGCCAAACTGGATGTCCACACTGTCATAGGCGGTATAAATACGGGAGACAGCCGCATCCAGGGACCTGCCACAGGCTTCACATCGGCTGGGGTAATGGTGTTCGTCTGCATTGATGGGCGGATGCCATACCCGACCATAACCCGGTGCGCCGGGTTGTTTACCCGCTTTGCGTTTGGCTGGTTGGGCTGGCTTTGTGCCCGCCACAGCTTCTGGTTCCGGGGTTGGCTTTCCTCTGGCTGCACCCACCCCTTCTGTTTCGGGCAAAGCCACCGTTTTGGGTGACGTTTCCCACGGGAAACCGCTGCTGGGTGGTTTGGAGGAGTTGTTGGAGTTTTGGTTGATCTGTTCCCGCGCTTCTTTCAGGTCATGCAACAACTTGGTCGACAGGTGCAGCAGTTCCTCCGGCGTGAGCTTGGCAAGGTACTGGCTGTTAAGCTGTTTGAGGCTGTGGTCTTTCAGTTGTTGGGTCATCGGGGGAGTGTCGCAAATTTAGTGCGTTTGGGTAAGGGGGGACTGTTCAGTTACCTTACTACTAGGTCGAGTTTTCTTTGTACATACCCTATCTGTATTCAATGGCCCCCAATGAATAAAATTACTACAGCCAAAATTATTGGCTACAGAATCAAATATTGGCAAGATTCTTTGGTAAAAAGCTACCGAAATGCGATGGGCATTTTGTATCTGATTAACGAGTAGTTCAGCATCTTCTTGGGTTATTTCCGCCATAAATCAATCCTTAGCTTGCTTTGTATCGCAGCTTTAAATAAAGGGTAAAAACAATTGTCAACTTGTTTATCTTCAGCTTTTTTTATGCTGAGTGAAGTTGACTGCATTTTTGATATATTTAGTTTGGCTTGTTTTGCCATCTTCAACATATCGGAGAACGGCCTTGGTCTTTCTGTTAGTCCGAATAATGCAAGTGAGCTTAACCAGTCTATATAAACTCGACTATCCCGACTTGTTGTATTGTCGTGCAAAATTGCAATTCCATGTTGCAATGTCTCCCAACTCAAACTCTTAAGTGAAATTAAAATCTCTTCGTCTGCATATTCTTGCTCTACTTCTTGCAATATGGATTGGTTTATTTTCGAGTTACCACCTAAAGAAATAAAGTATATCTTTTCAGGCTTATCCCACTCGTCATCCTTAAGTAGAGCGGTAATTTCATTACGCCATTGGTCAGGATTTTGCTGTCCAGCGAAAGGCGGCTTTACTTCAATCAATATTAATGCATTTTCATAACTGATGATTACATCAGGTTCAACATGTCTACGTTCTTTAATTCCTTTTAACTTTGACCAAAATATGGTTTCTTGGTAATCCCCTAATTCATCCACATGTTCTTTGGGTAAAAATATATTGAGAAAGTCTCGTTCCCCTTGTTCTGATAAATAGGGAAAACGCCCAAAAATAGTGGCCGTTAACAAGTCTTCACGTTGACGAAAAACTTCACGCCAACTTTGATCTTCACCATCAATTGAAATTCGCCCTGCTTTACCATGTAGAACGGCGGCTAACATAATAATTCCTTATGATTTGCCATGAGGTATATTGATTGATTTGTGGACAAAAATCAATCTTAAACGAAGCTGGTAGTGAAATGCCTAATCAGAGGTTTGATCTAGCCCAGCAAACCCGGACACCCCAAGAAGTGAGTACACTATACTCGACACTTGAGGTAAAAGATGAAACCAAGCAAACCAACAACCAAGCCTTACACACGGCGTTCCGCAAGCTACAAAGATGAAGCTCTGAAATTGGCGGATCGAATCGGTTACGCGGAAGCAGCCCGTCAACTTACAACCGTAACCGCTTACACAGTACCTTGGGCTATCTCAGCCCGTTGGACTTTAAAGCACAATTCCTCACAAGTTGAGGTGTCCGGGTTTAATGGGCTAGATCAGTTTCTGACGTATTTGACTTCCTCCCCTCCCTGAAGGAAGGGGATTCCTAATTCATCGAGAACAGGACGAATACACCGAAATGCACGCGCCACTGACATTCTCTCCAAAGGCTAACACCGCCAGTCCGGCGGCTAAAATATTGCGGGCAGCGTTTACGTCACGGTCATGGATTACCTTGCATTCAGGGCATTCCCAGACACGTACTGCCAGCGGCAAGCGATTGACGACGAATCCACAGCCACTGCACTGCTTGGTGGAAGGAAAGAACCTGCCGATTTCGACATACGTTCTGCCCGCCCAATTGGCTTTGTACGCGAGTTGGCGGGTGAATTCTCCCCAACTTGCATCCGCAATGTGCTTGGCTAATGTTGGGTTTTTAATCATGTTTTTCACGGCGAGGTTTTCAGCGCAAACCACTTGGTTCTCGTTAATCAGTTTGCGGGACAGCTTGTGCAAGTTGTCCGAGCGGCAATCGGCGATTTTCGCGTAACTGAACAGTCCCCCCTTACCCAAACGCACTAAATTTGCGACACTCCCCCGATGACCCAACAACTGAAAGACCACAGCCTCAAACAGCTTAACAGCCAGTACCTTGCCAAGCTCACGCCGGAGGAACTGCTGCACCTGTCGACCAAGTTGTTGCATGACCTGAAAGAAGCGCGGGAACAGATCAACCAAAACTCCAACAACTCCTCCAAACCACCCAGCAGCGGTTTCCCGTGGGAAACGTCACCCAAAACGGTGGCTTTGCCCGAAACAGAAGGGGTGGGTGCAGCCAGAGGAAAGCCAACCCCGGAACCAGAAGCTGTGGCGGGCACAAAGCCAGCCCAACCAGCCAAACGCAAAGCGGGTAAACAACCCGGCGCACCGGGTTATGGTCGGGTATGGCATCCGCCCATCAATGCAGACGAACACCATTACCCCAGCCGATGTGAAGCCTGTGGCAGGTCCCTGGATGCGGCTGTCTCCCGTATTTATACCGCCTATGACAGTGTGGACATCCAGTTTGGCACGGATGGGAACCCCGGACTGACCGTCATCACCACCCGCCACCACCTTCACGATAGCGTATGCACCTGCGGTCATGTGAGCCGCCATATCCCGCATCGCCAAGCTCCCGACCCGTTATACCCGGAGGTTGATGTGGGCGAGTGGCGGCTGATTGGGGGCAATCTGGCGGCACTTATTGTCCACCTACGGCTGCGCTCACGCTTGTCACTGCGTGGCACACAAGAACTGTTGCGGGAGGTGTTGGGCATTCCCCTAAGTGTCGGGGTGTTGCAGCAATGTTTTGAGGAAGCAGCCGCGAGTGCTTCTCCATTGGAAGATGCCTTGGTGGAAGGGCTGTTGGCAGAAGCCACCGCTGACGGCGGGGTGCTGTATATTGATGAAACCTCTTGGAAAGAGCGTGGCGAAGCCCTGTGGCTATGGACATTCGTCACCACCCTCAGCGTTTGTTTCTACGTAGGGCAGCGCACCATTGAAATGCTCGACAACGTGATTAGCCCCCACTTTGGGGGCTGGCTGATGAGTGATGGCTATGCCGCTTACCGCCACCACCCCAAACGCTTGCGTTGCTGGGCGCACCTGATCCGCAAAGCCCGTGGGCTGGCAGAATCACTGGACAAAGACGGGCGGACGTTTGGCAACTTCACCCTCGCTTGGCTGAGGGTATTACAGGACGACATTTACGCTTGGCGGGCAGCAGGCGGCACGGTGGGGACGCAAACCGACGTGATCCGTCAACGCCATCAGGCAAAACTCCTGGAATTCAGGGCATTATGCTTGATCCATGCCGTATCTGCCCATGACAAGACGGCGGCACTGGCGAAAGAGTTCATCAATGATTGGGATGCCATTTTCCGAATCCTTGACCACCCGTGGCTTCCCTTGACCAATAATGAGGCTGAGCGGGCGTTGCGCCATTGGGTGATCCTGCGCAAAACCAACCATGGCACAAAGAGTGCTACGGGGAGCCGTGCGTTTGCCATGCTGGCCAGCATCATCGGTACTTGCCGCAAACGTGGACAGTCTGCCTTGGCTTATCTTGCCAGTGTTATTACCGCTGCCCGCGCTGGCTTTGCCCTGCCCGCTTTACCGCAAGGGGTGGGGATGTGATCAATTACATTTTCGCGTGAATACGGGCAACCTTGCGTTTGGCTTTCAGCCGATTCTTGCTACCAAGTTTCTTCTTGGCAAGACGACGTTGGTATTTCGCAAGTTTAGCCGCGTATTCTGCGGTATGGCGGGGATTGCCGGATTTAAAACCGTCAGAGGTGACGAACAAATCCTTGATGCCCACGTCGATACCCACTTTTTTATCGGTGACGGGCAGCAACGTGGCATCACATTCACACAGGCAAGACACAAAATAGCGCCCTGCCTGATCTTTGGAAACGGTAATGGTGGTGGGGTCAGCGGGAAGCGGCTGACTCCATTTAATCCATCTCCTTATACACAAGTTCCCAAGCTGATGTAAGATAAGCAATTTACACCCATGAACTGGTCATCTAGCGAACTCACCGATCTTGATTTGGGAGACAAGCGCCTCGAAACACGCGCAGCCCATATTCTCAACGCCATGCTAAAAGTGCCCCAATCCAGTATCCCCAAGGCTTGCCAGAGTTGGTCAAGCACCTTGGCGACGTACCGTTTCTTCTGGAATGAAGCGGTGAGCCATGATGCTTTGATGGCATCCCACTTTGAAGCGACAGAGTGCCGAATTCGTCAACAAGACTCGCGGATTATCCTGTGTATTCAAGATACGACCGAACTGGACTTCAATGGACAGGAAACCGAGGGCTTGGGGCGGTTATCCTACGATAAGCAACGCGGGATGTACCTGCATCCGACCTTGTGTATTACCCCAGAACGTTTGCCGTTGGGCATCACCGATACGTGGATGTGGTCACGGGGATTGAGCAAAGCGGCCGACCAAGCCAACCCCAGCATCAAAGAAAGCCGTCGTTGGATTGAAGGGTATGAACGGGTAGCCGAACTGGCGGCACGCTGCCCTGAACACCGCTTCATCTATGCTGGCGACCGTGAAAGCGACTTTTACGACTTGCTCCAACGGGCGCAAGCCTTGAATTACCCGGCTGACCTGCTGATACGGGCGCAACATAACCGTGCATTAGGAGATGACCTCAAACTGTGGGATGCCATTGAGCAACAACAGGCGTTGACCCGTATCACCTTTACCAAACCGCGCAAGCAGGGTGAAAAGCCCCGCAAAGTGGTACAAGAAATCAAGGTGTTACGTTATACCTTGCGTCCCAAGAGTCAGCATCCGATGCTATTGACCTTGGTTCAAGCCAAAGAAATTAACCCACCCGCCGGAAAATCGCCCCTCATTTGGCGTTTAGTCACCAACCGTTGTGTGGAAACAGCCGATGCTGCCTGTGAACTTATCGACTGGTATCGAGCGCGTTGGGAAATCGAAATGTTTTTTGATGTCCTGAAAGTTGGCTGTCGCGTCGAAAAACTGCAACTGGAGACCAAAGAGCGCATCGAAAAAGCCCTCGCGCTCTACATCATGGTGGCTTGGCGGATTATGTTTCTGATGCGGTTGGGGCGTACCTGCCCAGAACTTCCGGCTGATCTGGTGTTTGACCCGCTGGAATGGAAAGTATCCTTCCGGCTCGGCAAAAAAGCACTACCCGATGGCATACCTACCCTCAATCAAGTGATCCGCAATCTGGCAGAACTGGGTGGCTTTTTGGGCAGAAAATCCGATGGCGAACCGGGGGCTAAAAGTATCTGGTTGGGCTATTCACGAGTGCTGGACTGTATTTATGGTATTCAGATGGCTAGTGAGTTGGGAATGGATTGATTTGTGTATAAGGAGATGCATTTAATCGCCAATGGCTGCTCACACTTTGCCAGCTTCAGTTCATCGTTTTTAAAGGTGAATGCTCGGTAAGTGAATTCAGCCGACTGGTGGTGTTTTTTGGATTTAAAAACAGGGTATTTCGCCCGACCTTCAAAGAAATTTTTGAACGCGGTTTGCTGGTTTCGCAAACATTGTTGCAGCGGAACACTGGAAACGTCGTTCAGAAACAGGGACTCAGGCAGTTTTTTGATGGCAGTCAATCGGGCGTTTGCGCCCGTGTAACCAATTTTTTCCTGAGTCTGAGAATAGGCATCGGTGCGGTAACGCAAGATGCTGTTGTACACGTAGCGCACACAACCGAAGGTTTGCGCTAGCAGTTTTTCTTGTTGCTGGTCGGGGTAAAACCTGAACTTGTAGGCGCGTTTCGTTTGCATGGCTCTCAGTATAGTTGATGCGGTGAGTTATGCGTGTTTAACCAAGATAGCTTAACGAAAGAGGAGCGAGAAGAGGGTCGGCTAGCGCCGACGCGCTATCCCTCCCCGACCTAAAGGACGGGGTATCTCGCGCAAGATGGATGAAAATACCAAGTGGTGATATTAATCTGAGGGATGCGTTACTATTGTGCGTATGAAACCCTTGCTCCTCATCCTGTTATATGGTCTATTGATCTTTTCAACGGCGAATACTCCGGCTGTTGAGCAAGCCTCGTTCACCACCAGTATTGTTCTGACCCAATCAGAACAAACATGGCTCGAACAACGCCAAGGCGCCCCCCTACGCTACTGCTTCAGCCCCGTCTGGAAACCCTATGATTTCTTTGAGGATGGCAAGCATAAAGGCATTTTTGCCGATTACGTGCACCTTTTTTCCAAACGGTTGAATATCCCTGTGCAGCCAGTGTTGAGCAGCACTTGGGGCGAAGCCTTGCAGTTTGTTCGCGAAGGCAAGTGCGATTTCCTTTCTGGAGCAGTCAAAACCCCAGAGCGTGAAGATTTTTTGTTCTTCACTATGCCCTATTATCAAACGGCGCATGTTTTGCTCGCTAAATCCGGTCGACCGTTTGTCCAGTCGCTGGCGGATATTGCGGATCAAAAAATCGTTATTCCGACCAGAGGGGCAATTGGGACACAGTTACGCCAAAATTACCCAAATACCACCTTTATTGAAGCGGAAACCCCTGATGAGCTGTTTGCAATGGTTGAAAACGGTAAGGCTTATGCTGGGGTTGCTTCGTTTGCGCATGGCATCCAGATTATCCAGCAGGGGCTGTATAACTTAAAAATCATCGGCAAACTCGATTACGATTACCCCATTTCGGTTGCGGTGCGTAAGGATTCCCCGCCATTGCTGGGCATTATGCAAAAAGCCGTCGATTCCCTCACACAAGCCGATCACGATGCTATCAAGCTTAATTGGAATTCGGTCTATGTGGTTGAAACGACGGATTATTCCTTGCTGTGGAAACTCGTTATCGGCGCAAGCCTGATTTTGCTGGGTAGCATTTACTGGAACCGTAAACTGACCCGTTTGAATACGGTGCTTCAACAAGCCAAGGAAGCCGCAGAACGCGCCAATCAGATCAAAAGCGAGTTTCTGGCAAATATGAGCCATGAAATTCGCACGCCCATGAATGCGATGATCGGCTTGGGGTATCTGCTACAACAAACGGATTTGACCGCGCAACAAGACGATTACCTGAACAAAATGCAGTCATCTTCTAAGATGTTGCTGGGCATTATCGACGATATTCTGGATGTGGCGAAAATCGAAGTGGGTAAGCTCGAATTGCATTCCACCGCCTTTCGGCTCAGTAATGTGTTGCAACAAATGACGTATTTGTTTGAAGAGCAGGCGCGGCAAAAAGGCTTGGAATTTCAGATTCAAGTCGCCGAGGATGTGCCCACCTGCTTGGTTGGCGACCCACAACGCCTCGCACAGATTTTGTTGAATCTGGTGAGTAACGCAATCAAATTCACCGAAGCGGGCGAGATTTGTATTAGCATTGCATGCTTAGCGCCTGTTGATGGGAAATCCCGCCTGCAATTCAGTGTGGCAGATACCGGTATTGGCATTAGCGTGGCGCAACAGGCAAAGCTATTTCAACCATTTTCACAGGCAGATAGTTCCTTGTCCCGACGGCACGGTGGGAGCGGTTTGGGGCTGGTGATTAGCCAATCGTTGGCGCGGCTGATGGGCGGCAATATTACGCTGGAAAGCCAAGTGGGGCAGGGCAGCACGTTTATGTTTACCGTCGCGTTCACTGCTTGCATGGATCACACGCCTGCCAACCCCGCCGCTACGGCAGTTGCGGGCATCTTTAACACCGTGCAAGTGTTGCTGGTGGAAGATGACCCGATGAACCAGATGGTGGCGGGTGAATTATTGAAGCGATTAGGCGTGACGGTCACGGTGGCGAATAACGGCATCGAAGCCCTTGAAGCCTTGGGGAAAACCGCTTTCCACTTGATATTTATGGATATTCAAATGCCGAAGATGGATGGTTACGAAGCCGTTCGGCTGATTCGTCAACAGCATGAATGGCATCATTTGCCCATTATTGCCATGACTGCCCACGCCATTTCCACGGAACGGGATAAGTGCCTTGCAGCGGGGATGAATGATTACCTGACCAAACCCATTGACCCCGCCGGGTTGGCGGCGATGTTGGCGAAGTGGGTGGTGGTGTTGGGTCTGCCCCATGCTTAAAACGGGGCAGCCCATTAACCTTCGCGTTAGCTCTTCGTCCCACCAAACTTCCCAAATATATCCATCCACTGCTTAAACACATCCGCATTTCCTGCCACGCCTGGCTTGAAAAATGCCATAGGGTCGAAGCCTTCCACGCCATCCTGCATTTTCTTCAGCATTTGTGCCATGACTTCGCGGTTGAATTCCTGCACATCTGGCAAGCCCATCACGCGGCGCAGTTCTTCGGGGGTCATCTCGACGTTTACGGTGATATTCATACGTTACTCCCTTGGTTGCAATGTACTCATTCTGCCATAAATCCGTTAATCGCGTTTAGATTGCCTATACTCTATAAAACGCTTGCAAAGGAAACGGGCATCCATGACTGATACACCTCCACCGGCGGACGATCCTGCGCCACCTCCACCCTTGAGCATCGGTAAACGCTTACAGGCTTGGGTCTTGCATTCCCTCGATTTTATGCGGCTGCTGACTGAGCGCCTGATGGGATTTTTGCGGCTTTTCGCTACGTTGGGGCTGTTCTTGATGGTGCTTTTTGTCGTCGTTAAAGCGGTGGATAGCGCCAATTTGGTCTTGGTGAAAGCGTTCACCGTGCCACAAAGCATGAGCGCTAGCCACACTGACGCAGGGCGTATTATCGCCAATGCCCTCAAGCAAGAATTGTTGCTGGCGGAAAACGACATTTACGCCACCGTCAAACGCACCAGCCGCAATGGCAAAGTCAATATCGAAGCAGTGACCGGCAATAACGAAGACTATTTACTCGGCTCAAGCATTAAACTGCCCGAAACCGGCATTTCCATCAACGACGTGGTGGAATTCATCGGCAGCATCTTTGGGCGACGCAATATCACCGGCTCGGTCTACCAAGATCAAGGCAAGCTGTTCCTGCAAGTCGAACTTGATGGACGCATTTTCCACTTCGAGCGCAAGCTGGATGACCACGACCCCAAAGCCCTCAATATGGATTTGATTCGCGATATGCTACGTGAAAGCCGCACGCAATTGCTGAGTGTTGCTTCCGAAAGTCATAATCTGTACTTTTATTGCACGGGCGAGGCGGCTTCGTTGGAACACCCCGATAGCCAATTGAGCGAATGGTTCGACTACTGTTCGCGCTTGCAAAGCAGCCAAGTGACCCCCGAAACCCTCGAAACCCTGTTGCGCGACCTGCATTCCGCCCACGCCCGCCAATTGGCGAATGGCAATGACACCTTGAGGCATATTTTGGCGCAAACCATCGGCAGTGCCTTGGATAAAACCCGCTTGCTCTGCCCCGATTACCCCACCACCAAGGTCTGTAAAGCACCAACGTTGCCAGAAGTGGCGCAAATGTCGCTGAAATTGCCCGAACCGATGATTGCCGCCGCTGCACCGTCGTTGTACCCCGAATTGCCGGATGCACGGGCGTTTGAGCCGGAAACGCTGTCAATGCGCAGTATGATTCGGGTTGAACCCATGACTTATGATGTCGTTGAACCATTGGTGGAATTGCCATCGGTCAGGGCGTTGCAAGCGCAATGTGCTAGTCACGCGGCTGCTAAGCCGCAGGAAATACTGGCATCTAACCGTACTGAAAGCGATGCGACGCTGCTGTTCAACAATAATCGCCCAATTCAAGCCGTGGAAAAATACGCGCAAGCCATAGAGCAGAATTGCGGCAATGTGTTTGCGTGGGCCAATTTGGGCGTATTACTGGTATCCACTGAGCCGCCGTTACGCAGTGTGGATGAGGCGCAATTGGCACTGGAAATGGCTGTCAAATTGAACGATAAAATCGACTGGATTCAAAACAATCTTTGCATTGCCCGCGCATGGCTTGCACCCTTGGAATCGGTAGAAAAGATGATCAGCGATGAGGCTTGTACGACTGCACGCGGCTTGAACCCTGCCAATAAAGTCATTCTCGACAAGCAGTTTTATCTCGCGGTGGCGGATCGTTATCTCGTGGAAGGGCAATACGCGCAGGCGGCGAGTACGTATCAAATCGCCGTCAGTGCGGATCGCAAGCGCGATTGCAATACCAGCAAAGTCATCGACAAACTGGCGCTACTGGAAGCCGAGCATGGGGTAGCGGGGGCGAAGGCGGCAGCTTGCACGATTTTGCAAGATGCCGTGGCGTTGCCGGGAGGGAAAATTAGCGCGTGTGAGGCGAAACTAGCAGCGTTTCAGTGCCCGTGATCAGCCCTATCCTGTCCTTCTGCATGCCTCAGACTGGTTGTAACGGAGAACCAACTAATTTCCCTAGTACATCTGCTAAGCGTATGCCTGCCCAATCCCAATGGCGTTGAAAAGTGTATTGGGATTGTCCTTTTTTGCTCAAATGTTCACCCAGTCGGACAATATGCGGCGGCGGGTCAGTCAGGGTGAATTGTTGAATTTCATCAAAGAGGAGCGCTTCCATCAAAAAATAATAAGCAGGTAATAGGCTTTCAATGGGATGGGTGTAATAAAAAGGGCGCACTTGCTCAATGGCATAAATACTCTGGTATTGCTCAGGAAAATATTGTTTAGTCAGGGCTTGGTAAATATCGGGGGTTTTGCTTATACCGTCTGGTTCAAGACCAAACTGTAGGGCAATTTTTCGGTTAAATTCTTCCGCCGTTTGGTTAATGATGTCCATGCGTTCCTTGGCAAGTGAGGAGTTCCTATTGCCAGAGCAAGAAATATACCGTTTATTGACACCTGCTTGTTCAAATAGCAGGTACATGAGATCTTCACTCGTCCTACCACAACGTTCATAGAAGGGGTGTAAGAGTGCAAAATAGTATTGTGCAAAGCTAACAAGATTACAGATAGAGCTGTCATCTACGCTGGATAATAGTTCACTAACTTTGCGGGTATAGGCTGACAGTAACACTTGTAAGTTGCCTGAACGCGGCGCATTGAACCTGAAGTCTCCAAACCCGGCAGGGATGTCTCTAATTTCACCGGCAATGCGTGTTACCCGTTCCAACATTAAGCGACGGGTTTGAGAGGGGTAAAGCATGATGGCTTCATTGCCTGCCATCCCCAAAAAATGAATACAGCGAAGCTGGTCGATAAAAGATTGTGAGTACTGACTCACAATTTGCGGTACGAGTACATGAAAACGGTCAGATAAGTAGTGATCCTGCTCCGTCACGGATGTATGGGAATAATGGTTTTCTCCCGTGATGTAATCGTTTGACTGGTAAGAAAACTGGCTAGTAAATGCGTAAGTACTTCTGACATCACATTGCTGTAACCAAGTGACTGCTGTTTGCTCTGAAAATTGTCCTAACAGTTTGCTAAAGAAACAGTTAGCTGACACTAATACGTCCGTATACGGGCTAGTGTCTAAGAAGAAATGTGTCCAAAAATCGCGAATAGTTAGCCTATCATCGGCCGTGTTTTGTTCCATGGAGTGATCCCTCTAGTGATGTTCTTTTTGGTATTTTGCGCCGCAGTTGATACGCGCATCACGATTATAGAGGGGGTGTTGTTTTTTTTATGCCTTACTTCACTCAAAATGACAAATTTATTACATTTGATTAAAAATAGCTCAATTAGTCAGCAGTTCTTGTCATTTTCTCGAAATTGTCAACCATGACAGCAGCGAACCATCATGATACGTATCAAAGTTAATGGTTACATTTTGCTTGTTTATTCTGCTAATTAGTGGCAAGTTGTTACAATTCCTTCTTGATTTGTCCTTTGGCAACCACAGCTATGCTCTGGTTGCTTTTTTTGTGTTTTGGTTAATTGTTGGGGATCTGTGTGATTACATGGCAATAACGAATGTTTGTACTTGTCCGCGTTGTGTGTCGGCGGCACGACGTGTCCGTATCGGTTTTTGGCGGCGTTTGTTTTCAGGGGGAAAAGCGTATTACCGTTGTTATAACTGCGGACATCGCTTTTGGGCAAAAGGTTAACGACGATTGTTCACGGGTAAGAAGTTTGTATGACGAAACAACGTAAAGAGCGTGGGCAAATGCTTTTTGATGACGACCAACTGGTGCAGATGTCCGAAGAGATCGCGGCATTGCTGGTGAAACATTTGCCCGATGGCAAAATGGTAGCGTTAAGTGGCGAAGCGGCACGGATGAAAAGTGAAACTTGTGTGCAGATTTTTGGCTCTAACTCCGAGGGTGAGGCGGTATTCTCCATCAATGTGGTCTTCCGTCGTCCACCACCCCGCCATTTAAACGTGAAGTGTTTTACGCCTCGTGATGGTTAAGCATTAGTCATGTATGTGCAATACCGTATCTACTTCCAGAATGATTCTGTAATGGTATCTTTGAATAGCACCTTGGTGGAATTATTGGCGTTGCAGCTAGGGAAATATCCGCGTTCTGCGGAGGCTAAAGTTGCGGTGCAACGTTGGTTAGGGGCGGCGGTGCGGAAGCAGTTTGGGCATCTGGTTAGTAGAGATGATCCGGTTGAGGATTGGGCGCGGCTATGTCTTTCTGAAGCCGTGTTGGGGAAAAGGTACTAACAAGTTGGGTAAGAAGGCATCCAGCGTGGATGCCTTCCGTGGTCAATATTAATCCAAGCCTTGGCTGCTCAAGTAGTCTTCGTAAGTGCCACGGTAATCCACAATCGTGCCGTCGCCTTTCATGTCGAAAATGCGCGTGGCGAGTGAGCCAACGAACACCCGGTCATGCGACACGAACATCAGTGTGCCGTCGTAACGATCCAGACCGCCATTGAGGGATTCGATGGATTCCATGTCCAAGTGATTGGTGGGTTCGTCCATCAGCATAACGTTGGTGCGGGAAAGCATCATTTTGCCGAAAATCATCCGGCCTTTTTCACCACCGGAAAGTACCCGCACCGGCTTTTTCACGGTGTCACCGCCGAACAGCAAACGCCCTAAGGTGCCACGGTTTTGGGTTTCGGCATCTTCGCCTTCGTAGCCGCTTTTGCGCACGAAATCTGCCATCCAATCGGTGAGGCTGATGTCGCTTTTGAAGTCATCTTCGTGGTCTTGCTCGTAGCTGGAAATACGCACTTTTTCAGCCCACTTAATGCTGCCTTTTTGTGGCTGCAATTTGCCTTCCAGCAGTTTGAGCAAGGTGGTTTTACCCACGCCGTTTTCACCGATAATACCGACTTTTTCACCCGCTTCAATGGCGAAAGTGAAGTTGTTGATCAGCGGTTTTTCCATGCCTTCGTAGCCAAAAGTGAGGTTGTTGACCTCGACGGCGAAACGATGCAGGCGTTCTTTTTCGTCATACTCGAAGCGAATCCACGGGTATTGGCGGCTGGATGGTTTGATGTCTTCCGGCTTGAGTTTGTCGATCAGCTTACGACGACTGGTGGCTTGCTTGGCTTTGGATTTATTCGCAGAGAAGCGGCGCACAAAGTCTTGCAACTCCAGAATGCGGTCTTTGGCTTTGGCATTGGCATTGGCTTGACGTTCACGCGCTTGGGTAGAGGCTTCCATGAAGTCGTCGTAGTTGCCGGAGTAAATCTGGATTTTGCCGAAGTCCAAATCCGCTGTATGCGTACACACTTGGTTCAAAAAGTGGCGGTCATGCGAGATGATGATCATGGTGGAATTGCGGTTATTGAGCGTTTCTTCCAACCAGCGGATGGTATTGATGTCGAGGTTGTTGGTTGGTTCGTCCAGCAACAAAATGTCGGGGTTGGCGAACAAGGCTTGGCACAGCAACACCCGCAATTTCCAGCCGGGGGCGACTTGGCTCATCGGACCATTGTGCTGTTCGATGGGTATGCCGACCGCCATCAGCAACTCGCCCGCACGCGATTCGGCGGTGTAGCCATCCATTTCCGCGAATTGGCCTTCGAGTTCCGCCGCTTTCATATAATCGTCTTCGGTCGCTTCCATATCGGCGTAAATCGCGTCCTTGGCGGACATGACTTTCCACATTTCTTCGTGCCCCATCAGCACCACATCCAGCACGCGCACGTCTTCAAAACCGAACTGGTCTTGACGCAAATAGGCGATGCGTTCGTGCGGGTCTTTGGAAACGTTACCCGCTGTTGGCTCTAATTGCCCGCAGAGAATTTTCATGAAGGTGGATTTGCCGGAGCCATTTGCCCCGATCAAGCCATAGCGGTTGCCGTCGCCGAATTTGACGGAAACGTTATCGAATAGCGGTTTAGCACCGAACTGAATGGTGACATTGGCAGCAACTAGCACTGGGAATCCTCTTGAAATCTGATGTGGTGTGATGGGGTGCTACTGTAGCACTTTTGGCGTTCCTAAAACATGTTCAGAGGGGCATTAAGTATCGACCAAGGCTAAATCGACTCATGCCTGCCGCGCTTTCTTCACCATTCCATGCTGCGGGTCATAGCCCCACACCGCCAGCAGGAAAAACAGGATAAGAGCGCCCAATACGACCAAGGAAGAGAGGAGGTTAAACTGACCATAAAGGGCGAAACGGATCATTTCCACTGCATGGGTAAACGGGTTGAACTGTGCCAGCGTATGCACGATGACTGCTCCCGATTCCTGCAATTTCCATAACGGATACAAAGCAGTGGAAAGAAAAAACATCGGGAAAATCACGAAATTCATCGTCCCCGCAAAATTTTCGAGTTGGCGTACAGAAACCGACAACAGCAGCCCCAACGCGCCCAACATCAACCCCGCTAGAATCAACGTCGGTAGCGCATACAACCATCCCGACCACGGAATGTCGACCTTGAACACCGCACACAACGCCAAAAACGCATAGGCTTGCAACACCGACAACACCGTTCCCGCCACCAGCTTGCTCAACAGCAAAAACCAGCGCGGTTGCGGTGCAATCAACAACAGGCGCATCAGCCCCATTTCGCGGTCATACACCATTGCCAGCGACGACTGCATCCCGTTGAACAGCAGCACCATCCCCAACAAACCGGGCACGACGTACACCTGATACTCGATGTACGTGTCGTAAGGCGGGATAATCGACACGCCGAAAATGTTTTGGAATCCGGCAGCGAACACCATCAGCCATAAAGCCGGACGCACCAGCGCCGACAGCAAACGTCCGCGTTGATGCCAGAACTTAATCGTTTCGCGCTGACTGATTGCCAGCATTGCAGGCCAATGCCTTGTGGTTGCCATCACCGCCTCCCGTTGATTTGCTAATCCTTGATACCGCAAACGGGGTGGTTTAGCTACCAACTTTTTACCAACCTAACCGGGCGGGGCGCTTACTTTTCCACTGCCGTCACCAGCACTTCAAACGCCCGCTCCACCCGATTGCCCGCTTCATCCACCACCACCAAACGGTGCTTACCTGCCGTGGGTTGCACCGCCTGCTGATGAAACGTTTGGGTCGTGCCCAGAAACTGGTTATCCAAATGCCAATACAGCAAGGTTTCGGGGTGCGCAGGCACGGCACGAAACACCGTTTCCCCCAACTTGCCATCCAGTTCACGCGGTAAATAAATCTGCGTATTGTCTTGCGGATAAACCACGCTCAGAGCTTCACCTTGCCCGCTATCACTGCCCTGACAATCCGCCCGCCACGGCGGTAATGGCTGGTAATCCGCATGAAATTGCTGGTAATAATCCGCCTGATCCGGCGGCAGCACAAACCAGTTGCGGGTTTGCATAGCCGCCACGGCTTCGCACTCGCTGGTAACGCGCCATTGCCCCGTCGTGTCCAGATGAATGCGTTGGTGGTAAGGTGTAATCCGTGCAAAGTGGCTACTCAGCGGCACGGATACCGTCTTGGTATCGCACGCACCATTGCTCAAGTAACCATCATCGCGGCACACCTCCACCTGCGTCATTTGCCAATCCGGGCGTTGAAACCAACCACGATTCGACGGCAACAAACTGAAGGTATTGAACAAAATCGGTGCGGCACTTTGCGTTCCGGTCAAACCTGCCCGTCCCACCCCATCGGCATTGCCGACCCACACGCCCACGGTGTAATCCGGGGTTGTGCCAATCGCCCACGCATCGCGTTGCCCGTAACTCGTGCCGGTTTTCCACGCCACTTTGCGGCTGCTGCTGAATTTTTCCCAGTAACCGTCATCGCCGGGGCGAGCGACTTGCAGCAATGAATCCAGTGTCAGCCATGCAGTAGCCGTGGAAAGCGTGGCAATCCGCGAGCTATTGGCAGGCTGGATTTGCAACATCCGCCCCTGTTGCCAGAAGGTTTGTTGATGTTGCTGATCTTGCGCCGCACGGTTGGCGAGGTTGGCGTAAGCCACGCTCAAATCCCACAGCGAGGTTTCTGCTCCACCTAGAATCAGGCTTAAGCCGTAATCCCGCGCTGAACGCTGCACATGGCTAAACCCCAGTTGGCGCAATTGCATCAAAAATGGTTCGACCCCGCGCACACTGAGCATATTTACCAGCGGAATATTCAGCGACCGTGCCAACGCTTCCCGCGCACTCACCGCGCCGTGGTAATGGCGGTTGTAATTCTGCGGGGTAAAACCGCTGTAATTGACCGGTACATCCGCCACCAACGAATCCGGCACGATCAGCCCTTGCTCAACCATGTCCGCAAACAACAACGGTTTCAGGGTGCTGCCGCTACTGCGCGGACGCTGGATCATATCAATCGCATGACCTTGCTCACGCCGCGTCTCCATCGGGCGATTACCGACATACGCCTTCACCGCAAAGGTACGGTTATCCAGCACCAGAATTGCCAGATTTTGCACACCTTCCAGTGCCAATTGTTCGCCGCTACGTTGCGCCAGCGTGTTGAGTTGCTGCTGCAATCCTGCATCCAACGTGGTACGGAAACGTTGTCCGTCGGGGTGTTGCGCTGCCAAGGTATCCAGCAAATGTGGTGCAAGGCGTGGTAACAAATGCGGCGATTCGGGCAAGGGTTCGGCAATGGCGAGGTCGTATTCCAGCTTCGACAGCACGTTCTGGGCAAACAGCAAACCCAGCAAGCGGTTACGTTTTGCCAGCAAACGTTCGCGGTTGCGTCCGGGGTGAATCAGCGCGGGGTTGTTGGGCAATACTGCCAGCATCGCGCTTTCCGCCCACGACAACTGTTCAGGGCTACGTGCAAAGTAACGCCAAGCTGCTGCTTCCAAGCCAACCACATTGCCACCGAAAGGGGCGTGGCTGGCGTAACGTTTGAGGATGTCATCTTTACTGTAACGGGTTTCCAACCGCCATGCCCGCAGCAGTTCTACCGCTTTTTCAGGCAAGGTACGCGGTGGATTGCCGCGTGAGAGGCGGATGACTTGCATACTCAAGGTGCTTGCGCCGCTGACGACGCGCTGTTCACGCAGGTTGTCGTAAGTGGCACGAGCAAGGGCGAGGAAGTCCACACCGCTATGGTTGCGGAAACGCTTGTCTTCAAACTGGATCAGGGCGGTGGCGAATTTGTCTGGCACGCTTTCGAGTTCGGGGAAACGCCATTGCCCATCGGCGGCAATGTGCGCACTGAGCAGCTTGCCGTCACGATCTAGCAGCAAGTGCGAGTGGGTAGTGGTGAAGAGCGTGGGGGGGAGGCTAAAGAACCACCACCAACCCACGAATGCCAAGCATAGGAGGGGGATGATCCCCCTCAATACCCATTTCAGTTCGTCGCCTCCGGCGCAGCCGCAACCGGCACAACCTTCATAATCTTCACCGCCAAACCCGCCGTCCGCGCCCGCACCGCAGGCTGATACATCGCTTCACCGCTAATCGCCGGGAAGTAGAACTCGCCCAAGAACGCGGCATTGAGTTTGACCTTGACAGTTTTGGTTTCACCCGCTGCCAGATCGAAATAGCTCAATACGCGATCGTCGCGCACGTCCTGATAGCTTAACCCGGTGGGATTGCTAGCAACAGGTGGTGTGGGAGCAGCCGGTGCAGGTGGTGCGGCTTCTTCACCTTCACCATCCGTAGCCTCCTCTGTTTGGGCAGGAGGCGTTGGCTCAGGCGCAGTTTCGGTCACGGTTGTGCCGATTTCCACGCCGGATGGCAGCAAGGTGGACAATGCTACATGTTTAAGCGCTGCCGTCCCGCTGTTGGTGATGTTGACGTTCAGGTCGTAGTCTTGGCCTTGCTGCAACTTCAGTGCTTCTGTCAACGGGGTAGCGCTATCCCACACTCTGTTGCCTTGCTTGTCGAGCAGTTCGGCTTGCAGGGTCATGCCTTGTGCTTCCGCCTGTTCGTTGCCTGCCGGAGCAGTGCCGCGCTGGGTCACGCTGGCGTAAAGTTTGCGGTCGCCATCATTGTGCAGGGCAAGCTGGAACGCTGCATCTTGCGCATTCAGCAATTGACTGAGCAACGGTTGGGCGCTGTTCAGCGGTGTCGCTGTGCCTTGGTCGAGCGTGTATTGCACCGCCAACGGTTGCTGGCTGCTGCTGAGGTAATGCGCTACCGACAGCAATGCCCAACTCAGATCGTGGGTATTGTGGGCAGTGCCTGTACCCAGTTCAGCGGCGATTTGTTGCACCACCAATTCCGCATCCTGCACTTTTTTCAGTGCCAGCAAGGTTTCCAGTTGCAAACCGAGTTGCCCCAGTTTTTGGCTGAAGGTTTGCTCGGAAAGCGCGGTGTTCAGCTCAGTCGCGACCAAACCTTGGGTGGTTTGTTGCGCGGCTTCGGCTTGGCCTGCCAGCAAATACCCGGCGGCGAGTAACCAGCGGGCTTGCGGATTGGCCTTGCCGGATTCGCGCAACCGGTTCATTGCGCCCAATTGCGGTTTGCCTGCAACTGCCAGCACGTACAAGCGGTAGGCTTGGGTGGAACTGGTGTCTTCGCCGCTGCCTGCCGTCCAGTCTTGCGCTTGTTTTGCCTGATACGCTTGCCATGCCGTCAGCAAACCGAGTGGCACGCTGTAGCCTTGCTTTTGCGCTTCAATCAGGAAATGCCCGGCGTAAATGCTCGCCCAATCGTTAGCTTCGGTCGAACCCGGCCAGTACATCAAATTGCCATTGCTGCTTTGGAAATCACCCAGTTTGGTGATGGCACGTTTGATGTGGTGTTCCACCTGTTGCTGGCGTTCGGGGTCGAGCTTGAGCAACTTGGGTAAATACAACTGCGGGAATACCGCTGAGGTAGTTTGCTCCAAACAGCCGTGCGGGTAGTTCACCAAGTAATCCAGATGTTGCGCCAGATTCAGGTTGGGTAGGCTCGAAAGCTCCAACGTGCTTTGGTTTGTACCCACCATGCCATGCGGCGTGATGGTTTCTTTCCAGTCGGCTTTCGGTTCGAGCGTGGTATTGACCGTGCGCAGGCTTGGCAAGTTCGGGGCTTGTACCGCTAAGTTCACTTCGTGGCTGCTGCTGAGTTTGCCGCTGGTAGCGGTGAATTTCAGCTTGCCTTGCATTGGCTTGTCGCCTGCTTTGAGGAACAGCGTCACGACTTTTTCGCCGGTTTGCGTGAACGGCACGGTGAGCGCGGGGCCAACGCTAGCAAATGCGCCATCCGCTTCCAGTTTCACCTCCACTGATTTCACCGCTGGGTCGGACACGAACAGGGTTAACGGCACTTCGATACGCTCACCGACTTTCAAGGTGCGCGGCAAGGACGACAGCAACATCAACGGTTGGCGCACGAACACGGGCTGTTCCGCCTTGCCGTAAGCCAGACCATCGGAGGCAACCGCCATAATGCGTACCGCACCAAGGTAAGACGGCAGCTCAACGCTGTGTTCCTTGGTTTGCCCTGCGTCCAGATGGAACGCGCCGAGAAAACGTACCACGGGCGGGAAGCGTTTCGGCTTGTTGGCGGCATCGTCAATTTGCGCTTCGTCGCCACCACCGATGGCGAGAATGCGTTCCAGATTACCGCTGTATGCACCGATTACGCTGTCGAACAAGTCCCACGTTTTGATCCCCAACGCTTCCTTGCGGTAGAACGCCTTGTGCAAATCGGGGGCTTCAAAGCGGGTCAATCCCAGCAAGCCTTCATCCACCACGGCAAGGGTGTAATCCATCGCACGCCCAGATTGCTCAGTGATACTGAAGGTTTGGGTGCTTTCCGGCTGCCATTCTTCCGCCGCTTTCACGACAGGTTGCAACTTGGTTGAAGGGTCTTCCACTGTGAGCGGAATAATGCCGTACAAACGGATCGGGCGGTCATTCTGCTTGTTCTGGTGCGCTTGCAACAAAGTTACGCTGACGTAGGCGTTCGGTGCCATGTTCGCGGTAATCGGCAGCGGGATTTGGGTACGTTGCCCATTAAAGTCAATCCAGCGTTGTTCCAGAATCTGGCTGCTGGTTTCAACGGTGAACAAGGCACGTCCGGCTTGTGCTTCCGGCAATTGGATTTGCGCGGTTTCGCCGACCTGATAGCTGGTTTTGTCGCTGCTGAAACGCAACATCGCAGCAGCACCGCTGCCATCTTCTTGTGCACGACCAGCCCAACCAGGCCAATCCACATACAAGGTTTTGCCGGTGCAATGTTTGCCCTGCAAGTCGCAAGCGCGGATCAAATAACGACCCCATTCCGGGTATTTGATCTGGAATTTCCACTCGCCCTTGCCGTTAGTGGTGCTGACGATGGATTGCTGCAATTTGCTGCTGTGGCTGGAATCGGCGTATTCAGCCAACGAATCCGGGGTTTTATCCCACCACCATTTCCACTCGATTTTGTAGAGGGTGACTTCGACCTGCGGCAAAGATACTTCCTGCCCGTCGGCATTGAGGCTACCGATGGAAACGGTGTGTTCGGTGTCGGTCAGCAACATGTCGCGTTCAGCATCACCCTTGGGCAGTTTGATACCGACGTAATGTTCAAACGGGTGGTAGTCGATTTCCTGTTTGCTGATGCTGAAACCGCCGCCTTCTTCATGCACTCGGCTGGTAAACCACGCGCTTAACATGCCCGATGCAGGTTGTTCCGGTTGGAAGCGCTTGCTGAAACGTAGGTAGCCTTGTTCATCCAGATAGCCTTCCAGCAATTGCTGTTCCGCGCTGTCGAGTTTGCGGGTTGGGTCATCAAAAGCGTAATCGGCAAAACGGGTAAATTCGGTGGTTTTTTCGCGCAATTTCACACTGACATCCGCTTTCAGCTTGCTGGCAGTGCCACCGTGTAACCATTGCCCGAACAGGGTGGCTTCGGGTAAATCGCGGTAGCCATGCAATGCGGTGACACCGTAATTCAGATCCACTTTCAAGCGATTGGGGCGCACGGTTTCGATTTTCAGGGTTTTGTCGAAGGTGCTGCTGCCAAGTACCGCTTTCACCAGCCAATCGCCCGTCGGGTCGCTTTCTGCTATTTTCAGGGTGAAGGGGTAAAACGCGCCCGTGGGCTGTTTGTTGGTGACGGTTTGCTTGAGTTTGCCGGTCGGATCAAACAGTTGCACCGTGACCGGATGGTTAGGCGGCAAGGTTTTGGCGCGGTCTTGCAAGACGAACGTGAGGTGGATGTCATCGCCGGGTCGCCATACGCCACGTTCGCCGTACAGCACGCCTTTCAAGCCTTTTTGCACGGTTTCGCCGCCGACATCGAACTGGCTGGTTTCGAGCGCGGTATTGGCATTGAGTTTGAGGTAAGCGCGATCACCGGCTTTTTCCGCGACCAGTAAGAAACTGGTGTTAGGGCTATCGAGTTCGGCGAAACCATCCCCGCCTGTGGTAGTGCTCGCGAGTGTTTGCCCTTGGAAATTGCGCAGCGTCAGGTTAACACCCGTAGCCGCTTCGGCAGTGCGCAGGTCGGTCGCGATGACGTGCACTTTACCGTTGCCGTCCTGCTTGGCGATCAGACCGAGGTTGCTGGCAATGAAGTTGTGGGTGGCTTTTACGTCTTCGCTGTTGGAAAAATAGCTGTCGTTGCACGCATCGTTGCGCTTGTCCCAGTCGTAATCTTCGCTGTCGATGGCGTATTCCTCAATGCCATCCCAGCCGCTGGTTTGTGTGCCATCATCGTCTTCGGCACTGGTGAGCGGCTTGTCGGTGATTTGCGGGGCAGGTGTGCCCGCAGGACACGGATAGGTGGAATGGCGGCGGTCTACCGACAGTTCCAGCCGATACAGCGTGCCGGGTTTGGTTTTGAATAAGTCGGTGGCATCAATGCTGTAACGGTTCCACTGCGACGGGTTAGCAGCGGTGAGTGGAATGGTTTTGCGCCAGATATGCCGCCCGACCCGTTCCATTTCGCGGTCGCCATCCAGGCCGTTGACTTGCAGGAATTGCTCGACGTTTTCGGGGAAGACCTCCATCGCGGTGATTTGCACGGCATTCACACCGCGTGCTTCCAGCGGAATGGTCATGCTTTGATTTTCTGGCAGGATGCTGCCTTTGCCGACAAAACGCACTGCCGGTTTGGGTGTGCCGAGGGTGATGGCTTGTTCGGTGCGTGCCGCGAGAGTGCCCAAAGGTGCGGAGGCGGCTTTGATGCCTGCTTGCAGGATGAGTTTGTGTTCGCCCGGTTCGAGTTCGCCGGTGGGGTAAACCAGCAGGCGATTGCCGACGATTTGGGTGCTGACTTCGCCGCTGCCCAGTTGTACCAAGCCTTTCAGGTCTTGCTGGGTGTCGAGTGCGTCGGAAAAGCTGATGCTGATGTGCGGCTTGCCTTCTGCGTCTTCGCTCAGGGTGTCGATGCGGGTAATGCTGAAAGTTTGCTGGCTGGGAATGGGGATGTCTTTCGCACCACTACTGTTCTCGCCTTGCACGTTTAGGCTTTTGCCATCCCAAGCCAGATGCAAATCCGTGCCGAAGGTTTCACGCGGGATGGCGTTGACGCTGAAGCGGTGTTCCGTGCCTTTATCGTTGTGTTCCCACGTTAGCGTCAGTGGTTTTTGCTGAGAACTGGCTTGTAGGATTTTTTCCAGCATGTCTGATGCGACGTAATCAGAGGTGAATACCGTGCCTGCTAGGCGCATTTGCGTGGGGTGGTCGGGGAGCGGTTCTAAGCCTTCGGTTTGTACATCCAGTTCCAATGCGGTGGTTTTGAAGGCGAATTCGATGGGTTGGGTGTCAGCGGGGATATTCAGCAAGCCATCTGGTTTCACAATCAGCGTGTAGGCTTGCCCAGAAGTCAGCGGTGCATCCGGCACAAACACGATACTGCTGGTGGTGTCGAATTGCGCTTTGCCTGCGGCATCCGGCGACAGCTTCAGATAGGCAGCGGCACTGCTGCCCACTTTGTCATCGCTGATCACGGGCTGGCGGAAACCGATGGTCAGCGGCTGATTGCGCGGCTGTATGCTCGGTGGGCGCAGGCTGAACAGTTCGGTGAGCAAGCGGGTGCGGTCTTGCGCGGTAGCATCGGGTTTTGCCGCTGTCGGATGCGGCGGTGTATCGGCATCGCAGCCGCTCAGATTGACCGCCCCAGCAAGGAGCAGCAACAGGCATAAGGCACGTAACAGGCGTGGAAGCGTAGTCATAATGATTCCCGGCAAGTTATAAATTTATTTATGACTGCTATTCTAACTCAACCGCTACCCTTGCGGTAAGACAAATCTGTACTGGGGTTTGAAACAGTAAGCCAGAAACTTCCACAAACTTGTACTAAACTATCCAAAATGGATAAGTTAATCACGATCAGCGAAGCAGCAGAACGGTTAGACATCAGCCCGACGACCTTACGGCGTTGGGAGGAGTCCGGCAAACTGATACCGGAACGGACACAAGGCAACCAACGCCGCTACCGCCTTTCACACATTGAACCCGCCCCGCCCCTGCGCCATAAATATCTACACAAATCCCCCCGATTATCAAGAAATCGGGGGATGATTTCAAAAAAAGCCTTCAAGGTGTTGATAAGCGCCTATCCAGCCGTTACCAGCGCTTGGTTATGCCACCATGTCGCCGTGCAGCAATGGCACTTTCGCCGCCTTGTCACTGCGCTGCAAACTACCCCACAAGAACGTCGCGGGCAAACCCAACGACACCGACACAATCGGCGCGGTCAGGTCGCGTTCGTCCCGATCCTGATGCAGTGCCAATACGCTACCCACCGGATAACGGTTGATCAGGCAAGCATCCGGCTGGAATGCGGGAAAACCTGCCGTCAGTGCTGCGGCTTGCGCTAAGCTGTGGAAATCCGCTGGCATCGCAGGCTAGGCTTGCCCATTTAGCGGGTCGGTGGTGCTGTAGCGGTAGCCTTTGCGGTCGGTGATCCAGCCCGCCGTGCCGCAGTTGGTCATCGCCACCGACATCGTGTAGCCGCCGGGTGTTTGCATCTGCCGGAACGGGGCTTGGGCTGCAATGGCGTGGATGCCTGCCAGCAAGCGGTGTTGAAGAGGTCGAAGTTCATGGGGGGATTTTAACCGTTAAAGCACAACATTGATATTGTACGCCAATATTCGTACAATAAGAAAAATCACCACCAAAGTCATCCATGAACTTTAAAGATGCGAAGCGGAAAGTCATTGAGTGCCTGAATACAGGCAATATCCGGCATGAAGCCAGAAACAACATTGACATCAAGAACCTGCTGATAACGGGGGCAGTAACACCCACTGAAGTCGCCTCCATTTTGGGACGCAGCAGAGGCAATGAACACTTAGCCAGCCCCCATCATTTTGATGCCAGTGTTGAAGTCCACATCGTGAAAACCCAACATGCCGGGCAAGGTTGGTACATCAAATGGTATTTCCTAGAACCGGATAGCGTCTTCATCAGTGTCCACCACCAATAACGGCAGTAACAGTATGAAAATTCTCAAAGTTGGCGATAAAGCCAAAGCAGCTTGCGAAACCTGCCAAGCCTTTACCGGCATTACGTACCAGTTGCGTGATGTGCCGTTCAGCGATGGTAGCGGCCTCACCAAAAATATTCTGGCGGGTGTCTGCGATGTATGCGGCGCGGTGACGGTCATCCCCCACCAATCCACGCCTGCCATTTGTAGTACGCTGGAACGGCAACGCAAGGCGGTCGAAAGCCGTTTGCCTGCCCACATGCTCGACATCCTGAATCTGGTCAGTGTTGAAGTCGGCGGTAATGCTGCACTTGTGCCGCAAATTGTGAAGTTTTACCTCCACGCCCTTTCCAACCACACCCTATCTCCCGTTGGGCTTGGGCATTATCTTTCCACAGACTTGGCATCCGGCAAGGCAGAAAAACGTCTATCCTTGAAAGGTCGGTATGTCGCTGCTGACATCGAAGCACTCAAACAATTGACATCCCTGCCTAGCACAACCGATGTGGTCAAAAGTGTCGTGCTGAAAATCAACGACGACATCCTCGTGCAGCACAAGGAAGAATCCATCCGCTACTTGAGCAATCTGGTAGCGGCAGCAGCCTGATGCCAAGCGCAAGGTAAAATCAGCCCTCACATGATTGATCACCAAAAATTCCAGTCCCTAGTCAAGCAGCTTTACACGACCGTTAAGGCGTTGAATGAATCCGTCGCCTCGACAGACCGTTTACCCAGAATCGCCGCAGAAAAAAGCACAATAACCTAAAGATCGTACAACACAATAACCTAATAATAGTATAGCATGATAACCTAAAGATTGTCTGTCACAGTCCGCGAGTACCCCATGTCCCCAGCCGACAAACTGGCACAATCCCTGAGTGCCTTGAAAGCCTTGCAAGACCAACAGCGCGTTGGCATCCAAAGCAACGAGCTAACCCGCACCCACCGCGAACGCCTGCTGCAACAGGGTTTCCTGCGCGAAGTCATGAAGGGCTGGTTCATCCCCACCCGCCCGGATGAACGCCAAGGTGAAAGCACTTCTTGGTACGCATCCTTCTGGGGTTTCTGTCACGATTATCTAAATACCCGCTTTGGCACTGAATGGTGTTTGGGCGCAGAACAATCCATCAGCCTGCACGTTGGCAACTGGACAATTCCCCGGCAATTGCTGGTACGTTCCCCCAAGGCAGGCAATAAGCCGACAGCACTCTTGCATGGCACATCATTGCTGGATTTGCGCTTGGATATTCCCGCCCCTGCATACATCCAAACCCTTGACGGTATTCGCGTTATGCGGCTGGAAGTGGCACTCATCCAATGCTTACCGCGCCAGTTCAGCAGCAATCCGATTGAAATGCGGGCAGCGTTGGCGATGTTGCCCGATGCGTCCAACCTGTTACGGCATTTGCTAGAAGGCGGTAATAGTATCGTGGCGGGGCGTTTGGCTGGTGCATTCCGCAATATCGGACGGGATGCCATCGCTGATAATCTGCTTGCCACCCTACGCAGCGCGGGTTACAGCGTCAGCGAGCAAGACCCATTTGCGGATAGGCCGACGTTACCTTTGCAAAGCCGCAGCCATTCCCCTTATGTCAACCGCCTGCGCATGATGTGGCAGCAATACCGCCAGCCTGTCATCGAGCATTTCAACGTTACCCCCAATCCAGTCACGGATGCGACAAGTTACTTGCAACACGTCGAAGAGGTGTATCTAACGGATGCATACAATTCCCTCTCCATCGAAGGCTATCGAGTCAATACCCAACTGATTGAACAGGTACGTAGCGGGCAATGGAATCCGCAAACCAATCCCGCCGACCGCGAACATCTGGATGCGATGGCGGCGCGTGGTTACTGGCAAGCCTTTCAAGCGGTCAAACACAGCGTTGCCAAGGTATTGCAAGGCGAAAACGCAGGTACGGTTGCCAGCCACGATCTCGATACGTGGTATCGGGAACTGTTTGCCCCCAGCGTTACCGCCGGTATCCTGAGCGCCGTCAATCTGGCAGGCTACCGCAATCACCCCGTTTACATCCGCCATTCCCAACACGTCCCACCCAACCACGAAGCGGTACGCGAACTCCTGCCCGCCTTGTTTGAACTCATGGAAAATGAACCCGAACCCGCCGTGAATGTGGTGCTGTCACACTTTTTCTTTGTCTACATCCACCCGTATATGGATGGCAACGGACGCTGCGGGCGTTTCCTGATGAATCTCATGATGGCAGCAGGCGGCTACCCGTGGACTGTCGTCCCATTGGCAAAGCGCGACGAGTACATGGATGCGTTGGAGCAAGCCAGTGTCGGGCAAAACATTGTGCCATTTACTCGCTTCATCGCGGAGTTAGCAGCAGCTTGAGTTGATGACAAGCAAATAAAATACTGGCTAACCCAACATCACGCCAACTGCTGCAATTGCTCCACCAGCAAGCGCAATCCCACCACTTCCACACCCTCGCCAATCGGGTAGCGTTCGTTGCCCGGATACACCAACAAACGTTTGGCAGGTTGCAGGTCTTCACACGCCTGATAAAACCCACGGCGCGGCTTGGCTGTGGCAGAGCGTTTGATTTCGATAGCCCACAAACCTTGCCCCGCAATATCCAGCAACAGATCAACTTCTGCCCCCGCACTGCTGCGGTAAAAACCCGATGTGGTGTTAAAGGGTGCAGTATTCAACAGGTTTTCCATGCAAAAACCTTCCCAACTGTTACCCACCACGGGATGCCCCAACAAGGTATCGACATCGTGGATACCCAGCAAGGCATGAACCAGACCACTGTCACGGATATACACCTTGGGGGATTTCACCAAACGCTTGCCTACGTTGCTATGCCAAGGCAACACCCGTCTTACCAGCAGCAAATCGACCAATAAATCGAGATAGCGACTCACGGTTTTGGTATCCACCATCAGGTTTTTACCCAACTGCGACACGTTGAGCATTCCACCTTGGTTATGTGCCAGCATTGTCCAGAAACGCCGCAAGGTTTCCGCCGGAATGCGTGTGCCGTAAGAGGGAATATCCCGTTCAAGGTAAGTGCTGATCAGGTTTTGCCGCCACACGACACTTTGCCGGTCATTCACTGCCAGAAAACTGGTGGGGAAACCGCCGCGTACCCACAGCACATCCTGCGCGGCAGGCGGTGTTTCAATCACCTGAAACGGCGGCAATTCCAGATACGCAATCCGCCCCGCGAGGCTTTCACCCGATTGCCGCAGCAAATCACCGGAGGCAGACCCCAGCAACAAGAAGCGTCCGTGATGCAGCCCTTTTTTCCTGCCGCGATCAATCAGGCTGCGTAACGGCTGGAACAGTTCTGGCAAACGTTGCACTTCATCCAGAATCACCAGTTTGTCTTCGTGCTGACTCAAATAGGCTTCGGGATCAAGCAACTTATTGCGGTCAGTCGGGCTTTCCAAATCAAGGTAAAGGCAGGATTCACGCTGTGCGCACAGCACTTCCGCCAGCGTCGTCTTACCGGCCTGACGCGGCCCCAGTAAGGCTACGGCGGGAAACTGTGCCAAATGTTCAACAAGGTGTGGGTATAGCTGTCGAGTAATCATCTGCAAATTATGGAACATACTCCCCAATTTGCAAGGTTAAATTTAGCGTTTCGCCCTTGATTACTGCGGAAAGTGTTCCACATGGATTTCAGCAGTGCGCCCGAAATAGAGAACGCGCCGACCAATAAAGGAAACCAGATAACCCGCACAGCCGTATCCCGTGACGCGCTGATTGAAGTCGATATAGGTGTAATCAGGCGGATTGAGCTGCGCCCATTTGATCGTGGCGACGATGCCAGCCGGGTCAAATTCAGCCGCGACTGCGCCTTCCTCATGCGGATTATTCAGCACGAGGCTTTCACCGTTAGGCAGGTAATAAGTCCGCGTATTGCTGCGGTAGTCGACCAAATAGCTATCGAAACCGGCCTCTATCAAGCTGCCCACGCTTGCGGGGAAGCTCATCGTGTCGTCATAGGCGGCATTCAGGCAATGTTGGGCAATTGTTATCTGTTGCGAGTCCATCGCACGCTCCTTTGGAATGGTTGGGGGTGATCGGGTCAGTTTCAGTCGGTGGGCACGTCAGTCAGCCCGCGCCGCTCGATGATTTTCCGCAGCAGGCGTTCGAGTTCGTTGCGTTCACTGTCTTCTAGAACCCCGAAGAAGGCGTTGTCATTGTCGTCGGCAAGTGCGGCGAGTCGGGGAATCAGGCTGCGTCCCTCCGGTTTCAGTGCCAAGGTTTGGGCGCGTTTGTCAGCGGGGTTGGCTTTACGTTCCACGAGGTTTTTTTCGATCAAGCGGTCAGCCAGTTTGGTGATTGCGCCCTTGGTCATGCCCATCCGCTCGGCAAGCAAGGTGGGGGGCAGGCTGTCGAAATCATACAGGATGCGCATGAATACCCATTCGGCAACCGTTACGCCCTCTGTTTCTAGTTTGCGGCTGAAGCTGTATGAAACCGCATTTGATACTGTTCTCAGCCAGTAGCCTAAATGCGTTTCGAGGTTCGAGAGGGATGTGTCGCTGCTCATGTTGACTCCTGATAGTTGACGAGGAAACTACATTGATATTGTTTCCGCGTCAACTACATAAACACGAATGCGGGCGTTATTAGTGAGTGTTTTTTACTAACTTATGATAGAGTTTCAGGCAATTCGTCAAACATTGGCGACAACCCAACACACGCCATACCAATCATAACAACACGCGACTGACCCTATGCTGGTTTCGGCGCAGTAGGGCGGTAGCGTGTCAGCGATTCCTTGTATGGCATCGGTGTATGTACGGCAGGCGTGAATTAGAAGACAGCAACGACAATCCCAGACTAGGCGGAACGCTAGGCAAACCATATAGGCAATCTCTGCTTATTGGTTAAGTGGAAGCTGTATATTCTGATATTTATGAACGCCGTATAACGAGTACATTAGCAATATAGTCTTTCTTCGATGTAGTACTACAGTGCAAAAATCAACGCATGGCATTGATTTTCAATAATTAATTGGATTTTCATTTGTAGTGATACATCAGAGAAATACTATACCAAGCAGGCTATAGCCATTTCACACAATCCAAGAGGGATGACTTATGAAAAAATTTGAAAGCGTAGAAGACGTTGCACAGGCATTGGGTGATGGTGGTCCCTTCAGACCTGACACCCATTTTGAAACGGTTGAACAAGTCGTTGATGCTCTAGTTGAACTTGGCAATACAGATAAAGTGTTTGTCCGCCATGACGAGCATTTGGGATTAAAGAGCGATTTGTCGGAGAAATTCCTTGCATCTTCACTAAACGCCATCGATAACCCAGAATTTGAACAAGATATTGAAGCGGTTCTTGATCAAGCCAATACCATCATTCCCTTGTCTGAAAGAGAGTTATCAGAAGACGACATCGAAGAGATAAGAGAGGACAAAATCTCAAGGGGAGAAGACATTGACGATTAAGCCTCTTTGTCATCGAGCCAATTGTTAACCCTGCGCTCAACACGGACGCTGCGCATAAAGCCGCGCAGCGCCGGTTAGCTCTACGTTATATTCAATACAAACTTAAAGCAACTTAATTTAAAAAGGACTATTTTATGGATTTCTTATCAGCAACAGTACTATCTGGAATTACTTATGATATTTTAAAAAATGGTCTTGCTTTAAATGTAGAACATATAAAAGAAAGACTTAAGGGATGGGTTGGGGTAGAAGTTATTACACCTCAACTTTCTACAGAACTAAATAAGCTAAACCTTACTAAAGAAATGAGTGAAATTGCAATTGAGAAGCACATAAGCCAATCAAGTATTTTGCTAGAATTACTTTCGTCAATCAAAAGAGAAGAAAGTAAAAACATCATTGTCCAGCATCACACTGGAAGCGGTGATAACATTGGCAGAGACAAGATCATTAAGTAATTAAAACTATGAATAAAGCGTTATCAAAAGAACTCCAAACACATACTGGGAATGGGGACAATTGTAGAGACAAATATATATATAATCTACCGAAATCACACCCAAGTAATCTTTTAGAGCCATTAAGAAACGCAGAAGTAACTCTTGACAACGATAACGAAATGATGAATTTTGTAGAGGAGCTGGCCGATTATTTAAATGACTTTCCCGAAAGAAATGTAATAGGACTAGAAAATAAGCTAAAACAAGCAAATATGGATTCCCTATACGACGAAGCTGCAATCTTAAAAGAAAGATTTGCAAAAAAACTATATCGTGGACAACTATCTCATAATTCACAATACTTATATGCTCAATCTTTGGCATTAATTAATACTTACTTCGCCCACAAAATAAAACCTTTATTAAATGAAGGAGCACCAAAGTCAATAATTGAAAAAGAGCTTTTAGATGAAGTTTTCATTCCAGTGTTAAATAATATAACAAAAGTTGATATAACTATAAACATAGATCACGTCAGAGGTATGTTATATTTTTTAACAGGAAAATGTCATATTAAATGGAGCTGATTAACAAGTGCTTGTCTACCACCCATGTTTTGATGCAAACCATTGTGCATACCGTTTTTTGCATCTACTTTATAGCTCAGAAGCAGATAGCTTTGAATGGGATATATTAAGAATAGCGGACTTTTATTATGTATTCCCTCATTTAATAAAATATATAAAACCTATGCCAAAAAGTTTGGCGGGAGGAAAAAAATATTTTAGCGAAATTAATCCGCCATATGAAGCCATTCCAAATCCAAAACGGCTGTTGTTTGACTTGCAGGATATTCAAAACTCTACTATTGCATCTTTGGTATCAAAACAAATAATAAAAAAAGAGATGTTTAGCTATGGCGTGGTTAGTTTAAATACTGACAATATTCCAAAATCATTAATAGAAAGTTTTCATGAAAACCCAATAAGCAGCTTAGAGTGGTTTAAATTTTTTTCAAAAGGAATAGCTCTTGTTGATTTAAATGGTAAAAATGGTTTTAAGTCAAGAACTGGATTATTAGAGTATAGATATGATCAATAATTATAGTTTCATCTTTCTAAATAGACTGGTGGTGTTGAAAAATAACACCTCTGTATATGATCAGTTTTTTTATCAAGGAATCAATATAATCAGGGGTGATAATGGAACTGGAAAATCTACTATCATGGATTTGATCTATTATGGTTTGGGCGCTGAGTTATCAGAGTGGACAGCCGAACCATTATCTTGTGACAAAGTGTTTTTAGAAGTTTCTTGCAATACGGGAATTTATACTTTATCCAGAGAAATTGAGCAAACTGGAAAGTCTCCTATGCTTATATGCGAAGGAGATTATTTGTCATCAACTAAGACAGAAAATCAATGGCTTAAATATCTTAATCGTCGCTCAGATGAAAGGCATAGTTATTCTCAGCAGCTTTTTGATATGATGAATCTCCCTCAGCATAAAAATAATGACAGTGCTAATTTAACAATTCATCAAATCTTAAGATTGATGTATTTGGATCAGATAACAGCACCAACTAAAATACTTAGATATGATACAAACTATGATAATGCTAATATAAGACAAGCAATAGGAGAGTATCTTTTAGGGCTGGATGACTTAGATATTCATGAGTTAAGACAACAATTAATAGAATTAGAAAGAGATTTTTCTAAAATTGAGGGAGAGCTTAAAGCTATTTATAAGTTATTGAGTAAAGGACAACAGGATTTTACTGCTGATAAGCTACACGCTGAGATATTGGCTGTGGAATCTGAAATATATCAATCTTTACAAAAAAAAGAAGAAATTAGATTTAAAACAAAAAAAGAACTTGATGACATGCAAAAAGAACAAGCTAAACTTATATTAATGGAGATCAATAAATGCACTGAAAAATTAGAAAATCTTCATGTTCAATCATCATTTCTTAGTAATGAGATAATTGATTCAACTTTATTTCTGCAATCAATAGATTACCGTATAAAGTCACTTCTAGAATCAAAAATAACTAATGAATCGCTAGGTAGTCTTAACTTTAAATATTGCCCTGCTTGTCTCACCAAGATTGAAACTATTCGACAGGACGATATATGTGGTTTATGCAAATCACCTAAAAACGAGGATTCAACTAAAAAATCTTATCTCCATATGTTAAATGAATTAAACTTCCAAAAGAGAGAAAGTGAAAAAATCTTACAGTCCAATAAAAACCTTCTTGATGAGATTAAAACAAAAATACCTGAACTTGAAAATTTACTTAGTATGTCAAAACTAAATTATAAAGATTATTTGCAATCTAATTCTGCAATGGAATCACAAATAGCTGAAATATCAAATAGAATAGGATTTCTAGAGTCAAAGCATCAAAACTTAAAAGAGCGCTTAGAATTTTTTGCCAACATTGAAGCCTTAATAAAAGAAAAGCAACAGTTAGTTGTGAAAATATCAGAGGTTAAAGATGCTTTAGCGGCAAAAAAAGAAAAAACAAAAAATCGACTTCTTGAAGTTTGCTCACAATTAGAAACAACCACTATGAATATAGTTAAAATGGATTTGGGATTTGAAAAAGATTTTGAAAATCCCGAAGAATTTGAGTTTAGTTTCCCCAGAGATACAATGTGGTTGAATGGGAAGTCAAAATTTTCAGCAAGTTCAATGGTGCTATTGAAAAACTCTTTTAGATTAGCGACTCTAGTAGAGTCAACAAAAGATATAAACTATAGATTTCCACGTTTTCTATTAATAGATAACATTGAAGATAAGGGAATGATGCCTAGTCGTAGCCATAATTTTCAAAATATTATGGTGGAAATGTGTGAAGAACTAGAAAATCCATATCAATTAATATACACAACATCAATGATTTCACCAAAACTAGAAGGTGGTAATTATTGCAGAGGAATATTCTATAAAAAAGGAACTCATACGCTAGAGCTAAATAAAATATAACGAGCACATTGACGACGGATGCGGTGACAGCCCGCGACTCCGCCCATTCGACTCCCCGCCGCGCCAGTCATATTGACGTTGCCCCACCAAGCCTTGGCACTGCACCTTAACCCGCCATTTTCCCACCCCCCGCCATCATCCCCAACGGCACTGCCCACAACTTCACCCCATCACTCTCCCCAAACGGCAACACCCGTTCCCCGCCATACAACACCATCCCCTGTACCACCCGCCCCGGATTCTCTCCGATAAAGTAGCTGATATGCCGGAAATCCGCCGGGGTCACACTATGCGCCGCCTTCACCTCCAGCAGCACCAGCCCTTTGCCGTTATCCAGCACGAAGTCGATTTCCTTGCCATCACTGGTGCGGTAAAAGCTCAAATCCACTGGCTGCGCCGCGTAAGTATTCGCCTTCACCAATTCACTCAACACAAACGTTTCATACACCGCACCGCGCTGGCTGGATTGCTGTAAATCCTCCGCGCTACTGAGCTTGAGCAAATGGCACAAAATGCCGCTATCCAGCATGAACACCTTGGGCATTTTCATCAGCCGTTTCGCCGCATGGTTAAACCACGGTTTGAGCAACGCAATCTGGTAAGTGTGCTTGAGGATGCCGAGGTAACTATCCAGCGTTTTGTTATCAAGCTGGCAATCCCGCGCCAGATCAGCCTTGTTGAGCAGATTAGCACTGCGCAACGCCAGCGACAGGTACAAGCGCATAAAGCTGTCGAGATTGCGGATATTGCCCATATCGTGCAAATCGCGCTCAATATACGTGCGAATATACGAACTGAACCACAACATGCGCGTTTTAGCGTGTGCAATCGTCTGCACTTCGGGAAACCCACCCTTGAGCAAATGCGGCACAATATCCGTCACTTGCGCCACCGCCGGAAATGCCGCGCCAGAAAACACATGGTCGATGAAATTGAAGCGTTGCCCGATAATCTCGCTGAGGTTAAAGGCATACAAATCCACAATCCCAATGCGCCCCGCCAGCGAATCGGAAATGTCGCGGAAACCCTGCAAACTGCTCGAACCCGTCAGCACAAACCGCCCCGGCGTGCGGTCAAGGTCAATCTGTTCCTTGATGGCAACAAACAACTCCGGCACACGTTGCACCTCATCAATCACCACCGGCTTGGGCAGGCTGAGCACAAACCCTTTCGGGTCAGCCTTGGCGCTTTGGTAAGTGGCGATGTCATCCAGCGTGACGTAGTGTTCAATCCCCAACTGCAACGCCAGCGTGGATTTGCCCACTTGCCGTGCACCCGTGATCAGCAAGGACGGGAAATGCGCCAGATAGGCTTGTACGTCAGTAAGCGTTCACGCCGTCTGTAGCGGGTTAGAAGCTAACGGTTGAGCCAAAGGGAAGCGCACCGAGACAGACTTATGAGCCAAGCCTTGTGAGCAAATGTCCCGCATCAATATCGCCATATTCATCCCCAATTGACGTGCCGTCCCCAGCACGGTCATCACCGTTGGACGGAATCTGTCACCTTGTGCCGACTGGCTGGCAAAGCTGGTTTTCCGCCATTGCACATACGGCCTGATCACCCGCTCGGCACGGTTATTGGTGAGGGGAATGCGACTATCCTTGAGGAAAGTCCAACACATCGCCTCATCCTTGAGCAAATGCTTGCATTGGTTGGTGGTGCGTTTGCAATTCTCCAATGCCAAGCCTTTGTTGAGCGTGGCTTGGAAGCTGCGGCGCAAGCGGAGTATCCGCCGTTGGTAGCGAGCGGCTTCATCGGGTTGTTGTTGCCAGCGGTGATGGGTGCGGACGGTGGTATAGGCGAGTAACAACAGGCGTTTGCCCACGCTTCCCCCTTCGCCGCAACGCCCCGCCATTTTGCGGAAGTGGCGGATCAAATGCGCCCAACACAGTTGCCGCCGTTCGGGTGGGACGTTGCCGTAACCACTGAAGTGGTCGGTGACCAGATAGCCAGTAAAGCTGCCCAACAAGGCATCGGCGGCGGCCTTGCCGCGTGAGTAATGGGTCATGAAGTAACTCACGCTATGGTCAGCCAATGCCCATAACCAGTAAGTGTTCGTACCGCGATAATGGCGGGTTTCATCGGCGTGGCATACCGCTTGTCCGCGTACATACTGACCTACTTGACGGTATAGCGGCCCCATCCACGGAATGGCTTTGCCTTGCGCCTTGCTGATAGCCCCAGTGCTAAAACGCACGTGGCACATTTCCCACAACAGAACCTGGATCTGGCGCATGGATAGGCGGAACTGACCACTCAAAATCACCACCCAGGCGATCACGCCTGCACCCATTTGACCGCTCGGCACCCAATCCGGCCACTGGCTGTGGTGCTTGATGCCGCAGGATTGGCAAACACCCTGATAAAACTGGTGTTCCGTCACGTCCGGTGGCGGCGGTGGAGCAATATCCGTGACCTGATGGCGGTAAGGGTTTCCCCAATCAATCGCCACTGCCCCACCACAGGAACAGGTGCTTTCAGGGAAATACTGTTCGGTACGGGTCACTTGTTCGGGAGGATATAACGCCCGTTCGTGACGCGGATGCCCCGGTTGCCCACCGTGTGGGCGGCTACTCCCCTTGCGTTTGGGACGCAACGCCCGTTGTTCCGGGCTGTCGGAGGACGGCGCTTTGGAACTGTTACGCGAACTGCTGCCGAATTTGGCAACCAGTTCTTCCAGTTGTTTTTGCAGCATTTCGACTTGTTGCTCCAGCACCGCCACCCGTGCCACTTGCTTCTCCAACTCAGTTATCCGTTCCTGTTGGCGCACGATCACCTGATGCGCTTCATCCAGTGTCGTGGGTAAGGTAGGAACGGCGGCTAACAAGGGGTAAATGACTCGCTGTTGGGATGGGGTGAATTTACTACAAGTTCGCTGGAATGCCTAATAGAGGGCGTGAACGCTTACTGTACGTCAGCAGCAATGTTGCGGTTTAACATGGGCTATTCCTGTAAATCTAAGGATCGTAATCCATGAATTTACAGGAATAGCCTTGTATCTATCAACCTCGTTGCAAACGCCGCGCCACTAAGCCGCCGAGCAGGAGCAATATCATCCAGTCTGTAGCACCCGCCCCCCCACTACTACTCGTATTGGCGGCTGCTGTACTGCTGTTATTCGCAGGGTTCGCCGCATCGTACACCTCAAATTGCGTACCGCTATCGAGTTCTACCCCCGGCATTAGCTGAATCGCCTTGATTTCAACGGTTTGACCCCATAAATCCGTAATCCGAAAATCGTAAGGCCCGCTACCCAAGCCGCTGGGCGCAACAAAGTAATTGTGTGACTCCCGCGCCACGCTCGTGTAGGCATTGCTAGAACCGGAGAGGCGAGCTTCCAGTTTTGCAATCGGATAGCGGTGGTCGCGCACCTGCACCGCCGTCCACCATTGACTGGAACTTCCCTCAAAATAGAGCTTGAGATTGCCCGCTTGATCGTTAGCCACATACTGCCAACGGATCGGAATGATACCGGTGGCAAGATTAGCAATCTGCGCAAAGGCATCCTGATCGAGATCCACGTTGCCGGGCGCACATTCAGGGCACTGATCATCCACACGCACCGTGACGCTCAGCCCCGTATCATTGTTGGTTACTTTGATGAAACCCCCACAAGCTGCCGAATTGGCATAGTCGGTTGCATTCATCGCCGCCGTTAGGGTGGTAGTGGAAACAGGCAAACTGCAATTGCCCCCGCCGCTATAGTCATAGAAAGTCCCTTTACCGGTGTGCGTACTACTGTCGGCATAGGCACTGCTGCCGGAAACCAGTAGCATCACAGCGCAACCGATGCGAATAAAATAGTGACAGATCGTCATCTTCATGGTTAATAATTCCGCTATAACTGTGTTATGGGAAGTATAGCCAAGGGTCGCGCCATTGCCTAAAGACAAGGCTGTTTTAACCAAACAATTGCCCAACCTTTTTCCAACCTGCTCTTCGTTAAGCTGTTTTCCAGTACCCACCATAGCGTAGGAGGCAGTGGTGGGTTTCACCCTACATCATTGCTTTAGCTGGAGAGGAGAATCCATCCATGAAACAAGAGCGTTCATTCCGTAAGGTATTACTTGCGCTAGCCGTCGGCTGTGCGTTTAGCACCGCTGCCATCGCCGCCGTTACCGACCAAGACATTTCTGACGATGCCAAAACCACGGCGGATGTCGTGAGCTATGGTATGGGTTTGCAAGGTCAACGTTTCAGCCCACTGGATAAGCTGAATGCGGATACCGTGAAAAACCTCACCCCCGCGTTCGTGTTGTCCTACGGCGACGAAAAGCAACGCGGTCAGGAAGCCCAACCGCTGGTTCATAACGGTAAAATCTTCGTCACCGCATCCTATTCCCGCGTCTTCGCTGCTGATGCCAAAACCGGCGAAGAAATCTGGCAATACGACCACCGCTTGCCCGAAGGCATTATGCCGTGCTGCGACGTGGTAAACCGTGGCGGTGCGTTGTACGACAACTTGTTCATCTTCTCTACCCTCGACGCGCAATTGGTTGCCCTTGACCAAGACACCGGCAAAGTCGTGTGGAAAGAAAAAATGGAAGACTTCAAAGCGGGTTATTCCAATACTGCCGCCCCTATCGTGGTGAAAGGCATGGTCATTACCGGCGTTTCCGGTGGTGAGTTTGGCGTAGTGGGCAAAGTCGAAGCACGTGATGCCAAAACCGGCAAACTGATCTGGTCACGCCCGACCGTTGAAGGTCACATGGGTACACTCGACGGCAAAGACAACGGTATTACCGGCGAAACCAACAAATCTTGGCCGGGTGACTTGTGGAAAACCGGCGGTGCGGCAACGTGGTTAGGCGGTACTTACGACGCTGAAACCGACAGCCTGTTCTTCGGCACGGGCAATCCTTCGCCTTGGAACTCGCATTTGCGCCCCGGCGATAACCTGTACTCCTCCTCCGTTCTCGCCATCAATCCGGCGGATGGCAAAATCAAATGGCACTACCAGTGGACACCGCACGACGGTTGGGACTTTGACGGCGTAAACGAATTCGTCTCCTTCGACCTGAAAAAAGACGATGGCACGGTCGTCAAAGCGGGTGGTCATGCTGACCGTAACGGCTTCTTTTATGTCTTGGATCGCACCAACGGCAAACTCATCAATGCCACTCCATTCGTCAACAAAATTACGTGGGCAAAAGGCATTGACCTGAAAACCGGTCGCCCTGAATACGATGACACCAACCGTCCGGGTGCACCGGGCAGCGCCGAAAAAGGCACATCCGTCTTCTCCGCGCCTTCCTTCCTCGGCGGCAAAAACTGGATGCCAATGGCCTACAACCCCGGCACAGATCTGTTCTACGTCCCCGCCAACGAATGGGGCATGGACATCTGGAACGAGCCCATCAGCTACAAAAAAGGCGCGGCTTACTTAGGCGCTGGTTTCACTATCAAACCGTTGAACGACGACTACATCGGCGCATTACGGGCGATGGATCCGAAAACCGGCAAAATCGTTTGGGAAGCCAAAAACAAAGCCCCACTCTGGGGCGGCGTGCTGACCACGGCGGGCAATCTGGTGTTCACGGGTACACCCGAAGGCTACCTGAAAGCCTTTGATGCCAAGACAGGCGCAGAACTGTGGAAATTCCAGACAGGTTCGGGCGTGGTCGGTTGCCCAGTGACTTGGGAACAAGACGGCGAACAGTTCGTTGCCGTGCCATCCGGTTGGGGTGGTGCTGTACCACTCTGGGGTGGCGAAGTGGCTAAAAGCGTCAAAAACTTGAATCAAGGCGGTAGCCTCTGGGTCTTTAAACTGCCCAAAACCACTTCTTAATCCTCGACAGCGCGGGTGGGGTGGTCGATCCCCCCACTCGCTCAACATGGGGCTTTTCATAGATCGAAGGTATGTAATATGCAAATCTCAACACGCTCTTTTTCCGCTGCACTGGCAGCTTTAACACTGATGACGGCTAGCCACGCATTTGCTCACGGTGACGTTACCCCACAAGCCATTGATATTACGGGGATTGATCCTATTAAAGACAGCGCGACGTGGGTAGACACCAACCCGTATTCCGGTAACGAAAGAGCCGCTGAAATCGGGAAACACGCTTTTGCCCAAAACTGCGCCCGTTGCCACGGCATTGATGCTGTTTCGGGCGGCATTGCGCCAGACTTACGCGAGAAATTACCGTTAGGCGCAGAAGGCGATGAAATTTTCAAAGAACGCATGGTGAACGGCGCAGTACGTAATGGCGTCACCTACATGCCCAAATTTGACGGCATTGTGGCACAAGAAGGTCTGTGGGCAATCCGTACTTGGTTAGAAACCGTTTCAGTGGACGCGCCGCCTAAAGAGGTTGCCAAAACCGAAGAAGCCAAACCTGCTGAACCCGCGAAAATAGAAGAAAAGAAATAGTATTTGTACCCCCTCGTTTAGAGGGGCTTTTCACGAAGAGGAGGATGAACTGTGAAATTAACCACTTGCTGTTCCGTGGCGCTCACCGCGCTCTTACTGGCCAACCCGCTGTACGCAGGCTCGCTGGAAGAAGTCAAAGCCAAAGGCGTGTTAAGCGTTTCCCTGTACAAAGAGTTTCCCCCGTATTCATCCGTGATTGACGGCAAACAGCAAGGTGTGGACGTTGCCATTGCCGAAGCCTTGGCGCAAAAGCTCGATGTGAAAAGCGACATCCGCCTAGTCGGTGCAGATGAAAACGTCGAAGATGATTTACGCAATAACGTCTGGAAAGGTCACTACCTCGGCGGTGGTGTTACCGACGTGATGCTGCACATGCCCTACGACAATGCGTTTTCCGAAAAAGTGGATAAGGTCAAATTCGTCGCCCCCTATCAACTGGAGCAAGTCACGTTTGCCTTTGATACCAATAAAGTCGGCAAGCAACCCACCCTCGCCAACTTCACCAGCGAGCCGATTGGGGTTGAAATCGACACCCTCAGTGACTTTTACCTGCTGGAAGCCATGCAAGGGCAAATCAGCAAAAATATCCGCCATTTCCCTAACCTGACCCAAGCCGCTGAAGCCCTCAAAAAAGGCGAAATCTCCGGCATTATGGGGCCGCGTGGCGAACTCGAAGGCATTTTGAGCGCCCGCCCAGCTAATATCCAGATTCAAGGCTTGATCACCCCCGGTTTAGCCCGCAACAACTGGGCAATGGGTGTCGCGGTCAAAGCTGTTAATGAAGACCTTGCTAAAGCCGTGGATGGTGCAATGGCTGAAATGGTCAAAGATGGCACAGTCAAAACGATTTTCGAGCAACACAAGTTAACCTACAACCCAGCGGCAGAACCCCCTACTGCCACCGCCACAACGCCTGAAGCAACCCCTGCGCCCACAGCGCAGAAGTGAGGCTTTATGCTCAACTATGGTGGATGGTTAGTCGGTTGCCTGCTTTGTCAGGTAGCAGTCGCAGCCGAACCTGACCCGCTCAATTCCCCGCAATGGGAAGCGATGCACACGCGCTTCCTCAACGGCGAGCCATACACGTTTGATAGCAAGGTCAAGGTGGAAGCCCCACCGGAGGCGGAAGATTCCCTCAATGTCCCCATCGCCTTGCGGGTGACGGACTTGCCGGATATACAGGAAATGCGCGTGTTTGCGGATCTCAATCCGCTGCCGCATGTGCTGAACTTTCGCCCCAAAACCGTTCCCCCCAACCTCGCATTCCGCATGAAATTGCAACAAGGTAGCCCGGTGCGCGTTGCGGTAAAAACGGCGGATGGGATGTGGCATGTCGGCGGCACGTATGTGGAAGCAGCAGGCGGCGGTTGCACCTTACCCAGCGTCGGCACCTCCAGCGGTGACTGGAGCAAAACCTTAGGGCAAGTCTCCGCCAACGTGTGGCAACGTCCCGACAATAACCGCCTGCGCATCCGCGTCATGCACCCGATGGATACGGGTTTAGCAAGCGGCATTCCCACGTTCCACATCGAAAACCTCAACGTGAAAGACGCGCAAGGTACGCTGCTAGCCGAACTTGACCTGTATGAACCGATCAGCGAAAACCCCATGCTGAGTCTGGATGTCGGCAAAATCACCACCTTCACACTGGAAGGGCGCGACAATAATGGTAACAAGATTGCGGCGGAGGTAGCGCCATGAAACGTTGGTTATGCGCCGCTTTCTTCATCAGTAACGCCGTCTTTGCCGACGACTTCGCCTACCCCATGCAACCACAACAAGTTGCCACTGATACCTACGTCATCGAAGGCAAAACCGAAGATTTTTCCAAGAAAAATGGCGGTTTCATCGTCAATACCGGCTTCATTGTGACGGCGGATGGCGTGGTGGTCATTGATACCGGCGTATCACGGCGATTTGGCGAACAACAGCGTGCCGCGATTGAAAAGCTCACGGGTAAAAAAGTCGTGCGCGTTTACATTACCCATCACCACCCCGACCACTTTTTGGGGAATCAAACGTATACTGACGTGCCGATTTACGCCCTGCCTGCCACCCGCGATGGCATTAAAGCGGAAGGCGAAATGTTCAGCGGCAATATGTACCGCATGGTCGGCGATTGGATGCGCGATACCCGCGTAACGCCCCCCACTCAGGATGCCAAAGCGGGTAAGGAAACCATCGGCAGACATGAGTTGGAAGTGCTGGCCTTGCAAGGTCATACCGCTGGCGATCTGGCGCTGTTCGACCACACCACGGGCGTGCTGTTTTCCGGCGATTTGGTATTTAATAACCGCGCTGCCACCACCCCGCACGCGACGTTAACAACGTGGTTGACAACACTGGATAGCTTGCAAGCTTTATCCTTCAAAACACTCGTGCCAGGGCATGGCAACGTCGCCAGCGATACCGCCCCGATTGCGCAGACCCGTGCGTATTTGCAATGGCTGCAAACCACGCTCAAGGATGCCGCCGCAAACGGGCTGGATATGCTGGAAGTGATGCAAACGCCGATCCCCGCCGATTTCCAGTCAGTGGCATTGGTGCAAAATGAATTACGGCGCTCGGTCAGCCATCTGTACCCGGCGCTGGAACAAGCAAACCTGAAACCGGCGAAGCAGGCAGAATGAAGTGGGGCAACCTCCTCCTCCCGTTCTGTTGTCTTTGCTTGTCTGCCTGTCAGCCGGATTTAGGCTTAGCTGACTGCGAACGAACCCCCGATATGCCGACGGGGTTGAAAATGGCGCATTATCGGGGCGCAACCCCGGCTTGTGTTCCCAATGGCATTACGCTGAAGGTGACAGCGCTGCAAACCTTGCTGCAACGTCCTGAAGCACCCGTGTTGATTGATGTGTGGGCGATTTTATTGCGCCAAGAAGCCGGTTTCCCCAGCGTTTGGCTACCCAACGAAGTGCATGAAAGTTTACCGAATGCGGTGTGGTTGCCGAATGTGGGATATGGGGAGTTAACGCCGGAAATTGAAACCTACTTGCAAACCAACTTGCAACGTTTGAGCAGCGGTGACAAACACAAACCGCTGGTGTTTTTTTGCGTGGCGGATTGCTGGATGTCGTGGAATACCGTGCAGCGGGTGCGCAGCTATGGCTATACGCAGGTTTACTGGTTCAAAGATGGTACGGATGGTTGGTCGGAAGCGGGGCTGCCGTTGGTCACGGTCAGCCCTGTGGATATGGATTAAAACTTACACTGGCTGTCGCGCTCGTCGAAGCCTAGCGTGTCGAGATTATTGGTTTGATGTAAGAAACCTTCCAGCGGGGCGCGATCTACCACCCAGTTATGCGTCGAGAGCAGTAAGGGCTGACGTAATTGGTGATCCCACGGGCGGAAACTGCTGGCGTTGCCTTTTGCGCCATCCAGCGTGGTATCGGGTGCAGTCAGAAAATCCCGCAACTTGACAAAATCCGCCCCATTGGTTTGTTGTACCGCTGTGGCAATCGCCTTGACTGCCATCCACGCCGCCCAATCGGGATCACTCATACGGCGCTCAGCTTTTTTCTCGAAACGCTTCTCGACTTGTGGTGCACCGTGGCGTTCCCATGCCCAGTTCCACGCCAGTGCATTCAAGCCTTCCGAACCTATCACCGGACGTGGCAACAGGGTTTGGTAAGCGGCATTGCGGGCAAATTCGCCGTGACTGTCGGCAATGTACACCACGTCGTAATCTTCATCCCCGGTCAGCAGCGCAATATTGTTCTTGTCGCGTTCACGCGGGTCATTGCCCAATACAAACGGACGTTTGGCAACAATTTCTGCGCCGTAACGCTTGGCAGCCCGCTCAAAGGCAGCAGTCAGTAACTTGTCTTCAGGCGCTTCGCCTTCCAACACCAACACCTGTTTCCACTTGTGTGCGACCAAGTATTGCACCAAGGCATCGGCTTGCATGGCGTGATTGGGCAAGGTGTGAAACACGACCGCCTGACACTGCGCCTGACGCAAACTGTCATCGGGGGCGGAGACATTGAAAAACACTACGTCTTTACCTTTGAAGGCGCTGGCAACTTCGCTCAACGTGGCAGCAGGCAAATCGCTGAGGATAAAGCGCACACCTTTGGCTTGCAGGGTTTCCACCTGTTTGATCAGTTCCGCTGCGGTGGCGGCTTCGGCGGATTCGAGGGCAAATTCGACACCGGCATTTTGTCCGTGGAATTTCACTTCCTTGAGCGCCACTTCTGCCCCCTCATACGGACGACCCAAGGCTTGCCCTAGGAATTGCGCGGTCATGTGCTTGTCGTCGTAACGCGGGTCATCGCTTTGCTGCATATACCCAATGCTGAGGGTTTGCGCGGCATACACGGGCAAGCTGGTGCAACCGACCCACAGACACACCAGCCAAGTGCAGCAACGCCTAATCATCAACCACCACCATGTAAGGCACACGCCCAACCGGAACAGATTTAGTCACTTTACGGTCTGCGACATTAACGATGGACACGTCATCGCTCAAGCCATTCGCCACGAACAGCAGCGATTCATCCTTGTTCAAGGCCGCATTCCACGCACGTTCGCCGACCAGAATGTAATCCTCGACCTTGCGGGAAGCCACATCGACCACCGCCACGCGATTTGCCCGCCCGATGGTGACGAAGGCGGTTTTGCCATCACGGGTCATGCTGATGCCGACGGGGGTAATGTCTTCCTTGCGGAAACCTTCGGGGGCAAAAGTGATTTTTTCTTTGATGGTATGGTCGGCGAGGTTGATGATGCTGATGGATGCATCCAGTTCGCTCGTGACCCACAGTTCTTGATTATCAGGCGTGGTAGCAAAGCGGCGCGGACGTTCACCCACCACAATATTGGCTTTCACCGCTTGGCTAGCAATGTCGACCACATGCACGGTATTGGCGACTTCGGAGGTGACATACACGCTTTTGCCGTCATGACTGGTGAGGACACCTTCGGGTTCTTCACCGATTTCGACTTCCTTGAGCATTTTTTTGCTGGCAACGTCGAGAATCCCCAGCGCACCGTCGTCTTCGAGGGAGATGAACATTTGTTTGCCATCCTGACTGAAATCGAAGGCTTCGGGGTCTTCGACATCCTCAATCTTGTCGATGACTTCGAGCTTGGCAACGTCGATCACGTCGATGCTGGCACCTTCACCGCAGGCGGCGTACAGCAACGTTTTATCGGGGTTGAATTGCAAGTGACGTGGGCGCTTGGAAGTTTTAATGTCTTTAACTTTTGCAAAGGTTTTGCCATCCAGCACGGTGACAATGTGGTCGTTTTCACTGCTGACGAAGGCGTAGCCAGTGTCTTTGGCGAAGGCGGGGCTGGCGACCAATAAGCTGAGCGACAGCAAGGGCAGGGCGAATAATAGTGGGAAAAAGGGTTTCACGATGTCCTCCTCATCAATGAAGCTTTAGGCTTATTGTAGGCGGAGGCTGGTTGGAAAAAGGTTGGTTGGGTATAAAGGAATCAGGTACAGCAGGCTGGGGCACGCTAAAACTCCAGCTTGTAGCCCACCCCGTAGATGGATTTGATGAATTCGCATTCCGGCATAATGCTCTGGAGCTTGCGGCGCAGGTTCTTGATATGGCTATCCACCGCACGATCCGTTACCTCGCGGCGGTCATCATACAAACGATCCAGCAATTGCGCCCGCGAATAGACTCTGGCAGGGTTAGCATACAGGTGTTCCAGCAGACGGAATTCGACTGGGGTCAAGTCCAGTTTATGTCCGTTAAGGTGAGCTTCCATGCGCTCGGTATTCATTTCAATGCCACTACTGGCGGCTTGTTCCAGCAATGGTCGATCCATGCGCCGCAGCAGATTTTTTACCCGTGCGACCAGTTCACGTGGGCTGTAGGGTTTGCAAACATAATCATCCGCTCCCAGCTCCAGCCCCAAAAGACGGTCGATTTCGTCTACCCGTGCGGTTGCCATGATCACTGGTGTGTTGGTAAAGGTACGCAATTCATGAAAAATATCGATGCCATCCCGCCCCGGCAACATCAGGTCAAGAATGATCAAGTCGGGGGAATACGCCCGCACCCACGGTATGACCTTGGTTCCATGATCCAGCCAGTGTGAACGCAATCCCATCTGTTCCAGATACTCACCCACTACTTGTGCCAGCTTTGGCTCGTCTTCCACCAGTAGAATGCATTTATTGGCAAAATCAGTCATGACCCTTTCCGAATTAAAAAAGTGTGTTTCTCCATACTTCCTCCACAAAGTGATTTTAAATTAGCCATCAACGCGATTTGTTCACCTGAGAGGAGACTTCATGAATACCTTGAAAACGCCAATAACGTTGCTGCTACTGGGTTGCGCCCTGACAGCTTGCGGTGGTTCCTCCACCAGTACCAGTACCACGACGACGGACACAACCGCGACGGACACAACCACCAACAGTGGATCAACCTTAACCGTCACCACCAACTACGATCAAGTAGTTTCAGAAGGTACTAATGTCACCCTCGTTGCCACTGCTTCTGACAGTAGCGCAACCTATGCTTGGACACAAACGACCGGAACCGCCGTAACGTTGGGCAGCGCTAATACTTCGGTACTCAGTTTTGCAGCACCCAGTGTAGCAACCACCACCACGTTAACCTTTAAAGTCACCGCGAGTACCGCTACAGGAACAAGTTCAAAGGATGTTAACGTAGAAGTCTGGAAACCACTCAGCACTACGGATTCAACAGCGTTGGGTGATTTCTCCGGCAAGTCTGGCTGGTCATGTACCGAAGATCCGCGTGATACTGGTTATACCTCCAGCGTTACCCGCAGCGAATCAACGGATACGATTAGCTATACCATCAATGCCATACCCGCCCATGCCGTTGGAACCTTCCCCAATGCAGGCAACCCCAACACCCTAACACCGCAAACCTTTTCGTTCAAAATTCCGCGTTCCCCGCAAAAACAAAGCACTCCAACTGACGTGAAAAACTTTGGTTTCACGCTGGATGGCGTTACCTTCGATCGTAATACCGCCGAATGTTACAACAATGAAACGGCGTGTAACTGGCGTTATGAAGCGATTACGCCCGGTATTGCCAGCGGGAAGTTTCAGTGGAGCTGGCTGGGGACGGATTGCAATAACGGTCATGTGCAACCTACCGGCAACTACCATTACCACGGTCTACCCGAAAGCTTGATCAACAAATTGGGCGATACGGGCAAGAAAATGACACAAGTTGGCTATGCCGCCGATGGTTTCCCCATCTACGCGCGTTGGGGTTACAGCAATCCACTGGATACCAGCAGTGCATTGAAAAAAGTGACCGGCAGTTATGAACTCAAATCCGGTACGCGTCCCAGTGGCCCCGGCGGCACTTATGACGGCACATTCATTCAGGACTGGCAATACGTGGCAGGCTCCGGCGACCTAGATGATTGTAACGGGCGTTTTGGCATCACCCCCGAATACCCAGCGGGTACTTACCATTACTACTTGACCGACGATTACCCTTACATCCCGGATTGTGTGTACGGAACCCCAGATAGCAGTACGACTGGCGGTGCAGGCGGCCCACCGCCACCGCTGTAATCAACCACTAGCAGGATTTATCGGTATGAAACGATTGAATAAGGTGGTGGCTACGGCTGCCGCCAGCTTACTGCTGCTGTCCACAACGCCAGTGATGGCGCACGGCGGTCACAACAACCTGATCCAGTTACGCGCCGAGGTAACCCGTTTGCATCTGGAAACGCATCTGGATGCCGCCACGCTGAGCAGTTTCGATGAAAACAAGGATGGGCAACTCACCCAAACCGAATTCGATACGCAACTGCCCGCCATCAAGCAATGGTTGCAAACGTATTTCAGTGTTCGCAACGAAGCGGGGGAATTGCTAACGCCCAGCTTATTTGATTTGCCAGTATCAGAAAGCGAACCGGGGAAAAGCGGCGAAACACGTATTAGCCATGTCCACATGGTGCAACAATACGCATGGTCGCTTGCGCCCACGCTGAAAGTCACGCTCAAACCGTTTGAACAAGGCAAACGCTTGCTGCTATTTAAAGAAGGCGGCTTTTTCATGCGACCGCTGGATAACGAGCCACTGGAACTGACGGTCAGCGCCCCGGCGCAATAAGACCGCATTCCTCATCGGTCATGCCTGAGTTTTCGACTCAGGCAGACTCCGCCGGAAACGCCACCTCAATCAACAATCCACCCAGTGGCGAATGTCTCGCTTGAATCGTGCCGCCGTGGGCTTCCACGTTATTTTTGCAGATCGATAAACCCAACCCAGAACCACCCAAAGCACGGCTGCGCGACTTATCCACCCGGAACAGACGTTCAAACAAGCGGGGTAAAGCCGTATCTGGCACGCTCGGCGCACTGTCCTGAATCATGACCGTTACCTTGTCGCCTTGTTGCTGTGCAAGTATTTCCACTTCTCCGCCTGCATCGGTATAGCGGTAACTGTTGCCCAGCAAATTAGCAAACAACTGGTAAAGACGATCGGCATCACCTTGTATCCACAGCGCTTGTTGCGGATCGAAGCGAGTCGTCAAGCCAATATGCTTTTCTTGCAAACGTGTTTTCGCGCCTAATGCCACCTCCGTCAGTACCGCCGTGAGGTCAACGGATTCAGTTGCCAAATTCAGTTCGGCACTGTCGGACAATGCAAGCTGGTGTAAATCTTCCACCAGTTTGCCCATCGCCAGCACATCGACATGCAGCGACTGGATGCGTTCTAGCGTCGGCTGGCGAATGCCGTCCAGCAGTGCCTCAATTTCACTGCGCAAAATGGCGATCGGGGTACGTAATTCGTGGGAAATATCCGCAATCCATTGCTGACGCAGGGTTTCATTGTGCTGCAAGGCTTCCGACAACGTATTGAAGGCTTGCGCCAAGCGCCCCAGCTCATCCTGTGTGCTCACCTCGATGCGAGTGTCAAATTTGCCCGTGGTCAAGGCTTGCGCTCCTTGGGTCAAGGAATGCACCGGGCGGAGCAAATGCCTGACCAATACCAGTGCCAGCATAAACGATAATCCAGCAGCAAACAGGGCGATCAGGTAGAGGTTGCGTAATTGCTGATTCAAAAAAGTGCCCGCTAAATCATTGGGAATCATGCGACCTTGGCGTACATGCAACCAACCCACCGTTTTACCGGACACATGAATGACAACTGCCGTCAGGATGCCTTTGTCGCCGGGACGCGAGGCTAGATTATGGGGATTACCGATGATTAGTTGTTGATCGGCATCTAACAAGTTCAAGCGCGTACTCAACGGGCGTGGTAGCGGTTTGCCCCGCTCCGGTGATTCCATGTGAATAAATTCAGAGCTGCTCGGTGGTCGGGGAGGTGGGGGAGGCGGTTCACCAATACTTGCCAACAATCGACCCCATTGCTGAGGAGTGTCACGGATGAAATCCCAATTGCTATGGGCAGCAAATTCTTCACTTAATTTATTCGCCAGTTCCTGTACCTTGTCCAGTTCCCCCGCACGATGGTAGTCGGCGAAACCGCTACGGAAGCTCCAGTTCATGAAGACCACCATGACCAGCACCACCATGATGGTCGCGAGTAACATCGCGAGGAATAGTTTGGAAAAAATGTTCATCCGCATTGCAACGCACCTCCTGCCCGCAGGATACACGCGAAATGGGTAGAAAATGTGGAGGAGGGTACGGTTTTTGGGAACGCGACAGATTTGGAACTACCGTTTCTTCTCAGCTTTACAAACTACCGTATTTCTTCGCAAACACCACCGATGGTTCGCCGCTGCGGTTATAAAAATGCAGCGTATTACCCACTTGCTGTACACTCCCCGCGCGTTGCAAAGTACGAATATAACTTCCTTCCCAGTTCCCCACATTGACCGTAGGCCCGCCCGGTGTCGTCGGCAATACGCGGCAAACGGCTTTACCCTTCTCAACGCCCGTCATCATAAAGCCGGTATGCCCGACCCGCTTAAAGTTTGTGGTGTAATCATTGCAACCGGATGAACCACTCAAAGCATCTTCCCCGACTTTCAAATTGATCTCCAATTCCGGCGGCACTTCCGTACCGTAAATGGAAAGCAACCGCCATTCACTGCCCAACAAGGACGGGCCACCGCTGTTCAGTGGGCATGTTCCGCTAGCAGATTCAGCCGCAGCTAAACCTGTACTAGCCAGCACTATTGCTACCCACAGTACAGAACCGCTTAATAAATTAAATAAATTACTCGTAACAAATGATCGTTTCATGCGTTTTTTTTTCCTGAGTTAAAGACGTTAAGCAGCCACTTGTTGCACTTTGTCGTGGAGAATCGCCCTGCCTTGACTCAACAGCGTGTCGATTTCAATGTGGATAAAACGCCCCAAAATCGCTTTATTCAAACCCGAAGCACGGCTGATCGCCTCCTGCTGGGTCATGATGAAACTTTCCACAATCAGACTGCACACGGTTGCTTGTAGCTTCTGGAAAACCTGAATCACGGCTAATGCCTCGGCGGGTGGGAATTCTTCCAGCAGGTGGGTCTGAATATAGTTAATCATCCACGCCCACATACCTAACATCGCGGGATTGGGGATGTTATGTTTGACATGTACAATGCCAATCAATGCCTGCCACGCCCAATAATGCTCATCAAAATGCCCTCCCGTGGTCACTTGATACCATTGCCGTAAGGTGTTTTCCCGCATGGCTCGATCTTTAGGGTTGATATGCTGTTGCGTTGCCGCATCACTGTATATCAGATCGTAAAATCCCTTGATCAGCGGTGCTTCGCATTGCTTGAAAAACCCTTGGTAGCGTTGGAGCAAGACCCCATCTGCCGCTGTAGGTATTAATATTGCTGGAATAGTTTCTAGAATGCGCTGCGTCATGTCTGTTAAATTCATTGCTAGGTTTCCGTTTTGTTATTGCCCTAAGACATCAATGTTTAAAACGCGCTAAGTTCAGCCGTTTTATCTTCCAATACTTGTTGCGCGGGAATGAGATTATTCAAACCAAACTCCTGAATCAGTTGGCGCGTCATCGGCAACAATTGCGCCGCTTGCTCAAGGTCATTGGTTTGCAATGCCACTCTGACTTGACGCAAATGCGCCGCCGTAATTTCCTGCCCTAACCGCGCCACTTGGGGATGCTGTGGCGCTTGCGCACGCAATTGCCGTGCAAAATGCAATGCACCGTCACTCGCACCTAAGTTCCCCACCTCCATCGCCGCGTAAGCACGTTGAATCAGTTCATCTATACCGCTGTACTCGGCGGCTATCGGTGGTGGTGTGGTTTCTGGTATCACCACCGGTTCAGCAATCACAGGCTCAGGGACGGGCGGCGACACGACTTTACTGACAGGCGGCGGTACTACTTTTTTCTCAAGCACCACCGCCACCGGACGTTGCTGCTCAATAGGAGACGCATCTAACGCAACGGCTGGTGTCGCTTGATCCAATTGCGTTACCGCTACGGTCATCACCGCCGTGCTAGGCAAAGACGCCAAGACCACCCTTGGCGCAGCAAGTTGTGCCGTGGGTGGTGGTGGCGGCGTCACCGTATTTAATTTCATCACCGCATTACCTGCCACCGCTGTAAACACCCCAAACAAGGTCAATAACCCCCCCGTCATCAAGGCTTGCCCTAGATGCTTGCGCGGCATGAGTTGATGGTGCGTGGCACGTTTTTCCAATGCCTGAATTTCTGGAGCAAATGCTGTAGCTAACAGGTAAAGGCTTGCTTTTCCGGCACATAACAACAGCGCTGGATCAATCTGTGCATCCAGATAACCTTGCTTCACCAACGGGTTAATCTGCTGACGCGTCAGGCGATAACAGCGCTGCGGTATCTCGGATTGACTCAGTAAACTCTGTAATTCCCAGCTATCCGGGCTTTGCAAGACAAAGTAAGCCAATTCCTCGTCTTGACCATACGCCAAGGTTTCCAAGACCCACGGCATCCCCACGCGTTGGTAAGTCTTGCACATGTGTTGAAACATCGTATCCAAAGACCACGTAGCAGTCGTTGTCGGCAGCACATGAATCAAGACGCGTGACTCTAAGCCTTGGTGTTTAACTTGTTCTAGATCACGCCCTCGGTAGACTTTTCCTGCTGCTGATACCGCAATACACCCCAATAAAGCATAACGGTTACTCAGGATAAGATGCTTACCTGAATGATTCAAAGCCCCCATACCACGACTCCATTTCTTCAAAAAAATACCGAACGGCAAAAACAATCAGAATAAATAACCCGTAACGATCGTGTCGCCAACCCTAGAAATATTACTTAACACCCCACGTGTAGCAGCAGCATACTAAACCGATTCACCTTGAAACCAAGTAAGAACGCCCTGTTACCCGTAACATCACAAGGATTTTAGGGCGAAAATATCGCCTATATTCTGGATAAACACACTCGAAAAAAATTACCCAATCAAATGAAAAATAAGTATAAATAGGGTTAACTCTAAACATTCGTGACCAAGCGTTACAATTCTGACGTTGTTGGAGATGTTGCATCCATGCAACTATTAGTAATTAATGACTTAGTAACATTGCAGAAGGACTGAGCTGTTTTTTTATTAAGAAGAAAAGGGATTTTATGGTCGAAAAAGATTTTATCGAAAAAGAGCTAGAACAAATATTAGCCAGCCGATTATTGGAGAGCAAAAAACAAGCATGTAATTTCCTAACGTACACCGTGACAGAAACGTTAGCCGGACGTGGCGAAAAAATTACACAATACGCTATCGCGATTGACGCACTCGGTAAGCCAACAGATTTTTGTCCAACCGAAAGCCCAGCGGTACGGGTGGAGGCGGGGCGTGTGCGCAAATTATTGGAAGCGTATTACGCCAGTGAAGGGCAACACAGCAAAGTCAAAATCGTCTTACCCAGTGGCAGTTACCAGCCGGTGTTTGAATATGGCACGCCTGCGCCCCCCACCACCGTGCAGTCGTTTGAGCCAAAAAGCATCCAATCACTCGGCCCTAAAGTACACATTAGCTATCAAGATACCGCGCTGATCCGCGATCCTGCCTTACGCGGCTTGGTCTACAATATGCGCTCGATTTTACCCATGACACTGGGTAATTTCCGCGAAGTGCGCATCGCTTTAGCACGCGCTAGCGCTGGCAAACACCCGCAAACCGATGTCCTTGCTTCCGCATGGCGGCGGCATCAGGCAGAATTTCTGCTGCAATGCACCGCAGAAGTCACCGAAACCGGTTTCGCGCTGCGTTTCGTCCTATTGCACACCCTTACACGCGAAGAAGTCTGGTCTGAAAATGCTCACTTGCCCCTGCATCATACCCAGCAAACCTTGGAAGCCATTTTCAGCCAATTGATACAGGAAACGTTTAGCCTGCATCGCGGAGTAGCAATGGCTTACTGGAGTCGTTACTGGAAAAATCGTGACATCATCCCTAGCCACTACCAAGTGTTGGTGGAACATGTCGCCTTTATTCAGGAAACAGCGGGGGATACCAATCTCCAAGCGTTTTTGGAGGCTTGCCAAACTCGCACGCAACGTTACCACGATGATGCTTTAGCACACCTGCATTACGCCGTGCTGTGCTTGTATGCCTACATGCTCGGCGATACCAGTACCCCGCTGGAAACGCAATGGCATCGCCTCGCCTTACGCGCCTTAGAACTCAACCCCGGTAATGCCTTGGCACACAGCATTTTCGCGCTGGAATGTTTCCACCGAGGCGATCACGAAATGGGGCAGGTGGAAATCGAAACTGCCCGCCAAGTGAATCCCCATGATGCAACGGGCGGGCATCTCATGGCAGTTGGACTCTGTGCGCTACGCCAATGGGAATTGGCGTTTACCCTGATGCGCGATATTGCAGGGCTGGAATCCAGTTATCCCGACCCGCGCCGCACGATTCCCTGCCTGTTTTATTTCAGACGCGGCGAATTTGCCCGCATTGCCAGCGCTACCCCGCAATTCACCGAGTTAGGCGGCTGGGAAACCTTTGGCAAGCTGGCGAATCATTGCCGTACTGACGATTGCAAAGGCTGTATCCAGACCCTCAGCCAAGCCGTGGATAAGGTAAGCCCACAAACCACCTCGCTACCCAACAACAGCGCTTGGGCAAGTGTGCAACAACGTTTACCCCCATCTAGCAGCGCTCGGTTAAACGATTTAGCCCTGCACAACACCGCATTACAATAACAGGGAGCAACATTCGGGCGGGAATGGCTGGATGCTGGCGCCGCCTCTCCGTATACTTTAAGCCCCCAGTTGTTGAGATGACGCATGAAAGACGCAATTATTGTCGGTGGTGGCATTTTAGGTATGCTGACAGCCCGTTCCCTGCACGAGGCGGGCTTAAAAGTCATGATCATCGACCAAGGCGAATTGGGTAAGGAATCCACATGGGCGGGTGGTGGTATTCTGTCGCCATTGTACCCGTGGCGTTACCCTGCGGCGATTTCGCAACTGGCGCAATACGGACAGCAACACTACCCCACCTTATGCGCCACGGTGCGCGAAGAAACCGGCATTGACCCGCAATGGATACGTTCCGGCTTGGTGTTTACGGGTGATCAAGACTATGCCGTTGCACAAGCATGGGCAACGCAGTGGGGCTACGATTTGCAGCACCTCACCTCCGCTCAAGCCATGCACACCTGTGAACCACGACTGGCAGCAACCTTCCACAACGGGCTATTTATGCCCGACATCGCGCAAATGCGTAACCCGCGCATTGCCGACTCCCTGCGCACCAGTTTGCGCTTGCTCCCGATTGAAATTGCCGAACATTACCCCGTATCGGGCATAGAAGTGACCAACGGACGTGTCACGGGTGTGTCGATGGGCAATGAAGTGTTTCATGCGAATAACGTCATCCTCACCACGGGCGCATGGACAGGGCTGTTCCCCGAAATGCAGGCGTTAAACGTGAATGTACGCCCGGTATTGGGGCAAATGATTCTGTTCCGAGGCGCAAAAGGCTTGCTGAAACGCATTGTGCTGCACGACGGTACGTACCTGATTCCGCGTCAAGATGGTCGGATTCTGTGCGGCTCGACCTTGGAAATGCGCGGCTTCGACAAACAAACCACCACGGAAGCGTATGAAGCGTTGCGGGAAAAAGCGTACCAGATGATGCCCGCGTTACGTGACTTGCCGATCAATAACCATTGGGCAGGCTTGCGCCCCGGTTCGCCGGACGGTGTGCCGTATATTGACCAACACCCTGACATTGCGGGCTTGTATGTGAATGCAGGGCATTACCGCTACGGGGTCACGATGGGGCTGGCTTCAGTACACCTGCTGACGGATATGCTATTAGGCAACACTCTCCGTATTGATCCAAAGCCCTACCGTTTGGATGCAGTGCGTGTGCCCACCGCAGAATTTAGATAAACATCAAAATATTAGAAAATACTAACCTAGATCAAGGACGACTTAATTTGCTGTTTTGGCATTGATTTTTCGCAATTTTTCCTCTGAGGATTCGGACTATTCTGATCATAAGAACAGAGTAGATACACAACATGCAAGAGGAGAGAGTTCATGAAAACGTCAACTGCATTGATCACTGGCACTTTGTTGGGCGCTGTATTGACAGGCGTTGCTACATGGGTCGTTATGCCTAAACTGATGATTAATACCCACGAAAGCCGATTAGGTTTTGAGGAAACCGTCGCTGCTTTACAAACGGCGGCAACGGGGAAGAAATGGCTCGTTCCCAAAATTTATGACATGCAGGCTAGCTTGCACAAGGAAGGCTATACTGACATGGGTAAGATTTCCATCTTGTCACTGTGTCAGCCTGAGTATGCGTACAACATCCTCAAAAACGACAGTGATAAATTTGTGACCGCCGTAATGCCTTGCCGGATGGGAGTTTATGAAACCAAGGAAGGTAAAATCATGATTTCCGGCATGAATATGGGATTGATGAGTAAAATGTTTGGCGGCAATATCGCTACCGTGATGGGTGGGGTTGCCGACGAAGAAGCTGAAATGCTCGCCCAAGTGATCAAATAGTCAAGCTGACTGACGGGTGTGTGGTTTACGCGGTGCGCCGCACTAGCCACACACCCAACATAGTCAAACCCATTCCAAACCATTGAAGCAAGGTTAACCATTCATCAAACAGCAACCACGCAATCAGCGTCGTGACTGCCGGAGTCAAATAAAACAAGCTGGTAACATTGGTCGCGCCTTGGTGTCGAATCAACAGGTTAAGCAAGCTGATCGCACCCAGTGACAGCACCACCACCAACCATCCCAACGCGAACATGAAATCGCCCGTCCACTCAATTCGCCATTCACCGATCACGGGTACAAGCAACGCCGTCACGAGTAACGACGGCACAAACTGCACCACCGACCCCGTGCGCAAGTCAAAATGCGAGCAAAAGCGCTTTTGGTACAACGTTCCAAACGTTATGCCGAGCAATGCACATAACGCCGGAATCACCGCTTCCCAACCAAAGCTATGCGCAGCCCCCACACTGGCTTTTTCCGCGAGCACGAGAATAATACCTAGCAAACCCGTCGCAATCCCGACCCACTGGTAGCGCCGCACCGTTTCGCCCAGCAAAATCCCCGCCAACAGTGCCGTCAGCAACGGCTGCAATCCCACGATCAAACTGGTCAAGCCAGCGGGCAAGCCGTGGCTAATCGCCACAAACACACCACCCAAATACGTTGCTTGCAACAGCAAACCCGCCACCATCAAATGGAATAATTGCTTAGGATTGGTTTCCCAAACGGCTTTGCCCGCCCACGCCAAGGCAGAAAGGGCGGCAATCACCAGCACGTAACGTGCCACCAGAAACGCCAGAGGATCGGCATACGGCAGCCCGTATTTTGCACCGATAAAGCCCGTACTCCACAGCAAGACAAACAGGGCTGGAAACGCGCCCAGCAAACGCGGTGGCAGTACCATGCGATTCCTGATTTTAGAGTACGGACAAATCAGCAACGCGCAGGAACAGCCCACGCAAGCGATTCAGCAACGCCAACCGGTTGTTTTTTAAATCCACATCATCCGCCATGACCATGACATCATCAAAGAACTTGTCCACGGGTTCGCGCAATTCCGCCAATGACAGCAAAGCGGCTTCGTATTGACCCGCAGCAAATAACGGTATCACCTTGTTTTCCTGATATTGCACGGCACTGGCTAATGCTTGTTCTGCCTCAAGTTGCAACAAGGTCGGGTTTACGCTGTCCGGCAAACTGCCTTCGACCTTTTTCAAGATATTGCCAATACGCTTGTTGGCAGCCGCAAGGCTTTCAGCAGCCGTCAATTGGCGGAACGCAGCCACCGCTTTCACACGACGATCAAAATCCAACGGCTGGGTCAGCTTGAGGGAGGCAACCGCTTCCACCAATTCCGCACCAATGCCCTGCTCATGATAGTAAGCCCGCAAGCGTTCGAGGATATAATCCAAGGCTGCTTGCGTATCCGGCTTGCTACCGAGGTGCGGAGTTAAACCGTCAGCGGCTTTATCCAGTAGCTCTGCCAAATCCAGCGGCAATTGCAGCTCAATCAGGATACGCAACACGCCCAAGGCCGCACGGCGCAATCCGAACGGGTCTTTTGCCCCCGTGGGTTTTTGCCCGATGCCGAAAATGCCGGTGAGGGTATCCAGCCGTTCCGCCAATGCCAGAATGCGTCCGGTAGCGGTGGAGGGCAGTTCGTCACCCGCAAAGCGCGGCATGTATTGCTCTTCCATCGCGCTGGCAACTTCCGCCGCTTCACCGTCATGGTTGGCGTAGTAGCGCCCCATCGTGCCTTGCAATTCGGTGAATTCAAACACCATGCTGGTCACGAGGTCGCACTTACCGAGTTGTGCGGCGCGGATGGCTAAGGCTTCATCGCCGCCCATGCGTTTAGCAATGTCTGCTGCCAGCAGTGCGACGCGCTCGGACTTGTCGTACAACGTGCCAAGTTTTTGCTGGAATACCATTTTCTTGAGCTGTTCACGGCGACTTTCCAACGAGGTCTTTTTGTCTTGCGTCCAGAAGAATTCGGCATCGCTGAAGCGCGGGCGAATCACGCGCTCATTCCCCGTGGAAATTTGCGCAACATCGCGGCTTTCGATATTGGCAACGGTGATGAAATTTGGCATCAGTTTGCCCGCCGCATCCACCAGCGCGAAGTATTTCTGGTTGTCCTGCATGGTGGAAATCAAGGCTTCCTGCGGCACGTCGAGGAAGCGTTCCTCAAAACGTCCTGCGACGGGGACAGGCCATTCGACCAAGCCAGTGACTTCATCCAGCAGCTCTTGCGGCATAATGGCTGTGCCGCCGAGTTCGGCAGCAAGCGCTTCAACTTTAGTCTTGATCATGTCACGACGCGCTTCAAACCGAGCGACCACATACGCATCACCCAGTTGCACGGCGTAATCGGCTGGCGTGGTAATCGCCACAGCAGCAGGCGCGTGGAAGCGGTGTCCACGGGTTTCGCGTCCCGTTTTGACACCAAGAATAGTCGTGTTGATTACCTCACCATCCGCCAACATCACGATCCAGTGGATAGGTCGCACGAATTCCGCCGTGCCGCTGCCCCACCGCATCCGCTTCGGAATAGGCAATGCTGCGAGGGCTTTTTCAACAATAGCGGGGAACAACGCTGTGGTTTGTTGCCCGATTTGTTGCTGGCGGAAGACTAACCAGCCGCCTTTGTCAGTCTCAATTTGTTGCAAGTCAGCAAACGTTACGCCGCACGAGCGTGCGAAACCTTCTGCCGCTTTGCTAGGATTGCCATCTTTATCAAACGCTGCGGCTAATGCTGGCCCTTTGCGTTCAATGATTTGGCTGGCCTGCTGTGTTGGAACTCGCTTCAACCATACCGCCAAACGGCGCGGGGTGGCGTAGGGGAATAGGTACTCGACCGTTAACCCTGCCTCACGTAATTCAATAAGAATGGCATCCGTAAAAGCTTCAGACAGTTTTTTAAGGGCTTTAGGGGGCAACTCTTCAGTGCCAATTTCTATTAAAAAATCTTGCAACATTATTTTTCTCCTGCGGACAGCATCGGGAAGCCCAAGGCTTCACGGACGTTGTAATAGGCTTCAGCAATCGCACGCGACAAGGTACGCACTCGCAAAATGAACCGCTGGCGTTCGGTCACAGAAATGGCTTTACGCGCATCCAACAAGTTGAAGGTGTGCGAGGCTTTGAGCATTTGTTCGTAAGCAGGCAAGGGCAATCCGGCTTCGATCAGGCGTTGGCTTTCGCGTTCGCACACGTCAAAGGTGTGGAACAGCTCTTCAACATTAGCGTGTTCAAAGTTGTAAGTGGATTGCTCGACTTCGTTCTGGTGGTAAACGTTGCCATAAGTGACGACACCTTGCGGGCCTTTTGTCCACACTAGGTCGTAGACGCTTTGCACGTTCTGCATGTACATCGCGAGGCGTTCCAGACCGTAGGTGATTTCACCGCTGACGGGCTTGCAATCCAAGCCGCCGACTTGCTGGAAGTAGGTAAACTGGGTGACTTCCATACCGTTCAACCACACTTCCCAACCCAAGCCCCATGCGCCCAGCGTTGGCGATTCCCAGTTGTCTTCGACGAAGCGGATGTCATGTACCAGCGGGTCGAAACCGAGCATTTGCAGCGAACCGAGATAGAGTTCTTGAATGTTATCGGGTGACGGTTTCAGCAAGACCTGAAACTGGTAATAGTGTTGCAGCCGGTTGGGATTTTCGCCGTAACGCCCATCGGTTGGGCGACGCGACGGTTGCACGTATGCCGCACGCCACGGCTCAGGGCCGATGGAGCGCAGGAAGGTCGCGGGGTGGAACGTGCCCGCGCCCATTTCCATGTCATACGGTTGCATGATGACGCAGCCCTGTTGCGCCCAGTAATCTTGCAGAGCCAGAATCAGCCCCTGAAAGGTAGAAAGGTCATAGTTAGCCATAACTTACTTGCTTTACGTTTATGCCTGAAAGGGGGCAAGTATACTGCAAGCTGCTGCTGCATTCAGCACTCTAACCGAATGTGCGGTAGGAAATTGAAAACGAAAGGGGGGAATGTCCCATGCCTCGCTCTAGCCCACCTCCATCACCCAATCATCCACACTCTTAATCTCACTGCTGAAATTGATGCCAATCAGTACTTTCGGGCGCGGATCATCGCGAAATGCACCTGCATAATCGCGGCGTTTAATCTGTTCCATCGCCACTTGCGCGGTCTTATCCAGCTTGAATTCGAGAATGTAAATATGCGTTGCCGTCTTCACCACGCAATCGACCCGCCCGTTATTCTCATTCACCTCTGCCTCGGCGTATTGCCCCAAATAAAAGAAGGTCAGGTAAATCAAGCTGTGGTAGTACGCCTCGCGGTCTTTAATGAAAATTTGGTAAGGGATTTTCTTGAACATGGTTTTAATGACTTCAATCAGTGCTGGCATGTCGTTATCGTCGAAGGCATCACTGAGTTGCACCACCATCGGCGTAGTGTAGGCTGGCTCAACATGCGCCCATTCTGCCATCAGGAAAATCAGCATGGCATTGCGCACTTCGCGGTTGGGGTAGTCCAGCCAATACATGCCGCGCTTGTCTTTGCTTTGCAGGGTCAAATAGCCCGTCTGGAACATCACAGGAATCAGTTGCAAGGTTTCCAGATCGTAATTACCTAGCATTAATTCATCGACTTTAAATTTATCGAGTCGATAGACTTTATCGCGGTGCATCAACTTGGGGAGGAACGTGGGTGTGCCGGATTCAAACCAGAAATTACGGAAATCCCCGTTAGCAAACAGGTTCAGCACCGAAAAAGGGTTGTAGAGCGAGGTTTGTAAATCCCACGTATAGCCGTTGTACCAATACCGAATTTTTTCCAGTAATTCGGAGCGGCTGAGTTGGCAGTATTGTTCCAATTCGGGCATATACGGCGCGAAATAATGCTCTAACTCTTGCTGGGTGTATCCCGTCAAGGTAGCAAAACGGCGGTGCATGGTTAAATCCGCCAGATTATTCAGGTCAGAAAAAATTGACACGCGGCTGAACTTTGACACACCCGTAATCAGCAAAAACTCCAAATGGGGGGCGCTGTCTTTCAGCACCGAATAGAAGGTTTTCATCACCTGTTGGTTGGCTTTGGCTTGCGGAATATCGTCGAGGTAGTCGATCAGTGGCTTGTCGTATTCGTCGATCAGTAGCACGACTTTACCATCACGGGTAGCCAGTTGACGGAGCAATTCACGGAACTGACGGTCAATTTCACCGGGTGGCAGTGTTAGCCCCCATTGCAAGGCAAGGGCTTGCAATTCGGCAGCAATCGCTGCTTCCAACCCCATCGTGCGGTAGCCCATGTTGGCAAACGATAGGTGGATGACCGGATGTACCTTGCCCCAATCCCACTGACCCGCAGCAATCCACAAGCCGTCGAACAGAGCGCGATTGCCTTGGTAAATTTCCTTGATGGTGGAGAGCAGCAACGATTTTCCGAAACGGCGCGGGCGCGACAGGAAGAAGTATTTGCCCGTCGTGATTAATTGGTGGATAGCTTCGGTTTTGTCCACATACAAGCAATCGCGGCTACGAAGTTCGGAAAAGGTTTGGATACCGACGGGTAAGCGTTGCAACATGGCGATGCTCTGTTTTCAGTGACGATGTGCCAATGATAGCATGAGCGCAAATAGCGTATACTACGCCTTCCCCCAACCACACAGTGACCACCATGACCCGACAATACCGCGCCGTTTCCCTCATCTCCGGCGGACTGGATTCCATGCTTGCCACCAAAGCGGTGCTGGAACAAGGCATCCATGTCGAAGGGATCAACTTCTACACCGGCTTTTGTGTGGAAGGTCATACCCACGCCATCCGTAAGCAGCACAGCGACAAGCCCAAGCGCAATAATTCGCTGTGGGTCGCGGAACAGCTCGGTATCAAACTGCACATCGTCGATATTGTCGAAGAATACAAAGACGTGGTGCTCAACCCCAAATACGGCTACGGCGCGAATATGAACCCCTGCCTCGACTGCAAGATTTTCATGGTGAAAAAAGCCCATGAATGGATTCAGCAAAAAGGCTTCGATTTCATCATCACTGGCGAAGTCGTCGGGCAACGCCCGATGTCGCAACGTGCTAAAACCATGCCGATCATTGCCGCCGAATCGGGCGCAGAAGACTTGCTGTTGCGCCCGCTGTCTGCCCACAACTTGCCACCCAGCAAAGCCGAACGCGAAGGTTGGGTCAACCGAGAACAGCTTTACGGTTTCAGCGGACGCAGCCGCAAGCCACAAATGGCATTAGCCGCACAATGGGGTATCGAAGAATACGCTCAACCCGCTGGCGGCTGCTGCTTCCTCACCGATGCGAATTACACTGACAAGCTCAAGGATTTGTGGGCGCATCGCCCCAGCCGCGACTACGAACTTGACGATATTATGTTGCTGAAAATCGGACGGCATATCCGCCCGCACCCGCATTTCAAAATGATCGTGTCCCGCGAAGAAGGCGAAACCAATTTCCTCGAAGGCTACAAAAACCAATTTACGTGGATCAAAACCGCCAGCCATTCCGGGCCCTTAACGATTTTGGATGGCGACGCGATGACGGATGACGATTTGCTGTTAGCCGCACAAATTTCAGCGCGTTACAGCCAAGGCAAACACGCACCAGAAGTGGTGTGCAAAGTGGCACGTCCAGGTGAAGATTTCCGTGAAATCACCGTTGCGCCGTTTGGGGAAATACCGAAAGAGTGGCTGCTGTAGGGGCAATCCCCCGTGATTGCCCTCTTCGTTGATTGCCCGCATCGTTTGAAGAGGGCAGACACGGGGGTCTGCCCCTACCCACCTGTAGCACTCATGTGGCGGAAAATCATCGGTTGCGCGGCGTGTAGGTTGAATTCATGCCCTTGCGGTTTAATGTCCATCGACTGAAGCAAGGCTTCGCGTACCCGTGCATCGTCAGTCGGGTTGGCACGTAACACCCGGCGTAAATCCAGCGAATGCTCTTGCCCCAAACATAACAGCAAACGCCCTTCCGCCGTGACGCGCACGCGGTTGCAGGTATCACAAAAGTTATGGCTGTGCGGCGAAATAAAGCCGACGCGGTAAGCACTACCGTCGCGCTGGAAATAGCGAGCGGGGCCGCCGGTTTGCTCCGCGACTTCCGCCAACTCCATGCCCGTGCGCAAATCCTGTAAAATCTCGTCGCTGGAATAGAAGGCTTCGGCGCGGTCGTGGTCGCCGATGACACCCAGCGGCATTTCTTCGATAAAGGTGATATCCATGCCGCGTGCGTGGGCGAAATTCACCAAATCCAGCACTTCGTCGTGGTTACGGTGTTTCAAAATCACCGCATTGAGTTTGACGCGCTGAAAACCTGCTGCCAATGCCGCGTCAATGCCTTCCAGCACTTTACGGATGTCGCCCAAACGGGTAAGGGCATGGAAACGCTCAGGCTTGAGGGTATCGAGGCTGATATTGATGCGGGTCACGCCTGCCGCTTTTAAATCCTTGGCGTAGCGGGCTAATTGCGTGCCATTGGTGGTCAGGGTCAGATCACGCAAGCCTTGCAATTGCCCCAAATCTTGGAACAGCTTGAGGATATTGCGGCGTACCAGCGGTTCGCCGCCCGTAATGCGGATTTTATCCACCCCCATTGCGACGAAGGCTTTGCCCAGCCGGAACATTTCTTCCAGCGTCAGCAATTGTTCGCGTGGTACAAACGTCATGTCTTCGGACATACAATACACGCAGCGCAAATCGCAACGGTCGGTGACAGAAAGGCGCACGTAAGTGACTTGCCGTCCAAAACGGTCAATCAATAGGTTAGAGTTTGGATTGCTTGCTATCATGAGACTGTTTTACCAATTTGGCGTAGGAGTCACAATAACCATGAAGGACAATAGGTTGTTAGACCAAGGCAATATTACGGGTGTGGTGCTGGCAGGCGGACAAGGCAGCCGCATGGGTGGACAAGATAAAGGCTTGTTGGAACTGCACGGCCGTCCCTTGATGGCACAATTACTGGCAGCCCTACGCCCGCAAGTCGATGCACTACTCATCAGCGCCAATCGCAATCAAGCCCATTACCAGCAATACCAATGCCCGGTCATCAGCGACACCCTGAGTGGTTATCAAGGCCCTTTAGCCGGATTTGCCGCAGCGATGCAGGTCGCCACCACAGCGTATATTCTCACGATTCCCTGCGATTGCCTTGAGGTTGCACCGGATACGGCAAAACGTTTGCTGGCAGCCTTGCAACGCGAACAAGCTGACATCGCCGTGGCGCACGATGGCGAACGCTTACAACCCGTACACGCCTTGATTCCGGTGAACTTATTACCCAGCCTGCAAGCCTTCCTCGCCAAGGGCGACCGTAAGATCGACCTGTGGTATGCACAACACCGCATGGCAAGCGTTGATTTTGCCGATTGCCGCCGTATGTTCCGTAATATCAATACCCCAACACAAAAAGCGGACATAGAGAGAGCTTCCGCCTTCTCTGTTCCCCCGCCCAGCCTCGGTATCTGCGCATGGAGCGGGACGGGCAAAACTACCTTACTGGCTAACCTTATCCCCCACCTGAAACAAGCTGGTCTGCGCTTGACCGTCATTAAGCACGGGCATCACCAACTGGAACTGGATACCCCCGGCAAAGACACCTACCGCTTCCGTGAAGCAGGGGCAGATCAAGTATTGCTGGTATCCCGCAAACGCATGGCGATGATGCAGGAATGCAAAACCCAGCACGAACCCGAATTGGTGGATGCACTGCGCTTTGTTAACCGCGATTGCGCCGATTTAGTGCTGGTAGAAGGCTTTAAACACACCGCGATTCCCAAGATCGAAGTGCATCGCCCTAGCCTTGGCAAGCCGTTGCTATACCCCACTGACCCCAGTGTCATAGCGCTGGCAACGGATGATTTAGCGCTGGATGTACCGCCACACCTCACCAAGCTCAACCTCAATCAGCCGCAAGCGATAGCGGCATTTATTGTAGCGTGGCTGCAAAAACCTCCTTCCACAACCCAGCCCCCCACCAGTTTGTCGATGGCGGCAGCCCGCACCCGCATCCTCGACAGCGTGCAGCCGTTGACGGCAGCACTCAAACGCCCGTTACGCGATGCACTAGGGCAAGTGTTGGCGGAAGCAGTAATTTCGCCACACAATGTACCCAATCACACCAATTCGGCAATGGATGGCTATGCCTTGCGGGGCGTGGATTTGCCGACGGATACGCCTCGTGATTACCGTGTGATCGGCACAGCATTTGCGGGGGGAAATACATTGGCAGGCGAATGTGGGGCGGGCGAATGTGTACGCATTATGACGGGGGCAGTCATGCCAGCGGGAACAGATACCGTGGTCATGCAGGAGCAAGTGACGGTGGGCGCGACAGGTGACGTGCGTATCGACACCGGGCATCGGGCGGGGCAAAACGTGCGCCATGCCGGTGAAGACATTGCCCAAGGCAGCAGCGTGTTACCTGCCGGACGACGCATCACACCCGCTGATTTAGGCGTGCTGGCATCGCTAGGTATCAATGAACTCAGCGTGAAACGCCCGTTGCGTGTGGCATTTTTTTCCACAGGTGACGAATTACGCTCGCTCGGCGAAACCTTGGCAGAAGGGCAAATCTACGACAGTAACCGTTACGCCTTGTACGGTTTATTAAAGCAGCTCAACGTTGAATTGCTCGACATGGGCGTGGTGCGCGACGATCCCGCCACGCTGGAAGCAGCCTTGCTGCAAGCAGCAGACATTGCCGATGTGGTGCTGACATCCGGCGGTGTATCGGTAGGTGAGGCGGATCATATCAAAGGCATTTTGGCAAAGCTGGGGCAAATTCATTTCTGGAAAATCGCCATCAAACCGGGGCGACCGCTCGCTTTTGGCACATTGGGTAAGGCGCAGTTTTTTGGCTTGCCGGGTAATCCGGTAGCGGTGATGGTAACGTTTTTACAATTTGTCCAGCCCGCCTTATTGAAAATGGCGGGGGAAGCCGTGAGCGAACCATTGCTGCTGGATGCGGTGTGTTTAAGCCGCCTGAAAAAGCAACTGGGACGTACCGAATTCCAACGCGGCACGGTACGTCAGGAGGGCGGCAAACTGGTGGTGGATAAAGCAGGCGCTCAAGGCTCAGGGATTCTCAGCTCCATGAGCAGAGGCAATTGCCTGATTGTCTTACCGGAAGAAGCCGCCACGATTGAACCGGGGGATGTGGTGCAAGTGCAGATATTCGGCTGGTAACAATAGAGGTGTATTAGAGGTGTATTTCCTGTTTCAAACCCCTCTTTCCCCCCCTCGGCACAAAGCAGGGGAAACTTCTTGCGTAAACAGCTAAACTGGTGAGGCAATCTGTGCAAGCAATTAGCAAATGGAGTGAGAATGGCTTTTGGCAAACTGACGATTGACTGGCGCAGTACCTTAGCGGCAGTGTGGCGTTCCAACCGCCATTTCCTGAAACCCATCAGGAATGTGGACTTGGTAAACCCCGATACCCTGCAAGGTATCGATGAACAGCGCGATGCATTATTTCGCAATACCGAACATTTCTTGCGTGGCAAACCCGCCAGCCACGCCCTATTGTGGGGTGCGCGAGGGGTAGGCAAGTCTTCCCTGATCAAAGCGGTGTTGACCCGTTACCACACCTACGGCTTGCGCATGATCCAAATTTCTAAGGATGATCTCGGCGTATTGGTCGATATTACTGATGAAATCGTGGATTCGCATCACCGTTTTATTATCTATTGTGACGACCTTACCTTTGATGAAGCCTCCGGTGACTACCGCACCTTGAAAAGCATTATGGAAGGCACGCTGGAAAAGCCGCCCGAAAATGTGCTGATTTACGCCACCTCCAACTGCCGCAGCAGCGTACTACAGGAACGTGGCAGCGATAGAGCCGCGCAAGCAGTGGACAACTCCACGGAAGATAAGCGCCAATTAGTCGACCGCTTTGGTCTATCCTTACCTTTCCACCCCATGAATCAAGACACTTATCTGGAGATAGTGGACAAGTTATTCAAAGGGCGTGTACAAGATGCAGAGCTGTTACACCAAGAAGCCACTGCTTTTGCGAGTGAACGGGGTGGCAATAGCGGGCGCACCGCGCGGCATTTCTTTAACCACTGCCAAACAGGCTTGAACTGAAGCGGCAGACTTAACCCCAATAACGGATACGGCATGATGTTACCCCCAAAACACTCCGTCACAGTATTCACCGCTTTGCTGCTCGTTGGGCTAAGCGGGTGCGCTAGCACCGCTAGCAAAGACGAACCGAGCACAACGCAAAGCAGCATTGCGGCAACAGAAGCGAAGCCAGAAGCGGCGACGACGACCAGCACCTCAACAGCAGCTACGACACCCGTCATCACTGCTGCGCCAGCACCTGCGACAACTGAAGCGGCAGCACCCGCGCTGTCCCAGAATGAGCTGAACAAACAAGTGTGGGATGCCGCCCAAGCCGGTGATGCGGCGACAGTCAGCGCCCTGTTACAACAAGGTGCAGATGCGAACACCGCTACCGCATCCGGCGAAACCGCCTTGCACGCTGCTGTGGCAGCAGGCTCATTACCCGCAGTGATGCAATTGGTCGACAAAGGGGCGAATGTTAACGCCGCCACCGCGTCCGGCTGGACACCGTTGCACCATGCAGCGCGTTTCGGGCGTGCTGATGCCGCCAATTACTTGCTGAAACAAGGTGCAAACCCCAAAGCCGTCACCCTTGGCACACCCTCCAAAACCCCAGTACAAATGGCGATGGATAAAGGTGACATACGCACAGCGCGTATCTTAGGCTATTAATATTCACGTATTTTGAGGATATACCATGAAATGGACAACCCCCTTACTCACCCTGTCGCTGTTACTCAGTGTGGGTGCGTGTACTCAAGAAACCCAAAACAAAATTGGGCGCGAACTGAATAACTGGACAGGTGTAAACGGCGTGCTCGAAGTGTACGCTGGTGAAAAATTGGTACGGCGTTTCATCAAAGTCGACAAATTGACCACCGCTGCTGGCATAACGTCTGGTGGTGATCGCCCTTACCGCTTCGGTTACGGCATTATGGACGCTAACCTGAATGGCGTGGTCGATGCGGGCGAGAAGAAAGTCTACTTTGAATTCAGTGACTATTCGACCTCCTATGTCTTCTTTGAAAACCCCGCATGAGCAGGGTATGCAGGGGCAGTTACGGAGAGTCACTATGCTACCCATACGGTTAAGTACCAGTCTTTTGTTACTGCCGCTGCTACTCAATGGCTGCGGCGCGGATGATGTGGGTGCGCCCCCAGCGCCCAGCCAACAGCAGAGTAAAGCCCCAACCCTTAGCCATTACCTCATCACCGAAAAAGCGGCGGGTGCGGTGCAATTGGGCATGTTATCCGCCGATATTCTGACCGTTTTGCCCGGTGTCACCGCCATGTCAGAAAAAGATGCAGAAGGCATTGAATGGATGACGCTTAGCCAAAACGGGGAAAAGCTCATGAATATTATGCTGGATCGTAATAGCCATGCGGCGAATTTGATCCGCATTATTAGCCCCCGTTTTGCCACGGAGCAAGGTGTCAAAGTCGGTGAAAACCTGCAAAGCGTCGGTGAAAAACTTGGCGGCTTAACCGACATTCAGTGGACGGTAGGCGAATCGCGTGAATTTGCGACATTCACGAATATGCCGCCCAGCATGATCATTCAAGTCGTAGGCAAGGAAGGTAATGCTGGCATTTACCCCAATGGCGAAACCATCACCACCGTGGCGGATGCGTCTGCACGGGTGCATTCCATTTGGCTCATGGAAGACTAACGCAACACCTCACTTCTTTTTAGCGCGTGGATGCGCCTTGTCGTACACACTCGCAAGATGCTGAAAATCCAAATGCGTGTAAATCTGGGTTGTGCTGATGTCAGCATGACCCAGCATTTCTTGTACCGCACGTAAATCCCCCGACGATTCCAACACATGGCTGGCAAACGAATGGCGCAATTTGTGCGGGTGAACGTGCTGCTCCAAGCCTTGCTGCAAGCGCCAATGATTCAAGCGGAACTGCACGCTGCGCGGGTGTAAGCGCGTGCCACGTTTGCTGACAAACAAGGCGGTTTCACCGTGTGCGGCTAAACTGACGCGCTGCTGCATCCACGTCTGTAACGCCGCTAACGCCTGCCGCCCCACGGGGACGTAACGTTCCTTATTACCTTTGCCGGTGACGCGCACTTGTTGCTGATATGTATCCACATCATGAAGATCCAACCCCACCAATTCTGCCAGACGCAAGCCGGAGGAGTACAGTAATTCCATCAAGGCACGGTCACGCACTGCCAGCACGTCATCCGCTGTAATCGTTAGCAAGCGTTCGATGGTTTCTGCATCCAGCGTATCGGGCAGTTTGCGGGCGTGTTTGGGGGATTGCACATCCACTACCGGATTGTTTTCAACCAGATTTTCGCGCAACAAAAAGCGGTAAAAGCGCCGGATCGACGACAATTTGCGTTGCAGGCTTTTGCCCGACAAACCTTTGCGGTGTAAATGGCTGATCCACTGGCGCACTTGCCCTGTTTGCACCGTCAACACCGCAGGCTCAACAGGTGCGACCTCACCGCCTTGCTTATCCAGTGGTTTGTTCAACCACGCGATAAAGTCGTTTAAATCGTGTTCATAACTGCTCACAGTGCGCGGGGAATAGCGTTTTTCACTAAATAAATGGTGGTGGTAACGGGCAAGAATTAGCTCCAATTCACGCACCCATTTCCAGTGTATGCAGCGGCGGTTCAAGGTAACGCGCCAATGCCCGCGCCACCAACCCCCCCAGTTGCCCAATGAATAACGTACCCATGCCGGGGTAAAAACGCGCTTCATTCTCACTGCCTAGCGCCAATACACCGATTTCACGCGCCTCGTACAAGGGAATCAGCACAGCGGATTTGATCGACGCGCCTTCTTCCCCAAACAAAAATATTTGTTGACGCGGACGCAGCCGCCCGCACACCGGCTGGCGCTTACGGAACAAGGTCGCGAGTTGTTTGAGTGATTTATCATCGGGGTCAATGAAATGCAGCCCATCTCGTGCCCGCCCACGCCCAATCAAGCGCAATACCACGTTATCGGCTTTGAAATCGCCGCGCAGCATATTGTTACACGTCCCCACCACGTCATCCAAACTGTCACAGGTCATCAGCTCCAACGCCAGATGGTGCAAACGGGTAATCACATGCTCGCTATCCCGCGCCGCTTTCAGCATCTCGCTTTGACGGCTTTCTAACTCACGGAGTTTATCACGTTGCCGTTGTATCAGACGTTCCAGCAAGGAAACCGCCTCACCCGTGTGTGGGTGTGGAATACTCAACACATCCAGCACTTCTTCATGCTCACGGAAAAAATCGGGGTGTGCGCGTAACCACTCGGCAACCTGTGCAGCGCTGATGTTCTGGCTCGCTTGTCCGTCTGGTGTGTTCATAGTGTGAGTGTTCCCCTGAATACCGTTGCTGTCGGACCCGTCATCCTAACGGGCTGCCCTTCACCTTGCCACCGAATCTGCAAATCACCACCGGGCAAGCTCACTGTGACCTGCTCATCCAGCAACCCTTGCAATCTGCCCGCGACGACTGCCGCACACGCACCTGTGCCGCACGCTTGAGTTTCGCCGCAGCCGCGCTCAAACACCCGTAATCGGATGTGGTCACGTCCGATTACCTGCATAAAACCCACGTTAACCCGCTTCGGAAATGCCGGATGCGACTCCAACGCCGCGCCCAAGGTTGACACCGGTGCGCTCTCCACATCGGGTACTTGCAACACCGCATGAGGGTTGCCCATCGACACCGCTGCAAGGGCTACACTTGTCGTGTGCGTTTCCAGAGTATAGAGCGTTTGGCGCTGCGCGGAAATGAAAGGAATCTGTGCAGGTTCAAGCACAGGTACACCCATATCCACCGTCACTTGCCCATCCGCTTGAATTTGTAACACGATACGCCCACTCGCGGTGACGACCGGAATCGTGGTGTGTTGGGTCAAGCCTTGATCATACACGAAACGCGCAAAACAGCGTGCGCCATTGCCACACTGTTCCACCTCGCTGCCATCGGCATTGAAAATTCGGTAGCGGAATTCCGCATCCGCCCCGTCATAGGCTTCCACCAGCAGCAATTGATCGCAGCCCACCCCAAGGTGGCGATCAGCGATGTGGCGGATCTGGGCGGTGCTCAAATCAACGCACTGATTGATGCCATCTAACACCACAAAATCATTGCCCAAACCGTGCATTTTCGTGAAATTAAGTGCGCTACTTACCATGCCGTGTATCCTATTACTGAAAGGATATTAGTATACAAAGATATAGCGATACAGCAATTTTGGTGGTATGTTACTGGACTCATTTTTTGGATCGCTATCACATTAATCGTAAGATCAGGAGAGGAAATATGTCTGATTTTAAACAAGAACTGGACGCGCGTGGCTTAAATTGCCCACTACCCATTCTTCGTACTAAAAAAGCCATTAACGGCTTAGCTTCTGGCGAAATTCTGAAGGTCATCGCCACTGACCCAGGTTCCGTCAAAGACATGGAAGCATTCTGCAAGCAAACTGGCAATGAAATGGTCAGCTCCAGCGAAGCAGGCGGTGATTACACTTTCATGATCAAGAAAGGTTAATCTCCGACTGGGGCGGATGCTTACATTCGCCCCATCGTAATCCCCCCGTATCGTCTAATGAATACTGATCCCAAATTTAACAAACTCCGCGCCGAACTCGAATCCCGTCAGAATCGCCACCTCTACCGTCGCCCGCGCATCGCTGATTCCCCACAACAACCGCATAGGCAGATAGATGGCAAAGCGTTGCTAACGTTTTGCAGCAATGATTATCTGGGTCTTGCCAACCATCCCGCTGTTATCCGTGCGTTTCAACAAGCCGCTAATGAATACGGTGTGGGCAGTGGTGCAGCGCATTTAGTCAACGGGCATTCTCGTCCCCACCAGCAACTCGAAGAAGCCTTGGCAATATTCGTAGGGCGTGAGCGTGCTTTGCTGTTTTCCACGGGTTACATGGCAAATCTGGGCGTGGTGAATGCGCTGCTAACAGGGCGTAATGATGTGGTGTATGCCGACCGTTTGAACCATGCCTCGTTGGTCGATGCGAGCTTGTTATCCGGCGCGAAACTGATCCGTTACCCGCACAATGACACCACCAGCCTCGGCAAACGCTTACTGGCACAAGCCGACAATGCTAGCACCCAACTGATTCTCACCGATGGCGTATTCAGCATGGATGGCGATATTGCGCCTCTCAACAAACTCGCGACGATGGCACAGCACCACGACGCATGGCTAATGGTGGATGATGCACATGGGTTTGGTGTTTTGGGCAATACGGGCGCGGGTTTGGTGGAAGCGCAAGGCTTAACGCCAACCGATGTACCGATTCTGATGGCAACCTTGGGGAAAGCACTGGGCACGGCAGGCGCATTCGTTGCCGGAAGCCATGATCTGATCGAATACTTGATTCAAACCGCCCGCACGTTTATTTACACCACCGCGCAACCGCCTGCTATCGCTGCCGCGACACTGGCAAGCTTGCAATTGGTGCAAACCGAAAGCTGGCGGCGCGAACACTTGCAGGCATTGATTCAACAATTTCGTCAGGGGGCTGCGCAACTCGGCTTGCCGCTGATGGCATCGGCTACCGCGATTCAACCGATTCTGGTCGGCAGCAGCGCGCAAGCGTTGGCGATCAGCCGTCAGTTGGAAGAGCGCGGACTATTGGTCACAGCCATCCGCCCCCCCACCGTACCCGACGGCACGGCACGCTTGCGGGTAACATTATCGGCAGCGCATACCCCCACCGATGTGGAACAATTGCTTACTGCACTGGCACAGATTTGGACGTAAACGTTCCCAACTGCTCCAAAAATACCGTCGCATAAGACCCCGGCGGCAAGGTAAACGCCAAGCGTAAGGTGGTTTCATCCAGCACCTCAAACCCAACCTCACCGACTTGGATGCGTAAGGCACGGCGTTCTTGCTTCAACCCCTGCTTTTCCAGCCCCGCACAGAAAATCGGAAAGCGTGCGGTTTGTTCTGCTTCTAGCTCACGCGCCGCATCGCGGGTATCCAACTCACCTCTGCCCCACAATGCGCCCGTCGGGTGGATTGCTAGCGCAGCTAAACGCGGCTCAAGCGTCGCATCCGCGACATCATCCGCAAACCACGCATTGCCGCCCTCGAACATGAACACATCGCCCGCCACGCGCTGATGCCACGTTCCCGCCTTCACGCGTTCCGCCAGAATATTGTTGAACATCCACGAACGCGCCGCCGACAGATACAAGCTACGTTGAGTCCGCTGCTTCGGCGCAACACCGTCCGCAAACCAGCGTTCGGCTTTGCGCAAATTGCCAAAGTTATGCCCGAAACGCTGTTCGCCGTAGTAATTGGGAATGCCTTGCTGGGTAATTTGCTGACACAGGCTTTGCGCCGCTGCGAAATCCCCCGTGCAATTCCGCAAGGTCAGGCTGAAACGGTTGCCACTCAACGCACCTCGCCGCAGCTTTTTGTCATGGCGTTGTTGCGCGAGGATTTCGATTTCCGGCGGTAACGCGGCAAAATCGGGGTCATCCTTCCCCGGCAATTGCAGGCTAAACCATTGCGTCGTTACCGCGTGGCGATCTTTCAGCCCGGCGTAACTCACGTCTTTGCCGGAAATACCCGCGCAACGCGCCAGTTGGTTGCCGACCCAATCGGTGTTCGCGAGGGTTTTGCGCACTTGCAGCCACAGGTGTTCACCTGTGCCAGACAGCTCAAAATCCATCAGCTCATCCACGATAAAGTCTTCGGGTAAGACACGAAAATGCCCCGTTAACGGCGCGGCGTAGGCGGCGGGAAAGCCGCTGGTATCAAAGGTAGTTGGGTTCATGTACGAACTATACCAGCCATAACGCCAAGGACAACAGCACACCGTGCAATACCGCGCTGCCAATCGTCATTTTAATCGCTGGTTCGAGCTTAGGCGGTGTGTGCGCGTGTTCCACCAATTGCAAACCAGCTCGCAATGCAATCCCCAACGGCAAGGCACTCAGCAACGCCATTGGTGGCAATACATCCAGCATGACCCACGCTACCAGTAACAGCGTTGCCAGCAAGACTGCCGCCACATAAACCTTCGCCGCAGCATCCGCCCCAAAACGCACCACCCAATGATGCTTACCGCTGGCAGCATCGGCTTCGCGGTCGGGAAACTGGTTAATCAGCAAAATATTCATGATTAACAATGACAAAGGCAAACTGATTACGACCGGATACCACGCCAACGAACCCGTTTGCACAAACCACGCGCCCAGCGGGGTTAACACGCCAAAGCTCACCGCAATGGTGGGTTCACCCAAGCCTCGGCTATTCAAATTCAACGGCGGCGCGGAATAGCCCCAACCAATCAGCAAGCCCGCCACGCCAATCCACAGCAAATCCATACCGCTTTGCCATGCCAAGCCAATGCCAATCAGCATCGCCACCGCCAGCAACCATGCACCGAATACCAATATTTCACCTGCGCTCAATACGCCGTTCTGGATAAAGCGACTGCCGCCGGTAAACGGAAACAAGCGTTGGGTATTGCGCCGATCTGTACCGTTTTGCTCGTCGTAGTAATCGTTCAGCACATTCATGCCTGCGTGTACCAGCATGACCGCCAGCACTGTCCACGCCAGTAACCCGCCGTGCAAGGCATAGCCTTGCGCCCAAGCTGCCGCCGTGCCCACCACCGCCGGTACAACACTTGCCGCCAGAAACGCGGGGCGGGTGGCTAACCAATAACAGCGCACTGGGGTATGCAGCAGACGTTCATTCGGTTCTTCTACCATCATTTTCTTCCACCTTTGTCGACAAAATAAGATATTTTTGCGTAATCATTGCTATTTAAAGCCAAGATTGTCTACAATCTTGGCACGTGTTAGATAATTACACGTCGTAATTCAGTCTGCATGAGGAACACCCCAAGGTGTGCAGGCTGCATGTTATTTTTTGGAGGAGAGATTGTATATGAAACTTTTACACACGGTTGTAGGCACTGCCCTGTTCGCATTAACCCTGAATGTCTTTGCCGCTGATGCCGCCCCTGCCATGGGCACAGAAGCCGAAGCGCAAGCCATGAGCGAAAAAGCCTTAGCCGAAGTCGACAAGAGCGGCGAAGCAGCGTTTGACACGTTTGCTAAAGCGGACGGCGGTTTCCAAGACAAAGATCTGTATGTCTTCTGTATGGATCTGGAAGGCAAAATGCTGTCCCACCCGAAAAAGCCTGAACTGGTTGGCAAAAACCTGCTCGATTTCGATAAATACGGCGACAAACTGTTCCAGAACATGGTTGCTACCGCGAAATCGGCTGAAGGTAAGGGCTGGGTTGATTACAAATGGCCTTATCCCGTCACTGAGGAACTGAAAGCCAAGAAAAGCTACGTGATCAAAAATACCAAAGGCTTCTTCTGTGGCGTGGGCGCATACGCTGCTGAAGCCGCCGCTCCGGCTGCCGCCGCTCCAGCCCCTGCTGCTAAGTAAGGATTGATTTTCTCAATCTGATATTAAGGTTACAGTGCGATTTGCCTGTAACCTTTTTTTTGTGAAAATGCCTGACATTGCGTAAGCCCATAGCCGCTCGGCGCGGATTTCCGTTATTATCCTCGCCATGAAATACCATGACCTACGCGACTTTATCCAGCAACTGGAAAAAATGGGTGAACTGAAACGGATTACCGTCGAAGTTGACCCCTATCTGGAAATGACCGAAATCGCCGACCGCGTGCTGCGTGCGGGCGGCCCCGCCTTGCTGTTTGAAAATCCCAAAGGACATAACACGCCCGTACTTGCCAATCTGTTTGGCACGCCGCGCCGCGTGGCGTTGGGGATGGGTGAACAATCCACCGATGCCTTGCGTGAAGTCGGTAAATTGCTGGCATTGCTCAAGCAGCCTGATCCGCCGAAAGGCTTTAAGGATGCGCTGAATGCGCTGCCGATTTTCCGCAAAGTGCTGGATATGGCACCGAAAGTGGTCAGCAAAGCGGCGTGTCAGCAAGTCGTGGTGGAAGGCGATAAAGTGGATTTAAGCAAGCTGCCGATTCAGCATTGCTGGCCGGGGGATGCCGCCCCGCTGATTACGTGGGGCTTGGTGATTACCAAAGGCCCGAATCAGAAACGCCAGAATCTGGGAATTTATCGCCAACAAGTGTTGGGCAAGAATCGTGTGATTATGCGCTGGTTGTCGCATCGCGGCGGGGCGTTGGATTTTCGCGAGTTTCAGCAAACGAATCCGGGTAAGCCGTTTCCCGTAGCGGTGGCGATTGGCACTGACCCGGCAACGATTTTGGGGGCAGTCACGCCAGTGCCGGATTCGTTGTCGGAGTATGCGTTTGCGGGGTTGTTGCGCGGTTCGCGGACGGAGTTGGTGCAAGCGATAGGGGTGGATTTGCAAGTGCCTGCCTCGGCGGAGTTTGTGCTGGAAGGTTTCATTTACCCTGATGATATGGCTCCCGAAGGGCCTTATGGCGACCATACCGGCTATTACAATGAGATTGATAGCTTCCCGGTGTTTACCATTGAGCGTATTACGCATCGCAAAGACCCGATTTACCACAGCACGTATACGGGGCGACCGCCAGATGAACCGGCGATTCTGGGCTTGGCGTTGAATGAAGTGTTCGTGCCGATTTTGCAGAAGCAGTTTCCTGAGATTGTGGATTTTTACCTGCCGCCGGAAGGCTGTTCGTATCGCATGGCGGTGGTGAGCATCAAGAAGCAATACCCCGGTCACGCCAAGCGGGTGATGATGGGGGTTTGGTCGTTCCTGCGCCAGTTCATGTACACCAAGTTCATTATCGTGGTGGATGATGATGTGAATACGCGCAAGTGGGAGGATGTGATCTGGGCAATGACCACGCGCATGGATCCAGCACGGGATACCACGTTGATTGAGCATACGCCGATTGATTATCTGGATTTTGCCTCGCCCGTGTCAGGGCTGGGGTCGAAGATGGGGATGGATGCGACCAATAAATGGCCGGGGGAAACCACGCGGGAATGGGGTACGCCGATTGTGATGGATGCGGCGGTGAAATCCCGCGTGGATGGGATGTGGAAAAAACTACAAATTTTCGAAGAAATTCTATGAGGGCTCAGGCAAAGGATTTGGATCTCCAGGCTTTTCCGGGTCAAGATTAGGATTAGGATTAACATGAGGTGGCGGTGGCGGTGGCGGTGGCGGTGGCGGTGGCGGTGGCGGTGGCGGTGGCGGACTAGGCTCAGGCTGCCGAACTGGCGTAGGTTCTTCTTCCGGCTTCCATGGTTCAGGAATAGGACATATATCCGGCTCAGGAGATGGAGGGAGTCTGTCAAATAAACTGTGTAACAAATTTTCATAGGGCGGAGAGCGGGACGCGCTCTTCGCCGAACATCAGTAAAAAGGTCTGCAAAGCAGGCTTCCAGTGGTGGATAACCGACCACTTTTGCGAGGCTTCGCGCACCGCCAAATACAGGCTTTTGAGGGCTGAACTGTCACTGGGGAAGATGCGCCGATTGCGGGTGAACTTGCGCAAACTCATGTTCAGGGACTCAATCGCATTGGTGGTGTAAATCACCTTGCGGATTTCGGGTTGGAACTGGAAGAAGGGGATGACATTCGCCCAGTTGCCGCGCCATAGACGCACGACCGCTTTGTATTTGTCGCCCCATTCAGTCTCCAGTGCTTCCAGTTCGCGTTCCGCTTCTTCAGCGGTACTGGATTGGTAAATGCGTTTGAGGGCTGCCACCACACCTTTGGTGTCTTTGGCAGTGACGTAGCGCAAGCTGGCGCGAACCATGTGTACCATGCACAACTGGGTCAATGTTTTGGGGAAGACGGCATTGACCGCTTCCGGCAAGCCGTTTAAGCCATCCATGCAAGCCACATAGATGTCCTGCACGCCCCGGTGGCGTAGTTCAGTCAACACCGACAGCCAGAACTTCGCCCCTTCATTTTCTGCTAACCAGATGCCCAACACGTCCTTTTCACCGCGTAGGTTGACCGCCAGCACCACATGCGCCGCTTTGTTGATGACCTGCTTATCTTGTTGAACTTTAACGATAATCCCATCAAGCCAGACAATCGGGTAGATGTTGTCTAATGCCCGTGATTGCCAAGCTTTGGCTTCGCCTTGGACGGCTTCAGTCACTTCGCTAATCAGCGTGTGCGAGATGTCGACCCCGTACAGCCGTTTAACCGTGTCTTCAATGTCGCGGGTGGTCATGCCTTTGGCATACAGTGTCAGGATGTGTTCTTCCATCCCTGCCAGCCGTATCTGGCGTTTCTGCACCAGCTTTGGCTCAAAGCTGCCGTCACGGTCACGCGGTGTTTCCACCTGCAACTCGCCAAACTCGCCTTTGATGGTCTTGTTGCCTTTACCGTTGCGGGTGTTGCTGCGCCGTTGCCCTATATCGCTACGCTCACCCTTGTCGTATTTCAGGTGCGCGTCCAGTTCGGCTTCGAGGCTGCGGTTGATCATCCGTTGCAGGAGCTGGCTGTAAAGGTTCTTTACATCAGCAGGCGTTTTGCAATCGGTTAATAGCTCATCCATCAGGACGGGATTCAGGGGTTCCATGTGACTGCTCCTTGGCGGGTGTTTCCGCTGTTATATAGCAGTTACACAGTTCAGTTTACAGTCTCGATGGAGGCCACGAATCAGGAAGTGTAAGGAAAGTAATCATACTAAATTCTCCCATCATAAATTAATGAGTCTGCCAAACAAACCCAATCGCTTAGCAAATCTCCCACAAGGTTGGGGGCGAGTGGTCCCATGTTACAGGGCGAGCGCACCACCACTGGAAGCCTGCTTTGCAGACTTTTTTACTGATGTTCGGCGAAGAGCGCGTTCCGCTTTCCGCCCTATGAAAATTTGTTACACTGTTTACTTAATGCGTATCAATAGTACGTACAATGATGTCCTTCGCTATCGTAATAACAATAAGTAAGTAACTTTCCAGTGTCGACATCATATCCTTTTGTCCAAACTATTTTACCAAGGGGATCGAAGTAAGTTTGGCCTTCTATCTTTCCGTGATTGTAAAGATTGTAATAAGACCAAAGCCCAACCTTTTTCTCATAATCAAAAGTTCCTTCCATCTCCAAGCCACCGTGAAAATAATATCTAACATAAGGTCCGTTAACCACATTATCAGCGAAGCTTCCCTTCTCATACATGATGGAACCTTCTGAATGATACGTGACAAATGGGCCATGTCTTTTGCCTTTCGAATACATATATTCTTCATCTAAATGACCATCTTTGTAGTAAGAACGTACAATCCCATGCAGCAGGTCATCATTATATGGAGCAATCCATTGATAGTGATACCCTAATTCTGAATTAGACCAGCGAACCTCAAGCCTTTGCTTTTCATTATTTTCATAATATCTTAACTCTCTCAACTTTCCATCTTCATACCACTCTTTATATTCTCCTTCAGCAGTTGATTTCCTATCTTCTTCAATATACTTATCAAAACGTTGGAGTGATTGGTTCCGATTCCTCCACCAAGCCAAATGACCCATTACTAAATCACCATTATCAGGATGTAGATATCTCTGACAACTAATGTCTGAGAGAGTACCTGTATCAGAATACCAAGTCACAATCATAGTACCCCCACTACCAGCGTCTGCATATTTAGTTTTAATGGTCTTATAATAGGTATCTTCCGGATAATCACGAACTTTTTCCCACTTTGGTGGTGGTGGAAGACGACCACTCAACTTTACTCCATTTATAACCGCATCAACCACACAATCATAAAGGTAAGGTAATTCAATAGCACTTGCATCTTTAAGAGAATCATTTCTTATTTTAACAATTATAGTGTCCGTACTAACCACACTATCATTACCTTGGACAGTAAGATTGAAACCCACTGTTGTATCTTCGTCTACCTCTGGCGTCGTAATAAGTGGAAAGAGAGTGTCACTCTGCGACAAGTCAACATATTGCCCACTTGTTTGCGTCCAAACAATAGATTTTATATTTGCATAGTCGGTAGTGCTAAGTTTACTTTTTAAAATGCCAACACTCCCCTCTGCAATAACTTGGCTATATACTGAATTCGATACATCATGTTTTATTAAAACATTAACACTAGCATGGCTAGTGACACTTTTATCATCCATTACTTCCAACGCAAAAGTTAATGTTTCATCTGCTGCCACATAAGGCGAAATAAACTTCACACTATTACCTGTCGGATCAGTTAAGGCAACATTCATACCACCAGTTTGTGTCCAGAGATAACCAGAAATACTGCCATCTGAGTCTTTGCTGGCACTGCCATCGAGTGTGACCAGTGTGTTTTCGTTAACTGTTTGGTCTCCTCCAGGGTTAGCAACAGGCGGGATATTGACCACAGCATTTTTCACTTGGACGCTGACCGTATCCTTGGCGGTAGCATTCTGGTTATCCGTGACGGTGAGTTCAAACGTGAGCGTAGTGTCGGCGGCGACATCGGGGGCTGTGAAGGTGGGTTTCGCAGTGTCTGCACCTGTCAAGGTGACAGTGGGTGAACCAGCAGTCTGTTTCCATTCGTATTTGACGAGGTTGCCGTCGCTGTCAGTGCTACCAGTACCATCTAGCGTAACTTGGGTGTTCTCATTCGCTTCTTTATCATTGCCAGCATTGGCTCCCGGTGGGATATTAGTAGCTACATTGTTAATTACCACCACGACTGTATCAGTAGCCATTGCCCCGTTGTTGTCTGTTACTGTCAAATCAAAAGCTAATGTCGCTGACGCAAGTGTATCCCCTACCAACTCCGGCGCAGTGAACGTAGGCTTGGCTGTATTCGCACCTGAAAGCGTGGCTACGATGCCCAATGGCTGCTTTCGCTGCATCCAGCGATAACTGACGATACTGCCGTCACTATCTTTACTGCCACTGCCATCCAGCGTAACCGACATCTTTTCATTTACAGCCTGATCTGCACCTGCATTGGCTGTTGGAGAAACGTTCGGCGGTTTAGCGCTGACAGTAATGCTGACTGTCGCTGCTTTAGAAATACCCTTATTGCTATCTTTAGCAGTAAACGTAAAACTGTCTGCACCCACATAGCCTTTCTTCGGCGTGAATGTAACGGTATTACCACTTTTTACTGCCACTGTGCCACCCTTTTTACTTTTACTAGGCACGTAGGTTAATGGATCACCCTCTACATCTGACCCCATAAGCGTAATGTCTACTTTCGTATCTTGAAGAGTAGTGGCAATGCCCTTTTGAACAACAGGCACGTCATTAACCGCTTTCACCACAATATCAACGGTGGCAGGGACAGAATCCAGCAGCCCATCATTGGTTTTGAAGGTAAAACGGTCAGGAGTAGAAGCTGTATTGAAGTAGTTGGCACTGGGAGTGTAGGTGGCTTTGCTACCAACCAGCGTAACTGTGCCATAAGTGGGTTGGTTAACAATAGCGTAAGTGAGTTTTTTCTTTTCTAGATCTTTGCCTTTTAGAGTAATGCTGGTCTTCGTATCCTCTTTTCCTATAATCGTAGCAGAGGTTGCAGTCGGAGGATTATTGATAACGGCTGCTTGAGCACATAAGTTAAGCGATAGCAGCAATACCGCACTGACAAGCCCCGTGTTTATGTGATAGAAACACGGCAATAACTTACCCCTGTTGAATCGTGACATCATAATGCCCCCAAATATACAAAACTAATAGAAATAAAGCCCATCACCGATGGTGATGACTCATTCATACTCTCAAATTATTGTAACTTACTCATAAAATAAACAAATAACCAAATAGTCTAACGTTTGTCTATGACTTCCAACTCAACGGCTAAGGCTTATATCGGGTTAAATTTCTCCCATGCGAGCAACAAGCCGCACTGCCTCCGTCCGGTTATGCACCTGTAACGCCCGCAAAATAGCACTGACATGCAGCTTGACCGTACCACCTGAGCAATTCAGCCGGTTAGCGATGGATTTGTTGGGCAGCCCTTGGGTCATAAGATGCAAAATTTCCGTTTGGCGCGGTGTCAGAGAGAAATGTACCCCCATTGCCGGGGTTGTCACCACGGTATTGCAGACAGTCGCTGTTGTTTCCCCCCTCAGAAGCGATGGTGAGATATAGATCTCGTCCGCCAGAATCAGGTGCATGGCATTCCGCACTTCTCCCGCCCCGGCAGACTTGGCTATGTAACCATTTGCTCCTTGCCCGATAAGGGCTTTTGCTCTCGCGGTATCATCCCAACAGGACATCACGACAAATTTGCTGTCCGGTGACACCTCACGTAAAGCGTGTAGCCAAGCCACACCTTCTGTTTTAGATACAGGAATATCCAACACGATCAGATCGAAATGGACGTACATATCCAGCATCCCCAGTGCTTCAGCTACGTTGTCAGCCTCAAACACCGCAACTCCCGGATACATCGCTTCAAGGTGCATTGCTAGTGCCTCCCGAAACAATGGCTGTTCATCCACAATCAACATACGCATCATAACCTTGCCTCGCTCAAAGTAATTTAACCCTCTTATCGAAGTATAAGATGATGGGAATATACCTAGACAAAGGGAATAGACAACTTATGCGGAATTTTTATGATTTTTTGATATAAAGCATCATTTATCATGATAATAAGCGGGTGAAGATGGGGGGAAACCACGCGGGATTGGGGTAGGCACTAACCTTTTTTTGAAACAGGCTTAAGGTATTGTCCTAATTTACTTGACCATTACAACACGCTATCCGTAATGACCGCTTATGCAAGAGGCGGATTTTCCGCCTCTTGCCGCTGTGCTGCCTGATGCCAGCGAGCCTATTCGGTGACTACAAGAATGCTTGATCCATAAGACTTCGGACATCCGCGTGGGCCTCGGCTGCAATAAATCGGCATGTACCCGATGTCATTGGTCAATAAACTGGACTTGAGTGCCAAATCTGGGCGGCTTTGTGCTTGATAACCAATCTTAATGCCAGGTGTCTTATAAAGGGGGTAGCGGTACTCTATTGTCTTGATTTTCTCCTCTGGCACCTCTAGCTTTTTGGGGACAAGCTTGTTCCACAGATTTACCACTGGTTTGACCACCAGTTTTGTGACCACTTCATTGACCTTGGCATAGGCACCGACCTCACCCGCCAGCATCACCGCTTGCCAGTCCAATTCCAGTTTAGGGGGTAGCCCTGACAGCAGTTCACTGGCCGTCACGCTAGCCCGTAAAGGCATGTCAACATGCATGTAATTGAGCACCCCGTACCCACCCATTTCAGCCAGACCTGGCATTTCGGCACCTGCCCTGGCGTTCAGGTTCAGGGCGTAAGAGGTGTTGAGTTTGCCCTGCAATTTTGCATCTGCCGTCACACCCGTGGACTTGACACTCAGTTGGTCGGTCAAGGAACCCTCCGTATTGACGTTCATCTCCCCGCCTACACCGGCACTAAAGCTGATGCTGACTGCCCCAACAGGAATGGTGATGGGCGGGGTTTCCAGAGTCTGCGCAAGGTTGGCTAACGGTTTGTTCCAGCTTAAGTTGGAACCGGCAGGGCTAAGCTCCTTTTCTTGTTTCCTGACAATGTTGGCCAGCAAGCCCAGTTCACTCTTGAAAGCAGAGCCTTTGACCGCGCTCTGCATTGCTGTGAGTTGGGAATTGATGTTGTCCACTTCCTGGTTGAGTTTGGCGGCTGTCTCTGCCGCACTGTGCTTGACAACAGAGAAATACTTTTTGTCAACCTGTTCAGGGATTGTCCATACCTTGGATTGCTGGCTGAGGTTGACAATATTGAAAGGGTTGCCCAGGATATACGAGGAAACTGTCAACTGCGCTAACGATTCTCCTGACATGCGCAACATACCCATCGCCTCAGTATTCAGCGAAAACATGCTGCGGTCACCAAACTGCCTGTCCCAAGTGAAGCAGACACCTTTGTTCCAGCCTTGGCCAGCGTCAATGGTAGGACACACGCCGATCGTGGTGTTGGGGTCTTGGTAATGTAGCCCCCGTTCTGCTTCGCTTAAGTATTGCTCAAATTGCCGACGTTGTTTTTCAAGGTTATGTTGCAAGCTGATGGGCGGTGGCAGATTGATGATGAGATGGCCTTGCGTGTCTGGTCCCTCAAAGCTTGGCTGCAATGGGGTAAAGCCTTGAAGTTTCTCTGGGTCGTTCAGGTACTTGTTGTACTCGTCCTGATAATAGGAGAGTTTATCCTCAAACTCATTCATCAGTTTATCTGCGTATTGTGGGGCTGTCATCTGTGCCACGCACAGCGGGTCAGAGACTTTGTAAACCACTCTTCCCCCAGCGCCCTTGATCACCTGGTCTATAGCTTGGTAGCCCGTTGGGCAAGTCTTGGTTACCTTGTCATAAGTTGGTTCTTTCTTGTGGCAGTAAGCTGTGCCTAATGTCTCCAGTTCCTGAGGGGTGGTGGCAGAGTACAATTTGATGCTGCTAGGTTCTAGGATGGGCGAATGGAAATCCCCCCAGATCTGGCAACTGCCTGTGCTGCTCAGCTTTTCCATATTGGCGCTGCAATAAGTCAGGCCATTCTTTTGGGAACGCCCCGCACAGAAACTGACTCTATCCCAAACTTTGACTTCAATGCTAAACGGACCTATCTCGTCAGTTTTCCCTCTCCGAATACCCTTAATCTTCACGTTAGGGTAAAAGCCTAAATCTTCCGTACTGGGTACTCCTGACAAGGTTCCGTCAACTTCACTAAACTTTGCCCATTTTGGCTTTTCTTCAATAGAAAAGGTAATGTTACTTGCTTCACCATTGATAATTGGTTTGAATTTATATTCAACGCCCATCTCGGCAGTTGAATTAATAAGCCCTGAATGAACAAATGCAAAGTTATCCGGCACTCCATCCAGACTAAAAAACTCGTTAGGATCAGCGTTTTTCTCCACCGTAATAAGAACGCCATCCTTAGCAGTATTCCCCTCATTATCTGTAACTGTTAATTTAAACAGCAACTGAGTCGATTGAAGACCTATAAGTTTTGGGGCAATGAAAGTAGGTGTTGCAGTTGTCGCTCCTGATAATAACACCGCTATTCCCAACGGATGTTTCTCTTGAACCCATTGGTAACTGGAAATATTGCCTTTACTTGCCCGTGCATCCAGTGTAACCAAGACATCTTCTTTTACTATCTGAGCAGAACCTGCACTAGCTATTGGTAAAGTGTTATTCTCGGGAGAAGCATTAACAACATCCATCGTCGCAACAACAATATTATCCCGTAGCGGTGTATTGACCGCCACATCACTATTGCATTCCCCTCCCACCATCAATGCCGCACAAATAACCATCAAGCCATATCGAACATAATGATGGAAAAAGCCTACCAAGCGTTTTTTGTCGCATTGAAATAAAATCATACAATACCTTCCTATAGGTTAAAATGACAACCATCGAATCATTAAGAACCATCAGCTTTACAAATCAGCCCAGTTGACAATGCGAGTCTTTTCATACGCACCATCACCATTTTCATCTGTATTCAGCACAAAGGTTGTCGATGATGTTGGTAACACTTGGGCTTTGGTATTATTAGCGCCGTTCATGATTAATTCCCCCGCGTGAATACTACCAATAGTAAAATAAAGTGGCTGTAAGACTTTTGGTGTGATATATCCATAATTACCGATATATATTCGCCCATCCATTTCTGTAATTGAACCTTGTTCCCTATTTCCTGCGCCAAGCTGCTGTAGATTAACCTTAAGGATTTCTACATTTTTTTCCTTAACATAGGTGTTCTGATTTTTGGATAGTTTGACTCCTGTTATGTTAAGAGAGGCAGAACCGTTATATACGTCGATTATTTTATCAATCGGATTAACCACAGTAACGTCGATATTATCCGTTTCAGTTAACGTTTTGGGCGGACCATAAGTTTCGACACGAGTAAAACCACTGCTGCCATTGATTATTGCGCTTTCACTTTGGCATTGGTCATAAGTGTATTGGGATAGATAGGTCGTAGCTAAACCATCGTCTGATACACTTTCTTTGGCAGTCCGACTAATTTTTCCGCTTATCTGACAATTTGCAGTGTCGGAAAACATCAATGGCGTATTCATCAATAATACTATAGGCGTTACTTCAAGTGCGTTAGACGACATAACTCTTCCTAACTTCAAGAAATCAAGTGCCGCCGCTTCGGTCAACGTAGCTAGTTCACGCTTCCCTGTATAAAGGGGATTCAATGGTGTGGTGTCAGTATTTACCACCACGGTTGGTTCGGGTGTAACGGTGGACGTGGTATTGCCACTGGGATCTATCGGGTCTGAAACGTTACTACCGCCACCGCCACATCCGGTAATAACCACCATGCTCATAGCTAACAACGTGTAACCACCATGCCGACGACATACTGTAACAAGCGGTTGTTTTGTTCCTTGAAATGAAAACATGATACTTACTCCTTAGTTATCCACTACCGATTCACTTAAGCCGACTTGGCGATATCAATACTATCAATCGTCATTTTCAATTGATCATCACCCTCCCGTGTTGCGAATATACTCAATGCAAAAGAATACTCTCTGTTGCCCTGTGCCTGAGGAATTGGAATCTTTATTTCATCTTCAATTAACATTTGGTACACTCCTTCTTCGCTCTTTGTCTTTATGGCAATAATCTCTTGAGTAAAACATTCAATCTTGCTAAGGAAAGTCACGAATGCTTTTGCCGTTTCTGAGGTTTTATCTAAATAATATTTAATGATGATAGAAATCTCATTCGATGGATTATCTATGGTAAAGCTGTAGGTTGTCGTCTTGAAAGCAGAGTGCAGCTTATTTTGTTGTTCAGTTCAATACTGAAATCGCCGAATAACAAGCTAATCGCCATACTATTTGGCGATATAGTTGCTACTGGAGGGTGAAAAGACGCACTCATTATCGGCGATAGAACCGGAAATAATGACTTGACCTCTTGACTCATACTATTACTCCTAATATTTTACTGTTTGACAATAATTAAAATTATCACTTAAGAATGCATCTAGTAGACATTATTCCAAACACCCAGATTGTTGATAAATTTAATAGTTTCCAGGTATAATGAATGGCATTTGATCATTGTTAGTTATTTGATCGATTTTTAATTTATTACCTGTAAAAGCTTCAAAAATTGCATGAGCAGCGACGCTAGCAAGCCAATATAAGTGTTCATTGTCATTTCGACCTTGCATAAATCCTAGTTCTAATAAATGGGCGACTGGTTTTGTTTCTCGTATCCAGCCAAGTTTTCCATCCTCGGATTCTGTATCTGGGCGACACCAAGAGTGTTTATGAGCGTCATGAGAAATAAAAGACTGGCGAATGAATTCACCTACTTTTTTACTTTCATTCGAGACTCCATAATAAATACCACAACGTTTAGAAGCATCATCCATATCAAGACCAGTAGCAGAATCCCTATGTATTTCTAATATCCAAGCATCCCCATAGTTAAATCGTTTGTTAACCCAATTTATAGAATCTCCAAGATCCTGAGAATGAGGAGATACTCTCACGTCAATATTAGATTTTTTAAGAATGCTAGCAATTTCATTAGTGATGCTTATCGTTTGTGGTGCTTGTGCATGACTACCATCGACTGCACCCGGATCTCCATCTCCATGACCAGCAGTTAGTACAATAATGTTTGGCTTTTGCAAAATTGGTAATATTGATGTTTTCATTTTAAATACTCCTTGATTTTTTCTATCTTAAGAAAAAAGTAATAATCATATAAAAATACTCAATTTTATATGGAGGTACTATCTAAAAACTGTTTGTGATCTACAAAATTTTCTGGATACTATTTACTTATTATCAAAGAAAACATTAAATCACTCATATCTATCACCTTTATTAAAAATAACGAGAAAATAATTTTTCCTTAGGCACTTAATTACAATCTTTGACAGGATTTATTTTACCGCTACCGCAAGAAGTATCTTCATAATTTTTAAGATCGGATAGACAGCCTGTCCAGTATGCTTTTTCCCAGAACCATGCTTTTATCTCGCAGGGTCCTCGCCCCTCAATCATTGTCGGTGGGATAGACATGTCTTCTATCCCAACTGTTGTACATCCATTAAATAGAGAAGATGATATAACTATTAATAGTATAATCCTTTGATTGGAAAAACGTTTCATTAAAAACTCCATTTTCACACCTCATTACATTTTAGAACAATGTTTTGAAAAACATACCAAGTAATTATAACCGAACTTTATCTCCAAATTTTTTTGCTAAATTTTGCAATGCAATGGCATTATCATTCGTGCTTTTATGCTTGTTTTCAATCAACAGTTTTCGAGCTGCAATACGAAACTCTTTTATATCGAAGTTATATAAATACTCATCGCCTTTTAATTTAGAAAAGATTTTCTGTCGATTGTCAATAGTGAAAGGTAGCGACTCCTTATTAACGATATATTCAACAGGCAAGTAGCGATAAGTACTGTCTGAAAAAGATAATATCCAAAGATTTCCATCCCCTGGATTTCCACCAATACGTAGCGGTTTAAGATGAATATCACAAGGCTGACCATTTTCCCTGACGTTACCATAGATTTTTCCAGAAATAAGTCCTGTCAGTGATATGAAGTGTTGGCTTCTTGTTTGTATTATATTATTACTAATCTCTATATTACATATAAGTCCATCACTACAGAATATCCCTTGCAGATAACCATTAGAACGAATATGGTTACCAGTAATTTTTATGTCGCTTATTTCAGCGGCAGCGTACTGAATATTTTGAATATGCGGATCACTAGGAATTATTTGAACTCCATCTCTATGACCTACATTTACCCATCCATCTAAATTATCAATGATAGTACAGTTTGATACGTTACAACCATTCGCTTTTACAACAATACCATCATTTTGGTAATGACTCACCCATAAGTGATTCATCATTTCTCCGCTTGATTTTAGTTCATATGCTGGATCAGGAGGTGGAATATACTCTTTAGAAAATACTCTGCTAATTGTCGTCATTTTTAACACTTCCTTTACTTTAAAATGAGAAACATCTGTAAAAACCGATTTGCTCATGTTTTTCTAAATTTTTATTTTGAAAATGCTGCAATGCAACTATCGAGTTCGGCGATTTTTTCTTTTTCGCTAGGCTCACTAGGTGTACTTCTTCTAGCAGATGTATCTCTGATATTCTGCGCATCCCTTTCTTTTTTTATTTCAGATAAAGCACTTTCAATAACTTTTAGATCAGGCTCTGCTAATTGAACATCGTTTTGAAGTATATTTAGTTTTCTATGTACCTGATAAATTTTTGCATTTAAGAGCTTATAGGAGAGTGACCGAGTCTGCTCTTGTGACTCTAAGTAATCATACATACAGGCCATAGCATCGGACGCTTTAGCATAATTTACAGATTGAACTTCAAAATTATAGCGTGTGTTAGGTATATCAATCAAATTCCCAATAAGACTACCCGCTGCTGCACCTTTCGCTTCTCCAGAAAACCCGGCTAATAGACCTGCAAGCGCTAAACTCAAACGTGCATCATTAATTTTGAACTGATTTTTTTTATTTCACTTGATTTAAATAGGTATAAATCGGAATACTTCTTCATGTTTTTAATAGCTCCCGCTTCATCAATAGCTTCTTGTAATTCCTCATCATCAATAATAGTTGGATAATAACTGGCGCAGCCTGATACAATTAAAATCACAAAAAACATAAAAATCCTTTTTACGTAAAACATTGGACTTTCCTTTTAATCTCATGAATAACTGAAGCTAAGATATCAAGTTTAAAATAAGAAAAAATAAAACACCCTATATAGTCATAATATGGATCCTTTCTAAAAAATATCTAACCCTGCTATCACCTAAATAATCAGGCTAAGGTTTTCACTCATTTTCTGAGCGTAACTCATTAAATTTTCAAGATTGAAATTCACGAAAATTTAGATTCATATATTTAGCTTCAATAATAGTTATGTAATAAAATATTTTGAATATCACAAAGGTCTAATGGATTATATATGTCTTATTAGTTATTAGTTATTAGTTATTAGTTATTAGTTATTAGTTATTAGTTATTAGTTATTAGTTATTAGTTATTAGTTATTAGTTATTATAAAAATTTGAAATCCAGTACTGTTACTTTCACTCCTCTCCACCTCAAACCCAAACCCATTCCTCTCACACTCCCCCAACACAAACCCTAGCCCCAACCCATGCCCATTCACCTTAAAACTCTGCCCACTCCCCCGCATCACCGCTTCAATCTGCTCCGCCGTCATTCCCACCCCATTATCTTTCACCGCAATAACTATCTGATTACCCAAGATTTCAGCCGTAACCCTAACCTCGCCCCCCGACTGATCCCCGAACCGCTCTTCCACCGCCTCCAACGCATTCTTCACCAAGTTATGAATAATCAGATAAGTCGCCCCGGTGCGTTCTTCAAAACGGTACTGTGCCGCCTCCGCCGGGAACATCACCGACAACGCCACTTGCGGGTAGGATTGCCCATGCCCTATTAATAAACGCACGTCGTCTTGCAATTCCGCCAGCGAAAGCGTGCGGGTAGTCGCTAGCTTGTTGCCTATCCCATCCAATATCAAATGGGTCACTTGGGTCATATACCCCAAGGCTTTTTCCAAGCGGTCTATGTCTTTAGGCATAGCCACCGGGGAATAGCGCAAGTTATCCACCGACATGTTGGCAATGCCAATCAGGTTATTCATTTCATGGGTAACAACGCGGACAGAATGTCCAACAGCAGCATCGCGCTGCAAAGACTGTGCTTCGCGTTCAATCAAAGTGCAGTGCAATTGCGCCGTAAACAATTCCTGCAATTCAGCGTGTAACGCGTGACCAAACCTAAAAAATAATGCCGCCAACCCCACATAGCCCAGCAACCAATACCCGGAGGGAATAGCGCTGCAAAAGACCCCACCCAGTAAAAATACCACCGTTATCAGGATCATGGGCAAGATCACTTGCACCAACAAACGGTAATAATGCCGCCGTAAATAAGCATTCCACGCCTCATCCTGAATCGGTGGTTGTACCTGCATGAATCCTCACTGGGTCAAGTTACAACACCCCTAAACGTGTCGCGGCCTGCACCGCTTCTGTCCGATTACGCGCATGGAGGGTGCGTAAAATCGCACTCACGTGCAATTTTACCGTGCCATCCGAACAATGCAGACGGCTAGCAATGGTTTTATTGGGCAACCCTTCCGCCATCAAGCGCATGACTTCGCGTTGACGCGGGGTCAAACCGCTGTTATCGGTCGGTGGGGCTTTCGTTTCAGCACGTTGGCGCACCTCGGCTAACATCGACGGCGAAATATAAATTTCACCCGCCAAAATCAAATGCAAAGCGTTTTTGACATCGCCTACGCCCGCTGATTTAGCGATATAACCCCGCGCACCCTTGGCAAGGGCTTGATTCATCATCTCTGAATTGTCCGAACCGGACATAATGACAATCGGTGTCTCCACCGCAACGCTGGCGTGCAACGTCTCTAAGCCCGCCACACCGCTTTGTCCCGGTAAAAAAACATCCAACATAATCAAATCGAACGGCGCATATTGACGCACCACACCTTCGGCTTCTTCCACCGAACCAACTTCAAATACCGCAGCACTGGGGTAAAAGCGTTCGAGCAGACTGCCTAACGCTTCACGAAATAACGGGTGATCATCCACAATCAAAATACGCATGATTAAGCCCCTTGACACACTTCTCACAACACTCAAAAGGTATGCCTAATAGTATAGATATTTAGGGGTAAAATTCGACAACAGATGTAACCTTTAATAGATTTTTTGATGACAATTTGACTTATCGCAGCATTTTTAGGCGTTTGCTATACTATTCCGCAACACCCCAACCCCCGCCACCTCACATTCCACCACATCCCCCGGCAACAAATACTCCGGCGGTTCACGCACAAACCCCACGCCACTCGGCGTACCCGTCGCAATCACATCGCCCGCCTCCAACGTCATCCCCCGCGACAACCATTCAATAATCGTTGCCACATCAAAAATCATATTACGCGTACTCGAAGCCTGTTTCGTCACCCCATTCACCCGACAGGCAATTGCCAACGCCTGCGGATCAGCAATCTCATCCGCCGTCACAATCCACGGCCCCATCGGGCAACCGCCGTCGATGCTTTTGCCCAGAAAATACTGTTTGTGGTTCAACTGAATATCCCGCGCACTCACGTCATTAATCACCGTGTAACCAAACACATGCGCCAACGCATTCTCACGGCTGATCTTTTTACCGCCCTTGCCCAACACCACCCCCAGTTCCGCCTCCCAATCCAATTGCGAGCACGTATCAGGGTCAAACGGAATCATCGCCTCATGCCCAATCACACTGGTCGGGCATTTAGTAAACACAATCGGGTATTGCGGCGCTTTGCCGGTGCGCCCGATTTGGTTTGCGGTTTCTTGCGCATGTTCCAGATAATTCAGCCCCAAACACATCACGTTTTTACGCGGACGCGGAATCGGTGCAAGCAAGGTCACGTCCGCCAATGGCACACGCATTGCCGCCGTCAAAGTGTTACGCACCGCCGGTAAGTCGATCCCGCTGTCGATCAACGCCAGCATATCGCGCCACACGGGTTGATCAAACGCCGCATCCAACGCCGGAAGCAGGGCAATTTCCGCCTCGACAATGCCGACAAAACGCTGGTTCTGATACTGACAACTGATTAATTTCATGGATTTAGACCAAAAGTGTGGGTGAAGTAGCGGAAATAATAACAATCGCAGGTACAATGCCGCCATCCTTTTTATAACAGCACGGAACACACAGTCTCATGGACATTGCCATTTTATTTGGCTTGATCTTATTAAACGGCTTTTTTGCCATGTCAGAAATGGCACTGGTCGCCGCCCGCAAAGCCCGCCTCCAAAACCTTGCTCAGCAAGGTGACAAAGCCGCCGCTACCGCCCTGCGTTTGGGCGAAGACCCCACCTATTTTATGTCAGCGGTACAAATCGGCATTACTTCCATCGGCGTATTAAACGGTATCGTCGGGGAAGCCGCCCTCAGCCCACCCTTCAGCACTTGGCTGCAAAGCTGGGGCATGACCGCAGAGATTGCCACTCCACTAGCCACTGTACTGGTCGTGGTCAGCATCACTTATTTCTCTATCGTATTTGGTGAACTCGCCCCCAAGCGCATCGGGCAAATCAGCCCCGAAGCGATTGCGCGTTTCGTGGCTCGCCCCATGTTCATGCTCGCCATTATTGCCAAACCGTTTGTATTGCTGCTATCCGGTTCGACCCGTTTACTCCTGAAACTCTTGGGCATCAAAGATGACGGCAATGGCGGTGTCACCGAAGAAGACATCCACCTATTACTCAGCGAAGGCTCGGACGCAGGCGTGATCGAACACCAAGAACACCAAATGGTACGCAATGTCTTCCGCTTGGATGATCGTCAAATCGCCTCGTTCATGATTCCACGCAACGACGTCGTGTTTCTGGATGCCAACAAATCGCTGGAAGACAACCTCAGCCAAGTGGAAGCGCACCGTTACACACGTTTTCCCGTGGTGCGTGGCAACTGGGAAGAAGTGCTCGGCATCGTCAGCACCAGCCACTTACTGAATCAGATGTTGCGCGGCGAACAGCCCAGCCTCACCGAAAACCTCAAACCTGCCGTGTTCGTGCCCGAATCGCTTACCGGCATGGAATTGCTGGAAAACTTCAAAGATTCCGGCGGACAAATGGTGTTCATTATCGACGAATACGGTGAAGTGCAAGGCATTGTCACCCTGCACGACATGATGGAAGCGATTACCGGCGAATTCAAACCGCAGCATCAGGACGATGCGTGGGCAGTACAACGTGACGATGGCAGTTGGTTGCTGGATGGTTTGATTCCTGTACCCGAACTCAAAGACCGCTTAGGCTTACGCACTGTCCCCGAAGAAGACAAAGGGCGTTACCACACCCTCAGCGGCATGTTGATGCTGATTTTAGGGCGCTTACCGCAAACCGCCGACCATTGCGACTGGGAAGGCTGGCGGCTGGAAGTGGTGGATATGGACGGCACACGCATCGACAAAGTGCTTGCCTATGCGGTAGTGCCGGAGATAAATGCTCTGTCAGGCGATTAAACCGCTAATGCCGTCAACCATCAGCTTGCAACCCGTGATGAACAGAAACACGTAAGCCACTTGGAAAAACTGCTTTTCCGGCACACGGTGATGCAGTTTGTAACCCAACCAAATGCCAAACGCCGCAATCGGCAGCAACAATACGGACGTACCCACATTCGCGCTGTTGAACTGCCCCAAGGCGGCGTAAGGAATCAGCTTCACGTAATTCACGATAGTAAAAAACAGCACCGTGGTCGCCTGATACACCGTTTTATCTAACTTTTGCGGCAATAGGTAAATATTCACCGGGGGGCCGCCCGCATGAGCCACAAAACTGGTGAACCCCGCAATGCTGCCCCAAACTAGCCCCGATTTTGCCCCCGGCTTGCCTATCGCAAAGCGTTGGAACGGCTTAAACCAATAATTCAGCGCAAACCCGACCGCAATCAGCCCCACCAACAAGCGCACATCGCTGGCACGAAAATACTTGAAGGTGAACGCACCGATCACAATACCAAGAATGGCAGCAGGCAACAATTGCTGAAGGTGCGCCCACGACCAGCGCCGCCAGAAGGCTTTCAGCGCCATCAAATCCATCACGCACAGAATCGGCAATAAAATCGCCGCCGCTTGCGCGGGTGGCATGGAGAGCGCCATTAATGGCACGCCCAACACACCCAAACCGCCGCCCATGCCACCTTTGGAGATGCCCACAATCAACAAGGCAAGCACCGCCATCGCCAAGGCGAAACCGTCAAACAGGAACGTGATTAACGACACGGCTGATACGCTCCATTCGGCCAACACGGCGATGACAACGATTCGCCCAAATTCGCCGCCTGCAAGCGTTCCCGCACTTCCAACAAACGGCTCACCAAACCTTCTTCCACCGCTGCGTAAGCTGCCGAATCCACTTGGCGTTTCACCACAATCCCCAACAATTCGGTGATCGCATTGCCGACCGAATTCTGCGAAATCGTCACCACCAAGCGCCCCTTGTCGTCACGGAACATGATTTGTTTGTACGCCGGTCGCCAGCGAATATCGTTAGCAAACTGCGGATCTTGAATCACTTTTTCACGCAAATCCCGTGCAACGCGCACAAAACGCTGGTTACCCAGCAGTACGTCGTCAATTTGATTGGCGAAATTGGCATTATCCGGCACACGCACTTCGCCCGTTGCCACCATCGAGAAAAAGGTGCGGTAAAAATCCAAAAAGCCGCGTAACACTTGCTCGTATTCGTACCAGAAATACTGATCTTGCAAGCGTTCTGCGCCGCCAATGACTTCCCAGCATGGCAAGCCTTGCGGATAGCCCGTCAATTGCAGCGATGCAGCTTCGGTGGGGAGCAGCTTAAGGATTTGCAAATCCAATACTTCCAAAAACTTGCCGTAAGCCTCGCTCAATTGGCGCAAAAACAGGGTGTTATGTCCACTGTCGGTGAGGTTGGGGTTATTCGCATCCGCTTCCTTGGCGTCGCGCAATTGCGCCATCGGGAATACCATAAAGTGGTTGTGAATCATGCGGATGCTGGGGACACCCGGCTTGTTCAAAGGCCAAGTCGAATCGAGACTCGCCTCCCCGCACAAAATCAGGTGTTCAGCGGGGTCGGGGTATTTCTCAAACATGTAATCGCAGATGATTTGCGTCATCTTCGACCAGACCTTTTTTTCTTGACGCTTCATCTGGTCACGGCGCACCGGGCGACCGAGCGGATCAAGAATACGGCGGGAGGAATCCAAAATAATCGAGGTGTCGAATTCCACGCTATGCCCGACCAGCTTACGGTACAACAGCAAGTCTTCGGGGGTGCGGAATAGCCCATTTTCCTCTGCCAGATTTTTCAGGTTGGCGGGGCTATTGAAGAATTCCACCTGCGTCATGCCATCAGGCACTTTCAGGGACATTTGCGGGCAAGGTGTGGCGATTTCACGAGGCGTTGTTTTCATGGGTGCTGCATCACTGTCGTTATAGGAAAAGTCGGGTATGTTTTAACCCGAACGGAACAGGTATACAAGCAGCAAAGCAAACACCGCAATCAAAAACCAACCGCCTAATTCTTCCCAAAGCATCTTGAGAAAACTGGGTTTGGGTGCAGCTTTTTTCTGCTCTGTTTTGGTATTAATAGCTTTGAGCAATTCATCTTTGACCTGTTGGTGCAAATCTTCGTGCATACCGGGTACAGGTCGCGCATCGACCAACGTCGTGACCATGTGTTCTTTGATCCCCTCTTTAAGACCCGCGTACATGCCTTCCTCACGCCCCTGTTTCAAACCTGTACCGAAACCTGTTTTAAAACCTTCTGCGCGACCACGCTCTAAGCCTAGCCGGTAAGCAAACCATGCGACTACCAGCGCAACTGCTGCAAATACAACACTCATGGAACACGACTTCCTCATCAGACATAGGACACAACGCAGGGGTATTCTGCCACCTCAGAATAGTAGCAAAGTCTCAGCGGATGCCAGATTCTTTTGCTGACGTGCGTGCATTCCCGATGATTGGCTCTACGCTGACTTGTGCTAAACTGACACGCACTTTTTTTGAGACTGAAAACGAGAGTTCGACATGGCCGGTCATAGTAAATGGGCAAACATCAAGCATCAAAAAGCCTCCGCTGATAAGAAGCGCGGCAAAATCTGGACGAAAATCATCCGCGAAATCACCGTCGCCGCACGCGAAGGCAAAACCTCCGACCCCAACGCCAATCCGCGCTTGCGCCTCGCCGTGGATAAAGGTTTGAGTGCCAATATGACACGCGACACCATCGAAAAAGCCTGCAAACGCGGCGCGGGCGAAACGAATACGGACAACTACGTGGAAGTGCGCTACGAAGGTTATGGCCCCGGTGGTATTGCAGTGATCGTCGAAACCATGACCGATAACGTCAACCGTACCGTGGGCGAAGTGCGCCACGCGCTCACCAAACACGGCGGCAACCTCGGCACCAACGGCTCAGTAGCGTTCCAATTCAAGAAAATCGGCGTGATGAATTTCGCTCCCGGTCTGGATGAAGAAAAGCTCATGGAAGCCGCCCTCGAAGCCGGTGCAGACGACATTCAGATGGACGACGATGGTTCGGCTGAAATCGTGACTACGCCCGAAGATTTTGCGGCGGTCAAAACAGCCCTGATTGCAGCAGGTTTCACGCCGGATCACGATGAAGTCACCATGCGTGCTGACAACCTCACCGCCGTCGAAGGTGATACGGCATCTAAGCTATTGAAAATGATCGACATGCTCGAAGACTTGGACGACGTGCAAGAAGTCTTCACCAATGCCGACTTCAACGATACCGATTTAGCGGCGCATGGTTAAGTGACCACACGCCGTATTCTAGGCATTGACCCCGGTTCACGGATCACGGGAATCGGGATTATCGATACGGATGGGCGACGCAATCAGCACGTTTTCAGCACATGCTTGCGCTTAGGCGATGCATCTTTTCCCGAACGGCTAGGGACAATTTTCAGCGAACTCAGCCGCATTATTCGCGAATACCAACCGCTGGAAATGGCGATTGAAAGCGTATTCGTCTCCAACAACCCCGCATCGGCACTCAAATTGGGGCAAGCGCGGGGTGCGGCGATTTGCGCGGGGGTGATAGCCGGATTGCCCGTTGCCGAATACAGCCCCAAAGAAGTCAAACAAGCCACTGTAGGCAAGGGCGGCGCAGATAAAGCCCAAGTGCAACACATGGTCAAGCTGCTGCTCAGTTTGCAAGGACGTTTACAGGTCGATACAGCGGATGCGCTGGCGGTGGCATTGTGCCATGCTCATGCGAGCCATTTGCAACATCGTCTGAGGAGTACCGTAGCATGATCGGATTATTACGCGGCAAACTGCTAATCAAACAACCACCGGATTTAATGCTGGACGTAAACGGCGTGGGCTACGAAGTCCAAGCCTCGATGACCACCTTTTACGACCTGCCAGAATTACACGCGGAAGTCACCCTCTACACCCATTTCGTGGTGCGCGAAGATGCGCAATTGCTGTACGGCTTTAGCTCACAAACCGAACGTGAACTCTTCCGTCACTTGCTCAAAGTGAATGGTGTGGGGCCGAAGATGGCGCTGGCGATTGTGTCAGGGATGAACCCACTTGAATTCAACCAAGTGATTCACGCCGCTGACATTGCCCGCTTGAGCCGCATCCCCGGTGTTGGCAAGAAAACCGCTGAACGCTTGGTGATTGAGTTGCGCGATCGTTTACCCAAATCGGATGGGTACGAAGCGGGGACAAGCACTCACGCCGCCCCTGCCTTGCCGAGCGTATCTGCTAGCGATGAAGCGATAAATGCACTGCTGGCATTGGGTTACAAACCCGCGCAAGCCAGTCAAATGATTGCCGCTTACGAAGATCAGGGCTTGAGTGTCGAAGACATGATCCGCCAAGCGCTTCGCGCCAGTCTGAAATAATCCCGCGATTGTCACCTGACACCCGCGTGTCATGCGTAAAGTGTCAAACCTGTCACATTTTGACAGGTTTAGCGCCTGCCACAACTTGCCATTTATCCCGCAAATCCACCTTATAATCAGTAAAATGAATGACTTGCGTTTTTAAACGTGGGTTGGCACGCACGTTGCAATATCACTTACACAGACTGAGACGGCAAAGACTAGAAGGTCTGGAAAGGGACGACAACAATAATAAGAAAGGGTTAAGGAAAGCATTTACCAGCAAGCCCCAAGAGACAGTGAGCAGGCATAAACATGAATAACAATAAAGCGCCTGCCATGTTTCGACTTCTCTAACCCTCTACCGATAAGGCGGGGGGTATTTATTAGAAGTTCGGTGTTTTGAACAACAATAATAATAAGCTAATAATAATAACATTTGCCCGTGTTGACTGCCCCCGCTCGTCGGGGGTTTCGTTTTTTAGGCGCTTTTAGCTACCGTCCGTCGTTTTCTCTTCTTGCTTGGCGCTATTCCACGCCGCATCCATCTGCGCCATTGTCGCTTCCTCTAAAGTAATCCCCACGGCTGTCAACATTGCCTCGACGCGCTGGAAACGCCGTTCAAACTTTTTATTCGATAAACGTAAGGCATTTTCGGCATTCACGCCCAGCAAACGCGCTAAATTGGTGACGCTCATCAACACATCACCCACTTCTTCCTCAATCCGACTGTGGGATTCGCCTTTCGCAACCGCCTCCACCACTTCGTCCAACTCTTCCTGAATTTTGGGAAGCACTTGCTGCCAATGTTCCCAATCAAACCCGACCCCAGCTGCACGGCGTTGCAGTTTTTGGCTGCGCCGTAGGGCTGGCATTGCTACCGGAATTCCGGCAAAGAAGCCGATTTCGGTGGATTTAGTGCCGCGCTCAGTCTGCTTAATCGCATCCCACGCCTGTTTTTGCGCACGCTCATCGGTATAGACGGTATCACCGAAAACGTGCGGATGCCGTCGGATCATTTTGCGGGAAATACCTGCTGCGACCGTATCAAAGTCGAATAAACCTTGCTCACTGGCAATTTGTGCCATGAAAACAATCTGGAACAGTAAGTCGCCCAGCTCGTCACACAGTGCCGCCGCATCGTGCTTGTCTACTGCGTCAGCCACTTCGTACACCTCTTCCAAGGTGTAGGGCAAAATCGTTTGCCAAGTCTGCTGAATATCCCATGAACAACCGTGCGCTGGATCACGCAAGCGCATCATAATATTAAGCAATTCCGTTATCGGTAGGTGACTTGATCCGTTTTTGCCTTGCATAGCATTTCCCTGTGGCGTATTGTGCGTTCGTCGTGCAATATACACACTTGTGGTATGAATGCTACGCTCAAACATAAAGCAAAATTGAATTTTCAATCTCAAAACCTAGACTTGAAGGAGATCACTATGACTCTGAAACAAATCGCAGGCATTACCTTTGCCGCTCTGATGATCACCGCTGCGGGTGTTCACGCCGAAGACATGAAAATCGTCAAAAATGGCGATGGCGTTGCTGTCAAAAATAGCTTTGGCGAATGTGTCAAAGCTGTATACGGCTTCGAGCCAGAAGGCTGTGAAGCAGCACCAGAAGCAAAACCAGAAGCCAAACCAGCGCCAACACCGCGTGCCGCGCCACGCGTAGCACCGCGTGCTCCCGTCGTACCTAAAGTGAAAGCAAAAGGTAACTACAAAGGCGCAGTGAATATGGATCCAGCTTCACGTAACGCAATGCAACGTTACAAAAAATAAACCCAACCAACTAGCCAGCCACTTGCTGGATTGTTGTGGGTTAAGCAAGCCCTTCTGCCGTTGGTAGGAGGGCTTTCATTTTTTCAGCAAAAGAAAAATTCTTCTTAGAGATAGGCACTTAACACGAAAATAACCTATAATCGTAGCCGTTGTTGTATTTTTAAGACACTATAAGGAGATCACTCATGACTCTAAAGAAAATGACAAGCATTGGTGTAACGGCTCTGATGGCAGCACTGATGACTACCGCTACGTATGCAGAAGATGGCAAGTACGTCCAAAACAGTGAAGGCAAAGCCGTTAAAAACAGTGCTGACGAGTGTGTAAAAGCACAATTCGGCAGTATGCCAGAAGGCTGTGAAGCAGCGCCTGAACCAGCACCTGCTCCCGCACCAGCACCTCCACCGCCAAAACCAGCGCCAGCGCCTAAGCCGATTCAGCAAATGACCCTGAATTCTGACGCTAACTTTGACTTCGACAAAGCCGTTCTGAAACCAGCAGGCAAAGCCAATCTGGATCAGTTCTTAGCAGGCTTAGCCGGTGCAAAAGTCACGGGCATTAACGTTGTTGGTCACACGGATAGCATCGGTTCTGATGCTTACAACCAAACGTTGTCTGAAAAGCGTGCAGCAGCCGTTGCCGACTATCTGGTCAGCAAAGGTGTTCCAGCCGCCGCTATTAAAGCAGCCGGTAAAGGCGAAGCTCAACCCATCGCTGACAATGGTAGCAAAGCAGGTCGTGCGACTAACCGTCGTACTGAAGTAGTAGCGCACGGTTCACGCAGCGCTCGCTAAGCCATGCCGCAGCAAGGATGCTAGAAAAAAGCTGGGTTCGCCCGGCTTTTTTTTGGGGGTTTCTATCCACATATGGAGTATTTCATTCACTGCTAATATTCAGCTAAGATTGCAGCCTTTATTTTGGTCGTGGAGACAGATAGTTATGTCAATCAAAGTGGCTGTACCCAAGGAAACCGCCGAGGGCGAGCGCCGGGTTGCCATCGAATCCAGCGTCATTGCCAAACTCAGTAAATTAGGCGCTGAAGTCCTCGTTGAAACGGGCGCAGGCGATGCGGCGCACATTCCAGATGCTGCCTTTACTGGCGCAACCATTGTGTCATCGACCCGCGATCTTTATCAGCAAGCCGACATCGTGTTGAAAGTGCAACCACCTTCCGCCGCTGAAATTGCCCAATTAAAAGAGGGCAGCGTGCTAATCGGCATGTTGCAACCTTACCAATCCCCGGAACGGATTGCGGCACTCAATGCCAAAAACATCACCAGCTTTGCGATGGAACTCATCCCACGGATTTCGCGGGCGCAGTCAATGGACGTGCTGTCTTCGCAAGCCGCTATCGCTGGTTACAAAGCTGCGATCATGGGTGCTGACCTTGCACCACGCTTTTTCCCCATGCTGACCACAGCGGCAGGCACAATTCGCCCCTCCAAAGTCATTATCATTGGCGTGGGCGTGGCGGGTTTGCAAGCGATTGCTACTGCACGCCGTTTAGGAGCGGTGGTTGAAGCGTATGACGTGCGTTCTGCCACCAAGGAACAAGTGCAATCACTCGGCGCAAAATTCATCGAACTAGGCATTACCGCAGAAGGGACGGGGGGCTATGCTCGCGAACTCACGGCAGAAGAAAAACAGCAACAGCAAGAAGCCTTGGCAAAACACATTGCTACCGCTGACGTGTTGATTACCACTGCGGCTGTACCGGGTCGCCCCTCCCCGAAAATCATTCCCGAATCCACGGTTGACGGCATGAAATCCGGCGCGGTGATTATCGACTTGGCAGCGGAAGGCGGCGGTAACTGCACCCTGACGCAACCGGGCAAAACCATCGTGCATAACGGTGTGACCATTCACGCGCCACTCAATGTACCCAGCCAAGTGCCAGTACACGCCTCCGAAATGTACGCCAAAAACCTGCTCAATTTCCTCACCCCGATGTTGAAAGGCGGCACTTATGCCCCCGATTTCAGTGACGAAGTGATTGCAGGCGCGTTACTCACGCACGAGGGCAAGATCATGAACGCAGCCATTCGCCAACTGGTTGAAGGAGCATAACAATGGACGGTTTTATTGCAATTTACATCTTCATCCTCGCCGGATTCGTCGGCTATGAAGTGATTTCCAAAGTGCCAGTGATTCTGCACACCCCGCTAATGTCAGGTTCAAACTTCGTTCACGGTATCGTTTTGGTCGGTGCAATGGTCGTGTTAGGTCAGGCGGAAGGCTTTATGGAACAACTGGTCGGTTTCATCGCGGTGGTGCTGGCAGCGGGTAACGCGGTCGGCGGTTACGTTGTGACTGAGCGGATGCTGGAAATGTTTAAAAGCAGCAAAGGGGGCAAATAATCATGAACCTGTTTGTTGAAATCTTTTATCTGGCAGCCGCTGTGCTGTTCATTCTCGGTTTGAAGCAAATGGCTTCGCCTGTCACTGCGCGGCGCGGGATCGTGTGGGCGGGCATCGGCATGGTGCTGGCAACGCTCATCACCTTTGTCCACCCACACGTTAACAGCAACTATTTGCTGATTATTATCGGTATCGCGGTCGGCGGTGGCATTGCGTGGAAAACCGGCAAAGAAGTCGCGATGACTGACATGCCGCAAATGATTGCGCTCTACAACGGCATGGGCGGCGGTGCAGCGGCAGCGATTGCAGCAGTCGAATTGATCAAGCACGAGCCGATGGATGGCACGGTGCAATTGCTAGCGGTATTTGGCGCGTTGATTGGGGCGGTGGCGTTCTCTGGTTCGTTGATTGCGTTTGGCAAGTTGCAAGGTATCAAGCAATTGCGCGGTGCGTTCCGTTTCCACAATCAGCAACGCATTAACGCCGGTTTGTTTATCGTGGTGGCGTGGATGGGGCTGGGCATTGCAACCAGCGGCATGGATTACGGCATGTTTACGCTGTTCTTGTTCTTCGCGCTGGCGTTGGCGTTTGGCGTGATGATGACCTTGCCGATTGGTGGCGCGGATATGCCGGTGGTGATTTCGCTCTACAACGCCTTCACTGGGCTTGCGGTTGGTTTTGAAGGTTATGTGCTGGACAACCCTGCAATGATGATTGCGGGCATTGTGGTGGGTTCTGCGGGTACGTTGCTGACGCAATTGATGGCAAAAGCGATGAACCGCCCAATTACCAACGTGCTGTTTAGCAATTTCGGCGAAACCACGGGTGAAGCGCAAGAAGTGACAGGTTCGATGAAGGCGATTGAATCTCCTGACGCTGCCATCATGATGGCGTTCGCGGAAAAGGTCATTATTATCCCCGGTTACGGCATGGCGGTGGCGCAAGCGCAGCACAAGATCTGGGAAATGACCAAGCAATTGCAAGAGCGCGGCGTGACTGTGAAATTTGCGATTCACCCTGTGGCAGGACGGATGCCGGGACACATGAACGTGTTGTTGGCGGAAGCTGGCGTGCCGTATGACATCATCTACGATCTGGACGAGATCAACGAAGAGTTCAAAACGGCGGATGTAGCACTGGTCATTGGTGCGAACGACGTGGTGAATCCGATTGCGCGGACTGACCCGAACAGCCCGATTTATGGAATGCCGATTTTGAATGCAGATTACGCTAAGAACGTAATCGTGGTGAAACGTGGTCAAGGTGCGGGTTTCTCTGGGATCGAGAACCACCTGTTCTTCGCTGACAACTGCCGGATGCTGTATGGCGATGGGCAAGTAGTGGCGAGTGAATTGATTGCGAATATGAAAGAACTCTGAGGGAGAGCCCCTTTATCCTTCTTTCGCGTAAAACCTCGTCCTTCAGGGCGAGGATGCAGAGCGAGGGCGGCATTGCCGCCCCTCTCTTAGCCGTATTTTCCTGCCCAAACTGGGTTGGATTCGCTACCGCAACAGCCGCGAGGTGTTGGGTGAGTTGCAAACCCAACAAGCGAAACTCGCCAAGTATCAACGGCGTATGGCGCACAAACAGAAGTTCAGCAACAACTGGAAAAAGGCGAAAGCCAAGGTTAAAAAACCCCACACCCAAATCGCCAATGCCCGCCGCGATTTCCTGCACAAAGCAACGACCACGATCAGCCAAAACCACGCGCTCGTATTCGTCGAAGATTTGCAGGTAAGCAATATGTGCCGATCAGCGGCAGGTGCAGGAGAAAATCCCGGCAAGAACGTGGCGGCAAAGTCTGGCTTAAACAAAGCGATTCTCGACCAAGGCTGGGGTGAATTCCGGCGGCAACTCGACTACAAACTGGCATGGAATGGCGGTATGTTATTCGCCGTTCCACCGCATTACACCAGCCAAGAATGCCCCAAATGTCACCACACATCAGCGGATAACCGCCAAACACAAGCGCGATTTGTGTGCGTGAAGTGTCACTATGAAAATCACGCCGATCATGTCGGCGCGATCAATGTTAAAGAGCGGGGACACCGCTTGTTAGCCTGTGGAGATGCGGTATTAAGCCGCTCGATGAAGCAGGAACTCGCCGAAGTAAGTCAGCTATTTAGCTGAATGCAGTAGGAATCCCCTTCCTTTAGGGAGGGGAGGATGTCAACATGACCTTGGTTAGGAGATTGTAAGTCTGACTTACAATTTGCATCAGTGTTTGTCTCCACCCACGACAGTGCTACAATCTCACGCCTTAATTAGCGGGTTTAGACGGAGTTTGTGATGTTAAAGGTAGGTTTTGTCGGTTGGCGCGGCATGGTCGGATCAGTTCTGATGGAGCGGATGCGTGCTGAAAACGACTTCCAAGGCTTTGAGCCAGTGTTTTTCACCACCTCGCAGTCCGGCAAGCCCGGCCCTGACGTAGGCATGGGTGCAAAGCCGCTCGAAGATGCCATGAATATCGACAAGCTGGCGGAAATGGACATTATCCTCTCGTGCCAAGGCGGCGATTACACCAACGCAGTGTACGCACCACTTCGCGCTCGCTGGAACGGCTACTGGATTGACGCAGCCTCCACCCTGCGCATGGCAGACGACGCGATCATCGTGCTCGACCCCGTAAACCGCAACGTCATCGACGCAGGCTTGCAAAGCGGCATTAAAAACTACATCGGCGGCAACTGCACCGTTTCTCTGATGCTGATGGCCTTGGGCGGTTTGTTTGAAAAGGGCTTGGTCGAATGGATTACATCCATGACTTACCAAGCCGCTTCCGGTGCAGGCGCGAAAAACATGCGCGAACTGCTGACTCAAATGGGCGAACTCAACGGTGAAGTCGGTGATTTGCTGGCAGACCCCGCTTCTGCAATTCTCGACATTGACACTAAAGTTACCGCGAAACTCAACGATGGCACACTCTCCACCGCGAACTTCGGCGCACCACTGGCGGGTAGCCTGATCCCGTGGATCGACAAGTTGTGGGAAAACGGTCAAACCAAGGAAGAGTGGAAAGGCATTGCCGAAACCAACAAAATCCTCGGCAAAACCGCTGCGAACCTCATCCCCGTGGATGGGCAGTGCGTGCGGATCGGCGCAATGCGTTGCCATTCGCAAGGCTTCACCATCAAGCTCAAGCAAGATTTGCCGCTGGCGGAAATCGAAAGCATCATTGCTAGCCACAACGAGTGGGTCAAAGTCATTCCGAATGACAAAGAATCCACCTTGCGCGGTCTGACCCCTGTCCAAGCGTCTGGCACGTTAACCGTCCCCGTCGGACGGATTCGTAAGATGAATCTGGGCCCAGAATACCTCACTGCGTTCACGGTCGGTGACCAATTGCTGTGGGGTGCGGCAGAACCTGTGCGTCGTATGTTGAAAATTACATTGGCGCATTTAAACTAAGCTAGACTGTGCTGACTAGGGGAGGTTAGGTTAGGAGCCAGCTTCCCCTAGTGTTCGCTTGTTCCGCAACCTAGTGCAAACCCTGTGCCATCAATCGGTTGCTCCATGCGAAATATCAAGTAATTGGGTAATAATATCCCCTAGAATTCAAAAGCATACTAAACGCTAGAACGCCGCTATCACAGGAGGACACCCCCATGATTTCATACATGGAATTACACGAACAAAACCACAAAATTACCGAACTCTCGAATGTGTTGAGTTACCTGATTAACGAACGCTCGATGTGCGACACTGAAGTGTCGTGCGAACTGTTTTTCCGCTACGTCAGCATGGTGAAAGACCATTTGGAAACCGAAGAGCGCGAGCTGTATCAATTGCTACTCATGGATGATGATAACGATGTGCGCAATACCGGACGCAAATTCCTGTCCGGTTCGGGCGAAATCAAGCGTGTGTTTGGGCAATACTTGAAACGCTGGTGCAAGGGCAAGGAACTGCGCATCCGCGACCATGACGCGTTTGTGCGCGATACCCGCGAGATTTTCGGCTTGGTGATTCGCCGCATTGACGACGAAACCGTGCATTTATACCCAACACTGCTGGAGTGTGGGCATATTCCGCGAACAGCTCTCGCTGCTTAATCGCTTGTCCACTTAAACGACAGTGCGCCAATCACCAAAAACACTGCCGACATCAGCACCAGCACCCCTAAATGCCCGCTAATGTCGGCAAGGTTTGCCCCATCCAACATAATCGCGCGTGCTGCCGTTAGCATGTGCGTCAGCGGTGACAACTGACTCACCCATTGCATCACAGGATTCGTGCCTTCCATCGAAAACCACACGCCTGACAATACCATCATCGGCCACGTCAACAGGTTGAGCAAACCACCCGCCAATTCCTCACTGCTCACGCGTGCCGCGACTAACAAGCTCAAGGTAATCAGGGTGAACGCGCCCACCATCAACACCAGCAACAAATGCCAATAACTGCCTTCCACCGTGAAGTGCATGAATAAATTCGTGCCAGTAAACACAATCGTGGTCGCAAGTGTAATCAGCGATAAGCGCGATAAGACTTGCGCCAGCAAGAACTCGGTGGCGCTCAACGGGGTGGCATTCAAGCGTTTCAAATAGCCACTTTTGCGGTAACGCACGATCACAAACCCCACCCCGAACAAGCAGCTAAACATCACGTTCATCCCCAAAATGCCAGGGACGACCCAATCGACGTAGCGGATTTCTTCACCTTGTACGCTTTGTTTTGCCAAGGTTGTGCCGCCGCTGCCTTGCAACAGTTTTTCCAGCACATAGCCGTTTTGTGAATCGCTATTGATCCAGTAATGCTGTTGCCCTGCTCGCAAATCCAGCAGCATGTCGGTTTGATGCCGCCCGACTTTGCGCACGCTGGCTTCGACGGTTGTGGCTGGCACGCTGTAAAAGTCGATGTGTTGGGTTTGCAGGAAGGGGTGTAAGGCGGCGTTTGGCGCAACGGTGGCACTGACGTTATCGGCGATTACGCCCACTTTGAACAGCGGTTTGCCTTCGCCCGAAAACACGAAAGCTAACCCAAACACCAACGCCACGGGCAGGATGAAATTCCAACCGAGGGCGGAACGGTCACGCACATATTCTAAACAGCGGGCGTAAAACGTAGCCCAGATACGTTGCATCATGCGCGTAACTCCTTGCCGGTGAGTTCGATAAACAAGTCTTCGAGGGTGCGAGGGCGGACTTGCAAACCCGCCAGTGATGCGCCGTGTTGGATGAGTTGCGCCAGTGTGCCGTTCACGTCGGGGGTAATGATTTCGATTGTACCGGTGACTTTATCCAGATAACGGTGCGGGATGGTTTTGGCAGCATCTGGGAAATCGCGTTCCGGCAATTCAATGATCACGTCTTGGAAATGCGTGGCAAGCAGTGCGTCGGGCGAGCCGTGGGCGATGATTTTGCCGTGATCCATAATGGCGATTTCGTCGCAGAGGTTGTATGCCTCTTCCATGTAATGCGTGGTAAGCAACACGGTTTTGTGGCGGGCTTTGATGCTGTTGACCAGTTCCCAGAAATTCAGGCGGGCTTGCGGGTCGAGTCCAGTGGTGGGTTCGTCGAGGAATACCACGTCGGGGTCATTCACCAAGGCGAGGGCGAGCAACATGCGTTGGCGTTGCCCGCCGGAGAGTTTGCTGGCATCGCGGTCGAGGTATTCCTGCAAGCGGCAAATCTCAATCAGCTCTTCCAGCGGCAAGCCTTTGGGGTAAAGGCTGCTGAAAAACTTCAGGTTTTCGCGTACCGTGAGGAAATCTTGCAGGGCGGTGGATTGGAATTGGATGCCTGCTTCTTGGCGGAAACGTGCGCCTTGCAGCTCGCCTTTGTAGCGAATTTCGCCAGAAGTAGGCTTGGTAATGCCTTCGAGCATTTCGATGGTGGTGGTCTTGCCCGCGCCATTAGGCCCTAGCAGCCCAAAGCAAATGCCTTGTGGCACGGTAAAGTCGATGCCATTGACGGCATTCACGCCGGGGTAGTGTTTGTGCAAGTTGCGCACGTCGAGAATAGGTTGTGCCATGATTGCCTGTTCCTTGGGGATTAATGAGTGGCAGTATGCTGTAATTTCCACAGCAAACCCATTCCCACCACCATGACTACTGCTGCCATCAACAAGCCGCCTTGGTAACTGCCGGTGGCTTCTGCGATATAACCCGTGGCGGCGGGGGCGATGATTTGCGCCACGCCGTAACTCAAGGTCAAGCGTGCCATTGCTTTGGCAGGGTTAGCGGGGTAATGCCGCCCGATGATCGTCAGGGTGAGGCTGACAATACCGATAAAGGTTGCGCCATACAATGCCGAGCTGAACACCGCCGCCGCTGCATTGCTGGAGAGGGCAGGCAATACAATCGCGACGATTTGCCCCGCAAACGCGAGTTGCAAGGCTGGCATATCGCCGATGCGCCGCGACACCCGATCCCATACGAAACACGCGGGTGTTGCGGCGATACCGACCAATACCCACACCCAACTGCCCCAACCCGCCAATGCCGGAATCTTTTCCACCATTGCCACGGTGAAGGTGGCACTGACCACAAAGCCAACGCCAGCGCAGAAGTACATGGCAATCATCAAGGTTAACCATTGGCGCGAAGGGGGTGCATGTGAGGTGGTTTGCTGGTTAGTGGTTGCTGCGGGTTCAGGCAACCATAACCACGCGGGAATGAACAATAACGCCGCCAATGCACTCAAGGTTAGCCATTGTTGCGCCCAATCGAGCGCCACGGCTGTCATGGCGACTGCGACTAAGCCCGATACCAGAATGCCACCGCCTAAGCCACCGAAGTGAATGCCTAGCTCTGGGCGATGCCCGTTACGCATTAACCAGTTCAGCATTAAGCCCGAACCGATCAGCAAACCTGCCGCACTGCTCAAGCCTGCGATGTAACGCAATAGCGACCACACCACCATGTCTTGCGTGAATGCCATGCCTGCAATGCTCAATACACCGATGATTAAGCCAGCGCGGTAGAGTTGGTATTTGGTGTGCAAGCTGCTGATGGAGGCGGCGAGCAATGCACCGCTCATGTAGCCCATGTAGTTGAAGGTGGCGAGCCAGCCGCCTGCGACTTCGGTGAGCCATGTTTCTGAGCGCATCACGGGCAGTAGCGGCGTGTAGGCAAACCGCGCCAGCCCTACTGTGAGAATCAGGCTGCAAATGCCTGCCAGCAATACTTTTCTTGTGTCCATCGAACGCAGCATACCCGCACCTTAGTCGTTATCGGCGAGCGGGGATTATAGCGCTGCTAAACGATCCAATGCCCGATAACTGAGGGCTTCGGTTAAATGCGCGGTGCGAATGTCAGCGCTTTCGGCTAAATCGGCAATGGTTCGCGCCACTTTTAGAATGCGGTGATACGCGCGGGCGGATAATTTAAACCGTTCCATCGCCGCATTTAGCAATTTCTGGTCTTTTTCCACCAATATGCAATGGTGTTCGACATCGCGTCCACTTAACGCATTGTTGATTTTGCCTTGGCGGGCGTGTTGACGGGCGCGGGCAGCTTCGACACGTTGGCGCACGGTCGCGCTGGTTTCGCCGTGTTTGAGGGATTGCAAATCGTCCTGCCGCACGCGTGGGACTTCGATTTGCAGGTCGATGCGGTCGAGAAACGGCGCGGAAATGCGGCTGCGGTGTTTGCGCTGGCGTTCGGGCGTGCATTCACAATTGTCACGCAAATCGCAGGCACGTCCTTGCGGACAAGGGTTCATCGCCGCGACGAGTTGGAATTTGGCAGGGTAGGTGGCTTGGCGAGCGGCACGGGACAGGGTGATCTTGCCGGTTTCCAACGGTTCGCGCAGCACATCCAGTACGGTGCGGTCGAATTCGGTGAGTTCGTCGAGGAATAGAATGCCGTGGTGTGCGAGGGAAATTTCCCCCGGTTTGACTTGTGAGCCACCGCCGACCAATGCCACGCCGGACGAGGTGTGGTGCGGTTCGCGTACTTGGCGTTGCCCCCAGCGGCTGGCTTCAAAACCGTGGTGACTGATCGAGGCAATGGCGGCAGATTCTAACGCTTCGTCTTCGGAGAGTGGCGGCAAAATCGTGGCAAGGCGATTGGCGAGCATGGTTTTGCCTGTTCCCGGCGGCCCCACCATCAGCAAATTGTGACCGCCCGCAGCGGCAATTTCCAGCGCACGGCGTGCCATGAATTGCCCTTTGACATCGCTGAGATCGAACGGATAGGTGGTTTCAGCGGTTTCGACGGCTTGTTCCCAACGCACCAGCGGGGCGCTGCCGTGCAAGTGTTCGACCACTTCGCTGAGGGTATTGGCGGCGAAGACCTTTAAGCCTTTGATCAAGCTGGCTTCGGCGGCATTGTCTTGCGGCACGATCAGCGCACGTCCGGCTTGCAGCGCAGCGAAAGCGGTGGGTAACACGCCGCGCACCGGGCGCAATTGCCCGCCTAACGATAATTCACCGATGAATTCGTAGCCTTGCAACACGTCGTGGGGCAATTGCTCACTCGCCGCCAACATGCCAATCGCAATCGGCAAATCAAAGCGCCCGCCATCTTTGGGAATATCCGCAGGTGCTAGGTTGATGGTGACGCGCCGCAGCGGAAAGTTGAATTCGGAATTGGTCATGGCGGCTTTGACGCGATCACGGCTTTCTTTCACCGCTGTTTCGGGCAAACCGACGATGGAAACACCGGGAAGACCATTGGCGAGATGCACTTCGACGCTGACCAGTGGTGCATCCAACCCGTTGTTGGTACGGCTGTAAACGATGGCTAGGCTCATATTATTTTTCTGATGGTGGGGCTTGAAGGGCTTAATTCTGCGTTTTTTGTCCGATGCGCTCAAACAAACACGACAAAAGGCGAAGGGGTTGCAGTTGTCCGCCGAAAGCCTCCGTTGAGAGCGTTGCGCCTAGGGTTGTTGGCAGACTGCCCTTACCATTAGCAGCATTTAATCATGCAAATAACGGGTGGCGTATGGACGGGATCACACTGGCTTCGTGGGAAGATAATTGGGATGCGTGGGTACAGAAATACATTGCAGCGGGGACGCGCAGCAAGGAAATTGATTTGGTGGTGGAGCAGTTATCAGCCGATATTTTTCACTTCCCGCTGTTCACCAACGCGTTTTGCGAGGAAATCATTCAGAGCGCGGATCAGCAAGGCAAATGGTCAACGGATCGCCATAATTTCTACCCGACCACCGATGTGTTGCTGCGCGATTTGGGGCTGGATGCGATGTATCACAAAGTGTTGGAAGAATTCTGCCATCCTGTGGCTCGGCAACGCTGGCGTTTAGAAGGCAAACGTTGGCTGGAAACGATGGCGGAAGAGAGTTTCATGGCACGTTATCGGGCGGAAGATCAGCAATTGCTCTCGATTCATCAAGATTTTGGCGATTATACGTTCACTGTGGGCTTGAATACCGATTTTGAGGGGGGTGGAACGTGGTTTCCACGTCAGCAAGTGTTGGGCAATCCGAAGAACGGCTATTGCACGTTGTTCCCCTGCATTACCCATCCGCACGGTGGTCGCCCGACCACGAAGGGTACGCGTTACATCTTGGTATCGTTCTGTCGGCGGCGGAATTTGTATGTGGAGTGAGAAAACGGTAAGTCTATTGAAAATAGAAAATTGAATGAATGCAGTGATTAGAGGGATATTGTTGTATAGTTATATTGTGCATACAATTAGGATGTAAGATGAAGATTGACTATGACCCGAAAAAGAACGCTTGGAACATTGCACACAGGGATTTACCGTTTGATTTGGTTGAGCATGTTGACTGGGATACGGCGCTAATCAGGGAAGATACCCGCCACGATTACCCCGAACAGCGTTACATCATGCTGGCTTGCTTGAATGGTAGCCTGCATGTTGTGTGTTTCACCCCGATTGAAGACGGTATACGAGTAATCAGTTTCAGGAAGGCAGACAAACCAGAGAGGCGCAATTATGAACGACAATACCACCCGTGTTGAACACCTGACAGATGACAGCGGCGAAGTACGCGAACTGACGGCGGCGGATATAGCGGGATTCCGTCCCATTGGCGATGTGTTGCCAGCACTGGCTCACATCATCCAGAAACGTGGTAAGCAAAAAGCACCAACTAAAGAGCGGATTACTATCCGGTTATCCTCTGAAGTGGTGGAGTATTTCAGGGAAAGCGGCGACGGTTGGCAGTCAAGGCTAGATGAAGCGCTGAAAGGCTATATTGCTGGCCATCGAAAAGCGGCATGATTACCAGCATCAAAAGTGTCTGAATTTATTGGCGCACCCGGCTGGAATCGAACCAGCGACCCTCGGCTTCGGAGGCCGATACTCTATCCCCTGAGCTACGGGTGCATTGTGAAAGCGCATCATACCCAACCCTTGCCCCTGAGTCTATCGTCGCTTTAGTGTCATGCAGCGTGTTTTTTAGTATGATTCAAGTCAACTTTTCGTAAGCGACACATAGCGAATATTAGTATTTGTGAATATAATCTGTCGGTTTACGATTTTCTAATGCTTAGATTCACAGATTGTCGGGCAGCTACCGCCCAATCTACAGGAGGATAAAGTGGCTCACTCTACACACAAAGACCCCATGGCCAAGCCAGTATTGATTGGCGGGCTTGCACTAGTCGGCACTGCGGTTGCAGTGTTGGTTATGAATTTATTCAGCACGATTGAGAAAAACTCTATCAAAGGTGTTGAAGACACAACGATGCGAGCAGCGGCGACCGAGGTCAACTTGAAACCGATTGGTTCTGTCAATGCTGTTGACAAATCTATCGTCAAAGAAGCGCGTTCTGGCGAAGCGGTGTATACCGCTGTTTGTACGTCTTGCCACGCGGCTGGTGTATTGGGTGCACCGAAAATTGATGATAAAGCCGCATGGGCACCGCGTATCGCACAAGGCTTAGATGGCTTGATGAAGAACGCGACTAACGGTATTCGTTCCATGCCTGCGCGTGGCGGTGATCCAACTATCACTGACGAAGAGCTGACTAACGCGATTGTGTACATGACAGGCAAAGCCGGTCACGACCTATCCAGTCAAGCAAAAGGTGGCGCTGCCCCAGCGGGTGATGCTGCGAAAGCTGCGCCTGCTGCTGCTCCAGCCGCCGATGCTGCGAAAGCTGCGCCTGCTGCTGATCCAGCCGCCGATGCTGCGAAAGCTGCGCCTGCTGCTGCTCCAGTAGCCGATGCTGCAAAAGCCGCCCCTGCTGCTCCAGTAGCCGATGCTGCAAAAGCCGCCCCTGCTGCTGCTCCAGTAGCCGATGCTGCAAAAGCTGCTGCACCCACCGCTGCGGTTGACGGTGAAAAAGTTTACAAAGGCATTTGCTTCTCTTGCCACGACGTGGGTGTTGCAGGTTCACCGAAACTGGGTGATAAGGCCGTATGGGCACCGCGTATTGCAACAGGCAATGACGCGTTGTACAACAGTGCGCTGAACGGCAAAAATGTCATGCCAGCAAAAGGCGGCAATTCTGCGTTGTCTGAAGCGGAAGTGAAAGCCGCCGTTGACTATATCGTTGGCAAATCCAAGTAATACAGTTGGCTCAATGATGTAAAGGAAGGCGCATAGTGCGCCTTTCTTTTTTGCGACACACTCGATAGCGGGTAAGATGCTCGCATGAAAATACCTAGCACCCCATCCGTTTACACATGGCAAGAATTGTTTCAGCAAATGCTGCGGCATCGCAAGGAGCTGGTGATTGCCAACCTCGTCGCTATTTTTGCGGTACTGATTAGCGTACCCATCCCGCTCTTGATTCCGCTACTCGTCGATGAAGTTTTGCTCGATAAACCGGGCTGGTTAGTCGCGTGGATGAATGATGTGTTTCCCACGGCTTGGCATGGCGCGGTGTTATACATCGCCTTCATCACCGTGTTAACGGTCTTCATGCGGCTCGTGGGGTTGGTGGCGGGTGTTTGGCAAAACCGCGAATTCACCCTGATCAGCAAGGAACTCACCTATAGCATCCGTCGCCGTTTGCTGGGTCACATCGAAACGGTGACAATGACCGAATACGAAACCCTCGGCAGCGGTACGGTCAGTTCGCGCTTAGTGGTTGATGTGGAAACCATTGACAGTTTTCTCGGCATTAGCATCAGCAAATTCATCGTGGCGATTCTTACCTTGATCGGGGTGACGGTGGTATTGCTGTGGTTACACTGGCAATTGGCATTATTCATTTTGCTGCTGAATCCCTTGGTGATTATGCTGACCACCAAGCTCGGCAGTTACGTCAAGGACTTGAAGAAACAGGAAAACAGCGCGTTTGAATTATTTCAGCAAGCGTTGACGGAAACCTTGGATACGATTCAACAAATCCGTGCGAGCAATCGTGCCAGTAGTTTTTTCGGACGCGTCACCGAACACGCGCAAGCGGTCAAACGCCACGCAGGGCAATTTTCTTGGCGCAGCGATGCGGCGAATCGGCTGTCGTTCACCGTATTTATTGCTGGATTCGATCTGTTCCGTGCCGTCAGTATGTTGATGGTGGTGTTTTCGGATTTGAGCATCGGTGAAATGTTCGCGGTGTTCAGTTACCTGTGGTTCATGATGGGGCCAGTGCAGGAAGTGTTGGCGATTCAATACGGTTGGTACGGGGCGCGGGCGGCATTGCAGCGTATCAATATCTTGCTGGCAATGCAGCCAGAGCCGCACTATCCGCACACACACAACCCGTTTGCAGGCAAAACCACGGTGAGCGTGTGGGCGGAAAACATTACGTTTGCTTACGGCGATAAGCCCCCCGTGCTGTGCAATGTGAATCTGACGATTAAAGCGGGGCAGAAGATTGCGTTGGTTGGGGCAAGCGGTGGCGGTAAATCCACCTTCGTGCAAGTGTTATTAGGGCTTTACCAACCGCAGCAAGGGCAGCTCTATTTCGACGACGTGCCTGTTACAGAAATCGGCTTGGATGTGGTGCGCGAACACGTCGCCACGGTGTTGCAACAACCCGCGCTGTTCAACGATACGGTACGCGCTAACCTAACGCTGGGGCGCGAAGCGTCGGATGTGCAATTGTGGGAAGCGTTACGCATTGCGCAATTGGACGACACCATCCGTGAGCAAGCACAGGGTTTGGAAACGATTGTTGGGCGGGCTGGAATGCGTTTATCCGGTGGGCAACGCCAACGCTTGGCGATTGCGCGGATGATTTTATCCAACCCCAGTGTGGTGATTTTGGATGAAGCAACCTCGGCGCTGGATACCGCCACGGAGCAAAAGCTACACGCGGCAATGAGCGAATTCTTGGCGGGGCGTACTACCCTGATCGTGGCACACCGCTTGAGTGCGGTGCGCCAAGCTGATCACATTTTCGTGTTCGAGGACGGTGGCATCAGCGAACAGGGGAGTCATCAGGAATTGCTGGAACAGGATGGTCTGTATCGGAAGCTATACGGCTAGGGGGACTGCCAGCGGTCAGTGCATACCAGTCGAAGTGGCGCGTGGCTAACATCAGCAACGCGAGTACCACGAAGATCAGCACACTGCCCATCAGTAGCGCGTTTTCCTCTGCCTGCAAGATGACATACAGCAGCGTGTATAACCCCGCCAAGCCTGCGCCCAGCATTAGCCCCAATTGACGGCTGTGTAATATTGCTCCGAAGTACAGCGTCAGCAAACTGGTGCTGGCGAGTGCTGCCACCGTATACGCTTTCAGAAAATCGACGTGTTCCGACAACGAAATCAGCAGCAGGTAGAACACCAGCAACGCAAAGCCGACCAGCGTGTATTGCACCGGATGTACCCGCAGCTTTTTCAGCAATTCAAACAAAATCAGCACCACAAAGGTCAGCACAATGAACAGTGCAGCGTATTTAATGCTGCGTTCGGATTGCTGATACACATCCACCGGCTGGATTAGCTCGAAACCGACGGCGCGATCCAGCAAGCCCGCACATTCGCCTTTGCGGCATTGCTCCAGTGCGCCGCTGACGTTGTAGGAAAACGAGGACGCTTTCCAGTGGGCATTGAAGCCGGTAGCGCTGACTTCGCGGGTTTCGGGGAGTAATTCGCCGCTGAAGCTGGGGTGCGGCCAGTTGGCGGCGAGTTGTACCGCGCTGTTTTCGGCGAGTAGGGCGAAATTCATCGAGCGCATTCCGCGTAATTCTAGATCAAAAGCAAACGCCAGTTGGCTGGCTTGGGTGGTGTCGATGTCGGGGAGGAGGGCGTGCATCCCCGCACTGGCGCTACCGGGAAGGTTGTTGCCCGGTTTGAAAGCGAGGCTGGCACCGTTCCATTGCAGGGTCGGTGGAGTGGCAATGCCGCGCTGGTCGCGTACCATGACGGAGAGTTGTGGTTTTTCCCAGCGGATTTTTTTGTCCTTGGTGGCGGCGATCAGGTCGAGCAGGGGGTGGGTGTTGAAGTTGCCTTTGACTTGCAAGCCGCTGCTGTACACCGGCACGTCGTAAATGCCCCGGTAGCGCAAGGAAGATTGCAGCTTGCTGGCAATGTCGAGTTGGTTGGGGATCAGGTAGAGCGCGTCGGTTTCGGTGACTTCGCGCAGGACTTCGCGTTCCTTGCCGTTGGGGTCTTTGACCTGCTCGGTGACGTTGTAGCTGAGTTGATAGGGGATGGTAAGCAAGGGGCCTGCGAGGGTTTGCATCCCCGGCCAGCTTTGTTCGATGCTGCTGTAGGCTTGTTGCCGCCAACTGGTGCGTTCGCCGACCAGCCCGAGCATGAAGGCTTGCGGGATGAGCAACAATAAGATCAGGAAGGCGATGAGGGCGAGCTTGAGGTAAAAGCGCTGGTTCGGCATAAACAGTTCCTTATTCTAGTGACGGATTGCTTGCCATGATAAAGAACGGTAATGGAGGATTGATGGGGGCGGTGTGGAAAAGCGGTGGAGGTGGGTGCAGGTTTGGTGCAGAGGCTTCCCTAATCCTCACCCATGCAAGTGGGATATGGAACTCTACACCGCTTGTCGGTAATCTCTGCCCCAAAACCACCCACAGTTAGCACACCAAAGAGAGCCGCCCCACATGAACATGGAACAATCCTTGGGTTTGGGTAAGTTACGCCCAGACACTGATGCCGAACGCCGCCGCTTACAGCTTTACATCAACCTCAAGCTTTCCTCCACCGGGCAACCCGCCTCCCATGCCGGAGACAACGAATTCCTTTCCATCGCTGACGATTTGCTCGCCAGTTACCGCGAAAAAAACCGTCTATTAGCAGGCTACCTTTGCCCCGCCGACCAGCGTATTCAAGATTTCCTCGACAGCTACCTCGCGGATTGTGGTGCGGAAAAAGTACGCCTGCCCGGTAATAGCATTGTCCTCGACCGCTACGGGGTGGCGCGGGAACTCTCGCTGCCTTCTGACGGCGATGCATTCAAATCCGACATCGTATCGAGCTACCGCATTAAGCAAGGCATTTTGCACAACCCCGCGAATGACCGCCGCACCACCAAAGGCTCGTTCCACATTGCCGAAGGTGGCTTGCCGATTCCCGGTGATAAAAAGGCCGTGCCGAAAATAGCGTATGCGCGGATGTTGCAACACGCTCTCAATCCGCCGGACGACTTGCTGGCACTACCTTTTACCGCCAATGAAGAACACAAAGCACGTCTGTTCGTATCGCTATTATTGCGCCCCGTAGTCTGCCCGGAAATTCCCGGTAGCGAAGCCGAAAAAAGCATGGAAATCCGCTTTTTTGCCCCCGGCAATCTGGTCAGCAACCTCGATTTCGTCGAAAGCATTTTCGGCAATGCAGGCAACCCCTACCTACCCAAACACGATGCCGCGCTTGACGTAGAACATTGGACAGGGCATACCGGCTGCGTGATTCTTGCCCCGCACTTGACCCGCTTGACCAAGCAAGAACTCGGTTTGCCGCACTACGATCAAGCCACGGAACGCCAGCGCAAAGACGGTATGTGCTGGAAAGAGGAAGGTGAGCGTTACAACGACGGCAGTGCTTTCAAAATTGTGGCACGCGACAAACGCGGCGTGATTGTCACCATCCTCGCCGACAACTATTACGGCTATTGCAAGAAAGAAGTCAAAACCCAGATCAGCTATTCCGCCAACCTGTTCGGGCTGGCTGAAGAAGAACACGCAGGCGGTGCACTCGCCTTCCAACGCCGCAACCACGGTGAAGAATACGGCACGGATAGCCGCACCCGCAAACGCCCCGACGTTTACAATTTCGACAGCATGGTGGCGCAATTTGGCGCGGTAATGGACGTGCAGCCCGAAGGCTACGCCATCGACAAAGCCCACCCCGACGTGATCTATTTGCCGCTCGACATCCGCATGGATTTGCGCACCCAAAGCATCCGCTGGAAAAATGCTACGGGCGAACACAGCCTCAAATTGCGCCCCAATAAAGTCTATATGCAGCCCAACGGCTACAAGACCGAAATGCAGAAACACCCCTCGGCTCCAAGCTGGCGGATTATCGGCACGGATGCGGAAGGCACGTTCTGCCACAAGCCTTGCACCGTATCCGGCGGCGGCAAGTCAGAAATTTCCAAATCGTTGAATGATGCGGTGATTTACGGCCCGGTATTCGTGCAAGATTTCGAGACGGATATGGATCAAGTCGCGGCGATTTTCGACTACGATTACAGCACCCGCTTCAAGCCCGAATGTGCAGACGAAGACCGTGACCCTTCCCGTCAACCGCTCAGCGAAGAACGCAGCCTTGGCTCGGTGATTAAGCTGTTTACCCCATCACCCAGCCATACCGATGCCTACAATGCGTGGCTGTCGGCAATTCCGGCGCGGATTTTGTCGCAAGCTTTCATCATCAAGCGCATGTATAAACCGGAATGGGGCAAGGATTGGCGCAAGCATTTCTCGGTGGACGTGATCAACGGAATGCCGGGGAACGCGCTTAAACACAACGGACGCGACTTGGTGGCGTCGTATTTGCGGGTCGGTTTGGGCAAAGGCGGCAACTGGCGCACCTACAAAGTCCGCCAAGATTTCATCGCCACCGAAAAAGTGCAGATGGAAGACGACATTAGCGCGTCGGTAGTGGTGAGCGCGGACAAGTTGCCCAACCGTTCGCCGAAATCCTCCAACCCTAGCGTCAAATTGGTGAAAAACTGCGAATATCGCCTGTTCCAACGCCCTGATGAAGCGATTCATCGCGGTTTCGACAAGCAAACTGAGTTCGACATGGCACAACCGGGCAACTTCATTGCCAATTTCGAGCCGCTCAAGGGCGATAACCTCACCGAAATCGTTGAGGATGTGGTCGAGTTCCAGAAATACACCGCGCCAATGGCGAATTTGCTGCAAGCCGCACATGAATCCGGCGAATACGTAGTGTCCTCCGCCAACCCGCGTTTGGTGAATGGCAAGCCCAGCGAGAACCCGCGTTACCTGCAAATTCGCCCTGACTTGCAGCAGCCGATGCGCAAATACATCGCGGAAATGGGGGCGCGTTTCCTGCGGCGCGTGCCGTTGGATCAGCCGTTGATGACACCGGTGGATGCGGTGCTGACCGGGCGGCGCAACAATCCGCCGGGCAAAGGCATCCGTCCGTTGGCGGTGTTCAACCCGATCCATTATCAGGAATTGCCGGAACTGTTTATGGATTTCATCTGTAGCGTGACCGGCAAATCGCCCTCTACCACAGGGGCGGGCAGTGAAGGTGCGTTGACCAAAGCACCGTTCAACGCTTTGCGCACCACGGCGGATCTGAATAATGCGCTGGTGTCGTTCATGATCAGCGGCTATGCAGGTTTTTCCAGCGCGGCAGGCTATATCGGCGCGAATTTGCGCGTTGACCACGACATCAGTTTGCTGATTCCCGAAATTTGGTCACGGCTGCGCGAAAACGAGCGCGATCCGGCGTATTTGATCGAACACGGTTATCTGGAAGCCTTGAGTGATTTCGAGCATCACGGGCAATGGGTGCAGGCCAGCCGCTTGGGGTATCGGATTACTGACCGCTTTGTTGCCACCTTCATGGGCAAAATCTTCGACAATCCGGCGGTGGTATTCGGCGAAGACATCCTCAAACCCGAAACGCAAGGCATGGATGTGTTTGTGGATGGGGTGAATAATATTGTCGAAGCGCAGCAACAAGTGGCGCAGGCGTATTTGGATGATGGCAGTATTGAGGATGCTTGCCCGCCGCTGAAAGCCTTGCTGCATATCATGGCAACGGGACAGTACGAGGGTAGGGATGCGCATCATCCCGACATTCGCGCATTGTTTACCCGCGAGGCGTTGCTGGCATCCGACTGGTATCAGCAACGGTTGGAAACCAAGCAACAGCGCGATGCGGCATTGTGGGAACGCCATTGCGCGTATCTGCAAGCGTTCCTTGCCAAGGAAACCCATCAGGATGTGGCGGAACGGCTGGATATTGCCGGACGGTTGCAACAGGCGCAGGACAAGTTGGCGCGGATTCGCACGGCGGGGTATCTGGAGAGCTTGCGCGGCACGATTGGGGCGGATTTGTTGTAGCCGCTCACACCAATACTTGGCGGGTTTCCTTGAAAAAACGCATGATTTGCCGTTCTAGTTTGGGGCCAATCATCACGGCGGGGCGTTGCCCATTCGGGCAAGCCAAACGTGGGGTTGTACCAAACAGGCGGCAAATCAGCGGGCGTTCTGCGTACACTTGGCAACCGTTTGTGCCAAGGTGTGGGCAACGCCACTCAGCGAGCGCGGCATCGTGTTCTGCCTCGCTTTTTTCCGGCAAGCGTGCCATTTCTTCGCTGGACGTGGTGGTGGGGCCGCAGCAATCGTGACAGCCGGGGACGCACGCAAAGGTCGGAATGTGTTGGCGGAAATAGCGGATTTTTTGGTCGTTATCGGTCACGGTGCTACTTCCATCACCCAATCATCCACACTTTTCAACTCGCTGCTGAAATTAATGCCGACCAGCACTTTCGGGCGCGGGTCGTCGCGGAATGCACCTGCATAATCGCGTCCTTTAATTTGTGCCATTGCCACTTGTGCCGTTTTATCTAGCTTGAATTCGAGAATGTAAATATGCGTGGGAGTCTTTACCACGCAATCCACCCGCCCGTTATTCTCGTTCACTTCTGCCTGGGCGAATTGCCCCAAATAAAAGAAGGTCAGGTAAATCAAGCTGTGGTAATACGCCTCGCGATCTTTAATGAAAATCTGATAGGGGATTTTCTTGAACACCGTTTTCATGACCTCAATCACTGCCGGTACGTCATTATCATCAAACGCATCATTGAGTTGTGCCACCATTGGCGTGGCATAGGCTGGCTCGACATGCGCCCATTCCGACATCAGGAAAATCAGCATGGAACGGCGGACTTCACGGTTGGGGTAGTCCAGCCAGTACATGCCGTGCTTGTCTTGGCTTTGCAGGGTCAGATAGCCCGTTTGGAACATCACCGGAATCAATTGCAAGGTTTCCAGATCGTAATTACCCAGCATTAATTCATCGACTTTGAATTTATCCAGCCGATAGACCTTATCGCGGTGCATTAGCTTGGGCAAAAACGTGGGCGTGCCCGATTCAAACCAGAAATTGCGGAAGGCTTGCGCTTGGAAAAAGCTCAAAATCGAATACGGGTTGTAAACCGAGGATTCTAAATCCCACCGATAGCCGTTATACCAATAACGTAATTGACCGAGTAATGTTTCACGATCAACCTTCAAACGCTTTTGCACGGCGGGCATGTAGGGTTCAAAATACTGCTCTAATTCGGTTTGTGTGTAGCCCAACAAGGTGGCCGCACTGTAGTCCATCGTCAGGTCGAACAGGTTATTTAAATCGGAAAAAATCGACACGCGGCTGAATTTCGATACACCCGTGATCAGCAAAAACTCCAGATGCGGGTCACTGTCTTTGAGTACCGAGTAAAAGGTTTTCATCACCTGTTGGTTGGCTTTGGCTTGCGGAATATCGTCGAGGTAGTCGATCAGCGGTTTGTCGTATTCGTCGATGAGCAGTACGACGTTGCCGTGTTGTTTGGCGAGTTTTTCCAGCAATTCGGCGAAGATGCGGGCAATGCTACCGCTGTTATCCGAGTGGATACCGTAATCGTTGGCAAGGCTTTGTAATTGCAAGCGAATAGCCGCATCCAATCCCAAGTCGCGGTAGCCCATACTGGCAAATGATAGATGAATGACTGGATGTACCTTGCCCCAATCCCACTGATCCGCAATCCACAAGCCGTCGAACAAGGCACGATTACCTTGGTAAATTTCCTTGATGGTGGAAAGCAGCAACGATTTGCCAAAGCGGCGCGGACGCGACAGGAAAAAGTATTTCCCCAGCGTGATTAAGTGGTGGATCGCTTCGGTTTTATCCACATACAAGCAGTCACGGCTGCGAAGTTCGGAAAAGGTTTGGATACCAACAGGTAGGCGTTGCAACATGGCGATGCTCTATTTTCAGTGGTGATAGGTTTAGGATAGCACGGTAGCATTTGGTTAAGTTCCCATGATACACCTTGGACTATAATGCTCACCTTCCTATCATGGAGCTTTTATTCTGATGGCGCGTAAGATGAGTTTCAAAGACCTGTTGAAAAAGCCGCTGATTTTGTTCAGTGGGTCTTATGGTGTCGATAGCTTTGTGATGTTTGAAGGCGATATTCTCGTGCATCAGCAATACGATACGTGGGGTAAAGTCTTGGTGGTGGATCACGACGGACAACGAGTGTTGTCGTTTGATTCTCTCTACGAACAAAGCCGCATGGATTTGCATCACCCCAATAGATTGGTACACGATTACACACGGGCGATGTTGTTAGGACTGGCGTTGGGTGAGCCTGCGCATGTCACGGTGTTTGGTTTAGGCGGTGGATGTTTAGTGCGGGCGGCGCACAGTATTAACCCCGAATTGCACATCCAAGCGGTGGAGTTACGCGCTGCCGTGGCGGGAATCGCGCAAGATTATTTTGGTATCCCCACCTCGGAACGCATTGCTATCGCCGTCGCTGACGGGCGCGATTACATTGTGGAGCAACCCAGCGCGTCCACCGACCTGATTTTCGCGGATATGTACCACGCGATTCGTGCCGACCCGTTTCAGATGCAACAGAAATTTTTCCACGAAAGCCGCCGCGTGCTCTCGCCTGATGGCTGGCTGGTGATCAATTGTCACGAATTACCGCCTGCCGACAGTTTCTTTTTTCGCAGCCTTAAACAGTATTTCAAGGTGCTGCTGGTGTGTACCGTACCGGGCGGTAACTACGTGTTTTATGCCGGAAAGTCAGGGCTGAATCGCCCGCAGGCACTGTTTGAGGCAGACATCGCCGCCTTTGAATTGAAAACACGTACCCAGTTGGCTTTTCTGTTGGAAAATTTTGCACCTGTCCCCTGATGCGCGTGAAATGCCGTACAATCGGGGGCAACATCGTCACGACATCCCGTCATGGCAGCAAGGAATCACGATACATGGAACAAGCACTCGCGCCGGAACAGGCTTCCCCCACTTTTGCTGACTTCGCGCTCGCCGCACCGCTGTTGCAAGCCGCGCAAAAAATGGGCTTCGTGCAACCCCGCCCCGTGCAGTTAGCGGCGATTCCTCGCGCCATGACGCGTCGCGATTTGCTGGTCAGTGCCGAAACGGGCAGTGGCAAAACCGCCGCGTTTTTGCTGCCGACTCTGCACCATTTACTGGCAAATCCGTCTGAGTATTTTGGTACGCGGGCATTGGTACTTGTGCCGACCCGCGAATTGGCGAAGCAAATTCACCAGCAATGCCTGCAATTGGCGGAATTCACGTCGCTAAAAGTAGGGCTGATTACGGGCGGGGCAGATTTTCGCGTGCAGCAAAACATGCTGCTCAACAATGCCGAAATCGTGATTGCCACGCCGGGGCGTGTGCTGGAATTGATGGCAGCGCAAACCCCGGAGTTTTCGCGTCTGGAAGTGCTGATCCTCGACGAAGCTGACCGGATGCTGGAAATGGGCTTCAGCCAAGAGTTGGAAACCATTGCGGCGGCGTGTAATCCAGAGCGTCAAACGTTGTTATTTTCTGCCACGCTTCAGCAATATGGCATGATCAAAATCGCCGAGAAGCTGCTGCGTGAACCGGAAATGTTGCGCCTGAATACGCTGCAAGACGAGCATGAAAACCTTGAGCAACAGGTGATTATTGCCGACGATGCTGTGCACAAACAACGCTTGCTGGCGTGGTTGCTGCTGAATGAAACGTTTGAGAAAGCGGTGGTTTTCACCAATAGTCGGGCGCGTGCGGATAGTTTGGTCGGTGGTTTGCAAGCCAAAGGCGTGCGTTGCGGCGTATTGCACGGCGATATGGATCAGAAAGAGCGCAACCGTATTATGGCGTTTTTCCGTGATGGCACGATTAAAGCCTTGATTGCGACTGACCTTGCGGCGCGAGGTTTGGATATTGCGGGCGTGGAGTTGGTGATCAATGTGGATGTGCCGCGCACGGGCGTGCATTACATCCATCGTATTGGGCGTACCGGGCGTGGCGATGCGAAGGGCACGGCAATTACCCTCGTGCAAAGTTCCGAATGGAATTTAATGGTGAATATTGAGCGGTTTTTGAAACAGCGTTTCAATCGGCGTACCATCGAAGGCTTGGTAGGCACGTACACCGGCCCTCAAAAACTCAAAGCCTCCGGCAAAGCGGCAGGCAGTAAAAAGAAAAAACTTGCCAAGAAAGCTGCGGCAGCTAAGAAAAGCACCAATGGCAACAAAGGTAAAAAGCGTTAAGTTATGAATATCAATGCCAGCATTGTTGATCAACGCCTTACGGGTATCCTCAAGGAGCATGTTGGCTTGCTTGAGCCTATCGTCGGTAAAGATGAGAGCAAGCAACGTTCGCTGGCGTTTGTCTTATTGTGCGTGAGTACTGCGTTGGAGCTGCCACTGGATGCGGCGGCGGAATTACTGACGGAGGGCGGTAACGATGTCGGGGTCGATGCGTTGCACTTTAGTGATGTGGACGATGGCGAGTTTACCGTCACTCTGTTTCAAGGCAAGTACAAACACAAAGATTTGCAAGGCACAGCCAACTTTCCTGAAAACGGTGTGAAACATGCGCTTCAAACCGTGGCGACCTTGTTTGATCCCGATAAACAGGTATTGATGAATCCGCGTATTAAGCCGCGTATTGAAGAAATTCGTTCATTGATTCGGGATGGTTATATTCCGAATGTGCGGGTGGTGTTGTGCAATAACGGTGCACGTTGGACGCAGGCTGCGGACAATTGGATAACACAATCTGGCTATACGGCTGATCAAGTGCAATGGGTACATATCAATCACGATGAGATTATCGCGGTATTGCAGCGTAAGAAATCGGTGGATGACAGTATTCAATTGCATGGCAAAGCGATTATTGAAGATTTTAACTTTCGACGGGTGTTAATTAGCAAAGTACCGATTACTGAAATTGCGGCACTGTTTGAACGGCATCATGATTTATTGCTGGAACGCAATATTCGCCGTTATTTGGGGATGCGAAATAATCGGGTGAATGCTGCGATTCACGAAACCTTGCAAGATGCGAGTAAGCGTGAAAATTTCTATTTTTTCAATAATGGCATTACCATGATTTGCCGTAAGTTTCGGCATAATGCCTTGCAAGGTGAAAACTTTCAGGTGCGGGTTGAGGGGATTCAGGTCATCAATGGTGGGCAGACGTGCAAAACCATCCAACAGACTTTGAAGGGTTTACCGCATGAAGAGTTTAGCAATATCTATGTGTTATTGCGGCTGTATGAGCTGGCGGAAGACGATCACGAGTTGGTGAACGATATTACCTATGCGACCAATAGCCAGAATCCGGTGGATTTGCGGGATTTACGTTCCAACGATGCTATCCAGAAGCAATTGGAAATAGGCATGGCGGAGTTGGGCTATACTTATAAACGCCAGCGCGATGATACGGGTTCAGGTGCGAACATTATCACTAGCAGTATGGTGGCTGAGGCGGTGTTAGCGATTTGGCGGCAGAAACCGCATCAGGCGAAGTTCTTGCGTGGTGAACACTTCGGGAAGTTGTATCACACCATCTTTGATGATTTGAATGCTGCCGAAGCGATTTTGGCGGTATTGATATTTCGCTTTGTGGAAGCTGAACGCAAAAAGCGTGCAGGTCAAGCAGGTGCTCCTAAATTCTTACCTTATGCATCACATTATATTGCAATGATTATAGGTGCAGTGATAATGAGGGCATGTCTAAATATAGATCATCGAAACTTAGCTGAAGTTATTAATGCCCTCAACAATCAGCAGAAGGATATTTGGTTTGAAGCTATCACTTCAATAAAAATTTCGCTTGAAATGTTATACGGTGTGCGCGTAATTTCATTGCAACAACTTTCGGCTACATTTCGCCGTGGTGATCTTTTGGATGGTATTTTCAAAGAAATTTCAAAAAAAGAAGGAGAGCGTTAATGCAACAGTATCATCTAGGTTCTATTAGTGACAACGATATATTTCAGCATGTTAAACACACGGTGCTAAAATATCGCTTCCAGATTGACCTTGCTGACTTTAACAGCAACTTATGATTTCACCTTGTAATCAAAGTATTGACGCTAATCTATTGGCTGATATTGCATCGGTGTCAAAGTCGACGCTAGCGTCATGGGAAAAAAATGGAAAAATAACGCCCATTTACAATGCCTTGGGCGATAAAAAATATTTACTTGAGCAATTGAGAGATTTTGCGCCTATCCAAGCTATGTTAAATTCTACGTGGGACGCAGAAGCACAAGTGAAACCTCTACGGGATTTTTCTTCGATTGAACTGTTTGCCGGAGCAGGTGGTTTGGCGATTGGCTTGGAGCAAGCAGGTTTTAAAGCATTGGCGTTGAATGAACTAGACAAACATGCTTGTGACACGTTAAGAAAGAATCGTCCACATTGGAATGTAGTGCAAGGCGATGTATGTGGTATCGACTTCACAGCCTTTAAGGGTGTTGATTTTTTATCAGGCGGTTTTCCCTGTCAGGCTTTTTCGTATGCGGGCAATCAATTGGGATTTGAAGATACGCGCGGTACATTGTTTTTTGAATTTGCACGCGCTATCAAGGAGTGCCAGCCCCGCGTATTTTTGGGTGAGAATGTTAGAGGATTGTTGGAACACGATAATGGTAAGACTATTGCGGCTATTAAATCGGTGATTGCGGATTTAGGTTATACGTTAATTGAACCGCACGTGTTAAAAGCTATCTTTTATAAAGTGCCTCAGAAACGTGAGCGTTTAATGCTGGTCGGAATTCGTAATGATTTACTGCCTAATGCGGCATTTAAATGGCCTTCTCCCTATAAGCGCATTTTTACATTGAAAGATGCGTTGCAAGCAGGTGAGTTGTATCCCGATGATGTGCCTGTTTCTGAAGGGCAAAAATACCCAAAACGTAAGGCGGAAATTCTTAAATTAGTGCCACAGGGTGGGTATTGGCGTGATTTACCTGATGAGTTACAGCGTGAATATATGCAGGGTAGTTACTTTCTCGGTGGTGGTAAAATGGGTATGGCGCGGCGTTTAGCGTGGAATGCGCCGAGCCTCACCTTGACATGCAGCCCTGCACAAAAACAAACAGAACGCTGTCATCCTGAAGAGCATCGTCCGTTGACGGTGAGAGAATATGCACGCATTCAGACATTTCCCGATGCTTGGCATTTTTCTGGTCCAGTCACCAGTCAATATAAGCAAATTGGTAATGCTGTACCTGTTAATTTAGCATGGGCGATAGGCAGAAGCCTGATTGCATTATTAAATAGTATTGAAGCTGAGAATCTCGTATGACCAAACCCCTCAATATCCCCATCATCAAAGTTCCGCCCACCGCGTTGATCGAGTCCATGAACCCGCATTACACGCCCGAACAAAAAGCGGTGGTCAAAGACAAAATCAAACGCCTGCTCAAAGAGCAAGACGCTGTGTTGGTTGCCCACTATTACGTCGAGCGCGATTTGCAGGAATTGGCGGAAGAAACCGGCGGTTACGTCTCCGACTCGTTGGATATGGCGAAATTCGGCAATGAACACCCCGCGAAAACCTTGATCGTGGCGGGCGTGCGTTTCATGGGCGAAACCGCGAAGATTCTGAACCCCGAAAAGCGCGTGCTAATGCCAACGTTGGAAGCGGAATGTTCGCTGGATTTGGAATGCCCTGCCGACCAATTTATCCCCTTCTGTGACGAACATCCCGACCGTACCGTGGTGGTGTATTCCAACACCAGCGCGGAAGTGAAAGCGCGTGCCGATTACGTTGTCACCTCCAGCATTGCGGTGGATTTGGTGACGTGGCTGGATGAGCAGGGCAAGAAAATCCTTTGGGCACCCGATAAGCATTTAGGGCGTTATATCCAGCGCCTCACGGGTGCGGATATGTTGCTGTGGCAAGCGGCTTGCGTGGTGCATGACGAATTCAAATCCCGCGCTCTGGGTGAGCTGATCGAGAAATACCCCGATGCGGGCATTCTGGTTCACCCCGAATCGCCGGAAGAAATCATTAAGTTGGCGGATGCGGTCGGCTCGACGTCGCAACTGATCAAGGCGGCACAAACCTTGCCGCAGCAGCGTTTTATCGTGGCAACCGACAGCGGTATTTTCTACAAGATGCAGCAAGCCGCACCGGGCAAGGAGTTCATTGCTGCGCCGACAATGGGCGAAGGCGCAACCTGTCGTAGTTGTGCGCATTGCCCGTGGATGGCGATGAACGGTTTGCACAATTTGCTGCAAGTGTTGGAAACCGGCAATAACGAGATTTTTGTCGATGAGGAAATCCGCGTGAAGGCATTAACGTCGACGCAGCGGATGTTGGATTTCGCAAAAATGCGCAAAGGAGGCTGATTATGTTCAAAGCATTATTACTGAGCCAAGTCGAAGGTAAAACCCACGCGGAAGTACGCCGCCTTGACGTTGCTGACTTGCCGGAAGGTGAGGTGTTGGTCGACGTTGCCTATTCCTCGCTCAACTACAAAGACGGTTTGGCAGTCACAGGTACGGGCAAAATTATCCGCAAATTTCCGATGATTCCGGGGATTGATTTTGCGGGAACAGTGGCGGAATCGGCTTCTGAGCGTTTCAAACCGGGTGATCAGGTGATCCTCACGGGCTGGGGTGTAGGCGAACGTTACTGGGGTGGCTTTGCGCAGAAAGCTCGCGTGAAAGCGGATTGGCTGGTGCCGATGCCTACGGGATTGGATGCGAAGCAAGCGATGATTATTGGCACGGCGGGCTTTACCGCGATGTTGTGCGTGATGGCGTTGGAAGAGGCGGGCGTGACACCCGCTTCCGGCAAAGTGGTGGTGACAGGTGCTGCGGGTGGTGTGGGCAGCGTGTCCGTATTGCTATTGTCGCAACTCGGCTATCACGTTGTGGCGGTGTCGGGTCGTCCTGAGACGCAAGATTTTCTGACGGGTTTGGGTGCAAAAGAATTCATTTCGCGTGAAGAAATGAGCCGCCCCGCTAATCCGTTGGAAAGCCAGAACTGGGCAGGTGCAGTGGATGTGGTGGGCGGCAGTACCTTGGCGCGGGTGCTGGCAGAAATGCAGTACGGTGGTGCGGTGGCAGCGTGCGGTTTGGCAGGTGGTTTCGAGTTGAATACCACGGTGATGCCGTTTATTTTGCGTAATGTGAGTTTGCGCGGGGTGGATTCGGTGAGTTGCCCGCAGGAACGGCGCGTGAAGGTGTGGGAACGTCTTGCTGCTGCGATGCCACCGAGTGCGTATGCCGAGCTGGGTTGCGCGATTGCGTTGGAGGAAGTGCCGCAAGCGGCTAAAGATATTCTGGCAGGGCGGATTCAGGGGCGGTTGTTGGTTAATTTGAATTTGTAAGGTAACGGAAAAATCTGCATGAAAGCTGTCCACTTCACCTTCGCCCCGTCCGCGCTGGAATGCCGCGACGCGCTGTCTGCCATTGTGCAAATCGGCGACACGTTGTGGGTTGCCAACGACGAAAGCATTCATCTGGAACGCCTCAGCTACCAAGGCTCGGAGGCGGATGGTAATCCGCTGTACGCCGCGCATACCCGCTTTGCTTTGCACGATTATTTGTCATTGCCGGTCGCGGCGGATGCAGACGATAACGAAGTCGATGTGGAAGGCTTGGCGTACCACGACGGTTATTTGTGGGTGGTGGGTTCGCACAGCCTCAAGCGCAAGAAGCCGCAGTCGGACAAATCCACCGAAAAAGGTATTGAACGGCTGGTGAGGATTGTGCCTGACCCGAACCGTTACCTGATTGCCCGCATTCCGCTGAACGCGGTTGATGGCGTTCCAACACTGCAAGCATCCGGCGCACAGTTGCCGCTGCACACCAACGGCAATGCGCTGATGGAAGCTTTGCACGATGACCCACACTTGAAGCCTTTCCTGAAAATCCCCGGCAAAGATAACGGCTTTGATGTGGAAGGTCTGGCGGTGATTGGCAAGCGACTGTTCCTCGGTTTGCGCGGGCCAGTATTACGCGGCTGGGCGGTGTTGTTGGAAATCGAGTGTGTGGAAGATGACGGCGATCCCACCGTGCTAAAACTGGCGCGTATCGGCGAGGAGGATCGTCCCTACCGCAAGCATTTCCTGCAACTGGATGGTTTGGGAATCCGCGATTTGTGCGTGCAAGGTGAGGATTTGCTGATCTTGGCAGGGCCGACCATGAGTCTGGATGGCCCGGTACGGGTTTACCGTTGGCAGGGCGGGGCTAAGCCGGATGCGGAAAGCCTGATTCCCCGTGTTGTGCTGGAGGTGGTGGCGGACATTCCGCACGGTCATGGGAATGATCACGCTGAGGGGTTGTGTTTATTCACGCAAGGTAACGACGCAACCGCGTTGTTGGTGGTATATGACAATGCAGCAGCAGGGCGTAAGCGTGGGGAGGATGGGGTGTTGGGGGATGTGTTTACGATTTTGAGGCATGGTATATGAAAGCACAACACCTTTTAGCATGGATGGTGACGACCCTGTTGAGCAGTTTCACTTGGGCAAATGACTCGTTTCAGAACCAGCACCCGCCCATTACCTCCAATATTCAGCTACAGTCGCAGGCCGTGCAGGTCTACACCTTATCGGATGGGCGTTTCCACGCGGAAATCAATTATCAGGATCAGGCCAACGCTACCCGCACGTTCACTTTTGAAGGCAGCAAGGAAGAAATCCGTCAGCAACTGGCGCAAGTGGACTTGCCGGAAGAGCGCAAGCAGGCCGTGTTGCAGGCACTGGAAATGAGGCCGGATGCCTTGTTTGGTAATGTTTTTGGCAACGGTTTTCCGTTTGGTCATTCACCGTTCGGTGGTAAAGATCCGTTCGATGATCCGTTTTTCAAAAACAGCCCGTTGAATGATGAATTCTTCCAGCAGTTTTTTCAGGATTTACCGTCATTTGGCGCTATACCAGACCTGAAACCCGATGGACAACAAGCTGCACCACCTGAGATTACGTTGCCCGCTCCTGAAAAACCGGTAGAACCTGATGCGACCCAGAATAGGGAAAGATTGGGAAGCGAGATGGATGGTTTTCTGCAAAGTTCTGTGTATAAACATGGGGTTGACCAATCTGGAATATAATTCCAGTTTGGTCGAGTTTGCGGGAGTTGAGCAAGGATAACGCAACCTGTTTTCTACCTTGCCCGTAATTCCTTGAATTGTTCCAGCAGCAAATGGTATTCCTCAGGGATGTCATCCAGCTCCAGCAAGCCGATAAGCTGACCGTCTTTTGTCACCGGGAGATGGTGGAAACCGCCCGTTTGCATGACTTCCAGCGCGTTTGCCAGACTGCTGCCAGCGTCAATGGTGATGGGGGTTTTGGTCATGACCATCGCAACAGCGGTCTCGTCCACATGGAGGTCGATACCCAGACAGCGGCGGATCACGTCCCGCTCACTTAAAATGCCTACCAGTTGTTGCTGATCAAAGACCACCAGTGCCCCAACGTAAGCGTTCACGCCCTCTATTAGGCATTCCAGCGAACTTGTAGTAAATTCACCCCATCCCAACAGCGAGTCATTTACCCCTTGTTAGCCGCCGTTCCTACCTTACCCACGACACTGGATGAAGCGCATCAGGTGATCGTGCGCCAACAGGAACGGATAACTGAGTTGGAGAAGCAAGTGGCACGGGTGGCGGTGCTGGAGCAACAAGTCGAAATGCTGCAAAAACAACTGGAAGAACTGGTTGCCAAATTCGGCAGCAGTTCGCGTAACAGTTCCAAAGCGCCGTCCTCCGACAGCCCGGAACAACGGGCGTTGCGTCCCAAACGCAAGGGGAGTAGCCGCCCACACGGTGGGCAACCGGGGCATCCGCGTCACGAACGGGCGTTATATCCTCCCGAACAAGTGACCCGTACCGAACAGTATTTCCCTGAAAGCACCTGTTCCTGTGGTGGGGCAGTGGCGATTGATTGGGGAAACCCTTACCGCCATCAGGTCACGGATATTGCTCCACCGCCGCCACCGGACGTGACGGAACACCAGTTTTATCAGGGTGTTTGCCAATCCTGCGGCATCAAGCACCACAGCCAGTGGCCGGATTGGGTGCCGAGCGGTCAAATGGGTGCAGGCGTGATCGCCTGGGTGGTGATTTTGAGTGGTCAGTTCCGCCTATCCATGCGCCAGATCCAGGTTCTGTTGTGGGAAATGTGCCACGTGCGTTTTAGCACTGGGGCTATCAGCAAGGCGCAAGGCAAAGCCATTCCGTGGATGGGGCCGCTATACCGTCAAGTAGGTCAGTATGTACGCGGACAAGCGGTATGCCACGCCGATGAAACCCGCCATTATCGCGGTACGAACACTTACTGGTTATGGGCATTGGCTGACCATAGCGTGAGTTACTTCATGACCCATTACTCACGCGGCAAGGCCGCCGCCGATGCCTTGTTGGGCAGCTTTACTGGCTATCTGGTCACCGACCACTTCAGTGGTTACGGCAACGTCCCACCCGAACGGCGGCAACTGTGTTGGGCGCATTTGATCCGCCACTTCCGCAAAATGGCGGGGCGTTGCGGCGAAGGGGGAAGCGTGGGCAAACGCCTGTTGTTACTCGCCTATACCACCGTCCGCACCCATCACCGCTGGCAACAACAACCCGATGAAGCCGCTCGCTACCAACGGCGGATACTCCGCTTGCGCCGCAGCTTCCAAGCCACGCTCAACAAAGGCTTGGCATTGGAGAATTGCAAACGCACCACCAACCAATGCAAGCATTTGCTCAAGGATGAGGCGATGTGTTGGACTTTCCTCAAGGATAGTCGCATTCCCCTCACCAATAACCGTGCCGAGCGGGTGATCAGGCCGTATGTGCAATGGCGGAAAACCAGCTTTGCCAGCCAGTCGGCACAAGGTGACAGATTCCGTCCAACGGTGATGACCGTGCTGGGGACGGCACGTCAATTGGGGATGAATATGGCGATATTGATGCGGGACATTTGCTCACAAGGCTTGGCTCATAAGTCTGTCTCGGTGCGCTTCCCTTTGGCTCAACCGTTAGCTTCTAACCCGCTACAGACGGCGTGAACGCTTACTGCCCCAACATTCAGTTCACACATGCGTTTGCACGCTTCACGGATAGTTGCGTTGAACTGCACGTGCCCCGGCAGTTTTCCATCAATAAGTTTCTCTACGCTGGAAATGATCATATAAGCCTTTGAATTGATGACTGTTTCACGAAATTGAAACAATATTTTAGCATAAAGTAAGGGTTATTTTTGCCAGTTTCAGACGCAAAGTAATGGATAAATCAGCTCACTTTCGACACAAAGTAAACCATAACGGGGGGATAGTAACGGATAAAAAAACGCCCGCCGATGAGGAGACCGGCAGGCGTAAACACATGGCTCAATGAAAGCGAAACACTATTCGCCATTCGGAATCATCAACACCGGCACTTTGCTATGCTGCGTCACCGTCCGCGCCGTTGACCCCAGCATGGTATGCCCACCCGCATGGCGGGTATGTGTGCCAATCACGATCAAATCCACCCCGTGCGTTTCCGCATAATGGTTGATCACATCCGCCGGATTGCCCGCGCTGACGGCAATTTTGTCGATCAGTGCATCCTTATCCTTGCAGATGTCATCCTCTTCAGAGCAGTAGTTTTTCAGGCGTTCGCGCATGGTTTCGATCACCTGATTCATGCTGTCCTGCTCAATGTCATGCACTTCCTTGTCGGGCAAGTACATTGACAAAATCGCCTGCCCGGTCATGCCAATTGGCGCAACCGCGTGCAACATGATGATCTTCGCCTGATGGATACGCGCCAAATTGACTGCTTGCCGAAATACGGGGCGCATGTGCGTGCCCAAGTTGGTGGCATACAAAATGGTTTTAAACGGTTTTACTTCAGTCATTGTTCCTACTCCCTACAACATGCCCATCATGCGCGGCAACCACAGGCTGAGCGCCGGTACATACGTCACCAATGCCAAGAAGCCCAGCATGGTCAGTAACCAAGGCCAAACCGCAATGGTCAGCTCGGTAATGCCCATTTTGGTAATCCCCGACGCGACATAGAGGTTCAAGCCCACGGGCGGATGACACATCCCCACCTCCATATTCACTACCATCAAGATGCCAAAATGGATCGGATCAATGCCCAGCTTGATTGCCATGGGGAACAGGATCGGTGCAAAAATCAAGGTGATACTGGACGGTTCCATGAAGTTACCCGCCATCAGCAACAGTACGTTCACCGCCAATAGGAAGATAATCGGCCCCAAGCCTTGCGCCAACATCCACTCCGCCAAGGTTTGCGGGATTTGCTCATTGGTCATAATGAACGAGAACATGACCGCGTTGGTGATGATGTACAGCAACATTGCCGACATGCTGGCAGAGTTCAGCAATACTTTCGGCACATCCTTCAAGCCCATGTCCTTGTATACGAACACCGCCACGACGAAGGCATACACCGCACTCATGGCCGCCGCTTCAGTCGGGGTAAAGATACCGGAGTAAATCCCGCCCATGACTACCACGATCAGCAACAAGCCCCACATCGAATCGCGGAAAGCCTTAATCCGTACTGCCACAGTCGCTTTGGGTTGACGCGGGTAATTGTTTTTCCGCGCCCGATACCACGTCGTTAACCCCAAAAACATTGCCAGCAAGAAACCGGGGACGACACCCGCCATGAACAACGCACCCACCGAGGTATTGGTTGCCACCGCATACATCACCATCACGATGGAGGGCGGAATCAAAATCCCCAACGCCCCAGAGGTGGTAATAACACCAGCGCCAAATTGCTTGGGGAAACCCGCTTTCACCATCGCAGGCAATAAAATCGAGCCAATCGCTACCACGGTTGCAGGGCTAGAACCCGATACTGCCGCAAACAAGGCGCAAGCCAAGACACCTGCCAAGCCCAAGCCGCCGTACCAATGTCCCACCATCGACGAGGCAAAGAAAATCATGCGTTTCGCCACCCCGCCATGCGTGAGGAAGTTACCCGCCAAGATAAAAAACGGAATTGCCATGATCTCGAACTTCTCAATGCCCGTGAACAGCTTTAACGCCACCGCCTCAATCGGCACAGAGGTCATGGTAAACAAAAAGGTCAATACCGTCAGACCGAGCGCGATGGAAATCGGCATCCCTGTCAGCATCAGCATCATTAACAAGCCAAAAATGATTAGTGCGCTCATGGTTTTTGCTCCACGATAGGGAAGGGTTCAACGTCATCCAGCCCTTCGACATGACCGTGGTCATGGTGGGGCAAGTCGCCCGTGCGCCAGAAATTCGCCAGCACTTGCATAAACCGGAACGACATTAACGACGAACCCAGCGGCACTGCCAGATACACGATCCACGTTGGCCATTCCAAATCAGGGGTAGTAGGGCCTTCGTAATGACTGCCCGCATCCATGCCCAACGCATTCAGGGCAACATACGCCAGCCCGTTTTCCCAGACCATGCGAGCGCCCAGAATAGCAACGATGCCGGTAAACAGAATGCCAGCGGATAATGCTACCGTGGTCATACGACGACGGTTGTCAGGGTTCAAGCGATTAACCAGCACATCCACCCCAACGTGAATGCCTTGACGCACGCCGTAAGCCGCGCCGAATTTCGCCATCCACACGAACAGGATGATGCACAACTCCTGCGCCCAGCTCATGTGAATACTGAGTAAAAAATCTTGGAAAGCACCCAGCGGTAAGCCGGAAGCGTAACGGTGAACCACCGCAATAAAAATGATCAGCGTCGCTACGCCAATCAACGCGGTAATGAAAATTTCTTCCAGATGATCGAGCCACTTCATACATTCCTCCTCCAAAATGTATTGGGGGGAGAGTGTTTGCTCCTCTCCCCGCGCCTTCCACTTATTTAGAAGGATCAAACCCAGTGGCTTTGTAAATGGAGTCGATCAGGTCTTTGCCCATGCGATCTGCCATTTCCGCGTGAACGGGTGCAAGTGCTTTCTGCATTGCTTTCACTTCGTCTTCAGTCGGGGTATAGACTTCAGTTTTACCAGAGGCTTTCACGGCTTCCAGTGCCTTGTCATTTTCTTCCTTGGCGATTTGGTTGGCGAAATCGGTGGATTCTTTCATTGCTTCATCCAAGCCTTTGCGCACGTCTTCCGGCAGTTTTTCCCAGAAATCTTTGTTCGCAATGACCGCGTAACCCAAGTAACCGTGGTTGGTGACGGTTGCGTTCTTCTGCACTTCGTGCATTTTTTGGGTGAACAGGTTGGATGGTGGGTTTTCAGTACCGTCAACAACGCCGGTTTGTAGGGCTTGGTAAGTTTCGGAGAATGGCATGACTTGTGGGTTTGCGCCCAAGGCACGCATTTCCGCTTCCAGTACTTTGGAAGATTGGATACGCATTTTCAAGCCTTTGTAATCATCCGGGGTTTTCAGTGGTTTGTTGGCGCTCATCACCTTGAAACCGTTATCCCAGTACGCCAAGCCTTTTACGCCTTTGGCTTCCAGTTTGGTCAGCAAGCCAGCACCAATCTCGCCTTGGGTAACTTTGTGCAGGTCGTCGTAGTTGCGGAACAGGTAAGGCAGGTCGAATACTTCAAACTCTTTCACGCCCAATGGACCAAATTTTGCCAGTGACGGCGCGAGCATTTGTACAGCACCCATTTGCAGGGCTTCCATTTCTTCTTTGTCTTTGTAGAGCGTGCTGTTGGGGTAAACTTCAACTTTGACTGCGCCTTTGGTTTTTTCTTCCGCCAGTGTTTTGAACTTGTCAGCCGCTTTGCCTTTAGGGGTATCGGGTGCAACTACGTGGCTGAACTTGATGACGATCGGGTCAGCAGCGTAGCTGTACATGCTGGACAGGCCGAGAACAACAGCGGTAGTCAGGGTCAGTAAGGTCTTTTTCATCTCTCTCTCCAAAGAATTGCGGTTAAACACGGTTTCAGTATTGGAAGAAACGTGCCAACTCTCCCTATTTTGCCAATAAAGATTTAAACTTTTTTAAAAACAATGGCTTAATAAAAATTTTCGCATTGCACAAAAGTCAGGTAATATCAGATAGACGGCGGTATTCCGCCAGAATGCCATTGGTCGGGCGGCGGATTTCCGCCACCTAACGGCGTTTCTGACAAGACACCCCGTTTTTCCCAGAAATACAAAACACTTACGCATCATTCAGTTAGCAAGAAAATGACAAGTTAGCCCAATATCGGCACGATTCTTCCATAAGTGTCGGGGCTACGTTTCGATAATTGCTTTAGGATAACCACCGCTATGAAAGACGAATTAGACCAAGCCGCACTCGACTACCACCGCTTCCCGCAACCGGGCAAACTCGAAGTCACCCCCACCAAAAACATGGCGAACCAGCGCGATTTAGCACTGGCGTATTCCCCCGGTGTGGCGGCAGCCAGCCTTGCGATTGCGGCTGACCCTGCTTGTGCGGCGGATTACACCAGCCGTGGCAATCTGGTAGCGGTCATTTCCAACGGCACGGCGGTGCTGGGCTTAGGTTCGATTGGCGCACTCGCTTCCAAACCCGTCATGGAAGGTAAGGCGGTATTGTTCAAGAAATTCGCAGGTGTAAATGCCTTCGACATTGAAATGGACACGCTCGACGTTGACCGTTTAGTGGATGCGATCAGCTTACTCGAACCGACCTTCGGCGGTATTAACCTCGAAGATATTAAAGCGCCGGAATGTTTTGAGGTGGAAAAACGCCTGAAAGCGATGATGAAAATTCCGGTGTTCCACGACGACCAGCATGGCACGGCGATTTGCGTGGCAGCAGCAATCCGTAACGGTTTGCGCGTCGCGGGTAAGAATATCGAAGACGTGAAGTTGGTGTGTTCTGGCGCGGGTGCGGCGGCGATTGCCTGCATGAATTTGCTGGTCGAAATGGGTTTAAAGAAAGACAATATCATTGTTAACGACCGTTTCGGCATTATCTACAAAGGTCGGGTCGAAGAAATGAACCCGTACAATGCTGCCTACGCCATCGACACCGATGCCCGCACGCTGGATGATGTGATGGACGGCGTGGATGTTTTCCTCGGTTTGTCCGCGCCACGTGTGCTGAAACAGCACCACGTTAAGGTGATGGCGGAAAACCCCCTTATCCTTGCGCTCGCCAACCCTGAGCCAGAAATCCGCCCCGAACTGATTTACGAAGTGCGTTCTGACGCGATTGTTGCCACCGGACGCAGCGATTATCCGAATCAGGTGAACAACGTGCTGTGCTTCCCGTTCCTGTTCCGGGGTGCGTTGGATGTGGGTGCCACCGAAATTAATGAGGCGATGAAAATCGCGGTGGTCGAAGCGATTGGCGACCTTGCCATGCGCGAAGCCTCTGACGTGGTGGTCTCGGCGTATGGTGGCGCGGAATTCCACTTCGGGCGCGACTACCTGATTCCCAAGCCATTCGACCCGCGCCTAATGACGATTATTCCGCCGCGTGTTGCCAGAGCCGCAATGGAAAGCGGGGTCGCCACTCGTCCGATTACCGATTTCGAGGCGTATGAACGCCAACTGGAAAGCTTCGTGTTCCGCTCCGGCATGACCATGAAGCCGGTGTTTGAAAAAGCCAAGCGCAACCCGCAACGCATCGTGTTTGCCGAAGGTGAATCGCAGCGTGTCATCAATGCCGTGCAGCAGTTGGTGGACGATGGCATTTGCAAACCGATCTTGCTGGGCAATCCTGAGCTGATCCAACGCAATATCGAAGCTTACGATCTGCGCCTGAAAATCGGTGAAAACATTACCGTGGTTGACCCGCGCAATAATCCTGATTACGAACGTCATGTGGAAGAGCATTACGCCGCGATGTGCCGCAAGGGTGTAACGCCGACCTATAGCCGTCGCGTCATGACAGCACGTACCACGCAAATTGCAGCGGTGATGGTGCGTTGTGGCGATGCTGACGCGATGATTTGCGGGGTGGAAGGCAATTTCATTTCGCACCTGCATTATGTGCGTGATTTGATTGGGGCGCGTCCCGGTTTGAGCGATGTCGCGGCGGTCACGATGCTGATTTTGAAGCAAGGTACGTATTTCCTCACCGATACGCATGTCGGGGATGATCCAACGGCGGAGCAGCTTGCGGATAATACGGCGTTAGCGGCGGAATTGGTGGCAGGGTTTGGGTTTGAACCAAAAGCCGCGTTGCTGTCGCATTCCAATTTCGGCAGCCGCATGAATGTGCATTCCGCTAAAATGCGCCGCACGCTGGAAATCTTGCGTGAAAAGCACCCCGATTTGCTGGTGGAAGGTGAAATGCACGCGGATGCAGCGTTATCGCAAGAAGTCCGTGATCGCATGTTCAAAGGCGCGGCGTTTGAAGGCGAAGCGAATTTGTTGGTGTGCCCTGACCTGAATTCGGCGAATATCGCTTATAACATGACCAAAATGTTGGCGGATGGCTTACCCGTGGGGCCGATGTTGGTAGGGACAAATTACCCCGCGCATATCCTTACCGAAAGCACCACGGTGCGCGGTATCGTGAACATGGCAGCGTTTGCGAGTGTTGAGGCAATGGCTCGCAAGGTGTAAGGTTTGCTAACAAACTCAACCTAAGGAACGGCTATGAAAATTCTCGGCACGTTGGCATTTTGCCTTGCTACTTTGTGTGCTTGCACGCCACCGACAGATAATACCGCGCTTACGCGTGCTACCGTGCGCGGTACGACGGTGCAACCTGATCCGGTTGAAGCGAAAATCCGCAGCCTTGAAAAAGCGGGTCAATTGAAGGTGTTAAGCGTGCGCGAATCGTTCCCGCCGCAATTCGATCTAGAAGGTGCAGCCCCAGCGATTGCGGAAGTGCAGGCATTGAGCGGCGCAAAATAGGGAAGAGGGCGACCGGCTGGTCGCCCTAACTCAATTCCGCAAACGTTAGCCCGTATTTTTGCAAATACACCCGTAGTCGGTGCGAATCGTTCGCGCTGGCGCGTTGCGTGCGACTGATGTTGAATAGGGTGCGTCCTGCATCCGCCAAACTTTTAGCAGCGCGGCATACGCGGATGACTTCCGCCAATTGCACGCGGTCGAAATGATCAATGTTGGCAAGCACATCGTCCGCCACAACTTCGCATAGCACGCTATCAGGATCGTTCCCGCTCGTCACGCTTTGGAAACTACCCCAATCGTAGCGCAAGCGGCGAATCTCTTCCGTCACGCTTTCTTCGGTAATGCGCCCGCCATTTGCCAACGTTGCCATGCGTGTGATGCTGGAATTGAGGTCGCGGAAATTCGCCCGCCACGTCGCTGCTGGAGTGTGCGCAAACGCGAGGTATTGTTCGCGTGCCGCTTTGTTGAAGCTGACTTTGTGCCCGACTTTGCGGGTGAATTGCTGCAATTCGTATTCGATATTCGCCTCCAAATCTTCGAGGCGGTGGCGCAAACCGGGGAGTTCATACGTCCACAAGTTGATGCGTGCCAGTAAGTCTTCGCGGAGTTTGCCATCACGTACCCGTTGGAACAGGTCGCGGTTGGTTCCGGCAATCAACTGGAAATCGCTGCTGGTTTCCTTGTCGCTGCCGAAGGGGGTGAATACTTTGTCTTCGATGGCGCGTAACAACATTGCTTGTTCGTCCAGCCCCAGTTCGCCGATTTCATCCAGAAACAGCAAACCTTTGTCGGCTTCACGCAGCAAGCCGCTGCGGGCGGTGAGTGCGCCGGTGAACGCGCCTTTCACATGCCCGAACAGTGCGGACATGGCATTGTCGCCGCGCAAGGTGGCGCAGTTGACTTCCACCAGTTTGCCGCTGACTTGCCCACGCTGCTTTTTCAGTTCGTAAATGCGTTTGGCGAGGCGTGATTTGCCCACACCGGTTGCTCCGGTGAGCAAGATCGGCGCGGCGGAGCGGATGGAGACTTGTTCGAGTTGCGCAATCAGCGCGTTGAAGGCGGGGTTGCGGGTGTCGATGCCGCCTTTCAGGTAGGCGATGCCTGCTTGGGCTTCGCGCTCGAAGCGGCTGGCGATTTGGTCGTAGCGTGATAGGTCGAGGTCGATGATTTGATACGTGCCTTGCACGCCTTCCGCACTCGGCGAGGTTTGTAGCAATTTGCCGGGGATGTAATTGGCTTCGGTGAGCAGGAACAGGCAGATTTGCGCAACGTGCGAACCCGTGGTGATGTGCACGTAGTAGCGTTGTTGCTCCGGGTCGAAACGTTGCTGGCGGGTGAATTCGTGGAGCTGGTTATAGACTTGCTCGAAGTCCCACGGGTTGGCGTAGTCGACCACGTAGGGGGTGATGCGGGCGTGCGGCGCAAGATCGCGCATGTCACGCAGGGTAACGGCAGCAAGCTCCACTTCGTCGAGGTGATGGATGAGGATGAATTCATCCACCGGAAATTCCGGGTGCATGAGGATGCTGACCGACGGTCGCCAGCGCGAGTGGCGGCGTTTGCCTAAGCCCTGCTGGTCAAGGCGCGAACCGAGGATGCTGATGACGGTGGTTTTCATGGTGCGTTTCCTGCCTGTGATCCAAGTAAAGCATCCAACCGATTCACCAGATAAAACGGAATATTCAACAATTGGAACGAGCGGCTTTGCCCATTGGACTTGGCTTCTAGCTTATCGATCGAGGGTTTGGCTGAACTGATGCGTACCGCACGTTCGGATTGCTTCTTGACCACAAATGATTGCAGCGATTTGATTGTACCGCTGCTGCCAGCCTTCACTTCCACCGGAATAATTTCGTTGCCGTGGGTGTAGAGGAAATCAACTTCTGCTTGACCTTCGGCTTTGGGCGGTTGCCAGTAATACAGTTCCGGGTTGATGTAGGCGGGTTTGGCATACAGCAATTGTTGCCCGACAAATTGTTCGGCCAGTGTGCCACGCCCTGCCATTTCCAGCGGAGCTTGCAGGATGTTTTGGGCTGGAATGCCTTGTGCTGCCAGCAATAAGCCGATGTCGATAAACAGAAATTTGCTGATGCGAATTTTGGTTTCTGCACCTAATGGCACGGCATCCGCCTGGCTGTGCAGCACGCGGTAAAACAGGCGGGCAGCAATAAAATGTTCAATCGCGGTATTCAACTGGCGGTTGTCTCCGCTACTGGTGGCGGCGAGTTCATTGGCTTGTTTGTGGGAAAATTGTTGCCCGACTTGCCCCAGTATGCCGTTGAAAAAAGTGTTCAACGTCAGCGCGGTTTGCGAACCCCGGTATTTGGCAAAATCATCACGGTAAGTTTGCAGCAATGCGCTCTGGTATTTGAGGATGTCGGCATGGCTGAAACCCGTATCCAGCCCCAACTGCACGCAATGCGGCATTCCGCCCGTGAGGGTGTAACGACGCACCAGCCCCAGCAATTTTTCGTGCAAGCTGTTGGGAATCAGGTGCATATTGCTGGCAGTGAGCATGTCTAGGGCACGTAATTTCTTGTCTGCACCGATGGCTTGCAGAAACTCATCGAAACGTAATGCGCCCATGAAATACGGCTCGATACGCCCTACCGGGCTGGGTAGCTGGTAGTCATTCAACACTTGATCGAGTAATGAGCCAGTGAGGATGACCGCGAGATTGGGCATGTCTTCCCAGAAATAGCGCAAGCAGGCGTAGGCGGCGGGGGTGGCTTGCGCTTCGTCCAGAAACAGGATCATGGGTTTGTCGGGGGTTATTTGTTCCCCGGTGATCAGGGCGACATTGAATAGCAGTTCATCGAGTTGGTAGCGCCGGAACAGGGTTTCGAGTTCGGCATGGCGTTCTAGGTTGATTTCAATGACGGGAATGCCTAGTTGTGCTCCCGCCAGACGCACGGCGGTGGTTTTCCCCACTTGGCGTGCACCACGGATCACCAGCGGCTTGCGTTGGGGTTGCTGATACCAGCGGATAATGTCGGTGACGGCTTGACGATGGAACATGATAATGCACTCCTTGCATTAAAGTGTAACATCTTAATGCAAGGAGTGTATTAAAGTGTGTGATTCTATGCGGTCACCGCCAGCACCGCTGCCGCGCTGAAATCTGCTGCCACTTGCCGCTGTTCCGTCAGCAAGGTTTCCAGCGTGTCGCACAACGCCATCAATTCATCGACTTGCGCTACGATGCGGTGTTGCTCTTCCAGTGGGGGGAGTAGAATCGTGTAATCTTTTAACGCTTTTCCAGTGAAATGTTTTATGGTTGCGCCCGTGTAATATTCCGCTAAACGTCCGCTCTCAACATCTGTTCTTAGGCATAAAAGTGCATATTGATTGAAAAGCTCATCATAGCAGCGGAAACGGTGCAGTGCTTTTTGAATCACGATTGGTTCACCGTTCCAAATAGCAGCGCGTCCAGCTTCGCCGCCTTCACAAATAACCAAATCACCGGGCAATAGGGTGATTTTTGGTAATTCATGCTCTTCTACTTTCATTTCTAACAAATCATCTAATTCAAACCGATACCATTGAACATTTGTATTGCGTAGGTATTTTACTGCTGTGCCAGAGTTTTTGGCTTGGTCTAGCATTTTTCCTAGCCGATTATCTCCGAGACTTGCAAAAGAATGCCATTGCCAGTGAGTAGCATCGCTATCGGTTAATTTGCCTTTAAGCCCTAATTCCCTGATGAGTTGGCGCAATTTCGCTATGTTTTCGAGTGCTACGGTGCGGTCTTTCAGTTTGCCGCGCCGCATCTCGCTGGGTAGCGGTAGGTTTGTGCCGTACAGGGTGTTGAAATGGGTGGCGATGCGTTGCCACGCATTTCCCCCCCTCCCTAACCCTCCCCCCGCAAGGGGGTGAGGGGACAAGAGTTCAGCGTTTTCCTGAGCATCTTCGCTCCCTTCACCCCTTGCGGGGGAAGGGCTGGGGATGGGGGTCTTCGTCACTGCCTGAACCGCCGCAGTATTCGCCTCCAGCAAATTACGCGCCTGATCATCCTGTTGCGCTTCGAGCTGATCACACAACGCCATCAACTCATCGACCTTCGCCACAATCCGCTGCTGCTCTTCTAGTGGTGGTAATGCAACGACGATTGGGTATACTTTTCTTCCTGATATAACTGGTTGAGCTGTAGCACTATCGTTTTCGTTCAGATTCTTACTCTTCAGTAGCCAAGATAGAAAAACCAAATCAATATTTTCTTCTGAGAAATATGTAATAAAAGCATTATCCGTAATCCATGCTTTATCGGGTGTAATATGTATCGACCCACAATAAAATCCGACTCTACCAATCACCAATGTTGGTTTGAAAATATTTGACTGATCATGGTATCCCGTTATTCCATTTCCACCAAAAACAGGAATTTCTCCTTTTGGATTCATCTGAGATGATGTAAGATTTTTTCCTGAGGAAATAGACAGAATACTTGCTAACCTTACCCACACCCATTTCTCCGGTAACTCAAATAGCTTTTCGTCATCAGCAATCATTGGTAATGGTTTTTCTTTTTTTATTTTTCCTGTTTTGATTAGCTGTTCTCTTTCGGCGGCGATTTTTTCAAGCGACGCTGATGCAGGTTCGTCGTTGGGATCTTGCGGGACGAGTTTGCCTTGTACTGCGAGTTGCAGGATGAGGGCGCGAAGGTTGGCGATGCCATTCGGCGCACGCGCAAACAGCGGAAACTGCGCCACAAAAGCCGCAAGATCAAAGGGAGCAAGCTCTGGAGAGTGAGGGGTATTCTTCATACTGTCTTCCCACTCAACGCCGCCGCCAACACTGCCTGCAACTGCCCCAACGTCGCTTCAATCTCGGTCTGCAACGCCCCATGCCGCGCCAACAACGCATCAGGGTCGCCCAAGGTCGATGCCTTAACGTGCGGATTCGGGCTGTCGAGGTTGTAAATCGGCCAGTAAATCCCATCCGCCTTGGCTCGCGCCTGCTTTTCCGCCTCCAACGCCTGCTCACGCTCAAGCTGATACTGCTCAATTTGCGTATTCAACGCCGCCTTGCCGTCAGCATCCGCGTCTTTCAGCTGCGCTTTCAGTTCCTTGATGGCGTGCGCCAGATTACTAACCAGCAAACGTTGTGCCTTGGCTTCATCGTTATACGGTTTGGCTTCCGACTGTTTGTCGGCTTTCAGCGTGCCGAATGGTACTTTCCATGCCTGCGCATTTTCCACGCGCCCTTCACGTTGCGCACCACCCCACCATGCGGCACACGCCGCAAACTCTTCTACCCGCAGCGGACGGGTTTTGTTATACGCCTTCACCCCCGGCGGCAACTGCATTTCGTAGTACCAAATATCTCGGGTCGGCTCGCCCTTCTCCAAAAACAGCAAGTTGGTTTTGATGCTGGTATACGGCGCAAATACCGAATTCGGCAAGCGCACCACGGTATGCAGGTTGCAATCGCGCAGCAGCATTTCCTTGATCTTGGCTTTCACGCCCTCGCCAAACAGCGTGCCATCCGGCAATACCAGCGCCGCCCGCCCTTTATCTTTGAGGATATGCACAATCAATTGCAGGAACAGGTCAGCGGTTTCGCGGGTCTGCATATCGTCATGAAAGTTCTTTTCAATGCCGTCCTCTTCCATGCCCCCAAACGGCGGATTGGTCAGCACCACGTCAAAGCGTTCCGTCGGTTTCCAGTAATCGCGTTTCCGTGCCAGCGTGTTGTCACGCATAATTTGATCAGGAACTTCAATACCGTGAAAAAACATATTGGTAGTACACAGCAAATGCGGCAGCGGCTTTTTTTCCACCCCGAAAATCTGGCGTTGCAAGGTGCGATGAGCGGTGGCATCACCCTTAACCTCATGGCGGTTCACATGCTCGATGGTGCAAGTCAAAAAGCCACCCGTACCACACGCGGGGTCAATCACCCGTTCGCCCAGCTTGGGGTTAGTCATTTGCACCATGAATTCGGTCACGGAACGCGGGGTATAAAATTCGCCCGCATTGCCCGCGCTTTGCAGGTCTTTGAGCAAGGTTTCGTAGAAATCGCCAAATGCATGACGGTCATCCAGACTTTCTAGCTCCAGCTCGTTGAGCTTGTTGATGACAGCCCGCAACAACGTGCCGTTTTTCATGTAATTGTAGGAATCTTCCATCACCTTTTTGACCACGAAGCCACGCGGATTCTTCTCACGGGTCGCAGGCAGGCTTTTCAGGGTAGGAAACAAAGTATCGTTGACGAATGTCAGCAAGGCTTCGCCAGTCTTTGGATTCTGTTTTTCTTCGCCTGTATCTGGGTCTGTAATGGTTGTCGCTGCCCAAGCACCCCAACGCAATTTCGCAGGCAAGGCGGGTTGGTAGTCGTTGCTTTCCGCCTCTAAATCCAGTTCCTGCTCGTCAAAGATGCGCAGGAACAGCAACCACGCCATTTGCCCTAAGCGTTGGGCATCGCCGTCAACACCGGCATCCTTGCGCATAATGTCTTGAATGGATTTAACAATCGTACTGATCGACATGGCATTCCTTGTTTGGGGGGCAAATCAAGGCGCGATAATAGCACTTTTGGGGCAGTGCTTCGGTGTTGCTAAAACGGCGTGCGCCAGCGTAGCCCCGGATAACGGCTAAAACCTCGATCAGTCGTGATCCATTCACATCCTGACTCAATCGCTAATGCAGCATGATAGGCATCAGGAATCAGGTTGCCTTTCGCATTCGCCGTTTCACACAAGGTTTGGAAAATACTCCAATGCCGCGTTCCCGGTGTAACGACGGTGCAATTAGGTTGCTGGCGGATTGCGGTGATGAAATCCAGCGCGTCTTCCAAAGAACTCGGCGGGTTAAAAATTTTCGGATGAGTCACGATACGCAAAAAACCACTCAAAACCAGCTCCGATACCGCAAAGTTGGCATCTGAATTGATCACGTCTTCCAGCCATTGCAAGTAAGCGGCATGGTTGATGGCATCTTCGCGGTGGGCGTAAACCAATACATTCACATCACACAGCAGCATCAGTCAGCCTCCATCAAATCTAACAGCGCCGCATTGCTATCCAGATCAACCCCACGATGGATACCCTGACCTTGCACGGTCTTCAGCCTTACCCGAATCCGGTTTTTCTGCATGGGGCGAGCCATCAGCTTTTCACGCAGGGCTTCTTCTATCAGTGCAGTAAAGGTTCTACCGCTGGCGAGTGCATATTGCCGCGCCATTTCGTGTAGGTGATTATCCAGTTGAATGGTCGTTCTCATGTGCCAATACCTCATTAAGCATCAATATGCTAAGTATCTGCATCACAACATCAGCACGTCAAGTGCTTGCATACAATTGCTGCTCCAGCACTTGCAGGGCTTCGTCGTATTTGGCGCGTCCGCCGAAGGCTTGCATGATCTGACGCGGTGTACCCAGTTGTTTGATCGGCTCTTGTTGAAGCGCCTCAATAGCCTCAAGGCTTTCCACGCCTTGCTCGACGTATTTATCCAGCAAGGCTGCCAGCACTTTGGCGGCTTGTTCACCGTAGCGGGTAAACACATCACGCTTTTTGACTTGCAAGGCACGATCACGGCGCGTCAGCGGCGGCTGGTCATAGACCACATGGCAAATCAGGTCGAAGGCATCCAGCTCTTTACCGACCTTGTTTTCCAGTTCATCCCAGATAACGCCGTGGGCTTGCAGTTCGGCAATAATGGCGCGTTTGCGTTCGGCTGCGTTCCAGTGTTTCAGGAAAGCATCCAGATTGCGGTAATGTTTACTCACGGCTTGGCGGGTGTAATCACGAATGGATTCCGTCACCAGCCCGTCTTTGCCGTAATACTGGGTGCGTTCTAGCACGACTTCAACGGATTCGCCCTCGATGTAATATTTCACGCGTGGCTGGGGCGGCTTAGGGTCAACGACTGTGCCGTTGTCGTTATCGTCAGGTGGTGTTGGGTCTGTATCATCGAGATCGGTTTCATCGGGATCAAGCGTACCATCATCCTCACCGCTAGGGGTGTAAACCCGGACAGGTTCACCATCAAACGCATCATCCTTAAAGTTTTGGGTCGCGCCCTTGAAGTCGATAATCGTGAACCATGTTTTGCCGTAATCCTCATCAATGCGCGTACCCCGCCCGATGACCTGTTTGAACTTGGTCATGGATTCGATGCGCTGATCCAGCACAATCAGCTTGCAGGTTTTGGCATCCACGCCGGTACTCATCAACTCCGAGGTGGTGGCGATGACCGGATAGGGTGAGCCTGAATCAATGAAATACGACAACTGCGCCTTGCCTTCGGCATTGTCGCCCGTGATTTGCATGATGTAGCGTTCATCTTCCGCCACTTTGTCACCATTGAGGTTTTCCAGTGCCAGCTTCATGCGATTGGCATGATCGACATCGGCGCAAAACACGATGGTTTTATCCATGCGGTTGGTGGCTTTGAGGTGCTGGGTGATGATGCGGGCAACGGCTTGGGTACGTTTCTCAACCACCAGCGAACGGTCAAAATCCCGCTGGTTAAAAGTACGCGCTTCAATCACCTTGCCGTATTTGTCTTTTTCACCGGACTTGGGTGTCCAGCCTTCTTTATCAAGGTCAAAATCAATTCGCACCACTTTGTAGGGCGCAAGAAAGCCGTCATCAATGCCCTGTTTGAGCGAGTAAGTGTAAATCGGCTCACCAAAATAATAGCTATTGGAAACGGTAGTGGTTTCCTTGGGTGTTGCCGTTAAGCCTAAGTGTGTCGCACCGGAAAAATAGTCCAGAATCTCACGCCATGCGGAATCTTCCGCCGCACTGCCACGGTGGCATTCATCAATCACAATCAGGTCAAAAAAGTTGGGCAGGAATTGCTTGTAAATCTTTTTGGCTTCGTCGTTGCCAGTGATGGCTTGATACAGCGACAAATACACCTCGTAATGTGTTTCCACCTTGCGGTCTTCGATCTTAGTCATGGTCGTGCCGAATGGTCGGAAATCGTTGTTCTTGGTTTGATCCACCAGAATATTGCGGTCAGCCAGAAACAGGATGCGCTGTTTGCGCCCTGCTTTCCACAAGCGCCAAATGATCTGAAACGCGGTAAAGGTTTTACCCGTGCCGGTTGCCATCACCAGCAACACGCGATTTTTGCCTTGGGCGATGGCCTCAATGGTCTTGTTGATGGCTTGCATCTGGTAATAACGCGGGGCTTTGCCGCTGCCATCGTCGTAGTAATCTTGCCCCAGCAGGGCTTGCTGGTCGGGTTGGTAGTCTTTCCAGCGACACAGCTTTTCCCACAAAACGCTTGGGGTGGGAAATTGGTCGAGTGTCAGTTCAGTATTGGGCTGTTCCAGATTGGTTTTGTCATGAAAGATAAAGCCATCACCGTTGGAGGTGAATACGAACGGCACATCCAGCATCTGCGCATAAGCTCGCCCTTGATCTTGCCCCGCGCCGATGCTTTTGGTGTTCTTCTTGGCTTCAATAATCGCCAGCGGAATATTGGGTTTGTAAAACAGGGCGAAGTCGGCACGTTGCGGTTTACCACGGCTGCTGACTTGCCCGCGCACATGAACCTTGCCAGCCGTCAGTGGGAATTGCTGGAAAACCTGTGTCATCACATCCCACCCCGCTTTGTGCAAGGCGGGGATGATGTATTTGGTTTCCATGTCAGTTTCGGATTGTTGCCGCTTGTCCATGAGTAGCCCTAACTCGTGTACGGTTGAAGATGTGGCTAATATAACATCGACAGATTATTGGGTATAAAAAATATTACAGGGTAATAGGCAACACGGGATTTAGGCAACTTCCACCAAACAATCATAAAACGTCGCTGCATTCCCCAAGTCGGTGAGGGCTTGGCTGGCAACTTCATTGCAGTTTTTGCCATCGCGCCCCATTTTTTTCCACCAGATCGAATACGCCATCACCACGCCGGGGCGGATGCGCTCAGTGATTACCGCTTTTACCTGAAATTCACCACGCTCATTGAAGACCCGCAGGTCTTGTCCTTCCTGAATACCACGTTGGGCAGCATCCACAGGATGAATTTCAAGGGTTGGTTCTGTTTTTTTGGTACGCAGACTATCCACATTCACAAAGCTGGTGTTGAGGAAATGCCGGTCAGGTGGGCTGATTAGCATCAGCGGGAAACGTGCCGCCAAGGCGGGGTTGCTTTGTGGCGATTCATACGGTGGCAAATAATCCGGGAGCGGGTCTAAGCCCAATGCCGCCAGTTCGCTGGAAGCAAATTCACAACGCCCCGATGGAGTGGGGAAACCACCCTTAGCAAACGGTGCATCGGCTACCGCGAGCTTCTGCCAACCTTGGGTTTGCAGCGTTTCCCATGCCATATCACGGGTGTGGGCGTGATCCCAATGGAAGGCTTGCTTGGCAATGGTCATATCATCTGCCTGCAAGCACGCATCCGTTAGCCCCATGCGGGCCGCTATCAGGCGGAAGATTTCAGCATTCGGCTTGCCGCCGTCAGTAGCGGGGTGGTACGGGTCGCCTTCCACCTTAATGGCTCGCCCTGCTGTATTCACCGTCACCAACATTTTCACCAAGAACGGTATAAAAACCAACAAGGTTTGCTGAGTGGAAGTGTGATGCTATATACGTCAGGCACACCCACGTTGCCCAGAGGTTTACAGTTTTCGTAGTAATCGATAGCAGACATACCACCACTGACAGATAGTCCCCAAGTATCTACAATGAAACGTGCGCCTTGAATTTCAGGCTCAACTTCTGGGTAATAGCTACAAGAAACAGCCTCCAACCCCAATACCGTTCGTAGGCGCTGCATTTTATTCTTTGCTGCCATGTCGTCGTCTGTCCAGATTACTTGCGCTCCCGTTTTTTCACTCAGGTGGAAAGCTTTTCCGTCATCAGTGATCTCCATGATATTAGGGAACGTCTTACACATGTTTTTGAGTTCTTCAAAACGTTCGTAGTGACTAGTGAAATATTGTGAGACCTTTTCATCGGGGGGATGACCAATAAAAAAGTCGCACCCGGTGAGGTTTAAAAGAGAGAGCCAGAGCACTAACCAATGGGAAATGCGGGAGTGATAGGCCATTATTAGTTTTTGCGCTCTTGTTCATGATAAAAATTCCAGCCATCTAGAATGTCGGCAGCATCCCCAGCATTATCAAACCATTCATAACCAGCGTGGGTGAGATACTCAGCTTCCTCGGCATCTTCAGAAGAAACATCAGTGACTTGATCCAAAATCTTATCTAGAACAGGCGTATTGATGGGATTTCCATCCTGTAGGAAGTGTTGAACTAATCCAGCACCGGCCATTGATTCTGCTAATGTAAAATCATTGGCGGCGGCAACATAACCAAAGTGGAAATTACCGAAGCGTTGCAACATGTTTTGACCACCAATCATGTCTTGGTTTTTGCTGGCTAGCTTATCATTTTTGTAATCCCATTTACCCGTAGGGCCAACGGCAAGTACAAAGTCTATCGGGTTCATGTCTCTCGCTTCTTTAGCATTTCGGAGAAGATTGATGCTGCCATTTTTTTGTGTACCAGCCTGTAGAAAATCTTGGAAGCCATTTGTTTGCAGCAAATCTTGGATCGGTGGAACACAAGTTTTACGGATACTACCCTCCATCGTCATTCTTGTTGCTGAATGCGATCAGTGATGCACGATGCAAGTCCAAAGGTGTTAGCTTTGTAAGGTGAATTTTTCGATAAAGTGCAAGTTTTGGGTTCCATCCCTGAGTATCCTGTTGGCTAATAGATGTATATTCAGGTTATGCCAAAATGTCGGTGTAGCCCTATCCAACCGTACTATTGGTTGAGATATGTCGATAAATGGCAATGGAAGTGAAAAATCTTCTAGCTCTGTACACGACAATTTTTTCTGTAGCTCTGTAAGTGTTTGATTTTTTGTTGTAGGTATAAACCTTGAAGAATGATAAATCAGTGAGTTACAAGCGGTCAGAATTTTTTGTCGTGTACAGAGAAAAAATATTACGGGGTAATGGGCAACATGGAATTTAGGCAACTTCCACCAAACAATCATAAAACGTCGCTGCATTCCCCAAGTCCGTGAGGGCTTGGCTGGCAACTTCATTGCAGTTTTTGCCATCGCGCCCCATTTTTTTCCACCAGATCGAATACGCCATCACCACGCCGGGGCGGATGCGCTCAGTGATTACCGCTTTTACCTGAAATTCACCACGCTCATTGAAGACTCGCAGGTCTTGTCCTTCCTGAATACCACGTTGGGCAGCATCCACAGGATGAATTTCAAGGTTGGATAGCCGGATTACTGAGCAAGATGTAACGGTGTCCATACGATTTGTGGATGTCGCCATGCTCCAATTGCGTAGTGGCGGGTAACAAACCCCTGCACCATAGGTGGTACGCATCCCGGCAGCACCTGCACTGGCACAAATGGTGCGGTCTAGCCGTGACCCACCCAGTTTATTGAACAAGCGTGCGGCCATGCCTTCACTTTGCACATAGCCCATGGTTCCGCCATAGCTATACGGCACAATGGCTTCGGGTGCGCGTTGGGCAATAGCTTGGAGGCGGGAGGCAATTTCATCCAATGCCTCATCCCACGTAATACGGACAAATTTGCCTTCACCCTTGTTACCCATCCGGCGCATCGGGTACAGCAAACGGTCTTTGTGGTAGGTGCGTTCGGTATAGCGCGTGACCTTGGTGCACAATACGCCGTCAGTAGCGGGTTGGTTCGGGTCACCTTCCACCTTAATCGCCCGCCCTGCCTCATTCACCGTTACTAACATAGCGCAGGTATCCGGGCAATCGTGGGGGCAAGCAACACGGACGACAGTAGACATAGCAGCACCTAAGGTTAAATCCAATTGCCACCAGCTTAAACAATCAGCTTTAGTACTGCAATTCGTTAGCAAGCCGTCCTAATGCGGTCATGTTAGCGGCAACGCCGTCTTATCCACCACCCGCCGCAACACAAAGCTGGAATGCACCCCGCTCACCCCCGGAATGCGCGTAATGCGGTTGAGCAGCAATGCCTGATACGCATCCATATCCTTCACCACCACCTTGAGCTGGTAATCGGCGGATTGCCCGGTGATCAGTAGGCATTCGAGTATTTCGGGAATGTCGGCGATGCGGGCTTCAAAGGTGTCGAAACGTTCCGGCGTGTGCTGATCCATCGAGATGTGGATTAACGCCATCAGCGACAGACCGAGCTTTTTCGCATCCAGCAACGCCCGATAGCCGGTGATGAAGCCTGCTTCTTGCAACAGCCGTACCCGCCGCAAACAGGGCGAAGGCGACAGCCCAATGCGGTCAGCTAAATCTTGGTTGCTGATACAGCCATTGTCTTGCAGCACTTGCAGGATGTGCCAGTCGTAGCGGTCGAGTTGCATGATTATTCCATTATTAATTTGATTTAAGCAATTTACTGCCAATACGATAGGTTTTTATCCCTCAAAACGCAATCGCCTGCCACGCCGTTTCTTTTAAACTAACCGCATTAACTACTAGAGCAGCGTGCCATGTTGAAACAGCCTTCCACCAAATATAAGCCGTTCCTGCCCGTCGCATTGGTTGACCGCCAATGGCCGAGCCGTACCATCACCCAGCCGCCAATTTGGATGAGTACCGATTTGCGCGACGGCAATCAGGCGCTGTTCGAGCCGATGAATGTTGAGCGCAAAATGCGCATGTTCCACACCCTCTGCGACATCGGTTTCAAGGAAATCGAAGTGGCGTTTCCTTCCGCGTCGCAAACCGATTTTGATTTTGTGCGCGAGTTGATCGAAGGCAAACACATTCCCGCCGATGTCACCATCGAAGTGTTGACGCAAGCGCGGGAACACTTGATTCGGCGCACGATGGAGTCCTTACGCGGCGCACGGCGGGCGATTGTGCATGTCTACAACGCCACCTCCCAGCCATTCCGCGACACCGTGTTTGGCATGAGCAAGGCGGATGTGTTGGGTATGGCAGTGTCAGCGGTGGAATTGATCAAGCACTTAGCCGCCGACCAGCCGGAAACCGAGTGGGTCTTGGAATACAGCCCCGAAACCTTCAGCGCCACCGAATTGGAGTTTGCCCGCGAAGTATGCGATGCCGTGACCGCTGCATGGGGGGCGACACCCGACAGACCCGTGATCCTCAACTTGCCCGCGACGGTCGAAATGGCAACGCCGAATGTGTACGCCGACCAGATTGAATGGATGCACCGCCAGCTTGCCCGTCGCGACAGCGTGATCCTCAGCGTGCATCCGCACAATGACCGTGGCACAGCCGTTGCCGCCGCTGAATTAGCGTTGTTGGCGGGTGCAGATCGGGTCGAAGGTTGCTTGTTCGGCAGCGGCGAACGCACTGGCAACGTTGACATCGTGACCTTGGCATTAAACCTCTACACCCAAGGCATTGCGCCCGGTTTGGACTTTTCCGACATCAATGCGGTGGCGCGGACGGCGGAATATTGCACGCAACTGCCGATCCACCCACGCCACCCGTATGTGGGCGATTTGGTGTTTACCGCGTTTTCCGGCTCGCATCAGGATGCGATCAAGAAAGGCTTGGCGGTGCAAACGGCGGAGTCGTTCTGGAATGTGCCGTACTTGCCGATTGACCCGGCGGATGTGGGGCGCAGTTACGATTCAGTGATTCGCGTTAACAGCCAGTCGGGCAAAGGTGGCATTGCGTACTTGCTGGAAAGTGCTTACGGCATTGTGATGCCGCGCCGCTTGCAGGTCGAGTTTTCCAGCGTGGTGAAAGACCACACCGACCAACACGGCTGCGAAGTGAACGCCAGCGACATCTGGGGCATTTTTGCCGCGACGTATTTGGATACTGCCAAGCCCGTGCGCTATTGCGAACACCATTTGTTTGAACAGGGTAATGCGCAAGGCATCCGCTTAGTGATTGAGCGCGATGGCATTCAGCACGAATTGACGGGTACGGGCAATGGGCCGATTGATGCGGCAGTTCATGCCTTGCAAGGGGCGGGCATTCGGGTGCAAGTGCGTAGTTACGAGGAGCGTTCTATTGGTGCAAGCATTGATGCGGGTGACGCGCAAGCCTGTGCCTTCATCGAATTGCGGCAGGCGGGCGCGGGTAGTGCTGAATGTTACGGCGTGGGGATTGACGGCAATATTATTACCGCGTCCATCAAAGCGTTGGTCAGCGGGGTGAATCGGTTGGTAGATGAAGGGTGTTAACCAACGATGTCTATTTGTACGTCAGCAGTACCATTGAGGAGCAACCCTAAATGCTCTGCGGCGGCTTGCGAAACATCCACGATACGACCCGGTTTGGATGGGCCACGATCATTGACGCGAACAATGACGAATTGCCCCGTTTGTAAGTTAGTAACACGAATGCGTGTACCGAAAGGTAGATTAGGGTGCGCAGCAGTCATGGCATACATATCGTAGGTTTCACCACTAGAGGTTGGACGACCGTGATATTGAATGCCGTAATAAGAGGCTTTGCCGATGTTCTGCGAGCGGTTGGTCGGTTCTGGGGTCGGCTGATAAACGGCTTGAGGTTTTTCGTAAATGTCGTAGTGCTGCACGTTACTCACTTGGTAAACAAGGTAATCAGCACTGGCGACACTACCAAACAGTTGAAAGAGAATAAAGATGCATCCAATGGAATGTAATAAGTAATTGATTAATTTATTTTTTTTCATTTGGCTTCTCTCTTCTTGTGTGTTTGTTATTTGATGACTCCATATTTTCATAAAGCAGATTAATAGAAACGCCCCCCATAGACAGGCGCAAAAATGAGGGTGATGACCGTAACCGACGGTTATTATCAGCAGACAATCGGTAGAAAAAAAGCCGCGAATGACGGACGAAAGGAGCTACCTATCTGTCGAATAGGCATTCAAGACATATGCTTATATGTTTGTCTTATAGATGATATGATTATTGGCTAAAAAGAGTCGCTGTCAGTGGCTTTAACATTGCAGTGTGTGTATAAATATATAATAACAAGGGGGGGGTGATAATGTTAGCTGATACTTTTTTCATTGATTCGGTACGGTCAGGGCGGTCGTTCTTATTGATCTGTACAATGGCTAGCGGGGCAACATGGGCTGCTGAGGGTACGTATAACTGCCTTCCGATGAAGAGCAGTTCTAGTTCAACGGATGCTATGTATTTTGAACAGTTTCGTTCCAACCCGTTGACGGCTTCTCCACCCACTGTTCCTTCTGTCAACATGCCGAGCACTACCGACAATTTTTACATCGTGCAAAAGGGTGATACCTTGTACGCGATCATGCGTAAATCGGGCGTTCCTATCGAGAACCTGATCGTTCTTAACCAACTTTCATCTCTCAATAACCTGAAAGAAGGTCAGCCCCTGAAACTACCTGATCTAGCCAATATAGCGTCGCCACTGAAGCAGTCTGAAGTCAGCTCTGCTCAACCCTTGATGTTGCCGAGGGAAGTGACTTCGCCCGCCAATATGGGTTCATCATCAGGAGCGGTGGTGGATCGGTACGTGGTGAGGGTGGGTGACACGCTTTATGCCATTTCTCGCCAAACAGGCGTTAGCATCGAGCGTCTGGTTTCTCTCAATCAGTTGGCAACTTCCAATAGTATTAGCGCGGGGCAGCAGTTGAGGTTACGTTAGCCACCCGCTCGTTACCTATTCAAGCAGGCATGTGTTTGCGGACCAACGTGGCAAACGAGCCGGGGTTGCGCGAACAAATATGCACTTTGCCACGCCCACTAAAGCGCAACACTACGCCTTCACCACTGGTGACGCTGTTAACCAGATTGCCGAACATACCGCCTAAACCGCCGCCGGAACTGCTGGTGGTGACGGAAATTTCGTAGTGCAAGGTGCTGTCCCAACACACCACATGGGCGTTATCAATGGTGAGGTCTTTGCCCGGTTCAACGTCCAGCGAGAACATAGCACCAAAACCGGATACCACCACTTGCCCTGTTCCCGAGGTTTCCATGACGAAAAAGCCGCCGGATTGCGCGAATAAGGCATTGCCAACGCTTTGGGTGCGCACTTTCATTTCTGTACCGGAGGTGGCGGCGACGAATGCGCCATCATTCAGCAAGTATTGGCGTGCACCTACGTCGATAATTTCCATGCCACCGGGTAGCGCAGGGGAAAGCAGGCAGTCGCCTGCGCCGCGCGTTGCTTCGATGTGTTGCTGAAAGAGTGATTCGCCGTTGGTGAAGCGCCGCATCAAGGCACTGCCTAACCCGCCAGTCATGCGCCCTTTTAACTCAAGGTTGGCCTCCATCATCACCATTGCGCCGGATTCGCAATAAATCTTGTCGCCTTTCTGCATGGCAACGTGGAGGAATGGGTCAACTTCGCCAGTGATGGTAAATACGGTCATGGTTATGCTCTCCGTTTGAAGGTGTTGCTTACCAACGATAAGCAGCACCTGCGTACCCGCCCCACACCGTGCTGCTGTCGATGATTGGGCTGTCCGCAATGGCGCTACCATAGCCGTTGGCGCTCACGCTGCCCACCAAGGTCAGGCGGCGGCTGAGCGGCTTTTCCATTTTAACGCCAACTTTTAGCGCAAGTGAATCATCTGCCTGATAGGCGGGGCGCCCCGCTTTGGCTTCAGCCGCATCCACGCCCACGTAGTAGTCGGTGAGGTCGGCAGAAAGCCATTGCAATTCCGCATACGGGCGCAGGTTGAGCGGTGTGTCGGGGTGATGGGTGTAGCGCAATTTAGCTTGAGCGCCTTTGTGGGCAACCATGTCTTGGGCGAGATCGGCGTTGACCACTCCGGTAGCCAGTTTCCATGCGCCGCCCACACGTAAGTTGAGGGCTTGATCCAGTTCTACCATGTCTTGCAATACCGCACTGTCGCCGCGTTTGGCATCCCAATCATCCACCCCCGCGCCGAGGTAAAACTCGCGGGTTGGGGTGGCACTGAATGACCATGCGGGGCCGATCAGGTCAAAGCCGTTTTCTTTGATGATCACGGGTTTGACACCGATTTGCGTATCACCACCCACGAAGGGGGATTGGGTGGCGGTAGCGGCAAGCCCGACATTCCACTGACGCGGTTCAGCGTTGGCAGGTGTTTGGACGGTTGCTAAGAGAGCGAGTGCGGCACACAATGCGTTCTTCATGTCATATCCCCCGGTTCAAGTTTAATGAAATCCAGCAGTACTGATCTGATCTTATCCATGCTCCAGCAACAACTTGGTTCGGGCATTGCGATTGCGCGTGTCGACGCTACCAGCGGCGGCTGTATCAACCAAACCAGTACGGTAACACTTGCCGATGATAGTCGCTATTTCCTCAAAGTAAATCAGGGTAGTTTGCTGGAAATGTTCGCGGCGGAAGCGGATGGGCTGCACGCGATCCGTGCGAGTTCCAGCCTTCATGCCCCTGAACCGCTGGGTTACGGGGTGCAAGGTCAACAAGCGTATCTGTTGCTGGAATATTTGCCGCTGCAAGAACACGGTGATCAGCAACAAGCGGGGGCGCAACTCGCAGCGCTGCACCTTCATACTGCTGCGCAACACGGCTGGTTTCGCAGCAATACCATCGGCGCAAGCCCGCAGCGCAATACTCAAACGCACGACTGGGTGGAATTTTGGCAACAAGAACGGCTGGGGTTTCAGCTCGAACGGGCGCGGCGTAACGGCTATCCGCCGCGTTCTTATGAGCAAGGTTTGCGCTTGAAAGAGGGTATCGGCGCATTGTTTACCGATTATCAGCCCGTGGCGTCGTTGTTGCACGGCGATTTGTGGGGTGGGAATTTGGCGTATTTGCCGGATGGCAGCCCAGTGGTTTACGACCCAGCCGTGTATTACGGCGACCGCGAAACCGACCTTGCGATGAGTGAGCTGTTTGGTGGGTTTGGGGTGGATTTTTACGCGGCGTATAACGCGGCTTGGGCGTTGGATTCGGGCTATGCGGTGCGTAAAACGCTGTATAACCTGTACCACATTCTGAACCACTTCAACCTGTTTGGCAGCGGTTATGGGGAGCAGGCGGCGCGGATGACGGAGAAACTGTTGGCGGAAATCTAAAGCGATAGATTTCTATCTACAAAAATAGAAATCTACCAACCACATAAAAATGCAGCATGTATAATAGTATTATTTTTCAATTATCTAGGTGCTATTTTTCCATTGGCACATCCCTTGCAGTATTGTCAGTGTAAGCAACGACAATACTGCAAGGAACACACCATGAGCACTACCGCCACTCCCTACGAAGTCCTCCATGAAGAAGGTCACGTGCCTGTTAAATCTTGGACAAAAGGTGTGCCTTTCGACGACAACTCCAAAAAGCAATTGCTGAACATTGCGCAGATGCCGTTTATTCACCAGTGGGTGGCGGCGATGCCGGATGTGCATCTGGGCAAAGGTGCAACGATTGGCAGCGTGATTCCGACCGTGGGGGCGATTATTCCGGCGGCGGTGGGCGTGGATTTGGGCTGCGGGATGATGGCGGCGAAAACCACCTTGACCGCATCCGACTTGCCCGATTCGTTGGAGGCAATGCGTAGCAAAATTGAGAAAGTTGTTCCGCATGGGCGCGTGGCGATTCGTGGTAAACGCGATACCGGCAGTTGGGGTGATCCGCCGGACGATGTGCTGGAAAAATGGTTGGCGTTGAGTGCGGGTTTCCAGCGGTTGTGCGAGAAGCACCCGTTCCTGAAAAACACCAATAACTTGAAGCATTTGGGGACGCTGGGTACGGGCAACCATTTCATCGAGGTGTGTCTGGATGAAACCCAAACCGTGTGGGTGATGTTGCACAGCGGGTCACGCGGGGTGGGCAATGCCATCGGTACGCACTTTATCGAGCAGGCGAAAAAGGATATGGAACGCTATTTCATCCATCTGCCGGATAAGGATTTGGCGTACATCCCCGAAGGTAGCCCGCATTTCCGCGACTACGTGGAGGCGGTGGCGTGGGCGCAGGATTTCGCGCAAGCCAACCGCGAGCTGATGATGGCGCGTACTTTGCAGGCGATCCGCGAGGTGTTGCCGATCCCGTTCACGGCGGACGTGGAGGCGGTGAATTGCCACCACAACTACATCAGCCGCGAACACCATTACGGCAAGGATGTGTGGGTGACGCGCAAAGGCGCGGTGAGTGCGCAACAAGGTCAGCTTGGGATTATTCCGGGCAGCATGGGGGCGAAATCGTTCATCGTGCGCGGGCTGGGTAATGCCGAAAGTTTTTGCAGTTGTAGCCACGGCGCGGGGCGCGTGATGTCGCGAACTGAGGCCAAACGCCGCGTGTCGCTGGAGGAGCATAAACGCGCTGTCGCGGGGGTGGAATGCCGTGTGGATGAAAGCGTGATCGACGAAACGCCGTCGGCTTACAAGCCGATTGATAAGGTAATGGCGGCGCAGAGTGATTTGGTGGAAGTGCTGCATACGCTCAAGCAGGTGGTGTGTGTGAAGGGTTAATTCAAAAAATTCTGAAAGTAAGGAGTTAGATAATGACTGAAAAATTGATGATAGAGCAGAAAGATGATCTCTTACTTCAAAGCTCTATGACGTATTCTTTGTTAGCTGAGTTACATAATCATGGATTTGTAAAATCCGATTATTTCGAAAAAATGAACTTTGGAACTCCGTGGTTTAAGTCTCACTTACAGAAAATGGGTGTGGGTAATAAGGGGTTCGTCATGATCGCCCTCTATTCAATGTTGGTTCTTCCGAAGGAGGTTATGCAGAATACTTACCCGACAGAATACGAAAACATTCGTGAGTTTGTAAAAAAAAATGCACGAAATATCACCTCAACTTATAAGAGTGATATTCAAAATGTAGATTTTATTCGGCATATCAGAAATGCGGTTGCTCATGCAAACGTGGAAGTCAGATCAAATGACGTGATTATTTTTTATGACAAAAATTCTCATAAAGAAGAGTTTAAGTGTGAATTCCCCATCGACAAACTGGGGGAACTATTGAATAAACTTCAATCTATTCACTTTAAATATATTAACCTCACATACACCTAGGAAAAACTGCTTAATACTACCTCTCCAACCGTAAAATACCACTCACTACCCAATCGCTGAGGTAAAAGTTGGTTTGCTGAATCACCATCGTATAGGGCTTGATTGCTGAAATCAGCCCTTTTTCCTTGGCACACAACAATCGCGCAATGTCTTCAATTCCGCTTCAAGTTCGCCGGGGTCGTAGTTAACCACCGGAATATCGCGTTTCGCGCATTCTTCGTAAAAGCGGTAACGATCTATGCCTGCAAACTCACAAGCAGCGGATATTCCCGCTGCATGAAACAGGGCAATACCCATCTCCTTATACACAAATCAATCCATTCCCAACTCACTAGCCATCTGAATACCATAAATACAGTCCAGCACTCGTGAATAGCCCAACCAGATACTTTTAGCCCCCGGTTCGCCATCGGATTTTCTGCCCAAAAAGCCACCCAGTTCTGCCAGATTGCGGATCACTTGATTGAGGGTAGGTATGCCATCGGGTAGTGCTTTTTTGCCGAGCCGGAAGGATACTTTCCATTCCAGCGGGTCAAACACCAGATCAGCCGGAAGTTCTGGGCAGGTACGCCCCAACCGCATCAGAAACATAATCCGCCAAGCCACCATGATGTAGAGCGCGAGGGCTTTTTCGATGCGCTCTTTGGTCTCCAGTTGCAGTTTTTCGACGCGACAGCCAACTTTCAGGACATCAAAAAACATTTCGATTTCCCAACGCGCTCGATACCAGTCGATAAGTTCACAGGCAGCATCGGCTGTTTCCACACAACGGTTGGTGACTAAACGCCAAATGAGGGGCGATTTTCCGGCGGGTGGGTTAATTTCTTTGGCTTGAACCAAGGTCAATAGCATCGGATGCTGACTCTTGGGACGCAAGGTATAACGTAACACCTTGATTTCTTGTACCACTTTGCGGGGCTTTTCACCCTGCTTGCGCGGTTTGGTAAAGGTGATACGGGTCAACGCCTGTTGTTGCTCAATGGCATCCCACAGTTTGAGGTCATCTCCTAATGCACGGTTATGTTGCGCCCGTATCAGCAGGTCAGCCGGGTAATTCAAGGCTTGCGCCCGTTGGAGCAAGTCGTAAAAGTCGCTTTCACGGTCGCCAGCATAGATGAAGCGGTGTTCAGGGCAGCGTGCCGCCAGTTCGGCTACCCGTTCATACCCTTCAATCCAACGACGGCTTTCTTTGATGCTGGGGTTGGCTTGGTCGGCCGCTTTGCTCAATCCCCGTGACCACATCCACGTATCGGTGATGCCCAACGGCAAACGTTCTGGGGTAATACACAAGGTCGGATGCAGGTACATCCCGCGTTGCTTATCGTAGGATAACCGCCCCAAGCCCTCGGTTTCCTGTCCATTGAAGTCCAGTTCGGTCGTATCTTGAATACACAGGATAATCCGCGAGTCTTGTTGACGAATTCGGCACTCTGTCGCTTCAAAGTGGGATGCCATCAAAGCATCATGGCTCACCGCTTCATTCCAGAAGAAACGGTACGTCGCCAAGGTGCTTGACCAACTCTGGCAAGCCTTGGGGATACTGGATTGGGGCACTTTTAGCATGGCGTTGAGAATATGGGCTGCGCGTGTTTCGAGGCGCTTGTCTCCCAAATCAAGATCGGTGAGTTCGCTAGATGACCAGTTCATGGGTGTAAATTGCTTATCTTACATCAGCTTGGGAACTTGTGTATAAGGAGATGGGCAATACCCGCTTCCAGCTTGATTTGCTTTTCCAGTTCGGGAAGCGTGCTGTGCCCCAAGTCTTCGGGTATCTCCAGTATAATTTGCATGTTGAACACCTGTATTTGCGTTTCCATACTCCATCATAACGTGAGATTTCCGCATGACCTACCAAGAATTCTACGCCCACATCGACTGCCGTTTCCCCTATCACGACACCGCCGCATGGCAGCAACTCATTGCGCAATCGCTGGAAATCGGTGGCGATGCGCCGTTTCTGGTGTTGCATGAAATTTGCCGCTTGCCTACATCCGTCACCCTAAATCTTGAGCAGCACTTGGCGATGTATGCCTACTGGAAAGTGGCGTTTTCTCACCCCATGCAAGACATCGTTGAACCCCGCATCATACCCGTATGTTCCAGCAAGCAGCTTGTCTGCTGCTGAATGCTATCCCGCAAGTTTGCTGCAAACTCCTGTTCTGCCGATGTTTTCAATACACACGCCGCCCACACGCGGGGCAATTGTTCCACGACCTGCTTGCACATGGCGATCAGTGTTGCCTGCACCAGTGAGCGCGACAGACCACAACTCGCGGCAAAATCTGCCAATTGAAAGGCGGAGATACGAGTATCTAAGTCATCCCCCAACGCCATCGCCAGTTCCTGCTGGTATTCGGGATACACCGCGATATTGATCAGATCGTAGCAAGGTGCAGGTTCGATACCGTTTTTGCCGACGAAAAAGCTGATGTTTTTACCGTGAGCATCCCAGTTGCTGATGATGAGGTTGAACAATACCCATGCCAACAAGGTTTTACGCGCTAGGGCGGGTGAATGGCATTGGTCACAGAAGGCGAATAAACGCGGCAGGCTTGCACCCTCGCGGATATTGGCTACGTCGCGGCTGTTGCCGAAATTGCGTTCGTATTTGTATTCGGGCGGTAAATCCAAGGCTTGGCAGCCGTCGATCAAATGGCGGCGCAATACCGTATCGCCTTGGCGTTTGCGGTCGAAGCGTGTCACCAGCAAAGCACGATGTTGCCCAAAACGCCGCAATTCCACTTCAGCAACGTTTAAGCCAATGGCTTTGGCAAGCTGCATCAACAAGTATTCATTCAGCACCACATGGTTCTGGTTAGCGGGTTCAAACTTTAGAATATGGGTCGAGCATAACTTACCTTCACCAAAAGCTAACTCGCCTTGCGTATCGGCTAACACGTTGATTTTATGTTGTACGCCTGCGACGGATAGGCGCGGCTTGCTATCCCAGACGATCAGGTTGCGGGTGGGTAAGTTATTGAGGCGTTCCTGCAATTCGGTGGGGGCGATGTTGCGTAAGCTGGTCGGTGTCGATGGGGCGTTTTCAGGCAGAAATTGCAATGCGCCGGGGGTATCTGCACCTAATGCGCGGATGATGCCAAAGGTGTTGGCACGGCTTAGTTGCTGGTGTTCCAGCAGGGTGTCGAAGCCTTGACCTTCTGGCAGCAAGTTGCGTAAGAAGCGTTGCATTGTTGGATGGCTTCCTGCTGAAGTGAGCGGTAAGTGTGGCGAAATCGCAAAGCCGTTTGCCTGCCATGCGGCAGTGTATGCCAGCGTTAATTGCCCCTGTGCGTCGGTTTGTAGAAAACCGATGGGTTGTTCCCCAAAGCAAACTTGTAGGCGGTGTTCAAACCCAGTCATCGCTCTCGCCCTCCGTCCACGTTTCCACGGTTAGTGTGATGCCTAGCCCGTTTAACACTTGCAGTAATGTGCCGAGTTGTGCGCCGTGGTGTCCGCGCTCCAGCTTGCTTAGGGTATCTTTGGCAACGCCGAGTAAGGCGGCGGCATCGTCAATGCGTAAGCCTGATTGAGTGCGTTTGGCGCGGATGAATTGCCCTAGCAGTTCGGGGGTGAGTGCGCCGGATTGCTGGGGCGTGGGAAGTGGTGTGAGCGGTCTTGCCATGGTGCGTTACCATTATTCCTGCTATGCAAGGAATAATAGCGTATCGCGAGTAATATGCAAGGTTGTTCCTGCTAACGCAGGAATAAATAGAAAGATAGGGCTTTTATCTTTTTAAGGCGTAACCAACGACAAGCAAGGAAAATACCATGAGCACTACCGCCACTTCCTATGAAGTCCTCCACGAAGCAGGCCACGCGCCTGTTAAGGCGTAGACTAAAGGCGTGCCTTTTGACGACAACTCCAAAAAGCAATTGCTGAACATTGCGCAGATGCCATTTATTCACCAGTGGGTGGCGGCGATGCCGGATGTGCATTTGGGAAAAGGTGCGACGATTGGCAGCGTGATTCCGACCGTGGGGGCGATTATTCCGGCGGCGGTGGACGTGGATTTGGGTTGCGGGATGATGGCGGCGAAAACCACCTTGACCGCAGCCGACTTGCCCGATTCGTTGGAGGTGTTGCCGACCCCGTTTACGGCGGACGTGGAGGCGGTGAATTGCCACCACAACTACATCAGCCGCGAACACCATTACGGCAAGGATGTGTGGGTGACGCGCAAAGGCGCGGTGAGTGCGCAAAAAGGTCAGCTTGGGATTATTCCGGGCAGCATGGGGGCGAAATCGTTCATCGTGCGCGGGCTGGGTAATGCCGAAAGTTTTTGCAGTTGCAGCCACGGCGCGGGGCGCGTGATGTCGCGTACTGAGGCGAAACGCCGCGTGTCGCTGGATGAGCATAAACGCGCCGTTGCGGGGGTGGAATGCCGTGTGGATGAAAGCGTGATCGACGAAACGCCGTCGGCTTACAAGCCGATTGATAAGGTGATGGCGGCGCAGAGTGATTTGGTGGAAGTGCTGCATACGTTGAAGCAAGTAGTGTGTGTGAAGGGGTAAAAATCATTCTCCCCGACCTTTGAGGAGGGGAGAATATCAGCTCAAATTAACTCGTTGATAGGTAAGTAACTATCCCAAAGTTATCGTGTCTAATGCCAACCATCTATAAATTTCTTTGGTTTAAGATGGGTAATTATCGCGTCATCCACCATTCATACAGCATCATTAAACTCCCCGTTACAAATCCAAAAAACATACCAAAAAGAATATCTATTAACACTTTGTACTCATTAAAGTGCCATGTAAAAACCCCGGTAACTAACCAAACTAAGAGTGGCGCAACTAAGTTGCCAAAAAACATTATGACTCCATATGCACCAGCGAAGAGGAAACAAACTTTCAGCCATATTTTTAATTTAAATCGACATGATAATGTCTGCTTATTATTTTTTAAGGCTCAATATGTGTTTCAGGGTCTTATCGCAGCAGCAGTGAAAGCAAGGAATGTAGGGCTGCTTGCCCCCGTTTCCTGAGGTTGTGCAAATACTCAAAGAGCGCAAGGTAACACGGCAGCTTTTCTTGTGAGATGCCCCGATGTGGGCGTAACCATGAGCGCAACAGTGACCAAAAACCTTCCATCGTGTTGACGTGAACTTCATGGAAACCGTCACCATCTTCATCACGGGCATATTCGCCTGCACCATGATTGACGGTTTTGTGGGCATAACCCCATGCCTCCAACCGGCTGTAAATGTTGTACTCATCGGTGTACACCAGTGTGCTTGCCGTCACCGTTTCCAAAATCAGCGGCTTGATCGTCACTTGTTTCACATTCGCCAGCATACGGATCATGACTTCCCCCGAACGCTGGATCATGCCGAAGATGGGTGGTTTGTCCTTTTCCAGTGTCCCACGTCCCGGCGCACCTTTCAGGGCGCGGCGGCGGCCTTCACGCCCTGCATCCGCTACAGCTTCGGGATTTCCCTTGTGTCCGGCTTTGACGTAGAGTTCATCAAACTCAACATTCCCAGACAGGCTTACTGGCGTTTTTTTTCTCGACACCACGCCGTAACTGTTCCGTCATCGCCTGAATATCATCCTTGTTCAACCCCAATTCGCGGGCGATTTGTTGGTTGGACAGATTCAACGACATCAGGTACAGGCACAACACCCACACCTTCAGCGGCTGGTGGTGACCTTCAAACACCGTCCCCGTCAGATCATCAAAACGCTTTTGGCAATCCTTACACTGGTAACGTTGGCGTTCCTGCTGGGTGTCATTCTTGCCTCGACGGATTGTTTCCTGTGAACCGCAGTGCGGACAAATCACCCCATTAGGCCAACGCAGGGAACGGACTTGCTCGAAACAGGCGGCATCACTGGTCAGGCTGGAAATACTGATGAGCGAGGTCATGAAGCCTCTCCTTGGTTATCGGAAATGGCTAACTTTACCGCTGTCCGTGACGTTTGCAATGCCAAGAAAGACAAGACCCTGAAACACATATTGAGCCTTTTTTAATTCACCTCTGGATTTAATCGTCATTATTATTGCCACGTTGAGATTGAACATGATCTTTGAAAAAATCACCGGAAATTTCTTGAATTATGTAACCACCTCAATCTACACTTTGATCTTTTGGCAGATAAAACTCAACTTGTTTAGTTGAAGCTTCAATAGGCAATCCCTCTTCGTTTGAAATTTGGTCGCCATCAACTTTACATTGAAACGTATACTTTCCTTCATGCAGGTTATGTTTCATCGCTAACAAACCTATTGAGGTTTCAAAACCAAAAAACTCCCCTGGCAATAACCTAATAAAATAGTTCTCTTTTAAATGGGCTGTAATATGTAATTTTATCATGTTGTTAGTGGTGTTAACTTTCTTCCTCTGTTCATTGATCAACTCACACTTTGTTTTTTTGAAAAGCACTATTCCCTCCACCCCAAAAGCCTCTCTATTGATCAGTAGGTCAATATTGCCTGAATTTAATAAACTGAACAATATAGATTGTCCATCTCCTTGTCGTTGAGATAGTTTCATTTCAAATTCAAAATCTATTTGAGGTCCATTCTCTGCAAGACCAGCACTAGTGGATTGAGAAAAAAATAACGGAAGAAATGCTACGAATATATAAAATATACTTCTATTCATTTCCTATAGATTCCTTTGCTGACTTTATCTTGATAACTGGAAGGCAATTGATTGTAATAAAGCCCCCTGTATGTATCTCCCATAAGCCTATTTACATAGCTTTTATCATAATCTTCAGGCTTACTGCCCAGTTCCTTAACCATCTGAATTTGAGCATCATAAGCTTCAACTTCATTGAGTGCATTCCCGATTTTATCTGCATAGTTTATTCCATCAGAAAATTGCCTTGCATGGATCGTTTCATGATGAATAATAGAAGCTAGCTTATACTCAGCAATACTCTTTACCATATTAATATCAATTTTTATTTCTACCTTTCCACCATGACCAAATACGGCATACGCGCCATCAATACCACCCTCCACCGCCCGCATTGGATTTAATATCATATTTTGTCTTTTTACTCGGATCAATTTCCGTTTGATGTAACTGTCGATTAAAGTGATCCGCCGTACCCGCGACGTTTGCGGCAAGCAACGGATCTTTGCCCAGCACCGCAGCGGATGCCGCCGCCGCCAACACCGCTGCATTTTCCGACTGAAAGTATTCACCCGCCACACTGCCTGCCAAGCCGCCCACTGCGCCACTGATACCATCGCCATTAGCCACAGTACCCGCCGCAAAACCCAACGCGGTATGGGCGAGTTTGTGGGTAACATTATTCAGCTTGCCCTCGCTGTACAAATCCCCAATCTTATTTGCCCCGATTTGGCTGACGATAGTGGCAGCCGTGGCTTTGAGGCTGGATTTGAGCTGATCATCAAAATCCCCACCTTCAACCACCGTGCTGACCGTGGCGCGGGTCAAGCCATCCAGTGCGTGTTTTTGAAGCTGTTGCGCCACGCTGATTTTGGTCGCGTCACCCGCCAGATTGAGGCTGTTGCTGAGTTTGCTCGATAGTCCTGCGCCGATAACCGCGCTGGCAAGTGATTTGATATTGCCCTCATCCACCGCCTTGACAACATCACGGGCGGTGATGACCGTGTTCACTACAGACGCAACGGGAGCTAGCGGTGTGAACTGTGCGATTTGTGCCACGGTACGGACAATGGGGTTATCCAGTACCTTGTCGGTAAATTTATCAATGACTTTTCCCAAACCATGCCGATCTCTGGACGGGTCAAACGCCCCATTTTTATTGTTGTCTGCGCCTGCCGTATGACCAGAGCGGGTATTTTCCTCAATCGCATCCAGCAAATCAGTGCCGGAAACGTTATAGGTTTTTCCTTGCGTCACTTGGAAGTCTTGGCGGACGGCTTTTTGAAAATCTGCCTGAGTGGTTTCAAACAGCTCACTCGGCAGTGCTTTCAGGATAGTCAGCGTGCTTTTCTTGGTTTGCGCGACGATTTCTCCCTTCGGATTGTAAGCCTCGCGATAAGGTTGCAAGGCTTGATTGATTTGGTCGAGACGCGCTTTAACGGCTGGCGTTTGATGCTGTGGTTGTAACTGGGCGTGGGGTTAATACCTTTTATCATTCTAAATTCATTCTTTGAACAATCGCACTTGAATAATCCTTCAGAAAAACTTAGACGAACGCGGGAAGAACGTTTCAAGGCAAGGGATGAACGGATGATCTATCGGTATAAGCGGCGTGGGCGCAGGATTTCGCACAAGCCAACCGCGAGCTGATGATGGCGCGTACTTTGCAGGCGATCCGCGAGGTGTTGCCGATCCCGTTCACGGCGGACGTGGAGGCGGTGAATTGCCACCACAACTACATCAGCCGCGAACACCATTACGGCAAGGATGTGTGGGTAACGCGCAAAGGCGCGGTGAGTGCGCAAAAAGGTCAGCTTGGGATTATTCCGGGCAGCATGGGGGCAAAATCGTTCATCGTGCGCGGGCTGGGTAATGAGGAAAGTTTTTGCAGTTGCAGCCACGGCGCGGGGCGCGTGATGTCGCGTACTGAGGCGAAACGCCGCGTGTCGCTGGAGGAGCATAAACGCGCCGTCGCCGGGGTGGAATGCCGCGTGGATGAAAGCGTGATTGATGAAACGCCGTCGGCTTACAAGCCGATTGATAAGGTAATGGCGGCGCAGAGTGATTTGGTGGAAGTGCTGCATACGCTCAAGCAGGTGGTGTGTGTGAAGGGGGGAAAATCATTCGCCCCCATGTCACTGAGATATGGGGGAAATTAGGAAAACTCGGCAATATGATCCGCTATAGCCAACGCCAAAGAATCAAACCATTCACATCTGTCTTGAGGATCTCCATCAAGAAACAACTCCAGAAACTGTCTACTGAACTGTTGATCATCACGATTTTCCCTAAAAAAATCAGCACTATGCACACAGTACATACTCAACTCATCGTATTTTCATATACGCTTTGCCTTGTAACCATGGTAAGCGTTCACGCCGTCTGTAGCGGGTTAGAAGCTAACGGTTGAGCCAAAGGGAAGCGCACCGAGACAGACTTATGAGCCAAGCCTTGTGAGCAAATGTCCCGCATCAATATCGCCATATTCATCCCCAATTGACGTGCCGTCCCCAGCACGGTCATCACCGTTGGACGGAATCTGTCACCTTGTGCCGACTGGCTGGCAAAGCTGGTTTTCCGCCATTGCACATACGGCCTGATCACCCGCTCGGCACGGTTATTGGTGAGGGGAATGCGACTATCCTTGAGGAAAGTCCAACACATCGCCTCATCCTTGAGCAAATGCTTGCATTGGTTGGTGGTGCGTTTGCAATTCTCCAATGCCAAGCCTTTGTTGAGCGTGGCTTGGAAGCTGCGGCGCAAGCGGAGTATCCGCCGTTGGTAGCGAGCGGCTTCATCGGGTTGTTGTTGCCAGCGGTGATGGGTGCGGACGGTGGTATAGGCGAGTAACAACAGGCGTTTGCCCACGCTTCCCCCTTCGCCGCAACGCCCCGCCATTTTGCGGAAGTGGCGGATCAAATGCGCCCAACACAGTTGCCGCCGTTCGGGTGGGACGTTGCCGTAACCACTGAAGTGGTCGGTGACCAGATAGCCAGTAAAGCTGCCCAACAAGGCATCGGCGGCGGCCTTGCCGCGTGAGTAATGGGTCATGAAGTAACTCACGCTATGGTCAGCCAATGCCCATAACCAGTAAGTGTTCGTACCGCGATAATGGCGGGTTTCATCGGCGTGGCATACCGCTTGTCCGCGTACATACTGACCTACTTGACGGTATAGCGGCCCCATCCACGGAATGGCTTTGCCTTGCGCCTTGCTGATAGCCCCAGTGCTAAAACGCACGTGGCACATTTCCCACAACAGAACCTGGATCTGGCGCATGGATAGGCGGAACTGACCACTCAAAATCACCACCCAGGCGATCACGCCTGCACCCATTTGACCGCTCGGCACCCAATCCGGCCACTGGCTGTGGTGCTTGATGCCGCAGGATTGGCAAACACCCTGATAAAACTGGTGTTCCGTCACGTCCGGTGGCGGCGGTGGAGCAATATCCGTGACCTGATGGCGGTAAGGGTTTCCCCAATCAATCGCCACTGCCCCACCACAGGAACAGGTGCTTTCAGGGAAATACTGTTCGGTACGGGTCACTTGTTCGGGAGGATATAACGCCCGTTCGTGACGCGGATGCCCCGGTTGCCCACCGTGTGGGCGGCTACTCCCCTTGCGTTTGGGACGCAACGCCCGTTGTTCCGGGCTGTCGGAGGACGGCGCTTTGGAACTGTTACGCGAACTGCTGCCGAATTTGGCAACCAGTTCTTCCAGTTGTTTTTGCAGCATTTCGACTTGTTGCTCCAGCACCGCTACCCGTGCCGCTTGCTTCTCCAACTCGGTTATCCGTTCCTGTTGGCGCACGATCACCTGATGCGCTTCATCCAGTGTCGTGGGTAAGGTAGGAACGGCGGCTAACAAGGGGTAAATGACTCGCTGTTGGGATGGGGTGAATTTACTACAAGTTCGCTGGAATGCCTAATAGAGGGCGTGAACGCTTACTAACCATGAGTGGATAAACAGTTATTTCAACTTGATATGGATGAATGCAACGGATAAATTATCCGCATAGTATGCGGTGATCAGTCTTTCATTATCTACAAAGGCTTTTCCTGGAAAAGTTGGCTCTGATCCAGGAATTTTTATGGCTTTTATATCTCGTATTGGTGAACCAAACCTTCTTTCAAAATCTTCAAGTACGAAGAGATTGCTATACCTGCCTTTTATATTATCTTTTGCAGACAAGTATTTCTCATAATTCATCAAGAAAATACGAAAACCTGAAACGATTCCCGTGTCATTTTTCGATTGAAAATAAATGCCATCTTCGGGAAGCTCCACAAATTCATTACCTTCTGTTTTTTCATATGAAATCAATCTGCTGCTGGCTCTTATCTCCTGAAGAACATCTATAATCTTTCGACCAATATAATTATTCAGCTCCATAAGGTATCCCTAATTCATTAAACGTTCGTTGATTATATTCATGTATTCTAAGGAAAATTATCTCAGCCAAAATGGTTTGCCATCTAACTCATCATACTCCTTCAAAGGACGTTTCTCTTCCATCATGAGATAAATAGTGTCTGTTGGTATAATTTTAACTGGCTGGTAAATTTTAAAAGTGTTGTAAAACGATTTTGCAGAAGAAACTGCTCGATAAAAACTATCAAAAAATTTAGAAAAAACATCTGCCAACGTACTTAGCTCATGATTGAGTAGCGTCTTTTCAGCATTACCTACGATGTTTCTGTCCCATTCAACTGCATTACTTGGTATTTGCTTGAATGCCTCATTAACTCTATGCATGAGAGCAAGCGCCTGATCCAATTCATCAAACTTCAAATATCGCTTATACAACCTGTCTGTAAGCAAACTCCAATCCATATCTTTATTGTCAAATGCTGGATAAGCACTGATGCAATCAAAAAACAACTTCATATCTGAAGCAGAACCAAGCACATATATTGTGTGACCGCCATGAAAGCCTATCTTTTTCATTACCCCTCCGTTTACCAGATTATTTTTAATAGATAAATCTTGTTTTTATTTTATCATTATTGTCGATAATTATAACAAGTTTTCTCCAATCTCCTCCTGTGTGACTTTGCATTAAACTATGCAATTCAAAGACCAATTTCGAAGTCTCATCTATATCATCGTTTAGTAAAAAATATTTCTTCTCATCTTTTACTTCACATGAAAAAGTTGACTCTACTGACCATGATTTTCCTTCTTGCTCGAAGTCAAAAACACACTCCAATCTTTCGTAATCACTTGTTGCACTAAAGTACATAATTTGACTTAAACGATTTAATATTTGAACTTGTGATTCTATAGTCATAGTTACTTGCTCGATTCATTATTAAATGACTTACGTTTTGGAATATTGTTTATACTATATTCAATAACTAAGGAATCTGGTCTTGCTGATGTATTATCATTTCTGTTAAATTTAACAGTTACAGCGCCGACTCTATCTCCATTACTGAACGAGCTTCTGATTTCATTTTCCCATTTTTTATACATCGAGTTATTAAAGTTAGCATCCTGAGGAAACAAGTTGAATCGATCGCAAGTTCCTCCTAAAGAACAAGCTTGAATATGTCCGCCTACATCCGTAGATATTCCCTCCTTACCCGCAGCAGTTTGGCGACTATCCCTAACGCCTGTTAACAACATGGGATTGAAAGTAATTTCATCAACATAGCCACTCGCATTAGTTTTAAACTCAGTACCATTGTCAAGTTTAACATGAGTATTTGCTGGCGGACTATTTAATACTTCATATTCAGATGTGCCTTTAACTGCATTAGAAGTTTTTACCTCTATAATCGGTATTTCAGCCCTTCTTTGTGTCGATTCTGTTTTATTGGATTTTAAAACATCCCTCGCATCTTCTGCCATATTTTTTACAACAGATTTACCAACACCTTTAACCCCAGTGTAATCGGTGACGGTATTGGCTGCCGCTGCTACAGCAAGGATAGCAGCAACTTCGTTAGCATCGCTATCACCATAGATACCTTCCAACCCTAACCAGTCATAAGCGCCATTCCTGGCGGTCTTCTGGTCATTCCATAACCCGTTAAGATCATGTTGCACGGTTTGATAACCCTGTTGGATGGTTTGTTTAGCTAATTCATCCGGGGTAATGGCTAAGGTTTCCTCATCACGGTGTTTGTCCTGTTCCTTCAACCCATCAATAACGCTTTGAGGGTCAGCGATAACGGCCTTTACTATTTGTAGTGCTTCATCCGAACCTTGTGCAAGGTAGGTTTTGAGATTGTCAGCATTGATCGGCTTGGTGCGGACGTCCGCCGGAATGGCGCGGTTGAGGAAAGTGGCATTTTGCTTGGCTGCATCTGCATAAATGCCAGAGCGCCAGTAGTCATTATCTTGAGTGAAAACAGTGCGTTGGATGTTGCTGTCATCAGTGAATGTTCCGATTGCCTTGCTACTGGCAAGGGTTTGTCTGAAGTTGTTGCGCTACGCTGATTTTAGTCGCATCCCCTGCCAGATTGAGGCTATTGCTGAGCTTGTTTGATAGCCCCGCACCGATGACTGTGCTGGCAAGTGATTTGATATTGCCCTCATCCACTGCCTTAACAACATCTCGTGCAGTAATAACCGTGTTGACCACGGAGGCGACAGGCGCTAGCGGGGTGAACTGAGCAACTTGTGCCACCGTGCGGACAATGGGATTATCCAGCACTTTATCGGTGAACTTATCAACAACCTTGCCCAAACCATGACGATCTCTGGATGGGTCAAACGCGCCATTTTTATTATTGTCTGCACCTGCCGTATGACCAGAACGGGTATTTTCTTCAATCGCATCCAGTAAATCAGTGCCAGAAACGTTATAGGTTTTGCTTTGTGTCACCTTGAAGTCTTGGCGAACAGCTTTTTGAAAATCAGCCTGATTGGTTTCAAACAGATCAGCCGGTAACGCTTCCCGAATAGTAAGCGTGCTCTTCTTGGTTTGCGCGACGACTTCTCCCTTAGGATTGTAAGCCTCGCGATAGCGCTGCAATTCCTGATTGATTTGGTCGAGACGCGCTTTGACCACCGGAATGTGATGCTGCGGTTGTAACTGGGCGTATTCATCGAACAATGCTTGCATGTCCGATGTTTTGAGCTTCTGTGTATCAGGATTGCTTTGTTGTCGCGGCTGAATTGGCGCTATTGCGGCATTGAAGAGCATTGCAGCTTGTTGATTTGCCGTCGTGGTTGCTCTGGAACTGCCAAAGTTGGCTGGCGAAGGGTTGGGGTTAATACCTTTTATCATTCTAAATTCATTCCTTGAACAATCGCACTTGAATAATCCTTCAGAAAAACTTAGACGAACGCGGGAAGAACGTTTCAAGGCAAGGGATGAACGGATGATCTATCGGTATAAGCGGCGTGGGCGCAGGATTTCGCGCAAGCCAACCGCGAGCTGATGATGGCGCGTACTTTGCAGGCGATCCGCGAGGTGTTGCCGATCCCGTTCACGGCGGACGTGGAGGCGGTGAATTGCCACCACAACTACATCAGCCGCGAACACCATGACGGCAAGGATGTGTGGGTGACGCGCAAAGGGGCGGTGAGTGCGCAAAAAGGTCAGCTTGGGATTATTCCAGGCAGCATGGGGGCGAAATCGTTCATCGTTCGGGGCTTGGGTAATGCCGAAAGTTTTTGCAGTTGCAGCCACGGCGCGGGGCGCGTGATGTCGCGTACTGAGGCGAAACGCCGCGTGTCGCTGGATGAGCATAAACGCGCCGTCGCCGGGGTGGAATGCCGCGTGGATGAAAGCGTGATTGATGAAACGCCGTCGGCTTACAAGCCGATTGATAAGGTAATGGCGGCGCAGAGTGATTTGGTGGAAGTGCTGCATACGCTCAAGCAGGTGGTGTGTGTGAAGGGGTGAAAATCATTCGCCCCCATGTCACTGAGATATGGGGGAAATTAGGAAAACTCGGCAATATGATCCGCTATAGCCAACGCCAAAGAATCAAACCATTCACATCTGTCTTGAGGATCTCCATCAAGAAACAACTCCAGAAACTGTCTACTGAACTGTTGATCATCACGATTTTCCCTAAAAAAATCAGCACTATGCACACAGTACATACCAGTATGCAAATTCTTCAAGCAGGTATAACGAATAGCACAGTGACTATCCTGCCGCCACCATACAAAATGTTCTTCATAAAGATTCATTAATTTCACCAAAGATTAAACTACTGAGGAATCCATCGCCCTGAATTCACGCGTCCCTCTGTATTTGAACGAGGGTTCTTGAATTGTGTAACAATCTCACCATGTTCATCGACGATGACGACTCTATCACCCGCGACGTAAACTGTATGACCTCTATCCGCATCAATGTACTGTCGTCCCTCTCGGATTACTTTGTTTGCATCTCCCACACTTCTATGTGAATCATGCTGACCTTCTTCATATCGTTCTTGTCCATGCCCTGTTCGCTTTATGTTTTTTACAACAGACTCTCCAATACCCTTAACCCCAGTGTAGTCGGTGACGGTATTAGCTGCCGCTGCAACAGCAAGGATAGCAGCAACTTCGTTAGCATCGCTATCGCCGTAAATATCTTCCAACCCTAACCAGTCATAAGCGCCATTCGTGGCGGTCTTCTGGTCATTCCATAACCCGTTAAGGTCATGTTGCACGGTTTGATAGCCTTGTTGGATTCTTTGTTTGGCAAATTCATCTGGGGCAGTGGATAAGGCTTCCTCGTAAGTTTGCTTGGCCTGTTCCTTCAACCCATCAATAACGCTTTGAGGGTCAGCGATAACGGCCTTTACTATTTGTAGTGCTTCATCCGAACCTTGTGCAAGGTAGGTTTTGAGATTGTCAGCATTGATCGGCTTGGTGCGGACGTCCGCCGGAATGGCGCGGTTGAGGAAAGTGGCATTTTGCTTGGCTGCATCTGCATAAATGCCAGAGCGCCAGTAGTCATTATCTTGAGTGAAAACAGTGCATTGGATGTTGCTGTCATCAGTGAATGTTCCGATTGCCTTGCTACTGGCAAGGGTTTGTCTGAAGTTGTTGCGCTACGCTGATTTTAGTCGCATCCCCTGCCAGATTGAGGCTATTGCTGAGCTTATTTGATAGCCCCGCACCGATGACTGTGCTGGCAAGTGATTTGATATTGCCCTCATCCACCGATTTAAGCATTCTAAATTCGTTTATTGAATAATCCTTCAAAAAAATGTAGGCGAATGCGGGCAAAACGTTTTGAGACAAGGGATGGACGGACGATTTGTTGATGTAAGCGGTAGTATGGGTAATGACATCTAGCGACGAACCCACCGCCGATTTGCTGACGCAGCGGATGCAAATCCACGAAAATAACGCGTGGATGTTGCGTAGCATGTTGGAGTGATACGCGCCGTCACTTGTTTTCTGAATGCATGGCTCATGTTGTCATAGCAGATGCTGCTCCATTGGTTGCCTTGGCACAACTCAATGGGTTGCAACAGCACAACCAAGCCCGAATTGTTTAAAAAGAGAATTTATAATCAGTCGGGTCTTAACTGCTATCGAAGTCAGGAAAATTGCAGGAGTTAGATCCGCTTATTGTTCACATTCATGCATTGATTGATCATCATCAAGGCGAACATAAGCTGAATCAACCATCACTGGATATTCTTCGATTTCCTCAATATCAGGAATATAAAGGCGCACCAAATCATTTCCAATAGTGATGCCATACCCATCATTATTAATGATGTAGGGTATTTTTTCTTCATCTAATTGCTTGCCCAATAATGGCCAACTTGTATGCAGAAGATAAATTCCATTAATGACCACATCCGCTTGATTTTGATAACGGAACACCTCAAACCCTATAAGGGTGTCTTTATCTTGATAGTAAAGGTGTAGACCAATATTTTTTACATCATCTGTGGGGATAGTTGAATAGGATGGGCTTTTTACAAAAGTTTCTACATCTCTAGCAATCAATGCTCTAACTTCTGTACGAGTAAGACCTTTTTCAAGCAGAATAAACTGATCTCCAATCTTTAATTGAGGGTATATCGATTCCATCATCTTCTAAAATCCTCAGGGTTAAGTGTTCGGGCGTATTCAAGCATCTCCTCAATGGCTGGGTCATATTTGTTACCAAATTTACTGCGAATATCATCAATATCCATCTGAATGGCATCCATTAGCTTGCCTTGTTGCAGTAATGCTTGTTGTCTTGATCGGTAAGCTAGGGCGCTAGCACTAGAGCCAGAACTTTCGGTTCGTTGGTGATCCGCAGGATCCATTTTAATCGCAGTCCCATCTGCTGAGCTGATTCGAGAGCCTTTATAGCAATTTTTAGCTGGGCAATGGTGTGAATCCATACCGTCGTTTGTGGGTTTGCTGGTATCCTTGTGCGCACCACCTAAAACTCTGTTGATCTCGGATTTCCCAATACCTTTAACCCCAGTGTAGTCGGTGACGGTATTAGCTGCCGCTGCAACAGCAAGGATAGCAGCAACTTCGTTAGCATCGCTATCACCATAGATACCTTCCAACCCTAACCAGTCATAAGCGCCATTCCTGGCGGTCTTCTGGTCATTCCATAACCCGTTAAGGTCATGTTGCACGGTTTGATAGCCTTGTTGGATTCTTTGTTTGGCAAATTCATCTGGGGCAGTGGATAAGGCTTCCTCGTAAGTTTGCTTGGCCTGTTCCTTCAACCCATCAATAACGCTTTGAGGGTCAGCGATAACGGCCTTTACTATTTGTAGTGCTTCATCCGAACCTTGTGCAAGGTAGGTTTTGAGATTGTCAGCATTGATCGGCTTGGTGCGGACGTCCGCCGGAATGGCGCGGTTGAGGAAAGTGGCATTTTGCTTGGCTGCATCTGCATAAATGCCAGAGCGCCAGTAGTCATTATCTTGAGTGAAAACAGTGCGTTGGATGTTTCTGTCATCAGTGAATGTTCCGATTGCCTTGCTACTGGCAAGGGTTTGTCTGAAGTTGTTGCGCTACGCTGATTTTAGTCGCATCCCCTGCCAGATTGAGGCTATTGCTGAGCTTGTTTGATAGCCCCGCACCGATGACTGTGCTGGCAAGTGATTTGATATTGCCCTCATCCACTGCCTTAACAACATCTCGTGCAGTAATAACCGTGTTGACCACGGAGGCGACAGGCGCTAGCGGGGTGAACTGGGCAATTTGTGCCACAGTGCGGACAATAGGATTATCCAGCATTTTATCGGTGAACTTATCAACAACCTTGCCCAAACCATGCCGATCTCTGGACGGGTCAAATGCTCCATTTTTGTTATTGTCTGCACCTGCCGTATGACCAGAACGGGTATTTTCTTCAATCGCATCCAGTAAATCAGTGCCAGAAACGTTATAGGTTTTGCTTTGCGTCACCTTGAAATCTTGGCGGACGGCTTTTTGAAAATCAGCCTGATTGGTTTCAAACAGATCAGCCGGTAACGCCTCCCGAATAGTAAGCGTGCTTTTCTTGGTTTGCGCAACGACTTCCCCCTTAGGGTTGTAAGCCTCGCGATAGCGCTGCAATTCCTGATTGATTTGGTCGAGACGCGCTTTGACCACCGGAATGTGATGCTGCGGTTGTAACTGGGCGTGGGGTTAATACCTTTAATCATCCTAAATTCATTTCTTGAACAATCGCACTTGAATAATCCTTCAGAAAAACTTAGACGAACGCGGGAAGAACGTTTCAAGGCAAGGGATGAACGGATGATCTATCGGTATAAGCGGCGTGGGCGCAGGATTTCGCGCAAGCCAACCGCGAGGTGATGATGGCGCGTACTTTGCAGGCGATCCGCGAGGTGTTGCCGATCCCGTTTACGGCGGATGTGGAGGCGGTTGCCACCACAACTACATCAGCCGCGAACACCATGACGGCAAGGATGTGTGGGTGACGCGCAAAGGCGCAAAAAGGTCAGCTTGGGATTATTCCGGGCAGCATGGGGGCGAAATCCTTCATCGTGCGCGGGCTGGGTAATGCCGAAAGTTTTTGCAGTTGCAGCCACGGCGCGGGGCGCGTGATGTCGCGTACTGAGGCGAAACGCCGCGTGTCGCTGGATGAGCATAAACGCGCCGTCGCCGGAGTGGAATGCCGTGTGGATGAGGCGGTGATTGATGAAACCCCGTCGGCTTACAAGCCGATTGATAAGGTGATGGCGGCGCAGAGTGATTTGGTGGAAGTGCTGCATACGTTGAAGCAGGTGGTGTGTGTGAAGGGGTGAGTAACGGCAGATACGCCAGCAATCCGCGAATCTGGCATGATCAGGAAGATGGAGCGTATCACCATCTTTCTGAATTAATTTAGGACTTACGCATTTACCTTAGATTCACATATCCGCGATAGCATCCAGCTCAGCAGTACGCTCGCTCGTCATGCGAATTTTGCAGGTTTTTGCGCGATTTTCCATGCCATTGGCTAGATTGGCAGTCATTGCTTCTACGGTGCATTGAGCATCGCGCATTTTTATCCAGCCCAATTGCATATTTTTAAGATCAGCCTCAACATTTCTGTCTTTCATTTTTTTCTTAAGAGCCTGGAAAGAGCCATTTAACTCCTGATCTGTTTGAGTTAGGCACTGACTGAACTCGCCGTCAGTTTGGAAACTATCAGATTTAGCCATCTCTCCACAGGGCAAGCCCGTTCCGGCAATAGCGTAACCTGAGAAAGCAAATATTGATGTGGCTAAAAGGAAGTATTTTTTCATATAAAAATCCTTATTCAATGGAAAATATAATGATGGATGAGGTGATGGTATCAATTACATGTGACACAACTGTGTTATATATTAATACAGGAAGGAATACTAGCCACTTTAGGGTGTGCAAGAAAACGCACCGTCCGCTTGCAAGCCGATGGCGGCGCAGCGCGATTTGGTGGAGATTGTGCATACGCTGAAGCAGGTGGTGTGTGTGAAGGGGTGATGCTAAGTTTGCCGTCCTATAAAACCGGAATGCCCCAATAATGGGGCATGTGCTCTAACTGTCTCCCCCTCAGAATATAAAAAATGGTGGAGGAGTCCGGGATTGCTCTTTTTCTGATGTTTTAGCATCAAAGTAATCATACAATATCAGTTTGTATAAAAAGGAGTCAAGTGGATGACTACATTGTTGTCTTGGGTGGGCATTGATACACATGGAGCTGCTTCAGTTTATATTGCTAGTGATAGCCGTATATCTTGGGGGTGTTCTCAGCAGTGGGATGTAGGCAGAAAGGTATTTGCATCTAAAACAAGCCCTAAAATATTTGGTTATTGTGGAGATGTTTCTTTCCCTATACAAATTTTAGGACAGTTAGTTGAGTTGATTGATACGGGTTGTTTATTTGAGAAAAATGATTCATATTGGTAGTATAACAAGCATTAATAATGTTGAATGGAGAAATATTCTATTTGAGCGGTGCTGCGGTCATACAATGAAAATTCTAGGAAAAGCACAACGCCAGCCAAAATTGATGCATATTGAAGAACCAAATTAATCATGAATTGCGCAAATATGCCAACTCTGCTTCGAGTTCGCCGGGGTCGTAGTTAACCACTGGAATATCGCGTTTAGCGCATTCTTCGTAAAAGCGGTAGCGGTCTATGTCTGCAAACTCACAAGCGCGTCCAGAAGATATTTTTCCTGCATGAAACAGTGCAATGCCCGCTTCCAGCTTGATTTGCTTTTCCAGTTCAGGAAGCGTGCTGTGCCCCAAGTCTTCGGGTATCTCCAGTATAATTTGCATGTTGAACACCTGTATTTGCGTTTCCATACTCCATCATAACGTGAGATTTCCGCATGACCTACCAAGAATTCTACGCCCACATCGACTGCCGTTTCCCCTATCACGACACAGCCGCATGGCAGCAACTCATTGCGCAATCGCTGGAAATCGGTGGCGATGCGCCGTTTCTGGTGCTGCATGAAATTTGCCGCTTGCCTACATCCGTTACCCTGAATCTTGAGCAACACTTGGCGATGTATGCTTACTGGAAAGTGGCGTTTTCTCACCCCATGCAAGACATCGTTGAACCCGCGAGTTTGGCATTGATTCAACGACAGTTTTTGAGCGATGCGGAAGTTATTCACATCATGGAGCAATTGCGTGCTTACCCCCAGCAATATTCTGCGCTGCAAGTGGCATTGTCTGCGTGTGCTGATGAGCAGGGTTTGGTCGATGCGAAATACGAGGAAATTGTCAGTGAGTGGCAGCGGTAGGCATTCACTGAATCGCGTGCGAGCGGGTGAGGTTTAGTTGTCAATATCGCACGGATACAACGTGATAAACATACCCATCCCCAAAGCGCTCATGCGACTCAGAGTTGCATTGGTCAGCTCATTCCTGACCCGTGCCCCATCACCGCATTGATAACCAATGTCCAAAGTTTTGCTCATGCAAGCATCCCAAAGAGCACGGGCTGGAGCATCCAGTGCTTCGATAGCATCAAGCATGAGCACAATAGTCAGCTCAGGTTGGCGCAGGTGCAATGCCTCGTCAGCCACTTCATTGATTTCCAAGGTTGCGTACCATTTGCCGTCATCGCCAACCCCCGCGTGCAATGTATAAAAGCCACTGGTTTCCAATGCCTGCACCAAAAGCGTCAAATCCTGCTCGGCAATCAGGTCAAGGTCTGTGTTGAGATAGCGTGCTACTTCTTTCATGAAAATAGATTCCTATCTTTATAGATATGAAATTCCATTGCCTCGTTCTCCTCTTGAATCAGCATATCAAATAAAAACGTTAATTATCAAAAAACTTGGCACACCTCTTGCGAGACAACTGACGACTTTCGTTACTTGTGGAGTAGGTTCAACCGCCTGCCTGACGCGCCCACCGCTGGTGTACCCGCGTATCTGTTTCTGAAGTCCCAAACGCAGCTATAGCTCAGTGGTAGAGCAACCGAGAGATCGGTGGTCATGGGTTCGACTCCCATTAGCTGCTCCTTACCATAGCTCGTTGGGTAGAGCACTTGAGTTGTTGACATCCTCCCCTCCCTAAAGGAAGGGGATTCCTACTGCATTCAGCCAGATAGCTGACTTACTTCGGTGAGTTCCTGCTTCACAGAGCGGCGTAATGCCACATCTCCACAGGCTAACAAGCGGTGCCCCCGCTCTAAAACATTGACCGCCCCGACCACATCGGCGTGGTTTTCATAGTCACATTCCACACACGCAAAGCGAGCTTGGGTTTGGCGGTTAGCGGCTGACACATGACCGCAACACGGGCAGGTTTGGCTGGTATGGTGCGGTGGCACGGCAAACAGTATCCCGCCGTTCCATGCCGTTTTGTAATCCAGTTGCCGCCGAAATTCGCCCCAGCCTTGATCGAGGATCGCCTTGTTTAAGCCAGATTTGGCTGCAACGTTTTTGCCGGGATTTTCTGCCGTACCTGCCGCTGACTTGGACATATTCCGTACCTGCAAATCTTCGATGAACACGAGCGCGTGGTTTTGGCTAATCGTGGTCGTCGCTTTGTGCAGGAAATCACGGCGGGCATTGGCTATTTGTGTATGCGTTTTTTGAACTTTGGCTTTGGCTTTTTTCCAGTTGTTGCTGAATTTCTGCTTGTGTGTCATGCGCCGTTGGTATTTGGCGAGCTTGGCTTGTTGGATTTTAAAGCTGTTGAGCGGGGCAATATAGCTGCCATCCGAGAACGTGGCAAAACGGGCTATGCCCAAGTCAATACCAATGCTTCGGCTGCACTCAGCACCAGTAGCCGTAGTAGACACAGATTGTTCCACTTCCCGCTGGGTTTGGATGCTGATGTACCACTTGCCGCTTTTGCCGGAAACGGTGACATTGCGCAATTCCCCCAACGCCTCACGGCTGTTGCGGTAGCGTATCCAGCCCAGTTTGGGCAGGAAAATACGGTTGTTACCTTGGTCAAGCTTGATTTGTTTGGGATCAGGGTAGCGGAAACTGTCACCGCTACCCCTGCGTTTGAAACGCGGAAAATCAGCGCGTTTGGCAAAGAAATGTTGGTAAGCTTTGTCGAGATCTTTCAGCGCATGTTGCAGCGGATGAATGGGAGAATCCTTCAACCACGGGGTCTCTGTGCCATTACGCCATGCCGTCAGGTATTTTGCCATTGCCACGTAACCGATGAATTTTTTACCTGCTTCATGATTCGCTTGCTGCAACGCTAACGCCTTGTTGTAAACAAATCGGCACGAACCCGCATAACGGCGCAGATTGCGCTGTTGTCCACCGTCTGGCTTGAGTTCGTATTTGAAGGCTTGGAGTCGTTGCATTTTCTGGAGTGTAGCCAACAATCGCATGGATGAGAGTGGATTTATGTGCTAAACGGTGTTGCTTGGCAGATTAACCTGCGAACATAGGCTGCTTCGCCACCCGCGCTATCCTCCCCGCCCTGAAGGACGAGGTTTGTCGCGCAATCTGATCAAGCCGCCTGCGCAACGGGGCGCGTGCTGGCAAAGTCAGCGCAGCATCGAAGTCCGTAAGCTCGACATCAGCACCGATTACAAGCTGCCCAAAGCCTTGGCAAGCCAGTTGCTGACCGCAAAAGATGCCACCTTACGGGCGGCGGCGTTAAACGCGCTGGTGATGGCTACCATCCCCGAAGGTCACACCGGCTTTCTGGAAGTCGACGGCGAACAGCGCGAAATACTGACAGCAGGTACGCACGTTTGGTGGCAATTCAACCACACGATCAAGGTCACGCAACTCGATTGCCGCCTGCAAAACATGGAAGTCAACGGTCAGGAAATCCTCACCAAAGACCGCGTAGGCTTGCGCATCAATCTTTCCGCCATGTGGCAGATTGTTGATCCGCAGCAAGTCAAAACGGCACTGGCAGACCACAAGGACTACCTGTACCGCGAGCTGCAACTGGCGTTACGTGCCGTGGTTTCCACCCAAACGCTGGACGAATTGCTGGCAGACAAAAACCTGCTGAACCAATCCATCCAGCAAACGGTCGCGGAAAAAGCAGCGGCTTACGGCATCGACCTGAAAACCGTCGGAGCGCGTGACATCGTATTGCCCGGTGACATGAAGGCGATTCTGGCGCAAGTTGTCGAAGCCGAAAAACGCGCTGAAGCCAACCTGATCCGCCGCCGCGAAGAAACGCAGGAAACCCGTTCCCTGCACAACACCGCCAAGGTCATGGAAGGCAACCCGGTCTTGCTGCGCCTGAAAGAGCTGGAAATCTTGGAGAAGATCACCGGACGCATCAGCACCCTGAACGTCTACGGCGGTCTGGATGGCGTCATGAACGATCTGGTCAAGCTGACCGACAAATGTAAGGCATAATGCCCTCAACGTGACCATGAGATTACCCTCATGGTCACCTTTAAACACGGATATTGTATGAAACTAAACTTTTATGAGTTATTAACGAAGGATCAGAACTTTTGCTCCGCGTTAGGGAAAACTGTTTTGGCGGCTGGGCGATTAGAGAGTACTTTGAAATCATACTTGCTCAGCACGTTATTTAATATCGACAAAATTAATAGACAAACCATGGTAAAACAAAGTAAATTCCTCAGCCTCATTCTGCGCCACCAGCCAGAGAAAATCGGTTTGATATTGGACGAAGCAGGTTGGGTGTCCGTGAGCGAATTACTCGCACAATTAGCTGCGCACGGTCGCGGCATGAGCATGGAAGAACTGGAATATGTCGTTGTCACCAATGACAAACAACGTTTCAGTTTCAACGCAGACAAAACCCACATCCGTGCCAATCAAGGGCATTCCCTGCAAACACTCGATTTAGGTTTGCAGCCTGTTGAGCCGCCCGAAATCCTGTATCACGGTACGGTGGAACGCTTTCTGGAGTCGATTTTGCCAACGGGGTTGGAAAAACGTTCGCGCCAGCATGTGCATTTGTCCGCCGATATAGACACCGCGCACAAGGTTGGTAGTCGTCATGGTAAGCCTGTCATTCTGAAAGTGGCGGCAGGACAAATGCAGCGTAATGGGTGTGTTTTTTTTCGCTCAGATAATGGCGTATGGCTGACAGACCACGTACCGATAGTTTACCTTTCAATAAACAGCTAAAAAAACAAGACTAGTAGCCACATGACACTGAAAAAACTCCTCGCCAATCTTGGCAAAATAACCGTTGCGATCATGATTGTCTTTGGTGGTTTCGCTATTTGGGTCAATCATGCGGAACAGTCAGCTTTAACCCAAGCTACTAACTTTTGTAGCAACATCAGCATAGGTCAGCAGGTTGATGCGATTTTGGAGCAGGCATGGGCAGTTGGCGCGGATAAGCGGCATACACGTTGGGTTACGGGCGAAGCAGGGAAAGCCGACTGGCTACCTGTCACGTTCATTGGTGCGGGCGTATTTTCTCGCCATTTTTGCTCCATTGACGCACAGGACGGTATTGTCATCACCAAACAAGTAAAATTCATGGACTAAATTCTAAATTAAGGAGAAACACAGATGACCTTCATCATGGTCGACATCGAAGCCGATGGCCCAATCCCCGGCGATTACTCCATGGTCAGTTTCGGCGCGGTGATCGTCGAACCCGGCTTACACCGCACCTTCTACGGGCAACTCCAACCGATTTCCGAATGCTGGATTCCCGAAGCGCTTGCCGTCAGTGGTCACAGCCGCGAGGAAACGCTTACGTTTGACGAGCCAACACAAGTGATGCAACGCTTTGCCGATTGGCTCAAGCGCGAAGTCAAAAGCCGTCCGCATTTCATCGCCGATAATAACGGCTTCGACTGGTCGTTCATCAACTGGTATTTCCACCACTTTCTGGGCGCCAACCCATTTGGCTACAGCTCCACCAATCTTGGCTCACTGTACAAAGGCGTGGTGCGGGATATGTTTCAGAATTTTAAGCACTTGCGTAAAACGGCACACGACCACCACCCGGTGAATGATGCGAAGGGGAATGCCGAAGCGTTGTTAGCCATAAAAGCGCAATACGGTTTAAAACTGCCAAGTTAATGACAGACGTTTTACAACTGCCAACGAACTTCCTCGCGCCCTTGCGCCTGCAAAAACGCATTCGCCCGCGAAAATGGCTTACTACCAAAAAATCCCCGCCGTGCCGACAACGGCGATGGATGGGCGCTTTGCAAAATCAAATGGCGCGAAGCATCAATCAACCCCACCTTTTTCTGCGCGTGACCACCCCACAGTACAAACACCACGGGCTGTGCTTGCTGGTTAACCGCTTGAATCACCGCATCGGTAAAACGTTCCCAGCCCTGTTTCTGGTGACTACCGGCTTGACCTGCTTCCACCGATAGCACGGTATTCAGTAATAACACGCCCTGATCCGCCCACGCTTGCAAGCAACCCGTATGGCTATTATCCACGCCCACATCAGTGAGCAATTCCTTAACAATATTCTGCAAGGAACGCGGCAACGGTTTCACCTCCGGCAATACCGAAAACGCCAAGCCATGCGCGTGCCCGACAGTCGGGTACGGGTCTTGCCCCAAAATCACCACCTTGACCTTATCCAGCGCGGTGGCTTGCAAGGCATTGAAACGCATGGCGGCGGGGGGTAGGAGGGTTTTCCCCGTTGCTGCTTCGTGTGCAAGGAAGTCCTGCAAGATTTGCCAGTACGGTTGCGCCAATTCAGCGGCGAGGGCTTCCTGCCATGTTGTATCCATATTACTCATCTTTCTCACGTTGTAACCACAGGTTTAGCCCCGCCGTTATTCCCATTGCCAGCAGCGCCCCTACGCTTGCCAGCAACATATCTTTGTGCGCATCCCATACATCGCCTTGTGTGCCGAGGTAAGCCATGCCCAGTTCGCCGCCGAAGGCTTCCGCCGCCAACCATTCCACTAGCTCATACAGCATGGCAGTGGACATGGTGACATCCAGCGGCAGAAAATAGCTCCAAAAACCCTTTACCCACGCCACACGGATAAACAGTTCCCGCAGCGGATACGCCAGCAATAAGCCATGCAGGAAATGCACCAACCGATCGAAATGGTTACGCTCGAACTCCAGCGCTTCATTCAAGGAATAGCCAAACGCCGCCCGCCACCATCGGTCATACGGCACTTCGGCATAAGTGTAGTGCGACCCGACTTCATGTAGGCATAGGAAACTGAAGATCAGCGTGTAGGACAGGCGCGACAAAGGCAATGACTTGCGGGTACTCAGCAATAGGATCAGCGCCGCCACCGTGAGGACGTTTTCCAACATCCAGTCAGCGCGGTACAGAGGCGCAATACCCAGCGCCACTGCCCACACTAAAAATATTCCCAGCAACAATAAGAACCAAGTACGCTGTGTCATCGTGTTTGTTCTAGGGTTGGGAGGTTGGGGAATAGCTAGTGAAATTCCGCCAATTCTTTGATATGCGCCGTGACCGCTCGCCCCAGTGGTGACAATTCATAACCGCCTTCTAAGCACGATACCAAGCGTCCGCCTGCAAATTCTTTGGCGATTTGGCAGAGTTCTTTGGTGATCCAGACGTAATCGCGCTCGACCAGATTAAAGCCGCCCATGTCGTCTTCCAAATGCGAATCGAATCCGGCGGAAATCATCACCAATTCTGGCTTGAACTCCCGCATAGCCGGTAACCAATGGGTTTGTACCGCTTCACGCCATGCTGCCCCACCTGTCCCGGCGGGTAGGGCGAGGTTGTAGATGTTCGGCACATTCGTATCTGCGCCCGTGAACGGATAAAACGGGTGCTGGAACGATGAACAGAACATCACCTTGTCATTGCCACTGAAGATTTCTTCCGTGCCATCGCCGTGATGTACGTCGAAGTCAATGATGGCAATGCGGTCAATGCCATACACATCAATAGCATATGCCGCGCCGACCGCTACGTTATTGAAGATACAGAAACCTGCCGCTTGGCTGCGCCCCGCGTGATGACCGGGGGGGCGAATCGCGCAAAACGTGTGTTTATGCGAACCCGCCATGACCAAATCCACCGCCATGACTACCGCACCCGCTGCGTGTAACGCGGCATCGAGTGTATGCGGATTCATGCCGGTATCACCGTCGAGCATGGCATGACCTTCAGTGGGTGACGTGGCAAACACGCGCTCCACGTACTCGGCATCGTGCACGCGCAACAGGTGTTCACGTTCCGCGCAATGCGAATCGTAATGGCGTGAAATCCAATCCACACCTGACATGATCATGCGGTTGTTAATGGCATCCAAACGCTCCGCGCATTCGGGATGATACGGTGAGCCATTATCATGCAAATGGCAATGAGAGTGAGTAATTACGGCAACGGTCATGTTCTTTTCACAAAAATAGGCGTAGAATATGTTGCAATGCAGCAAAGGGCGTAAATTTCGTTTCCCTTTTGCCTCTCGTCATCATAGAGGTTTTGGCTATGAGCCACCATTACTTAAATCAACTATTCGCCCCGCACAGTGTCGCGGTTTTTGGCGCAACTGAGCGCGAAAAGTCCGTTGGTGCACTGGTCTTCCAGAATTTACTGTCCGCCGGTTTCAAAGGCGCACTGTATCCCATCAACCCCAAGTACACCGAGATTCAAGGTCAACCAGCTTATCCGAATTTGGCAGCATTAAACAAGCCAGTCGATTTAGCCGTGGTTGCCACGCCTGCTGCCACTGTGCCGGGTATTATTCGCCAATGCGGTGAACACGGTGTCAAGGGTGTGGTGATTGTGTCGGCTGGTTTTGCCGAAGCAGGTAATCGCGGGCGACGCTTGCAACAAAACATTACCGAGATTGCACGCCAATACGGCATCCACATTATTGGTCCCAATTGTCTGGGGATTATGCGCCCTTCGGTGGGTTTGAATGCCACCTTTACGCGTAATCAAGCCCAACCCGGCAATCTGGCATTGGTGTCACAATCCGGCGCGATGTGTACGGCGGTGTTGGATTGGGCAGCCTCGCAAGGTATCGGTTTTTCTACCGTGATTACCTTGGGTGATACGGCGGACGTGGATTTCGGCGATGCCTTGGATTTTCTGGCGCTTGACCCGAAAACCGATAGCATTTTGCTGTACGTGGAAGGTATCCACGATGCACGCGGTTTTATGAGTGGTTTGCGCACTGCCTCGCGCATGAAACCGGTTATCGTGCTGAAAGCAGGGCGTTACGAAGAAGGTTCGCGGGCAGTTATGTCGCATACCGGCGCGATTGTCGGCGGCGATGATGCTTTCGATGCCGCGTTGGAACGTGCTGGTGTGGTGCGGGTGAATACCATTGTGCAATTATTTGCCGCTGCCCAAATCTTGTCATCAGGTATCCGCGTGCAACGTGATCGCTTGCTTATTATTACCAATGGCGGTGGTCCCGGTGTAATGGCAACGGATCGCGCTGTGGAAATGGGTTTGCGCATGGCGGAACTTGCGCCGAATACGCTGGCAGAGTTGAACAAAGTGTTGCCGTTTACGTGGTCGCATGGCAATCCGGTCGACATTCTCGGTGATGCTGACCCCGAACGTTACATTGCTGCGCTGAAACTTTGTATGCAGGATGATAATCTCGACGGCATTCTCGTCATGCTCACCCCGCAAGCGATGACTGACCCCGCTGGTGTGGCGCAAGCGGTGGTTAACCTGTGTGAAACCAATAAAAAAGGCAAGCATTGCAAACCAGTGTTGACTTGTTGGATGGGTGAAGAACAGGTGGCTAGCGGTCGCAAAATTCTCGCCGAAGCGGGTGTGCCGCATTTCCGCACGCCGGAATCAGCGGTGGAAGCGTTTGCGTACCTCACCCAATACCGTAGCAATCAGAAGTTGCTCATGCAAGTCCCGCCCTCGGTGAAGGAACAAAAAACCGAACCGGACGTGGATGGCGCACGGTTGATTATTGAAAGTGTGCTGGCAGAAGGGAGGCGTTCGCTGTCTACCACGGAATCGCGTGCGATTCTTGCCGCGTTCCGTATTCCTGCCATGCCGACGGTGTTGGTGCGCAGCCCGTCTGAAGCATTAGTGGCGGCGGAATCGCTGGGCTATCCGGTGGTGCTAAAAATCAGTTCCCCCGACATTCAGCACAAATCCGATGTGGATGGCGTGCGCCTCAACGTTGCCAGTGCCCATGCGGTACGCAGTGTCTATCAGGAATTGTTGGAAGCGACGCGCCGCAGTATGCCCGAAGCGCGTATCGACGGTGTGACGGTGGAAAGCATGTACCACAGCACCTCCTCTCGTGAATTGATGATTGGGGTGGTGCGTGATCCGGTGTTTGGTCCGGTGATCAGCTTTGGCATGGGGGGCACCTCAGTGGAGATCCACCGTGACCGCGCGGTTGCCTTGCCACCGCTCAACGATTACATGATTAAGAAAACCGTGTGCCGCACGCGTGTGGCGCGTTTGCTGGGGCAGTTCCGCAATATGCCGTCGATTAATTTCGAGGCATTGTGGAAGGTGATGCAACGCGTCTCCGAGATGGTGTGCGAATTGCCCGAAATCATGGAAATGGACATCAACCCGTTGATGGCGGATGTCAACGGCGTGATTGCGGTGGATGCGCGTTTCATCATCAATTACCCGCCCACGACGGCGCGGCGCTATGATCACATGGCCATTCACCCTTACCCGAATGACTTGGTGAAGCGTCAGCAATTGCCAGATGGTACAGATATTATTATTCGCCCCATTCGCCCCGAAGATGCGGAGATGGAGCAAGAATTCGTGCGCAACCTGTCGAAAGAATCGCGGTATATGCGGTTCATGCAGGCATTGCGTGAACTCACGCCTGACATGCTGGTGCGTCTTACGCAAATTGATTATGACCGTGAAATGGCGTTTTTGGCGCTGACAAGGCAAGATGGTAAGGAAGTCGAGATGGGCGTGGCACGTTACGCCATTAATCCTGATAAGAGCAGTTGCGAATTCGCACTGGTGATTGGCGATGGATGGCAAAATCGTGGCTTGGGCGGCTTGATGATGCAAACCTTGATTGATACGGCGCGTGCTAAAGGTTTGCGCACGATTGAAGGTGAAGTATTGCCGCATAATAACGGGATGCTCAAACTGATGCAGCGTTTGGGTTTTGCTCGCCATCAGGATGGCTTGGATGATGGTGTGGTGGTGGTCACTAAACGCTTAGGAGATTCGTGTTGCTAATGGAAAATATCCCTGCATCGGCAGTGCCGGTGGTCATGGTGTTGGCGGGGCACGACCCCAGCGGTGGTGCGGGCATTCAAGCGGATAGCGAGGCGATTGCCAGTCAAGGTTGCCATGCGACGACGGTGATTACGTGCTTGACGGTGCAAGATACCTGCAATGTACACCGCATTGAGCCAGTCATTGATTACCTGATTGAGCAGCAAGCCGAGGCGCTACTGGCAGACATGCCGATAGCGGCGTTTAAGATCGGTTTGCTGGGCAGTGTGGCGGCGGTGGAGGCGGTGCACCGCGTCCTGTTGCAAGCGCCGGATGTACCCGTGATTCTTGATCCGATACTGGCGGCGGGTGGCGGTAAAAACCTTTCCACGGATGTGTTGATTGAGGCGATTCGGGAATACTTGCTGCCGCTGACGACGCTGCTCACGCCGAATGTGCCGGAAGCACTAGGGTTGGCGCTGAGTGGCTCGACGTTTGACGAACAGGCATTTTCCTTGCTGGATCAGGGTTGCGAGTACGTGCTGCTGACGGGGACGCACGCTCAAACGGAGCGGGTTGAAAATGCGCTCTACGGTGACGGTAAACGCTTGCGTACTTGGTTGTGGGAACGCTTGCCGGAAACCTACCACGGTTCGGGGTGTACGCTGGCTTCGGCGTGTGCGGCGAATCTGGCGAAAGGCATGGACATCAGCAAAGCCGTGGCAGCAGCGCAGGCGTATACGTGGGGCAGCTTGCAAGCGGGGCGTAAGATCGGGCGCGGGCAGTGGATGCCCGATCGGTTTTATTGGAAGCAGGCTTGATGCAAGGACTCTACGTCATCACCGATGGCTCAACCGGCGACACACTGTTGAGCAAAGTCGAACAAGCCTTACGCGGCGGTGCGGCTATCGTCCAATACCGCGATAAAACCACCGATCAAGTACGGCGCGAACAGGAAGCGGCGGCTTTGCGCTCCCTCTGTCAACAGCATAACGCGCTTTTCATCATCAACGATGACGTAGCGCTAGCAAAAGCCGTGCAAGCCGACGGCGTACACGTTGGGCGCGACGATTCCGCGCTGAGTGCCGCCCGACAGGCTTTAGGCAAAGCCACGCTCATCGGCGTGTCCTGCTACAACCGTTTGGAATTGGCGCTGGATGCGGCAGCACAGGGCGCGGATTACATTGCCTTCGGGAGCTTTTTCCCTTCCCCCACCAAGCCGAATGCACCTCGTGCGACGTTGGCGTTGTTGCAAATGGCTCGTCAACAGCTCCGCTTACCGATTTGCACGATTGGCGGGATTACCTTAGACACAGCACCCAGCCTGCTCGCCAACGGTGCGGATATGCTGGCGGTGATCACCGATGTTTTCAATAGCCCGGCTATTGCGCAGCAGGCGGCTCGCTATCAGGCATTGGTTCTGGCTCAGGTTCGGGGGATGCCGCATCCGGTGTAACCATTGGCTCGCCGTACAGCATTTGCAGACCTTCTTGCAAGATGGCTTGTGTCTCGGCGGATAGCTTTGCTTGCTTGAGTTGTTTTTCTACTTGCTGGCGCAGTGCCACGTTTTGTTTCAATTTCTTCAGTAATAGATCCCCGCCCATTGATGCGCCCAATAACAAGGCGATTTGTTCGGTGGGATTGGTGCTGTCCACGACGCGCTGGTAATAGGTGTCGACGGCTTGCGTACCGTGTTTTAGTACTTCAATCGCATAAGCCTGATTGCCGTATTCGTATAGGTTGTAACGGTCTTGCAGCGTGGGTTGGGTTAAGCTGCTTGTAAGGTATTGCAGTAAGAGTTGCTGATGTTGTTGGGGGAGCGGGTTGGTCTCTGTCGTATTGACAACGGTGTTACTCAGTGCGGATAAGAGGCTCTGGCGTTGTGCCGTACTCATAGGGGTTGAACTCATGTCACGTAGCAAGCCAGTTAGGTCGGCATTCGCGTCGGTCAGTTGTATTTGTTGCAGGCGGTAGTTGAAGTATTGCTCCAGTGGCAGCACGGCGCGAACCATCTCCAGTTGCTGTTGGAGTTGCAGGGCAGAAACCAGCCCGTACTGATCGTGCGACATGGTTTGGTAGGTATTCAAATAAGCATTGAGTACGTCGGGGTCGGCTTCTTGCGCGAAGTGTTCTTCCAAAAATTGCAGAATACGTTGCTGGCGCGGGGTGGCGCGGCGTAATAGTGTGGTTGAGGACGGCTGGTTAGGGTCAGAATACGTGGTTTCAGGGGGTAATAAAATCATATAAGCGAGATTAGCCCGTGCGCTGCCACTGATCGCGCTGTTATTCAAGGTCAAGAGCATTTCTTCAAATAGTGCATTGTCGAGTGCGCCGCTGATCATGCTGAGTGCCATATTGCTGGTACTTTCTTCCAGTCCGAGTAATAAGACTTGTTGCCAGACAAAGGTGTGCGTGCGATTTTTGGCGAGGCTTTCGGCTTTGCGCAATTGGGTGTCAAATTGTTGTGATAAGGCATCAATACGCGGCTGATAGGTTTGTGTCATTAGCTCATCGGACGCTAAGCTGGAATCAGCGGTGATCATGTTGGAGAGTTGCTGTTGTAGGTGGTGCAGTTCCTGCATGGTGGTGGCGAGTTCATCCAGCAGGGTATCCAGTGCGGCAGTGTTTACATGATCCGTGGGTAGGCGTGTTGCTGGGGCAGGCGGTGGCGGTGTGGTGGTTTGAATGCCCGTGGTAACGGCAGTGGAGGCTGGATTATTGGGCTGATTATGGCGCGATGGCATGGCTGAAGCGGCAATCGGGGCGGTGGGTTTACTGTTCCAGTAAACCGTGAGGATAACGATGCTTGCAATCAAGCTGAAACCGAGTTTGTAACTGTTCAAGTACACGCCTCTCGCGTAAGATTACGAGTCTTTCCCGTTATATCGCCAACTCTCTGCCAAGGATGCCAGCCGTGACCCGTTCCGAAACCCTGTTTGAACAAGCTAAACACACCATTCCCGGTGGTGTTAATTCCCCTGTCCGTGCCTTCCGTAGCGTAGGCGGAACGCCGCGTTTTATTGCCCGTGCGCGGGGTGCGTATATGTGGGATGCAGATGGCAATCGCCTGATTGATTATGTCGGTTCTTGGGGGCCAATGGTAGCCGGTCATGCGCACCCCGAAGTGGTCGCAGCGGTGCAAGCAGCCGCAGTGGATGGCTTGAGCTACGGCGCACCCACTGAACTCGAAATTACGATGGCAGAAAAGATTTGCGAAATCATGCCGTCGATTGAAATGGTGCGCATGACCAGTTCCGGCACGGAAGCCACTATGTCGGCGATTCGCTTGGCGCGGGGTTTCACGGGGCGCAATTATTTGGTCAAGTTTGAAGGCGGCTATCATGGGCACGGTGACTCGTTACTGGTAAAAGCAGGTTCAGGCGCATTGACGTTTGGGCAACCTAGTTCCCCTGGTGTGCCAGCAGAATTGGCACAATTCACCTTAACGCTGGATTACAATAATAGTGCACAAGTGCGCGAAGTATTTGCGGCGCGTGGGCATGAAATTGCCTGTATTATTGTTGAACCCGTGTCTGGCAATATGAATTGTATTCCGCCGGTAGATGGTTTCCTTGAAACCTTGCGCGAGGTGTGTGACCAATCCGGTGCGCTGTTGATTTTCGATGAAGTTATGACTGGCTTCCGCGTGGCATTGGGCGGGGCGCAAGCGGTGTATTCGATCAAACCTGATTTGACCACGTTGGGGAAAATCATTGGTGGTGGGATGCCTGTGGGTGCATTTGGTGGCAGACGCGACATTATGGTGCATTTGTCACCACTCGGTGCGGTGTATCAGGCGGGCACATTGTCCGGCAACCCCATTGCGATGACGGCGGGTTTGAAGATGTTGGAGATCATTTCTCGCGCTGATTTTTATGCGGAATTGACCAGCAAAACCTCCTACTTGCTGGAGGGCTTGCAAGATGCCGCTGATGCAGCAGGCGTGGCGTTTATGACCCAGCAAGTGGGCGGTATGTTTGGCTTGTTCTTCACTGCTGAAGCACGGATTGATACCTACGCACAGGTGACGGCGTGTAATGTGGCGCAATTCAACCGCTTCTTCCACGGTATGCTGGAGCATGGCGTGTATCTTGCACCATCCGCTTACGAAGCAGGGTTTGTGTCGAATGCGCACAGCCAAGCCGATCTCGATGAAACCATCGCCATTGCTAAAGATGTGTTTGCGAGCCTCTAAGCTGCAAGGAATGCCCTAGTGCTGTTACAACGCCTTCTTCTGTTAGCGACCCTATGGGTCGCTGCGCCCGTTTGGGCAGAAAACACATCGTCTACGATTTATTCCGATGTGGAGCAATCGGTGTATCAGGTGCGGGTCATTAACCAGCAAACCGGCAAAAAGAATGCGATTGGTTCGGCGTTTGTGGTGATGGATGCCAATATTATTGCCACGAATTACCATGTGGTCAGCACGTATATCAATAATCCCGAAGGCGATTTTGCGCTGGACTATTTGTCGACATCGGGTGAAACAGGGCCATTGGAATTGTTGGCAGTTGATGTGATTCATGACCTTGCAGTGCTCAAAGCCGATAAACCGTTGGGCAAACCGTTGCAGATTGTGCCTGTGCCACCAAAAGGGGCACGCTTGTATTCGCTCGGCAATCCGATGGATAAGGGCTTTTCCATTGTGGAAGGCACGAATAACGGGGTAATGAAATCCAGCGATGACAGTAATATTTTATTTTCCGGTAGCCTCAACCCCGGTATGAGCGGCGGCCCTACCTTGAACGATAACAAGGAGGTGGTGGGCGTGAATGTGGCGACTTCTGGGAATGGCATGAGCTATTTAGTGCCAGCGGAACACTTGAGTACAATGCTGGAGCACCTCCAGCAGGCTGATTTTAAAGCGAATGACGCTGTTTCCCAGCAAATTACCGAGCAATTACGCAACCATGCGGATAAGTACGCGCAGCGTTTGCAAACCATGCAATGGAAGATTGAGCGCACGGGCAGTTTCATGGTGCCCACCGACATCGAGGGCACGACTCGTTGTTGGGATAATAGTGAGCAACCTAGCCCCGATGATTTAATGCGTTCTTATTTCACGCAATGTGGCAATGAGAGCAGCATTTATTTGGATGAGGGGCTGGAAGTCGGCACGTTATCCTACGAATACATTTGGTTTGATGCGGATAAGCTGATACCAGCGCGGTTTTACCGCCAATACGAAATCAAAAATGTCAGTGTTTCAGCCAGCGAAGCGGGTAAGCAGGATGTGACGAATTGGAACTGTTTTACCGATTTCACCGTGGTGGCGGAACAGGAATTCAAGATGACGGTATGCCGCCGCGATTACCATCACTACGCAGGCTTAAGTGATTTGTTGGTGACGGCAGCGTTGGTTGGGCATCCTAAGCAGGGGATGTTGTTCAATTTGGATATGACGGGCACGACTTTTGCGAGTGGTATGGCACTGTTGCAACGTATGTTGGGGGATTTCAAATGGCAACCATGATATTGGAGATCCAAGCGCGGGGTTTACATCACTACCAACGTTTGGAGCGTTTTCCGGTAAGGGTTGGGCGGGCGTTGGATAATGATGTGATTCTCTCGGATACCTCGGTATCAGCGCATCACTTGCGTTTGGAACAGGATGAGGCAGGGCAGGTGTTTATTCAAAACCTGTCGAGCGAAAACGGTACGCGCTTGAATGGGCACTCTTTGGGGAAAGAAGCCGCATTAGCGCCGATTCCTAGCCAATTGTTATTGGGAAATCGGCGCTTACGCTTGGTCTCGGTGGAGACACCGGTAGAAAATACTTACATGAGTCGCTGTAGCAGCGTGTTTGCGCCGCTGTGCAAGCCGCGTTGGGCGCTGTCATTGTTGTTGTTGACCGTGGTGGCGTTGTTGGGGAACGATTACCTCGCGATCGCTTTGCAAAAAGAGCCGTTGTTTTACGTGAGCGGTTTGTTGCCGAGCTTGTTGTGGTTATTGTTTTGGGCATTACTGGTCGGTGGGATGACACGTTTGCTGACGCACCGTTGGGACTTTGCGCCCGCGTTGAGTGTGGTGTCGTTGTTTACGTTGATACCGTTGATTTTGCAGGAAATGGGTGGTTGGCTGGATTATTTCTTCACCTCGGATAAACCGTCGACGTGGCTATTGGTGGGCGGTGTCGATTTTTTGCTGCTGCCGGTGTTGTTGTATACGTATTTGCACTGGGTGTTGAGCCAGAAACGCTTGCCCGCGTTGGGGATTGCCTTGGTATTGAGCGCGTTACCGCTGGGGATTCGCGCTATTAGCTTGCTGGATCAGGTAACGCTGGAGAATGAATTTTCCAGCGAACCGTATTACAACCAGACTTTGAGTTCGTTAAATATTCACGCCAATGCTGCGCTGCCACTGGATGAATATGTGCAAAAAGCCACGGCAGCGCTGCCGCCTCAAAGGTCGCCATAACGCTGTTGCAGCAAGGCTAACGCGCTGATACTCGCGGTTTCGGCGCGTAAGATACGCGGTCCTAGCGAGACGGGCAGCACACCGGCTTGCACACAGGTCGTGACTTCCGCATCGGTGAAGCCGCCTTCGGGGCCAATCATGAGGGAGACTGGCATCGGTAAATCCATTGGCAAGGCATTAATGCGTGGGAAATCACCGGGGGCGAGAATCAAGCGTGTGCCTGCAAAAGGTGTTGTCAGCCAGCGTTCCAGCGTTAAGGGTGTTTGTACGGTAGGCATTCGGGTACGCCCCGATTGTTCGCACGCCGCCACGACAATCCCCTCCCAGTGCTGCAATTTTTTATCCACTTGCTCTTTGCCGATGCGGACGACGCTGCGTTGTGTGATTAGCGGCTGGATGGTGTTTGCACCGAGTTCCACCGCTTTTTGCAGGGCAAAATCCATCTTGTCGGGTTTGATCACCGCTTGTATGAGGGTGAGGTGGATGGGGGATTCGGTATCAATCGCGGCAAAGCTGTCAATTTGGACGGATGCGCTACGTTTGCTGACGTTGCTTATCTGTGCGAAATATTCGCCGCCTTCACCGTTGAATAGGATGAGTGGTTCGCCCACGCCTAAGCGCAACACTTGGATAGCGTGGCGAAACGTCGTGTCGGGTAAGACGCATTCTTGCCCGACTGCGCAAGGTTGCGGCACATAAAAACGCGGGACGCGCATTAGTCTGCCAACCCAATGTTTTTCCAAATACTCATGGTGGGTTCAACCCGATTCATGGTGTAGAAGTGCAGCCCCGGTGCACCCGTTTCCAGCAAGTTTTCACACAGCAAGCTGATGAATTCCTCGCCGAATTTCGCGATGGATTCCACATCATCCGCATAGGTTTCCAGTTGCTTGCGCAACCAGCGCGGAATTTCTGCGCCGCACATATCCGAAAAACGCGCCAATTGTGAATAATTGGTGATCGGCATAATGCCGGGGACGATGGGGATTTCCACGCCTTTTTTCACGCATTCATCCACAAAATGCCAGTACGCATCGGCATTGAAGAAGTATTGGGTAATCGCACTGTTCGCGCCTGCATTCACCTTGCGTACAAAGTTGTCGATGTCGACTTTGAGGTTAGGCGCTTGCGGGTGCATTTCGGGGTAAGCCGCCACTTCGATATTGAAATGGTCGCCGGTTTCCTTGCGGATGAATTCCACCAGTTCATTGGCGTAGCGGAACTGCCCCAAGTCGCGTGAACCGGATGGCAAATCACCGCGTAAAGCGACAATGTGCTTGATGCCGTTATTGCGGTAGGTGTCCAGAATCTCGCGGATTTGTTCAGCACTTGAACCCACACACGACAAGTGTGGCGCGGCTTCAATGCCCGAATCGCGTTGGATTTCCAGCACGGTATTGAGCGTATTCGCTTGTGTTGAGCCGCCCGCGCCGTAAGTGACCGAAAAGAAACGTGGGTTTAATGCCGCTAATTCGTTGCGTACTGCGCGTAGGTTTTCCGCGCCCTTGTCGGTTTTGGGCGGGAAAAACTCGAAGCTGAAAATTAGATCATCGTGATGATGATCGTGTTGATGGTCGTCAGTCATGATTGTGTCTCACCAAGCGGTCACTGAACCGCTTTAATTGGGATTGAAAGCGTTGGTAAAGTGAGGTGGGGGCTTGTGCTTGTAACGGCTGCGCTTCGCGGATTTTGTCCAGCAGCGCGTCGTAAACAAACAAGTTTTGAAAGTCCACCTGCAAGCCTTGCAACACCAGCAACTTGGCGACAGGCAGGTAATCGCCACCGCGCCAGTATAAATAATAGGGCAGGGCATAAGGCATGACCTTGCCCAAATTCACTAAAGAATCCGTTGCCGCGACCCGTTCCAGCAAGCCTTGCGGCTGTGCCAAATCAATGTCGAACAGGGTTTGCAATGCCGTTTCGATTTCAGCAATGACTGTCGCTTCAACCGGCAGCTCCATCTGGCAGGTGTAGGTGTGGTAGTTGAGCCAATGCCCCAATAGCACCCGTGCATCTGCGACGGTTTGGCTGGTTTTGCGTTGATAGTAATCGCGAATACGCGGCGTTGCCCAGACGTGGTTTGCCAGCGTAACAGGGTGATCAGCCAGTACACACACTTGCGTCATCCCGAATGGCTCGATGTGACACCATGCGAAACCGGCTTGGCTTGCCAAATCCGCCAATTTTTCCGGCGACAGCAAAAAATAATGCGCTCCCGGTGACAAAGCGGCGAGTAACTCACCCGCTGGCGTTTGCAGATTTAATGCGCCAGCCCTCGGTGTGGTTAATAGCAGGATACCATCGGGTGTCAGCGAGCGCTTGATTTCTTGCAGAAAAGCCAACGGGTCAGGCACATGCTCCAGCACTTCGGTGGCGTAAATGAAGTCAAATGGCTGATCGTGAATGCTAGTCGCTTCATGCAAATACTGCGGCAGAATCGGTATTTCTAGCAGCCGCGAACCCATGACCCCGTAGGCGGAAGGTTCTAAGCCTATGACCGTCTCGGCATTCCACTGTGTCCGGCAATAATCGAGTGTGACCCCAGCATTGCAGCCGATTTCTAACACGGAACGGAATTGCGCAAACGGCAAGCGTTCCAACAGGCTCACTTTCCAGTCTAGCCCGCCTACGATTTCTAAGTAATGGTAGATGTAGTAGGGGAAATCCGGGTCTTGCAGAATAATCTGGGTATCAGGATACGGCACGAGAAAACGTTCCATATTCGGAAACCACGCACTGCCACAGTCGCCACACTTCGCCACATCCATGACACCCAAATCGGTTGCCCAATGCGCAACGGTCAGAATGAGGTGATTGTGGTGAGTATTGCCACAGACCCGACAGGCATCCGTGGTGATAGGACGCGGGTTGTACCAAACGACCCGATCAGTTTGCATGGTGATTGCCCTTAACCCTAACAAAAATGTCGGGCTAAAGCACGACCTACAGCAATCCCGTAGGTCGGACTTCAGTCCGACAACACATCCAATTCTAGCTAATCTTAATAACGGTAATGGTCAGCCTTGTAAGGCCCTTCCACTGCAACGTTAATGTAATCCGCCTGCGTTTGGCTCAAGGTGCTGAGTTGCGCATTGAGGGTTTTCAACTGCAAGCGAGCCACTTTTTCGTCCAAATGCTTCGGCAGGATGTAGATGCCCAAGGGGTATTTGCCGGAATCGCGTTCTGCCCACAGTTCGATTTGCGCAATGGTTTGGTTCGCAAAGGAAGATGACATGACGTAAGACGGATGACCTGTCGCACAGCCTAAGTTCACTAAACGCCCTTTTGCCAGCAGCGTGATGCGCTTGCCGTCGGGGAAGATTACGTGGTCAACTTGTGGTTTGATTTCATCCCACTCGTACTGTTCCAGTGAAGCAACGTCAATTTCGTTATCGAAGTGACCGATATTGCAGACGATAGCTTCGTTTTTCATCGCTGCCATGTGGTCATGGTTGATGACGTGGAAGTTGCCCGTTGCGGTCACGAAAATGTCGGCTTTGTCAGCCGCGTATTCCATCGTTACTACGCGGTAGCCTTCCATTGCCGCTTGCAGGGCGCAAATCGGGTCAATTTCTGTGACCCAGACTTGTGCAGACAGCGCACGCAATGCTTGGCAAGAACCTTTGCCCACGTCGCCGTAGCCACAAACCAGTGCCACTTTGCCCGCAATCATTACGTCGGTAGCACGTTTGATGCTGTCGACCAGTGATTCACGGCAACCGTACAAGTTGTCGAATTTGGATTTGGTAACGGAATCGTTGACGTTGATCGCTGGGAATTTCAGCTCGCCGCGTGCGTGCATTTGGTACAAGCGATGTACGCCCGTGGTGGTTTCTTCGGTAACGCCACGGATTTCCGCCAAACGGGTGCTGTACCAGTTCGGTGAAGTTTCCAGACGTTTGCGAATTGCGGCGTACAGGAAGGTTTCTTCTTCAGACTCAGGTTTGGCAACCAAGCTAGGGTCAACTTCAGCGCGTGCGCCCAAATGCAGCAGCAGCGTAGCATCGCCGCCGTCATCCAGAATCATGTTGGCTTGTTCGCCATTCGGCCACTCGAAGATTTTGTGGGTGTAATCCCAGTACTCTTCCAGCGATTCGCCTTTGTACGCGAATACGGGGGTGTCAGTCGCCGCAATAGCCGCCGCTGCGTGGTCTTGCGTAGAGAAGATGTTGCAAGAAGCCCAACGCACGTCTGCTCCCAAGGCTTTCAGGGTTTCAATCAGCACGCCCGTTTGGATGGTCATGTGCAATGAACCAGCAATACGCGCCCCAGCCAATGGCTTGGTTTCAGCGTATTCGCGGCGAATCGACATCAAACCCGGCATTTCGTGTTCAGCCACGTTGAGTTCTTTACGACCCCAAGCAGCCAAGCCCATATCAGCGACGATATAGTCGTTAAAAGTAGTCATGTTGTAATCTCCTAAATCTTACAGGCCAGCGGCAGAGCGCAGGGCAGCAGCTTTGTCAGTACGTTCCCAAGGCAGGTCAAGGTCGTCACGACCGAAGTGACCATAAGCCGCCGTACCACGGTAAATCGGGCGCAGCAGATCCAGCATTTTGGTGATGCCATAAGGACGCAGGTCGAAGTGTTCGCGTACCAGATTTTCGATCAGGGTTTCATCGACCTTGTTAGTGCCGAAGGTTTCAACCGTGATGGAAGTCGGTTGCGCAACACCGATAGCGTAGGAGACTTGAATTTCGCAACGATCTGCCAAGCCAGCCGCGACGATGTTTTTCGCCACGTAACGACCTGCATACGCCGCAGAACGGTCAACTTTGGATGGGTCTTTGCCGGAGAATGCGCCGCCGCCGTGACGTGCCATACCGCCGTAAGTGTCAACGATGATTTTACGCCCGGTCAGGCCGCAGTCACCCACAGGGCCGCCGATTACGAAGTTGCCAGTGGGGTTGATGTGGAATTTAGTGTCTTTGTGTAGCCATTCAGTTGGCAGAACAGGGAAAATAACGTGTTCCATCACACCTGCACGCAGGTCATCCAAGCTGATGTCTGGGCTGTGTTGGGTGGACAAAACTACTGCGTCGATGGCAACGATTTTGCCGCCTTCGTAACGTACAGTAACTTGGGATTTTGCATCTGGGCGCAGCCAAGGCAGTGTGCCGTTTTTGCGCATATCTGCTTGTTGCTTCACCAGACGGTGGGCGTAAGTCAAAGCGGCTGGCATTAATACGTCGGTTTCATTGCTGGCGTAACCGAACATCAAACCTTGGTCGCCCGCGCCTTGATCTTCAGGTTTCGCACGGTCAACGCCCATCGCGATGTCAGGGGATTGCTTGCCGAGTGCATTGATGACAGCGCAAGTGTGACCGTCAAAGCCAATTTCGGAATTGTTGTAGCCGATATCATTGACCACGCCACGCACGATGCCTTCGTAGTCGATTTCAGCATTGGTGGTGATTTCGCCCGCGAGGACTACCATGCCAGTCTTAGTCAAGGTTTCGCACGCAACACGCGCCAGTGGATCTTTGGCAATGATTGCATCCAAAATGGCATCGGAAATTTGATCCGCCATTTTGTCTGGGTGACCTTCAGAAACAGACTCAGACGTGAAAAGATAACTTCTCTCAGTCATTACAGATTCTCCTTAAAAAAATAAATGACTGAGCGCCGTTAACCCTTACGACCACAGCTTGAGCCTGGCGGAAATAACCTTCCGTCGCAACGCTCCTCAAGGGTGGTATCTAAATTCAGTGCGATATGATAGACGAAACACTCACGACTTGCATCATACGATATGTCGTGCAAGTACAAAAAATCCCCCTAATGTTTGCGCTGTCTATCCAACAAGGGAGAGTTGCCCATGCCATAGAAGTCCGACACAATACAAGTACTTTACTCTTCCCTGAATAATAAATATACGGAGAGTTCCTGTTACTGCTTTAGGTCGCGCTTGAGTGGTAACAGTCTGTGAAAAAAATGTGAACCTGTTGCTGCGTTGCGTCATAATAGATGCAGCCAATACTAGGATTACGCCTTGCTGTTGCCCATCATTCCGTCGATGGGTTAAAACGAGACTTTGAAACTACAGGAGACCCGTCAATGACTACACGCCGTGAGCTGGCTAACGCAATCCGCGTCTTGGCTATGGATGCCGTACAAAAAGCAAATTCCGGTCATCCGGGCGCACCGATGGGCATGGCAGACATTGCCGAAGTCCTCTACAACGATTTCATGTCCCATAATCCACAGAATCCTACTTGGGCAAACCGTGACCGTTTCGTCATGTCCAACGGTCATGGCTCAATGCTGCCGTACTCCGTGCTGCACCTGACCGGCTACGACCTGAGCATGGACGACCTGAAAGCGTTCCGCCAATTGCATTCTAAAACCCCAGGCCACCCTGAGTACGGTTATGCACCGGGCGTTGAAACCACCACAGGCCCACTCGGTCAAGGTATCACCAACGCTGTCGGTATGGCATTGGCTGAAAAAATCCTCGCAGCGCAATTCAACAAGCCGGGTCACACCATTGTTGACCATTACAGCTATGTGTTCTTGGGCGATGGCTGCTTGATGGAAGGTATCTCCCATGAAGCGTGTTCATTTGCTGGCACAATGGGCTTGGGCAAACTGATTTGCTTCTACGACGACAACAATATCTCTATCGACGGTGAAGTGGATGGCTGGTTCACCGACAATACCCCTAAGCGTTTTGAAGCTTACGGCTGGCACGTGCTGAGCGTTGACGGTCACGATGCTGACGCGATCAAAGCAGCAACCGAAGCAGCGAAAGCAGAAACCGGTAAGCCTTCCATGATTTGCTGCAAAACCACTATCGGTTTTGGCTCTCCGAACAAGGCTGGTTCACACGATTGCCACGGCGCACCACTGGGTGACGCTGAAATCGCGTTGACTCGCCAAGCATTGGGTTGGACTAACGCTGAACCGTTTGCGATTCCTGACAATGTTTACGCAGGTTGGGATGCTAAAGCGAAGGGTGCTGCGGCTGAAGAAGCATGGAACGGCACGTTTGCAGCTTATGCAGCGGCTTACCCAGCAGAAGCGGCTGAATTCAAGCGTCGTATGGCTGGCGAATTGCCTGCTAATTGGGCTGAAGCATCTGCGGCAGCGATTGCAGCTATTGATGCGAAAGCTGAATCTCCGGCTACCCGCGTGGCTTCCAAAAATGCACTGGATGCGTTTGCACCATTGTTGCCGGAATTCCTCGGCGGCTCGGCTGACCTGACACCTTCCAACAACACTTTCAACAAGTCCAGCAAGCACATCAGTGCAGGCCACGGCAAAGCGCAAGATTTCAGCGGTAACTACCTGTCTTACGGTGTACGCGAATTCGGTATGAGCGCGATCATGAACGGTATGGCATTGCACGGCGGTTTGCTGCCTTACGGCGCGACGTTCCTGATGTTCTCCGAATACGCACGTAATGCCCTGCGTATGGCGGCGTTGATGAAGATTCAAAGCATCTTTGTTTACACCCACGACTCCATCGGTCTGGGCGAAGACGGCCCTACGCATCAGCCAGTTGAGCAAATCCCAACGCTGCGCATGATCCCGCGTATGTCGGTTTGGCGTGCGTGTGACGCGGTAGAAACTGCCGTTTCTTGGAAACATGCGATTGAATACAAAGGCCCTAGCACGCTGATTTTCTCGCGCCAAAACCTGAAGCATCAGGTACGTGATGCGGCGACGATTGCCAATATCGCTAAAGGCGGCTACGTGTTGAAAGACACCGACGGCACACCTGACGTGATCGTGATTGCTACCGGTTCTGAAGTCGAATTGGCAATGCAAGCAGCGGCGAAATCTGACAAGAAAGTGCGCGTGGTTTCCATGCCTTCTTGTGACGTGTTCGATGCGCAAGATGCGGCGTACAAAGAATCGGTGTTGCCTGCCGCCGTCACTGCTCGCGTTGCAGTCGAAGCAGCCATCGGCGATGCTTGGTACAAGTACGTGGGTCTGAACGGCAAGGTCATTTGCATGACCACGTTCGGCGAATCTGCACCGGCGGATCAGTTGTTCAAGCAGTTTGGTTTCACTGTTGACAACGTTCTGAACGCTATCAACAGCGTCGCGTAAGCAAAATGACACCCGGCGGCTTTTCTGAGGAGGGAAGCCGCCAACTATTTTATCTGGTTAATTTTCGAGGAGTTCTTCATGACAATTAAAGTTGGTATCAATGGTTTTGGCCGTATCGGTCGTATGGCTTTCCGCGCAATTGCAAAAGATTTCCCCGGTATCGAAGTAGTCGGTATCAATGACCTGCTCGCACCTGATTATCTGGCATACATGCTGAAGTACGACTCCGTACACGGTCGTTTCAATGGTGATGTTGCGGTTGAAGGCAGCAACTTGGTGGTAAACGGCAAGACTGTACGTCTGACGGCTGAACGCGATCCTGCTAACCTGAAGTGGAGCGACATCGGCGTAGACATCGTGCTGGAATGCACTGGCTTCTTCCTTGACGACGCTGGCTGCCAAAAGCACATCGAAGCGGGCGCGAAGAAAGTGGTTATGTCTGCTCCTTCCAAAGATAGCACCCCAATGTTCGTTTACGGCGTAAACCACACCACTTACGCAGGTCAAGCGATCATTTCTGCTGCATCTTGCACCACTAACTGCTTGGCTCCTGTTGCTAAAGTTCTGAACGACAACTGGGGCATCAAGCGTGGTCTGATGACGACTGTTCACGCTGCAACCGCTACTCAGAAAACTGTTGACGGCCCTTCCATGAAAGACTGGCGCGGTGGTCGTGGTATTTTGGAAAACATCATTCCATCTTCAACTGGTGCGGCTAAAGCAGTTGGCGTGGTTCTGCCAGAGCTGAAAGGCAAACTGACCGGTATGGCATTCCGCGTGCCGACTTCTGACGTTTCCGTGGTTGACCTGACGGTTGAGCTGAACAAAGAAGCAACTTACGCTGACATCTGCGCAGCTATGAAAGCAGCCGCTACCACTGGCGACATGAGCAAGACACTGGGCTACACCGACGAGAAAGTGGTTTCCACTGACTTCCGTGGCGTTGGCTTCTCTTCTATCTTTGATGCCGAAGCCGGTATCGCGTTGGATAGCACATTCGTGAAAGTCGTGGCTTGGTACGACAACGAATACGGCTACACCGCTAACATGCTGCGCTTTGTTGAGCACGTAGCAGCGAACTAAGGTTCAAGGGTGGGCGGGGAATCCCTCGCCCTCCTTCCTAGATCCGTCACATAAATCATCCCGCGCTTTATTTGACTGATTTGATTTCTGCAAGGAGTTCCACCACATGGCTTTCATCAAAATGACCGATCTGGATCTGAAGGGTAAACGTGTTCTGATCCGTTCCGACCTGAATGTTCCTGTCAAAGACGGCAAAGTCACTTCCGACGCACGTATTACTGCTTCAATGGCGACCATCAAGTTCGCAATGGATGCGGGTGCAAAAGTCATGGTGACTTCTCACTTGGGTCGTCCGACCGAAGGCGAGTGGTCTGAAGCGGTTTCCCTGAAGCCGGTTGCTGATAATATTGCAGCGCGTTTGGGGTCAGACGTGCGCTTGATCAAGGATTGGGTTGAGGGTGGTTTTGAGGTAGCTGACGGCGAATTGGTCGTGCTGGAAAACTGCCGCGTTAACAAAGGCGAAAAGAAAAACGTTGAAGAAACCGCCAAGAAATACGCGGCGCTGTGTGATGTATTCGTGATGGATGCGTTTGGTACTGCGCACCGTGCTGAGGCTTCAACTTACGGCGTAGGCATGTTTGCTCCGGTTGCAGCAGCAGGTATGTTGTTGACCGAGGAATTGCTGGCGTTGGATAAAGCATTGGCAAACCCGGCGCGTCCAATGGTGGCTATCGTTGGCGGCTCTAAAGTTTCTACTAAGTTGACCGTGTTGGAAGCGTTGTCTGAGAAATGTGAACAGTTGGTGGTTGGCGGCGGTATTGCGAATACTTTCCTGAAAGCTACCGGTCACAACGTGGGCAAGTCTTTGTGCGAAGATGATTTGGTTGACACAGCCAATGCGCTGATCACCAAAATGACCGCACGCGGCGCAATCATCCCCATCGCAGTGGATGTGGTTTGCGGCAAGAAATTCGACGCTAACGAACCAGCGGTTCTGAAAGACGCGAAAGATGTGGCTGACGACGACATGATTTTCGACATCGGCCCTAAATCTGCACAAGAACTAGTCGACATTATCATGAACGCTGGCACTGTCGTCTGGAATGGCCCGGTCGGTGTATTCGAGTTCGACCAATTCGGCGAAGGCACGAAAGCGATTTCAATGGCAATGGCTGAAACTAAAGCGTTCACATTGGCAGGCGGCGGCGACACTATCGCTGCGATTCAGAAGTACGATATTTACGACAAAATCTCCTACATCTCCACTGCGGGCGGTGCATTCCTCGAATACCTCGAAGGCAAAGTCCTCCCTGCGGTTGCCATGTTGGAAAAACGCGCTGAAGGTTAGTACCTTCCGTTAGGGGCAATTCATGAATTGCCCCTACAATCCCACACAAATGACATAAAACAAGCATAAACTTAAGCACTTTACAGCACACAGTTAATAGGTATTACATTGAGAAGGACTAAAATTGTAGCGACTATGGGGCCAGCTACAGACACGCCGGAAGCGATTGAAGCGATCATTCGGGCGGGTGTGGACGTGGTGCGGATGAACTTTTCGCACGGTACACATGCTGAACATGCTGCTCGCGCCCAATTAGTACGTGAATTAGCCGCTAAAGTGGGGCGCGTGGTGGCTATCCTTGGCGACTTGCAAGGTCCTAAATTACGCATTGCCCGTTTTAAAGACGGTAAAATTACCCTGAAAGTCGGTGATTCGTTCATTTTGGATGCGGAACTGGCGAGTGACGTTGGTGATCAAGAACGCGTCGGCTTAGGCTATAAGGAATTGGTCAACGACGTGAGCGCTGGGGATGAACTCTGGCTGGATGATGGACGCATTGTGTTGGAAATCGTTGCGGTGAAGGGGCAGGAAATCCATACCCGCGCCATCAACGGCGGTATTCTCTCCAATAACAAGGGCTTGAATCGGCGCGGCGGCGGTTTGAGTGCTGAAGCGTTGACTGACAAGGACAAGGAAGACATTGCGGCGGCGGCGAGCATTGGCGTGGATTTCTTGGCAGTGTCGTTTCCGCGTTGCGCCGATGACATCCACGAGGCACGGCGTTTGGCATTGGAAGCAGGCTGCAAAGCAGCGATTGTTGCCAAAATGGAACGCGCTGAAACGATGGAGGCGGCGGTTCGGGATGAAATTATCCTTGCCTCTGACGTGATTATGATTGCACGCGGCGATTTGGGCGTGGAAATCGGCGATGCGAAATTGCCGCAAGCGCAGAAATGCTTGATCAGCCGTGCGCGTACTTTGAATCGTGCGGTGATTACCGCGACGCAAATGATGGAAACCATGACCGAAAATCCGATCCCGACGCGGGCGGAGGTCTTCGATGTGGCAAATGCGGTAATGGATGGCACGGATGCGGTGATGCTATCCGGCGAAACGGCTACGGGGAAACACCCCGCGCTGGTTGTCAAAACCATGGCGGCAATTTGCAAAGAAGCGGAAAATTCTAACGAGACTCGTCAATCGGGACACCGTATGAATGAACGCTTTGGACGCATCGACGAAGGCATTGCAATGGCGACCATGTACACCGCGAATCACATGGGTGTGCGTGCGATTGCCGCCTTGACTGAATCGGGCGCAACTCCGTTGTGGATGTCGCGGATTCGTTCGGGGATTCCGATTTACGCGCTGACTTCCAACGATGAAGCGGCACGGCGGGTGTGCATGTATCGCGGGGTTTATCCGGTGAAATTGCATGAGCCGATGAAAGACCCGAAAATAGCGAATCGTCAAGCAGTCGAGTTAATGATAGAAGAGGGCATCGTGGAAAACGGTGATCTGGTTATTATTACCAAGGGCGATTTGATGGGCGCGAAGGGGGGTACGAACCAAATGAAGATCCTGCGCGTCGGCGAACACCAGAACGGTTAAGATAAATACTATAGATGTTAATAGTTTAAGCAACATTTCGAGGAGAACAACATGGCTCTGATTTCATTACGTCAATTACTGGATCACGCGGCTGAAAACGGCTACGGGATGCCAGCGTTCAACGTCAACAACATGGAGCAAATCCACGCCATCATGCAAGCGGCTGATGCGTGCAACTCCCCTGTTATCCTGCAAGGTTCTGCTGGTGCGCGTTCTTACGCAGGCGAACCATTCCTGCGTCACTTGGTACTGGCTGCGGTTGAAATGTACCCGCATATTCCAGTGGTTATGCACCAAGACCACGGTTCTGAACCAGCAGTTTGCTTCCGTTCCATCCAGTCTGGCTTCTCATCCGTGATGATGGATGGCTCGTTGATGGCGGATGCGAAAACTCCTTCAAGCTACGAATACAACGTTGAAACTACCCGTAAAGTGGTTGAACTGGCTCATGCTTGCGGCGTTTCTGTGGAAGGCGAACTGGGTTGCTTGGGTTCACTCGAAACCGGCATGATGGGCGAAGAAGACGGTCACGGTGCAGAAGGTGTATTGGATCATTCCCAATTGCTGACTGACCCAGAAGAAGCGGCTGATTTCGTGCGCAAAACTGGCGTTGACGCGCTGGCGATTGCGATTGGTACTTCACACGGTGCATACAAGTTCACCAAGAAGCCTACCGGCAATGTATTGCGTATCGACCGTGTGAAAGAAATCCACGCTCGCATCCCTACCGTTCATTTGGTTATGCACGGCTCTTCTTCTGTGCCAGAAGATTGGCTCGAAATCATCAATAACTACGGCGGCGATATGGGTCAAACCTACGGCGTACCGGTTTCTGAAATTGTTGAAGGTATCAAGCACGGTGTGCGTAAAGTTAACATCGACACTGACTTGCGTATGGCATCGACTGGTGCAATCCGTAAGCACTTGTTTGACAACAAGGCTAACTTCGACCCACGCAAGTTCCTGAAAGAAGCAACCAAAGCGATGTCAGGCATTTGTAAAGACCGCTTTGAAGCGTTTGGTTGTGCCGGTCAAGCCAGCAAAATCAAACCAGTTTCACTGGAAGTCATGTTTAATGAATACAAAGCTGGCAAGCTCGACCCGAAAGTGTCTTAATGCCGCTTAACGCATTGCGTTGAAAAGGGAGCTGCGGCTCCCTTTTCGTTTTGCCCAGATTGCTTGAGTTAAGTCATACATTGGTTGCAGGGTGGCGTTACAATGTCCATCTAGACACGCAATAAAACGAGTCATCTGCCATGCCAAAATCATTATCTTCTGGCGCAGGTCAGCAACCTCACGACCATTTATTACACCGCTTGCATGATTTGCAAAGTCGCTTCTTGCATATCCCTCCACTGGAAATAGCCCCTCTCGCTACCGAGCTGGATTTACCCGTCAGTCAGGTGGAATCCGTGATTGATTTCTACAGCTTTTTCCACCGCAGCCCACGCGGGCGTTTCGACATCCTGTTCAGTAATTGCACCAGTTGTGGCGGCCTGACGCTGATGCAGCAATTGTGCGGTTTGCTGGGTGTGCAACCCGGTGTGACCCGTGCCGATGGCATGGTCAGCATTGACCAGACTTCGTGCGTGGGCATGTGTGATCAGGGTGCTGCTGTGTTGGTCAATGGGCGTACTCTGGTCAGACTGACTGCCGCACAATTGCCGCATCTGGCGCAATTGGTGAACACCGCCACACCGCTGGATGAATGGCCTGCCGACTGGTTTGCAGTGCAGGACAATATCCGCCACGCCGGTTTGTTGCTCAACGATACCTTGTCCGCTGGCGACGGATTGCGGGCAGCGGTTCAGGCTGGTGCAGATCAGTTACTGGCTGAAATCAGGCAAGCCAGCCTGCGCGGGCGCGGTGGGGCTGGTTTCCCCACTGCCATGAAATGGCAATTCTGCCGCGATGCCACCGCCCCGGAACATTACGTGGTGTGCAATGCCGACGAAGGCGAACCCGGCACCTTCAAGGATCGGGTATTGCTGCACAGTTACGCACAGCAAGTGTTTGAAGGCATGGCGTTATGTGCTTACGTGATCAAGGCGCAGCATGGTTTCCTCTACCTGCGCGGTGAATACCGCTACCTCGTGCCATCACTGGAAGCCACGCTCGACGCAATGCGAACTGCCAATCTGCTGGGTGAAAATATCCTCAACCAGCCCGGTTTCAATTTCGACATCAGCATTGTGCTGGGTGCGGGCGCGTACATTTGCGGCGAAGAATCGGCGTTGCTCGAATCGTTGGAACAAAAGCGCGGTGTGCCACGGGTACGCCCGCCGTTTCCGGTGACGCACGGCTATTTGGGGCAGCCGACGGTGGTGGATAACGTAGAGACACTGGTTGCCGCTGTACACATTGCGGTGCACGGGGGGGAATGGTTTCGGGCGCACGGCACAGCGCAATCCGCAGGCAGCAAGGTCTTCAGCGTCAGTGGCGACTGCACTGCACCCGGCATTTACGAATACCCCTTTGGCATTAGCGTGCAAGATTTGCTGGAAGCGTGCGGTGGGCAAGACGCGCAAGCCGTACAAATCGGCGGGCCTTCTGGCACATTGATCGGGCGGGCGGAATTTGGGCGCAAACTGGCGTTTGAAGACCTCGCCACTGGCGGCTCGATCATGATTTACAGCGCACAGCGCGATTTGCTGGCGGTGGTGCGCAATTTCACCCATTTCTTTGCCCACGAAAGCTGCGGGTTCTGCACGCCTTGCCGCGTCGGGACACCGTTGTTGCGCAAGTACCTCGACAAGATCGCGTCAGGGCATGGCACGGTTTACGACCGTGAGGAAATGGCGCGGTTGGGCAAGCTGGTAAAACGCCGTTCGCATTGCGGGCTGGGGCAAACCGCCGCCAATCCGCTGCTGGATTTGCTGGCGAAATTCCCGCAAGTCTACGCCGAACGCTTGCTGCATCAGGATTACGAGCCGTTCTTTAATCTGGATGCGGCACTGACTACTACCCGCGAGTTGACCCACCGCGATGATGCGGAGGCACATTTGTCATGAGTAATACCTTGTTTATTGATGGGCAAGAAATCCCTTTCGCGCCCGGACAAACCATCATGGATGCTTCATTGGAAGCAGGCATCTACATCCCGCACCTGTGCCACAAACCGGGGCTAACCCCGCACGGCAGTTGCAAGCTGTGTACGGTGGAAGTGGACGGGCGCAGTGTTTCCGCCTGTACTTTGCCCGCTGCGGCTGGGATGAAAGTCGACAATAACACCCCCGCCTTGCAGGAAGTGCGCAAGACGCTGGTGCAGATGCTGTTCGTGGAAGGCAACCATTTATGCCCAACCTGTAGCAAAACCGGCGACTGCACCCTGCAAGCCCTCGGCTACCATTTCGGCATGTTGGACGGGCATTTCCCGCCGTTTTACCCGCGCCGTGAGGTGGATGCTTCCCACCCCGACCTGGTGCTGGATCGTGACCGTTGCGTGCTGTGCGAATTGTGCGTGCGTGCCAGCCGCGAACAGGACGGTAAAAACGTGTTCGCCATCAGCGGGCGCGGCGCAAGTGCACACATTATCGTCAACACCTCCAGCGGCAAACTGGGCGACAGCGATTTGACGTTGGACGATGCCGCCGCGCATATCTGTCCGGTCGGGGCAATCCTGCCGAAAAATCATGGCTGTGAAGTCCCGTTTGGGCGGCGCACCTTCGACCTGCATTCGGTTGCCGAATCCGATGTTGCCCACGTTGGTCTACAAAAAACGGAGCATCACGATGAGTAAGATCCGTATTGCCACTACCTCACTGGCAGGTTGTTTCGGTTGCCACATGTCGTTTCTGGACATGGATGAGCGGCTGGTCGGCTTGCTGGAATACGTCGAGTTTGACCGCTCCCCCCTCACCGACATCAAGCATTGCCAGCCCTGTGACATTGGTCTGGTGGAAGGCGGCTTGTGTAATGCCGAAAACGTGCATGTACTGCGCGAATTCCGCCAGCAATGCAAAATCCTGATTGCGGTTGGGGCGTGCGCCATCAACGGCGGCGTGCCCGCGATGCGCAACCATTACACGGTGCAGGAATGTCTGGAAGAAGCCTATTTAAACGGCGTGGGGGTGGATAACCCGATGATTCCGTCTGACCCTGAATTGCCGCTGCTGCTGTCCAAGGTTCACCCCCTGCATGAAGTGGTGCGGGTGGATTACTACCTGCCGGGCTGCCCACCATCGGGCGATGCGTTTTTCACCATTCTGAGCGACTTGTTGGCGGGAAAAGAACCTTCTCTGCCGAAAGCCATGCTGCATTACGATTGAGGGTCTGGACATGGAACACACTGCAAGCAACACGCGCCGCATCGCCATTGACCCTGTATCGCGGGTGGAAGGGCACGGCAAGATTACCCTGCTGCTGGATGCCGACAACCATGTGCAGGAAGCGCGTTTGCACATTGTCGAATTTCGCGGCTTTGAGAAATTCATCCAAGGTCGCCCCTACACCGAAGTGCCTTATTTTGTGCAACGGCTGTGCGGGATTTGCCCGGTTTCGCATCATCTGGCAGCGGCGAAAGCGGTAGACCAGATTGTTGGGGTGGATGAACTGACCCCAACCGCCACCAAGCTGCGCCGCCTGATCCATTTCGGGCAGGTATTGCAATCGCACGCGCTGCATTTCTTCCACCTGTCGTCGCCCGATTTCCTGTTCGGGTTCGGCTCGAATCTGGCGCACCGCAATATCGTCGGTGTGCTGGAAGATTACCCCGACATTGGTCTGAAAGGCGTAAAACTGCGTAAATACGGGCAGCAGGTGATTGCTGCAATTGCAGGCAAGCGCATCCACGGCGCGGCGGCTATTCCCGGCGGCATGAACAAAGCCTTGAGCGATGACGAGCGTAAAGCCCTGCTGGTGGATATTGCCGATATTATCCGCTGGTCGCAGGATGCGGTCACACTCAATGAAACCATCCACCTGCAACACCCGGAAAACCACGCTTTCGCCACCCTGTCGACCAACTATCTGGGCATGGTCGGGGCGCAAGGTGAACTGGAGTTGTATCACGGTGGCTTACGCGCCCGACGTGCCGATGGTAGCGATATTTTCGACCAGTTCGATTACCGCGATTACGGTTCCGCCATCCGCGAAGAAGTGCGCAACTGGTCGTACATGAAATTCCCTTACCTCACTGCGATTGGCAAGGACAACGGCTGGTATCGGGTCGGGCCACTGGCGCGGGTCAACCTGTGCGACAGCATTCCCACCCCGCTGGCGGAAGCGGCGCGGGTACGCTTCCGTGCCTTTGCGGGTGGTGCGTATGTGCATGACACGCTGGCGTTCCATTGGGCACGGATGATCGAAATGCTGCATTGCGCCGAAGCGATTCAGGAACTGCTCAACGACCCCGATATTACGGGGACGGATTTGGTGGTAACGGGCGCAAAACGGGCGCAAGGGATCGGCGTGATCGAAGCCCCACGTGGCACGTTGTTCCATCACTATCAGGTCAATGAGCAAGGCTTGATTGAAAAGGCCAACTTGATTGTTTCCACTACCAGCAATAATCAGGCAATGAATGAATCAGTACGTTCGGTGGCTAATCAGTACCTCGATGGGCATGAGATTACCGAAGGCTTGCTCAATCATCTGGAAGTGGCGGTGCGGGCGTATGACCCGTGTTTGTCGTGCGCTACCCATGCGCTGGGCAAAATGCCATTACAGGTGGAAGTGGTGAGCGCGACGGGAGAAGTCCTCAATCGTGTCAGCAAAAACATGGATGGCGTGGTGGAGTGCGCATTGTGAGTGCGCTGCCCCCGATTCTGCTATTTGGTTATGGCAATCCGGGGTGTGGCGATGATGCACTGGGGTCGTTGTTGCTGGAAGCAATCGCCGCCCAAGACTTGCTGGGTGTCGAATGCCAAACCGATATGCAGCTCCACGTTGAGCACATTACCGACTTAGTGGGGCGCGAATACGTGCTGTTCATGGATGCGGATATGAGCTGTGCTGCGCCGTATGTCGTGGAACAACTCACCGCGCAACAGGATAGCAGTTACACCAGTCATGCGATATCACCTGCGGCGGTGCTTCATGCCTTCCGGCAAGTGTATGGGGTGGATGCGCCGCCTGCGTATTTGTTGCACATACGCGGTTATGCGTTTGAGCTAGGGGATGCGTTAACGGCACAAGCGGCGGAGAATCTGAAGGCAGCGCTAGCATGGGTGCAGCATTTTGTTCGTGAAAAAGCAGAGAAAATATGATTTTTGTCGCTTATATCGCCTACTGATTCCCCTATGATCAGTGTGCATCGCAACATTTTTCGGAACAAGGAGCATCACTATGCATAAGATTATGACCGACCTGCATCAAGATCATGTCAATCTGGCAAAGTTGTTGACGTTGCTTGAGCAACAAGCTGACTTACTCGCTACGGGCGGGGATGCCGACTTACTGTTAATGACCGATATTGCTGATTATATTCGCCGCTATTCCGACCAGATTCACCATCCGAAGGAAGACACCATTTATGAGGTGTTTAGTGCCCGTTCTAGCGAAGCGGCAACGGTGATTGCTGGTGTGCTGCTGGAACATCAAGACTTGCCAACGATTACGCAAGCCTTCCAAGGGTTGCTGGATAACGTGATCAATGACAGTGCGATCTTGAGCCGCCAAGAGCTACAGGGCAAAATCACGGCATTCATTGAGGCGCAGAAAGCCCACCTGAACACTGAGGAAGCTGAGCTATTCCCGCTGATTAATAGCACTTTGGAAGCGGCTGATTGGGTTGCCGTCGAACAATCCGTTGAGGCGCATAGCGACCCGCTGTTTGGGCATCAGCTCATGGAGCGTTATCGCAATGTGCATCACTTGGTGATGCAGCAACAGGCGTAAGCTTTTCGCGCCCTAGATGAAGCCGATTCCAAATGCGTTCATGGGCGTAATACAGGAACATTTTAGTCAGCACTTCCGTCAAGCCAATGGCAATGGCGGTGCTGATATTGCTCGTAAACAACCACGACAAAATAATGGTGTCGATAGTGCCTGTCACCCGCCACGAAATGGCTTTTACCAAGCTACGAATAGGGCGTTCCCGCCCAGTGTGCAGAATTTCTTCCGCTGCTTCTTCGGTTTTTAACCAACGATCAAGCAACATAAATATTCTCCTGTAAAATCATTCCCGCACCGACGGTATTATTGGTGCTTTCATCAATCACGATGAATGCACCTGTGCCACGATTATCCGCATACGCATCTATAAACAACGGTTGCGCCAGTTTGAAAGTGACGTTGGCAATATCGTTCATCGCCAATTGGTTCACTGCTTGTTTTTCCAAACTGTTCACGTCCACGCGGTAAGCAATCTCTGCCAGCTTCGCTTTGGTAGCGCGGGTGGTGTGGCGGATCAGGTAAGTCCGCGCCCGATCCAGCGGGCTTTCCGCCAACCAGCACACGGTTGCTGCCAATTGCTTGGTTTGCGAAGGTAACTCGCCGGTTTTCACGATCATGTCACCCCGTGAAATGTCGATTTCATCCGCCAGCAACAGCGTGACCGATTGCTCGGTGGCGGTATCGGCTAATGCTGCGCCGCCGAGTTCAATCGCCTTCACCGTGCTGCTTAAACCGGAAGGCAACACCGTTACGCTGTCACCCACGGCAATGCTGCCGGATTCGACCCGCCCCATGAAACCTCGGTAGTCATGCAAGGCGGGATTGCTGGCATCCTGCGGGCGACACACGTATTGCACCGGGAATCGGAACGCAGCGGCATGGCGGCGCTGTGCACTCGGCGTGGTTTCCAGAATCTCCATCAGGGTTTGGCCTTGATACCAGTTCAGGTTCTCGCCACGATCCACCACCATGTCGCCGTTGAGGGCGGAGAGTGGGATGAATTGCACCTCGCGAATCCCCAACTGTCCGGCAAAATCCAGATAATCGCGTTTGATTTCCTCGAAACGTGCCTGACTAAACTCGACCAAATCCATTTTGTTCACCGCCACCAGCAAGTGCGGAATGCCCACCAAATGCGCCAAATACGAATGGCGACGCGTCTGGGTCAACACACCTTTCCGCGCATCCACCAAGATAATCGCAAGGTTGGCGGTGGAAGCGGCTGTCACCATGTTGCGGGTGTATTGCTCATGCCCCGGCGCATCGGCAATGATGAATTTGCGCGTGCCAGTGGTGAAATAGCGATACGCCACGTCAATGGTAATGCCTTGCTCGCGTTCGGCTTGCAAGCCATCGGTGAGCAATGACAAGTCCACCTCCTGCATTCCGCGCCGTTGCGAGGTTTTGGTAATGGCGCTCAGGGTATCCGCCAGAATCGCTTTAGAATCAAACAGCAAGCGCCCAATCAGGGTGCTTTTGCCATCGTCGACACTGCCGCAGGTCAACAGGCGCAGCAAGCCGTGGTCTTCAATTGGATGTGTCATTAGAAATACCCCTCTTTTTTGCGTTGTTCCATGGCTGCTTCGGAGGCTTGGTCATCCAAGCGGGTCGCGCCGCGTTCGGTAATGGTGGTGGTCGCCGTTTCCGCAATAATCTTTTCAATCGAATCCGCGTTAGAAATCACTGGCGCAGTACAGGTAATGTCGCCGACGGTGCGGAAGCGCACTTGCAGGTCGATGATTTCCTCGCCCGCTTTTGCGGGGGTAATGTCGGTCACTGGCACGATGGAACCTTGGCGGTACACAATCGGGCGGTTGTGCGCGAAGTAAATGCTGGGTAATTCTAGATTTTCGCGCTCGATGTATTGCCACACATCCAGTTCCGTCCAGTTGGAAATCGGGAAAGCGCGGATGTTTTCACCCTTGTGACTGCGGGCGTTGTACAGATTCCACAGTTCGGGGCGTTGGTTTTTCGGATCCCATTGCCCGAATTCGTCGCGGAAGCTCATGATGCGTTCTTTGGCACGTGCCTTTTCTTCGTCGCGGCGTGCGCCACCGATGCAAGCGTCAAAACCGTGTTCCTCAATCGCTTCCAGCAAGGTGACGGATTGGTGTTTGTTGCGTGATTCGCCTGTATGTTTAAGCACGACTGTGCCACGCTGCATGGAATCTTCCACCGAACGCACGATTAGGCGTTCGCCGATTTCAGCGGCTTTGCGGTCGCGGAAGGCGATGACTTCGGGGTAGTTATGCCCGGTGTCGATGTGCAGTAAGGGAAACGGGAAACGTCCGGGGCGGAAGGCTTTTTCCGCCAAGCGCAGTAAGCAGATGGAATCTTTTCCGCCGGAAAACAGCAACGCGGGGTTGCTGCATTGCCCCGCCACTTCGCGCAGGATGTGGATAGCTTCGGCTTCGAGCCAGTCGAGGTGACTGAGAATTCGTTGCTGAGGTTTTAATGCTGTGAACAACATAACGTTGCATCCTAGGTAAACTTGAATGCAACGCAGTATCCGGTAATTGCTTAATTTAAAAAAACGATAAAATTAGATGTTTATATCTTGATAACAGATTAAGAAGGACTAGATGAGCTTCAGCAACTCGGCACGGAGCTTGTCTGCCTCGCGCCGCCCGTCTCTCGACCCAGTAATGGCGGTATACCATTCAGAAAATAAGCTGCGAAAGTCGGCGTGGGTTTGTGCATTCTGTAAGCGCCCTAGCAAGGCGCTAGAGCCAAACGAGCCGACAAATACGCTCAACGTATTACTCATGAAATTACGCACTTGCTGGATGTGTAGTGGGCTATTGGTTGGGGGCAAGGGTCTGAATTCACCATCAGAAACGGGAACAGTGGCAGGTACTGTTTCAGGTGAGGCAACGGCTGCTGCTGGGGATGGCGTTGGGGTGCGGTTGGTGCTTGAGGCACGATAGATGTAGCCATCTTGTTCGAGTTGTAATAAGGCTTGTTGGAGATTATCCACTCTGGGTAAGGTTTTTAACTCATCGATATTGCGCTTACCATTGACAAAAATAAGCACGCGCCGCAATACCGGAGGTAGCCCTCCGGCTTTGGTTTCCACTTCGTCATAGCCTTTAGCTGTTTTAGTATATAAGGCATCCATGATTACGCTCCTCCTCTGTGATGTCGGCGACATCAGCCTGTAACATTCTAGTGTATTCAGGACGGTTTAGCGTAAATTCTAGACGAAGTGCAAATAGCCTTGGCGAACCACGAAATCCCCGAATGGCTCGCTGTCAATGCGCTGGGCGGCAAAGTCAGCAAATAGCCTGTCGAGTGTGCTCAAAATAGCCGCTTCGTCGAGGTTCTCATGGTACAGCGTATTCAAGCGGTCGCCATTGCTGCTTGCCCCCAGATACAGGTTGTAACGTCCCGGCGACTTGCCAATCAAACCAATTTCACCCAGCACCGAACGCCCACAGCCATTCGGACAGCCGGTCATGCGGATTTTGATGTCAGCATCACGCAAGCCGTGTTTATCCAACGATACTTCCAGCTTGCTGATCAATTCGGGCAAATAACGTTCGGCTTCCGCCATCGCTTGCGGGCAGGTATTGAGCGCGACGCAGGCAATGGAATTGCGCCGCAAGCCGGATAAATGGCTGGCATCGGCAGCATAGCCGTGCGCTTGCAGCGTATTTTCCACGGTGTCGATGTCGTCTTCGTGCACCCCGGTCAGGATCAAGTTTTGGTTGCCCGTCATGCGAAAACCGCACAGGTTTTGCTCGGCAATGCGGCGTAAGGCGGATTTCAGGCGGTGGGTGTCATTGTCCAGCACGCGCCCGTATTCGAGCCGCAAACCCAGATGCCACAAGCCATCGGTAGTGGAATGCCAGCCAAAACGGTCGCCCGTGGTTGCAAATTCAAAGGCACGGACTTTGCCCAGCGCAAGGCCTAAACGTGCGTTGAGTTCTTGCTTAAACCAGTCCAGCCCGTACTGGTCGAGGGTGTATTTGAAGCGTGACAGCTTGCGGTCTTGGCGGTTACCGTAATCGCGTTGGATCGCAACGGTGTGGAAACACACATCCAATACCTGTTCCGGTGTACAAAAACCAATCGTCGAGGCCAGCCGTGCGTAAGTGTCGTTACGCCCAAACGTAAAGCCCAAACCACCGCCTACCGCGACGTTGAAGCCTGCCAGCTTGCCGTTTTCTTCAATCGCAATCAGCCCGATGTCGTTGGCATAGATGTCCATGTCGTTGAACGGTGGAATCGCAATCGCAATTTTGAATTTACGCGGCAGGTAATGCTTGCCGTACAGCGGTTCGATTGCTTCCGCTTCACCGCCTGCCACCAGCGTTTTGCCCTCGGCTTCGTCTAACCAGATTTCGTGGTAGGCACGCGAACGTGGCAGCAAATGGTCGCTGATCTTTTGCGCCCACGGGAACACTTCGGCATGGAAGTTCGACAGGGTGGGGTCGGGTGCACACATCACATTGCGGTTCACGTCGCCACAGCCTGCAATGCTATCCAGCAAGGCAGCATCCATTGCTTGGATGGTGTTTTTCATGTCGAACTTGATAATGCCGTGGAACTGCAAGGCTTGGCGCGTGGTTATGCGTGACGTGCCATTGCCGTAGCGGTTGCTGATGTCGTCCAGCTTCACCCATTGGTCGGCGCTTAAATCGCCACCCGCCACGCGCAGGCGGATCATGAAGGAATACGCCGGTTCGAGCTTTTTGTCTTGGCGATGCAGACGCACGTCGCGGTCATCCTGCATGTATGAGCCGTGGAATTTCACCAATTGCACATTGTTTTCGCTGATTGCGCCCGTCAGCGGATTGTGGAAATCCTCCACCAGATTGCCGCGTAAGTAGTTGCTGCGGTCTTTAATGTGTTCGACCGCAGAACCGTTGGGGGCGAGGGCATTCAAGGGTTTGGGTGTTGCCGTGCGTTCCATTAAGCTGCCTTTTTCAACGGGTTGTGTGTGCCATCGTGCAAGCCGCATTCTTGGTTGTGGGATTCCCACCACCAGCGTCCGGCACGCTCGTCTTCGCCTTCGGTAATCGCACGGGTGCACGGGGCGCAGCCGATGCTGGGGAAACCTTGTCCGTGCAGTGGGTTGTAGGGGATGGCGTATTGGCGAATGTAGCCCCACAATTGCGCCGAGGTGGCATTCAGCAACGGGTTGAATTTAATCAATTCGCGCTGCGCGTCCGTTTCAAACAAGTTCATGTCGGCACGGAAACTGGATTGTGCCGCCCGTAAGCCAGTGATCCACACTTGTGCGCCTTTGAGTGCGCGGTTGAGCGGCTCGATCTTGCGGATGGTGCAGCATTCTTTGCGGTTCTCGACCGATTCGTAAATCGCGTTGATGCCTTTGATGGTGACGTAATGCTCAAGCGCTGCGGTGTCGGGGTAATAAGTTTTGATTTGTTTGCCGTACTTATTGCGGGTGGCATCGAGCGTGTCGTAGGTTTCCTTGAAATTGCGTCCGGTATCCAGCGTGAATACCTCGATGTCCAGCCCGTTGCGGAAAATCGCGTCGGTAATCACTTGGTCTTCCAAGCCGAAACTGGTGGAAAACGTGATCTTGCCCTCGAAACGTTGGCGTAACGCAATTAATGCCTCGTCCAACGTCAGCTCAGCGAAGTCAGCGTGCAAGGTTTGCAGCGGTGCAGTGTTTAATGTCATGGCTCTGTTACCTCAGGGGAAGCTTGAATGAGGGCAGTATCCACGAAATCTTAAAGCGAAAAAAACGATATAATTCGATATGGTTATCTTGTAAATAGATTTATTGGGTTCTGTTAATTCATAAAATGCTTGCTATAATTAACGTTAACTAAGATTAGGCATGGTAAATATGACAAAGATTCCTAGCTTATCGACTCGCACTCGAACAACGTTGCAAGTTTTTGGCGGCATGATCCGTGCGGCGCGTCTGGAACGCAAAATGCCCCAGCAGGAGTTGGCAGAACGTTTAGGGGTCAGCCGCCAAACGGTCAGCATCCTTGAAAAGGGCGATGCAAAAGTTGCCATCGGTACGGTATTTGAAGCGGCTGCCATCGTGGGTATTCCCTTGTTGGCAGATAATGCTCGCGATTTACAGCGCTTGTCGACCACAGTTGCTAGTCTTGCCAGCTTGTTGCCAGAACGGGCACGCACACCACCAGTGGAGCTAAATGATGATTTCTAAGCCGCACCATGCCGAGAGCGCTTATGTCTGGGTTTGGCTGCCTGAACAATCTGAACCAGTAGTGGCTGGTAGGATTATCAGGCAAGGACAACTGCACGCATTTACCTATGGGAGAAGCTATCGTGAGCGGGCAGATGCTATTGCTCTGTCACCGTTTGAATTGCCTTTGCGTGGCGGCACATTTCAGCCGGAAGGTTTGAATACCATCCATTCCTGCCTGCGGGATGCTGCACCTGATGCGTGGGGGCGGCGGGTTATCAGCTACCAGTACGCTAGTTTCACCCCAGATGAACTCGACTATTTATTGCTATCAGGCAGTAACCGTATCGGGGCGCTAGATTTCCAACACAGTGGCACAGAATATCAACCGCGACAGCTCCAGAAAACCGAACTGCAAGACCTGCTCCTCGCAGCGGGGATGATCGACAGCGGCAAGCCATTGCCTCCAGAACTGGATATTGCACTGCGGCACGGTACGAGTGTCGGTGGCGCACGCCCTAAAGCCCTGATCAGCGATGGGCAATACAGCTACATTGCTAAATTTAGTATCTCCACCGATCACTACGACATAGTGAAAGCTGAGTATGTCGCTATGCAACTGGCTAAACAGATAGGGCTAAGCGTTGCCGACACACAACTGACAACCGCACTGGGCAAAGATGTTTTATTGGTAAAGCGCTTCGACCGCATTCATCAGACAAACCAGATACATCGCCGTATGTTGCTGAGTGGTTTGAGCCTGTTGGGTTTGAATGAGATGGAAGCGCGGTATGCCAGCTACCATGACCTCGCCGACCTGATTCGTCAACGGTTTGCTAACCCTACCGCGACTTTGCACGAACTGTTTCAGCGCCTAGTGTTCAATATCCTGATGGGCAATACGGACGATCATGCCCGTAACCATGCCGCTTTCTGGGATGGCAAAACCTTGCAACTCACGCCTGCTTATGATTTGTGTCCACAACTGCGATCCGGGCGTGAAGCAACTCAAGCCATGCAGATTGGCGGTTCACAGGGTAACTTCTCAACGCTGGAAAATATCCTGTCAGTTTGCTATGTTTTCCAACTGACAACCGCAGCAGCACAGGACAAAATCGACCAGCAAGTTGCCACTATTCGGCGGAACTGGGTGGCAACCTGCGAAGCGGCGGGCATGGGGGAAATGGAGCGTAAGCGTTTGTGGCAACGTGCGGTGTTTAATCCATTTTGTTTTGGGCAGTAGCCCTTTTTCGATAGATTATAGAACATTCACCAAATGGTTTTTTTCCAGAATCTTGTAAATGTTTGTGCTCGATTTAGATAGTTTTTGAATATCGCCAAAGTTGGGAATTTCGCCATTATCCAGCCGCCGCTCCCATTCGGTGATTTCCATATCCATGTATTCCAGCAGCTTGATGGAGCAGCCATGACTACAGGTTTCGGCGCATAGCTGTTGCTCGCTCATGGCAAACGGGAAGTTTGCACGGATTTGCTGGATAATGTTGCGCATTACCACGGTTGTTTTGGGTTTCATGTCTGCTGCTCACCTCTGCCGCTTTGCTGGGAATATAGCACCAACCTTGAATGATGAGAATCTGCTGCCTCATTCCGCTGTGGTGGAAAACGCCGGATGCGCTGCAATGGCTGCTGCTGATCAGCATGGGCGCGTTCGGTGCGATTGGGCATTTCCTGCTAATCAAGGCGTATACGCTGCTCCCCGCTGCGGAACTGTCACCGTGGCTGAATGCGCAGGTGGTGGCGGCGACGTTGTTCAGCGTGTTCCTGTTTCAGGATGTGCTGGGGTGGAATTTCTTTCTTGGCACTGGGCTGATTGTGGGCGCGGGAGTTTTGTTGTGGTGGCAGAATCGGCGTGCTTAAACATATCGAAACGGCACATTGATCAGCTTTTCACTCACCAAGCCCAGTCGCTCGTTATTTTTTCATACCTTGCAATTTAAAAGGTTGACTTTTATTTTACAAGGTAAGTTGACGGGCATTCTGAGATGCAGAAAACACCTGCTGGCAGGCTGATCTATTGCCAAATGCCAAAACACCCTTGTTTTTCATCCAAAAAAAGCTCAAAACTACCTTGTGTTTTATACTTTAACGGATAATTTCACGACTATGCATAGGGGTATTGTCGTCGCCACTGTATTTGGCGGGGGAATGCCATCGGGTGGTTGCTGCGTATGCTGAAACAGCGACGCACATCAAGTCTGTATGAATATCGAAATACCGTCACGTTTAAAGAAGGCGGCGTTAATGCACGCCGTTATTGGCAGTGGCAAAGCTTGATGCCAAAGTATATACTAATAATATATATTTCAACGTAAGGGAGGAAGCTCATGCAAACCGCAACCTTGTTTCAAAATGGCGCAAGTCAGGCCGTGCGCATCCCCAAAGAATTCCGTTTTGAAGGTAAGGAAGTTGCCATAAAGAAAATCGGCAACAACCTGATATTGCACCCTATCTGCAATTCATGGGACAGCTTGTTCAAGAGCCTTGAGCAATTCTCAGCCGATTTCATGACGGATGGACGCGAACAACCCGCACAACAACAACGCGAAGACCTGTTTGCATGAACTACCTGCTGGACACCAATATCTGCATCTACCTCATCAAGCGCAAACCGTCCGAAGTGCTCCAGCGCTTTCGGCAACTGCAACCCGGCAGTGTTTTCATTTCATCCGTGACCACTTCGGAGCTTTACTACGGTGCGCAGAAAAGCCAGCGGGTACAAACCAATCTGGAAGCCCTGAACAATTTCCTGTTGCCGTTCCGTATTGTGGATTACGACGAATCCGCCTCTTTCCTGTATGGTGAACTGCGTGCTGATTTGGAAAAACGCGGGCAGCCGATTGGGCCGCTGGATATGATGATTGCCGCCCATGCGCTGAGTCTGGATGTGCCGCTGGTGACGAATAACACCAAAGAGTTTGAGCGGGTTAAGGGGTTGAAGCTGGAGAACTGGGTGGGCTAGGTGTTTGAGGAAATACAATAGGGGATAGCTAAACGTCTTTCTAATTACGGTCACTGCAAAATACTAATTTATAGGAAAAAAACCATAACGACCAATATTTTCGTTTTTGGAAAAATGGATATAATTCATTTCTGAATGAAGGCACTCATCTGGTTCTTGGTTATCGAATATAATAATCTGACTATTTTTATAATAATCGCAAAGATCACGATAAAATGCATAAATTAAATCATTAGCCAAGAAAACCTCCTCATCCTTTATTTCAACAGATTCATCTCGTTTGCGATACGTAGTTAGTGGAGAGTCGAGGATGATAAATCCCGGATGCCGTCCTTTCGGAATAAGATACTCCATCAGGCCAATAATAATTGCCGCAAAACAAATAGCTCTATAACCTTTGCCAAAGTGACTTCTAGGCTTTCCAGCGACAACTATATCTCTAGTATCAATATCAAAAACAGTATCATTACCATTTGGAAAGCCCCATCGGACTAATATTTTTTTAATTTCCTCGGAAAACTGTTTCGTCTCTTTTGAGAAATCATCAAGTTTATAAGTATCTGAAATATCATTATATGCAACTTGTAAGCGCCCAATTTCTTCCAGTATATTTTGCCGTTTCTTTTCTTGATCTCGTTGCTGCCTAAATTTAGATCGAGTCAAGTCAAGGTCTCGTAAAAGTTTACGATTTACTTTTAGTTTGTTACCAACTGTCTCTTCCAGCAATGCATCAATTCTGCCAACCTCATTCATATAAGCAGTGAGTTCTATCTTACGTTTATCTATAAAGTTCTCAGTGTTACGTATTGTTGAACGCAAATCCTTAATATGTTTGTCAAGCTTAATAATTTCTGCCATATTTCCCTGAATAATGGTGTCAACATCAATCTCTTTTTCTTCTGTAAGCTCGCTGCCACACATAGGACAATTTACAATCTTTTGTTGTTCGATATAAACAACCGCTTCAGAATTGGCTTCTAAACGTTCACGATCTGAAAGATATTTTTTTTCTAGAATCCTAAATCGCCCAATTAAAATATCATCATTAGTAATCATCCGGCTTATTGAATTAGCATTATCCCGGAATTGGTTTCGTTCGGTCACGAGTAAATTATTAGATGCAATAAGTTGATTGAGTTCTTCTTCGGCTTGTTCATAGGTGATTTCCAATCCTTGAAGTATCTCGTCTAGTTTTATAAGTGATTTTTTTGCATCTTCTTCGCTTGGGAAAAACTGTCTTAAAAAATCCTCAAGATTATCTAACTTTTGTTTAGCATTCGTCTTTGATATTTTATCTTCTTTTGCATCGAGAATTTTTGAATCATCTTCTCCAGTCAACAAGGTTTTTAAAAGTGATAATTCTTGTGTCTTTTCTGTGTTTTGACCTTTCCCTAATGGGGAACTCTCTGAAATGATACGTGTCTCATCTACCAGAAAAATCTTTTCTAAAATACGTAGTGTCAATGCAGAATGGTTCATTGATTCCTTGCCTTTAGCAAGTACTTTATTACCAAGATTAAATTGATCAAGAAAGAATCTAGATAGATTTGGGGATCCTTTATGCGATGGCTTTAGAGTGGTTGCCATATTATTATTGGTTAACTCAATGCATGTAATGTCTGATTTTTCCCTAAGCTCCCTTGATAGAGTAAAGCGAGATTTCTTATCATTTGTTTCAAAAGTTACTTCGAGATGTGTATAACCATTAGCTTGTTCAATTGGTTTGGGCGGAGCATCTGCGCCAAAAATAAACTGAAAGCATTTTATAATATATGATTTTCCAGTATCAGAAGCACCAGCAACAACATTTAGACTTGCTTCAAATTCAATGATGGCACTTTTCTTTCCTGCACCTTTTACTTCAACTTTCTTTATGATCATATTTCGCTCTTCGCCAAATCAATAACACTCATATTTATGATCCACTGTTTGTTATCAGACAACCAATTGAGTCGCTCCCAAGCCTTTTTGTAATAATCAGCTTTTAGACATGAAACAAAGTCGTAATTGATCACATCCCCACCCCTTGCGGTAAAGCGGGCAGGGCAAAGCCAGCGCGGGCAGCGGTAATAACACTGGCAAGATAAGCCAAGGCAGACTGTCCACGTTTGCGGCAAGTACCGATGATGCTGGCCAGCATGGCAAACGCACGGCTCCCCGTAGCACTCTTTGTGCCATGGTTGGTTTTGCGCAGGATCACCCAATGGCGCAACGCCCGCTCAGCCTCATTATTGGTCAAGGGAAGCCACGGGTGGTCAAGGATTCGGAAAATGGCATCCCAATCATTGATGAACTCTTTCGCCAGTGCCGCCGTCTTGTCATGGGCAGATACGGCATGGATCAAGCATAATGCCCTGAATTCCAGGAGTTTTGCCTGATGGCGTTGACGGATCACGTCGGTTTGCGTCCCCACCGTGCCGCCTGCTGCCCGCCAAGCGTAAATGTCGTCCTGTAATACCCTCAGCCAAGCGAGGGTGAAGTTGCCAAACGTCCGCCCGTCTTTGTCCAGTGATTCTGCCAGCCCACGGGCTTTGCGGATCAGGTGCGCCCAGCAACGCAAGCGTTTGGGGTGGTGGCGGTAAGCGGCATAGCCATCACTCATCAGCCAGCCCCCAAAGTGGGGGCTAATCACGTTGTCGAGCATTTCAATGGTGCGCTGCCCTACGTAGAAACAAACGCTGAGGGTGGTGACGAATGTCCATAGCCACAGGGCTTCGCCACGCTCTTTCCAAGAGGTTTCATCAATATACAGCACCCCGCCGTCAGCGGTGGCTTCTGCCAACAGCCCTTCCACCAAGGCATCTTCCAATGGAGAAGCACTCGCGGCTGCTTCCTCAAAACATTGCTGCAACACCCCGACACTTAGGGGAATGCCCAACACCTCCCGCAACAGTTCTTGTGTGCCACGCAGTGACAAGCGTGAGCGCAGCCGTAGGTGGACAATAAGTGCCGCCAGATTGCCCCCAATCAGCCGCCACTCGCCCACATCAACCTCCGGGTATAACGGGTCGGGAGCTTGGCGATGCGGGATATGGCGGCTCACATGACCGCAGGTGCATACGCTATCGTGAAGGTGGTGGCGGGTGGTGATGACGGTCAGTCCGGGGTTCCCATCCGTGCCAAACTGGATGTCCACACTGTCATAGGCGGTATAAATACGGGAGACAGCCGCATCCAGGGACCTGCCACAGGCTTCACATCGGCTGGGGTAATGGTGTTCGTCTGCATTGATGGGCGGATGCCATACCCGACCATAACCCGGTGCGCCGGGTTGTTTACCCGCTTTGCGTTTGGCTGGTTGGGCTGGCTTTGTGCCCGCCACAGCTTCTGGTTCCGGGGTTGGCTTTCCTCTGGCTGCACCCACCCCTTCTGTTTCGGGCAAAGCCACCGTTTTGGGTGACGTTTCCCACGGGAAACCGCTGCTGGGTGGTTTGGAGGAGTTGTTGGAGTTTTGGTTGATCTGTTCCCGCGCTTCTTTCAGGTCATGCAACAACTTGGTCGACAGGTGCAGCAGTTCCTCCGGCGTGAGCTTGGCAAGGTACTGGCTGTTAAGCTGTTTGAGGCTGTGGTCTTTCAGTTGTTGGGTCATCGGGGGAGTGTCGCAAATTTAGTGCGTTTGGGTAAGGGGGGACTGTTCAGTTACACAAAGTCTAACGTATACTCATTGCTGCAAAAATAATAACCTGACTTATCAATAAGTAAATCAATTATCCCCCTTTTGACAAAAAACTGTATTGCATCAGGTAAAGATTCACGTCGTTGTGCAATTTCTGCAATATGATTAGGCATTGCAGGATGAAGATTTTCAGGGCCACCAAACTCTTTTGAATATAATAACGCATAATCAAGAAGCACTAAATCATCCAAGTTTAACTTACAGTCTAAGGCTGTCAATATGAGAGATATTCGCGTGCCAATTTCTATGGGGTTATTAAATATTGTACGCTTATCCATGAGGTTTTCCTCTTACCCATTTGATGCGGCTTTCATTAACAAGTTGATGGCATATACCTTTTTTGTCTTGTGTTTTTATGTAATCCTTCAAAGGATGCGAAGAATAGTTAGCAATGGATGCTTGCTCTGTAGTTGAAAGATAACGCTCATAACCGTTTTCAAATTTCTTTTTAATCGTAGGAGATATAACTTCATAACACTCATCAATAAGTTCTTGATAAGAGTTATCAGGAAGCCAATCTCTCGAAAATCTTTCTAAATCTTCTGCTGCATAAAAGTTTTTACGAGCACTTTCATATTCATCCTTATAATCGTCATTATTTGATAGAGAGTAAGTATCGAGCTTTTCTCCTTCTGCATCGCTGAAAGCACGTAGTAACTCAGATGTGTAAATTATTTCATTATCTGCCAAATTACTGGGGGGAATAGGAATTTTTGGTCTTCTTTTGATTTGCGATCCAAACAGTGTCACATGAAATGGTGTATTAGAGTGCAAATCTAATATCTCCATAGGAGGAATATGATCAAATATATGAAAATTTACCGATTTTATGAAGTTCTGTAAATCATCTGTTAATTCAATATTATTATCTCGCTTGCTTGTTATTTTGCTTCGACATTCGTCATTCCATCGATTAAGCAATGCTGACTTGAGTTTTTCACTATTTCTTAGATGATTAAGCAAGTCTGTTGATATGCCTAATGGGGTAACAAAATAATATTTTACTGGGACAGTAAGTTCACCCTTGTATGCATAATATAAAAGTTTCCCAATTTCTAATAATGCTTGTGCAACGTTTAGCTTACTACTGTAATGTTTACATTGGAAGTTTTCCCATTCTCCAGATGGCAGGTTAGAGTACGCGATCACGTCGCGTCCCATATCGCCACCACCACCACAACGAACAACTTTTACATATTGTGTTTTCCAGTAATAAACCAACTCTAAGGTGAAGTCTTCCCAGCGATCAGCATCAAGAATTTTGAGGCGCGATAGTGGAGCGATTTGCTCACCATATGTAATATCTCGTGCGGTAAACAAGACTTCGTCGGATTTAGGTAATGGTATTTCTATTTCCATGCTCTTGAGTCAATAACTCACTGTAAAATTAGAAAAGTCATTGATAAATAACAAATTTATCCATTGTGATTAACAAGTTGTCTCTATAGTTTGGAGTACAAACAGGCGAAAGTTGACAACTTCTTATTTGTTCACAGCCAACCTACACTAATTGCGTGAGTGCCGTTGATATGAATCTATCATCAAGTTCACTAATTCGCTAGTACTAAAAAACATGCTATTTTTCCGACTAGAAAAGCAGTCTGTCTTGCAAGAAGGAACTTCAATGAATTTTCACTTCCCAATCATCAATGCTTCAATGTTTTCTCCCCATCCAACACCCAGCAACGCGGCATCTGCGTATATCCAATCCGCCCGTAATACGCATTCGCCGCCGGAGCTGCAATCAGTATCAGCTTGCAATGCCTGCCCAATTGCTGCTGGGTGAGGATTTGCAATTGCTTGCCGATGCCCTGTCGCTGGTAGTCTTGGTCAACTGCGAGATCAGACAGGTAACAGGCGTAATGGAAGTCGGTCATGGAACGCGCTACGCCCACCAGTTGGTCGCCATCCCATGCTGTCACCAGCAGGTTGCTGTTGTTGACCATGCCTTCCATGCACTCGCGGTCGTCAATCGGGCGGCGTTCGCCCAGCGTGGAACGCCGCAACACGTCGATGAACTGCTCGACCGCAACAGGGGCGTTGACCTTGTAGTGGATCATGCCCTCCTCAACCCCGCTGGTGCTTCTCACCAATCAGCTCAATCTGATAACCATCCGGGTCTTCGAGGAAAGCAATGATGGTCGTACCTGCATTCATCGGCCCGGCTTCGCGGATGATCTTGCCGCCCGCTGCCCGCATTTTGTCGCAGGCGGCGTACACATCCGGCACTTCCAGCGCGATATGCCCGAAAGCCGTGCCCAGTTCGTACTGGTCCACGCCCCAGTTGTAGGTCAGCTCCAGCACGGTCTGGTCGGTTTCGTCGCCATAACCGATGAAGGCAAGGGTGAATTCGCCCGCCGGGTAATCCTTGCGGCGCAGCAGTTGCATACCGAGGACGTTGGTGTAAAACGTAATCGAGCGTTCCAGATCGCCGACGCGCAACATGGTGTGAAGGATTCGCATGGTGAAACTCCTGAAAATACGATCCGTCCATTCTGCCCCGATCGGGTCATGGCAGCAAATCTACCTTGCCTGCACTGGGGGCAAACTCACAGCAGTTTCAGCGCCAGCGCCCTAGCCTTGCGTTGCACCGATTCCGGCAGCTTGAGGTGCGACTCCTGACTGATCAGCCCGGTAAACAGCTTGCCGACGGGGGCAGCGCCAATGACTTGTGCGGTCTGTTTCAGTTGCGGCAATGTGCCGAACACCCAGCGCCCCAGCAAGCCGGGCGCGGCAGACGAAGCTACCAACACTGCCTTTTTCCTGGGCAACCCGGCCTTGCGGGTTTTGGGGGCGTATGCACCCCACGGCCAGTAGGCGTACATCACCAGCCGTTCCATGAAACGCTTGAACAGCGCCGTTACACCACCGAAATTGGTCGGGGAGGCGAAGATGTAGGCATCGGCAGCTTCGATTTTATCCACCAACGCCTGCATCCCATCGTGCTGGATGCACTGACCCGGCGCTGTCCCCGGCTGTTGGGTACATTCGCGGCAGTTCAGGCAGAACTCAATCGGGTAATCGCGCAAGTTGATGGTTTCGCTGCTGGCATCATGAGCACGCAGAGTATCTGCCATCAGAGCGAGCGTCTGGTCGGTCACACCGTTGGGGCGGTAAGAACCGTTGATGATGAGGATTTGTCGGGGCATAACACATCCCTCCTGTGTTGATACTGCCAGTGTAAGTCAGCATGGCAGATCAAACGGTGACAAAAGGCATGGAACTTCCTTGGGGCAAGCTCGCCAGCTATTGGCTTACGCCAACCGTGCCATCACCAGCTCCATATTCGCCACCGCCAGCGCCGGTTTGACCTCAAACACCTTGCGGCTGTCAGGAAACTGCTGGTGCAATTGCGCCAGCGCCGTGAAGTAATCCCATGCTTGGGTGTAGTCATCCGCCCGGTTCAAACCGAGGCTTTCGCTTTCGACAAAGGTGAGATGCTGGTCGCTCAGCCCGTTGTTGGCGTGCAGGTGGAAATGGAGCCGCACGCCTTTGCCCTCCAGTTCGTGCAGCCATTGCAACCATTGCGGCAGGCTTTCCGGCGACCAAATCTTGGCATGACCGATGTCGAAACAGCAGTGGACGTAACGCAACTCCAGCCGTTCCACCAGCTCAAACAGCCACCGATAAAACGCCAGCGAGTGGAACGTATTCTCGATGTGAACCGGATGATCGTATTCCGCACAAAAGCGTTCCAACAAGCGCAATTGCCGCGTCAGATGTTCGCTCAGTGCGTCACGAAACGCCGGGCGCTGGCTGAGCGAATACTTGTGAGCGTGCATAATCGAATACGTCGAACCGAGGGTTTTGGCGGAGGCAAACTGCTGGTGCAATGCCTCCTCCTGCCGGTCAAGCCCAAACAGCGTCGCTTGGTAATGGTTGAAATGGGTGTTGACGGGGATCGGCTGGGCAGCTTCGCGCAAGGTGGCGACCACGAATTCCCAGATTTCCGCATCGCCCTGATACAGGCCAACCTCCAGCGGGCGTTGCTGGGCAATGGCGGCGTGGACGACCTGTGCCTCCTCCGGCAGGTTCTTTTTCATGATTTTGAAGCCGAATCGCTGCATGGTATTTTCCTTCATAATGATCATGATAAACTATTGGCCACCAAAATATTTTTAAGGAGAAAATTGTGACGAATGCTATCAAACTTGTATTTGCAACCGCATTAGCGCTTACCTTGAGTGCCTGTAACGAAACCAAACCCAATCCCGTTGCGCCGCCAGTAGTGGGTGGAGATCGGGATGCGCATGGGTGCATTGGTTCCGCCGGATACACTTGGTGTCAGGCAACTAACCAATGTGAACGCTCTTGGGAATTGGCAAAGCAACACCAGTTCGAGTTGACGCCAGAAGCATTCGATACGTTTTGCCAAAACAAAAAATAACCACACGCGTTGTTATCCTGACCCCTAGGGCATGAGCCTCAGCCCACCGTCGGTTTCAAGCGTTCCACCACTTTCGTCGCATATGACAGGTAGAACTCGCCTAGCGCATCGGTTTCATGGTCAAGGGTGATAGGGAGTTTAGCGCCCAAACTTTCCGCCGTATTGAGCCGGGTTTGGAAAGCGGATTTATGGCGTGCCAACCAGATAAATTCGCGGTGCGTAGGCTCGGTGAACACCATCACCAATAACGCGGCATGGTCGGCTTGCATCACTGCACACAAGGCGTTTTCAAAATCCTTCATGCGGGTGAGTTCTGCCGCACTGGGCAAGCCTTCGGCGTCGAGTTCGGTAAACTCCCACAAAATGCTGAAGCGTTCGTAATTGATCACATCCCCACCCCTTGCGGTAAAGCGGGCAGGGCAAAGCCAGCGCGGGCAGCGGTAATAACACTGGCAAGATAAGCCAAGGCAGACTGTCCACGTTTGCGGCAAGTACCGATGATGCTGGCCAGCATGGCAAACGCACGGCTCCCCGTAGCACTCTTTGTGCCATGGTTGGTTTTGCGCAGGATCACCCAATGGCGCAACGCCCGCTCAGCCTCATTATTGGTCAAGGGAAGCCACGGGTGGTCAAGGATTCGGAAAATGGCATCCCAATCATTGATGAACTCTTTCGCCAGTGCCGCCGTCTTGTCATGGGCAGATACGGCATGGATCAAGCATAATGCCCTGAATTCCAGGAGTTTTGCCTGATGGCGTTGACGGATCACGTCGGTTTGCGTCCCCACCGTGCCGCCTGCTGCCCGCCAAGCGTAAATGTCGTCCTGTAATACCCTCAGCCAAGCGAGGGTGAAGTTGCCAAACGTCCGCCCGTCTTTGTCCAGTGATTCTGCCAGCCCACGGGCTTTGCGGATCAGGTGCGCCCAGCAACGCAAGCGTTTGGGGTGGTGGCGGTAAGCGGCATAGCCATCACTCATCAGCCAGCCCCCAAAGTGGGGGCTAATCACGTTGTCGAGCATTTCAATGGTGCGCTGCCCTACGTAGAAACAAACGCTGAGGGTGGTGACGAATGTCCATAGCCACAGGGCTTCGCCACGCTCTTTCCAAGAGGTTTCATCAATATACAGCACCCCGCCGTCAGCGGTGGCTTCTGCCAACAGCCCTTCCACCAAGGCATCTTCCAATGGAGAAGCACTCGCGGCTGCTTCCTCAAAACATTGCTGCAACACCCCGACACTTAGGGGAATGCCCAACACCTCCCGCAACAGTTCTTGTGTGCCACGCAGTGACAAGCGTGAGCGCAGCCGTAGGTGGACAATAAGTGCCGCCAGATTGCCCCCAATCAGCCGCCACTCGCCCACATCAACCTCCGGGTATAACGGGTCGGGAGCTTGGCGATGCGGGATATGGCGGCTCACATGACCGCAGGTGCATACGCTATCGTGAAGGTGGTGGCGGGTGGTGATGACGGTCAGTCCGGGGTTCCCATCCGTGCCAAACTGGATGTCCACACTGTCATAGGCGGTATAAATACGGGAGACAGCCGCATCCAGGGACCTGCCACAGGCTTCACATCGGCTGGGGTAATGGTGTTCGTCTGCATTGATGGGCGGATGCCATACCCGACCATAACCCGGTGCGCCGGGTTGTTTACCCGCTTTGCGTTTGGCTGGTTGGGCTGGCTTTGTGCCCGCCACAGCTTCTGGTTCCGGGGTTGGCTTTCCTCTGGCTGCACCCACCCCTTCTGTTTCGGGCAAAGCCACCGTTTTGGGTGACGTTTCCCACGGGAAACCGCTGCTGGGTGGTTTGGAGGAGTTGTTGGAGTTTTGGTTGATCTGTTCCCGCGCTTCTTTCAGGTCATGCAACAACTTGGTCGACAGGTGCAGCAGTTCCTCCGGCGTGAGCTTGGCAAGGTACTGGCTGTTAAGCTGTTTGAGGCTGTGGTCTTTCAGTTGTTGGGTCATCGGGGGAGTGTCGCAAATTTAGTGCGTTTGGGTAAGGGGGGACTGTTCAGTTACAAGCGTTCCGGGTAGTTCCGAAACGGGAAACTCGCTCCTACATCCAGCACGCGTAACAGGTGCAAACCGTCATCGGTGGCGGCTTGTTGGACAACCGTCCACACGGGTTCGGCGGGGTTGCTAATGTTATCTGTCATGTTCATTCACCTAGGTTTGCTGCAAACTCGTCATATTAAGCTAAAGCCGCAGATGCACCTACATAACCACAAGTAAAGTTATAAGCGGCATTTTCACCTAATAGATACTATAATATCTGTTATACGCTTTTAATGACTTTAGGGATAATATAATGCCCATTACTTTCCAAGCGCCCGCCACGCTGCTGAAAACCATCGCCACCCAAGCCAAAGCGCAACGGCTGGCTGCCAACCTTACGCGGCGCACTTTGGCAGAGAAATCCGGTGTTGCCGAAGCCAGCATCAAACGCTTTGAAACCACCGGGCAAATTAGCTTTCACAGCTTGCTGAAACTCGCGTTCGCCTTGAATTGCATGGATGATTTCAACCGACTGTTTGCGGAAAAGCCGCCGCAAACCATTACTGATCTGCAAACCACGCAGCGCCAACGGGGGAGTTTATGAAACACATTACACGTTTGCGGGTGCATATCGCTGATACGACTGTGGGTGAGCTGGGAACAGATGCGCGGGGGCGGATTTATTTTCAGTATGACCCTGCTTGGCTAAAGACGGGGTTTGATCTGTCACCCGGCACGCTGCCGTTTCAGGCCAAACCGCAGCTTTCCCCAGAGCCACAGGAATTCGCTGGTTTGCACGGTGTGTTTTACGACTCATTGCCGGATGGCTGGGGTTTGTTGCTAATGGATCGGGCATTCCGTCAGCAAACGGGCTGGCAAGCGCATGAAATCACTCCGCTGGATCGGCTGGCCTACATCGGTTCACGCGCAATGGGCATACTGGAATTCGAGCCGGAAATTCCCACCGAAGCCCTGACGGAAACGGTGGATATTGCGCAACTGGCACACTCTGCCGAACAGTTGTTGCAAGGCGAAACGCCGGAAGTGTTGCAGCAATTGCAGGTGCAGGGTGGTTCTCCCGGTGGCGCACGCCCTAAAGTGACCGTCGCCTTGTCCGATCTGGCGGATGAATGCCTGTCCGGTTTCCGCGCTGTGCCGCCGGGTTACGCACACTGGATAGTGAAGTTTCGGGCGCGGGAAGATTCTCCCGATATGGGGCGCATCGAACTGGCTTACGCGAAAATGGCGCAATTGGCGGGACTGGCAATGCCGGAATGCCGTTTGTTGCGTGTCGGGCAAGATTCAAGCGCGGATGAGTTTTTTGCGGTGCGCCGTTTTGACCGCGACGGCAATACGCGGCATCACGTCCTCAGTTTGTCGGGCTATATTTACGCCAGCCATCGGCTGCCTTGCATTGGCTACGAAACCGTCATCAACGCCACCCTCAACATTACCCGCAGCGTGGCGGAAGCCGAAAAAGCCTTTCGCCTGATGCTGTTCAACGTCCTCACCCACAACAAGGATGATCACGCCAAAAACTTTGCTTTCATCCGCCGCGCCCACGGCTGGGAACTGTCACCGGCATTCGATCTGACGTTCAGCAGTGGAATCAACAACCAACACACCACCGACATTGCAGGCAGCGGCAATCCACGCCTGAAAGACATTCAGCGTGTGGCGGCAAGTTGCGGGATCAAACGCTGGCGGGAAATGCTGGAACAAGTGCGTTCAGTCACCCGACAATGGCAGGCGATTGTGGCGCAAGAAGGCGTATCAGGTGCAGAAAGCCAAAAGATTGGGGAGGCGCTGGCGGAGATTGAAGGACGGTTGTGGTAACGTTGCTTGCGGTTAGGCTTGAAGGCGTTTTTTGACCTGATCACGGATGCCTTCTTCCACGCTACCCCAGAATTCATCGGCATCATCCCATTTCGCTAGCGGTTTGCCGTCTTTGGGCAGGGCGACGATTTGCCCGATTTTGTGGTTACGCCAGCTTGCGGTGTGGCGGATGATGACCGGAATCACCACATTACCTTCATCCTGGTAGCGTTCCAATGCACGTTCCATTTCTTTGGTGAAGCAGTAGTCGGAATTGATGAAATCCGGGCTGACCAGCAGCAGGACAATATCGGCGGTATTCAATTGCTGGAAGATTTGCTCATCCACTGGCTCACCTGCAAACAGATGGCGGTCGCTCCATGCTGTGAGTGGTAAGGTGCGGTTGATGGCTTTCAGGTGTTTTTCCAGCCGCTCTTTGTGGGCTTCGTCGGCGTGGGAATAGGAGATAAACAGCTTGATGGTTTTGTCTGCGGGTTTGCTTGCGTCCAGTTTGGATGGATGTTGCATGGCTTCGTCCTTGAATTCGGGTAACAGGGTGCGCTCTGCGCCTGCTTTGCTGAGGTATTCTTGATAGCGGCGGTGCGGGCTGGTTTGTCTGACTAGTTTGCGTAGCGCGTATACCAAACGTTCAGGCTGGCTGCTACGTAATTGGAAGTGCAAACGCCCTTGGGTGGATTGCTGTTTGTTGGCGTATTCGCATTCCAGCAGCAATTGACCTTCGTCGGTTTCGCAGAAAATGCCGGTGCGCCACGGTTCGCCTTCGTAGGTTTCACCGATGCGTAAGATCATGCGCTCGATAATGCTGCGGTGCAGGAAGGGATATTCGATGTCGAGTTGCCAGTCATCCGGGCGGCTGTTTCCCCATGCGGTTTTGGCTTTGCTGATCAGTGGTAATAGGGCGGGGATGATGAATTCGCGTTCGGCGAAGGGTTTGTTGTCTAGTAGGTTTTGCAACTGCTTGGTTTCGTAGCAGATACCGCAATTGCGCATGAAATCGACATAAACTTCTTGTTCTTTGGCTTCAGCGTCTGCCCACAACAGGCTGGCATCTTCACCGATGAAACGTCCGCCCATGCGTTCGATGCGGCGGCGGTGCGGTTTGTTGGGGTCAAAGACACGGTAAACTGCATTAATTGCCCAGTTCTGGTCGAGAATGATCTGATCTTGAAACGTACCTTCGCTGTAGAACAATGCGCCGGTTTTGTGAAGATAGTTTGCGAGCCATTCAGCGTGACTGATTCCGGCTTTGATGCAAAGCTGTTTGAAATGGGGGAGGGGAATGGATTTCTGGTCAAGTTGTTTTAGTTCCCGTTGTACTTGTAGCCATGAGGTCGGTAATTCCAGACAAATCTTCTGTTTGAGTTCTTCCAGCACGGATTCAATTGCACCCCGCAAAGCAGGCATACCGCGATATTGCATCGCTGATATTTTCACTTCCTGCCGGATTTGTTGAACACCGGGCATATCGTCGCTTAATCCCGCTGGTCTGGTGGGCAAACGGTCAGCACGGTCGATCTGATTTTTGACGAGAATCACCGGGCTGTTGTTGCCTAAATCATGAATCAACTCCAGCCAATAACTGACTGGGTGGCGGGTTTCGTCCGGGTGTTCTTCGGTTTCTTCTGCCCACAGCAACAGGTACAGACAATCGTCTGATAGAAACAGGCGGTGGGTGGTGTGGTAAATTTCCTGTCCGCCAAAATCCCATAGTTGCAGGATGACAGGCTTCTCTTCTCCATCCAATGTTTGCTGAATTTCATTGATGACAATACCGTGGGTGGATTTGAACTGTTCGCTGGGGGTACGTTTGTGTTCCAGTGCATAAGCCAGTGTGGTTTTCCCAACTCGACCATTGCCAACTAGCTGAACTTTGAGTTGCTGCTGTCTTTCCGAACCTTTGTCGAGGTCTTGCCAGTAGTTTCTGATATTTTCTAGGCAGTTATCATCATCCCAAAGGTTATCAGCAACCCAAAAGTTCCGAAAAATCCAAGAAGGAATGCCATAGACAGGATTGCCGTATGCTTTAAGGTATTTAAGATTTTCAGACATAACGAGGTTGTATATCGATTCCAAATGATTGATCTGATTATTGCTACAATCAAGTGATTTCAAGGCAGATAATCCACTGAGTGGGGATAAGTTACTTATTTTGGTGTTACTACAATCAAGTAATCGCAACTGAAATAAAGCACTGAGTGGCGAAAGGTCACTGACATGATTATGGCTAAAGCAAAGCCATTGCAAGGTTGTTAATCCGCTAAGCGGAGATAGATCGCAGATATTGTTGTCCCCACAATCCAGCGCTTGTAAGGTGGACAATCCGCTGAAAGGGAATAGGTCGCTGATCTTATTACCCGTACAGAACAGAAATTGCAACGCAGGTAATCCATTGAGTGTTAAGCGGCTGATCTGGTTATATCGACAGTCCAGCGTTTGTAAGGCAGGCAGCCCGCAGAGTGGGGATAGGTCGCTGATCTGGTTTGTTGCACAATTAAATTCGGTTAGATTTTTGAGTTTTTTGATAGCTAAAGGGATTTCTTTAATTTCCCCGTATTCGTCCCTTGTATCCCATTCTTCTAAAACATTCAGCTTTTCCAACCATGTCAACTCAAAAACTTCTTCTGGTATTTCATCCAAGCCAAGACAGCTCAAATCCAGTTCGGTCGAGCGGGTGCGGCGGCATTCTTCAATGCGCTCAAGGGCGATTTCCAGCGGGGTCGGTATCATAAGCGTCAGCTAGTCAGGCATAAGGGACAATAGAGCCGATAGTAGCCGGAACAGCAGGGCTATTCAAACCGGATCAATTTGTAGTTGCCCTGACGGATGCTTGGGCATAATCTGAGCGAATGCTGATAGTTTGTCTAAACGTAGCACCGGAGGCTGATGATGGAAGTAGATGCACTCATTCAAAAAGTCCTTGAGAAGTTCGCTAAACGCAGCGAAGCACTTAGCGAGTCGGCTGATTATCCCTACCCCTTCGGGGATAATATAGAGCAACGCCTCACCCCCGCGATGGATCAATACCGTGACCTCATGCAACGTCATGCAGCAGACCTGCTGCCGCGCCTGAAAGCGTTGACGTGGGTTTTCCGCATGTACATTAACGAGGATTACCGCGTCACCTATGCTTTTGATATCAAAAGCCTTGGCACTATCCTGGCCAAGGGTGACTTGGATGCGGACACCTTCGACCCCACCAAAGTCCGGGTGAGCACTTACAACGAATACAATTGGAAATGCAATAAGCTGGTCGCGGATGCTTATGCCGTCGGTGCTGGTGTTGGCTTAAGCATTGGCAAGAGTTTAGGCGGAACAAAAACCAAAGGTGATGGCTACCCGGCAATGTATGAGTATCAGGGTAATGTTTGTTATTTGTGGGCACCACAGGCCAATGAACTCACCAAGTCAGATCGTAATCTGAGAAGCCTCACCAATGCCAGAATACCGCGAGTACGGTCTGACGCAAACGCGCTACCGGAAGTAGGCGATATTATGTGTTTCCCTGCCGAAGGTGGGCTGGGGCACTCATCGCTTTACCTTGGAAAAAAGCTGATCATTAGTGCGAAAACGGACGGGATTGACATCGAAACCGAGGAATTTGAAACCGAGATGCACGACGGCAAAGCCAGACTGCGTAAGTTTACTGGCTCCGGTAAGTAAAGAAGAAACCGTGACACCCTTTCAGCGCTAGCTAACCCTCTGCCAGCCGCAAGGCATGTTCGCGCACGTCTTGTGCCCATGTTGTCGTATGTTCACGAAATGCAGCAAGATCACCCGCAAACAAAGCACGGCTGGCTTCTTCGTAGCCCACTGCATTGCCCGCCATCGCCTGCATGAAACGGTAAGTCGCTTCCTGCGTCTGGCGCACGCGATCGGTGTCGCCACTGGCGCGCATCGCCTGTTCCACCAACTTGCGCAATACCACCGACGCGCTGCCCGGCTGGCTGGCAAGCCATTCCCAATGGCGCGGCAATAGGGTGATTTCTTTCGGCACAACCCCCAACTTAGGGCGACCGACAGTACGCGTTTCTGAGGTCGGCTCCAGCGTTGCAGCAGGTGGCAAGCGTGCCAGCACCTCATCCAGCGAGCCGCGCAAGTCGATTTCCACTGGACGACTACTGACGGCATCGAACGCCAGCACACTGACTTCAGGTTGTGCATCGGTAAACGTTTTGACAGCGGTGGCAACCTCAATGGGTGTGCCAATAGCAAGGCAACGGGTTTGCGCGAAAGCAATCCAGCGAATGGGCGTAGGCGACATAGTGATGTTTTCCTGTGGAACAAGTCGCGGTATTCTATCCGGGTAAAATGCACAATGCAATATTACCCGGATGAAATACTTATGCGTATTTAACCATTCCTGTCGTCATCAGCCACCCGATAACAGCCACATTTACCACCACGGTTACCCAAAACACGCGCTGGAATGCCGCTTTGCTGGATTTGTGGCGCAAGACTTTTTGTGCAAGCAATGCACCCGCCCAACCGCCGAGCAATGCCAAACTGTGTAAGGTACTTTCTTTAGTGCGCCAACGGTTGTGCTTCGCGGCAGATTTGTCGTGTGCATACACCAGAAACGTAATGATGCTGGCGATTAGGTAAAGGGTGAGGAGGGTGGTAATGGGCATCGCTTATCTCATCGTGATGTGGTTCATAAATTATTAGCCTTTTTTGAGATATTCATATCGTATAATATCACTTTTTTCGCTCTATGCTTTCGCGGATACTCTTGCCCATTCATTACTTTTGAAGGAGTGGCAGACATGCTGCTAAGTCCGCAACAATTCCAGCAGGTTTCTGGTGCTGTCCGTGATCTCACGCCGACGCAATTGGCTTGGGTGAGTGGCTATCTGTCGGGGTTGACCAACCATTCCGTGGTCGTGCCACCACTTGCCGCCGCTAACACGAGCTTACCGAGCCTGAAAACCACCGTACTCTACGGCAGTCAGACCGGCAACAGCAAGCGTGTCGCGGCGCAATTGTATGCCCACCTTCAAGAGAGCCATAGTGACGTGGTGTTGCAGGACATCAAATCTTATCGACCACAAAATCTGAAGCAGGAACAACGCTTGTTCGTGGTGATCAGCACGCATGGCAATGGCGAACCGCCCGATGATGCGCGGGCGTTCTTCCAATTTGTGCAGAGCGAACGTGCGCCGACGTTGGACAAGTTGCAGTACGCGGTATTGGCATTGGGTGATGCGAGTTATGAAGCGTTTTGCGAAACCGGCGTAGTGTTGGATCAGCGTTTGGCAGCCTTGGGCGCAACCCGTTTGTTGCCGCGTGTCGATTGCGACGTGGATTTTAAAGCCGCCGCTGGCACTTGGCAGCAAGCGGTCTTGCAAGCGCTTCTGGCTGAAAAATCTGACACGTACCAAGCCGAAGTGCTCAGCAATATTGTGTTGACCGATCAAGGTTCAGCTAAAGAAGTGTTTCATCTGGAATTGTCGCTGGAAGATTCCGGTATCCAATACCAACCCGGCGATATTTTGGCGGTCAACGTACCAAATGCTGCTGAATTGGTTGAACAAGTTCTGGTATTGAGCGGTTTGTCCGCCGATGACAAGGTGGTATTACACGGGCGGGAATTGCGCCTGTTTCACGCACTTCAAGAATACCGTGAATTATCCAGTGTGACGCGTCGCCAATTGCAGATGTATGCGTCGGACTTTGCGCAAACAGTGATACAGGATTGGTTGTGTGCAGCGGATTGGGTGGATGTGCTGCAAGCATTCCCCGCGCCATTAACCGCACAAGCGTTCGTGGATGTGTTACGCCCGTTGCAGCCACGGCAGTATTCGATTGCATCGAGTCCGACCGCCCACGCGGATGAAGTGCATTTGTTAATCAAGCGCGTGGTATACGATTTCCAAGGGCGCACGCATTTGGGGACGGCTTCCAATGGCTTGGCGCAAGTGAAGGCGGGGACGCGGGTGGCGGTAGCGGTGAAGGAAAATCCGCATTTCAAATTACCGCAAGACCCGCAAACGTCCATGATTATGATCGGTGCGGGCACAGGTGTAGCGCCGTTTCGTAGCTTTTTGTTTGAACGCGAGGCGCAAGGGATTCGTGGCAAAACCTGGTTATTCTTTGGTGAACAACGTTTCCGTAGTGATTTCCTCTACCAAGCCGAATGGCTACAGCTCATGGAAAACGGTACGTTGGAGCGCATGAATGTCGCGTTCTCGCGGGATCAGGCACAAAAGCACTACGTGCAACACCGCTTGCAGGAGTCTGCCGCCGAACTGTATCAGTGGTTAGCGGCGGGGGCGCATGTGTATGTGTGTGGTGATATGCACGGCATGGCGAAAGACGTGCATCAAACCTTGTTAGCGATTGTGCAAGAGCAGGGCGGTTACACTGAGGTGGACGCTAACGCACTGCTGGAGCAGTGGATAGCGGAGCGCCGTTATCAGCGCGATGTGTATTGAGTCGGTACGTGTGCTTATTTGAAAACCACGGTTTTGTTGCCATCCATAAACACACGGCGTTCAATATGCAGGCGCACCGCTTTAGCCAGCGCACTGTTTTCCAGATCGCGCCCTAACGCGGCGAGGTCTTCGGGCTGGTATGTGTGGTCAACGCGTTCGACGGATTGCTCAATGATCGGGCCTTCATCCAGATCGGAGGTGACGTAATGCGCGGTTGCCCCGATCAGTTTCACGCCCCGGTCAAACGCTTGGTGGTAGGGGCGTGCACCTTTGAATCCGGGTAGGAACGAGTGGTGAATATTGATGCACATGCCTGCCAGTTTGCGGCAAGTGTCGTCGGAAAGGATTTGCATGTAACGCGCTAGCACCACCAATTCGGCTTGGGTTTCGGTGACGATTTCCAACATGCGTGCTTCTTGCTCGGCTTTATTGGTTTTGTCGACAGGGAGACACACGAAGCGAATGCCTTCACGTTCGACCAAAGAACGTAATTCCATGTGGTTGGAGACGACGCAGACCACATTCATGTTCAAGTCGCCTTTGTTTTTGCGGTACAGCAAGTCGACTAAGCAATGGTCGGCTTTGGATACCATCAGAATAACACGTGGCGGACGCGTGGCATTGGTGATATGCCATTGCATCTCAAAGCGTTCGGCGATCAGGGCAAAATGGTTGCGGATGGCGCTAATGTCCGGTGACAGGGCTGCGTTGGGGCGAAACATAATGCGGCAGAAGAATTTCTGGGTCATTTCATCGTCGTACTGCGCCATTTCGGTGATGTAGCATTGCGATTCAGCGAGAAAACCGGTAACGGCAGCGACGATACCGGTTTTCGCGGGGCAAGTGACGGTAAGAATGTAGGCGTTGGCTTGCATGATTTTTGTATCGTTTAGGTTATTTTTCGATAGAGCAAATCCCAAACACCATGCCCCAGTTTTAACCCACGATTTTCAAATTTGGTCAATGGGCGCGTCTCTGGGCGCGGTGAATAAGGCGGTTCGGGCGCAAGGTTAGCAAAGTCTGGGCTGGTTTCCATAACGTCAGCCATATTGTCGGCGTAGTTTTCCCAATCAGTGGCCATGTGGAACACACCGCCCGTCTGCAAACGTGAGGCAATCAACGCGGCAAATGGCGCTTGCACGATCCGCCGCTTATTGTGCTTTTTCTTGTGCCAGGGGTCAGGGAAAAACAGTTGCACCCGATCCAGTGAGCCTGCCGGAATCCGCTTTTGCAGGATTTCGACCGCATCGGAATTCATCAAGCGCACATTTTTCAAGCCTTGTTCGCCGACTAGTTTGAGCAAATGCCCTACACCGGGGGTATGCACTTCGATACCGATGAAATCGCGTTCCGGTGCGGCGGCTGCCATTTGTGCGAGTGAATCACCATTCCCAAAGCCAATTTCCAACGTGACGGGGGCAGTGCGCCCGAACAGGCTGGGCAAATCCAGCGGCGTGTCAGCGCTTTCAATGCCAAAGACCGGCCAGAGGTTTTCCAAAGCTTCTTCTTGTGCTTTGGTGACGCGTCCTTGCCGTAAAACGAAGCTCTTGATCGCGCGATGCGGTGCTGTTGTTTCCATGATGCTGCCAATGCGTTAAAAGAACGTGCCGTCTAGCGGTGATGAGGCGGAAGCGTAGCGTTTGCGCGGCATCCGTCCGGCTAAGAATGCTTCGCGCCCCGCTTCAATGGCTTTTTTCATCGCCGAAGCCATTAGCACCGGATTTTTTGCACCGGCAATGGCGGTATTCATCAGCACGCCTGCACAGCCCATTTCCATCGCAATCGCTGCGTCAGACGCAGTGCCAACACCCGCATCCACAATGATCGGCACTTTAGCGTTTTCAATGATTTCGAGGATATTGTACGGGTTGCGAATGCCTAAACCTGAACCAATCGGTGCTGCCAGTGGCATGACGGCGACGCAGCCGATGTCTTCGAGTTGGCGGGCAATGAGTGGGTCATCGCTGGTGTACACCATGACATCAAAGCCGTCTTTCACGAGAATTTCAGCGGCTTTCAGGGTTTGGATAGTGTCGGGGTAAAGGGTTTTGGCATCGCCTAGCACTTCGAGCTTGACCAGCTTGTGACCGTTGAGTAATTCACGCGCTAAACGGCAAGTACGTACCGCATCCTCGACGTTGTAACAGCCTGCGGTATTCGGCAACAGGGTGTATTTATCCAACGGAATCACGTCGAGCAAATTGGGTTCATCCTTGTTCTGCCCGATATTGGTACGGCGGATGGCGACGGTGATGATTTGCGCACCGCTGGCTTCGGTGGCGGCTTTGGTTTCGGCTAAATCTTTATATTTGCCAGTGCCAACTAACAGGCGTGAGGAATATTCCTTGCCTGCAATGGTGAGGGTATCTTGTTGCATTGCGAGTTCCTTCTGTTTTAACCGCCGCCGATGGCGTGAACGATTTCGACCGTATCGTGGGGTTGCAATACGGTGGTGTCAAATTGGCTGCGTGGGATCAATTCTTGATTGATTTCCAGCGCGAGACGCTTGCCTTGTAATTCGAGAATGACCAGCAGTTGGGCAACGTTGGTGTCTGCCGCCACGAGGTGGGGTGTGCCATTGACGAGTATTTCCATCACTTATACGCTCCGTCGCTGCTTTGACCTTTGGTAATTTCTTCCAGCAGCAATGATTTGCCGCGCATTCCTTCCGGTTTCGGCAAGCCCATCAATTGCAACACGGTCGGGGCAAGGTTGCTCAAGCCGCCTTCAGTGGATAAGCGCCAGTTGGATTTGTCCATAATCAAGCAGGGTACGGGGTAAACGGTGTGCTGCGTATTCGGTTCACCGGTCAGTGGGTCAATGTATTCGTCGCAGTTGCCGTGATCGGCGGTCATGATCACGGAGTAATCGTGAGCAACAGCACTGTCCAGTAAACGCCCGACTTCGCGATCCAAGGCTTCGACCGCTTTGATCACCGCAGCAGGGACGGCGGTATGACCTACCATGTCACCGTTGGCAAAATTCACCACGATAAAGCAGTATTTATCCTGTTCGATGGCGTTGATGATGGTATCCGCTACTTCCTTCGCGCTCATTTCCGGCTGATCGTCGTAAGTTTCGACCTTGGGGGAAGGGATAACGATGCGTTCTTCACCCGCGTAAGTGCGTTCACGCCCACCGTTGAAGAAGAAGGTAACGTGTGCGTATTTCTCGGTTTCCGCACAATGCAATTGCTTCAAACCCGCCAAACTAATGGTTTGTGCCAAATTGGTGGCAGGGCGTTCCGGTGAGAAAATTACCGGGGCAAGCAAGCGTTTGTCGTATTCGGTCATGGTGGTGAGGGAAACCGCCTCAAAATCACCGCGATCGAAATCGGTAAAGTCGGGGTCTGCTAAGGCTTTGGCTGTTTGGCGCGGGCGGTCATTGCGGAAGTTGAAAAACAGCACCGTGTCATTGCTTTGAATCAGTTCTGCATTCGGCATAATGCGCGGTTTGATAAATTCATCAGTTTCACCTGCCGCATACGCATCATCCACCGCTTGCAAGGCGCTGCTAGCAGGCGTGCCGATACCGCGTACCATGGCATTCCACGCCAGTTGGGTGCGTTCCCAACGGTTATCGCGATCCATCGCGTAGAAACGTCCGGTGACAGTAGCAATTTCACCGCCGGTCATTTCCATCACGTTTTGAATTTGCTGAATGAACTGTTTGGCGACGCGCGGCGCCGTGTCGCGCCCGTCTGTAATGACGTGGAGTACCGGTTTGACACTGTGTTCCATGCAGGCTTTTAAGAGCGCAATGATATGGGTCATGTGGCTGTGTACCCCACCATCGGACACCAAACCGAGTAAGTGCAAGGGGCGTTTGTCCGCTTTAGCACTTTCCAAGGCATTCAACAGGGAATGGTTTTTGAAGAAGCTGCGGTCATCAATCGCATCTTCGATACGCACTAAATCTTGCCGCAAAATTGAACCACAACCAATGGTCATGTGCCCGACTTCCGAGTTACCCATTTGCCCATCCGGTAGGCCGACGGAACGCCCCGATGCATTCAATGTCGTGTGGGGGTATTGCCCGAAATAACGGTCAAAGTTGGGGGTATCCGCTTCATGTACGGCATTAAAACGCTTGCTAGGGTTAACGCCAACGCCGTCAAGAATGACCAAAATGGTTTTCCGACGGGGTACGTTTGAATGTCTTGATTTCACAATAGCCTCATCATTTATCGTGTTCTTCCTTGCGGAAATTGTCTTCCATGCGCTTGAACTCTACATCCATGCGCTCCAACTCCGCTTCCATTTCCGCATCGGTGAGTGGGCGGAAGGCTTCGTCATCGGTGGATTGCACGGGTGTGGTTTCCTCGAAAATGTACTGATCATTTTCCCACGCCGTCGCAGCGGCAGCCCCTGTGGCAGCAGCACCAGCAGCACCAGCGGTAACCGGTAAGTTGCTGTTGTGAATGGTTTGCTCTGCTTCGTGTTCGGCTTTCTCAACCTTAAAGCGCTCCAAATGTTTACCAAACACGCGGCTCAATAACAGACCCAATTCAAACAATAACCAGATGGGAACTGCCATCAGTACTTGTGAAACCACATCCGGCGGTGTTAGGAACATGGCAATGACAAAAATGCCAACAATGATATAAGGACGCGATTTTTCGAGTGTTTCGATACTGACAACACCCATGCCAATCAGCAAAATCGTAGCAACCGGCGTTTCAAAGCTGATACCAAAGGCTAAAAACATCGCTACCGTAAAATCAAGGTAAGCCGCAATATCGGGGGCGGGATTGACATTGCTCGGTGTAAACGCAATGGCAGCTTGAGAAATGGTCGGAATGACAAGGTAATAAGCAAACGCCATGCCGACATAAAATAGTCCCACACTGGAGATAAGCAAGGGTGTGATCAAGCGTTTTTCATGCTGATACAAACCGGGGGCAACGAATCCCCACACTTGGTAAAAGGTATACGGCAAAGTAATAAGAAAGGCGACTAACAACGCCAGTTTGAAAGGGATGAGAAACGGTGAAGCAACCCCAACCGCAATTAATTTTACGCCGTCAGGTAAATGGCGCATTAAAGGATCAGACAGCCAGTTATACAACTCCTGAGCGAAGGGTGATAGCACGATGAATACCCCAATAAGGGCAATCACAATACGCATCAAACGGTCACGTAATTCAAACAAATGTTCGAGGAGTGCTTTAAACCCTACCTCTTGCTCTTTAGTGTCAGTTGGGCTTGTCATGCTGTTCCAATTCCTTGCGCACAGTATTGTTCATTGCCTCGGTTTTTTCCTGCATCATGGCACGCATGTTGCGGAGTTCTTCTTCCTGTTTTTGGAACATCGTGCGCAATTCATCGGTGTGCAATTCGCGGTCAACGTCAGCCCGCGCTTTGGCAATAAAACGGCGAATTTTACCCAGCCATTGTCCCAGCGTCCGTGCTACCGTGGGCAAGCGTTCGGGGCCAATCACCAATAAAGCGACTACGCCGACGAGAAGCATTTCAAGAAAACTGCTTTCAAACATGGCTTAGTTTATCTCACACTTTTTCTTTTTCTTTGGCTTCTGAGTCGATAATGCGTCCACCGTTAGGCGCGGCTTGTTGGTTTACTTGCACATCGGGTTTTATTTCCGTTTCGTCGCCATTACTGAGTCCTTTTTTGAAGTTTTTGAGGGCTTCACCTAAATCACCGCCCATGTTGCGCAATTTTTTTGTGCCAAATAATAAAATGACAATGATCAAAATGAGCGCGAGTTCCCAAATACCAAACATCAGATGTCTCCTTTCAATGCAATTAAGAAAATAGGTTAAGCGGGGCGATTGGCTTTTTCTTCCAGACCGGATATGCCAAAGCGGCGTGCGAGTTCGTTAAGCACGTCGTCGGGGTGCAGGTTCTGCTGTGCTAGTAACACTAGGGTATGAAACCATAAGTCGGCAACTTCATACACAATCTTGTCGGGTTCACCATCTTTGGCTGCCATGACGGTTTCGGTCGCTTCTTCGCCAATTTTTTTAAGAATCGCATCCAAACCCTTTGCATAGAGTTTGGCAACGTAGGAACTGTCCGGTGCTGCTTGTTTGCGGCTTTCCAGCACTTCGGCAAGTTGAGTCAATACGGTATCATTCTTCATGGGGCGCAAGTATACCTAATTCAATTGGTGTGCGGCGACTGGTGTTTGCATTTCATGGATGCTTGGTAACAATGCGGTCATTTTCCATTCAGATTGTTGCGCAGCATCATCCAGCAATTTACACAGCAAATGCAGCAAGTCATTGGTTAATGTCAGTTCAATGCCTTTATCGGCGTTATCTTTGAGTGCCAGTTTGAGCGCACCCTTATCTTGATGCTTAAAGCCTGCCTTGACGACCAGCAACGGGTCGTTACCCAGCGGCAAATGGTCTGATTCGCGGAATGGGTGATTGAAAGCTGCTTTGCTTTGCGCCCGCTCGTGTTCAAACGCCATAATTGCTTGGCGAGAATTATAGTCGCTGTGTTGCTTGACCGACGGTGATGACATCAGCGCCTCTTGTAGTACTGGCCACAAGCGTGTCAAAAATCGGCGTGTTAGCCAGAAGCGAAATTCTTCTTCTGCCACGGTATTCATGCGCATGAGAATGCGGTCTTCTTCTTGTATGTAGCGAATTTGGATTTGTGCCGGAGCAGCCATTACATTACAACCTCATCTCGATACCTTGTGCAGCCATGTAGCGTTTCGCATCGCCCACAGTGTATTCGCCGAAGTGGAAAATACTCGCAGCCAATACCGCATCCGCCCCACCTTTGAGAATACCATCGGCTAAGTGCTGCAAATTGCCCACGCCACCCGAAGCGATGAGTGGAATGCCAACGCGATCAGTAATCGCACGCGTCAGACCCAAATCGAAGCCGATTTTTGTGCCATCCCGATCCATGCTGGTTACCAGCAACTCACCCGCGCCAAATTGCGCCATTTTTTCTGCCCATGCGACTGCATCAATGCCCGTGCGTTTGCGTCCACCGTGGGTGAAAACTTCCCAGCGATCCGGTTCGCCCAGCTCGTTGACGCGCTTGGCATCAATGGCGACGACGATGCATTGCGAGCCGAAATAGTCAGTACATTCGCGCACTAGGTCGGGGTTAGTAATCGCAGCAGTGTTAATGCCGACTTTATCTGCCCCAGCATTCAACATGCGTCGCACGTCTTCGGGCTTGCGGATACCGCCACCGACGGTAAGCGGAATGAAGACCTGTGAAGCCACAGCTTCCACCATATGAATAATGGTATCGCGGTTGTCGGAGCTGGCGGTAATGTCAAGAAAGGTGATTTCGTCCGCACCCTCGCGATTGTAACGAGCCGCAATTTCCACCGGATCACCCGCATCACGGATGTCAACGAAGTTCACGCCTTTGACAACGCGCCCGTTGTTCACGTCAAGGCAGGGGATGATGCGTTTGGCTAAACCCATGAAAGTGACCTATCGTTAAAACTCAAGCCTGTATCCTATGCTGATTGACCGTTGGTAGGCAATGCTTTGACGCTCATCCTCTTTTGATTAGATTGCTACGTCCATTCTGGAGCAGGATTTGCAGCAGAGGGAAGTGTTAAGTATTGACCTCTTACATTTGTCCTCTGACACTCAGACTTACTGAGTGAATAGGGATTTTCAATTGAGTACAAGGAGTTATGTTATGACTATCGGTCTTCTGAGTAATCTTTTCAGCCACACTTCCAACACTTCTTCCTCTAGCACTGGTTGCGGCACTAGCGCTCCAAAACCTAGCACTGGTTCTTGCGGTGGCAGCTTCGGCGGCGGCATGTTGAGCGGTGGTGGTTCATTGGGTGGTTGCTTGTCCAACATGTTTGGCGGTTTCTCTGGTGGCATCAACGGCGGATCTCATGGCGGATCAAGTTCCAACGGTGGTTCTTCTTGCGGTACTAGCACGCCAAAACCTAGCACGGGTGGCTCTTGCGGTACTGGTTCTAGCGGCAGCACTGGCGGCACTAGCAACAGCGGCAATCCTTCTTGCGGCACAAACTCTAACAGCGGCACTAGCGGCAGCAACAGCGGCAATGGTTCTTGCGGTACTGGTTCTACTGGCGGTTCTAACGGTGGCAGCTCAAGCTCCAACGGTGGTTCTTCTTGCGGTACTGGTTCTAGCTGGAGTGGTTCTTCTAGCTGGGGCGGTAGCAAAGGCGGTCGTTGCTAATTGATTAGCAATGCTTGACTTGTGACAGGGGGATGTTCGCTCATCCCCCTGTATACTATTTTGTATGGATTAAGCGTATTGGTCGACGTAGCGTTGGGCTTCTGCCAAATCAATCGTACCTTCGTAGATCGACCGACCTAAGATTGCACCCATGATTCCCTGATCTTCTACCGCACACAGCGCCTTAATATCATCCATATTGGTGACACCGCCCGAAGCGACGACGGGAATATTGATGCTAGACGCGAGTTTGGCGGTTTCTTCCACGTTCACACCCGTCATCATGCCGTCACGCGCAATGTCAGTGTAAACAATCGCACTCACGCCCGCTTGTTCAAACTGCTTTGCCAGTTCTATTGCTGATACAGAAGAGACTTCTGCCCAACCATCCGTTGCCACCATGCCGTTTTTCGCATCAATACCGACGATAATGTGACCGGGGAATTGCTGGCACAGGTCGATGACAAATTGCGGCTCTTGCACGGCTTTTGTGCCGATAATGCAATATTGCACGCCCGCTTCTAGATACGCGGCAACCGTCGCCGCATCGCGGATACCACCGCCGATTTGCACCGGAACATTCGGGAAACGTGCCGCGACGGCGCGAACGACATCGCCATTCACAGGTTTACCTTCAAACGCACCGTTTAAATCGACTAAATGCAGGCGGCGTGCGCCCGCGTCTACCCAGCGTTGTGCCATCTCAACGGGGTTGCTGGCAAATACGGTGGTGTCGTCCATACGACCTTGGCGCAGGCGTACACATTGACCGTCTTTTAAATCAATGGCGGGAATCAGTAGCATAATCACATCCTTGGTTGAGTTGTTGTATGCTACCGTTGAACCACGCAGAAAGGAAAGTGTTATGCAGCAAGCCATGTTTGGATTAGGGTGTTTTTGGGGCGCAGAACGGAAGTTTTGGCAAACGTCGGGTGTGCTTCGCACTGCTGTTGGCTACGCGGCGGGGCATACCGCCAACCCGACTTACCGCGACGTGTGTAGCGGCACGACGGGGCATAATGAAGTAGTGTGGGTAGCATTCGACCCAGAAAAAATCAGCTATGCGGCTTTGCTGACGGTATTTTGGGAAGCGCACAACCCCACGCAAGGAATGCGCCAAGGCAATGACGTGGGCGAGCAATACCGTTCGGGCATTTATACTTATTCCCCTGAGCAAATAGCCACGGCAGAAGCGAGTCGGGTACGTTATCAAGTGGCACTCACCGCAGCGGGATTGGGCAAGATCACCACAGAAATTCTCGAAGCACCGACGTTTTACCCCGCCGAAGAGTACCACCAGCGGTATTTGGAAAAAAATCCACGCGGGTATTGCGGCTTGGGTGGTACGGGAGTGACATGCGGCTAATATGCGGTTAGAGCAACTTCAAGCACTGGGGCAATCGCTCGGCTTCAATGCCGTGGGTATCAGCAATATCGACCTGTCGCTTGCCGAGCAACGTTTGCTCGATTGGTTGGCGCAAGGCTACCACGGTGACATGGCTTGGATGGCTCATCACGGCACGAAACGCAGTCGCCCCGCTGAACTCGTTCCCAACACATTAAGCGTGATCAGTGTGCGCATGGATTATTTGCCGCCGGACAGTGCTGATGCAGTGATGATCCTCAATCACCCCGAATGTGCTTACATTTCCCGCTATGCGTTAGGGCGTGATTACCACAAAGTCATCCGGCAGCGGCTGGAAAAGTTTACCCAATTGCTGCAAGCAGAGATTGGCAGTTTCGGCTACCGTGTCTTCACCGACAGCGCTCCTGTACTGGAAAAGCCGATTGCGGTGAAAGCAGGCTTGGGTTGGATGGGCAAACACACCAATATCCTCAGCCGTGAGGCGGGTTCGTGGTTTTTCCTTGGTGAAATTTATACTGACTTGCCGTTGTCAGAAACAGGCAGCGTGGCGGCGCATTGCGGGCAATGTACTGCGTGCCTCGACGTATGCCCCACGCAAGCTATTCTTGCCCCGTATACGCTGGATGCGCGGCGCTGCATTTCCTACCTCACTATCGAACATCAAGGTAGTATTCCGCTAGCCTTGCGCCCGCTCATGGGTAACCGCATTTATGGCTGTGACGATTGCCAGCTCATTTGCCCGTGGAATCGCTTTGCACAAACTTCACCCGAAGCGGATTTTGCGGTGCGTAATGGCTTGGATAGTGCGCGTTTGACTGAGCTGTTCGGCTGGAGTGAGCAAACCTTTATGCGCAAGCTGGAGGGTTCACCGATTCGGCGCATTGGCTACGCACGTTGGTTGCGCAATATTGCCGTAGCATTAGGGAATGCACCGTTTAGCGGCACGATCCTCACGTTATTGCAGCAGAAGCGCGCAGAAGTCGATGATGCCTTGGTACAAGAGCATATTCAGTGGGCAATTGAGCAACAAAAACAAGGTGATAGGCGGTAGTCTTCACGCTTTATCTATTATTTTTATCCGAATATCTGCGAATTCTATGAAAGCTGCGTGGTTTTGGGCATGATAGCTCCATCACGAACCCAAACCCAAACAACGCGATGAAAACAAAAATAGTGAGTGTGTTGTGGACGTTGCTAACGGTGGCTACATTGCCCAGTTGTGCCAGCGTGCAAGAAAATTCTTTGTATAGTATGTGGCAAGAACACGCCTACAGCGCTTACAGTATGCCCGTTCCCGCTGCGCCGATTAGCCCGTTTATGAGTGCAGTGATGCCCTACAAACCGATGTTGACAAATCCACTGGATACGGTTTCCGCATCATTGGTGAACGTGTCACGCACTGTTTCTGCGCAAGAAGATAAATTTATCGCTCAATATTACTCACTGCAATAATATAGTATGCTATAAACCCTATTTGTTAGCCCCTGGAGTCCAACGCGGACTCCACTTTGACACAAAGGTCTTAGCCCTTCCTTTGTGTCTTTTTAGCCAGACCCACTATTTTGGGTCTGGCTTTTTTATTTTCAGGTAAAATCCGCGCAAACCACTCAGGAGTGCGAGAATGGATATTGCATCATTACGCCGCGATTACACCCAATCCGGCTTAAGCCGTCAAACACTAGACCCCGATCCCTACCAACAGTTCAGTTTGTGGCTTACCCAAGCGATAGACGGTCAGGTGCTCGAACCGACTGCGATGCAAATCGCCACAGTTGCCGACGGCAAACCTACCTTACGCACGGTATTGCTGAAATCCTTCGACGCGAACGGTTTTGTATTTTTCACCAATTATCACAGCCAGAAAGCGCAACAGATGGATGCCAACCCCCACGTTGCTTTGCTGTTATTTTGGAAAGAGCTGGAACGTCAGGTAGAAATTACCGGTCGGGCAGAAAAGATCCCCACTTGGGAATCGTTACGGTATTTTGCGAGTCGTCCGCGTGGCAGTCAGTTGGGAGCTTGGGTATCGGCACAGAGTTCTATCATTACCTCGCGCAAACTGCTCGACATCAAGCTGGATGAAATGAAGCGTAAATTCAGCGCGGGTGAAATTCCGTTGCCGGATTTTTGGGGCGGCTACCGTATCGTGCCGGAAACCATCGAATTCTGGCAAGGGCGTACCAGTCGTTTGCATGACCGCTTTGAATACCGTCGTAAGGGTGACGGGTGGGAGATCGTGAGATTAGCGCCATGAATACCTTAAAGCTGAAGATTCCACCTCCGGTTTATTTGCTGGCGTTTGCGGGTTTGATGTGGGCGATACACACGGGCTTGCCGTTGTTGCATCTGATACCCGCGCCGTGGAATAAGCTGGGATTGGGGCTGATTGCGGTGGCGGTCATCGTGGATTTCTGGTCATTGGGCTTGTTTTTCCGCGCTCACACCACGTTTAACCCGCTCCACCCCGAACGCACACAAGCTTTGGTGACGACGGGAACTTACCGCTACACCCGCAACCCAATGTACGTGGGAATGCTGATTATCCTCAGCGGTTGGGGCATTTGGTTGGGCAGCGTTAGCCCTTTGCTGTTGTTGCCTGTGTTTGTGTGGGTGCTGACGGTACAACAGATTGTTCCTGAAGAAATAATGCTGGAACAAAAGTTTGGTGATGCGTATCTTGGTTACAAAGCGCGGGTTGTCCGCTGGTTGTGGTGAGGAAACTTTAATGTTAGCAAAAACAACACTCTTAGTAGCAAGTTTGCTGGCGGTGACCGGCTGTAAGTTGGAACTTCCCAGCATCGGCGGTAGCAATATCAGTGGCCCGTTAAGCGTGGAAACGGTGGAATTCCAACAGGCGGGGGGGCCGCAATGCCCTGACGCACCCGCAACCACGCCGGACAATGTGCGCTGTGCCAGTTTGCACTTGACCTACCCGAAAGTATTAGCCGCAGGCAATTCGCAAGCAGCGGCGGCGATTAACCAATTCATTCAAGCGCAATTGCTAGAATACAGCGATAACGAAGGACAACCGCCGACTACACCGGAAGCGTTTGCAGCTTTGTTTGTGGCTGATTACAACAGCGTGCCGGATGCGACAGGCTTGTGGGAAATGGAGCGCAAGGTCGAGGTAAAATTTGCCTCCGACCATTTGGCGACGTTAAGTTTTAGCGAGTCGGGGTATACTGGCGGGGCGCATCCGTTTAGTGGGCAACGCTATTTCGTGCTGGATTTGGATAGCGGCAAGCAATTGACCTTGGCTGATTTGCTGGCATCCGGTTACGAGACCCCGTTGAATACGGTCGGCGAAGCGGCGTTCCGTGCGGAACGCGGTTTGTCTGCGAGCGCGAGTTTGGAAGAAGCGGGCTTTTGGTTTGCTAATAATCTCTTCAAAGTAAATACCAATTTTGGCGTGCTGGGGAAGGGGTTAACGTTCAATTTTAACCCTTACGAAGTCGCGCCTTACGCGATGGGGGCAACCGAATTTACTGTACCATACGGTGAAATTGCTGCTCTTATTCCTGACACTAGCCCCTTGGCAGCCGTAGCACGATGATTAATTTTTTGCGTGACCCCGAACGGATTCGTCAGCTAAGTGACGCGAGACTGCGGGAACAGGTGGCGTTGGATCTGTTTCCGCTCGAACAGCAGCCCGTGGTTATCGAAATGGTGCAAGCGTGTGGCGACCCGACTTTGGTGCAGCACCTGCGCTTCAGTCAACACGCACTGAGCGTGGCGCGTAAAGCGATTAAGCAGCGTCACAATTTGTTGTTTGATGTGGAACTGGTGAAACATGCCCTCGATACGACGTTGCTCTACCAAGAACCTTTAGGTTTTTTGGGGCGAGCCTCGGTCATTTCCCACGCGAAAAGCAATAAACAAACCCGTGCGTTAACGGCGGTGGATTGCTGGAAACCGCATCTGGCGGGCAGCATTGTGCTGATTGGGCAATCGGGAACGGCGTTATTTCGTTTGTTGGAAATCCTCCAGGACGGTGCGCCGCGCCCTAGTCTGGTGATTGCGGCAGCGCGAGGCTTTGTGAACGCGGAAGCCGCCAAGCAGATGTTGTGGCAGCAGCATGAAGCGTTGGGCGTGGAATGCATTGTGGTCAGCGGCACGCGTGGCGGCAGTGTGTTAGCTGCTGCTGCCTTAAACGCCTTGCTGAAAATGCAGCAAGATGCTTCTGCTAATTTACCGACTGCTGATTAACGCTAGCGCTTACATTTTTTCCAGATTGGCGTAGCCCAGCACCAGCCACTTGATCCCCACCGCTTTAAAATTCACTTGTACGCGTGAATGTGCTCCAGCCCCTTCGGAATCGGTGATCACGCCATCGCCGAATTTGGCGTGGCGTACCCGTTGCCCGACGCGATAGCCGGTTTCATTGAAATTGGTGGTGCGTGTCATCGGTTTAGGCGCAGCCGCAGGCGAGCGGAACGCGTTGCTGCCCCCAAAACCTGTCGAGTACGTTTTGACTTTGGGGCGCACTTCTTCTACCAAGTCGGGCGGTAATTCGCGCAAGAACCGTGAGGGCGGGTTGAATTGGGTGCGTCCGTGCAACATGCGCTGTTCGGCGTAAGTCATGACCAGCTCTTTTTCGGCACGGGTGATGCCGACGTAACAGAGACGACGTTCTTCTTCCAACCGTGCGGGATCATCTGCCGACATTTGATGTGGGAACAAGCCTTCTTCCAAGCCGCACAAAAACACCAGCGGGAATTCCAGCCCTTTGGCGGAGTGCAGCGTCATCATTTGCACGCAATCGTCCCCCGCTTCGCCTTGACCCTCGCCCGCCTCCAACGCCGCGTGTGAGAGGAAGGCAGAGAGTTCGCTTATATCTGGGGTTTCTTCGGATTGCACATGGGTGTAACTATGTGCGGCAGTGACTAATTCCTCAAGGTTTTCAACCCGTTCTTTCCCCTTTTCTTTTTCTTTGGCGATGAAATGCGGTTTGAGTCCGGCAAGGTCGATGACGATTTCGACTTGTTCGCGCAATGGCAGGCTATGAATGTCGCTTGCCATGCGTTTGATCAGTTGCACGAAACCGAGTACGCCATTGCTGGCTCGCGGAGTGAAATCGCCGATGTCAGCGGCTTGCGCGGCGGCTTCCCACAGGGACAGGTTGGTAGCGCGGGCGTGGCTGCGCAAGATGTCGACGGTGCGTTCACCAATGCCGCGTGGCGGGTGGTTGACGATGCGTTCAAACGATGCGTCGTCTTGGTGGTTCACGGTGAGGCGTAAGTACGCCAGCGCGTCCTTGATTTCGGCGCGTTCAAAAAAACGTAAGCCGCCGTAGACGCGGTAGGGAATGCGGTTTTCATTGAAGGTGCTTTCAAATACCCGCGATTGCGCGTTGGAACGGTACAAAATCGCAATGTCACGGCGCACATTGCCTTGCTCGACCCATTTTTGGATGCGTCCTGCCACAAACCGCGCTTCGTCGATTTCGTTGAAAGCAGCGTAGAGGTGCAGGCGTTCGCCGTCCTTGCCATCTGTCCATAGATTTTTGCCCAAGCGCCCTTTGTTGTTATCAATCAAGGCATTCGCAGCTTTGAGGATGTTGGCGGTGGAACGGTAGTTTTGTTCGAGGCGAATGGTTTCGCATGGCGGGAAATGTTTGGTGAAATTGCGGATGTTTTCGATCTTCGCCCCGCGCCAGCCGTAAATCGACTGGTCATCATCGCCCACCGCAAACACCGGATTCTGCGATTCGACTCCGCTCACCGACCCTGCCAGCAAGCGCAGCCACGCGTATTGCAGCGCGTTGGTATCTTGGAATTCATCCACCAAAATGTGGCGGAAACGGCTGCGGTAATGCTGTTGCAGGTCGGGATTGTCGCGCAGCAATTCTAGCGAGCGCAGCAGCAGTTCGGCGAAATCGACCACGCCGTTGCGTTGGCAGGTTTGTTCGTACACGGTGTAAATTTGCACCATCTGACGCTGGTTGTAATCGCCTTTGTCTTCGATGTGCTGTGGGCGTGACCCTTCGTCTTTACGCGCATTGATGAAGCTGGCGACTTGGCGTGGCGGGAAGCGGGTTTCGTCGAGTTCCAACGATTTGAGGATGCGTTTGACCATGCGCAGTTGGTCTTCGGAATCGAGGATCTGGAAGGTTTGCGGCAATTTGGCTTGCTGCCAGTGCAGGCGCAGTAAGCGGTGCGAAATGCCGTGGAACGTGCCCACCCACATGCCGCCGCTGGGCAGTTGCAGCAAGTCTTGGATGCGTCCGCGCATTTCCGCTGCGGCTTTATTGGTGAAGGTAACGGCGAGGATGCTGAATGGCGAGACGTTTTCGACTTCAATCAGCCATGCAATGCGGTGTACCAACACGCGGGTTTTACCGCTGCCTGCTCCGGCAAGGACGAGCACAGAAACGGGCGGCGCAGATACGGCATTGCGTTGCGGCTCGTTGAGGGGGGCGAGAATGGGGGATTGTGTATTCATGAGGGGATTGTAATACAGAACGGTTTGGTTACAGTACAACGGTTCGTGTATTCAGGGAATTACTATGCAAATCTGGGTTGATGCCGATGCTTGTCCGAATGTGGTCAAGGACATTTTGTACCGTGCGGCGGAGCGGCTGCAAATCCGTACCACGTTGGTGGCGAATCAGCCGTTGCGGATTCCGCCGTCGTTGTACATTAAAACCATTCAAGTGCAGGCTGGGTTTGATGTGGCGGATAACCGCATTGTGCAAGATTTGGAGGCGGGCGATTTGGTGATTACCGCCGATATTCCGTTGGCGGCGGAGGTGATTGAGAAGAAGGGACATGCGCTTAATCCTCGTGGGCAGTTTTACACACCGGAAAATATCCGCGAACGGCTGCGAATTCGCAATGCGATGGAGGAGATGCGCAGCAGCGGTATGGTGACAGGGGGGCCGCCTGCGCTGAATCTGGCGGATCGGCAGGCGTTTGCGAATCAATTGGATCGTTTTTTGACACGTTATGGGCGTAAGCCGACGTAAGGAACTTTTTCTCGGTGTGATGGGTCTTTCGCTGTATGAATACCAGCACAACAACGGGGATTGATATGAAACACCTTTTACTGGCGACTACCCTCAGCATGGGCTTGCTGAGTGGTTGCATGGCAACTGTACCTGCACTCAACGGGCAAAGCGGGCAGGGCGCAGTCGTGCAACATCCGGCGGCTTCTGCCGAGAGCTATTTTATCGCGAATCGCGATTTACTCGCGGCTGAAACCAAGTGGCGGCAAAACAAGCCCACGCATTACAGCTATATGTTGCAGCGTTCGTGCTTCTGCACGCCGGAATACCGTAAGCCGATTGCTATCGAGGTGTCGGGGAGCACGGTGATGAAATCGACGGTAGACGGTTTTGTGCTGCCGTTGGAACGTCGGGCGGATGCGTTGAGCGTGGAGGGTTTGTTTGATGTCGTCCGCAAAGCCATCGACAGCAAAGCGGCGCGGATTGATGTGCAATATGATGCGGTCAATGGGCATCCGCTTTCCATCAGCATCGACCAGAACGCGCAGATTGCGGATGAAGAGCAATATCTTACCGCGTCTGAATTCGTGAGCATGACCAAAGCTACGCCGAAGCCGAAAAAGAAAGTGAAAAAGACCGTGAAGAAAGCGGCGAAGAAATAAGTGGGGGAGGGGGGCGGAAGGTTTTTCGCCCCCTTTATGTCTGACCCCACGGTCTTTTCCCCAAGGGGGGTGTTATTGAAGCAGCAAGTATTGCCAAGCAGGCACGATAGTAATGCGTTTGCCATCTACCCTTAGCACGTCTTCACGTTCTTGCGTAACGAGCGTTGCTTCCTCCAAGCCGGTATAACGCATCCCTTCTAGCAAGCCATTGATTTCACGTTCCAATGTCGCAGGTGTGCGAATATCCACACTCACATTGACCAGTTGGGAAGGCTTGCCCGGTACGTAAAAATCCACTTCCTGCGTTTGTTTGTAGTAATACACTTCACGGCTTTGGCGGCGTAAATGCAGGAACACCAGATTCTCATACAATTTGCTGTAATCCGGTGACAGGGAAGTGTGCAACAACGTTTTAAAACCGTTATCCACCGCGTAAATCTTGCGGGGTTGATGCTGCTCTTCACGGACTGAGTTGCGGAAAATCGGCACATTGAACAAGGTATAGGCATCTTCCAAATAGCCCAAATATTGGTACAGCGTTTCTTTGCTGACTTTATGCCCCAGCCCTTTGTATTCATTAAACAGCTTGTTAACGCTAATCAGTGTGCCAATATTGCTCATCGCGTAGCGAATCAGATGACGCAATAACGTGGTGTTTTTGATGTCATAACGTTCGATCAAATCGCGGTAGATGATTAAATCCAGATAATCACGCCATGTACGTTGCTGAATATCGGGCGTTTCCCCAAAGGTTTCCGCAAACCCACCCTGATGCAAATAGTTGTTGAAAGCGTGTTGGATGTAGCTGCGGCTATGGGATGAATGCAGGTTTATCTCGATCTGGTGGTAAGCCAAATATTCACGGAAGGAAAACGGGAAGACTTCATACGTCAGGGTTCGCCCGCGCAAACTGGTAGCAATTTCTTGGCTCAACAGGCGTGACGATGAACCCGTCACAAATAACTGCACATTCAAAGTGTCGTGGATGCGCCGCACATAGCGTTCCCATTCAGGAATGTTCTGGATTTCATCAAGGAACAGATAGACTTTTTCGGTGCGCTTGTCGGGGTAGAGCGCGTAATAACCTTCCATCAGACTGTCTAAATCTTGCAAGGTTAAGGGATGCAGGCGGTCATCTTCAAAATTCAAGTAGATGATATTACGCGGGTTAACGCTGGAGCGTAGTTGATTAATCAACCCATACAGCAAGTAGGTTTTACCGCAGCGGCGCACCCCGATCAGGGAAATGATCTTGCGGCTATCCACGGGGATCACCTGCTCACGCGCTATCACCTGTTTGGGTGGTGCATCTTGAAAATCGGTAATGAGTCGCTGAAAGAGCGCTTGCATGGCATTTCTTTCCTTATGAAAAAGAACAGTATTTATAAATTATAGACGCTTTCAAAAGAACAAACTTAAGATTTTAACCAGCTTGCAGCAATGTGGGAATGATGTGTTTGGTGCAAATATCGCGTTCGGCGAGGGCGTGTGTTCTGTTATAATCCGGTCGGTTATCGCTAATAATCACAACAGAAGCATCCCATGCCGCAAACCACCGAACTCATTACCACGCTCAAAAAACTCCTCAAGCGCCACAATAAAACCTACGTGGATGTTGCCGTGTGCCTGCAACTCTCCGAAGCCAGTGTGAAACGCCTGTTTGCCGACCAAAATCTTTCACTGCAACGCTTGGATGAGATTTGCGCGTTACTGGGCATGGAAATTTCCGATCTCGTCCACGAAATGCGTTCCGAGCACGCCAAACCGATCAGTGAATTGACCCACGCGCAGGAAAAGGAAATCGCCGACGATTTACACCTGTTGCTCGTCACGGTGCTGGTGCTGAACCGTTGGTCGTGGCAAGACATTACCAACCGCTACCAATTTAGCGAAGCACAAGTGATCCGCTACCTCGCGCACCTCGACCGCTTGCACATTATCGAATTGCAAGCAGGCAATCGCATCAAGCTGTTGGTTGCGCCGAATTTCAAATGGCGTGACGATGGCCCGATCATGAAGCTGTTCCTCGCCAAAATCGAAACCGAATTTTTCCGCACGCGCTTCACCAAGGATCATGAAAAATTGGTGGTGCTTAACGGCATGTTGAGCAATGCCAGCAATGGCTTGTTTCAGCGCAAAATGGCGCAATTAGCGAAAGATTTCGACACGCTTAGCAAAGATGATGCCAATTTGCCGATTGGCGAACGCAAAGGTTCGACCGTGTTGCTGGCATTACGCGACTGGGACTACGAACGCTTATTCGGTGAGCAACGCAAACCGCTACCACGGGCGTAATGCCTATCGATCAGTCTATGAAGTCCATTAGTCATTTTTCCTTGAAATTGATTGAGATACTCTGTATTTTTAAACCAAAACGTTTTCTTGATTTTACTTTGAGTGTCCTTGGCGCAGACTATTTATGAAACCTATTGCTGTGCTTATAATATTTATTATTGGCTTGTTTACTGTCTTCCTTGGCTACGCTTTGATCAAAGGCGATAAGCCGCATACTGCCGAAGAAGTGAAAATGCAGTTGCAATTGGACGATGATAAACAACAGCATGAAGTTCAAATAAAAGAACTCGATCTGAACCGCGATTTGGCGTTGAGTCAACAGCAGCTCAATTACCAAACTTACCTTCAGCAGCAAACCTTAAACCATGATGTACAGTTGGAGCAGTTGCGTATTCAACAGCAACTCGCGACGGAACAATGGGAAGTCAGCCGCAAAGCCCAAGCCGAGCAGCAGAAGCAGCAAGCCGAAATCGCCATTAAACAGCTCGAATCCACCACGAAGTACACGCTTAACCAGCAAAAATTGACTGCCGATAGCACCCAGTTAGGGATGAAACTGACGCACGACGCTACCATGCAAAAGCAAACGGCAGAAAGCATCGAGAGCCGTATTTACCTCGTGTCGGGTGCGGGTGTAGCGCTGATTTTGGTATTATCGGGTGCGGGTGCGGGTTTATTCCTGATTTGGCGGCGTTCTAGGGTGGAAATCATGCACCTCAAGCAATACCACCAATACAATATGGAAGAGCGCCACCTGACGCATGAAGTGCGCATGAAGGTGCTGGATGTCATCACACAGTTTCCGACCGAAGAACGTGTGGAGATTATTGGGAAAATTGTGAGTGCATCTGCGACGCCGCCTGCGGATACCACGATTGTCTTGAACCCTATGCAGGCGGAAAAGTCACCACCATCGCAGCCGGTTGCGGACGAGTTTGCCGCAGCTAAAGCGAGCACGCCTAAATCGACCATACTGAGCCATCACAGCTTACCCACGTTGGCTTTGATGCCTATTCATGACAGTAAGCGGGTGATTGCGGCACAATTGCATAAACTGGCAGCCTATCGTAAATGATACAACACCGTTTCTACACCCAAGGCTGGGATGATTACGAACTGATCGACGCGGGCAACGGCAAAAAGCTGGAACGCTGGGGCAAAATCCTCACCATCCGCCCTGAGGTGCAAGCTTATTTCAAGCCGGGTCAAGCCTACAGCGCATGGCGTACCTTGGCGCATTGGGAATTCACTGAAACCGATAAGCACTCCGGCGAATGGCACGCTTTACGCGATGCTGCGCCAACAACGTGGGAAATCAGCTACCACAAGCTGCGTTTTCAGTTGGAACTGACGCGCTTTAAGCATCTGGGTTTATTCCCCGAACAGCGCAGTAACTGGGATTTTATTGCCGAACGTGTGCCTGCTGACGGGCGTTTCCTCAACTTGTTTGCGTACACGGGGGCGGCATCGTGCATGGCGCGGCAAACGGGTGCAGAAACCTTGCATGTTGATTCCATCAAACCATTGCTAACGTGGGCGCATACCAATATGGAGCGCAGCAAACTCGCGGATATTAAATGGATACGCGAAGATGCGCTGAAATTTGTGGAACGCGAACTCAAGCGTGGGCGGCATTACGACGGCATTATTATGGATCCTCCCGCGTGGGGCTTAGGTGCAAAAGGCGAGAAATGGAAACTGGATAATAAGCTCGAAGCCTTGCTGGAAGGTGTGCAGGGTTTGCTTGCCAACAACGGTTTTCTGATCCTCAACACGTATTCGCCGACGATTAGCTTGGCGGATATGACGCGTTTGGCGCACCAGTATTTCCAGCCGCAACAATGTACGCTGGGCGAATTGTGGATGCAGACCACGACAGGCAAAGAATTGTACTACGGCAATTTGCTGCGCGTAGTTAAGTAGCACGATGTAGGGTTGGTAGCGTATAACGCTACTTCAAGCCTTGCCAGATTCGACTTCACCCGTCAGCGTTGCTTATAGCGCAACCTTCTTCTAATCTTCCTCTCAGAGCATAACAACGGTTAATCGCCAACAGAGGAACACCCCATGAACGACAATATCACTCTCCCCAACTCCAGTAGCTGGTTATTCTTCGTCAAACTCACCTTCGGTATTGCGCTGATGGGCATGGCGGCTTTCATCTTCTTTCTTGAAGGCAATTTGCTGACCAAAGGCTACCTTGCCTTAAATTCGCTGTTTCTGGTCAGTTCTACCATTATGTTATCGAAAACCTTGCGGGACGAGCACGAAGCGCAACGCTTGCTGAACCGAATTAGCGAAGCTAAAACCAACAAAATCTTGAAAGAATACGCTGAGTAAGGGAGGGCCATCGCATGTTTTACTTAATCGAAAAACTCGCCACCGCCGTGCGTGGTGGCACACGCGAAGTACTGGAAACTGCCGTGGATGCCAATGCCATCCGCATTTTAGGGCAGGAAATGTACGAATGCGAAAGCAGTTTGCGTGAAGCCAAGCAACACCTTGCGCAAGTGATGGCGGATAAATTACGCCTGCAACGCCAACTTGAGGTGCAGAAAACCCAATTGGCAGCAAAGGAGAACCTGATTTGTCGCTACCTCGAACAGGGTGATGAGGCCGCTGCGTTGGCGCAGGCTGACGATTTCAGCCAACACGAAGCACGTTTGGCACAGCAACAGCGTCAACACGATCAGTTACACGCTTACGAGCAACGCCTGCTGCAAACCCTGAAAAGCACGGCAAATAAGCTGGAACATTACCGTGCTGAATTACGTATGGCACAAGCCACGCAACACGCCCAGCAAGCCGTTGGTAAATTGTCGCGTCATAGCAATGTTCACAGCGATAAATTTGCGCGGATGCAGGATTCGTTGGAGCGCATCCAGCAGCGGCATAACGCTTTTGACGATCAGATGCAGGCGCAGCAAGACATAGCGGCTTACCTCAACGGCGACCTGCCACCCGCTCAACAGGTGCGTGAGCAAGCCGCCAAAGTATTGGAACGCTTGCGGAACGCACCGCGTCCCTGACATTTGTCAGCACTTGTTTGCACTGCCTTTGCTAGCATGAGAGAGTTAATTTTTTGTGAAAAAGTATGTGGAGTGCAGTATGGATAAAGAACAAGTAGAGCAAGCCCCAGCGCAGGATGATGCAGCAGTGACGGCACAAGGTGTGGAAACATCAGCGGTATTACAAGCGAGTAACGCGGCGCAAGCGGCGCAAGTCAGTGCGGCAGAAGACATTCTCGACAATATGACACCGCCGCCGACCGATAGCGAAGCGGCTTTCAAGGCGCTGGAGTCGATTCTGGAAGGCGCGTCGCCGGATGATGCCGCTGCTTTGAAAGCGGCATTGTTACGTTGGCAGAAGTACGAAGCCAAGATGCCAGTTAGTCCCGATGACGAATTGGTGGATGATTGGCGCAGCGCGGTTTACCCGTACAAAAATCGCTTGTCGCGCAAGTCGTATGAAAAACAGAAATACCACCTGCAAGTCGAATTACTCAAGCTGCAAGCGTGGGTACGCGAAACGGGGCAACGCGTGGTGATTTTGTTTGAAGGGCGCGATGCGGCGGGCAAGGGCGGCGCGATCAAACGTTTCATGGAACACCTCAATCCGCGTGGTGCGCGTGTCGTCGCGCTGGAGAAACCGACCGAAATGGAACGTGGGCAATGGTATTTTCAGCGTTACATTCAACATTTGCCGTCAGCGGGTGAAATCGTGCTGATGGATCGCTCGTGGTACAACCGTGCAGGCGTTGAGCGCGTCATGGGTTTCTGTAACGAAGCGGAATACCTTGCGTTTATGCGCCAAGCACCCGAATTGGAACGCCATCTGGCGAATAGCGGTATTCACCTGATCAAGTTCTGGTTCTCGGTGAGCCGCAAAGAACAGCGTCGCCGTTTCAAAGAACGCGAAATTCACCCGCTCAAGCAGTGGAAACTTAGCCCGATTGACTTGGCATCCCTCGAAAAATGGGATGAGTATGGCAAGGCGAAAGAGGCGATGTTCTTCCACACCGATACCTCAGAATGCCCGTGGATTATCGTGAAATCGGACTGCAAAAAACGGGCGCGTCTCAATGCGATGCGTTACGTGCTGAACAAGATGGATTACAAAGGCAAAGACCTGCGTAATATCAGCCAAGCCGACCCACTGATTGTGGGTCGTGCCAGCTTTAGCAATAACAGCTAAACGCTTAGTTGAGTCGCAACACCTGTCCCGCTTGAATCGTATAGGGTGCGGACAGGTTGTTGATCTTAATAATTTTATTGACATGTACGCCGGTATTGCGCATCGCGGCATACACAGTATCGCCTGCTTTGGCAGTGTACGTGCTTGTCGGCAAATCTGCCCACGGCAAAGCGGTCGTGCTGGCACTGAGTGTGGTGGCTTTCCATGAGGCTTTGCGGAAGACGGGTTGCTTGGCAACTGTCGTGGTTGTGACGTTAGCAACAAGGGGTGTTGCGAAGGCTGTTTCGCCTTTGCCGGAAAACTTGCCGTAGGCTTGCATCACTTTGCTGACGTAGTATTTGTTAGGAATGCGTCCAGTGGGTTTGATACGCCCTTCGCCTGCATTATAGGCAGCCACGGTACGTTGCACATTGCCGCTGTAACGTTGCAATAAGTAGCTGAGGTAGCGTGCGCCGCCGTTGATATTTTGTTGGGCGCTGTAGCCGTTGCGGATATTGAAACGCCGTGCGGTGGCGGGCATCAGTTGCATCAAGCCTTTTTCACCGAGCGAGCCACGCGCCTTGCTGCGGAAACAACTTTCCACCGTAATCACGGCTTTGATCAGGCTAGTGCTAACGCCGTGTTGGCTGGCGGCGGATTGAATGGTGGGTTGGAACGCGCTGGCACGTTCCTGCAAATTGTCGCTGCTGAGGGTTTGGCAACCAGCGGCGTGCACGGGGTTGAAGGCTACGTTGATTAACGTAATGAGTGCTGCCGTCAGCGTAACGCTAACAGCAGATAAGACACCCTTGTTCATATTAGGTTCACTTTGTTGTGGTCGAAGCGAACCTTTTAAGCAAAAATGTTGTGCTGGTCAATCAAAATTTAAGCTAAAGCGCGGTAGCGTTCCATCAGGGTATTGGTCACTTGTGTGACTAGCGGTTGCGCATCGGGGTCAATTAATTCGTGAATAAAATCCAATTCATCCAGCACGCGGTCAATCTTGTCGCGGGTGTCATAGCTGGCTAACGCTTCCGAAATTTTCTGCAAATGCTTGTGCGGATTGTCGGCAATGCCAGCAATGCCTTTCATGCTGTCTTGAATAATGCCGTCTTGCATGGTGTGTGCTCCTTGGGGGTTATGTCATTCGGTTCAGCAACTGAGTTGCCGCTTCCTGTGCGCCAGTGGGGAATACTAGCGGTTTTCCCCAAGGTATTTCCAGTAATGTCAGAATTTTAAAGGCGGATGCGTTCACGCAATACCTTTGCGGTAGCGTTATGCAAAGAGTCCATTGAAATAAGCACTATCAGCAACACCCTTTTGGGTTTCAAAATGAGACAAATTAGGAAAAATACTAGCAAGCATGGATTCGTTAGCACCAAACCAGCGACATAGTGTCGCATTAAGCTGATCTTGCGCAAGACCGGGGATCATTCTGCCTTGCTTATCGTGATCATCAGTTCCCGCCAGCGTTACGTCAGGTAAACGCCCGATCATTTGCCCGCCTTGAAAATTACCCACAGCACCCTGCCCATCGCCGCCCATGACAATGTGGTGCGCACCCCAAGCATGATCAGTGCCATCACCGTTGTTACTCATCGTGCGCCCGAAATCAGACATGGTAAACGTCGTTACTTTATTGGCGTGACCTAGCTCCTCAAGTGCCTTCTGAAACTTCCATAGACCTACGCTTAGTTCACGCAATAACAATGGGTGTTTAGATGCCTGCGTTGCATGGGTATCAAATCCACCCAAGCTGACCAGAAAAATTTGACGATTAAAAGCGTTATTATTAAATTTTCCCGTCGCTGCCAAATGAATCATTTTTGCGACAGCTTCCAATTGTGAAATCAGTCCACCTTGAATAGATCCTTTAAACCCCAAATAGTTCGGAGACAATTGACTAAATAAGGGTTCACCATAAGAACCTGTTGATTGATATGTTATGTTATTGGTTGTCCATGTGCTATAAAGTTGATCAAACGTATTAAATGATTTTTGTGACATACTGGCGTAAACACGTTGAAACTCATCCTCTGCATTAAAGGTGTTGGTTGAGTCAAAACTAACTTTTCCAGATGGTGATGTATTTTCAATACCCGACAGTGCTTTAAAAACAGCAATTCTGTCATCACTAGGAGCACCACTACCTGCGACCATTTCAGTATAACGGGGTGGTGTACTAGGGTTAAGAATCAATGGCGATGATTTATTCCCAATTAGCATCCGGTCATTCCCAGAATAAGAAATATTCAAACCTAATGGGGAGTTACTGTTAATTCCCTGCCATTGATCAGCAATCTTACCTGCCCAACCAATACCGGTTAAATTATCAGCTTGTCCGGTTTGTAAAATACGCTGCTGGTGATTATGAGCAAATAGGAAAACGGGTAATTTTGCAGTTTTAGCTAATATTTGAGCGCGATTAACCGGTTGCACCAATGTGCCAATATTAGCAATGACGGAAGCTTTATTGTCGTTAATCAGTTGAGCCAACTCTGGCATGACGGCATTGACACCAAGCTCAATACCTTTACCCGATAGCCCATAAAAACCTTTGAGGTAAGCAGTTTCCTCTGAACCGTTAACATAATAGGGGTTAGCCGAATCAATACCTAAGTTTCCATGATTTAAGTTAGTGCCGCCAGTAGCAATAGTGTTCAAGTCTAAGGGATTGTTTGTTATTGCTAAACTCCCACGAGTCGCGGCATAAGCAGCATATCCTGTTTTTGCATCACCCCCGATCGGTAATAACATATTGAAACTGTCATTACCACCTTTTAAAAAAACGCATACCAGTGCTTTGTAATCAGAAAATCCCGGTGCAGTTGCTGCGGCTTTTTGCATGAGAGCCAGTTGCCCAACGGTGCCTAACGCACTAGACCCAAGCAGTAACTTCAAAAAATGACGACGACTGTACAAATCATGCTGATGCGACATCACTGTGCTCTCCTTATTTCTGTATCATAAATGCATTGGATGCGACAATAAGTCGGACAGCATCTTTGATGTTAACCCACGCTTCTAAGAAATTATCCGAGTATTGAGAACCTGTGCCATTCATCAAATATAGCTTCAAGGCAGCTCTATATTCTGTTGTCATAGATCCCCCTAAAAGTAATTGATTGAGATGTTCCAACAAAACATCAATTGCCTGCGCTTTATAACGTATGCCAGTAGATGGGTTCTTTAACTCCATATTAGTAAAGTCTTTATTGCTATCACCATCCAAGGCTTGTTCATAAATTTCCAATTCTTTATCAAAGTTTATTAGCCATAACTCGCCCGAAAAATAGTTTTTACTTTTAGCGTAATCACTTAATATTTTCTTATTGATTTTTTCGATCTTATTTTTCTCATAATTATTCATGGTATTGAAGATGCGGTTATTGATTTCAACCAATATTTGGTCTGTTTGGATTTGTAGTTCTGGTGCAACCAGTTGGTTGTCGCTGAAATAAGAATCACTGGGTATGAAATCAGAGCTATAAAAATTGAAAACAGACGATGCACGCAATGGCGCTTGCCCCAGTTGACTTTGCGGTGCCCGATACCAATAAACTCCGTTGACAGGTGTTGTGTTATCGCGACTAATCCAGCCATTCAGCGGCTGCACTTGAAAGGCTCTTAGGAATTGAGTCAACGCTAAAATAGGCTCTTTTGCTTTCCCAAAGGTTGCTGCTTGTGCTGTGGTAATACTACGTGCTTCTTCATCTAATAGAATAGCACGCACCACAGCTTTCAAGTCACCCCGGATACCTGATCCATTGTTGTTGAAAACAGACGCTATTCTAGCTATATAAGCAGATGAAGGGTTAGAAGTAACTAAACGCATAATTAGATGGCGACTAACAAATGGACTAACATTGGGATGCTGGAATAACAGATCTAACGCTGCATCCAGACCACTACCATCTGTACCTGACGTCAGAGAAAAACGTTTTCCCATAATGGTCACGTAGCCATCACCACTTTCAGCGACTTCATTTTCATGCTCAGACGGGGTGAATTCCATATAAGTGGTGTAATTACCTTGGGTACTGCCCCGATGACCGTAGCGGGTATTGCCGACTAAATCCCAGCCTGTCATAACTTTTGCCATTTCACTTACATCTTCTTGGGTGTAAGTGGGAACAACATTGCTGCCAGAATCAGGATAAGTGTCGGCATTACCATCACGATTCGGTGAACCATCAAGATTTAGCTCATACAAACCAATACTGAATAATTGGATGAGTTCACGAGCAAAATTTTCGTCTGGGCGGGTTGCCGCTTTTAGGTCAGCTTTACGATTACCTTGGTGAGAAAGATATATTCCCATGGCTGGGCTGCGAGCCACTTCACCTAATAAAGTTCGATAATTACCGAACGCATTACGCGCCATAATATCGTAGTAAAACGCCAAACCTTCGCCGCGCTGATCAAGTGGTGCTTCAACGTGTGATACTACTAATAACTGGCTCAAAGCGTAAGCTATACGCTGACGTAATGGGTCACTGCCATGTGCTGTATTAACAGGATGTCCTAATGCATTTTCCCACCACGCCGCCATTTGGTAATCATTTACGTTGCTTGATGCTGCTGTTTGATTGAAAACAGTATTTACTGTCCAGTCTTTAGTGGGTTCTGCGCCTAAAGCGATATTAATAGTGCGTTCTAAATGAGTTTGGTGTGTATCTTGAGTGTTATCATACGCAGAGGTTTTAGCAAGCTGTTGATCTACCCAACTCTCAGCACCTATTTTCATGACCTCCTGAATAGTATCTGAAGTGTAATTGATCACATCCCCACCCCTTGCGGTAAAGCGGGCAGGGCAAAGCCAGCGCGGGCAGCGGTAATAACACTGGCAAGATAAGCCAAGGCAGACTGTCCACGTTTGCGGCAAGTACCGATGATGCTGGCCAGCATGGCAAACGCACGGCTCCCCGTAGCACTCTTTGTGCCATGGTTGGTTTTGCGCAGGATCACCCAATGGCGCAACGCCCGCTCAGCCTCATTATTGGTCAAGGGAAGCCACGGGTGGTCAAGGATTCGGAAAATGGCATCCCAATCATTGATGAACTCTTTCGCCAGTGCCGCCGTCTTGTCATGGGCAGATACGGCATGGATCAAGCATAATGCCCTGAATTCCAGGAGTTTTGCCTGATGGCGTTGACGGATCACGTCGGTTTGCGTCCCCACCGTGCCGCCTGCTGCCCGCCAAGCGTAAATGTCGTCCTGTAATACCCTCAGCCAAGCGAGGGTGAAGTTGCCAAACGTCCGCCCGTCTTTGTCCAGTGATTCTGCCAGCCCACGGGCTTTGCGGATCAGGTGCGCCCAGCAACGCAAGCGTTTGGGGTGGTGGCGGTAAGCGGCATAGCCATCACTCATCAGCCAGCCCCCAAAGTGGGGGCTAATCACGTTGTCGAGCATTTCAATGGTGCGCTGCCCTACGTAGAAACAAACGCTGAGGGTGGTGACGAATGTCCATAGCCACAGGGCTTCGCCACGCTCTTTCCAAGAGGTTTCATCAATATACAGCACCCCGCCGTCAGCGGTGGCTTCTGCCAACAGCCCTTCCACCAAGGCATCTTCCAATGGAGAAGCACTCGCGGCTGCTTCCTCAAAACATTGCTGCAACACCCCGACACTTAGGGGAATGCCCAACACCTCCCGCAACAGTTCTTGTGTGCCACGCAGTGACAAGCGTGAGCGCAGCCGTAGGTGGACAATAAGTGCCGCCAGATTGCCCCCAATCAGCCGCCACTCGCCCACATCAACCTCCGGGTATAACGGGTCGGGAGCTTGGCGATGCGGGATATGGCGGCTCACATGACCGCAGGTGCATACGCTATCGTGAAGGTGGTGGCGGGTGGTGATGACGGTCAGTCCGGGGTTCCCATCCGTGCCAAACTGGATGTCCACACTGTCATAGGCGGTATAAATACGGGAGACAGCCGCATCCAGGGACCTGCCACAGGCTTCACATCGGCTGGGGTAATGGTGTTCGTCTGCATTGATGGGCGGATGCCATACCCGACCATAACCCGGTGCGCCGGGTTGTTTACCCGCTTTGCGTTTGGCTGGTTGGGCTGGCTTTGTGCCCGCCACAGCTTCTGGTTCCGGGGTTGGCTTTCCTCTGGCTGCACCCACCCCTTCTGTTTCGGGCAAAGCCACCGTTTTGGGTGACGTTTCCCACGGGAAACCGCTGCTGGGTGGTTTGGAGGAGTTGTTGGAGTTTTGGTTGATCTGTTCCCGCGCTTCTTTCAGGTCATGCAACAACTTGGTCGACAGGTGCAGCAGTTCCTCCGGCGTGAGCTTGGCAAGGTACTGGCTGTTAAGCTGTTTGAGGCTGTGGTCTTTCAGTTGTTGGGTCATCGGGGGAGTGTCGCAAATTTAGTGCGTTTGGGTAAGGGGGGACTGTTCAGTTACTCTGAAGTTGGTCCGAAGCTCGCCTGTACCAACAGGCGATGGGCTTCTGAATACGCGAGAGCAAATTCTTTTACTTCTAAATCAAAAGCGGTAAGACTAGCCGAACCACCTTTGTTATCACTCACTGAGATAACAATACCCCGTGTGATGCCAATGTTTTCTAATGCAGGATTGCCACTGAGCGCTCCCGTTTTTTGATCGAACGTTGCCCATGATGGTTTGTTGGTAATATTAAAAGCTAAAGTATCACTATCAGGATCATGTGCTACTGGCATAAAATAATACGATTGACCGACAACAACCTTAGGTAATGGCGTACCTGAAAGTGTAGGCAGGCGGTTAGATGTTACAACTTGCAGTTCAAACGCAGGTAAGCTTACCGAATTTTTACCATCACTAACGGTAATCGTGACTGTACTAACACCGCCATTTTTAGCGGTCGGTGTACCTGTTAATGCGCCTGTTTTACTGTCAAATTTCGCCCATGAAGGTTTGCCTTGAATAGTAAATTTAAGTGTATCGCCATTAGGGTCAGAGGCAGTAGGAATAAATCGGTAAGCTTTGCCAACGATAGCCGTTTTATCCGGTATGCCGCTAATGGTTGGAGGTAAATTGTCTACGCGGATGCTGAATTCGGGCAAACTAACTTTATTTTTTCCATCTGATACGGTAATTACGATACCGCTGTATACACCTGATTGATTACCTTTAGGTATTCCTGTTAATTCACCTGTTGTAGAACTAAATTTCGCCCAAGCGGGTTTGCGGGTAATACTGAAGACGAGCTTATCCCCATTGGAATCGGCAGCAATAGGCACAAAACGATAAGTACTACCTGTCACTACCGCTGTATTAGGTATGCCTTCAATAACGGGCGGTGGATTTTCGACCTGAATACTAAACTCAGGTAAGCTGGTTTTATTTTTTCCATCTGATACCGTGATGATAATACCTTTATAAATACCCGCTTGAGTACTTTTGGGCGTTCCTGTCAATGCGCCTGTTGCGGTATCGAATTTAGCCCATGCAGGCTTTTTGACTACAGTGAATTTGAGTTTATCGCCACTATCGGCATCACTTGCTATTGGTTGGAAATAATAGGCGGTATTAGCATTGATCGTTGCTTGAGGTGTGCCAGAGATCACTGGCGCTGAATTGTTTGGAACAGCCCATGCGTAGCTGAACCAAAAAGGCAGCCATATAAGCAAGCTATAGCGTAATTTCTTGTTCATGCCCCTCACCTACAAGTCTCGCAGCGAATGAATGTTTATCAGCTATCTAGCAGCGGGTCGAAGCCATCTCCTTATACACAAATCAATCCATTCCCAACTCACTAGCCATCTGAATACCATAAATACAGTCCAGCACTCGTGAATAGCCCAACCAGATACTTTTAGCCCCCGGTTCGCCATCGGATTTTCTGCCCAAAAAGCCACCCAGTTCTGCCAGATTGCGGATCACTTGATTGAGGGTAGGTATGCCATCGGGTAGTGCTTTTTTGCCGAGCCGGAAGGATACTTTCCATTCCAGCGGGTCAAACACCAGATCAGCCGGAAGTTCTGGGCAGGTACGCCCCAACCGCATCAGAAACATAATCCGCCAAGCCACCATGATGTAGAGCGCGAGGGCTTTTTCGATGCGCTCTTTGGTCTCCAGTTGCAGTTTTTCGACGCGACAGCCAACTTTCAGGACATCAAAAAACATTTCGATTTCCCAACGCGCTCGATACCAGTCGATAAGTTCACAGGCAGCATCGGCTGTTTCCACACAACGGTTGGTGACTAAACGCCAAATGAGGGGCGATTTTCCGGCGGGTGGGTTAATTTCTTTGGCTTGAACCAAGGTCAATAGCATCGGATGCTGACTCTTGGGACGCAAGGTATAACGTAACACCTTGATTTCTTGTACCACTTTGCGGGGCTTTTCACCCTGCTTGCGCGGTTTGGTAAAGGTGATACGGGTCAACGCCTGTTGTTGCTCAATGGCATCCCACAGTTTGAGGTCATCTCCTAATGCACGGTTATGTTGCGCCCGTATCAGCAGGTCAGCCGGGTAATTCAAGGCTTGCGCCCGTTGGAGCAAGTCGTAAAAGTCGCTTTCACGGTCGCCAGCATAGATGAAGCGGTGTTCAGGGCAGCGTGCCGCCAGTTCGGCTACCCGTTCATACCCTTCAATCCAACGACGGCTTTCTTTGATGCTGGGGTTGGCTTGGTCGGCCGCTTTGCTCAATCCCCGTGACCACATCCACGTATCGGTGATGCCCAACGGCAAACGTTCTGGGGTAATACACAAGGTCGGATGCAGGTACATCCCGCGTTGCTTATCGTAGGATAACCGCCCCAAGCCCTCGGTTTCCTGTCCATTGAAGTCCAGTTCGGTCGTATCTTGAATACACAGGATAATCCGCGAGTCTTGTTGACGAATTCGGCACTCTGTCGCTTCAAAGTGGGATGCCATCAAAGCATCATGGCTCACCGCTTCATTCCAGAAGAAACGGTACGTCGCCAAGGTGCTTGACCAACTCTGGCAAGCCTTGGGGATACTGGATTGGGGCACTTTTAGCATGGCGTTGAGAATATGGGCTGCGCGTGTTTCGAGGCGCTTGTCTCCCAAATCAAGATCGGTGAGTTCGCTAGATGACCAGTTCATGGGTGTAAATTGCTTATCTTACATCAGCTTGGGAACTTGTGTATAAGGAGATGGGTCGAAGCAGACATGCTTAGACTTTGTGCGATTGGCTATAACACTAACATATCGATTGCTTAATAATAAATAATTTTTATCATACTTTTTACAAAGTAGCCCAATCTTCATCTGGAAATAGTCGCCGTTTGCTGCTAGCAAGACTACACTGATACCCAATACCAATAACAAATCCCCTGTATTTGCAAGGAGCACCCCATGACTGAATTCTCCATCGCCGTCCTCGTCTTCATTGCTGCGCTCATCTTCATGGGCGTGAAAATGGTGCCGCAAGGCTACAACTACACCGTCGAACGCTTCGGGCGTTACGTCTACACCCTGCAACCCGGTTTGGGGCTACTCGTCCCCGTGATTTACCAAGTCGGGCGCAAGGTCAATATGATGGAACAAGTGCTCGACATCCTCCCGCAGCAAGTCATTACTGCCGACAACGCCAACGTCAATATCGACGGCGTGGTGTTCTACCAAGTGTTCGACCCCGCCAAAGCCTCGTATGAAATCACCAACCTGCAAACTGCCATCCTCAATCTGGTGATGACCAATTTGCGTTCGGTGTGTGGTGCACTCGAACTCGATCACCTATTGAGCAAGCGCGATGAGATCGGTACACGCATCCTTTCCATCGTCGACGAAGCTACCAGCGCATGGGGCGTGAAAGTCTTACGTGTCGAAATTAAAGACATCGAACCCCCCGCCGAACTGATCCGCGCCATGAACTTGCAAATGACCGCCGAACGTCAAAAACGTGCGCAAATCACCGAAGCCGAAGGCAAAAAACAGGCGCAAATCCTCGAAGCTGAAGGTGCAAAATCCGCCGCTTTCCTGCGTGCCGAAGCCCGCGAACGTGAAGCTCTCGCCGAAGCCAAGGCCACCCAAATGGTCTCCAAAGCCGTCGCGGAAGGCGATGTGCAAGCCCTCAACTACTTCGTCGCCCAGAAATACGTTGAAGCGCTGGGCAAGTTTGCCGATTCCAACCAGCAAAAAACCATTTTCATGCCACTCGACACCAGCGGCTTGATGGGATCAATCGGTAGCATTAACGAGCTGTGGAAAGCGATGAAGGATAAAACTTAATGGATATGCAGCACCTTGAATTTTGGCACTGGCTGATTTTCGGCATGTTGTTAATGGCGTTGGAAGTGCTTGCCCCAGCAATGGTGGTGATGTGGTTTGGGTTCGGCGCGATGGTCGCAGGCGTTGCACTATGGCTAATACCGTCACTGTCGCTAGGCATACAAATTCTCATCTTCGCACTGGTATCGTTGGTGAGCGTCTTCGGCTGGCGTAAATCACGTTTTCGCGAGGAAAATATCCATTCGGATACGCCGGAGTTGAATAACCGTTTACACAGTCATATTGGCAAGGCATACGTGCTAACAGAAGCCATCAGCAACGGGCGGGGTACAATCCGCGTCGGTGATACCGCATGGCGGGTGAGTGGGGCAGACCTGCCCGCCGGAACACGCGTGCGCGTGACCGGCGTGGACGGGGTGATTTTTACGGTAGAAAAATCAGCGGGGTGAAGCGTTTAACCTTCACCCGACAAGACGCGTTCCATTTCTGCCATACCCGCTGGCAAATCCAGTTCTGCACCCGCTGCCCGCATACTCGAACCGAGGGCGTGCAGGGTGCGGAACAGGTTGTACGCGCGGCTTTGTTCGCCCATCTGCCCAATCCGCAGGATGTTTAAGCCGAATGCGCCGGAAATTTCCACTTTATGCACGTTCGACATGTGGGCGCGGACGACATCGGCGGACACATGATCCGGCACAACAATCCCCACGACGGAATTCAAACGGTGCTGCTTTTCGATCAATAGCTTCAGCCCCATTGTCTCGATACCCGCTTGCAGGGCTTCTGAGCAACGCAGGTGGCGTTCAAACCGTTGCGGCAAGGTTTCTTCACACACCAAGCGCAACGCTTCATGCAAGGCGAGGATGCCGGAAACTGGCGCGGTGTAGTGGTAAGATTTCTGATTCCAGAATTTGTCGGCGAGTTGCGCATCCAAACACCAGTGGAATGGCAGTTCTTGGCGTGTGGCGATTTTCTTTGCCCACGCGGCTTCAGAAAACGCTAGCAACGATACGCCCGGAATCGACGATAAGCCTTTTTGCCCGCCGGTAATAATTGCGTCAACTTCCCAGTTATCCATTTCCAGCGGCATGGTGCTTAGGGTACACACCGCATCGACAATGACCGTGCAGCCGTAGCGCTTGGCGAGTTTGGCAATCTGGTTGAGGTTTTTATTACAGACGGTGTTGGAGGTTTCGCCTTGCACCAAGGTTACGGTGTCAAAGTTGCCTTGTTGCAAGGCACGTTCGACCATTGCCACGTCAGCACCTTCGTTGTGTGGCACTTCCAACAGGGTTGGTTCGGCGCGTACTCGCCGCGCCATTTCTGCCATGCGTTGGCTGAAATAGCCGTTGGTAATGCACAGTACGCGTGAACCCGGCATAACCAAGTTGGCAACCGCCATTTCCATTGCCGCCGAACCTGGGCCACTCACGCCCATGACGTGGCTGGATTCGGTTTGGAAGACGTAGCGCCCCATGTCTTTGACTTGCTCGATCACCCGGTTCATGGTGTCGCCCAAGTGGTTGATGACAATGGAGTTCGCCGCCGCAACCTTTTGCGGGATTGGAACAGGCCCCGCGCCCATCATTAAGAGTGGTTCATCCGGCAGAATATGCTCAAGCGGCACAATACTGGGCGGGGGGAGTAATTCGTTCATGGAAATGCTTTCCTTCAATAGACAAAAGAGGTGTTGTGATCATAGCCCCGTCAACATTAGCCTTAACTGTATTGCAATGGAAGCCTTGCGACGATGTTCTTATAACTGGACGCCAATGGTGACGCCGGTATGTGGAAACCACGGGTAAGCTGAGCCACCAAAGCCATCGGTACTATTGCGCTCATTATTACGTTGCACTTGGCGTGATTGGCAGACACGGAAGCCATCTTCCCAACCGAGTTTATAGTCGGGTACATTGGCTTTGCTTAATTCCTTGGCGTAAGCAAACGCTTTATTGCCGCCAGCGGAAAGCCCGCTTTGGCAGCCGTCGCGGTAGCCACTGCTAAACAGGGGCGATTTGCCGCTAACACCAACCATTTCACGGTTCAGTTGCTCGGCGGGTGGAACGCTGGCACAGCCTAGCAGCAGGGTGGCGGCAAGGCTGGCGATGATGCTGTGAGTTTTCATATCAATCCTTGGTGTAAGCGCACAATGCGTGCATGTCTCAACTTACAGCATAGCGCGAATTTAACAAACCTCCTGACACAATGCTGTCAGGAGGGGCGGGTTAAACTACACCAACGAATTAACAATGACCCATCAAAGGAGCAATACCATGAGAGCAAATCCTATCGGCTGGTTTGAAATCTACGTGCAAGACATGCCACGTGCTAAAGCCTTTTACGAAGCTGTTTTCCAAGGTGAACTGGAAAATTTGGGTAGCACAAGCCCAATGGAATATTGGACATTCCCCATGTCGGCTGAAAACTACGGCGCATCCGGTGCGCTGGTGAAAATGGAAGGCGTGCCTTCCGGCGGTAATACGACTGTGGTGTATTTTCATTGCTTGGATTGTGCTGTTGAAGCTGCCCGTGTTGCCGAACACGGCGGCAGTATTTTCAAAGAAAAAATGTCTATTGGCGAGCACGGTTGCGTCGCTCTGGTTTACGATACCGAAGGCAATATGATCGGTTTACATTCGATGAATTGAGGAGTTTCCATGCGTCGTGCTGACCGTTTGTTCCAACTGGTGCAAATCTTGCGGAACAAACGTTTGGTCACGGCGCGTGAACTGGCGGAACGCTTGGAGGTGTCCGAACGCACCATCTACCGCGATATTCAGGACTTGAGCCTTTCCGGTGTACCGTTCTTTTAAACTTATACAAACTTAACCAAGGTCAAGTTTGCGGTTAAATTCCTGCTTCATTGGGGCTGGTTTCGTCTTCGGCTTGCGCCCAAGACCAGCGCCTTCCCCTCCACAGGCCGACACCGTGGAACTCACGGCGTGGTTGCTGAGCGTAGCCGAAGCATACTCTTGCAAATTCTTGGCAGCGTTTACGTCACGGTCATGAACTGCGCCACAAACGGGGCAAGTCCATTCGCGTACCGATAGTGGTAATTTGTCCACTTTATGCCCACAGTCGGGGGCAGAACAAGTCTTGCTGGAGGCAAAAAACCGATCAGCGATGACCACCACCGAACCACGCATTCCCGCCTTGTACTCCAGTTGCCGCCGGAACTCGAAAAATCCCATATCACTGATAGCACGGGATAAATGGCGGTTTTTCACCATGCCCGATACGTTCAAGTCTTCAATGCCGATGGTGTGGAAACGGCGGGTTAAATCCGTAGTGAGTTGGTGCAAACTGTCTTGGCGGATGTTGGCTATCTTGGCGTGAAGCCTTGCCAGTTTTGCCTTGGCTTTGTGGCGGTTGGCACTGCCTTTGACCTTGCGTGACAGGCTGCGGGATAGCCGTTTTAGGCGTGAAAGCAAGGCTTTATGCGGCTTTGCTCCTGTAACTTTTTCCCCCGTTGATAACGTTGCCAGTGCGGATACGCCCAAATCCACCCCCACCGTGCCTTGGTTTTCGGCAGGCGGGAGGTGGTTTTGATCCGTATCCACGGTGATGCTGGCGAACCACTGGTCAGCGGTGCGAGAAATCGTGGCAGAAAGAATTTTGCCGAAAAAGCGTAACGTTTCCCGTATCCGTACTAACCCAAGGTTGGGAATGCGGATGCGGGAAGCATCAAGCGAAAATTGATCGTTGGTGAGGCTGAAACTGTCACGGCTTTTGCCTTTCTTTTTGAATTGCGGGTACTGGGCACGTCCTGCAAAGAAGTTATTGAAAGCCTGCCCCAATTGGATAATCGCCATTTGTGGGGCATTTTTGGTGACTTCCAACATCCACGGGAATTGGTCGCGTTTGATGGCGTTCAATTGGCGGCGCAAGCTCATTTGATTGGGTTTGGGCTGAGTATTGTCGTCTTTCCACGCGGCGTATTGGGTTTGCCATTCCGCCAACGCCCAGTTGTAAGCAAACCGAGCTGTACCTGCGGCTTTCGCCAAGTACGTGGCTTGTTTATTGTTGGGGTCTAGGCGGATTTTGTGGCTGATAATCATGAGGGATAGGATGCAATACAGCAGGTTTTGTGTCTAGGGGTGGGTGTTTTTGATGTTGCTATCGACAGATGAACGGTAGTCTGTGCCTTACAACTTCTCCAAAATGACAAAGATTGGAGAAGTTTGGGTGGGTTTTGTGGTAGCTGCTTCAAACCCTAACGGCTGGGCGGTTTCCCAACTGATTTCACTTACATTGCGTGCAAAACTTTACTTTCCCCCTCACTACAAGCATAAAATGCGCCATTGTGACTAATCCAATATGGGCAGTGACGCCTTGAAGCATAAGAAATGAGCGAAAATCTGGTAATCGTCGAATCTCCGGCGAAAGGTAAAACCATCCAAAAGTATTTGGGTGATGGGTTTGAAGTGCTAGCCTCTTACGGGCATGTGCGCGACTTAATTCCCAAGGAAGGCGCAGTCGACCCTGCAAATGGCTACGCCATGCGTTACGAAATTATTGACCGCAATCAAAAGCATGTCGATGCGATTGCGCGTGCCTTAAAAAAAGCCGACAACCTGTATCTTGCGACCGACCCGGACAGGGAAGGCGAGGCGATTTCGTGGCATTTATACGAATTATTGAACGAACGCGGCGCACTCAAGGGTAAAAATGTCCAACGTGTGGTATTCCACGAAATCACCAAACGTGCGGTACAAGAAGCCATTGCCAACCCGCGTGACCTTGCGCTCGACTTGGTGGATGCGCAGCAAGCGCGGCGGGCGCTGGATTACCTGGTTGGTTTCAACCTCTCACCGTTGCTGTGGCGTAAAATTAAGCCCAGCTTGTCGGCAGGGCGCGTGCAAAGCCCCGCGTTGCGCTTGATCGTGGAGCGTGAAGACGAAATCGACCGTTTCGTGCGCCAAGAATACTGGACCATGACGGCGCAAAACGAAAAAGACGCGCAAGCCTTCAGTGCACGGCTGCACACCTTAGATAATCACAAGCTCGACCAGTTCGACATTAATCACGCAGCCCGTGCGACGGAAGTGCGTGAGCGTTTGCTGGCAGCCGCCAACGGTCAGTTGCTGGTCAGCAAAGTCGATAAGAAACAGCGTAAGCGTTACCCCGCGCCGCCGTTTACCACCTCGACGTTGCAGCAGGAAGCGGTGCGCAAGCTACGCTTTTCCACACAACGGGCGATGCGCGTTGCCCAGCAATTGTACGAAGGCATTGACCTTGGCAGTGGCCCGGTGGGTTTAATTACCTACATGCGTACCGACTCAGTGAGTTTGGCAAACGAAGCCATCAGCGAATTGCGTGGGTTGATCGAACAGCGTTACGGGCAAGACAAATTGCCGGAAACACCCAATTTCTACAAAACCAAGTCCAAAAACGCTCAGGAAGCGCATGAAGCGGTACGCCCGACTTCCGCGCATCGCACGCCGGAGCAGGTCAAAAGCCACCTCAACGAAGAGCAGTTCAAACTGTATGAGTTGATCTGGAAACGCACCGTGGCTTGCCAAATGATCTTCGCCACGCTCGACACGGTGTCAGCGGATTTGACGGCGGAGGCGGGCAGTTTCTTCCGTGCGTCTGGCTCGACCATCCGCACCCCCGGCTTTTTGCTGGTGTACGAAGAAGGCTTGGATGATCGCGCCAGCGAAAAAGACAGCACCTTGCCGTTGTTGGAAGAGGGTGAAACCATCACCTTGCTCGACATTGCCGCCGAACAGCATTTCACTGAACCACCACCGCGTTATTCGGAAGCGTCCTTAGTCAAGACTTTGGAAGAGTTTGGGATTGGTCGCCCGTCAACTTACGCCAGCATTATTTCTACCTTGTTGGCGCGTGAATACGTCGAGTTGGATAACCGCCGTTTCACTCCGACGGATATTGGACGTATCGTGATTCGTTTCCTGACGGAGCATTTCACCCAATACGTCGATTACGATTTCACCGCGAATCTCGAAAACGAGCTGGATGAAATTTCGCGCGGCGAAAAAGATTGGGTGCCAGTGATGGATGCCTTCTGGCAGCCGTTCCACCAGTTGGTCGACGAAAAGATGGAAAGCGTCAACCGTAGCGATGTGCTGCAATCGCGCGAATTGGGCATTGACCCGACCAGCGGTAAGCCGGTGTCGGTGCGTTTAGGGCGATTTGGGCCGATGGTGCAAATCGGTACCAAAGACGACGAAGACAAGCCCGTGTTCGCGGGTTTGCGCCCCGGCATGAAGCTGGATACGGTGACGTTGGAAGAAGCACTGGAACTGTTCAAACTACCGCGCCAGTTGGGTGAAACCGACGACGGCAAAGCCATTAGCACCAATGTCGGGCGCTTTGGTGCTTACGTCAAATACGGTGATCAATTCGCTTCGCTGAAAAAAGAAGACGACCCGCACACCATTACCTTAGAGCGGGCGTTGGAGCTGATTGCCGAGAAGAAGATTAAGGATGCGGAAAAAATCCTGGTCGATTTTGGCAATGGCATCCAAATCCTCAAAGGGCGTTGGGGCCCGTACATCAACAAAGTGGTGAAGCGCGTTAAATTGCAGATTCGCCTGCCTAAAGACCGCGAACCGGACAGTATGACGCTGGAAGAGTGCGAAGCGTTGGTCGCAGTGGCACTGGAAGCCAAAGGCGTGAAAAAAGGCGCGAAAAAGGCGAAGGATGCTAAGGATGCAGTAGCGAAGCCGGAAGGTGATGCAGCAGCGGCTGACGTTGCTGACAAGCCTAAAGCGAAACCAAAGGCTGCGCCGAAAAAAGCAGCGACGGCTACCAAAAAGCCTGCGGCGAAGAAGCCAGCAGTGAAAAAAGCGACGACTACCAAAAAGTCAGCGAGTTAGGCGTGTTAACTTCTGATTTATTCCCCGCCATCCGCGCTGTTCAAGCGGGTGGCGTGATCGCCTACCCTACCGAAGCCGTCTACGGTCTCGGTTGCAACCCCGCCGATCTTGCCGCCGTGCAACGCATTCTCACCCTCAAGCAACGCGCTGCGGACAAGGGGCTAATTCTGATTGCTGCCGACCTCTCACAGCTTGAGCCGTATCTGTTACCGCTGGATGCTAAGTTGCAAGCACGGATTCTTCCCACCTGGCCGGGCGCAGTAACGTGGTTATTGCCAGTGCGCCCTGAGGTTTCGCCGCTAATCCGTGGCAAGCATGACACGCTTGCGGTACGTATCACCGCGCACCCCACTTGCCGTGCGTTGTGCCAGCAATTAGGGCATCCGCTGATTTCCACCAGTGCCAACGTCAGCAATCAGCCGCCTGCACGGAGTGCGACTGAAGTCCACCAGCAATTTGGCACACAACTCGACGCCATTCTGGATGCACCGCTTGGTGCGCAACATCAGCCCACCGAAATACGGCATGGATTGACTGGGGAAATTGTCCGTCCCGCGTAAACAGGCTAGCATCGGCTACCATGCAAATTAATATCCTTTCCAGCCTTGATAGTGTTGCCGTCGATCAGTGGAATGCACTGGTACACGATGCCAATCCCTTTTTGCGTCACGAATTCCTCGCCGCGTTGGAACACCACGGCTGCCTTGAGATTGAGAATGTGCGTTGGCAACCGCGCCACATTGCGGTGTATGAGCACGATGTGCTGATTGCGGCACTGCCTTTGTACGAAAAAACGCACACTTATGGCGAATTTGTGTTCGATCATGCGTGGGCACAAGCCTACCAGCAGCACGGAATGCGGTATTTTCCGAAATTGGTATCGTGCATTCCGTATACGCCTGCTAGCGGACAGCGCTTGCTGGTGCAAGCGGGGCGTGAAGCGGAATTGTTCCCTGTGTTGCTATCCGCCGTCATGCAAACGGCAGAAGCCTTGGAATGCAGCAGTTTCCATTGCCTGTTTCCAGCACCTGAGCAACTGGATTGGTTGGCGGACCAGGGCTTAACCGTGCGCCATGATTGCCAGTTTCATTGGCGCAATGCGGGGTATGCGAGGTTTGAGGATTTTCTCGCCGTGCTGACACCCAAAAAGCGTAAAAATATTCGTCAAGAACGTCGCAAGGTGGCGGATGCAGGGGTGACGTTGCGGGCATTGGATGGGCATACCGCGACGGCGGTAGATTGGGAGCGTTTTGCGTTTTTCTACCAGCATACCTTTGAAAGTAAATGGGGCATTCCAACGCTGAATCTGGGCTTTTTCCGTGAAATGGCGCAGGCGTTGGGGGAGCAAGTATTGCTGATTCTGGCGGATAATCGTGAGGGGGAATGCATTGCAGGGTCGTTGATGTTCCGCAGTGCGACGCGCTTGTACGGGCGGCATTGGGGCTGTACGCAAGACGTGGATAGCCTGCATTTTGAGGCGTGTTATTACCAAGGCATTGACTATTGCATCCACCATGGCTTGCAAATCTTTGAGCCGGGGGCGCAGGGGGAGCACAAAATTCCGCGTGGTTTTATCCCGACTTTAACCCGTTCTGCGCATTGGTTGCGGGAAAGCACGTTTCGGCAAGCGGTGGCGCGACACGCCGTTTATGAGCAAAACTCGGTGGCGGATTACATGCGTTCCGCCGCCGCACATTTGCCATATCGAGCGGATGTTAGGTGTTAGCCCGCCCATTATTGGTATAGGCAATTTGGTAACGTTTCACGCCTTGGAACATGGCTGAGGCGAGTTGTTGCTGGTAATTCGCGGTGCGCAGGCGCTTTTCTTCCGTCGGGTTGCTGATGAAAGCCGTTTCGACCAGCATGGAGGGGATGTCAGGAGAACGCAGTACCACGAAACGGGCGCTTTCGACGCGGTTGCGCAGCGGGTCGTTGACCTTGGAAATTTCGCCCAATACGCTTTTTGCCAGACTCAAGCTGCGGTCAATCATGGCGTTTTGGCTTAAATCCAGCAGCACTGAGGCAATGCGGTTGCTGGTATTGTTGAGGTTGCCCCCGCCGAATTTCAGTTCATAGGAGTTTTCACTTTCTGCTATCAAGCGTGCCGCTTCGCTGGATGCGCCGTTCTCAGAGAGGATGTAAACGGAAGAGCCGCTCACCCGTGAACTGGGGTTGGCGTCGGCGTGTACCGAGATGAATAGGTCTGCTTTGTGCTGGTGGGCAATATCCATGCGTGTGCGTAAGGGGATAAATTTGTCGCTGTCGCGGGTCAGCACGGCTTTCATGCCGGTTTCGCGGTTGATGCGGGTTTTGAGTTTGCGAGCGACTTCTAACACCACGTCTTTCTCACGTGTGCCGTTCGAGCCGACTGCGCCGGGGTCTTTGCCGCCGTGACCGGGGTCGATGACCACGATGAATTTGCCTTTGGAGGGTTCGGAGGTGACAGGGCGTTCGGGTTCGCTGCTGGTTCTTTGTTTCTTGGCGGTCTTTTTCTCTGCTTTAGGGGCGGGTTCTTCGGCTTTTTCGGATTTGTCTGAGGTGCTGCTTTTGCCAGTGGGGGTCATGGTCACAGCCAGTATATTGCTGCTGCCATCGGCTTTCAGGGAGGCTTTGACCGACACGGGGGCATTAACGTCGAGCACGACGCGTAAGCGTCCATCATCACGGGTGGCGTAACGTATTTTGGTGATGGGTGGGCGGTCGTGTGCACCTTGTTTGAGTTTGCCCGCCATGCTGGTATTGATCAGGTCAATGACCACGCGCTCAGGGGAATCGAGGGTAAAGACTTTATAATCAATGGGTTCATCGACTTTCAGGGAGAAAACGAGATTGTCAGGATTGCCGCTCAGGCTTGCACCCGTTAAGCGTCCGGCACGCGCTGTGGCGGCGAGAGCTAGCGTGGCATGAAAGCCACTCGCGACAGCACCGGCTAGCGCACTGACTTTCAGGATAAAATTTCTGCGGCTCAATTTTTGGGTGTTCATGGCCTAAATGCCTTACGCGTCAGATCAAAACGGGTGGATGGAACTTGCTTGCCTATAAGTAATAATCTAGCACACGCCATTTTTCAAGTGATTTTTTATCAAAGTGCGCCAACTATTTAATTAGTAACGCTTAATTCATTCCATGAAAATTTCACGCGCCGTGCCGCAATAGCGGATGTGAATGCGTAAATCAGGTGGCGGCAGATAGCCCTCTGCTTTTTCTGGCCACTCGACTAGGCAGAGCGCATCCGGGCGTAAATAATCGCGGATGCCCATGTACTCCAACTCCTCTGGTTCAGCTAAACGGTACAGGTCGAAGTGGAACACGTCGCGTCCTTCCAGATAATAGGGTTCGACGAGCGTATAAGTGGGGCTTTTGACGTTGCCGCGATAACCGAGGGCGCGTAATAAGCCGCGTACCAGCGTGGTTTTGCCTGCGCCAAGGTCGCCGTGCAGGGTAATTAGCCCGCCGCTGGGGAAGCGCTGGGCGAGTGTTGCACCGACGGCGAGCATGGCGGCTTCATCGTCTACGCGTTGCCAGTTGTTCATACGTTGATTGCTTCTCGTAAATGGGTGATGAGGTCGCTTGCTAGCAAACCGCGTTCGCCGTCAGCCGCAGCAAGGTCAGCGGCGTGCGCGTGTACCCACACGCCCGTTTCAGCCGCTGCTGTCAGCGTCAAGCCTTGCGCGAGTAACGCGGTAATAATACCCGTCAAGGTGTCGCCCATGCCACCGGATGCCATGCCGGGATTGCCTGCGGGGCAAATCGCGACGCCGTTGCTGGATGCGACGATTGTACCCGCGCCTTTGAGTACGATAACGCCACCGTAGTCGTGCTGCAAGCGGCGGGCGGCGCTGATTCTATCCTGTTCCACTTGCGGGGTTGTGCAGGCAAGTAAGCGAGCCGCTTCGCCGGGGTGCGGGGTCAGAATCCAGTCATCACGCTGGCTGCGGGTTTGTGCGAGTAGGTTAAGCGCATCCGCATCGAGCACTTTGGGTTGGACGGTGTTTTGGACAAGGGTCAGCAAGGCGCGTGACCAAGCCGTTTGCGCTATGCCGGGGCCAATGCCAAGCGCGTCGATATGCGCCAACAGCGGGCGTAGCTGCGCGGCAGAAGCGACGGCTTGTACCATCAATTCTGGGCGGTGCAGGTTGAGGATGGCGGCATGATCGGGGTGTGTAGCAATGGAAACCAGCCCGCTGCCAGCGCGTAATGCGGCTTCCCCCGCGAGTCGGATTGCGCCGCTCATACCGGGAGCACCTCCAACCAAGAGGCTGTGTCCATAGCTGCCTTTGTGGGCAGAACGGCGGCGTGGGGGCAAGTATGTATGCAAGGTGTGTACGCCCAGCAAGTGCATATCGGTGGGGACTTGCGCGTATACGTCATCTGGCACATCCAGCGTGGTGAAGTGCAGCTTGCCGCAATAATCACGCGCTTGCCCCGTGAATAATCCCGTTTTCAGCCCGATATACGTGATGGTCATGGTGGCTGCAACCGCGCCCCCGCACGGTTGCCCCGTGTCGGCGTGTAGACCGGAGGGAATATCGACCGCAACAATAGGCGTAGTTTGCTGGTTGAGCAGGTGGATAGCGGCGGCGTAAGCATCCGTTACCGTGCGGTCTAACCCTGTGCCGAGCAGTGCATCCACGAAAATATCAGCGTGGGGGAGTGTGTCGGTGAAGACTTGAGTTGAGCCACCTGTTGCGATGAAATCGGCAAAGGCTTGTTGCGCCGCCCCTTGTAAGCGTTGGGGATCAGCGAGTGCGATGACGCTGACGTGCCAGCCTGCTTGCAACGCCAATCGGGCGATGACGTAGCCATCTCCACCATTATTGCCGCTACCACAGAGGACGCAGAGGGAGTGTGCATCAGACCAGTGCGTGCGGAGGTGGTCGAAGGTGGCTTGCCCAGCGCGGGTCATCAAGGTGTAGGCGGGAATGCCTGCCTGCTGGATGGCGATGTGGTCGAGTTGGCGCACTTGGGCGGCGGTGTAGAGGCGGTGTTCCTCGGTATTCATGCGTAATCTTCCTTGGTGAAATAAGGGAATCACGGCAGCACTGTACTATATTGCGTATACTCAACCCTAATCGCAACCTGTCATCATCTGAGTGGAATCGTATGGAAATGAACCTCTATCTCTATCTATCCTTTGGCATTCTCATGCTCGTGGGTTTAGGCTTTTTCTTATTTTCCGCGTTCTATCAGCGAGCGCAAAAAGAAACCTCGTATGTGCGTACTGGCTTTGGTGGCGAGAAAGTTATTATGGATGGCGGGGCATTTGTACTACCCGTGCTCCACGAAGTGCTGCCGATCAATATGCAAACCATGCGTATCGAAATTTCGCGTGAGCAGAATCTGGCGCTCGTTACCAAAGACCCGTTGCGGGTGGATGTGACGGCCGAATTTTTCTTGCGGGTGTCACCGGATGAAAATGCTGTCAGTACCGCAGCGCGAGCATTAGGGCGGCGTACTCTGGATTTGGCGAAAATCAATGAAGTGTTTGAAGCACCCTGCGTTGCTGCCTTGCGTTCGGTGGCATCGGGGATGGAATTGGATGAGTTGCACCAGAAGCGTGCTGACTTTGAACATAACGTGGAGGAGGCAGTGAATGCCGAGTTCCGCAAAAATGGGCTGGAATTGGTGTCGGTTTCCCTGACGGGGCTTGACCAGACCGATAAAAGCTATTTCGACCCCAATAACTCGTTCGACTCACGCGGCCTGACGATTTTGGAGCAAATCGTTTCCGAAAACGAAAAGCGTCGTAACAACGTGGCGCAAGAAACAGCGGTTGCTATTAAGCAAAAAAATCTGGAAACCACCCTCAAAAAAGAAGAGATGGAATACAAGGAGTACATTGCACAAAATGAACGCAAACGCCAAAAAGCGGAAAATGAAGCGGAAACCCAGCGCAAGATTGAAGAGATCAATATCCAGAAGGATTTGTTGATTGAACAGGCGCAACAAAAATCCAATATCCATCAGGCAGAGCTAGAACGCGAAGTGTCGACGGCATGGATCGAAACCAATAAAGTCAAAGCAGATTTTGAGAAGATTTCGGAAGAAATTCGCACTGCCCGTGAGCGTGCCGAAGCCGAGCGCTCCCGTGTTGTGGAGCTGATCAGTGCTGAGAAAGAAGCACAGCGTCAGCGCATTATTGCCGAAGCCAATGCGGATGTAGAAAAAATGGCTTCCATCTCCGCGCAATTGCGCTATCAAGTGGAAGCAGCAGGTAAGAAAGCCTTGAATGAAGCCTCCAACCTGCTTTCCAACGATCAGATTGCGATGCAGGTGAAAATGGAAATCGTGCGTCAATTGCCGAATATTATTCGCGAAAGTGTACGCCCGATGGAAAATATCGAAGGCATCAAAATCATGCACATTGATGGCTTGAACAATGCAATCGGGCGCGGTGGTGCGGGTGGTGGCAATGGCGGCGGCGACGGTGGTGGTAATAACGGTGGCGGCGGCAGCAATCTGGCGGAGCAAGTGGTGGATAGCGCCTTGCGTTACCGTGCGCAAGTGCCATTGATTGAAAGTTTGCTGGGTGAAGTGGGCTTGAAAGGCGGTTCGCTCAATGACATGACGCGGGGTTTGCACGAAGAAATGTTTACGGGCACATCATCAGTAGCCCCGAAAAAACCTGCGCCGCTACCCGCACGCGAGCGTGAACAACCCGCGATGGCAGATGATGACGACGATGATTTCTATCGGGATGAGCGCGACTAATGGCGTTGTTGCTTGCGTTTGGCGTTGGCAAGATCGGGGTTGTAGCTGTACGCGGCAATATCACGCTCTGTTTGGGCTTGTGCCAAGATGGAGGGAGCAAGTTCCCGCAATTCTTTGAGCAGCCAGGCGTAATCGCGATTGTTGGGGGCGATACCCAGCAATGACGTGGTTTCCAGCGCTTCAGTGGCAAACAGTATGCGGTATTGCGCGTATTGGTTATAAATTAGGGCATCGTTCCATGCCAGAATCAGGTCTTTGGTTTCTTCCAGCAAATCGGTGTTGACCTGCTGGTATTGCAGCATGTACGCCAGTTTCTCGCGAATACGTTGTTCTTCCTGCTGAAGCTGATGCAGGTTGGGCAGGATGCTGTTTTCTTGCTTGGTTGTGAGCACATTGAGCAGCGTTTGACGATTTTGGTCGCTGTAAGGGGTAAATACAGTGTTAGGTGCTTGCCCCCTTTTGGGTTTAGGGAGTTCGGGGTCTTTGAGTAACGTGTCCACTTTTTGCAGGTAAGTGTGGATCGCGTCGGCTTCGGCGAGTTGAAATTCGCGGCTGTCGCCTAAGGCATCTTGAATGCGTTTTTGCAGGCGCACGGCTTCATCGTTGAACATGGTGCGTACATGTTTATCTTCGCCGGTATGGTAGTGTAACCAAAACGCCCGGCGGCTGCGGTCGATGGCATCATAGGCAGCTTGCAATTGCTTGCTTTGTTCCCAGCGGATGTCGATGATGGTTTGCAGAAACGGGCGCTGCGTCGGCATTAAGTCTGCCCAGGCGGTAATTTTGCCGAAGAACGTGTGTAAGTTGGCCAATTGTTTAAGCATTTCTTGGCGTAAACCGTACAATTCTGGGTAGGTAGTGCTTTCGTAGGTTTCTAAGTCCAGCTCTGTTTGGGGTTTTTTGGGGCTTCCCGTGCTGGCTTCTGTGGGTACGCTGGGTTCTTTTGCGCCTTGCCGCCAAAGAAAGCTCAAGGCTGCCACCAGCATGACACCGGAAAATCCAATCAGAATGAGCAAACGAATATCGTTGGGCAAGTTGAATTTGCTCAGAAAACGGCTCAACCAACGGATAAACAGGAACAAACCTGTGGCGGCAGCGAGCCAAGTGATAAATAAAATCAAACCGTAAGAATCCATGTGTGCAGGTGTTTGGTTGTGTTGCTAGGGGTTGGCTGAAGTGTAGCAGAAAAAAACAAAAGATTAGTACTTGACAACTTATACGCAAAACGGTTTAATTGCGCCCTCTGTGGCCGGATAGCTCAGTTGGTAGAGCAGGGGATTGAAAATCCCCGTGTCGGCGGTTCGATTCCGTCTCCGGCCACCACTTCATGATCGATATACCTTAGTCTGCATTCGCAGACTTCTTTTTATCCAGCCCCCCGTTAGCCGCCGTTGACTTTGGTGTATACTGACCTGCGTTGTCGTTACACAGGAAAGCCCCATGTCTTTGCCCACTAAGCTCGAACTCGTCAGTTTCAAAATTTGCCCATTCGTACAGCGTTCTGTGATTGCGCTGCGTCAGAAAGGCATTGCGTTCACCCTCACGCATCTTAATCCACAAGACAAACCCGCTTGGTTTAATGCGATTTCTCCCTTAGGCAAAGTGCCTGTTTTGTTGGTGGATGGTACGCCGTTGTTTGAATCGGCGGTGATTTTGGAATATGTGGATGAAGTGTATCCGCCGTCCTTGCATCCGGCTGACCCGTTAGCCAAAGCCCAGCATCGCGCATGGGTTGAATTCTGCTCCGAGTTGTTGGGTCGCCAGCACCGTATGCTGATGACAACCGATGCGGCAAGTTTTAACGAAGCACGGGATGCCTTGCAACAAGGTTTACAACGCTTGGATGCGGTAATTGCGCCCACTGCACCGTATTTCGCTGGCGCGTCTTTCCACTTGGTGGATTGTGTGTATGCGCCTTTGTTTATGCGTTTAGCCTTGTTGAAGCAAACCTATGGTTTGGAGATGCCTTTTAGCGCACGGATGCAGGCATGGAGTGATGCGTTGCTGGCGCTGGACGTGGTGAAAACGTCGGTAGTAGAAGATTTCCCGACGGTGTTTGCTAATTTCCTGAAAAGCAATAACAGCTATTTACTGAGCAAGGCTGCGGCTTGATTCACTGTTAGCCTATCTTGAGCGCTAGCCATATCGCCATAAACACGCCCGCTAGCAGGAATGTGAGTAATTGCGCTCTAGCTAAGTGTTTGACCGAAATGCCAAGCCCATCGCTAAAATGGTAAATGCTGCGTTCGGTGGGCAGATGTTCGGTTAACGCTGCTAAGACTTTGCCTAACAGGATTGAGCACACGACGGATAGCAAAAACGTGATAATCGCGGCGATAAGAAACACCCGCGTTAGTCCTTGGACATTGCCAGTTTGCAGGATAGTCAGGCAGCCACCCCCTAAGGTGGTATTTAGCCCGATAAGCCATTTACTCCAATCCTTCAGGGAGGCTATCGCGTCCATTTGCGTGGTTTTTTCCATAACGGTATCCTTGTTCTGCCTTGTATGCTTGCTGCTACAAGCGTAGTACAACTAAATCAAATTTAATTAGGAGTTTTGTATGGCGGGTGGAAGCCTTTTAGCCTTACTTGATGACATCACCACAGTTCTCGACGATGTTTCTCTCATGACCAAAGTCGCCGCGAAAAAAACGGCGGGGGTGTTGGGTGATGATCTGGCGCTGAATGCGCAGCAAGTGGCGGGTGTCCAAGCCGAACGGGAATTGCCCGTGGTGTGGGCGGTGGCGAAAGGCTCATTTCTTAACAAACTGATTCTTGTACCTGCCGCGTTGCTGATCAGTGCGGTTGCGCCGTGGTTGATTACGCCGCTGCTGATGATCGGTGGCGCGTATTTGTGCTTTGAAGGGTTTGAGAAAATTTACCACAATCTGATGCACAGCGATGCGGAAGAACACGCCGAAGCGGTTGAATTGCTCGAAGTTGCTCATAATCCCGACATCGACATGGTGGCGTTTGAGCAGGACAAGATCAAAGGCGCGATTCGTACCGACTTCGTGTTATCGGCTGAAATCATTGTGATTGCGCTTGGCACGGTGGAAGCGGCTTCGTTTGCTATGCAAGCCCTGACCGTTTCCGCGATTGCCATTATTATGACCATTGGTGTCTACGGCTTGGTGGCGGGTATCGTTAAATTGGACGACCTCGGTTATCACCTGCTCAAAGATCGCGTGGCAAGTGGCTGGACTAGTTTCCGTCAATCATTAGGACGCGGCATTTTGTGGTTCGCGCCGTGGTTGATGAAAACCTTATCGGTAGTCGGTACAGCGGCAATGTTCTTGGTCGGCGGCGGTATTTTGCTGCACGGTATTCCGCATTCGCATGATTTTACGCACGGTGCAGAACTGTTCGTGCAGCAAGTCGGCTGGATTGGGGATGCGCTGCAAGCCATTACGCCAACTTTGCTGAGCGGTGTGTTTGGCGTATTGGCGGGTGCTGTGGTACTTGCGGTGGTTGCGCCTGTTTCGGCGTTGGTCAGCAAGTTCAAGCAAACTACTTGACCTTTGCCAGCAATGCCTTTAGCCGTCGGGTGGCATTCTGCCCATCGGCGGTGGGGGCGTAGCAAATACCTTCGTACACCTGCGTAAACTCACGGATCACCCCTGCCAACGCGGGTAACTGTTGCGCGGCGTGCGCCGCAAACGTACTTGGCGCAACACCCACGTCGCGTTGCACGCCGTGCTTTGCCAATGCCTCGCAAAAGCGGCGGTAGAGGCGATGTTCCAAGGCTTCTTTGGGCGGGCGTTGAGTTAGCCCCAATACTAATAACCAAAACAAACCAATCGCCGCAAACAGCCCCGCGACCAGCAAGGCGACGCGCTCAATCGAAAATGTGCCCAGCATATTTTTCAATAACGCGGCTTGTTCGGCACGATCATAGCCCACCACCCAACGCCGCCAGCCGTATTGCACCGTATCCAGTTGCTGGCTAATGCCGTTTAGCCACGCGATTTTGCGGGGGGAAAACACCGCATCTGCCAAGAATGTGCCTTCGGCTTGCACGGCAGCTTCTAAGCCTTGTTCGGTACGGCTAGGCGCAACGGCAGTGGTAGGGTCGATACGTACCCAGCCGCGCCCCGCCAGCCACACTTCTGCCCACGCATGAGCATCGTATTGATGAACGGCTAAATATTGCCCTGCATCATTCCACTCGCCGCCCTGATAGCCCACCACGACGCGTGCCGGAATGCCTGCCGCTCGCATTAAAAATACGAAACTGCCCGCGTAATGCGCACAAAAGCCGCGCTGCGAATCGAATAGAAACGCATCAATCGTGTCACGTTCTCCCAAGGTCGGCGGGTTCAAGGTGTAAGCAAACGCTTGTTCACTAAACCGTGCCAGCACCTTGTCGATATAGGCTTGTGGATTGCCGGTTTCGCGCCATAACTGCTGCGCTAACGTGCGGCTACGCGCATCGCCCGTCGGCGGCAAGCCCAACGCCAAAGTGCGCAAATACTCCGGCAAAACGCTATCGCGCTGCGCATCAGGATAGCTCACCGCTTTCAGCAGGAACGGTGCTTGCAGTTCTTGTTGTGCCATGACGCGATAATCTGCGCCGCGCAAGACCGCGCCTTCCACTTCAACGGTGGGGGCAAGCGTAAACAACCACGGTTGCCCAGAGCTTTCATAAATCGCTTCATAAGGCACGGCTGTGCCTTGCACTTGCACGCTCTTGGGATTCCAGCGGTAATGGCTCAAGAGCGCGGTTTTCAGTTGGTAAACGTCGTAATCACGGGCAAATTGCCGCCACTCATGCCCATTGAAATGGTTGAGCACCAAGCCTTGCCAATACAAGTCGTGCTGCGCGGGGCGTTTGCCTTTAAAGGCGACGCGAAACGCTAAGTCGCCCGATTTCGCGAGCTTCTCAATATCGCCGGGTGCCATGCGGTCGGCGATGCCGGTTTTGGCTTGTGTGGTCGCCAGTGGCAACGACCATAGCGGCGCAAAGCGGGGGGCGAACACAAAAATCACGATCATCAGCGGCAAACATTGCAGCAGCATAAACACCGCTAAACGCAAATTGAAGCGCACGTTTTGCCCCGCTGAAAACTCGCTAATGGCTTGTTGCACCCCAACCAATGCGCCCGTGAGGATGACCATCGACACCATGCCATACAGCGCCGCGCCTAGGGATTGCGAGTACAAAAAGTGCAGTGCCACCAGAAAGTAGCCGATGAATATCACCACAATCGCATCGCGGCGTTGCACCACTTCCAATGATTTGAACGCAAAACCGAGCAACAACAAGGTAGCCATCGCATCCAACGAGGGGAATTTCAAACCGCTCAACAGCAAACCACCGACCCCCAAGCCGACCAGCAAGGTTTTGGTGATATTCCCCGGTTGTAGTGCTGCGCCCGATAACACCCGCAGCCGCCACCCTGCCGCAAACAGCAGCACTGGCAGTAACCAGATGGGTAGGTCGAAGAGAAACGGCAAGATCACCACGACTTGCGCCGCCAGCAACCAGATCATGCCAGTGTAGGTGATGTGTTTAGTCATTTGCTAACCCAAACAATGCCAAGGCTTGCAAGCAACGGGCTTTGTGCGCGTCGCCTTTGTCGGGTGCAATCACTTTACCGGGGAGTTTTAAGCCGTATTGGCGCTGTTCCTGATGGCATTCCAACACTTTGCGGCATAAGTGTGACAGGCGCACTTCGATACCAGGCATGGGCAATGTTTCCCAGTCGAGCCACACCTCATGACTGGCGTAATCCACGAAGGTTTTGGTGTACAGCTTGCCTGTTTGCGCGAACTTAGCCCAATGCACGCGCTTGGGGGCATCGCCGTATTGGTAATCGCGGATGCCGCCGAAATCATTCGTGCCGCCTGTTATTTCCAGCCCAGATTCGCTGTTATCACCGTATGATTCGCCCTGCGCTTGGAAGGCTTTTTCCACGGGGGCGGGGTAGACCACGCCGTGTATATCGAGGTGAACATACGCCCATGCCAGAGCTAGCCCTGTTGGGTAACGGGTGGAAATCTTGAGGCGCGGCGGGGTAAAGCGTCCGCGTTGCTGCGTGCTATGCGACAGTTTGATGCGGGCTGTTTGTGTGCTGATCAGGTCGATCTGCACTTGCATGGCATCTTCCCACGTCAGCTCTAGTGCGTATTTGGCGTAGGGGGTAGGGCGGCTGAGTTCCACTTCCAATACCGCTTTTTCGCCTGCAAAACAGGGTTCAATGCCAACAGCGGTGAGGGTTAGCCCTGCTAAATTGCGCCATGTGTAAAAAATATTGAGCAGCAGCAACGCCAGCAGCCAAAAGCTGATGATGTACACCAGCGAATTCTGGAAGTTGATGCCGAGCAAAAACAGCAACGCGATAATGCTCAACAGCCCCAACGCGGTTTTACTGGGGATAATGTAGATATTGCGTAAGTTAAGCGTTGCCATTTCCGCTACCTACCACGTCCACTTTGCTGAGGATGTGTCGCGCCAGTTGGTCGCCTTGCGCTTCTTGCCGCCCGATGAGGCGATGCCCTGCCACCGCGATGAACACGGCTTGCACATCTTCCGGCAACACATGCCCGCGTGTTTGCAACAATGCCCACGCTTGCGCCGCTTTCACCAATGCCAATGCGCCGCGTGGGGATAACCCTAAGTGACAGACATCGCTGCGTCGCGTGTAGGCAATCAGGCGTTGCACGTAATCGAGCAAGGTATCGGTCATACGCACTTGCGGCACGATGGATTGTAGGGCTTTGAGGCGATTGCCGTTTAACGTAGGTTGCATATTCGCGAGCAAGACCCGCCCATTGCGCCCTTTCAGCAAGGCACGTTCGGCAGCAGGTTCGGGGTAGCCTAACGATAAGCGCATCAGAAAACGGTCAAGCTGCGATTCGGGCAGCGGAAATGTGCCGGATTGGCTTTGCGGGTTTTGGGTGGCAATCACGAAAAACGGTGCAGGCAAGGGGTGTGTTACGCCATCGACGCTAACTTGGCGTTCTTCCATTGCTTCCAGCAAGGCGCTTTGGGCTTTGGGGGTAGCGCGGTTGAGTTCGTCGGCAAGAAAGACTTGGCTAAACACGGGGCCCGGGTGAAAGTGAAATCTGCCCGCTTGTTGTTCAAACACTGATGCACCCAGCAAATCGGCAGGCAGCAAATCGCTGGTGAATTGCACGCGTTTGTATTCCAGCCCACAGACTTGGGCGAGGGCGTGCGCGAGGGTGGTTTTGCCCATGCCGGGGAGGTCTTCCAACAACAAATGTCCGTTTGCCAGCAAGCAGGTGAGGGCGAGTTGCACCTGTGGCTCTTTGCCGTGAATGACCTTGTTCAATTGCGCCAGCGTCGCCTGAATCAGTTGCGGGGCTGCGGTTGTCATCGTTTATCCGTTATTGTTATTGATGAGGTTTGGGGGTGACTTTACAGGATGCGTAAGGTACTGCCTATTAAACTCAGATAAGGTGTGTTTCCATCACCCCGCTCAAACTCGGATAAAATGCTCGCGGTAGTATTTCAACTCATCAATCGAATCCTGGACATCTGCCAGTGCTAAATGCCGCGATTCTTTCTTGAAACCTGCGGTGAGACCGGGTTTCCAGCGTGTTGCCAATTCTTTCAAGGTGCTCACATCCAGATTGCGGTAATGGAAAAATTTTTCCAGTGTTGGCATTTGGCGGGCAAGGAAACGCCGATCCTGACAAATGCTATTGCCACACATCGGCGATGCACCTGCTGGCACAAACTGCTTGAGGAAATCGAGGGTCGCTTGTTCGGCTTGCGCTTCCGACCACGTACTGTCTTGCACCCGTTGGATCAGACCTGAGCCGCCGTGCTGTTTTTGATTCCAGTCATCCATTTTTGCCAACGTTTCGGCGGATTGGTGGATGGCGATGACGGGGCCTTCTGCCAAGATAGTTAAATCCTTATCGGTGACGACGGTGGCAATTTCGATAATGACATCGTTGATGGTATCCAGTCCGGTCATTTCTAGATCGATCCAGATCAAATTTTCCTGATTCATGCGCATTCGGTTACACTGTAATTACTTTAGGGAATCGGGAATATAACAGACATCATGCAAACCTTTACCTACATTTTCCTTGTGTTTTTACTGGCATCAACGTTGGTGCAAATCTATCTGTCGTTGCGTCAAAAACAGCACGTCAGTGCGCATCGCAGTGCTGTACCCGCGCCCTTCCTCGGCAAAATTGCGTTGGAGGAACACCAAAAAGCGGCGGATTATACCTTGGCGAAAGGCGGGGTAGGGCGCATCGACGTGCTGCTCGGTTTGGTGTTGCTGCTGGTGTGGACGTTGGGCGGCGGCTTGGATTGGCTGGATGTGCAATGGCGTAGCTTGGGTTGGAACGAACTCTACACGGGTACGGCAGTGATCATCAGCTTGATGCTGCTTGGCAGTGTGTTGGATCTGCCGCTTTCCTTGTACCGCACGTTTGTCTTGGAAGAGCGCTTCGGTTTCAACAAAATGACACCGACTACATTTGTGGTGGATGCGTTAAAAGGAACAGCGTTGGCGTTGGTCATCGGCATTCCCGTGGTCATGCTGATCCTGTGGTTGATGGCATCGGCAGGCAGCTTGTGGTGGCTGTACGCATGGGCGGCATTGACAGGCTTTTCCTTGCTAATGACGTGGGCATATCCTAAATTCATTGCACCCTTGTTTAACAAATTCAGCCCGTTGGAAGAAGGTGAAGTGGCGCAACGTTTGAATGCGTTGCTGGCGCGTACCGGCTTCAACAGCAATGGCGTGTTTGTGATGGATGGTTCGCGCCGTTCCGCGCACGGTAATGCGTATTTCACCGGTTTTGGTAAAAACAAGCGCATCGTATTTTTCGACACGTTGTTGAAGCATTTAACGCCTGCCCAAGTGGAAGCGGTGTTGGCGCACGAGCTGGGGCATTTTAAACGTAAGCACATTGTCAAAGGCATGGTTTTGTCGATGCTCATGACGTTGGCGGGTTTCGTCGTGTTAGCGTGGTTGATGGGGCAGGCATGGTTTTATACTGCACTCGGTGTCAGCCAGCCATCCACTTACATGGCGTTGTTGCTGTTCGTGCTGGTTAGCCCTGCGTTTACGTTTTTCATCGGGCCGATCATGGCGTGGTGGTCACGTAAGCATGAATTTGAAGCGGATGAATTTGCCGCACAACAGTCTAGCGGTGTGGAACTGATTGCGGCACTTGTTGGTCTTTACAAGGAGAATGCCAGTACCTTGACACCTGATCCATTGTACTCGGCGTTTTATGACTCGCATCCGCCCGCCGCGATACGGATTGCGCATTTACAACAACATACCTGAAAAGAGTAGTGAAATGAAACCTGTCTTGATTCTCTGTAGTAGCCTGCTGCTGATGCAAACAGCACTGGCTGCGCCCGACCCGGCTAACGGACAAAAGCTGTTTGTTAATTCACCGTGCGATACTGAGGAGCTGACTGCCCCCAACCCTAAAATCACCGATACGGTGAGCTTGGAAAAAGAAGTGCGTCAATGTGACATTACCCGCAACATCAATTGGTACGATGACGAAATCAAAGATGTGGTGACTTACTTGAACCAAACGTATTACAAATTTCAGTAATACGTGGGCAACGTAGACGTTTTCCGTCACAATAGGATGTTATGACGGAAAACATATTTCAAGCAGCTTCTTCAGGCATCGGGCAGGTGATTACTCGCTTCGGTGCGGACGTTCTTATCGAAACCGCAGGTGGTGAATTATTGCGTTGCACCGCCCGGCGTAAGCTCGATAACCTTGCCTGTGGCGACCGCGTGCAATGGGAGGGTCAAGCCCAAGGCAATGCAGCGGTCACAGCCCTGCTCCCGCGCCAAAACGTGTTGGAGCGCCCAGACTTTCGCGGGCGCTTACGTCCGGTCGCCGCCAATATCGATCTCTTAATCGTCGTGACCAGTTGGCAACCCGCGCCCTTGTGGGAAATGTTGGATCGTTATCTGATTGCCGCCAACCGTTTGCACGCCGATGTTTTGTTGGTGATGAACAAAGCCGATTTACGTTCTACCCATGCCACGGCAGAAGCGGAAGCCTGTTTAGCCGAGTATGTGCAAATGGGTTGCGACGTACTGCACGTTGCGGCAGATCAAAACCAAGGCATTGCCGACATTCTGGCGGCGATTCGGGGGCGTACCGCTATCGTAGTGGGGCAATCGGGGGTGGGGAAATCCTCCATTGCCACACAATTGCTGCCAGACACCGACATCCGCGTGGGCAGTATTTCGGAGACGGGGGAAGGACGGCATACCACCACGTCCGCCATGCTGTACCGTTTACCCACGGGTGGCGCGTTGATTGATTCGCCGGGGGTGCGCGACTTTGGATTGATCGGGCTGGACTTTGCCACGCTGGAAACCGGTTTTCCTGAATTCCGCCCGTTTTTGGGGGAATGCCGCTTTCACAATTGCAGCCACAACCACGAACCGGGCTGTGCCATCAAAGCAGCGGTTAGTGCTGGAAAAATTCCACCCCGCCGTTTTGCACGTTACCTCAGTTTGCTCGCGACGGTGTGACCGCTACCTTACGTACCATAGATCGGAACGCTTGTCGTGGTTCATCTGTTGTTAGGGGATGGACGCAGTATACTTACCGTGAATTAATCAAAAATAAGGCGAAAAACGCTGATTCTCATAATGACTTGTTAGGAAAGTGAGCACTGTCACTTTAATGCTTGGAACTTTTTAGTAAAGTCAAGTGCCTGATTCAATAGTTTCATTAGGAAATCATCCAGCCAAACTGAGGTAAACACCATGAACATCCATCAATTGCACCTTCCCGATACCTTTTTCCATGACATGCAGGAATGCAGCCCCTGCGAAGCCTCGTCCCACTTTGCCACGGCGCGTTATTGGCCGAAGGTGAGAATGCACCGTCGTCACTTAGTCGGAATGCCCGATGAACGTTTGAGTATCGAAATTTCCAACCCTTGGCCTGACTTAATTCTCCGCTACGTTAAAATCGCTTTCCTTTCCACCGGTCCGCACAGCCACCTCAAAAACGGTCTACCCGCTGTCAAATTTGCCCCCACGCACGGTATTGAATTTGGTGAAATCGCCTACAGCGGTACTGACCAGCAGCGTGGTGGCGTTATCCGTGACATTATTATGTTAGAAAGTGAGCATCGTGCGGAAGGCCATGAGATTTACGCAGGCGTGAGTTTTACGGCGTATGACAAAGCCGATCAGGTGAAACATTACGGTTATTTGCTGTTTAAAAGCAATGTATTGTTGGCAACGCAAGATTACGATCAGGCCGCATAACGCCACGATCAACCGCCGGTTTACAGCATTCAATTGAATCCAGCGCGGTATTTATGAGACTCTTGGCGTATTATTGGTAGCCTGACTTGTTTAATGAGCCGATTGTTATTGACCCTGACGTGTTGTATGTTATCCAGCACTCCGCCCGCCCTAGCGGCGTTGCCGGACAACGCATTGGTGCAGCGCCAACTGTTCCAGCAAACGTATAGCGACTTACAAGCCGGAAATACCAGTGGATTCGCCGCGTTGCCTGCCGATATGCAACGCTACCCCTTGTACCCGTGGTTAGAATACACCTACCTCAAGCAAACCTTCGAGACTGTGCCAGACGCGCAAGTGCTGGACTTTGTATGGCGTAATCCCTATTCCCTATTTGCCGATGATCTTTACGGCAAACTCGCCCAACGTTTCGCTCAGAAACAAGACTGGCAAAACCTGCTCACCCATATTCCCGCTGATATTGAAGACACCGATACGCAATGTTACCGCACTCAAGCGCTGGCGGCAGTTGGTCAAAAACCAGCGGCGTTAGCGCTCGGCAAACAAGCTTGGCTGGGCATTACCAAAGGTATTTCCGCAGCGTGTGTGCCGGTCACGGATTTATTGCGCCGCCATGTGCAATTGGCTACCACGGATTATTGGGAACGCATTCGTGTCGCCCTCGATAAAAACCAAACCACACTCGCGACACAACTTGCCGCTGATTTGCCGCCAGACGCACAGGTTGCAGTGAATTTGTGGATACAAATTCGCAATAGCCCCGCTGATGCCTTGCCTCTGGCTATCCAGCAAGCCGATACCGCGTATTTACGCGATGCGATTGGCTACGGGCTGGAACGCCTTGCCAAAAAAGAACCGCAAGCTGCCGAAACGCTGTGGTTAGCGGCACGGCAACGCCTCAAATTTACCCCCGCCGAAAGTGCCAAGGTTGAAAGTGCACTGGGGATGCAGCAAGCCCTGCGTCATGAAGCCGTGGCTGTGCCGCGTCTTGCCGCGATTCCTGCCGACTTGCGCACCCAAGACGGCAATCTGTGGCTAGCCCGCGCCGCCGCGCGGGCGGGTGATTGGGAGAGCGTGTTAAACGCAACCCAGCAACTCAAATTCGACAATGAACGTGATGCGGCGGGCTGGCATTACTGGCAAGCGCGAGCATTAGAACAAACCGGCGAAAAACGTGCTGCCAAGAAGTTGTACGCCAAGATTGCTACACAGCCTACGTTTTACGGTTTCCTCGCCGCCGATCATCTTGGGCAGAGCTACGACAGCCTCAATACTAAACCGCAGGATCGCAGCCAACGGGTCGGTGGCTTGCAGAAAATTGCAGCAGTGCAACGTGCTTTCGAGTGGTTTGCGCTCGGCAACCGTGAGCAAGGGCGCAAGGAGTGGTTTCGTGCCCTCAAGCCAATGGATAAAGCGGGCATTTTAGCAATGGCAGAGTTGGCGACGCGTGCCAATGACGCGAATCTGGCGATTTGGACGGTGGCGCGTGCCAAAGAATGGGATGAGGTCGATTTACGTTTTCCGCTGGTTCACACCGATTTGGCGGTGGAGCAGGGGCGCAATCAAGGTATTCAAGCGGCGTGGATTATGGGGGTGATGCGCCGTGAAAGTGCGTTTGATGTGAATGTCGAATCTGGTGCCAAAGCACTCGGTTTGATGCAATTGATTCCACCGACCGCCCGCGCCGTGGGCAGTAAGTTGGGGCTGAATATCAATGGGCGCGAGGACATTTTGCGCCCCGCGACCAATGTGCAATTGGGTAGCGCGTACTTGCGTGAGATGCTGGCAAAATTTTCCGGCAATTATGTGCAAGCCACGGCGGCGTACAATGCTGGGCCGGGGCGTCCGCCGCAGTGGGCACCGGATAAGCTGATCAATGCCGATCAGTGGGTGGAAAGTATTCCGTTTACTGAAACCCGTGATTACGTGCAGGCGGTCATGGCTTACACCACGATTTACGACTATAAACTGACCCAAGGCAAAGGCAGCCGCCTGTCTGAACGTTTACTACCGATTGCGCCTAAACCGCCTGCACCGGTCGCTGCACCTGTGGTGGCGCAATAGTGCTTAGTTGCTGACTAAGCGCGTGTAGCAAATCCAGTTAGCATTCGGGTAAGCGGTCAAGCCATCGGGGACTTCACCGGAATAGCGTAATGCAAAGATTAGGCTACCGCCCAGATTGCCGTCATACACAGGTAAGCTGAAATCCACGCCTTGGTAATTTTCCTCGTGGCGATTCCCGTATTCGTCCATTTTCATGTTTTCGGTGCAATACGAGCCTAAACCGGGGTGGTTAGCGGTTTCGGGGAAATAGCCCGTATCAATATGCGGTGGTGCGCCATTGAATTGTGCCAAGCCCAACAGATCACCGGGCAAGGGCAAATGCCAGTTATTGCGTCCGCACAAGCTGGTGCTATTCAAGGCATTCACGTAGGAATACGCGTCGCAACTTTCCAATGATCCGCACAGTTGATTGCCGTTGTAATCCACGGTGGAGGCGTAGCCAGCGGAATTGTGAAAATGGCGATAGCGCCAATCCTTGTCTTGTAGACCATTGTCATCGGTTTTTTCTTCCCAGAGTGCGCCGGTTTGGTTGTCTTTGACGCATGACCACGCGCCGGCACCGTCGGGAAGTTCATTGCCTTGGGCATCGACTTTGCTGTAGCGTGCGCCTGCTTCAGCGGGTAGGGTGATAAGCGTGGTGGCGCATAAGGTAAGCGTTGCGAGTACGGTTTTTGTTAACTTCAACATGAACTAATCCTTGTCGTTTGGGGAAGTGGATGGAATGCGTCATGGAGTATAGGTCGCCTTCCTCTTTTATGTCAGAATTGCCGAATGCAATTCAATCACCCTTTAGCTACATCGTCTTCACCGCGTCAGCAACGCGGTATTGCTATCCTGTCCGTGTTGGTCATTGCGGTGCTGGTAGTGACGCTTGCCGCTGTCATTTTTGCGCGGCAAAGTCGGGCGGTGCGCCAGACCGATAATTTCCAATCACTGGAACGTTCTTGGCAATACGTGCTGATGATGGAGCAATACGCGGGCTTACAACTGCAATTGGATGCAAAGGATAATAAATACGACGCGCTCACCGACCGCTGGGCGCAAACGTTACCAGAACAGACGCTCACCGAAGAAAGCGGTGCAGTCGTGCGTTTCAGCGGTAAGTTGGAAGACATGCAGGGGCGTTTCAACCTCAATAATCTGGTCAGTCAGGAAGGTGAACAACGCGGTAAACTCGATGGGGCAGCGTTGGGTTTGTTGAAACCGTTTGTGACGGATGCGGGCTTGCCTGCTGGTTTTACCGACGCTATTGCCGATTGGCTTGACAGTAATCAGCAGCCGGAAGGGATTGATGGTGCAGAACGTGATTATTATTTATCGGGTGCAATTCCGTATTTGGCTGCCGATATGCCACTGGTTGATCCCAGTGAGTTGCGCTTGATACGCTTGGAAATGCCTGACCCCAACGACAAGAACACGGCATTGAATCAATTGCTCACCACCGTCACGGCATTACCGTTCAAAAAAACCACGATTAACCCGAATACGGCGAGCAAGGAAGTGCTAAAAGCACTACGCTTGGCAGATAATCAGATCACGCAAATTCTGGATAAACGCAAGCTCAAACAGGTTTATAAAAGCAAAGCAGAATTCCAACAAGACATGGCGTTTGTTGTCGGAAAAGACGATGTATTAATCAATAGTTTCGACGTAACTAGCCAATATTTCCGTCTGACGGGTGAGGTGCGTATTAACCATGCACGGGTTTTCGTCAACAGTTTGTTATTGCGTGACGCAAAGGGGGCAGTTCGTGTCATAATGCGCCAATTCGACCGGGTTAACGAACAACCAATAACGACTAACGATGCTAGTAATACGCCTGCAAACACCGAATGATCCTGATCCCGCTTGGGCAGTGCTCTCCAACAAACCTGCTGATTGGCAGCACGGGACATGGGATAAATTATTGCCCGCTACCCGTGGGCAAGATGTTGTCTTGCTGATTCCTAGCCGCGACGTTTTGTTGACCCAAACCAGCGTCAATACCCGTAACCAACGTCAATTGCAGCAAGCCGTACCGTTTGCGCTGGAAGACAGCATTGCGGATGATCTCGATCATCAGCATATCGTCTGGCAAACCCGTGCCGATTCCACCCAAGTCGACGTGGCGATTATTCGCCGTGATCGCTTGCGCGAATGGGTGAGTGCCTTGCAAGCGCAGCAAATCCGCGTGAGCAACGTGTTACCCGATGTGTTCGCGTTGCCGTGGGAGGCGGACAGCCTTACCTTGTGGCAGCAAAACGATACGATTTGGGTACGCACCGGCGAATTGTCTGGCTATTCCAGCACCCCAGCCGCCTTGCCCTTGTTGCTCGACAGTTTGACCAGTGGGCAAACCGCGCCAGTACGCCTGCGCTTGTATAGTGATCAGATGGCGTTTTGGTCAGCCGATACGCGTTTCAGTATTACCCCCGAAACCCAAGCCGAACAATTGTACCCCAGCAGTTTGCAAGCCCCGCTCAAGCTCAATTTGCTGAATGGTTTGCAAGCCGAAAACAACGCACAATTTCGTCAACAGTTACAACGCTGGCGCGTGGCAGCGGGTTTGGCGCTGGCTTCGGTGGCGGTGGCGGTCGGTATTTACGGCGTGGAAAGTTACCGCTTGCAACAACAACTCGACGCGGTGGATGCGCAAAATCTGCAATTGTTCAGCGAATTATTTCCCGGTGTGAGCGATGTTGACCCACGCGGTTTGAAAAGTCGCCTGACGTCAGAACTGGCACGGATACGCGGTAAAAGTGGTGATGCCGCGAATGCCAGCCATTTGCCGCAACTCGCTGCTGTTGCCGAGGCGATGCAAGCCGCTGGCGGCGGTTTGAAAGTGGACGAGATTCGAGCGCAAAACAGCACCTTGACCTTGAGCCTGCAAACCCAAAACCAACAAGCCCTCGAAACCTTGCGTGACACGCTGGAAAAGTCCCTTGGCAAAGCGGTGGAAATGCAATCCTCGCGCACTGCCGACAGCGTAAAAGCGACCCTAACACTGGGAGGTCAATCATGAAGGCTTGGTGGCAAAACCTAGCTGCATCAGAACGCCGCTTGGTAATGATTGGCATGGGCTTGATCGGCTTAACCGTGCTGTGGTTATTCCTGTGGAAACCGCTGGCAGCACACCACGAACTGTTGCAATTGGATTTGGCAGACGCGCAAGCTGCGCATACCGAGATGCAAAGCCAACGTGGCGAAGTGCTTGCATTGCGAGGGACATCCCCCGGCGCAGCGCCCGCCAGCAATGGCAGTTTGCACACAGCGGTGATTGCTGCTCTCAAGCAATTTCAGTTGGATGGGGCAGGCACAACGTCGGACGAAAAAGACAAGAAAACCGTCAATCTCAAGCTGGAAGCCAAACCTTTCGATACGTTGGCAAAATTTCTGGCCTTAATGGAAACCCAACAGGCTGCCAATACCACTAGTATGAGCCTGAAACCAGCGGATAAACCCGGCACGGTTGACGCACAAATTACACTTCAACGATGAAAAAACGCACCCTAATCCTCGCAGGCACAGCCAGTTTCCTGCTGGCTTCCTTGACGCAATTACCTGCTCGTTTGCTCGTGTCACAATTACCCGCTGACTTGCCAGTGCAGTTGCAAGGGGTGAACGGCACGTTATGGTCGGGCGGGGTGGCGACCCTCAGCGCTCAAGGGATGCAAATCCACAACCTGCATTGGGATGTACAGGCAAGTGCTTTGCTGTCGGGGCAACTCGCTGTCGATCTGCGCGGTAACTTTGCACAAGGTGGGCAGTTTGATGGGATTTGCAGTATCAATCTGAGCCAGACCTTGCACTGTGCACCGCTAAATCTCAGCGACTTTCCGGCGAAGGCGCTTGCGCCGTATTTGCAACGCTTGATGATTCCACCGTTGAGCGGCACATTCCTCGCCAATTTCAGTGAGGTGACATGGGATCAAGTGGCTTTTCCACAATTGAGTGGGCAGGGGGAATGGCGCGAAGCAGGCGTGCAAATGTTGCCGCAACGTTATGGTACTTATACAGCCAGTGTCAGTGAAGGGAATGGCGTGCAGCAAGTTACGCTTGCTTCTGCACCTGATGCGGCTTTTACATTGGATGGTACAGTAACCTTGCAAGCCAACGGTCAGTACGAATCGGCATTGAACTTGAAGCCAAGCAGCGGTGTTGACGAGGGTACTAAGCAATTTTTGAGTAATTTTATTGTACCACCCCAATCAGATGGTACGTTCCAAATCCGTGAACAGGGGCAGTTGCCCAAATAAAAAAAGCGGGAGTGTTAGCTCCCGCCTCAAATCGACTCGAAGAAAATACGTTTATATTATTGTGTTAGGAATAAGCACGTTCGCCATGAGAGACAGTATCCAAGCCTTCACGCTCTTCATCCTGAGAAACACGCAGACCCATGGTCATTTTCAGCAAGGTGAACAGTACGAAGCTGATGACACCCGACCAAATCACGACCGTACCCACACCTTGCATCTGTACCCAGATTTGGTGCGCCATATCGAATTCAGTAGCAACTGCACCCGTGGCGTAGTCAAAAATCCCTGAACCACCCAGTGCAGGGTTAACCACAATGCCCGTACCGATTGCACCAATGATACCGCCGATACCGTGAACCCCGAAGACGTCGAGTGAATCGTCGTAACCCAGCATGTGTTTCAAGCCTGTTACGCCCCACAAGCACGCTGCACCTGTTACCAGACCCAGCATGATTGCACCCATCGGGCCTGCAAAACCTGCTGCTGGAGTCACCGCAACCAGACCAGACACTGCACCAGATACCGCACCCAGTAAGGATGGCTTGCCGCGCAATACCCATTCAGCGAACATCCACGATAGTGCCGCCGCCGCTGTTGCTACGATGGTGTTCACCATTGCCAATACCGCTGTGCCAGTCGCTTCCAAGTTAGAACCTGCGTTGAAACCGAACCAGCCTACCCACAGCAATGAACCGCCGATCATGGTCATGACCAAGTTGTGCGGTGGCATGGGGTCACGACCGTAACCTACACGTTTGCCGACGACGATTGCGCCTACCAGTGCTGCCATTGCCGCGTTGATGTGGACGACTGTACCACCCGCAAAGTCCAGAGCGCCTTTCGCAAACAAGAAGCCAGCCGGAGCGTCATACGCTGAAGGACCGCCCCAGAACCACACCATGTGTGCCATGGGCAGGTAAGAGAACGTGAACCACAGTACTGAGAACACTAACAAAGCAGAGAATTTAATGCGTTCTGCAAAACCACCCACGATCAGGGCAACGGTGATCGCCGCGAAGGTCAACTGGAATACCATGAACATCATTTCATGAATAACCACGCCTTTGCTGAAGGTTTCGACTGTTACCGCCGTATCCACACCTTTGAGGAACATTTTGCTCAAACCACCGACGAAGCTATTCAAGCCGCCGCCATCGGTAAACGCCATGCTGTAGCCGTAGACGACCCACAAAATGGAAATCACGCAGAAAATCGTGAACACTTGCGCCAAAACGGACAGCATGTTTTTTGCGCGAACCAAGCCACCGTAAAACAGTGCCAAGCCCGGAATAATCATTAAGATAACCAGCAAAGTGGAGACCATCATCCACGCGGTATCGCCTTTCTCAGGCACAGGTACGGCTGCTGCATCGTCAGCCAGTGCTATGCCGGAAAAGCCCAGCAACGCTGTTAATATCATCAAACCAAGACGGATATTCATCTAAAACCCCCTTCCCTTACAGTGCTTCTTCGCCGCTTTCGCCCGTGCGGATGCGGATCACTTGTTCAATCGAAGTCACAAAAATTTTGCCATCCCCGATTTTGCCAGTATTGGCTGACTTGCTGATTGCCTCAATGACTTGCTCTACTTGTGAGTCTGCTACGGCGGCTTCTAGCTTGATTTTTGGTAAGAAATCCACCACGTATTCCGCACCACGGTACAATTCGGTATGCCCTTTTTGACGCCCAAAGCCTTTGACTTCCGTCACTGTGATACCTTTGATGCCAATATCGCCAATTGCATCACGTACATCATCCAGCTTGAATGGCTTGATAATTGCCGTCACCATTTTCATAAAACAAACTCCTTGCTCGTAAGGGAAGCCCCGCCGCAACAGCAGGGGCTGACAGGACAGATTAAAAATCGAAAGACTTTTTCCACAACACACTGACACGTGCATCGCTATCACCGTTAACCGCTTCGGCAGTACCACCGTCAGCTTTATCGACGGCTAAGGTCACATCACCCACTTTTTCAAAACTTTTGGTAGCAGATAATTGCACGTTGCTATAGTCCGCATTGTCTGCTTTGAAGTTGTAACGCCCTGCTTTTGCGCCGTAGGTAATGCCGCTGATTTCCTTGCTGTAACCCAGACCGAGGTATACGTCACCTTTTTGCACGGCTTCGGTTGCGTCTTTGCTGTCGATGGTGTAATCGACTTCTGCGCTCGCGCCCATCAGGGCTACTTTGGCGTAGGCTTCGGTGAATTCAGCAGAGTTGTCATCGGGGTAGCCGTAATTGATTACACCCACATCGACGGCTGCTTCACCTTTCAGGTCTTTTTTGTAGCCTGCGTACAGGTCAAGTTCCGGCCCTGTTGCATCGCCTGCAAATTCGGTATTGGATACCCATGTACCAGCATACAAGCCGCTATCGTGTGCGTAATCCAAACCTGCTTGCAGGGCTGGGCTATCTTGTGTTTGGGTGATGCCGCGCCAGATGTAGTTATTAGTCACGCCAACATTGGCGCTAGCACCGGCTTGTGCTTGAGTTGCTATAAACAATGCACCTACCACAGCCATGCTCAACAACGTCTTTTTCATCACATAATCTCCACGAAAATAAATTTTTTGTTTAACGCCAGACATATTGCAATTGACGTGCCAACTACCAATAAGGGGCTTAATCGGGAGACAAATACAGGAGGTGTTGCAAAAACAAGCAATTCACACCGCTTATCGAAGCGTGGGTGTGCTTAAAAGCACTATAAAAGTGCATTAGCCTGCTCTGATGCACTAATTCCACGATAAGGGTTTATCGTGCATAGAATTTGCTACAATTCGGGGCATTCACTCAGTTTAAGGAACACATCATGCAAAGCTTTGGCAACCTCGACGATCTGGCAAAGAAACTCTCAGCACTGCTACCCGAACCCGTGCGTCACATGCAGGAAGATGTTGAAAAGAATATGCGCGGCCTGCTCGAAGGCGGCCTGCAAAAGATGAATCTGGTCACGCGGGAAGAATTTGATATTCAGTCGGCGGTACTGCTGCGTACCCGTGAAAAGCTGGAAGCCTTGGAAAAGCGGCTTGCTGAACTCGAAGCCCAGCAAAGCCAAGTGCAAGCGAGCGCGTAAACCTTACGCCCGCAACATCCCCTTGTGGACGATGAAATCAATGATCGTCTGCAAGCCCAACTTTTCCTTCAAGTTGGTAAACACAAACGGACGTTCGCCCCGCATCCGTTTGCTGTCACTTTCCATGACTTCCAGCGAAGCCCCCACGTAAGGCGCAAGGTCGATCTTATTAATCACTAGTAAGTCAGAACGGGTAATACCGGGGCCACCTTTGCGCGGAATCTTTTCACCTTCTGCCACGTCGATCACATAAATTGTCAGATCGGCGAGTTCGGGGCTAAAGGTTGCCGAGAGATTATCGCCACCGCTTTCGATGAAAATCAGATCAAGGTCGGGGAAACGAATTTGCAAATCTTCCACCGCTGCAAGATTCATCGACGCATCTTCGCGGATCGCGGTATGTGGGCAACCGCCGGTTTCCACGCCGACAATGCGTTCCACTGGCAGGGCTTCGCTGCGCATCAGAAATTGCGCATCTTCCTGCGTATAAATGTCATTGGTCACAACGGCAATGTCGTAAGTGTCGCGCATGGCTTTGCACAGCGCATCCAGCAGCGCGGTCTTGCCAGAACCGACTGGGCCGCCGACACCGACTCTCAATGGATTGGACATGGGGTTTCCTTTCTTCACGATCTAAACAAACGGGTGTATTGGGTTTCGTGGCGACTACTGGCAATGGCTAACGCGGGCGATGCTGCGCCAATGTCGTCATCAGCCACTTGCAAACCTTGCACCACCACAGAGGGAAGCAGCAAAGTCATTTCATGCAGGATCTTCTGCCCTTGCGTTTGCCCCAGCGGGATGATTTTCACCGCCGACAACACCAGATTTTCCAGCCAGCTCCACACATAGCCGTAAGCGGCTTGTTGCAGCGGGATTTGCCAATGCATCGCAGCAAGTGCGAAGGCGGCAGATTGGCTTTGTGCCAGCAGCGGTTTCCAGCGGGCAGCATTGGGGATTTCCAGCGCAATTAGCAAATCGGTTAACGCCCGCCCTCGATTCTTTTCTTCCAGCAATAACTCGCTGGTCTCGCGGCTGGCGTTGAGGGTGTAAATCCAGTATTCCAACGCTTCCACATCAGCGCGTTCCACGGCGTGATACAGGCGTTGCAATACCGGAATATCCAGATGCGTCATACCGCTGTGCAACTGGCTTGCCAGCCAGTTTTGCAAATCGGTGGGAGTCGCAATCCAGCCGCATTCCACCGCCCATTCGATCCCCTGCGAATAGGTAAACGAACCAATCGGCAAGGTCGGGCTAACCAAATGCAGCAGGCGCAGCAGTGCGAGGTCAGTGATCATGGGAATGCGAATGCCCGCCGCCATACGCGCCCGCTTCCGGCTCGAATGGCGCTTGTTCCACCACCACATGCAAGCCTAAACCGTGCAGCATGTCATCCAGCACATGGTCGTGTTGGTAACGGATCATGCCCGGCATGATTTGCACCGGCACATGGCGGTTGCCGAGGTGGTAGCAGGCGCGTGCCAGCAACCACGGATCGGCGCACGTCAGGGTGGACACGGTTTCGGGGGCAGCTTGAATGCGAATGAGTTCGCCGCTTGCACCTTGCAGGACATCGCCGTGTTGCAGGCTGGAACCACGTGGCAGGAACAAGCCTGCATCGCTGCCATCGTCGAGGGTGACGCGCTGGCGGCTGATAATGCGGCGTTCGTGCGGCAAGGTCAGCGACAGGTGCGGCTGGCGGGGTGGGACGCTGCTTTTATCCAGAATACGTTCAATTTTGAGCATTACTTAACCTAGATAGAGGAAATATAACGTTTGCACATTCACAGAGCAGTTTTCATGCCAACACATAATACCCCGCCCTTGCATCCAGTCGAGCCTTTACCCTTTCCCAACTGGGCATCACCTGAGACAGCAAACGGTAAAAGCGTTCGCTGTGATTATGCTCGGCAAGATGACACAACTCATGCAGAATAACGTAGTCAATGCACTCGCGTGGGGCTTTCACCAGATGCGGGTTAAGCGTTAGCCTGCCTTGGGGGGAGCAACTGCCCCATTGGGTTTGCATGGTGAGGATGCTTAACGACGGGCGTTCAGCCACCCAAAGTGCCTGTTCCAGCATGGCATCCAGCCGTTTGGCAAACACTTCTTTAGCACGCGCCTTGTACCAGTCGCTCAGGAGTTGTTGCACCTTTTCTGCACTTTTTTGACGTAGCGTCACTTCCAGTTTGCCGCGTAACAATTTCACTTGCTGCGTGGCATTAGGGTCTTCCAGCACTTTCAGCAGGTATTGTTTACCCAAGTAGTAATGGCTTTCACCGCTGATGTATTGTCGTGGGGTGACGTAAGCGGATTGTTGGCGAAAATCACGCAGTTGTTGATAAATCCAGCGACCGCGTTTTTTCACTGCTGCCAGCACTTCGTTATCATCTGCTTGGGTAGGGGCAGCTACTTCAATCCGGCAATCAGGATGAACCTTGATCAGAACGCGCTGGATGCCTTCGCTACGCGGCAAACGCTCAAACGTAATCTGTTCATCGCCATAGCTAAACTGAAGCATCCGCTTACACTCCATTCAAACCCACACGCACAATCTGTATCACCCGCTCGACCATTGCTTTAGCCTGATCCATGCCACCGCCAATCGCTTTGCATTCCTTGAACAGCAGCGGCAACAGTTTCTTACGAATGTCAGCTTCAATGTTTTGTGGGTTGATGGAATGTTCGGCGACAGATTGTTCCACATGCGCATCCAGTGCGAAGGCCAGTTGCACCCATTGGTCTTGCGCGGCTTGATCGGCAGCCGTGAATACTTCCGGCAAGGTTTGTTTGAACACGCCGAAATACGCCTGCGCGTGGTGGTTGCCTGCAAACACATTCGGCATATCCGGTACGCGCCGTTGTTGCACTTGCTCGGCGAAATCGTGGAACAGCAGGTATTGCTTGAGCGGGTGGTCAAACAGCTTTTCTGCGTCGGCAATGGCTTGGCGCAACAGTTTGGAAAAGGCTTCCTGCGCGTAAGGGTCATCGCGCAAATCCTGCTCGATCAGGCGGGTCACGCGGGTTTTGATAATGTCGGTTTCGTTGCGGGTTTTGTCCGCGCTCCAATCTTCGGGGGCTTGCTTTTGCCCCAGTTTGTTGACTTCGTAAACGCCTTGCGCGTCTTTGATGTCAACGCCGACCACATGCTTGTCCAGCAGCTTTTTTACCTGCGCGGCGTATTGGTCGTACTGGACGGTTTCGCCTGCATCCTGTTTTGCCAACTGGCGCAGGCTGGAAAATTGCTTGAGGGTTTCCTTGTAGTGGCGGCGGTCAGTATCACTGAAACTGGTATCGGCAAAGAAGGTGGCGGATTGTAGTGCGACTTTCAGGCAACTGGCGAAGGCGGTCAGGGCTTCGTAGAAGTCTTCGCGCACTTTCAGGTTGGCATCAACCAACTCCCCGCTTTGCTCCACCATTTTCGGCACGAGTACCTGCCGTAATTGCTCAATGTCGTGTTTGTTTTTGACCCCGGCAAAAATCGCCCACAAGGTTTTGTAAAGTTGCGGCAAGCGTTTGTATTCGGTACTCATCTGGCTGTACAAACCCGCAATATCATTGATGTCGTAGCCACCTTGGGTACGCGCTGCCAAATCCTGATATTTTTGGAGGGTGGTATCCAGTTCCGCCAGAATGCCGCGATAGTCGATTAGCAAGCCGAACTTTTTCAGCGGGTGCAAACGGTTGACCCGCGCAATGGCTTGGATCAGGTTGTGTTGCTTTAAGGGTTTGTCGATATACAACACGGTGTTTTTCGGCTCGTCAAAACCCGTCAGCAGCTTGTCCACCACAATCAGCAGCTTCAACGCATCGTCTTTGTCGAAACGCTCGATAATGGCTTTGGTATAGGCTTGTTCGTCGGTTGAACCAATATTGTCTTTCCACCATTTAGCCACGGCGGGCAAAGCGGCTTCGTCGACATCGGTATTGCCTTCGCGGGTATCGGGCGGACTCATGACTACGGCGGATTCAAACAATCCGGCTTCGTCGAGGTATTGTTTGTACTTGATGGCGGAGGCTTTGCTGTCGCACGCCAGTTGCCCTTTCAAGCCGTCGTCGATGTTTTTCACGAAGTGATTGGCAATGTCGAGTGCAATCAGGCGGATGCGGTCATCCACGCTGTAGATTTCACCTTTGCGGGCAAACTTGCGTTTCAGGTCGGTCTTTTGTTCAGCGGTCAAGCCTTCGGTAATGCGCTCGAACCAGCTATCAATGGCGCGTTCGTTGACATCCAGATCGGGGATGCGCTCTTCGTACAACAAGGGCGTAACGGTTTGGTCATCCACGGCGCGTTGCATGGTGTAGGCGTGGATGATCTTGCCGAATTTGCCTTCGGTCTTGTCGTCTTTCAGCAAGGGCGTGCCAGTAAACGCCACAAAGGCGGCTTTGGGCAACACCTGTTTCATGCGGATGTGGTTTTCACCGCCTTGGCTGCGATGACCTTCGTCAATCAGCACAATGATATTCGGGCTGGAATTGCGGCATTCGGGCAGCTTGGTGGCACTGTTAAATTTCTGGATCAGCGCGAACATGATGCGTTCCGTGCCTTTGCCAATCTGTTCGGCAAGGCGTTTGCCGGAGGTTGCCATTGCCGCTTCTTTGTCTTTTTTGCTGGCTAACTCGCCGCCGGAGGTAAAGGTTTTGCTGAGTTGGCTTTCCAAATCTACCCGGTCGGTGACAACCAGAATGCGGCAGTGTTTGAGGGAGTCGTGCAGAATCAGGGCTTTGCTCAGGAATACCATTGTGAAGGATTTGCCTGAGCCGGTGGTGTGCCAGATAACGCCGCCTTCGCGTCCGCCGTCTGGGCGTGGGGTGTTGATACGCTCAATTAGCCGTTTGATACCGAAAACTTGCTGGTAACGGGCGACAATTTTCCCAACCTTTTTATCGAACAGCGTGTAAAACCGCATCATTTCCAGCAAACGTTGTGGCTGTAACAAGCTAATCAGCAAATGATCTTGACCTGTCACTGCCAACTCAGCAGCACTCCATGCCTGATACCATGCCCAATCTTGGGCAGTGCGGTGGGCAAACAGAAGTTCGGTTTGCAGCGCAGTCAGCGGGCGGTTTTTGATGGCGTGCATTTCAGCGGCACTGATGTCTTCTTCACGCCATGCTGACCAGAATTTGGTTGGGGTCGCGCAGGTTGCGTAACGGCCTTCTGCGCCATTGATGGAAAGCAATAATTGGCTGTAGGCGAACAGGTGCGGGATTTCGTCGGGGCGTTGATTGCGCAGGCTTTGTGAAATGCCTTCGTCGATGGTGGGGGCTTTTTTCGCATGACCATTGGGGCGTTTAGCTTCGATGACTACCAACGGGATGCCGTTGACGAAACACACGATGTCCGGGCGGCGCGTATCGACACCGCCAGCGCGGGTGATGCTGAATTCTTCGGTAAAGCTGAAATGGTTGTTGGCAGGGTTGTGCCAGTCGATCAGAGCAATGGTCGGGTTGGCTTTTTTGCCGTCGACAAATTCGGTGATGGAAATGCCGTACAGCAAGTGGTTGTAGAGCTTTTCATTGGCAGACAGCAAACCTTCATTGAGGGCGGGGCTGCACACTTCGGCAATCAGGTTATCCAGCGCGTGGCTCGACAGGGCGTATTCACGCCCCGCGAAGGTGAAACGGCGTTTTTGCAATTCGCTGCGCAGGATGTCACGCAACACCACTTGGTCGTAGTGACCTTGGCGGGCAATCACGGCTTGTTGTGGGGAGAGAAATGACCAACCCAATTGGCTCAACAGTGCCAAGGCGGGGAGTTTGGCACTGTATTCTTCTTGGAATTTGGGCATGGGCTGGTTCATTGAACGGCCTGTGTATAACGCTCATGCAAGCCTTCTAACCCCGCAATATCTGAATCTTGCGATGCCAGTTCCAAATCATGGCACTTGGCACTGGCAAGGTGGAACACATCAAACTTGCGCTTTTCAATATTGCGTTGCTGGTTTGTATTCTCTGCACGGTCAAAGCGGAATAAGTTGGCTGCCAGTTCGGAGACATGGCGATTAACATCCAACTCGGTCAAGCCATCCAGTGATTGTTTCAACTGGGCAAAACGTACCTGATCTTGCCAGCCAATGCCGCGCAGCACTTCGTAGCGAATCAATGGGGTGATAATCAGCGTCACCTCCTCATTGCTCAATAAGGCTGCCAAAGTCTGCTTGGCTTTGGTACGTTCGGTTTCGGAAGTTGTGCTACCGTCATCCAAGGCGGCGATCAATAAGTTTGCGTCTAATAAAACCTTGCGCATGGTCATTTACACCCCTTGCCCATTGATCAGATTCAACAACTGTTGTTTCGCTTGTTGTTGATCAGCGGGAACGAGACTGTCCAGCTTCAGACGATTTAGATCAATATCAAAGGCTTCTTGCAGCACATCAATCAACGAGGTGGTATTGGGTGAAGTAATCGCTTGGGTACGCACCACGCCATCGGTATCGCGTTGCAGGCGATAGGCTTCTCCTGCCTTTAGCTGTGACAGCACGATGGAAGAATGGGTGGTGATGTAAAAGGTGGTATTCGGGAATAATTGTTTGAGCAAGGGGATGATTTTTGCTTGCCAAGACAGATGCAGGTGGCTTTCGATTTCGTCAATCAGCACGATACCCTTCACCTGTTGCAAGCGGGTTTCATTGGTGAAATAGCCGTAACCGGAAACAATCGCCTGTAGCATTTTCAGGATGGAAGCAAAGCCGGTACTCAGATGGGAAAGTTCACGCGGCTGACCATCAATTTTCAGATTGACCCGACCATCACCGCTGATTTGCATGTATTTGGGGTCGATACGGCTGTCGATCTTGTTTAGCAACTCCAGCACTACCCGGATTTCGATGTCGCGGTTATCTTCCTGCTTCTGGTAGGGGTTAGCGGATTGGGCAAGGGTAACAAACCATTCTTCAATGCCCGTATCCATATTCAGGCTGGTGAAGTTGTTGTTCATGCCTTGAATCAAACGCTGGAAATAGGCATTACGGCGTTGTTCCAATGTACCGATAGCTTTAGCTGGTTTGTTGTCGTGTTGGATAAATCCCCGGTTTTGCGAAGCAAGAAACACAACAGGTAGGGCATGAGCAGGATATTTGATTTTATCTTTCAATGTCGCAGGAATATTATTTGACAGAGGGGCATTAAATCTATCCGTATTTAGCGACATTGTTTTAAATGACCAGCTTGCAGAGTCTATTACCGTCATTCCTGTAAATTTTTGCACGCTTTGATTGCTGAAAATACACATCTGAAACAACGCTTCTAGCGTCTTGGTTTTACCTACCCCATTTGCACCAATCAGGGTATAAACTCGCTGGTTTTCCTGTAAGTTCAACTCGATACTGCCTACGCCTTTGAGTCCTTCGATTTTAATCGGATATATCAACATACATTTTTCCTCATACCTTCACCCGCCGTTTTCCCGTCAGCAACTGCTGCATCAGGGCTTTTTTCTCCTGCTTCAAACCCTCAAGCTTTTGCTGCAAAACATCAATTTCACGATCAGCCGCCGAAAGCACAGCCGTGATCTTTTGCTGCTCCTCAAATTCTGGAAAAGCCCACGAAATTTTCCTGAAATAGTCAAACTTAAGATTCCATGTGTCTGACACCAATCCTTGTGAATGTCTATAGAAAACGTGTATTAAGGATGGATGTTTAAATAAGTAAGCCGCAAATTTTGGATATATATCCTTGTTAGGTATAACAATTGTATACGCAGGACTTACAATACCCTCTTTATCCGATCGGCTTGAACGACCTTGCCACATACGCATGGTGTTGTATCCAATGTCATTTACACATATTCTACGATACTTTGACTTATCTTCATTGGAAGTATCTTTTCGTCCAGTTTCATCCTGATAAACAACGCCATCTTCAGCAGTGATAGATAAAAGCGGTAATCCCTCACGACCAAGCTCAACTCGTTCTTTGAATATTTCTCCAAATTTTTTTTCTTTCCACTCTCCTCCAAACCCCTTCAGCCGCTTCTTCCCCGTCAGCAATTGCTGCATCAGGGCTTTTTTCTGTTGCTGGCTGTTGGCAAGCAGTTGTTCGGTAGTAGTGATGGCTTTGTCCCAAGTGGAAAGGATTTGAGCGATTTTCTTTTGTTCGGGGAGAGTAGGAATGTCAACAGGAAAAGATTTAATACTTTCCGTATCTAACCGTCCTGTGCCATGTCCAGCCGTACTAACCAATTGTCGTATTTCTTCTTTTTTTCCGACAAGAAGAAATGATAAAAACAAACCATCAATACCTTTTTTAGGAATTAAAGCCTTAATATCTTGATTAAATGATACGGTTTTTTCAACAAACCCAACTGGAAAATCTTTTAGAAGTGTCATTCCCCTAACAAGTATTAATGATGCACCTTTTGGTGCTTTGCTCACTACAGCAAATCCTTCTTCAGACAGCATGTCAATACTTGACGAGATGTAATGTTGCTTAAGATCTTTTCCTGAAATCCAAGGGTTGCTTCCTCCCCAAAACTCAGGCTTTGCTTTTGATGGTGTTCCACCTGACTTAAAGTCTGCTAATTTGCCAATTTCTGTAGATTGCCAACCTTCTGGAATCATGCTTTTACTCCCAACGCCCACCAATAGGGATCAAAACTTTCCACCACCACTGCTGCAATCAATGTCAGAAATGGGGCGTAGTCGTCGTGGCAATGCGCCCGATCCAAAGCTTCGTAGTATTCCAAGCGTCGTTGCACCGACAACACTGCCGCCGGAAACCCGGCTTTCATCAATTCCAAATTCATCAGCAGGCGCGAAGTCCACCCATTCCCATCCACAAACGGATGAATCTTCACAAATTCACCATGTACCCGCGCTGCCCGTTCCACCGGATGCAACTGCATTGCCTGTGTGTCATACCAACCGATAAAATCCGCCATCGCTTGCGGTACATGCAACGCTTCCACAGGTTTATGTTCCGCCCCGCAATCAGCACGTTGATTTGCCGATAGCGTCCTGCGTTGGCGTTATCAATGTTTTTCAGCACCAGTTGATGCAGTTGCTTGATGTCCCACTCATTCAGCGGCGCGTTTTGCTGTACCAGTTCCTCCATGAACAAAATGGCTTCACGGTGATTGATTGCCTCAAAATGTTCCCGCAAGGTTTTGCCACCAACGGTAATGCCTTCCAGCGCAACCTTGGTTTCCTTGAGGGTGAGGGTGTTCCCTTCGATAGCATTGCTGTGATACGTCCATTGCAACACCAATGATTCATGCAGGTTGGCAACCACCGCAGGCGGTAAGGGGCGGTAGCTGTCGAGTTTGGTTTTGAGGGTCTCCAAGGTTTGAAAGTTGACACTCATGGCTTATCTCCTTTGTGCAGTACAGCGCACAAGCCCTGCTTCTCCTCTATCCGCTGTTCCTTTTCTTGCAGTTCCCGCTCAATTTCTTCAATGCTAGGCAAGCTGGTTTTGAGTTCTTCGGGTAATGTTCTGGTGAGTTGTTGCTGCCATTCGGCAACACCAATGGGTTTATTATAACTGGCAAGTGCATATTCAACGATCAGGTTGTTTTTTTCCTTTACCAGCAACAGACCGATAGTAGGTTGGTCATCGGGATGGCGGAGTTGCTCGTCTATGATGGTTTGGTACATCTGAAGTTGACTGACAAAACCGGCGGTAAATTTACCCATTTTGAGTTCCACCACCACATAGCAACGCAACTTGAGGTGATAAAACAGCAAGTCAGCATAGAAATCTTCGTCGCCTACTTCCAAATGCACTTGTCGTCCCACAAAGGCAAAACCTTGTCCCAGTTCCACCAAAAACTTTTCCAGATGGTGGATGAGTTGCTGTTCAAGTTCTGCTTCCCTGCGTGGCGCATCCGTACCCAAAAAATCGAACAGGTAAGGGTCTTTGAAAAGCTGTACCACCATATCTGATTGTTCAGGTGGAAGTGTTGCCGGAAAGTTGTTTTGACTTTGCCCTTGGCGTAAATGCAGCCTGTTTTCAATTTGCAAATACAGTATATCCCTGCTCCAACCGTACTCTAGCGTGCGACTGGCATACCATAGGCGTTCATTAGAACAATGCAATTTATCCAGTAGAACAATATTTGAACGCCAGGAAATTAGTGCAACGGTGCGTTGCACTAATTCACGATCGTCCCAATTCTCAGCAAACTTGCGCATATATTTGAGATTACGAGGACTAAAACCGCTCATTTCGGGAAAGGCTTGTTTAAGATCGTAAGCAAGACGGTCGATAACTTTTGCTCCCCAGCCTTCCTGCTGTTGCTGTTGCAGAATTTCTTGCCCTATTTGCCAATACAACAAAATCATCTGCTGATTGGCACGCTGAACTATACGCAAACGTTCATTACCAACCAGTTTACGCAAACTGTCGAGCAAAGCTGGATAATTAGCCGGAAGATCGGACAAAGTGGTTGGCGTTGGCATCATAACAGCAGGATTGCTGGACTCGCCCCGCTGTTTACGTTGTTGTTTGTCACTCATACCCCAACTCCTGCAAATACCCCGCCATCTCCGTTTCCAACGCCGCCAACTGCTGTTGCAGTTGCAGCCGCTCGCGCCGAACCGCCATCAAATCAATGGTTTCCTCTTCCTCAAACGTATCGACATAGCGCGGAATATTGAGGTTGTAATCGTTCTCGCGGATTTCGGCAAGGCTGGCGAGGTAGGCGTATTTCTCCACGCTTTTGCCAGTCTGGTACGTTTCCAGCACCTTGCGGATATTCTCCGCCGTCAGCAAGTTCTGGTTTTTGCCCGCCTTGCACTCGCGGCTGGCATCAATGAATAACACGTTGGTATCGTGCTTATCCTTGCGGAACAGCAGAATCGCCGCCGGAATGCCCGTGCCGTAAAACAGCTTTTCCGGCAAACCAATCACCGCATCCAGCAAGTTTTCCTCAATCAGCTTCTGACGAATTTGCCCCTCGGATGAACCCCGGAACAACACCCCATGCGGCACAACCACGCCCATACGCCCGGTATCCGGCTTCAGCGTTTCGATCATGTGCAGGATGAAGGCATAGTCGCCCTTGGTTTTGGGCGGAATGCCGCGCCGAAAACGGCTGAACTTGTCATTTTCCGCGTCGTCATGCCCCCATTTATCCAATGAAAACGGCGGGTTGGCGGTCACGATGTCAAACAGCATCAGATTGCCGTTTTTATCCAGCAGCTTGGGGTTGCGGATGGTGTCGCCCCATTCGATCTTATGATTGTCTTCGCCGTGCAGAAACATATTCATCTTCGCCAGCGACCAAGTAGAACCAATCGCCTCCTGCCCGTACAGCGCGTATTGCCTGCTGCCGAAGTTGGCGACGATCTTACGCCCACACTTCATCAGCAACGACCCCGAACCACACGCCGGGTCACAAATGCTGTCGCCCGGTTGCGGCTCTAATAGCTCCGCCATCAAATCGGACACTTCCGGCGGGGTATAAAACTCGCCCGCCTTTTGCCCACCGCTGGCAGCAAAGTTCTTGATCATGTACTCGTAGGCGTTGCCAATCACATCCAGCGTCCCCACACGACTGGGTTTGAGATTAAGTTCCGGCTTGGCGAAATCTTCCAGCAAGTGGCGCAAGATGGTGTTTTTCTGCTTTTCCTCGCCCAGCTTGTCAGTGTTGAAACTGATGTCTTGGAACACGCTTTTGCCCGCATCCTTGAGTTTCGTGCCGTTGGCTTCCTCAATCGCGTGCAGGGCTTGGTCAATGCGCTCACCATTGCCCGGTTCATGGCGACGCTCATACAGGGCATAGAAACTGGCGATGGGCGGCAACACAAAGCGTTCGCTTTTCATCATTTCGGTAATCAGTTCCGGCTCATCACCGTACTCCACCTGATAGCGTTCGTAATGATCCTGCCACACATCCGAGATGTACTTGAGGAACAGCATGGTGAGGATGAAATCTTTGTACGTATCGGCACTGATCGTACCGCGAAAGGTGTCGCAAGCTGCCCACAGGGCTTTGTTGATGCTGTCTTGGCTGATTTTGTCGGTCATGCTGTTATTGATCCTTTTTACCCAATGCTTTTGTACCAGTTTCCAATTGTTTAATCGCCTTCTCTGGCGTAGGCAGGTTTTCTGGCATTGTTCCACCCAGTTCCTCAATGGTTTGCCTGACTTTCCGACCCACTGCAAAATGGGTTTGGTTAGCCTGATGCTTGCCTTGCACATTATCACGCTTTAGTTTTTCTTCTGTTTGCGTGGCTCGGAATAGATTGGCTGCCAGTTCGGTTGACCCCATGTGATCGAGGATTTTTTGGCTTTTCTTCAGCCCTTTGCGGGCATGAATACCTTTTTGATCAAGCCCACCGTACAGCCCTTTGTAACCGTGATTCTGAAAAATGGCGAAGTCCAAGTTGGTCGCCACCCCCGCCTGTTGGGCTGCTTCAACCAATTGCTTATTGTGTTCCCGGAGTTCGTTGCGTAAAAACAGGCGTTTTTCATCCTCCTTAAGCTGCTTGAATGCGTCATCGTCCGCCAGCTCTTGCCGCCGTGTTTGCACCGCAAAGTACGTCTGTCCTGCGGCGATGACAGGCTTGGAGGGATCGCCATTTTGTACCACCAGATAGCAGGCGTAACGGGAAAGGTGTATGTCATCCAGTTTGCGTTGAGAGCCTGAGCCAATGGAGACCATTTTGGTGGCTTCAACGAAATGGTCTACAACTACGTGGTTGCTGGTTTCGCAGGCTTGCATCGCCTTGTTGATAACTTTGTGGAAATTCCGCCAGTCACGGTATTCGAGAAGTGGCGCTAAATCTCTCGCCGACCAATACTCAAAACCATCGGTTGAGAGTTGCCTCAATTGTTCAAAAGACTGGTGTTGTTCGTTCATGGTGTGACTTCCTTGTTATTGAGTAAATCATTAGCAATGGTATTCATTAGATATTCGCTGTTACGCTGTAGCTGCGCTAGTACTTGCTGTTCCCGTGTGAGCGTGTTGGCAAAGCCAATAATGGCATGTTGTTTGCCCAGCGAAGGTGCAACGATAGGAGTATTTTCCAACACATTGCGGCGGATGCTTTTGGTCACACTGCCTTCGGCTTCACGCTGGAAATATTGCTGGCTGGGGTATTGATTGAGCCACCATGCTAGAAATGCAGGTAACACGCTGGGTGTTGTCAGACGTAATACATAAAAGTGAGGGGCTACCACTGCTTGGTAGTTCACAACCGCCGCATCGACTAACACGGCATAATTTTTCGTACCGCGTGCTACAAACAAAATATCATTTTCTGATAAAAAATCCGCTGAGCGTTGGCTGGGTAGCTCTGTGCAAATACAAGCCGACCACTCAATAGCTTGATCGACAAAGGTATCTTTCATTTGCACCACCCGCACTGCTGCGTTGGGTATTGCCGTGATTGCCCCGCGAAACGGATAACCTGCTTTGGCTGACACAATGTCCTTGAGCAACATTTTCTACATCCTCAATGGTGACGTAGACACAATAACAAGCCAAAACAGGAATGGCAATATGCTTTTTTTTGCGTAAATAGCAATGATGCAATGAGTGAGTGGTAGACAGAATCATTGTCTACCACCCACAAAGGAAGGGATCAGAACAAGAAATAACGTTGAGCCAACGGCAATTCACTCGCCGGTTCGCAAATCAGCAGTTCACCATCCGCCCGCACCTGATAGGTTTGCGAATCCACTTCAATCACCGGCTGGTAGTCGTTGTGAATCATACTGGCTTTGCTGATCGTGCGGCAGTTTTTCACCACACCAATCAGGCTTTGTAAGCCCAATTGCTGATGCACGCCCGCGTTGTAGCCCGCTTGCGAGAGGAAGGTCATGGTAGTGGCGTGTTTAGCTTTGCCGAATGCGCCAAACATCGGGCGGTAATGCACCGGCTGCGGGGTGGGAATCGACGCATTCGGGTCGCCCATCGGTGCGGCGATAATCATGCCGCCTTTGATAATCAGGCTCGGTTTTGCGCCGAAAAATGCCGGTTTCCACAGCACCAAATCCGCTAATTTACCCACTTCGATCGAACCGACTTCGTGGGAAATGCCGTGCGTAATCGCGGGGTTGATGGTGTATTTGGCAATATAACGTTTGGCGCGGAAGTTGTCGTGTGTGGCGGGGTCAGTGCCGAGGCTACCGCGTTGCACTTTCATTTTGTGCGCGGTTTGCCAAGTACGAATGATGACTTCGCCGACGCGCCCCATCGCTTGCGAGTCAGAGGAGATCATCGAGAATGCGCCCAAGTCGTGCAAAATGTCTTCGGCAGCAATGGTTTCGCGGCGAATGCGGCTTTCGGCAAACGCCACGTCTTCGGCAATCGCAGGCGACAGGTGATGGCAGACCATCAACATGTCGAGGTGTTCGTCGACCGTATTGATGGTGTAAGGGCGCGTCGGGTTGGTGGACGATGGCAAGATATTCGCTTGTCCACAGGCTTTGATAATGTCGGGAGCGTGTCCGCCGCCTGCGCCTTCGGTGTGGTAAGTGTGAATCACGCGCCCTTTCATGGCGGCAAGCGTGTCTTCGAGGAAACCAGATTCATTCAGCGTGTCGGTATGAATGGCAACTTGCACGTCCAGCTCATCCGCCACTGTCAGGCAGTTGTCGATGGCGGCGGGGGTTGTGCCCCAGTCTTCGTGCAGCTTCAAACCGATAGCACCCGCTGCAACTTGTTCGCGCAAGGGTTCGGGTAGGCTGACATTGCCTTTGCCCAAGAAGCCGAGGTTCATCGGTAAACTATCGGCGGCTTCCAACATACGGTGCAAATTCCAGATGCCGGGGGTGCAAGTGGTGGCATTCGTACCGGTTGCAGGCCCCGTACCGCCGCCGAGCATGGTCGTCACACCGGACATTAAGGCTTCGTCGATTTGCTGCGGGCAAATGAAGTGGATGTGTGAATCAATCCCTCCAGCGGTGAGAATATGGCCTTCACCTGCAATCGCTTCCGTACCTGCACCAACCAGAATGTTTACGCCCGCTTGGGTGTCGGGGTTTCCCGCTTTGCCGATGCCGACAATGCGCCCGTGTTTGATGCCGATGTCGGCTTTGACAATGCCCCAATGGTCGAGGATCAGCGCGTTGGTAATCACCACGTCCACGACTTCGGCGTCGTTGCGTTGGCATTGCCCCATACCGTCGCGAATGACTTTGCCGCCGCCGAATTTGACTTCATCGCCGTACACCGTGTGGTCGTGTTCGACTTCGATAATGAGTGCGGTGTCGCCCAACCGCACGCGGTCGCCGGTGGTAGGACCGTACATTTCAGCGTAAGCCTGTCTGCTAATCCGTGCCATTATAATGCCCCCATGATTTTGCCTTGGAAACCGTAGACTTCGCGTGTACCAGCGAGTGCTACCAACTCGACCTCGCGGGTTTGCCCCGGCTCAAACCTTACGGCAGTTCCGGCGGGAATATTGAGGCGGAAACCGCGTGCCTGGTCGCGTTCAAACGCGAGGGCGTTGTTGGTTTCAAAGAAATGGTAGTGCGAACCGACCTGAATCGGGCGGTCGCCGGTATTGGCAACGGTGAGGGTCACGGTTTCACGCCCTGCGTTGAGTTCGATGTCGCCTTCAGCAGCGAAAAGTTGTCCGGGAATCATGGGGTACTCCTTACACAATCGGGTCATGCACGGTGACAAGTTTAGTGCCATCGGGGAAAGTCGCTTCCACCTGCACGTCGTGGATCATCTCGGCAATGCCGTCCATTACGTCGTCACGGCTTAACAACGTCCGCCCGTAATCCATCATTTCGGCGACGGAACGCCCATCACGTGCGCCTTCCATAATCGCGCAACTGATGTAAGCAATGGCTTCGGGGTAGTTGAGTTTTAAGCCACGTGCTTTGCGGCGTTCAGCGAGTAATCCTGCGGTGAATAGCAGCAGTTTGTCTTTTTCGCGGGGGGTGAGTTCCATTGTGTTGTTCCTCCTAAGTATTCCAGATGCGCGGCGGTGTGGCGGAGCGCCCCGTGACCAAGGGACGGATAATCTGCCAAAGCTGCCGGAATAAGCGCTGTGCTTGCGCGGTGCTATTGCCGAGGTAACGCACGACCAATACACCGTTGAATAAAGTTACGCCAGCACTGCCGTTGGCAATGTCTTGACAATGTGGGCGCACGGCTTCGAGTAGTTCCGGCGTGGCAGGGGTAGCCAACAGCGTTGCCATGACGGGTTGCCCGCGTAATCCGGCGGCGGTGTGCAAAGCGGTTTCGTCGGCAATCAGCAAGCGATCCAGTAATAGCGGTTTGCCGTCACGATACAGTGCGGTTCTGAATAATGCCCTGCCTTGTGCGAAAGTTTCGCCAATCACGGGGCGACCGAGGCAGTGGATTTCCCAGCCGATGTATTGCGCCGTCGCATCCAAATGAATCGCGCTGTGCAAGGCTGTATTTGCGCCGGGGAAAAAGATGTTTTCCTGCGGCAACCACTCCAGACAGCCTTGCGTGACGTGGAAATGTTGGTGTTGTTGCGCTTGTAGTCCGGCGCTGCGGTAAAACTTGGTTGCACCGGGCGTGGTAAGCAGCGCATGGGCGGCGGGGTCAACCTGAAAGTCCATCTGCAAACAATCACCGCCCACGACACCGCCGGGCGGGTGTAGCACGTAGGCGTGGCAAACATCACCTTCGGGGTAAAACGGGCGTTGCACCGCCAACGGCCCCCGCTGGGAACGGCTGGCAAGCACGGTTTTGGTGCTACGCTGCTCGAAACCGAGTTGCAGTTTGGCTTGCCAGCCTTGCGTGGTAGTAGTTATGGTCACACTGTAAGATACCGCTGAATCAGCATGTCATCCAGCGTGTGCATCTCCCCCTCCGCCACGCGCCGCCCGCGATCCAGAATACAAAACCGATCGCCCACTTTCCGCGCAAACGGCAATTTCTGTTCCACCAGCAACACAGTCAGCCCAATGTCTTTATTGAGCTTGCGGATAATGTCGCCGATTTCCGCCACGATATTCGGCTGAATCCCTTCGGTCGGTTCGTCGAGAATCAGCAATTTCGGGTCAAGCACCAACGCCCGCCCAATCGCCAACTGTTGCTGTTGCCCGCCGGACAAGTCGCCGCCACGCCGCCCCAGCATTTCCTTCAACACCGGGAACAGCTCAAAAATGAACGGCGGAATGCTGCGCACCTTGTCACGCCGCGCTGGCAAACCAATCAGCAAATTCTCCTCCACCGTCAGTAGCGGAAAAATCTGCCGCCCTTGTGGCACGTAACCAATGCCGAGGTTGGCACGCTTTTCCGCATCCACCCCCAGCAGGTTTTGCCCTTGATACTGAATCACGCCATCCCGTGCTTTGATCAAGCCCATGATGCACTGGAGCAAGGTGGTTTTACCCACGCCATTGCGCCCCATCAGCACGGTGCATTGCCCTTCCGGGACGTGCATTTCCAGATCCCACAGCGTGTGGCTTTCGCCGTAATACTGGTTGAGTTGTTCGACTTTGAGCATTTATTCCCCCAGATACACTTCGATCACGCGCTGATCGTTTTGTACGTCGTCCATTGTGCCTTCGGCTAACACGCTGCCTTGGTGTAACACCGTGACTTTGTTGGCGATGGAACGCACAAAATCCATGTCATGTTCCACCACGACCACCGAATGTTTGCCTGCCAAGGAGGTGAGCAATTCGGCAGTACGCTCCATTTCCTGATGCGTCATTCCCGCCACAGGCTCGTCAACCAGCAACAAATGCGGTTTTTGCACCAGCAACATGCCGATTTCCAGCCATTGCTTTTGCCCGTGGGATAATGCGCCAGCTTGCTGATGGTAATGGTCAGTCAAGCCGATGGTGTGCAAGGTTGCGTCGATCAGGGCTTGCTGTTCGCCGCTTAACCGGGCACGGAGGCTGTACCACACGCTTTTATTGCCGTGCATCGCTAGTTCCAGATTTTCGGCAACGCTGTGCGACTCGAACACGGTGGGTTTCTGGAATTTGCGCCCGATACCGGCGTTGGCGATTTCGGGTTCGGAGAGTTTCAGCAAATCCACCGTTTGCCCGAACCACGCCTGCCCGCTATTGGGACGGGTTTTGCCGGTGATAATGTCCATCATGGTGGTTTTGCCCGCACCGTTGGGGCCGATGATGCAACGCAATTCGCCGGAATCAATGTACAGCGTCAGGTCATTGATAGCCTTGAAACCGTCAAAGCTGACGTTCAACCCTTCCAGATACAGAATCGCCTTGTGGCTGGCATCCGGTTGCCCCGCTTCCGGTTGGCGTAAATGTGCGCCTTCACTCATGCCGCAGCCCTCCGTTGTAACCAGCCTTTCGCTTGAAACTGTTGCACCAGCCCCGCCAAGCCTTGCGGCAAATACAGCGTGACCAGCACGAATAATGCACCTAACATGAAAATCCACGATTCCGGCATCAGTCCCGTGAACACCGTTTTGGCGTAGTTGACCAGAATCGCGCCCAACACCGCGCCGTAGAGCGTGGCACGCCCGCCAATCGCCACCCAAATCACGATTTCAATCGAGTTGAGCGGGGAAAATTCGCCGGGGTTGATAATGCCGACTTGCGGCACGTACAACGCCCCCGCGACACCTGCCAACATTGCCGACACGGTAAACACCCACACCTTGTAGTGCTCAACACGGTAGCCAACGAAACGGGTACGGCTTTCCGCATCACGAATCGCCACCACAATCCGCCCCAGCTTGGAGTTGATAATGTAACGGCACAGCAAATAGCCGCCTGCCAACGCCAGTCCCGACAGCACGAACAAAGTCATGCGCGTATTGTCCGATTGCAGGCTGAAACCGAGAATATCTTTAAAGTCGGTCAAGCCGTTATTGCCGCCAAACCCCATTTCATTGCGGAAAAACGCCAGCAACAGCGCGTAAGTGAGCGCTTGGGTAATGATCGACAAATACACGCCTGTCACCCGTGAGCGAAACGCCAACCAGCCAAACACAAACGCCAGCAACCCCGGTACGAGCAAGACCATCAGCATCGCAAACCAGAACATATCAAAGCCCTGCCAAAACCACGGCAGTTCCTTCCAGTTCAGAAACACCATGAAATCCGGTAAGTTGGCATTGCCATACACGCCGCGATCCCCGATTTGGCGCATCAAATACATGCCCATCGCGTAACCGCCGAGGGCAAAGAATGCCCCGTGTCCGAGGCTGAGGATTCCCAGATACCCCCACACCAAATCCACCGCTACGGCTAACAGTGCGTAGGTCAAATACTTGCCGAGTAACGTTACCAAATACGTCGGCATGTGCAGAAAATTGCCTTCCGGCACGAGCAAGTTCAGTACAGGGACAAGCACCAACACCAGCGCGAGTACCGCCAGCATGATTTGCCCACCCCGATCGTTTTGCAGAATACGTGTGATGAACATGACTTAATCCCCCGCTGCCCGACCTTTTTGCGGGAACAACCCGCGTGGACGTTTCTGGATGAACAAAATAATGAACACCAGCACCAGAATTTTGGCAAGCACTGCCCCGGCCCACGGTTCCAGCACCTTGTTGACCACGCCCAGCGACAAACCTGCCACCAGCGTTCCCCACAAATTGCCGACCCCGCCGAACACCACCACCATGAACGAATCGATGATGTAAGACTGTCCTAAGTTGGGACCAACGTTGGTTAACTGACTGAGTGCGACACCCGCGACACCCGCAATGCCCGAACCCAGACCGAAAGTGAGCGCATCGACTCGCGCCGAACGCACCCCCATTGCCCGCGCCATTGCCCGATTCTGCGATACCGCCCGTACCTGCAAACCCAGATTGGTATTGCGCAATACGAAATACAGCAGCGCAAACACCAGCAGGCAAAACAGCACGATGTAGAGGCGGTTATAGGTCAGCGACAACACGCTATTGATTTCCAACGAACCCGACATCCATGACGGATTGGAAACCGGCACGTTTTGCGGTGAAATCACCGTGCGCACCAGTTGTTGCAGGATCAAGCTAATCCCAAACGTTGCCAGCAAGGTTTCCAGCGGACGCCCGTACAAATGGCGGATCACAGTACGTTCGATCAAAATCCCCATTGCACCGGAGACAATGAATGCCGCAGGTACTGCCACAAACAGCGAGTAATCAATGGCGTGGGGCATGAGTTGTTGCACGATGTAGGTGGTATACGCCCCCAGCATGATCAGCTCGCCGTGCGCCATATTGATTACGCCCATCACGCCAAAGGTAATTGCCAAGCCAATCGCCGCCAGCACCAGCACCGAACCAAGGCTCAAGCCAAAAAACAGTGTTTCGACATGACCGTACAACGCTGCGGTGTCTTCAATACTGCGCAAGGCTTCCTGCGCGGCTTTGGCAACCTCCGTATCGCTATCGGTGGTCATGGTGGTCAAACGATTGCGCACACCGGGGTGTAAATTGCCTGCTAATGATTCAATCGCCGTTAGCCGCACCGCTTTATCGGCTGCATTCAAATCCGCCATTGCCAAACCGAGTGACAGGGCTTCTTTGACGGCGGAGTCGGTTTCTTTGTCCAGCAAGCCGCGTAATTGCGCTGCCATTTCTGGCGTAACCGTTTCCAGTAAACCATTGGCGGACTTGAGGCGTACTACGGCATCGGGGTGGCTTAAACTGAGTTGTCCCACTGCCGCCCGCACGTATTTGCGCAAACTGTTATTGGTAGGAATTTTGCGTAATTCATCGCCAGTGTTGCCATCCTTGGCGATGACTAGCGTTCCTTGTGCTTTGTGTTGGTAGAGTTGCCCGTCGAGCAAGGCTTGCAAATACGGCACGGCTTCAGCGTCGCCGCTCACTGCCAACAAGTCGACTGCCTCGCGGGTTTTGTCGAAAGAGGCTGCCTGAAAGAGCGGAACAGCTTGGGTGAGGGTTGCACTTTGCTGCTCAGCTTGTAGCGGTGGGCAAACCCACAACAACACGCTCAATAGCAAAAGGCGGGTGAAATCATACGTTTTCAGCATACTATTTCCTGAATACCGAGAAAGAGTTCCCCCCATCCCCAGCCCGTCCCAGCCGCTTGAACGCGGCGCTTCGCCCCCCGCAAGGGGTGAAGGGAGTCAAGAGAAAGAAGGGAGTACCCTCTTGTTCCTTCCCCCCTTGCGGGGGAAGGTTAGGATGGGGGGTATTTATTCGTATTTCTGCCCGGAACACTTCTTGGTTTCGGTGTTGAAGTTGCCGCACGGTTTGCCGTCGGTTTCTTTGCCTGTCCAGTCAGCGACGATGTTTTTGGAATCCGGCAAGAAGTCAGACCATGCGTCGCCCGGTACTTCAGGGGTTTTGGAGACGACTTCAAACTGACCATCTGCTTGGATTTCGCCAATCAGCACGGGTTTAGTCAAATGGTGGTTAGGCAGCATTTTCGCTGTACCGCCGGTGAGGTTAGGCACTTCCTGCCCGATCATGGCTTCAGCCACTTTGTCGGTGTCGGTGGATTTGGCTTGTTCAACCGCTTTTACCCACATCTTGAAGCCGATGACGTGCGCTTCCATTGGGTCGTTGGTAACGCGCTTGTCGTTTTTGGTGTATGCCTTCCACTGTTTGATGAACTCTTTATTGCCGTCATTTTCGACGCTCATGAAGTAGTTCCATGCCGCCAAGTGACCGACCAGTGGCTTGGTGTCGATACCGGAAAGTTCTTCTTCACCCACCGAGAAGGCTACGACAGGGATGTCTTCCGCAGAAATGCCTTGGTTGCCGAGTTCTTTGTAGAACGGTACGTTGGCATCACCGTTGATGGTGGAAACCACGGCGGTTTTCTTGCCTTCGCCGCCGAATTTCTTGATGTCAGCCACGATGGACTGCCAATCAGAATGACCGAACGGGGTGTAGTTGATCATGATGTCTTTTTCGTCGACACCTTTGGATTTCAGATACGCTTCCAGAATCTTGTTGGTGGTGCGTGGGTAAACGTAGTCTGTACCTGCCAATACCCAGCGTTTCACTTCGCCTTCTTTCATCAGGTAATCAACAGCGGGGATGGCTTGTTGGTTCGGCGCTGCACCGGTATAGAACACGTTTTTGGAGGATTCTTCACCTTCGTATTGTACGGGGTAGAATAGCAGGCTGTTTTTTTCTTCAAACACGGGCAATACGGATTTGCGGGAAACCGATGTCCAGCAACCGAAGGTTGCGGCAACTTTGTCTTTCTCGATCAAGTCACGCGCTTTTTCCGCAAACAATGGCCAGTTGGAGGCTGGGTCAACTACAACTGCTTCCAGCTTCTTGCCCAGTACGCCGCCTTTTTTGTTTTGTTCATCAATCAGCATCAGCATGGTGTCTTTCAGGGTCGTTTCACTGATCGCCATGGTGCCGGAGAGGGAATGCAACACGCCGACCTTGATGGTATCGCCATCCGCCATTGCTAAGCTGGATGCACCCAGCGCCGCAGCCATACTGACAACCAACAAAGTGCGTTTGAAAACGTTATTAAGAAACATTGGGTCACTCCTGAATGATGGATGAAAGGTGTAATCTGTTCAGGAATAAGCACAAAGCGTGCCAGAGATTGCAGTCGTTGTATTTGCGCACCAAGTCGATGCAAAAAAACAACGTTTGTGGCATTAATGCCCTGCAATAAGGCAGTGGGCATAAAAAAAGGGATGCGCGTTGCATCCCTTTTTCTCAACACATGGCTGATAGTGTGTTGCTATTATTTAGTCAACGGTATGCTGTAGCTCACCAAGAATTGTGGATCTTCATCCACCGTGTCGCTATCCACCACGAATTTGCTCATCGCAAAACTGAGGTTGTCGTTGTATTGATAACCGACTTGAACATGACCGGGATTCGCCGCGCCTTCCTTGCTGTGTTGCCCGTAAAGGGCAGAGTATTTCCCTTTGGTGTAAGCAACGGAGGCGTAACGGGATTCCGCTGCATCATCGCCTGCGACCGTTTCGTATAGCGTCGCTTTCACAGGGCCATAGCCTGCGGAGACGACGACATCCATCAAGTCGCCCGGTGCATTAGCGGGTTCACCGTCATCATTGGTATAAGTACCTTTATTATCGGGGTAAACATAAGACCAGAGGCTGGCATCCACATCCACTTTCCCGACCTTACCGGCCCAACCGCCGTACAAGTCATACTCATTGCCGCCTGTCGCATCGCCGGAAGAACCCCAGATACCTGCATAAGCGCCAGAATCATGCTTCAGTTTCAAATCACCCGAAATGGCAGCATCGCCATGACCCAGATCATAACCGCGCCACAAGTACATATTGGCAACACCTACAGAAGCCGATACTTCAGTACCCGCCTGTGCAGACGGAGCAGCAAACGCAGTTGCGGCTAGCAGGGCTACAAGACTGGTAGCGAACATCTTTTTGGCTTTTTGCATACGACACCTCAAGTATTTCAATTGTAATAAAAAATCAACACCACCACCCAACAATACGGCTTACGCGTCAGATGAATAGCAAACTGCAAAGCAAGATGTGTGCCAGTGTTAATCACCATCATCCTATCGCTTCACGAGAGTGCATCAGCCGAGTACCCCGCACTATTTCAAGGCAGCATAGCGTTATGCAGGTTTTCCTGCTTAACACTCAAGGGATTTTATGACGGACATCAAGCAATTGCTTGCTTTCTTGCCCTGATTGTTTTATTGCTTGCTCTTCGTTACCGTTGCTAGAGAGAGTTCATCTGAATGCCCCCGGAACACGCCCTCGTCGTCAACAATATCAAAAAACGCTTCGGTGATTTAACCGTCCTCAATGGCATCTCGCTAACCGCCCACAAAGGCGATGTGATTTCCCTCCTCGGCTCTAGCGGCTCTGGTAAAAGTACCCTGTTACGCTGCATCAATCTGCTCGAAACGCCCGACGAAGGCGAGGTCTACGTGACCGGCGAACGCATCGAAATGATCCATGACCGCCACGGTAAAACCGTTCCCAAAAGCCAAAAACAAGTCGACCACATCCGCACCCGCTTAGGCATGGTGTTCCAAGGTTTTAACCTGTGGAGTCACCGCACCATTTTGGAAAACATTATCGAAGCACCCGTGCATGTGCTCGGCATTCCTAAAGCGGAAGCCAAAGAATACGCGATGGAATTGCTTAACAAAGTCGGTATTGCCAACAAAGCGGACAGCTACCCCGATCACTTATCCGGTGGACAACAGCAGCGCGTGGCGATTGCGCGAGCGCTAGCGATGAAACCCGCCGTGATGCTGTTCGATGAACCCACTTCTGCGCTTGACCCCGAATTGGTCGGTGAAGTGTTGCGCGTCATGCGCCAGCTTGCCGACGAAGGCATGACCATGCTGGTCGTGACCCACGAAATGGGCTTTGCGCGGGAAGTATCCTCCCAAGTCATCTTTTTGCACCAAGGGCAAATCGAGGAGCAAGGTAGCCCCGAACAGGTATTCAACAATCCACGTTCAGAACGTTGCCAGCAATTTCTCGCCACCCAGCTCAAATAACCCAACAGGAGACAACCATGAAACTACTCACTACCTTACTGTCGAGCGCTGTACTGGCACTGGCTGTGGCTGGTACGGCGCAAGCTGAAGACAAACTACGCCTCGGCACGGAAGGCGCGTATGCCCCGTTCAATACCGTGGACAAAGATGGCAAGTTAGCAGGCTTTGACATCGACATCGGCAATGCTTTATGCAAAGCGATGGCAACTGAGTGTGAATGGGTCACCTCCGATTGGGATGGCTTGATTCCGGCACTGGATGCGAAAAAGTTTGATGCCATCGTTGCCTCCATGTCGATCACCGCCGAACGCAAGGAAAAAATCGACTTTACAGGCAAGTATTACACCACCCCGATTAAATGCATCCGCGCTGTCGGCACGGACGTTGACCCCACCGATGAAGCTAAACTCAAAGGCAAAATGGTCGGCGTGCAAAGCGGCGTGGTAGCGGATAATTTCGTTCGCGGCAAATTCAAAGACAGCGTGGAAGTAACGGCGTACAAAACCCAAGACGAAGCCAATCTGGATTTGCTGGCAGGGCGCGTGGATTTGGTGTGTGCAGATTCGGTGGTGCTTGCCCCCGTGGTCAAGGATGAAAAGAATGTCGGTAAAGTCGAATTTGTCGGGGGCGATTTCAAGGATGTGGAATTCGTCGGGGAAGGTGTCGGCATCGGTATCCGTAAAGGTGATACCGCTTTAGCAGAAAAGCTCAACAAGGCAATTGCCAAAATCCGCGAAGATGGCACTTACGCCGAAATCAATAAGAAATACTTCGACTTCGATTTGTACGGGGAATAAGCCTTGCTGGATTTACAAGGTTACGGTTGGTTACTCCTGCAAGGTCTGCAAATGACCGTGTTGGTGGGGCTGTGCGCCATGTTCGTGGCAATCCTATTCGGATTGCTGGGCGCATGGGGTAAGTTTTCGCACTCAAAGTTGGCGAATTGGGCGGCGGATACGTATACCACGGTGGTGCGCGGCGTGCCGGAGCTGATCCTGCTGTTGCTGGTGTATTACGGTGTGCCGAAGCTGATTCAGGATGGCGCGGCGGCGTTGGGGTATGAGTTGCGGCTCGACCTCAACCCGTTTGTGGCGGGTTTTATGACCATCGGTTTTATTTACGGCGCGTTTTGTACCGAAGTGTTGCGCGGGGCGTTTTTATCCGTCCCGCGTGGGCAGATGGAGGCAGCGCGAGCGATTGGCATGAGCAAAACGCTGGCATTCCGGCGGGTGCAATTGCCATTGGCGATGCGCATGGCATTACCCGGTTTGGGCAATGTGTGGATGGTGTTGATCAAAGCCACCGCGCTGATTTCCTTGATTCAGTTGGATGAGTTAATGCGTAATGCCAAACTCGCCGCCACCGCTACCCGTGAACCGTTTACCTTTTACTTTATTGCGTCCCTGCTGTTCCTCGCGATTACCTTGGTGTCGATGTTGGTGTTGAAACGCGCTGAAGCGTGGTCAAAACGCGGGGTGCGCGTATGAACTGGGAATTGATCGGCGAGAGTTTACCGAAATTGCTGGCAGGGGCGGGTGTCACCGTGCAACTGACCTTGTTTAGCCTTGCGATTGGTTTGTTGTTGGCTGTGCCGCTGGCATTGGCGCGGTTGTCACACAACCCCTTGTTGAAGTATCCGACGGCGGGGTTTGTGTTTTATTTTCGGGGTACGCCGTTGCTGGTGCAATTGTTCCTGATTTATTACGGCAGTGGGCAATTCCGTGACGTGCTGAGTGATATGGGTTTGTGGACGTATTTTCGCAATGCGTGGTTTTGCGCGGTGCTGACCCTGACGCTGAATACGGCAGCGTATACGGCGGAAATTTTCCGGGGCGCGATTCAAGCCGTGCCGCGTGGCGAGATTGAGGCGGGCAAAGCGTTTGGGATGTCGGGTTGGTTGCTGTTTCGGCGTGTAACCTTGCCGAAAGCGTTTCGGATTGCGCTGCCTGCGTATGGCAATGAGGTGGTGTTTTTGCTGCAAGCCACCTCGTTGGTGAGCGCGATTACGGTGATTGATTTGACGGGTGCGGCGGATTTGATCCGCTCGAAAACCTTTGCGGTGTATGAAATGTATCTCACCGCTGCGGTGTTGTACCTGATCATGACGTATGGGTTGGTGTATGCGTTTCGCTTGCTGGAAAAGCGTCTGAATGCTTACCAACACAGATCGGCTTGAAGCAATCCCCACGCAATCGTCCACATAATGATGCCGATCAGGATGTCGAGGATTTGCCATGTTCTGGGCTTTTGGAAGAGGGGCGAGAGTAATCTTGCGCCGTAGCCTAGCCCGAAAAACCAGATGCCCGATACGCTGACCGCGCCCAGCAGAAATAAGAGCTTGTCGTGCAAGGGTAGGGCGATGGCAACCCCGCCAAGGATGACCACGGTATCGAGATATACGTGCGGGTTCAGCAAAGTCAGCGCAAAGGTGGTGGTGATGACTGCTGACAAGCTGGTTTTGGTGGCATCGCTTGCCGCTGCTTCGAGATGGCTAGTGGCTTGATAGGCACTGCGGAAGGCGTTGAAGCCGTACCAAAATAAGAATGCTGAACCCAATAGTGCAAGGCTGCACGTTGCGATGCTGCTGTCTTTGATTAACGCGCCTAAACCTAATACGCCTGCCGACATTAATACCGCATCGCATAGGAAGCAGATCAGCGCGACCCAGAAAATGTGGTGACGGGCTAAGCCTTGCTTCAGCACGAAGGCGTTTTGTGCGCCGATGGCGATGATTAGACCGCTGGCGATCATCGCGCCTTTGAGGATGGTTTCGAGCATAGCGCCTCTTGTTGGCAGAAAGGGGAAAGGGTGACAGAGGAAATAGGCTGCCTCCCAAGTCAGGTATAGTAGATACGGGTGTTATTCTCGAAAATGACGCACTTTCTACAATATGGATTTTCTTATTGTAGAAAGTGGGTGGGTTTCTCCAATAAGGCAGGGCAAACTGCGCTATTCACTCCTTATCCAGCACGTCTGGTTTCCGTAACACTTTTTTCTCTTCGGATGCCAAGCGGCGTTCCACTTTTTTCACATCTTCGGCGGGCGGCAGATTTTCTGGACGAATACCGCGTTCCAGCAACGTTTTGCGCACGGCCTGATTGTTGGTGATGTGTTCGCTGGAAATAGCGGCTTCTGTTTTCATTTTGTGTTCACGGGCGTTGAAGATGGTGATTTCCGTGGCGAAGTCTTTGGCTTTAAGGATGATGGTTGGGGCGAAATCAGCCAGCGGACGGCTATCTGGCACGTTCCATTGGGCTTTCATGGATTGCGTTGGTTTGCAGAACAAAGCTGTATCGCCTGCATCTGAATAACGTTCTTGGGCTGTGTGAACCAATTCCTTTTTCATGGCTTATCTCCGTATCACTCAAAATCATCATCATATTGGTTATGTATGGTAGCCTATTTTGTTGAATTCAGGAATGGTAACCATCATAATATGCGCTATGAAACAAACCGACACTATGACAACCACTTCTGATGCACTCGCCTCCCTGAGCCTATCGCAGCGCGAACGGCTGGCGTACATTGAGTTCCGCCTGTTCTTTTTGGGGGATGTGCGCCGTCAGGATTTGATGGATCGCTTTGCGATTGCCCCCGCTGCCGCAACTCGCGATTTTGCGCAATACCGCGAGCTTTGCCCCGATAACCTCAAGCTGGATGGCAGCAGCAAGGCGTATGTGCTGGGCGGTTGCTTTCGGCCTGCGTTTGCGCACAATGTCGAGCGGGTGTTGATGATGTTGTCGCAAGGGTTTGGCGATGGCATCAGCCAGATGCAGGATGCGTTTTTGGCGTGTGAACTGCCGCCGATGTTGAACCGCCCTGTGGTTGACATCCTTGCGCCTGTGACGCGGGCAATTTATCAGCGCAAAGCGGTGCGGATGCGTTATTTCTCGCATTCCAGCGGGGTGTCGGAGCGGGAAATCGTGCCGTTCGCACTGGCAAATGACGGGCTGCGCTGGCACGTCCGCGCTTTTGACCGCAAATCCGGCGAATTCCGCGACTTTGTGTTTACGCGCATGGAATCCACCGAACTGCTGGATGGCAACCCCGCCAAACACGAACTCCCCGCGCAGGACATCCAGTGGAATCGCATTGTCGAACTCGACATCGTGCCGCACCCTGAGCGTCCGCACCCCGACATCACCGAACGCGACTACGGCATGGTTGATGGCGTGCTGCATTTGAAACTGCGGGCGGCGATGGCGGGGTATGTGCTGCGGCAATGGCAGGTGGATTGCTCGGCAGATCATAGTGTTAAAGAGCAAGGGTGTCGGTTGTGGTTGCGGGATGTGCTGGCGTTGTATGGGGTGAAGAATGCGATGCTGGCGTTGGGGATATGTACAGCTAAAAAACAATGACTCACATGAAGTCGCAACTGTTGACATCAGACGCAAACCGTGTAACTCTTGATTTAACCTTTTTTGGTTTACAAAGTTCTCCTAAAATGGCATTATAATTTAACTTAACTGGGAGGCTAGGCGGCAATGGCAACTACATTTGGAAAATTTGTACGTAAACTCAGGATTGATCGAGGCAAAGTATTAGGGGATATGGCAGCAGCGTTAGGCTTATCAAGTGCGTATTTGTCTGCTGTTGAGAATGGGAAAAAGAATGTTACTGATCAGTTACTTGTCAGTGTGATTAGTTATTTCTCTTTGGATGAGAAAGCAACGGTAGAACTGCGAGAAGCGGCTGCAAACTCACAAACATCAGTAAAATTTGACTTACAAGATTCTCCAGAAATGGAGCGTATGTTGGTTAGTTCATTTGCAAGGAAAGTACGAGATCTTTCCCCAAATCAGCAAGGAGACTTGCTGGATTTTTTAGGTAAATTATAACAGGGTGGTTTTATTGATGAATAAAGGACGCAAGGTTAAGCCGCGATATATTAAAGATATAAGAGATCTAAGTCATCTGATAAGGCAAGAATTTGATCTCCCAAAAGCATGGTTTCCTATTGTAGAACTGGTTGAGAAACTAGCTGCAAATGAGGCTATAGAATTCATGATTCTTGCTGAAAATGAAATGCCTCATGATTACGGCTTAACATTTCCGAGGAAAAATCTTATCCAAATAAGAGAAGATGTATATGAGGATGCTGTAAGTAAAGGAGGATTTGGGCGTTTTACTATGGCACATGAATTAGGACATTTATTTTTACATCGAAATGAGCCAGCCTTTGCAAGAAATCAATCAGTTACCAAACACCAAACTATTGAAGACTCAGAATGGCAAGCCAACAAGTTTGCTCAAGAGCTTCTGGTTGATGTTCGTCATCTTGACCCATACTCAACTCCTGAACTAATGGCTAAAAAATTTGGCATTACCGGACAAGCAGCACAGGTAACATTTAATGCATTGAAAAGAGAAGGGATATTAAGATAGGTAAGGCTCTATGCGGGAACACAGAGCCTTAGTTTTTTAAGTAGCCTACAGAAAGAAGGTGAACAGAGCGCACCACACTTTCTATATTTGCAGAACCACTTTGTATTGGCGTGCTGAGTATAGTTCTGAAAATAGGGTATGTCCAATTCGCTCAATAGCAAAGAGGATACTGACATGAATATGTGTCACTACCCTAGAGCGGTGTTTGTGCGTGCATATCACCGTTTTCGCTTTGGACAGTGGGAGTTTGTGCGCCAGCACTGCCGTAGCTATCCGGGGCAATTGTCTTTTCCTTGGTAAATCATGAATATCATCAACCGATGATGCTTTATTGGTCAAAAATAGACAAATCCGGTGCTTATGCGCCGGATGATGCTACCTCATGATTAAATGGAAAATATGGAAGATTCTTTAAGGGTTTCTAATCAATTATTAGTAGACAATTCACTGGAGTGACCCCTTCTCTACCCCCTGACGATCAAACCCGCCTCGAAGTCCGCCTGCAAGACAAAACTGTGTGGCTTTCCCTCACCGACAATATTTAGAAATAATGTTTGCCGAGCTTACTGAACATTGAGTCCCAAAAACCCCCGCAAATCCCCATTCCCCAACGCCCTCCGACGCGGCGGCAACTTATCCACATCCGCCGCCATCACCTCTCGATACGCCGCCCGCACAAACGCCATGCACAGCGGATCAACCGCCCCCGTTTCCGCCTCAGTTTTCGTCGCTTTATCCCAAATCTGTCGCTGAAACGCCTCCAGCACCGCCACATCATCCGTCAAAGCCTGCAACAAATCCGGGAACACCACGGTAGGCATCGTGTGTTCGCGCATCACCCACAACGCACTCAGCGTGGCGCGGCTGATGTAAAAAAACCGCTTCAGCTTGATGTCCGGCGCATCCAGCGCAGCAATCATGTTGTGCGCCATCGCGCTATAATGGTGGAAAGTCGCCTTGGCGTTGAAGGTACGCGCCACCATCTCACGCAGCAGCGCCGCCCGTTGCGGGTCTTCGCGGTAAACCAGTGGTGAAATCAGCCATTCCTGAATCACACTATTGCCGCTGTTAGCGAGTGTCATCGCTTTACGCACATCCCAGCCGCCAATATCCAGCACCGCGTTGACGGGCAGTTCGATCACATCGCGTTCCGGGTCAAGCTGGATGTACCACTCCGGCGCATGGGCATACACAAAGCGCACATCGTAATCACTATCCGGTGAAGGAAACCCCCACGAACGGCTGCCGCTTTCAATCGCACTAATAATCGTCACCTGATGCTGGCGAGCCAGCTCCTCCAGCTTGCCCAACACTTCCGTGCGGATGCTGGTATTAATCCGTTCCTGCATTTACACCTTCCCCTGATAACGTTGCAACACCTGCCCAATCTCCTCCAACGCCCGCTCCGCCGCGTGCGGACGACTCACCGCCTCGCTAATCGAGCCGAAATGCTGTTCCAGACAATCCGTCAGCAACTGGCGGATGGCGTCAGTATCCGGCGCATCCGGCAAGCGGCTGGCGAGATACACCCGTTCCAGATCGGCTTCCTTGCGGGCAAAGTAATCTTCCAGTTGCGGCAGCGTCCATTCACCCCGGCGGATCGCTTTCATCTGCTCGGCATCGCGCTGCAAATCCATGTCCTGATGCATCAGCAATTGCTCAACCTCACCCAACAAGCGCACCACGTGATAGGCAAATTTCACGTCGTAACCGAATTGCTCCGTCAATTCCTTGCGCTTGCCCTCCGGCTGTTTGGTACGGATTTTGTGCATCTGCCCGTAGGCATAACCCTTGAACTTCGCCCAGCAGCCCTTGTACAGGAACAATTGCCGCCGTTCGCGCACCAGCTTGCCGATGGGCGAGGCATACAGCACGCAATTTTCCGGCACATACAGGCTGTCGATAATGTTGGGGTTATTGTCAGCCAGCAGGCGGAAATACTTGGCAATCGCAAACACCGTCACGTCATACACCCGCCCCTTGCCACCCAACGCCGCCGCATCGCGGATATGGTGCTGCTGGTACTGCTCGAATTGCACCGAGTAGCTGTCAAAACCCGGAATTTCGCCGCGCAAATGCGGAAACATCATGGTCTTGGGCGGAATCGCAAAGGCGTAGAGGTCCATATCGGAACTGTCGTTGCTGACGCCATACGCCACGGAACCCATGATGACTTCGTACTGCACGGCATCGGTCAGAAAGTCGGGTGGGCTGGGCAGGAGCTTTTTGTGTTGGAGTGACTGGATGTGGCTGCTCATCGGGTGACTTCTCTGGTTATTTTTCGACTTTTATTCTGCATTTATTCTGCATCCTTTTCTGCAAGTACCCACTCAGGTGCTTTACGTGAACCGCTGTTGCGGATTTTTCTTGACCTCACTCCGAACTTACCCCCCATCCCCAGCCCTTCCCCCGCAAGGGGTGAAGGGAGCAAGAATGAAGCGAACCAAGGATCTTGTCCCCTCCACCCCTTGCGGGGGGAGGGTTAGGGAGGGGGGAGGTTCGGAGTGAGAATATTCAAATTTTGGCAAGGTCGAGTAACGCCTATTGGAGTCTACCAAAGCATGGTGTAAGTTGTTTACCCCACATCAATAATAAGCAAACCACACGCACCGCACAAACTGCGCTAGAATAGCCGCTTTCACCCGTTATTGAAGCCACCCGATGCTGCCCAACGCCAATCCCCACGTACCTGTCGCCCTGTTCGACCACCCTAAATACTGGGCGGAATGCTACGACACCTCGCCGTATCTCCCCATGAGTCGTGCGGAAATGGACGTGCTGGGCTGGGATTCTTGCGACATTATTATCGTCACGGGCGACGCTTACGTCGACCACCCCTCGTTCGGCATGGCGGTGATCGGGCGGATGCTGGAAGCACAAGGTTTCCGCGTCGGCATCATTGCGCAACCGGATTGGCATTCCAAAGACCCGTTCATGGCACTGGGCGTACCCAATCTGTTCTTCGGCGTGGCGGCAGGCAATATGGACTCGATGATCAACCGCTACACCGCCGACCGCAAAACGCGCTCCGACGACGTTTACACCCCCGGCGGCATGGCAGGCAAACGCCCCGACCGCGCCACGCTGGTGTACACGCACCGCTGCCGCGAAGCCTACCCCGACGTGCCGATCATTATCGGCGGCATCGAAGCCTCGTTGCGGCGCATTGCGCATTTCGATTACTGGCAGGAAAAAGTGCGCACCTCGATCCTGCTGGATGCCGCTGCTGACCTATTGCTGTACGGCAATGCCGAACGCGCCGTGGTCGAAGTCGCGCACCGCATCGCTTCCGGCGAACCCGTTTCCAGCATTACCGACGTGCGTGGCACAGCCTTCATCCGCCGCGATACCCCGCAGGGCTGGATGGAAATCGACTCCTCCCGCATCGACCAACCGGGCAAAATCGACCGCATTATCAACCCCTACCTCAACACCACCGAGATGAGCGAATGCGAAGTCGAAAAGCGCAATGTGCAATGGTTTGAATACGAAGACCCGCGCAGCAAACGCCCCGACGAACACAAGCTGATCTTCCATCCCCGCGCCCGTTTAGACCGCGACACCACCGTGATCCGCCTGCCGTCTTACGAAAAAGTCAGCAAAGACAAAGCCTTGTACGCCCACGCCAACCGCGTGCTGCACTTGGAAACCAACCCCGGCAACGCTCGCGCCTTGGTGCAAAAACACGGTAACCTTGACGTGTGGCTGAACCCGCCACCGATTCCGCTGACCACGCCGGAAATGGATTTCGTGTTCGGGCTGCCCTACGCACGCCTGCCGCACCCGTCCTATAACGGCGTAAAAATCCCGGCGTATGACATGATCCGGTTCTCGGTGAATATCATGCGCGGCTGCTTTGGCGGCTGCACCTTCTGTTCGATTACCGAACACGAAGGGCGCATTATCCAAAGCCGTTCCAAAGAATCCATCATCCGTGAAGTCGAGGAAATCCGCGACAAAGTGCCGGGATTTACCGGGGTGATTTCCGATCTTGGTGGCCCCACCGCGAATATGTATCGCCTCGCCTGCAAAGACCCGAAGATCGAAGCCGCGTGCCGCAAACCTGCGTGCGTCTACCCCGATGTGTGCCACAACCTCAACACCGACCACGCCGCCTTGAAGGAATTGTACCGCGAAGCGCGTACCCTACCCGGCATCAAGAAAATCCTGATCGGTTCAGGAGTGCGCTATGACCTTGCCATCAAAGACCCCGAATACGTCAAAGAATTGGTGACGCACCACGTCGGCGGCTATTTAAAAATCGCACCGGAACACACCGAATCCGGCCCCCTGTCCAAAATGATGAAACCGGGTATCGGCGCGTATGACGAATTCAAACGCCTGTTCGAGAAATACACCAAGGAAGCGGGCAAAGAACAATATTTGATCCCTTATTTCATCGCCGCGCACCCCGGCACATCCGACGAAGACATGCTCAACCTCGCGCTGTGGCTGAAGAAACACGGCTTCCGCGCCGACCAAGTGCAAGCGTTTTACCCCTCACCGATGGCATCCGCCACCACCATGTACCACACCGACAAAAACCCGCTGCACAAAGTCACCTACAAAAGCGAAAAAGTCGCCACCGCAAAATCACCGGAACAGCGCAAGCTACACAAAGCCTTTTTGCGCTGGCACGACCCGAAAAACTGGCCACTGCTGCGCAAAGCGATGGCAGAGATGGGGCGGCAGGAACTGATCGGCGATGGCGAGAACCAGTTGATCCCGCATTACAAAGCGGGCGAGGAACAGTTGGTGTATGAGGCGCATCGGCGCAAGAATAAGGGCGGGGAGCATCAGAAGCGGGTGGGGAAGCCTGTTGCTGCAACGGCTGGGAAGCCGAATTATGGTAAACCTGTGCAAAGTGCAGCGGCTGGTAAACCCAATACTGGCAAACCCGCGCAAACAACAACGAGTAAACCGAATGCGGGTAAGCCGCAGGGTGGGAAGATGTTGACTCAGCATACGGGGTTGCCGCCGAAGGCGCAGGCGGATGTTGGCGGTAAGCCGAAACCTACAGGGAATACAAAGCACCGAAGTAGGTAATATCTACACACTCAACCGGAGAGGTGAGCTAAAAAAACACTATGCTCGGTAACTTCAGGATAACTAAATGGCAAATTTAGTTTCCCTAAATTATTTGTGACGAATAACTTTGCCTTGTCCAATTCGTCAACCGCAAATTCATTTGGAATCTCTGATGTTAGTTCCTTTTCGAGAGGGGATGTCTTATTAAGCTCTAGTAATAAGCACTCGTCTTTCAATAATTCATAACTTTCACTAGCACGGACAGCCACCAATACAGAATTAACTTGTCCCTCGCTAGTTGTTACTCTATCAATAATTGAAAAAATATAGATAGAGGCATCTAGTGTTGGCAAGAACGTCACTCTCGACTTAAAGTCAATCGCTTGCCCAATTGCTTGATCCATCATCGGATGCCCAACTCCCATAATGTCACTATCAGGATATGTTTCTCGGCTGAATAGCATTTTCTCATAGCGTCGCTTGATAGCAGGCGATTTCTTCCGCCAGTTATCAGGCGTTATAAAATCAAAACCTCTTTCTTGATTCTTACTTAAGCGATTGCCATTCATAGAGAGCATTGCTTTGAAGAATGGTTGTAAATCTGCCAAGTCAAGTTTAGGTACGCCTTTCAAGCCACTTAGATCAAAACTTTGAGCTTTTCCAATCAGTTCTGAAACAGTTTGAACAACATCCTTTCCACCGAGTGTTTGCGTTTTTTCATCAAACCATGAATCCAGTGATTCAGCAGAAATGCTATTTGCATCTGTAAATAATTCATCAAACAGTGCAGGGGATGCCATGCCCAAGACCAATTGCATCAAATCTTCCGATTCTGTCATGGCTGCGCCCAATGCCAACATGATAGAACGAATTTTTTCCTCCAGTTTTCTCCAGATTTTGGATTCAACTGTGCTAGGGTTGCGTAATGACACGACTTCAACCGGATATTTTTGACCATAACGGTTCAAACGCCCCACCCGTTGATGTAAACGCATGGGATTCCAAGGCAAATCTGCATGAATCAGACAATGGCAGTTCTTTTGTAAGTCGATACCTTCCCCTGCCGCTTCAGTTGAAACTAAATATTTGAGCTTCCCTGAATTGAACTGGTCTGCGGCAATATCACGGGTCGCATTCAGTTGTTTAATTGAGCCATCGGGATAGCGGATATTGCGCAGTGTATTTTCACCATTAATAAAACCAACGACCTCCGCACCGTACTCTTTAATCAGAGATGAGACGATCAATGCTTGAGTCGTTTTATATTCAGTGAAAATCAGTACTGGTCTGGCATTAAATCGCTCTTTGGTAATATCAATGATCCGTTGCACACGTGTTTCTTGAGTAACGACTTTAGCAGATTGAATGAGTTGTTCAAGGTGCTGAACTTCATTTTCCATGAGATTAATTTTGGATTTTTTATCCGCTTTAATCCAGCTTTCAAACAGATGTTCAATCTCATCAGCTTTATGTTCTTCACCAAGGTCAAGTGCATCACCTTCCTCAACTTCCTTACGTAATTCTCCTGCTTGTTTAAGCAAATTGTTACGTCGCGTTTGCAGTGCAGCCAAAACCGCCGCAACGGAACTAGAAGCCAGTTTCTGCAAGGCAATCAAGACGAGCGTGACCTGTCCACGCCCTTTGCTACTCAGATTAGAAGCATAAGCATGACCTGCTTGTATGAATCGTGTCATCAATTGGTAAAACGCTGCTTCATCTTCACTGTATTGATAAGTTTCAGGGTATTGTTGGATAGGCTTAAATAAAGGAGTGCCCTCCATATCCACTACTTTTTGTTTGTTGTTTCTAATAAGAAAACTGGATAAATGGGTAAGTTGCTCAATGTCTTTCTTACTGGGATTAAACAGTGTGTTATCCAACAGGCTCATCAATGACCAAAAGCCGTAGGGTTTTCCACGGTGGGGTGTACCCGTGAATAACAGCAAAGAGGTAATTTTGTCGTGTTCCTGCATTTTTTCTAATAGCTTAAACCCTAGTGTCTTTCCTGTGGTCTCGGTGGCATGTAAATGGTGCGCTTCATCAACGACGACTAAATCCCAAGACTCAGAGTCTAGTAAGCGTTCATGGCGGTTATTGTTATCTGCACGGAGTGTGGGAAGTGATGCGACGACTTGAGAATGCGTATTCCAGAAATCCGCCTTACCACGATCCAGTTCAGGGCGGTAAATGGCTAGGCGTATGTCGAACATCTCACGCATACGTTGTTGCCATTGTTCCACTAAAGGGGCAGGTGTCAGAATTAATAAGCGTTTTACTTTTCCGCTAGAAATTAGTGGCCATAGAATTAAACCCGCTTCAATGGTTTTACCTAAACCTACATCATCGGCAATTAATTTGCGGATAGGCCAATGACGCAGGGCTTGGTGACACGTCCATAATTGATGCGGTAACAATTTAATGCGGGAGCGTGAGAATACTCCCCACGACATATTGATGGATTGGATAGCGGCAGCTTGAGCACGTAAAACTGTTTCTAGCGGCGAAGAAAAATGACCTGAGACTAAGGCTTCTCGGACGCTTAGGCGTGTTTCCAGTTCACTGCTTGGAACTTCTTCAATACCGTGGTCGAAGCGGATGATTTTGGTTTGTCCATTGTCGAGGATAACCGTGCCTAAACCAAATTTAGGATGGTTGACTTGTGGGGTGCTCATTCAAACAGTCCTTCTACTTCGTCATCTTCTTCTAACTTTATGCCAGAAATTTTAGTTAATAAATCTTTATTACTGGCAAGAACGAGCAATGGAATATCAAAATCTCCACCAAACGTTGCTTTTTCCTCACCTAAGCTGTCAAGAAGTAATTGGTAAATTGTAAGACTTTCTTCATAAGTTTCCCAATCAGTATCGCTAAGCTGGGCTAGTATTCGCTGAACACGTGGAGCTGCCATATAAGCGTGAGCGTGAGCCTCTTTAGTATCAATAATCCCCGTTCTCAGTAGCTCACGCACAACCAGACTGAAGCCTTTTCGCAGCGTTCGACGAATCGGTGAAATATGTCCGAAGCCAGAACCTTGTAGTAAGGGATCAAGGTTGGGATTTAAGACGTTTGGTATATTTTCTTGCTGGCGATATTGAATACCTTCAAATAAAGTGACATAGCTATTTAAGTTCAATGCAACCTTGAACAAATTCGGTAACATGGTCATCCAGTAACTATACTCTTCATCGTAATCTTGGCTTTCAGAGTATTCATACAGCATATTCAGCCATCCCTCACCATTTTCTTTGGGGTTTGTGCAGAATGTGTCCCACCAGCCTTTGTGCTGCAAGTATTCTATAAATCCCTTTGTACCAAAATCTCGCACACGTCCAAGACGTTGAAATACACCAATGCTCAAGAGGAGCATCCAGCCTTGACGGCTGTAATCACCATTTTCATGGATGGTGAGATTAGGTATTTCGCCTCTCGGATAAAGCTGAGATAAATACTTATTTCGGTAGTATTTGCGTCCTTCTTCTTCCCACCATTGATGAATTTGAGCTAGGCTAGCTTGGGATTCTGGAGGTTCAGGTGGTGATGAAAAGACAATAGGCGAAAGGCTCACATCACTATCTGACTGAAGTCGATGGCGAATTATTTTTTTGTCATTATCATCCCAAGTTTTTATCAGACTTTCCAAGGATGTTTTATCAAACCATTTACTTGTTCTTTGATTTCTTACCTTATCTGCTAATTTCTGTCCATCATCACTTTTTGCTATGTATCGTAATGCTGCTTCTTGTTTTTCAGCCGATGCACTGATAAACCATTGTTCTAATTCTTCCGCACAGTCCATTTGTTTGCGGCAATTCCTAAAAAATTTCTTACCATTTTCTTGATAGGTATCAGATAACACATGCTTATCAGGTGCAAACGCAACTCGAAGTTTTTCTTCTTTGTCTGCTCCATGCGCTGACAGCAGTTTACCAGATGGCTGATAAGTGTCTTGTTTTGATAAGAACTGTATGTCACTAAGCTGATTTTTTTCGTTATCAGTTGGTTTTTCATCTTGATAAACAATAGCAAAGAAACTACCTAATTTATCAGCAAGTTCTACATTGCATTTTTTATCTTCGATGAGGTCAATGAGATTGCCCAAGCCAAGTTCAGAAATTCTCGAATCTGGCCTAAGCTCCCGCCAAATTTGCATAACCCAAGCAGTAACAACTTTATTGCTTGGATACGCTTTATCAAAAGTAGCCCATCCTCTTAAATACTGAAGTGCATTACTTGAATGCCAATTTTCAGGAATAGAATGACTAATACTGTCAGCTTGAACCAATCTTGCTTGTTCTTGAGGCAAACCATTAGGAATCAACCTTGTGTTTTCAGACCATGACAATAACAATGACTTAACGAAAGATTTTGCCAAGTGAAAAGGTGCATCATCTTTTTTCCAAGTGTCACTGTCAGAAAATTGTTTCCAAAGTGATGTCCACCATTCAGCCTTTGACACATCTTCAGCCAATCCCAATTGTGGCATCAGCACTGCCCAATCCATTTTATAAAGATCAGCTAAGGCAAATCCGAATCGTTTGCCAAGTTGTTCCGCTAAAGCTTTGTTTTGATCGTCGTGTGTACCAGCACCTGCTAATTTTCCGCGTCCTGCATCAATCTGAAATGGCGCACTAATAACAAAACCAACACTTGCCGTTTCACGAGTCGGTGCCACTACCCAGAAAGAAGGCGTTTCATCAGTCAAAAGCTCAAAACCACGGGCGGAAACATGAAAGATAACAGCTACATAACCCTGTTCTAATTGATCACGAAATACTAAGTAGTGTTTTCCATCTAGTCCGCCGAACTCTAAGGTTTTACTAGCATTCAAATGATTTGGCTGCCATGTAACAGCAATATCATTGATCACAATGCTACGTAGCATCTTTCCTGTCAGGCACAACATGGCTTGCTGTTTCTGAAAACGAGATAGCACGTCGGCTGGTTGCGCTTCGTTACTCAATGGTAAAACTACTAATGTCCCTTGATAACGTGGATTATTAGTTTGCTCTATCAAAATGTTGACTGCTTCTATACATTCATCCCCACCCCAAACCTCAGGAAGAAAACCTGCTACAATGTTGACTTTTAAATCTCCACTGATAATTTTGGGTGAGTCACAAGCTAAAAAAACGCTTTTAAAGCCTAAGCCAAATCGACCAGTCACTCCAGTATCATCAGATTTTCCACTAGCCGAAAGTGTAAGCATCTTTTTTAGGTCGTAAGCAAAGTGAGGCCACTTTTTTTGAACTTCTGAAGTTCCACGATAATTAATAGGTCTTCCCCAGTGGGAAATATAAAGTACATTTCCTTCAAGCTTTATATTAAAATGCTTAGTTTTATTATCAAAGTCTTCTTCTTGTAAATATCGCCTCATTTCCAGTACAGCATCGTCAGCATTCTGAAATAATTCAAATGGTATGCTACTTGCCTCATACTGATAATCAGATAGTTTATCTCTTAACTTACGAAGAATATAATTATGGACATTTAATTCTTTTAAGCTAATAATTATCTTTTCTTGATTGATTTTTAATTCTCTTTCTAGTTTTTCTTTCTCTTCTTGATTATTGCTTTTTTCATTAATAGCAAGACCAAATTCTATATTTTTGGCTTCACTCAAGTATTCTTTTAGTGGAGACTCATTATTCGCATTTAATAACTCATCTAGGTATGGAACCATATGTTTGAAGATAACTCTTCGAGTAACATCAATATCTAATTGATGGCTTTCTGATAATTGATCAAATAGCTTATTTAGACTGTCTTCATCTTGTAGGTAAAGCTCAGTCCATAACCAACGGCATGTTTCTCTTACTATTTTGTTTGCATGTTCGCTATTGTTTAACGAAATTGATTTGTTATCCCATAAGTATAATCTAGTGCTAACCTTTTGCTCTTTTTTATCAATAAATAGATTGCTTTTATCTATAAAGAGATTATCTATATTTTCTTTTAATTTAAAGGTGGTTCTATTACCTAGTATATTATTGGTCTCTGCGAATTTACTATTTTTCTGTTGTTTCTCCAACTTAATATGTAATCCGTTGACTAGAGCTGACTCGCATGATTTTTTGTTCTCCACTTCAAACGAACGGGTGATTTTAAAATCATAATTGAGTATATTTAATGAGTTTAATATAGGTGGATTCCACTTTAAACTATTAAATATTTCATCAATACGAAAAGGATTAAGATAGGCTTTTATTTGCTCTTGTTTATCTTTTGATTTTCCAAGCAATATTAATAGTAAGCCTAATAGTTGGTTTTTCGATAAGCCTTCAAATAACTTCAAGTAATTATCAAGCTGGGCTGACTGAGATGAATCATTGGTTTGCTTATCAACCAGTTCATTGCCATAATTTAAATGATTTTTGAGAATTGAGCGTTGTTCATCACACAATACAAATGCATCATCAACGCCTGGTGCGTCAATACACAACTCACTTGCTAGTTTCCAGCTTTTACCATCTTTCGCTAATAACTTGATCTGAGGTAGCAATTCCTCTACATAACCCGCCACTACCATTTGGCGCAAGTAAAAAGCATAAGCTGATTGTGCTTGTTGGGAGTTTTTCTTTTGCAACCAGTCGAATATATTGATTAACGTTTCTTTTTCAGGAAGCCTATTAAAATTAGCCAACAAATGACGTTTACAATCATCCAGTGTAAATTTTGCTTTTTGATCATCATTGGAAATTTTAACATCAAGTAATGCTTTAATAATTCCCCAGCTTGGTGCAGATTCGCAATCCGCTAAAGTCTTTGCCAGCTTGCCAATATCATCAGACTCACATAAAGAACCAATTGCATAGGCGGAAACTTCATTCATCAATAAAGCCAGTGTTTCCAAAACCGACTCTGACTTAGTAAAAAATAGAGGTTTTACTTTTTTGTCAAAGGCAGAATGCTGAATAATGCTGTCATGCAAGTCTTTATCACTGGCATAGGCATAACTAGCGGATGCTGCCAATTTTTGAATAGCATCTTCCAGTCCTGTAATGGTAATAATATCATTAGGTGACAAGATTTGATTGTTTTTTAATAACAACCATTTTGTAGATTTAAGTTTTTCTTGTGACTCAAGATTGAGTTTATCTTTACCTAACCAAGTCAGAATTTCTTTGTTATATTCGCTAGATTTACCGCTATCTAGTGCAATACTGATAGCTACTTGTTCATCTAGTTTGGTAATCCAATTTTGCTTTTCAGAAATTTCACTAACAGGCTCAATAATACTAATATCATCTTTCAAGGAGCTAGGTAATTCAATCGATGTTTTTAAATAAGTATTGGCTTCAATGGATACCCAGCGCCCATCAACCGTTTTGTGCCAAGGCAAACGACACCAGAAATTTTTATCAGCAATCTTATTAAGAATTTCAGTACGTTCATCTGTTGTAAAATCTTCAGCTTGTAATGATGTAAGACTCTCTAACTTTTCAAGTTCTTCTAGAATTTTATCAGGTTTGATTTCTTTAATACTAAGAATTCCCGAAGTATTACGAGAAAGCACATTAACCAGTTCTGGCCCTATGACTTGCCAATGATTATTACCTATAAGTTTGCGCTGTAATTTTTCCCATGCTGACGATTGATCGTGAGCATTTATCCATAAAACTGCATCAGTATTATCTTTATATGCACAATTCGCATGAAGGACATAACGGACTCCTTTTATTACATGAGCCTTGTCAGTGATTTGGCAGATTTCTAATATTTTCTTCCTCGGCAATAGTTCTGGATTCAATTTTTCATCAGATTTCACTAACGCATTAAATATTGCTTCATCTTCATTTTCTTTAGGTAAAATTTTATCAAAAAGTATTTCATTATACTCTGCATCAATCGCTAAAACCAAAGAACTCGACAAGCAATTAGATAGTACTTTTATTTTTTCATGCATATCTTTTCCTGCAAATGAAAACAGTAAAGACTTTTCGTTTGATTTTGATAGTTCTCGATAGCTAACTACTATTTTTTTGTCTTGTTTCGCATCATAAGCAGAAATAATTCTCCAATCTTGATTTTCTTTAATGAGCAGTAAGCAATCATTTTTATCTAAATCTTTTAAAACAGTCTTCGTTAAATGCAATATTTTTTCAGGTTTAAATTCCTGCAAAGATTTCAACCATTGTTCTGCTGCTTGTTTTGTTGGTTTTCCTTGTGCAGATTTATCATTGCTATCAAGGAAAGCAGGTATGGGTAGAATTTCTCCTTCACATTGCCATAATGCTTTTAAAATATCATCACTAATATTTGATTGTGATTTTTCTTCAAGAGCACCAAATCGCCAGCGTTTTTCAGCAGGAACATGCTCTAATACTCTGGCAATTTTAGTCTTATTGTGTCTAAGTCGTTGTTGTCCATGATGGCTAATGGCTTCTCGAATAAATTTCAATAAGGCTTGTTGTACCTTTCCAAAACCAAGTTGAGGATTAATGAGACTGAGAAAGTCATTAAAATAATCTAACTGAATAGATTCAGCAAATAAGCTAGCCGATGGTTTTTGCAAAATAGATAAAATACTTTCTTCATTCCATTGGTAATGTGCTACAGATATAGCCGTGCTATTATTATCTGCAAAAAATGTATTTTGCAATTCTGCTAAACAAGGCAGCACTTCCCACGGGCGTTTGGTTGAATCTTGAGGCGGAGCAGGCAAAGGCAGAATATTTATTGCATCACTATTTTTATGTAATCGCCATTGACTGCCAGATGGTAATAACTCACGAAACCAACTATACTCATTGCAAATAAATTTTAGATACTCAAAGCCCTCTAGTGCTTGCTTAAACGCTATAGTGAGTTCTTCGATTTCATTATTTTTGAGTTGGTTGGCTTTAATATATTCATTTAATGCTGGCAAAATCAAAGGGAAACACATTTCCTGAGCTAATGCTTGATTCCAAACTTGACGTAGTGATTGCTCATTTTTTACATCATCTATGTTTATACATAGCTTGCTGAGACTATCGAAAGAATGAATTCCAAGTCGCCCCGCATCAATAAAAAACTGACCATGCAGTACAAAATGATAATGTCGGGAGCTATTAGGTATTTTAACTTCTTTAATATGGGTCTTTTCTTCAAGAGGTAAAAATACTGCCCACTGCATTGTAAGCTTTCCTGACACTCCATCTTGATGAGAAATAAGAATAGCTCCTTCTGCACTAGATTTATCTTCTTTTGTCTTTTCTTCGCCATATTCCTTATCTATATAACGTATTTCTGGCCAATATTGATGGTGTTTTAATTTATCAAATAACGTACCGCATTGATTTATTCGATTTCTTTTTCCCCATATTGGCATTTCAACAATAGTACCAATTTTTATTTTCCCAATACTAGTAACGCTATTCTCTCCATCTGGTTTAATCAATCGCGGCTTTATATCTAAATGAATAGTAAACTCATATTTTTTCCAATTTTCCATATTAACAAGAAAACTAACTTCTTTGATGTTGGCTAATAAAGGTAATAATTTTCCTATTTGTATTGATAGGTTTTCATTGGTCAGAAAATTCAGTTCTTCTAACTTATCACCTGGGCGATTAGGTGTAATGCTGCTATATTTTTTATCTGTTCGATTTGGAATTTTTAGATGACACTCCGTCCTTAATGGAATCCATAACAAAAACCATGAGCTTTCTTTATTAATAAGTCCAGCAAACTCATTTTTTAGTATTCGTATGTCTTCTGATTCATAATTAACCCAATCATCTTCCCAGTTTTTATGTGGGTAATTATCTTTATGATTATTCCAAGGATTTATTAAATCCGAGCAATTAATAGATTTTTCTTTATCAAATGCAATATACAAAAATGATTCACACCAATGAAAAACACTTTTCATCCCCAAACCAAACTTACCAATTGGTTCACTCTCACCTGCTTTAGCATTAATCCCCATTGAGCCAATAGATTCTTTATCAGCAGTTTTGAATTCACCATCATTGAAGCACCATAAGCCTACGCCTTGCAACAATGGATGTTTACAATCAGGTATTCCACTATGAATACCAAAGACAAAGCGAGGTGCTTTGGCATCATCGGCATTTTGGATTAGCTCTTTGATGATAGGAAAATCTGATTTGTAACGATCACTGAGGTTTTTCTTGATGTCGCTAATATTATCATTGGTGAGAGCTGTCATACTTGTTTATCCATCGCTGTGAAGAGGTAAGGTGATTATCTATAAAAATTACCTATTACAGAAGACAATTTTAGTCAGAAAAATAAATTTCAACCAACATCGTTTCCGTGATTTGGAAAATTTCCATCAAACACCTTCACGAATGAGGTAGGCTAATAGCCCCTTTGAGCAACAAAGTGATCCTCCACTACCTCAACACCACCGAGATGAGTGAATGCGAAGTCGAAAAGCGCAATGTGCAGTGGTTTGAATACGAAGACCCGCGCAGCAAACGCCCCGACGAACACAAGCTGATCTTCCACCCCCGCGCCCGTTTAGACCGCGACACCACCGTGATCCGCCTGCCGTCTTACGAAAAAGTCAGCAAAGACAAAGCCTTGTACGCTCACGCCAACCGCGTGCTGCACTTGGAAACCAACCCCGGCAACGCCCGCGCCTTGGTGCAAAAACACGGCAACCTTGACGTGTGGCTGAACCCGCCACCGATTCCGCTGACCACGCCCGAAATGGATTTCGTGTTTGGGCTGCCCTACGCTCGCTTGCCGCACCCGTCCTATAACGGCGTAAAAATCCCCGCTTATGACATGATTCGTTTCTCGGTGAATATCATGCGCGGCTGCTTTGGCGGCTGCACCTTCTGTTCGATTACCGAACACGAAGGGCGCATTATCCAAAGCCGTTCCAAAGAATCCATCATCCGCGAAGTCGAGGAAATCCGCGACAAAGTACCGGGATTTACCGGGGTAATTTCCGACCTTGGCGGCCCCACCGCGAATATGTACCGCCTCGCCTGCAAAGACCCGAAGATCGAAGCCGCGTGCCGCAAACCTGCGTGCGTTTACCCCGACGTGTGCCACAACCTCAATACCGACCACGCCGCATTGAAGGAATTGTACCGCGAAGCGCGTACCTTACCCGGTATCAAGAAAATCCTGATCGGTTCAGGGGTGCGCTATGACCTTGCCATCAAAGACCCCGAATACGTCAAAGAATTGGTGACACACCACGTCGGCGGCTATTTAAAAATTGCACCGGAACACACCGAATCCGGCCCCCTATCCAAAATGATGAAACCGGGCATCGGCGCGTATGACGAATTCAAACGCCGCCCCCCTCAACCTCGCGCTGTGGCTGAAGAAACACGGCTTCCGCGCCGACCAAGTGCAGGCGTTTTACCCCTCACCGATGGCCTCCGCCACCACCATGTACCACACCGACAAAAACCCGCTGCACAAAGTCACCTACAAGAGCGAAAAGGTGGCAACGGCGAAATCACCGGAACAGCGCAAGCTGCACAAAGCGTTCTTGCGCTGGCACGACCCGAAAAACTGGCCGCTGCTGCGCAAAGCGATGGCAGAGATGGGGCGGCAGGAACTGATCGGCGATGGCGAGAACCAGTTGATCCCGCATTACAAGGCGGGTGAGGAACAGTTGGTGTATGAGGCGCATCGGCGCAAGAATAAGGGCGGGGAGCATCAGAAGCGGGTGGGGAAGCCTGCGCAAGTGGCAGCGAAACCGAATGCGGGTAAGCCGCAGAGTGGGAAGGTGTTGACGCAGCATACGGGGTTGCCGTCGAAGCCACGCTCAGACTTTGGCGGCAAACCGAAGCCGACGGGGAAGCCCAAACAGCGTAGCGATCGATAGACTCTTGCCCCAGCTTGCGTCCGGCGTATACTGTTAAGCATTAACCACTTGCAGACTAATACCATGCAAACTTTTGACCAGATTGTTGACCAGACACGCAACCTGCCGGAAAGCATTCAGCGGGAAATCCTGCACTTTGTGGAGTTCATCGTTACCAAGTACCGCTCTGCCCCAGTGCTTGAGCAACAGGCAGTGCCGAATGCGTTTGCCATCTACCAATCACTGGATTTGGGGCAAGGCGGCTACGCCAAAGTACCGTCGAATCGGGCGAAGCAGGGAATCCGTGAACTGCTGCTGAAAAAGCACGCCCGATGATTTTAATGGATACCGGGCCATTGGTAGCCCTGTTTGACCCGCAAGACCCTTACCACAAGCATTGTAGCGGTTTGCTGAAAACCATCCGTGAGCCGCTGATCACAACCATTCCAGTATTGACCGAAGTATTTCATCTGTTATCCCCCGATAGCCAAGGCAGCAAAGCGTTGCGCCAGTTCATTGAGCGCAAAGCCTTAAGCGTCTGGTTTATGGATGAATCTGCCCTCAGTACCGCATTGAACCTAATGGAAAAGTACATTGACCGCCCGATGGATCTCGCCGATGCGTCATTGGTTGTGGCAGCACAACGGCTGGGAACAAATCGTGTATTCACCGTTGATCGCAATGACTTTTTTGTTTATCGCGTGGCAGTCGGACATGAGTTGCGGGCGTTTGATGTGATTATTTGAACAGTTAGGCATTAAGACACTACTCCCCATGCCTAGCCATAAGCAGAGCGGCGGTAGATAGCTTCAAACCAACAAGCGTAATATCATCATCTGCCTCCCTTGATAGGTAAACGATTATGAAGGTGATCATGCTGATACCTGAAAAAACGGAAACGGCACAAGCAACCTCTCAAACAGCACTCAAAGAACGGTTGTTAACGATTGCCAAACGTTGTGCAGCGTTGCCTCTGCTTGATCGGCACACACCTGATGAAATTCTGGGTTACGATCAATTTGGGATGCCCAGCGCATGATGATTGCCCCCTCGGTGCTAATCGCCTATGGCATTCAACCACTCTTGAATCCCTGCATATACAAGGCATGTACTAACCTCACGTTTCCAAACAAGAGGGTATTGCCATGACTGCCATAGCCGCCAAATTATTCAAAAACGGAAAAAGCCAAGCCGTCCGCATCCCGCGCATCTTCCAGTTTGAAGGCATTGATGAAGTACTAATTCGACGCGAAGGCGATGCGCTCATCATCACGCCCAAGCGCAAAAGCTGGACATCGTTTGCGGACATCCCGAGTGCCGACGATGATTTCATGGCAGAACGCCCTGATCTTTTTGACCTTGGACGGGTGGTATTCTGATACTTTACATGCTTGATACGAACGATAAAGGCATTGCAGGAACGCCTGCATCAACAGCAGAGGGAATGATGAGCAAACCAACCCACGACAAACAAGGATTTTCCACCCGTGCCATTCACCACGCCTACGATGCTTATGCAGGTACAGGCGATTTGAATCCGCCGATACACCTGAGTTCCACCTACACCTTCCCCACGGTGGAAGACGGCAGTGCGCGGTTTGCCGGTGAGCAGCAAGGCTTCGTCTATTCCCGCGTTGGCAACCCCACCACGGTCTTGCTGGAACAACGCCTCGCCGATTTGGAAGGCGGGGAAGCCGCGCTGGTGACAGCCTCTGGCATGGGTGCAACCGCTGCCTTGCTGTGGACGCTGCTCAAACCGGGCGACGAAATCATTGCCGACAAAACGCTGTACGGTTGCACCTATGCGTTTTTCAATCACGGGCTGGCGAAATTCGGCGTAACCATTACCCACGTCGATATGGCTGACCCTGCCAACCTTGCGGCTGCCATCAGCGCGAACACCCGTATTGTGTTCTTTGAATCGCCCGCCAATCCCAATATGCGGCTGGTGGATATTCCGGCGGTTGCCGCTATTGCTCACCAGCACGACAACTGCAAAGTCGTAGTTGATAACACCTATTGCACGCCTTACCTGCAACGTCCGCTGGAATTGGGCGCGGATTATGTGGTGCACTCCGCCACCAAATACCTCGGCGGACACGGCGACCTGATTGCGGGGGCGATTGTCGGCGATGCCGAAACGCTGACTCAAGTACGCTTTTACGGCATCAAGGATATGACGGGTGCGGTGATGTCCTCGCAGGATGCGTTTCTGGTATTACGCGGTTTGAAAACCCTCGCGCTGCGGATGGATCGGCACTGCCAGAATGCGCAAGCAATTGCCGCCTTCCTTGCCAATCATCCCAAGGTGGAAGTCTGCCATTACCCCGGTCTGGAAAGTTTCCCGCAATACGCTTTGGCGCAGCGGCAAATGGTGCAACCCGGCGGTATGATTGCGTTTGAACTCAAGGGCGGCTTTGCGGCGGGTTGCCGTTTCATGAATGCCTTGAACCTGATCACCCGTGCAGTGAGTTTGGGCGATGCGGAAAGTTTGGCGCAACATCCTGCCAGCATGACGCATTCCACGTATACGCCGGAAGAGCGAGCGGAACACATGATCAGCGAAGGGCTGGTCAGGGTGTCGGCGGGGTTGGAAGATGTGGCGGATTTGCTGTCCGATGTTGAACAGGCGTTGGCGTTTGCCTGAGTGTGCGGCTAGGTTGCCGGTTTGTGCTATAGTTGAATGAAAGGGGCGGATCTCCGCCCCAGTGCGGTTTGCCTATTGCAGGCATCCCTTGTTTGTCCAGTCACAGGCGGGGGGCTTGGCTTGTTGCAGGCAATCATCTGCTGTGCATTGCACCGCACCCCGTGTCCAACTGACATCCATTTTTGCCGAATCGGCAGGCACGTCCAGATTGCGCAGGTATTCCTTCAGGTAAACGGCACGGAAGCAGGAGGTTTGTTCTTCAAAGCACTTGTCCGTGCCACCGCAACAGGTGTCGATATTTTTATCATCCATGTAGTTGAATGCCCCGGTCAGATACCATTTTCCGGCATCCGCCAAGCGGCTGGGAACCTGTTCGTGCGCCCCACGCTGATTGCCTGCGAAGTTGTAAGGGTTACGGATGCCCAGCTTGTCGGTCAGGCGCATACTTTGTGCGCACATGCTTTCCTGCCAAGTTGGCATGATGGTTTTGACACCGTATGCACAGGCGGAAGCCATTCCCAATGATTTCGGCGCTTCATCCTGCCCCAGTCCGAGGAAGGAATAGCTGTACATTTGCAGCGGTTTGCCATCCACCTGCACGGTTTTCACCGCTTCATCAGCGGCATTGCACTGGGTGCAGGGGAAGGCAATCTGGGTCGAGGCTCCGCCCATTTCGACAATGCCAAACTGGTTGTCTTTTTGTTCTGAGCGGGCTGCCAGCCAAGCATACAAGCCTTCTTCAAAGCCGGTCAGTGTGCGTGCATTCACTGCCACGTTGTTGCCTACCTTGGCTTGCAACTTTTGTTTCAGGTTGCTCCACAAGGTGGCACTGACCGCGCGGTTTTCTTGTTCGGCAATGCGCATCCCAGCAGTGGCAAACACATTGGCAGAAACCGGACGGCATTGCTCGCTCCAGTCAAACGCTTGCCATTTGGGTTTGCCATCTTTCAGCGGGCCATCCTGCTGGATACTGTCCAGTGCGGCAACGACTTCGGTAGTGACCGCATCCAGATCGCGGGGACTTTTGCCCCGGATGGAACGCACCGGGTCAGCCAGTGCACTGACCTTGGGGCCTGCGTGTTCCACCCATGTCTCGCCTTGCTGTTGATAGATGTACAGGCGTGTACCACTGCTGCCAGCGTCATAGACGATGTGGCAATCGGTCTGGGTTGTTTGGGAAGGGGTTCCATCGGATTTGGTGGTAGTCTGTTCCATGGTGGCACAGCCGTGCAGCAACACAATAAACAGACCGATAAACAAGGCTTTGGCGGTGATACGCATCAATACTCTCCTGCAAGTTGGGGTAAGTATGAAAGTAGCACAGTTTTTATCCTTTTCTATCAAGCTGAACGGTCGATAATGCTATACTTTTCCTATTCCTACCCATCATCAAAAGGAGCTTGTTCATGATTGTTTACCACGTTGCACAGGCCGCGAAACGCTGATCTTCTGATCTCTTTGCGTCCCGGTTTGTGCCGGGATTCTGCCGAATCCCCAATAACTTTCGCCTGACAACAGGCGGGTGTTTTGTTTTTGCTTATTGGGAATACAGTCATGCAAATCACACATCTCCATGAACTGGGATGGAATCATTTTTTTCAGTCACAACTTACGCTGGAAGCGCTGGCAACCAGCCTGCCGTTTCGTGTCACTGGCGTGCAACGCAACCTGATTGAATGCCTAGGGCTGGATGCGCAAGGGCAGGCGCAATCGCTCCAGCTTTCCACCTATCCGTGGCGGCACGAAGCGCCCGAAAATCATCCCACGGTCGGCGATTGGCTGCTGCTGGACAGGGACTTGCAGCCACTGCATCTGCTGGAACGTAAAACGCTAATCAAGCGCCGCAGCGCAGGCAGTGAAGCCGTACTCCAGCTTATTGCCGCCAATATCGACACGCTGTTTGTAGTGACTTCCTGCAATGAGGAATTCAGCCTTAACCGGCTGGAACGCTATCTGGCGTTGGCGGCGGAGGCTGCGATTGATGTGGTGGTAGTGCTGACCAAAAAAGACTTGTGCGCGGATACGTCGGAGTACGTGGATGCGCTCCGCAAGCCTTACCCCAGCCTTCCAATTGAAGTCATCAACGCGACCGATGCGCAGGATGTTGCAACACTCGCCATGTGGTGCAGCAGTGGGCAAACCATTGCCTTGCTGGGGTCATCCGGCGTGGGCAAATCCACCCTCCTCAACAGCCTGCAAGGCGATGATGGGCAGGCGACCGCGCCCATTCGGGAAAAGGACAGCAAGGGGCGGCACACCACCACATCCCGCAGCCTGCATCGTTTACAGGGCGGCGGCATCCTGCTGGATACGCCGGGAATGCGCGAGTTGCAAATGGTGGATTGCGAGGAAGGGATTCAGTCCACCTTCGCCGACATTGAACAGCTAGCGCGGCAATGCCACTTCCACGACTGCCAGCATCTGGCTGAACCAGAGTGCGCCGTCCGGCAAGCGGTCGAGGCTGGCAAGCTGGAACAACGGCGGCTGGATAATTACCACAAGTTGCTGGCAGAACAGGCACGCAACAGCGGCTCAGTCGCGGAACGACGTGAGCAGGATCGGGCGTTGGGGCGTTTTTACAAGCAGGCGAAAGCGTCTGCCAAACGCTTTAAGTCGCGGGACTAGCGGGCTTCGTTTACCGAGTCTGCCCGTTTGCCGACCGTTACCAACGCCTGCTCCACCTCCGCCGTCCATGGCTGCGCACAACTGAGGCGGATACAGTGGCGGTATTTTTGCGTGGCGGAAAAGATTTGCCCCGGTGCAATGCTAATCCCTTGCTTCAGCAAGTCTTGCGTCATGCGCAAGGTATCCGTGCCTTCCGCCAATTCCACCCACAAGACGAAGCCACCTTTGGGTTGTGTGACCCGTGTGCCTGCGGGGAAATGCTGACTGATGGCATGGCTGAACAAATCGACTTGGCGGGCATAGCGGGTTTGCACTTGGCGCAAATAACGTTCGTAGCCGCCGTGCGCGAGGAAGTCCGCCAGTGCCAATTGGGGCAAGGTCGGCGCGGCAAGGTTGGCGACGTACTTGAGGTATTCCGCACGGCAGAAAAAGCGTTCCGGCAATACCATCCAGCCGATACGCAAGCCTTGCGCCACAGTTTTGGAAAACGATGAACAGTAAATCACATTGCCGTTGGCAGGGTCTGGTTCAACACTGAGCAGGTTGGGCGGGCGTGCGCCGTTGAAACCGAGGTCGCCGTAAATATCGTCTTCGATCAGCAGCAAGTTGTGACGGTGGGCGAGGGCGACCAGTTGCCGCTTGCGCTCCACTGGCATCAAACTGCCGAGCGGGTTGCTGAAGTTGGGGATTAGCACGCAGGCTTTTACCGTCCACTGTGTCAGCGCGAGTTCGAGGGCGGGCAGGCTGATACCTTCTTGCGGGTCGGTAGGGATTTCCAGCGCCTTCATGCCCAGCGCTTCAATGACTTGCAGCAAGCCGTAAAAGGTCGGTGATTCGATAGCGATAATATCGCCCGCACTGGCAACGGTTTGCAAGGCAAGGGAAAGCGCTTCCTGACAGCCGTTGGTGATGAGGATACGGTTGGCAGCAACGGGGCTGCCGCACAAGTGCATTCGCCGTGCTAATTGTTGCTGCAATTCGGGCAAACCGGGTGGGAAGGCGTAGTTGGCGGCGCGTTTGCCATAGTGCCGCACGGTTTTGGCGAGGCTGCGCTGGAAGGCTCGCATCGGCATGAACGATTCGTCTGGCACGGCAGCACCAAGCTGCACGAAACCCGCGCGGCTGGTGGCTTGCGCGAGTTGTAACACCAGTTCTTGACCCGTTACGGGCGTGGGTTTGAGGACAGGTTGTGAAGTGGTAGGCAATTCGGGTTTGAGCCAGGGGCGCAGGCGAATGTAATAACCGGAACGCGGGCGGGCTTCGATCAGACAAAGGTTTTCGAGCTGGCGTTGCGCTTGCACGATGGTGGAAATGCTTACGCCGAATTGCTGGCTGAGGCGGCGTACACCGGGCAGGCGTGAGCCTTGTGGGTAAACGCCGTTGTCGATGTGCGCAGTGAGTTGGGTGGCTATGCCGTGGTAGAGGGTCATGGGTATTCCATTAAACTGTACTGCTAATTTAAACAGAATCTACACCTGTACCGCTATATTGCGCGACCTATAAACTGCTATGCCTGACAAGTAACTATTGGGACAGTCCACCATGTTTGAACAAGCCCGCTGCTGGCAAGCATTTTCCGCCCTGATCCAACAAGAAACCGGAGGCTGATACACTATGAAAAACAGCGCCATCAACGCCACTGACATTCCGCCCCGCATCAAGCCCTCCGTTTACCCGGAACCCTTCGCCTCGCGTATGACCGGGCGGGAAAAACGCCAGCTTGGCGACTTTTTCGGGCTGAATAATTTTGGTGTCAACCTGACCCAGCTGACTCCCGGTGCGATTTCTGCCTTGCGCCATTCCCACACCAAGCAGGATGAGTTTGTGTATATCCTGCAAGGCTGCCCGACCCTGCACACCAACGACGGCGCAACCCGGCTTGAACCCGGTATGTGTGCAGGTTTTCCAGCAGGTGCTGGTAATGCTGCCAATCTGAGCAACGACACGGATAGCGACGTGCTGTATCTCGAAATCGGCGACCGGATGGCAGGCGATTCAGCCAACTACCCAGACGATGATCTTCAGGCTGTGCAAGTTGCTGGAGAATGGTTATTCACCCACAAGGATGGTACACCGTATGAATAACATACCTTTATTTCAAGTCGATGCCTTCACCAGTCAACCATTTTCCGGCAATCCAGCCGCCGTGTGCCTGTTGGATAAGGCAGCCGATGCACGTTGGATGCAAGCGGTCGGGGCGGAAATGAACCTGAGCGAAACCGCGTTCGTGTGGCGCGAAGCCGACGGTTTTGCATTACGCTGGTTTACCCCAACGGTTGAAGTTGATTTGTGCGGACATGCCACGCTGGCTACTGCCCACATTCTTTGGCAGGAAGGTTGGTTAGCCAGCAACGCAATCGCACGTTTTTATACCCGCAGCGGTGTTCTGACGGCGCAACTCGTCGGCAAGCGGATTATGCTGGATTTTCCCGCGACACCTGCAACAGCGGCATCAGCACCCAGCGGGCTGTTGGCAGCCTTGGGCGTGACGGACGCGACGGTATTTTCCAACCATGTCGATTATTTGGTGCTGCTGGAGAGTGAAGCCGAAGTAGGGCGGATACAAGTGGACTTTGCCGCCCTCAAAGCCTGCCAAGTCACACGCGGCATCATAGTGACGGCTGCGGCGCACGGCACGGAATATGATTTCGTGTCACGCTTTTTTGCCCCTGCTGCTGGCATTGACGAAGACCCAGTAACAGGCTCGGCGCATTGCACGCTTGCCCCTTTTTGGGCGGAGCGTTTGGGTAAAAACAGCCTGCAAGCGTATCAAGCATCCGCCCGTGGTGGTGAAGTATTGGTTGAATGGCTGGGTGAACGGGTATTGCTGGCGGGTTCAGCCGTGACGGTATTCAGCGGAACATTGTGGGTTTGAGTTTAAAAAACCAAATATTGGAAGGAAAAAAGCATGGAATCAGCAATATTCAACCTCACCGCTTACTGCCAGCGCATCGGCTACACGGGTGAATTACGCCCCGACCTTGCCACCGTGCAAGCCTTGATGCAACACCAGTTGCGCAGTGTACCCTTTGAAAATCTGGATGTATTGGCAGGCAAACCCATTTCCCTCAACCCCGCCGACATTGTGGCGAAAATCGTTGGCAAGCAGCGCGGCGGCTACTGCTACGAAGTCAATGGACTGTTTGCAATGGCACTGCAAGCGCTGCAAATCCCTTACCAATTCGTTGCCGCCCGCCCGATGTTTTACCCCATGAAACGCCCGCGTACCCACATGGCCTTGCTGGTCACGCTGGAGGGTACGGAATGGCTGTGTGATTTAGGTTTTGGCAGCTACGGCATCCGCGCACCGCTACGGTTGGATGTGTTGGAAGCGCCAATTCCACAAGGCTGTGACACTTTCATGCTGAGTGGGGAAGGCGGCGATATTGTCCTCAAAGCGCAAGTAGATGACGCATGGGTGAAGCAATACGGTTTTAACCGCTGCCCGGTCGAGTGGATTGATTTTGCCCCGGCAAACTGGTTGAACTCTACCCATCCTGACGCGGTGTTTACCCAGAAACCGTTGGTGGTGCGCTTCACGGTTAGCGGGCGCAATATCCTGTTTGGCGACAGTTTTAAGCAGGTGGAGGAAGGTTTGACCACGCAACACACCCTTGCCCCACACGAACAAGCGGCGGTATTGGCGGAACATTTCGGCCTCGGTGCAGTTTAGCGGTTAGATTGGCTGGAGGCGGCGAAATCCGTACTACTCATAAGCGTCAAGTTTTTGGCTACAAAACCGGCATCATTCGACAGGATAATGTCACATCCCGCTTGTGTTGCCAGCACGTATTGCACCGTATCCTCAAGATCGGTGTAATCGGTATCTTGTTGCATCAAGGTAATCGCATCGGCTAACTGGTTATTGCCAAACGGCACAATCTCAAAAATGGCATTGACCTGTTCCAGTGCATCCAATGCTTTGGCACGGTCTTGGCTTTTGGCGGTGATGTAGTACACCGTGGTCACAATGTCACAAGTCGTTACCAAGGTCAGCCCTTGCTCTAGGCAGTATTCAAGGCATTGGTAACTAGCTTCGTGAAAACGCCGCTTGGCATCGAAAATGTCATTGATAACGTTGGCATCGACGAAAATCCGTTGGCTCATAGCGTGCGCTCACTTTTCATGCGTTGAATCGACTGTTCGTCGCCAATCAAACCCGTAAAAGCTCCTTTCAATTGCTTTAGCTTGGCAAGGCGCAGGTCATTACGCAGAGCTGCCGATGCGTTGTGAATCAATTCCTGAATGACCTGACTTTGCTTCTTGTGGAGAAACGTTGCCAGAAAATCCAATTCCCGCGCTGTTTCATCGGGCATGGTGAAGTTTTTGCGCGTGGCTTTGGATGGGGGGATTTTGTGTGCTGTTATCATGATGTATTCAAAAGTGTGTATTTTATTATGTGTATGGTACGCCTTGCTCCTTCGTATTGGCAATATGCCTAACTATCTATAACGTTGCTCCAATGTCAGCAAAAACTGCTTCGCTGCCAACCCGCCTGCGTACCCCGCGAGTTTGCCCGATTTGGCAATCACGCGGTGGCAGGGAATCACAATACTGATCGGGTTCAAACTGTTGGTGTGCCCAATTGCCCGCACCGCTTGCGGCTGCCCTACGGCATTCGCTTGTTCGGAATAGCTGCGGGTTTCGCCGTAGGGGATGTTACGTAAGGTTTGCCAAGTGCGCTGCTGGAAAGGTGTGCCGTTCAAGTGTAAGGGCAACTCAAACGTCTGGCATTCGCCCGCGAAATAGGCTTGTAACTGTACGATGGTTTGCACAATCAGCGGGTTGGTTTGTGCCTGCATTGTACCCAGCGTGGCACGGATTCGTGCCCAATTGCTTTCAAACGCAATGGCGCGTAAAGCATCGTGATCGGCGGCGATAAACAGTCGCCCTAAGGGTGAATCCCACGTTTGAAAACTGATGCTGAGGGTCGAAGCGCTCATGTGTCGTGCCAGCGGTGAATAATACGCGTTAGTATAGTGGATGCTGGGCAACTAACACGGCGGGATTAATGCCGCCAATTCTTTGCCATCCACCGCTTGGCGCAAATCGTAATCGACCAACAAGGGCAGATAGCCCGACTCCCTATCCAATTGCAGGAAGGTCGTGGCGGGGATTTTGCCTGCGGGCAACTCAGTCTTGCGGCACGCATCCACGCTTACGCCCATCGTACTTTCCGGCTTCTTGCCACCATCGGCTTTTTTTGCTTGCAGCGTGTCGCGGAAGTGTTGAAGGCGTGGAATATCCGCCGGTGCAAGCCGATACGCATATAGTTTATAGCCCGATTTGTCGGCATCGGTAAGCGTTTTGCCTTCCAGCGCCAAGGGGATGGCTTCGAGGTTGAAGTGTTCGTTAATGGGTGTTTCACCGTCACGCTTCATGCCGAGTTCCAGCTTGACGCCATCAGGGCGTGGCGCCACCCAATCCGGCATTTGCGCGGCAACCCGTAAAATGCTTGGATCAACCGTCATCAAGTCAGCGGTGGCGAGTTTGTACAGCGTTTTGACAGGGATGGAAGTACATGCGCCGAGCATGACAGCGGCAGCGATGGGGATGAATCGTTTCATGTTTTAATACCTTTTTGGTTGAAGTAATTATTGTATTACGATAATATTTTCAAACTCAATAAGAAATTCAGGTAACTACCATGCGCTTGCACACCACCCGTCTGAAACATTGGCTTGCACCTGCTGCGAAAGTGATTTCAGTACTATTGCTCTTATCCAACACGCTGCTATGGTGGCTATCCGATGGGCAGGCGCTTATCCTAAAAAACTTTGCCACCCTCACCAATGAACCACTCCAGTTGACACCTTTTGGCGTGTGGATGGGCTGGGGACTTTCTACCCTACACTTGTTGATTATGATGTGGGGGATTTGGGCAATGGCGGGGGTGTTTCGTTGGTTGGCGCAAGGCGACTATTTTCACGCGGACATTGCGCGGCAATTGCGGCGTTTTGGCGTGGCGTTGATGGTGTTTGGCGTAGCTAGCCCCGTGGTGCGATTGTTGATGGTGCTGGCGGTAACGTTGGAGAACCCAGAAGGGCATCAGGTGATAGCGATTAGCCTTGAGATGAATGATGTGCTGGTGGTGTTAATCGGGGCGTTAATGGTGATGCTTGCCCATGCCTTGCAAGCCGCTGCTGTGATTGCCGACGATAACCGCCAGATTGTGTGACCCCATGCCTATTATTGTGAACCTTGATGTGATGCTCGCCAAACGTAAGATGCGCTCGAAAGAGTTGGCGGAACGCATTGGCATTACCGAACAGAATGTGTCCCTGCTCAAATCCGGCAAGGTCAAAGGCATCCGCTTTGATACGCTGGAGAAAATTTGCGAGGTGTTGCAATGCCAGCCGGGGGATATTTTGGTGTTTGAAGCGGAGAGTGCGGGAATTCTACCGTGATTAATAAAACAGATATTAAGTGTCCTGCTTGCGGTGAAAACACTATTTCTACACTGAGTTTGTTTAGATCAGTTATTGGCATCGGTTTTCACCCTGAATGCTCCGCTTGTCATACGCAGTGGTCGGTTAGTTCAATCTGGCAAGGTGGTTATGCTGGCTTAATCCTATTGTCTTTTGTTTTATCAGCAGTTTTTAGTATCAAATTACATAGCTATGTTCCGTATTACTGGTTGATAGTTGCTTTGTTCTTAGCTGCATATAGCGTTGTCCGCTTTGCTAAACCAATGTTAAGAAAGCCGATACCCTACTGGTTGCAATTGTTGCATTACGTCGTTTTTGGACTGCTTATTTTTATTTTCATGAAAATTTAGTGAAAATTTGATTTATGGTTATTTTTATGTATCTATTTATTCTAATATTGTCGGTGATTTCTTGCTTTGTTGGGTTTGTCTTAGAGGTTGCCGAGGGGAATATTTGCCACATTCAGAATGGACGTTTACCCAATGCAGGTGTTGCGATTTTTCCGAATATTCCCGTTGTGCCGCTTATCTATGTGCTGGTGGTGTGGCTGCTCAACCATCTGTATCAAGACCTTGGGTTTATCGTTGTGGCTACTTATGCGGTTCTGGGTATCGGTGTTCAGCTATTTCAGTACAGGAAAGCTAACCGCCAATTGAAAACGCTAAATACATGACATTTGAGACGGGCGCAGTGGAGTAATCGTCTGATATGCAACAAGTGGTATACTCCGATCATACCAACCATTGACAGGTAAATGCTGATGTCGAGCATACAAATCACCTCACAAGTATCTACCGATGAGCTGCTGCATGGGGTAGAAAGTCTGCCAATTGAAGAATTGGAGCAGTTCGTTGCGCGGGTATTAGCACTTTGTGCCAGACGCAAAGCCAACAGTTTGAGTACCCAAGAAACACGTTTGCTGCAACTGATTAATCGCCCCGTCCCCTCAGTGCTGCAAAGCCGTTACGACGCATTGATTCAACAGCAACGTGCTGGCACTCTCACGCATCCGCAGGGTGATGAGCTAAACAATGTCATTGAGCAAATTGAGCTGTTTGATGCCGAACGTGTCCAACATTTGGTGAGCTTGGCGGCATTGCGGCAAGTATCTATAGATAAGTTAATGAAAGATCTGGGTATTCGCCAGCCTGATTATGTCTGACTACCTATCTAAAGCACTACGTACCACGGTTGCAACACGCGCAAACGGTTGTTGTGAATATTGTCGTAGCCAGGCGCGATTTGCCACCCATGAATCGAGGGCCTTTGGTCAATTTGCGGCGGGCACTGTATGGAATAGGGGAGCATCCGCCTGAATAAAATACAGTACTCACAAGGAGAAATGTTGCCATGAGCCATGCCGTACCTGATGCCCCTTGCCGTTGCGCATGGGTAGATCTGAGCAAACCCGATTACGTCGCCTACCACGACGAAGAATGGGGCGTACCCATCCACGATGACCGCAAATTGTTCGAGTTCATCGTGCTGGAATCGGCGCAAGCAGGCTTGAGTTGGTACACCATCCTGCGCAAGCGCGACAATTACCGCCAAGCCTTCGACGATTTCGACCCCGAAAAAATCGTGCTCTACGATGCTGCCAAAGTCGAGGAGTTGCTGGGCAATGCCGGGATTATCCGCAATCGCCTGAAAGTGTTGGCAACCATCAATAACGCACAACGCTTTCTGGCAGTGCAGGCAGCATTCGGCAGTTTCGATGCCTATCTGTGGCAGTTTGTCGGCGGCAAACCCATCGTCAACCACCGCAAAACCTTGGCAGAATACACCACCACTACCCCAGAATCGGATGCGATGAGCAAGGATTTGAAAAAGCGTGGCTTCAAATTCATGGGTTCAACCGTGTGTTACGCGTTTATGCAGGCGACGGGGATGGTGAATGACCATACGCTCGACTGCTTCCGACGCAATATCTGACGTATGGTCAATGCTTCTTTCATCCCAACGGCTTGTCAAATCAAGCTTTTAGCGATGCCATGTCGATCACGAAGCGGTATTTCACATCGCTTTTCAACATGCGCTCGTAGGCTGCATTAATTTCCTGAATCTGGATGACTTCGATGTCGGAGGTAATGCCATGTTCGCCGCAGAAATCCAGCATCTCCTGCGTTTCGGCAATGCCACCGATGAGAGAACCCGCCACCGACTTGCGTCCCAATACCAGCGGCGCGGAATTCAGGAAGGCAACTTTACCCAGCCGCTGCGTATTGATGCCCTCGCCAAGCAAGTCAATATGAGTACCTCCACCTTGCATCATCATTTCCGTGCGTTGACAGCCAAGAGTCCGCTCCAGTATCAGAAATGGTTACGCTTGCACGAAGCACGCCGCCTGATGCTGACCGAACATCAGGATGTTGCCAGCGCTGCTTTTGAGGTCGGTTATGAAAGCCCCTCGCAATTCAGCCGCGAATACCATCGCTTGTTTGGTGCGCCGCCCTTGCGCGATATTAGCTATTTACGCAATAGTTCAACAAACTGAAATTGCCAAGAGGATTGTCAGCGTGTGCATTTTATCCTACCACCCAATGCTGACGCACTCGCACCTTCGCGCCCATGCGCTCAAAGATTTTGGATAAGTGTAATGGCACGATTCGTTGGAAGCGGCCGAGCAAGGTGCTGCAATAACACCAGCACCGATAAATCTGTATGATGTGTCACCCAAGCCATCCGCTCATTTTGTAAGGAGTCCGCCGTGAACCCCACGATTACCACCAAAGCCATTGCCGTCCTGTTTTCCCTGTCAACCTTGGCGGCGTGTTCCAGCACGGGCATGAATGCCACCGCCAACACCTCCGGCTCAAATGCGGGGGCAACTTCATCCGTAGGAAGTGGTGACGCTTGCGCGGCGCAATACGTGGATGGCACGCAACCGCAATTGACCAACGCCAAACTTGCGCCGAAAACACGGGCGATTTGCTTTTCGGAATACGCGGTGCTGCATTCGGGGGTAACACGCACGCCGTTGTGGGCAAGCGAACACCTGACCTACAACGAGTTGCTGATGGATATTGATCGTAAAGACAATTTCCACGCTGAACAGTCCTTGCCGGAAGACGAACGTGCGGAATTGGCGGACTACGCTGGTTCGGGCTACGACCGTGGTCACCTTGCCCCCGCAGGCGATATGCCCTCGGTGGAAGCGATGAGCGAAAGCTTTTCCTTAGCCAATATGACTCCGCAAAACCCGACCAATAACCGAGGTTTGTGGTCGAGTATTGAGGCGAAAACCCGCAATCTGGCAAAGGAACGTGGTGAGCTGTTTGTGGTGTCTGGGGCGATTTTCGAGGGGTCATCCATCAAGCGCTTGAACAATCGCGTGTTTGTGCCGAGCAGCTATTTTAAAGCGATTTACGATGCCAACACGGGCGAGAGCGGTGCATATTGGGTTGCAAACGATGCCAATAAGAACTACAAGATGTTGAGTATTAACGAGTTGGTGCAAACGGCGGGTATCGACCCGTTTCCGAGCATCAGCGAAACCAGCAAAAATAACGTTATGGCATTACCGCAACCTTGAGACACAAATGGATTATTTCAAGAACGAATCGGAAACCCACATCCTGCACGAATTGAATATTGAAAACCGTTTGGATCGTGTGTCCCTGCACGGCAGCGTGGATATTACTCACGATGCCGCAGGGCTAGCGTTAGCGTGCCAGTTGCAGGCGATGTTGGCGGGGATGATTGCCGTATTGCAGACGGAGCAAGCAAATGGTGCGTTGCCTGAGCAGATCAGTCTTGCTAGCGCGGCTGAGGTGGATAATCCGTTTTTGTGAATCTTCTGTAATACCGTAATCTTCAGCGTTTGCACGCTGGCAAGGTGAATTCGATACGCCGATCCAGCGCATCGCGTTCATCATCACTGCCCGTCCCCACAATATTCTCACTGAAGCCTTTGCCAGCGGTACGGATCTTACTGGCGGTAGCAGGAAAAGCGGTTTTCATCATGTCCCGAACGTGATTGGCACGGCGTAACGACAAAGCATTGTTGAACGCTGCCGAACCGGAATGACTGCCATGCCCCGTAACACCGATACACTTTGGCTGTGCATCCAAGTAAGCGGCAATTTTGTCGACCCACAACGTGTATTGTTCCTGCGTCATTGGATTGCCCGCAAACTGTTCAGTTCCCACTTTGAAGAGGATTTTCAGTGCCAATTCCTTGTTTTGGGTGAAACTCAGTGCCAGCAGTTTGTCGAATGCTTGCTCTGATTGGTCGTTCTGCCCCAGCCGTAAATGGCTGATGTATAAGCCTGCATAGGTGCGCGGGGTCAAGCCGTCGGCGTGTTGGGCGGCAGCCTGATAGAGACGGATTGCTTTGCTGTATTGCTGTTTGGCGTAAGCCTCGCCCGCTTCATTTAACAGTGCCAAGGTCGCAAAGCCTTGCCGCTGGTGGGGAACAATGGTGGTGGGGTGCGGCGATTTCTGGAGCGTGTAAGACGGGCTGTCCTTAAATTCGGGGTAGCGTTGGTAATTCAGATTTTTATCCGTAATCCAAGCATCCGCCCGCGCAATGACTGTGCCATCTTGCGCTTTACGGATGATACCTTGCTGGTGATACAGCTTACCTAACGTTGGGTTGGGGTGTTGTTCCAACGCAATACTGCTTTGCAGCACGTAGTTGCTGTCACGCAGCGACTCGCGGGACAGCGGTAGGATGGGTTCGTCGGTGTACGCTTTTGCCGTTTGCTGGATGTATTGTGTCACTTGCTTGTTGAGCAGTAATTGTTCTTGTGAATACGCATCCACCATCACATCAAGCGCCATGCTCTTGGGGCGTAGTTGACCCCATAGCCCTTGGTTTGCGTGGATGCCTGCAAAAAGCTGGCGAGTGATGCTGGTTGTGGCGGCTTGCAAGGGCTGGGGCTGATCACTGGGTTGGATGACCTGCGTGCTGCAAGCGTTCAGGAAGGTTAGGCACAAGGCGAAGGATACGGCTAATCGTTGTTTTTTCAACATGGCGGTGAGTATTGATGTAGTTATGGGGTGAGGTTTAAGGACTGTTCCAGCATTTTAAACGCATCGGGTGCTTTTTTATGTTTAAGCGGTTGCCCTTTGGCGGGTTTATTGGCGCGTTTAATCGGAATGTCGGCTTTTGCGCTAACCGTGCGGGCTGGCGTGTGCGGTTTAATGCGGGGTTTGGCGAGAACAGGTTGGGCGGTTGTTCGTGTGACCTGCACAGGGGGCGGTGTAGCGACGGTGTTGACGACCGGCAGAATAGTTACCGTTACCGCTGTGGGCAGTGTCGTTATTTTCTGCGGAGGGATGAGAGGTGCTACCGCTTGAGGTGTAAGGTGTTTAGGTGGATCTTTCACAAAGAACAGCATGATGATGCCAATAATGGGCGCTGTCAACAGGATCGACTCTGCTAAGATTTTTAGAACCCATTTGAACGGATTTTGGGGTGTGTGAGTCGATTGCAACATGGGGGCAGCTTCCTGCTTGGTTAACTCCGTGTGCTGCTAACAGCAAATTTATATTAGCACATGTAGGAAATAGCCCTTGGTTATTTTATAATTAATGATTAAATTCTATACGTATAGGGATTCAGGTGTGCATTCCTTCGTCATCTGCTCGCTGTTCGGTGCGTTCGCATTCGGCAATCGCTTGCGCTCCGAACAGCAAAATAATCGCAGCAACTTCCAGAAATACCAAGGCAAGCACAGCGGTGGTGAGTGAGCCGTAGATGATGTTTACCATCGACAAGGTGGAAAAGTACCAGACCAAGATGTGACGGGTGATTTCCCACAACACCGCGACGCACACACTGCCCATCATGGCGTGCCGCCAGGAGATATTGCCGACCGGCATGACCATGTAAAATGAGGTCAGTAGCAAGCTCAAGCCGAAAATACCGAATAAATACAAAATGCCGCCGGTCACATTATCCAATTCCACTGCCCAGAAAAATACCGTGATGACTTGCCCGTGCCAAACGCTTAATGCGCCGCTGATGACCGTGATCAGCAAGATGCCTAGCCCCAACATTAAAATATACAAATACGGGATAATGGCGGAAATCAAGAAATGCCGCCGATGGATTTTAACGCGGTGAAAAAAGATTACCGACATGGCATTTTCCAGCACGGTAAACGCGATGGAACTGAAAAAGATCAAGATCGCAAAGCCGACTGTGCCGACTGTGTGGCGATTTTCCAGAAAAATGTGCATTTGTTCGGTGAGCAAGCCAGCGCGTTCCCCGAAAATCAGGCTGAGGTTATTGCGCACAATGTGCAATAGCTCTTGCTCGTCAATCAAGTGCGACAATGCCACAATCAGCAGCGTGAACAGCGGAATAATCGACAGCAAGGTATAATAGGCAATCGCCCCGGCCAACAGAATTCCTTGATTAGCGCGGAAGCTAACCAAGGTGCGTTTGAAAAAATCCCAGCCTTCGTGGAGGAGTGGCATGTGCTGGCTTAGCTCTTCATGATGAAGTAAGTACCAGCGGCGGCTAATGCCATCCACAAAATTACTGCACCAACGCCCAACATTTCCGAGAGCGTGCCCATGAACAGCAGAATCAGTAAAGCGGCGGCAAGCAAGCCATTGCCAATCCAGAAATTGGTGTTTTTCATTAACGCATCCCCAAGTGTTGCTAAGTGCGCCCATTGTAGGGGAATAGCGTAGCAACAGGTATCCTTAGCAAGGGATAATTCAGACGCGTCCGTCGTATTGATAAATAATACTATGTCTTGCGCTATGCCGTTTATCCGTTGCTTTAAACCGTCGCCGCTGTTCGGCACTCAATAACGCTGACGCGTGACCTATACCCCATCCCATTAGCAAACAGTAAACGGATGGGATCACGATGGCAAAACCAGCATGGCAAACAAAGTTGTGGGTAAGTACGACTGCATTGCTGCTGTTACTCTCAGGTTGCGGGGGCGGTAGCATGGCGCAAAGTCAAATTAACATTATTGCCCGTGCGGTCACACCGCCACAGCCTACAGTGGTCAGCACCGCGTTACTGTTTGAAGGTTCACCCACGGCAGCACGTTATGTTCGCACCGAGGGGATGATGACCACCACGCAACCGTTCCGCGTCGCCAGTATCGCCAAAGTGTTGACGGCGACAGTGGTGCTGCAATTGGTGGAAGAGGGCTATTTCACGCTGGATACGCCGCTGTCGCGCTTGCTGGATGATACGCTGTTGCCTGCGGGTTATACGCTGGATGATTTGCATGTGATGGGCAATCGTAAAGCGGGTGGCAGCATCACCGTGCGTCAATTGTTGCAACACACGGCGGGCTTGCGCGATTACATTGCGGATTCCCCGACGGCGCAGGATAGCAATGGCTTGTTTGCGCAAATGATCACGGATGTGCTGAACAATGACGGGCGCGGTATTGCCTCACGGCATTGGGATGGCAAAGCCTTGCTGGGTCATTACTTGACCACGGGTTTGGGACGCAATGCGTTGTCTGCGCCGGGGCAGCGCTTTGATTACAGCGACACGGATTATTTGCTGTTAGGTTTGGTGGTGGAGCGTGTCACCGGACAGACGCTAACCAGCCATTACCGTGGACGCATTTTCAACCGTTTGGGAATGGCGAATACGTGGCACGAAGGTTTTGAGGCGAATCGTGGCACAGTGGCACAGCATTTCCACACCGTTGCAACGTCGGGCAATTCGCGTACCCTTGACATGACGGCGACGCGCTTGGATATGTCAGCGGCGTGGGCAAGCGGTGCGCTGGTGTCTACACCGGACGAGTTGGCGGTATTTTTGCGGGCATTGATGCGGGGCGAGTTATTCCGCAATCCGGCGACGTTGGCGAAGATGAAGCAAATCAGCAAGGTCAGCCCGAATTACGGTTTGGGTTTGCAACGGGCGGTTTTGAATGGGCGTGAAGTGTGGGGTCATGCGGGGTTCTGGGGCACGATTATGTTGCACGATGCCAGCAAGGATGCGTTATTGGTGATGACGGTAAATGAAACCGGTCACGATATGTACCAAGAAGCAGCGAAGGTGTTGAGCATGGCAACGGGTTGGTAGTGGTAGACCTGACATTGTTATGGGTCATTGTGCTGGGGGCGGGGATTGTTTACGCTCTGTGCCATTCAACCCACTCCACTAGGATACGACAATGACTCAGCAAACAATGAACGAAGCGGAAGAGCTGTTAGTGAAAGCCTTGGCTGGTGAACTGGAAGGCGATGCTTTCATTCAGCAGTTGATGGAAGTGACGCTGTTCATGCCGATCTACGAAAAACACCAGATTGGTGGCTTGCAACCCACTACCAGCGATCAGGCCGTGCCGCTCACGTTGGATGATGAACAGGGCAATAAGATTCTGATCTTATTCACCAGCCCCGATCGCGCCAAGGTGTTTGTGCGTGATTTCCCCGGTTACGGCGGTGGCTTGCTGGCGGAATTTAAGTGGATTATTGAGAAAGTGGGTGTCGGTTACAGCATTTCGATCAATCCCGATCATGAGATGGGGATTGATTTGGAAGTAGGGATGTTGCAGGGCTTACATTAAGGCGTAGGCAAATACTGCGACCAGTCATGGTAATCCTTGCCGAATACGAAGAAATGCGGGTTCAGCAGGGATTCTTTGGTGTTGTAACGCATAGGCTGCATGTCGGTGCGGGTGAAATGCCCACCCGCTTCTTCGACAATGATTTGTGCGGCGGCGGTATCCCATTCGGAGGTTAAGCCAAGGCGTGGGTAAATATCGGCTGTGCCTTCGGCGACTAAACACGCTTTCAGGATGCTGCCCAGCACGGCGTAATCGTGTTCGCCAATGCGTTCCAAAAAGTGCGGCATGATCGGGTCACGGTGCGATTTGCTGCCCATGACTTTGAGCGGCTTGCCCGTCGGGCGCGTGCTGATCGGGAAAGTTTCCCCGTTGGCTTGTTTGAATGCGCCGCCGCCTTGATGGGCAAACCACGTTTCATTGAGGGCGGGGGCGTGAACCACACCGAGGATGGGAACGTGGTTGTGGATCAGCGCAATCAGCGTGCCAAATTCGCCATTGCGTTTGATGAATTCGCGCGTGCCGTCCAGCGGGTCAACCAGCCAGTAGGTTTGCCATTGGCTGCGTTCGCTGAACGGGAGTTTGGCGGATTCTTCGGATAGCACGGGGTATTGCGGGGTCAGCGCGGTTAACGCATCCACAATGTGGTGGTGCGAAGCCATATCCGCAGCGGTGAGCGGCGAGTCGTCGGCTTTGTGTTCCACTGAGAAATCGGCTGAGTTATAGACCTCCATAATTTTGTCGCCTGCTGTTTGCGCAATGCAAACGGTGGCGTGGAGGAGGTTAGGCAAGTCCATGAAAATCCCTGTGTGTCATTTTAATCGTGTTGTTTGAGCCAATCCTGCGCCAAATACAACGCCAGCAAGCTGCGCCCTTCGGTGAAATCATCCTGCAACAGCAAGTCGGCAGCGTCGGACAATTTCCACGGCACGACTTCCAGCGGCTCAGGTTCGTCGCCTTCCGTTCGCTGCGGGTAGAGGTCGCGGGCAAGAATCAGGTGGGTGCTGTGTTGCATATAGCCGGGGGAGAGGCTGACGCGCCGCAATACGTGTAAATCGCGTGCGCCGTAGCCGACTTCTTCCATGATTTCGCGGTTGGCAGCGTCGAGGACATCTTCGCCGCGTTCTACTTTGCCTTTGGGGAAGCCGAGTTCGTAGCGTCCCGTTCCGGCAGAATATTCGCGGATCAACAGCAGGGTGTCGTCATCCAGCAGCGGCACGATGAGCACCGCGCCATTGCCACGGTTGGCAAGGCGCTCGTAGGTGCGGCGTTCACCGTTGCTGAATTCCAAATGGAGTTCTTCCACATGGAACAAGCGGCTGCTGGTGACGGGGTGTATGGCGTGTATCGTGGGTGGTTTTTGCATCCCGCGATTCTAACCTACCACGCCTGACTTATCACCTTGTCCCCGTGCAGGTAATGGATGAATTCGCCAATCATCACCGAACGGTCATTTGGCCATTGGTAGCTGGAGTAGCTGTATGGGTCGGTGGCTGAGGCGGTTTTGCTAACGATGGGCGCAAGTGCTTGCATCGTGCCGGTTTGGGTGTTGATGTTGAGGCGGTAAAGCTCATCCTGTGTCCAGTTGTAGTAGGTGCTGGGTGCTGCGGAACTATCGCTGGCTGCCCCGTCATGTAGGCTGAGTGGCAATGCCATTTGCAGGTTAGCCCCTTGTTGCAACGTGGTTAACGCATGATGACTTTGGGAAACAGCGGTTTCTGTGCCACGTTTGCCAAGAATGATCTTTTGCTTCTCGTAAGGTGTTGCCGGATTGGTGATGTCGATCAGGGAAAGTTTCACGCCCTGATACCATGCGCCGCGTCCCTCATCACCACCTGCTGTGGCAATGGCATCTTTACCAATACCCAACAAGTAATTGTCGCCAACCGGGTGTAGGTAATCGGAATAGCCGTCAATTTTTAATTCGCTGGCAACGAACGGATCGGATGGATTCGACAAGTCTAATAAGTACAACGGGTCAGTCGTGCGGAAGGTGACGATATAGCCTTTATCGCCAAGGAAGCGAGTCGCATAAATCTGTTCGCCCGGTTTACCCAACGCGGTCGGACGGTTTTTGTTGGGTAAGGTTGCGAGAATATCGAGCGCTTGATTCGCGGTATTTTCCTGCAAGGTGGTCAAACGTGCGGGCGATGGATTCGTCGATAAATCGTTATCACCGTTGTAAGTAACCACGCGCAGCACATCCTTATGTTCGCTCATGCGGAATGGTTTTTGCTCTTGATTCCAACCAAGGTGTCCATCCACACGCCCAGAGCCACGGTAATTGATGCCCCCCGCGAGTGAGAATTTGTGTAAATCGGTGGTGATATTTGGTGCGTAAACAATGCTGGTACTGGTGCTATTGCCAGACGCATCGACACTCACGGGGACAGGGTAATTGTAACTGGTGGTTGCTAGATAAATCGCATCGGTGGAGGCGTACAAGGTTTCGGTATCACCCGCGAAACACTTGCCTTGTGGTGTTAGTGTGGCGCTATTCATGTCAATCGCTAGCAGACTGACAATGCTGGTCTGGTAGCTTTTCTTGTCGGTGTATTGCGTCATGAAGCAATCATCGCCGCTGAAGATTTCGTTTTTGCTGCCGCCATTGAGTTGGTAATCGGGCAGGAAATCGGCAAGCGTAGCCTTATCGATCAGTGCGCGGTTGGCTGCTGCTTCGGCTTCAGTGGTTGGGTATTGATTCAAATTGGGTAGGTTGGGGCTGTGACGCGTGGCGACGTACAGTGTTGAACCGATACGGCGGCTGCTAATCACTTGTCCATCCACCGTGAGTTTGGCGGTTTGGGTGGGGTTTTCAGGATTGGCAACGTTCAGCAAATACATCTGGCTTTGTTGGTTTTGCCAAAAGCTGGGGATGAACCAACGACTCCAGATATTGTAGATTTGCTGTTCTTCCGCGAGGGCGACCAGTTTTGCACCATCGAGGTACAGACCACTCAAGCGGGTATTGGTGTCATTCCCCACTGGTAGGTCTTTCACCAGCGTGTTGCTTGCGCCATTGGTTTTGAAAATGCGCACATTCGGCTGGTCGGTTGCGGTGGTGTAGAGGTACGTGCCGTCGGTTTTAATGCGGTCGGCTTCATCGACATTGGTTTCTTGGGTATTGGTGCTAGAAACGCTTTTGGAGGTGTCGGCAACAACGGAAGGTGTGGTTGTTGCCATTACCGGCATAATGCACATATCACTGCCTTTACCACAGGGATACATATTGGAACGTACCGTGCCGTACATTTCCAGCATTTGCTGTTTGATCAGTGTTTCGAGTTCTGCGTTGTTAGCGGCTTGTTTCAAAGCCGGTTTGCTCGCCGTGGTGCTGGGTGTGGTCGTCGTACCCGTGTTATTCGTGCTAACTGTCGTGCTAGAGCCGCCGCCACACGCGCTGAGTAACAAGGCGATAGAAATGCTTAAGCCAAACTGATGCGGATTTTTCATGATACCCTCCGGTATGATGTATTTTTAGTGGTATGTGGAAGCCCATAAGATGAATTATAGCGCAATCAATTTAAATTGGTATGACATTAACACCGTGTTTTTGGACATGGATGGCACGCTGTTGGATTTGCATTTCGACAACCATTTTTGGCTGGAACATTTGCCGGTTCGCTTGGCAGAACAGCGCGGTGCTACGCCGGATGAAATCCGCGCTTACTTGCACGCCCGTTACACCGAAATGGAAGGCACGTTGGATTGGTATTGCCTTGATTTTTGGCAGAATCATCTAGGTACAGATTTGGTGGCGCTCAAACACGAAATCGCCGATAGAGTGGCGATTCGGGCGCATGTTGAACAGTTTTTGCAATCCCTGCACGCACGCGGCAAACGGGTGGTGTTGCTAACTAATGCACATCAAAAAAGCGTGGGGATGAAATTCGGTTACGTGGCGTTAGAGCACTATTTTGACCGGATTATCACCTCGCATTCGCTTGGCTTACCGAAAGAGCACTCTGATTTTTGGCAGAAATTGAGCGAAGTGGAAGCCTACGATCCGGCGCATTCGCTGTTTATCGACGATAACCTGCATGTGCTGCGGGCGGCGCAAGCACATGGGGTTAAATACTTGCTGGCAATCCATCAACCGGATTCACAACAGCCGCCGAAAGACACGGAAGACTTTACGGCGGTGGAGTGTTATACGCAGTTGTTGGGGTGAGCGAAAAGCAGCGTTTAGAAGAACAACGCCACTTTAGCCTCAGCCCGATACTTATGCAGCAACGGCTCGGTATACCCGTTCGGCTGCTCACGCCCTTTGAACACCAAATCGCAAGCCGCTTTGAACGCGACGCTCTTGTCAGCATTGCCGCCCATCTTGGTGTAAGTCGGGTCGCCTTCGTTCTGCCCGTCAACCTTGCCCGCCATGCGCTTGAAGGCTTCCATGATTTGCGCTTCGGTACAGATACCGTGATGCAGCCAGTTTGCCATGTGCTGGCTGGAAATACGCAAGGTAGCGCGGTCTTCCATCAAACCCACGTCATTCACGTCCGGCACTTTGGAACAGCCCACGCCTTGGTTGACCCAACGCACGACGTAACCGAGGATGCCTTGCGCATTGTTATCCAGTTCTTGCTGGATTTCTTCAGCACTCCAGTTCGGGTTAGCCGCAACCGGAATGGTGAGGATGTCGTCGATATTGGCACGCGGACGGCTCTTCAGTTCTTCCTGACGCGCAAATACGTTGACCTTGTGGTAATGCAGGGCGTGTAAGGCGGCGGCGGTCGGGGATGGCACCCACGCCGTGTTTGCACCTGCTAACGGATGTCCAATCTTGGTAGCAAGCATGTTTGCCATTTGATCAGGAATAGCCCACATGCCTTTGCCGATTTGCGCGTGACCCGGCAAGCCGCATTCCAAACCAATATCCACGTTCCAGTCTTCGTAAGCCTTGATCCAAGCGGCGGTTTTCATGTCGCCTTTGCGGATCATCGGGCCTGCTTCCATCGAGGTGTGCATTTCGTCGCCGGTACGGTCGAGGAAGCCGGTGTTGATGAACACGACGCGTTCCTTGGCAGCGCGAATGCACTCTTTCAGGTTGACAGTGGTGCGGCGCTCTTCATCCATAATACCGACTTTCAGGGTATTGCGGGGCAAGCCCAGTGCGTCTTCGATGCTACCGAACAGTTCGTTGGTGAACGCGACTTCTTCAGGGCCGTGCATTTTCGGTTTAACGATGTACACCGAGCCAGTGCGCGAGTTGCTGAATTTTGCACTACCATTTAGGTTGTGGATGGCGATGGCGGCGGTCATGTAACCATCCAATATGCCTTCAGGAATTTCGTTGCCGTCTTTGTCGAGAATCGCGGGGTTAGTCATCAAGTGACCAACGTTACGCACAAACAGCAAGCTGCGACCCGGCAAGGAAACCGTGCCACCATTTGCAACGGTGTATTCGCGGTCAGGGTTCATGGCGCGGGTAAAGGTTTTGCCACCTTTGCTGACCTGTTCGGTCAAATCGCCTTTCATCAGACCCAACCAGTTGGTGTAAATCAGCACTTTATCGACATCATCGACCGCTGCAACGGAATCTTCGCAGTCCATAATGGTGGTGAGTGCCGCTTCCATGAGGATGTCGTTCACGCCAGCGGCATCTTCTTTGCCGATCAGCCCATCGCGGTCGATTTGAATTTCAAAGTGCAAGCCATTGTTGCGGATCAGAATGGCGGAAGGCGCATCTGCTGTGCCACGATAGCCGACAAACTGGTTGCTATCGCGCAGTGCTACGACTGAACCGCCGATCATGTCCACGACCAACGAGCCGCCTTCATCAACACGGTAGCCGCTAGCATTGTGGTGCGAGAGGAAGGAGAGCGGCGCGGCTTCGTCGAGGAAGTTACGGGCAAAGTCGATAACTTTTTTACCGCGCACAGGGTTGTAGGCTTTGCCAGCGGCAGCGCCATCGGTGGCTGGAATCGCATCTGTGCCGTACAGCGCATCGTACAAGCTGCCCCAACGCGCATTGGCTGCGTTCAGCGCGAAACGGGCATTCATAACGGGCACAACCAATTGCGCTCCGGCGGTGTGGGTGATTTCGTTATCAACATTAGCGGTGGTGACGTGGAAGGCATCACCTTCTGGCAGCAAGTAGCCGATGTCTTGCAGGAATGCTTTGTACGCCGCAAAATCAAATGCGCCTTTATTGGCAATGTGCCAAGCGTCGATTTGTGCTTGCAGCGCATCGCGTTTTGCCAGCAGTTCGCGGTTGCGCGGGGCATAGCGGTTTACGATAGTTTCTAATCCAGTCCAGAACGCGGCTGCGTCTACACCAGTACCCGGTAAGGCTTGTTGTGTTACAAAGTCATGCAGTAGTGTTGACACTTGTAAACCACCAACGGTAATCCTATTGCCCATGCGTCACGATCCTCTCAGAAAAACAAACAAAATTGTCGACATTTTCCGGTTATAACCCAATATTAGCGTTGGCAAAAATTGGAATTCTCAATACTAATGATTAAATTGACATCCTCCCCTCCCTAAAAGGAGGGGATTCCTACTGCATTCAGTTAAGGATTAGCTGACTTACTTCGGTGAGTTCCTGCTTCATCGAGCGACTGAATGCCGCATCTCCACAGGCTAACAAGCGGTGTCCCCGCTCTAAAACATTGACCGCCCCAACCACGTCGGCGTGGTTTTTATAGCCACATTCCACACACGCAAACCGCGCTTGGGTCTGGCGGTTATCCGCTGAGACGTGATGGCATTCGGGGCATTCTTGACTGGTGTAGTGGGCGGGAACGGCGAACAATATGCCGCCATTCCATGCCATTTTATAGTCGAGTTGCCGCCGGAATTCACCCCAGCCTTGGTCGAGAATGGCTTTGTTTAAACCGGACTTTGCCGCCACGTTCTTGCTGGGGTTTTCTGCCGTGCCTGCCGCTGATTTGGACATATTCCGTACCTGCAAATCTTCGACGAACACCACCGCGTGGTTTTGGCTGATGGTGGTCGTGGCTTTATTCAGGAAATCACGGCGGGCATTGGCGATTTTAGTGTGAAGTTTTTGAACTTTGGCTTTTGCCTTTTTCCAGTTGTTGCTGAATTTCTGCTTGTTTGCCATGCGCCGTTGGTATTTGGCGAGCTTGGCTTGTTGGGTTTTAAAGCTGTTGAGCGGGGCGATATAGCTGCCATCTGAGAAAGTGGCAAAACGGGCTATTCCCAAGTCGATACCGATAGCCGTTGTTGCGGTGGACACGGGTTGTTCTACTTCCCGCTGGGTTTGGATACTCACAAACCATTTCCCGTTTTTGCTAGAAACCGTGACATTGCGCAACTCGCCTAACACCTCGCGGCTATTGCGGTAGCGTATCCAGCCTAATTTGGGCAGGAAAAGACGGCTGTTGGCTTGGTCGAGTTTGATTTGTTTGGGGTCAGGGTAGCGGAAGCTGTCGCTACTGCCTTTGCGTTTGAACCGAGGGAAGTCGGCACGCTTGGCAAAGAAGTTTTTGTAGGCTGTTTCCAAGTCCTTTAAGGCGTGCTGTAAGGGATGGACAGGGGCATCTTTCAGCCACGGCGTTTCTTCCCCATTGCGCCACGCCGTCAGGTACTTTGCCATTGCCACGTAACCAATGAACTTCTCACCCGCTTCATGGTTGGCTTGCTGCAATGCCAACGCCTTGTTGTAAACAAAGCGACACGAACCAGCGTAACGACGCAAATTGCGCTGTTGTCCGCCGTCTGGCTTGAGTTCGTATTTAAAGGCTTGTAAGCGTTGCATAGGCTTGATTATACACCAAAAGTGGCGATGTCGGCTTTGGTGAACAACCTGAAAGGCGTTTCTAGCCGGATTAACGCCGCTAAAAACTATCTCAGCATACGTAAGAATTTGGGCGGGGCGTTGTGGTCGATCCCCCATTTCAGCGATTCGCCAATACATCAAGCAGCAACAAACACCACATTAATCACTCCGAACATAGGGCGGCTTCGCCACCCGCGCTATCCTCCCCTCCCTGAAGGGCGAGGTTTGCCGCGCAATCTGATCAACGATTTTTCTATCTGATGAGGGGCATGATGTATACTTTTGCGCATGATCAATGTTCAGCACTTAGCTTTTCTGCATCGGCTCGCCAATATAATGGCACTCAGCGTCATGTTGGTGGGGGGAATTGTGTTATTCGGTTGGGGAAATCATTTACCCGCCTTGTACCGTGTTAACGATAATTTGCCGATGATGACACCGGTAGCGGCGTTCTCGTTTATTTTCACGGGGGCGGCGTTGTTTTTGGTGCAGCCCGCCAAACTGTCAGCGCTGCGGCGGCTGGCAGCGCAAGTATTGGCGTTTGGTGGTATTGCGCTGGGTATCTTGATGCTGTTGAGCTATTGGCATCCACTACCTGACCAATGGCTGGGACGCGGCTTGGTGTCGTTACAAGTGTTTAATTTGTCGCCTGAGAAAGACTCGCTGCAAACGGCAGTCGCCTTCATTCTGACCTGTACCGGCTTATTTCTGCTTAGTTTGCAACGCCCTATCCTGATCAGTGTGGCGCAATGGTCGGCGTTTATTAGTTTGATGTTGTTGGTGACGGTGTTCTTTGGCTTCGCGCATCAAGAAGATATGTTTGCCGTATTTACGCACGAACGGGGTATGGCGTTACCGACGGCGACGGCGTTTGCGTTGGTGGGTTGGGGCATTATTTTAGCCAAGGTGGAAAACGGTTTTTTCAGCATTATGGCGCACGACGCCTCCAGCGGTTTAGTGGTGCGGTGGGTCATGTTCCTGATGGCATGGTTTCCGCCGCTATTGGGGTGGTTGCCTGTGCTGTTGGTGTCGGATTGGTTAACGCATACCCGCGTGGAATCGTTGCTGGCATCGGTGATGGTGGTGGCGATTGTGCTGACGATTATCCATTTGGCGTATCGCTTGGAGCGTGAGGAACGTTTGCGTACCCAAGCGCAAGAAGAGGCGGAGCAACACCAAACCGAACTGTCACGCATGGTGAATCTCAATACGATGGGGGAAATGGCATCCGGTATTGCCCACGAATTGAATCAACCCTTAGCGGCGGTTGCCAATTATGCGAGTGCTTGCCAACGCTTGTTAAGCGCGGGGGAAGATGCGCAGCGTTTGTCCGAGCCATTGCGGGCGATTCAGCAGCAAGCTTTGCGTGCTTCCGAAATTATTCGCCGCTTGCGTACTTTGGTGCGTAAACAGCCGCCGCATAAAACCCATGCTTGTTTGGAACAGGTGATTCACGAAGCCTTGCATTTAACTAAAAGCAGTAGCCGCAAGCTGAATGTGCCGCTGTTACTGGAATTGGATGATGCCGTGCCAGACATTGCGATTGACACGATTCAGATTCAACAGGTGATTTTGAATATTGTGCAAAACGCCATTGATGCAATGCAGGCTATCCCGATTCAGCGTCGTCAGGTGTTGGTGCGGAGTTTTGTGCCCGCTGAGGGTTGGGTGCAAGTGGCGATTTCGGATACTGGACCTGGCATAGCAGAAGAATTGAAAGCGCGAGTATTTGAAGCGTTTGTGACCACGAAAGGCAAGCATGGCATGGGAATTGGCTTGTCCTTGTGCCGTTCGATTATCGAAGCACACGGCGGACGCTTGTGGGTGGAATCAGAACCGGGGCAGGGTGCAACATTTGCGTTCACCCTGCCGGTATGATGTTAGGCTTTGATGAATGGCAGTTTCTTCAGAACCATTGCCGCTGGGCAGAAGCCCGTGAAAGCCGATTGAATCAGGTTAATGCCGATGAAAGCGAGGAAAAGAACGGAAAAAGTGCCGAAGCCGAGAGCGCCAAGCAACAATGCGAATAAAATCATAGTGCCTGCGAAAACTTGTACTGCGTTACTGAGAGTCATGGCGTATTCCTTATTGGTTTATCAGGTGGTTAAATTTACATATTTTGGTGAAGCCTAGTGTATTAGAGTTTGTTAATAAACACAATTGACTCATTGCCATGCAGTATAGCCACTGGTCTGAGAGGTTGCTGCGCCTTTCGTTTCATCGTTAACCCAGCTTGAGTACTTCCACGCGCTGGGTATCCGTCACGATCAGCCAAGCACTCAAGTTTTTGAGGGCGGTGCGAGTTGGTAAGTAGCTTGCTGTTGTAGATTCAATCAAGCTCATCATAACAGCGTGCAAACTCTTCCAACGTCCCTTGGAAAAGCAACTTCTGTTGGAATCCGTGAATCGTGATCTTGTACTGATTTTGGCTAATATCAACTTCGCACAAGTAGTTCATATTTTCATCTCCGCCGCCGTCATACAATCCTACCAAGGCAAACATCTGAAATAGTCTTTTCACGTTGAGAATGTCAGCAGGCGTTACACTTTGTAGGGCTAAAATTAAATTTGGGGCAAATTTACTGACGAATCCATCCATGTGTATGTAAGTTGCTGCTATCACTTTGCCATCGTTCACAAGCTTGATGCGAGCGCGTGTACCCATAGTTTAATACTCCTAAAAAAACAGATGATGGGAGCAGTAAACGGTGCGGACGCATCAAGAATAAGTAGCTTGTCCACAGTAGGGGATTTTGAGGTTCATGGATGCCTGCCGACTGCTCTGAGGGTTACAGTTTAGCATACGGGCAAAAGCACGGTGTGCTCTGTGTCGTGCTACAACCCGCGTAGCCACTCTGGCCGTAACTGCACACTGCCCGGCTGGTGAATCGCCTGATCCACGGTGTGTAACAGCTTGGCCTTATCCTTGTTGAGCACGCCTTTGAGCACCAGATAGTTGGAGGCGTGGTCGCTGCGGAAAATGGTTTTTTCCAGTTCCAGCGTTGCTAGCATCAGGCGGATTTCGCGGAACAGGTCGAGCTGTTCCAGCGCTTCATATTGCCCGTTATAGCCTTGCTGTATGCGTTCCATGCTGTGGAACGTTACGACCAGTGTTGCCAGATAGTCGGGTTGGGCGGCGTTCATGAGGCGGGCGGAGTTGATGGCGTGCTGTTCGGAATAGCGTTTGCCGCCCATGCCGTTGAGGATCATGACCGAGCTTTTCATGCCTGCCGCTTTGATTTTCTGTAAGGCTGCCAGTGAACTGGCGAAGGTTTCGCCTTTGTGGATGGCTGCCAGCACGGTGTCGTCGCCGCTTTCGCAGCCGACATACATCAGCGACAAGCCGAGTTGGCGCAGTTCTGCTAGCTCTTCCGCGCTTTTGTTGTGCAGATTGCGCGGCAGGCAATAGGAGGACACGCGCTGCACGGTGGGCAGGTAGTGCCGAATCGCCTGCATGATGGCGAGCAAGCGCCGGAACGAGAGCGTCATCGCGTCGCCATCCGCTAGAAACACGCGGCGTATCGGCCAGCCTTGCGCGGCGGCGGTCTGCAATTCGCGCTCGATGTCGGCTTGTGCTTTGGGGCGGAAACGCTTTTGCGGCGCGGTGTACATCTCGCAAAAGGTACAGTTGTTCCACGAGCAAATGCACGAATGAAAAGAGCCTTATTTTTCAGTCTATTGGCTTGCCGTTGTAAGGTTTTTGTAAGTCTTTTGTATCCGGTGATGTGCTTTTCAGGTTCAAGGTGTGCCAGTCATCGCCCCTAGTGTCGTGGTATCTTTCTGTTGATTTGGCGGATTTGTGCGCCAGCAGCGTTTGGGTATTGATTCCCTGCTCACCATAAAGCCGCTCGGATAGGCTTCTTACTTCGTACAACGTGCCGGGTTTCTTGTCGCCCCAGTCAATACCCGCTTTTATAGCCAGTGCCTTGAATGTGTCGGTAAGGAGTCTAGGTGAAATTTTATGACCGCGCTTCGCCCCGCCAATGTCTCTGATGTGATGCAGCAAGTAAGGCGACAATATTTTAGTGGATGCGCATTTCTGCACGGTATCCCCTAGATTCCAGCCTAGGCGCTCTAGGGTGAGTTCTAAGGGGATTTTGACACCTTCGCCTGTCTTGGTGCGTCGAATCCATAGAAACCCGTCTTTCGGCTTTTGCAGCGTCGAAAGGTCAGCAGTTCCCGCGTGACTTGTCAGAATCGCCAGCTCTAGCATTCTCTTTTCCCATTCCTCAGTAGCTTGCGCGTAAATCAGTTTGAACTGTTCGAGTGTTAGTCTGGCGCGTTGCGTCCTCACTTTGGGGGAACGGGTGAGTTTTGCGGGGTTGTTGTTTGCTTCCATCCAGCCCGTAGAAATAGCCTCAGTGAAAATGTCTGACAGGCTGTTGCGTATGCTTTGCGCCGTCCGAGCCTTGCCCCGCTCAACGTATCCATCCATGAATTCACTGATTAGGCGTGTAGATACCTCTGTTAGTGGCTTTTCTCCGAACTGCTTAACCAGTAGCTTTGCGTAATGCTTTCGCCCCTTGCGGGTACTTGGCTTCATGTCGGTGGCTTCGATCATTGGTAGATACTTGGTTTCAATGAAGGTGGCGAATGTCTTACCGCTGCCGTTGATGCGGTTAAGTATTTGCTGCTCCCGATCGGTGCGGTATTGCGCTTGCAGAGAATGAAGGACTTTGCAGGCGATAACAAAATCCTTTCCCAGTGAATGACGTTTGCCAGTTTCAGGGTGAAGGCAGGTGTAGTACACCGTGCCATTCGCCGCTTTGAAGCTATGCAAACCTTGTGGCTTGCGTTTTTTCACTCACTGATACCCTCGTATGGGTCATAGAATTTCGCATCCTCACGAACGCGGTAGTATTTGCCGTGCCGGATTGGTTGCGGCTGGATTTTCCCAGCTTTCACCCATGCACGAAGTACCCTAATGCTAGGGGTGTGATCTGGATAGCGCAATCCTGCCCATGTTTCAAGTGTGAGTAACTTTTTCATTGTGCAGCTCTCCGTAGCGGATAAACATAAGCAAACCATTCGCAAGCCTTGCGGATACCAGCAGGCGAAACACCGCCGCTCCCAAAGTCGTGAATATCGCCATCAAAGAATGCTAATAGTTCGGCAAAGTCTAGGGGCAAGCCTTGCGCCGCCATTGATAGCAGTTCAACGCCATTGAGCCTGATTGCGGCTCGTTGTGCTTCAAGCTCTTGCCTTATCGGCTCTTTTTGTTGCCGTGCAATCTCTAGCAAATCGTCCGGTATGGGGCGATCAAGCCACACATCGCCAGCATCCACCACGAAACGCGCACCAGTAGCGGTGATGTCATTGATAAAACGCTGCACCGGATTACTCATAAATTCACCGCCTTTTTATGCCCGAATGTTGTAGACGTTTTAAGTTCATCACGTTCATCACATCCATCACTACTGCGGGTTTGCTTCATAACAACTTCATCACAAACACCCCTAAGTTCATCACAAGAAGATATTAAGGGTAATTTCTTAGAGTCAAATTCTGTACGAAGTCTAAGTCCTGAAAGAATAGCGCCTTGACCACCTTTAGTTTTGAGGCGATAACCTTGCTTATGGGTTGTCTGGATGCCGTATGTCCGGCAATTGTCCAGCACAATGGAACTAAAGCGCTGAAGAGCCATTGGTTCGCGCCCTTGACCTTCACAGTAGTTGCAATAGTTAGGGTAAAGCCCTTCGGATGGAAGTTGCTTTTTTGTGCCGATGTAATCCTCTTCCTGATTGGGCGAACACTGCACCACCCTTTCATCCAGCCACGCCAGCACGGGATTCACTTTTAGTTCCGCTTCAACTTTTTGGCGTTTCATTTCGCCGTCTGGATTGTTGATAAGCTCCACTACTTCGGATTCATCCAGCGAGAGAAGCCAATTCACTAATCCTGACATTTGCGCCTGCATAGCCTTGATGATGCCGCCGCGCTTGCGGTAGCGACGTTTTTGCTTTTCAGTTGCGCGGTGCTCAAATTGAACGGGTATTTTCCGACGTGCCAGACCGCTGGTGTAGTCGCTGCTTTGAATGGACTCATTTGCCGCGATCATCACAAGCCCACTAAATACGAACGGTTCAGTAGCCTGAATGCCCTTTTTTTCGTAGCGTATAGGGTCGCCGCCTGTAATGGCTTTTAGTACAGCAACTTCGCCGCCGTGCCTGCCTGAATCTGTGATCTGTGCAAGACGCTTGCCTTTCAGGTTCGCGGTTTCAAACTGGCTTTTTTCCAGTTGCTTCAAGTCGGTAATCACGCGGTTTTCATCGCCCACAAGCATAGAGCAAAGGTCTAAGAAGGTGCTTTTACCCGTACCGCCTGAACCAGTGAGTTCAAGGTATTTTTGCAGGTCACTTCTGCCAGTGAGAACGGCATACATCCACGCCAGCAAAAAGCGGATAACGGACTTATCGCCGCCTGTTGCGGTCACAAGGTAGCGTTTGACTGTTGGGCAAGTTTCAAGCGGGTCAAATGCGTATGGTAATGACCAATCAAAAAGCCGTTCACCATATTGCTCTAGCGCCTTGGTGCGTAGATTCAGCACACCGTTAGCCATTGGCAACAGATGACGGCTTGTTTCCCATTGCTCAACCTGCAAATCAATACGCATAAACTTTTCAATGCTTGATACCAGATTAAAGGCATATCCAGTTTCAGATTTTGCTTTATCCAATTCGCGTTTAATAAGTTTCTGTGTGGCAATTTCGCGGGATGGTTTCCAGATATTGCCTGATTTGCTGAACCATTGCTGTGTGCTGTCATCCCAACGGATACGTTTAAGCAGCTTTTCAGCAATAGCACTGGCAAGTTTATTTTGTGGAAGTTCGCCGTCAATATCGGTGTTCGGGATTGTTTCGGCTTCGTGGTCTGCGAATGACTTAAACATAATCCACCCCGCTTTTATGTGCGTAGGCTTCGAGTATTGCCGCGTTAAGCTCTTGCGCCGTGTTTACTTCGTCAATGGTAGGCTCTGCAATATAACCGCCGTTAAAGCGCACCGCTTGGCGCTGTAGGTATTGACGATGGCGGATTTCATCAATCAGATTTTCGAGCATGGTTAATACATTGCTGTCACGTAATTGATCACATCCCCACCCCTTGCGGTAAAGCGGGCAGGGCAAAGCCAGCGCGGGCAGCGGTAATAACACTGGCAAGATAAGCCAAGGCAGACTGTCCACGTTTGCGGCAAGTACCGATGATGCTGGCCAGCATGGCAAACGCACGGCTCCCCGTAGCACTCTTTGTGCCATGGTTGGTTTTGCGCAGGATCACCCAATGGCGCAACGCCCGCTCAGCCTCATTATTGGTCAAGGGAAGCCACGGGTGGTCAAGGATTCGGAAAATGGCATCCCAATCATTGATGAACTCTTTCGCCAGTGCCGCCGTCTTGTCATGGGCAGATACGGCATGGATCAAGCATAATGCCCTGAATTCCAGGAGTTTTGCCTGATGGCGTTGACGGATCACGTCGGTTTGCGTCCCCACCGTGCCGCCTGCTGCCCGCCAAGCGTAAATGTCGTCCTGTAATACCCTCAGCCAAGCGAGGGTGAAGTTGCCAAACGTCCGCCCGTCTTTGTCCAGTGATTCTGCCAGCCCACGGGCTTTGCGGATCAGGTGCGCCCAGCAACGCAAGCGTTTGGGGTGGTGGCGGTAAGCGGCATAGCCATCACTCATCAGCCAGCCCCCAAAGTGGGGGCTAATCACGTTGTCGAGCATTTCAATGGTGCGCTGCCCTACGTAGAAACAAACGCTGAGGGTGGTGACGAATGTCCATAGCCACAGGGCTTCGCCACGCTCTTTCCAAGAGGTTTCATCAATATACAGCACCCCGCCGTCAGCGGTGGCTTCTGCCAACAGCCCTTCCACCAAGGCATCTTCCAATGGAGAAGCACTCGCGGCTGCTTCCTCAAAACATTGCTGCAACACCCCGACACTTAGGGGAATGCCCAACACCTCCCGCAACAGTTCTTGTGTGCCACGCAGTGACAAGCGTGAGCGCAGCCGTAGGTGGACAATAAGTGCCGCCAGATTGCCCCCAATCAGCCGCCACTCGCCCACATCAACCTCCGGGTATAACGGGTCGGGAGCTTGGCGATGCGGGATATGGCGGCTCACATGACCGCAGGTGCATACGCTATCGTGAAGGTGGTGGCGGGTGGTGATGACGGTCAGTCCGGGGTTCCCATCCGTGCCAAACTGGATGTCCACACTGTCATAGGCGGTATAAATACGGGAGACAGCCGCATCCAGGGACCTGCCACAGGCTTCACATCGGCTGGGGTAATGGTGTTCGTCTGCATTGATGGGCGGATGCCATACCCGACCATAACCCGGTGCGCCGGGTTGTTTACCCGCTTTGCGTTTGGCTGGTTGGGCTGGCTTTGTGCCCGCCACAGCTTCTGGTTCCGGGGTTGGCTTTCCTCTGGCTGCACCCACCCCTTCTGTTTCGGGCAAAGCCACCGTTTTGGGTGACGTTTCCCACGGGAAACCGCTGCTGGGTGGTTTGGAGGAGTTGTTGGAGTTTTGGTTGATCTGTTCCCGCGCTTCTTTCAGGTCATGCAACAACTTGGTCGACAGGTGCAGCAGTTCCTCCGGCGTGAGCTTGGCAAGGTACTGGCTGTTAAGCTGTTTGAGGCTGTGGTCTTTCAGTTGTTGGGTCATCGGGGGAGTGTCGCAAATTTAGTGCGTTTGGGTAAGGGGGGACTGTTCAGTTACGCTGTCACGTCTTGCCTGTTCGTCTTTTTTGGCAATAGCGGCTAGCAAGTTTTTTGCCTGCTTTTCGGCAATCGCCCTGATTTTATCGCGCTCTTTGTTGTCCAGCGTGGACAAACCGAGATAATCAGCAACGGCTTTTAGTTGCTCTTGTGGAGTCCAGCCGAAAACATGCCCTAATAGGCTGAATCCATCGCCCGACTGTTGATCGCCGCCGCCACCGCAAAACCACTTACCTGTATTGGCGTAATCGGGCAACACCCTAAAGCGGTCTTTACCGCCACAACCTTGGCAAGCTGTATGCTTTGTGTGTGAGGTGCTTGCAAGCTGGATGCCCAAGGCGCGGTGAATGCTCTCCCATTTGCCGTGAGCAGCTTGACGGCAAATAGAGAAGCTAAGGTACTGATTATCTGTGTCGGGCGTGCTATAATTCGCCGCGTAATGTTTTTGATTCTCAGCCCTGCCAGTTTGTCCGCTGGTGGGGTTTATTCGTTTTGGGGCTTGTGATAATTGAGCGTTCATTATTTGTCGCCCCCATTTAGCCACGCCTGAAAATCGGATTCCAGCCAGCCCACAAGCCAACTTCCCAGCTTGCGACGTTTTGGGAATTTGCCCTGCTTTTCCCAGCGCAGCAGCGTTGATCTAGATAACCCAGTTCTGTGGATAATTTCGGGTTCACGGAGGATTCGATTATTTTGGGTGTTGTCATTGGTCATAATATGATTCTCGATATTATGCCGTGCGGTATTTTTTTGGAGCACGGCGAAAAACAGAAATAGCCTGACTGTTACATCAGAGTAATCCTTGTTTTGCTTCGCGCCGCCTTGCGGGTTGAGAGCTTGCCCCATCAGGGCAAAATACAGAGGGGTTTTAAACGCTGGTATCTGTTCTAGAAGCCTTGCCCGACAATCATTTATGCCGTACCGCGAATAATGTTTACTGAATGTAGCAGATTTATTCATTAGATGTCATCTAGGGTTTTAATGTTTAATGAGGTTTTTTTAAAACTGGCAGAACAAGGCGTTTAAGCCCTGCCCTGCCGTGTTTCAATTAAGCCGCCAACAAGTATTTCGGAAATGGTGGCTTTCCGGTGTACTTCGGATTCAGCAGCAACACGCCCTCTTTTGCCGCCCGTGCTTGCCAGATAACAATGAGCGCGTTCATTCCTTCGGGTGTAATCGTGCGTTTTTTGCCTTGGCACAAATGAGCGTTAACGAATGAGCGTCCGTCACGGGTAGTCAGTTTCGCCTCTCTCGCTACAATCGCCGCTTTCCACTGTTCATATAGCCCGTATCCCTCTTTAAGAATATCCGCGTCAACCTTACCTTGTGCATCCTTCATGGCTTCCAATAGCTCTTTTTCCGCATCAAATGAATGAGCGCGTTCATTGGTTGGAATGAGCGTGTCATCGGATGCAGTACGTTCATTCCGCTCACCAATGATCTGTTCATTGCTGGAATGAGCGCGTTCATTGGTTGGAATGATTTTTCCAGCGACGCGCTCAAGGATTGCATCAGAGAGTGGTGCAGGGTTTGGCATAGCTGCAAACGCATCGAATACCGCCGCCGTAATCGCTTCAGGTGAGCTTGCGCCGCTTGCCTTTACACTGGCTTGGATTTGCTTAACCGTATCCGTCACGGACAAACGCGGGGTTAAATACGCCAATGTATTTTCACCGGAAAGGGTAGGGGTTTTATCGGTACGCGGGATTAAGTCATAGTCCTCTGCTGTTTTACCTTCGCCCACTGGAAATTGAATTTTCTGCGGGTAGTTTTTACGGTTCTCAGCATTTAACGCGTCATCCAGCTTATTGCCGATCTTGCCAGCAAATGCGGCTGCGTCGGCTAATACCTGCTTATTGGCATAATCAGCACGCGCATATTCAGTGGCGACAATTTCCGGTGCGGATTTTAAACCTTGCTCAAACTTTTTCGCGAATTCCGCAACGCCCTGTTTGGCGGAATCTGCCAGCGGGGCAAATGCTGCCATTGGTGCGGATTCACCCGATAGGGCAGGGGGCGCTTCACGCGTATAACTCACGCCATCCACATAACGCGCCTTGATTTTGTTGCTGGATACAGCAATGCCCAAAGCACGCATACGGTCTTTTAGCTGACGCAACAAGCCGCCTAGATACGCCATTGCTACTTCCATGCTGCCGATAATGATAAAGGCGATTAGGAAAGAGGCAACGATAGCGGGCATCCCGAATGACACCAGTAATAAGACGATAGGCTGCAAAAAACCATCATCGGCTTCGAGTTCCTTCAACATACCCGTGTCTTGCTTCAATTGGCTGGATGATGCTGTGAGTGAGGCACTACCCGCCATCTGAAAGCCTTCAGCCTTCGCTTGTGCAGCGGCGATATTGCCCGTTTCGATGCGCTCACAGCGTTGGCGACGCGCTTCCACGGTGTAGCGGCTACAGGCTGCAAGTTCGGTTTGTGCCTTGGCTTTTTCCGCCATTGCCGCCGCCATTGCGCTACTGATACCCGTGTCAGAGGTAACACCCGCATTCTTAACCCGACCTGCCATGATTTTGAAGGCTTCGCTATTGGTAGCGGCTTCGTGGCGGGTATCTTCGGCACGGGTCATGCTTTGTCCGATCTCGGCAAACATCGGGAAGGCGATTGCTACAAATAGCACAAAGGCGCGTTGCTTGGCGTTCAATTCCATTTGGTAGAAAAAGTACGTAAACGCGTTGAAACCGAAGGCGAAGCCCACGGAGATAAACAAGTACGCCAGTTGACCGAATCCCCAATTCAGCCCGTTCACTGCGTCCCAGATGGGTTTGGATGTGCCTATCATGTTGTGCGTGACAAAAAACGTCATCGCCAAAAATGACGCGATGGTGATGATTAAGTAACCCGCCGTGATGACGCGGCGTTGTGCTTCGAGTTCATCGTGTGAATAGTTGTCGAACTGATTATTTTTCATGGTATTGCCCTTAAATCCAAGATGTCATTAGCGTTTGCGCAGCGGTGAACAGTACGGCGCGTGGCGTGTCGTGTAGTGCGTGTGCGACTGCGCCGCATACCACTAGCCCTAAGCCGTTGAAGATGAACGGCAAGCCTGTGTGTACGCCCTGTACTAGCTCATAGCTCACTGGCACGAGATTCCCGCCGACGTATGCGCCGCCGTTGAATGCGACGATTAGCGCGGCAATAAAACGCGCCCATGTGACGTTGAAGAACGGGATTAATGCGTTATCCGTTGGGTGAGTGGATACAGTGTTCCCGAAATTGCTTTCGGTAACATGCGCTGCGCCGTTGCTGCGTAGCGCTGCCAGTTCCCCATTCTCTGAGGGTGAAAGTAGTGGGTTGCTCATAAGCGCACCTCCACGCGTCTGCCATCATCTGCCAGTTGGTAGATTTTCAGCTTTGCGCCGCCACGTTCGCGGGATAGGAACGCAAGCACCTTCTTAGCAATGGCTAAATCGTCGAACTGGTGCAGTTTTGCATGGTGGCTTGAACCGTCTTGAAGCGTCACGGGATAGGTGTTATCCCAGCTATACCCGCCCCAAAGTTGGTTGGGGGTTTCGATGATGTAACGGCTCATTTGCTGCCCCGCTTGCCCGTGGCGCTAAGGATGGTCAATACCACGATGACGGCAAACCCGATAAGCACGGGGTCAACTGCCAGCGTTTTGGGTAGGTGGAATGTGGGCATGTGCAGCACGTTGGTCTGTGCTGCGAGGTATGCGCCTGTGACGATTCCGATGATGAAGGTGATAACGGTTTTCATGACTTCACCTCCGACAATTTCCGCCCGATGTATGCAGCCGCATCGTCGATAGCAGCGCAAAAATCAGCGTTTTCAGCATTCTGGATACGCAAGGCTTCGAGGGTGGAACTGTCACGCTCCACAATCGCCACCATGACGTTAAAAACGAATTGCTTATGATCTGTCGGTAACGCGTCGAATTTCGCAAGGATGCGTTGTGCTTGCTGGTTATTTTTCATGATTACGCCCCCACCATGCCGATTAAAACAGCACGAAAGCCATTGATAGCTTGCTGGCGTTGGTCGATTGGTAGCGCGTCCACAAGGTGAAATGCCGTGATTGAATGACGGCAATACGCTGGTGCTTCGTGGTCTGCGAAAAGCGGTTCAAGGTCGCGGCTCACCAATCTAAGCAGCTTGATAGCACCATGCAGCGATTCGGTTTCCGGTTGCTCATTCAAGGCTAGGTATTGGTCGATAATGCACGCGATTGCCGCAATGTCGGCTTGTGCAGTTCCGGCAATGGAACGAATGTCGATATGCGCTTTAGGCGTTTTTGAGGTATGATTTTTCATACTGGTTACTTCTCTATAATGGTTGTCAGTAGTTGGCTGTTTTGGTGCTGGTAACACCTTGCAGCCCTTGAGCGCCTCACCCTTCGCAGAGTGGGGCGTTTTCGTTTTTAGTCGGCTTGCGTCTCAATCAAGCATTTGCATTTAGTGCCGACTTTGCCTAGGAACTCGTAATGGTTGTGCAGATACCAAATGCCGCTTTTCAGGTAAGAACATGATTCACTTGGATAGAGCGCTTGACCCATGCCGCCCGTCTTGGCTTCAACAGCCGCCGTGTAAATCCCTACTGCTTGTTCAAATTCCATGATTGGATTCCTTTCGTTTAAAAATTAGTTAGTTGTAACGTTTATGCAGCATTACGCCGCGCTTTAATCCAGCCTTCCACCTCCGTTTCAGCCCAACGGCTTGCCTTACCAAACTTGTGGGGTGCAGGAAACCCGCTTGTTTTGATCAATTCATAAATGGTCGTTTTCGATAGATTCAGCATGGCGCGTAGCTGGTGCATGGTTAGCATGGGTTTGTTGCCTCCGTTTGTTGCTGTTGCGCCGCATCTTTTGCCTGTCTCACGATGCGGGTTAGTTCCGCGTTCATTGATCGGTCGCCAGTTTTTGCGCATTCTTTCACCCACTGGGATAGGTCGTGGTCAAGTCGTAGCGGGTAAGATTTCGGCTGTTTTTCTTTCATTGGCTGTTCTCCTTTTTAAATCTCAATAAATTAAATAGAATCTTATACTGAGAATCTCATAGATTCAACTAAATTCATTGAATCGAATAGAATCTTTCTGTGAGAATGACGGCATGAAGCAAGAACCAAGACAACCAGCCTCTTACCCGTTGCGCCTTGAAACAGAAACACGCGCAAAACTTGAAGCCTTAGCCAAGGCTAACGGTAGGTCACTGAATGCTCAGATAGTGCTTATGCTTGACGGGTTATTGCAATCTGATAGCGAGCAAACCACGCCTGATGGTCTGGTGGCTGAACGCATCAAGGAATATGTGCGGCAGGAAATGGCGGAACAACAGGCGAAACTTGAATCTATGGCTGAATCCATCAAGTGCGAATTTGCAGAACTGTCCGCCCTGCACAATAGGGTTGCGCGTGATCTGGAAGAGCTAAACAAAAGCAGCAAGTAACCGCCCCACTTTATCCGGTTTTCCATACAGCCACGTACAGCCGCAACCAGTGGCGTACAGCAATCATGATTATCCACCATTAGTATATTAATCTCTGCAAAGCACTGGTTTTAAAGCGGTTTACCGTAAGCACCGGATAACCTTATCCGGTTTGTTATCCGGTTTGGTGGAAAAAAGCCGAACGTAGGCGATTCTTCCAGACTTGCGCGGGTGATTGCCCCAAAGATTCGCCCACGATTCCACCAATGGTGGAAACGCCTTTCAAATCAAGACCATCCATATCTGGATTGGTGGGTGGCGGGAATGAGCCGCTTAAGTTCGTGCTATCCCTGAATCTTGCCCGTCGTCATCTCGATACGGTTGATGTTTGCAAGGTGGTCGATTCGGTTGCGGATATTTTTGAACGGCAGGCGAAGGAGAGGCAGGCGAAAGCACTTTTGCAGGGAAATATCACGCGGCATGTTGAATCCCCGATTAAGGCACTAGTGCCTGAATCGGCAGAGCAAGAAGCCGAACCAGCGCAAGCCAAGCCAACCCCAAAGAAACCAGAACCCCAAGCCCGTGATTTAGCGGTAGCAGCCGTAGGCAATCAGGTAAGCGCCCATCCATCACTGGTGGTTTGAAGTTCATCAGTGGCGTACTTGTTCACGATGCCCGAAAATGACACCGTAGACATTGGGTGTCCGAAAAATGCAGCCAATCCGACAAGTACGATGAATTCGTAGTGGTGTACTTGTTCACCCTCAGATTGAGGATGGAAACGTTGAAGCCCCCCAGTGAGGTACTTCATGCCATATCGGTTTCGAGTCGCAGCTCAACAAGCGCCAGTAGCGAGGCTAACTCTTCGGTGGTGGCGGTTTCCAGCCATTCGAGAATTGTTTTCAGGTCGGTCATGGTAAATCCTCATATTTTGGGCAATAGTCGGCAATCCGCTTTTTGTTGCGCCCGACCAATTCCGCCACGGTTGGAACTTGCAGGCGTTTGCCGCCGTGCTGGGTGAGTAGGTGAGCAACTGCATCATCGGCAACAGTCGCCCCGTGCAAGCCGTGTAAATTCCACCAAAGCGAGTGCAGGAAACCACGGGATTGAACCGCCTCAGAGATTGCCACGGTCAAAAGCACCGGATTCACTTACCACCGTCCAGCAATCGCCCGATGTAATGCTGGATGACCAATAGCAGCACGTCGGCTTGTGATGCCGCCACGATTAGCCCGATACAGATTAAGTTATCCATGAATCGCCCCCTCGCTACCAGCACGAAGCGCCGCAACGTAATCAAGCATGGTTTCCTGCTGATTTTCACCGTATCGCTTGCGGCGGTAGTCGATAATTGCCGCTTGCCATAATCGCGCCTCTAATGCCCATAGTTCGCGCTGAATCATTGCGGCTGTATCTTTTGCCCATCGGTCACTAGGGGGCGCTACAGGCTCAACAGGCTTGAAATTCGCGCATTGGCTGCACTGTGATTGCTGCATCATTTGCCTAACCCCAACTGGGCACGAACCGCCGATTTAAGCACCTGCAAGCCTTTTGCCTGCGCTAGCGTGTTTGCGAACCCGTCAATTTCAAGCGGGGAAACTCCGTACTGATTCGCCAGTGATTCGCGCTCTAAGCGGGTCATTTGCACCTCACCTGTTGCGCTGGCGTGTTTGTCTAGCGCGGATTCTAGCGCCTGTAAATCTTCTAATTTCATGGGTTTTCTGCCTGTGCGTGTTCGAGTTCTTTGGGTAAAAGGATTTTCAGCTTTCGCAATATTTCGCGCTGCTGGAAACATTGGCGTTTCAAGTCGGCAAGTTGTCGCTTTTTATCCGCAATTCGCCCACCGATGTCGGTAAGTTCCCGAAGGTCAGCAATCTGGCGCTGATAAACCCGACTTGGTGTGAGAGCCGCCCCTTTGCCGAATGCTTGTGACCTGTCGCGGCTTTGCATCAAGGCTGGCTTAGTTAAAAACGTCTTGATTCGCGGTATGTACATTTGCAGACCGCCCAAACCCTTAATAACCGCCAATTTGCAGGATTCCGCTGGTGAATATCCGCGCTCCAAGAAATTCCTCAGCTCACGGTCAATCAAGCCCAGCGACTCAGCCCACGCCGTTTTGTCGGTGAAATTGTCCAGAATTTCCAAAACGCGGTCGCATTGGGAATCTGTAAGGTCAATGTCATTCGTCACGCCAGCACCTCGATTAAATATTGTGATGCGCTCATTTTGGCGGATTTGGGTCGTTTCTTAATAACGAGCTGTGAGCGGGGCGATATGGTCAAAAAGGGGGTTTTGTCAGTTTTGGCAGTGCTACGGCGGCACACATTCCAGAAAAAAAACCCATCGAAGGGGGTTTTGTCAGTTTTGGCAGTGCTACGGTGAGGCGCTTTCTTGTTTTTTTCTTTCTGTGAATGGCAGACACAAAAAAGCCGCATCAGGTACGGCTCTCAATTCGTGATGCTAGCGCGTGATCTATGCCGATTCTTTCGCGCCTACCAGCCTGTAAACGCTGTTGCGTGCAATCTGGTACTTATCGGCAATGGCTTGCATGGAAAGGATGCCAGCTTTAACGTCTGCTCTCAGTGCATCAAGCTGTTCATCGGTCAATTTCGCCTTTCTGCCAAACTGCACGCCTTTAAGTTTTGCCGCCCGTCTGCCTTCGTCACATCGAGAATTGATAAGGTCGCGTTCAAACTCTGCCAGACTGCCCAAAATGTTGAACAGTAATTTGCCCGTGGGTGTGGTGGTGTCAATGTTTTGGTCGAGCACAATAAAGCCCACGCCGTTTTTCTGTAGCTTGCTGGTGATGCTTGTCAGGTCATTCATGGAACGCGCCAGACGGTCGAGCTTTGTTACTACAAGCGTCCAGCCCTCACCACCCAATTCTAAGAAGTCTAGCGCCTTCTGAAGCTCTGCCCGATCATCTGCGGATTTGCCTGATTGTTTCTCAAAGAATATTTTTTTGCATCCAGCAGCTTGCAGCTTGTCCAGTTGGGTTTGGTAGTCTTGCCCCGTGCTTGAAACCCGTGCGTAACCGATTTTCATGATGTCATCCCCTGTTTGTGTCATGCCGTTGCATGTTGTGTAAAAACTGTAACTTAACTTGCAACTATTGTACTAAATGTCCTAGATGTTGTCTAACTGTATTTTGTTACAACTTTTAGTACAGTCATGACACGGCTTGAACCCGCATTCTACGCACTGATACAAACTTTCTTGATGTGTACTAAATATTGTAAGTTTTAGTACAGCCTGATTTGCTTGTGATGAACTCACCATCTGATGTGATGCAATGCGCCGTTATTCCCCCGCGCTGTGATGCTTGTTACGGACTTGTGACGGACTTGTGATGAAGGCATTTTTTCAAGTGCTTGATTTTATTAAGGGTGTGATGAATGTGATGAATGTGATGAACTTTGAACGTGTGCAGAATTCAGGGAATGTGACGGACACAAAAAAGCCGCATCAGGCGCGGCTCTTGGTGGGAAGTTATTTGTAAAACTAACAGGTAAGCGATTGTTTTTCATAGCGTCATAATGGTAACTATTGGTGTGCTTTTCCTTGCCTTATATGTGGTTTAAGTTATTGTTTTTAGTTGGAAAAAGTCAATTTATCCGACTATGTTCCACGAGCAACCGTTGGTGACTTGCAGGATCAGCGATTCTGCTTCACTGGGCGGGCGGAATACGGGTTCGATGTAGGTGATGGTTTGCATGGGGGGATATTACTGCTGATCGCCGGATATGGGAAATTCAAGTTTCATCAAGCAGAATTATGATTTACACTCGGTCAAATGATGCTCAGAGTAAACTTCATGCAACTTTTAGTGTGTAACGCTAGGGCGGTAGCGTCGGTTTTAGATGGGCGCTGGGTTTCCTGTCGTGTTTTACGGCAACTTACGTGGGCAATCCCTACGAATAGGATGGGCTGCGTGTGTTAACCGATTGAGTATTAAAGAGATTGGCTTTTCCCTTGATGATAAAATGCAGTGGTTACGTTCATTTACAACAATTGGTGGTTTCCCAACCTTCACCGTGCGCTAATGCGTGACAGACAACTCCAACTTGAACAACCGAAAATAGAACGCTCGTCCTTTGCTGACAACAAAAGTGCTCCTGTTCATTTGCCCAGATTGGTGCCAACCCAAAAAAATCGTGCGCTGATGCGTGACACAAAATGCCAAATTTATGATCTGTTTTGACCATGCTTGAACCAAAGATTACGTTACAATTTAGTAACCAATAAAAACTTGAATTTAATATTAAAAAAAATTGTCTTACTAGTGCTAATATTGTTTCCCGTATTGGCTTATGCAAATACAGGTATTCCAATTTTGCTTTATATGTCAGCATGGCAGGTCTTTTTGTTAATACCAATCATTGTAATTGAGGCCATCGTTTTACACAAAGGGACTGAGATAAGATTTCTTCACTCTTTATTGGCGGCATTTATTGCAAATATAGCATCGACAATATTTGGCTTTTTGGTGTCATTTCCCACATACTTCATCCCTATCATGTTTCCATGGGGATATGGCACAGTCATTCTATTAATAATTCTAATGTATCCTTTTTATCTGTTATCTATCTGGTCTGAGTATCAAGTCCTAAAATTGAAATTGCGTCAAGATACTTTGCGCAATGCAGTTGTTACTGCAAATAGGGCAAGTTATTTACTTTTGGTTACTTTCTTGTTGACTATTCTGGCTAAAAGCTATTTTATGCGATAAAACCAACTCTAAATTTACAATTTATTTTAGCTGTGCCTGAACCAAAGATTACACCACAATTCAGCAAGTGATATTAATGCGCCAACAAGGGTGTCGACGACGGACGCGGTGACAGCCCGCGACTCCGCCCATTTTACTCCACGCCGCGCCCGTCAGATTTGACGTTGGCTTTTCAAATCAACGATAAGCATCACCAGATTTGAAGAGACTGTAAACTGACGGATGCCATCGGCGGCGGCATCTGCGCTCACACGTTGGGCGGCGATACGTGCATATCAACAACCAAGCAAGAGATAAACATGAATCCAGAATTGCCACCCCCTATCGACCGTTTCTTTCGGGCACACAACACCGGACACACGGAGGATTTCAACGCCTTGTTTACTGCTGACGCTATTGTCAGTGACGAGGCGCATGAGTATCGCGGCGCTGCCATCAAGGAATGGATCGACAATGCGGTTGAGCAATACAAGCCACACGCAGAGGTGATCACACTCGCGCCTACCGGAGACAAGACGATTGTTACAGCACTGATCAGTGGCACGTTTCCCGGCAGCCCGATTCAGCTCCGTTACCAATTCACCGTCGAGGGCGAAAAAATTGGAGCTTTGAGCATTGGTGTTTGAGTCGCACCTGTTCCGAGGGGAAATCTTGATTTTAATTCATGTACGAAAAGGAGATTAATATGGTTCAGGGTAGCTGCCTATGTGGACAGATAGAATATGAAGTGGAACTTATCCCAAACAAGATATTCAATTGCCACTGTTCATATTGTCGGAAAGCGCACGGCGCAGCTTTCGTAACGGTTGCTCTTGCAAAAGGCGACACCTTAAAAATCACCAAGGGAAACGAAGCCCTTAAAGAGCATCAGAACGAATTAGGCGGCTTTAGAGCATTTTGTTTTAACTGCGGAACGCGGTTAATGAACTATGCACCCGATAAGTCTCTGTATCTAAGCGTTTCCCTGTCCACGATCGACACACCGATTGATGCTAAGCCCATTGCCCACGTAAACATCGAATCGAAAGCGTCATGGCACGAGCCTTATGAAGGCATTCCCGCGCTTGAAGGGCTACCCTTAGATATATTAAGTTGAAAACCCCACAATAGAATTTCTATCATGACTGATCTATTTCCACCTTGGCATTTGTTCTCTACATTCTGAGTCTGTCAACTCCCGCCCTGAAATAGGCTGCACTTCCCCTGCTGTGACTGTTTGCAAACGTCAGCCACACCAATGTGGATGCCGTCGCGCCAGCTTTAAAAGCTCTTTACATTTGTATCTATTCGGATACAATCAGTGACATGAACATTATCCTGAAATCAGATGAATTTGATGCTTGGTTGTCCAGCCTGAAAGACAAGAGGGCGAAAGCCAAGATTGCTTTACGGGTTGGTCGTGCTGAACTAGGTAACTTCGGTGATGTTGAACCTGTCGGCGAAGGTGTGTCCGAGATGCGCATCCACTATGGCCCCGGCTACCGCCTTTATTTCACTCGACGGGGGGAGGTCGTCTACCTGTTGCTATTAGGTGGCGACAAATCTACCCAACAGCGTGATATCAAAAAAGCGATAGAGATGGCAAACACTCTGCCAAAGGAACAGACTCCATGACAAAATTTACCCCATTTGATGCTGCCGATTACCTCGATGATGAGGAAACCATCGCTGCTTATCTCTCCGAAGCATTAGAAGACCCAGACCCAGACGTATTCCTGATGGCAATCAGAACCGTGGCGCGAGCGCGTGGCATGACACAATTGGCGAAGGATTCAGGGTTAGGACGCGAGAGCCTTTATAAAGCCTTAGCTCCCGGTGCGAAACCCCGTTATGACACCATGATGAAGGTTGTCCGTGCGCTTGGAGTCAAGCTACACGCAGAGGCGGCTTAAGTCTAACTAGAACGCCGCTGGGCAGTCTCAATGTCTTGCCGGTAATTTGTACTCACACGTTGGGCGGCGATACGTGCATATCAACAACCAAGCAAGAGATAAACATGAATACAGAATTGCCACCCCCTATCGACCGTTTCTTTCAGACGCACAACACCGGACACACGGAGGATTTCAACGCCTTGTTTACCGCTGACGCTGTTGTCAGTGACGAGGCGCATGAGTATCGCGGCGCAGCCATCAAGGAATGGATCGACAATGCGGTTGAGCAATACAAGCCACACGCAGAAGTGATCGCACTCGCGCCTGCCGGAGACAAGACGATTGTTACTGCACAGATCAGCGGCACGTTTCCCGGCAGCCCGATTCAGCTCCGTTACCAATTCACCGTCGAGGGTGACAAAATTGGAGCTTTGAGCATTGGCGTTTGAGTCGCGCCTGTTCCGGGGAAAGTCTTGATTTTAATTCTCATGGCACGAACATTATGAAGGCATTCCCGCGTTTGAAAGGCTACCCGTAGGTATATTAAGTTTAAAACCCCACAATAGAATTTTTTGTTAAATCCCACCGTGAAATAGGCTACGCGACACCCTGTCGCGACTGCTTGCCAGCAGCAAGCGCTTCCAGCCATTTAAAAATCCCTTAATTCTTCAAATACTTGCCGAGGACGATGCGCCTTGGCAAGTTTTGCCGTGTCCGTCTGATGGGTGAATATGAACCACGACTGCCATTCAGTTAAGATCTGCTGTAGGGTGGGTTTTAACTGAATGGAGGAAAAACATGGAACGCATTACCGTTTCACTGGATGGCGAATTGGCAGAGCAGTTTGGTCAATTCATGGCACAACGCGGCTACAGCAACCGTTCGGAGGCGGTGCGTGACCTGATCCGCACCAAGCTGGAAGCGGAACGTTTGCAAGCCCCCGCGCTCGACGGGTTTTGCATTGGCAGCCTGACCTACATCTACAACCACCACGAACGCGAACTCGCGAGCCGCATTACGCAATCCCACCATGATCACCACAACCTGACGGTTTCCATGCAGCATGTGCATTTGGATCACGATAACTGCATGGAAACGGTCATTGTGCGCGGTGCAGTGCGTGATGTGCAGGCATTCGCCGATAGCGTGATCAGTTCCCCCGGCATCCGTCACGGCAAGCTGCACCTGATTCCAGTCGCTGCCCAAATGGATAGGTAAGCGTTCACGCCGTCTGTAGCGGGTTAGAAGCTAACGGTTGAGCCAAAGGGAAGCGCACCGAGACAGACTTATGAGCCAAGCCTTGTGAGCAAATGTCCCGCATCAATATCGCCATATTCATCCCCAATTGACGTGCCGTCCCCAGCACGGTCATCACCGTTGGACGGAATCTGTCACCTTGTGCCGACTGGCTGGCAAAGCTGGTTTTCCGCCATTGCACATACGGCCTGATCACCCGCTCGGCACGGTTATTGGTGAGGGGAATGCGACTATCCTTGAGGAAAGTCCAACACATCGCCTCATCCTTGAGCAAATGCTTGCATTGGTTGGTGGTGCGTTTGCAATTCTCCAATGCCAAGCCTTTGTTGAGCGTGGCTTGGAAGCTGCGGCGCAAGCGGAGTATCCGCCGTTGGTAGCGAGCGGCTTCATCGGGTTGTTGTTGCCAGCGGTGATGGGTGCGGACGGTGGTATAGGCGAGTAACAACAGGCGTTTGCCCACGCTTCCCCCTTCGCCGCAACGCCCCGCCATTTTGCGGAAGTGGCGGATCAAATGCGCCCAACACAGTTGCCGCCGTTCGGGTGGGACGTTGCCGTAACCACTGAAGTGGTCGGTGACCAGATAGCCAGTAAAGCTGCCCAACAAGGCATCGGCGGCGGCCTTGCCGCGTGAGTAATGGGTCATGAAGTAACTCACGCTATGGTCAGCCAATGCCCATAACCAGTAAGTGTTCGTACCGCGATAATGGCGGGTTTCATCGGCGTGGCATACCGCTTGTCCGCGTACATACTGACCTACTTGACGGTATAGCGGCCCCATCCACGGAATGGCTTTGCCTTGCGCCTTGCTGATAGCCCCAGTGCTAAAACGCACGTGGCACATTTCCCACAACAGAACCTGGATCTGGCGCATGGATAGGCGGAACTGACCACTCAAAATCACCACCCAGGCGATCACGCCTGCACCCATTTGACCGCTCGGCACCCAATCCGGCCACTGGCTGTGGTGCTTGATGCCGCAGGATTGGCAAACACCCTGATAAAACTGGTGTTCCGTCACGTCCGGTGGCGGCGGTGGAGCAATATCCGTGACCTGATGGCGGTAAGGGTTTCCCCAATCAATCGCCACTGCCCCACCACAGGAACAGGTGCTTTCAGGGAAATACTGTTCGGTACGGGTCACTTGTTCGGGAGGATATAACGCCCGTTCGTGACGCGGATGCCCCGGTTGCCCACCGTGTGGGCGGCTACTCCCCTTGCGTTTGGGACGCAACGCCCGTTGTTCCGGGCTGTCGGAGGACGGCGCTTTGGAACTGTTACGCGAACTGCTGCCGAATTTGGCAACCAGTTCTTCCAGTTGTTTTTGCAGCATTTCGACTTGTTGCTCCAGCACCGCCACCCGTGCCACTTGCTTCTCCAACTCAGTTATCCGTTCCTGTTGGCGCACGATCACCTGATGCGCTTCATCCAGTGTCGTGGGTAAGGTAGGAACGGCGGCTAACAAGGGGTAAATGACTCGCTGTTGGGATGGGGTGAATTTACTACAAGTTCGCTGGAATGCCTAATAGAGGGCGTGAACGCTTACTTCACCGTCGAGGGTGACAAAATTGGAGCTTTGAGCATTGGCGTTTGAGTCGCGCCTGTTCCGGGGAAAGTCTTGATTTTAATTCTCATGGCACGAACATTATGAAGGCATTCCCGCGTTTGAAAGGCTACCCGTAGGTATATTAAGTTTAAAACCCCACAATAGAATTTTTTGTTAAATCCCACCGTGAAATAGGCTACGCGACACCCTGTCGCGACTGCTTGCCAGCAGCAAGCGCTTCCAGCCATTTAAAAATCCCTTAATTCTTCAAATACTTGCCGAGGACGATGCGCCTTGGCAAGTTTTGCCGTGTCCGTCTGATGGGTGAATATGAACCACGACTGCCATTCAGTTAAGATCTGCTGTAGGGTGGGTTTTAACTGAATGGAGGAAAAACATGGAACGCATTACCGTTTCACTGGATGGCGAATTGGCAGAGCAGTTTGGTCAATTCATGGCACAACGCGGCTACAGCAACCGTTCGGAGGCAGTGCGTGATCTGATCCGCACCAAGCTAGAAGCGGAACGCTTGCAAGCCCCCGCGCCCGATGGGTTTTGCATTGGCAGCCTGACCTACATCTACAACCACCACGAACGCGAACTGGCGAGCCGCATCACGCAATCCCACCATGATCACCACAACCTGACGGTTTCCATGCAGCATGTGCATTTGGATCACGATAACTGCATGGAAACGGTCATTGTGCGCGGTGCAGTGCGTGATGTGCAGGCATTCGCCGATAGCGTGATCAGTTCCCCCGGCATCCGTCACGGCAAGCTGCACCTGATTCCAGTCGCTGCCCAAATGGATAGCCACTCGCACGGCAAAGTGCCGTATGCCAACCATTTTCAGCATGTGCATTTCAGCCCGATTACTTGATGGACTTTACGGTAGGGCAGGGCTACACTTTTTAGTATTCATACGAATTTATTTTTCTTCATACCGTAGTAAAAGGAGGATAACCATGCACATTCCTGATGCCATGTTACAAGGCGCAATCTGTCCGGTGACAGCGACTGTTAGCGTTGTCGGTGTGTTGGCGGCGGCTTGGTGGGCGACGAAAAGTGAGCGCAAGCCGAGTGCGGGGCGCTTTGCGGCTATCGTAGCGTTGCTGTTTGCGGCGCAGATGATGAATTTTCCGGTGATGCACGGTACATCCGGTCACTTACTCGGTGGGGTATTGGCAGCCAGTGTGCTGGGGACGCCGTTGGGTGTGCTGGCAATCGCGCTGGTGGTCACGATCCAAAGTCTGGTGTTTGCGGATGGCGGGGTTACGGTGCTGGGGGCAAATGTCTTCAATATGGCGCTGCTGGGTGCGGGTGTTGGTGGCTGGTTGCAGCAACGGTTGGTTGGCGCATTGGGGCAATACGCCGCGACGGCAGTGGCAGCGTGGGGTGCGGTGATGCTGGCGGCATTGGCGGTGAGTGTGGAGTTGGCGCTGGATGGGCAAGTGGCTTTTGGCAGCGTGTTGGCAGCCATGCTTGGCACTCACGCGCTGATTGGCGTGGGCGAAGCACTGATTACCGTAGCAGCCGTGGCGTTGCTGGCAAATCGTTGGGGTCATGCTGAAGGTAAAGCGCAGGTGGCAGTGCCCTTGCTGACGGCGGCGCTGGTCGGTTTGCTGCTTAGCCCGTTTGCGTCTGGCTTCCCCGATGGTTTGGAATGGGTGGCTGGGCAATACCAGTTCCTGCATGAAGCCGCGCCTGCGTTCGTGAGTGCAATGCCGGATTACAGCGTGGCAGCGATCAGCAATGCGAGCTTGTCGACTGGCTTGGCGGGTCTGGCAGGTGTGTTGATTTGTTTCACGCTGGGGTTTGGTTTGTTGCGTGGTTTGGAACGTGTGCCGCCATTGTGTGTGAAATAACCCAGTTACTGCATTTATCCACTAAGTTAAAATAGGTTTTGCTGTTTTAGCTAAGGTGGATAATGGAATTTCTACAAGCCAATTTGGATTATCTGGTGCTGGGTACGCTCGGTTTCATGAGCTTTGTGATGCTGGCGCTGGTGATTGAGCGTTACTTGTATTTGCGCAAGGTCAGCTTGCAACAGTTCGACCACATCGAAACCCTGAAAATCGACCTGACCCGCAACCTCACCACCATTTCCAGCATTGGCTCGAATGCGCCTTACGTGGGCTTGCTGGGTACGGTGCTGGGGATTCTGGTGACGTTTTACACGATGGGTCAGGGCGGCAAGATTGAAGTCAATGCCATTATGCTGGGGTTGGCGTTGGCATTGAAAGCAACGGCTGCGGGTTTGCTGGTCGCGATTCCCGCCATCATGTTCTACAACGGTTTGCTGCGTAAAGTCGAAGTGCTGACCGCTCGCTGGCAGGCAATGCGTGACGGGAAAAGCGCATGAAACGCTTCGATCAAATCAACATGATCCCCTTCATCGACATTATGCTGGTGCTGCTGGCAATCGTGCTGACGACCGCTTCGTTTATTTCGCAAGGGCTGATCCCCGTGGATTTGCCCAAAGCCGAGCAAAGCGAACAGGCAACGGGCGACGAAACGGTGCTGGAAATCGCCATCAATGCGCAAAACCAGATTTTCTTCGACGGCACGCCCATTACCGCAGTAGAACTGGGCAGCAAGCTGGAGGCACACCCCAACACCACACCCGTGCACTTGCGCGTCGACAAAGTGGCAGCGTTCGAGCATTTCATCAGTGTGGTGGATGTGTTGAAAGCTAAGCAGTTTGCCGCCGTCTCCATCCAAACTGAGCACGCGCAGTGAAAGGACATCTGACGGGTTTTGGTGTTTCCGCGTTGCTGCACGGTACGGTATTGCTGGCGGCACTGCCGTTGCTGTTGTGGCAAAATAAACTGAGTTTGCCAGAAGAACAACCGCTCACATTATCGCTTGCCCAATTCCAGCCAGCGCCGCCGTTGCCCGAACCTGCGCCACCAGAGCCGATAGCACCACCGCCTGTTGCCCAACCAGAGCCGCCACCACCCAAGCCTGAACCTAAACCGGTGGTAAAACCCAAGCCTGTCGATAAGCCTAAGCCGCCGGAAAAGCCCATCGAAAAGCCTAAGCCGAAACCCAAACCGGAAAAGCCCCGCGAGCAGCCTGAACCTAAACCAGACATTGCTCCTCAGCCAGCGCCAGTGAAGGAACTTGCCCCTGTGGTTGCGCCGCGTCCTGCACCTGCACCTCGTCCGGTACAGCGTGTCGTTGCATCCGCTCCATCTGCCGCGCCCGCGCCTGTCGTAAATAACGCTGCCGCCGAAGCCGCTTACCGCCAAAAATTGCAAAGCCTGATTGCCGCCCGTAAGCAATACCCACGCATGGCAGAAAAAGCCGAAGTGGAAGGTACAGTCACGGTGTCCTTCACGGTATTGCCGAATGGCACGATCACGGGCGCACGGGTGAGTCAGAGTTCCGGCAATGAATGGCTGGATAAAGCAGCAGTGCAAGCGGTGAATGCCACTTCCGGCGCATTACCGTTCCCAGCGGGTATTCACAAAACGCAGTGGGATTTTGCCTTGAAGGTGAATTTCAAGCTGGATTGGTAAAACGTGGGCAAAAAAATACGGGCCGAAGCCCGTACCGGATCGCGCAACCTGAGGAGAGGTAGGTAAGTCTCAGGCAGCTTCACAAAGTGGATGACGTACCGTCGGTTTCACGGCTTGGGGGCGTTGCGCCCGTACCGGAATAATGTCCAGCCCCAGTTCGTCATGGTGTTTCAAGAGCCAGCGGCGGGCTTCGGGCGAAATGTGTTTGCCGACCACAAAACCCGTTGCGCCGTAATTGCGGCTGACCAGTGCTTGCAGCAGCAGGCAACGGTTTTCGCCCAGCCCTTCCACGCACGGTAACAGCGACAGTTTGACTTGACGCGCCGAGGTGCATTTGACTTGATTGCGCAGTTCACGCACTTGCTGGTGGAAATCGGGGGACGTTTCATTGATGCCAATTTGTACCAGCAAGCCGCCGCCGGTTTCGGTATCGGTCAGCCATTCGCAGGCGCGTTGCAAGTCGTTGCTATCCAGCGTGGGCGCCGCTTGCACGGCAATAATGCTGTTCCAGTCTTGCACGTTTTGGCGCAGGGCGGGGACGTTGAAGCGCAGGCTGTTAAACGCCGGATGCAGGATTTTCTGCAACGGTTTGACTGCGCCGCTGGCATACCATGTGTCAGGGGTGCGTGCTGGGTCAAACGCTTGTGCCAGTTCAGCGACATCCGCAGGCAGACGGTAGAAGCTATCTACACTGACTTCGGCAATGGCGCGGCGTTCCAGCCCATCGACCAGCACGATGCGCCCGCTGAGTTGTGCTTCGCGTTTTTCGGTTGGTGTGAGGGATAGTGCCAGTGGCAGCGGCCAGAGTGTGCCGTTTGCTAGGCGATTGCGTTGCAAGACGCTGCAATGGTCATCTTGATTGAGGTAGCCGTGCAACGGTGCGAATGCGCCATTCAACAGCAGTTCTAAGATACTGATTTCGTTGTGGTTGACGATTTTGTGCAGGATGCTCATGGGCTATGCCTCTCGGTAGTCTTTGGTTGCGGGCAAGTATGGGATAATGCGTAAATAATTAAAAACGCTATAATTCGCTATAGTTATCTTAAAAAGCGATAAAGTATGAAACTGTTCCAACTACGCTTACTCAAAACGCTGCTGAATAACGGCATGAACGTGTCGCGAGCGGCGGATCAACATTACATTGTGCAATCTGCCGTGAGTCGTCAATTGGGCTTGCTGGAAGAAGAGTTGGGGATGCCGCTGTTCGAGCGCAAAGGCAAACGGCTGGTTGAGCCAACCCCAGTATGCAAGGCGATTGTGCAGGAACTTGACCGTATCGAGCAGTCGATGGAAAACATCCGTGCGGTGGCGGACGATTACCGCCTGCAAACCCGTGGTGAAATTCGTATCGCCACCACGCACACTCAAGCCAAGTATTTTTTGCCCGAAGTCATGTTGGAATTTCGCCAGCGTTACCCCGATGTGGCGATTCATTTTTTGCAAGGTACGCCCGTGGAATTGGTGCGGATGCTGCACGATGGCAAGGCGGATATTGCAGTGTGTACCGAGGAATTGGACAAAGATTCCGCGTTAGACAGCCGCAAGTGTTACGACTGGAATCACGGGCTGGTGCTGCCGGATGGGCATCCGTTAGCGGAAGGAAAGTTGACGTTGGCACGCATTGCGGCGCATCCGGTGCTGACCTACATTTTCGGGTTTACGGGGCGTTCCAAAATCCATGAAACGTTTCGCAGTGCGGGGTTGGAATTGGATGTGACGTTTGCAGCGACGGACACGGATGTGATTATTAGCTACGTGCGGCTAGGATTTGGGGCGGGGATTATTGCGAAAATGGCGTATTCGCATATTCACGACGACGATTTAGTGCTGCGGGATTTGTCGCACCTGTTCCCGCTTTCCACTACCCGCGTGGCGTGGATGAAAAATAAGTACCTCAAGCAGTATGTGATGGAAATGGTTGATCTACTGGTGGAGCAGGGCGAGAGTGAGGAGTGGTATGCGTAATGCCCAGCGTTAAGCCAAACGGTTGCAACAGCTTGCTGACAGTATTGATCGCAGGGTTAGCATTGCCCGCTTCAATGGCATGAATGGTACGCGGCGCAACCCCAGTCAGACGTGAATATTCCTGCACGGTCAACCGCAAGCCCGTGCGGAGTTGGCGGATGGCTTGCGCCAAGGGTATATCCGGTTGTTGTTGGATGGTGTCCAGCAGGGCAATGCGTTGCTGAAGTTGTTCGATGGGGGAAAGCGGGGTGTAGCGTTTGTCCATTAGCGGCAATTCTCCAACTGCGTGGCGGCATCGCGGCAGACGGGGGCAAAGCGTTCCACCGTGTGGGGCGGAATACCCAGATGACGCATGACATTAGGCAGCGCCACCAACATTGGCGCTACCGCCGTTACGGCTTGTTGCAAAGGGGCAAGCGGCAATTGAGCAGCTTCAGCCGCTTGGCGGATGGCAGAACGCCAGTCGGGTGTGCCGTGGTCGTCTGCTTCCCAGCGCATACTGCGGGCAATGCCATCAGGGTGTAAGACCATCGGTGCGAAATCAAACAGCGGGGTTAGCCCAACCCAACCATTTTCGCGCCGCTGAATCGCGGTATTGCGCCCGTGATTATCCTTGTTACCCAGCACGACATTGGCGATGTCACGTTTGAGGTATTCGACGATTTCGGTCATGGGGTCAGCCACCGCCAATCGGGTTGCCTGCACCTGCCATGAGTAATGCCCAGTCGGCGTGGGTTTCGGCGCGTTCGGTCAGCCCTAATTGTCGCAGTAATTCGCGTCGTCCGTAACCTTGCGGCAGCAAGTCCATGATGAATCCGGGCCAGTGCGGTGAGCGCAGCGGGGTGAGATTGACCGGAAATGTCCATGACAGTGCTTTCGCATCGCGGCAGTCGGCGTAGTGGATGGCATGGTCAACGGCGTAACCCAGATACGTTCCACCTTGCCAGCCTTGCGTGCTGGATGTTAGCAATGCCATGCTGCCAACACTCTGCCAAGTGCCGTTGAGGAAAAGCTCGAAGGTGCAATCTGTTTTCATCCCTGCATTATAGCGCGGAAGTAGTGTGGGTATTGGGGCTTTTTCTGCATCCTATTGCACGAATGCCTTGTAGGGAAAACTGCGCTATGATGCGCGGTATCGTCTTTTGAAAGGTTTCTGCATGAAATACGCATTACGCGCTAGCCTACTCGCCCTGACCCTCGGCATGAGCGGCTGCGACTCATCCCCCAACCAAAAGCCGGAAGATTTGCCTTGGCAAGTGACCAGTACGGCGGAAGGCAATACGCAAGTATTCCATTTGGATGTCGGTAAAGTGACGTTGAAAGAGGTGATTGAGCGTTTCCACAGCTTTCCTGAAATGGCGGTGTTTGCGCACGAAAGCGGCAAACGTAGTCTCGAAGCCTATTTCAGTACCATGCGGATTGGCTTGTTTGAAGCCAAAATCATTGCGGAATTGCAAGCCGAGCCTGCGCAGTTGGACAGTTTTCAGACCAACAATACCAAGCGCGAAGGCATGGCGAGTGGGCAGTGGAAATACACGCTCTCGGAAACCGATATGCAAATTGCCAACGGCTTGCGGGTACAGCGGTTGATTTACATGCCGATGATTGATTACGATCTCGACATCGTGGTGGCGCGATTTGGTGAACCGGAGGAACGCGTTGCGTCCCAGCAGGCGGGGATCGAATACTGGTTCTACCCCAGCAAAGGCTTGACGATTGCGATGAATACCGACGGCAAAGAGATCCTGTATTACACAGCTAAAGCGGATTTCGCCGCCCTAAAACAGACTTTGCTGGAGGCAAAACCCACTAATGACCGATAAATTGCCTGCAAAACCCCGCGCCTTGCCGTGGTGGAAGCAAAAAAGCCTTGCGGAAATGAATGAAGCCGAATGGGAAAGCATTTGTGACAATTGCGCGAAATGCTGCCTGATCAAGCTGGAAGACGAGGAAGACAGCACGGTGTATTACACCGATGTGGCGTGCGATTTGCTGGATGGTACGACTTGCCACTGCAAAGATTACGCGAATCGTGAAACCCTCGTGCCGGATTGTTTGCATTTAACACCGGATAATTTGGATGAGCTGTATTGGATGCCGCCGAGTTGCGCCTACCGATTGCTGCATGAGGGGAAAAACTTGCCGTCCTGGCATCATCTGGTGTCGGGTGATCGGCAAAGTATTCACCGCATGAAGCAATCGGTGATCGGGCGGTTTACCTATGCCGCTGAGGTGAAGGAAGAAGATTGGGAGGATAGGGTCGTTACATGGCCGCTGAAGAAGAAAATGTAAGCCAACGGCTGGATAAATGGCTGTGGGCGGCACGGTTTTTTAAGACCCGCCCACTCGCGGTGGAAGCGATTGACGGCGGGCATGTGCGTGTCAATGATGAACGGGTAAAACCGTCGCGCACGGTGCGCCCCGGCGACAAGCTGCGTATCAAAAAAGGCTTTGAAACGTGGGTGGTGACGGTGTTAGGGGTGAATGACTATCGCCGCCCTGCTGCTGAAGCTCGCTTGCTGTATGAAGAGTCTGAACACGAACGGGAACAGCGCGAAGCGGTGATCGAAGAACGTCGCTTGCACGGGGTCAATATTGCGGTGAAGAAGCCGGATAAGCGTGAGCGGCGCATGATCGACAAGTTCAAACAAGGCTGGGAAAGTTAAGTATTAGCAAATGCTTATGAATGGGTATAAACTGGTGAAACCACTAGAAGGAAACACCCTCATGAGCACACGTATCATTATTTTCACTGCTTTGACCTTGCTAACCAGTACCGCATCGGCTGATTTTTTCGATGGTTTCGATATGGGCAATTTTTTCGGCAATAACCGCCAAGATCAATCCCACCAAGCCAACACCAACGGGCAAACCTACGGGCATTCACGCGGGCGTGGCGAAGCTGACATTAATCTGGATTTCGACCTGAATTTCCGCGCCAAAGGCTTCACCCTGTTGAATACTGACAGTCGGGCGCACAGTCGCGGCGATGTGGCACAGTCTCAAAACGCGCAATGGAATGCTTACGGGACGGGCTATAACACGGTTTATCCTTACGGTTATTACTACCCACACGCCTATTATCCGCAGCAGTACTACCCGCAAGCCTACTACCTGCCGCCTGTCCGATAGGTTATAGTCAGGCACAATATAAAAAGGCTATTGAAAGGACTATCGTATGCCATTATTGCGCCCACTCGCTTGGTTATTAGGGTTATTGTTGCTGATTGTGGCGCTGCTTGCGGTGTTTGCACTGACCTTTGACGCCAACCGTTACAAGCCAGAAATTCAAGCCCTCGTTAAGGAACAAACGGGGCGCGAATTGACTATCGACGGCAAGATTAATTTGTCGTTTTACCCGAATATCGCCCTGCAATTGGGGCAAGTGAAGCTCGGTAATGCGGTGGGTTTCGCGAAAGAAAGCTTTGCCGAAGCGGAGAATGCGCGTGTCGCCGTGCAATTTTTACCCCTGTTAGAACAGCAACTCAAAATCAATGACGTGCATTTGCAGGGCTTGAAGCTCAATTTGCATCGGGTGAAAAGCGGTAAAACCAATTGGCAAGATTTGCTGCCGGAAGGTTCTTCCCAAGCCACTGCGGATGCAGGTGAAGCCATGACCAGTCTGTTGGGCGGTTTAGTGATCACGGGGGTGAGCGTGAGCGATTCGCAAGTGCGCTGGCGTGATGATCAACATGGCAATGCGTTAACGCTAGCACCGCTGAATTTGCAGACAGGTACGTTTCACCCCGGTAAGCCCGTGGCGATTAGTTTGGATACGAATCTCAAGCAAAGCGCCCCCGCGTTGGATGTGCATTTTCACCTGACCACAACAGCGCAATTGGCGGATAACGCCAAGGATTTTTCCCTCGCCAATTTGAGTGTACAAGCGCAATTGCCCGACACACTGGAAGCAAACATCAGCGGCAATCTGCAAGGCAATCTGGACAAAAAGTCTGCTGAAATCCCCGATTTTAAAGCCGATATTAACCTTGTGGGGCAGGGCACGTTTAACGTGGGCGGGCAGTTGGATGTGAATTTGGCAAAGCAGAAATTGGCGCTGGCGGCATTGACCTTAGAGGCAGATCTGAAAACGGCGCAAGTGCCGGGTGGAACGCTACAGTCCAACGCCAGCGGTAAACTCGATGTGAATCTGGCAAGCGGCAAAGGCTTGCTGGATTTGCCGCACGTACAGCTTAACTTGTTGGATCAAGCATTGACGGGCGTGTTACAGGTGCAAGACCCTTTGCAGCCTAGCCGTGTGGTGGAAGGTAAATTCAAAACGGATCAGCTCAGTTACCCGCCGTTTGCTTTGCAACAAGCAACGTTGGGTGTCCATTTTGCGGATGGGCAGGTGAAACTGACCCCCAGCGGCAAGCTGTTTCAGGGCGATTACCACGGCACCATTAATGTTGATACCCTGTTAACGCCGCCGGTGGTGCGTACCGAACATAAAGTACAAAAGCTGCGTACTGACGACTTATTGTTTGCACTGACCGATGATCGCTTAATCACGGGGGCGTTGGATATGACGGCGCAATTGGATTCCGTCGCGGGTGATGCGGAGGCTTTCAAGCAAAATCTGAACGGCAACATTGCGCTGGAATTAAACGACGGTACGATTCGGGATGCCAATTTTGCACAAAAAACCAAGGAGGTGGTCACGCTATTCGAGAAAGAGCATGTCAACGCACTGGGTGAAAAAGAAGTTGCTTTCACCAAGCTGGAGGGGCAGTGGCAGGTAGATAAAGGCGTGTTCCATACCGAAGAAAGCGTCATGACTGCGCCGCATTTTCAGGTGAAAGGCAGCGGTGACGTGAATATTGTGAATGAGTCGCTTGATGTCAAACTGCGTATCAGCGAAAAACCCAAAGCGGATAAGCCGCAAGGGCTGTTTGCGCCACTGCATATTGTCGGGGCGTGGGATAAGCCGAGTTATGCGCTGGAATTGGATGTATTGCTCAAAGAACTCGCTAAAAGTCAGCTCGACACCGAAAAGCAGAAGCAGATGGATGCCCTTCAGCAACAGCGTGATTCTGTCACTGAACGCTTGAAAAATGAATTGCAGGATGAGAAACAGAAACTGACCGATGAATTGAAGAACCAGTTGAAAGGCTTGTTCTAAGCATAGTCTTCGATTAAACCGAACGTAACATTAGAAACAATTCACTGTAAATTTCATTAGCGGCTGCTTATACTGCGCAGCATCAAATCACTTTTATAGATCGTTTGTGAAAAATCAATTTAAGGAAACTACATATGTTTGAAAATAAAGAAGGTCAACGCGTTCCTAGCGTCACATTCCGTACTCGCCAAAACAATGCGTGGGTCGATGTGTCCAGCGCCGCGCTGTTCGCAGGCAAGACTGTCATCGTTTTCTCACTGCCGGGCGCATTCACCCCGACGTGTTCTTCTACTCACGTTCCGCGTTACAACCAACTGGCGGATACGTTTAAGCAGAATGGCGTGGATGAGATTATCTGCATGTCCGTCAACGACACGTTTGTCATGAACGAGTGGAAAGTTGATCAGAAAGCCGACAAAATTACCTTCATCCCAGACGGCAACGGCGAATTCACCGACGGCATGGGTCTGTTGGTGGACAAGCAAGACATCGGTTTCGGCAAGCGTTCATGGCGTTATTCCATGCTGGTGAAAGACGGTGTGGTGGCTAAGATGTTCATCGAACCGAACAAACCGGGCGACCCGTTTGAAGTTTCCGATGCTGACACCATGCTGGCTTACGTTGCGCCGCAAGTCACCGCACCGGCTGATATTGTTGTGTTCACGCGCCCCGGTTGCCCATTCTGCGCCAAAGCCAAAGGCATGTTGCACGATGCAGGCATGGATTTCGACGAACTGGTATTGAACCAAGACTACACCAACCGCAGTTTGCGGGCGGTCGCGGGTGTGGATATGGTGCCGCAAGTTTTCATCAACGGCGCATTGATTGGTGGGTCGGACAAACTCGAAGCGTGGTTGAACGCGAAGTAAGCACAAGGAGCAAAGCATGAGCCAACATTACGATTTAATCGCCATCGGCGCGGGCAGCGGTGGTTTGTCAGTGGTCGAAAAGGCTGCGAAACATGGCGCAAAGTGCGCGGTCGTGGAAGTCAATGACGACCTCGGCGGTACGTGCGTCAATCGGGGTTGCGTCCCCAAAAAAGTGATGTGGTTTGCCGCGAACTTGGCTCATGCCCAGCACGACGCACAGGATTACGGTTTCGCCACGGTTCCCGGCAAGCTCGATTGGGGCAAGCTGGTGAACAAGCGCGATAATATGATCGGCGGCATTACCGACTGGTACATGGATAGCTTTTTGTCCGAAGCGGGCATTGACCTGATCCAAGGGCAAGCGCGTTTTGTCGATGCGAAAACGCTGGACGTCAACGGCGAAACTTACACCGCTGACCACATTGTGATTTCCACGGGTGGTCGCCCGATTGTGCCGACCGATATTCCCGGCGCGGAACATGGTATTAGCTCCGACGGCTTTTTCGAGCTGGACGAGCAGCCTGCGAAAGTCGCGGTTGTCGGCGGCGGTTACATTGCGCTGGAATTGGCGGGTGTGCTGAATGCCCTCGGTTCAGAAACGCACATGCTACACCAAGGTTTTCCTGTGCTAATTGGTTTCGATAGCCTGATGCAGAAAACCCTGCGCACGCAAATGGAAGCTGATGGCATTGTGTTCAATGACACGGCGAAAATTGCCAGCGTGGAAAAGCAGGCTGACGGCAAACTTACCGTGAACTATGCCGATGGCAGCACGTTAAGTGATTTGGATCAGTTGTTGTGGGCGATTGGTCGCAAAACCAACACCGACGATATTGGTTTGGAAAACATTGGTTTGGCGCTTGCCTCTGGTGGTTTCATCGACGTGAACGACTATCAGGAAACCAGCGTTCCCGGTGTTTACGCGATTGGTGACATTATCAATAAGCGCGGGGTGCAACTGACTCCGGTAGCGATTGCGGCAGGTCGTCGTTTAGGTGATCGTTTATTTGGTGGCATGAAAGATCGTAAGTTGGACTACAGCCTGATTCCCACCGTCATGTTCACGCATCCGCCGATTGGCACGATTGGTCTGTCGGAAGAAGCGGCGCGGGAACAATACGGTGAGGCGGTGAAGGTATACAGCACCGAATTCACCCCGATGTATTATTCCTTCGTTAAGCACAAGGCCAAAACGGCGATGAAGTTGGTCGTGGTCGGTGAAGACGAAAAAATCGTCGGCTGCCACGCGATTGGTTTGGGTGTGGATGAGATGATGCAAGGTTTCGCGGTTGCTATCCGCATGGGTGCAACCAAGCAGGACTTTGACGACACCATCGCGATTCACCCTGTCAGCGCCGAAGAAATGGTGACGATGAAGTAATCCCCGCAGGGGCAGACCCCATGTCTGCCCTTTTTTACGCTCTGTGCTAATACAACTGCTTGCCCAGTGCCATGACCTTTTTGACGAGCTTTTTGTGGCTGACGCTGTTGACCACGAAAACCGTGTGTTGTGTTTGCAAGGCATTCAGCAAGTCTTGCTGCAAACGGGTGTCGTTCATGACAAAGCCTTTGATTTTGACTGCGATGACAAACACGGGGTCTTGCGCGAAATTGCGTAGGCGTTTTTGTGCGACCCACACTTCGCTGACCTTGACGTGGTGGTGTAGCCCGCCGAGGAGTTCACGTTCAAACTCGTAGCCTGCTTCTTCCACCGCTGCGGGGGCGATCAGAATATCCACGTCATCCAGCACCGCCCGCTCTTGTTCGGCTTCCTGCATTAAATCGCTGGCGGATTCTAGGCGGATCAGCCAATTCTGCGCTTGCTGAGTTTGCTGTTCGCGGGTGTAATAACGCCACGCCGCATCGGCGGCATACACGCGCAACGCCGGATTTTTCATGGCTTTTTCGAGGTAACGAATCCCCGTCATATTATTTTGTTCCAGCAATAAACGCCCGATGGCGAGGTCGGCGTCGCTGTCATCGGGGTTATTCGCGGCGTACTGCATGTACAACGCCAGCGCATCTTCTTCCGGCAAGTAACGTTCGGTCAAGTTGGCAAGCTGCCATTGTTCGTCAGCACTCAGCGTGTGGTAGTCGCGGTTATTCATGTCAGCAACGCTGTGCTGCGCGGCTTGGGCGCGTTGGTAGAAAGCTTCCCATTGCGCGGCATTTTCATTGATCCATTGCTGGTTGAAATGCTGAATCACGCGTTTGGCTTCGCTGCCTAGCCACAGAATCGCCTTGCTATCGTCGGTTTCTGGCTGCATTCCGGTGGCTTTGAGCGCTTTTAAGCGTTCCATCAAGGACGGATGCGTATCGGCGGGGTCCGTTTTCTGGGTGAGGACGGTGCGCAAATGGTGTTTGAAGGTGTCATCTTGCGCCGGTGGCTGGCGGTAGAATTGCTGCAATTGTGTGTAGGTGGTTTGTTCGGGTTGCGCTTGCGTGTGTGCTTTGCGGAAAAACGGTTTCCAGAAATGGGTGCTGGTGAATTCACCGTACACGTACACAGCAACCAAGGCGGAGGCGGTGGTGTCACGCGAGGTGAGTTTGCTGGCAAGGGCATCGGCTTCGTATTCGTTACTACGCGCTAATACGTAGGAATAGCCTGCAAAATAGGGGTTGTACCAATCCAGAAAGCGTCGGATTAGCCCCGTTCCCCACGCGTTGGATTGGTGAAATGCGGTGCTGATTTGCGCCCAACTGCGCCGGACGCGGTAAATCCAACCTGCAAATTTGCTGTGATTGCCGGATAGGTGTGCGAGTTCGTGCGCCAATACGGCACGCGTTTGCGCGGGGGACAATGCCAGCAACAGTTCTAGCCCAAGGATTAGCGTATTCTGGTACGGGCCAAGAATACCCAGCCGTGGGGTTTGCGCAATCGCGGCATTCAGGGCGGGCGTGAGTAAAAGGGTGTGGATGGGGGGCGTAGCGAGTTGCGTGTGTAAGGCATCGACTTCTGCCCATACCTGTGGAAACTCCTGTCGGGTTAATTCGTAGCCAGTCGGTGCATCAATACGCACTAACAGGGAACGCACTAAGACCCAGATCACGCCGCCGAGTACGATAAACAGCTTGCTTTTGAACAGCAATAACAACACCGCTGAGCTGCTGAACGCTAACCAGAGTGTGCCGCCTGCGAGGGCAATGACTAACGCGAGCAGCCCGAAAATAACACTGTAACCCAACAACGCCAGCCATTGCAGGTGACGTTTGTAGGTGGTGGGGTGTTGTGCCATTTCTTGTTCGGCACGCTGCACCAGTTCTTCAAACTGTTGACGGTATTCGGTCGAGGTTTTCATGCGCTGACGGCTCAATTTTATGGGGGTTATTGGTGAAGAGAGCGTAACAAATTTTACGGGAATGCTGCCGTTTTTCGGATTGTAGGCACTATACTCAGCGCATTATTGACGATAAAACGGATAGTTATGCGGTTAATACGCCTTGCTCTTGTGTGTTTTTGCTGCGGTCTTGGCGGTGTGGTGCAGGCGAATGAGCCTGCGTGGCGCAAGATTGTTTACCAAGTGCCTGCCGAAACGTCTGCTGCCGCGCAGATGGCGAGTAAACAGTACGACTTGTTCGCTTTTTTTGTGAGTAATGCGTTGCAGGGCAAAGGTAAAAAGGATTTTGAGACGGTTGCTAAGCGCGTTAAGAATAAGATTCAGTGGAAGGATAATAATGGCACGAATGCTTACAACGAGGCATTTTTGCGTTCCTTGCCGTTTGTGAAAGCGGTGGATTTGCAGGGGATGCCGGATAGCATTTTGTTGATTCCGTATCTGGAATCGCAGTGGCATCCGAAGCGTGGCGACAAAGCAGGGGATTACGGTTACTGGCAACTCACGCCAGAAGTGTTGAAGGAAATTCAAACACTGGATTACGTGCCGACGGCGCTGAAAACCACGGGGATCAATAAGCTCCGTGCCGATGCGACTCTGAGTACGCAAGCGGCACAGGTGCATTTACACCGGTATCATTTCTATTTTGCCAATGTGGCGGGATTTACGGAAAGCGATGCGTGGTTATTGACGTTTACGGCGTTTAATTGGGGGGCGGGGAATGTGAAACGGATGCTGGCGGCTATGCAGAGCGAGGGCATTGAGGCGAATTTCGCCAATTTCTACCACCGTTTGTACGCTGCACACCAAGCCAAGCCGGATGACATTTCCTTACGGGCAGGGGTCGAATACGTGCCGAGCTTGTGGAATATTGCGCAGTTGCTTAAGGATTCGCACTAGCATGACGGCTGACCCACTCATTTTCTATCACCTTGCGATTGCGTTGGGGATTGGTTTGTTGATCGGGGTGGAGCGTGGTTGGCAACATCGCGCTGCCCCTGATGGTCAGCGGGTCGCTGGGGTGCGTACTTATGGCTTGTTAGGTTTGTTGGGAGGGTGTAGCGCCCTGTTGGCGGAGCAATTGGGCGCGATGGTGGTCGGGTTGATGTTCATCGGGGTGGCGGGGGCGTTGACCGCTATTTACAGTGCCAACCTGCGTGAAAGTCATGGTGAGGATGTGAGTATCACCAGCTTGGTGGCCGGTTTACTGGTATTCGTGTTTGGCCTGATGGCAACCGGCGGTATGCAGGAGGCAGCAGTGGCAGCAGGCGTGGTGACGATGGCATTGCTGACCTACAAACCGCAATTGCATCGCTGGGTTCATGCGTTGGAAGAAAGCGAAGTACGGGCAGGCACGCAGTTGCTGCTGATTTCGGCGGTAATCTTGCCCATTTTGCCGCATCAGGGGTATGGACCTTGGCAGGCGTTGAATCCTTACGAATTGTGGTGGATGGTGGTGCTGATTGCGACCATTTCCTTCGTGGGCTATTTTGCGCTCAAGCTGGGCGGAGCACGCAAAGGTGCATTGTTGACGGGGTTATTGGGCGGGTTGGTGTCTTCGACGGCGTTGACCCTGAACTTTTCACGCCTCGCTCACCAAAAACAGGCATTAGCGCCCTTGCTGGCAACCGGTATTCTGTTGGCATGTGGCACGATGTTGCCCCGAATATTGTTGGTGGCAAGCGTGCTTAACCCGTCAATGTTTGCCTCGTTGTGGTTGCCGCTGACCCTGATGGCAGTGCTGACGTATGTGCCTGCGTTGGTGTACTGGTTTGTTATGCGCCACCAGCAAGGCGCTGATCCGCAGGTTATGCTGCAAAATCCGCTGGAATTACGCACGGCTATCCTGTTCGGGGGCTTATTGGCGGTCATTATGTTGTTGGGCAAAGCGTTTCAGGATTGGGTGGGCGCTGCTGGTGTGCTGTTATTAGCAGCCGCTTCCGGGGTGGCGGATGTGGATGCGATTACCCTGTCGCTGGCACGTATGAGCCTGAACGGTAATGGCTTGGCACTTCCCACTGCTGTGTTTGGCATTGTGCTGGCGACAGCGGTCAATTCACTGGTGAAAGCAGGCATAGTGCTGAGTATCGGTGGCTGGGAAATCGGCTGGCGGGTGGGAATGCCACTGCTGCTGGCGGCAGTGATGGGCATTAGCGTCGCGTGGTATCAGTGGTTAGCGACGGGTTGACGTTAGTACAACAAAAACGGCTGGCGGCTGATTTCCCACGCGTGTTCATCTGGCAAAGCGAGCGCATCCAAATCCGCAGGAGTCGCTTGCGCATTATCCACCCATTCGCGTAATAGCGGTGAACCGTTGATCACGTCAATCGCCAGCTTGCCGAATTCGTATTCGTAGGGAAAATCACGCCACAATGGGTAGTCGGGGTAGAGTTGGCGAATCGCTTTGAACGCCAAGGCTTGCACACGCCACGGGCGGAACGCGGCATGGTGGTAATGCGGTGCTTCGACGTGGATTTGCACACCGGCACACAGCTTGCCCATGTGTTTGTGGAAGGTGGGTTCAAACCAGCATTCGCGTAGAACGCAGCCTTGCAACCAGTGCGGGGCAAGCGTTTGCATGGTGTTGATGACGGCACGTGCATCTATATCCGGTGCGCCGAATAGTTCTAACGGGCGGGTGGTGCCACGGCCTTCGGAGAGGGTTGCGCCTTCCAACATCACCGTTCCGGCGTAGCAGCGTGCCATCGACAGATTAGGGGCGTTGGGGCTGGGGTTGATCCATTCACGTTTACCAAGCGGCCAGCCATAACCGGGGGCGAGATCCGGTTGCCAGCCTTCCATGCCGATGACGCGGTATTCCATGTCGAGTTTGAGGGTGCGGGTGAACCATAAGCCGAGTTCGCCCATCGTTAAGCCGTGGCGCATGGGCATTGCGCCTGCACCGACGAAACTTTCCCAACCTGCGCGTAAGGTTAAGCCTTCGATGGGGCGACCGGCAGGATTAGGGCGATCCAGCACCCAGATGGCTTTGCCGTGTTGCGCGGCGGCTTCTAGCACGTAGCGCAGCGTGGTGATGAAGGTGTAAATGCGGCAACCCAAATCTTGCAAATCCACCAGCAACACGTCGAAGGTATCAAGCATTGCCGCTGTGGGGCGACGTACTTCACCGTACAGGCTGAAAATGGGAATGCCGTGTTGCGGGTCGATGACATCGGGTGATTCCATCATATTGTCTTGTTTGTCGCCTTTGATGCCATGCTGGGGGCCAAACGCGGCGCTTAATGTTATGTCTGGCAAGGCAACGATGGCATCCAGCGCATGGGTGAGATCGGCAGTGACCGAAGCAGGATGCGCCAGTAATGCCACACGCTTGCCGCGCAAGGGGGCGCGAAGGCTGGCATCATGGAGAAAGCGATCAAGACCAAATTGCATGTGTAAATCCGTCACGATGATGAAAATCCGGGCGTTTGGTCGGATGTGCCAATGCCCAATACGTTTTCTCGCCCGCCGCTGTTTCGAGTACCGCCGTTAAGCCCAGTTGCAACGGTTGATGCGCTGGATTCGCCGGAAAATCCGCTACGGCAAGGTGAATATCGACCAATAGTTGCCCAGTCGTACCAGTCGTTACCATACGCGGTGCGTGGCTGGTTTGCCAGTCCACCCGCTGCCGATAGTCGCTAAACGCATACGCCGCCCATTGATGCGATGGCGAAAAATTAAACTCATGATACGCCGCGCTATTTAATACACCAATAAAGGCTTCAAAGCAAGTGTGTTCCCATAAGCCATCGACAGCGGCAGGTATTTGCGGCGCGGGGATACGTAGTTGCTGTAAATCCCCGCGCAAGGTGTAGCAGAGATGCCAGCCAGCGTTTACCCGCGTCATAGCAACATGCAGCGACTCGACCGCAGGGCAGGGTGTGGTGGGGTGGGGGATAAGTGTCAGCATATGGTGTGTCTCAAGGTAAGTTATCGCTATACTATGATTCTATAAGCACAAGCACACACTACAGTTTAACAAGGACAGCAGCATGAATATGACAAAAGTCGCCGATTTTTGGCGTGCGATGTTTTATTTCACCTCCACCGTGACGATGGGAATTATCTTATATCTGCTGGTCGTGGTGTGGCAGCCGTTGTGGACAGGTGGGTTTACGGATTTTGGCAATATCAGCAAAGCCATCAGCCATTTGGATGAAACCGCTAAACCTGCCGCACAAATGGCCCCCCAGATGCTGGAACAGATCACCCAAATGAACCAGTCGGTGCGTAACATGGATCAAAACATCAACCAAATGCGGATGGTAATGGCGTATCAGATGGGCGCGATGAATGCGCAGATGGATCAGATGAATACGCGCATGTCACCGATGGGGATGATGCCGTTTAATTGGTGATGTCGATAAATGGATAAGAAATCCAGACAAGCGGAATATCTGCGGCATCTGGTTTGAAACCGCTACGCCGTCGTTTTTGGTCGATATTTTGCGTAAACGTGCGTTCCATTTGCCTGACCTTGAAGCCGTGCGTATGGATTACAAAGCCTTGGGCGATTTTGATGTGGAACGGCTGCACTTGGAAACACTGTTGTTCCAAACAGGCTACCTAACCATCTTCTCTGGATTCGGCTGGTATTACAGTGTGATGCCGGAAGGTTAGAGCATCATATCGCTGCAATAATCCACGGCTTTGCCCATTTCTGTTTTCAGCCATGTGCCTTGGTTTGCGGTGATTTTTTCATACGATACGGCTAGGGTGCTGTCTGTTTTGTACTCGCAGCCTGCTTGTGCCAGTATTTTGTTTGACTTTTTATCGGTTAATTTCATGGCGGCACTGTAGTTGATGCCATAGCCGTTCGGGTAGACCAGCCAGCGGTTTTTACATCCAGATCAACACCGTTATTCTGAACCTATACAAACCTACTCATGATAGATTTATTGTCAGATTTCTGCTTCATCGAGGCTGCCCAGAGGAACGGCTTGGTTATTGCCATTAAAACTCCCACAGTGGGGGGCTTTACGCTGATGAGGCGACCGCTTGCTCCCCCAGGTCTCACGACCTCTCCACAGACTTTACATCCGGCGTAACTCGCCGTAGGTGATTGTGCTAAAGCAACCGGACTTACCTCTCAAAGCAGGTTCGAGAAAACCGTCAATCTCCCCACTAATGTAGTAGATAGTGCGCTATTTCTCCACATTGATAACGACCAAGTTACCCATTTTGATGATATTTGGATAATTAGGTGCAACTTTTATGCTAACTGTTACTAACCCTCTGTTGGTGCAGCTTGGGTTGTGTATGCCTGTGTTGTTGCTGGTTGGTATTTGGCTAATTCCTTAATAATATTGGCTTCAATGATTTTGGCAGGATCTTCAATGTCTGCGGTGGTGAGGGCGTTTTTGCCACGTCTGATGGAAATACTGGCAGAAACGGCAGCACCGATTGCGCCAAAGGCTACCAACGATGCGACGTTTTGAGTGCTTGTTTCCAGCACGAAATCAGAATTGTCGCTCTGGTTAATGTGCAGCGTTTTGCCTCGTAAGGTTTGTATTTCAGTGTCGCTGACCGCCATTTTTGCGGGAATCGGTGTACAGCCAGTGCCGATGAGTGCCGTTGCGATGACAATGGCAGTAATGTTGGTTTTCATCATGAGTGGTGAACTTATCGGCGATTCCTGCCGTCTTATCTCCCAGAAAATTGCCAATGAAAAACATAATTACGCACCAAGGACAAACAATGAAAAAATTACTACTGACCACGCTTTGCATCGTAGGTTTGCATACAGGCACGGCACAGGCACTATCCATTGCTGGCCTCCCCTTGCCCGACCTACATAATGTTGAAATATCTGGCAACGCCACTTTTGCAGATAAGCCTGTCGCTAATATTCAGGTGGAAGTATTAGCTTATAATTGTTCCGCGCCACTGGAGGTTATCGCCCAAGCAAAAACCGATCAGCACGGGTATTACCGTATATCCTGCCGCAAACCACCCGCTACCGCCAGATTGCCGTGAGTTGGCTAACCCCGACGCTGGCAAGCGGTGTACGGATGACGCGCAGTGCATCAGCAAACATTGCCTCAATGAGCATATTGATGGCACGAGTGATACAAATTTCTGCTCCAGAAATACCGACGACGATATGCACACCTACTTCGACGTAAACGCTACCAATGGCTACTACAACTACGAAAAAAGCTACTACACCATCAGTGCGAGATTGGCTGCCGCTAAGAAGGCTGGCGAGGCTAATCCGCCTATTGAGCGTGAGCAGCCAAGCGGTTGGTGGTTTCAACAAGTCAGCCCAACCCTTGACGGCACGAACAAATAATGAAAAAGTCCCTGATTCTACTCATCTTTCTTGCTGCTACCGGCGGGATATTTCTCACCCTATTTCCCGACAAGGTGGCAACCGTCATGGATTACGTGAAGCTACAAATCACCAGTAAATACAGCGTGGCGCAACGGCTGGAACAATTCGGCACTGCCGCCAGCCAACGCCTTGCCCCGCACTTCCAGCAAGCAGGCGTGGCGTTCCCACCGACCTCCATCACCTTGCTGGCATTCAAGGACAGCAAACGGCTGGAACTCTACGCCCGTGACCCGCAAGGCGCGTGGCAACAGGTACAAACCTACCCGATTCAAGCCGCCAGCGGGGTATTGGGGCCGAAACTACGCGAGGGTGATAAACAAGTGCCGGAGGGTATTTACGCCATCGAATCACTCAACCCCAACAGCCTGTTCCACGTATCGCTGCGCCTCAATTACCCCAACGCTGTTGACCGCGAGCGGGGGCTAGCTGACGGGCGCGACAAGCTGGGGTCGGACATTATGATTCACGGCAAAGCCAAATCCATCGGCTGTCTGGCAATGGGCGATGTGGCGGCAGAAGAATTGTTTGCGCTGGCGGCGTGGGTCGGCAAGGAAAGCGTGCGCGTGGTGATTGCCCCGACCGATTTCCGGCAAACGGCAGCAGCAAGCGTGCCAGCCGCGAATTTGCCCGCGTGGACAGAGGGTCTTTACCAAAACCTGCGTACAGAACTCGCGCAATACCTGTTAGAAAAGCACCTTGAATAATCTTGGATCAACACATGACCTCTCGTCAACGTTTCGACCTAATTCTACTGGCTGCACTGTGGGGCGGCTCGTTTATGTTTATGCGCTACGCCACGCCGGAATTTGGGGCGTTTGCTTTAGTGTGGCTGCGTGTGGCGATTGCGGCGGGGTGTTTGCTGCCGCTGTTGCTGTGGCGCGGGCAGGTGCATATTTTGTGGGAAAATGCGGGGGCGATGCTGTTGCTGGGTGTATTCAGCACGGCGTTGCCGTTTGTGTTGATTGCGTGGGCAATGTTGTCGCTGACATCGGGGCTGGCGTCGATTTTGAATGCTACCACGCCAATTTTTACCGCGATCATGGCGGCGTGGTGGTTGCGTGATCGCTTGGATAGGTCGCGGATGTTGGGGTTGGCGATTGGCTTTGCGGGCGTGTTGCTGTTGGCGGCGGATAAGGCGGAGTTTCACGTCGGCGGGTCAGGTTGGGCGTTGGTGGCGATGTTACTGGCTACGTTATCGTATGGGTTTGGGGCAAATCTGACACGGCGGCATTTGAGCCATGTGCCGCCATTGGCGAATGCGGCGGGTTCGCAGTTGGTGTCAGCGGTGGTGTTATTGCCGTTAGCGGTGTGGTGGTGGCCGGAAACCGTACCGAGTACGGGCGCGTGGTTGGCGGTGCTGGCGTTGGGCATTGGTTGTACGGCGTTGGCGTTTATGCTGTTTTTTCGCTTAATTGCGCAAGTGGGGGCGGCGCGTGCGATCACGGTCACATTTTTGATTCCGGTGTTTGGTATTGTGTGGGGTGGTTTGTTTTTGCACGAAAGCGTTACGCTGTCGATGTTGCTTGGTGGCAGCGTGGTGGTGTTAGGTACGGCATTGGCAACGGGTGTGCTCAAAGTGTTTAAACCGCGTTAGGACGGTGGGGAATTAAGATGCTGACAATGTGGCTTGAAATTTAGCGGATAGTGGCATTATTTAGCCTGTGCACTTGCAACATTGTCGACACTTGTTGATAATTCGCAACCTTCAGCACTGACCAAAGGCGGTTGGTGTACTTCCCCTCAAGAGCGTTGTTGCAAGACATGAAAATCAGTAAAGGTCTGGATTTGCCCATTATTGGCAAGCCGGAACAAGCGGTTTATGCACATCCAGCCCCTCAGACCGTTGCCGTATTGGGGCGTGACTTCCACGACTTGCGCCCCGCATTGCAAGTTCAGGAAGGGGATCGGGTAAAACGTGGACAAGTTCTGTTCACTGACCGCAAGCATCCGGGCGTTAATTTCACCTCACCGGGCGGCGGTGTCGTCAAGTCGATTAATCGGGGGGCGAAGCGCGTCTTAAACGCGGTCATCATCCAGTTAGACGACCGAGAAGAAGACGTTGCGTTCACCGCGTATTCCCCCGCCGACTTGGCGACACTGGATGCCGAGACGATTCGCCAGCAATTGCTGGATTCGGGGCAGTGGATTGCCTTCCGCACCCGCCCCTACAGCAAAGCCCCTTCCGCAGATAGTACGCCAGCCTCTATTTTCGTCACCGCTATTGATACCTATGCGATGTCAGCCGACCCGCTGGTAATCCTCCATGCCGAAAGCGCTGCGTTCCAACAGGGTTTGCAATTGCTGACGAAACTTGCGCCTAAGGTGTTTGTGAATCATGCGGAAGGCGCGGCGATTCCTCGCGTTGAAGCCAGCAATATCACTTACACCGGCTGGTCGGGACCACATCCGGCAGGTTTGCCCGGTACGCACATCCATTTCCTTGACCCGGTAAGCGAACACAAAACCGTGTGGCATATTGGCTATCAAGACGTGATTGCGATTGGCAAGTTGTTTACCACCGGCAAATTGTACGTGGATCGGGTGATTTCCCTCGCAGGCCCGACGGTGTTAAAGCCGCGCCTGATTCGTACCCGTTTGGGCGCAAGTACTGACGATATGCTCGAAGGGCAACTCGATTGCCAGCAATGCCGCGTGATTGCGGGTTCATTGCTGGCGGGTTTCCGTGCCGCTGGTTGGAGTGCGTATCTGGGACGTTACACCGTGCAAGTCGCGGTCGTGCCGGAAGGACAGCCGCGTGTATTTATGCACTGGCTCAACCCGCTGCTCAAACAGTTTTCTACCTTGAACGTCTTCTTCAGCCGTGGGGTGCGTCAGCAGCAATTTGCCATGAGCACGACGCAACACGGTAGCCATCGCGCCATGGTGCCGTTGGGCAATTACGAAGAAGTCATGCCGCTGGATATTTTGCCGACACAATTGCTGCGCTCCTTACTGGTACGCGACACGGTGATGGCGCAACAGCTTGGCGCCTTGGAACTGGATGAAGACGATCTGGCGCTGTGTACCTTTGTGTGCCACAGCAAATACGAATACGGCCCCGCGTTACGCGACTGCCTGCGAATGCTGGAAAAGGGGGAGTAACCATGTCAGACAAACTACGTCGCTTATTGGATAAGGTCGAACCCAAGTTCGCTCGTGGCGGCAAATACCATCGGTACTACGGGCTGTTCGAGATGATCGATACCCTGTTGTATAGCCCACCCAACCGTACCATTGGCGCACCGCATGTGCGTGACGCACTCGATTTGAAGCGGGTGATGGGCTATGTGTGGCTGGCAACCTTTCCGGTTATGTTCATGGCGTGTTTCAACACGGGCTACCAAGCGAACCTTGCGATGCAGTCCATGGGGTTGGAACATGCTATCGGTTGGCGTGGCACGATCATGGATATGGTCGGCTACGACCCCAAGAGCTTTTTCGATAACTTTTTGCACGGCTTGCTGTATTTCTTACCCGTCTATATGACCACGTTCATTGTGGGTGGGATAGCGGAAGTCGCATTTGCGCTGGTGCGTGGGCATGAGGTTAACGAAGGCTTTTTCGTTACTTCCATCCTGTATTCACTGGTATTGCCACCCGATATTCCGTTGTGGATGGTCGGCATGGGAATCTTGTTCGGGGTGATTCTCGGCAAGGAAGTGTTTGGCGGTACGGGTAAAAACTTCATCAATCCGGCGTTGGCTGGACGGGCGTTTCTGTTTTTTGCGTATCCTGCGTTCATGTCTGGCGATGCAGTCTGGGTAGCGGTGGATGGCTATTCCGGTGCAACCACCTTATCCGCCGCCGCCATCGGTGGAATGCAGGCGGTCACGGTGAGCTGGTGGGATGCGTTTATTGGGCTTGAACCCGGTTCATTGGGAGAAACCTCGACGCTGGCAATCCTCATCGGTGGCGCGTTCTTGCTGTTCACCAAGATTGCGAGTTGGCGCATTGTGTCGGGGGTCATGTTCGGCATGATCATGATGACGATTTTGCTGAATACCATCGGCAGCGATACCAACCCGATGTTTGCGATGCCGTGGTGGTGGCACTTGGTCACGGGCGGGTTTGCGTTCGGGATGATGTTCATGGCGACTGATCCGGTGACGGCAGCACACACCAATGCGGGGCGTTGGTGGTACGGCGTATTGATTGGGGTCATGGTGATTCTGATTCGCGTGGTGAATCCGGCGTTCCCTGAAGGCATGATGCTCGCGATTTTGTTTGCGAATATGTTTGCGCCGTTGATGGATTACACCGTGATGAAAGCCAATATCAAACGTCGCCTGAAGCGTCAAACGGTGGGGGTGAAATCATGAGTCTGGTACGTCAATTCTTAGACATGCCTAACGACAGCAAGCAAAAGACGTTTATTGTCGCTTTGCTGCTGTGTTTGGTGTGTTCCGTCGCGGTATCTGCTGCCGCCGTGGCGTTAAAGCCAGTGCAAGATACCAATAAGTTGCTGGATAAAAAGCGCAATATTTTGCAAATCGCAGGCTTGGAGCAACCGGGTAAATCGGTGGAAGAAGCCTTCCAGCAAGTTGAAGCCAAAGTGGTGGATTTGCAAACGGGCGACTACGTGGACGGTGTGAATGCCGATACGTTTGATGCGCGTGCTGCCTCGGTTGACCCCAAGCAAAACGTGGTGCTGACCAAAGAGCAAGACATTGCCTCGATCAAACGCCGTGCTAAATACGCTACGGTGTATCTGGTGAAAGATGCGCAAGGCAAGGTCGAAAAGCTGATTTTGCCGATTCATGGCTACGGCTTGTGGTCAACGTTGTACGGTTTCCTTGCTCTCAAAGGTGATGCGAATACCGTGGTAGGCATGGGTTTCTATGAACACGCGGAAACCCCCGGTTTGGGCGGCGAAGTCGATAACCCTGCATGGAAAGACTTGTGGAAAGACAAGCAAGTATTCAACGCCAATGGCGAAGTTGCCTTGCGCGTCATGAAAGGTGCAGCGCCTGCGGGTGACCCGAAAGCGGTGCATGAAATTGATGCGCTGTCCGGTGCGACCTTGACCAGCCGTGGCGTGGATAATCTGGTGCATTTCTGGATGGGTGAAAATGGTTTTGCCCCTTACCTGCAAAAATTCCGAACTAATCCTCAGGGAGGTGGCGTATGAGTCTTAGCCCCGAAGCCCGCAAAGTGTTAACTGAGCCGCTGATTGGGAATAACCCGATTACGCTGCAAATTCTGGGTATCTGTTCCGCGTTGGCAGTGACCAGTTCCATGAAAACCGCGCTGCTGATGGCAGTCGGTTTGACCACGGTAACGGCGTTTTCCAATGCTTTTATCAGTGCGGTGCGTAATCACACGCCCGGTAGCATTCGTATTATTGTGCAAATGACCATCATCGCTTCTTTGGTTATCGTGGTCGATCAGTTGATGAAAGCCTATGCGTTCAGTACTGCAAAACAGCTCTCGGTGTTTGTCGGCTTGATCATTACCAACTGCATCGTGATGGGGCGAGCAGAAGCCTACGCCATGCAAAATCCGCCGGGGATCAGTTTCCTCGATGGGATAGGCAATGGCTTGGGTTACAGCATTATCTTGGTGGGTGTGGCATTTGTGCGTGAATTGTTTGGCGCAGGTTCGTTGTTCGGTTACGAATTGCTGACGCTGACCAAGCATGGCGGTTGGTACACGCCGAACAGTTTGCTGTTATTGCCGCCGAGTGCGTTCTTCCTGATTGGGCTGCTGATTTGGATTATCCGCACCAAGTACCCCGCGCAGCAGGAAGTCCACGACTTCAAGATTCATGAGAAACACGGCTTGGGGAATCGCTGATATGGAAGCCTTATTAAGTCTTTTCGTTAAGTCTGTTTTCATTGAAAACATGGCGCTGACGTTCTTTTTGGGGATGTGTACGTTTATCGCCATTTCCAAAAAGATCGAAACGGCAGTGGGTTTGGGGATTGCAGTGGTGATCGTGCAAGCGATTACCATGCCTGCCAATAACCTGATTCTGAATGTATTTCTCAAAGAAAACGTGTTGCTGGAAGGCGTGGATTTGCGCTTTCTGGGCTTGATCAGCTATATCGCGATCATTGCAGCGATTGTGCAAGTGCTGGAAATGGCGATGGATAAATTCGTACCATCACTGTATCAGGCGTTGGGGATTTACTTGCCACTGATTACGGTCAACTGCGCGATTTTGGGCGGTACGCTGTTCATGGTCGAGCGGGATTACACCTTCACCGAAAGCGTTGTGTACGGTTTCGGCAGCGGCTTTAGCTGGATGCTGGCGATTGTGGTGCTAGCGGGCGTGCGCGAACGCCTCAAATACAGCGATGTTCCCGCCGGTTTGCAAGGCTTGGGGATTATTTTTATTACCGTCGGGTTGATGTCGTTGGGCTTTATGTCCTTCTCCGGCATCCAGTTGTAGGAGTGAGGCAATGACAACCGTTTTATTGGGGGTAGCCTTTTTTACCCTAATGATCATCGGCTTGGTGTATGGCATTTTGTTTGCACGTTCCAAACTGGTGGCGACTGGTGACATTCGCATTCTGGTGAATGGCGAGAAAGAACTGATTGTGAAACCCGGCACGAAATTGCTGGGCGCATTGGCGGAAAAAGGGCTGTTTGTGTCCTCTGCCTGTGGTGGCGGCGGTACGTGTGCACAATGCCGTGTGAAGGTGCTGGAAGGTGGCGGGACGTTACTGCCGACTGAAGAAGGTCACATTAACCGTCGCCAAGCAGCGGAAGGCGAGCGTTTGGCGTGTCAGGTGGCGGTTAAGCAAGACATGCGCATCGAAGTGCCGGATGAAGTCTTCGGCGTGAAAAAGTGGCAATGTACGGTGCGTTCCAACGACAATAAGGCGACTTTCATCAAAGAATTGGTGGTGGAATTGCCGAAGGGCGAGAAGATCAACTTCCGCGCCGGTGGTTATATTCAGATCGAATGCCCGCCGTATGATTTGAAATATGCCAGCTTTGATATTCCCCCTAAATTCCGTGGCGACTGGGACAAGTACAAGCTGTGGGACATTGAATCGCATGTGGATGAACCGGTATTGCGTGCCTATTCAATGGCAAGTTACCCCGAAGAAGATGACATTGTGATGCTCAATGTGCGTATTGCAACCCCACCACCGGGTAAGAATGACATCCCAGCGGGCAAAATGTCGTCGTACATTTTTAACCTGAAACCGGGCGATAAAGTGGTCGTTTCCGGGCCATTCGGCGAGTTCTTTGCGCGTGATACCGATAACGAGATGGTGTTTATCGGCGGTGGTGCAGGCATGGCACCGATGCGTTCGCATATCTATGACCAGTTACGCCGTTTGAAAAGTAAGCGTAAAATGTCATTCTGGTACGGAGCACGGAGTCTGCGCGAAGCGTTCTATGTCGATGAATTTGATACCTTAGCAGCGGAAAATCCGAATTTTACCTGGCACATGGGTTTATCCGAACCGCAGTCCGAAGATAATTGGACGGGGTATGTCGGGTTTATTCACGATGTCCTGTATAAGCATTATTTGAAGGATCATGTTGCACCGGAAGAGTGTGAATATTATTTGTGTGGTCCACCGATGATGAATGCCGCCGTGGTGCGGACATTGTTGGATATTGGGGTGGAGCGCGAGAATATCTTGCTGGATGATTTTGGCGGTTAAGCACTAAATGAGTGCAAATTATTGATTCTCTTGTAAAGAGCGGGGTGGACATCCACCCCGAACCGCTAGGAGGAAATGGGTCAAAGATTTGACCCAGCGCAATAGTAGCGCAAAATTAATGGGGATGAAACGTTTTTGCAGTGCAGCATGATAACTAAGTCCTTTACTAAGATTAACGGTGAAAAATGATGAAAATATTTCTTTTAACGTTTTTGATTTTTTTGCTAGCGGTGCTGGGCTTGGCTTTGGGTTGGATATTCAATAGCCGGGTCTTAAAAGGCAGTTGTGGTGGTTTATCGGGTATTCCCGGTATAGAAAAAAGTGACTGTTCCTGTTCTAATCCCTGTGAGAAGCGTAAACAGAAAATGGCACAAGAACAACGCGAAGCCGTTTTGAAGCGGCAGGATATTTTGAAATCTTGAATAAGCTGGAGGAGTCCATCATGGCGGAAGTTTCATTGTCGGTGCGTCATTACATGTCAAGCCGCCTCGCCACCCTGTATGAAAATCAGGATATTCGCGAAGCCGTCAAGATTTTTACCGAGCGCAATCTTTTTGGCGGTGCGGTGATGGACAATCGAGGGAGTCTGGTGGGGATTCTATCCGTCACCGACTGCATTGATGCGGCATTGCGTTCGGGTTATCACTCTGGCTGGCGCGGTACGGTGGGGGAAAAGATGTCGCGGGACATTCGCACGGTGGATGCTGAAGATAGCATTCTCGATGTGGCAAAAATGTTCATGGATGACCATTACCGCCGTTATCCAGTGGTTGATGATAACCGCGTCGTGGGTGTTATTACGCGGTTGGATGTGCTGAAAGCCTTACGCACCGTGAGTGCATCAGGATTTGCAGTGTAAGTACTTAGGCGGCTGGTGTCTTGCGCACTAACAGCCAAGCGACCACGCCGCCTGCTATTCCACCGAAAAGATGCCCATCCCATGATACACCTGATTGCCATGGCAAGATGCCAGTGAGTAAGGTTGTGCCGTAAGTAAATGTCACGAAGACGCTGACGAGTAGCGGCACAACGCGCCGTTCCAATGTGCCGGACACGATCAAAAACACCGCTAGCCCAAACACCAAGCCGCTTGCGCCAATGTGCAGCGAATGCCCCCGCCCAAACACCCACAGCAATACCCCGCCGAACACTGCTACCAGCGCCACCGCCGCGCGTGAATCGGTACGCGAACCTGCCAGCAAGGTCAGCAAGATTGCCAACGGCACGCTGTTATTCAGCAAATGCGTGAAGTTGGAATGCAGAAACGGCATGGTTACAATGCCGATCAACCCACCGAAGTCTCGCGGAATCAGCCCCAAGCGTTCCAGCGGCAGGATGCGATCCAATAGAAATACGCCCCAAATGGTGGCGAGAAACAGGAGAACCAACGGTAATTCTTCGCGGATACGGTGGATGTGGCTTTTCATTCGGATTCTTTTTTGGTTTGCAAACAGGTTTCCAACACCTGACGATGATGTGCTGTACCGAGTGCGTTCATGGTCTCAATATTGCGCTCAGGAATCGCATCGACATCAGGATAACTGTCAATGGCTTGCGCTAAGCTGTCTTCGCGGATGAGGTGTAGCATTGGCCATGGCGAACGGTTAGTGAAGTTTTCCGCGTCATTCGGGCGTGTGCCCTCGAATTGGTAGTCGGGGTGGAAGCTCGCGACTTGGAATTCACCGTCAAAGCCGCCGTCTTCCAGCAGCGCATCGACCATATCGAGGAAGTCGTTGTATTCCATGAAATCCTCCAGCGTGCCGGGGTGAATTAGCAGGGTGGTTTCGACTTCGCTCACAGGGGTGGCGCGGAGTTGTTCGAGTTCATGCTGCAAATCTTCCAGCAAGAATTCGGGGCGTGCGGAATCGGTGACGACGAAATGAATTTGCCCGCCTTTGAACGGTTTGTGTGCAAATGGGCACAGGTTGTGCTTGAGGACGACGTTTTCTAACCAGCAGCGGGTCTGGGCGATGTAGGTAGCGTTGGTGTGTTTCATCCATCTTGCGCGAGATACCCCGTCCTTTAGGTCGGGGAGGGATAGCGCGTCGGCGGTAGCCGACCCTCTTCTCGCTCCTCTTTAGTTAAGCTATCTTGGTTAAACACGCATAACTCACAGCATCAACTATACTGAGAGCCATGCAAACGAAACGCGCCTACAAGTTCAGGTTTTACCCCGACCAGCAACAAGAAAAATTGCTGGCACAAACCTTTGGTTGTGTGCGCTACGCGTACAACAGCATTTTGCGTTACCGCACGGATGCTTATGATCAGACTCAAGAAAAAATTGGTTACATGGGCGCAAACGCTCGATTGACTGCCATCAAAAAACTGCCTGAGTCCCTGTTTCTAAACGATGTTTCTAGTGTCCCACTGCAACAATGCTTGCGAAACCAGCAAACGGCGTTCAAGAATTTCTTTGAAGGTCGGGCGAAATACCCTGTTTTCAAATCCAAAAAACACCGCCAGTCGGCTGAATTCACTTACCGCGCGTTCACTTTTAAAAACGGTGAACTGAAACTGGCAAAGTGTGACCAGCCATTGGCGATTAAATGGAGTCAGACGCTTCCGTCCGATCCCACCACCATTACCGTTTCCAAAGATCAGGCAGGGCGCTATTTTGTGTCTTGCTTGTGTGAATTCGACTCCACGTTGTTGCCCGTTACCGATAACAAGGTGGGCATAGACGTAGGTATTAAGGATTTGTTCGTCACCAGCGACGGTTTTAAATCCGGCAATCCCCGCCACACCGCAGAATACGCGACCAAACTTACGAAGTATCAACGCCGTCTTGCCAAGAAGAAACTCGGCAGCAAGAACCGGCTGAAAGCCAAACGCAAGGTTGCCCGTATTCACGCGAAAATCGCCGATTGCCGTTCGGACAACTTGCACAAGCTGTCCCGCAAACTGATTAACGAGAACCAAGTGGTTTGCGCCGAAAACCTCGCCGTGAAGAACATGATTAAGAATCCAACATTAGCCAAGCACATTGCCGATGCAAGCTGGGGTGAGTTTACCCGCCAGCTTGCGTACAAAGCCAACTGGGCGGGCAGAACGTATGTCGAAATCGGCAGATTTTTCCCCTCCAGTAAACGCTGTTCCTGTTGTGGGTTCGTCAAAGACCAACTACCGCTGGACGTGCGGTCGTGGGAATGCCCTGAATGCAAGGTAATCCATGATCGCGATGTGAATGCAGCGCGTAACATTTTAGCCGCAGGACTGGCGGTGTTAGCCTTTGGAGAGAATGTTAGTGGCAATGGCATTTCGGTGTCGTTGTCCTGTTCTCGATGAATTAGGAATTCCCTTCCTTTAGGGAGAGGAGGAAGTCAAGTGTTCTGACTGACAGTAAATCAAGCGGACATCATAACACGCTCGTGTGTCAATGCTGCTGATGCCACCCCGCATCCTCGCGTCGAAACACTTGCTGGCGTGCAAAGCGAAAGCGCTGGCTGCCCCATTCCATCAATTCCACGCTGAGGCGTTGCCGATCTCCGCGAATCACGTTAAAACTATTGGTGTGATGCAGCAGCAGGCGGTTGGAGAGCGTTGTGCCTGCGTGCGAGACAATCACGCCTTGTGTCACTTGCGCGTAGGCGAGGTGCACATGCCCGCTCAAAATAATGTCCACTTCGGATTGGAACGCCTGCAACGCGCTTGCCCCGCGTTTCACCAATTCGCGGTGTGCAAACATCGGTGGTAGCCAAAACGGGTGGTGGGCGGTTAATAGGCGTAAGTGCGTGGTAGGCGTGGTTTGCAATTGCCGCCGGATGCGTGCGACCTGCATTCGGCTGATGCTACCGCGTGACCAGTCGGGGTTGAGGCTGACGCGACGGGCGGTATTGACGCCAATGGCAACGTAAGCCTCTTCGTGTATGACGGGTTCGAGTTCACGGGAAATATACTGCCGCCATTTCTGCCACGGAAACAGCAAGCGTTCCGGCAAATTGTTTTCGACCAAATCGTGATTGCCGGGGACAATCAAATAGGGGTAGGGCAGTGTTGCCAGAAAAGCGTGGGCAGCTTGAAACTCGCGGCGTTTGGCTTGCTGGGTCAGGTCGCCGCTGATCACGACCAGTTCGGGGTTGATGTGTTCCAGACTTGCCAGCAAGCCTTCGCGCACCATCGGCGCTTCGCAGCCGAAATGCAGGTCAGAAATATGCGCAATTGTTGTCATATTACGGATTTGGTTGTTGATTTTGACGGCTTCTATCATTAACCAAATCCGCACGTGCAGGAAATTCCCTGTATTGATGCCTTGAAAATTCCTTGAATGGATGTGTTTACAAAATATCCAAAATTTCCAACTCAAAGCTAAGATGATGACCTGCAAGGGGATGATTAAAATCGACTTGCACGGTATCGGCGTGGATCGCGAGTATTTTTCCGGGGATTTCTTGACCGGAGGGGAGGGTGAAACCGATGATTTGTCCGACAACTAGCGTCATGCTGGCGGGGAAATCGGTGCGTGGCACGGTTTGAATTGCATCGGGGTCAGGGTAGCCGAAGGCTTGGTCGGCCATAATGATCAGGCGTGTTTTTTCACCTTGCGGCAAGCCGATGAGGGCGGCTTCTAGGTTGGGGTGAATGTCGCTTTGCCCCAGTTGCAGCATGTCGCCGTCGGGGTCTTCGCTGGCTTCGACCAGATGACCATCGGCAAGGTAAAGGCGGTAATGCCAGAGGATGCGGCTAGTGGCTTGGACGGTGTTGCTCATGGTGGCGGCTTACTTGCGTGGGAAAAGTTGCAGGATACCAAAATGCTCAGGAAACGGGCATTAAGTGCTGAATATTCAAGTAACAGGCGGGGCGATGCCCGCTACGTGGGTAAATATGCAGCCAATAGTCGCCATTGTGTTGCACCATGCCGTCTTGTATAGAAACTAGATCGACTAATTGTTGGTGGTGCAGTTGTGTCACGAGCGGTGCATCAGCGGCGGGGTCGCGGTAGCACGGTATGTCACCCGCTGGCGAGTTGATGGCGTATACCGTGGCTACCCGACGACCGGACGGTAATTCCATAAAAGATTGGGGAGCTTTTTGCCCACAACCCCCTAATAAGGCGGTCATCAGCAACAAGCTGCGGTAAGCGTTCTTCATTTCGTCGATTTTCCTATGTTCTCGCCCTCAACTCATCTGAATTAAACGCATGAACGCTTGAAACGGCTACTCAATCCCGCTTTAATGGTACGTTTTTCAAGAATTAACGGGAGCAGGCATGAAAGTTTTGGTGGTAGGCGGCGGCGGGCGTGAACACGCACTGGCATGGAAGATTGCACAATCGAAGCGTGTGAGTGAGGTGTTGGTTGCACCCGGCAATGCAGGCACGGCGTTAGAGCCAGCCATGCGCAATGTGCCGATTGCGGCGGAAGATGTCGATGCGTTAGTGGCTTATGCTAAGGAACACGCGATTGCATTGACTGTGGTTGGCCCCGAAGCGCCGCTATCTAAAGGCATTGTGGATAAATTCCGTGCGGCTGGCTTGCGTTGCTTTGGCCCTACCCAGCAAGCGGCGCAATTGGAATCGTCGAAAGCGTTTGCGAAAGATTTTCTGGCACGGCATCAAATTGCCACGGCGGCATACGCGAATTTCACCGAGATTGCGCCTGCGATTGCTTATATCCGCCAAATGGGAGCGCCAATTGTGGTGAAAGCTGACGGGTTGGCGGCGGGTAAAGGCGTAATTTTAGCGCAAACCGAAGCCGAGGCGATTGCCGCCGTGCAGGATATGCTGGCAGGCAATGCTTTCGGTGCAGCGGGTAGCCGCGTGGTGATCGAAGAGTTTTTGCTGGGCGAAGAAGCCAGTTTCATCGTAATGGTGGATGGCGAGCACGTTTTGGCAATGGCGAGTTCGCAAGACCACAAAGCCCGCGATGACGGCGATAAAGGCCCGAATACCGGCGGCATGGGCGCGTATTCACCTGCACCCGTGGTCACGCCTGCGATGCACGAACGCATTATGCAGGAAGTGATTTACCCGACAGTACGCGGTATGGCGGCGGATGGCATTCCGTATACCGGCTTTTTGTACGCAGGTGTGATGATCAATGCGCAAGGCGTGCCGAAAGTGCTGGAGTTCAATTGCCGCTTTGGCGACCCTGAAACCCAGCCGATCATGGTGCGTTTACAATCCGATTTCGTCGAGTTGCTGGAAGCAGCCTTGGATGAACGCTTGGATAAAGTGACTGCGCAATGGGATAGCCGTGCGTCCTTGGGCGTGGTGCTGGCTGCGGGTGGCTATCCCGATGTTTACCGCAAAGGCGATGTGATCCTCGGTTTGGAAGTGGCGGCGATTTTGGATGGCAAAGTATTCCACGCCGGTACAGCAATACACGATGACAAAATTGTCACCAACGGCGGACGCGTGCTGTGTGCGGTCGGTTTGGGTGCTTCGGTGACCAAAGCGCAAACAGCAGCGTATCGTTTGGTGGAAGCGCTGGATTGGAAGGGCGTGTATTACCGCCATGACATTGGGCATCGGGCGATTGCACGCGAAAAGGCTTAATCCGACAGACGGTATATCTGGAAAATACGCTGCGTTATCCTCGTGCTAGTCGTTGATTTCCGGTGCTTTGTTATAGTGGGACTTCCATTTCGGTGTGGAATGGAGGTTTCGCTAGGTTAAAGCAAAGGAAATGTTATGCCTAAGTTGCTCATTAAACGGGAAGTTGTTGCTAACAAAATCTTCCACCTTGCGTGGCAATCGCCGTTTATCTTATTGCTAGCATTTACCTGCGCGTGTGCGGCAGTATTTACGTTGCTGGCTGTCCACGCCTTGCGAGTTAATAATCGCCCGCTTGTAACAGCAACTACCCCTACTTTGCCATTGATGGCTACACCATCCCCGCGTGTGATTGCACCATTTACCGTTGAGCCTCCCGTAGACAGCTCAAGTGATCGTGCAAGTGAACCCGTAAATGCTGCCGATTATCCGGGTGTCGCTCGCAAAGCCTTGCCACCTTCCTATAAAAAGCCCGTATCGACATTACCCCAATCGGCTGCTTCACCGCCTGTGCGTGTCAAAAAAACGCCGCGAACACCGCAGCGTGACTTCAAGGTGATCGAGCGCTCATTGGGTATCCCGCTGTAATTGCTAAGGATAGGGTATGACATTACGTTTTTTGCTGTGCTTGGGTTTGGGCGCTTGGTTGAGTGGGTGTAGCCACCCTGTGCGTGACGTGCATCAAACCCACTTACAACCTGTCTCGCTACAACAAGCTACCCAGACGGTGGCAAGTGATTTATTTGCACGAATTCGTGAAGACAAAGGCATGTTGGGGCGTTTTACCGAACAAAGCGTGGCGATTGACCCCATTACGGATCGTTATTCTCAAGAACAAGTGGCGGTCAGCGAGGAAATGACAGCGTACATCAAAGCCGTCGGCACCGCGTTACGCATGGCAAAACTGTCGGTTTTGTCCGCTCAAACCTTACGTTCGAGCCAATACGTGATTCAAGGCACGTTGGGGTTGGAAAAACATCCCAAGCAACCCAACAAACTGTATCACTTACAAGCCGTGGCATTGAATGTGCGCAACGGCGAGTTGGTAGCCAGTGCTGATGCGTGGATTGATGATAAGCACTTGCGTTATCAAGCCTTGCCGGAATTTAACGATAGCCCGATGTACCTTGTGAATAAGCAAGCGGCGCGTCCCTTGGCAGAGAGCTATTCAGCCGCTCGTTTTCTGATGGATGTACAAGCCACCGCGCTGTTGAATGATGCGGGGCAGGCGTATCGCCGTAAGCGGTATGCTGCTGCGCGGGATTTATACCGTCAGGCAGGTACACACGCGACTGCTGAACAGATGTTGCGGGTTTACGCGGGGCTTTACATGAGTCAGTTACGCTTGGGGCAGGCGGCTGCCGCAGAGCAGGCCTTTGAGCAATTGCTGGCACTCAGTTTTGCGCAGCGGGATGTGTTAACCCTGAAAATCTTATTCAAGGTGGATTCCGAGGTGTTCTACGGCGATGCATTGGCACAACAGCAATACCAACAGTGGTTGCGTAAAATGACGGAGTATATGACGAAAAATCAACGTTGTTTGCATATTACGGGGCACAGCAGTCGTACTGGTTCGGCTGAATACAATGATGCTTTGTCATTAGCACGAGCGAACCGTATTAAAAGCGTTTTAGACGCGGGGCTGGGTGGTGATACCGCACAAGTGACGGCAGAAGGGCGTGGTTTCCGTGAGAATTTGATCGGTAGTGGTACGGATGATGATCGTGATAGCTTGGATCGGCGTGTAGAATTTAGCGTGCCCGCTTGTGTGCGTTGAATAAGACCGTGTGAATGCCTTGCAAATTGTTATTTTCCCCCAATGTGTGAAAAAATCCCTTGGAACTCACTACTCACTCAGGACAATAACAATGACAGATGCCAGCCAACTCTATGCCGCGCTGATTACCAGCATCGGCGAAGACATTACCCGTGACGGGCTACAAAAAACCCCGGAACGCGCCGCCAAAGCCTTTGGTTTTCTGACCCAAGGCTACCAGCAATCACTGGAAACGCTGGTGAATGGCGCGGTATTTGCTTCAGACAATGACGAAATGGTGGTGGTGAAGGACATCGAATTCTATTCCTTGTGCGAACACCATTTGCTGCCCTTTGTGGGCAAAGCGCACATTGCATACTTGCCCAAGGGCAAAGTGTTGGGGTTGTCGAAGCTTGCTCGCATTACCGATATGTATGCTCGCCGCTTGCAGATTCAAGAAAACATGACCAAGCAGATTGCTGATGCGATTCAGCAAGTCACGGGTGCAGCGGGGGTAGGGGTGGTGTTGGAAGCGCAGCATTTCTGCATGATGATGCGTGGGGTGCAAAAGCAGCAATCTTCCACCGTCACGTCAATGATGTTGGGGGAATTTCGTGATAACAGCCGCACGCGGCAGGAATTCCTGCATTTGATCAAGTGAGGTTTTAGTCGCCGCTGACGACATCAACGACAGCGCCACCGACTTGGAAGGGCACTTTCGCCACGCCAATCGCCGTACCAGCCACTACGCCCACGGCAGTGCTTGCCATTTGTACGGCACAGCCTTGCAGTAATCCGCTCAGTGTTAAAACCAGTAAGAGTTTTTTCATGACAAATCTCTGGGTTGTGTTAAATAAAAAAAGGGGCTGAAACAGCCCCTTTTCGTGGCGTGATTTACGATGCCAGATCTTTCTTCGCAGCACCCGCACGCTTGCGGTCATTTTCCATCAGGAAACGCTTGCGAATACGGATGTTCTTTGGCGTGATTTCAACCAGTTCGTCGTCGTCGATGAATTCCATCGCCTGTTCCAACGTCATGCGGATCGCGGGGACAAGGATCAGGTTTTCGTCAGTACCAGAAGCACGAATGTTGGTTAACTGCTTGGCTTTCAGCGGGTTAACTACCAGATCGTTGTCGCGGGTATGAATACCGATAACTTGACCTTCGTACACTTCTTCGGTGTGACCGACGAACAACTTGCCCCGATCTTGCAGGCTGAACAGGGCGTAAGCCAACGCTTTGCCTGTGCCGTTGGAAATCAATACACCGTTGTGACGGTTGCCAATCGCGCCTGCTTTGAACGGTGCATAGCTGTCAAATACGTGGTAAATCAAGCCAGTACCAGATGTCATGGTCATGAAGTCGGTTTGGAAGCCGATCAAACCGCGTGCTGGCATCAGGTATTCCAAACGCACGCGACCTTTGCCATCCGGTGCCATGTCTTTCAGTTCGGCGCGGCGTTCGCCCAGCGCTTCCATGACTTTGCCTTGGCTGGACTCTTCGATGTCAACGGTCACGTTTTCAAACGGTTCCATTTTCACGCCGTCGATTTCACGGACGATAACTTCCGGGCGGGAAACCGCGAGTTCATAGCCTTCACGGCGCATGTTTTCGATCAGGATGCCCAAGTGCAATTCGCCACGACCGGAGACTTTGAATTTCTCAGGGTCATCGGTTTCTTCAACGCGCAAGGCGACGTTGTGCAGCAGTTCTTGGTGCAGACGCTCATTCAAGCGACGTGAAGACGTGCCGGTTTTCACTTCTTTGCCCGCAAACGGTGAAGTGTTGACTTGGAACGTCATGGTGACGGTCGGTTCGTCAATCGTCAATGCTGGCAGCGCTACGACATTTTCCGGGTCACACACGGTGTCGGAAATGTGCAGTTCGTCCATACCGGAGAACGCGATAATGTCGCCTGCTTGCGCTTCGTTGACTTCGACGCGATCCAAGCCGTTGAAGCCGAGAATTTTCAGCACGCGACCGTTACGGACTTTGCCTTCAGTGTCGATGACTTTAACTTGGGTATTGGTTTTGACGCGACCTTGCTTGATACGCCCAATCCCGATAATGCCGAGGTAAGAGTTGTAGTCCAATTGGCTGATTTGCAATTGGAATGGCGCATCCGGGTCAACGTCTGGCGCGGCAACGCTATTGATAATGGTCTGGAACAACGGGGTCATGTCGCCGCTGTTGACGGTTTCTTCCAAGCCTGCGTAGCCGTTGATGGCAGACGCGTAGACGACGGGGAAGTCGAGTTGTTCGTCAGTTGCACCGAGGTTGTCGAACAGTTCAAATACCTGATCCATGACGCGGTGCGGGTTTGCGCCGGGGCGGTCAATCTTGTTGACGACCAGAATCGGTTTCAAACCGTGGGAAAACGCTTTCTGGGTAACGAAACGGGTTTGTGGCATTGGGCCATCTACCGCGTCAACCAGCAGTAATACGGAGTCAACCATTGACAGTACACGTTCAACTTCGCCACCGAAGTCCGCATGTCCTGGGGTGTCGACGATGTTGATGCGGTATTCGATACCATCGGCTGGGTTAGTCCAGCGCAGGGCGGTGTTTTTCGCCAAGATGGTAATGCCGCGCTCTTTCTCCAGCGCGTTAGAGTCCATCATCCGTTCGGACACTTCGGCGCGTTCGCCTAAAGTGCCGGATTGTTGTAGCAGTTTGTCAACTAAGGTGGTTTTCCCGTGGTCAACGTGGGCGATGATGGCGATATTTCGCAGGTTCTGGATCACAGCTAAGGTACTCAAATGAATTCATGAAAGGCGCGATTATACTTGGAATATATTAATTTTCTAATGAATTTCATGTTTTAGTGCTTGATTTGGTTTTTTAAATGCAGTGGGGAGTGATTTGGTAGTGGTTTTTTATGGTACTATATCGGCACTTTGATATTTTTTGGTAAATGTTAGCTCATGAATGCTGTTTCCTTGGCAATGCCTGCTTTTCACTTGGATGTTGGTTTAAATGCAGTGAACGACAGTACTGCGTTCATTCAGCGACTGAAACCGGATACGGGTATTGCCGAGCCAGTTTACCGGCAGTTACAACGGCAGATCGTCCAGATGATCCAGTCGGGGGAATTGGGAGAGGGTTATAGCTTACCATCCGAGCGTACCTTGGCAGATGCACTGCGCTTGAGTCGCACGACTATCCGGCGTTGTTACGATGAATTACGTGAGCAGAATTATATCAGTACCCACGGTCGGGCGGGGGTGATGGTCAAAGCGCCGCCGCGTATTAACCCGGAGCTGGGTAAGCTTAAGGGATTTACTGAGGAAATGCACGACATTGGCGTAGAGCCATCGACCCAACTACTGGAACGTAAGGTCGTGTCTGACCGTGCGATTGCTTCGCTATTCAATCGCCCTTCATCTGCCCGTTTTCTGAAATTGGTACGTTTACGCTTGGGGGATGGTATGCCCATGACCCGTGAAGTGGCGTGGTACGACTTGACCGCTGCCCCAGCATTGGTAGATTGGGATGTCACTGGTTCTGCTTACCAGTTTTTACAACAACACTGCGGCATTGCCCTGACCGACGGTGAGCAGACCATTGAAGCGGCAATGAGCAATGCGGATGAAATGGCAGCCTTTGGGTTTGAAGAACCCGGCCCGTGTTTGCTGCTCAAGCGCAAAACCTATGCTACCAGCGGACAGATGGTGGAATACGTGGAGGGGACATTTCGGGGTGATGCTTACACCTACCGGATTACCTTGAAGATGAATCCAGCATCTGTTCAGCCATAAAGGTGGCGACCTGAGTGTGCGTGGGCAAAGCAGGCAGCACTGCTTGCTGGGCAGCCACCATCGCGCCACATGCATTGGCAAACTGCAAAGCATCGACCAAGCTCAACCCTGACATCCATGCTAGTGCCAACCCTGCGGTAAAGGCATCGCCTGCGCCGGTCGGGTCGGTGGGTGTAATGACCCAAGCGGGTTGGTGGACGGCTGTTTGCCCTGATTGCAAGGCAACACACCCGCGTTCCGCCAGCGTTACCACCAGCAACTGTCCTTGCCAGTCCAGCGTTGGCAAGATTGTTAGCCATTGTTCTACGGCAAGCATTTCGCTGCTTTCCAGACAGAACAATGCGGCAGCTTCCGTTTCATTGAGCACCAAAATATCGGTCAAGCCCAACAAGCTGGGGCTGGGGACGCGCCACGGTGAGGGGTTCAGCAAGGTGTTGATACCACACACGCGGGCGTGCTGGAACGCTGCCAGTATCGGTTCATCTGGGATTTCAAACTGGGCACAGACGAGGTTGGCGCTTTCCAGTGCGCTAATGGCAGTCTGGACATGGGTTTTATCCAGCAAGGCGTTTGCTCCCGGATAAACCACGATGACATTGCTGCCATCTACGGCAATGAGACCAACCCCCAGCCCGGAACGTTCCCCGGCTTTGACGACCCAGCGGGTATCCAAGCCTTCAGTGTGCAAGAAGTTTAGCAAGGCATCCCCCGCCGCATCATTGCCCACCGCCAACAATACCTCGACACCAAGCCCCAAGCGATGCAAGCCCACGGCAAGGTTCAAGCCTTTGCCGCCGTGTTCCACCCACAAGGCTTGCGCCCCAAGCGATTCCCCCGCCAAGGGTAAGCGTTCAACGCATAGGCAATTCGCGCTGACATAACTGCCAAGAACCAATACTTTCATCCATTACCTCGCACTCAAAGCAGGGTGAATTGTAGACGTTCGGCTTAAGTGCTTGGAATGTTTATGTAAATTACTTTTTGGTATGTCTGTGGGCGAATATTTTTGATTTCCAGCAAAATTTTGTTGTAAACATGCTTTTTTGGCATTAGATTGGTTATTCAAAATAAAATTGCGAGGAGTAGCCACATGAATGAAAACACCGTGTTTCCTCATCTATCGGTGGTCGTGATGGCAATCAGCTTGTTGGTGTTTGCTCCGGTAGCTTTATCGACAGATATTGGTTCCAGTCCGGCAGCGCCCAGCAGCATTCCTGCCCCACCTAATCCTGAAAAAGAGGATGTTCTCAAATCTGTACCCAGTGCTCCCGATGAACTCAAAGTCAAAGAGGTTACGGATAACGCCCCCGCCCCGATTGACCCGATCATTAGCCCCGGTCAGCAAGGAGCGCTTAAAACTTCCCCCATCACGAACTCCCTTGCACCGCCAGTTCCCCCAGATAAAGAGGCGGCACTGGCATCCGTTACTGAGCCAAATGCGGTGCATCCCAACGTTGCGCAATTGGAGAAACGCATTGCCGTATTGGAAGATGAAGTTCAGGCACTACTTGCCAAACAAGGCAAACCCAGTCAGGTTAAAGCCCCTTTTGAGGTGGTGGATGATAAGGGCATCGCGCTGATGAGTGTTGCTGTTACTAACGGCATTACTCAACTGACATTGGGTGATTTGGGTACAATGGCTCGCTTTAAGATTCAAGGCATTTCAGCCAGCATGATTGTGACGGCGAATGAGCAAAACTATGTAACGCTTGATTCCAGCAAGGACGGCAGTCGTGCTATGACAAGAGGCGCTGGGATAACCACGAGTATTGGAAGATTTGCTGATGGTGTAAATGGTATTGTCATTACCGATACAGGTGGGGTAACGGCTAATGGTTCAAATCAGGCAGAGAAATCTTTGGCTGAAATAGCTACTCTTCCCGGTAAAAAAGTTGCCTTACGGCTGTATGACGAAACTGGCAACGCGGTGGTAATGGCTGGCACTAATCCAGCCGCAGCAGGCGCAGGTACAGTTAAGGTAGCGAACACCAAAGGCGAACCCGTCGCCTTCCTTGGCACATCAGAAAATGGGGTTGATGGTGCGTTAGGTGTCGCCAAGGCGGGGAAAAATGTTGCTGCCATGTTAGCTGAACCCGCGACAGTGGCATTGTATAATCAAGCAGGCTTGCCGATTGCAACCTTTAGTAAAAATGAGGGGACGGAGGGTGGAAACGTCACCACACGTGACCCCAGCGGTGATGGTGTTTTTTCAGCGGGTTATTCCGAAGGGGAAAACGGTGGTCAAGCATGTGTCTACCGCGCCAAAAAGCAGAATGTGTTTTGTTTGGGGATTGGTGTTCCCGGTATGGGTACAGGGCGTTAACGCATGAATACCCCCGCTATTCTGCTCACGGTTTCAACCTTGTTACTGGCTAGTGGTATTTGCACCGCAGAAGCTGTTGCCCCTGTCATCCCGCTTTGCCCCGGCATGAAAATCATCACCGCGATCAACCAACCCAGCGGTGACTACGAATCTATCAAACGCCTCACCCGTGTTAGCCCCGAAGGTATCACGCTCCATTATTCCAGCGAACATGAAGTCAGTGACCCTTTCAGTGATAAGCCGCCGGAACTGGTGGCAACTAACGTGACTCGCACCATACTCAGCGCCGACCAAAGCAAAGCCGCCTATTACATGGCAGCTTTCAGTGAAATTTTGCCTGAAACCCTGCCCAACAGCACGGCTATCACCGTTTCAACCAACCTTTACACCCAGCTCAAACAAACGGGTAAGGCTGAAATGTCGATCATTACCCTCATTAACGGCAGTGCTACCCCAGAAAACGTGATTGACCCGAATTCACCCTTCCGCTGGTGGTTTGCGCCTGCGGTGTACGCATTGGAATTGGCGGATAAAGCGCCTGTGAAAGTACCTGTGTTGGTGAATGGTATCCGCACCGATTTGCCTGCCCTCCACGCCAATGGTCAGTTTGGGACAGAAAAAGCCGAGTTTTTCATTCTGGATGACCCCCACAATCCGCTGATGCTGACATTTCGCTTGGGCTTTGGCACGGATGAAGCCTTGAAGGAGAAGTTTGCTTCAGACCCGGTGATGACCAAGATGCTAGAGGAATTGGCGGTTGCTTTGCCAGCACCAGCGGAACAAGAGCGGTTACAGGTGACGCAAATTACCTTCGATTGCCATGCGGGTGGCGATTTGCCTATACCGACCAATACGGGCAAACCGCTGGAAATATCCGGTGAATTCGCTACGGATGCTGAACCCTTTCCGGCAGGTAGTGGTGGTGCAGCCAGTGCAAATGGTACAAGCGCGGATATCGGTAACGGTGGCAGCGGCACGGGTACAGGCGCAATGGGCAGTGGAGCAGGCAATCTGGCGCTTGGTGCAGGCGGTGGCAACAGAGCGGCTGAATTGGAAAAAGCCCTGCAAGAAGGTGAGAAAGTCGACATCTATGACATCTTTTTCAGCTTCAACAGTGCCACGCTGCGCCCAGAATCGGACGAAACCTTGACGCTAATCGCTGACTTGCTCAACAAACATCCCGACTGGAAGCTGGCCATTGGCGGGCATACCGACAGCATTGCCAGCGACAGCTTCAATCTTGACCTCTCCAAGCGCCGTGCCGCTGCGGTCAAAACTGCCTTGGTGGAACGTTTCAAGATTACGGATAACCGTTTGAGTACCCAAGGCTATGGCGAAGCCAGTCCGCGTGATACTAATGACACCCTCGAAGGTCGCGCCCGTAATCGGCGGGTAGAACTGATGCGCCAATGACAATCACTTTGAACGCCACAGGAGTTTTTTATGAAAATACATGCCCTTATACCGGTCGTTATGGCACTGACGTTGGTTGCCTGCGGTGACAAGCAGGCGGATACCGCCGCAACGCCAGCCCCTTCCACGCCACCTGTTACACAAGCCCCTTCCGCAACAGTGCTACCTTCTGCCTGCCAGTTGGTGACAGCCGCTGATGTTCAAGCTGCGTTTGGGCAAACGGTAGCAGTTATGGCCGATGAGCCTGAAACCTGTGTCTACAATGGTGTTGGTGATACGGCAGCCTTCAGCCTCCTCACCACCACGCTGACGCCCAGCACAAACGCCGCAGAAGCAACCGACACGTTCCGCATGATGCTCAAGATGCAAGGCGGTATGAACGAGATACTCACTGAAACCCTCGGCGCTGCCAATAACCCCGCATCTGGTCAAGCGTTGGCAGGCGTGGGCGATGAATCGTGGTTTAAAGTCGGCGATACCAATCCGCTAGCCATGACGCAAGCGATGGTACGCAAGGGGACGGTTGTGCTGGGAATCACCGCCACGGGTATGGACGGGAAAGATGCGCCCAAGTTTGAAAAACTGGTGCGCACGATCACCGATAAATTATAAAAGAAGGGAATAGACATGTCTGGATTCTGGATCACCCTTGCCGTGTTAGCACTCGTCATCCTGTTCTTCATTAGCCTTTACAACCGCTTGGTTGCGCTGAAAAACAAGGTGGCGAATGCCTTTGGGCAAATGGATGTGCAACTCAAGCGGCGGCATGACCTGATCCCGAATCTGGTCGAAACGGCACGCGCCTACATGACGCACGAACGCAGTACTTTGGAAGCGGTCGTCAATGCCCGCAATACTGCGCAAGCCGTCGGGCAATTGGCTGCCCAACAGCCGGGAGATGCCCAAGCATTAGCCGCGATGGCGCAAGCTGAAGGTGCATTATCCAGCACCTTGGGACGGTTTTTTGCTTTGGCAGAAGCCTATCCCGATTTAAAGGCGAACCAGACCATGATGCAGCTTTCGGAAGAGTTGACCACCACCGAAAATAAAGTCGCGTTTGCTCGCCAAGCCTTTAACGATGCAGTGATGGAGCTGAATACCGCGATTCAGTCTTTCCCAGCGGTTGTGTTTGCTGGAGCCTTAGGATTTACCACCGCTGCCTTGTTACAGCCCTTGGAATCAGAAGCGGAACGCAAAGCTCCCGTGGTTAGGTTTTGAGTATGCAGTGGCAGCCCTGGCAAGGGACGGAACGTGAAGACTTTTTCAATGCGGTTGCCCGCCATCGCCGCACGGCTTGGCGTATCACGCTAGCCTGTGGGGTTGCCTATGCGGTGTTGGCGCTGGTCATGTCGTTGCTGCTCGCGCCCTTGCTGTATGGGGTGGCGGGCTTGGTGTTGGACATCCTGAACCTGCTGTTTCCCACCCCCGACCTGCTGGCTTATGCGGGTACGTTGGTATCGCCGATTGTTGATGATCCGATGGCTGTGCCTACGGTTGACTTACTTAAGTTTATCCTGCTGGCAAGTGCGCCGGGATTAGTGCTGATGGTAGTCGTGGCATGGGTCGTATCGCGTGCCATCCGCCAATCTGCCCTGTTTGATACCACCCAACAGGTCGGTCGTCCACCTGATTCCGGTAGTCTGGTCGAACTGCAATTTGCCAATACGCTGGAGGAAATGGCGGTTGCCGCCCTGATTCCCGCGCCGAAGGTGGTGGTGATTGACGGCGGGGCAAATGCGGCTGCTTCCGGTATGGATGCGCAACAGGCTACCGTCATGGTCGGGCAATCGCTGTTGGTGCTGCTGAACCGCGCCCAGATGCAGGGTATTGCCGCCCACCTGATTGCTGCCATTGCCGACAACGACATGAAAATCGGAATGCGTACCGCCAGTGTGTTGGGGGTATTTGCCTTGCTGACCCGCTTGTCGGTCAATCTGTTGGATAAGGATTCCTTTGCTGCCAGCCGTCATTTGCTGCGTGCGTTGTGTGTGCCGACGGCTGCTAGTCAAGCGTTTGTGTTGGCACAATTGAGTGATCCGTTTGCTGATACAGCGCCGCAAACGGCACAGCAACACACCGACAAACTGGGCTGGCGGGAATGGCTGTTGATGCCGCTGATGGGGCCGGTGTGGTTCAGTGGGTTTCTCGGTGGATTCGTCAGCACCCTGATCCTATCACCCGGTATTGCATGGGCATGGCAACAACGCAAATACATGGCGGATGCCACCGCAGTACGCTTGACCCGTGAACCGGATGGGTTGTCCGCTGCGCTGTCGGCACTGAGCCACGCGAATACGTCATTACTGAGCAGTGTGTGGGCAAGCCATTTGTGCGTAGTTGCGCCACAACAGGCCGCAGGAATGATTGTTTCCGTCTTTCCCTCCGTGGAACGGCGGCTTGCCGCACTGGTTCGCATGGGGGCAAGTAACCAGCCGCTGGTAGTATCTCCGCCAGTTGCCCCTGTGTGGGCTACGTTATTGGTTGGCAGTTTGCTGGTGGTAATGGCTGGGCTGGTTGCTGTGTTGCTGCCGCTGCTGGTGATGGCTTCTACCATGTTGACGATGTTGTTCACTATCATGCCCATTGCTATCCTGCACGCTGTGTTACGCTAAGGTTAAATCCTTTCAACTTGCGAAATTTCATGGGGCAAACCCCTCAAACGCCGTAGACTGCCTTTTTTTCTGATTTAAACATAAACACTGGAGTTATCAATGGAACTACCCATTCATAGCCACTATTCCATGCTGGGCGGGGAAGATGGTGTGCGCAATTTGGTGAACCGCTTTTACGACATTATGGATGAGTTGCCCGAAGCGTGGGAGTTACGCAAAATTCACGCCGACGATTTGCAGTCAGCACGGGATAAATTGTTTAAGTTTTTATCGGGTTGGTTGGGTGGACCCGGCTTGTACGAAGCGGAATACGGACACCCGCGTTTGCGGATGCGGCACGCACCGTTTCCGGTGGATACGCAAATGCGCGATCAGTGGTTGCTGTGCATGGATATGGCTTTAGATGAGCAAATTTCTGACGAATTATTGAAAACACAATTGAAATCATCGTTTGCCAAGGTTGCTGATCACATGCGTAACCGTTCAGGCTGAAAAATATGTGCGTTCATAAAAACAATAAATAACAATTTTCGCCATTTCTGCTAAATTCATTGGAGCATAAACATAAATGAGGAAAATTGGATGAATAAATATTTGCCTTCGGTAAGCGTTGTTATCTTACTGTGCAGTGGCGTAGCGTTTGCAGGTTCACCAAAAGGGCCTTACATGGGCGCAGGTGTGGGTTTTAACACCTCTGTTGATGACAATGATTTAAGCTCTACCTGTGGTGTGGGGGGTGTTGCTTGCACGGAAGTGTGTGATACCGATAAGGCAGTAAACGCTTATGCCGGTTATCAAGTCAGCCCTGTATGGGGTTTGGAAGCAGGTTACACGGATATGGACTACACTGCGCGTATTGAGCAAGCCGGTGGCACAGTGACGGGTGATCAACAATCCAAAGCCTTAGGATTGAGCGCGATTGCACGTAAATTGGTTGCTCGCAACGTTGACATCTATGGCAAAGCTGGTGCGGCACTGTGGAAAAGCAAAGTCACCACGAGTGCTGGCAATGCGGATGATTCAGGGGTGACGCCAACCGTCGGGGTAGGCGCTGAGTACAATTTCAGCGAACATTTAGGGGTTCGTGCTGGTGTAGACCATTTCTTCAGCATGGGTGAGCAGTCTAAACTGATTGAAGCGGGTAATGTCGGCACAGCAGATACAGGCATCAGTACGGCTACTGTTGGTTTGCATTATAATTTCTAAGGTTCTCTGTTTGATTTGGTTTTGAGATTTGTTTAAGCTGGATAGCGCAAGCCATCCGGCTTTTTTTTTGGTGGTGTTTAACCGCGTTGGCGGCGCGTCACCGTGACTTCTGAATAAGTGTCACCCATTGCCACGCACCGCCCTTGTTCTGCCCAGAAGGAAGAGGCGGAACGGTTAATGCGCTGGTAATAGTCCATATTCAGTTCAGGGCGTTGGATAATGTCACCTTCGTACAGCAAATTCATTAGCGATGCGGCTACACCCATCACCAGATAATCCACCGGCTGTTGGCTGTAGCCAAACCAGCGTAAATACCCCAATGATTCGTAAGGTCGCCACACGCGCAGCACCAGTTTTTCTTGTGGAATCAATTCCATAATGCGCCAGATACCCCAACCCAGTGCGTTGATGACCGCCACAATGCCATGCAACCAATCTTCGCGGGTTTCGATCATGGGCATGACCAAGCCTTCCCACGCCTCTGAACTCATAATGCCGCCCATTGTATTGAAGCCGCAAATATGCCCCGCCTCGGTTAGCAGGGTGCGCGATAGGTTCATGCCTTCCAAGTTGATATATTGCTTGTAATAAAACAGCGCGGGGTAATCGTAAATCAGTAAATCGTTGAGGCTAGGGCGCTTGGTCAGGGCAGCGGTGAGTTGCTGCTCGAAACGGTAGGCAATCAAGTTGTAGTAATCCGCGTAATGGCGGGTGAGTTCCACCCCAAACGCGGGGATTAAGCCGTATGAATTGCCATACAAAGGTGCTTGGCTGACTCCGGCAATCACCGCTCGTTCGTCGATATTGCTGGCAACGCTGCGTTCGGGAATCGCGGAAGATAAACCTGCCGCTTCACGGTAAGCCGGTGTGCCACATTTTAAGCCAAACAAATACTCAAATTCATCGCCGCCCACGTAAATGTGGAAAGTGCTTTGTCTGCCTTTCAGCGAAATGGCTTCTTTAGTCAATTCACCGCTGAAGGCTTCACCGAACGCGGCTGACAATGCGCCGATGGTAAAACCAAGGTCAAAGTATTCCCCCGCGCCGCGCCGCTTTTCAAAGTTGAGGGCTAAGGCTCGCCCGTAGTGTGACGATGGCGTGCTGAGGTTGAATTCGCTTTGCCCTACTGCCTGCTTGACGCTAGCAAGCAACGGCAATAAACCGAAGCCGCAAAAACGGTACAGGTTTTCGGCATAACGCAGGCGTTCTTCTAGCGGCATGTCTGGGTATGCGCGGAAATGCGTTTGCAAACCCAAAAAGGTCACTTCGGCTGCGGCGTGAATCAGAATTTTTTGGTTGTCGATATGACGACAGTTTTCGATGGTGTTTTGTAAGGTGCGGTTGTAATGATTGCAGTGAAACACCATCGGTTGCCCGTCAATGTCGCAAATGCCTACAGCCGCGTCTGCCACGGTAATGACTTCGGTACTCATGTTTCTCCCTCCACTGAGGCGTTATTATGCGCACAGTTGACGCATTACGCCTAAAAGAGGGGATGAACTGTAGGTTTTTGAAAAAACTGCTTATTTTTTAATAGGAGGCAGGCGTGCTTTTTCGGCTTCAATCCAGTCTTGGACGTGTTGGTTGATCGCTCCCGCTTTTACGCCTTGGGTCGGAATCGCCGCGCCGATGCTGACCGTAATCGTGCCGGGTTGCTTGATCCACGCGTGGCGTTGCCAGCTTACTCCGGCATTGTGGGCAACGGGGACGACCGGAAAGCCAGACTGCGAGGCAAGAATTGCGCCGCCAATTTTGTAGTCGGCTTTGACACCGGGGGCGACGCGTGTGCCTTCGGGGAAGATCACGATGCTGATACCTTCATGCAGCAGTGCCGTGCCTTGCTGGGAAATCTGTTTGACGGCGGCACGTCCCGCGCCCCGATCAATGCCAATCGGGCGAATTAGGCGCAAGCCCCACCCGAAAAACGGAATTTTCAACAACTCTTGTTTCATCACCCAACTCAGTTGTTGCGGAAAAATGCAGGGGATAGCGAAGGTTTCCCACGTCGATTGGTGGTTAGACATAATGATAAATGCCCCGTCGGTGGGGATGTTTTCACGCCCAATGACTTGGTATTTCACCCCGCAAGTGACTTCCAACCACCAGCGATTGAAGCAATTCCACAATGTGGCGGTGCGGTAGCGGTATTGCGCGGGTAATAGCCATGCCAGCGGTGCTAGTAAACCCGCCAGCAAGGTGCTGGGGAGTGAGCCAGCCCAAAACAGGGTGGCGCGAGTGCCGAGCCAAAGTGTATTCAATGCGTTCATCCATCTTGCGCGAGATGCCCCGTCCTTGCTTCGGCTGCGCTCAGCACGAGTTAGGTCGGGGAGGGATAGCGCGTCGGCGGTAGCCGACCCTCTTCTCGCTCCTCTTTCGTTAAGCTATCTTGGTTAAACACGCATAACTCACCGCATCAACTATACTGAGAGCCATGCAAACTAAATGCGCCTACAAATTCAGGTTTTACCCCGACCCGCAACAAGAAAAATTGCTGGCGCAAACCTTTGGTTGTGTGCGTTACGTTTACAACAGCATCTTGCGTTACCGCACGGATGTCTATGATCAGACGCAAGAAAAAATCGGTTATACGGGCGCGAATGCCCGATTGACCGCCATCAAAAAATTGCCTGAGTCGCTGTTCCTGAACGAAGTCTCCAGTGTCCCACTGCAACAATGCTTGCGAAACCAGCAAACGGCGTTCAAGAATTTCTTTGAAGGTCGGGCGAAATATCCCGTCTTTAAATCCAAAAAACACCGCCAGTCGGCTGAATTCACTTACCGCGCGTTCACTTTTAAAAACGGTGAACTGAAACTGGCGAAGTGTGAGCAGCCATTGGTGATTAAATGGAGTCAGACGCTTCCGTCCGACCCGACCACCATTACCGTTTCCAAAGATCAGGCAGGGCGCTATTTTGTGTCTTGCCTGTGTGAATTTGATGCCACGTTGCTGCCTGTCACCGATAACAAGGTGGGCATTGACGTGGGCATCAAGGATTTGTTCGTCACCAGCGACGGTTTCAAGTCCGGCAATCCCCGCCACACCGCAGAATACGCGGCTAAACTGGCGAAATACCAACGTCGTCTTGCCAAGAAGAAACTTGGTAGCAAGAATCGGCTGAAAGCTAAACGCAAAGTTGCCCGTATTCACGCGAAAATCGCCGATTGCCGTTCGGACAACTTGCACAAGCTGTCCCGTAAACTGATTAACGAGAACCAAGTGGTTTGCGCTGAAAACCTCGCTGTGAAGAACATGATTAAAAACCCCACATTAGCCAAACACATTGCGGATGCAAGTTGGGGAGAATTCACCCGCCAACTCGCGTACAAAGCCAATTGGGCGGGAAGAACGTATGTCGAAATCGGCAGATTTTTCCCCTCCAGTAAACGCTGTTCCTGTTGTGGGTTCGTCAAAGACCAACTACCGCTGGACGTGCGGTCGTGGGAATGCCCTGAATGCAAGGTAATCCATGATCGCGACGTGAATGCAGCGCGTAACATTTTAGCCGCAGGACTGGCGGTGTTAGCCTTTGGAGAGACTGTTAGTGGCAATGGCATTTCGGTGTCGTTGTCCTGTTCTCGATGAATTAGGAATCCCCTTCCTTTAGGGAGGTGAGGAAGTCAAGCGGTTAGACCCCTAACAGTGAGTCGGCGTAGTCTGCCAGATTATCGAAGACAGGTATATTGGCGGGTAACACGCCTTTTGCCAAGGTACGTTCGCCTTTGCCGCTGCGCACTTGCACGTAGGCAATGCCTGCGGCACGCGCGGCTTGCCAGTCGGTCAGCGAGTCGCCCACCATGACCGTGGCGGTAGGCAGTGCGCCGCACTGGGTAATGATTTCTTGCAACATGCCCGGTTGGGGTTTGCGGCATTCACACGCATCCGCCGCCAGATGTGGGCAGTAAACAATGTAGCTGACTGTGCCGCCATGTGCGGCTAATAGGCGTTGCAACTTGGCGTGCATGGCATCTAGCGTGGCTTCGCTGTAATAGCCGCGACTGATGCCGGATTGGTTGGTGGCAATCGCCAGCGTGTAACCCGCTTGCTGCAAACGTGCCATCGCTTCGAGGCTGCCTGCAATGGGTATCCACTCCTCCGCTGACTTGATGTAGTCGTCGGAGTCGTGGTTAATCACGCCATCACGGTCGAGGATGATGAGTTTCACCCAGCATTCTCCAGCAAGGCATGGAGCTTACGCAAGGCTTGCCCGCGATGGCTGATACGGTTCTTTTCGTCCGGTGGCAAGTCGGCGGAAGAGCAGCCGTGCGTTGGCACATAAAACAGCGGGTCGTAGCCAAAGCCATTTGTGCCGCTGGCTTGGTGCAAGATCACGCCTTCCCAACTGGCCTCGCTAATGATCGGTAATTGGTCGTCGGCATGGCGCAGGTACACGATGCAGCAATAAAACCGTGCGGTGCGTTGTGCATCCGGCACATCTTGCAGCGCATCCAATAGCTTGGTGTTATTGGCGGCATCGTCGCCGTGATCCCCCGCGTAACGGGCGGAATACAGCCCTGGCGCACCGCCGAGTGCATCCACCACAATGCCGGAATCGTCTGCCATGGCGGGCATTCCGGTCAGTTTGGCGGCATGGCGGGCTTTGATCAGGGCATTTTCGACGAAGGTTAAGCCATTTTCTACCGCATCGCTCACCCCGAACTCGCTTTGGCGCACAAATTCGATGCCAAGATCTGCCATCATCGCGTTGAATTCGCGTAACTTTCCGGCGTTACCGCTGGCTAATACCATGCGTTTGCTCATATGCCTAAGACCTCCCGTTGTGCCTGCATGATGTCACGAATGCCTTTTTCGGCGAGTGCCAGCATCGCGTCCAGTTCGTCGCGGCGGAAGGCGTGACCTTCGGCAGTGCCTTGCAATTCGATGAATTGTCCGGCTTCGTTCATGACCACGTTCATGTCGGTTTCGGCTTTGGAATCTTCGGCATAATCCAAGTCGAGCACGGGTACGCCATCGAAAATACCGACGGAAATGGAGGCGATTTGCCCGTGTAGCGGATTTTTCTTGAGGCGGCGGTTCTTTTGCAACCACGTCACCGCATCGCACAAGGCGACGTATGCACCGCTAATAGAGGCGGTACGCGTGCCGCCATCGGCTTGCAGGACATCGCAGTCGATGGTGATTTGGAATTCGCCGAGGGCTTCAAGGTCAACCACGGCGCGTAAGGCACGTCCGATCAGGCGTTGGATTTCCATCGTGCGCCCGCCTTGCTTGCCTTTGGCGGCTTCGCGAGCAGTACGTGAGCCAGTGGCACGCGGCAACATGCCGTATTCTGCCGTGACCCAGCCTTGCCCTTTACCTTTGAGCCAGCCGGGAAGGCGGTCTTCAACGGTAGCGGTACACAGCACCTTGGTATTGCCGAATTCGACCAAGACTGAGCCTTCGGCGTGCATGGTGTATTGGCGCGTGAATTTGACGGTTCGCATTTGGTCGGGGGTGCGTGCGCTGGGCCTCATGGGGGTTTCCTTTTAGTCTATCTGGCTAGGTGAGCGGGCATTATACGCATCCTGCGTGTTGGTTTCACGGTTATCGCGGTGTATGGGGGAGCCATTGTTGGAGCATGGTGCGGATTTGGTCGAGTTCAAACGGTTTGGTGAGGTAATCATTCATACCGCTGGCGAGGCAGCGTTCGCGTTCTCCGGCAATAGCGTGGGCGGTTAAGGCGATAATTGGCAAGTGGCTAAAGCGTGCATCTTTGCGAATGTGTTGTGTGGTTTCATAGCCGTTCATGTCCGGCATACTGACATCCATGAATACGAGGTCGAAGGTGTGTTGCTGCACTTGCTGGATGGCGGCTGCACCACTGGCGGCAATGCTGACTTTGACCTCTAAGGTTTTTAGTAGTGCTTGTCCGAAGAATTGGTTGATGGGGTCGTCATCGACCAGCAATATGTGGGTGTTTTCTCTAATAATGTGGGCTTGTTGTATTTGTTGTGTGCCTGTTGCGGGGTCGGTATGGGTGTGCAGCGCAAAAGTAGTGCTAAAAAAGAAGCGGCTACCTTTGCCCACATTGCTTTGCATGCGGAGTGTGCCGCCCATTGCGGCGACCAGTTTGCTGCTGATGGATAGCCCTAACCCTGTGCCACGATAGCGTGTATCACGGCTGTGATGAATGGGGGAAAAAGGTTCAAATAGGCGTTGTCGCTGTTGTTCACTCAGACCGCAGCCGGTATCGGTGACGCTAAAGTGGAGTTCGACGTGCGGCGGCGTGCGTTCAGTGAGCGGGGTGGCGCTGATGCGTAAGGCAACTTGCCCCTGTTCGGTGAATTTGAGGGCATTGTTTAACAAATTCAGCAAGATTTGCGACAGGCGCATTGGGTCACCGCGCAGGGTAATGTCGCGTGGATACTGGCTGTAAAATTGGAGACTCAGGTTTTTCTGGGTGGCTTGTTCGGCGAGGAGTTGTTCGATGCTGGTAAGTATTTCACCGAGGGTGAAGGGGATTTGCTCCAAGTTCGGTTGAGTGCTTTCTAGGCGTGATAGATCAAGAATATCGTTGATGAGGTGCATCATGTGCTTGGCAGCGGTATTGAGCTTGTCGATGTAACTGCGCTGCTGGGCGGTGAGTGAGGTTTGCTGCAAGAGTGTGCCGGTATTGATGACGGCATTCATTGGGGTGCGGATTTCATGGCTCATCGAGGCGAGAAATTCACCTTTGGCAAGACTGGCGGCTTCGGCACGTTGGCTTTGTTCGCGTAGATCGCGGGTGCGTTCTGCTTGAGTGAGGGACAGCAATACCATGAAAGCCATGATGCCGAGTTGGGTGAGATCCATTGCAGGTGGCCAGTTGTCGATTACGCCGATGCCGATCAAGAGGAGCGGGGTGGTGCTGAGGGTGATGACAATGAATGCCCATGCGGTATTTTGTGCTTCACGGCGCTTGCGCAGACTGAGGATGAAGATGACGGGGCTGCTAAGGATGAGCAGAGAGAGCGCGAGTATTCCCGCCATCATGAAATCATACGGCACAAACGGGGCGAGGAGTAGTGTTATGAAGCAAGCGATGATCAGGGCTTGAAAGGGGAATTTGAAGGTGGGTAGTTGCCGTGGAACATCCAGTAAATGGTAGATAAAACTAGCCCCACTGGTGACTGCTAGTTGGGTGAAAATCGCGGGGACGCTGTCATACCAAGCACCTAACAGGGTGATGTGGTTGAGCAGCCCATTCAGGTAGCTCAGTTCTAGCCCAGTGGTGAGGATGAGCAGGCTGAGGCTTAAAAAGCTGGCTTCGCGCAGTTTCAGGAAGGTTAGGAAGTTGTAGGCGGCGAGTGCCAACATGCCGCCGAGAATTGCACCGTAAAATAGGTAATCCATAATGGCGGATTGCAAGAGGTTATCTGCCGTTCTGAGTTCCAATTCAAACGATAGCGGGATATTGGGATTGGTGACTTGTACGTAAACGGTGTAGGGCGTTCCCGGTGTTAAGGTGAGTGTGTAAGCGGGCATCCTAAAAGCGGGGATATTCGGTAGTGGTGTCGGTTTGCTGGTGGGGATGGTGTGCGTAGGCTGGCTATACGCCCAGACCATACTGGTGTCTTGCCCGCGAAATAACACATACCAGTTGAGCCGTTGCGTGGCGTGACTAATCACTTCAAAACGCGCCCAGTAGGTGGATTGGGTATAACCGATTTGCGGGTGGTAATTCCAGCCGCCTTGATAGTTCGTGAGTGAGCCATCGGTGCGCTCTACGGCGACTTCGACATAGGGATAAAGCCAAGCGTGCGTGGTGGTGTCATCCAGTACTAACGGCTGCGCGGTCAGGGTGGTCCGAGGCAGTAATAGGCAGCAGCATAAGAGAAGGATTCGGAGTAACAGCGCGAGTTTCCTTGGAGAATCAATGGCTCAGGGTTGCGGAATCATGCCGAGGCGCGTTTGGAACTGAATAAGCGTTTCTGAGCCTGAAAAAAACTGACCCCGTCTACAGGGGAGCAGGTGGGGTCAGAAAGCGACTCAACGCTATTTGGCGCAGTGCGGTGAGTCGAGTTAAAGGGTTTAATGTGTTTTTATGATGTTCTTGTTTCGATAGTCTTCAATCAGCCCTTGTAGAGTGATGAATTGATCGGATTGCAGTAAGTACAAGTACAAATGTGGGCCAATCAGCCCCGGTAAAAAGCTACGCGGAGCAGCAGATAACGTTTCCGGCATACCCACGCTCTCTGCAATGGTGGTGGTGTCCTCTCGCTGTTGTCCTTTTTGTACGCTAGTCACAGATGCTGCGGTTGCTGCTGATGTGAGTAACAATCCTGCTAATAAGCTTATCGTTACTAAGAAGCTTCGCTCCCTCATGTTGTTAAACGTCCTGTTTAGCTTAATGATGGAGAGGACTGTAGTGAATAGGGTTGCTTTTGTAACGAGAAAAATTGTAAAAAAATGTAACACATGAATTTAATGGTTGGCATGATTCGCCATGAACTGCTGAATAGCACGTTCAATGTATTGGAATTCTGCGACTAAATCTTGAGAGAATGCGGGGTGTTGTAAGGTCTGTATCGGCTTTTGAATGATGGTGTCTAGCTGTTCTATTAACCTAGCAGAGCTATACAAATGAGCAGTAGCTTTAAAGCGGTGGGCGGTAGCCGCAGCGCTATCCCAATCGTGTTGTTGCAGGTGGGTGAGCAAATCTTGCTTGCATTGGTGAATTTGCGGTTGGGCAAACGCGAGAAAACGCTGTGCGCTCTCTTGTCCCAGCATGGCGACTAAGGTGTTGAATACAGTGGCTGTGGTCATGAGTCGAGGGTTAAACGATACCCTTTGCGCCAGACGGTGCACAGGTAGCGGGGTGTAGTGGCATTGTCATCAAGCTTTTTGCGTAAGCGATTGATGGTCATGTCGATGCTGCGGTTCATCGGTTGGTAGTCATTACCATACAGGGCGAGTGAAATAGCATCGCGTGTCAAAATTTGTCCGGGATTCTGACAAAAAAATTGCAGTAGACCGCTTTCTTGTGTGGTGAGTTTGATCGTGGTGTTATCGCGTTCAAGGTGTTCATGCACGGGGTCAAAGAAGCTGCTGCCAATTTTGTGGATGACACGACCATTAGCAAGGGGTCTGTCACGCATAATATTGCGGATACGGATCAGCAGCTCTTTGGGATGAAAGGGCTTGGTGAGGTAATCATCAGCGCCAAATTCTAGACCTTGTAGGCGTTCTTGTGCGGATTTTTTTGCAGATAATAGCATCACGGGAATGTGTTCGTGATATTTTTTCAACCATCTCAACCAATGTAACCCATCCTTACCCGGCATCATTATGTCGAGTAGAATAAAATCAGGTTGTTGATGCTGGAGAAATTCGCTTATTTCTTCTCCACATTGGAGCGCATCGATGTGGTAATCATGTTGACACAGGTACTCTTCCAGCAACTTGTGCAGGAGAATATCGTCGTCAACCAGTAAGATCTGACGCGCCGGTGCATCGCTCGCATTTGATGAAATGAGGTTCATTTTCTCGAAAATTAATATCTTGGACACGGATGTGTAGGCATTTTAGTAGTATAAACTCCAAAAGTCTAAAAATATCATTGATATTGTTTGAGGCGAGTTTCGATGGTGTCGCCATCTTCTTTGTGGCGCACTTGGACAATGGCGTAATTTAGTTTGGGGGCTAGCCATAAGATCGTTTGACGCTCACCGTCGGTATGCACGACCTCCACTTTTTCGCAGTCGTATTCTCCAGCGGGGACACTGATGGTTTCCTTGCCCACGTTACGAAGGCGATAGTCTTGCAGCTTGCCCCGACTCACAATGTGGTAATTGAGGGGCTTGCCTGCGGCGAGTGCATCCATTAGGTACAGTTCCAGCGTTGCCATATCCAGCGTACCGTCGGGCACGGTGAGTTGATAGGCAGTGCCGTTAAATGTACCGCTGGTTTGCGTGGGTGTGACGAAGCTAAATTCGTCTTTTTTATCTTTTTTCTTGTTTTTGTGATGATGCATGTATTGTGCAGGAATGAGTTCCTCGCCGTTTTTCTTGCCTGTACTGCGTTCGGTGAGGGTATCACCGCTGAGTAGTGCGGCTAAACCGTTAGCCTCGGTACGCTTTTGATAGGTATAAGTATTGCCGTTATAGCGCAGGCTAGTGGTCATTACCCCCATCTCAAGTCCTTTGGCGGTGACGGTATAACTCGCTTGAAAAGCATCGGGTGCTGCGACTGCCAGTGAAGTGAACAAAGTTAAGCCTGCGGCTATGATGAAACGTTGCATTAGTATCAATCCTTCTGGTTAAACGCTATTGACCCAATTAGACTACAGTAAGCCATGTTGGTTCTGAAACGCTATACTACAAAGATGGCGCGAAATATTAGAGAATAGCGACTGTGAAACCTCGAAAATCAGGGAGACCCCTTCTGTGAGTGATAACATTATTAAACTTTCCGATGCTACCTTTGAGCAGGAAGTGCTGAAATCCACTGTACCCGTGCTGGTTGACTATTGGGCAGAGTGGTGTGGACCGTGCAAAATGATTGCACCATTGCTGGAAGAAATTGCCGGTGAGTTTGCTGGCAAACTGAAAGTGGCCAAGCTGAACATTGACGACAACAAAGAAGTACCACCACGTTATGGCATTCGGGGGATTCCTACTCTGATGTTGTTCAAAAATGGTGCTGTGGAAGCGACCAAAGTGGGCGCTTTATCCAAGTCGCAATTGACAGCGTTCTTGAACCAGAACCTCTAAAACAGTGGGGGCAGCCCCCTGTGGTTGCCCTTTTTCAGAGGCGATGGGTTATTTTGCTGGACTCTATCAAACTAGCGTGCTAGTTTTAATGTACTTGAATCTGCATCCAGATTCATTCCTGAAAATCCTGTCTCGTTTTCTTAATCACACGATTCTCACACGAGCTGTAATAGGCGATAATATTATTGCGTCCTAGCTGTAGGGCAATCAGCTTCCTTTCCGATTGAGAACGATGCGACGAGCCGGTGCTTCCTGATTATTGACACCTAATTTCCCATCAATTCATCATCTATGAACCTGTCTGAACTCAAAAAGAAATCTGCCGCCGAAGTCTTCGAAATGGCGCAAGCCATGGGTATCGAGAGCATCTCGCGTACTCGCAAACAAGACATCATCTTCGCCTTGCTGAAAGCCAATGCTGCCAATAACGTCGACATCCACGGGGATGGCGTGTTGGAAATCCTGCAAGACGGCTTCGGCTTTTTGCGTTCCGATGATTCCAGCTACTTAGCGGGCGCAGATGACATCTATGTGTCACCCAGCCAAATCCGCCGCTTTGGGCTGCGTACTGGCGATACCGTTTCCGGTAAAATTCGTCCACCCAAGGATAGCGAACGTTATTTCGCGCTGCTGAAAGTTGATACCATCAACTTCGAGCCACCCGAAAGTGCGCGTAACAAGATTGCCTTTGAAAATCTCACCCCGCTGCACGCCGATGAGCGGATGCGTATGGAACGGGGCAACGGTAGCCGTGAAGACATTACTGCCCGCGTTATTGACATCGTAGCGCCGTTTGGTAAAGGGCAACGTGGTTTGATTATCGCGCCGCCGAAGGCCGGTAAAACCATCATGCTGCAAAACATTGCGCAGAGCATTGCGTCCAATTACCCCGACAGCTACCTGATCGTCTTACTGATTGACGAACGTCCAGAAGAAGTCACAGAAATGTCGCGAATGGTGCAAGGTGAAGTGGTTTCCTCTACCTTCGACGAACCGGCGGCTCGCCATGTGCAAGTGGCTGAAATGGTCATCGAAAAAGCCAAGCGTTTGGTGGAGCACAAGCGTGACGTGGTGATTCTACTGGATTCCATTACGCGTCTGGCGCGTGCCTACAATACCGTTGTGCCGTCGTCTGGCAAGGTATTGACGGGTGGTGTGGATGCTAACGCCTTGCATCGCCCCAAACGTTTCTTTGGTGCGGCGCGTAATATCGAAGAAGGTGGTAGCTTAACCATCATCGCGACCGCGTTGATTGATACCGGTTCTAAAATGGACGAGGTTATCTACGAAGAATTCAAGGGAACGGGTAATATGGAAATCCATTTGGATCGCCGTATTTCCGAGAAGCGCGTTTTCCCAGCCATCAATATCAACCGTTCCGGCACACGTCGCGAAGAGTTGTTGACCACGCAAGACGAACTGCAAACCTTGTGGGTATTGCGTAAATTCTTGCATGGTATGGATGATCTGGAAGCAATGGAATTACTGTTCGACAAGCTGTCGAAGACCAAGACGAATAGTGAGTTCTTTGACGTGATGCGTCGCGGGTAAAATAGTAGTGTGGGTGGCGTGTACGCGCCACCCACACTACAAATCGTCTAACGACAGATTTTCTTCCCGCAGATATTGTTCGAGCCGCCGTTGGTCGATGATCACATTCAGGCTGAAATTCCCCTCATCCGTAATGCTTTCTTGCTGAATCGCTTTGTCGGCATACAGTTTGGCACGGAAACGGGCATGTTGGGGTTTGAGCGTCAATGTGCCTCGGAACATGTGTCCGGCAAAGTAATCCCCCAAATATTCCAGCAATGCATCCAGCCCTAGATTGTTTTGGGCGGAAACGTAAATGCGTGTGGGGGTTGTGCCGGTGCCTTCCTCAATGTGCGGGGTTAATCCGCCGAGGTCGATTTTGTTCATGACTTCGATTTGCGGTACTTTTTCTGCGCCGATTTCGGCAATAACGTTATTGACCTGTTCACGGAACAAGGTGAGTTGTTCGTCGTGACTGTCGATGACGTGCAGCAACAGGTCAGCGTCAATGGTTTCTTGCAAGGTGGAGCGGAACGCTGCGACCAAATCGTGCGGCAGATGGCGGATGAAGCCGACCGTATCCGCCAGAATGATTTCTTGTTGGTTGGGCAGTTGGACTTGTCGCAAAGTGGGGTCGAGCGTTGCGAACAACTGATCGGCAACGTAGACACCTGCTTGCGTCAGGGCATTGAATAGGGTGGACTTGCCAGCATTGGTATAGCCAACCAAGGAAACGGTGGGGATTTCAGCCTTTTTACGCGACTGTCGCCCTTGTTCACGCTGGTTTTGGACTTTTTCCAAACGCTTGTCGATCTGCTTGATGCGTTCGGCAATCAAACGGCGGTCGGTTTCTAATTGGGTTTCACCGGGGCCGCGCATCCCGATACCGCCTTTTTGGCGTTCGAGGTGCGTCCAGCCGCGCACGAGGCGGGTGGAAAGGTGCTTTAACTGGGCGAGTTCAACCTGAAGTTTGCCTTCATGGCTGCGGGCGCGTTGCGCAAAAATATCCAGAATCAAACCGGTGCGGTCGATAACACGGCATTGCAGCAGTTTTTCGAGATTACGTTCTTGCGCGGGGGACAGCGAGTGATCGAAAATGACGAGATTGGCATCTCGTAATTCGCGCAACTGGCGGATTTCTTCGGCTTTACCCGTACCCACAAAGTAGCGGGGGTCGGGGCGTTGACGCGAACCACTGATAAAGCCGACCACTCGTGCGCCAGCCGAATCAGCAAGTTCGATGAATTCCTTTTCGTCCTTAACAGACTTTGCCGTATTGAAACTAATTTGAACAAGGACAGCATTTTCACCGCCACCGGGGCGTTCAAACAGTTCCAATCGGCAATCTTCCTATGTTGGGGAGGCGTGGCTTATTCTTCGGGAGCCAGTGCCAATTTAATCGGGCGAGCTGGCACGATCGTGGAAATAGCGTGCTTGTAAACCAGTTGGCTGACGGTATTACCCAGCAGTACAACGAATTGGTCAAATGACTCGACATGCCCCTGTAATTTGATGCCGTTGACCAAATAGATGGAGACTGGAATCCGTTCCTTTCTCAGAGCATTAAGGAAGGGTTCTTGTAATGTGTGCCCTTTCGACATGAGCTTCTCCTAAAAATATTTTTGGGTTTGTGGTTGTTATGGTCTCACACCTAAAGCTAGGGGGGTGGTCGTGAGCCAGTCGCTTGTTTCCTTCGACGCGTAAAAGCTTATCAGTTCTATCGTCTCGCAAGAATGCCTGTTTGTCGGACGTATCCGTTCATCCGCCAATAAACGTTGAAACGTTGCTGATCACCGATGAAAGGTTGAGTGCTTGGGGGTTATACAAGGACACATCCTTTTCGGAACGCAACCACGTCATTTGACGTTTAGCAAGCTGTCGTGTCGCGACAATAGCACGATCGCGCATTTGATTGTAGTCTATTTCATTAATTAAATAATCCCAAATTTGTCGATAACCCACTGCACGTATTGCGGGGAGGTGAGTATCCAAGTCACCGCGCACTAACAGTTTCTGCACTTCGTCGACAACGCCTTGTTGTAACATTTGCTCAAAGCGTTGTGCAAGACGCTCGTGTAACCACGCCCGGTTTTCGGGTATCAAGGCAATTTTAAATAGCTGATACGGGCAGGCATCATGCCATGCCGCTTGTTGCAGTGTGGTGAGGGGCGTGCCAGTTAGCTCAAAAACTTCGAGAGCACGTTGCAGGCGTTGTGGGTCGTTGGGGTGGATGCGTTGCGCAGCAACAGGGTCAATCGCGGCTAAACGGTCGTGCAAAGCTTGCCAGCCGTGGGTGGCGGCTTCGGCTTCTAAGCGTGCACGAATCGCAGGGTTGGCTTCGGGCAGGTCGGATAAGCCGTATTCGAGCGCGCGGAAATACAACATTGTACCGCCCACCAATAGCGGGATTTTGCCTTGCGCAGTGATGTCTTGCATTTCACGCAGGGCATCGCTACGAAATTCAGCAGCAGAGTAGGGCTGCGCGGGGTCAAGAAAGTCGATCAAGCGGTGTGGAGCTTGCGCTAAGGTGGCAGCATCGGGTTTGGCACTGCCGATGTCCATACCCTTGTAGACCAGCGCAGAATCGACGCTGATGATTTCCACCGGAAAGTGTTTGTGCAATTCGATGGCTAGATCAGTCTTGCCTGTGCCAGTCGGCCCCATGATGCAAATGGCTTTAGGTAACATCAGCGACCTCGCAGGAACAGTTTGTCGATGTGCTCCAACGACATTTGCGTCCACGTCGGGCGACCGTGGTTGCATTGCCCGCTGCGCTCGGTGCGTTCCATGTCACGAAGGAGGGCATTCATTTCGGTGATGCTAAGTTTGCGATTGGCGCGTACCGAGCCGTGGCACGCCATTGTTGCCAGAATGTCGTTCATGGCGTTCTGGATGCGGCTGCTTTCACCGTGAGTGATCAAATCGGCGAGGACATCGCGTACCAGTGCTTCGGTGTCGCCGTCTTTGAGAAGACTTGGCACAGCGCGGATGGTGAGCTTTTCCAACCCCAACCGATCCAGCTCAAAGCCGAGGGCGTGGAAGGTGTCAGCGTGTTGTTCGGCGTGATCCGCTTCTTTTTTGCTAACGTTGACACTGGTGGGGACGAGCAACGGCTGTGAACGCAGTGCGTCTTGCGCCATGCTTTGCTTGAGGTATTCGTAGGTAATGCGTTCGTGGGCGGCGTGCATATCGACCACCACCAAGCCGCTGGCGTTTTGCGCGAGGATGTAAATGCCGTGCAGTTGTGCGATGGCGAAGCCGAGCGGCGGCATGTCATCAGTATCTGGCGGTAGCGGTAGGTCGGGCTTCAGCCCGACAATATCATGTTTATCCACGTTTTCTAATGGCACAACCGGCTGGTACAACTGCTGATAAGCCGCCATCTGTTCGCGCACGGGCATCTGCAAACGCTGCTGATACTGCGGTTGATAAACCGGACGATAAGGTTGCGCTACTGGTTCTGACTTTTCTTGCTCCTCTCGCCCCTTGAGGGCGAGGGATTGGGGGTGAGGGGTAACGTTGCTAGGCGGCAACTGCGTAGGCGCACCTGCCTCATCCCCCGGTCGAATATCCGCCAATGCCTGATGCAAGGTGCGAAACAAAAAATCATGTACCAGCCGTCCTTCCCGAAAGCGCACTTCTTGCTTGGTCGGGTGCGCATTCACATCCACCAATTGCGGGTTCAGTTCCAGAAACAGCACAAACGCTGGATGCCGCCCGTGGTACATCACATCCTGATACGCTTGCTTGACCGCATGGCTAATCAGCTTATCGCGGATATTGCGGCTGTTGACATAAAAATATTGCAAATCCGCTTGCGAGCGTGAAAACGTTGGCAAGCCTACCCAACCCCACAGGCGCAAACCTGCTGCTTCGTAATCCAGATACAAACTTTGTTCGACAAAAGCACTGCCACAGATTTCAGCCACACGCCGTTCGGCACTGGCACGGTCATCCGTAGAGCGCAAGCGCAAGGTATTTTTTTGGTTATGATTCAGCTCAAAACCCACATCGAAACGGCTGAGCGCGAGCCGCCGTACAATATCTTCGATATGTCCGAATTCAGTTTTTTCGGTTTTAAGGAATTTGCGGCGGGCGGGGGTATTAAAAAATAGGTCGACGACATCCACCGTCGTGCCGGTTGCGTGGGCAACGGGAGTGGGTGCGTCGAAGACTTCTTGTCCATCGCCAAACAGTGTCCAGCCTTGGCTGGCATCGGTATGGCGGGAGCTGAGAATGAGGCGCGACACCGAGGCGATACTGGGCAAGGCTTCACCGCGAAAACCGAGGCTACGCACTTGTTCCAGATCGTCTAAGCTGGCAATTTTACTGGTGGCGTGACGACTGAGCGCAAGCGCCAATTCGTCTTGCGGAATGCCGCTGCCATTGTCGCGGATGCGGATGCGTTTACCGCCACCTTGTTCGATATCGATGTCGATGCGCGTTGAACCCGCATCGAGTGCATTTTCCAGCAACTCCTTCACCACGGACGCGGGGCGTTCCACCACCTCGCCAGCGGCGATTTGGTTGATGAGGTGGTTAGGAAGCTGGCGAATGGGCATCGAGCGCGTTAGCCTCCTACGCTTGGTGCAGGTGCAACGGGCGCTGCTGGCACGGGCGGTGCCACGACGGCTGGTGCAACAGGTGCGGGAACAACGACAACGGGCGCAGGTGTTGCAACGGGCGCTGCTGGCGCGGGTGGTACAACGACGGCTGGTGCAGCAGGTGCAGGAACAACGGGTGCTGGGACAGCAGGTACAACTGGCGCTGCGACAGGTGCAGGTGTTGCAACGGCGGCGGGAGCGGCGATTGCTGCTGGTTGTGCGACTGTTTGATCTAAGGCTTGCAAGTCTTTAGAGCGATCCGCATTGACACCGTATTGCGTTAGAATTTCAGGTTGGCGTTCGATGGCTTCTTTGCGGTCAATCACCAGTTGGTAATCGTCAGCCGCTTGCAAAGTCACGAAGTCACTCACGGATGCTTGTACTTTGTTGTAGAAGTCGCGGAAGTCACGCACAGTTTCGCCGTTCACCTTTTCGATCAGCAAATCGTTGTCATGATGGTAATCCTTGTTGATGTCCGCAGGCAGTACCTTGGTCATAATTACTGCTTCGCTGCGTTTTTCATCGGGTGACTCGTAAGTCAGAGCGCCAATGCGGGCTGGCGTGCCTTCCATGCTGTCAATCACGTCTTGATTCAAGGGCATGAACACTAAACCACCAAAAATGAAGTAGGTAGGTTGCTTGTCGTATTGGTTGGGTTTAACCAGCAAGTATTCTTTGCCCGGTTTATCCAAGCGCAATGCCACTTCTTGCGCTTGACCGCTACGGATGATCTTGAATTTGATGTCTTGGCCAATCTGGTGCATGTCAATGTAATGGGTGTGGTCGATGAATTCGCCGGGGCGGAATTCGACCGTGCCATTGTTTTCGATTTTATGACCGTCAATTTGTGTCACAATGTCACCGATTTGAATTTTATTGTCCGCCGGTGAATTCTTATAAATTTTGTGTACCAATATGCCGGTATGATCTTCGCCCAAGCCGTATTTGCGGCGCATCGCAGGGTTTTCCATGGATTGTGTCAGGAAACCGTGGAAGCCGTAGCCATCCACTTTGTGGTCTTTTATATCATCCAGAACGTGGCGAATAATGGGGGTAGGGATCATGTAACCGATGTTTTCGGTCAAGAAACCGGATTGCATAGCAACGCCGACCACTTTGCCATCGGAAATGACAGGGCCGCCGCTGTTGCCGAAGTTAATGGCAGCATCCACTTGCGCTGCCATCAGGTTTTCGCCAGTGTGTACGTAATTTTGCTTTTCGATGCGTGAGACTACGCCGCGTGTGACGCTTAAGGTATTGCCGCCAATCGGGAAGCCGTACACCTCAACCGATTGCTGCATTTTAGGCAGATCACCCAGTTCCAGTGGCGTTACGTCTTTATAAGCATTGGCATCTTTGGTGCGCAGCAAGGCAAGGTCAGATTCGTGGGAGATGTAAACCACTTCCGCTTCATAACGCTTGGTTTCGCTGTGACGCTGAATTTCGAGGAAGGTGGCATCTGACGCAACGTGGGCATTGGTCAAAATCAGGTTGCCCGCAATGATCAGGCCGGACCCTGAACCTTTTTGGGAATCAGAGTTCCAAGGTGACAGGGTTTCGTAAGTGTGCTGCACGATGTGGACTTTAACGACCGCATCTTTGATTTTTTCACGGGGGTCAGAGCCATCAGCGGCGGTTATTTCCGGTAAGATGTCGGTCGCTAAGCTGGTGGCAACAGGTGGTGCGGTGGGTTCAGTGGTCGCTTCATTCGGCGCGGTTGCATTCGGTGCAGTCGACGGATTGGCAGGTTGTACCTGTGGGGTTACGGGTGGGTTGATGCTGATTTCAGCCAATAAGTTAGGCGAGCTGGCAAGGCCAAGGCACAAGAGTGTGCTGGTAATAATCGTTGTTTGGCGCATTTTTAAGTCCCGTTATATAGAATAATCACAGCCCTGAGGGGTCGGTATAAATAATTAAAGGACTATAGCGTATCCGTTGGTTGAGTGAAAACACTTTAATCTGACGGTAATCTATCGGTTTTTAAGGTAAAACTTGGTATTCTTCGGCACTTATGGCATGGCATACGCCTCAAGAAGACAATAGGATCGAATGATGACGGACTACAAGCACACCCTCAACCTGCCGAACACGCTGTTTCCGATGCGCGGCGACTTGGCAAAACGTGAGCCGGGGATGCTGGCAGACTGGGAAAATTGCCAGCTTTACCAGCAATTGCGTGCTAAAGCGCAAGGTCGCCCCAAATTCATTCTGCACGATGGCCCGCCGTATGCGAACGGCACGATTCATATCGGTCATGCCGTTAATAAAATCCTCAAAGACATTATTGTGAAGAGCAAAACCCTTGACGGGTTTGATGCACCTTATGTACCGGGTTGGGACTGCCACGGCTTGCCGATTGAGTTAAAAGTCGAAGAAAAACTTGGTAAGGCGGGCGATAAAGTCGATGCGTTTGTGTTCCGTAAGGCGTGCCGCGAATACGCGGCGGAACAAATCGATTTACAGCGCAAAGATTTCAAACGTCTGGGCGTACTGGGTGATTGGGAAAACCCGTATTTGACGATGGATTTCCAAACCGAAGCCGACATTGTGCGTGCTTTGGGACGCATTGCTGCCAACGGACATTTGCACAAAGGTGCAAAGCCGGTGCATTGGTGTACCGATTGCGGCTCGGCGTTGGCGGAAGCGGAAGTGGAATACGCCGACAAAACGTCGTTCTCGATTGATGTGCGCTTTACCGTGGTGGATGAGGCAGACGTGCTGAAGCGTGTGCCAGACGCGGCGGGGCAGGGCGATTTGTCGGTGGTGATTTGGACGACCACGCCGTGGACATTGCCTGCTAACCAAGCGGTGGCGTTGAACCCTGAATTGGAATACGTGGTGCTGCAAACCGTTACCGAGCGTTTGATTGTTGCGGAAGCCTTGTTGGAAGCCGTACTGCAACGTGCAGAGATCAGCGAACACACGATTCTGGCGCGTTGCACAGGCGACACGTTGGAAGGCTTGTTGCTGCAACACCCGTTTTACGCACGGCAAGTCCCCGTGATTCTGGGTGATCACGTCACTACCGAAGCAGGTACAGGTGCGGTGCATACCGCGCCCGGTCACGGTCAGGAAGACTTTGTGGTGGGTTTGAAATACGGCTTGCCGGTGGATAACCCTGTGGGTAACGACGGCTGTTTCTTGCCGAATACCGAATTGTTTGCGGGTGAATCGGTTCACAAAGCCAATCCGCACGTATTGGAAGTGTTGACCGAGCGCGGCACGTTGTTGAAAGCGGATAAATTGCGCCATAGCTATCCGCATTGCTGGCGGCACAAAACCCCGCTGATTTTCCGTGCAACCCCGCAATGGTTTATCAGCCTTGAGCAAAATGGGTTGCGCACCCAAGCAATGGCGGCGATTCAGAGTGTGAAGTGGATTCCCGATTGGGGCAAGGCGCGGATTGAGGGCATGGTGCAAAACCGCCCCGATTGGTGTATTTCACGCCAGCGTACTTGGGGCGTGCCGATTGCGCTGTTTATCCACAAGGAAACTGGCGCATTGCACCCGCAAACGCCTGCCTTAATTGAAGCGGTGGCACAGCGGATTGAGCAACACGGTATTGATGCGTGGTTCAGCCTGACGGCAGAAGAATTGTTGGGTTCGGATGCGCCGCATTACGATAAAGTTGGCGATACGTTGGATGTGTGGTTCGATTCTGGTGTTACCCATGCGTCGGTGCTGGAACGCCGTGCCGATCTGCAATTCCCAGCGGATGTGTATTTGGAAGGCTCTGATCAGCATCGTGGTTGGTTTCAGTCATCCTTGCTGACGGCAATCGGAACACGCGGCACTGCACCTTACCGCACCGTATTGACCCACGGTTTCGTGGTGGATGGTAAGGGCGAGAAAATGTCCAAATCCAAGGGCAATATCGTCGTGCCGCAAAAGGTAACGGATTCTTTGGGCGCGGACATTCTGCGTTTGTGGGTCGCCTCGACCGATTACAGCCGCGAAATGTCGGTTTCCGATGAAATCCTCAAACGCACGGCGGATGCGTATCGGCGTATCCGTAATACCGCGCGTTTCTTGCTGGCAAACTTGAACGACTTTAATCCGGCAACCGATCTTGTGCCCGCAGCCGAGATGCTGCCGTTGGATCGTTGGGCGGTGGATCAAGCGGCGCAAGTACAAGAAAAAGTGCTGGCGGCTTACGACAATTTCCACTTCCACTTGATTGCGCAGGAAGTGTTGAATTTCTGCACCGTCGAGCTGGGCAGTTTGTTCCTTGATATTACCAAAGACCGCCAGTACACCATGCAGGCGGGTAGCCTTGGGCGGCGTTCGGCGCAAACAGCGGCGTGGCATATTTTGAATGCGTTGGTGCGTTGGTTGTATCCGGTGTTGAGTTTTACCGCTGAGGAAATCTGGCAGAGTATGCCGGGTGAAAAAGCCGAAGATTTCGTGCTGTTTACGCAATGGTATGACGGTCTGTTCCGCTTGGATGACACGGATAAGCTGTCCGCGAATGAGTGGAGCTATGTGTTTGTGTTGCGCGAACTCATTAGCAAGCAGTTGGAAGCCGTGCGGGTTGCCGGAAAAATTGGTGCAAGTTTGGATGCGGAAGTCAGTATTTATTACCGTAAATTGGCTAGCGAAGCAGGCACGGATTCGCTGCTGAAACTGGGCGAAGAATTGCGCTTTGTGCTGATTACGTCAGGCGTTCACCTGTACGATCTCGCGGTTGCCCCAGCGGATGCGGTGGAGGTCTTAGAGCATGTCCGCGTGCGCGTCAGCCGTTCGGAACACGCAAAATGTACGCGCTGCTGGCATCACCGCGCCGACGTGGGTAGCCATGCGGAACACCCTGAATTGTGTGGGCGTTGTATCGACAATATCGACGGTGCAGGCGAGGTGCGCAACTATGCGTAGTTTTCGTTCGCTTTCGGCGGATACTGGGATGCTGGGTTGGTTGTGGGTGTCAGCAGTGGTGATTTTCCTTGATCAGTTGACCAAGTGGATGGCGGAATCCAGTTTGGTCGATCCCGGTAATACCTTTCGGGTGCTTCCCCATTTGGATTTTACCTTGAGCTATAATCCCGGCGCGGCGTTTAGCTTTTTGGGAAGTCAAGATGGGTGGCAACGTTGGTTTTTTGCGACGTTGGCTGTGATTGTGTGCGTGTTTATTGTGAATTGGCTGCGTCGCTTAAAGAAGCGTCAAGTCTGGGCGGCAGTTGGCTTGGCATTGGTGCTGGGCGGGGCGATTGGTAATCTGATTGATCGCTTGCTGTACGGCAAAGTCATCGATTTTATTGCGGTCTATTTCGATATTCCGTTTGTGATGGAAAACTACCATTTTGCCATTTTTAATGTCGCAGATATGGCGATTACGGGCGGGGCAATCTTGCTGGTATTTTTGAGCCTGTTTGCGGCGGATGAGATTGAGTAAGAATATTAAGAGGGCGCACACATAGATGCGCCCCTGCGGTGTCAGGCGATGAGTTCGCGGGCAATAATGACTTGCTGTTTCACTTGGGCGGGGGCTGTGCCACCTAGGTGGTTACGCGCAGCCACCGAACCTTCCAACGTCAACACGGCAAACACGTCGTCGGTGATGGTGTTGGAAAATGCTTGCAGTTCTTCCAGACGCATTTCGCTTAAATCACGCTCCGTTTCGACACCCAACGCGACGGCTTTGCCGACGACTTCGTGGGCATCGCGGAACGGTAAGCCTTTGCGCACCAGATAATCCGCTAAATCGGTGGCGGTGGAGAAGCCTTGCATCGCTGCTTTGCGCATTTTTTCTGGCTTGGGTTGGACGTGCGGCATCATGTCAGCAAAAGCACGTAAGCTACCGAACAAGGTATCCACGGTGTCAAACAGCGGTTCTTTGTCTTCCTGATTGTCTTTGTTGTACGCCAATGGTTGACCTTTCATTAGGGTCAACAGGGCAAACAAATGTCCGAAGACGCGTCCACTTTTGCCACGCACTAATTCTGGTACGTCAGGATTTTTCTTCTGCGGCATGATGGAAGAGCCGGTGCAAAAGCGATCCGGTAGGCGGATAAAGTCAAATTGCGCAGATGTCCACAGCACCAATTCTTCGGAGAAGCGTGATAAGTGCATCATGATCAGGGCAGCGGTAGAGGTGAATTCAATCGCGAAATCACGGTCGCTGACAGCATCCAAGGAATTACGGGCAGGGTAGTCAAAGCCGAGTAATTCGGCGGTGTAAATACGGTCGATGGGGTAGGTTGTGCCTGCTAACGCGGCCGCACCTAATGGCATGACATTGATGCGTTTACGGCAATCTTGTAGGCGTTCGAAGTCACGTTGCAGCATTTCAAACCATGCCAGCATATGATGCCCGAACGTGATGGGTTGAGCGACTTGCAGGTGGGTGAAACCGGGGAGGATGGTGTCCGCTTCGCGTTCCGCCACTTCAACTAAGGCGCGTTGCAGGCGGCGCAATTCGTGGCTGATGCCGTCTACTTGATCACGTAACCACAGGCGCACGTCGGTTGCTACTTGGTCATTACGGGAACGTCCGGTGTGAAGTTTTTTGCCAGCAATGCCAATGCGGTCAGTGAGGCGGGCTTCGATGTTCATGTGAACGTCTTCCAGCGAAATTTTCCATTCCAATTCGCCTTTTTCGATGGACAGCTCGATTTCGTCGAGTCCACTCAGGATTTGTTCAACTTCAGTAGTGTTTAATAAGCCCGTCTTACCCAACATGCGAGCATGGGCACGCGAGCCTTGGATGTCGTGCCGATACAGGCGCTTATCGAAGGTGATGGATGCGGTGAATTCTTCAACGAAGGCGTCGGTGGACTCGCTGAAACGTCCGCCCCAAGGTTTATCCTTGGCGCTATCTGGTTGCTGTTGGCTCATGGGTTAATGTTGAATTTTCATCAGGTTGCTAAAAAAAGTTGCCAAACATTATCACATTGTGGAAGAATGAAAAACGCAATTCTTAATGTGGTATTTGTGCAACGTTGGTTGCCAGTAGTATACAAGGAAATGCTCAACCTGCTACGGTGGGTCAAGGAATTATAAAAAATATAAACAATATAACTGGATCAGAATACAACGTTGCAACAGCCTAGTTGTGCGTCATATCGCTGGTTTGAGAGCAAAAAATGCCGTCATTCAATGGAAAAACCTTAAGTTATTTGCCCAATCTCTGTGTGCTGCAGGCGTTGTTACGTGCTGTGTTGGCGGCTGAATTGTTGGCAATGGTCTTGGCGTTGGTTGTGGCAACGGATTTGCGGGATTTTGTGGTGAACCTTGGGTTGCATTCACTGTTTGTGCTGTGGGTGACACTTGCTTCTATGTTTACCCTGTGTTTTGTTGGTCGATTTTTAACCAATCCTTCGGTGTTGCAAGCCTCCAGCATTGTTTTTGCGACGACTGCGACGTTTACGTTGATTGCCTCGGTGCTGGGGTTATTGATGTCGGGCGGTAGTGATGCTGCCAATGATCTCGTCGCTAGTGCCTTGTTCGTGTTCAAGAATTTGGTGATTAGTCTGGTCATTACATTGGTATTGCTGCGCTATTTCTACATTCACGGTCAGTGGGAGGAAACGGTTGAAGCCGATTCCGCTGCTAAATACGATGCTTTGCAAGCGCGGATGCGCCCACACTTCTTGTTCAACAGCCTGAATACCATTGCGCACTTAGTACACATTGATCCGAACAAGGCAGAGGCGGCATTGTTGGACTTAGCCGATATTATGCGCCTTACACTCGATAAGCGGTCGCGAATTGCACTCAAAGAAGAGTTAGAGTTGACACTGGCGTATTTGCGTATGGAAAGTTTGCGCTTGGGTGAGAAACGTTTGCACATTAAGCTCGATATGGATCAAAACAGCTTGCCTTTGGATATGGATATTCCGCCGTTTTTGTTACAGCCATTGGTGGAAAATGCGGTCTATCACGGTGTGCAGCCGCGTCAAGACGGCGGTTTGGTGACGGTCAGTTTGTACGATGCGGGTGATCGGCTGGATGTTTGCGTGACGAATCCCTTGCCCCCATCCGGCATGAGCACTCATACCAAAGGTAACCATATTGCCCAAGAAAACATGGTCAAGCGGTTGCATTTGGCGTATGGCGACCGCGCTAATCTGAAAATCCAAAAGAACGTACAACAATACCGGGTTTCATTTTCCATCCCCAAGGAGTAGAAGAATTATGACATTGAAAATTTTAATCGTTGATGACGAGGAATATGCGCGTGCCCGCATTAAGGGGTTGTTGGCGAGCCAAGTCGATTACGGAGTTTGTGCAGAAGCCGAAAACGGGGTGGATGCAGTGATTATGACCGAACGTTATCAGCCTGACATCGTGCTTATGGATATTTCCATGCCCGGCATGGATGGGTTGGAAGCCGCTCGGCATATTTCGGGCATGGATAGCCCGCCAGCCGTCATATTCACCACAGCGTATGGTGAATATGCTTTAGAAGCCTTTTCAACAAAAGCAACAGGGTATCTTATGAAGCCTATTAGACAAGAACAATTATTACAAAGTCTGGAACAAGCCCGTTCACTGAACCGTGCGCAACGTATGGAAGCGCTGGAAAACCGCGAGGGTCGCAGCATGTTGTCGCGCAAGCATATTTGTGCGCGGATGCGTGGCAATCTCGAACTGATTCCCATCGAAGATGTGGTGTATTTCCAAGCTGACCAAAAATACGTGACTGTGCGTCACAAAAAGGGTGAGGTCATCATTGAAGAGTCACTGAAGTCGCTGGAAACCGATTTGGCGGATCGTTTTATCCGCATTCACCGCAATGCGCTGGTGTCTAAAACCGCGATTGCGGGGTTGTCTAAGTCATCGGTTGGGCGTACTCAAATTGTGTTGGATAACGTCAAAGACCAACTGGAAGTCAGCCGCCGTCATTTGGCGGAAGTACGCCGGTTTGTACGTAACCGTTAATTTCTCCTGTTTAGGGGCGTGAGTGTACACGCCCCTTTTTTTAGCTTACTGCACGGCTTTTTGCGCGGTAGCAATAGCTTCTTCCAAATAAGCACCGTAAAAATCAGGGCTGTTATAGCCTAATAAGCGTTCTGCTACTTCTTTGCCTTCGGCATTCAAAAACACGACGGTTGGTGTTAGCGCCGCATCGTGACGTGCTGCAAATGCTTCAGCATCTATTTTGTTGCCGTTGAAATCAACAATGCTTTCTTCATTATCCAGCGTGAAACGGCGGATCAGAATACGTGTGTCGTATTTGCCACTCGTTAGCATCGGTTGGAGGTATTCAGCTTCGAGTTGTTTGCAGAATCCGCAGTAGTCGGCACGAAATGCTAATAACAACGGCAATCCTTTCGCTTGCATTTCTTGTTGCAGTGCATGAAAATCATGGGCTTCCGCGATATTTCCATCCGCCTGCGCGGGTTGAGCTAGCGCCATTAGTATCAGTATTGCTGTGAGCACGGTGTGAGTAGGTCGTCGATTTACGTACATAATATTCTCCTCCTGAAGTGTAAGCCTTTATCATTCTTCAGTTTATAGACAAAATATAGGGCATTTAGTTGTGGCGGGATATTCCGAAAGGGATATATAATACGCGCCTGTTGCCTTAAGGGTGAGGATAAGCCCGAGTGGTTGACCGTATATTAGTATGTATTTATACTCCACTTGAACTTACGCACGAGAAGGCTATGCTTAGGCCTTCTCCAGAGGAGCAGATGCGAAGCATACTTATAATTCAATTCATCCTGATGCTGGCTGGTGTAGCAGTGTCGTCACATTATCAGGGTGAAGCAGCATTGTTGCCTGCTTTATATGGTGGTGCAATTGCACTCGCGAACACTCTGCTATTGTCCCGTCGCGTTGCGCAAGCGGGGGAGATAGCAAAAACCAGTCCACAGCAAAGCGTGAATGCTTTGTATTTCGGTGTGGTACAACGATTTGTATTTGTGTTGGTTGCGTTAGGGTTAGGGCTGGGCTACTTGAAGTTATCCCCTGTACCTTTGTTAGGCACGTTTATGGTGTCGCAACTGGCCTACATGCTGATGGGAACTCGCCAAGTCGAGTGATGCCAGCACGAGATTTTTTAACTTTGTGTACGGAGTGAATTGTGAGCGAATCAAATGCGCCAGCAATATCAAATCCTGTTGAGTACATCCAGCACCATCTAACCAACTGGAGTGTTGGCGTTGAACACGGTGAGCAAGTCAAGATTGTTGACTTCAGTGTCGTTCACGTCGATGTTCTGTTGTTTAGTGTGTTACTCGCAGGTTTGCTTGCTTTCTTTGCTTGGAAAATCGGCAAAAATCTCAATCCTGATAAGCCTACCGGGGCGCAAAACGTCGCGGAAACCATTGTTGAGTTCGTCAACCAACAAGTAAAAGACATTTTCCCCAATGCTGATGGTCTGATCGGGCCTTTGGCGATCACTATTTTTATGTGGGTTCTGTTCATGAACTCAATGGACTTCTTACCAGCCGATTTACTGCCAGCATTGGCGGGCGGTATTGCAGGTTTGTTTGGTGCTGACCCGCACCATGTCTACTTGAAAGTTGTCCCTACCACCAACTTGGACACCACCTTTGCATTGGCATTGTCCGTGTTTGCGCTGATCATCTTCTACAACATCAAGCACAAAGGTTTGGTGGGTTATATCAAGCAATTCTTGTTCCACCCCTTTGGTCCGTACCTGATGCCAGTCAATATCATCATGACAGCGATTGAGGAAGTGGCAAAGCCTGTCAGTCTCGGCCTTCGTTTGTTCGGAAACATGTTCGCAGGCGAATTGCTGTTCCTGTTGATTGCACTGTTGGCGTTCTCGGTTTGGGCAATGCCTGCACAGATTGCGCTGGGTTCACTCTGGGCGATTTTCCACATGCTGGTCGTACCGTTGCAAGCATTCATCTTTATGCTGCTGACTATCGTGTACTTAGGATTGGCTAGCCAGAGCGGCGAAGACCATTAACGATTTCTAGTTTTATTTTTTGATTTTTAACTTTTCTTGGAGACTTCACAATGGATGCAACTTCAATTGCAATGATCTATTCCTACACTGCGGTAGGCGTTGGCATTATCTTGGCGGCTGCTGGTTTGGGTTCAGCACTGGGCTGGGGTATGATCTGTTCTAAATTTATCGAAGGCATCGCTCGTCAACCTGAAATGCGTGCGCAATTGACCGGTCAAATGCTGTTCACTGGCGGTCTGATGGAAGCATTCCCAATGATCGTTCTGGGTATCTCCATGTGGTTCATCTTTGCTAACCCGTTCATCGGCGCAGCTAAAGCAGCACTGGGCGCTGGTTAATTCCCCGATTGTTAAACGTTGTTACTAACATTCGGAGGTTAACATGAACGTAACTGCAACCCTGATTGGTCAGATGATCGTTTTTTCGATCTTGGTCTGGTTCGTCAAGAGCGTACTGTGGGAACCGATGCTGAAAGTGCTGGAAGATCGTAAGGCGCGTATCGCCGATGGTCTCGCCGCTGCCGAAAAAGGCAAGCACGAAGAAGAATTGGCTCGCAAGCACGCATTGGATGAGCTGAAAAAAGCCAAAGCCGAAGCGGCCGAAATCGTTGCACAAGGCCAAAAGCGTGCAGCGGAAATCGTTGACGAAGCCAAGAATGCTGCTGTCGAAGAAGCAGGTCGCGTGAAAGTCGCAGCCCAAGCAGACATCGAGCAGGAAGTTTCCCGTGCGCGTGAAACGCTACGTACTCAAGTCTCTGCATTAGCAGTGGCAGGTGCGGAGAAAATTCTTGGTAAGGAAATTGATGCCAAAGCTCACGCGAAAGCATTGGATGAACTGGCTGCGCAAATTTAAGGTGGTGAACCATGTCTGATTTGACAACCGCTGCTCGTCCTTACGCCCGTGCGGTGTTTGAGATGGCGCAGGAAGCCGGGAAGCTGCCCCAGTGGTCAGCGCAACTGGCAGCCATGTCTGCGGTGGTCGCGGCTGAAGGTTCATCTGCCTTGTTGGCTCATCCTCGCATGACCAAAGAACAGAAAGCGACAGTATTCGGCGAGATTGCAGGTGATGCACTCGACGACCAAGGTCGCAATCTGCTCAAGGCACTGGCAGAGAATGACCGTTTTTCATTGTTACCTGAAATTTCCACCCTCTTTGAACAAATGAAGGCGGAAGCGGAAGGCGCGATTGAAGCGGAAATTATTTCTGCACAGGAAATGAGCGATGACCAGCAGCAGACCATTGCTGCGGCACTCCAAAAACGCTTGGGACGTGAGATTAAGCTCGTCACTAAAGTTGATCCAGCCCTGATGGGTGGCGCAATTATTCGCGCAGGTGACTTGGTGATTGACGGCTCAATCCAAAGCAGGCTGAAAGATATGAAGGCGGCGTTGGCGCGTTAAGCCCAGCCGATAATTGAGGAATAGCATATGCAACTTAACCCAACTGAAATCAGTGACCTGATCAAAAAGCGCATTAGCAGCTTTGAGTCTGGTGCTGAAGCTCGCACTGAGGGTACGGTTGTCTCCGTTACGGATGGTATCGTCCGCCTTCACGGGCTTGGCGATGTAATGTCCGGCGAGATGATCGAATTCTCCAACGGTTCTTACGGTCTGGCTTTGAACCTAGAACGTGACTCTGTCGGTGCGGTTGTCCTTGGTGATTACAAAAGTATCACCGAAGGCGACACTGTAAAATGTACTGGTCGTATCTTAGAAGTACCACACGGTCGTGGTTTGCTGGGTCGCGTTGTTGACGCACTGGGCAACCCGATTGATGGTAAAGGCCCGGTTGAAAACGACAGTTTCGCGCCAATTGAGCGTGTAGCACCGGGCGTTATCGAACGTAAATCGGTTGACCAACCGCTGCAAACTGGTGTGAAAGCACTCGACGCAATGGTACCCATCGGTCGCGGTCAACGCGAACTGATCATCGGCGACCGCCAAACCGGTAAAACAGCGGTAGCTGTTGATGCAATCATCAACCAAAAAGGCAAAAACGTAAAATGCGTTTACGTCGCGATTGGTCAGAAAGCGTCATCAGTAGCTAACGTAGTACGCAAACTCGAAGAGTACGGCGCACTGGAATACACGGTTGTGGTTGCGGCAACAGCGGCTGATCCAGCGTCCATGCAATACCTTGCGCCTTACGCGGGTTGCACCATGGGTGAATACTTCCGTGACCGTGGCGAAGACGCACTGATCGTATACGACGACTTGACCAAGCAAGCATGGGCTTACCGTCAAGTTTCCCTGTTGCTGCGCCGCCCACCGGGTCGTGAAGCGTATCCAGGGGACGTTTTCTATCTGCATTCCCGTTTGCTGGAACGTGCTTCCCGCGTTAACAAAGAATACGTTGAAGAGTTCACCAAAGGTGAAGTGAAAGGCCAAACCGGTTCATTGACCGCGCTGCCAATCATCGAAACCCAAGGTGGTGACGTTTCTGCCTTCGTTCCGACCAACGTTATCTCGATCACTGATGGTCAGATCTTCTTGGAAAGCGACCTGTTCAACGCGGGCATCCGTCCTGCGATCAACGCAGGTCTGTCAGTATCCCGCGTAGGTGGTGCTGCACAAACCAAGATCATCAAGAAACTCGGTGGTGGTGTGCGTTTGGCGCTTGCTCAGTACCGTGAATTGGCAGCGTTCTCGCAGTTCGCATCGGACCTCGACGAAGGCACTCGTAAGTCTTTGGCACGTGGTCAACGTGTAACTGAACTGATGAAACAGCCGCAATTCTCTCCGCTGTCCGTAGCAGAAATGGCTTTCTCCCTGTACGCCGCCAACGAGGGTTTCCTCGATGACGTGGACGCGAAGAAAATCGTGGATTTTGAAGCAGCAATGCTCAGTTACCTGCGTTCTTCTGAGAAGGCTCTGTTGGATAAGATCAACGAAAAAGGTGATTTCAACGGCGAGATTGAAAGTGCAATGAAAAAAGCACTGGAAACTTTCAAGTCGAAAAACACTTGGTAATGGGAGGTTATTCCTATGGCAGGTGGTAAAGAAATACTAAGCCAGATCAAGAGCATTAGTAATACCAAGAAGATCACGAAAGCAATGGAGATGGTTGCTGCATCCAAAATGCGCCGTGCGCAAGACCGGATGAAAGCTAGCCGCCCCTATGCTGAAAAAATGCGTCAAGTGGTGGGTCACTTGGCACATGGTCATCTTGAATACCAACACCCTTATACCCAGACACGCGAAACCGTGAAACGGGTTGGCTACATCATTATGTCCTCTGATCGGGGCTTGTGTGGTGGTTTGAACGTCAACTTGTTCAAGCAAGCGTTGCGTAGCATTGCCGAGTGGAAAAAGCAGGATGTCGAAGTCGACATCTGCGTCTTCGGTGCTAAGGCTGCTGCGGCGTTTCGGCGTTACGGGATTGTCGCCCAGAAAACCCACATGGGCGATGCCCCAAAAGTGGCGGATATGGTCGGCACGGTCAAGGTGATGCTGGATGCTTACGAGGAAGGCCGGATTGATCGCCTTTTCTTGGTCGAGAATGAATTCGTCAACAGCATGACCCAAAAACCGCAGGTGACTCAGCTCATCCCGCTGGTGGCATCTGCGACGGATTCAATCAAGCACCATTGGGACTACATCTACGAACCTGAGTCGAAAGAAGTCATTGATGCGTTGATGCAGCGTTACATTGAATCACTCATTTACCAAGGCGCGGTTGAAAACGTGGCTTGTGAAATGGCAGCGCGGATGGTCGCAATGAAGAGCGCCTCCGACAATGCTGGCACCATGATTGATGATTTGAAGCTGATCTACAACAAGGCGCGTCAAGCGGCAATCACTCAGGAAATTTCCGAGATTGTTGCGGGTGCTTCAGCGGTCTAAGGCTGTTACGGATTTTAAATTTTAGTGAGGTACTGAATAATGAGTACTGGAAACATCGTTCAAGTCATCGGCGCGGTTGTTGACGTGGAATTCCCACGTTCTGCTGTGCCAGCGGTCTACGATGCGTTAACAGTAGCCGACCAAGGTCTGACCTTGGAAGTCCAGCAGCAGTTGGGCGACGGCATTGTACGCACTATCGCGATGGGTACGTCTGACGGCGTAAAGCGCGGTATGCAAGTGGTGAATACAGGTGCACCGATTTCTGTTCCAGTCGGAACAGGGACATTGGGGCGCGTGATGAACGTATTGGGCGAAGCGATTGATAACGCTGGCGACATCGTTCACGACAAGAAAATGCCAATCCACCGTGCGCCTCCCGCGTATGATGAATTGTCATCCGGTATCGACATTCTGGAAACTGGCATCAAGGTTATCGACCTGATCATGCCAATCGCCAAGGGTGGTAAAATCGGTCTGTTCGGTGGTGCGGGTGTAGGTAAAACCGTAACCCTGATGGAGTTGATCAACAACATCGCAAAACAGCACAGTGGTCTGTCTGTATTCGCGGGCGTTGGTGAACGTACTCGTGAAGGGAACGACTTCTACCACGAAATGACAGAAGGCGGCGTTATCGACAAGGTAGCACTGGTTTACGGTCAGATGAATGAACCACCGGGCAACCGTTTGCGCGTCGCGTTGACGGGTCTGACCATGGCGGAGCATTTCCGTGACGAAGGTCGTGACGTTCTGATGTTCGTTGACAACATCTACCGTTACACACTGGCGGGTACGGAAGTATCCGCACTGTTGGGTCGTATGCCATCAGCGGTAGGTTATCAGCCAACACTGGCGGAAGAAATGGGCGCACTGCAAGAGCGTATCACTTCCACTAAAACTGGCTCGATCACCTCGTTCCAAGCGGTTTACGTTCCTGCGGATGACTTAACTGACCCATCCCCAGCAACTACGTTCGCCCACTTGGATGCGACACTGGTATTGTCACGTAACATCGCAGAACTGGGTATCTACCCTGCGGTTGACCCGTTGGATTCCACCTCCCGCCAGCTTGACCCGCTGGTAGTAGGGTTGGAACACTACAGCATTGCGCGTGGTGTCCAAGGCATCCTGCAACGTTACAAAGAACTCAAGGACATCATCGCGATCTTGGGTATGGACGAACTCTCTGACGAAGACAAACAAGTCGTCGGTCGTGCACGTCGTATCCAACGCTTCCTGTCCCAGCCGTTCTTCGTAGCGGAAGTGTTCACGGGTTCACCGGGTAAATACGTTACCCTGAAAGAAACCTTGAGCAGCTTCAAAGCCATCCTCAACGGTGAATACGACCACCTGCCTGAACAGGCATTCTACATGGTCGGCGGCATCGACGAAGTTGTTGAAAAAGCTACGAAGCTCTAAGGGGGCATCATGGCGATGACATTTCATTTGGACGTAGTGACGGCAGAACAACAATTGTTCTCCGGCATGGTCGAAGAAGTGATTGCACCGGGTGCAATGGGTGACTTAGGCATTATGCCGCGTCACTCGCAGTTGATTTCCAAGCTGCGTGCAGGCGAATTGCAGTACAAAACCTCAGACGGGATGGCATCGCTGTTCGTCTCCGGTGGTGTGCTGGAAGTTCAGCCACACGTGGTGACAGTATTGGCTGACACCGGGATGCGTGCGGAAGACCTCGACGAGGCCGCCGCTCGCGAAGCGATGAAGCAAGCTACCGACGCACTGCAAGGCAAAGACCCAGAAGACCTCGATTATGAGGCGATCCAGACTGAGCTGGAGTCAGCGAAGGCGCAGATCGAAATGCTGCACCGGATTGGTAAGCTACGCGGTCACTGAGTTTCGACGAGTCCGCAACACGAAAAAGCTCCCATCTGGGGGCTTTTTTTATGGGTGTTACTTGCACGTAATAATAAATAATTCAAGATATTGATAATAAAGATTGATTTTTTATAATGTAAATATAATCCGCACCTATCGAAATAACTAATCCATAGGGGCTACACCATGATTTCACGACGACTGCTTGTGACTGCGGTACTGACCGCGCTCGCCACTACTGCCTGTAATGACAATAATAACAATAATTTGAATCAGACTAACGGCAATGCCACTAAGGTTGCCAGCCGTTACTACCTCGCCCCAGAAGCGGCAGGAAACAGCGCATCCATTAATGGTGTTGATGTTTCTACGGGGAAAATAACGTATGACACAAATGACATGGCCACCAGTCAATTGACATTATCCCGCCAATATTCCTCCGCAGGTGTAAGCCCTGACGCAATGGGCGGCTGGCAGCACAACTACAGCAGCAGCCTCGATGCAGGCGGCATTCCCACCACAGAATGGCAAGGCGCAAAAAGCACTGAATACCCCGATGCTGAAACCGCCTGCGAATCCGGTTGGCAACAAATCAGCGGCAGCGCCTACAACGGTCAACTGCAAACCGCTGATGCTGTGTTTAACGCGGGCTTGTGTGAACTCAAACTCAACGGCACAACCGTCGCCCGCCTGCCCGTGCAAGGCAGCGACGGCAACAGTAGCTACCCCGTCCACATCCTCACCCGTGCCGACGGTAGCCGCATCACCTTCTACGAACAAAACGGCGAATGGGCAACCACCACCCGCGAACCCTACCAACTGGCATCCACCGCCAGCGGCTGGAACGTCACCACCCCTGACGGCAGCGTGGAAAGCTACAACCTCGCAGGCAAATTCGACAGCATCACTAACCCACAAGGGCAAACCACCACCCTCAGCTACAATGGCGCGGGGCAACTGGAAACAGTCACCAGCCCTTTCGGACAAGCCCTGACCTTTAGCTACACCGATGGCAAACTCACCCAAGCAAAAAGTGCCGCAGGCACAACCGCCTATGCCTACGGCGCAGATGGCAAACTGTCACAAGTTACCCTCCCCGACGGTGGCACTCAGAGTTACTGCTACACCGCCGACGGCAAGCTCGACAGTATCAGCGACGCAACGGGTGCAGTGGTTGCCCGTTACACCTACGACACCGAAGGGCGAGTCATTCACACCGAAGCCGCAGCAGGCACACAAGCCCGCGCCTTCGCCTACAACGGTGCAGAAACCAGCGTTACCGACGTAGCCAACGCCACCACCGACACCTACGCCCACCGCATCATCCACAGTTTGGCACGGGCAACCCGCAGCACCGACAGCGCAGGTGCAGTGGAAACCACCGAATACGACACCAACGGCTACCCGACTAAAACCGTGGACAAAAACGGTCTTGTCACGCTGACCACATGGAACGCCCGTGGTCTTCCCGAATCCACCACGACAGCCGCAGGCACAGCCCAAGCCCGTACCATCGTAACGGAATGGCATCCCCACTTCCGCAAACCCAGCAAGCAGGTTGCGGCGGGCATGGTCACGCTGTACGAATACGACACTGACGGCAAACTGACCAACACCACCGCAGGCAGCCCCGCAGCCACCGCCAGCCGGATGTCCGCGAGAAGTGCCACTACCCAGCTACAAGCGATGCGCAGCATCAGCAGCCGCGCCGCCCTCAAATCCGCAGGCTACGAAGTCCAAGAAAGCACCATTGCCTACAACGACGCAGGGCAACCCACGGAAACCATCGCCCCGAACGGTGCCTCCACCCACTACGATTACGACACCGCAGGCAACCAAACCGCCGTCACCAACGCGCTCAACCACACCAGCAAAACACTGAAATACGATGCCGCCGGACGCGCCCTCAAAACCCGAGATGAAAACGGTTTGACCACCACCAACGTCTATGATGTTGCCGGACGTTTGACCAATAGCACCACCAACGGGCAAACCACTACCTACGCTTACGACGTGGCAGGTCGCCAAACCAAAACGACTTACCCCGATGGCAGCTATAGCACCACCGCTTACGATGCCGCAGGCAACACCGCCAGCACCACCGACGCGCAAGGCACTGCCACCACCTACACTTACGATAGCAACGGCAACCAGCTAACCGAAAGCCTCACCGATGCGTCAGGCAACACCCGCCAAACCAGCCGCCGCGACTATAACGCCCTAAACCAATTGGAAAAATCCACCGATGCCGACGGCAACGTGACCACTTACGGCTACGACAAGGCAGGCAACCAAACCAGTGTCACCGATGCGTCAGGGCGCGTGACCACCCACGAATACGACCCACAAAACCGCTTGGTCAAAACCACCGATGCAGCAGGTGGTATCACCCAATACGCCTACGATGCCGACGGCAACCGTACTACCGTCATTGCCGCCAACGGCGCAACCACCGCTTATGTCTACGACAACTTCCAGCGTATGACGGGCGAAACCAGCCCTGACCGTGGCAATACCACCAACACTTACGACATCAGCAGCAACCTCAAAACCAGCGCCGATGCCAATGGCAACACTGCTATGCATGAATATGATTTACTCAACCGCAAGGTCAAAACCACGTGGCAGGATGGCAGCATCGCCACTTGGGACTACGACAATTGCACCAACGGCATTGGCAGGCTCTGCACCCTCACCGATGGCAGCGGCAGCACCACTTATACCTACGACAACGAAGGGCGGACTACCCAGAAAACTCAAACCATCGGCAACTCCACCCTGTTCCACCGCTACGCCTACACTGCTGATGGCAAGCTGCAAAGCGAAATTCTCCCCAGTGGTGCAACTATTGGCTACACTTACACCCAAGATAAATTGACTGGGATCAGCATCAATGGGCAAGCGTACATGAGCAACATCCGCTACACCGCAGCAGGGCAGGTGGCAAGTTGGCAATGGGCAGATGGCACGACCTACCAGAAAACCTATGATGCCAACAATAGGCTAAAAACCTTCCCACTCGGCGGCACTGTCCGCACCCTCAACTACGACAGCGTAGGTAATATCACGGGTTGGGACGACAACAACGATGCCGCCAAAGCCAAGCACTTCAGCTACGACCTGCTCGACCGTTTGGATGGATACACCGCAGCGAATGAAGCGCAAGCGTTCCAGTACGACCCCAACGGCAACCGCACCGCCAAAACTGACAACGGCAACACCACGGTTTATGGACTCCAAGCCAACAGCAACCGCCTGACCCAAATTGGCAGTACTGCACAAGCGCAAGACGCTAACGGCAACTTGCTCAACGATGGCACACATGCCTACACCTACAACGCGCAAAACCGCCTTGCCAGTGTTGACGGTACAACAGCCTACACCTATAACGCCGACGACCAACGGGTAAAGAAGACCACCCCAACGGGAACGACCCTGTACGCATGGGATAATGAGCGCATCATCGGCGAATACGATCAAAACGGCGCGGGGCAACAGGCAAGTGAAACGGTTTACTTCGGCAGCACGCCAGTAGCGGTAATTCAGAACGGCAATGTTTACCGTATTTATGCTGACCAGATTGACACCCCGCGCATCATTACCGATGCAGCAGGCAAAACGGTTTGGATGTGGGACAGCAAGCCGTTTGGTGAAACTGCACCCAACGAAGACCCCGACAAAGACGGCTTGGTGCTGCGCCACAACCCGCGATTTCCCGGACAAACCTTTGATGCTGAAACCGGGCTGCATTACAACTTCCACCGTGACTACAACCCCGCAACGGGACGGTATGTGCAGAGTGACCCGATTGGGTTGGATGGGGGGATGAATTCATTTGGGTATGTTGAAGGAAACCCATTAACTTTTTATGATGAAAATGGGCTTAAGTTGAAATATGAAGCAGGAAAAATAGAGAAATACTACAAGCCCTTGGTTGACAAAATAAAGAATATAAATAGCACGGGAAAAAAATTAATAGATTTCATTGTAAATGCCCCCAATACATTTACTATAAAATATATGGAAGGCACTACTGGCTCTCTAAAAACAACCCGGGATTTGTATCTCGATCCTGCTGTTACATATAAAATGTGTGCAAGAGCGGTAAATGATAAAAAGAAAACTGTCGTGACAGCCACTTCAAATCAATTAAGAATATTTACTCATGAACTTGGGCATGTTGCGGGTGCATCAGACAATGGGGCAGGAGAAATGAACAATGTAAATGCTTGGGAAAATCCGATTGCCAAAGACTTTGATAGTTATATTCGCACGCAATATAATAGTCCGCCAAAATATAAATGCGCACCTTGATTGATATTGGAAGGAGATTTTTAATGAAATATTATATGATTGTTCTTTTGTTTTTAGCTGGATGTTCTACTGCGATTGTCAATGATGAGCATATAAAAAATTCCAAATATAGTGAGTTCTTTCAGGTTAAATCTGCTGATCTTATTGAGTGCAGGAGAACTGGACATACTCATGGACTCTTATTAATTGCTGAAAATAATTTTGAAAAGAACACTAAAAATAAAATGCTTTCATTTGTTGGTTCTGATGGATATTCAAAGTGTCACCCATCGGGACTTCCTAATGAATTTGATTATGGGAAATATGATATTAGATGTTTGAACTCTGATGCTGGTCATCCTGATGATGTGTGCCAGTCTGCATATGTCAGTGCTTACAACGCTCTGGTCTTCAAGTATCTCAAGTCTCGATAGATCATAAACTAGCAGAAAACAAAAGGCTTCTTCGGAAGCCTTTTTGCTGCGCCGCATCTGCTCATCAACAAGTCAGATGAAACACTATAGTATTTCTCTGATGTATCACTACAAATGAAAATCCAATTAATTATTGAAAATCAATGCCATGCGTTGATTTTTGCACTGTAGTACTACATCGAAGAAAGACTATACAACACAGCGTTGTCCATGTTTGCGGGTGTTGGTGAACGGACTCGTGAAGGCAACGACTTCTACCACGAAATGACAGAAGGCGGCGTTATCGACAAGGTAGCACTGGTTTACGGTCAGATGAATGAACCACCCGGCAACCGTCTGCGCGTCGCGTTGACTGGTCTGACGAAGGCCGTGACGTGCTGATGTTCGTTGACAACATCTACCGTTACACGCTGGCGGGTACGGAAGTATCCGCACTGTTGGGACGTATGCCATCGGCGGTAGGTTATCAGCCAACACATTCACCCCACTTGACTCCACCTCGCGTCAGCTTGACCCGCTGGTTGTTGGTCAAGAACACTACAGCGTAGCGCGTGGCGTGCAAGGTATCCTGCAACGTTACAAAGAACTCAAGGACATCATCGCGATTTTGGGTATGGACGAACTCTCTGACGAAGACAAACAAGTCGTCGGTCGTGCGCGTCGTATCCAACGCTTCCTGTCCCAGCCGTTCTTCGTAGCGGAAGTGTTCACGGGTTCACCGGGTAAATACGTTACCCTGAAAGAAACCTTGAGCAGCTTCAAAGCCATCCTCAACGGTGAATACGACCACCTGCCTGAACAGGCATTCTACATGGTCGGCGGCATCGACGAAGTTGTTGAAAAAGCTACGAAGCTCTAAGGGGGCATCATGGCGATGACATTTCATTTGGACGTAGTGACGGCAGAACAACAATTGTTCTCCGGCATGGTCGAAGAAGTGATGCGTGCGGAAGACCTCGTCAGGGTGGTGTGTGCATGTGCTCAGGTCATTCAAAGTTGGCGTGCCGGGTTTTCAGGAATGATTCCTTAAGCTGCTGCTGATGGATGATTTCAGCCACGATCAGGTCGAAATAAATCAGGGTGGAGATTTCAAAAAGGCTTTCGATACCGTTTGTGCTGTCCATTGCCTAACAAACAGACCGCCTTAAAGGCGGTCTGCCATGCGTCTTTCCTTTGCGGTGGGCGTCACGAAGCATTGGCTAATTCTGCAACAGAAAGCGTGTAATCCAACAGCGGCCGTATCCTTGAGCGTTAGAATGATTCGGGATTTACCGGATTCTCATTTACTACGGGAATAGCCCAAAGGTGGTGCTTGTGAACTTGGCACTGCCAGAGCCGACTTTCAGGGTGGTTGTCACCGTTTTCTTGAGGGCGGAGGCGGAGGTGTGGCGTACCTGCACGGTGTCACCACTATTGAGTTTTCCGGCAACCGTGGTGTAGGTTCCATTATTGATCCGGTATTCCCCTCCCGTGACACTGACGGGCGTCGGGGTATTGATGCCGGTGATGGTTACTACCCCGGATTCCTGAAGAGTTGATGGGGGCACCTTGGTTTTGGCAGCAAAGCTGAACTTGTCAGGGGTGGTATCCAGTGTCATGGTGGTGCTTGTGAACTTGGCACTGCCTGAGCCGACTTTCAGGGTGGTTGTCACCGTTTTCTTGGAGGCAGAGGCTGAGATGTGGCGTACCTGCACGGTGTCACCACTATTGAGTTTTCCGGCAACCGTGGTGTAGGTTCCATTATTGATCCGGTATTCCCCTCCCGTGACACTGACGGGCGTCGGGGTATTGATGCCAGTGATGGTTACTACCCCGGATTCCTGAAGAGTTGATAGGGGCACCTTGGTTTTGGCAGCAAAGCTGAACTTGTCAGGGGTGGTATCCAGTGTCATGGTGGTGCTTGTGAACTTGGCATTGCCTGAGCCGACTTTCAGGGTGGTTGTCACCGTTTTCTTGGCGGTGGAAGCGGAAGTATGGCGTACCTGTACGTTATTACCACGGTTTAGTGTCCCGGCAACCGTGGTGTAAGCCCCACTGTTGATCCGGTATTCCCCTCCCGTAACACTGACGGGCGTCGGGGCATTGATACCGGTGATGGTCACTACCCCGGATTCCTGAAGAGTTGATAGGGGCGCATTGGTTTTGGCAGCAAAGTTGAATTTGTCAGGTGTAGTGTCGGCTTTTGCAGTTTTGCTGCTGAATGTGCCTGATACCCCCCCAATGGTCAGGGTTGTGGTGGTACTAGCTAGTGCTTGGCTAGAAGACGTATGGCGAACCTTTACGCTGTTACCATTGTTGACCTTGCCTGCGCTGCTAGTGAAGCTGCTACCATTGATGCTGTATTCCCCGCCTGTGGTGCTGATGTTGGCTGCGGTGTTGATGCCGCTGACAGTGATTTCATTGGATGTGATCAGGGCAGATAGATCTACACCACTTGAGTTGATAAAACTAAAGGTGTCAGGCGTAGTATCTGGCGTTCTCCCCGTTAGATGTACAATACTAACGGATTGGAGTGCCATGCCAACATAACTGCTACCCCACGCCATTGGATGGGTGGCATAATCCCACGTATCATGCAAGTATACCGTCTGCGTGGAGTCGTCATACCCGACCCCTACAATGGTATGGCCTGCGAGGTTTAACATCACAGGGTTGCCTGCGTCGATTTCCGACTTATAGTTGGCAAAGGAAAATCCTCCTGCAACTTGATTGTCAGTTTTTTGGTTATAACAGTCTGTGACGGTATAGCCTTTTGCCTCATAAAATAGCTTTCTTCCTAGGGTTCCATCTCTCGTTATGCCCAATCTAGGCATATCCGCACAGTTCAGCTTGGATGCACTGTTGTAACCCCAGAAATTGGTCGAACCATCGATATTACCGTAAGCGGATTGGCTGGTTTTCATGTAGTCTCCAATGGCACTTTTCCATCCCCACATGTGTTGCGACCAGTTATTCGTAATGTAAGGGTCAGGAGCAGTACTGTTATATTGAACCCAATAGTCGTCGATAGAACCTCGACCCATCCGACCATCCACCCCATCTTTGGAGGCGATCAACGGGCAGTTTGAATAAGTCGCGTACCCATCTGACCAAATCGGCCAGACGCTGTTATTTAGAGGCATGACCCCCCCATTGGTGGGACCGGTGTAGATATTTGGGTATCCATTCCTGTCGTAGAATGCGGCAATCATCGCCCCGGAAACTGCGGAACAGCCAAAAACCCAGTCGTACCCAGGAACTGTTAACGTATTGATACCCGCAGCCGTGTCAGGATATGGCAGTGATACCGATTGTTGTTGCTCCAGCACATAACCAGCCGGTGGCGTTGGGGGGCCATTGATAATTTCCTCTAGAAGGACTTCCCCATTTTTAAGAATAATCTGGTTAAGGGTAAAATACTTGGTGCTTTGGATAGTCAGCGCGTCGCCTTCTATGGCGGCGGCTGTGGGGGCTATATTGCCATAATCACCATAAGCCGGATTGATTATCTGAAGACTGATAAGAATCAGTACAATGATCTGCTTAAACAAGTGCATGGCATTCTCCTAAATGTAAGATGTAAGTACAAGAGTTTTGCTCAAGTCCATGATTTTATGTGACAAGATCTTATCGCGCCCATTTTCGATAGACTTGGATGATGTAATATAAGTCGATTTTCGCCGCAGACTTGATTAAGCCATTTAATTTGATGTGTAAGTATTGATATACATCAACTTTATTGATTTTTGTGTGTTTATATAAAACTAATGTATTGCACGGATGGTAATTCAGCGCGTAGTAGTTGGGTGAACTTGCATAAACGACATCAAAGTTCCATAGGATTCTGGGAATGACTTCCACGTTCGTTGGGTTTCTCTGCTTGACATCCTCCCCGTCCTTCAGGGAGGGGAGGATGTCAACTGAAAGCATCCAGTCTGGAAAAGATTAATGGTTATCACAAAAAAAGCCCTTCATCCAGAATAGACAAAGGGCCATCAGAGGGGCGTGGCAAACAGCAATTAATCGAGGAGTTGCTGCTCTTCGTAAACACCGTCACCATTGGCATCGACATTAACCTGGACAACACCATAGCTGATAACCACAATCCTAGCCTTGCTGTTGTTTGCCCCTGACAGAACCATACTACCTGCCATTGGTTCGCTGTAGGTGTCGAATCTGATTGGCGTGGTGGTGCTGATGTTGATACAGCCTTCACTTCCGACACAGGCTTTGCCAGAAATGTTCATTGAGGTAGAAAGATCAGCATTTTCGCTGGCATTGATAGTCATATCGACTAATTCTTCTTTCCCTGTGCTGGTCTTGACGTGTAACTGAGTGGCAAATGTTCCCGTTTTGGTTGCTGGATTGGTATTCAGGCTTACTGTTCCAGTGATCGTTCCTGATTCTTCCCCAGTTTTTACGGTCGAGCCATTGAAAGTTATTTTCACTGCGGTTGGTTCGCTATAAGTGCTGTTGTAGGCAGTGACATTCACGTCAACTGAGCCATCCATCAGGCCATCATTGATAGTACATTGTTTGAACATCATCCTGACGCTACCGGTATGGGTGGTGTCATCGATATTGCCGGAGGTCATGATACTACCCCCTCCAGAACACGGCTTAGATTCGCTGATAGCCCGCGCCTGATAGCGATCAGGTTGAATTTTTTCCATCACCAGAGCAGTTACTGTCTGTTGTACTTGTAGCAGATGACTGTTTGTACCTGACTCTGTTGGGCGGCGTACTGCCGCGCTGAATCCAGCAGCAGCGGTATTGATGCTTGTGGTCCCCAAGATGGTATCGGCAAATGCCTTGGCATTTTGGGCTGTCACTTTTGCAGCAGCTCGGGAACCTGTATAGGCGCTGTCTGCTGCTGAGGACGTGGATGCAGATGAACCACCGCCACCGCAGGCGACCAGTACCCCGGATAACGTGAATGTTGTGAGAACTGTGCTAAACTTCATGAAAAGTACCTCGCCATTGATAAAGTTTTTAAAACGATACTCACATTATTATAGTATTCCGTTGGTTGTTTTTCACATGAATATATTAATAATTTATGGGTGTTATTTTCATAAATTATTTTATGTGTTGAGGGTGCATTCCCTGTTTGTGTACGGGAAACTGACCCACATAATAATTCCACTCGCAAGCACTGGTTTTTTTCAATGCTTCATCGCGTTACACTAGGCATCTTTGCAAAACCGTGTGAACGCGATGACAGCTAGCCACCCGATTCGGGAAATTCCTTATAACTATACCTCCTTTTCCGACAAGGAAATCGTGCAACGCTTATTGGGCGCACGTGCGTGGGACATTCTGCAAGACTTACGTGAAAAACGCACCACGGGTATTTCCTCGCACATGCTCTTGGAAATTCTCGGCGATATGTGGGTCGTGCAACGCAACCCGTACATTCATGACGATTTGCTGGAAAACCGTGAACGCCGTCAATCACTCCTCGATACCCTTAACGGGCGCGTAGAAAAGATTGAAGAACGTGCTAACGGCAATACGCTCACCTTAGAATTGATGGTGATTGCGCGTAATGCCTTGGCACAGTTTGCCGAAGCCTTCCGTGCTGAATATGATTTGCGCGAACAAACCCGCAAACGTCTGCACAAACTCACCCGCAAAGACAATATTCAATTCGATGGGCTGGCGCGTGTTTCCCACGTCACCGATGCGACTGACTGGCGCGTGGAATTACCGTTTGTGGTACTGACCCCCGATACCGAAGAAGAAATGGCGGGGTTGGTCGGGGCGTGTATTGAACTCGGTCTAACCGTGATTCCGCGAGGGGGTGGCACGGGTTACACCGGTGGGGCAGTGCCGCTGGATGCACGTAGTGTGGTCATCAATACTGAAAAGCTCGAATTCATCAGTGAAGTCCAGCACCGCAACAATTTGCCCGGTGTGGATAAAACCGTGGCGGTGGTGCGCACGGGTGCAGGCGTGATTACTCGCCGCGTTTCCGACCTCGCAGGCAAGCACGGTCTGGTGTTCGCGGTCGACCCCACCTCGCAAGATGCCTCCACCATTGGCGGCAATATCGCCATGAATGCGGGCGGCAAAAAAGCGGTGTTGTGGGGTACGACCCTCGACAATCTGCTGTCATGGCGCATGGTCACGCCGGATGCGGATTGGTTGGAAGTCACGCGTTTAAACCACAACCTCGGCAAAATTCACGACCAAAAAGAAGTGTTATTTTCGGTGCAACGCTTTGCACCGGATGGCAAAACGCGTCAGGGTGAGCCGCAGATTCTCACCTTTGAAGGTCGCTATTTCCGCAAGGAAGGGCTGGGCAAAGATGTTACCAACAAATTCCTAGGTGGTTTGCCCGGTATTCAGAAAGAAGGTTGTGATGGTTTAATCACCTCCGGCGAGTTTATTTTGCACCGGATGCCTGAGCAAATTCGTACCGTCTGTCTGGAATTTTACGGCACGGATTTGCACGAAGCCGTCCCCGCGATTGTGGAAGTGAAAGACTACCTCGATGGACGCAATGATGTGCTGCTTTCCGGTTTGGAACACCTCGACGAACGCTACGTCAAAGCGGTGAAATACACCCCGAAAGGTGCACGCGGCATGTTGCCGAAAATGGTGCTGATTGCTGACATTGTGGGCGATGACGAAAAAGCCGTTGCCGAATCTGCCGCTGAAGTGGTGCGTTTAGCCAATGCGCGGAATGCAGAAGGTTTCGTGGCGATCAGCCCCGAAGCACGCCGCCAGTTCTGGGCAGATCGTTCGCGCACCGCTGCGATTGCAGCGCATACCAACGCCTTTAAAGTTAACGAAGACGTGGTAATCCCACTGCACAATTTGGCACGTTATACCGAGGGCATCGAAACCCTTAATATTCGCCAGTCAATGCAAAACAAGCTGCGCATGGTGGATGGTTTGTTGGAATACTTGGCGGGTGATTTGCCGGAATTGCGTGCTGTCGCCGATTACGAAGCCAGTGCCGAACGCAGCTCCATTTGGGCGAACAAGCTGGCGCACGCGGTGGATTACCTTCAGCAACGCAAAGTGCTGTGGGAACAGATTTTGGCGAATTTCGATGCACCCGCAGCGGCACATCAGGATTTGTTGGATGACGCCGCCAAAGTTGCACAACGCCCGCAAGACCGCATGATTGATTTGCTCTTACGGCGCGAATTGCGCATTTCGTACCGCAAGGAAATCATTAAACCGTTGCAGGAAATGTTTGCGGGGCGCGAGTTAGAGCCGTTGATGCAGGCAATGGAGCACATCCACCGCCGCATTCGCACCAGCCGTTTGTTCGTGGCACTGCACATGCACGCGGGCGATGGCAATGTACACACCAATATTCCGGTGAACTCCAACGATTACGGTATGTTGCACGAAGCCGAGCGCATGGTGGATGCGATTATGGTGCTGGCGCGTTCGTTAGATGGGGTGATTTCCGGCGAACACGGCATCGGCATTACCAAGTTCCAGTATTTAGATGCGCGTGAAATCAACGAATTTGCGGGTTATAAGCAGGAAATTGATCCACACGGGCATTTCAACAAAGGTAAGTTGTTACCCGGTTCGGGCTTGCAAAATGCCTATACGCCGTCGTTGCGTTTGGTGGAACGCGAAGCCTTGTTGTTGGAACACAATGAACTCGGTGCGCTGAATAACGACATCAAAGATTGCTTGCGCTGTGGTAAGTGCAAGCCGGTGTGCAATACGCATATTCCGCGTGCCAATTTGTTATATTCGCCGCGCAATAAGATTCTGGCAACTGGCTTGATGATTGAAGCGTTTTTGTACGAAGAACAGACGCGGCGCGGCGTTTCCATTCGCCATTTCGATGAAATGAACGACGTGGCGGATCATTGCACCGTGTGCCACAAGTGCTTTAACCCTTGCCCCGTGAACATCGACTTCGGCGAAGTCAGTGTGCGGATGCGCAGCATTTTGCGGGAACGTGGCAAGAAAAAGACCAGTCCGGTAACGTGGGCATCCATGCAATTCCTGAATATGAAAGACCCGACGCAAATCAATTTGATGCGCACGGGGATGATCAAGTTTGGCTACAAGGCGCAACGTTTTGCCTATTCGTTGGCAAAAAATGCGGGCTTGTTGGGCGGCGATAAGCGACCTGCGGCAACGCTGGGCAAGCCTGCCATTAAGGAACAGGTGATTCAGTTCATCAAAAAGCCGTTACCGAAAGGGCTTCCGGCAAAAACCACGCGTGCCATGCTGGGGTTGGAAGATGATAGCGTGATTCCGATTTTGCGTGACCCTGTGAAAACGGCGGATAAGCGTGGCGATGCGGTATTTTATTTCCCCGGCTGCGGCTCAGAACGGCTGTTTAGTCAGGTGGGTTTGGCGACCTTGGCGATGCTGTATGAAACGGGTGCAACCACGGTATTGCCGCCGGGTTATTTGTGCTGTGGCTACCCGCAAAACGCGGGCGGTGATCTGAAAAAAGGCACGCAAATTTCCACCGAAAACCGCGTTTTGTTCCACCGTGTTGCCAATGCGTTGAGTTACCTCGACATTAAGACGGTGGTGGTATCGTGCGGGACGTGCATGGATCAATTGCTGAAGTATGAGTTCGGCAAGATTTTCCCCGGCTGCCGCCTGCTCGATATTCACGAATATTTGCTAGAAAAAGGTGTGAAAATGAACGGGGTGAGCGGTATTCAATACGTTTACCACGACCCGTGTCACACACCGATGAAGCAGGTTAATCCGCTAAAAGTCGCGCAGGAATTGACAGGTTCTAACGTGGTGTTGAGCGAACGTTGCTGCGGTGAAGCAGGCACATTTGCGGTCAGCCGCCCCGACATTGCTAGCCAATTACGTTTCCGTAAAGCCGAAAGTCTCAAAGAAGGCATTAAGGAATTGACGGGCAGCGACATGGCACACAATGGCAATGTGAAAATCCTCACGTCTTGCCCCGCGTGTCAGCAAGGGTTATCACGCTACGCCGATGATACCGGCATGGAAACCGATTACATTGTGGTGGAAATGGCGAATCACTTGCTGGGTAAGGATTGGCAGCAAGGTTTCGTCGGCAAAGCAACCCACGGCGGGATCGAGAAAGTCTTGCTCTAATGCTGATGCTTAGCGCCATTCTACCTAGGTAGTCAGCATGTAACCCGCGCCGTAGACCGTTTTGATCAGGCGCGGGTTGCTAGGGTCGGCTTCGAGCTTTTTGCGGATGCGTGATATGCGCACGTCAATGCAGCGATCAAAACCGCTGTCACGCTCTTTCAACAATTGTTCCCGCGACAAAATTTGTTTCGGGTTTACTGATGTAATCATCTGCGCCCAGCTCCAATCCCAAGATGCGATCGGGCAGGCTATTACGCTCCGACAAAATAATCACCCCCGTTTGGCAGGTATCTATTAATTGCCGTACCAAGCGCAAACCGTCCATATCTGGCAAACCTAAGTCAATGATCATCAGGTCTGGCTTGTGGCGTTTCATGTGGCGGGTGTTTAACCGGAAAGAAAAGCCTAAAGCTGGAGAGGCGGATGCTTTGTCTTCTGCCGTATCCAGTTAATCGCTGTCAGCACGCCTTTGCGTTCGATAAACCAGCGTTCTAGCGCAAATTTTCCCGGAAAGTTCATAATCCCCAGCCCAATCAGAATGGTCAGAATGCCTTGCCCCGGCAATACCAGCATCGCAACTCCTGCCAATAATACGGGTAAACCCAGCAAATTTCGCACGATGGTATGAGGTTGCAGCATGATATGCCAAGCGTGTGGGTCACGCGGACGGGTGAAGTAATCGACGGGAATGCGGCTCACAAACCACGGCAGTAATAGCAGCGAGAGCACAAAGGTGACAGCCGATAAAATGCCAAGCCAGATAAATAACATGTCCAACAAAAAACCCCAACGTGGTGAACGATGGGGTTGATTGTATGCCTATCGAGTCAACGCTGCGCTTAACCTTTAGCTCTCAGGGTTAGCCTTGATCTTGTGAATGCTCAAGTCTGCACCGTTGTATTCTTCCTCTTGCGAGAGACGCAGACCCAACGTCTTTTTCAGGATGCCATACACCACGAAACCGCTGGCGGTGGCAATGCTAATACCGAGCAGTGTGCCGACCACTTGCGCCCCAAAGCTAACCCCGCCGACACCGCCGAACGCTTCCAGCCCGAAGATGCCCGCCGCAATGCCGCCCCAAGCACCACACAAGCCATGCAGAGGCCAAACACCCAACACGTCGTCAATTTTCAGCTTGTTTTGCGCCAAGGTGAATGCCCATACGAAGAGCGCACCCGCTACGCCACCGACAAACAATGCCGCGAGTGGGTGCATAATATCCGAACCCGCACAGACGGCGACCAGACCCGCCAAGGGACCGTTGTGGACGAAACCGGGGTCATTTCTGCCTGCAATCAATGCGGTGATAATACCGCCGACCATCGCCATTAAGGAGTTGATCGCGACTAGCCCGCTGATGCCGCCGATTTTCTGCGCTGACATGACGTTAAAGCCGAACCAGCCGACTGCCAAAATCCATGCACCAATCGCCAGAAACGGAATGCTGGACGGCGGGTGAGCTGACATCGGTTGCCCGTGTTTATTGTAGCGCCCATGCCGATGCCCCAGCAGAATCACCGCGCCCAGCGCGATCCAACCCCCCATCGCATGAACCACAACCGAACCTGCAAAGTCGTGGAAGGTATAACCAAACATGCCTTTGATCCAACCTTGTACGCCTTGCGGATTGATAGGGTCAATATTCCAGATCATGCCTTCAAAGAAAGGGTAAATGAATGCCACAATTACAAAAGTGGCAATGAGTTGCGGGTAAAATTTCGCACGTTCCGCAATACCGCCCGAAATAATCGCCGGAATCGCCGCCGCAAAGGTGAGTAGGAAGAAGAATTTTACCAGATCGTAGCCATTATTGGCGGCGAGGCTGCTGGCACTGCTGAGGAAGCCGGTTTGGTAAGCCACCCAATAACCGATAAAGAAATACGCTATTGTTGAAACGGCAAAATCCACAATGATTTTAACCAGTGCATTGACCTGATTTTTGTGGCGTACTGTGCCGACCTCCAAAAAAGCGAAGCCTGCGTGCATCGCGAGTACCATGACTGCCCCCATCAATACGAATAGGGTATCTAAGGCAGAAACCAGTTGCTCCATACCGAACCTCTCAACACTTAAGCAAAATAATGAGGCCCAATCATAACCACTTGATAATCAATGCCTAGTAGGCAATGCACGAAATTAGGGATACAGGCAGCATTTTTAATTAAGGGGTGGTTTTTACGGATTGAATAATCACTATTAACGTGCAATGAGCTTTTTAAGCACTATAATGGTGCATTCATTGCACCATGATTGTCGTTAAGGGTGCAGCGGCGTATAGCCTTTGACCAAGCGTTTCGCCTGCGACAGATTTGCGTATATGATTGTCAGGTAAGGATACGTTGGAGAATTTAGGATGAATACAGTGTCACGCATCATCAAGCTCGACGGGTTGTCGTTGCCTAGTTTAAGCCTCTTTTTTGGTGGCTTTCTGTGGGTCATTTCACTCACGCAAGTGGTTTTTTATACCGATCAAGGCGTTGTCATGGGTTATTGGGTGGGGGCAACGGGCTGGTTGGGCTTTGCGTTGTTCCAATTTGCATGGTACGCCAATTTATTGGAATTGCTGGGCGTGTTGTTGATGGCGCGTTATCCGAATCGGGCGATGTTGCTGGCGGTTTTAGGGGTGATTTTGGCGGGGCAAGCCTTTTGGTTTACGGATATTCCGGGGCAGGCAACGAATATGCAGGTGATTGGTTTGGGGGCTGGTTTTTGGTTTTGGTATACCAGTATGGTACTGGTGACGTTAGGGGTGATCTTTGGTTCGGTGGAAGAAGAGCCAGCTTCCTCCACCGCCCAAAAGTGAGCTTAGAAGTCGCCTGCTGCGCCACTCTTCATGATGTCAGTCATGATTTCTTGTACTTTAGTTGCTTCAGCATGGAGTTCGGGAGGCAGCGGTTTGCCGCCGTAGATCATCATATCCATATTGAGTGAGTACAGGTGGTATTTGCCTGCTTTGTCTTGGATCATCGCAATCCGACACGGCAGGTAAGCTGAAAACGCATCGCTGAAATCGACCATTTTCATGGCAGTTTGCGGGTTGCAGAATTGGTAGATTTTTAGGAAACGCTGGTCTTGCCCAGTTTCCAGCTTGACCTGTTCAGACAACGGCAGCTCACCGACTGCTTTGATATTGTGCTTGTTTGCCACAGATTTCATGGCTTCTTCGGCATCTTCTGGAGTAACACCTTCGTCCAAGGTGTACTTAACGACGGTAGCATCCGCCGAGTTGCCGGTTTCTTTGAGCTTTTTCCACATATCCAGATAAATGTCTTTGGCTTTGGGGTCGAAGCTGTCGAGTGCGGCTTTTTCCGCTGCGATGTCCATGCCGCCCATTTGGCTCATCATGGGGGCAAATTTGGTGTAAGCGAATGCGCCGCCGACAATGGCGACTAAGCCGATGAGGGCGAGAATATTACGAATGAAGTTCATGGTGTGTCCTTTTGGTCTAAATACAGAGAAGCCATCACGTAGATGGCTTCTCTTGACTGTTTATTCCATCAATGCTGGAAAATTATTGCGTGTCAATCTTAGCCATTAGGGCGAAAGATTTCACGAATGGGCCAGCCATCGCAGGGTTCTTCAGCATAGCGCCGTAATCACCTGACAGGAATTTCAGTTTACCAAAGGTGTAAGCCGTGCCTAAGCCGACCATACCCATCGGTTCTTTCGTCCACTTCATCCAGTCTTTGCGGTCAGCACGCATATCCCAATCGGGGGTTTCACCGGCATAGTCGCCAGCGCGGACACATTCGCCGTTTTCGACGATGAATACGCCTAATGGCTGCTTTTCACCTTTCAGACCACAGGCGATGACTGAGTTGAAGCCGATAGCAGCCAATTTGTCTTTAACATCGGGGTCTGCGTTCCACAGAGCCTTGAGTTCATTCATCCAATCAGCAGAAAAAAGTTGTGGCATGAGTTCCTCTCCTAGTGCGCGTTGATAATAACTGTTTTTACTCTGGGTGGAGTGTAACAGTAATTTTGCCTTGTTTGAACGGGTTGCTAGGGTCAACGACAATTCAAACGGGCAGCTTGTTGGCGGAGATTGGCAGCATCTTGGAAGCGCCTGACCGAACCTTGGCGATCATTGTGTTTGGCGGCAATGACTGCTTGGCTTTCCAATGCACTGGCTTGCTGGAGGAGCAAGGGGCAATTGCCGCCAACCCGATTGGCTTGTGGCGGACGTGGGATGTTGTTGGGCGGAGTTGCTCTGGTGACAGGCACAGTAACGCGTGCTTGTGGTACAGGTGTGACGGCAGGGCGGGCAATGCGAGGGGTCGGGCGATTGCGTAAGGCGAGTTGCGCTTGCTGGCGTTGTTGTACGACGCGGCGATTCGGGGGGGGAATCGGTGGTGGGCGAGCGGTGATGCGTACCACGCTACTGGCGGTGTTGCCATAGCAATAAAAGGATGAGGTGCATTCAGCCGCGAAAGCGGGTGTACTGCCGATACCCAGCAAAAGGGCAAGCAGCAGAGCAATCTTGGTTTTCATATCAGTTCCTGCAATAAGGGGCTGAAACGAGTTTAGTCAAGATTGCTGGGGTCTGCTGCTATCTGATTGATATTTATGCTGATGCTAAGGCGGCATCGTAGTTAGGCTCTTGTGCAATTTCCGGCACTTGTTCGGTGTAAGCGACCTTGCCATCTTTGATGACCACAATGGCGCGGGACATCAAGCCAGCCAAGACGCCCGTGGTAATAGTCACGCCGTAAGCGCTACCGAAATCTTTGTTACGGAAGTCGGACAGGGAAACCACGTTTTCCAGGCCTTCCGCGCCGCAGAAACGGCTGTGGGCAAACGGCAGATCCGCCGATACGCACAGCACCACGACGTTGGCATTGCTGCTGGCAATTTCGTTGAATTTGCGGGTAGACGCTGCACAAACGCCGGTATCAACGCTGGGGTAAATATTGAGGATGACGGTTTTGCCTGCAAAATCTTGCAAGGTCACGTCCGACAAATCGGTTTTGGTGAGGGTGAACGCGGGGGCAGCGCTGCCAACCGCAGGCAGTTCGCCGCAGGTTTCCAGTGGATTGCCTTGTAGGGTAATAGTTGCCATGTGATCTCCTTAGTTAATGACAGTAAACGCTTGTTCGAGGTCGGCGATAATATCGTCGATGTGTTCGATGCCGACGCTGAGACGAATAGTTTCTGGGCGCACCCCAGCACGTAATTGTTCCGCTTCGGTCAATTGGCGGTGCGTGGTTGACGCAGGGTGACACGCCAGCGATTTCGCATCGCCAATATTCACCAGCCGTTTGATAAGCTGTAACTGATCGTAGAATTTTACCCCAGCATCAAAGCCACCTTTGATGCCAAAGGTCATGAGTGACGCAGGTTTTCCGTTAAAATATTTCAACGCCAGTGCATGATACGGGTCATCCTCCAACGCCGCAAAATTCACCCACTCGACCTTGGCATGATTTTTTAGGTAGTTAGCGACGGCAATGGCGTTGTCACAATGGCGTTCCATGCGCAGTGCCAACGTTTCCAAGCCTTGCAGAATCAGGAAAGCGTTGAATGGGGAGAGTGCTGAACCGGTATTACGTAATGGTACGGTGCGGGCGCGACCGATGTAAGCCGCCGCCCCCAATGCCTCGGTATATACCACGCCGTGGTAGGATGGTTCAGGGTTGTTGAGCACGGGGTAGCGTTCTTTGTGCTCTGCCCACGGAAATTTGCCGGAATCGACAATAATGCCGCCCAGCGATGTGCCATGTCCGCCAATGTATTTAGTCAGCGCGTGCACCACAATGTCCGCGCCGTAATCAATCGGTGTACACAGAATCGGTGTGGCAACCGTGTTATCCACAATTACTGCGACACCGTGTTTGTGTGCTGCCGTGGCAATCGCTTCGATGTCGACGATATTGCCCGCTGGATTGCCGATGGTTTCGCAGAACACCGCTTTGGTTTTGGCGTCGATCAGCTTTTCGATGGCTGCCGCGCTGTCATTTTCGGCAAAGCGCACTTCGATACCTTGCTTGGGGAGCATGTGTGCAAACAGGGTGTACGTGCCGCCGTACAATTGCGGGGTGGCAATAATATTATCACCCGCTTCCGCAATGGTGAGGATGGCGTAATTGATCGCAGCCATACCGGAGCTGACGACTAAACCCGCAATGCCGCCTTCGAGTGCCGCGACGCGTTTTTCCAGCACGTCATTGGTGGGGTTCATCAAGCGCGTGTAAATATTGCCGGGTACGGCGAGATTGAATAAATCGGCGCCGTGTTGGGCATCATCAAATTCATACGCGACGGTCTGGTAGATAGGCACTGCCACCGATTTGGTGGTCGGGTCAGTGGTATAGCCAGCGTGAATGGATAAGGTTTCTTTTTTCATGGTGATCCTCCTTGGTAGAGGCAGAAGGTATAACATAGCGCCCATGATGTTGACCATAGATAAGGAAGCGCGATGCCTGAATTGCCTGAAGTAGAAACTACCCGCCGTGGGATTAAGCCGTGGTTGCAAGGTCATGCGGTCACGCAGGTGATTATTCGCCAACCGAAATTGCGCTGGGTTGTGCCAGAGGCGGTGATGGCATTGCAAGGGCAGGTGGTGCGGGAATTAACACGACGTGGCAAATACATTTTGCTGCATACCGACGCAGGTATCGGGCTGATTCATTTGGGCATGTCGGGCAGTTTGCGGATTGTGGATGCCGATGTGGCTCCGCGTAAACACGACCATTTCGATCTGGTGTTGGCTAGTGGCAAAGTGGTGCGTTATCATGACCCGCGCCGTTTTGGCGCATTTTTGTGGGCGGATGGCGACCCGTTGCAACACGCTTTGTTGCGTGATTTAGGGCCTGAGCCGTTGAGTGATATGTTTGATGGTGATTATTTGTTTGCGCAATCCCGCCAGCGCACGGTGAGCGTGAAAGTGTTCATTATGAATGCGCACATTGTCGTTGGCGTAGGCAATATCTACGCCAACGAGGCGCTGTTTTCAGCGGGAATAGATCCGCGTTGTGCGGCGGGGAGCATATCCCGCGAACGTTACGTGCAATTGGCGCAAGCTATCCGCCAAATTTTGACCTATGCCATTGAGTGCGGGGGAACAACTTTGCGCGATTTTGTACGTGAAGATGGGACGCCGGGGTATTTTAAGCTGGAGCTGAAGGTTTACGGCTGCACTGGGCAAGCGTGTGCTGGCTGCCAGAACCCGATTATCCAGATCACCCAAGGGCAACGTTCCACTTGGTTCTGCCCCGTCTGCCAGACTTGATCCATTGCTACGCTCTGGGTTGCTGAGTGTAGCCGAAGCATTGCCTTGCGGCTTGCCGCTGAGTCAGTTGCGGCGCGTCCCCCGAATCGTCATATCGGCTTCTTCTAGGATGCCGTTTGCCATGAGTTCGCGCACCAATTGGCGTTTAATGCCTTTAGTTACCCCAATATCCATGCCGATGCGGTAGAAAAGAAAGGATGGAATCCCGATAATGACGAGTCCAGCCATAAAATACATAACGATTTCTGAGTCCAACATAACAGCCCCCTGTTTATGTGTTGCTTATTTTTGAGATTGTTTTTTGAGCGAAATAACATAGATCACTTCAAGATAATAATATTATATGAACAAGCTGAACAGGAAATTTACCGTAGCGCCAATGTTGGATTGGACCGACCGCCATTGCCGGTATTTTCACCGTCTTTTGTCGAAACAAGCGGTTTTGTACACTGAAATGGTGACAACTGGCGCACTCTTGCATGGCGACCCTGAGCGGCATTTGCGTTTTAATCCGGCAGAACACCCCGTTGCACTGCAATTGGGTGGCAGCGATCCGCAAGAAATGGCGGAATGCGCCCGTTTAGCGGAAAGTTACGGTTACGATGAAGTCAACATCAATGTCGGTTGCCCTAGCGAGCGGGTGCAAAAAGGCGCATTCGGGGCGTGCTTGATGGCAGAGCCGCAACTGATTGCGGATTGCGTGGCAGCGATGCGTGCAGCCGTGACGATTCCGGTGACGGTTAAAAATCGCATTGGTATTGATGATCAAGACGATTACGGTGGTTTGCACCAATTCATCAGCACAGTGTCACAAGCGGGGTGTGAAACTTTCATTATCCACGCCCGCAAAGCGTGGTTGCAAGGGTTGAGTCCCAAGGAAAATCGTGACATTCCACCTCTGCGTTACGAATTGGTGTATCAGATTAAGCAGGAATTCCCGCAGCTTGAAATCATCATCAATGGCGGTATTACTACGCTGGAACAGTGTCAGCAGCATTTGCAGCATGTTGATGGAGTGATGGTGGGGCGTGAGGCGTACCATAATCCGTGGCTGCTGGCACAGGTTGACCCGCTGATTTACGGCATAGATGCGCCGTTTCTGGATCGCAAAGCCGTTTTGGAGGCATTCCTTGATTACGTACAAGCCCAGCAAGCAGCGGGTGTTGCCTTGAATCACTTGAGTCGTCATATTCTCGGTTTGTTTCAGGGAATGCCGGGGGCGCGGGGCTTTCGGCGATTGATCAGTGAAAACGCGCATAAAGCAGATGCGGGTATAGAATTATTACGTGAAGCTGCTAAAAAAATTGCTTGACGGTATTCAGAACGCTCTATATTATACGCCGCTCAACCGGCAGTTCCTCGATAGCTCAGTCGGTAGAGCAACGGACTGTTAATCCGTGGGTCACTGGTTCGAGTCCAGTTCGAGGAGCCACACATTCTAAAGGGTTGCAACTTGACGGTTGCAGCCCTTTTTCGCATCTGGCTTTAACGCGTATGGGAACGGCATGAACGACGCACTACCCGCAACCCCACCCAACTTGCCGCCTTTTTCTGTCGTCACCTTGTCACACGGTGATGTCGTCGCAGCAGGGCATAGGCAAAATGTTTTGGCAGCCATTGGCTTTACCGAAAAAGCCACGATGCTGGATGCGCAACGCCCCCTCTTCACCATCGGTTTGCCTTTATTAGCCGGAACGCCCCGTACCGAATGTTGGTTAAGCCCGACCCCCGTCCGTTACGGTAAACACGCTAGTATCACCTACAGCGAAAACGGTAGCGTGCTGTTTGGGCATTTATTGCTGGAAGAAGCCGATTTCCCTGATTTTCGCATAGCCAGCCAAACCGCTTACCAGCATGTCTTCCAGTTATTGCAGCGCACAGGCTATGCGTGTTTGCTGCGCATGTGGAATTATTTCCCCGCGATTGTGGCGCAACAGGGGGAATTCAATCGCTACCAAACCTTTTGCCTAGGGCGGCAAGATGCGCTGAATGTCTGGGGCAATTTTGATTACGCCCCACCTGCTGCCACCGCTATCGGTACGCAGCAAGCAGGGTTGCAACTGTATTTCGTCGCGGGTAAATCTGCTGGGATGCAGTTAGAAAACCCACGCCAAACTAGCGCTTTCTTGTATCCGCGCCAATATGGCCCGGTCAGCCCAGCATTTTCTCGTGCCACGGTGAAAGACTGGGGGCAGGGCAAGCATATCTACATTTCCGGCACAACCAGCATTGTGGGGCATGAAACCTTGCATATTGGCAATCCACTGCTGCAATTGGAAGAGTCCTTATGCAATTTGGAAGCCTTGCTAGGTCATGGCGATGCGACGCTGGGCTTGCCTGCCCGCCGTGTGCGTGAGTTGACGCAATTGAAAGTGTATTTGCAAGATGCGGCCATTCTTGCGCCGATTCAGGCAAGACTGGCGGCGTATTTGGCTACAACTCCACTCAGCCAGCGTCAGGTCGAGGTGCTCTATTTACAGGGGGATGTATGCCGTGCTGATCTGATGGTGGAAGTGGAAGGCATTTACGCTTGAGTTGAGATTTTGCATTGTCCGGTCTGGCGTGGCTGCCTACACTGCATCTTTTGTTGTTCACTGAGAAGGAAGTTTCATGTCATACGAATTCAATACCACGCTCCAAGGCAGTTTTGATGAAGCGGTAGAAAAAGTCCGCGCTGTGTTGATGGAAGAACATCTGGGCGTGGTTAGCGAAGTCAATGTTCAAGCGATTTTCAAGAACAAAATGGATAAGGATATTCCACCTTACCGCATCTTCGGTGCGTGTAACCCCAAGCTGGCATCACAAATTTTAGACGTAGAACCTAATGCCGGAACGTTGTTACCGTGCAATTTCATTATGTATGAAACCACACCAGGCAATGTGGTGGTGAGCTTTATGGATCCCGTGACGGTATTGGGTCTGGCAGAAAGTGCGGCTGCGCACGAAGTCGGGCAGGTTGCCAAAGAAAAGCTCTTGCGTGTGGTGGCAAAACTCGCCGCTTAATCTTCTTCCTCTGGCAACGCTGGCAAATGGTACGGCGTTGCGCCCAGCAAGGTGTGCATATACATCAATCCGCCGTGCGGGCGGTTAATATCCGCCAGTTCGTAGATGTATTCAAATACATCATCCGCCTGTGCGGCAGGTACAGCGACGGTCAGCACTTCTTTTTCCAAGGTTTCGCCAATGCCGCGATAGCGCAGTGGGGTCAAACGCCCATTGCCGCGTGCATAGTGAATATCCACCGCCGTTAAACCGTGCTGCTTGGTTAAAGCACGAGCAACCCGTAACGCCCGTCCTTTGGGTAGGATGCAGGTAATCACTTTCTGGGCAATGAGCCGAGGGTGTGGCATGGCGCAAACTCCTGTGCTTATTCGGGGGTATGGTGTTGTGTCAAGCGTTCCACGATTTCGGGCGGAATAAAGGTGGCGGCTTTTTCCAAGGGTGTTACCCACATAAAGCCCATACCGGGGGTATCCATATTGCCCGCAAGGTACATTTTCTCGAATACGCGGTCGAGCTGATCGGTGGAAACCACAATATTGACGACCTCTTTTTCGGCTTCAATTGCCAGCCCCATAATGCCTAAACGTTCGCGTACCCCGCGCCCACGCGCATAGTGGATGCTTGCGCCTTGCGCTCCGGCTTCTTGCGCGGCTTTGACAATATCATCCGCCATGCTGCGCTGGACAACGGCGCTGATCAGGGCAACATCAGTGAGAACGACGATTTCACGTTTGCTCATACACGGCTTACCTTCGGCTTAAGAATGGTTGATGGAGTGGCATAGTAGCGTTGTTTGCGGTTCACCTTCCAGCGTATCCACAAACCCGTCAACATCACCGAGAGGATGGGGCAAATCGATGCCATCGCTAGAATACCGAAACCCTCAATCGCGTGTACCGCATTGCCGAAACCCAGCCCCATTGCCAGCACGAGCGGGACGGTGACAGGGCCGGTAGTGACACCCGCACTGTCCCATGCGATATTGACGAATTCTTCACTCGACAAATGGGTAAGAACCACGGCAAGCGCATAACCCGGCAATAATAACCAGACCAGCGAAAAGCCAAACACGATTTTGGCAACCCCCAGTGCAATGCCGAAGGCCACCCCAAACGATACTGAATACATCAATACCGGCTTGCGGAATGCACCGTTGGTGAGGGTTTCCACCGTCATGCCCAGCGCATTGAGGGCAGGTTCAGCAAGCGTTGCTCCAAACCCCAGCAGCCATGCAAACGCCAGCGCTAACATCAGCCCAATCACAACTTGGTACAGCGGGCTTTGCGTAACCGCTTCAATCGCCATGAAGGCTGCCGGAATCAAGCTGCCCGATTGCCCGCCCAGTTTCGCCAAGCCGTAGCTCAAGCCAAGGTTGAACATGATCATGCCCAACACCGCAAGGGTAATGCCGTAAGTGATATGCCCCGGTTGCTGGATAGTTTCTTTGAGCACGCCCCAGAGAATCAGCAGCAAAAACAACACCAATGGCACAATCGCCCGTAAGCCGCTAATGATTTCCTGCCAGGGCGTTTGGGTGTACCACGCGGGTGTGGTGCTCAGTTGGGCGGCATGAGTGGCAGCAGCAATAATCTCCGCAGGGCTGGTGGTAAACGCGAGGTATAGCGCGAGCAATTGCACGCTGAGAATGGGGAATAACGAGGCAAGCGTGACAATGCCGAAACCAGAGAGTGACGATTGTTCCTTGCCTGCTGAAGCTGAAATACCAATGCCGAGTGCCAGTACTAACGGGACGGTGACAGGGCCAGTGGTAACTGCGCCGCTATCCCACGCCAGCCCCAACGTTTTGCTGAGTTCGGGGTCAAACTCCATGTACAGGGTTAGACCGATAATCGGGATTAGCGAAAAGTAAATCAGCGGTTTTAGACTCCAGCCATTCAGCAGGCGTAGTGTGCCAAGTACGGCGGCTGCGCCAACGCCAATGCCGACCATGAGCACCAACACGCCCGACCAGTCATTTAGTAAGGCGTATAAATACGGCGCTGATTCTACTTGGACAATTTGCCCCGCTGCTTTGAGTGCGCCCATCGCGGGTTCAGCAAAAGTGACACCGATGCCGAGGAGTAGGGCGATGATCAGCACAATGGGGAGTGTAGCTTTGGCAGGTAAGGTATTGCCGAGGATTTCCCCAAAAGGCATCAGACCGACCTTCAATCCTTCGAGAAAAAACATTAAGCCGAGGATAACGGCAAAGAGTCCGCCACTGATAATGCCTGCATCGGTGATGGCTTGCTGAAGGATAAACACTTGGAACAACATCAAATACGCTGCCAGCGGTATCACCGCTTTGAGTTGCTCCATCAGGCGGCTGCTGATGTAGGGCTGAATCAGGCGGTAAGCATCCACCCAGCGCAGCCGGATTTTGGGGGCTTGATAGGGAATTTCTGCGCCATCGGCATCACGCCACACTTTGGGGGTGAGGTTGTTGTACGAAATGCGTTGTTGTTGAAGCGTAATTTCGCGCACAAATGCGCCAAAGCGGATTTCAGTTGGCATGTGTTCCCCTGCTACTGCTCGGTCTGCTTTGACCATACCATAAAGAAACCCGTTGCTTTAATAGCTTTGGCTAATGTTTTTCCCACCTTAACGCTAATGCTTAAAGCTTGTGCTAGCAATCGGTGTCAATCATTTCGCTGGTATAAGTGTGGTACACGCTACTGGATGCGGTGTAAGGCCACGTTGGCCAGTCCGTGCCGCCCGCGAAAAGTACACTACCCGTCAAGCCGGTTTGCGCGGGCAGGTTGGTGAATTTCACCCACAGCCTGAAATTGCCTGCGCCATGCAGCGATTCTGCCGTTTTGAGCATGGCAATCAGGGCAAGTTTGGCGGTGTCTTTGGTTTTTTGGCGACCCGCCACGGTATTGCCATTGAGCGTATTGAACCCCGCCATATTTAACGTGAACGAGTATTCAGTAATACCGCTACTGGTGTAACGGTCAAAGTTGTAGGTGTAGGGAATGGTGGTCGTGCCCTTGACCAGCATATTGATGTTGGCATAGGTATTCGTGCCGCCCAAGTGCTGATGCAGGGTTTTGGTTTCCGAGAAGATGCCCATCATCATGCTGGGCAGGGGAATGCCGAATTCAGCTTCCATGATTTGCTTGTGTAAGCACACAAACTCACTTTGGGTGCGCTGATAGGGGATGAAGAATTCGGTGTATTCGGAAACGGTTGCCTGTAGGTCGGTGGCGGCAATCAGCAGTGCGATAGAAGCCAGTAGAGTTTTCATCTTGCGCCTCGCGGGGGTGAGGGCATAACGCTATGCCTGTGTTCACTATACGCCAATCATCCACTCCGGCAAGCGCCCCATCGCCCGTTATTCTGAACCTATACAAACCTACTCATGATAGATTTATTGTCAGATTTCTGCTTCATCGAGGCTGCCCAGAGGAACGGCTTGGTTATTGCCATTAAAACTCCCACAGTGGGGGGCTTTACGCTGATGAGGCGACCGCTTGCTCCCCCAGGTCTCACGACCTCTCCACAGACTTTACATCCGGCGTAACTCGCCGTAGGTGATTGTGCTAAAGCAACCGGACTTACCTCTCAAAGCAGGTTCGAGAAAACCGTCAATCTCCCCACTAATGTAGTAGATAGTGCGCTATTTCTCCACATTGATAACGACCAAGTTACCCATTTTGATGATATTTGGATAATTAGGTGCAACTTTTATGCTAACTGTTACTAACCCCTTCATTTCGGCATGAATCCGCCGATAGTCCGGCATAAACCCCGCCACCAACGCCCAAAATCGCTTGGAATGGTTCATCTCCACCGTATGGCACAGCTCGTGGATCAGCGTATAGCGCACCCATTCCGGCGGTAGCAAGATCAGCTTTTCGTTGAGGTTGATATTGCCCCGCGAAGAACAACTTCCCCAGCGCGTTTGCTGCCCCTTCACGCGGCAATTGACGTATTGCAAGCCTGTTTCTGCCGCCACTTGTTGCAACTGTTTGCCTAAATGCACCTGCGCATAGCCGCGCAACCACTGGCGTAACGCCTGCTGGCAAGCGGCTGGAGCGTTGATTGCACCGCTAAGTGTCAGGCTGGTGTGTTCAACGTAGTGCAGCGTAATGTTCTTACGGTCGGTAGGTGTGTAAATGACGGGCAGACTTTCGCCCGTTGCCAGCAATGCCAAGTGTTCCGGCAGCGTGGCAAGCGCCGCGACGGGTGGGGGATGTTGCGCCAATTTTTGCAGGGCAGCGGTAATCCACGCTTGTTGGCTGAGTACCCATTGGTGCAAAGCGTGGGTGCTTATGCCCAGCGGTTGTGTGACCACTAACCCCTTGCTGGGGTGTAATTGCATCCGCAAGTATTTTGCCCGCGCAGAGGGGCGGATGGTGTAGCTTAGCGCGTGACCATTAGGGAGTTTCAGGTAGGTGGTGTTCATGGGGGTTTGAAACAGTTACCATAAAATCTATCTAAATCTATGCAAACTTCATCATTTTGGTTAGGTTTATAAAGGCGTAGTGCCGTTTATCCGTAAAGGATAGCAGCAAAAGCACGGATGACTAGACAACTATCACACCGTGCTGCATTCTGTTTGCCATGATTATCAGCCACAAAATCCGCCTCAACCCCAACAATAAGCAAGCCACGTACTTGGCGAAAGCCGCAGGTACAGCGCGGTTTGCCTACAACTGGGCATTGGCGGAATGGCAAATCCAATACGCGGCGTGGAAGGAAGACAACAGCCAGCCAAAGCCCAACCAGATGTTGCTACGTCGCCAACTCAACAGCATCAAGCGCGAACAATTCCCGTGGATGCTGGAAGTCACCAAAAATGCCCCGCAAATGGCAATTATCCAACTCGGCGCAGCCTTCAAAAACTTCTTTGCAGGACGTGCCAAGTACCCGCAATTCAAAAAGAAAGGCAAAAGCCGCGACAGTTTCACTCTTACCAATGACCAGTTTGCCATCGACGGTTGCCGCATCCGCATTCCCAACCTTGGGTTAGTACGGATGCGGGAAACGTTACGCTTTTCCGGTAAAATCCTCTCTGCCACCATTTCCCGCAACGCTGATCAGTGGTTTGCCAGCATCACCGTGGATACGGATCAAAACCACCTCCCGCCTGCCGAAAACCAAGGCACGGTGGGGGTGGATTTGGGCGTATCTGCACTGGCAACCCTGTCAACGGGGGAAAAAGTGGTCGGAGCGAAACCGCATAAAGCCTTGCTTTCCCGCCTACAACGGCTATCCCGCAGCTTGTCACGCAAAGTCAAAGGCAGTGCCAACCGCCACAAGGCGAAACAGAAGTTGGCAAAACTTCACGCACGTATCGCCAACATCCGCCAAAACAGTTTGCACCAACTCACCACGGATTTGACCCGCCGTTTCCACACCGTCGGCATTGAAGATTTGAACGTGTCAGGCATGGTGAAAAACCGACATTTATCCCGAGCGATCAGCGACATGGGGTTTTTCGAGTTTCGGCGGCAACTGGAATACAAAGCCGATAGGCGGGGTGCGGTGGTCGTGGTGGCTGATCGGTTTTTTGCCTCCAGCAAGACGTGTTCTGCTTCTGGCTGTGGGCATAAAGTGGACAAGCTGCCGCTGTCGGTACGTGAATGGACTTGCCCCCTTTGTGGTGTAGTCCATGACCGTGACATCAATGCCGCCAAAAATTTGGAAAAATATGCCGTGAGTTCCACGGTGTCTGCCTGTGGAGGGTGCGACCTGATGCCTCTTAAGTGATTGTTTCATTTGTCAAAAGCAAAAGAGAAACCTGGTGTTTCGCCACCAGTAGCCTACTGACCCATGCGGTGCTGGTAACGGTGCGGTGTGAAGCGGTCAGGACAAAGTAACCTGCCATAAGGCGGCGTAGGTTTCGTGAGGAAACACGCTATCTGTAAGCATCAATGCGGATGGGAGCTAGGCTTGATGGTATGACTAACGAAAGTGAACTGCTGATAAACATCGTAAAGCAGAACGAGCTAAAGATGCTGACAAGCTTGAGCCAAAAGGCAAATGGCTGGTTAATCCCCTCCTCCATGGGATTACGCGGACACAACAGCCATCGGTGAACAGGCAGGGTCTACCCCATCATTGTCACTCAAGTGGAACAGGATAAGCCCGTATCCCCGCCAGCAATGGCAAGCCGACCGTAAGGGAAGCCGATGGGAATGCGGGTATGGGATGCCAGAAAAAGCGAATGCCACTCTGTAATGGGGTGGACAGGGGTTGAAACATCACCCTGCCCAAAAGGGTGCAGACTTCTGGCGGGTCTCTCTTTGCAGGAGAGTTTGTAGGACTTTTACAGGAGGTTGGACAAATGAACGAAGCGCAAGCCAAGTGTGCCACCCCCGATGGCGTGGTGGATTGGCACGGAATTGACCGGGCAAAAGCACATCAGGCCACCCAAAAGCTGCAAGTGCGTATTGCAAAGGCAATCCGGGAAGGGAAGCACCGCAAGGCAAAATCCTTGCAATGGCTACTGACCCACTCGTTTTACGCCAAATGCATGGCGGTCAAACGTGTCACGGAAAACAGCGGCAAAAAGACTGCCGGGGTGGACAATGAAACTTGGGACACTCCACCGGCCAAAGCCAAAGCAATAGTGGGTCTCAAACGCAGGGGCTACAAGCCCCAGCCACTGAGACGGGTATATATTCCCAAAGCAAACGGCAAGCAACGCCCGTTAGGCATCCCGACGATGAAAGACAGGGCTATGCAAGCACTTCACTTGCTTGCCCTTGAACCCATCTCGGAAACCACAGCCGACCCGAACTCATACGGGTTCAGGCCAAAACGGGGTTGCAAGGACGCCAGCGGAACAGATATTCATCAGCATGGCGCAAAAAACGCAGGCAAAGTGGGTATTGGAGGCAGACATCGCCGGGTGCTTTGATAACATTAGCCATGAATGGTTGCTCGCCAACATCCCTACGGATACGGCGATACTCAGGAAATGGCTGAAGGCAGGGTTCGTGTGGAAGGGGTGCGCTCCGATACGGAAGCAGGCACTCCACAGGGCGGTATCATATCCCCCGTACTGGCAAACATGGCACTGGACGGATTGGCGGGTAAACTGGCTAAAGCCTTCCCAAAAATCACTGGACGTGGCAGGGCGACCAAGGTCAATTATATCCGATATGCCGATGACTTCATCATCACGGGCACAAGCCCGGAAGTGCTGGAAGAAGCCAAAACCATCACTGAACGGTTTCTGGAGGCAAGGGGACTAATCCTCTCACCGGAAAAGACCAAGGTGGTGAACATCTCAGAAGGTTTCGACTTTCTGGGCTGGAATTTCCGGCAAGTACAACGGGAAGATGATGATCAAACCTGCCAAGAAGAACGTTAAAAACTTCTTGGCAGGCATCAGGCAACTGATAGACAGTAATAAGACCGCCACACAGGAAAACCTGATCCGCCTCCTCAACCCCAAAATACGGGGATGGACGGAGTACCACAAAAACCAAGTGGCAAAGGAAACATTTTCCGATGTTGATCATGCCATCTGGAAAAAGCTATGGAAATGGGCAAGACGGCGACACCCCAACAAACCCAAAATGTGGGTCAAGGCTAAGTATTGGCCTCACCACAATGGGTGTAACTGGACGTTTAGGGTAAAGGTGCTGGACAGGAAAGGGAATGGGGTGTGGCTTGACCTGTTCAAGGCATCCTCTGTTCCCATTGTCCGGCATGTCAAGATTAAGGCAGATGCGAACCCCTATGACCCGGCGCAGGAAGAATACTTTGAGGAGCGGTTTCAACGCCACTTCAAGGAGGAAGCCCACGGCGCTAGGATCAAATACCTCTGGCACTCACAGGACGGCAAGTGTACCGCTTGTGGGCAAAACCTGACCAAGCAAACAGGGTGGCACGTCCACCATGTTATATGGCGGGTAAAAGGGGGTACGGATGACTCGCGGAACTTGGTCTTAATGCACCCGGACTGTCACCGACAATTACACAGCCGTGTAAACCGTGGGTTGCCGACCACCCTGAAAAGTGGCTGAAGAGAGGCTTGAGCCGTATGTGGTGAAAATCACAAGTACGGTTCTTAGGGGAGGATGGTGCAGTAATGTACTGTTCTTACCCGACGGAAGGCGCTGGCTCTCGGTGCAAACCGAAGGTGAAACCAGCCCCAATGAAGCAGGAATTTAACCGCAAACTTGACCTTGGTTAAGTTTGTATAAGTTTAAAGGAACGGTGGATTCTACTGCCTAAGCCGCCTAAAATCCCCCTTTTGCCCAAACCCGAAAAGAGTCTGATGAATATTCGCCAACTGCTTGATGACCGTATTACCGCCGCGCTGCACACGCTGGGCGCACCTGACACCGTGACCGCCATTGTGAAACCCTCCGCCCGCCCTGAATTCGGCGACTACCAAGCTAACGGCGTGATGGCAGCCGCCAAGCAGTTGAAAACCAACCCGCGAGAACTGGCAACGCGCTTGCTGGAAGTGCTGGATTTGTCCGATCTCGCCGACAAACTCGAAGTCGCAGGCCCCGGTTTCATCAATATCCACCTAAAGAATACGTGGTTGAGCGAAACCGTAGGTCGGGCTTCAGCCCGACAACTCACCCCCAACTCTCAAACCATCGTCGTCGATTATTCCGGCCCTAACCTCGCCAAAGAAATGCACGTCGGGCATTTGCGTTCCACCATCATCGGTGATGCCGTCGCCCGCGTCCTCGAATTCCAGGGACACAAGGTTATTCGCCAAAACCACGTTGGCGATTGGGGCACGCAATTCGGAATGCTGATTGCGCACATGGTCAGCTTGAAAGCGCATAGCGGCGAATTGTCGATGCAGCTTGCCGACCTTGAAACCTTCTACCGCGAAGCCAAAAAGCGTTTCGACGACGAACCTGATTTTGCTGATGCGGCGCGTGATTATGTGGTGAAACTGCAATCGGGTGATGCGGAATGCCTCGGCTTGTGGCAGCAATTCATCGACACCTCCTTGCGCCATTGCGAGGAAGTTTATGCGCGGTTGGGTGTCCATTTGACCCGGGCGGATGTGATGCCGGAAAGTGCCTACAACGCTGATTTAGCCAACATTGTCAGCGAGTTGCAGGAGAAAGGCTTGCTAGTGGAGGATCAGGGCGCACAATGCGCGTTCCTTGACGAATTCAAAAACAAAGATGGCAGCATTACGCCAATTATTGTGCAGAAAACCGGCGGTGGTTATCTGTATGCGACCACTGACCTTGCGGCTTTACGTTATCGCAGTGGCGTGTTGAACATCGACCGTGCGTTGTATTTCACCGATGCCCGCCAAGCGTTGCATTTCCAACAGGTGTTCTTGCTGGCGCGTAAAGCGGGGTTTGTGCGCGAGGATATTTCGCTTGAACACATGCCCTTCGGCAACATGCTCGGCGCAGATGGCAAGCCGTTTAAAACCCGTTCCGGCGGCACGGTCAAGCTGGTCGATTTGTTGGTCGAAGCGGAAGAACGCGCTTTCATCCTCGTTACCGACAAGAACCCAGAATTGGGCGAGGCAGAACGCCACGACATTGCCCGCACGGTCGGCATCGGTGCGGTCAAATACGCCGACCTGTCTAAAAACCGCAATTCGGATTACATCTTCAATTGGGAAACCATGCTGAGTTTCGAGGGCAATACAGCCCCGTATTTGCAGTATGCATATGCGCGGATTAAGAGCATTTTCCGTCGCTCAGGTGTGGATGCGGAGGCGATTAGCTCCCCCATTTCGCTGCAAGAATCTGCTGAACGTACCCTTGCGATGAAGTTGCTGCAATTCACCGAAGCGACGGATAGCGTGGTGAAAGAAGGCTTGCCGAACCACCTTTGTACGTATTTGTATGAGTTGGCGGGCAACTTCATGAGCTTCTATGAAGCTTGCCCGATCTTGAAAGAGGGTGTGGCGGAAGAGGTGCGTAGCAGCCGTTTGCAATTGGCGAATCTGACCGCGCAAACCCTGCAAACTGGCTTGGGCTTGCTGGGGATTGGGGTGTTGGAGCGGATGTAATTACGTCAATTCCGCTTCCGGTTTCGGCTGTAACGCTAGTTTCGCCATGAAATCGTCATCTGCCGCCTTGGGGTTTGCCTCTGGCGCAGGTGCAGCAGCCGTCGGACGTGGCTTATTCAAATTCCCCGACAGATTAATCTTCAGCTTCAAATTGCTAGGCGAATCGGCATTGCGCAATGTCTCCGCCAGCGAAATTTGCCCTGCCAAATACAGCTTGTAGAGGTGGCTGTCGAAGGTTTGCATCCCCTGTTCTTCGGATTTTTCCATGATTTCTTTGATGGCGTGTACGTCGCCTTTCATGATTAAGTCGCGCACCATGGGTGTGCCGAGCAGGATTTCGATGGCGGCGACACGTTTGCCATCCACGGTGGGAATCAGGCGTTGCGAAACGAAGGCTTTGAGGTTGAGAGATAAATCCATCAGTAATTGGTGGCGGCGTTCTTCGGGGAAGAAGTTGATAATGCGGTCGAGGGCTTGGTTGGCGTTATTGGCGTGCAGGGTAGAAAGGCACAGATGCCCGGTTTCGGCAAAGGCGAGGGCGTGTTCCATCGTTTCTTGGGCGCGGATTTCGCCGATTAAAATCACGTCGGGGGCTTGGCGCAGGGTGTTTTTGAGTGCGTCTTCGTAGCTGTCGGTGTCGACACCGACTTCGCGCTGGTTAATGATGCATTTCTTGTGCGGATGCACGTATTCCACCGGGTCTTCGATGGTGATGATATGCCCGTCTGCACTGGCGTTGCGGTGGTCGATCAGGGCGGCGAGTGAGGTGGATTTGCCCGAACCTGTGCCGCCGACGAACAGGATCAAGCCGCGCTTTTCCATGATCACGTCTTTTAAGACTTGCGGTAAACCGAGTTTGTCGGCGTTGGGGATGTCGGTTTTGATGTTACGGATCACCATCGCAATTTTGTGACGTTGTTTGAAGATATTGACACGGAAACGTCCGATGCCTTCTTCGCTGATGGCGAGGTTCATTTCGGGTTTCTTTTCAAACTGTTGCTGCTGTTCGGGGTTCATTAGTTCGTAAGCCATTGCTTTGAGCATGTCGGGGGTCATGATGACTTTATCGACGGCTTTGAGCTTGCCTTGGAATTTGGCTTTGGGTTCGAGATCGGCGGTTAAATACAGGTCGGAACCGTCGTAATGGGCGAGGATGCGTAGATAGTCTTTGAGTTTCATGGTGGGCTTTTCCCGTGTTGTTATTAGTAATGGCTTACTACTCTAACGGGGAAGGAGCTGTTCGCCAAGCGTGTGGCGAACAGCGGTTGTGACTGAATCGTAATTTATGCTATGTGCATTATGCGCTGATCCAAATATCGAAATATTGACCGACGTAGTTTCCAGCTACGTCGCCATGACTGAAGAGTATGTTGACTAATTCGTCGTCGCCGCTATCTGTTGCTGTCACTTCTACAGCATACTGCCATTCATTATCTGACACTTGCGTTTCCTGAATGTCAGTGACAAATGCTGAATCTGACTGATCGTCATATATTCTGAAATTATTCAGCGCTAAGTCTACTAATTGTTCATTACTGGTGAATTGTAATAAGCCCGTTTCGCCTCTTGCAATGGTTGAGATTGACGTTTCCAGTTCCGTGATTTGAGTGGCAATAGGATCATACATGACCGTTACGCTAGATGTGGTGTTATCACCCTGTTGGCGGAACTCCCAAATATCTGTCAGACCATCCACGGGTATTGTTTCCCAGTTCAAGTATTCGTTATTGTTTAAGAGGCGATACAGCTCTGAACCAGCAACTGATTTGGAAAAACCTTGATTATAAATGAAAAAATCTGCTGGAATACTAAACCAATCAGTACCATTCGGTGCAAATTCAGAACCCGATTTTAAACGCACTTCTTGAGTCTTACTGTGATCGATAGCATCTAATCTGAATACAACATCACGAGTAATATTGTCTGAATCAGACTCTCCAGAGTCATAGCTCAATGTGGCGGTCATATCGGGTGGGTTTGAACCCGCCCACAATGTAAATTCAGTGTAGGGGTGATTACCCGCTAAGTCAGTAGCAACCTCACCATTATTATTAGACCAAAGTAAACCACCTCTGACTATACCGTTTCCATTAGTTCCTACTTGCACAGTGATGTCGTAAGCCCACTGTCCGTTTGTCATTGATACTTCGTTGACACTCACTACTGAAGCCAAATCTTGTGGATTATCTAACCAAACAGCACTTTCATCGACATTTATTAAGCGTTCCGTGCTGAGAAGACGCACAACAGCACTGCCAGCATTTGGAATGACGGGATTATCCATGATGACATCAATTTCGGGCGCAGTTCGATCAAAGGTAAACATGAATTCATCAGAAACAGCAGAAATATTGCCATCAGCGTCGACTTTACGAAATTCGTAGGCTTGAGTAAAACCGGCAGGGTATTCATTAGACCAATACTCCAGCCCTTGCCGATCCATTACTGATTCTACAAGTGCAACATTGCCGGAAATATGGCGAATATCATTAACGCTGCGCCAATCTTGTCTTTCTTCTTCATTCAAAAGCGGATATATAGTTGAATTTTCTTTGAAGCGGAATTCTAGTGTATCGGTGGAAGTGATACCGTAGATTCTCAATTGGTTGTTGTTGGTGATATTGTCACCTTTTACGCCTGCATCGTTGACTAAACTTGCTACGGGAGCATCTGGATTCTCACCTACCCAAATAGCATAGTTATAATCGTCACGCATCAGTGTTGCCTGATTTCCTGCGGCATCTGTAGCATGGCTTGTTGGCGGTAATGATAATATTAATTCGCCTTGACCATTTGTTGTTGCCTTCACGGAAATATCATAAGCCCACTGACCATCATCTAGTTGATATTCCTGAATATCAGTAATAGATGCTAGTGCGCTATTGTTAATTTGAATCGTGTCTTTAGTCAGACCAAAAATCTGTTCTTCCGTTAAAAATTGAATGGTGCGTGTTTGTCCATTTTGAATTGGTTCTAATACGTCACTATTGATCAGGGTAGGATGCCATGTGTCAATCGTCACTGTTAAGGGTTCGGCGGTTTCGAGTACTTGCCCGTCCGCATCCACTTGCCGGAATTCCCAAATATCTTCTAAGCCATCAACTTCATCCCAATAGTTTACTCCTATTAGATCATATAATTGCCAGTAATAAGCATAAACGTCTGTATCGTCTGAATAGTAATCTAAGAGTTCATTTGGAATGGTTGACCAATCTTGCCCATACCCGTTTTCGCTGCTTTCTGAGCCTTCTTTTAGGCGGAATTCAATACTAGTATTGGCTATAACCCCCGTAAATTTAAAGGCAGCAAAGTCAGTGATATTGTCTTGATCTGATACGCCATAATCGCCGTCTAGTGTGGCGGTAAATGACATGATAACGTCGCCAACGGGTATATCATAACCCTCAAACCCAAATTCATTACCCGCTACGTCAGTAACCGAAGCATTTTCACTTAACTGTAGTGTTGTAATTCCCCCTAGTTCTTCGCTTGTACTGGATACAGCGACATCATATACCCATTGCTGGAGGTCATTATCAAGTGCTCCAGTAACACTCTTTATAGATGCCAGTGATGGATCGCTCAACGTGAAGTCGTTCTTATCCAGCCCTTGTAGTTTTTCGCTGCTATACAAATGAATGATGGTTGTTTCACCATTGGGTAAGGAATCGCCGCTATCCATCTCAATATAGTCAATGTATGCTGCCACTGAATCATAAGTGAAAGTGATGGGTGTGGCTTCAGACATTTTCCCTGTTGTTTGATTGACTTGATGGAACTCGAATGTGTCTTTCCAGCCTGTTGGTGGCATCTCATCTAGTGATACACCTGCCAATTCGTACAAGTAAACACTATCCAGTGTGGCAGATATGCCGGTTTCATCTAAATCAATCGTTATCCATTCATCACCCGAGCCATCGGGTAAACTTGCAGAGTCAGGTTTGATACGAAATTCGATGACAGTATCAGATTTTATGCCATTCAGCTTAATCATGCCGTTGTAAGTGATGCCATCTTTGTTGGAATTAACGGCACTAGAGCTGGTATCTTCAACGAGACTGACCGATAGTTTGTCATCGTATTTGCCGATCCAGAAGTCAGCTAATCCTTCAGAAAAGTTACTTGCATCAGCCGCATTACCTGCTAAATCGGTAATAGAGGCATTATCAGCCAGTTTAAGGGTGGTTGCCCCGCTGACGCTTCCCTTACTGGCTAAGACAGTAACATCGTAGACCCACTGTTCAGTGGTTGTATCGAATTTGCCTTTACTGACACTTTTGATGGAAGCAAGGGTGGTATCACTGAAAGCGAAGTCAGCTTTGTCGATGCCTTGTAATTGTTCATCACTGTACAGATGCACAACAGTCGTTTTGCCGTTCAGCAGGGTATCGGCATCCGTCATGCTGTCGGTAATCGTGGGGGCGATAACATCATAGGTAAATGCCAGTGTGCTGATCATAGAGGCTTTATCTGTTTCCACGTTTACTTGGTGGAATTCGAAGGTGTCTTTCCAACCACCCATTGGCATGTCGTCGAGTGATAAACCAGCTAACTCGTAGAGATAAGCAAGATCCACAGTCGCCGATGAGCCATCCATACTTAAATCATCAATCGTCAACCATTCATCTAAACCGTCGGGGATACTGGCCGAGCCTGCCTTGATACGGAACTCTACTAGTGCATCAGGTTTGATTGCGTCCAGTTTGATTTCGCCGTTATGGGTAATGCCATCTTTGTTGGCTTTTTTAACAAAACTGGGTCCTGTATCTTCAACAAGGCTAACCAACAAGCTATCGTTGCCGATCCAGAAGTTTGCTAGTGGTGTTTCAATAAACGCACTGAAATCGATGGCATTACCTGCAATATCGGTTGCCGCTGCGGTGCTGGCGAACATCAAGGATACGTCACCATTGCCTTTGCTGGCGGCACTGATGGTGACGTTGTAAGCCCATTCTTCATCAGAAATTTTTGTTTCTTTAACACTTTTGATACTAGCGAGTGTCGAGCTGAGGCTGAAGTCTTTAGCGTCTAAACCCGTTAATTTTTCATTACTGGTGATACGTACCACGCTTGTACCCTTGTTGAGAAGAGTGTCAACGTCGGGTGGGATGATTTCGATGAGTTCTGGTGCTGTGGTGTCGTAAGTGAATGTGAGGCTAGTCGCATCTGATGCTGTGCCGGTGGTATTGACTTGCCGGAATTCCAAGGTTTGGTTGGCAAAGTCCTCACCTAGCAGATCAGCAATATTTAGCAATGCTGTTTTCTTGTTTGCATCGACTGAACTTAATAAGAGTGTGTCGACGGATTCCCACGTCTCGGTAGTGCTGTCGAACCATTCAAGGGTATTGCTGGCATCGAGTTTGCTTAACTTTACGGTGGCGTCGTAAGTAATCTTGTCTTTTTTGCTTGAGCCTGTATCCGCGTTCAATGTTACAGTCAGTTTGGCAGGTTTTTTGATAGCCATAGTGGTCACACTCCAGTGAGGGGTTGTTGATTCAATAGAATCTATTTATAAGCAAGTCCTTTGTTGACTATATTTTATTTTTACACCCGTATCAATAAGTTTACATAAGTTCCATCTATGATACATGAGAGCAAAATATGCGTTTAGATCAGTTCGTTAGCCAGTCCACTGGAATGCCACGTTCCGAAGCCGTCAAAGTGATCCGCTGGGGGCAGGTGAGGGTGAATGGGGAGAACATTACCAAGACATCGACTCATATTGATCCTGCATCGGAGGTATTGTTGGATGAGGAGAAAATTGTATTGCCGGGAGCAATCTATTTGATGTTGCACAAACCAGCGGGCGTGGTGAGTGCTACTGAAGATACGGAACATCGCACGGTGCTAGATTTGATTGATCATCCGCACCGCCATACGCTGCATGTGGTGGGGCGCTTGGATAAGGATACGACGGGTTTGTTGTTGCTCACTAATGACGGTGATTGGTCACATCGTATTTCTGCACCGAAACATCATGTGCCAAAAACCTATCTGGCAACGTTGGCGTGGGAATTGTCGGAGGCGGGGGCGCAAGCGTTGCGTGCTGGGGTGCAATTGCACGGTGAAAAGGGGCTAACGAAACCCGCTGAGGTGGAAATTTTGCCGGAGAAACAGGCACGCGTAACGATTTCGGAAGGCAAGTACCATCAGGTAAAACGCATGTTTGCAGCGGTAGGGAATCGAGTAGAGGCGTTGCATCGTGAGCGAATTGGCGGCTTGGTGCTAGATGCGGAGCTTTCGTCCGGTGAGTGGCGGGCGTTGCTTACGCAAGAACATGTTTAGTGCGTTGCTGTGACGGTGAAGTGTGTGAGTCAGTCATATTGAAGTGACATAATTATTTGTTCATTGATTTTTTTTATGATAAAGTTTGCAACAAATAATTTCTATTCTTCATTTGTCAAGGGCTAGCTAACTTCGGAGATTTTCTCATGTACATGAATGACCCAAATGATGGCAAACTAGCCCCTACTAACAACTTAATTGATGATGGTGGCATGGGGGGGAAACCGGGGAGTGCCACGAATGTGCTTGACCCGTATGAAGTCTATACGCACATAGAAGACAGTGGTCTACAAAGTATCCAAGACTTTCGGGGATTGTTAACAGGGGTTAAATGGTCTGCACATAACCTAAATTACAGTTTTCCTACCTCTGCCAATCAGTATGGTACAGGGTATTATGACCAGAATAGTATTACCGATGGTTTTGCAGCCTTAACGAGTGGACAACAGGCTATTGCTAAACGGGTATTTGACAGTGTCGCAGGTTTTACCCAATTGACGTTTACACAAACCACTGCCAGTGCCACCAATATCGCTCAGTTACGCTTTGCTCAATCAGACTACCCATCCACGGCTTATGCTTATTACCCATCAAGTAGTTCTGCGGGTGGCGACATATTCCTGGGACCTGATGTTGCAGATACACCTACGGCTGGTAACTGGTCATGGTTCACGATTGCTCATGAAATTGGTCATGCATTAGGCTTAAAACACGGGCATGATAGTGATGGTGGGATTTTTGACGTATTGCCATACGATAAAGATACTAACGAATATTCCATTATGACGTACCGTACTGCCTTAGGTGGTATTACGGATTATACGACTTTTGCCGACGGTAGTGCGGCTCTTTCATTTATGGCATCAGATATATTAGCATTACAATATATGTATGGTGCAAATTATCAATACCATGCTGAAGATACCGTTTATCATTGGTCACCCGATTCCAGTACCATTACCATTAATGGCGTAGGGCGTACTGGTAGCAATACCAATGTTATTTTTGAAACGGTTTGGGATGGTGCTGGTAATGATACCTATGATTTTTCGGATTACTCCGATGATTTAATGATTAACCTTGCACCAGGTGCTTGGACAGTATTGTCGTCAGAACAACAAGCATTATTGGCTGAATATTCAAGTTCAGGGGAAAATGCACGCGGTAATGTTTACAATGCTTTTTTGTTTGCAGGTAATACTTCTTCATTAATTGAAAATGCATTGGGTGGTTCAGGTAATGATCAGTTTGTCGGCAATGTTGCCAATAACCGCTTTGAAGGCGGTATGGGTGATGATTTATTTACAACAACCGCTGGGGATGATTATTTTTCAGGTGGCACGGGTGTCGATACGTTAAATATTGCTGGTTTTACCGTTGATCATGTCGTGAATAGTGTTAATACGGGAGAAACCACTATTTTCTTTGACGATGGCAATACATTGACGGTGGTAGATGTCGAGCAGGTTCAATTTGATAACGGCGAGGTGCAAGACATTTCCGTTTTAGGTGGAACTGTCGATACGGATGTTACTTTGACATTGTTCAATGATACGGGTATTGCGTCAGACGATAATATTACCAATGATAAACGTTTCCAATTATCAGGTTATGACTTGGATGCGGGTGATATTACTTATACACTTAAATCTATTTCTAAAACAGGCGTAGAAAAAATAGTCGGGAAAGCAGACTCTCTTTTAGCAGGTATTGATGAGGAGGGTGTTTTTGTTGTACCTACTAAAGCCAAGACTGGGCTTGGTGATGGAACGTATACATTGTCTGTTAACCAAGATGGTACAATAGCTACTTTAGAGTCATTTACTATCGATACCAAAGTGCCAGCCAATTTATCGGTGAGTTTGCTTAATGATACCGGAAAAAAAGGCGATAAGGTTACTGCGGATGCTACATTAAAAGTAACGGGTCTCGAAAAAGACGCGGTTATTGAATATCGTCTTAAAGCAGATTCTGAATCTGATCCAATAGGTTCAGATTGGATGGTCGTTTCCGATGATTGGTTGTCTGTGGGTAAATCAACTTTAATCGATCTTAATCAGTTTTATATCGAATTGGAAAATGTCGGTTTTGAAAATGATGGTAGTGGTTGGCAAGATAAATTTGAATTCCGCCAAATGGATGTTGCTGGCAATGTTTCAAAAAAGACTACATCTCTTGATATAACCTATGATGCATTAGATCCATCATATTCTTTAATTGAAATAGGTGGAGATGAAGTAATCAAAAATGGTGCGAAAGGCAGCATTCGAGTCATGACTATTGAGAAATTGGTTGGCTTCGACAAACAAGACTTTATTTTGAGTAATAAGTTGGCAAGTATTACTGGTGTCACCGAAAAGAAGCTTGGTGATGACTTGTGGGCTTATGACATTGGCATTAAAGCTGCTTCAAAAGGTTCAGGTGACATTGATTTATCGTTTTCCACTAAATTAGCCGCAACAGATTTAGCGGGTAATGCAGTAGACTTCTCTGATTGGAGTGATACAACTTATTCCATGTGGATTGGTAGTCTGTAAGTACGGCAAAAAATAACCTGCACCCATGGTTAGTGAGTGCAGGTTTTTTAATTTATCCCAAAAACCGCTGATAAGCCGGATTCTCCGTCTCATCCCAATACTCATACCCCAGCTTCTCCAAGAACTCGCAGAACTCGCCGCGTTCCTGTTCTGGCACTTGCATTCCCACCAACACACGCCCGAAATCCGAGCCATGATTGCGGTAATGGAACAAGCTAATATTCCACCCCGCACTCATGCTGGTGAGGAAATGCAGCAACGCACCGGGGCGTTCGGGGAAGGTGAAACGGTACAGCACCTCATGCTCCGCGCCATTGGAATGCCCGCCCACCATGTAACGCAGGTGAATCTTCGCCACCTCGTTATCGGTCAAATCGGTGACAGAATAGCCTTTTGCTTGCAAATTCCCCAGCAAGGTAGCGCGTTCCTGCTTACCCGCAATCTTCACCCCGGCGAACACTTGCGCGTCCCGCGCATCCGCATAGCGGTAATTGAATTCGGTGATTGGGCGGTTGCTGATGTCGTGGCAGAATTCGCGGAAACTGCCTGGACGTTCAGGAATCGTCACTGCCAGCAACATTTCACGCCCCTCGCCCAACTCGGCACGTTCGGCAACGTGGCGCAAGCGGTCGAAGTTGATGTTCGCACCACTGGCAATCGCAATCAGGTGTTTGCCTTGCAGCTTGTGTTCAGCGACATATTTTTTCATCCCCGCCACGGCTAATGCGCCAGCGGGTTCGAGCAGGGTGCGGGTGTCTTCAAACACATCCTTGATGGCGGCGCAGGTTTCGTCGGTGCTGACTAACAACACTTCATCGACGATGTTTTTGGCAATCTCGAAGGTCTTTTCGCCAATCAGCTTGACTGCCGCGCCATCGGCAAATGTACCGACTTGCGCCAATTGCACCCGTTCGCCCGCCGCGAGGGAGGTGGAAAGTGTCGGGGCTTCTTCGTGTTCCACGCCGATAATTTTGATGTTGGGGTACAAATATTTGAGGTAACTGCCCACCCCTGCAATCAAGCCGCCGCCGCCGACGCACAAAAACACTGCTTCAATCGGGTCGGAATGTTGGCGCAGGATTTCCATGCCAATCGTGCCTTGCCCCGCAATCACATCCAGATCGTCGAACGGATGCACGAACGTCATGTGATGTTCGCGTTCTAATTCGCGGGCGTAAGCATAGGCTTCGTCGTAAGAATTGCCATGCAATACCGCATTGCCGCCAAACGCTTTCACCGCATTTACCTTGATGTCGGGCGTGGTGACGGGCATGACGATGGTGGTTTTAATGCCAAGTTTTGCACCCGACAACGCCACGCCTTGTGCATGGTTGCCAGCGGAGGCAGCCACTACCCCGTGGGCGCGTTCTTCCGGCGAGAGCAAAAACATTTTGTTGAATGCGCCGCGCAGCTTGAAGGAAAACACCGGCTGCAAGTCTTCGCGCTTGAGGTAAATGTCATTGCCTAGCCGCGAGCTTAAGCTACGCGCTCGTTCCAGCGGGGTTTCAATAGCCACGTCATAGACGCGAGCGGTGAGAATGCGTTTGATCAGCGATTTGTTCATAATTCCAACTTTTGCGGCTCTGCCTTTACGTGTGGGCTAGTATATTGCAAACTTCGGTTTGCGAAAGATTTTTACAACATCACAGGAAAGTTTATGAGCCAAGATGCTATGAAAAAAGCGGCAGCAGAAGCCGCGCTGGTATACGTCCAACCGGGCATGATCGTGGGCATTGGTACGGGTTCGACCGCCAACCACTTCATCGACCTGCTGGCAGGGATCAAACACAAGGTGGAAGCGACCGTTGCCAGCTCCATCGCCAGCGCCAAGCGTTTGGAAGCGCACGGCTTTCGCGTATTGGATTTGAACGATGCAGGGCAATTGTCGCTGTACGTCGATGGCGCGGACGAGTCCAACGAAGATTTGCATTTGGTGAAAGGCGGCGGCGGTGCATTGACCCGCGAAAAGATCGTGGCGGGCGCAAGCGATAAATTCGTGTGCATTGCCGACGATTCCAAGTTGGTGAAAACGCTGGGTAAGTTCCCATTGCCGCTGGAAGTGATTCCGATGGCACAAGCGTTGGTGGCGCGTGAAATGGTGAAACTGGGGGGAAATCCGGTGCTGCGGGCGGGTTTCACCACCGATAACGGCAATATTATTATCGACGTTCACGGGCTGGAAATTACTGATGGGGTGGCAATGGAAAACCGCCTTAACCAGATTCCGGGCGTTGTCACCAACGGCTTGTTTGCGATTCGTCCGGCGGATGTGCTGATTTTGGCAGGTGCAAACGGTGTAAAAACCTTGGTCTAAGCACGCTCAATGCCAGCCCCATTAAAGGATTCGATATGAATGCAGTATTAATGTTGCATTTATCATCACTGTCATATAGATTAATCAATAGATAAAATCTATATGGTTGGGGGTTGTGGATATGGGGCTGTCTTTGCAAAGATCCGGCACGGGATTACTCGTGCTGTGCATGTTGGTGTTATTGCACGGGTGTATTTCACCCAGTAATGCAGTGATTGAAGGGTTAGGCACGCCAGATCCCACGCAATGCAGCAGTTTGCCGAGCGTGGAGGATGGCGCATTATATGCCCCCCGTGAAGCCGTCGAATTGGGTTTGGATGGGCGCACGCACCCCGATGTGTTTTACGCGGCTTGGTCAAAACTCGATACCCGTTCTGACTTGCGGTTTCCCGAAGATGGCTATGACGGCGATGGCTACGAAGATAAGTTGTTGGTGTCGCGCAAACAAGCCGATGGCAAGGTGCGTACTTGGCAGCTTTTACCGCAATTAGATAATAATTGTACCGATGTCGAAAAAATCCGTATTCACAGTTTCGACGTAGCCCCCAATGGGCGCAGCTTGTATGTATCCATGGCACGTACTCCGTTGAGTGGTGCAGGGCGCGATACTCACCTTGGCATTTACCGTTATGACCTGAAAACCTTTGCGTTAACCAAGTTAAGCAAAGATGATGCCACCCATTTCAGTTACCCCACTTACATCGGCAATGACCCTGATACCAAGCATGAAATGCTGGTGGTGAGTAAAACAGTTGCGAAAGATGAAATCCCCGTTAACTACGCTCGCAAAGAGTTGATGCAGGATGAGTACGACCGCGCTCCTACCCCGCTGATTCACAAGATGGACGCGCAAACGGGCGAAACGATTCGCATCGGTTTCAATAATTCCCACCAGACTGAACCGTTTGTGATGACCGGACATGATGACATTCGCATGGCGGTATTTACGCAGTGGGAACACCAAGCCTCAGTGAACCGCTTCGCCTTGTGGAAAATGCAGATTGATGGCAGCGACGAATTCACGTTCTTTGGGCAAGAAAGCTCGACCGATAAAAGTGGTGCAAATCTGTTTCAAGGGCGTGAAGTTAAATCAGGGGCTTACAAAGGCTACGTGTTGATGACGCAAGGCAATCGTTCGGATAAAACGTTTGCCACCGAAGGCGACGTGGTGATGACGTATCGCCATCATCAGGAATTACGCAGCGATAAACTTAAGTTGCAAGCCGTCACGAAGGTTGGGGCAACCGATACCGAGATTGCCCGCAACCCTGAACATTACAACGACCAGAGTTTCATTTATTCCTACCGCTACAGCAGTGAAAATACTTACCAACTTTATGTGAAAGATTTTCCAGCGGATGCCAAGCAGCCTGCGTCCACGGGACAAGGGGAACAATTAACCCCCGATACTAACGACTACCATTTTGTGCAAGCCCGCAGTTTTTATCCGCCAGAACGCGAATTGGTTGCTCCGACCGACAGCCAAGATTTGGGTGAAAATCGCGTGTCATTCACCAATTCGCACTTAAACGGTAAATCTGGCTTTTTGGTGCAAAACCTGACGCAATCGGATAACGGCGTGCAACATCAGTTGGATGGCGTTGCGCCTGAGGATATTTCGCTACAATTTTTCTTGCCATCGCACCATTTTGGCAGTTCACAGACGGTTGGCTTACAAACCAGCCCAGAAATGAGTATTCCCGCCAGCGATTTCATCCAACCAGAAGCCGATGGCTCACTCGGTGTGGTCATGAAAAATGGTTTGTATGTGTGGAAGGTGAATAAAAAGTTTGAACATAACGGTAAGGATATTTGGTTGCCGGTGCGTGCTGAACGTCAAGAAGTCAATTTTGTGCCAAACCGCGTGAATGCGTGTAACCAATGCCATCAAGAACGCGATCAAGCCAATATTGATAAATATGCGACGTATAACTCGATTGCAGCGCAAAAAATGCGCGGTAATCTGACGGGCGTAACGGATATTTCCGATTACGATGCGGCAAAAGACGTTCCCGATTTTCACCGTGACATTATGCCGTTGCTAACTAAACCGGCGGCGAATGGTAAATCCTGTGCCAGTTGCCATAGTGCAGGCACGAAACTCAATTTATCCAATGCCAGCGGTACGGAAGCGATGAATGCCACCTACCGTACTCTGGTACAAGGCGCACATAAATTGGCGGATGGTCGCAAGATTCCTTATTCCAATGCCAGCATTAATCCGCTAGGCATGGATGATAATTACCAACCTGCGCCGCTGTTGTGGAGCTTGCTGCTCAATAATGATTTGAGTGTGCCGGAAGATGCGACACATCCCAATGACCGTAGTCGTAGTTTGGAGCGAGCCGGGGATTACGGTGCAACGTATGATGCGGCCGTGGAGCAGACGATTACTGACATTAATACGCAGTATGACCATAGCCAGCATTGGTCAGCAGAGGATATTCAAACGTTCATTACCTATTCTGCCACGCAAATGCCAGCGGGGCTGTCGGATCGGATTGCCGACAACTTTACCCCCAAAGGTACAGATTACCGTAGCGGTGCAGCAGGGCAAAAAGCCTACCAAGCCTTGGTGCGCAATTGCTTCAGTTGCCATAATAGTTTCACGGGTGCGGCTGGCGGCGGTATTGAAGACCCGGATTTTGGGTTGCCACTGGAGAAAAGTTTCAGTAACAACACCGGGTTGCGTGATAAGCGGCTGCGTTTCATGGTGCATAACCACGTCGCCAAGAAAGATGATACGGCGTACTCCATGTACGGTTGGCAAAGTAACTTGAATACGTCGATGTATGAAACCTTGCTATCCGCCACTTATCGGCTGGACTTTAACAACCCCACTGAATCGGAATTGCTGGCGTATGCCTTGGGTAAAGACCCACAAGGCAATGCCCTCACCGCGCTGACGCATCATGTGAAGCATCAAGCGGTATTGGATGAAGGCAGTGCCGATTACCTCGCGATTAAAAACTGGGTAATGGGTGAGTGGACAGGGATTACCAATACGCCGCCGCAATTAGAGGCAGTGCCGGAAGGTGCTATCACGATTCGGGAGTATGACCCGCCTGCGTATTTGCCGAACGTGATTCGTTGGTCTGACCCCGATGCGTTAAATGAGCTATCACAAATCTTTTTGGATGGCAGCAGTAGCAATACGCATACGTTCCGCGATGCGATGCTGGCGTTGGAATACGACAGTTTCGATTCAGCACGCCTGAAAACCTACGCAATTTTGGGGGATCGTGGGCAGCAAGCGTTCCGCTTTAAAGTGACGGATGGTCAAGCAAGCAGTGTGTCGCAAACCATTCCGGTTACGGTGACATCGGATTATGTCGTGCCTCCACCGGTGAGTAGCTTACCACCAGCGTATGCGTTTTATACCGTGCGTGATACGGGCGGGAATCCCAACGCAGGGCAGTTGCGGAAACTGAGTTATGACCCTGATAACCCAGCACTGCCAAAGGATACACTGATTGGCACGATTGCAGGTTATTCCAATAATTGGACGACGGTGTATCGGCGTGCCAATAAAGGTTGGTTGTATTTCGTGGATCAAGCGGCGCAGCAAATCCATGTTGTTGATGAAACCAATGCACAAGTGCTGTTTACGATTACCTTAGACCATGAGCCAAACCGTGAAACCGATACGCACAAGCAAACCAACTACTTGATTTGGTGGCGTCCGGCGGATGGGTTAGATCATACCAGTGCTAATTGCCCCGATGGTGAGTTGCAAGGTTTGCTGGAATCCAAACTCAGTAATACCAAGAACGGTGACTTTTACATTGGCTTAGGGTGCGGCGACGGGGCAGAAACGGTTGTGCCTGAATACCGCACGCGTTTAAAAGACGGTGCGAATACATTGGCAGTGTATACGTGGAAACGCGCCACCTTCATGAGCAAATGGGTCAATGACGGGGTGGATCGTTTCAATGTCTTGAATCTGGAAACGGGTAAAGACAAAGCTTTGGGTGATTTTAATTTCCCCGAACAAAGCGTTACCTTGAATGACGGTAGTTTACTGACGTATCCCGCTGCGACTTATAACAATGTCCGTGCGGTGGTGGTGGCGGAAGATGGCGCTTTCTACGGCTTTAATAAAGATGCGAATGAGCAGCCCGTGACGTTGTTCAACTTTGACCCGTTGCAGGACATTCAACAGCCTGTGGTGACGCCGGAATGGGTGCAAACCTATTTCAGCAACTACGTGAATTATGGCACACCGTTCTTAGTGATTGAGCCGCGCAGCCATGTTGTGCCGTAACAATTTGCTGCGATTTTACGGGATTTGCTTGGGCGTTAGTGGTTTGCCTGCGCTCAGTGTCGCTGAGGGTATTTTGCCGGATGCGACAGGGATTCAGGCAACCTATACCGTTGACAGTGGTGAAGGTTTGGGGGCGGCGGTGGCTTGGGATGTTGGTGAGCGGTGGCGGGTGCGTGCTAGCGCGGCACATTTCAGTGGTCAGCAGGAACACTTGATTAGCTTGATCCACTTTACCGAAGACCGCGAGCGTACTGATGTTGGTGTGTTTGTAGAGCGCAAACTGGCAGGTGACAGCGGTTGGTATGCTAGCGTAGGCGTGCTGCATCCTAATCACGGGACACGTTGGGATGCGATGCCCGCCACTCGCGCCGCTTATACCTTGAATGGTCGGCAATACGCGGGCAGCCATTTGAGTGAACCGGAAGGGCGGGTCGATTATGCCAATCTTGTTCCGTATGTCGGTTTGGGGTGGCAAACCCCGCAGCGTAGCGGCTGGCAAGTGGGAGCAGAGCTGGGGGTGTTAGCGGGACTTGATCCAACGTTTAGCATTCATACCGATAACCCTTACCAGCTTCCTTATCTGGAGCAGGATTTACAGGCAGAAGCCGATAAATACCTTGCCACGACACAGGCTGAGACGCCGCTTGCTGGAGAGCAAGCGTTAAAAGCTAGCGTCAGCCTTCGTTACTCTTTTTAGGCACTTAACCATGAATAACTTCAAAATACCCGTTGTGTTGATGCCGATACTGCTGACGTTAGCCGCTTGTGGCGGCGGCAGTAGCGCGACGCTTAGCCCGGTGGCAACAACAACTTCAGTTGCTGAAAACGTTGTGACCCCGACGGCGGTGGTGGTTACACCCACTCTGCCTCCAACAGAGGTGACCCCTGTAACACCAACGCCGCCCCCGCCCGTGGTGACGCCAGAGGATCCATCATCGACAGATGAAGACACGTCCACGCCCACGTTTGCAGCGGATAGCGGGCAAAATAGAAGTTACCCCTTGGCGTGGTCGGCAGATGGCGCGTTATTGTTAGCAGCTAACCGTGACAATGTATTTAAAGTGTGGGAAGGGCATTACACTATTTTGCGGCAAGCGGTGGCAGGGCATACCGATTGGATCCAAGCGCTGGCGCTCAGTGCAAATGGCCATTTGCTGGCAACAGCGGGGCGTGATACTCGCTTACGCTTTTGGGTGAATACGGACGGAAAACTCGGTGGTTTCGGTGAAGTGAATCCACAAATCGGTACGATTCGGGCGCTGAACTTTAGCCCTGCGGGTGACTTTTTGGCTGTGGCGGGTAGTCATGGGCAGATTCAAGTGTGGGATGAGCGACATCGGCAAATACAAGCTACGTGGAATGCGCATACGGGGATTATCTATGCTGTGCAATATTCACCGGATGGACAATGGTTAGCCACAGCAGGGGCGGATGGGCAGGTACGTTTATGGAATGCAACCACGGGTGAAAAGCTGGCTGATCTTGGTCGTCATGCCGGTGCTGTGTATCAACTTGTGTTTGTGGATGGTGGTAAGCAATTGCTGAGTGCAGGGGGTGATGGGAAAATTTTGCGTTGGGATGTGAATAACCGTCAAGCATTGGGGACAGTAGGGGAGCATGGCACGGCGGCGGTGTATGCCTTGGCATTAGCAGCGGATGGCGTAACCGTGGCTTCCGGTGATGCGGATGGTATCGTAAAGCTTTGGTCGTTAGATGCCGTGGGGAATGCCACTCGACAGATCAGCGTGGCGGGCAGTGGGGCAATTCATGCACTAGCGTTTGAGCCGACCACGGGGTATTTGGGCATCAGTTCGGAAGATGGCATATTGCGGGTCTGGGATGTGTTGTCTGGAGAATTGCAACGCATGATGGCTACAGCGGGAACAGAGGGACCTTCTGAACCCGATGCTGTTGATCATTCTGCTGACATTTCTAAGCAGTTAGCAGGCTTGCTGTTCGACGGAATGCGTCCGGTATTGGCGATGGATGAACTCTTGGTGCAGCCGGAACGTTTCGCCAATGTATTTTTGCTGGGGATTAACCAAGCGCCATTGGATTGCCCGAAGGGAACGTACCGTTTCACCTTTAGCGATACGGATGCGGATCAGCGTTATGCCAGTGTTGGCGATGATTTTGCGGTGGCGACAACGGCTTGTCAGGAAGATACGGTTGCGTTGACCGGTGATTACGGTTTGCAATTAACCGCGACAAATCGAACGGCAAGTGTGCAATCCACTGGCACGGACGTGCGTTTGCAGGGCTTGGTGGTGGATGATGGTCATTTCCCGGTGACGGCGGATGGACGTTTGCATTTCGAGGTGAATGAGCCGTTGGATGGCGTGAGTACGATAACGACGGATATGCTCAGTCAGCAGCTTGGGTTGGTGATTAAGGATAAAGGCACTTATGCTTTTACACAGTTGCAAGTGCAGATGAGGTCTGACCCCGTGTCAGAAGAGCGCACCGTGACCTATGCTGCTGAATTGGCGTTACAAGGTTTGCGCAACAGTTTCGTCAGTAACGGTCATTATGTGGTAACAACGTTAGAGCCGTTTAAGTTTTCGGTATTTGATGCTTATCCTTATGCAGGCAAGTGGAAAATCCAGCAAGTGAATAGCCATAATAACGGTCAAATTACCCTGATTACCGTGCTAAATAGCCAGAAAGTCCGTATCGAAACGGATAAACGTGCTAATGGTGTGATCGAGCATACCGAGGAACTCGAATGGCAAAACTTGAGCGAACCCTTGCAAGGCAATTGAGTGCTGCTGTATTGCTTGGTTTGACCAGTATCGGTTGGGTGTTGGTACTGTATTTGGGAGAGTGGGTTGTTTTATTGCACATCTATGCGGGGGCAGGTGATGCCGTCGTGCTGCGTCAGGAAATTGTGGCGTACCTATTAGGTGCTGGTGCGGAGAGTTTGCCCAGTATGAATGCTTTAAATCTAGCAGAGGCTCGCCATTTGTTGGATGTTAGGCGTTTGTTTGCGGCGTTGGAAACCCTGTTTTATGGCGTGTTAGCTGTCAGTGTGTTGTTACTGGTGTTACAACGCCATTTTGCAGCGGGACGTATGTGGTTGCTGACGAGCTATGTGGGTTTGATTTCGATTTTGTTGCTGGGTTTATTGATCGCATTGGGCGGATTTGTACCGCTATTTGTCTGGTTGCATTCGGTGGTTTTTCCAGCGGGAACGTGGGTATTTCCTGATAACAGTGTGTTAATTCAGTTGTTCCCGCTGGCGTATTTCTTGCGCTTTGGTGTGCTTTATACGGCAGCGTTAGTGCTGATTTTTACAGGATTGCTGATTGGCAATCATCGCAGATCACGTTAACGGCAAGCAGCCAACATCACCTGATTCCACTTGGCGGAATAGTCCAAAGCCACTGCCAGATAACGGCGGTGGTTTTCCCCGTACAGCGCATCCGTCACCCCATCCAAACATTCTGTTGGGCATTTGTCGCGTACTGTCGCGAATACCTCCGCCGCAATACCGGGCACGGTGGCACTGCGCCCCGCATTGCACAAAAAATAGCGCTTACCTTGCTGAATACTCGCCGTTGCGTCAACAGTGGGATTACGCGCTTGCAACAGCGGTAATTGCTTGGCGTAGTATTGTTCTTGCGTGCCGCTGATTTCCGCCGCCGAGGGAATGTGTACACCGGTGTCAGCGTCAGACGCGACCGGCTCATGACAACCCATCAACGCGGTCGTACACAGCAAAGCTAACAAAGTCTGTTTCAAGAGGCAGCTCCTTTTCGTAAACGGAATAACGCATAAACCCCCGCCAGCAAACCCCATTCCAACGGAATTGAGCCGCCACCGCCGCTACTGCTGCTATCCGAGCTGAAGGTGTTAGGCGTAACCGTAAGGTTAGCACTACCGCCGTTCGCCGTCCGCGCTTGCGCAGGATTCGTCGCCGATAACGCAAAGAAAATATTGTCGCTGCATTTCACGCGTACATAGGTTTTTGTGCCGAGGTTGCTGGGTAAGGTGATGGCGGCGTTGCCATCGTTGGGGGTATTGCTCAATAAGGTAGTGAAGGTCGCACCATTGTCTGTGGTGGCAGCAATATCCACTGCGCTGCAATTGATCGGTAATTGCGTTGTGCCTGCCACGTTCCACGCCACGTTTTGTACACTGCCCGCTGCGAGGGCGGTGGTCGTCGGCGCGGTCACACTGAAGGCACTGCCGGTATTTTGCACGTTAATGTGCATATCATCGTAGCCCGTCCCGCCCACGCCATCGCGTACCAATAAGCGGAAATTGAGGGTGCGGGTGGTAACGGGTAAGACTTCACCCGCTGATTGCACGCGTCCGGTGAGGTCGGACAGTTGCGGTATGGTGCGTAAGGGCGTTGCCGTCGGCAAATGTGCCCGAATCAGCGCATTATTGCCCAAGTCTACGTTAACGTTGGCAGCCGTTCCCGCATCGACTTGTTCCCACGAATAGCTGAGGGTATTGCCATTTACGTCCGCGCCTGTGCCGTTGAGTACGAAGGGCGTTCCAGCGGGAATGGTGTAATTTGCTCCAGCATTCGCAGTGGGGTTGCTATTTTTGAGGCTGGTTTTAGCGGCGCAACTCGCCCCGCTCCCATTGTGTAAGTAATCTTGAATTTGTTGGATGGATGCCGAGTGCATCATGCCATCGCTATCCACTTGGAGGTTATCGCTATTGCATAAACCCGTGTAAGCCATGATGCTGCTGCCACTGCCGGATTCATAGGCAGTCAGTCTTTCGCGATTGCTTCCAGAACACGCGCCGAGCGTACCGTTGAAGGTATGCGTTGCGCCCAATTGATGCCCGATTTCGTGGGATACATAGTCAACAATAAACGATTCCCCTTCTGGCTCGGTCAAGCCGGTCGCGCCTTCTGCTTTGTACGCGCCGCATACGGTGGCAACGCTAGCCAGCCCGCCGCCGTCCGTCGCGAGCACGTGACCAATATCGTAACTGGCATTGCCCAGCACTTTATCCAGTACGGCGGTATTTTCTTCCAACAGGAGGGCAGGGTTGTGGTTACTATACGGGTCGGTAGTGGCATCGCGGTAGACCAGATTCGTACCGCTCACCAGCACTAGGCGGATGGCAAGGTCGCGTTCGTAAATCTGGTTAATGCGGTTGATTGTGGTGACAATCGCGCTGTACGCCGCGCTTTGGCTGCCGTAGAACGCGGTATATTCCCCCGTTGCTGCCATTGCAATGCGGTAGCTGTGCAAGGTTTCCCCCGCTTTGGCAGCTACCGTGCGGGCGGCTGTACCTGTGGGGCGAATGGGGGCAAAGCTGGGCGGCGTGCTGTGTGCTGTCTTGGTGCATGACCAATCCCCGCGCCGAAATGCTTCCAAATTGGCACTTTTGCGGAAGCTGCGGTACTGACGCGTTGTGCCATTGGTGTGTGGATCAATAAACAGCGTGTCGCCGTTTGCCATATCCAGCATGGCGTGGAAGCCTTGCGGGGTTATATCCAGCACACCGCTAATGACTTTGCCATCCGTACCGCGCACTTTCCACGTTTGAATATCGGGGTGTTGTGCGGCAATGTCGGGTGCTAATACCTCGCTGGGGGTGGCAGTGACTTGCGCAAAACCGCCATCCGGTAATGGCAGGCTCAGCGTGGGCAGAGTGGCTTGTGCGGGTAATTGCGCTTCATCCAATGCCAGCAAACGGTAGTGTTGCAGTGGGGTAACGTTAGCGGTTTCAGTGGTATTGCGTGCTTGAATATCTTGCCACAAGGCAGGATTGGCGTGCGTGCTGTTGACCCATGCCAGCGGTAAAATTGCCCATAAAGGATTCATTAGAGCGTGTCCCCATTTGTTTATATGCCCGTTGTTTGGTCATTATCATAAACGATTAAGTTCATTTTATCGACGCAATAAGACATAAATTGCGCCAGTGCCACCATCGACGGGTCGTGCCGAGTGAAACGCTAGAATCCGTTCATGTTGGCGTAACCAGTGATTGATCTTGGTTTTGATGACTGGCCCTTTGTGGTTGGAACGGTTGCCTTTGCCATGAATAATCCGCACGCATTCGCCGTGACCGGGGTGCGCATCGTGCAAGAATTGCAGCAATTGCACTTTGGCATCCCGCGCACTTAGACCGTGTAAATCAAGTTCGCTGGCAATGCGGTAATGCCCTGAACGCAGTTTGCGCACAATACGGTTTTGCAAGCCGGGTAAGTAGTAACTGAGCATGTCACCAGGCTGTATTTCGATCGGGTCATACGCATCTGAGAGCATATCACGCAAGACTTGGCGCTCGTCTTCGAGGGTCTTGATGGGTATAGCAGGCGGTTTTGCGCTATGATGGGCTACATGGTGTGTGTGTCGTAGCGGCTTCACATCCAGCACGGATTCACGAAATAAGGAAAACTCTTCAGCACTCATGGACATACTGCTCAGTAACGATGATGGTGTCAACGCTATCGGTATTAACCGCCTGCGCGAAGCTCTACTAACGGTCGGCAATGTTATCACAGTTGCACCCGATCAGGATTGCAGTGGTGCGAGTAATTCACTCACCCTGCGTAACCCTTTGCGTCTTAGCCAACACGGCGCACAGGTGTATAGCGTCAATGGCACACCCACGGATTGCGTGCATCTCGGTTTGGGATTATACGCCACTGACCCCGATATGGTGATTTCCGGCATTAATGCTGGGGCGAATATGGGCGATGACGTGCTGTATTCCGGCACAGTCGCTGCGGCGATGGAAGGGCGTTTCTTGGGGTATCCATCCCTAGCGGTGTCATTAGCGTCGTTGGATCGCAGCCCCTTGGTGCATTACGATACTGCCGTTAAAGCGGTGTTGCATTTGTTGCCGTTTGTGAAAACGTATCCTGATGCCGCCAATATGATCCTCAATATCAATGTGCCGGATGTACCGTGGGAACAGGTGCAAGGCTTTTGCGTAACGCGTTTGGGGCAACGCCACCGTTCTGAACCGGTGATTCGTGCCGAAGACCCGCGTGGCAAACCCATTTATTGGATAGGCCCGCCCGGTGCAGCGGCGGATGCGGGGGAAGGGACGGATTTTTATGCGATACAAGCCAGTTACGTGTCGATTACGCCGCTCCATGCCGATTTAACCCGGCATCGCGCACTCGCCGAGACAGCGCGTTGGTTGGAGGCTTGCCATGCAGCCCCGTAAACTCGATATTCAAGGTATTGGCATGACTTCGCAGCGTACTCGCAATCGCTTGATTGCCCGCTTGCGCGAACAGGGCATCAAGGATGAAGCCGTGTTGCAAGTGATGCGTACCACGCCGCGTCACCTGTTCGTGGATGAAGCCTTGGGTAGCCGCGCTTATGAAGATACTGCTTTACCGATTGGGCATGGGCAAACCATTTCCCAGCCGTATATCGTCGCCAAGATGACCGAATTGCTGTTGGCGGGCGACAAGCCACCGCCAAAAGTGCTGGAAGTTGGCACAGGTTCGGGTTATCAAGCCGCCGTCTTGTCGCCATTACTGGCAACCGTTTTTACGGTGGAGCGTATTGAGCCGTTGTACCTTGCGACCAAGGCATTGCTGCACGCATTAGGTTATCGCAACGTTTACCCCTCCTTGAGTGATGGCAGTTGGGGCTTGGCGCGAGAAGCACCATTTGAGGCTATTATTGCCACTGCTGCGCCGGAAACTGTGCCGCCGGAGCTGCTTGAGCAATTGGCGGTAGGGGGGAAGTTAATTATTCCCGTCGGTAAGCAAGGGGTATTACAAACCTTGCAAGTGATCACGCGTGAAACGTCCGAAAGTTACACAACGGTGACGCATGAGGCGGTGCAGTTCGTGCCAATGATTCAAGCAAAGACGTAAACGAAAACGAACGTTATTGGAATATTGAGAAATATTTTCGGAAATTTGGTATATATTCCAAAGTTATTTAAGAATTATGTGAGTGTCCTCACATCCCCGAACCCCAAATAACAGAAGGTATAACTATCATGCATAGAAACATCAAACTGGTTACTGCCACGTCACTGCTGGCATTGACCGCTGCCGCTTGTACCCCAAACCCTTACTATGGTAATACAGGCTCAACCGCTTATAATACTGGTAATCGTAGTACTGTAACAGCCGGTGGTGGTAACGGTTCGGGTGTGCCAGTGACGCATACGCATTGCGGTCGCACGCATACGCATGTCATGCCTGCTGGAACGCATCAGCACGGTGATGGCTGTACTGCCACTAGCGGTGCGGCGGCGACAACCAATACCACGGCGTACAACAACAATTACGGTGGTAACTACGGCACACAGCCACAACAACCCGCGACGAACAATTACGGCGGTGGTTATACCGCGCCGACAACAGTGCCTTACTATGATTACAGCGCGGGTACAAATACCAGTAGCACCTACACAGCTCCACCTGCCAATAATAGCTACAGCAACAATACGGCTGGCAACTACAATTCCGGCACAAGCGGCAGCTATTACGATTATGTAGCTCCAAAGGCATCAACGAATACGTCGGGTTATCGTTCCACGCCGCCAGCGGCTACCGCTAACAATGCAGTATCGGGTGCAGGTTCATACACTGTGCAGAAAGGTGACACGGTATTCCAAGTGATGCGTAATACCGGTGTTTATTGGAAGGACATTATTCGTCTGAATAATTTACAAGCACCCAACTACCCACTTAATCCGGGTCAGACATTGAAGCTTAAGTAAGTTGCTGGACTGATCGCGATGCAAAAGCCCGCTGCCTGTTAGCGGGCTTTTTTGTTGGTTAGCTGATTAGCAAACATCACTCTCGCAAGGGACATCTTTTTTGTCTTTTGCGGAGGCTTGTGCACTTTTGTCAGCACGTAAGTAGTTTTGCAAGACGCTCGCGGTCACAGCGCCCATGTGCGTGCCCGCAATCTCACCTTCTGGGTTAACCACGAAAGTCGTTGGAACGCCATACAGCAGACCGAGTGCAAACATGGTGCTGTCTTGGGTAGGAATGACCGGATAGGTGATTTTTTTCTGCGCAACAAATTCTTTCAGCTCGGCAGCCGGGGTTTCGCCCGCTTCCATACCTAGCACGACCAATTTGTCTTTGAAGCGTTTTGCCACGCTGTTGAGCGCTGGCAACTCTGTAATGCAAGGCCCGCAGTAGGTTGCCCAGTAATTGACAACAACCCATTTGCCTTTGTAGTCGGAAAACTTGTGACTTTTGCCATCAATGTCTTTGAAAGCGAAATTTTCTACTGGCGTCAGCTTGTCAGCCACCGCCTTCGCTTTTTCGACCGCACCAGCATTCACTGATGCAAACATCAGCACGGCAAGGGCAATCGCCCGCGTAATTAGTTTCATGTTGAACCCTCAACTTCAATTCTTTAACACACTCTCGATAACCCGCTGTTGACTATTTGCCATTATGGTGCGAGCTAGGGGTTAACCCTAATTGTAGGAGGCATTGTTGGAAACTGCTTGGCTGTTTCCGATTGAATTTTATAAAAATTCAGCCGCTCCGTTTTTACATTGCATCATCAGTTTATTTATAGGCTGTTGATAACAAGCGCATAAGGCTATGCTTATGTCTTTTTGAGTGCAAGTTGTATTTGTACGACAAAATTCCGAGCACCCGCTTGATAAAAATCAAGTTGATGCTCGGAAGTCCAAAAATGTGCGTAGCGTAGCTGCCCTAATTATTTGCCTAAACGCACGTATTTACGTAGTGCGACCGCCCCTAATAACATGCTCAACAATAGCTGCGCCCACTGTGTCAGTGTCGGTACAGAAACACTCTTGACGGTTGGCGTAGTGGGCTTTTCCAGATAATCCGGTATGCCGTTATTGTTTGCATCACCCTTTTCTGCTGAGGTAGGGATGCCGTCGTTGTCATCGTCTTTGTCCAAGGCGTTGATGACACCATCACCGTCGGTGTCGAGTGCTTTGCTGACCGTGGCACCGATTTCGTCTTTATCTAAAATGCCATCGCCGTCGGTGTCATTGCTATTGGGGTTTGTGCCCAAGGTTGCTTCTTCGGCGTCGGTTAGACCATCCGCATCGGTATCTTTCGGTGTTGTATCGGTGCTACACGTTGCTGGGCAGCCGTAATTACCGGCGTAATTATCGGTATCCATTGACCCCCAACCCAAGTTGACGAGGCTATTACCCGGATTTGTTCCCACAGAATTGTTCGGCGCATCAGCCGGTTGATTGAATGCATCGGTGGCGTTGTCAATCAAACTCACTGATCCCAAACATGCGCCTTTGTTGGCAAAGCTGAACACTTCGATTTCTTTACCGGCTTGCCACAGCATGGCTTTGGCATTGCTGATTGCGGGGGTAAAGGAGAGGTAAGAAGCCGCCGCATCTTCTGTCGGGGCATGTACGCTGGAGTTATTGCTCCACGACAAGCCGGTAAAGGCTGATTGCACATCCGTTGGGGTGAAGGCAGCAGCATCTTTGCCGATGGGGGCTTTCAGAGTGACTTGCGCACTGGTCAGGCTATTCGGTGATGGTACGCTACTGGCGTACATGTAGACGTGGTAGCGTTGATCTGTACCACTCCAACCGATCCGATAGTAGGCTTTGTTGGCCTCCGGTGTTGCTGGTGGCTGCGTGCAGGTGTCAACCGTGGTTTCGACATTGATCGTCAGATTGATGCTGGCTTCGGTTTGGTTGCCTGCGGCATCGGTAATCCGGTAAGTCAGCGTATCCGTGCCGGTGTAGCCTGCTGTGGGAATGAACACAATCTTGTTGTTCACGACCGTGGCGGTACCATGCTTGGGCGCACCCACAACCGTCAGGGTAACGCTTTGTCCGGCGGGAATCGTGTCGTTTGCTAAGACATCCAGCGTCATACCGCTAGCGGTTGCTTGCACGTCGAAGTTGTCGGTTTGTGCGACCAATTCCGGTGGCGGCGTAACAGTCGTGAGCGTGACGCTGACTGTGCCCGTGCTTTTCGCACCATCTGGATCGGCGATGGTATAGGTGAAGGTGTCCGTGCCCGTGGCATCCGCTTTCGGAGTGTAAATCAGGCTATTACCGCTTTGCGTAATACTACCTTTGCTGCCTTGTGTGAAGCTGGCAATGACCAGTGTGTCGCCGTCGGCGTCACTATCGTTTTTCAGCACGTCGATCGTCACTGCTTTACCCGCGCTGCTTTCTGCGGTGTCTTTGTTCGCAACGGGGGCGGTATTGATGACGGTTGTGCCGCCGCATTCTGCCGCTGCACCGTAATTACCGGAATAGTCATTGTCGTCGGTAACACCCCAACCGGCGTTAGCAAACTGGTTGCCGGGGTTCGTGCCAGCGGAATTGTTCGGCGCATCGGGTGGTTGGTTGAACGGGTCGGTGTTGTTATTCATCAACGCGACACTGCCCATGCAAGGCCCGGTGTTTTTGAAGCTGAACGCCTCTTGTTCCACACCTGCTTTGAACGCAAAGGCACGGACATCAATCGGCATGAAACTGAACGACAGATAGTCAATTGCTTTGTCTTCACTAGGGCCAAAGACTTCTGAACTCAGTGACCACGTAGTGCCCGCTTTCGGTTTGATGTCCGTGACCGTGAATTTGCTTGTACCTGTCGCATGAGGCACACGCAAGGTCACTTGCCCGGTCATGCTTAAATCAGGATTAGGTGCAGTGGTGGGGCGCATATACACATGGTAACGGCTATCTGCGTTATCCCACGCCACTCGGTATTCCACACTGCCCGCAACCCCCGCAAATGCTGTATGAGCAGCCGGTAGCAGTACCAGCAACGCTACACCCCTTGAAACAGCTTGTCTGATCGATTTTTTCATTGTTACCGACTCTCTATTTTGTTTTTGGATTAAAGTCTGTTGAGATCAAGGCAATTGTTGCCTAATAATATAGTTTGCACTAAACGTGCTGTTCACCGGATGCAGCAATACATTACCCAGCAGCAAGTCAACGTCATTGGATGGGCCTGCAAAAATGCTCAATCCATCCATATTCGTATCCGTTGCTTGATAGCCGCTCAATTTGTAGTTGGTGGTGTAAACGCCATTATCCCCCGCCAACAACACATTGCTGAGTATTGAACCCGCATCATTGCTTGGCCCTTGCGCAATCAAGAAACCATCTGCATTAGCATTGCCTGCCCACAATAACGCTTGCTCACCGGACACTGTTCGCGCATGACTACCGTAAGTTGGCGTGGTTGCTCGGCTGAAATCCACCGTGTTGGGCGTATTGCCCAACGCGATAGGTGCTGCGCTCATTGCATCCAAATGGTTGCGGTGATGTACCGATACGTAGTACTTACCCGGTGTTACACCATCGAGCATGAACGTCGTGCTACCAGTTTGCGCGTCCATTATGTCACCGTCTCGCTGAACCAAACCTGTCACTTCAGCTATGCGTAAGGTTGGGTTATTGGCATCATGCAGCACGAGTTGTACCCAATCGACCGGTGCATCGTGCCCACTGGTATCCAGCAGCGTACTAGCCACCTGTTGACTACCGGCATGGGGGAGGGTGCTTGTCTTGTAAGGTGCGGTGCTTGGCAGCAATTTTTTGGTACGCAAGGTATCACGCATCAGTTTCGTTTGGGTGTCATACGCCCCTTGCAACACCACACGGGCTTGCAGATTAATTACTGGTGTGTTGCATAACGCGGGGCAGCCGTAATTACCGGCGTAATTATTGGTATCTGAACTACCCCAACCGAGGTTAGCAAACTGGTTGCCGGGATTGGTATCCATTGAATTCGGAATAATGTTGAAAGGATCACTGGCATTATTCATCAGCGCGACCGCCCCTAAACACGCGCCACTGTTGGCAAAACTAAACACTTCCAGTGCTTTACCGTCTTGCCACTGGAAGCCTTTTGGATTGCTGGTATTCATAGTGAATGACAGGTAATCAGCGGTTGTGTCTTCCTTGGGCGCATTGATACGGGAGCTTTCTGTCCACGTAATGCCGCTTACGGCAGACGTAAGATTGCTCACTTTGAAGCTATCCGTACCACTAGCGTGTGGCATTTTGAGCGTAACCTGACTGGTTAAACTCATATTGGGGGTAGGCATACTACCGGGGTGCATATAAACATGGTAGCGCTGATCGGTTTTATCCCAGTTGACGCGGTAATATACGCTGTTCGGCACGGGGGCAGGCGGTGCGGTAGCACAATCCATTGGACAACTTGCCGCCTCGCCGGTATTGCCGAGATAATCGTTGTCATCACTCGAACCCCAACCTGCGTTAGCAAATTGGTTGTTAGGGTTCGTATTGGTCGAGTTTTTAGGATTGTTGGGTGGCTGGTTAAACGGGTCGGTGGCATTATCCATCAACGCCACAGTACCAATACAAGGGCCTGAATTTTTGAAGCTAAACGCTTCCTGTTCTTCACCGGCTTTAAACGCAAAGGCTTTTGCATCCAGCGGGGTGAAGCCAAACGATAAGTAATCAAACGTTGGGTTTTCGATGGGTGCAGTCACTTGTGACCCTAGCGCCCACGTTGTACCGGGTTTGGATTGCAGATCGGTAATATGAAATTGACTCGTACCTGTAACGTGTGGAACACGTAGCGTCACTTGTGCGGTGAGGCTTAAATCAGGGCTAGGTGTGCTGCTGGCACGCAGGAAAACGCGGTAACGTGCTGCATCAGCATCCCACGCGATGCGGTAAGTCACGCCGCCATCCGCAGCCCATGCCGCCGTACTGATCTGTATCAGTAGCAGACAAGCGAGGGTGGATAGTCGTGTGGTTAAGGCGTTTACACGCATGATTATATCTTTATTCTAGGTTTGATTAAGTAGCCGAGGGCGGGAAAACCCGCCCCCAAGCTGCGTCTCATCAAAGCAATCGCGGTTTAAGGCAATTGCTGATTGATGATGTAGTTTGCACTGAAGGTGCTGTTACCCGGATGCAACAGAACGTTACCCAGCAGCATGTTCACATCGTTAGATGGGCCTGCAAAGATGGTAATGCCGTCCATATTGATGTCGGTCGGTTGATAACCTGCTAAACGGTAGTTGGTACTGACCGACAGGTTGTCTTTCGCCAGCAGGACATCCCCAAGGATGACACCTGTGTCGTTAGACGGCCCGTTAGCAATCGCCCGCAAGTCCGTGTTAGCGTTACCTGCCCACAGCAGGGAAACCGTGCCACTGTTCGCACTGATGCGCGAGTCTTTACCGTAAACCGTGGTGGTCGGTTTGGTGAAGTCCACGCTCGGCACGGTGTTCGCGGTAATGGCAACGGGTGCTGAGGTCATCACGCCCAAATGGTTGCGGTGACGCACCGACACGTAGTAGTTACCCGGTAACAAACCTGTCAGCATCAAGGAGGTGCTGCCGTTGACATCCATAATGTCGCCATCCCGCTGTACCAAGCCCGCAATGCGTGCTTTGATCGTTGCCGGTGTGGTGGCATCACGGATTTCAACCATTACCCAGTCCACTGGTGCATTGTTGCCGGTCGCCGCAAACACGGTAGCCGCTGCCGCTTCTGTACCAGCATATTTGATGCTGCCGATATTGTACGGTTGCTTCAGTGGCAGCAAACCTTTGGAGCGCAAGTCGTCTTGCATCAGTTTGCTGGTGCTGTTGTAAGCACCTTGCATCATTGCTTTGACTTGCACTTTGACGGCACTGACGGTGGTATCCAGATAGTCTGGTGTGCCATCCATGTCACCATCGGTCGCATCAGTAGGGCTACCATCGACGTTACCATCCGGTGTTTCATTCTTGGTCAGAATGCCGTCGCCGTCATCGTCAGCATCCATGTAGTCAGGAATGCCGTCTTTGTCGGAGTCGTCATCAGCCGGTGTGCCACCGTTGTAGTTTTCGTTCTTGGTCAGAATGCCGTCACCATCATCGTCAGCATCAACCGCATTCGGTTTGCCATCGCCATCGGTGTCGAGTGGTTTGGTTGGGTCAGTGCCTACTTCCACTTTGTCGCCAATGCCGTCACCGTCAGAGTCAGGGTTCAAGGGGTTAGTGCCCGCTTTTTTCTCAACGCCATCCAACAGACCATCACCATCGGAGTCAGGGTTTTTCGGGTCAGTACCCAGCGTTTTTTCATCCGCATTGGTTACGCCGTCTTTGTCTGGGTCAGCCAGTGGACCATCGGTGCTGTCTTTATCCAGATAGTCAGGGATTTTGTCGCCATCGGTATCCAGTGCATCAGTCGGTGCGCCGTCTTTGTTCGGGTCATTGCTTTCCGCAGCGGAAAGGATACCGTCACCGTCATCATCCGTGTCCAGATAGTCCGGGATTTTGTCGCCGTCGGAATCGTCATCGGTCGGTGTACCCGCGTTGTAGTTCTCATTTTTGGTCAGAACGCCATCGTTGTCATCGTCCGTGTCCAACGCGTCAATCTTGCCGTCTTTGTCGGTATCGATAGGCGTGGCTGGGTTTGCGCCGACTTCCACTTTGTCGCCGATACCGTCACCGTCCGTGTCAGTACTGAGTGGGTTCGTTCCGAGAGTTTTCTCTGTGCCATCTGGCAAACCGTCGCCGTCGGAGTCAGCTACTTTCGGGTCAGTGCCGAGGGTTTTTTCGTCCGCATTGGTCAGGCCGTCTTTGTCTGGGTCAGCCAAGGGACCATCGGTGTTATCCTTGTCCAAATAGTCCGGGATTTTGTCGCCGTCGGTATCCAGTGCATCAGCCGGTGCGCCGTCTTTGTTCGGGTCATTGCTTTCCGCAGCGGAAAGGATACCGTCACCGTCATCATCCGTGTCCAGATAGTCCGGGATTTTGTCGCCGTCGGAATCGTCATCGGTCGGTGTACCCGCGTTGTAGTTCTCATTTTTGGTCAGAACGCCATCGTTGTCATCGTCCGTGTCCAACGCGTCAATCTTGCCGTCTTTGTCGGAATCAATCGGCGTGGCTGGGTTTGCGCCGACTTCTACTTTGTCACCGATGCCGTCGCCGTCGGAATCAGGATTCAGTGGGTTAGTGCCAGCGGTTTTTTCCACGCCATCCAGCAAACCGTCACTGTCGGAGTCAGGGTTTTTCGGGTCAGTGCCGAGCGTTTTCTCATCCGCATTGGTTACGCCGTCTTTGTCCGGGTCAGCCAATGGACCGTCGGTGTCATCCTTGTCCAAATAGTCCGGGATTTTGTCGCCGTCGCTATCCAGTGCGTCCGTCGGTGCGCCATCTTTGTTCGGATCATTGCTTTCAACAGCAGAGAGTTTGCCGTCACCATCATCGTCGGTATCCAAGTAGTCTGGAATCTTGTCACCGTCGCTGTCGTCATCGGCAGGTGTACCGCCATTGTAGTTTTCGTTCTTGGTGAGAACGCCGTCGTTATCGTCGTCCGTATCCAGTGCGTCGATTTTACCGTCTTTATCGGAATCAATCGGCGTAGCTGGGGTTGGACCCACTTCGATTTTGTCGCCGATGCCATCACCGTCAGAGTCAGGGTTTTTGGGGTCAGTACCGGCTTTTACCTCGTCTGCATTGGTCAGGCCGTCTTTATCGGAATCACCCAGCGGGCCGTCGGTGTTGTCCTTATCCAGATAGTCAGGAATTTTGTCGCCGTCGGTATCCAGTGCATCAGCAGGAGAACCGTCTTTATTCGGGTCATTGCTTTCTGCGGAAGAGAGGACGCCGTCGCCGTCATCGTCGTTGTCCAGATAGTTAGGTTTGCCATCAGCATCGGTATCGTCGTTGCCAAGGATGCCATCGGCGTTGAGGTCTTCGTTTTTGGTCAGAATGCCGTCGCCGTCATCGTCAACGTCTTGGAAGTCAGGCTTGCCGTCTTTGTCCAAGTCTTGTTTGACTACCGGTGTGCCACCGTTATCGGGGTCGAATGCGTCATCCAGACCGTCTTTATCGGTGTCTTTGCCCAGCGGTGCCACGTCAGCTTTGCCGTCGCCGTTGGCATCATTGCCTTCGATGCTATCAGCAACACCATCGCCATCACTGTCGGTATCCATGCTGTCAGGGATTTTGTCACCATCAGTATCGGTAACACCATTGCCTTCCGCTGTGTCGATAATGCCATCGTTGTCGTCGTCGATGTCGTCAGCGTCTTTCACGCCGTCTTTGTCGGTGTCAGGGCGGCTGTCGCTATTGTCTAAGTAGTCTGGAGTACCGTCACCGTCGGTGTCTTTCGCATCGGTGGGTGCGCCGTCCACGTTAGGGTCGTTGTTTTCATTTTTGGAAAGGATGCCGTCACCGTCATCATCGGTGTCAAGATAGTTGGGTATGGTGTCGCCATCGGTATCATCGTCGGTTGGTAAACCACCGTTGTAGTTTTCGTTTTTGGTTAGAACGCCATCACCGTCATCATCATTGTCCAGTGCGTTGATTTTGCCATCGCCATCCGTGTCAGGAGAGATACCTAATGGGGCTTCTACACCGTCACTGATACCGTCGCCGTCGGAGTCGGGGTTCAACGGGTTAGTGCCAATGGCTTTTTCTACGCCATCTTTCAAACCATCCGCGTCGCTGTCTAAACTGTCTTTACAATCAGCGGCGGTGCCATAGTTGGCAAGGTAGTTGTTTTCATCCGAACCACCCCAACCCAAGTTGGTGAATTGGTTGCCGGGGTTTGTACCTGCCGAGTTATTGCTGCCGTTGAGGAGCGGTTGGTTGAACGGGTCTGTTTGGTTGTCGATCAGGGCGACCGAGCCAAGGCATTTGCCAGTATTGTTGAAGTTGAAGACTTCTTGTTCTACGCCTGCTTTCCATTGGAACGCATCCGACTTGATCATGTTCAAGCTGAAAGATAGGTAGTCGACGGCAGTATCTTCGATGGGTGCATCCACCCGTGAGTCATTTGACCAGATGGTGTTGGTGACAGTGATTTTAGGGTCGTTGACCGAAAACGCATCCGCACCCGTGGCGTGTGGAACGCGGATGGTGAACTGCCCCGTCATGCTCATGTCTTTCGGAGTAGGGGTGGCGTTAGGCTTCATGAAAACATGATAGCGGTCGTCTTTGGTGTCCCAGCGGATGCTGTACTCCAAGGTTTGCGCTGCCCAAGCACTATTACCTGCCAGCAGCAGTACCGAGGCGCTCAGACCAAGGTATTTGCTCAGTTTTTTGGAATCCATAGTTTGAATCTCTCGCTCATTTTTATAATTGATTGCGTAAGAACCCCACGGCGGGAGCTTAGGGGCTCTTGACCGTATTACTTTTTGCAGGTAATCGTGTCGCCGTAGTTGCCTGCGTAATGGTTGTCGCTAACCGCACCCCAACCTAAGTTGGTGAACTGGTTGCCGGGGTTTGTATTGGCAGAGTTGGGGGATGTGTTAAACGCATCATCTTTAGCCATCAGGGTAACGCCATCCACACAGCCACCTTCGTTTTGGAAGCTGAAAATGACTTGTTCTTTGCCTTCTTCCCAGTTGTAGTTGCGGGCGCTTGCACCTTGCAAACCAACGAACGAGAAGGAGATGTAGTCACTTTTGGCATCTTCTTTAGGTGCATCAACGCGTGAGGCTTCTACCCAGTTAGAGCCTTCAACGGTGCTGCTCAAGCCAGTCACTTTAAAGCTGCTGTCATGCGGTGCTTTCAGGGTGACTTGCCCAGTCAAACTGATGTCTGGCTTAGGGGTCGCGGAAGGTTTCATGATGACTTGGTACGTTTTACCGTCTTCTGCGAGTGCCAGTTTGTAAGACAGAATTTGTGTCGCGGCTGCGGCGGCGGCTTCTGCTTTAGCCATGTCGGTTGCGGCGGTGCTTTTCGCCATTGCGCTACCAGCGGTAATGGCTAGGGCAACTGCGCCTGCTAACGTGATGAAATGGCGGATGGATTGGTTCGTTTTCATTTATTGTCTCCTGTTGATTTAGCCCATTGTTATGGTCTGTTTATGATAAAGGCTTTTAGATAAAATAAAATTTTTCGCTGATAAAAGGCAAAGCCGCGTTTATCACGACTCTGCCGTTCATCATTGATTTACTTTGGCAACGCACCATTGATAATGTAATTGGCAGCAAACGCACTATTCAAAGGGTGCAACAACACATTGCCCAGTAGCAAATTGATGTCGTTGCTGGGACCCGAATAGATGCTTGTACCATCCAGATTTAAGTCAGTAACGGTATATCCATTCAAACGGAAATTACTGTTACTTAAGGCATTATCAGGGTGTGTGAGGATTGCGCCTAACACTACATTACTGTCATTGAGGGGACCGGTCGCAATGATTTTGTCGGAGATATTGGCATCCCCTGCCCACAGCAGCGCCGTATTCCCGACGATTAGACGTGCCTCTTTACCCAAGGTGTCGGTCATGGTTTGGGTGAAATCCACCACTGTCGGAGCGGATGACAAGGTGAGTGGTGTCGCGGTCGTGACGGCTAAATGGTTACGGTGGCGCAGCGTGACGTAATACTGACCCGCTGGGATTTGTTCCAAGCTCAGTGTGTTGCTGCCCGTTTTAGCATCCACCACATCGCCATCGCGCTGTAGCAATCCTGCGATGGCGCTGATACGGGTTTTGGGTGTAGTGGCATCGCGCAACTCGACCAGTACCCAGTCCACGACAGCATCATTACCCGATGCTGCCAAGAGCGCAGGGAGAGCCGTTTCTGTGTCCGTGTAAGCAAATGGTGTACCGCTTGCGCCATACGGCTGGATGCTAGGAATCAGCCCCAAACTACGCAAACTGTCACGCATCATGCCATCTTTGCTGACGTATGCGCCTTGTAGGAAGCCGCGTACTTGCAGTTTGATGTCCGCCGCATTCGTCACCGCAATGGTTAAGGCTTGCGTATCGCTCGTACCCGCTTTGTCCTTCACCGTGACCGTTACTTGATACTGATTATCGCTGTTGGCATCGGTGGGGGTTTCAAAGTCGGGTAAGGTTTTGAAGGTCAGCTTGCCTGTTACGGGGTCAATCACCAACAAGCTCGCATCATCACCACCGGTAATGCTGTAAGTCAGCGTGTCATCTTCCGCATCGGTCGCTTGTACGCTGGTCACATTCAGTGCATTTTCTGTCACCGTGACAGTAGCCGTATCGCCAGCCCCGTCGGAGGTAATGGTCGGTGCGGTGTTTTCCTGCACATTCGTCACCGTGACTTTCAAGGCTTGCGTGTCGATGTGATCGACCTCCGTATTATCGGTCACAGCAACGATAACTTCATACACGTTGTCAGCATTCGCATCGCTAGGTTGTTCAAAGTCCGGTGCGGTTTTGAAGCTCAGTTCGCCGCTTACGGGATCAATCACAAATAAGCCAGCATCTTTTCCACCTTGAATCGAGAACGTCAGGGTATCAGCGGTGTCGGGGTCAGCCGCTGCAATAGCTGTGACCAATGTTTGGTTTTCCGGCGTTTGCATAGCGGTACTGATGATATTGGGTGGGCTGGATTCCACCACATTGGTGACCACAATAACTTCCACTTGTTCGGTACACAGGTTGCCGCTGTCACAGACTTGCGTCATGAGGAGGTAAGCATTGTCGCCATTACTGTCTTGCGGTGCTTCGTAGTCCGGTGGGGCTTTGAAGCTGATTGCACCAGTGATTGGGTCAATGTTGAACAGGGCTGCGTCAAACATCGGCTGTAGGTTGTAAGTCAGACCGCTGGTGGCTTCGGTATCGCTGTCATCGCTGGATTGCACATCCAAGGCAATGCCAGTGCCATTTTCCGCAAAGGTGACGTTGTTGCTTGAGGTAATCAGTGGCGCATCATTCACGGGTGTAACGATGATTGTCACGACCGCATTGCTTGTGCCACCTTGCGTATCGTTGACGGCATAGGTGAAGTTGTCTGTCCCACTAAAACCAGCGGCAGGTGTATACGTATATGTGCCATCTGCCAACAACGTGACTGTACCGTGGCTAGGTGCGGTGACGGGTGTGGTATTGACCGTGAGGGTATCGCCGTCAATATCCGTGTCGTTGGTTAGCACGGTATTACCGTTGAGAATGGTATTTTCAGTAACGCTGGCGCTGTCATCCAATGCCGTAGGTGCGTCATTGTTGGGGCTGATGGTTAGGGTAACGCTGGCGGTATCCGTGCCACCGTTGCCGTCACTGATTTCATAGGTGAAACTGTCTGTCCCATTGAAATCCTTCGCAGGTGTGTAGGTGTACGTGCCATCCGCTTTGAGTGCCAATGTGCCGTGTGTTGGCGCAAGCACTGGCGTAGTGTTAACGGTCAGCGTGTCTGCGTCGATGTCCGTGTCATTGCTTAACACGGTTGTGCCATTCAATACGGTATCTTCGGCAGTGGTTGCGGCATCATCCGTCGCACTCGGCGCGTCATTAGCGGGACCGACGGTGAGTGTCACCTTAGCGGTTGCTGTTCCACCGTTGCCGTCACTGATTTCGTAGGTAAAACTGTCCGTGCCGTTATAGCTAGTGGTTGGTGTGTAAGTATACGTGCCATCGGCTTTGAGTGTTACTGTGCCATGAGTTGGTTGGGTGACAGGCGTGGTGTTCACCGTTAATGCATCGGACTCAGGATCAGAGTCATTGCTTAACACGGTGCTGCCGTTCAGTACGGTATTTTCTAAGGTATTAGCCGTATCGTCTAACGCGGTCGGTGCATCATTGCTGGCGGTAATGGTCAGCGTGACGACAGCCGTTGCTGTGCCACCCTTACCATCGCTGATTTCGTAGGTGAAGCTATCTGTGCCGTTGACGTTTGTCGCAGGCGTGTAAACGTAAGTACCGTCAGCTTTGAGGTTGAGCGTGCCATGGGTGGGGGCAACTACAGGTGTGGTGTTGACCGTCAAGGTATCGCCGTCAATATCGGTGTCGTTGATTAATACTGTTGTGCCGTTTAACACCGTATCTTCTGTCGTACTACCCGTGTCAGCGTTGGCGACGGGGAGATCATTCACTGCTGCAATGGTAATGCTTACAACGGCAGTTGCTGTGCCGCCGTTGCCATCGGACACTTCGTAAGTGAAACTATCCGTGCCGTTGTAGCCATTCGCAGGGGTGTAGGTGTAAGTCCCATCCGCGTTGAGCGTCAATGTGCCGTGCGTTGGTGCAACCACAGGAGTGGTATTGACCGTTAACGTATCGCCTTGGTCATCACTGTCGTTCAGTAACACCGTTGTGCCATTTAGGATGGTATCTTCCGTGGTGCTGGTGGTATCCGCATTGGCAAGCGGTGGCGTATTGACGACTAATGCTTTAGCACATACCACGAACTCAATGCCATCCGCACCCGCACCTTCTACGCCTGTACCTGCTAAGTCCAAACTCACACTGTCGTAAGTGCCGTTGATTTGAATGCCGCCCATCGCGGTATAGCGCGTGCTATCTGTGCCTGATTCGGAGCTGCTTTCACCCCAGACGAGAGCCTCATTCGGGGTACGTTGCAGGGCACTGCCACTTACTTCAAAGTGGTTTGTGCCGCCGACTTTGGTAAAGGTTGCCGCTGCATTCGCAGCGTTCGGGGTAATGCGAGCCGCATTACTCAATTGCTGAGGAACAGCCACACTATTGCCACCATAACCCCCTAAACGGTCGATATAAATCACGGGGTCTTTGACCGGAGCGCTGAAGCTGAAGGTCAATTGACCTGTTTTGCCATCTGTATCCGCATTAGCATTACGCCCATCATCAGGGCTGGTATCCCAGAAAAAGATCGTGCTCAAAGAAGGAATGCCGTTGATGTCGGGATTGCCAAATTGACCCGCAGTATTCATGGCATCGTTGGGGGCAAATGTCCATTTCGCGCCATTCGGTGCGCTGGTGGTGGCGGTAATGGTTAAACCTTCTGATGTGTCGCTTTGATAACCGCCTCCACCAGCAGTCCATGCTTTGGTGCTGCCACTTGCGCTACAAGAAGGGGGTGAGGGTTGTGTCGGTACGTTGGGGGTATCGGCTAACGTAATTTGATAGTCTTCCACCTCACCATTGCTGGCGGGGGCGGTAGGATCGGCTGCGGCTACATCACTGGAAAAACGGAAGCGGGCGTAAGTTGTGCCTACCGCTGCGCCTAAGGGTACGTTCATGACCATTGCTAAGGTTTGATTGGTGCCAGCCAACCCGTTAGCAACCAGTTCATTGGGATTGTTACCGAATGTGCCATCGCGATCCCAGTCAAACCAAGCGTACAACTTACCTGTGCCGACCACGGGAACGTGTAAGGTGACATTGCTTTCCACTTCAAAAGTACTGCCTTGTAAACCCGTGGTTAGCCCTGCATTGGTAAAAACCGACCCTTCGTCAGCCGTGCCGGTAGTTTCGTCAAGGCTTGCGGTAGCGCTGGGTTGTGCAGCGGTTTCGCTGTCAGGTGCGGTCGCGCCTAAATAAGTGCCTGCCACGATGGTATGATTCGGTGTGCCATAAGTGGCGGGTGCATCACTGTAATCCTCATTGGCAACCACGTTGTCGGAGGAAATTGTGAAAGATGGTGCCCATGCACCCCATGCCAGCACCGAACTGTCGGCGGCGGATTGCAGTGTAAAATTGCTGGCAACCCCGTTACGGAATTGCGCGGAAGCGCTCATGCCGCTGGGTTCGGTGGTGTTCCACGTCGGCTCTTCGTTGTCGTAACGCCCCCCGCCGTTGTTGGTGCCAACGGATTGTGCGAGTGTATACCCCGCCATCGTGTTAAAACCTCCAGCGGTGCTGGGTTGTCCTAATGCGGAGAAACCCACTACCAACAAACCGTCAGCCGCATCATTCGGGGCTTGCCCTGCATCAAATGCCGTTGCGCCGATGGTAAAGTCACCAGCAAGACCTGTGCCGAGTGAGCTGAGTTGCGGTACGGATGAGCGTACAATACCATCAACCGTTTGCATGGCATTGTTGAAGACAAACGCCGTTAGAACAGCATCATCGCCAGCGCTCTTGGGGTCGACAACATCCGGTAGTGTGATAGCTATATCGCCAGAAGCCGCGCCGCCCAGCAGGGTATTGATCTCGGATTCAAACAGGGCAATGTGGTAGCTCTCTTGGCTGAACAGAGTTGAGTTGGGAATAGCAACGCCTGCTCCATCCTTCAGAGAGGATTCCATCACACTAAAGCGTAAATCCCCACTGGGTGAGCCACCGACGGTGAGCGCATTCTTTTTATCAATTGAGCCACCCGGCCCAGTCAGACGTGCGGTAATCTGGTAGGTGGCAGCGACTGGGCGAGCGAAGTTATCACTTAAGCCTGCGCCAGTGCTGGTTAAATTACATACGTCACTGCCTGCGTCACAGTGGTCACGCTCGAAGCCTGCCGCAATGAATAAAATACGGTTATTGCCTGCCGGAATGGTGAAGTTGGCAATGCTAGGTTTACCTGCTGCACCCGCCCCCGCTGCGCTGCTGGAAGTGCTGGTGAGTAGATTGACGGTTGCTGCATTGGCTAGCAATGGCATACCGAAGCCTGTTGCCATGAGTAAACACAGTAAGCGTCGTATCCAGTGGTGTCGAACAGGGTTGGCTTTTTTAAGGCTAAAAAATTTCATGGTAAAGACCTGCTAGTGATATTTTTATTCGTTGTTGGCTCTAGGGCTGGTTGTGTTGAGTAACCGCATAATGTTACTTGCATATAATCTATAAAATTAATATTGACGGCAATGAAAAGCAGATTAATGGGCTAGGAGGTGGCGAGCGGCACTTTCAGTGTGGTGTGTTACAATCGCTGCATTCAACCAACACGAACGGATAACGATGGACACACAAGCATCGGAGCAGGAAGAACAGCCGAAAAAGCGCCCGTGGTTACGCTGGTTAGTCGAAGGTGTCATTATCCTTGCCATTATTTTCGGCGGGCGGGCATGGCAACAACGCACGATGTTAGTCGGCGAAGCCCCCGATTTTGAACGCTCGACCCTGAGTGGCGAAACCCTCCGCCTCGATAATTACCGAGGTAAACCCGTGCTGCTACACTTTTGGGCGAGCTGGTGTCCGTTGTGTGAATTGGAGCAGGGCAGTATTACCGCACTTGCCAAGGATTGGAAAGTAATTACCGTGGCGTTTCAATCGGGTGGAAGCGAAGAAACCCAGCGCTACATGGAGCGCGAGGGCATTACTGATTGGGTCACGATTGTCGATGAAGACGGTTCATTAGCCACGCAATACGGCATTAAGGGCGTACCGAGCAATTACGTGTTGGATGAAGAAGGCATGATTCGCTTTCGTGAAGTCGGGCTGAGTTCCGGTTGGGGATTACGGCTGCGCTTGTGGTTAGCCGATTGGCTGGTGTGATTATTTAAGCGCTTGCCACAGCAACACCATCCCCAAACTCACGATCAGCAAGCCCGCAATCCGTTTTACCGTTTGGTTGCGGGTGAATTTTGCAAGCTTTGCGGCGGCTGCGCCCATCAGTAATAAGTTAGGCAATGTACCCAGCCCAAATGCCAGCATGAGCAGTGCGCCTTGCAGCACGCTACCCGCTGATAATGCCCAGATCAGCACGCTGTACACCAAGCCACACGGCAACCAGCCCCACACAAATCCCAGCGGTAAGGCTTTCGCGGGGGAATTGACAGGCATAAAACGCCGCCCCAACGGTTCGATATGCCGCCACAAGGTGCGCCCTGCGTTTTCGACTTGTGCCACGCCTGCCCAGATGCCCGCCAGATACAAACCCAGTGCAATGGTGAACAATGCCGCGAACAGTTGCAGCCCTTGCCGCAGACTGTCCAACCCGCCAATCGACAAGAAGGCTGCCCCCAAGCCACCCGCCAATGCCCCCGCGAGGGTGTAACCCCCAATCCGCCCGGTGTTATACGCCAGCAAGATTGGCAACAGCGTGGCAGGGTGGTTACGCTGTGTTGCCGGTAAACTAAACGTGAGGGCGCTAACAATGCCGCCACACATGCCAAGGCAATGTACGCCACCCAACAACCCGACCAGAAACGCGGCGACAAGGCTGGAATGTGCCAGTAAGTCCCACACCATCAGTTAAGCGTCTGCTTTGCCTGATAATGATCGCCGACAAAGCCAGTGAAGAAGGTTTCCAGCAGTGGGTGTTCGACCGGATCAGTCGACGGGTCAGCTTCCAGATTGCGCTCTGCAACGTAAGCGACGCGCCCGTCTTGGTCGATCAAGACGTGATACCACGGCTCTTCCTTAGTGGGGCTGCCGGTTTCCACGTTCTTCTGAAACCATTCTTCTGTGCCTTTGAAATCGGGATCAACGTCGAAAATAACGCCGCGATAATTAAACAGGCGGTGGTGGATAACCTGACCCAGACCGAATGAAGCAATTTTTTCTTCCGTCATGACCATTCCTCGAAATTCTTGATAGTGATGCTTTATTCTCAATATGCGGCTAGTCCGCGCTAATATCAAGATGCCTTAAACATTCACGGATGGCTTCTACCCGCCGTCGATGCATCTCATCCTTAATCTGCACCCCTTGAAAACCTGCTTGAATGACGGCTTGTACATCCACTTGCAGGCAAGCGGCTAAGACAGCGCGAAAGCGGGCGGCTTGCGGATAGGGGCGGTTTTCAAAGCCCGTGCGTCCTTTCGCATCCGCCTCGCACGCTAGCAAGAGTTGCGCAAAGCGTTCGGGTTTGCGGAACGCATCGGTGCTTTCCAGCACTTTCAGGAACGTTTTGGGTTGCAATTCCAGCGCTTTATGGATTCGACCGTGTTGTTCGGCGACATGTTCCGCGAGTTCACGGAAGCGGTTGGGAATTTTCAGGCGTTCACACAACTGCGTCGTTAATTGGCGACTGAGCTGTTCATGCCCGTGATGGCTGGGCAGGATGTCAGCAGGGGTTAGCCCTTTGCCGAGATCGTGGGTGAGAGCGGCGAAGCGTACTTCGGGCGCAGGGCTGAGTTGCACCGCTTGTTGCAGCACCAGTAGGGTATGGATGCCGCAATCAATTTCGGGGTGGTGTTGCGCGGGTTGTGGCACACCAAACAAGCGGTCGAGTTCGGGGAAGAGCACGCGCAATGCCCCGCATTCCCGCAGGATCTCGAAAAAACGTTGTGGGGCGGGTTCGGCTAGGGCTTTGACGGTTTCTTGCCAGACACGTTCAGGTACGAGTGCATCGACTTCGCCCGCCGCTACCATGTCGCGCATGAGTTGTTGGGTGTCAGCGGCGACCTGAAAACCGAGTGGTGCAAAGCGTGCGGCAAAACGTGCCACGCGCAAAATTCGCACGGGGTCTTCCGCAAATGCCGCCGAGACGTGGCGCAATAAGCGCTGCTGCAAATCGGCTTGCCCACCGTAAGGGTCGATGAGATTGCCTGCGTTATCTTGCGCCATCGCGTTGATGGTTAAGTCGCGCCGTGCAAGATCGGCTTCCAGCGTCACATCGGGTGCGGCGTGGAAGTGAAAGCCGTGGTAGCCCTTGGCGGTTTTGCGCTCAGTACGCGCCAAGGCGTATTCCTCACCCGTGTGAGGGTGCAGGAATACGGGGAAGTCGCTACCCACTGGTTTAAAGCCTTGTTGTAATAACTCAGCAGGTGTTGCGCCAGTGATTACCCAGTCACGATCTTTTACAGGTAAGCCGAGTAAGTGGTCGCGGACAGCACCACCAACGAGATAGGTTGTTATATCACTCATGGGTAAATTATCGCTTTCTAGATGATAAGAAGTATATCTTTTTTATGGAATATTAGGTGGAACTAATTTATTGATAAATAAGGCTGAGATTGACCTTCCGCGTGATTTGTGGTGTTATTCTGATTGCTGGAGGAGAAGGCTGGCAAGTGTTTATCATCATAATTAAACAAATACCCTCATTAATCGTTAGGAGTTCGCGCTAATGGCTCATATTGTAATTCTCGGTGCAGGTACAGGTGGGATGCCCGCCGCCTATGAAATGAAAGAAATGCTTGGTAATGGTCATGACGTTACTGTCATTAACGAACGTGACTATTTCCAGTTTGTGCCTTCTAACCCTTGGGTGGCAGTGGGCTGGCGCACACGTTCAGACATCACCTTTCCGATTGAAAAATACCTTGCTAAGAAAAATATCAAATTCATTTGCAGCCGTTGTGACAAGATTGATGCGGTAGAGAGCACCCTGCACTTGGCAGATGGTCAGACCGTGAAGTATGACTATTTAGTCATCGCGACGGGGCCGAAATTGTTCTTCCAAGAAGTTGAAGGCGCAGGCCCACACGGTGGTCACACGCATTCGGTGTGTGACGTAACGCACGCCGAAGGTGCGTATGCGGATTATCAAAAGCTGTTGGCAAAAGGTTCTGGTCACATCATCGTGGGCGCGATGCCGTTTGCAAGTTGCTTTGGCCCAGCTTACGAATTCGCGTTCATTGTCGATGCTGACTTGCGTAAACGTGGTGTGCGTAACAAGTTCAAGATGACGTATGTTTCTTCTGAACCGTACATTGGTCACTTAGGATTGGGTGGCGTAGGTGACTCCAAAGGGATGTTGGAATCCGAGCTGCGTAATCACCACATGCAGTGGATTACCAATGCGAAAACCACTAAGGTTGAAGCGGGTAAAATGTTCGTTACCGAAATGACCAACAAAGGCGAAGTCGAGAAAGAGCACGAACTTGCGTTTGATATGGCGATGATGTTGCCTGCGTTCAAAGGTGTGGATGCGGTAGCAGCGGTAGAAGGCTTGTGTAACCCGCGTGGTTTCGTGATCGTGGACGAATTGCACCGCAACCCGAAATACAAAAACATCTACGCGGCGGGCGTTTGTATCGCCATTCCGCCGGTAGAAGCGACGCCTGTCCCCACAGGTGCACCGAAGACCGGTTATATGATTGAATCCATGGTCACTTCTCTGGTACATAACATTGCAGATGAGTTGAACGGCAAAGAGCCGCACACCACCGGTACATGGAACGCCATCTGTTTGGCGGACATGGGAGACACGGGTGCAGCTTTCGTCGCACTGCCTCAGATTCCACCCCGTAACGTGGCGTGGTTCAAGAAAGGCAAGTGGGTACACATGGCTAAGATTGCGTTCGAGAAATACTTCATCCGTAAAATGAAAAAAGGCAGTTCCGAACCGTTCTACGAAAAATCCATTTTGAAGATGATGGGTATTACCCGCATCTAACACGAATCTGACGAGGAGTCAGGGGCACTTGGTGGGAGGCGTGATTGCCTCCCATTTTTATTTGAGGTTCTGATGAAATTACCTAACGATATTCAAGCAACCGTCGCTCGCGCTTTAGCCGAAGACATTGGCACGGGCGATGTTACCGCTGGGCTGATTCCGGCGGAGAAGCAAGCCAGCGCCACGGTTATTTCTCGCGAAGACGCTACTTTGTGTGGTGTAGCGTGGTTTGATGAAGTGTTCCGCCAGCTTGACCCCACTGTGCAGATTGAATGGCAGTATCAGGATGGCGAGCGGGTAGCGGCGAATGCTTTGCTGTGTACTTTGCGGGGTAGTGCGCGTTCTATCTTGAGTGGTGAGCGGGCGGCGTTGAATTTCCTGCAAACGCTGTCGGCAACCGCGACGGCGACGCGGCGGTATGTGGATTTGGTGGCACACACGTCTTGCCGGATTTTGGATACGCGCAAAACCTTGCCCGGTTTGCGTACAGCACAAAAGTATGCAGTCTTGTGTGGCGGCGGTACGAATCATCGTATTGGTCTGTATGATCGGGTGTTGATTAAGGAAAACCACATTATGGCGGCGGGGTCGATCACCAAGGCGATTCAGCAGGCGCGGGCGTTACACCCCGGCATTCTAGTGGAGGTGGAAACCGAGAATTTGCAGGAATTGGCGGAAGCGACGGCTGCACGCGCCGATATTATTATGCTGGATGAGTATAGCCTTGCGGATATGCGCGAAGCGGTGCGGGCGACGGGGGGGAGATTCCGTTGGAAGCCTCCGGTGGGGTTAGCCCAGAAACGTTGGTGGCGATTGCTGAAACGGGCGTGGATTTCGTGTCGATTGGCGGGATTACCAAGCATGTGCGGGCGGTGGATTTGTCGATGAGGTTTAAAGCATGAAAAAATACCTAGGATTCGCTATCGTACTGGCTTTACTGGCAGGCTGTGGCAACAAAGGCCCGTTAACCTTGCCCGATCAGTCACAACCAAAACACGAACAGGCGAAATAAATCATGGATCATTTTGAATACCGCAACGGGCAACTCCACGCCGAAAATGTCGCCGTCGCTGACATTGCCCGCGCTCACGGCACACCGTGCTACGTTTATTCCCGCGCCACGCTGGAACGCCATTGGCACGCTTTCAACGACGCGTTTGGCGCACAACCGCACCTAGTGTGCTACGCAGTCAAAGCCAATTCCAACCTCGCCATTCTCAACTTATTCGCTCGTTTAGGCTCAGGTTTCGACATCGTATCCGGCGGCGAATTGGAGCGGGTATTACGCGCAGGCGGCGACCCCAGCAAAGTGGTGTTTTCCGGTCTTGGCAAAAAAGCCGCTGAAATCCGCCGTGCATTGGAAGTGGGTATCCGTTGCTTCAATATCGAATCCGAAGCCGAACTCGACCGCATCAACGCAGTAGCGGGTGAAATGGGCAAAGTAGCCTCTATCTCCTTGCGCGTTAACCCCGATGTGGATGCGCAAACCCACCCCTACATTTCCACTGGCTTGAAAGAAAACAAGTTTGGTATCGAAATCGGTCGTGCCGAAGCCGTGTATTTGAAAGCCGCCGCCATGCCTCACCTGAACGTGGTCGGTATTGACTGCCACATCGGTTCGCAATTGCTGACGCTTACGCCATTCATGGATGCGTTGCAACGTTTGCTCGCCTTGGCGGAACGCTTGCAAGCGCAAGGTGTGAAGATTCACCACCTCGACATCGGCGGCGGTTTGGGCGTGCGTTATCAAGAAGGACAAGCAGCGCCTTCCCCTGCCGACTACATGGCGCAATTGTTCACCGATGAACGTTTATGCCAGTACGAAATTTTCGTCGAACCGGGCAGGGCAATTGCCGCGAATGCAGGCATTTTGGTCACAGAAGTCGAATTCCTGAAACTGTCGGAATACAAAAACTTCGCCATCGTGGATGCTGCCATGAACGACCTGATCCGCCCTGCTTTATACAGTGCGTGGCAGGAAATCATTCCAGTTGTGCCGCGTACCGAGGGCGAAATGGCGACCTACGACATCGTAGGCCCGGTGTGTGAAACCAGCGACTTTTTAGGCAAAGAACGCGATTTGAACCTTCAGCCGGGGGATTTCCTCGCGGTACGTTCAGCAGGTGCGTATGGTTTCACGATGGCATCCAATTACAATACGCGTCCACGCGCTGCCGAAATTATGGTGGATGGTGATACGGTGCACGTCGTGCGCCGCCGTGAATCGCTGGATGACCTATTGCGTGGCGAAACTATCCTTCCTTAATTTTCTCTATCGCCCTGCGATTTTCGCGTTTTAACTGGGCAGAAAAAATCCGCTGTGACCGTCCGGCGGATTTTTTTTGCACTTTACCTTTTTTGTAGCCTTAAATGCGTGTCAGCCCGTTAGGCTAGTCTATCCTTACGAATGCAAACCCATACCGTGAGTCAATCCCCAACCGGACGGAGATCGTTTATGCCAGCACCGAATACCACAATCGAACGTCAGGAAGCCGGTACGGTGCTATCCAAGCGTGGCAAGGTGACAGCAAGAAGCACGTTGAATAGCGAGATGCGCATCCTCAAACGGGGCGATGTTGTTTTCGCTGATGACATGGTACATACCGTGCGCGGTGCCAATGTGCAACTCAAAATGAACGACCGTAATATCGTCATGTTGCGCGGTGGCTGCGCGTTTCGGATGAGTTTATACCGCTCGCAAAGTTATACCGAAGGTCAAGGCTTGCGCTATGAATACATTGGTGGTGCATTACGCGAAAGTCGTCGTGAGTCAGTGCCGCTGATCGATTTGGGTATTTATTAATCTGCTATTGTAAGCATTGCTGAAAACGTTCAGCCGCCTGTCGCAATAAGGTGATGTAAGTATTGTCATCCAGCGGTAATCCCATTCCCAGCGGGTCAAGTTCACCGATACGGATGTCGCTGCCTTCCACCAAGGTTTTCACTAGCGTGGGCGAAAATTGCGGCTCTTGAAACAGGCAGACCGCCTGTTTTTCCTCAACGATCTTGCGAATATCTTGGACGTGTTTTGCCCCTGGTAAGCGCGACACATCCAAGGTCACTGCCCCCGCAAAGTTTAAGCCGTAATGTGTATCAAAATGTTGCCAAGCATCGTGAAAGCTCAAATACGGTTTATTGCTGAGTGGGGCAAGTTGCTGGCGGATGGATAAATCGGTTTCGTGGATACGTTGAATCAGCTTGTCGGCATTCAAAGCATAGTCGGCTTGATGACCAGGGTCGGCTTCCCCCAAGGCCGTGGCAATGGCGCGGCTCATCGCAATGGCGTTGTCGGGGTTTAACCACACATGCAAGTCTTCGCTATGGGCATCATGCCCTGTCATTGCTGCGCCGTGGCTAGCGCGGGCGTGCAAGTGCTGAATGCCCGTGGCATCGGCAAGGGTAAGCACCCGCTGCTGTGCTTGCAGATTTGCCAGCGGTTTGTCTAAAAATGTTTCCAAGCCACTGCCGATACGCAAGACCACGGCAGCACTATTTAAGGTACGCATATCGGACGGTTTCAGGGCGTAATGGTGCGGCGATGCGCCATCCGGCAAGAGTTGGCGCAGTTCCAACGGGCTGTTTGCGCCGCCTGCAATGGCGTACACCAAGGCGTGAAGGGGCTTGATCGTGCTGACGACCAGTGGTTTGCTGGTCGGGTCGGGTTGACAAGCGGACAAAACGGCTAAGCACGCCACTAGGAAAATCGTTAGAATACGGAACATTTTTTCACTCTTATACGTTGGCAGGGATGTCCATCACACACTTAGCAAAACTGGAAAATATTGGTCTGCACTTTGGGCAGCGGGTGATTTTGCACGATGTCAGCCTTGAAGTGTACCCGCAAAGTGTTTTAACACTGATTGGCCCTAATGGTGCGGGGAAATCGACCTTACTGAAAATTCTACTGGGTTTGCAAAAACCGGACAGCGGCAGCGTGTGGCGGCAACCCGATTTGCGGATTGGCTATGTACCACAAAAATTTCACTTGGATCGGCTGCTCCCGCTCACGGTTGAGCGTTTCATTGGCTTGAATTTGTGGCGGCATGATGCGGCAGCAGTGCGGTTGAGCGCGGAAGAAGTCGGCGTGCAAGCCTTATTGCCGCAAGCGGTGCAATCCTTATCGGGCGGTGAGTTGCAGCGCGTGTTGCTGGCACGCGCCTTGCTGAATCAGCCACAATTGTTGGTGCTGGATGAGCCGGGGCAGGGCGTGGATGTGAGCGGTTTAAGCGAGTTATACCAACTGATTACGCGCTTGAAACAGAAGCATGGCTACGGCGTGGTGATGGTGTCGCACGATTTGCATTTGGTGATGGCAGCGACCGATCAGGTATTGTGCTTGAATCAGCATATTTGTTGTTCGGGGCAGCCGGAGGCAGTGTCGCGCCACCCCGAATATTTACGTCTGTTTGGGGATGCCCGCGCTGCGGGGTTCGCGGTGTATACGCATCATCATGATCATCAGCACGATATACACGGTTGCGTCGTGCCTTTGCCAACAGATGGAGAGGAGCAACGGCATGGATGATTTTATTGGGCGGGCATTGCTGGCAGGTTTGGCGGTGGTGCTGATGAGCGGTGTGCTGGGCGTGTTTTTGCTGTGGCGGCGTATGGCGTATTTTGGCGATACCTTGTCGCATTCGGCCTTGTTGGGCGTGGCGATTGGACTGATGACGGGCACAAGCATGAATCTGTGGATTATGTTGGTGTGTGCGTTGGTGGCGTTGCTGATGCTGTATGTGCAAAACAATCCGGCACTAGGCAGTGATACGGTGCTGGGGATTATTGGGCACAGTGCGCTGGCGTTGGGTACGGTGGCGTTGACCTTCTTGCCGAATGTGCGCGTGGATCTGATGGCGTATTTGTTTGGGGATATTTTGGCGGTAACACCGTTCGATATTGCGCTGACATGGGGTTTAACCGTGCTGGTCGTGGGGGTGATGGTGTGGCTATGGCGACCGCTATTATCCTTAAGTGTCCACGCGGAATTGGCGCAGGTGGAAGGTGTTAAAGTGTGGTGGGTGAGCGCGACTTACATGCTGTTGATTGCCTTGATGGTGGCAGTTGCCATGAAAGTTGTGGGAGTATTATTGCTCACGGCATTGCTGATTATTCCAGCGGCGACGGCGCGGCGCTTTGCGCGAACGCCTGAACAAATGGTCGTGTTTGCGGTGCTATTGGGCGTGGTGGCATTGCTGGCTGGGATGGGACTTTCTTTGCAAATGGATACGCCTACAGGACCCAGTATTGTGGTGGCTGCCAGCGGTTTATTCTTGTTAACACAGGTAATTTCGCAGCGCAGCACATAAACGGTGCAGCTCAGCGAATGGGATATTGTGCAATGCACCATAAGGTGTTACAAGGTGATGAATAGGACATTCCCTACTTCTTTTGTCATCAATCTATATGGCTTGTATTCATGGAAATTACTGCTGTCTATCCGGGCACATTCGACCCGATTACCAAGGGACACCTTGACCTGATTAAGCGTGCGGGCAAATTGTGTGCACGGGTCGTGGTGGGGGTGGCGTACAACCCGAAAAAGAAGCCGCTATTTTCGTTGGAAGAACGGGTTGCGATGATTCAGCGTGAATTGCACGAACAAGGTTTAGCGGATCGTGTCACGGTGAAAGGCTTTGAAGGGTTGCTGGTGGACTTTGCACGGGGCGAAAATGCACGCGTGCTGGTGCGCGGAATGCGTGCAGTGTCCGATTTCGAGTTTGAATTCCAATTAGCTAGCATGAACCGCAGCCTTGCGCCGGAAGTCGAGTCGGTGTTTTTGATGCCGGGTGAAAGTTTCTCCTTTATCTCGTCTACCTTGGTGAAAGAAGTCGCTATCCTTAACGGGGATGTGTCCCGTTTTGTTGCGCCGCATGTGTTGGAAGCGTTGAAGCAGAAAATTGCACAAGTACGTACTGATCGCGGGTTGGGTTAGAAAAAGTCTGAGTATTGTTATTTTGATAGAAGTTAATGTTATCTTTTGGGGCAGATAGGTAAAATCGCCGCAAATAAACATTTAAGAGGATTTAGTACATGGCATTGATGATTACTGACGAGTGCATTAACTGTGACGTTTGCGAGCCAGAGTGCCCCAACGACGCGATTTCTGCTGGTGATGAAATTTATGTGATTGACCCAAACCGTTGCACTGAGTGCGTCGGGCATTACGATGAGCCGCAATGCGTATCGGTTTGCCCCGTGGATTGCATTCCACATGACCCAGAGCACGTTGAATCCAAATCGCAATTGCAGTTGAAGTATGAACAACTGATGGCGAAAGGCTAAGCATTTAGCTGGCGCTGTTTTGGCTGCTCTGAAATGCCCGCGTTTGCGGGCATTTTTGTTTATACCCATCATTTCACCTAGAATGGTGCTTTCTTCGAGGTGAAATAATGGAAAACTTAGATCTGACCGGAACAGGCTTTGGCATTACTGCGCTGATTCTGTTCGTCTTCGCCTACGCGCTAGTGATTGGTGAAGAGCGCATCCATTTGCGCAAGTCTAAGCCCGTGATGGTCGTGGCGGGCATTATTTGGGTATTGGTGGCAATCGCCTACGCTGGTATTGGGCAAACCGACAAGGTGGAGGAAATCCTCGACCATAACTTGTTGGAATACGCCAAGCTGTTTCTGTTCTTGCTGGCGGCAATGACCTTCATCAATACGCTGGAAGAGCGTCATGTGTTTGCGGCGTTACGCTCAAAGCTGGTATCGAAAGACTTTTCGCTTTATGGCATTTTCTGGACGACGGGGATACTGGCGTTCTGCATTTCCCCGATAGCCGATAACTTGACTACCGCTTTGCTGATGGCAGCCGTATTGGTATCGGTAGCCGCCGACCGACCCAAATTTGTGGCGATGGGCTGTGTCAATATCGTGGTGGCAGCGAATGCAGGCGGGGCTTGGAGTCCGTTTGGTGATATTACCACTTTGATGGTATGGCAGGCAGGTCTGGTTAAATTCACGGAATTTTTCGCTTTGTTTATCCCCTCGGTGCTGAACTGGCTTGTACCTGCGGTGATCATGTCGTTCTTTGTTGAAAAGGGTAAGCCTGCCGCCAATCATGATTTGGCGGTAGTCAAGCAAGGCGGCTTTGTGGTGCTGGGGTTATTTATTGCCACCATTGCGATGGCAGTCATCTTCCACAACTCGCTGCATTTGCCGCCCGTGCTGGGCATGATGACGGGTTTGGGTGTGCTGAAATTATACGGTTGGTATTTGAAAGTGGCTGAACACGATCCACGCAATCAGATTGGCGAGGGGAATATTGGGCGGTTTGATATTTTCAGCCAGTTGCAGCGCTCGGAATGGGATACGCTGATGTTTTTCTATGGGGTCATTTTGTGTGTGGGCGGTTTGGGGGCATTCGGGTATTTGACACTGGTTTCGGAACTCCTTTATACCGATCTAGGGGCAACCTGGGCGAATGTGCTGGTAGGTATCTTGTCCGCATTGGTGGATAACATTCCGGTGATGTTTGCGGTGCTGACCATGCAGCCAGAGATGTCGCAGGGGCAATGGTTATTGGTGACGCTGACGGCGGGGGTCGGTGGTTCGATGCTGTCGATTGGTTCAGCAGCAGGTGTTGCGTTGATGGGACAAGCGCGGGGCATTTATACCTTTGCTTCACACCTTCAATGGACGTGGGCAGTAGCGCTCGGCTACGTGGTGAGTATCTGGGCGCATTTATGGATTAATGCCGCGATACTCTGAACGGTTATAGCACTTTCAGGAAAGCGATCAGGTCACGCTTTTCCGCATCGCTCAATTCGATTCGCGGCAAATCATGGTCTTTATTGGCTTGCTGCGCGGCTTGCACGTAGTAATCAATCACCGCGTCCAGTGTTGCCATGCGTCCGTCATGAAAATACGGGGCGGTTTGGGCAACATTGCGCAGGCTAGGCACTTTGAATGCGCCTGCGACACTGTGGCGGTTGCGGGTGAGGAATTGCAATTCGGTACAGGTTTCCGGCGCAGCATCGCTGTATTTGCCTTGGCAATTGAAGCGGTCGTTGCGCACGCTATCCAACACGGTGGCACGTCCGCTGTCTTTACCGAGCATTCCCGTGCCAATATTCTGGAAAGTTTGGTTGGTGAGCATTGCGCCAGAATGGCACAAGATACATTGCGCTTTGCCCATGAATAAACGCGCTCCGGCAATTTCAGAGGGGGTTAGGGCGCTGCTGTTGTTGATCGCGGTGTCGAGCCGATTGGGGGCAAGCGCTAAGCTGCTAACGTAAGCGGCGATGAATTTCCCGGTTGCGGCGAATACTTGATCCACCTGTTCACGCGCTGCTGGCGGCATACTTTTCCATGCCTGCAATTGTTCCAGCGTGCCGGAAGGGGAGGCGCTAGTGGGCAAAGTCGCTACCGTTTCGGGTGTCGGCAAGTCGGTGAGTAAGGCGTGGTATTGGGAGGCGTAGGCGGTATCTTCCAGCAGCAAGCGCACGATTTCCACGCGGGTGAAACCGTGTTCCGCCGGATTTTCCAACGGTGCGAGGGCTTGCGACCACAGGCTGTCTTTGCGCCCGTCCCAGAAAAACCAGTCGTTGTGCGCAACGCCTAGCAAAGAGGGGGTATTGCGCGTGCCTTTCGCTAAGGCTTCGGCAACGGGTTTGCCGTCACTGAAAGCGTGTTCGGGGCGATGGCAGGTCGCACAGGCAACTTGCCCATTGCGGCTCAAACGTGGGTCGAAGAATAATTGCTTGCCCAATGCTGCTGCTTGCGGGTTATCGGCAAAGCGATTGCTGGGGTCATGCGCGGCGGGCAAGGTGGCGAGGTTGAGCGATTGCAAGGTGGCGCGTTCTTGCGCTGTCCACACGCTGCCGTCGTTACAAGCACTCATGCCCAGCACCAAGGCAATGCCGAGTAAGTAAGCGGTTGTGCGCATCAGAAGGTGAACCGGAATACGATTTTGTCTTGCCCAGCCGCAGAGTGCAGCCAGAAACCCAGTACCCATTCACCCACCATGCTGTATTTCAGCCCGTCAATACGATACTCACCAACCTTACCCGTTGGGACAGCTTGCGGTGCGGTGGGTAAACCGTGTCCGTGGGCGGGCATTCCGCCATCCACGGTAAGGCTCAAGTCGGGCGGCAAGGCTTGCTCGCTGCTGAGTTGCAATGCACATTCCTGAAAGATTGCCACGGTGGGGGCGGTGGCGCAGGTCAGCGTGGCTTGGTACAGCCCGCTGCTGCTGACTTGGTGTTGTTGCCAAGTCGTCGCCGCATTGCCGCTACAGCCTGCCAAGAGCAGACTGAGCGTAGAGAATGTGAGCCATTTTGTTAACATCGTTGTGTGCTCGCTGCTTCAGGTGTAATGAGGCGTTACTGGAAACGATACTCGAAATAGCGCGGTGTTGCCGTGTCATTCGGATAAATGTCCGCAACCGTGCCACCGAACGCCGCATTATTCCCCTTGAACATTAACCGTAGTTTACTGGGATTGCCTAACCAGCTACGTGGCAGGCTGAATTCGGCTGTTTGTCCACTGATCGCATAGGTGGTAACGCCTTGTTCGACCCAGCTCCAACTCTCACCATCCCCCGTGTAACGCCACAGTGTGCTGCCTTCAAGCATGTATTCCGCGCCCATCGCATTAGCGGATGAGCCGCTGGTTTGGTAGCCCGTGGCAGTCGTGCTGTCGGTATCCAAATAGGCTTGATAGCCCCAGAAGCCGTCGGTATTCACCGCGTTCAAAGTGCGGTAAGCGATATACACGGTGCTGCTATTGTGCGCCATCCAACCTTCTTGCCAATCCAGCGGGTTGTTTGCGCCGGAAACATCGGTCGGGTCAGTGCCGAACGAGGTTAATGCGCTCCAATCGCTGAGGTTGCCATTGATGCTTAAACTGCTCACGGGGTTGCTAATGCCGCTATTGCTTGTGCCGCCACCGCCAGTATTACCGCCGCCTGTGGTCGTGGATACGTACATTTTGTAGGTAAAGTAACGCGTGGTTGCGCCGTTGATGAGTGCGCCATCGGGGTAAATGTCGCGGGTAGTGCCACCAAACGCCGCATTGTTGCCCCAGAACATCAGGCGCAATTCCGTGCTTGCGCCTAACCAACTGCGCGGGAAGCTGAATTCCGCGACATTGCCGCTGGTTTGCGTGGTCATTTTGCCTTGGTAAGCCCAACTCCAGCTTGTGCCTGTGCCGGTGTAACGCCAGACATTGCTGCCTTCGATTAAGTAATCCGCACCCAATGCGCCAGTTTTGTAGCCAGTGGTGGTGCTGGAATCGCCATCCAGATACGCCTGATACCCCCAGAAACCGCTGGTGTCGATCGCGTCTTTGGTTTTGTAGGCAAGGTATACGCGGTCGGTATCGTTGGCTAACCAGCCTTCCAGCCAGTTGAGCTTATTGTTTGCACCCGTGATTTCATCAGGGTCAGCACCAAACGAGGTGAGGCTTGCCCAATCGGTCAGATTGCCGTTCACGCTAATGCCGCTGGCGTTATTGGAAATTGTGCCAGTGGCAGGCGGTTGTGGTGGTGGGGGCGGCGGAGGTGGCGGCGTAGTGGTATCTGGTACGGTTTCCGCGCTGGTGCTCAACGGATTTTTATCGTGCCAGTCACGCGGAATCACGCGGATGTGACTCCAATGTGCATCCATGCGCGGCGCATCTTCCGCACGCGGCATGTGGTAGAAGGTGGTGGAAGGCCACACCACGATGTCTTGCCCACTGAGGCTTTCACCGTTCACGAACGTGCTCAAGTCAGCCGCACACGCATTGGTGGTGGGGTTGTGAGACGCAAACAGTTCGCAACTTTTTTGCTTGGTCACAAAAAAATCGTGTTGGGTAAACGGTTCACTGCTAGGGCCGTCATCGCGTTGCACCGATTCGGGCAGTTGGATTTCGTAAGACATCGGCAACCCTTTGGCGTTTTTCAGGTTGCTATCCATGATCCGCCAAGAGCGCACTTGCGTGGGGTCAACCGAACGCGCTGCTTCGCTGGTGAGCGCGGTATGGGTACGCGCCATTTTGCCGTTGCTTTGGGTGTAGTTGATTTCTTCCACCACGTCGTCTGAGCCTGTGCCGCCGAGATCGAAGTCGAGTTTCCAGAAGAAATTGTGCAAATGCGCAATGCCGATTTTGTTGCTTTCCAGCAGCCAGCCGTGCGGGGCGAGGGTGCTTGCGCCAAAGCGTTGCAATGCGCCCGTAGCACCAATGCCCGGTTCGATTGCGCCGTCATCCAAGAAACGCCATTCGGGAATGTAGTTGTATGCACCAATTGCGGACACGCTGAATAGGCTGAGTGCATCCCCTTGCAGGCGGTCATTGTCAACGCTATAGGCATCATCGCGAGGACTGATTTGTTTGCACAGAATGTTTTTGCCTGCGTAATTCAGCAGTTGCCCGCCCACACATTCTTGCGTGGTGAGTGCGGACATATAACCGCCGCCTAGCCCGTAGTCGGACACGTCGTGGTAGCGAGCGCCATTGTCGTCATACGGGACGTGAATTTGTGCGACAGCGGCTTGGAATAACACCATGCGGCGCGTGCCATTGGGCGGGGTGTAATGGACGTGGTGCAACACCACGCCTTCGCGGTTGCGGTGTTCCCAGCACATATCCCAGCGGGCTTGGTTGGGAAGCGTCGTGTCCACGTAATATTGGTCAGCACAGAATTCGGCAGCGTGCGCGGTGCTGGGCAGGAAGCCGTGCAGCGCTAACAGTGCGAGGGCGGCATAGGCGTAGTTGGTTGTTTGCATGGTTGTTGTTCCCTGCCTCAAAACGGATTGGTGGAATGCCAGTCGCGTGGCAATAACTGAAAGCTGCTCCAGACGGTGCTGATGCGGTTGCTGTCTTCACTGCGCGGCAGGTGGTGATAGCTTTGCTTGTACCAAACCACTACATCTTGCTGGTTGATGCTTTCGGCATTGGCGAATTGGCTGACATTGCCGCCGCAAGCGCTGGTGGGATTGTTGGCAGCGTATTTTTCGCAAGCGTTGTAACGGGTGAAAAATACGTCTTGCGCTAACCAGCTTGCATTGCTGCTATTGGCGCGGCTGGCGTCGTAATGGTTGGGCACGAGTTCGTAGGAGATTTGCCCGACACTGCCATTGGTGAGGATGCCGTCACGGATGCGCCAGAAACGTTTGGTTTCGGGGTCAAAGCTGCGTCCTGTTTCGGTGTTTAAGGCGGTAATCGCTTTGGTTTTGCGCAAGCGATCGGTAGTCGGCGTGCTGGTGATTTCTTCCACAACATCGTTGGCGTGAGTGGTGTCGAGGTCGAAATCGAGTCGCCATAACGCGTGATCGGTAAAGCCCGTGGCAATTTTGCCGCTTTTCATCGCAGGCCAGCCGTATTGGGCGGCAGTGGCATCGACCACGGGTAATTCGCCACTTAAACCGACACTGGGTTCAATCGTGCCGTTTTCAAAGAACCGCCAGCGCACGCTGTAGTTACGTGCACCGATTTGCGAGTGGCTGGCGAGTTCCAGCAATTGCCCTTGGCGTTGCGTAGTGTATTTATAGAAATAGCCGTGGCTACGGGTGGTTTCGCACAGCACATTGCGTCCATTGTCAGCGCGAAGTGTACCGCCAGCGCAGTCTGGCGCGGTGAGGGTTTGCAGGTTGTTGCCGCCAAAGCCAGCCTCGGTGGTGAGCATGAGCGGGGCGACTGAGCCATCGTCGAATGCGGTTTCCAGTTGGGAAAGCGCGGCTTCACCGAGAACACGGCGGGCGGCGTTATTGGGGGCTTTGTAGGTGACTTGCGAAAGCACGATGCCTTCGGCGGGGCGCACTGCCCAGCACAAATTCCAGCTTGCGCCGGAGGCAAAGGTTTTGCTGAGGGTTTGTCCATTGCAAGCGGTGCTGGGGGCGGCAAACGCAGGGCTTTGCCACAAGGCAAGCAGGCTCAGTGCGAGTAGGGGAGTGCGGTAGTGCATGGTGGTGTTCCCTTAGAAGCCGATATTTTGGGTAATAACGCCTGCGGACAGGTTGACGATGGGGCTGACTTCAAACACTACTGAGTCAGCGGTGTAGAGCAGCACTTGGGCGCAACGGTGTAAACCGCATTGCTTGGAGGCATCATTGAGTTGTTCGGGCAAGCTGGAGGCGTGGAAAACAAAGGCTTTGACTTGCAATTGCTGCGGGTCGGTCAGGGTTTTACCGGTAATGCGCTTGAATTCGGCATCCAGCAGGCTGCGCTGTTCGTCATCAGCAAAGATTAGGTCGGAGGCGCGTTTGAGTTCGTTATCGGTCAGCGGTAATTGCAGGTTTTTCTCGCGTTTGTTGGACAGGATTTTATTGGTATCCAAGTCAATCACGCTAATGATGGTTTCATTGGTGGCGTAGTCGTAGGTGTACACGTCGGCAAGGCGGGCAGTTTCGCCTTTGGCATTGAGATGGCGTTCGACCAGCAAGCGTTCTGGGGCTGGGATGCTGGCGTTGTTGGCGTTGTTGGCGTTGTTGGCGTTGTTGGCGAGTTGGCGGGTGGTGGCGACGGGTGGGGCGCTGCTAGCTTGCTGAATGGCACGTTCCATTTCGGCGGCGCTGAGTGGATCGAGGCTACCCGCCTGAGTAGGCAACGCTGCCAGCACTAAGGGGAGGCAGAGCAATAAAGAACGCAGGGACGGTACGTTTGGCATGACTGAAACCATTTATTGTGAATCTTGGTAACAGTCTAGGCAGGGAGTGAGCTGGTCATCCATCGTGTGGATGCCAGCCTATTTTGTTTTTATGATAAGCGGTGAGAGGCGTTATTGAGCGGTCGGTTTTGCCGGTTTGGCGGCGCTCAGTACCATGAGGATATTGCGGTCGTTGTCTAACAAATGCAGTTGATCCAGCACGATGGCGTATTGGCTGGTTTTGGCAAGTTGCGCAAAAAACTGTTGTTCCAATTGGCTTTTGTCACCCATGCACGCCATTTTGGTTGCACCGATACCGCTGCTGCTAAACACGCCATCGCTGCTGCCAGTGTAGTTACCGAAAAATTGGTTGCATCCGGCGTAGCCATTCATGCGGCTGGTATCGAACTGAATCGTTGGCAATTTATCCGTTTTCACGGTTTGCCCACTGAGCGTTTTTAAGTCCCATTGTGTGCCGGAAAGCGTCATGGGCGTCACCGCTTTCTCGGTATCGAGGCTGCAAGCGGAAATGATTGCTAAAAAAGCGAGCACGCCAAGCATTTGTGCTGAGACGGAGGGGAAGAATGTTTTGAGCATTGCGGAACTCCTAGGTGGTTTTAGTTATTGTCTATAAGAGAGTAAAAACAGCAAAAAGTTGCTATGTTTAACTCTCTATCGTGTGCTTTTGTGGCGAAATCCGCAAAATAAGCAGACAAACTGCATGATTACGCTATTTGAGGAGAAACGTTATGAGTAAACACCCTGAGGAGACACTGGGGCAATTACTGGAAAGCGCAAAAACTCTGCAACTGGCAACGCTGGATGCAGGGGGCGAAGCGTCGATCAGTTATGCGCCTTTCGTGCGGGATGATGCGGGTAATTTCTACATTTTTGTAAGCGGGCTTGCCAGCCATACGCAAGAAATTTTGCATCATCCGCAGGTGGCAGTGTTGTTGATTACGGATGAGCAAGATGCCCGACAGATTTTTGCGCGTACCCGTGCGACCTATCGTTGTGTGGCGGAAGTGGTGGCGCGGGAAGAGGCGGCGTATCCGCTGATGCTGGACAAGATAGAGGCGCGGTTTGGCAATGTGGTGGGCTTGCTGCGTGGCTTGGGTGATTTTGTGATGTTCCGCTTGAAACCGCAGTCTGGGCGGTTTGTGATGGGATTTGGGCAAGCGTTTGTGCTGGCGGGTGAGGGGCTGCGTGACGTGCAGCACATTGGGGCGGGGCAAGCCTAATGCCAGAGTGCGGGTAACGGCACTGCCCACAGCTTTTCACCAAACGGGACGGTTTCTGTGCCTTGGTACAATACCACGCCACAGAGAAAGTCATCGCCTACCTGTTGTTGCAGTTCTTGCAAGCCTTTGAAATCAATGCTTTGGACTTGCCCTGCGGCTTTGACTTCAACACCTGCTAATTGTCCGTTAGGTTGTTCTAAGACGAAATCGACTTCTTTACCGTCACTGGTGCGGAAATGAAACAGGTTGGCGCGGGTATTGCTGAACGACAATTGCTTGATTAGTTCGCTGGCGACAAAGTTTTCCAGTACATGCCCAAACAGCGTAGGGTTGTGTAATGGTAAATCTTGTAGGCGGTAGCCGAGCGTGTGGCAGAGCAAATTGGTGTCCAACAAGTAGGCTTTGGGTGCTTTGACTAGGCGCTTTTCAATATTGCGAAACCACGGCGGAATGTCGGTAGTGAGGTACATGAATTCCAATAGGGTGCGGTAACGTTTGCCTGTCACAGCATTCAGACCGACACTGCGGGCGATTTCACTGTCATTCACCAGATTGCCTGCGCGTGCTGCCATTAGACGTAATAGGCTGGGTAGCAAGGTGATTTTTTCGACTTCGGCAATTTGGCGCATGTCACGTTGCAAGAGAGTGCTGATGTAGTTGTCGAACCACCGTTCGCGTTCTGCCTCGGTTTTGCCGGGGAGTTCTGGAAATGTCGCATCGCGGATGGTGGTGAGCGTGGCTTCCATACTGGTGCTGAGGGTTTGATAGGGGAAGCGGTTGTTGAATAAGTTGCTGAGGAATGTGCCGCTTTGTTCATGCAATTCCAGTGCGGATAAGGGGTAAAGGCGTAGCAATGCCATGCGCCCGACCAGTGCATCCGCGAGTTTGGGCAGTGCCATGATATTGGCTGAACCTGTTAGTAGGTAGCGTCCGTTACTGTTGGCTTTGTCTTTGAGGCGCAAGTCGTCGATGCGTTTTTTGAGGGCGCGGAAGATGTCGGGGACAAGCTGAACTTCATCAATAATCAGCGGGCGGTCGCGGCTTAGGAAGAAGTCGGGGTTGCTGACAGCGGCAGCCATCGCGGTGGGGCTGTCGAAGGTGACGTAATCCGCTGGGAAGTGGCTGGCGGAGAGCGTTTGTACCAAGGTGCTTTTTCCGGCTTGGCGTGCGCCGCTGATGAATACAATCGGGCTGCTGTTGAGGGCAGTCAGGAGCTTGGGGGCGAGGTGGCGTTGGGTGAACATAGTTTGCAAATGTAAAGTTAAGCTTTAGATGTTTTAAAGTATAGTGTTTGATTTACAAAATCACGAGATGTATTTGAGTGACATTATGAGTTTCCAAGATAAAATCCTGTTCAACCCCATCGGCACAATCTCTTCCCCCTACAAAGAAAAATTCGGCATCCCCCGCCAACCCGGTTTGGTCACAGCCGCTCGTGCCACGCTCACGCTCTTGCCACCGTACAACCAACCCGAAATTGTGCGCGGACTCGAAGGCTTTTCCCACGTCTGGCTAATCTTCGTATTCCACGGCACGCAAGCGCAAGGCTGGAAACCCACCGTGCGCCCACCACGCCTCGGCGGCAATGCACGGCTGGGCGTATTTGCCACCCGTTCCACTTTCCGCCCCAATCCCATCGGGCTTTCCGTTGCCGAATTGTGCGACATTACCATCCAAGGCAATCACATCACCCTCGAACTCGCGGGTGCTGATTTGCTGGATGGCACGCCGATTTTGGATATTAAACCGTACCTGCCGTATGCCGATGCGCTTACTCATGCCAGCGCGGGCTTTGCCCCCGATGCGCCCAGCCCGCAACAAACCGTGGTCTTTTCCGCCAAAGCCAGCCTGCAATGCGCCCAAAAACAAGCGCAGTATCAGACGGATGTTCGTTTACTGATCGAACAGATTCTGAGCCAAGATCCGCGCCCCTCCTACCAACACGGACAGCAAGCGGGGCGGGTGTACGCGATGCGTCTGTACGATTTCGATTTGCGTTGGCATTACCCCGCGTCTGGCATTGAAGTGCTAGAATTAGCCGACTTTGATCAATCCCTCTAAAAACCACAACGAATCCATTATGTTGAAGAAATTTGTTATCACAGCGGGGCTATGTGCCAGCGTTGCTAGCGTCAGTGCGGAAGCGCTTCGCCCTGTGCCTGCCGCGCCCCAACCGGCGGAACTGACCCTGATTCGCCATCAGCACACCCTCGATTTGCCGGAAGAGATTACCGCGCTGATGCAGCAAGCCAAGATTCCAGCGCAGAATTTGAGTGTGTACATCCGTGATTTGAGTGCGGATGTGCCGATGGTGGTACACAACGATAAAGTGCCGCGCAACCCCGCATCCGTGATGAAATTGCTGACGACGTGGACGGCACTCAAGCTGCTCAGCCCTAGTTTTACGTGGAAAACCGAGGCGTGGACACGCGGTGAACTCAAGGATGGGGTTCTCAATGGCGACTTGATTCTGAAAGGTCACGGCGATCCCTATCTCACCGATGAAGCGTTCTGGCAATTGCTGCATGACTTGCAACTCAAGGGCGTGAAAGACATACGCGGTAATTTGGTCGTCGATAATAGCTATTTCAGTGTGCCTGATTATGACCCCGCCGCGTTCGATGGTGAGCCGACGCTGGTGTATAACGCCCGTCCGTCGGCGTTGATGTTTAACTTTCAGGCGAACCGTTTTCTGCTGGAAGCCGACCCAGTGAATGGCAAGGTGGGGATTACGCCGTTTCCGCTGATTCCCGGTTTGCAATTGGAGAACAGCATGACGCTCGCCAAAGGCGGTTGCAGTAAATGGCATTACCACCCGACGTTTCAGCCAGAAGAAGCCGCGCTCAAAGTCTCTGGCGCGTATTCGGCGGATTGCGGTAAAAACTTCGTCATGCGCGTGATGTCTACACCAGAAGAGCACGTTTTTAATGCCTTCCGTGACGTTTGGAAATCACAGGGCGGCGTGTTTAACGGTAAACTGCAAGTCGGTCAGGTGCAAACGACGGATGTATTGCTGCATACGCACGAGTCACGCACGTTGGGTGAGCAAATCCGCTTTGTGAATAAGTGGAGCAATAACGTGATGGCGCGGAATATGTTTCTCACCGTGGGTGCGCAAACCCTTGGCGTACCTGCTACATTGGATAAGAGTCGTATGGCTACTGCGAATCTGCTGCAAAAAGCGGGGATTGATTACACCGACCTAGTGGTGGAAAACGGTTCTGGCTTGTCGCGTGTGGAACGTTTGAGCGCTCGGCAGTTAGGGCAGTTGCTTGAAACGGCATGGCGCGACCCGTATATGCCGGAGTTCGTGGCATCCTTGCCGTTGCTGGGTGAAGATGGCACGTTGGCTGCCCGCTTTAAAGACGATGATTTGCGCGGACGTAGCCACATGAAAACCGGCACGCTCAGTGATGCCACGGCGATTGCAGGGTATATGTTGACTCGTAGCGGTAAGCGTCTAGTCATCGTATTGCAGCATAATGGTCGGGAAGCCCAAGGAAGTGGACGCCGCTTACAGGATGCGATTCTGAAATGGGCGTTCGAGCAATAATCAAAAAGTTGATCTGACAGTAAGGAGCGGAAGCCGCCGTGAAAAGCATCGTTTGGGGGTTGTGTTTACTGAGCGTAAGCCCGCAGGGATTTGCGGCTTTTTTCCAGCAAACCGAAGAAGAGGTGGCAGCCAAAGCCGAATCACCTGTGCAGGTCACTATTCAAGGGGCAGAAACGGCGCTGGCGGATAATTTGCGAGCGTTTATGCCGTCGTTGCGCAACCTGAAATGCGATAGTGCGGCGGATCGGGTGGCACGTTTTATTGAGTCGGCAACCGAAAAATTACACGAAGGCGCGGAAGCGATGGGTTATTACGCGGCGCGTTTCAATGTAACCCCCGTGCAACAGGGCAATTGTTTGGCACTGCATGTGGCAGTACAGCCCGGTGAACCTGTGAAAGTGACGCAGATTGAGGTGCAAATTACGGGGGCTGGCAAAGATTTGCCTGACTTCCGTGAGATTATCGCTGTGCCCCCCTACCAACGCGGCGAGGTGTTGGTGCATCAAAAGTACGAAGATTTCAAAGCGAATTTGAACCGTACTGCCAATAATTTGGGATTTTTTGATGCGGAATACGGGGTGCATGAGCTGCGGGTAGACCCTGCTACGCGCCAAGCTCAAGTGCGTTTGCATTTTGACACGGGCAAGCGTTATCAGGTCGGCAAGGTCAAGGTGGAACAGGATGTGCTGGCGGATAAGTACCTGAAGCGCTATTTGCGGGTGCGTGAAGGCGATACCTATAATGCTGAAAACTTATTGAAACAGCAGCGTATTTTGGAAGGCAGTGGCTATTACAGCGACGTACAAGTAAGCGGCGCTTATCAGCAAGCGGAAAATGGTAATGTGCCCGTGGGGATTACCGCGCAACGCCGCAAACGTTACACCTATACGGGGCAAGTGGGTTACGGCACGGATACGGGCTTCCGCGTGGAAACAGGGATGGAGTCGCATTGGGTCAATAATAAAGGGCATAAACTCAATGCCAAAGCGGTGTTGGCGCAACACGAGCAATCCGTAGAGGGTACATACAAAGTGCCGTTGTGGCAGCCGGAACACGAATACGCCAGCGCATCGGGCGGTTGGCAACATACCAGCAATAACGACATTGAAAGTCAAGGCATTAAGTTAGGCGTGGATTACAACCGCCGCACGGACAGCGATTGGCAACAAACCGTTTTTGTGAATTACCTCGATGAAACCACGCGGGTGAGCAGTGGGGGCGAAACCCATTCCCAGCTCACGCTTGGCGGGGTGCGTGCGAAAAAAACCAAAACGGACGCGCTCTTGTTCCCCCAACGCGGTTGGCAAGTAGCGGCTGAGGCGCAAGGCGCGGTGGCAGGCGTATTAAGTGATCAAAGCGTCTTGCAGGGCAAGGTGAACGGTAAATACCTGCATACCTTGGATGGCGGTGACAAAGTGATTGCGCAAGGCGCGTTGGGGACAACGCTGACCAATGATTTGAATGAAATGCCGAAGTCGTTGCGTTTCTTTGCGGGTGGGCAAGGTTCGGTGCGCGGTTATGATTTCGAGTCGTTGGGGGAAAGCAATGCGGCGGGCGATGTGATCGGCGGCAAGCATTTGCTGACTACGAGCGTGGAATATGAACACCCGTTGCAAGACGCATGGAGTGGCGCGGCATTTGTGGATGCGGGGAATGCGTTTGACAATACCGCGCATTTGACCATGAACGTGGGGGCGGGGTTTGGGGTGCGTTACAAGTCGCCGGTGGGACCGATTCGGGCGGATATTGCTGTGCCTAAAGAGGATACCCAAGATGTGCATTTCTATTTCAGTTTAGGGCCGGATTTATGAAGCCTTGGGCGAAATATTGGTTGGTGAATCCATTGGCGGTGTTGCTGTTGCTACTGATGTCGGTATTGGGATTGCTGGTATTTTTAGCTGCCTCACAAACGGGGACGCAGTTATTGTTGAACAATGCGTCGCGGGTGGTGACGGGGTTGATATTGGAGGGGGCTGGCGGGGCATTGATCGACGGGGTGTCGGCGACCAAGTTGCGTTGGGGCGATACGACGATGCAGGTGGAGGCGAGTAATCTTGCGCTACGGCATTCGGCAGATTTGGGAACGCCAACCACCTTCCGTATTGAACGTTTGCACATGGATAAGTTGGTGCTGACACTTCAGGAAACGCCTACAGCAGCGGGGCAACGCGAGCCGTTTGTATTACCGAGTCTGGTGCTGCCCTTCAATGTGGATGCGCGGGATGTCAGCATTGGTGAGTTGGAAATTCACAACGGCGGCGAGCCGTTGCGGTTGCGTGACGTGGCGTTGGTGGGGCATACCCGCGATGGACGTTTGCAAGTAGATAGCTTGAAGGCGCAACTTTACGATGCACAGGGCAAAGTTGATCTTGCACTGGATGGCAGTATGGAATTGGGCAAGCCGCATGAGCTGAAGGTGCATCTGAAGGTGGTGTCAGACAGCAAAACGTGGGGCGTGGGCAATGGCACGATCCAGCTTGGTGGTGAGTTGGCGCATTACGATTTGGATACGGTGGCGGATTGGCAATACGATACTTACCCGCGTTATCAGGGCAAATTGCAGGGTAAGGGGACGTTTACGAATTTGGCAGTAAGCCACTTGCAATTGGAAGGGGCGGCGGGAAACTTTGCGGCGAATGGCACAATTGATTGGCAGACGGGGTTTGCTTGGGATGCGATGCTGAGCGGGAAGCAGTTGAATCCTGCTCCTTTTGCGAAAGAATGGCCTGCTAATCTTGAGGTGGCGCTGACTTCTAAGGGGGCGTTGACGGAGGATACGACGAACATCGCGGTGGATATTACGCAGTTGCAGGGCAAGTTACGTGAGTATCCGGTGGATGTGAAGGGGCAGGGCGATTGGAACGGTAAGTTGTTGGTTGTAAAAGCGCTGGATGCGTTGGTGGGTGATAACCGCTTGCTAGCGAAGGGCAATGCGGGCGATAAGCTAGCGGTGGAATGGCAATTGGACGCGCCTGTGCTTGCCCAGCTTTACCCCAAGATTAAGGGTGCGGCGAAGGGGAATGGCACATTGCGGGGCTTGCCGGACGGTTCGGAATTGCAATTGGATGTGGTGGATTTATCGGGCAAGGTGGAAGGTTACGACCTGAATGCGAAGGGTAAACTTGATTGGGGTAAGGCAAAGCTGGCGGCGCAAGAGGTGGTGATTCAATCGGGGGGCAATCGGCTGGAGGTGTCGGGGCAAGCGACCGAGCCGTTTGATTTGCGTTGGAAAGTGGATGCGAAAAATCTTGCGAAAGCGTGGAAAGGCTTGGAAGGCAGTTTGCAGGGCGAAGGTATTTTTAAGGGCAAGCTGGATCAGCCGGAGATTCAGGCGGATTTGCAAGGCAGCAAATTGCGCTTTCAGGATTACCGTGTTGGAACGTTGGATGTACAGGCGCAACAGACGGGTGAACGTTACGAGCTGAAGGGTTTGCTCAAGGATTTTAAAACGGGTGATACGTTGCTTGCGTCGGCGCAAGTCGAGGGGCAGGGCACGGTGTTGAATCATCGGATGACGGCGCAAGTGGTGCATGAGGCGGGTAAGGTGGATCTTGCGGCGAACGGTGCTTGGAAAAATGGGCAGTGGTCGGGGGAGATTCCGCGCTTTACTTTGCGTGATACGCCAGCGGGTGATTGGACAATGACCGCGCCGATTACGTTGCAAGCCTCGGCGCGAGCGTTTAGCAGTTCCAAGATTTGTTTGAGTAAACGCGAGTCGCGAGCCTGCGGTAAACCGGCGTGGACTCCGCAGGCAGGTTTTAGTGTGACGGGTGATTTGCAACAGATTCCGCTGGTGATGTTGCACCCGTGGTTGCCGGATACGGTGAGTTTGGCGGGCAGTGCGGATGCAGATTACCGTTTTGAGCAGCGTGGCGGGAAGCCAGTGGCGGAGATGGCATTGCGCTTGCCAAACAGTTCGGTGAGTGTGCGCGGCAGTAAGGGCAAGACGGAGACTTTGCAATACAGCAATACGCGGGCGGATATGCGGCTGAATGATCGGCAGATGGATGTCGATGCGCAAGTGGATTTGGTGAATTACGGGCAGTTACGGGCGGATGGGCGTATCAATCTTGCTCCAGCGGATGGCAATCACCGTATCAATGCGCGTGTGACGGCAGATATGCCCGATATTGGCTGGTTGGAGCGCTTTTCGCCGCAGCTAGAGCATTTGCAGGGCAAGGTAAATGGCGATGTGGTGATCAGTGGTTTACTGAAAAAGCCTGAGGTGACGGGCGATGTGCGTTTGATAAATGGGGCGGTGCATTTGCCGGAAGCGGGGGTGACGTTGGATGCGATTAACCTCAGTATGAAAGCCAGCGGTACGGAGCGTGCGGTCATCAATGGCACATTGCGTGCGGGGGCGGGAATGCTGAGCGCGAATGGTGTATTGTCGTTAGCCAATTTACCGCATTGGCAAGCCCAGGTGAATTTGCAGGGGAATAATCTGAAGTTGATGGATACGCATGAGGTGCAGGCGTTGGTGTCACCTGATCTGAATCTTCAGATAAGCCCGCAAGAAGTGGCGATTAGCGGTAGTGTGCTGATTCCTGAAGCGACGGTTAGTTTGCGGGAAATTCCTAAAACGGCGAGCGTCCGGTCGGATGATGTGGTGATTGTGGGACGTAATGCCACTGCTGTTACAGCGCAACAGACGGAGGTGTTGGTTAAGGATGCGCCGTTAAATATTAAGCCCAATGTGGTGATTGAGCTGGGTGATAAGGTTAAGTTTAATGGGTTTGGATTGGCGGCACGCTTGACGGGCAAATTGCGGGTATTGCGGACGCGGCAAGATATTATTGCTGAGGGGGTGTTGAGCGTGGTGGATGGCGTATACAAGGCCTATGAGCAGAATCTGGCGATTGAACGTGGGCGATTGCTATTTAATGGACCACTGAATAATCCGGGGCTGGATGTGAAGGCGGTGCGTGAGGTCGATGATGGCGACATTAAGGTCGGTATTTCTTTGGTGGGGACGGTGCAACAGCCGGAATCCAGTCTGTTTTCGACGCCGTTGCAAACACAAAGCGATACCTTGAGCTATTTGCTGACGGGGCGGGCGATGTCGGGGTTAAGTGGCGATCAGTCTTCCTTGCTGATGGATGCGATTACGGGGTTGGGGATTGCAGGTGGTGAAAATCTGGCGCAGCAACTTGGCGGCAGTTTGGGTTTGGATGAAGTGGGCTTGAAAACCAAAAACGGTGATTTCGATCAGAGTGAGCTGGCGTTAGGGAAGCGGCTAGGGGCGCGGTTGTATGTGCGCTATATTGTAGGCTTGTTTGATGCGTTGCAACGGGTGGCGATTACCTATCAAATCAATAAGCATTTGCAAGTAGAGGCACAAGCAGGCGTGCAGCAAGGAGTCGATTTGATTTACAAAGTTGACACGAATGCGGGGCCATTGGGTAATTGAGGCAATATATCTGCACATTCTTGAATAAATAGCTGGATTTTTGGGTGAGATGCAGATTATGATGCGACACGCTAATTTTTGTGAAATTTAACTGATGTGCTTTACCGTCTAGCCATCAAAAATTAAAAACAAAATTCTGCTTTTCCAAGGTTGACATTGATGAGTGATTCACTCAAAATGCCGTCCTTTCCAGTCGGAGGGGTTCCCGAGCGGTCAAAGGGGACAGACTGTAAATCTGTTGGCTCTGCCTTCGAAGGTTCGAATCCTTCCCCCTCCACCATATTTTAGTTTGCACGTTCAGCTTGATTTATATCGTCATGCGGTACGGTGCGGGCACACGACTTCAGGCGGGTGTAGTTCAATGGTAGAACTTCAGCCTTCCAAGCTGATTGCGTGGGTTCGATTCCCATCACCCGCTCCAATTTCTGGCTGAGTCGTTAAAATGGTTTTGCTCTCATAGCTCAGGTGGTAGAGCGCATCCTTGGTAAGGATGAGGTCGGCAGTTCGACTCTGCCTGAGAGCACCAATTATTCAGGAATTTAACGGGAAGTTATCGATCATGGCAAAAAGTAAATTTGAGCGTAATAAAACGCACGTAAACGTTGGCACAATCGGCCACGTTGACCACGGCAAAACCACACTGACAGCAGCATTGACAGTTGTACAGGCCAAGAAATTTGGCGGTGAGTCAAAAGCTTACGATCAGATCGATGCAGCTCCTGAAGAAAAAGCACGTGGTATCACTATCTCCACAGCACACGTTGAATACGAATCTGAAACACGTCACTACGCGCATGTAGACTGCCCAGGTCATGCTGACTATGTTAAGAATATGATCACTGGTGCTGCTCAGATGGACGGCGCAATTCTGGTGTGTTCTGCTGCTGACGGCCCAATGCCACAAACACGTGAGCACATTCTGCTGTCCCGCCAAGTTGGCGTTCCATACGTTGTTGTTTACATGAACAAGTGCGACTTGGTTGACGACGAAGAGTTGTTAGAGCTGGTTGAAATGGAGTTGCGTGAGCTGCTGTCTAGCTACGACTTCCCAGGTGATGATACACCTATCGTCAAAGGTTCTGCGCGTATGGCACTGGAAGGCGATGAGTCTGATATCGGTGTTCCATCTATCGCACGTTTGATCGAAGCTATCGATACTTTCATTCCAGATCCAGTGCGTGCAATTGATGGCACGTTCTTGATGCCAGTTGAAGACGTATTCTCTATCTCCGGTCGTGGTACTGTAGTAACTGGTCGTATCGAACGTGGTGTGGTTAAAGTGGGTGAAACCATCGAAATCGTTGGTATTCGTGATACGAAATCCACTACCGTTACGGGCGTTGAAATGTTCCGTAAGTTGCTGGATCAAGGTATGGCGGGTGACAACGTTGGTTTGTTGCTGCGTGGTACTAAGCGTGAAGAAGTTGAGCGCGGCCAAGTTCTGTGCAAGCCAGGTTCAATCAAGCCACACACTCAGTTTGAAGCAGAAGTTTATGTTCTGTCTAAAGATGAAGGTGGTCGCCATACGCCATTCTTTAAAGGCTATCGCCCACAGTTCTATTTCCGTACTACGGACGTAACCGGTGCTTGCGAACTGCCAGAAGGCGTTGAAATGGTTATGCCAGGTGACAACGTTAAATTGGTTGTTACCCTGATTAACCCAATCGCGATGGAAGACGGTCTGCGTTTCGCTATCCGCGAAGGTGGTCGTACCGTTGGTGCTGGCGTTGTTGCTAAGATCCTTGCGTAAATAATACCTTGTGTTTTGAAAGAGTAGAGAGTATCCTCTCTGCTCTTTCTTGCCTTTACAGGCCAATAGCTCAATTGGCAGAGCGGCGGTCTCCAAAACCGCAGGTTGGGGGTTCGATTCCCTCTTGGCCTGCCATCTTTATAGATGGCTTTGGACAATAAATTGTAAGCGTTATCGTTAAACTGTTCGCAGTGTGTTATCCAAAGTCATTCGACTATCAGGTTTGGTAAAAATAAATGTCAGTACATACCGAAGAACAGGGCTCGTCGCTTGATACAGTAAAGCTCGTTATTGCCATTGCCTTGCTGCTTGCGGGGATTGTTGGCTTCTACTATTTCGAAAGCTGGCAGGGTCAACCTGTTTCTGTTCTATTCCGTGTCTTAGGTTTATTAGCTGCTGTCGGTGCAGGTGTTGCTGTTGCGTTGTCGAGTCTTTCTGGTAAGCGTTTGTTGAGTTTCATGCACGACTCGCGCCTCGAAGTTCGCAAAATGGTATGGCCTACCCGTGCTGAAACGCTGCAAACCACTTTAATGGTGATGGTCATCGTCATAATCCTTTCCATCTTCCTCTGGGGTGTTGATTCCCTGCTTGGTTGGGGAGTCAGAAGTCTGCTTGGTGGGGGAGGTGTCTAATGGCAATGCGCTGGTATGTTGTGCAAGCCTATTCTGGTTTTGAAAATCAAGTAAAGCGCTCGCTTGAAGAGCGCCTTGTGCGTTTTGAATTACAAGACGCTTTTGGTCGTGTGCTCGTTCCTACAGAAGAAGTCGTGGAAATGCGTGATGGTCAGAAGCGTAAAAGCGAGCGTAAATTCTTTCCTGGCTATGTCTTGGTAGAAATGGAAATGAATGATGAAACGTGGCACATGGTAAAAGAAACACCTAAAGTGCTGGGTTTCATTGGTGGTAAGGCCGATAAGCCAGCCCCGATTACGCAAAAAGAAGTCGATAACATCATGCGTCGAGTGGAAGAAGGGGCTGAAAAGCCACGCCCTAAAGTCCTCTTCGATGCGGGTGAAGTCGTGCGTGTTACTGATGGGCCATTTAAGGATTTCAACGGCGTGGTCGAAGAAGTCAATTACGAAAAAAGCCGCCTGTTGGTTGCCGTGCAAATTTTTGGTCGCTCAACGCCCGTTGAGTTGGAGTTCTATCAGGTCGAAAAAGCCTGATCAGATAGTCACGGGGAGCCGTCAGGCGCTATTACCCATTTATAGGAAAGTATCATGGCAAAGAAAGTCATCGCCTTTATCAAGCTGCAAGTTCCGGCTGGTAAAGCAAACCCAAGCCCACCAATCGGTCCTGCGCTGGGTCAACGTGGTCTGAACATCATGGAATTCTGCAAAGCATTCAATGCGGCGACACAGAACCTTGAAGTCGGTCTGCCTACGCCTGTCGTCATTACTGCGTATAGCGACAAAAGCTTTACGTTTGTGATGAAAACCACACCGGCTTCCGTTCTGCTGAAAAAAGCAGTCGGCATCAAGTCTGGTAGTGCTAAGCCGAATAGCAACAAAGTGGGTAAAGTCACCGTTGCGCAACTGGAAGAAATTGCTAAAGCAAAAACACCAGATTTGACAGCAGCTAGCATGGAAGCGGCGATCCGCACCATCGCAGGAACTGCTCGTAGTATGGGTCTTGAAGTGGAGGGTTTGTAAGATGGCAAAGCTGACTAAACGCCAAAAAGCGATTGCTGAGAAAATCGATCGCACCAAGTCTTACGGTATTGCTGATGCACTGGATACCCTGAAATCTCTGCCGCGTGCAAAGTTTCTGGAAAGCGTTGACGTGAGTTTCAACCTCGGTGTTGACCCACGTAAATCTGACCAAGTAGTGCGTGGTTCTACCGTATTACCAAACGGTAACGGTAAAACAGTCCGCGTTGCAGTTTTTGCGCAAGGTGCAAATGCTGAAGCAGCGACTGCTGCTGGTGCAGACATCGTTGGTTTTGATGACTTGGCCGCTGAAATTAAAGCAGGCAAGATGGATTTTGACGTGGTTATTGCCAGCCCAGACGCGATGCGTGTCGTGGGTCAGTTGGGTCAAATTCTCGGTCCGCGTGGTTTGATGCCTAACCCGAAAGTTGGCACTGTGACTCCTGACGTTGCTGGCGCTGTCCGCAATGCTAAGGCTGGTCAAGTCCGTTACCGTACAGACAAGGGTGGTATCATCCATTGTTCCGTTGGTAATGTGGATTTTGATACCGATAAGTTGGTTGGCAACATCAATGCGCTGGTAGCGGATTTGGTAAAAATGAAGCCATCCACTTCCAAAGGTATCTACCTGAAGAAAGTTTCTGTATCCACCACGATGGGTACTGGTTTGACAGTCGATAACGCATCACTGTCTTACTAATGGATTGGGGCGATAACGCCCTATTCTCCGTTTCCAAGGATGGAAACAGCCTCAAGGCAAAAAGATATACAGGATGTATGTCGTCAGAGACCGTAGGTGCTTCTTTAAGAGGCTTAATGGTTCTACATTTAATAATGTAGAGAACCTGCGCAGATGGCGTTCCCCGAGTCAGTAAGATGGTTTGGGACGCTGTTTCCTTCGCAAACCGGACAACCGGTACGTGATCGATAAATGGTGGATTATCCGCCAAACCAGGAGTAGATAACGTGGCATTAACACTGCAAGAGAAAAAAGAGATTGTCTCTGAAGTGGCCGCAGTTGCTGCAAGTGCTTATTCTGCGGTAGCTGCTGAGTACCGTGGATTGACCGTAGCTCAACTCACTACGTTGCGTCAAAACGCACGTAAGAATGGGGTGTACCTGCGTGTTGTGAAGAATAATCTGGCGCGAATCGCTGTTAAAGGTACTGCTTTCGAGTGTATCCAAGACGGTTTGGTTGGCCCGTTGGTATTGGCGTTTTCTCAGGAAGACCCAGGCTCAGCGGCACGTCTGATTAAAGACTTCAAGAAAGACAAAGCCCATGACAAGATGGAAGTAAAGTTCGTCGCTATCGACGGCGCTATGCTCCCAGCTTCTGAATTGGATCGTCTGGCGAAATTGCCAACCCGCGATCAGGCACTGGCCACCTTGGCTGCTGTCCTGCGTGCACCGTTGGATAAATTCGCTCGCACTCTTGCTGCATTGCGTGACCAAAAAGCTGAAGCCGCTGGCATTAGCTTAGATTGATTACTGATTTAGGTTTTGGAGAAAGAAAATGGCTTGTACTAAAGACGATATGTTGGAAACCTTTGCCAACATGACTGTAACTGAAATCGTTGATCTGATTTCAGCGATCGAAGAAAAGTTTGGCGTAACTGCGGCAGTTTCTGTTGCTGCGGGGCCTGTTGCTGAAGCGGCTGCGGTCGTTGAAGAACAAACTGAATTCAACGTTGTAATGACTAGCTTTGGTGCTAACAAAATCAACGTTATCAAAGTTGTCCGTGGCGCAACCGGTCTGGGCTTGAAAGAAGCGAAAGACATGGTTGAAGGCGTTCCTTCTGTTGTGAAGGAAGCAGCAAGCAAGGATGACGCAGCTAAGTTGAAAGCAGAGCTAGAAGCCGCAGGCGCTACTGTCGAACTCAAGTAAGATTGAGGGCGAGCGTGTTGCACGGCAACTAGTTCTTACATACCTTGCAGGCTGGCAGTACATAAGTACTGTCGGCCTTTTCTCGCTTATTAGAGCGAGTGAAAAAATCCGGCAGTGTTGTTGTGAGCCGGGGTTCTGATTCCAGAGAGGAAAGACGATGGGACTGAGTTATACCGAAAAGAAACGGATCCGCAAAGACTTTGGGAAACGGCCACAGATACTGGAAGTGCCTAACCTGCTTACCATTCAGTTAGACTCCTATCGACATTTCCTGCAATTGGAAAAACCCGTCGCAGAGCGCCGAGAAGTGGGTTTGCACGCGGCTTTTTCCTCGGTGTTCCCGATTATCAGCTACAACAACTATGTTGCGCTGGAATATGCAGATTATCGTTTGGCTGAGCCTGTGTTTGATGTGCAGGAATGCCAGTTGCGTGGTTTAACGTTTGCTACATCTCTGCGTGTAAAATTGCGTTTGGTCATTTATGACAAAGACGCCCCTGCGGATGCCAAAGTGGTTAAGGCCATTAAAGAGCAGGACGTTTATCTCGGCGAATTGCCGCTGATGACGGATAAAGGCACATTTATTATTAACGGTACTGAGCGTGTGATCGTTTCTCAGTTACACCGTTCACCCGGCGTGTTCTTTGAACATGATAAGGGCAAATCCAATTCCGCTGGTAAGTTGCTGCACAGTGCACGCGTTATTCCTTACCGTGGTTCGTGGTTGGACTTCGAGTTTGACCCTAAAGATTCCATTTTTGTGCGTATTGACCGTCGTCGCAAATTGCCTGCGACTATTTTGTTGCGTGCATTGGGAATGCAGAACGAAGGCATCTTGGATGTATTCTTCGATAAAACGGCTGTGCATTTGAGCGATAGCAGTGTGGAAATGGAGTTGATTCCAGAGCGCTTGCGGGGCGATTTGGCTTCGTTTGACATTATGCTGGACGGGCAGATTTTAGTCGAAACAGGTCGCCGCGTGACGGCTAAGCACATTCGCCAATTAGAAAAGTCTGGGATGAACAAGCTGGTCGTCCCCAGCGAATACATGAATGGCAAGATTCTGGCGCAAAACATCATTGATTCCTCTACGGGCGAACTACTGGCTTCTGCGAATGATGAAGTTACCGCTGCATTGCTGGAAAAGTTGCGTGACAATGATGTTAAAGCATTCAATATTCTTTATACCAACGAATTAGATCGTGGCCCATTCGTCTCGAATACGCTGAAAATTGATCCAAGCACCAGCCAACTGGAAGCACAGATCGAAATTTATCGCATGATGCGTCCCGGTGAACCCCCGACGAAAGAAGCCGCAGAAAATCTGTTCAACAATCTGTTTTTCGTGGATGACCGTTATGACTTGTCCGGCGTGGGTCGGATGAAATTCAACCGTCGTTTGGGTCGTGAAGAGGCGACAGGTTCTGGTGTATTGGATCAGAACGATATTCTGGACGTGTTGAAAAAGCTGATCGACATCCGTGACGGTCGTGATGACGTGGATGACATTGATCACCTCGGCAATCGCCGCGTGCGTAGCGTCGGAGAGATGGCAGAAAATGCCTTCCGTGTCGGCTTGGTGCGTGTCGAACGTGCAGTCAAAGAACGCTTGACGATGGCGGAAAGTGAGGGCTTGATGCCGCAAGAACTGGTGAATTCTAAGCCAGTATCAGCAGCGATTAAAGAGTTTTTCGGCTCTAGCCAATTGTCCCAGTTCATGGATCAAAACAATCCACTCTCGGAAGTGACCCACAAGCGCCGTATTTCGGCGTTAGGGCCGGGCGGTTTGACTCGTGAACGTGCAGGCTTTGAGGTGCGCGACGTACATCCAACCCATTACGGTCGTGTATGCCCAATCGAAACACCGGAAGGCCCAAACATCGGTTTGATCAACTCCTTGGCGGTGTATGCGCGTACCAACGATTATGGTTTCTTAGAAACACCGTATCGCAAGGTTATCGACAGCAAGCCGACTATGCAAATCGACTATTTGTCAGCGATTGAAGAATCCAACTACGTGATTGCACAGGCGAGTGCGGAACTGGATGAAGAAGGTCGTTTGTCCGATGAGTTCGTTTCTTGCCGTCATCGTAATGAATTTACCTTGAAGCAAGCGATTGAAGTTCAATACATGGACGTATCGCCCAAGCAGATTGTATCGGTGGCAGCCTCGTTGATTCCGTTTTTGGAACACGATGACGCGAACCGCGCCTTGATGGGATCTAACATGCAACGTCAGGCAGTACCCTGCTTGCGTGCTGATAAACCTTTGTCCGGTACGGGGATGGAACGTGCAGTAGCGCAAGATTCCGGTTCAGCCGTTACCGCCCGTCGCGGTGGTTTGATTGACTCCGTGGATGCCGGTCGTGTTGTTGTGCGCGTGAATGACGATGAAGCCGATGAAGCACGCGGCGGTGTCGATATTTATAGCTTGATCAAGTACACCCGTTCCAATCAAAACACCTGCATTAACCAACGTCCGATCGTAAAAGTCGGTGATATGGTCGCGCGTGGTGACGTGTTGGCGGATGGTTCTTCCACGGACTTGGGTGAATTGGCGTTAGGGCAGAACATGTTCATCGCCTTCATGCCGTGGAATGGTTACAACTACGAAGACTCGATTTTGTTGTCTGAGCGCGTGGTTGATGAAGACCGTTACACGTCTATCCATATCGAAGAAATGTCTTGCTTGGCACGTGATACTAAGCTTGGGCCAGAAGAGATCACGGCGGATATTCCGAACGTGAGCGAAAGCTTACTGGCGAAGTTGGACGAATGCGGCATTATCCACGTTGGTGCGGAAGTCAAACCGGGTGATATTCTGGTCGGTAAGGTCACGCCAAAAGGCGAAAGCCAGTTAACCCCAGAAGAAAAGTTGTTGCGTGCGATCTTCGGTGAAAAAGCGTCTGACGTAAAAGATACCTCCTTGCGCGTACCAACGGGTATGGCGGGTACGGTGATCGACGTGCGCGTGTTCACCCGTGACGGCGTAGAACGTGATGCACGTGCCTTGGCGATTCAGGAAGAAGACCTGAAGAAAGTTCGTAAAGACTTACGTGACGAACTGCGTATTTACGAAGCGGACATTTTCGACCGTTTTGCGAAACTGGTGATTGGTAAAGAAGCGTTGGGTGGCCCTAGCCGTTTGACATCTGGCACAGTCGTCACGGAATCTTATCTGGATAATCTGGAGAAGAAGGATTGGTTCGCCATCCGTATGCAGGACGAGGAAGTGAATCTCCAACTCGAATCGCTGTCTCACCAGATCGACGAGAAGAAAAAGCACTACGAAACGCGTCTGCACAAGCAACGTGACAAACTCATGGCGGGCGATGACCTCGCGCCGGGTGTGTTGAAAATGGTCAAGGTGTACATTGCGGTGAAACGCCGGATGCAGCCGGGTGATAAAATGGCGGGTCGTCACGGTAACAAGGGTGTGGTTTCACGCATTGTGCCGGTTGAAGACATGCCATACCTCGCCAATGGTCAGACCGTTGACATCGTATTGAACCCGTTGGGCGTTCCATCCCGGATGAACGTTGGTCAGGTTCTGGAAACGCACTTAGGTTGGGCGGCAAAAGGCTTGGGCGAAAAAATTGCTCGCATGATCGACACCAAGGCGAAGATTGATGAATTGCGTCAATTCATCAGCGAAATCTACGCCACGGGCGGTAATCCGAACCAAGATGAAGTCATTGCCGAATTGAGTGATGCTGAGGTCGTCACCTTGGCGAACAACCTGCGTAAGGGTGTGCCCATGGCGACACAGGTCTTTGACGGTGCTGATGAAGCTGAAATCAAAGCGATGTTGCGCTTGGCGGACTTGCCTGAAAGCGGTCAAACCCAATTGTGTGACGGTCGTACCGGCGATCTATTTGAGCGTAAAGTAACCGTGGGTTACATGCACATGCTCAAACTGAACCACTTGGTCGATGACAAGATGCACGCACGTTCTACAGGTCCCTACAGCCTTGTTACCCAGCAACCGTTGGGTGGTAAAGCGCAATTCGGTGGTCAGCGTTTCGGGGAGATGGAGGTTTGGGCACTGGAAGCTTACGGTGCAGCCTATACCTTGCAGGAAATGCTCACGGTTAAGTCGGATGACGTTAATGGGCGTAACAAGATGTATAAAAACATCGTGGACGGCGACCACTATATGGAAGCGAGTATGCCTGAGTCCTTCAACGTCTTGATGAAGGAAATCCGCTCACTTGGTCTGAATATCGAACTGGAACGGGATTAATACAGGATTGATTGGCGATGAAAGATTTATTGAATTTCCACAAGAAAGAGCAGGAAACCCAAGACTTTGATGCGATCAAGGTCGGTTTGGCTTCCCCTGAGATTATCCGTTCGTGGTCTTTTGGCGAAGTCAAAAAGCCCGAAACCATCAATTACCGTACTTTCAAGCCGGAACGTGACGGTTTGTTCTGCGCCAAAATTTTTGGCCCGGTGAAAGACTACGAATGCTTGTGTGGTAAATACAAGCGTTTGAAACACCGTGGCGTGGTGTGCGAAAAGTGTGGTGTAGAAGTTACCCAGACTAAAGTACGCCGTGACCGCATGGGTCATATTGATTTGGCAAGCCCAGTTGCGCACATCTGGTTTTTGAAATCGCTGCCATCCCGTATCGGTTTGTTGCTGGATATGACATTGCGTGATATTGAGCGCATCCTGTATTTCGAGACCTTCGTAGTGACTGAGCCGGGCATGACAACGCTGGAGCGTGGTCAATTGCTGGGCGATGAAGCGTACTTGGAAGCGGTAGAAGAATTCGGTGATGAATTTGAAGCCAGTATGGGTGCGGAAGCGGTGTTAGAACTGCTGAAAACCACTGATCTCAAAGAAGAAGTTGCGCGGATGCGTGAAGAAATCGCTGAGACAGGTTCTGAAACCAAACTGAAGCGTTTAGGCAAACGTCTGAAACTGATGGAATCCTTCATCAATTCCGGCAACAAGCCTGAGTGGATGATCATGACGGTGCTACCTGTATTGCCACCCGATTTGCGTCCATTAGTGCCATTGGATGGTGGTCGTTTCGCCACGTCCGACCTGAATGACCTCTATCGTCGCGTCATTAACCGTAACAACCGTTTGAAGCGTTTGTTAGAGCTGAATGCGCCAGATATTATCGTGCGCAACGAAAAGCGTATGTTGCAAGAGTCTGTGGATGCGCTGCTGGATAACGGGCGTCGCGGTCGTGCGATTACGGGTTCTAACAAGCGTCCGCTGAAATCCTTGTCCGACATGATCAAGGGTAAGCAAGGGCGTTTCCGTCAGAACTTATTGGGTAAACGGGTCGACTACTCTGGTCGTTCGGTTATCGTGGTCGGCCCTGCATTGCGTTTGCATCAGTGCGGTCTGCCGAAGAAAATGGCATTGGAACTGTTCAAACCGTTTATTTTTGGCAAGTTGCAACGCCGTGGTTTGGCAACCACCATTAAAGCGGCGAAGAAATTGGTTGAACGCGAAACGGCTGAAGTGTGGGACATCCTCGCGGAAGTTATCCGTGAACATCCGGTCATGCTCAACCGCGCACCCACCTTGCACCGTTTGGGGATTCAGGCGTTCGAGCCGACCTTGATCGAAGGTAAAGCGATTCAGTTGCATCCACTGGTTTGTTCAGCGCTCAACGCGGACTTCGACGGTGACCAGATGGCGGTACACGTACCGTTGTCACTGGAAGCGCAGTTGGAAGCGCGTACTCTGATGATGGCGACTAACAACGTCTTGTCACCGGCGAACGGCGAACCGATCATTGTGCCGTCGCAAGACATCGTTTTGGGTCTGTATTACATGACCCGTGATGCGATCAATGCGAAAGGCGAGGGTATGATCTTCGCTGACCCGCAGGAAGTGCAACGCGCTTATGACACGGGCAATGCGTCCTTGCACGCCAAAGTCAAAGTACGGATTACTGATAGCATCAAAGACGAAGACGGTGAATTCATCAAGCGTACCCGCGTGTTGGATACCACGGTTGGTCGTGCCTTGTTGACTACGATCATGCCGGAAGGTCTGCCGTTTGAACTGTTTAATACCGTTCTGAAGAAAAAAGCGATTTCCAAGCTGATCAACGAAGCGTACCGCCGTGTCGGTTTGAAAGCTGCGGTCGTGTTTGCTGACCAATTGATGTATACCGGTTATCGTTATGCAACCCGTGCTGGCGTATCGTTCTGCGCGGATGACATGATGATCCCGGAAAAGAAAGCCGGTTTGTTGGCAGAAGCCGAAGAAGCTGTTTTGGAAATTCAAAAGCAGTTTTCCAGCGGTTTAGTGACCCAAGGCGAACGCTACAACAAGGTCGTTGACATTTGGGCAAGTACCAATGAAAAAGTCGCGAAAGCGATGATGGAAAAAATTGGTAAACAAGAAGTTATTGATGCGGAAGGGAATTTGGTTTACCAAGAATCCTTTAACTCCATCTATATGATGGCGGATTCTGGGGCGCGGGGTTCTGCGGCACAGATTCGTCAGTTGGCGGGGATGCGGGGTTTGATGGCAAAACCGGATGGTTCGATCATCGAAACACCGATTACCTCGAACTTCCGTGAAGGGTTGAACGTCCTGCAATACTTTATCTCGACGCACGGTGCGCGGAAAGGTTTGGCGGATACCGCACTGAAGACCGCAAACTCCGGTTACCTGACACGTCGTTTGGTTGACGTGGCACAAGATATGGTAGTCACGATTGATGACTGCGGTACGGTCAAAGGCATTAAAATGCGCCCGATCATCGAAGGTGGTGACGTGGTAGAAGCCTTAGCCGAACGCGTATTGGGTCGTGTGGTGGCGCAAGACGTTACCCGTGGCGACGAGGTGTTGATTCCAGCCGGTACGTTCTTGGATGAAGCATGGGTCAAGCAGATTGACGCGCTGGCGGTTGATGAAATCGTGGTACGTTCTGCGATCACTTGCGAAACCCGGTACGGTGTGTGCAAACATTGCTACGGACGTGACTTGGCACGTGGGCACTTGGTGGGCAAGGGTGAGGCTGTCGGGGTTATTGCCGCACAGTCCATCGGCGAACCGGGTACTCAGTTGACCATGCGTACCTTCCACATCGGGGGTGCGGCGAGCCGGTCGGCAGCAGAAAATAGCATTGCGGTTAAATCCGGTGGTCAGGTTCACTTGTTGAACGTGAAAACTGTACGTAATAAAGATGGCAAGTTAGTGGTAGTGTCACGTTCCGGTGAACTCGGCGTAGTCGATACCAGCGGGCGTGATAAAGAACGTTACAAACTGACTTACGGTGCAATCCTCTCCGTTGAACAATACGGTGAAGTGTTGCCGGGTCAGGAAGTGGCAACGTGGGATCCGCATACCCATCCGATTATTTCCGAGGTGGCGGGTCAGGTCAATTTCAGTGACTTCATTGATAACGTGACCGTACAGACTAAAGTGGACGAGATGACCGGTTTGTCTTCCATCGAAGTCATGGATCCTAAAAACCGTCCAGCGGCAGGTCGCGAATTGCGTCCAACCGTGCGTTTGTTGGACGAACGTGGCGACAGTGTGTTCTTTGAAGGTACGCGCATTCCGGTGCAATATCCTTTGCCTGCCGGTGCAATCGTCAGCTCTACGAATGGTGCAACGGTACAGGTGGGTGAGGTTGTGGCACGTCTGCCGCAAGCATCCTCCAAAACGCGTGACATCACGGGTGGTTTACCACGGGTTGCGGACTTGTTTGAGGCGCGTAAGCCGAAAGACGGCGCGATTCTTGCCGAAAAAACCGGTACGATTTCTTTTGGTAAAGAAACCAAGGGTAAGCAACGCGTGATTATCACTGGCGAAGACGGTGAGCATTACGAGGAGCTGATCCCTAAATGGCGTAATCTGGATGTGTTTGAGGGTGAGAAACTCAACCGTGGTGAAGTTATCGCCGACGGTGAGCCGAATCCGCATGACATCCTGCGCTTGTTGGGTGCGACTGCACTGGCAGAATATCAAGCCAAGGAAATCCAAGACGTTTACCGTCTGCAAGGCGTAAAGATCAACGACAAGCACATCGAAGTCATTGTGCGTCAGATGATGCGTAAGGTCGAGGTGATTGATCCGGGTGATAGCAAGTTCTTGCGTGGTGAACAAGCCGATTACTGGCGCGTGGTGAACACGAACAAGGAATTGGAAGCCGAAGGCAAGCTCAGAATTGTGTATGAGCGCTTGCTGATGGGCATCACTAAAGCATCCTTGGTGACGGACTCCTTTGTATCAGCGGCGTCCTTCCAAGAGACTACACGCGTTCTGACGGAGGCTGCGGTACGTGGTGCGCGTGATGAGCTGCGTGGTTTGAAAGAAAACGTTATTGTGGGACGTCTGATTCCGGCAGGTACGGGTCTGGCTTACCACGATGATCGTCGTAGCCAGCGTAATGAGTTTGCTTATGAGCGTCCAGCCCCGATTGAAACCATCAGTTTTGGTGAGCCGCTAGACATGGATTCTGATTGATCATTCAATCAAGTTTTCGATTTAACTGACTGATCGGGAAAACTTCCTTGACAGGAAGCTCCCTGATCCCTAAAATCTGGCGTCCTTAAACAGACCGATTTTCGGTCTGTTGCTTTTATGGGGACAAGGCAAGCCAGGCAGGTTCCTCGTGATTCCAGGAGACAATTTCAGGATATGGCAACAGTAAACCAATTGGTGCGTAAGCCGCGCCAAAGCAAAGTAGAGAAAAGCAAGGTGCCAGCGCTAGAGGCTTGTCCGCAGCGCCGTGGTGTTTGCACCCGTGTTTATACAACCACGCCTAAGAAGCCGAACTCCGCTATGCGTAAGGTTGCTCGTGTGCGTCTGACCAATGGTTTTGAAGTCACCAGTTATATTGGTGGTGAAGGCCATAATCTCCAGGAACACTCGGTTGTACTGATTCGCGGCGGTCGTGTAAAAGACCTTCCGGGTGTCCGTTACCATACAGTTCGTGGTAGTCTGGATACACAGGGTGTCAAAAACCGTAAGCAGGCTCGTTCCAAGTACGGCACGAAGCGTCCTAAGAAGTAATTCACAGGTGATATGAATCATGCCTAGAAGAAGAGAAGTCCCCAAACGCATCGTGCTGCCCGATCCTAAATTCGGAAGCCAATTGCTGACTAAATTCATGAATGCCATCATGCAAGATGGTAAAAAGTCTGCCGCTGAAAAAATCATTTACGGTGCGTTGACTGAAATTGCTGGCAAGAAAGGCGGCGATGGTATTGAAGTGCTGGAATACGCGCTGGATAACGTCCGTCCTGCAGTAGAAGTTAAATCCCGCCGTGTCGGTGGTGCAACTTACCAAGTGCCGGTAGAAGTACGTCCTTCACGTCAAAATGCGCTGGCTATGCGTTGGTTGATTGATGCGGCTCGCAAACGTGGTGAAAAATCCATGGCGCGTAAGCTGGCAGGTGAATTGATGGATGCTTCTGAAAAGCGTGGTACTGCTGTGAAGAAGCGTGAAGACGTGCATCGCATGGCAGAAGCCAATAAAGCTTTCGCACACTTCCGTTGGTAATGGCAAGAGTGACCATCAGTGGCACGTAGCACCCCTATTGAGCAGTACCGTAATATCGGCATCATGGCACACATTGATGCGGGTAAAACCACTGCCACTGAGCGCATTCTGTTTTATACGGGTGTGTCTCATAAAATTGGGGAGGTGCATGATGGCGCTGCGACCATGGACTGGATGGAGCAGGAGCGTGAGCGTGGTATTACTATTACCTCCGCTGCTACTACCTGTTTTTGGTCGGGAATGGATAAGCAGTTTCCACTGCATCGTATTAATATTATCGACACGCCAGGACACGTCGACTTCACCATTGAAGTAGAGCGTTCATTGCGGGTGTTGGATGGTGCAATGTTTGTGCTGTGTGCCGTCGGTGGTGTGCAGCCGCAGTCGGAAACGGTGTGGCGGCAGGCGAATAAGTATCATGTGCCGCGCATGGCTTTCGTCAACAAGATGGATCGTTCTGGTGCAAACTTCCTGCGCGTCTATGAGCAGTTGAAGGCTAAGCTGAACGCTAATCCTGTACCGTTACAACTGCCCATTGGGGCAGAAGAGGATTTTGCTGGTGTCGTTGATCTGATTCGCATGAAAGCAATCATGTGGAATGAGGCTGATAAAGGTGTTACCTATGAAGCTGTTGATATTCCGGCTGATATGGTGGCTGCTTGTCAGGAGTGGCGCGAAAAAATGGTTGAGGCTGCTGCCGAAGCCGATGATATTTTGATGGATAAATACCTTGAAGAAGGGGATTTGTCCACAGAAGAGATTATTGCTGGTTTGCGTAAGCGTACCATTAATCTTGAAATTATCCCGATGACCTGTGGCTCGGCATTCAAGAATAAGGGCGTGCAAGCGGCACTCGATAAGATTGTTGAGTTACTGCCCTCACCGCTGGATGTGCCTGCGATTAAGGGTCATCTGGATGATAAGGCGGAAACTGAGGCGGAGCGTCATGCGAGTGATGACGAGCCGTTTGCTGCATTAGCTTTCAAGATTGCGACTGACCCATTTGTGGGCACATTGACGTTCTTCCGGGTATACTCTGGTGTGTTGACATCACAAAGTGCTGTCTACAATCCTGTTAAAGGTAAACGTGAGCGTATTGGACGTTTGGTGCAAATGCACTCGAATGCGCGTGAAGACATTGATGAAGTACGTGCGGGTGATATTGCGGCTGCTGTCGGTCTGAAGGACGTGACAACGGGCGATACGTTGTGTGACATGAGTCGTGTCATTACCTTGGAAAAGATGGATTTTCCTGAGCCAGTGATCGCGGTAGCCGTTGAGCCAAAGTCTAAGGCTGACCAAGAACGTATGGGTATTGCGCTGAGTAAGCTCGCGCAGGAAGATCCTTCGTTCCGTGTGCGCACTGACGAAGAGACTGGGCAAACCATTATCGCTGGTATGGGCGAATTGCACTTAGAAATCATCGTGGATCGAATGCTGCGTGAGTTCAAAGTCAACTGTAATGTGGGTGCGCCCCAAGTAGCTTACCGTGAAACCATCCGTAAGATGGTTGAGGTTGAGGGTAAGTTTGTGCGTCAGTCCGGTGGGCGCGGGCAGTATGGTCACGTTTGGCTGCGTCTTGAGCCACTAGGCGAAGCAGAAGGCTACAAATTTGAAAATGCCTTGGTGGGTGGTGTTGTGCCGAAAGAATTCGTGCCAGCCGTCGACAAGGGCGTGCAAGAGCAAATGGGTAATGGCGTATTGGTCGGTTTCCCACTAGTCGATATGAAAGTCACCCTATTTGATGGGTCTTATCATGATGTCGATTCCAGTGAAATGGCATTTAAGATTGCAGGCTCTATAGCACTCCGGCAGGGGGTTATGGATGCTGCTCCGGCTCTCCTAGAGCCAGTGATGAAGGTTGAAGTGACTACGCCTGATGAGTATATGGGCGATGTTATCGGTGATCTGAACCGCCGCCGTGGTGTCATTCAAGGTATGGATGAAGAAAGCGGCAGTTTGGTGGTGCGAGCAGAAGTGCCGTTGGGTGAAATGTTTGGTTATGCAACTGACCTACGTTCTGCTACCCAAGGTCGTGCTGCTTACAGCATGGAGTTTGTGCGCTATGCAGACGCACCTGCTACTGTGACGCAAGCGGTGATAAGAAAAGTGAAAGGTGAGTAACGATACACTTGAGTGTCGGTACTATGTGCATTTGAAATGAAAAACGGTCTGCGTTTTGCGATCCGTGAAGGTGGTCGTACTGTCGGCACCGATGTTGTTGCTAAAATTATTGAGTAATAGTTATGTCTGATCAAAGAATCCGTATTCGCCTGAAAGCATTCGATCATCGTCTGATTGACCGTTCTGCGACTGAGATCGTCGAAACAGCCAAGCGGACAGGTGCACGTGTCAAAGGGCCAATCCCTTTGCCTACACGTATCGAACGTTACACCATTCTGGTTTCTCCGCATGTTGATAAAGATGCGCGTGACCAGTATGAGATCCGTACTTACAAGCGTCTGATGGATATTATTGATCCGACTGACAAGACTGTTGATGCCCTGATGAAGCTGGATTTGGCTGCGGGCGTTGACGTGCAAATCAAGCTTAACTGATTTGTAAAAAGATCATAGACGGCAGAAGATTTTCTGCTATAATGCGCGGCTTTCCACGGCTCGACTCATGTCGAGCCGAGTTTTTCTAGAAGTATAGAATGAAAGTTGCTCGGTGTGAGTAATTCGAAGAGGTATGCAAATGGCTATCGGTCTGCTGGGTCGCAAAGTAGGTATGACCCGGATATACGGTGAAGATGGAGGTTCAACCCCCGTCACTGTGCTTGAGATTGCGGCGAACCGTGTATCACAAGTCAAGACGGTAGAAACGGATGGCTATAGTGCTATTCAGTTGTCTACAGGCGAGAAAAAGTCTTCCCGCGTTTCCAAGTCGGAAGCTGGTCATTTTGCCAAAGCAGGTGTGCCTGCCGGTACTTGTGTTCGTGAGTCGCGTATTGAAGATGCGTCAGGTTACGAACTGGGTGCTGAGCTTGCAGTAAGCATGTTTGAGGCAGGTCAAATGGTTGATGTGACTGGCGTTAGCAAAGGTAAAGGTTTTGCTGGTGTTTTGAAGCGTCATCATTTTGCTGGTCAAGACCGCACACATGGTAACTCTTTGTCACACCGGGTTCCGGGTTCCATTGGTCAGAACCAAACGCCAGGCCGGGTATTCCCAGGCAAAAAAATGGCTGGTCATATGGGTGCTGTACAGCGTACTGCCCAGAATCTGCAAGTGGTACGTGTAGACGCTGAGCGCAATCTGTTGTTAGTTAAGGGTGCTGTTCCAGGCGCTACTAACGGCGATGTGGTTGTCAAGCTGTCGGTCAAGGCATAAAGGTGGCAGCAATGGAATTACAGATTGCAAATGGTGGCTCTGTCGCGGTAAGCGATGAGATTTTTGCGCGCGAGTTTAACGAAGGTCTGGTGCATCAGGCGGTTGTTGCTTATATGGCAGCAGGTCGTGCGGGTACTAAAGCACAAAAGACGCGTTCTGATGTGAGCGGTGGTGGCTGTAAGCCTTTCAAACAGAAAGGCACTGGTCGCGCACGTGCAGGTAGTATCCGTAGCCCATTGTGGCGTACAGGTGGTAAGTCTTTTGCAGCACGTCCCCGTGACTTCACGCAGAAGCTGAATAAGAAAATGTACCGCGCAGCTATGCGGGCGATTTTCTCTGAATTGTTGCGTCAAGACCGTTTCTTGGTGGTGGATTCTTTTAATATTGAAGAACCTAAAACCAAATTAATGCTGGCAAAGCTGAAAGAGTATGGTTCTAATGATGTGCTGCTGGTGTCTGATGTAGATGATGTTAATGTGTTGCTGTCTGCTCGCAACATCCCTTACTGTGAAGTTACTACGGTTGCGGGTTTGAATCCGGTTAGCTTGGTAGGTCATCAGAAGGTTGTGGTGACAACGGGTGCAGTAAGCAAAATTCAGGAGTGGCTGGCATGAGTGTAGAACGTCTCTATCATGTTTTGGTTGCGCCGCGTGTGACAGAAAAAACTGTCCGTGCTACTGAAAAAGCAAACCAGTACGTGTTTAAGGTTGCTAAAACAGCGACCAAACAAGAAATCAAGGATGCTGTCGAGACTTTATTTGAAGTCAAAGTTGATAAGGTTCGCACCATCAACATGAAAGGCAAGCAGAAGAACTTTGGGCGTCGTGGCGGTCAGCGTAACGACTGGAAAAAGGCTTATATTAGCCTGTCCGAAGGTTTCTCTCTGGATGCGGCAGCGGAATAAGGCAAGGGTGAATCATGGCAGTCGTTAAGGCAAAACCAACCTCCCCAGGGCGTCGCTTCCAGGTTAAGGTTGTTAACAAAGAATTACATAAGGGCGAACCTTGTAAGAGTTTGTTAGAAAACAAGCGTAAGAGTGGTGGTCGTAATAACACCGGTCGTATTACAGTTCGTCATGTAGGTGGTGGTCATCGTCAGCACTACCGTCTTATTGATTTTAAGCGTCGTAAAGATGATATTCCGGCGCGTGTTGAGCGTTTGGAGTATGACCCTAACCGTAGTGCTAACATTGCATTGCTGTTGTATGCCGATGGTGAACGTCGTTATATCATCGCACCTAAAGGCTTAAGTGCCGGTGCAGATGTTATTTCTGGTGTTCATGCGCCGATTGCTGCTGGTAACTGCCTGCCAATGCGCAACATCCCTGTGGGTAGCGTAATTCACTGCATTGAAATGAAAATCGGCAAAGGTGCTCAATTAGCGCGTAGTGCGGGTGCTTCTGCTCAATTAGTAGCGCGTGAAGGTGCTTATGCTACCATTCGTCTGCGTTCAGGCGAGATGCGTAAAGTTCCAATTGACTGCCGTGCGACGGTTGGTGAAGTCGGTAACTCTGAGCATGGTCTGATTAAGCTAGGTAAAGCTGGTGCGAAGCGCTGGCGTGGTGTTCGTCCTACCGTCCGTGGTGTGGTCATGAACCCAGTAGACCATCCACACGGTGGTGGTGAAGGTCGTACATCTGGTGGTCGTCACCCTGTTACTCCTTGGGGTGTTCCAACCAAGGGTTACAAGACTCGTAGCAACAAACGCACTGACAATATGATTGTCCGTCGCCGGAACAAGAAGTAAGAGGATTAAACAGTGCCACGTTCACTCAAAAAAGGTCCTTTCGTTGACCATCATCTGATGAAGAAGATCGAAACCGCTAAAGCAGCTAACGATCGTCGTCCAATCAAAACATGGTCACGCCGCTCCATGATCCTGCCCGAATTTATCGGCTTGACAGTGGCAGTACACAACGGCAAGCAGCATGTTCCGGTGCTGGTTAATGAAAATATGGTAGGCCATAAGTTGGGTGAGTTTGCACTGACCCGTTCTTACCGTGGTCACGTTGCCGACAAGAAGTCGAAGTAAGAGGTCGAAATGGAAATTGCAGCACATTTGCGTTTTGCGCGTATTTCACCTCAGAAGTGCCGACTGGTCGCTGATCAGATTCGTGGACTGCCGGTGGACAAAGCACTGAATATTCTGGCGTTTAGCCCGAAGAAAGGTGCGGCGATGCTGAAGAAAGTTCTGGAGTCTGCGATTGCTAACGCTGAACACAATGACGGTGCCGATGTGGACGAATTGTGCATTAAGTGCGTATTCGTTGATCAAGGTCCAACCATGAAGCGTATCATGCCGCGTGCTAAAGGTCGTGCTAACCGCATCCTGAAGCGCACCAGTCACATTACCGTCGCTGTAGGCGAGAAGTAAGGTTTAGTATGGGTCAGAAAGTACATCCAACCGGTATCCGTCTTGGTATCGCCACCGACTGGCGCTCTAAGTGGTACGCTGAAGGCAAGGATTATGCCGACTTCCTATTTAAAGATTTGGAAGTGCGCACATTCTTGAAAAAGAAGCTGAAAGAAGCTTCGGTTAGTCGCATTCAAATTGAGCGTCCTGCAAAATCTGCATTCATTACCATTCACACGGCGCGTCCGGGTGTGGTTATTGGTAAGAAGGGCGAAGATATTGAGAAGCTCCGCGCAGAAACGGCTGCAAAGCTGGGCTTGCACGTCAATAACGTGAAGCTGAATATCGAAGAAATTCGTAAGCCTGAATTGGATTCTCAATTGGTTGCGGAAAGCATTGCTAGCCAGCTTGAGCGTCGTATCATGTTCCGCCGCGCTGCGAAGCGTGCTGTTGCGAACGCGATGCGCTTAGGTGCGTTAGGCATCAAAGTTTGTGTGGCAGGTCGTTTGAATGGTGCAGAAATCGCGCGGACTGAGTTTTTCCGTGAAGGTCGTGTGCCGCTTCATACGCTGCGTGCTGACATCGACTATGCAACTGCGGAAGCTCTCACCACCTATGGTATCATCGGTGTGAAAGTTTGGATCTACAAGGGCGAAGTCTTCGACCTGGAACAGAAACAGCAATCTAGCCAAAGCCAGAATCAAGGCCAAGGCAGAAAGAAGAAGTGATAGAGGTTTGAGATGTTACAACCCAAGAGAACCAAATTCCGCAAACAGATGAAAGGCCGCAATCGTGGTCTGGCATTGGCGGGCAGCAAAGTCAGCTTCGGCGATTTCGGACTAAAAACGGTAGAACGCGGTCGCTTGACGGCACGTCAAATTGAATCGGCACGTCGTGCTATCAACCGTTATGTACGTCGTGGCGGTAAAATCTGGATTCGCGTGTTCCCGGACAAGCCAATCAGCAAAAAGCCGTTGGAAGTTCGTCAAGGTAAAGGTAAAGGGAACGTTGAATACTGGGTGGCACTGGTTCAGCCTGGCAAGGTTCTCTACGAAATTGAAGGTGTGGCAGAAGAAATTGCACGCGAGGCTTTCCGTCTTGCCTCTGCAAAGCTGCCGGTTAAGACTACATTTGTTTCCCGTCAGGTGATGTGATGAACGCAGCAGAACTTAAGCAAAAATCAGCTACTGAGCTTAAAGCCGAGCTGGTAGAAAACCTGAAGGAGCAGTTCAAGCTGCGTATGCAAAAAGCCGCTGGCCAGTTATCACGTCCTTCCGAAGTGAAGCGTGTGCGTCGTCAGATTGCCCGTATCAAGACAGTGCTTGCACAAAAGCAAGTGGCAGGTGAATAACGATGACTGTTAGCGAAGAAGCAAAAGTTGAACGCAGCCTGATGGGTCGTGTAGTCAGTAACAAGATGGACAAGTCAATTGTGGTGCTGATGGAACGTCAAGTAAAGCACCCGATGTACGGTAAGTTCATTAAGCGTTCTAAAAAATACCATGTTCACGACGAAAACAATGAATGTCGTGAAGGTGATACCGTAATGTTCAAGGAATGCCGTCCTTTGTCTAAAACAAAGCACTGGACCTTGATCAAAGTTGTTGAACGCGCCCCAGGCCAAGCATAAGGGACGGAGAACGTAAATGATCCAGATGCAATCCATTCTGCTAGTTGCAGATAATAGTGGTGCCAAACGAGTTATGTGCATCAAAGTTCTGGGCGGTTCTCATCGTCGTTATGCAGGCATTGGTGACATCATCAAAGTCAGCATCAAAGATGCGATTCCGCGTGGTAAGGTCAAGAAAGGCGATGTCTACAACGCTGTGATCGTGCGTACTGCCCACGGTGTACGTCGTAATGACGGTTCTAAGATCCGTTTTGACAATAATGCCGCAGTCTTGCTGAACAACAAGCTCGACCCCATCGGCACACGTATTTTTGGGCCTGTCACACGCGAATTGCGTGGTGAAAAGTTCATGAAGATTATTTCTCTGGCACCTGAAGTGCTGTAAGACTGCAACGACAGAAGTAGGTGACGAAATGCGTAAAATTCGCAGCAATGACGAAGTAGTTGTCATCACCGGCAAAGATAAAGGCCGTCGCGGCAAGATCATGCAGGTGTTGGTAGACGAAGGTAAGGTTTTGGTTCAAGGTATTAATCGTGTTAAAAAACACGTTAAGCCTAACCCAAATGCAGGTGTTCAAGGTGGCATTATTGAAAAAGAAATGCCGATGGATACTTCAAATGTGATGCTGGTCAACCCTGCTACTGGCAAGGGTGACCGCGTTGGATTCAAGCTCCTGGACGATGGTAAGAAAATCCGTGTCTTTAAGTCCAATGGTGAGCGCGTAGACGCTTAAGGTGTAAAATGTCGAGACTGCAACAGTATTACCGCGATACTGTCATCAAGGAATTGATGGACAAGTTCGGGTACAACAATGTGATGGAAGTGCCGAAGTTGGTAAAAGTCAGCCTGAACATGGGTTTAGGTGAAGCTGTCGGTGATAAAAAAATTATTGAACATGCAACGGGTGATATGTCTAAAATCGCGGGTCAAAAACCTGTGGTGACATTGAGTCGTAAATCAGTTGCGGGTTTCAAAATTCGTGACGGTTGGCCGATTGGCTGCATGGTAACGCTTCGTGGCGAAAAAATGTACGAGTTCATTGATCGTCTCGTTAATATTTCCATCCCCCGTATCCGTGACTTTCGTGGTCTCAATGCCCGTGCATTTGATGGACGTGGCAACTACAACATGGGCATCAAAGAACAGATCATCTTCCCAGAGATCGAGTACGACAAAATTGATGTGCTGCGTGGTATGAATATTACGATTGCGACCACCGCAAAAAACAACGAAGAAGGGAAGGCACTGCTCGAAGCATTCAAATTCCCTTTCCGTCAGCAGTAAGAGGATAAGATCACATGGCTAAGAAATCCATGATCGCTCGTGAAACACGCCGTACTGCTGCTGTCGCAAAATTCGCAGCTAAGCGTGATGAACTAAAAGCTATCATTAGCAGCCCTGACAGCTCGTTTGAAGCTGTGATGGAAGCAAACGAAAAGTTGCAAAAGTTACCACGTGACAGCAGCCCGGTTCGTCAAATGACCCGTTGCCGTCTGACCGGTCGTCCACATGCCGTTTACCGCAAATTCGGCCTGTGCCGTAATAAATTGCGCGAAGCTGCGATGCGTGGCGATGTGCCTGGTTTGACCAAAGCAAGTTGGTAAGGGAGAAACAAAATGAGTATGAGTGATCCTATCGCCGACATGCTGACCCGCATTCGTAACGGTCAAATGGCAACTAAGGCGAGCGTTAAATTTCCGTCTTCTAAACAGAAAACGGCAATTCTAGAAGTATTACAAAGTGAAGGCTATGTTGCTGAGTTTGCAACAGATGCAGTTGATGGCAAGCCTGTTACAACAGTTAAGCTGAAGTATTTTCAAGGCAAGCCAGTTATCACTAAAGTGAAGCGCATTAGCCGTCCCGGTTTGCGTATTTTCCGTGGTGCAGATGAACTGCCGACAGTTATGGGTGGCTACGGTGTTTCTATCGTTTCCACATCCAAAGGTGTCATGAGTGGTCGCGTAGCCAAGGCTTCTGGTCAGGGCGGCGAAGTCATTTGCACGGTTGAATAAAGGCGGGCTTTGAAATGTCTAGAATTGCAAAGAAAGCGCTGACTGTGCCACAAGGCGTAGAAGTCAGCATTAGCGGGCAAAGCCTGAAAGTCAAAGGTGGCAAAGGCTCTTTTGATTTCGCAGTGCACGATGCCGTAGAAGTTTCACAAGAAGACAATGTACTGAAGTTTAAAGCTAAGCGTGACGGCGATTCTGCCGGTTGGGCATTAGCGGGTACTACACGCGCATTGGCAAACAACATGGTGATTGGCGTTAGCCAAGGCTTTGAGAAAAAATTGCAGTTGGTCGGGGTCGGTTATCGTGCCCAAGCGCAAGGCAATAAATTAAATCTCAGCTTGGGTTTCTCCCACCCTGTGGTACACGATATGCCAGAAGGCATTACGGTCGAGACCCCTAGTCAGACAGAAATTCTGATCCGTGGTAGCGATAAGCAGAAAGTTGGTCAAGTTGCGGCAGAAGTTCGTGCATACCGTCCACCAGAGCCTTACAAAGGCAAAGGTGTGAAGTATTCAGACGAAGTTATTCTGCGTAAAGAGACCAAGAAGAAGTAAGGTGAACTAAAGATGGACAAGAAAACATCCCGCATCCGTCGTGGTAAGCGTAGCCGCATGAAAATGCGTGAGTTGCGTGTTAACCGTCTGAGTATTCACCGTACTTCTCTGCATATCTATGCACAAGTGGTGACTTCTGATGGTTCTCAAGTGCTGGCTTCAGCTTCCACGCTGGATAAAGACCTGAAAGCAGGTCTGGACTACACCGGCAACGTCGCCGCTGCTATCGCAGTCGGTAAGTTGGTTGCTGAGCGTGCATTGGCAAAAGGTATTGACGCGGTTGCTTTTGATCGCTCTGGTTTTAAATATCATGGTCGCATCAAGGCGCTGGCAGATAGCGCTCGTGAAGCCGGTCTGAAATTCTAAGGATTTATCATGGCGAAGGCAGAACATACATCAGCACCGTCCGACGGCTTGCAAGAAAAGTTGGTTAAAGTTAACCGCGTTGCTAAGACCGTTAAGGGTGGTCGTATCATGAGTTTCACTGCGTTAACCGTAGTGGGCGATGGTAATGGTCGCGTTGGTTTTGGTTACGGTAAGGCGCGTGAAGTGCCTGCTGCTATTCAAAAAGCAATGGATCAAGCACGTCGTAACATGGTGACAGTTTCTTTGGTAGACGGTACCTTGCAATACCCTATCAAATACGAACAGGGCGCAGCACGCATTTACATGCAGCCAGCTTCTGAAGGTACAGGCGTTATCGCCGGTGGTGCGATGCGTGCAGTTCTAGAAGTTGCGGGGGTACGTAACGTACTCTCCAAATGCCAAGGTACACGTAATGCAGGCAATGTGGTGCGTACTACTATCGCTGCACTGGGTTCAATGCAATCACCTGAAATGATTGCGGCGAAACGTGGTAAAGCCATTGCAGACATTAAGGGGTAAACAATGACTTCCGCGAAACAACTCAAAGTGACGTTATACCGCAGTCTGAATGGTCGCTTGAAAGCGCATCAGCAGTGTGCGCGTGGTCTTGGTATCCGTAAGATTCACAATGCTATTACTGTGATTGATACCCCTGAAAACCGTGGCATGATCAATAAGATTTCTTACATGCTCAAGGTTGAGGAAGCTTAAGATGAAATTGAATACGCTACAACCTGAATTAGGTAGCCGCCCTGAGCGTACCCGTGTAGGCCGTGGTATTGGCTCTGGTCTAGGTAAGACTGCTGGTCGTGGTCACAAAGGTCAAAAGTCTCGTAAAGGTGGTTTCCATCACCGTAAGGGCTTCGAGGGTGGTCAGATGCCGATGCATCGTCGTCTGCCTAAGTTTGGCTTTACTTCACGCATTGGTCAGCGCACCGCTGAAGTTCGTTTGGGCGAGTTGGCTCAGATCGAAGGCGATGTTATTGATCTGGCTGGTCTGATTGCTGCGAATGTGGTTGATGCGCGTACCTTACAAGCTAAAATCATTCTTTCTGGTGAAGTTGCGAAAGCAGTCACTGTAAAGGGTGTTGGCGTGACTAAGGGCGCACGTGCCGCTATCGAAGCAGCAGGCGGCAAAATCGAAGAATAACGGATAAAAAATATGCGCAAGAACCCTACAGGTTCCCTTGGGGGCTTCGGAAATATGGTCGAGATTCGCCAGCGGTTAGTTTTTGTACTGCTGGCGTTGATCGTTTACCGGATTGGTACTTATATCCCTGTTCCGGGTGTAAACCCCGCAGCGATGGCGCAATTTTTCGACCAGAATAACGGCACAATCCTTGGTGTCTTTAACATGTTTTCAGGCGGTGCATTGCAGCGCTTGAGTATATTTGCGCTAGGTATTATGCCGTACATTTCGGCTTCCATCATCATGCAGTTGATGGCAACCGTGATTCCTACTTTCGAGCAAATTAAGAAAGAAGGGGAATCGGGTCGTCGTAAAATTACTCAGTATACGCGTTATGGTACGGTCGTTCTTGCTTTGTTCCAGAGCTTTGGTGTGGCGATTGCGTTAGGTGGTACGGATGCTGGTAATGGTCAAACAATTGCGTTGAACCCAGGTATCGGCTTTACCATTACAACGGTAGTTACACTGGTAACAGGTACGCTGTTTTTGATGTGGTTGGGCGAGCAGATTACTGAGCGTGGCATTGGTAATGGTATCTCCTTGATTATTTTTGCGGGTATCGTTGCTGGTTTGCCTGCTGCGATTGGTGGCACATTGGAACTGGTTAATACTGGCGAGCTGCATTCTTTATTTGTCATTGGTTTGTTATCGCTGGTTTTGGCAGTGACGGCATTGGTTATTTTCGTTGAACGTGGGCAACGCCGTATTACGGTGAACTATGCCAATCGTCAACAAGGTCGTAAGATGATGCAAGGGCAGTCCAGTCACTTACCCTTAAAGCTCAATATGGCAGGGGTTATCCCACCGATTTTTGCTTCCAGTATCATTCTGTTTCCGGCGACATTGGGTCAATGGTTTGGGAATGCGTCTGGTATGGGCTGGTTGAAAGGCTTCTTTGACATGTTAAAGCCGGGTGAGCCGGTTTATGTCTTGCTTTATGCCACAGCTATTGTATTCTTCTGCTTCTTCTACACAGCCTTGGTTTTCAACTCGCGTGAAACCGCTGAAAATTTGAAGAAAGCAGGTGCATTTATCCCCGGCATTAGACCCGGTGAACAAACATCTAAATATATTGATGGTGTCATGACTCGCTTAACCGCAGTTGGTGCTATCTACATTACATTGGTCTGTCTGCTGCCTGAATTTCTGATTCTGGTCTGGAAAGTTCCCTTCTATTTTGGGGGTACTTCGCTGCTGATCATCGTGGTTGTGGTCATGGACTTTTTGTCTCAATTACAAGCGCACATGATGTCACACCAATACGAAGGTCTGATGAAAAAGGCCAATTTCAAAGCGCAGACACGCCCCGGCACTGTGCGCTGATTTGATCATTTCGAGAGGTTTTTATCATGAAGGTTCGAGCTTCAGTTAAAAAATTGTGCCGTAACTGCCGCGTTGTTCGCAGGCACGGTGTAGTTCGTATTATCTGTTCTGACCCACGCCACAAACAGCGTCAAGGTTAAGAGTCGATTTAGGTTGATAATTAAAAGGGGTTCTGGCACAATCGCCCGTTTTCCCGGTAGTCTGGAGAGATTTTAATGGCTCGTATTGCGGGTATCAATCTTCCTGTTAATAAACACGTAGTGATCGGTTTGACCGCCATTTATGGCGTTGGTCGTCCACGTGCTATTGACATTTGTAAGGCGGCGGATGTTGTGTCAAGCACCAAAATTCGTGACCTGAGTGAAGATCAAGTTGAACGTCTTCGTCTTGAGGTAGGAAAGCTCCTAGTTGAAGGCGATTTGCGTCGTGAAGTTTCCATGAGCATCAAACGTTTGATGGACATGGGTTGCTATCGTGGCATCCGTCACAGACGTGGTCTACCGATGCGCGGTCAGCGTACCAAGACCAATGCGCGTACCCGTAAAGGGCCGCGTCGTCCTATTCGCAAATAATACATCGATTGCAGGTAGAGTAAGTAATGGCAAGACAGCCTAGAAAAGGTGCAACTGTTAATCTTCGCAAGAAGATCAAGAAAACTGTCACTGACGGTGTTGCACACGTCCATGCATCATTTAATAACACTATTGTGACTATCACAGACCGCCAAGGCAATGCGCTGGCATGGGCTACCTCCGGTGGTTCAGGTTTTCGTGGTTCACGTAAAAGCACCCCGTTTGCTGCACAGGTTGCTGCGGAACGTGCGGGTAATGCAGCGAAGGATTATGGTTTGAAGAACCTTGATGTTGAAGTTAAAGGTCCAGGTCCTGGTCGCGAATCCGCTGTGCGTGCCCTGAATAGCGTTGGCTTCAGGATTAATAGCATTGTGGATGTAACGCCGATCCCGCACAACGGCTGCCGTCCACCTAAGAAACGTCGTGTGTAGGAGATAGTCATATGGCACGTTATATTGGCCCTACCTGCAAACTGAGCAGACGCGAAGGCACTGATCTTTTCCTGAAAAGTCGCAGTGTTTCCCTCGAAAAGAAATGCAAACTGGATAAAGTTCCTGGTCAGCACGGCGAAAATAAAGCCCGTTTGTCTGACTACGGTGTGCAGTTGCGCGAAAAGCAAAAAGTTCGCCGTATGTACGGTGTACTCGAACGTCAGTTCAGTAACTACTTTAAAGAGTCTGCACGCCGCAAAGGTTCTACGGGTGAAAACCTGTTGAAATTGCTGGAATGCCGTCTGGATAACGTCGTTTACCGTATGGGTTACGGTTCTACCCGCGCTGAATCCCGCCAACTGGTTAGCCACAAATCTATCACAGTCAATGGTCAGTCGGTGAATATCCCGTCCTATCAGGTTAAATCTGGTGACGTCGTAGCTGTTCGTGAAAAATCCAAAAAGCAAATTCGTATACAGGACTCTGTCGCTGTAGCGGAACAACTTGGCTTCCCATCATGGGTTGAAGTTGATGTCAAAGGATTGTCCGGTACGTTTAAATCAGTACCAGACCGTAGCGACCTGCCAGCCGAAATTAATGAATCACTGATCGTGGAATTGTACTCCAAGTAATCATTGATTCGTTCGAGAGGAAAAGTATGACCTCGAAGACAACAGAATTGCTGAAACCACGCAATGTTCATGTGCAAGAGACAGGTTTAAACACCTATCGCATTACGCTTGAGCCATTAGAGCGCGGTTTTGGTCACACGTTGGGTAATGCACTGCGGCGCATCTTGCTGTCCTCTATTCCGGGCAGCGCTGTGACTGAAGTGCAGATTACCGGTGTGGTACATGAATACACCAGTATCGAAGGTGTGCAAGAAGACGTGGTTGAGATTCTGTTGAATCTCAAAAATCTGGCAATTCGTCTCAATGCGCGTGATGAAGCAACCTTGACCCTGAAGAAAAAAGGTAAAGGCGTTGTAACAGCAGCGGACATTGAACGCGATCATGATGTTGACATCATTAATCCAGATCATGTTATTGCACACATCACCAAGGACGATTCTGAGCTGGAAATGAGCCTGACCATTACCCGTGGTCGTGGCTATCAGCCAGCTTCTGTACGCCGCGGCCCCGATTCACCAGAACTGCCGTTAGGCACACTGGTATTGGATGCAAGCTACAGCCCAATCACGCGTGTTGCCTACAACGTAGACAGTGCCCGTGTTGAGCAGCGTACTGACATGGACAAGCTGGTGCTGGAAATCCAGACCAATGGTTCCGTTAACGCGGAAGAATCCATTGGAATGGCAGCACAGATTCTTCAACAGCAATTGGCTGTGTTCTTTGATCTACGTATCGAAGAACCTGTCCGTCGTGAAGAATCTCAGCCAGAGATTGACCCGATTCTGTTGCGTCCGGTTGACGATCTGGAGCTGACTGTACGTTCAGCGAACTGCCTCAAAGCAGAGAACCTGTTCTACATCGGTGATCTAGTACAACGTACTGAGACTGAACTGCTGAAGACACCGAATCTGGGCAAAAAGTCTCTGACTGAAATTAAAGATGTGCTGGCACAGCATGGTTTGACACTGGGAGCTAAGTTAGATAACTGGCCACCGGCAGGTCTTGATCACCGTGACAGCAAAGTGGCTTAACCACGGGTTTTGAAGGATATAGAAGATGCGTCACCGTAATACTGGTCGTCAATTAAGCCGCGATAGCAGCGCCCGTAAAGCCCTGCTGCAAGCTTTGACTAACTCACTGCTTCGTCACGAGACGATCAAAACAACTCTGCCAAAGGCCAAAGAATTGCGCCGTGTAGCGGAGCCACTGATCACTCGTGCGAAAGAAGACTCTGTTCACAACCGCCGTATCGCTTTCTCACGCCTGCGTGATAAAGAAGTCGTCGGCAAACTGTTCAATGACCTCGGCCCTCGTTTTAAAGAGCGTCAAGGTGGTTATTTACGTATCATCAAGTGCGGTTTCCGTGCCGGTGATAATGCGCCGATGGCTTACGTTGCACTGGTTGATGAGGCAGATGCTGCGCAAGCCGCAGCAGAGTAAGCAAACGCTTCATGCTTCCTGAAAGGCCGACATTGTTCGGCCTTTTTGCGTTTCTCATATTCAGGGGATAGTATGGACAAGAATCCGCAAGTCGTGACCTCCGCGAGCGCACGCAAAACCGCCAAAATCTTTTATTACGGCAACATTCTTTCAGTGTTGATTCCTTTTCCCATCTTTATTTTGTGGTTTGGGGCTGGAATACTCGTTTACGCCTTGCTTCGCCATAATCCCAATCCGCGAGTAGGCTATTACACGCAGATCGCCACTTACCATTACTATGGGTTGGCGGGTGGCTTAGTGCCCGTATTGACGTTTGCCCCTGGTGATTTTTTCGTGAATTGGTGGTGGGCATTGTGGATTATTTGTGTTGTTGTATTAGTGCCATTGTCTATTCGTCAAATCCTGCGAATCAACCGTGAAGAATGGCACGATACGGTTAAATCGTCCCACTGAGGAGTGGAAAATGTCTGAATTACGTCATGATTGGCGCGTCGAAGAAATCAACGCCTTGTTAGCAATGCCGTTTAGCGACCTAATGTTTAAGGCGCATCAAGTGCATCGCGAGCATTTCCCCACGAATCAGGTGCAAGTTAGCACACTGTTAAGCATTAAAACGGGGGCTTGCCCAGAAGATTGCGGCTATTGTTCGCAAAGTGCCAAACATGATACCTCGCTCGAACGCGAAACCTTGCTGCCGTTGCAAGAAGTCATCGACTCCGCCAAAACAGCGCAAGCACACGGCGCAACCCGTTTCTGCATGGGAGCCGCATGGCGTAATCCTACTGACAAAAACCTTGAACGTGTGATCGAAATGGTGCAAGCGGTGAAGGGGATGGGCTTGGAAACTTGCGTGACCTTGGGAATGCTCAACGATCGGCAAGCCAATAGCCTTAAAGACGCGGGTTTGGATTATTACAACCATAATCTCGATACCTCGCCAGAATTCTACGGTAATGTTATTTCTACCCGCACCTTCCAGGATCGCTTGGATACACTAGAGCATGTGCGTAATGCCGGTATCAACGTTTGTTCGGGCGGTATTTTGGGGATGGGCGAAACCCGTGTGGATCGGGCGCGTTTGTTGCAACAACTTGCCAACATGAAATTCCATCCCGAATCTGTCCCCATCAACGATTTGGTGAAGATCGAAGGTACGCCACTGGCGGGGGTGGAAAAACTCGACCCGTTTGAATTCATTCGCACCGTCGCTGCTGCGCGGATCATGATGCCGAAATCCTACGTGCGTCTCTCCGCTGGTCGTGCCGAGATGACGGATGAAATGCAGGCATGGTGCTTCTTTGCGGGTGCGAACTCGATCTTTTACGGCGACAAATTGTTGACCACCGACAACCCCGGCGAAAGTCATGACCAGCAACTGTTTGCCCGCTTGGGGATTCAGGCGGAAGCAGGGCAGGCTGGCAGTGTTCACATGTAAGGAGCGCATCATGCACTACCCACAAGCCTACGATGTCATCGTTATCGGTGGCGGACACGCCGGAACAGAAGCCGCTCTTGCCGCCGCCCGCATGGGGCAGCGCACGTTGCTGTTGACCCACAATATCGAAACCATTGGTGCGATGAGTTGCAACCCCGCCATTGGCGGCATTGGCAAAGGGCATCTGGTCAAGGAAGTTGACGCAATGGGTGGTGCAATGGCGCACGCTGCTGACCGTGGTGGCATCCAATTCCGCACCCTCAATTCGAGCAAAGGCGCAGCGGTACGGGCAACTCGCGCCCAAGCTGACCGTATTCGCTACAAATCCGCGATTCGCACCATCGTCGAAAATCAGCCCAATCTCCATCTGTTCCAACAAGCGGTGGATGATTTGCTGGTAGAGGGCGATAAAGTCGTCGGCGTGCGCACCCAAATGGGTTTAAGTTTTTCCGCCCGCGCCGTCGTACTGACCTCAGGGACATTCCTTGCGGGTAAAATCCATATCGGTCTAAGCAATCACGCCGGTGGGCGTGCTGGTGATCCGCCCTCCATCGCCCTGTCGCAGCGCTTACGAGAACTGCCATTCCGCGTGGATCGCCTGAAAACGGGTACACCACCACGCATTGATGCCCGCAGTATCGACTTCAGCAAGATGGAAGCGCAGCCCGGTGATACCCCCACGCCCGTGTTTTCGTTCTTGGGTAGTGTCGAGGAACACCCGCCGCAAATTTCGTGCTACATCACCTACACCAATGCTGATACGCACGAGATTATCCGTGGCGGCTTAGACCGTTCGCCGATGTATACCGGCGTGATTGAGGGGATTGGGCCACGCTACTGTCCGTCAATTGAAGACAAAGTGGTACGCTTTGCCGATAAAGATCGCCATCAGATTTTTATTGAACCCGAAGGCTTAGATACGCACGAAGTTTACCCCAACGGTATTTCCACCAGCTTGCCTTTTGACGTGCAGTACGCGTTAGTCCGTTCAATGGCGGGTTTGGAAAATGCGCACATTACCCGCCCCGGTTACGCTATCGAATACGATTTCTTTGACCCGCGTGATCTCAAGCAGACATTGGAAACTAAAGCGATGCGCGGGTTGTTTTTCGCAGGGCAAATCAATGGCACGACGGGTTACGAAGAAGCCGCCGCACAGGGTTTACTCGCAGGCTTAAATGCGGGCTTGTATGCCCAAGAAAAAGACGGTTGGTATCTGCGCCGTGATCAAGCATACCTCGGTGTGTTGGTCGACGATTTAATCACGCTGGGTACGAAAGAACCTTACCGGATGTTCACGAGCCGCGCTGAACACCGTTTGTTATTGCGCGAAGACAATGCCGACTTGCGCCTGACCGAAGCAGGCAGGGAACTCGGCTTGGTCGATGATACGCGCTGGGCAGCCTTCTGCGACAAGCGCGAAGCCATTGAGCTGGAACAGCAACGCTTGCGTGCTACTGTCTTGCAACCGACAGCAGTGAGTGCGGAAGACAGTCAGCGTGTGTTTGGTGACGTATTGGCTCGCGATTATAAGCTACACGATCTACTGCGTCGCCCTAACGTCACTTACGCTGCTTTAACCAGCTTAACTGCCGTCGGCAGCCCAGTGATGGATGAAAAAGTCGCGGAACAAGTTGAAATCCAGTGCAAATACGCCGGATACATTGACCGCCAGCAAGATGAAATCGCCAAACAACGCCGCAACGAAGAAACCCGCTTGCCCGATTGGTTGGATTATGCCCAAGTACGCGGTTTATCCAACGAAGTTCGCCAGAAATTGCAAATGCAGCGTCCCGCGACCATTGGGCAAGCCGCTCGTACACCGGGGATTACCCCCGCTGCCATTTCGTTATTGTTGGTTCACTTGAAAAAGGCGGGTTGAGGCATGGATGTGAATGCCCACGAAAAAGTGTTACTGAATCGTTACCTACAATTGCTACAACGCTGGAACAAAGTGTTCAACCTGACCGCCGTGCGTGACCCTGCTGAAATGCAGTCGCTCCACATTGCTGACAGCATCAGTGTTGCTCCGTATTTGCACGGCGCAACGTGTTTGGATGTGGGTAGTGGAGCAGGCTTGCCCGGTATTCCGCTGGCGATTTTGCAACCCGAACGCCAATTCACCTTGCTGGACACCAACGGCAAAAAGACCCGTTTCATCCAGCAAGCCGTGTTGGAGCTAGGTTTGCCGAATGTGCAAGTGGTGCAAACCCGTGTTGAAAGTTGGCAGCCTGCTGCGTCTTTTGACGCGATTATTAGCCGTGCGTTTGCCTCATTACACGATTTCGTGACCTTTACCGGCAAACACGTCGCTGAAAATGGTATCCTCTACGCCATGAAGGGGCGTTACCCCGCCAGCGAACTGGCAGAACTCCCAGCAGGCTGGTGCGTCACTGCACAGCACCCTCTGCACGTTCCCGGTCTAGATGCCGAGCGGCATCTCTTGGAAATACAGCGAGACTAAATCCATGACGCGAGTTATCGCCATCGCCAACCAGAAAGGCGGCGTGGGTAAAACCACGACCACTGTGAATCTGGCAGCATCCCTCGCGGCCATGAAACGCCGTGTGTTACTGGTCGACATAGACCCACAAGGCAATGCCACTACCGGCGTTGGTTTGGAAAAGCACGGACAAGCCGTCACTCTGACAGACGTGCTGTTGGGCGAAGCTCATGCCGCTGATATTTTGGAAGAACTACCCAACAGTTCGCTGCATGTGTTGCCCGGTTCACCCGATGTGACGACCGCCGAAGTGAAGCTGATGAACCGCGAGCGGCGTGAATACCATTTGCGTGAGGCGCTTGCACCGTTACTCGATGATTACGATTACATCCTGATTGATTGCCCGCCCTCTCTCAATATGCTCACCGTGAATGCACTGGTGGCAGCGGATGGGGTGATTATCCCCATGCAATGCGAATACTACGCGTTGGAAGGCTTGAGCGCCTTGGTCGGCACGATTGAGCGCATTACGCAGACCGCCAACCCTAAGCTGCAAGTGATGGGGTTGGTACGTACCATGTACGACCCGCGCAGCAATTTGGCACGGGATGTCTCCGAGCAGATTCACGCGTTTTTTCGCAACAAGGTCTACAATACCGCTATTCCACGCAATATCCGCTTGGCGGAAGCGCCGAGCCACGGTTTATCCGTGCTGGAATACGACAAAGGTTCACGCGGTGCGCTGGCATACTTGGCCTTAGCGGCCGAAGTGTTGCGCAAGGATGGTAGCAAGCTCGCCCCTGAGGGTGAGCAGGCAGGAGAATAGGCATGGCAAAGAAACCGAGTCTGGGGCGCGGTCTTGACATTTTGTTGAGTTCCGTTCGAGGCGACGGCGAGCAGTCTGACGATACCGTGTTGAAACAGCTTCCGGTCGAACGTATTCGTCCCGGTCAGTATCAGCCGCGTACCCGTATGAATCCTGATGCTTTGCAAGAGCTAGCCGATTCCATCAAAGCGCAAGGTTTGGTGCAACCCATCGTGGTGCGCAAACTCGGTGGCGGCGAATACGAGCTGATTGCGGGTGAACGCCGCTGGCGAGCGTCGCAGTTAGCGGGGCTGCATACGATTCCTGCTGTGGTACGCGAAGTCCCTGATCAATCGGTGGCAGCGATGTCGCTGATCGAAAATATCCAGCGGGAAGACCTGAATGCGCTAGAAGAAGCCAGTGGTTTGCGTCGCCTGATTGATGAGTTTGGTCTGACACATCAGCAAACGGCGGAGGCGGTCGGGCGTTCGCGTGCAGCGGTGACGAACTTGCTACGCTTATTGGAGTTGCAAGCAGAAACCAAAGCACTGGTGGATGCAGGCCAGCTCGAAATGGGACATGCCCGTGCCTTACTGGCGTTGCAAGGGCAACAACAAGTCGACATCGCCCAAAAAGTAGCACAACAACAGCTTTCGGTGCGTGAAACCGAACGTCTTGTCCAAAGTCTATTGGAAGCAGGGCAGAAGCCTGTTACCGTGTTTAAACCTTCCCCTGATGTGGTGAAGTTGGAACAAACCCTTACAGATACCCTTGGTGCGAAAGTGGCGATCCGTTACAACCGCACGGGAAAAGGTAAATTGGTCATTGAATACAACAGTTTAGACGAACTCGACGGTATTCTCGGTCATATTCAGTAAATTTTATGCTCAAGGTGTTGAAGCGAGCGGCGAATCGCTGCATAATACGCGCCTTGTTTTTCGGATTGGTTTTTCGGGAGAATACCCTTGCCTAACATAGCTTCAGCTAAGAAACGTGTTCGCCAGAGCGAAGTAAGCCGTATGCACAACCGTCATATGCGCACGCGTTTACGTACACAAATTAAAAATGTCTTGCGTGCTATCGACGCTGGCGACCGCGAAGCTGCCCTGTCTGCTTACCAAGCGGCTGTGCCTGTGATTGATTCCATTGCTGACAAAGGTATCATTCACAAGAATAAAGCAGCACGCCATAAAAGCCGTCTGAACGCACACATTAAAGCGCTGCAAGCTTAATCGTTCGATTAGTTTGCTGCGTTTTTCAAGGCCGGTATGTAACAACCGGCCTTTCGCGTTTGTGTGGGGTTTATGCTAAAGGTTGGTTTAACGGGTGGTATCGGCTGTGGTAAGTCCACAGCAGTGCAACGTTTTCGAGAACTCGGTGTGCCGGTTATTGAAGCCGATCTTATTGCGCGTGAAGTCGTGGCAATAGGGCAGCCTGCGTTGCAGGAAATCGCTGGTTTATTTGGTACTCAAGCACTTCAAGTCGATGGTGCGCTTGACCGTGCGTGGCTACGGCAAACGGTCTTTAGTGACCCCGTGCGTTTGCAACAACTTGAGTCTATTCTGCATCCGCGCATTCGCGCCGACATTCTCTCCAAAATTGCCGCTTGCAGCGACAGTGCTTATGTCATTGTTGATGTCCCGCTATTGTTTGAAAAGGGCTATACTCAACTTTTCGAGCGTATTCTGGTCATCGACTGTCAACCTGACCAGCAACGCACGCGTGTTCAGCAGCGTGACGGCAGCGACGATGCGGTGATTACGTCGATTATGCAGTCGCAACTGGGGCGTGAAACGCGTTTGCAGCAAGCGAACGATATTATTAGCAATACCTCATCAATTACTGATTTTTATGAAAAAATTGATGATTTAAATAATCAATATCTCAGAATCTCAAACGCTTAGTTGCTTGTTCTATTAGCTTTTTGGTATAAAGGTAATTCAATAGGGCTTGCAAAGTATTTTATGATGATTTATGCACAACCGTTAAGTGAAAACATCCGCCGAATTTCTGAGCCACACATGATTGGTTATGAACAACCGCTGAACGAGAAAATTCGCCTGTTTATGCGGCTAGAGCTGCTAACAGCAAGGTTTCAATACCACATCTCTACTGATCCCAAACCAGAGGATACGGTAGCGGCACTGCATTTGCTCTTGGATTTGTACAATCTCTCCGCCCGCCTCGACGTTAAAAGTGAAATCCTCAAAGAAATTGACCGCATGGGGCAGTCGGCACGTCTGTTAATGCGTCGTGAAAATGCGGATGCAGTGCGTTTAGATGCGGTGCTAGAAAAACTCAATTACCACAGTGACGTGTTGTATCAACAACGCGGTCAATTGGGACAGCACCTCAAAAATCATATGTTTTTCAATAGCCTGCGGCAACGTTCCACTTTGCCGGGTGGTTTAAACGGTTTTGACATTCCTTTATTTCATTATTGGCAAGAGCAAGCGATTAATGTGCGCGTCGATGATCTGCGTGAGTGGATTGAGCCGTATGTAACAGCTAATGCTGCTGCCCGAGAATTGTTGAATACCGTGCGTGATTTTGGCGAGCGTCACGAAGAAGTCGCTAAAGAAGGTTTCTACCAATCCATGTTGGAAGCGCGGAAGACGTATCAAATGATGCGGGTGGAATTGCCGAGTACGGTTGACTATTACCCTGAAATTAGCGCGGGTAAACAACGTTTTACCTTGCGTTTTGTGAATGCTGATATGTTGGCAGAACGCGGTAAGCAGAATCAGAAAGATGTGCATTTCACCTTGGTGTTGTGTTCTTTCTAAGTCCTTCCATGTATGGCTGATCCAATCGACAAACGGGCTTAAAGCCCGTTTGTCGGTTCTGGCGGTTGCATTAGCGTGGTAGCTTATCCCAAATGGCTTGGGAATCTGTAGTAGGGGTAACGGCGGTGGGGCGATCAATAGGTTCTTTACGAATTTCGGGCGGAATCTCGGTCAACGGTTGTGCTGGTGCTGGAATAGCAGGAGTAAGCGTAGCTGGTGCTGGTATAACGGGCGCTGCGGTAGGAATAGTGGGTTCTACTGGCATGATGGGGTCAACGACTAAGGTATCTTGACGCAAGGTCGTGCCGTCGTCATTTTGCACCGTCACTGTCCATGTTCCCGGTAAGTTGGGTGTCATCATTTTGCTGGAATGGACGCGCCAGCGTTGCCCACCGACCGGAAATTGTAGCCCCAGTTGGAATGCACCATCTTTCTCCCAACGGTGGGTAATCACATGACCTTGTAAGCCTACCAGTTCCGTAAAGTAATACACGGTTTGCCCCGCGCTGACGCGTGCTAATTGGCTATCCGGCTCACGCGCGGTGATGCCTGTGGTAAAGGCAGCACGAGCGACTTGCGGTGTCAGCATGGGTGCAGAGACTGGCGCAGTGGCTGCGGGGATGGGGGGAGTAAGGCTGGTGATTGGTAAGCGTTCTTCTGCCCAAGCGTGCGTGGTCAAGCTGGTCAATAATAGCAAGACGGTGCTCTTCAAATAGATGTGTAACATGATTTGGCATCTCTCAATAATTAGATCATTAGAATATTATGATATTCATGCGACATAGTTTACTGTATTTGTTGGCGGTTCTCCAAAGAATGCGTGGTGTAGGCTTGCCCCTGAGGGCAACTTAGGTTTTACTATCTTTTTTGCATAAACGCGGGATTAAAAAATGCCGAAAAAACAGGTGGAAACCAGCACGGCAACACAACCAAACTTCGAGACTGCGATGGCAGAACTGGAAATACTGGTGCAACGCATGGAAGGCGGGGAGTTGTCCTTAGAAGATTCCCTCAAAGAATTCGAGCGCGGGGTGACATTGACGCGTTTGTGTCAAGACGCGCTTAAAGCCGCTGAACAGCGTGTGAAATTGCTGAGTGCCGACGGTCAAGCAAGCGATTTCCCCAGCATGGGGGATGCCTGATGCTGAATGTGCGTACCCGTTTGCAAGCATGGCAAGAGCGCATTGAAGCCGTGCTGGAAGATGTTTTGCCACCTGCTGCAACACACCCCACTAAACTGCATGAAGCCATGCGCTATTCGGTACTGAACGGTGGTAAGCGGATGCGTCCGTTATTGGTGTATGCCACGGGGGAAGCCTTAGGGATTGCGCCAGAGAAGCTGGATATTCAGGCAGCAGCTGTGGAATTGATTCATGTGTATTCGCTGGTGCATGACGATTTACCGGCGATGGATGATGACGCTTTACGACGTGGCAAACCAACTTGCCACAAAGCGTTTGATGAGCCAACCGCGATTTTGGTGGGGGATGCGTTGCAGGCGCTAGCATTCCAGATTCTGGCGACACATCCGCGTATGCTGGCATTGCCTGCGCAACGTTTGCGTATGATTGAGCAATTGGGGCAAGCGGCAGGTTCACGCGGCATGGTAGGCGGGCAAGCGATTGATCTAGCCGCCGTCGGACAAACCTTGACCGAGATGGAGCTGGAAAACATGCACATTCACAAAACGGGTGCATTGATTCGCGCCAGTGTGCTGTTGGCAGCTTACAGTGCGGAGGGGGTTGAGGCGCAACGTTTACAGCAGCTTGACCATTTTGCTAAGTGCATTGGTTTGGCGTTTCAGGTGCAAGATGACATTCTTGATGTCGAAAGCGATACTCAAACACTGGGGAAAACGCGTGGTGTGGATGCTGCCGCAGGTAAACCGACTTATCCCTCGATTATCGGTTTGTCCGCTTCCAAAATGAAATTACAGGATTTGTATGACGAAGCGATGAATGCTTTGGTATCCTTGGGAGAGTCTGCTCATTTACTGCGTGAAATTGCCGAGTTTACGGTCAAGCGCATACGATAAATAGAAGGTACGATCTGACGATTAGGGGTTAGTTTAAGTGCTTGATACGATTCATTCTCCCGCTGATTTACGGCGCTTGGAACTTGAGGCGCTGCCCGCGTTATGCGGCGAATTGCGCGAATTTTTGCTGAACTCCGTGTCGACTGGAGGCGGTCACTTCTCGTCCAATCTGGGCACGGTGGAGCTGACCGTGGCACTGCATTATGCGTTTGATACGCCCCGCGATAAGCTGGTGTGGGATGTGGGGCATCAGGCTTACCCGCATAAAATCCTCACCGGACGGCGCGAGCAAATGAGCAGTATCCGCCAAAAAGACGGGTTGGCGGGTTTTCCGAAACGCTCCGAAAGTGAATACGATACGTTCGGGGTGGGGCATTCCAGCACCTCGATCAGTGCTGCGTTGGGAATGGCGTTGGCTGCCCAGCAAAAAGGCGAAGATTACCAATCGGTTGCGATTATTGGTGATGGTGCAATGACCGCAGGGATGGCGTATGAAGCGCTGAATCATGCCGGTGATTTGGATGCAAATCTGATCGTGATCTTGAATGACAATGAAATGTCGATTTCGCCAAACGTGGGTGCATTGCGTAAATACCTAACGCGTTTGCTGTCGGGGCGGATGTATTCGACCATGCGCGAAAGCGGCAAGAAAGCGTTATCACACAGCAAATCCCTCTCCAAATTGGTGAAACTGACTGAAGAACACATGAAAGGCATGGTATTGCCGGGAACGCTGTTTGAGGAGATGGGCTTCAAATATTACGGGCCGATTGATGGGCATGATGTGGAAGAATTGGTGCGGGTGTTAGAGAACCTGAAAAGCATCAAAGGCCCCCGTTTACTGCATGTGCTCACGCAAAAAGGCAAGGGTTATGAGCCTGCTGAGGAAGATCCTTGCACCTATCATGGCGTTACCCCTTTCAATCTGAAGACGGGTTTGGTTGCCAGCGCCAAAAAATCCACGCCTACTTACACGCAAGTGTTTGGGCAATGGCTGTGTGATATGGCGGAACGTGATGCGCGTTTGGTGGGAATTACCCCCGCAATGCGCGAAGGTTCGGGTTTGGTGGAATTTTCTGAGCGTTTTCCGACGCGCTATTTTGACGTGGGAATTGCCGAACAACATGCAGTAACGCTGGCAGCCGGTTTTGCGTGTGAAGGCATTAAGCCAGTGGTGGCGATTTATTCCACTTTCCTGCAACGCGCGTATGATCAGTTATTGCACGATGTGGCGGTACAAAATTTGCCAGTGGTGTTTGCCATTGACCGTGCGGGATTGGTTGGCTCAGATGGTCCAACGCATTCGGGTAATTACGATCTATCCTATTTGCGCTGCATTCCGAATATGGTGGTGATGGCACCGACGGAAGAAAACGAATGTCGCCAGATGTTGTACACCGCATTCCAGATGGATTGCCCGACCGCCGTGCGTTATCCGCGTGGTAAAGGCATTGGTGTCGTGCCACAAACCGAGATGCAGGCGATTCCGTTGGGCAAAGCGTTGAAGTTGCGTTCGGGGCAATCGGTAGCCATTCTATTGTTCGGTTCGTTGTTGGCTGAGGCGCAAGCCGCTGCCACAGAGCTGGATGCAACGCTGGTGAATATGCGTTTCGTGAAACCACTGGATAAGCTCATGATTCGTGAATTGGCGCAGTCGCACGATTTGCTGGTGACATTGGAAGACAATGCAGTCATGGGTGGTGCAGGCAGTGCTGTGAATGAATATTTGCATGAAGCGGGTTGTGCAGTGGAAGTGCTCAATCTTGGTTTGCCGGATAGTTATATTGACCATGCGCAGCGTGAAGAGCAACTTGCCGCGTGTGGCTTGGATGCGCAGGGCATTGTTGAGAAGATTAATGCGGGTTACGGCGGGCGTATTCGGATTGGCGTAACGTTGTATCCTGTGCCACAATACGTGACAAAATGATGTGTCAGGAATCGGCTATAATCTTATGAAAAGTTTGATTCCGTCTGTATCCCCCAATTCCTGAGGAGTTCTTCATGAAGTTTCTTGTTGGCTTTTTTAGCCTCGAATGGATGCGTGTTTTCGATTTTATTGCGCCGCTCATCATCCGCTTATTCCTTGCTCCCATGTTCTGGATTTCAGGGGTAAAGCATCTAGGGTTGTTCTCCAGCCCTGATTTTGTCCTTTATAACCCCATGACATGGGGAAATGCAGAAGCCTTCCAGCAAAGTGTTACCGCCATGAGCAATACACTGTTTGCGGGTATGGGTGCAGAAACCTTGATCATTTTGCTGGGCAGTATTGAAATTGCGGCAGCAATCATGTTGGTGTTGGGTTTTGCCGTGCGTTGGGTTGTCTTGGCACTCATGTTCGTTGTGGTCGTATTGGGCTTGATTGCGATGGGTGATGCAGGTTTTCTCAACACCATGCAGCAGTTGGTGATGAGCCACGGCTACACCGATATGACGAATAATCTGACTGAAGTATATTTGGTGTACTTCGTTCTGTTGTTGGCTTTGTTCTTTATGGGCGCTGGGCGTTGGTTTAGTTTGGACTGGTACATTTACCGCAGCTTCCAAAAGCGTTTGAATGACCATACTGCACATCATGATCCGTTCGAGATTGATGCAACCGACGAACCGGGTATTAGTAAGTACTAAGTAGCGGTTCTCGTTAGAAAAAGGCTGTCATCGACAGCCTTTTTTGTGTCGGGGTTTTAATAGGATTAGTGAATTTCGCCGCGTTCCCGTTGTGCTTTGACTTTCTGATCATTACGCTTCATCAGTTGCAGGGTGAGGTAAATTTTTGCGGGAATGGAGAGAAACAAGCCGCCTGCAATCAACCCAGCCACCAACGCAATGCCTTGGACACCATGCCCGGTTACGATGTCGGTGAAGATGACTAAGCCCACGCCCGAAGCGGCAATCCCCAAGCCCACCACGATGAGTGCGTACATAAAGCGGGTGAGTTGTTGTTCTTTCATGGGTGTGCCTGTGTGCCTGTGTGCGAAGGGTAGGTTTGTTATTATCCGATGCTGACGCAGCACGTAATTGATGGTTATCAATAATACCTGCGTTATTGCGTATTTAAGCGGTGGCGCTATACGCGCGTAATTGTTGCCCCAGCTTTTGCAGCATCAGATCACGTTGTTGCAATGCCTTTTCCTTGTGCAGCAATTGCTGGTTGAGTTGCGCAATAATGGTATCTTTGAGGGTGATGACTTTATCGCGCTGCTCCAGCTTTTGCTCAACATTATGGCGTTCGTTGTCGCGTACTTGCTGCTTATCAGTGAGTTCACTGAGGGTTGCGATGTGTTGTAACAACACGGTTTCACGGCTGGTGTGTTGGCGTTCGCGCTCGGCAAGCTGGGTTTCCCGTATTTGTAATGCCGTTTCCCGTGCAAGGATGTGTTGCTCGCGTTCGTTCAATAAGCGGTTTTGGTCGAGATTATGCTGGTTGTGCGAGTCGATGTGGTTTTGTTGTTCGAGTAGGCGTTGGTCAAGTGTGCGCAGTTGTGCTTGCAGCGTGTTGATTGATTGATCACGGTTGTGAATATCTTTGTCGCGTTCCTGAAGCTGTAAAAATTGCGCGGTAATTTGTTCGTCACGGCGTTGAAGGTTGCGTTCGCGTTCGCCAATGGCTTGGTCGCGGCTGACGATGTGCTGCTCTTTTTCGAGAGCCTGTTTACCTTGTTGCAGAATCAGTTGCTCGCGTTCTTGGGCAATCTGCTCCTTTGCGTTTAACAGGCGTGTTTGTTCCGCGAGTTGCTCATTGCGTAGGCTGATTTGTTCCACTTTGCGGCGCACCAGCTTGTCACGTTGGTGAATTTGCAGGTCTTTTTGCAGCAGTAAATCGTCGCGACGTTGTAGCAAGCGATCCAACTCACGCAGGCGCAGATCACGCTGCTGCGTGTGTTGGTCGCGGTCCTTAATCTGCCGGTCACGCTCGGACAGTTGCCGGTTACGTTCGCTAAGCAATTGCTCTTGGGTATAGATGCGCTGTTGGCGATCACGTATCCAGCGATTCAGATCTTCGAGGCGCAGGCTTAGTTCTTGAATGCTGTCGTCGCGTTTACTGAGTTGTTTGTCGCGGTTGTCGATTTCACGATCACGCTTGCCGATGTGGTTATCTTTTTCTTCAAGACGGCGGTTACGGATGTGGATTTGGTCTTCGCGTTCCAGAATGAATTTCTCTTTCTGGTTGGCGAGTTGCTCGGTTTCACGTGTGCGGGTTTCTAATTCACGAATAATTTGGTCACGTTCATGGATAACCGCTTCTTTTTGTAACAGTGCCGCGTCGCGTTGGGCGATTTGATTTTCACGCTCTAAGGCATTGTTTTGGTTGTTTTGCAGCAATTGTTCTTTGTCATGCAATAAATGTTCTTTGCGTTCCATGTGGTGGTCGCGTTCCAGCACCGCTTGTTCGAGTGTCTCGATGAGCTTATCTTTGCTGTGTAGAATCTCATTGAAGCCATTTAAGCGGGTTTCGCTGGCATGTAGGCGTTCAGTAGCATCCCGCCAGCGATCAATCAAGGTTTGGCGGTCAGTAGCCGTGAGGAAGCGGTTGCCCTCGATTTTATCGATCAGAGTCTGTTCTTCGCGGTTCATTGTTATTCTATTCTGTTTATCTGTTTGTTCGCTGTCTTGGATGATAATGTGCTAAAAATAACGTGGCATGAACCGCTATAAAATAGAAACTAAACGGGGTATTAGCACTCTAACGTCGCGAGTGCTAAGATAGCTAGAGAATGTACAGAAGGAGATTACGCATGACTAACGCATTGATGCTCAGAGGACAAACCCTTCCTGTTCCCTTGGGGAATTTGGAGAGCTACGTCCATGCTATCCACGCCATTCCTGTGTTGGAAACCGAGGAAGAGCGCAGTCTGGCAGAGCGTCTGAAATACCAAGGGGATTTGGAAGCGGCGCGTCAATTGATCCTGCACAATTTGCGCTTTGTGGTGAAAGTGGCACGTGGTTACAGTGGCTATGGGCTGCCGCTGGGCGATTTGGTACAAGAGGGCAACGTTGGTTTGATGAAAGCGGTAAAACGTTTTGACCCTGATATGAATGTGCGGTTGATTTCGTTTGCGGTGCATTGGATTCGCGCCGAGATTCACGAATTCATCCTGCGTAACTGGAAAATTGTTAAAGTCGCCACGACCAAAGCCCAACGCAAATTATTCTTTAACTTGCGTAGCAGCAAAAAGCGCTTGGGTTGGTTAAATCAAGAAGAAGCGCAGTCAATGGCGGCAGACTTAGGCGTGAGCACGGCGGAAGTGCTGGAAATGGAAAAACGCATGAGTGCGCACGATGTCGCATTTGATCTGAGCGTGGATCAAGACGATGACGATACCAGTAATTTCTCACCCAGCCAGTACCTCACTGCAGAATCCGCTGATCCCGCCGAACGTTTAGAAGCGGAAGAGTGGGATGCGTACACGCGTGAACGTTTCCAGAATGCAATGGCTGGTTTGGATGCACGGAGTCGCGATATTCTCGCCAGTCGTTGGTTGGTCGAAGAAAAAGCCACGTTGCACGAGCTGGCTGAAAAGTACAGTGTGTCTGCTGAGCGTATCCGCCAATTGGAAAATGCCGCAGTGAACAAGCTACGCTTAGCGGTGGTCGAAGCTGCATAAAAAAAAGCCGCGAAAGCGGCTTTTTTTACATCAACGTATTTGGTTTAACCAAAGAACGCGACGGATAGGAAGCTGAACCAAGCCAGAGCAATCATCCCAACCACGATAATCATCGGAATACCAAAATCCCAGCTAAACATACCTGCATACCTCTAAAATACTTATGTTTATAGAGGATAAAGGAATAGCTTCTCCCTGACAAGATCAGGGAGCACCAATGTACGCCAGCGTGTTATTCCCGACTTAGCCGGAAAAAACCACTGAGAAAAAGCTGAACCAAGAAAATAGAATCAGTGCAACAACAATGGCAGCGGGTAAACCGTAATCAAAACTGAACATGGGTATTTCCTTCCGAGTGTTTCAATAATCAATGAGCACAGTGTGCCTGAAGCTACTCGTGTGAAACTTGATATGGCTCAATGATCTGCTGCTGTCATGACGACTTCATGAAAGAATTCATGAATACTTGATTTATGTCAGAAATCTGTAATGATGCTTGACCATGATCAGCTTGAACCAACTCATCCTGCGCACTGATGTCAGTGGGATGCCGTTGGAATGGATACATTTCCAGACGGCAGTCAAACTGTACTATTCAAAACAGGTGGCTTACACCTGCGGAACTCCCATTCTCTCGATTCGGGGCGGTATCAACGCCAAAACTGGGCGAGTCAGTCGCATCGAACTCAACTCCATCATTGCCACCCACGGCAGCAAGCAGCAATTGCATGAAGGTTACGCGCCCCCCCTCAACAATACGTTGCTGTTTCGGCGTGATGATTTTCTTTGCTTGTACTGCGGTGAACATTTTCAGGAAAAAAACTTGTCGTGTGATCATGTGCATCCACTTGTGTTGGGCGGACGGGATCATTGGACGAATGTTGTGACTGCTTGTAAACACTGTAACAGCCGCAAGGGTGGGCGCACTCCTGAGCAAGCACACATGCCGCTGTTAGCCATTCCTTTTCAGCCAACCTATGCGGAATACATCTTTTTGCAAGGGCGCAATATTCTCGCTGATCAGATGGAATTCCTGAGTGCGCACTTCCCGCGTACCAGCAAATTACGCGAACGTGGGCGTATAGTTAGCGTTTAGTTGGGTTGAGCGCGGCATTTTTGCCTATAGTCATCATACGTTGATCAAGGAGTTCTCCATGCCCGAGTCGAATTCATTTTGGAGTTGGTTGTCATCACTGTTCCGGCGGCGTACCCCGACTGCGGTGATCACGCCTGCACCAATCCCTACACCCGCGCCTGCTGTATCTACGTCCGTTCCCATACCAGCACCACCCGCTCCTCCGATATTGAGTGTACCGCCCGTAACATTGCCGGAACGTGAGGTGGTGACGGAAGAATTGCGTGATGCCCCTGCATTACCCCCCGCGCCGCCAACGTTGCGTCCTCAAGGTGGTGGTATTGCCCCGACATCCTTGCCGACAGAAGGGTTGAACTTAGGGTTTCGCCGTATTTGGAATAATCACCCAACGGTGGAAACGGGGGAAACCTTTCCGTGCCGTGATGCCGAAGGTACGCCAAATTTTGGCAATCAATGCGCAATCCTGATGGGAACGTGTTTATTACGCAGTAATCTGTTGCAAGGCTACGATAAGCCGACGTGTTGGTATCGTGGGCATGTCGGGCATACCTTGCGGGCGCGCGAAGTGGCGGATTGGATGCGGCGTCATCCTGAGCGTTTTGGGCGGGTTGAAGTGCGCAGCAATGTGACGTGGGGTGCATTTAAAGGGCGCACGGGTTTCATTTGTTTCCAAAATTTCTGGGGTGAAAACAATCAAGGAGATCACATCGACTTGTGGGATGGCACGGGTATCTTGATGCGTGAAAAAATCCCCAATTGGGAGGGCCCAGCACTTGCCGATGGTGCGCTGGATTATTTCGAGCGTTCCGAGGAGGTATGGTTTTGGCCCATCCATTAAGCGTTGTGAATCTCGCCCTGTTAGCCGTGTTATTGGTAGCGTGCGAACCGAAGAAGTCGGCAGAACAACAACAAACCTTGGTGTTGCCCGAACGTTTGGATGCCCCGCATGTCACGGATCAGATGACCGCTGCCGGTATGGCACTCGCTTTGTGGGATGATGCAGGCGGTTGTAAGTTGCAAGTGGGCAAAGCCGCGCCGAGCATTTGGTTAAAGCCGATGGCACCGTGCTATTTTATTAAATCCCCCGGTGGGGAGGTGGGGCAGGTTTACCGCCATGATAAAACCACATCAGTCGTTGCAGTACTGGGCACGCCCGTTAAAGGCAGGCGTTGTGGTCAGGAAGTGCAGGGCTTGGTATTAAAAAGCAATACGGTGACACCTTCAGCCTACGTCATGCAGGGCAGCGTGCATTGCGCTGAGCAAGGTTTGCATAATTTCCAATACGACTTGTTTACGCGCTAATCGCCTTCGATGACGAAACTTTCACCGAAATTGGTGGGGTAACGGTTGCGTAACTTGGTTTGCAGGGCTTCAGCTTGCGTGCGGGAGTTGTATGCGCCTACCCGTAGTTTGAACTGCAAGCCGCGTGGCGTGTTTAAGCTCACCAGATAAGCATTATAGCCATCATTTGCCAGTGCATCACGCCACGCATACAGTTGGCGGGAATCGTAGCCAGCCGCCACTTGTACCGCGTAACGGTTATTGGTGTAGTTGGTGTCTTCGCGCTCACGTACCACTGGCACTTTGCGTTGACTGGCTTGGATGTAACGCCCGCTGCTGCCAGAATCCCATATATCGTCATCACTGTTATAGCTACCGTGGGTGCTACTACTAGTATTGCCGATTTCCCAACTGGGTATGTTTAAATTGGGTCGGTAATTCAAAAAAGGTATTTTGCCCGCTTTATACAGCAGTACCAAGGTCACAAAGCCCAACACCAGTAGCAATGAATGCACTAGCTTAAACACAAAGCCTCGCTGTTTAGCGAGAGAACTTGATGACACCCGATTTGAATTATTCACTCCAACCTCATTCGACCTATTGTTACCTTATAACTATAGACAAAAAGACGCAGAGAAGGGAGGCACATTTACGCTAAAATTCACGGTTTATTTTATGGCGGATACAAGATGAGCCTTGATATTTGGAATGCTAACTTCGCTACGCTGCATCCGTGTTTCCAGCAACTACAAAATGTGCGTTGTTGGGATGGGCTAACTGACTGGGCTACGTGTGAGCATTTAGCGCAATTTTTACCCGCTGATTTGTACGCAGCATCGGGTTTGCCGATTGTGTTTGTGCCGCAGGATGACACGCTACCGTTTCCCGAATTGTATTACGAAGAGCGGATTTTCCAGAAAGGCATGGTATCCACTCGCCCCAATTGGCACGACTTTTTTAATGCGCTGATGTGGTGTCTATACCCGCACAGCAAGGTGATGATTAACGCCCGCCATGCGGCGGATATTAGCGAGTACGGCAAGCCGCGCACTGCCCAACGCGATGCTTTAACGGTATTGGACGAAAGTGGCGTGATTATCGTGTCGAGCCGCCGCGAGCTATTGCAACAGGTGCTGAATTTCGCGTGGGAAGATTTGTTTTGGCACGAACGTGCGGCGTGGGAAAGCGAAATTGCGTGTTTCATGATCGGTCATGCTACTTTGGAAAAGATGCTCACACCTTACGTGGGAGCAACCGCTCATGCCTTGTTGGTCGAAGTTGATGCGTCGTTCTTCATGCTAACCTTGGCACAACAACATACTCATTTGGATACGGTGGTGGCAAAAACGTTGCAACACGGTGGTTTGGCATCGACGGCGCACTTGAATCCATTGCCGTTATTGGGTGTGCCGGAGTGGTGGGAGAATGCTTCGTTGGCGTTTTATCAAAACAAAACGTATTTCCGTGAAAAAAACCGCGAGCGGGCGGTTAGTATCCTGCGTTAAACACTTTATCCGTGAATGCGTGTTAGCGGCTTTATTTGGTGCTAACGTTTATCTTTTACCTGAAAGGACAATAACGATGAGTGTTCAAGATGCGTTTGCAGCACCGCGTTCGGCAGTGCGTGATGTAAATGGTGGCACGGGTGCTATCACCGATACGGTGATTAATGCCCTGAAAAAGACGCGCCCGTGGGTATTATTCTTAGCCATTTTGGGATTTATCGGGGCAGCACTGACCTTGTTGGTGGGAATTGCTGTCGTGATAAGCAGCATGATGATGGGCAATTTGGAAGGTATGGATGCGGAAATAGCCCCGTTTGGCAGCGGTATGATGATCGGTGTTGGTGTGTTGTATGCGGTAATGGCAGTGATTTACTTCCTGTCAGCGCTGTATTTATTGCGTTACGCGGGCGCAATCAAGCGCTTGAGTAGCTCCTTAAGTGTGGCTGATCTCGAAGCCGCGTTGGAGCAGCAAGCGAGTTTCTGGAAATTGATCGGTATTTTGGTGTTGATTTCCATCGTATTAACGGTGGTCATGCTATTGGCTGGTCTGGGTGGTGCATTGTTTATGGGTGCAGCGGGCTTATAAGCGGTAGTAAATTTCCGACCGTTTGGAGGAAACTGCTTGCATGTTTCCTCCTCTTGCCTAGAATAAGCCAGCATTATAACAAGAAAGATACATTATCATGCAGGTTGCGACATCCCATGCTCCAGCCGCACTGTTTGGCGAAAGGCTGGTCAAACTAGGCAAATTAAAACCCGTCGATTTAGAACGCGCCTTGCGTGCGCAGGCTGAAATACGCCAGCCGTTGGGGAGCGTGTTAGTACGCTTGGGAATGCTCACCGAACAAGAAGTCGCGTTTGTGTTGTCACGGCATTTGAACGTGCGCATGGCGTTGAGCAAAGATTATCCTTCCATTGCCATCGAAAATCCCGGTATTGCCATTAATTACATGCGCAATGCAGAAATTATCCCCGTGCAGTCCGATGACAATCGCCTGATAGTGGCGATGTCGAATCCTCAAGACGAATTTGCCAAGCAAGCGATTTGCATGGCGAGTGGCAAATTGATTGATCCATTATTGGGGCTGCCCAGTGAAATTCGTGCCAATATTGAACGCCTATACGGTGCGGAAGCGATTAAAAAAGACAACGCAGGCGGTGGTGACGATGATTTTGAAATTACCAGCCACGACAATCATTCGGATGACGTGGAACACCTGAAAGACATGGCGAGCGAAGCGCCCGTGATTCGTTTGGTGAACCAAATCATGACCAATGCGATGACGCAACGCGCTTCTGACATTCATATTGAGCCATTCGAGAGTCATCTCAAAGTGCGTTACCGGATTGACGGCGTGATTCACGAAGTCGAATCGCCGCCGCCGCAACTCACCCCCGCGATTATTTCCCGTCTCAAACTGATGGCGCGGCTCAATATTGCCGAACGCCGTTTGCCACAAGATGGGCGTATCCAGCTCCGAGCGCAGGGTAAGGAAATCGACATGCGGGTATCCACCGTCCCTACCATGCACGGCGAAAGCGTGGTCATGCGCTTGCTGGATAAGCACAGCGTCAAACTCGACCTGAATACGCTGGGTTTTTCCGACGATAATTTACGCAAAGTGCAACAGCAATTGGACGCACCGCACGGCGTTATTCTGGTCACAGGGCCGACGGGTTCGGGCAAAACCACCACGCTGTATTCCGCCTTGACGCAATTGAATACCCCAGAAAATAAGGTATTGACCGTCGAAGACCCCGTGGAATACGAACTCGAAGGCATTAACCAAATTCAAGCCAATCCCAAAATCGGGCTGAATTTTGCGGATGCGCTGCGTTCCATCGTGCGCCAAGACCCCGACATTATTATGATTGGGGAAATGCGTGACGTGGAAACAGCGCGTATCGCCATCCAATCCGCACTTACCGGTCACTTGGTATTATCCACCTTGCACACCAACGACGCTGCCAGCGGTATTACCCGTTTGATGGATATGGGGATTGAGGATTACCTGATCACATCCACGGTGAATGGCATTTTGGCACAACGTTTAGTGCGTCGCCTGTGTCCGCAATGCCGTGAATCCCACCCCGTTATGCCCGAAATCGAACAAGAACTCGGGTTGCGTCAATACCAGCCCGAAGGCGAGTTGCGTTTGTGGCGTGCCAAAGGCTGCAATGCGTGCAGCAACACGGGTTACAAAGGGCGAAGTGCGATTCACGAAGTCTTGGTGATGGATGATGCCATTCGTCGGCGTATTTTAAAGCACGAAGACGCAGGCGTGTTGCAGGAACAAGCGCGTAAAGGCGGAATGCGCACCATGTACGAAGACGGCTTGGCTAAGACCCTCAAGGGCGTAACCACGTTGGAAGAAGTCCTGCGCGTGGCGGAGGAAACCCCTAATGCCAACGTATAGTTATAAGGCGATTACCCCGCAAGGCGTTGCCAAGGAAGGCACGTTGGAAGCCGCCAGTGAGGCACAAGCGGCGGAAAACTTGAACGCGCAAGGGCTGATTCCCATCAAAATCAGTGCCGGTAAAAACGCAGCCACGGGGAATAATCCTGCCACCGCCAGCAAAAAGCCGCAGGGTTTATTTGCCAGCAAACACGTCAGCCAACCTGACATCATGGCGCTGACTCAGCAAATGTCCACTATGTTGAAAGCGGGGCTGCCGTTGGATCGCGCTCTGGGTATCTTGCTGGAAATTGGCGATAAACCACCCGTGTTGGAATTGGTTCAAGGCATCCAAAACGCTGTGCGCAGCGGGAAACGCTTCGCCGATTCGCTGGAAGAAAGCGGTAAATTTACGCGTTTCTACGTCAATATGGTACGAGCGGGCGAGGCGGGCGGCTCGATTGATGATGCACTGGCGCGTTTAGTCGACTACATGACGCGTGCTAAAGAATTGCGTGGCACGGTGATTTCGGCGCTGATTTATCCTGCCATCCTCGCCTTTGTGGCGGTGGTGTCGATTTTTGCCTTGCTGACTTTTGTAGTCCCGCAATTTTCTTCGATGTTTGCGGATATGGGGGCGGAATTGCCCACGATTACCAAAGTGGTGATGGGAACGTCGGCAACCTTGCAAGAATACTGGTGGGCGGTATTGGGTGGCTTTCTGCTGATTTTGATGGTAGCGCAATACATTCTCCGCAATGAAAAAGCGCGGACGCGGCTAGATCGCAGCATGTTGAGCTGGCCTATTGTCGGCGACCTGATCGGCAAGATCGAAACTGCTCGCTTTTCTCGCAGTTTAGGCACATTGCTGCATAACGGCGTGCCGTTACTCGGTGCGCTGAAAATGGCAAAAAATACCGTCGGTAATCGCGTTATGGCAGCAGCGGTAGAAGAATCGGCGGATAGCCTTAAGCAAGGCGAAAGCCTCACCCGTACATTATTGAGCAAAGGCGTATTCCCTGCGTATGCCTTGCACATGCTGCGTGTCGGTGAAGAAACCGGACGCATGGAACAACTGTTGCGCGAAGTGGCTGATATTTACGACGACGAAGTAAAAACATCGGTCAAACAAATGTTGGCATTGCTTGAACCGTTGTTAATCATGATCATGGCAGTCGCTATTTTGTTGATTATCGGCTCAGTCTTATTGCCCATGATCAATATGGCAGATTTGGTTAAGTAATTAATAATAACAAGGAGTTAATGATGAAGTACACGTTGCGTCAGTACCGTGGTTTTACCCTGATTGAATTGATGATTGTGTTGGTCATTTTGGGGTTGATCATGGGGATTGTGGGACCGCAAGCGATGAAATACCTCGGCAAAGGCAAAACCCAATCCACCAAGGTGCAAATTGAAAACTTGAGTGCGGCGCTGGATATGTACCGTTTGGAAGTTGGCAGTTACCCCGAAGATTTGAAAGCACTGGTTGCCGCCCCATCAGGCGCTCGCGGCTGGAACGGCCCTTACCTGAAAAAAGGCGATGTGCCGAAAGACGGTTGGAACAACGATTACCAATACAAGCGTAAAAGCACCAATGGTCAGCCGTATGAGCTGATGTCGTTTGGCGCAGACGGGGCAGCAGGCGGCGAAGGCGAAGATGCAGATATTTCCCTCTGGGACAAATAAACCCCAGCGTGGTTTTACCTTGTTGGAAGTCCTACTGGTGCTGGTCATCGGTGGGCTGCTGGTGGGGGCGGTGGCAACCTCGTTAAGCGAAGGCCCCGTCTTGCGCAAAAGCGGGCGGGAAGTCGCGGCGAGTTTGCGCCATGCCCGCGCCCAAGCGGTGATGCGCCAACAACCTACCTTGTGGAAAATGAATATCCAAGAAAAACGTTTCTGGATTGATGGCGGGGCTGCGAATGCTGAGCGCAGCCTTAGCCCCAGCATTGAAGCCAAAATCAATACAACCTCCGCTGAAGTGGACGCTGCCAATCAAGGCGGCATTCGCTTTTTTCCTGATGGCAGTTCTACGGGCGGTTCAGTGGAACTGACGCACAATAAACAGACCTTTAAGGTCAACGTAGAATGGGTAACGGGGCGTGTCGCAATTCAATAAAGGTTTTTCCCTGATCGAAGTCTTGGTCGCGTTTGTGGTGATGGGCTTGGTGGTGGGAACACTGTTGCAATTATTCGGCTCGTCGATGCGCAGCGTGGCGTTATCCGACGAATACAGTTTCGCGGTGCAGGTCGCGGAATCCCGCCTTGCTGCGATCGGCAGCGAAATCGAAGTCGAAGACGGCAACACCAGTGGCGAGGAAAAAGGTTCTGATTACCGCTGGACGGTGAGCATGTCGCCGGTCGAACTCAGCGATAAGCTGGAAAAACTTCCTTTACCCTTGCAACTCTACCGCGTCGAAGTGGTGGTGACTTGGCAAAGTGGCGATAAAAACCGCGAGTTTCACCTGTCATCCTTACGCTTTGGAGAGGAAAAATGAAGCAACGCGGATTCACTTTGCTGGAAATGCTGATTTCGTTGGGGCTGGTTTCCTTATTATTCCTCGCCTTATTCGCCAGTTTTAACACGATGGCACGCGGTTGGGATGCGGCGGATACGCGCTTGAACAAAACCGAGGATATGCGCCTGATCACCGACTTTTTGCGCCGCCAATTGGGGCAGGCGATGGTGGTGCGTCTCAAGGGTGAGAAAGAGGAGCGGGTGTATGCGTTTGAAGGCACGGCAACATCCTTACGTTACGTCGCACCCTTGCAACCTTTGCAGCACCAAGGCGGCGTATTTCTGATCGAACTCAATATTGTCGCGGCTAAAGACGGCAAAAAATTGGAAATGCTGTTTGCGCCGTATCGCCCTGAACTGACGTGGGAGGAGGCGTTTAAAGATGCAGAACCTGTATTGGTGTTCGAGGGCTTGAAAGACGCAGGATTTGCGTATTTTGGCGCGGAAGAAGAGGGCAAAGACCCCGATTGGACATCCGATTGGGAGGATATTCCTCGCTACCCCGATATGTTGAAATTAACCTTAGCCGATCAGGAACGCGCTTGGCCTGACATGCTGGTAGATTTGCCACAGGTAACAGATTATGCACGTTAAATTTACCCCCCATCCCAGCCTTCCCCCGCAAGGGGTGAAGGGGCAATCCGGTGTTGCGATGATCGTGGTATTGTGGATGATCATGGTCATGATGACGCTGGCGGCTAGTCTTGTTTACGCGACCCGTACCGAAACCAGCATGGTGGATTATGCGCGTCGTACCGCGCAATCGCGTGCAGTAGCGGATGCTGCCGCGCATTACGCGGTGATGCAATTATTCCTGCCCAATAAAGAGCGTGATCTCAAATTAGGCGGTACGCCTTTGCTGTGGGAATACGAAGGCGCAAAAGCGGAAATTCGGGTTGTCGGTGAGAATGGTCTGATTGATATTGGTTTTGCCAGTCCCCCTTTGCTTAGATTGATCTTTAAACAAGCGGGCTTAGATGAGCAAGCGATTGATCGAATGCTGGATATTTTGGAAGATTTCCGTGATGTCGATGATCTGAAACGCATTAATGGCGCAGAAGATGGCGATTATGAAAATGCCGGTTTGCCGTTTGGGGCAAAAGACGCACCGTTTGACCGAGTTGAGGAATTACAGCAAGTCTTGGGCATGACACCGCAGCTTTATCAAGCTTTGACACGTCTTTTGACGGTGAATTCTGGTGGTAAAGGCATTAACCCGATGTTAGCGCCGCGTCAGACTTTGCTGTTATTGGCAGAGGGTGACGCGGCGAAAGTCGATGCGTATATGCAAAAGCGTGAAGAATCCGAGGGTGAATACGTGCAACCGGATTTTGGTGAGGCATTTTTAGATGCGACGCAACAACCGTTGTACCGAATGCAGATCAGGGTTTACACCGACCCAACCGCTCCCCCGTATTTTGAAGAGCGGTCGTTGCGTTTACGACCGGGGCAAACCCCGCCGTTTATTAATTATTTCCGTATCTTGCAAGAATCTTCCGCGCAGTTTGGGTAAACGCAGCGGCTTCAATCCAGCGTTGCAAACTGCCTTTTTCCGCATTGACCAAGGGTGCAACGGCTAGCAGATACGCAAGGAAGGTCAGCAAGAAGCCGTAGAACATCACACTTTCACTGGTCTGCAAATGTTCAGTCACGATACCCACACTTGCCAAGAGTGCGGCGAGCATAGCCATCGTCAGCATGGCAGCACACTTGCTCATACCGATTTCCAGCAGCAAGTGGTGCAGGTGGTCACGTCCTGCCGCAAACGGCGAGCGACGGTCACGTAAGCGCACCAGAATCACCCGTACCATATCCATCAGCGGCAAGCCAATCAACCACAGTGCGGTGACTGGGCGGAAGGCTGCATCGGTAGGGTCTTGCGTGCCTTCGATCAATAACCAACTGATGGTTAAGCCAATCAACATCGAACCCGCATCGCCCATGAAGATTTTTTGTTTGAATGGTGGTAATACCAAATTGTTCAGCAGGTAAGGAAACAATGCCGCCAGAAACATAACACTAACGCTTAATTCTATCGCGTGAGTCGAGAGGCTAAACAGCAGCACCAAACTTAACAAGGACACCATCGACACCGAACCAAGCAGCCCGTCAATACCGTCAATCATATTGAAAGCATTGATAATACCCAGCACAATCAACACTGTGAATGGATAGCTGAACACGCTCAGATCAATGTCGCCCAGACCGAGTAGATTGCCAAGGTTTCCCAGCGATAAACCTGTACCGATACACAGCGCCAACGTTAGTAGCGTCTGCATGACAATGCGCAGTTTAACGGGCAAGTCTTCCGCGTCATCCGCCACACCCAACAACACAATACCTAGGGCGCACAATAACCAAGTACCCACAGCTGGATCGCTTGGCAGGGTTAGCATGGCGGCGACAGCGACACCGATGAAGATCGACATGCCGCCAATCAGTGGTACAGCACCCGTGTGCTGTTTTCTGCCTTGGGGAATGTCTAAAAGACGTGCCCGATGCGCCACCGGTTTTAGAAAATGGAGTGCCATCCATGTTACGCACAAGCTCGTTATTAGCGATATTATAAGCATGTTGTCCTCGGGGTTTTTGACTAGCTTCTTGCTGTGCATTTTAGCTAATGCTTATTCAATTTAATTATTTGGATGGTTTAAGTGAGCAATAATTCTGATTAGTGGAAAGCATTGCAGATGAACTCCTGATAAACGGTCGTTTAGCAGTCTGTAATAGTGATTGGACTCAAATTCGGCAGGCTGACACCCCTCCCGAAAACAAACACCTTTTATCAGATTCAGATGGTGATTTAAAGGCTTTGTGATAGCGTAAACAAAACTATTTAAATAAACCCAGCTAATGCCTTTGGTTTGGAACTATATAACTGGACTGTTATGATCGACTTGCATAGTCATATTTTGCCTGCATTGTGTGATGGGTCGCCTAATATGAAAACCTCATTAGCGATGGCACGTTTAGCGGTCGAGGATGGTATTACGCACCTCGCGTGTACGCCACATATTTATCCCGGTGTGTATGAAAATTCCACTGATGGTATTGCTAAAGTCTTACGAATGTTGCAAGTGGAATTGTATTCGCAGGATATTGCCTTACGCCTCATTATAGGAGCAGACATTCACATGGTGTTTGGGGTGTTGGATAGTTTGCAGCAGGGGATAATGCCGACACTGCATGGTTCACGTTATTTCTTGTTAGAGCCGTCACACAACTTGCCTGTACCGAATTTTTTGCGCCAGATTGAAGCGTTTTTAAATGCGGGTTACGTCCCTGTAATCACGCATCCAGAACGGTTACGCTGGTGTGAAGATCATTATCAAGACTTTATTTTGGCGGCGCGAATGGGGGCATGGTTGCAAGTTACCGCTGCGGCTATTAGCGGCACATTTGGACGCACAGCAAAAAAGTGTTCTGAACGTTTATTATTAGATGGTGTTGTGCATATTATTGCATCAGATGCGCACGATATGGTTTATCGACCGCCTATTTTATCAACAGGTATTGAAGCGGCTATACGTATTACGGGCGATGATGCTGAAGTAATGCGCATGGTGAGTGATCGACCCTTGGCTATTTTGGATAATATTGATCCCTCCGATGTATTATTACCGCCCGGATTATCATCCTCCATTGAGCGTTCTGATGGTGGTAAGAAAAATTGGATGAATCGTTTATTTTGTTGAAGTGTGTGTTGCCAGCAAGGTTAACCACGTTGTTTTAATAAATTCACCAAGCTGCATAAATTCGACTTCACGGGCGCTGCCGCGTCGCCAGGCTAAACCGACTTCGCGGTAACTCTCTTCTGGTAATGACCAAATTTTGACATTGGTACCTGTTAATAAGGTCGAGCCTTTCACCATTTCGGGCAAGTAAGAAATGCCTAAATCGGCATCAACCATTTGCGTCAAAGTTAATAAGCTACTCGCGGTGAAACGGCTGATTTTATCCATGTCCTGTAAACGGCAAGCCGATAGCGTGTGGTCACGCAGGCAATGTCCGTCTTCTAGCAACAGAATGCTTTCAGGGTTCAGGTCGTTAAAAATGTAGCGTCTAGGACGTGTATGTTGCGTGTCTTCACGACAGGCGAGGAAAAAACGATCCTTAAATAAGGGCATGACTTCGACATTGCGCAGCGCATAGGGCAGGGCAATGATAATGAGGTCAAGCTCACCATTCATGAGTTTTTCATAGACGCGCTGGGTGATGTCTTCGCTCAAGTATAAGCGTAAGTTCGGGAATTGCTGGCGTAATGCCGGTAAAACACGCGGCAAGAGGAACGGCGCAATGGTTGGGATGACCCCGATGCGTAGCTCACCCGTGAGCGGTGCATGATTGCTACGCGCTAATTCGACTAGGTTTTCTACATCACGTAAGCAACGGCGGGCTTCTACCGCAATTTGTCGCCCGATATGCGTCACCGTGACGTTCTTATTGGTACGGTCGACCAGTTGTACTTCCAGAATCGTTTCCAATTCGCGGATAGCCGTACTGAACGCCGATTGGGAGACAAAGCAGGCTTCGGCGGCTTTTCCGAAGTGTTCATGGCTTTCCAGTGCGACAAAATAGCGGAGCTGCTTTACGGTTGGCAGGTTCATGGCAACCTCGGATGATTCGTTTTTGGTACTTGCTAAAAAGATAATATTCTATTTTCTGCATGAATGTGAAAATCTTTTGGGGGTGTTGTGCCATTTGTCAGGTTATAGGATACGTTTGCTTACTTATTAGAACATTTTTCATGCAAAATTGCCTAAGGTATATTCAGTGTCTATCTTTTATATATTATTTTTATTTGTTAATTCGCAATTAACATCTATGGTTCTTTTTATAAAATATTTAGATTAAATTGGTATCCTGTGGTGTTTGGGGTTTGATGAAAAATTTACGTAAAAATGTTGTTTTTACAGGTATAGGTTATCTGTTGCCCCTCATTGCAGCACTGGCGACCATCCCTGTTATTGTCAGTAAATTAGGCATTGATTTGTATGGTCTGTACATTATTTGTGTCTCACTAATCGGTTTTATGACGTTGGTTGATTTGGGAATTGGTCAAACCGTCATCAAATACGTGGCAGAATATGAGGCGACTGGGCGGCAAGATAAAGTTAAACCTGTCTTAGGCGTAGCCTTCCTGATTTATCTCGTTATCGGATTGGGTAGTGCCGTTTGTCTGTATGCTATTGCCCCGCTGTTAGCGCATGGTTTATATGCTTCAGCGGAGAAGGTGGCGTTGGCAATAGAGAGCTTGCGGATTGCGGTTGTTCCCTTGTTTTTTAGTTACGTTAATCAGTTCTTCTTAAATATCTGTAAAGCATACCATCGGTTTGATTTTCCAGCCATTATTCATAATATGGGAAATCTTGGAGGGATTTTTCTCACGACTGCTCTGCTACTCATGGGGTATGGCTTGGAGGATGTCATGTGGGGGTATGCTTTTGTACAGTTTGTGACGCTGTTAGGGGGCTATCTTGCCAGTACGTATGTTTTACCGCAGCACATTAAAGCGCGTCCTGTGTTTGAGCAAAATGTCTTCATGGAGATCGTTTCGTTTAGTGCCTATACGTTTGTGGGTAATTTCATTGGTTCATTGGTATCGCGTGCTGACAAGTTATTGATTGGCTTGGTGATTGGCACGGAAGCGGTGACCTATTATCAGATACCCTTCACGATTGCACAGATGGCAAATGGCATTATCCATACGCTGGTACATATTACTTTCCCGTACTTCAGTGAAATGTTCAGTTTGCGTGATCGCGATGGTTTGCTGCGTTTATATCGCTTGGCGAATGCAATCGTGTTTTTAACCAGTATGATGATTGCGGTAATGTTGATTGTGGTGGGCGGTGATTTTCTTGCCCTGTGGATCTCCCCTGCGTTTTCACAGCAGGCTAGCTTAATCTTGCAAGTTATGGCCGTTTATTTCTTCCTGCATTCTAATACCGTGGTGGGGTATTGGGTGCTTCAGGGGGCTGGACAAGCAAAATTGACTGCGTTTATGTCAGTGGCGGATGCGTTCGCTTATTTTGTCGCATTGTATTATCTGGGGAACAGCTTTGGGTCGATCGGTGCTGCTGTTGCCTTGTTTTTTACATTATGGACAATACCGCTGCAATACATCTGGATAGACCGGCATATTGGACATCGTTGGTCAGAATACGTGATGCAACTGCTGAGCTTCTTGTTAGCGGGCTGTGTCATGATTTATTTACTGGAGTCTTTGAATTTGTGGCTAGCGCACAGTTTCTTGGGAATTATGGTTTGCAGTGTATTATCGCTGCTGGTATTGATGCTGGCTTTATGGGTAGTCTTGGGGCGTGGGCGTCAGCAAATTCGGGGGGTGGTGTTGAAAAAAATTATCCCTGCATAATGCATTATCTATGTGACATTATTGATTGAAAAAAACTAATTTCTTATATGTATCAGTTGTTTATTGACTGGGTGAATATGCTAAATTATTCCATCATTCAAAAAATATATCTACCAAAAAATAAATAAGGTTGCTTGCATTACGCTTAGTGCATACATTTCTTTTGGTGAATCAATTTCATTGATTCAATGGTTGGGCAAGCGGTTAGTTGGTGAGTACGCCGCATTATTCTCTCATTTGTTTTTGTGTTGAATTTTTATTTCAGCCATAGGGTTTGTTATGCAAAAAACATCCACTCAGCAACCGAACACGCGTAAAAACGTGGTGTTTAGTAGCTTAGGTTACGCTTTCCCGCTGTTAGCGGCATTAGCCACGATTCCTATCATGATTGGTGCGTTAGATATTGATTTATATGGTTTATATGTTATATGCACATCACTTATTGGCTTTATGACATTGGTTGACTTGGGGATCGGTCAGACAGTTATCAAATATGTGGCAGAATACGAGGCAACGCAACAGCAAGCTAAAGTGCAACCTGTTTTGAATGTTGCGCTACTGATTTATTTAGTGATAGGGTTGATGAGTGCAGTAGCGTTGTATGTGTTTGCCGATAATCTAGCAGGTGTATTATATGCTAACGTTCAGCAGCAATTACTCGCTGAGCGTGTATTGAAAATAACGGCTTTGCCTTTATTATTCAGCTATGTGAATCAATTTTTTCTGAATGTTTGTAAGGCATACCACCGTTTTGATTGGCCTGCTATTATTCATAATGCCAGTAATTTAGGTGGGATTGTACTGGCAAGTGGATTGCTGCTGCTAGGGTATGATTTACAAGCTGTATTATTGGGTTATGTGGTGATTCACGCTTTAGCCTTGATTTCGGGTTATTTAGCTTGTGTGTCTGTTTTTCCCAGCCAACTAAATTTATTGCCACGGTTTTCTAGCAGTGTGTTCGCCACTATTATTTCCTTTAGTTTTTATACGTTCATCGGGAATTTTGTGAGTTCTGTCGCAGCGCGGGCGGATAAATTAGTGATTGGCATGATTTTGGGAACAGAAGCGGTGACGTATTACCAAATCCCTTTCACGATTGCACAAATGGCAAACGGTATTATTCATACGTTGGTGCATATTGCGTTTCCGCGCTTTACTGAAATGTTCGTGACGGGAAATAAAGACGGCTTGTTAGCCTTGTATCGTAAGGTCGGTGTCATTATGGCATTAATTAGTACGGTTATTGCGGTGTTATTGATTACTGTCGGCGGAGATTTCTTGGCGTTATGGATTTCACCTGAATTTGCCGTACAGGGTGCTCTGACGTTGCAAATTATTGCGCTGTATTTCTTCCTGCATTCCAATACCGTGACGGGTTATTGGGTGCTACAAGGCAGTGGTCAGGCAAAATTGACCGCCCTGATTGCGGTGGTTGGCACGGTAGCTTATTTTACGGGCATGTTCTATTTGGGCGAGCATTATGCACACAATGGCGTGGCGTTTGCCTTGTTCCTATTGCTGTTGGCAGTGCCGTTGCAGTTTGTGTGGATTGCGCGGCATGTTGGACAGTCTGTCAGCAAATACTTCGTGCAATTGGTCAGTTTTACCGTACTAGGGTACTTTATGATTTACGCTTTGGAAGCGCTGAATGCTTGGTTGAACAATAGTTTGTTAGAAATCTTGGCAGATGGTGTGGTCGGATTGGCTGTGCTGCTACTGGGTTCATACTGGCTATTGAACCGTAAAGAAGCAGGCAACAGGCTAGAACCTGCTGCCTTGCTTTAAACCTTGACGGCTTACGCTTTCAGTTTTTTGTATTTAATGCGATGCGGATTCAAGTCGTTGCCGTGGCGACGCTTGTAATCTTCTTCGTAATCGCTGTAATTGCCTTCAAACCACGTTACGGTGGAGTCACCTTCAAACGCGAGGATGTGGGTGGCAATCCGGTCTAAGAACCAGCGGTCATGCGAAATGACCACCGCACAGCCGGGGAAGTTGAGGATCGCTTCTTCCAGCGCCCGCAAGGTTTCCACGTCGAGGTCGTTGGTCGGTTCGTCAAGCAGCAATAGGTTACCGCCTTCTTTCAACAACTTCGCCAGATGCACGCGGTTGCGTTCCCCGCCCGACAAATCACACAGGCGTTTTTGCTGGGAATCACCCTTGAAGTTGAAACGTCCGCAATACGCCCGCGCCTGAATCTGGTAGCCGCCGACCGTCATGATGTCGTGCCCGTCAGAAATTTCTTGGAACACGGTTTTGTTGGGGTCGAGGTCGTCGCGGGATTGGTCAACGTAAGCAATTTTGACGGTTTCGCCGACTTTGAATGTGCCTGCATCCGGCTGTTCTTGACCTGTAATCATGCGGAATAGGGTGGTTTTACCTGCGCCGTTGGGGCCGATAATGCCGACGATGCCGCCTTTGGGCAGACTGAAGCTGACATTTTCATACAGCAAGCGGTCGCCGAAGGATTTGCTAATACCGTTGGCTTCGATCACCAAATCACCAAGGCGCGGGCCAGGAGCGATGTAGATTTCGTTGGTTTCAGCGCGTTTTTGGTAATCGCTGGACGAGAGTTCTTCAAACCGCTGCATCCGCGCTTTGCTTTTGGCATGGCGCCCTTTGGGGTTGGATCGTACCCATTCCAATTCTTGCTTCATGGCTTTCTGGCGGCCTTGCTCGGATTTGCTTTCCTGTGCGAGGCGGTTTTGTTTTTGTTCCAGCCATGAAGAGTAGTTGCCCTCCCATGGGATACCTTGCCCACGGTCGAGTTCCAGAATCCAGCCCGCCACGTTGTCGAGGAAGTAACGGTCATGGGTGACGGCGACCACCGTGCCGGGGAAGTCTTGCAGGAAGCGTTCCAACCAAGCAACGGATTCGGCATCCAAGTGGTTGGTCGGTTCGTCCAGAATCAGCATGTCTGGGGAGGAAAGCAGCAGGCGGCATAGCGCCACGCGGCGTTTTTCACCGCCGGAGAGGGTGGTGACATCGGCATCCCACGGCGGTAGGCGCAGTGCGTCGGCGGCGACTTCGAGGGTGTGTTCGAGGTTGTGCGCGTCGGCAGCTTGCAGGATGTTTTCCAGCCGTGCTTGTTCGGCGGCGAGTGCGTCGAAATCGGCATCGGGTTCGGCGTAGGCGTTGTAGACTTCATCGAGGCGGGCTTGCGCGTCTTTGATGACTTTTAAGCCTTCTTCGACGTTGCCGCGCACATCTTTGGTTGGGTCAAGCTGCGGCTCTTGCGAGAGGTAGCCGATATTGATGCCGGGTTGCGGGCGGGCTTCGCCGAGGATGTCGGTGTCGATGCCTGCCATAATGCGCAGTAAGGTGGATTTACCCGCGCCGTTGTAGCCGAGTACGCCGATCTTCGCGCCGGGGAAAAAACTCAGGTAAATGTCTTTGAGAATGTAACGGTTCGGCGGGACGACCTTGCCGACACCGTTCATGGTGTAAATGTATTGTGCCATCCAGTGCTCCAGAATGTGGAAAACGCTAATTATGCGGGATGTTCGGGAGTGTGTCCTATACAATTGAAGCATTCTGGTATTGAAGAGGTAACACGACATGCAGCTACAAGATCAAACTGTTCTGAGCAATGTTGCTACCCGTTTGCACATTTCTGAATCCACCCTGATGCGGGAAAGCCTGCGTAGCTTTTTGGAGCAACAACTACGCGGATTGAACGCGGAAGTTTTCATCTTGCACCTACGTTACGGGGTCTCCAGCGTCGAGGATATGGAGGCGCGGTATCAGGATGGTACGTTGGAAGAAGCTGATTCTTGGCGCGATTTGCAACGATTAGACCGTTTGGAATTCCAGCGTGATGAATTGAGCAAGCTACTGCGGACTATTCAATGAATATGCAGCTTTTACAAGACATCGTAGAGCGCGAATTTCCCGACATCATCAGTAGCACCGTACTCGGCGAAGTCAACGAGCTGCGTATCTTTTTGAATGATGGCAGTTTCATGGATGTATGGCTGTCGCTGAAATTGAATGGACGCTACAGCTATCATTGGGAGCGACGGGCGTTGGATAACACGGTTTATCGTCATGACAACGCGCCCCACCTGAAATGGCAGTCAGTCAGCACTTTCCCCAAGCATTACCATGATGGTTCGGAAGGCAATGTGACTGCCAGTTATATCAGCGATGATCCTGAGATGGCTGTGCGTGAGTTTTTGCTGTTTGTGCGTGAAACTGTCACGTTGCGCAACGAATGAGCGGCTGATAGCTGCGATCTATCAACGTGGTTCAAAAGCGAAATCTTCTTGCTTGCGGATGTGTGTTTCGAGTTCTTGCAGGAAAATGCGGCTGGCTGCTACCAATTCACGTTCTGGTGCAAGCGGTGACAGTCCGGCGGCAATCAGGTCGGCGTTGATGAAATGTTGGCAAGCTGCTTGGGGCAGGTATTCCAATGCGAACGTGGTTTTGCCTGCCCCGTTGGGGCCAGCTATTATCCAGCAGGTTGGCATCAGAGAAGAATCTCTGGGTGTTTTTTGATAATATGCTTAACAATTTCCAATATCTTGTGAAATTCGCCAACAAAGTAATTAATAGCTTCTTGAGGATTTTCATGTAATGCGGCTAATATTTCTGGTTGAGTCCAGCATTCAAATCTTTCACATCTTGAGGAATGAAACCACCAGTTTCCGTTGTCTCCCTGTTTATAAAGTTGTATCATTTCTGGGTAAACCAGCTTGTCAATTATGGGTTTTCTGATTTCATCAATTATTCTCCCCTTGTCGGCAATGTTGGGCATAGGTGAAACCCCAATGCTGAAACAGAGATTGTCTTTTGCTTGAGTGTTTCGTCGGATTTTAATACAAAAAGGCCAGTTTTTTTTTGATAAAGTCAGTTCGCATTCTTTTCCAAAAGAAGATGTCGTTAAATTTGAGTAGACTATATACTCTTTGAATTCTTCACTTATTGCGTTAAAAAGTCTATTGGCAAATAAAGAGAGAATCTGGTTTTTAATTTTCTCAAAGTTGTTGGCAATCAGTGCGGCTGTTTTTATGTAATTGATCACATCCCCACCCCTTGCGGTAAAGCGGGCAGGGCAAAGCCAGCGCGGGCAGCGGTAATAACACTGGCAAGATAAGCCAAGGCAGACTGTCCACGTTTGCGGCAAGTACCGATGATGCTGGCCAGCATGGCAAACGCACGGCTCCCCGTAGCACTCTTTGTGCCATGGTTGGTTTTGCGCAGGATCACCCAATGGCGCAACGCCCGCTCAGCCTCATTATTGGTCAAGGGAAGCCACGGGTGGTCAAGGATTCGGAAAATGGCATCCCAATCATTGATGAACTCTTTCGCCAGTGCCGCCGTCTTGTCATGGGCAGATACGGCATGGATCAAGCATAATGCCCTGAATTCCAGGAGTTTTGCCTGATGGCGTTGACGGATCACGTCGGTTTGCGTCCCCACCGTGCCGCCTGCTGCCCGCCAAGCGTAAATGTCGTCCTGTAATACCCTCAGCCAAGCGAGGGTGAAGTTGCCAAACGTCCGCCCGTCTTTGTCCAGTGATTCTGCCAGCCCACGGGCTTTGCGGATCAGGTGCGCCCAGCAACGCAAGCGTTTGGGGTGGTGGCGGTAAGCGGCATAGCCATCACTCATCAGCCAGCCCCCAAAGTGGGGGCTAATCACGTTGTCGAGCATTTCAATGGTGCGCTGCCCTACGTAGAAACAAACGCTGAGGGTGGTGACGAATGTCCATAGCCACAGGGCTTCGCCACGCTCTTTCCAAGAGGTTTCATCAATATACAGCACCCCGCCGTCAGCGGTGGCTTCTGCCAACAGCCCTTCCACCAAGGCATCTTCCAATGGAGAAGCACTCGCGGCTGCTTCCTCAAAACATTGCTGCAACACCCCGACACTTAGGGGAATGCCCAACACCTCCCGCAACAGTTCTTGTGTGCCACGCAGTGACAAGCGTGAGCGCAGCCGTAGGTGGACAATAAGTGCCGCCAGATTGCCCCCAATCAGCCGCCACTCGCCCACATCAACCTCCGGGTATAACGGGTCGGGAGCTTGGCGATGCGGGATATGGCGGCTCACATGACCGCAGGTGCATACGCTATCGTGAAGGTGGTGGCGGGTGGTGATGACGGTCAGTCCGGGGTTCCCATCCGTGCCAAACTGGATGTCCACACTGTCATAGGCGGTATAAATACGGGAGACAGCCGCATCCAGGGACCTGCCACAGGCTTCACATCGGCTGGGGTAATGGTGTTCGTCTGCATTGATGGGCGGATGCCATACCCGACCATAACCCGGTGCGCCGGGTTGTTTACCCGCTTTGCGTTTGGCTGGTTGGGCTGGCTTTGTGCCCGCCACAGCTTCTGGTTCCGGGGTTGGCTTTCCTCTGGCTGCACCCACCCCTTCTGTTTCGGGCAAAGCCACCGTTTTGGGTGACGTTTCCCACGGGAAACCGCTGCTGGGTGGTTTGGAGGAGTTGTTGGAGTTTTGGTTGATCTGTTCCCGCGCTTCTTTCAGGTCATGCAACAACTTGGTCGACAGGTGCAGCAGTTCCTCCGGCGTGAGCTTGGCAAGGTACTGGCTGTTAAGCTGTTTGAGGCTGTGGTCTTTCAGTTGTTGGGTCATCGGGGGAGTGTCGCAAATTTAGTGCGTTTGGGTAAGGGGGGACTGTTCAGTTACGTTTTTATTCTATCTTTGTTGCCTTGTTCTTCAAGTAAGTAATTGAAAATTGTTTGGATTTCAGTTTTATCATCGATCATAAGCTTATAGTCCAAATTGTGCTGGCAGTAGTTTGAAAAGTCGAGAAGGAATTGACGGACATACTCCGCTTGAGATTCTTTATAACAAGCATTCAGCCAAGATATAATTTCGGTTTGATAGCTCATGCAGATGAGCTTGTCGATGTGGTTATTTTGAGTTTCTTGCGCACTATGCTGAGGTGGTTTTTTACCATAAGGAGTTAAGTAAATGATGTAATGGCTATATGGGTATCTTTCTTTAATATGGCGAAAGTAGTCATCAATTTGATTTTTTTGGTCAATTGCCCAATGTTTGTTTTCAATGGCAATTCCTACATGGTATTGGTTTGTTTTTTTGATTTCGATGATAATATCAATTTGCCGCCCGGTTGTCGTGGGTTCTTGAGTGCGTATACAGGCATGATCACCTGATATATAAAGATCAGCCTTATCAATAGTTTCAAGAAATAGCTTTAAGAAAATATCACCTTGTCCGTGATTGCCGTTAGGGTCGAGTAAATCGCGGATGATTTCGGAAATTCGGTTTTCATTGGGGGTGATGTACGGGAACAGGCTAAAGCTGCTGGCAAGGCGTTTGTCCAAGAGCTTTTTGGTGTCGTTGGCGATCTTGAGCCGATAGCTTATATCGTGGAAGAAAGAGTCGAGTTCCCTCATCAAACATGTCTCATAAGTTAGGTGTGTTGATTTTTGCACAGTTTATCCTGCATGTCATGTTTGCAAAGCGCCTGCCCCAAAACCAGCGGCTGTGCTATGTTTGCGGTGTGCCTGCTTTGTGGAGAACAGCAATGTCTACTGCCGAAAAATTGCAACAACGTTACACCTATGCCGATTACGCTCGCTGGTCGGCAGACGAGAGTTGGGAGCTAATCGACGGTATCGCTTATGCGATGGCTGCGCCGTCCCGTATTCATCAAGAAATCGTGTTTGAGTTGGGTAGACAGGTCGGTAATTACCTGCAAGGTAAATCGTGCCGAGGCTATGTTGCGCCGTTCGATGTGCGTTTGCCACGTCAGAATGAGACGGATGACAAGGTAGACACCGTGGTCCAACCCGATTTAACCGTGATTTGTGACCGCTCAAAGTTGGATGATAAAGGCTGTCGAGGTGCGCCGGATTGGATTGTGGAAGTGTTGTCACCCGCCACCACGCTCAAGGATATGCACACCAAAACCCGGTTGTATGAACAGCACGGCGTGCGTGAATATTGGATTGTGCATCCCACCGAACGCTGGGTCATGGTGTATACCTTGGATGAGGCAGGCAAGTACAGCCGCCCCTCCGTGTATGGCATGGATGAGCCGCTTGCCCTGCAAGTCTTTCCTGATCTCAGCATCGACTGGGCATTTGTGGAGCAGATTTAGCGTAGCGGGGGGTAGGGGCGATTCGCGAACCGCCCCTACGGGATTAGAAGAATCGGCTGATGTTCGCGACTTGTTCTTGTACCAACGCCATATCCTGACGCGATTCGACGTTCAAGCGTAGCACGGGTTCAGTATTAGAACCGCGCAAGTTGAAACGCCATTCCGCAAATTCCATGCTTAAGCCATCGGTGGTATCAATCACCAGCGGTTGTAATGCCGTGAAATGCTCACGTACCGCCGCGATGCACGCTTTCACATCGTTAACGTGGAAGTTGATTTCACCGCTGCATGGGAATTTGCCAATGCGCTCACTCACCAGTGTGGACAGTGTTTGCCCTTTCACGCTCATCAATTGCGCGACCAACAACCACGGAATCATGCCGCTGTCGCAGTAAGCAAAGTCGCGGAAATAGTGGTGCGCACTCATTTCACCGCCGTAAATCGCATCTTCCAGCCGCATCCGTTCCTTGATGAACGCATGTCCGGTTTTGGATTGAATCGGCTCGCCGCCTGCCGCTTGCACCACGTCAATCGTGTTCCACGTCAGGCGCGGGTCATGAATGATTTTTGCACCTTGATGCTGTTGCAAGAACGCCTCTGCCAGCAAGCCGACGATGTAATAGCCTTCGATGAATTCGCCGGTTTCATCGAACAGGAAGCAGCGGTCGAAATCGCCATCCCACGCAATCCCCATATCAGCGTTGTGCGCCAATACCGCATCACGGGTATCGGCACGATTTTCCGGCAGCAAGGGGTTAGGGATGCCGTGCGGGAACGTACCATCCGGCTCGTTATGCACTTTGATAAAGGTAAGTGGCACTTGCAGGCGTTGGCACTCAGCTTCGAGCGCATCGACCACATGACCCGCAGCACCATTACCCGCATTCACTACCAATTTCAGCGGCTTAATCGCTTTCAGGTCGATGTAACCCAGCAAGTGTTGCACGTAATCGGCAAGGCACGATTGCTGGGTAAGTGCGCCGCGTTGGGTGACCGGCGGGAACTGATTCTCTTCCGCCATGCGCTGGATGTCTTTCAAGCCCGTGTCGCCGCTGATTGGGCGTGAGCCTTCACGCACCAGCTTCATGCCGTTGTAATCCATCGGATTGTGGCTGGCAGTGACTTCAATGCCACCATCCACGCCAAGGTGGAAAGTGGCGAAATAGATTTCTTCCGTACCGGTCATGCCGATGTCGATGACGTTAACGCCTGCATCTTGCAAGCCATTCGCCAATGCCAGCTTTAAGGTTTCGGAGGTCAAACGCACGTCACCGCCGACCACAACTTGCTTGCCTGCGCCGATGAATTCCCCATACGCCCGCCCGATGCGGTAAGCCACGTCGTCGTTAAGCTCTTCGCCCAGCTTGCCGCGAATGTCGTAGGCTTTGAAACAGGTTAGTTTTTGCATGTATACGTCTCTTTTTTGCTGCTTGTCATTAATAGCTGCCCTTGCGTAACAGGACAGCCACAAAAGTTTTGGTGAGGATAATCAAATCCAGCTCCAGCGACCAGTTGCGCACGTACCAAACATCCAGTTGTACGCGCTCGCCATAGCTCAATTCATTGCGCCCGCTGACTTGCCATAGCCCCGTAATGCCCGGTCTGACTTGCTGGTAATAGTCGATATAATCGCCGTAATCAACCACTTCTTCATCAATAATCGGGCGGGGGCCGACCAGTGACATTTGCCCGCGTAATACATTGATGAGTTGCGGCAACTCATCCAGCGAGGTGCGCCGCAAAAAATGCCCCACGCGGGTAATGCGCGGATCATTTTTCAATTTATGGTCACGTTCCCATTCTTCGCGTGCATCAGGGTCAGCAGCGAGGATTTTTTCCAGTTGTTCGGCAGCGTCCGCTCGCATGGTGCGGAATTTGTAAATCTTGAAAATTTTACCGTCTTGCCCAACGCGTTTTTGTTTGAAAATCGGCTTGCCATTCGTCGCTAGCCATACCCACGCGTATAGCCCAAACAAGAACGGCGCGAGTGTCAACGTCAGCATCAGTGCCAAAATAAAGTCAGAGACATGCTTGAAAGCGCGGTCACTGTCACTCAATAAGTTGTTGCGTACAAAGAAAATCAAGCCCTTCTGATTGATGGAGTTGAACACTTCGGCATTGAACATGGGTAAAGAGGTCATGCGCGGCACGAGCAGGATGCGTTTCACCTTGTGCTGGATTTTATCCATGAGCTGGAACATGTGCTCCATACCGGTATTTTCCAGCATAATGATGGTGGCAAAGAAATGCTCTTTTGTAAGGATATTGCTGACCGTGGTTTGCAAACCTTCCGGCGAGTGATGGTGAATATTGACGGTATGCGCGACATCAAATCCGAATGGATTATCGGCAGCAAGCCATTGTTGGGAATCGACGCAGGCTGCTTCATCACAAATCACTAACACCCGTTCACGCAATAATGGGTGCTGGAGGCAACGTCGTTTCACGTAATAAATCCACACGGGCAAGAGCAGGTTCAACCCGAAGAACATGAGGATAATCAGGCGCGAATACTGATCCGCCTGTTTGAGCAACGACATTAGCGCAAAGTTAATAATCAGCGCCATCACACTGCCTTTGATGATCAACCACGTTTCGGAGGTCGTGACCATGCGGCGGGTCAGCAGTTTCAGGTAAAAGAAAATCAGCAAATAGACCATGACTTGCCACAGGTATTTGTTGGTGGGATGTGCGTACACATCCGGTAACAACCATTCAGCCAAACCACGTGCGAGCAATAGGTTTAGCAAGAGTAGCAGGGTATACAGGGTCAGCTTGAACAGGGTATATTTCATGGTTTATCAATAGAAAAGAAGTCATCACGTCTTGAAGCCAAGTGCCATTCCAGAGGTTGCTATCCTGCTCTGTACTTATAATGGTCAGCATTATCTGAGCGACCAACTCGATTCAGTGGCAGCTCAGACGTACTCGCATTGGGTTATGTGGGTGTCTGATGATGGCTCGCAAGATAATACCCTCTCAATTCTGGGTGAGTATAGGTCAAAATGGTCTAATGGGCGCTTATCTATTGTTCACGGCGCTGCTAGCGGCTTCGTGGCTAACTTTTTATCGCTAACCTGTCGCACTGAGATTCAAGCCGCGTATTACGCGTTTTGCGATCAGGATGACGTGTGGAATGCGGATAAACTCCAGCGAGCGGTGGAGTGTTTGCAGGCTATGCCGCCGGACATGCCTGCCTTGTATACCTCACGCACGTTGTTGGTTGATGCGGATAATCAGCCGTTGGGATTATCACCGTCTTTCCATCAATCCCCCTGTTTTATTCATGCCCTGACGCAGAACGTGGCAAGCGGCAATACGATGCTGTTCAATCACGCTGCTTGCCTGTTATTACGTGAAGCAGGTCAAGCTGTGCCAGTCGTAGCCCACGATTGGTGGCTTTATCTGTTGGTGACGGGAGCGGGTGGTAAAGTATTTTATGATGCTAGCCCAACGTTGCGTTACCGTCAGCACAGCGGCAATCTGGTGGGGATGAAAACGCACTGGTTGACGCGGCTAGTGCGCTTACGCACCTTGCGTGAAGTATGGCAGGGGACATTCCGTGCAGGAAATGACCGCCAACTGCAAGCATTACTGCGGATGCGTGCTAAACTCACCCCGCAAAACCAGCAAATAGTGACGCGGTTTATGGCGGCGCGAGAGCGTGGATTCTTACCCCGTTTGCTGGGTTTCTGGCAAGTGGGTATTTACCGTGAGCCGCTGTGGAGTCACTTCGGTCTCATTGCTGCCGCACTGTTTAAAAAAATTTAATTAGGTTGCCATGAAGCTATACCAGCCCCTTCCCATTAGTCCGCTCGCCTTGTTTGATTCCTTGTGGCGTAACCGTCAGCTTATTTGGCAAATGAGTAAGCGTGAAGTATTGGGGCGCTACCGTGGCTCGATGATGGGGGTGGCGTGGTCGTTCTTTAACCCGATTTTTATGCTGGCGGTATACACGTTTGTATTCAGCTTTGTATTCAAATCCCGCTGGGACGTGGATGTTAGCGTGGATCAAGGTGGATTCGCCGTCATTCTGTTCGCGGGAATGATCGTACATGGCTTGTTTGCTGAATGTGTCAACCGTGCACCTGGCTTGCTGCTCAACAATGTCAATTATGTGAAGAAAGTGGTGTTCCCGCTGGAAATCTTGCCGTGGACAATCTTGGTATCGGCGCTGTTTCACACCGCAATTAGTGTGTTGGTGTTGCTGGTGGCGGAATTATTGTTAATGCACCATGTACCGTGGACAATTTTGTTATTACCCTTGGTGTGGTTACCGTTTGTGGTGGCCATTATGGGGGTGAGTTGGTTTTTGGCATCGTTAGGCGTGTATTTGCGCGATGTGGCGCAAATTACCGGGTTGGTCACGACGGTGTTGTTATTCATGAGTCCGGTGTTTTACCCCTTATCAAAATTGCCGGAAAAGTTTCAGGCATTGCTGTTATTGAATCCGCTGACGTTTATGATTGAGCAAACCCGCGAAGTGTTGGTGTGGGGCAATCTGCCGAATTGGGGAGGATTGTTGATTTATAGTGTTTGTGCCGGTTTGGTGGCGTGGCTGGGGTTTGTGTGGTTTCAGAAAACCAGAGGAGGGTTTGCTGATGTCCTCTGAATTTGCGATTAAGATTGATGGAATTGGGAAAAATTACCATATTTATGAAAAACCCTATCACCGTTTGTTACAAATGTTTCGGGGTACGAAGAAAGTGTATTACCGTGATTTTTGGGCAGTCCGAGATGTGTCGGTAGCAATTAAAAAAGGTGAAACTGTTGGTATTATTGGACGCAATGGTTCGGGTAAGTCTACATTACTTCAGATGATTTGCGGCACATTGACCCCTAGTACCGGTCATATTACGGTAAATGGGCGGATAGCAGCTTTGTTAGAGTTAGGTGCTGGGTTTAATCCAGAATTCAGTGGACGTGAGAATGTTTACATGAATGCTGCGGTATTAGGTCTGAGTAACACGGATATTGATACCCGCTTTGCAGCTATTGCGGCGTTTGCCGATATTGGCGATTTCATTGAACAGCCTGTCAAAACGTATTCTAGTGGTATGTTTGTCCGTCTTGCCTTTGCGGTGATTGCCCATGTTGATGCTGACATTTTAGTGATTGATGAAGCATTGTCAGTGGGTGATGCCGTATTCTCCCAAAAATGTATGCGGTTTCTGCGCAAGTTTAAAGAGCACGGAACGTTGATTTTTGTGAGCCACGATATGGGGTCTGTACTGAATTTATGCGAACGTGCGGTATGGTTGCACGCTGGGCAATTAAAACAGATGGGGATATCCAAAGACGTTGCCGAGTCATACCTGCAATACACGTTACAAGAAACCTACGGGAATGACGTGCAATTACAGGAGCTTGCGGTGGGTAATATTACGGAGGTTAAGGATGTTCCCATAGAAATAGAGGCTGGTGCAGCGTTAATCGACTACGGTAGCCAGATGTCCGCCACTGAAAATATGCACATCGCAAATGGTTGGAAAACAGGAGCCGGAGAAATCCTTTCGGTACGGCTTGAACCTTTGATACCCCAGCCTACTAGCGTCTTGCGGGGCGGAGAAGCTGTTCGTATGGTGGTGACAGCTAAAACCCACCAAGATTTAGACCATCCCATCTTGGGATTTTTGGTTAGAGATCGCCTTGGGCAAGACTTGTTTGGCGAAAATACTTTGGCTTTTACGGATGTGAACCCAACACCTATAGCAGCAGGTAAAGTGTTTGAGGGTGAGTTTGTCTTTCGTTTGCCTATGTTACCCAATGGTCAATATATTGTAATGGCTTCATTGGCTAATGGTGATATTGTTAATCATGTACAGCACCATTGGCTGCATGATGCCTTGATTTTGAATATCTCATCGAGCAAGGTTCGTTGGGGTTTAGTTGGTATTCAATTCGATAAAGTTAATTTTAAAGAAGTCGTATGAAATCTATAAAAACATTACATCAAGAACATCAAGGCAAAGTTTCTGATAGATGGGCGAGCTATTTATCGGCATATGACAGGCTTTTTGCTAGTTATCAAGCGCAGCCAGTGAGCCTGTTGGAAATTGGTATACAGAATGGTGGTTCATTAGAGTTGTGGGGTAAGTATTTTCCTCAAGCGAAAATTCTTGTGGGGTGCGATATTAACCCTGATTGTTCCTGCCTCACATATACTGATCCACGTATTAATGTTGTGGTAGGGAATGCGAATACGGATACAACAGAACAAGCCGTGTTAGCGCAATCAGCCCAGTATGACCTCATTATTGACGATGGCTCACATATGTCAGCCGATATTGTTCAGTCGTTTGTACGGTATTTTCGTCATTTAACGCAGGGGGGAATGTTTGTTGCGGAAGATTTGCATTGTAGTTATTGGCAGTCTTTTGAAGGTGGTTTGTACTACCCGTATTCATCTATTGCATTCTTTAAACGGCTGGCGGATATTATTAATCATGAGCATTGGGGTATAGAATGCAATAGGACGCAACTCTTACAAGGTTTTGCGGAACATTTTGCGGTTGAATTTGACGAATCATGCCTTGCAGATATTCATTCGATTGAGTTTTTGAATTCATTGTGTGTTGTACATAAGCGTCCTGCGGCTTTGAATATGCTGGGTGAGCGCTGCGTGGCTGGGCAATTGGAGCTGGTTGTGTCGGGGCATAATAATGTGCGCGGTCAATTTTCTCAAGCGCCAGCCCAGTTGACAAACCCTTGGGCAACATTGGCAATAGCACCGGAAGAGCAGTGGGAAACCTTATCAGCAGCCGTGATGGCGCGTGCTGAGGAAATTGCTGACCTCAGAGCAGAGACTACTAGCCTTAATACAGAGATTATTAGCCTCAGGAAAACACTGCTTGAACGTGATGAGCATATTGCCATCATGAATCATTCAACCAGTTGGCGGATGACTAAGCCATTGCGGCTGGTTGCTGATCAGCTAAAACGTGCTAGACGAAGCGTTAAATTGGTGATGCCAGCTATTCAACGGGCGGGCGGTGTCCAACATACTGTGCGCAAAGCCTTGAGGATTTATCAAAACGAAGGCATTCACGGCATCAAGCGCAGTCTCAGGCAAGTGGAAATATCGCAAATACGGCATAATAGTCAACCGATTGATCCTATTTATTTACAAACAGTTAGTCAGCAGGCACAACAATGGTTTGTACCTCGCGTATTAATTATTGCTGAAATGAGCATTCCGCAATGCGTGAAATACCGTGTGCAGCAAAAAAGCGAGATGTTTGCCGCGTTGGGTATCGGTTGTTCTATTTTGCGATGGAATGATACGCAAGCGTGCATTGATGCTTTACAAACACATTCCTTGGTTATTTTTTATCGAGTGCCAGCGTATTCTTCGGTGGTATCAATCATCCAAGAAGCTCGGCGGTTACGTCTGCCTACATGGTGGGAAGTGGATGACTTTATTTTCGATAAGGAGGTGTTGGCTAACAGTAAAACCTTGGCGGCTCTCGATAAAAACGTGTTTGATCAACTCATTGAAGGGGCTGGTTTATACCGTCAGGCCATGCTGATGTGTGATGCGGGTATTGCTTCTACCACAGGATTGGCTGAGGCGATGCAACGTGCTGGTGTGCCAGCAGTACGGGTGATTGAGAATGCGTTAGACCAAGCAACATTAGCAGTAGCAGCAACCGTTTGCCGGGAACATCCTCGTCAGCAAACTGATTGTGTCCGTATTGTGTATGGTTCTGGAACGAATACGCATAATATTGATTTTGCAGAAGCTGCTCCAGCACTGCTTGCTGTCTTGGGTAAATTCCCGCAGGTGCGCTTCCGTTTGATTGGTACATTAGTACTTCCCGAAGGTTTTACGCGTTACTCTAGCCAAGTAGAAATTATCCCTTTTTGTGATTATGCAGCCTATTTGGGTTATATGGCTGAGTGTGATATTAGCATTGCACCGCTTGAAAATTACGTGTTTAACGATTCAAAAAGCAATATCAAATACCTTGAGGCATCCATTGTTAAGTTACCTTCGGTATGTTCGCCACGGGCAGCTTTTACCCAAGTCATACTTAACGGTGAAAGTGGCTTTTTGTGTGAAACAGATGAGGAGTGGGAGGTTGCATTAACGCAACTGGTGACGGATGCAGTTAAACGCATTCAAGTCGGCGAGGCGGCTTACGCTACGGTGATGCAGCATTATTCGCCCAGTAATATGGCTAAACAACAAGTTTTACCATTGCTGGAATCGTATAAACGGAGTCCTGCTAAGCTACGTATTCTTTCTGTCAATTGTTATTACCATCCGCGTTCTTTTGGGGGGGCAACGATTGTTGCAGAAGCTGTAAATCAATGGATTAATACACAAGAAGATTGTGAAGTTCATGTTTTCACTACAGTACCTGCTTCAGTAACACCACCGTATACGCTGAGACGTTACGATGCGAAGGGGATTAATGTTTACGGCGTAGGGATACCCGATATACTGGATGCTAAGACACAGTTTGATAACCCTGATATGGTGGTCGCGTTTGCCGATGTTCTTGCGGTAGTACAGCCTGACATCGTGCATTTCCATAGTATTCAAACCATCGGTGTTGCTGTAGTAGATTTGTGTATCCAACAAGGTATTCAATACGCAGTGACGCTGCATGATGCGTGGTGGTTATGTGGTCGCCAATTTATGATTAATCAACAAGGTAAATATTGCGAACAAGAGACCATTGAGCGCACAGTGTGCGCAAAATGTGTTGATAATCAACACTTAAACAGCTATCGCGACGAGCGCTTACGTCATGTGCTTCACAATGCTGTCTTACTATTATCACCTAGCCATTTTTTTGCTGATTTTTATAAAGCGAATGGCTTTACAGCGGTACGGGTGAATAAAAATGGTATCATGAAACCACATAATACTACTGCACGTATCCGTCGAGATGGGGCGCTACGGTTTGGTTATGTGGGAGGCAATACTGAAATCAAAGGCTTCCACCTGATTAAGAAAGTGTTTGCTAAATTAGATTATATTAACGCCAAGCTCGTTTTGGTTGATAATGCGATAAACCTTGGATTTGCTTCTTATCATCCGCTGGATTTAGCGGGTATCCCTAATGTGGAGGTTGTACCTGCTTATACGCAGCACAATATCGACGCATTTTTTTCCAGTATTGATGTGTTGCTGTTTCCCACGCAGTGGAAAGAAAGCTTTGGTCTGTCGGTACGTGAGGCATTGGCTAGAAATGTCTGGGTCATCGCTACTGATGCAGGAGGCGTTGTGGAGGATATTCGCGTGGGTGAGAACGGTTACATTATTCCGTTTACGGATAAAGGTGAGGGCTTGCAACAAGCGGTGTTGGATACGCTAGAGTATTTCGAACGTATCCCTGTTGGCGCGACCATTGCGCTGAGTACGCTGAATATCACCTTTTTTGATGAACAGGCGGCGGAACTGGCTACCTTATTCAAATCGGTGGTCAAACGTTAGTGTTGCAACAGTATGAGGACTTGAAGCCTTACGTTGTCGCGGTTGTTGTCACACACTACCCTGACCTCGCCCTATTGGGACGACAACTGATAAGCCTCGTACCGCAGGTGACAGCAGTCGTTATTGTGGACAATGGTTCGTCCGATGATCTTGTGGCATGGAATGCTCAAGGGGGCTTTTCGGTAACGGATGTTATCGCATTAGGTGAAAATAGAGGTATTGCAACCGCGCATAACATGGGCATCCGGTGGGCACGGCAACGTCAGGCAACCTTTGTGTTATTGATGGATCAAGACAGCATTCCTGCCGCTGATATGGTTAAACAGTTGTTGGCAATTGCTGCGACCTATCCCTCGTTAGCAGCAGCAGGGCCGCGTTACTGGGATGAACGGCAAGCGGTAGGTAGCAACAAGCTGACTGCGTTTATTCGGCTGGAAGGTTTACGGTTAAAACGCTGTTCTTGCGATACGGTAGATGCGGTTATTCCAGTGAGTTATCTGGTGTCTTCGGGGTGTTTGATACCGATGGCGGTCTTGGATAAAGTCGGTGACATGCGGGACGAGTTCTTTATTGATTATGTCGATTTTGAGTGGGGGTTGCGAGCTGCTCAACAAGGATTACAAAGTTATGGTGTTTGTGCAGCTCATTTACAGCACCGTCTTGGAGATTCGCATATTCGATTCTTCAAAAAAAATATACCCTTACACCGTCCTGTTAGGCACTACTATCTGTTGCGTAATGCGGTGATTTTATATAAAGAGCCGAGTGTATCGTTGCGCTGGAAAATAGCAGATGGGGTACGTTTACTACTTAAGTGCATTTTTTATGTCATGTTTGCCAAACAGCGCCTAACTCATGGTCGCATGATCCTGTTAGGAGGGTGGCATGGCTTATTAGGCAAAATGGGTAAATTCAATCAAGAGCCGTTTTGAAGGGAACTTTATCAGAAATCGCGTAAACCCCCGTCGTTCACGGCGAGACTGTAAGTGTCTTCGGCATTCTCTTTTTTTGCTATACTCATTCCCATGAATGTTACCCCCCACACCTTGAAAACCCTCAAAGTCCGCATCAGGGACAAACACGCGTCCGTGCTAAAGCAGTGGGCGTTTGAGTGCAATCAGGTATGGAACGCAGCCAACGCTATCACGGCAGAATACAGCTACATAGCCGTGCCAGAAGTCGGCTACCTCAGAAATAATTTCACTGCCTTCGACCTCGCCAAGAGCCAAGCGGCCTTCAAAAAATCACGCGGCTACTCCCTCCATTCTCAAACGGTTCAGGAAGTTACCAAAGCCCACGCCAAAGCGCGAAAGCAATTCAAGAAAGACAAGCTCCGCTGGTGCGTGTCTGGCGGTAGCCGCCGTTCTTTAGGCTGGATACCGTTCAAGTCGGGTGCAGCCGTTTGGTCGCTGGTATTTCAATGTCGTGGTGCAAGTGCCTGTGATTGAAGCGTCGGGGCGCGGTGAAGTCGGCATTGACCTTGGCTTAAAAGACTACGCCACCTGTAGCAATGGCGAGAAACTTCAAGCAAATCAATTCTACCGCAACGTCCAAAAACAATTGGGTATTGCCCAACGTGCCAACAAAAAACGGCGCGTCAAGGCTATCCATGCCAAGGTCAAAAACCGTAGAGCCGATGCTATCCACCAGTTCACCACTAAACTGGTGCGTCAGCATTCATTAATCGTTGTCGGCAACGTCAGCAGTAAATCCTTAGTCAAAATCAAAATGGCGAAAAGCGTCTTGGACGCAGGCTGGTTCATGCTGAAAACACAACTTGATGCAAAATCGAAAGCGATGCAAGGCGTGTTTCTGGAAGTCAACGAAGCGTACAGTACCCAAGCCTGTTTATGTTGCGGAAGTATTTCCATCAACAGTCCGAAAGGTAGAGCAGGACTTGGAATAAGAGAATGGACTTGCCCAGACTGTGGGGCGTTGCATGACAGATCCACTATCAGGGAATTGACACGATGAGTGAATGCTCATGGGCTTGGTACACCCGCCGATAACTATCCGCCATCTGTTGCACCGTAAACTGTTGCTCAACCATTTCGCGGCTGGCTCGGCCTAAACGTTCGCGCAATGTTGCATCGCCCGCCAGTGTTTTGATGGCGAGAAGCGCAGTGTCATCGTGTTGGAACAAATAGCCATTGCGCCCTGCTTGCACAATATCCAAATGCCCCGTGCATTCGCTCAACACTAGCGGTAAGCGGTGGCACATCGCCTGTAACGCAGACAACGGTAAACCCTCCCACGATGAAGTGGAGAGGTAAATATCTGCTTGTTGCAATTGCTCGGCAACTCCGGCGGGGCTAAGCCAGCCAGTGCAACGCAGGTTAGGCGCATTCAATACGTGTCGCAATTCTCCATCACCTACCCACACAAAGCGCAGATTAGGTTGATCCGCACACGCTTGCGCAATGGCATTGTAACGTGCCGGATTTTTCTGGGTGGAAATTCTGCCAACCAATATAACCGTACAGATAGTGTTACTCGTGGGTGTTTTTTCAGGGATAGCGGCGCAAGTGATGCCATTACTGATGAAGTCAGCTGGAATGCCATTGGCTGTAAAGCTATTCGCTTCGGATGCGGAACAGGCGATGACGTGGCCGCTGCATAGGCTGGCTAACTTTTCTAGCCAAATAAACAGTGATTGCTTGATCGAGGGAATATCTTGCCGCAGAAAGGCAACTCCGTGTGGCGTATAAATAACCCGTTCAGACTGCCAGACGAGTTTTGCTGCAATTCTGCCCAAAAACCCCGCCTTGGAAGAGTGCAAGTGAATAATGTCGCCATCCTGTTGCTTCAATAAGCGCATCAGACGATACAGTGCGACCACATCCCCCAAAGGTGAAATATCCCGCGTGACACCTACCCACGGCAACAGCGTTACGCTAGATGGGAACAAGGCTGCATAATTATTTGGCGTATCGGGTCGGTTGCCGTGAATGACAATATGCTCATGTTCCGGCATGGCATGAGTCAATTGGGCAACAAAATGCAATACACCTGCGGCAAACGATTCGGCTACGTGGATAACCTTCATAATGGGTATTTGTCTTTACTTTTTGGACGATTTACAGATGATAGTCAATTTTTATATTTTCTGCTCCAGCAGTTTTTCAATATGTTGATTAATGTCTTCTCGGAAGCGCTGCACTGAAAATTGTTGGGCAAATTGGCTGATATATTCAGCATCAAATTGCGCTTGTTGTGCTTCAAATGTATCCACCGCCTGACGAATAGCGGTAACCGTTTGCTCTGGGAAATGAATCCCCGTTTTGCCGTGAATCACCGTTTCTGCCGTGCCACCTTGGTTAAGGCAAATGACGGGCGTGCCACAGGCTTGCGCTTCCACCGGAATAATGCCGAAATCCTCCAATGCCGCGAAGACCAGCGCTTTGGCTTGCTGCATCAGTTGTGCTACGCGTGCATCATCCTGAAACCCTAGGAATTCGATATTGGCGGTGGCCATACCACGCAATTTGTCCATTTCAGAACCATTCCCGACCACCAGTAAGCGGCGCGGGGTATGCGCAAAGGCTTGTACAATCAAGTCCATGCGCTTGTATGGTACTAAGCGTGAGAAGGCTAGATAATAATCATCTTTATCTGTCGATAAGCTGAACCGTTCAGTATCAACCGGCGGGTAAATAACGTGCGCATCGCGCCGGTAAATTTTCTGAATACGCTTGCGTATGTAGTGTGAATTGGCGATAAAATGGTCTACACGGTTGCTGCTCAGCACATCCCACAGACGCAAGTGGTGTAAGGTGCGGCGACTAAGCCACGATTTAACGCTGCTATTTTGCAAGTTACCGCCGCGCAGGTAGTCATGGTACATATCCCATGCGTAACGTACTGGCGTGTGGCAATAGCACACATGCAATTGCCCGTGATGCGTCAGTACGCCTTTGGCAACCAAGTGTGAAGACGATAATACGAGGTCATACTTATCCAGATTGAACTGTTCAATCGCGATGGGGAACAGTGGCAAATACTGGCGGAAGTGCTTACGCGCAAAGGGTAGACGTTGGATAAACGATGTGTTGGTTTGTTTGCCGCCGAGGAGTGTTTGCCGATTCGCCTCATCCAACCAATCCACTAAGGTGAAGATGTCGGCATCTGGGTAGAGGGTATTGAATTCGCCTACGCACTTTTCCGAGCCTGCGACTTCGTTAAACCATTCATGCACGAGTGCTACTTGCATTTAAAAACCTTGGCAGTGATGAAACAGGTCTGTAACAATAGATAGAATGCGTTTCGCAAAAGCCGGAATTCTAGCACACATTTAACCATGACATCTGCTGTGCCGCTAGGTGATAGAGGGATGGGACAACCTATTATGAAAAATATAAGCCTTGCTCGGATACAGGGACAGTGGCCGGATATTGCTACCGTGAATTCGTGGTTGCTGATTCTGCTGGCGTTTACGTTTATGGATAGTATTGCTATCGGCAATATTTTACTGACACTTATTTTGATACTATGGGTATTTGAGGGTAATTTCTCTGAGAAATTCCAAGCTATCCGATACAATCCGTTTGCATTGGCAGCCGTTGCATTCGTGGGGTTGCATTTTCTTGGTTTGCTGTGGACGAGTGATTGGGAATTTGCAGCATTTATCTTGAAAAAAGAATTCAAGTACTTGATGATTCCCGTGTTGATGACCGTTCTAAAACGTGAGCATATTCCGTATTATTTGCTGGCATTTTTCTTGTCCATGTTGTTGCTGGTGGGCATTTCATACAGTATTTATTTAGAGATTATGCCGCCTTATGCTATTTTTGGATTAGAAAAAGTCGAAGATCCGACCCCGTTTGTGGGGCATATCGTTTACAACCCCGTGCTGGCATTTACCCTGTATCTGCTGCTGTATGCGGTATTTTTGTGGAAGCCATTGTCGTTGCCTCTCAAAGTGTTGGGTTTGGTAGTGTTCGTTATCATGGGCGTGGATATGTTCCTAACCCAAGGGCGCATGGGGCAAGTGGTGTTTTTGGTGCTGTTGTCGCTGTTTGTGTTCCAGTTCTATCAGGGCAAATTGCTCAAGCCAGCGTTGATTGCGCTGGCACTGGTGGCGACGATTGCCCCAGCGGCTTACGTGTTTAGCCCCGTAGTGCAGGATAGGGTGAATCTGGCTGTTTATGAAGTGCAGAACTATGAGCAAGAGCCTAATTCCAGCATGGGTTTGCGCGTGATTATGCTGCTGAATTCGTTTGAAATGATTCAAGAAAATCCGCTGCTTGGCGTGGGTACGGGGGATTATCGCCAAGAGTACATCAAGGTGAATCAGGAAAACTTCCCTGAAGCTGATCGGGGTGAGGTGCTTAACCACCCGCATAATGTGTACGTGCAGGAAATGGTGCAATTTGGTGTGTTGGGTTTGCTGGTATTGGGCTACATGTTTTACGCGATGTTGAGCTTGTATCGGCGCTCGACGAGTCCGCTGCGTCCGGTGATGCTGGCTTTCCCCGTGTTTTATTTTGTGATCTTTTTTTCCGACGGCTATATCATGGATCATTATTTGACGTTCCTCTTTTTGCTGCTGGGTTCTCTCTTGTATGTCGACGATCAACGTTCCCGTGATTAAGCGTATTCTGGTTATTATCCGGCGATCCAACGGTGATGTGTTGCTGGCTTCCCCCCTCATTCAACACTTGCATGAACACTATCCTGAGGCGGTGATTGATCTGCTGGTGAATGACGATACTTTGGGTGTTGCCAAAGCCTTGCAGCCGATTCGCCAGATTCTGGTGTATTCGTATCGGTGGAAAACACTGCCAAAGTGGGAGCGCTTACAGAAAACGTTTGGGTTGATGCGAGTGCTGTTGCGGCGTTATGACTTAGCGATTTCGTTGACTGCCACGGATAGCAGTGTGTTATATGCGCTGTTAGCTGCCCGCCATGCTATCAGTACCATTGAGGCTGAACCACGCAAAAATTGGTGGAAAAAACGCCTGTTGACAGGGTATTACTTGCCAGACCCTGCTCGCCATACGTTGTTGAATAATCTCGAACCCCTGCGTTTGCTGGGTATTCCGGTCGGGAAAATTGTGCCTACAGTACATCATTCCGCGTCCAGTAAAGCGGCAGTGTTGGCAAAATTGCAGGCGGCTACTATTGGTCAGTTCATTATTTTCCACCCCTCCGCGCAATATGGCTACAAGGTTTATCCAGAAGCCTTGCGCCATGCTTTGTTGCAGCAGCTCAGTGGTTTGGGCATCCCTATCGTGGTAACGGGGGCGCAAACGGCGCTGGATTTGCAGATAAAAGCTACTTTGCCCGTATTGGCGAATGTATACGATTGGATTGGTGCAACCAGCCTTGATGAATACATTGCTCTGAGCAATTTGTCGCTGGCTTATGTTGGGGGTGATACCTTGAATATGCACATTGCTGCTGCACAAAATAAGCGCGTGTTCGCCATTTTTGGTCCGACGTTGTTGGGTGTTTGGTCGCCGTGGTCGAATGCCTTGCAGTGCAATGCTACGCATAGTCAGCCCCAGCAAATCTATGGGAATATCACTGTGTTTCAGGCAGATATGCCGTGTGTGCCGTGTGGTAAAAAAGGGTGCGATGATCAGCAGGGTAACAGCGAATGCTTGCAGCGGATTGAGCCAAGCAAGATTTTCGCTGAAGTTAATACTTGGTGGCAACAGGAGCAAGTGTGAAAATTTCAGTCATTGTGACTACGTATAACCGCCCACGGGCATTAGAAATTGTCCTGCACAGCTTATTCCAGCAACAACGTTTGCCTGACGAAATTATCGTGGCAGATGATGGTTCAACACCAGACACCGCCGCATTGCTAACGATGTTACAAGCGCTGTCGCCTTGCCCTTTGCACCACGTTTGGCACGCAGATGAGGGTTTTCGTGCTGCCGAGATTCGGAATAAAGCGGCTGCTCAAGCCACGGGTGACTACCTGATTTTTTTGGATGGCGATAGCGCAGTATTGGCGAATTTTATTGCTCAGCACGAACGCTTGGCAGAAAAAGGCTGGTTGGTGGCGGGCAATCGCGTGCTACTGAATGCGGCATTGACGGCGGATTGGGAAGCAGGATGTTGTGATCCATTGCACTTTTCCGCGCTGACTTGGCTCAAGCAACGGCTCGCAGGTAAGGTAAACCGCTTATTGCCCTTGTTGCGTTGGTCAGTTACAGCGCAATGGCGTAAGAACAAGCCAACGGCGTGGGCGGGCGCAAAAACCTGCAATTTGGCACTATGGCGGCAGGATTTTGTTGCGGTCAATGGTTTCGATGCGCTGTTTCAAGGCTGGGGACACGAAGATGCCGATCTGGTGGTTAGGTTGATCAATCACGGGGTATTGCGCAAAGAAGGGCGCTTCGCTGTGCCGATTCTGCACTTGTGGCATAAGGAAAGTCCGCGTGAATTTGAGTCAGCGAACCTGCAACGCTTACAAGCACGTATCGCAGATAAAACGTTTATTCGGGCAATCAAGGGTGTGGAATAATGACAAAAATAAGTGGGTTAGTGATTACCTATAACGAGGCGCAGCATATTCGTGCCTGCCTTGAATCGCTGTTGCAAGTGTGTGATGAAGTCATCGTGGTCGATTCCCTCAGCACCGATGACACAGTGGCGATTGCGACAGCACTGGGGGCGAAGGTGTATTCACAAGCCTTTCTCGGTTATGGCTTGCAAAAAAACCACGGGCTAGCGTTTTGCCAACACGTATGGGTACTGAGTTTGGATGCGGACGAGCGGCTGGATGCGGATGCAATTGCCGATATTCAGCGCTTGGATTTGGTGAATAGCCAGTACGATACCTATGAATTTCGCCGTAAAAATCTGTTTCATGGCAAATGGATACGCTGCACGACGTGGTATCCCGACTATGTGCGGCGCTTATTTCACCGCGAAAAAGTGCGCTTTTCGGAGGCGCAGTGTCACGAAAAAGTGGAAAGTACCGCGCATACCCAACTGGATTCGCACATCATTCATTATTCCTTCACCGACTACCACGACATGCTCCACAAGCTGAATAAGTATTCCACGCAATATGCGGCGGATAATAGCGGCACGAAAAAACGGGTAAGCGTGTGGTCGCCTGCGTTACACGGTCTGTTTGCCTTCCTCAAAAATTACGTGATCAGAGGCGGTATTTTGTGCGGATTTGACGGCTTCAATATTTCCTTGCTGAATGCGCTGGGGTCTTATTTCAAGTACGCCAAGTTGCTGGAAAAACAACGTTATAGCGGAGCCAAACCGTGAAAGTCAGTGCGTGCACCTTTATTCGTAATGGGCAGATTTTAGGTTATCCGTTTGTGGAATCCATCCAATCCGTGTTGCCGATTGTGGATGAGTTTGTGATTGTGGTCGGGCAAGGCGACGATGACACCCTGAGTGTATTGCAAAACCTCAATGAGCCGAAAATCCGCCTGATCGAAACGGTGTGGAATGACCACATGCGCGTCAAAGGCTATGTGTACGGTCAGCAAAAAATGATCGCGCAATTTGCGTGTACCGGCGACTGGATTTTCTATCTGGAAGCAGATGAAGTGGTGCATGAAAATGATTTGCCGACGATTCGCGCCAGTATGCAGCAATACCTACACGATGAGCGGGTGGAGGCGCTGATTTTCGATTACCTGCATTTTTACGGCAATGCCAACACCTATTTGTGGTCGCCGGGTTGGTATCGGCGTGCGCCGCGCATTATCAAAGCGTCGGTGAGAAGTTATGCGCCAGATGGCTTGTTTTGGTTGGTGTTAGCCAGCAATAAACACGGGCGTTATCCCAAAGCAGTGCACACAGGGGCGACGATGTACCACTACGGTTGGGTCAGGAGCGAGGCGCAAATGAACCTCAAAGCCAGCCGCGTAGAAAAATACTGGAGCAAGCAAAACGTGGCGATTGATTACCGTGAGATGGATGGGCGTATCTTGCGCGAATTCACTGGCACACATCCCGCCATTATGCAGACGTATTTGCCGACTGAACCCGGTTTGTTTCAAGTGAACCCTGCCTACCAACCCACTCGCAAGCAGCAAAAACATTGGTGGATGCTGAAGCTAGAGCGTTGGTTCGGGCTGGAACTCAGCAAAAAACATTACACGTTGGTGCGTTAATCATGCTCTACCTGCACCATTCCAATCACCTCGAACAGCTTGCCAGTCAATTTGCCGAACTCCAGCGTCATGAACCGTTAGCACCGCTGCAAACCGAACAGGTCGTGGTGCAAAATAGCGGCATGGGGCGTTGGTTATCGCTGCAAACGGCAGGCTACAATGGCATCGTTGCGAATATTCGCTACTTGTTTCCAGCGGAAATGACGTGGGAATTGCTGCGGATGGCCTTGGGGGGGGCTGTGCCGGAAAAAGACCCGTGTGCGCCTGCGGTGATGCGCTGGCGTTTGCTGGACATTTTCCTACAAGAGCCGGAGGCTTGGCCTGAATTAGCGCGTTACCTTGATGGCGGTGCAACGGCTGCGTGGCAATTAGCGGCACAAATTACCAAAGTGTTTGACCAATACTTATTCTTCCGCCCCGACTGGATACGTGAATGGGAACAGTGCAAAGGTGCAACTGACGATTGGCAAGCTCGCTTGTGGTGGCGCGTCGCGGGCGCACAGCAATTGCCGCATTGGGTACGCTTGCAGGATAATTTTGCGGCGGCTTTGGGCACGATAGATAGAGATAAATTACCCTCGCGGCTGTGCTTCTTTTCCGTACCCGTGTTGTCGCCCGGTTATGTGCAATTGCTGGGCAAGGTTGCCGAATACATCGACATCCACATCTACCTAATGAATCCGTGTGCAGAGTATTGGGGTGACATCGAAACCGAAAAGCGCAAACGCAAGCAGAAAGTCGATGTGCAAGATTACTTCAATGTCGGCAATCCGCTGCTGGCATCGTGGGGGCGGCAAGGGCGCGACTTCCTCGATTTGCTGATCGACGCGAATGCGCTCGACGATGATGCGCAGTTCTATGAGCCAGATGAAATCACGCTGCTAGGACGTGTACAAGCGGACATGCTGCACCTGCGTATGCCTGAATTGCTCCCCTCGCCCCTTGATTCCTCCATCGCCTTCCACGCCTGCCATTCCCCCATGCGCGAAGTCGAAGTGCTCTACGATCAGCTTCTCGCCTTGTTTGCGGCAAATCCCGACGTAACGCCTGCTGATGTGGTGGTGATGACCCCCGATATTGACACTTACGCGCCGTATTTGGATGCGGTGTTTTCCAGCGCAGTCCATCCCTTGCCGTTTAGCATTGCGGATCGTAGCCCCGGTTATACGCAAAGCATTACCAATTTGTGTGAACACTTGCTGGCGATTCCGCAAGGGCGTTGTGATGTCGAAAGCATCTTGACCTTGCTGGAATTTGAGGAGGTGCGCACGCGCTTAGGCGTGGATGAGGCGCAAGTCATGCAATGCCGGGCGTGGATAAGGGCGGTGAATATTCGTTGGGGCAGTGATGCGGAAATGCGCCCCGAACTCGGCGGGGCAAATACGCCGGAACATACGTGGCGTTACGGGCTGGATCGTTTGCTGTTGGGCTATGCCATGCCCGGTGATGAGTTGTTCGGCGGTATTTTGCCGTGGAATGAGATTGAAGGCAGTCAGGCAGAAGTGCTAGGGCGTTTACAGCAAGTACTGGATGCAGTTTTCGAGCTAGCTACATGGGCGCAACAACAGCAAACCGTGAGCGAATGGAATCGGCGTTTCCGTTACTTGCTGGATGCGGTGGTGGGTGAGGATGCACCGTTGCAAGCCGTGTGGCAAGCACTGGATACGCTAGAAAAGACACTGACTCAAGCCGAATTTACGCAGCCGCTGGCATGGGCGATTTACCAAAGTGCTTTGCTGGAATTGCTCGACAAACGCAGCGAATCCGACGGCTTTTTGGGGCGTGGGATTACCTGTTGCGCCTTGATGCCAATGCGTACCGTGCCGTTCCGGTTTGTGGCACTGATTGGCATGAATGATGGGATTTACCCACGTCGCGATGCGCGTGCCAGTTTTGACCGCATGGGGCAAGCGATTAAGCGCGGCGACCGCCTCAAGCGTGATGAAGACCGCTACCTGTTTCTGGAAAGCATTCTCTCCGCCCGCGATTGGCTGTACATCAGCTACATTGGGCAAAGCCCGCATGATAACAGCGAGTTACCTCCGTCGGTGCTGGTCAGTGAATTGCTGGATTATGTGGAACGTTGTGTACCGGATAGTCGCCAAACGCTGCTGACCAAACACCCGCTACAAGCTTTCAGTCGCAAATATTTACGCGGTGAGAATGGCTTGTTCACCTATAACCAATACGTGGAGCAGGGGAGTGCGGCACAACATCGCCTTTGTCCGCCGTTCTGGCAGAGTGATGTGCTGCCTGAACCCGACCCTAGCTACCGCCACGTCAGCCTTGCTTCCCTGATCCGCTTTTATCAACAACCGGCACGATTCTTTCTGAAAGAACGTTTCGGTTTGCGCTTAACCGAATACGGCGACGAACTGCCGATACGCGAACCGTTTGGCTTGGAAAAGTACAGCGAGCGGGATGTACGCTCGTGTATTTTCCGGCAATTGCAACAGGAACAACCAGCCGCGAGTGCTGAAGCGTTGTTGCGGGCGCAAGGGCTATTGCCGCACGGTAAACCCGGTGAGTTGGTATTCCGTAAAGAGGCGGGGATTACCGAGGATTTTTTCCACAGCATTCAGCCGTTGCCGCTCTTGCAACGTGAAACGGTTAGCTTGACGTTGGGGGAGTTTCAGTTGAGCGGTACATTGGGTGATTTGGATAAAACCACGGGGCGCACCGTGTATGAATTCGACAAACTCAGTTACTGGAATTGGTTGGATATTTGGCTGCATCATCTGGCGCTGAATACCTTGCCGGAGAGCATTTGCCCGCATCAAACCTTGATTTACACGCCGGAAAAAAGCTATCAATTGCAAGCTGTGGCGAATGCACAGGAGCAGTTACACCAATTGTTGGAATGGTATTGGCAAGGCTTGCACGAGCCGTTGGCGTTTTTCCCCAAATCTGGCTTCAATTTGATGGAACAGAAAGTGCCGGATGTGGCAAAAATCATGAGTACGTGGGATGGCAGCGGTAGCTTTGCAGGTGAATGCGAGAAGCCCGAATACCGTTTGCTGTACCGTGGTGTCAATCCGCTGGAAGCACAGGAAGACGCGTTCGTGGCAATTGCCAGCGGGGTATTCGGGCAAATGGTTAGCGCAAGGACAGGATAGGCCAGCTTTTTTCCAAGGCAATGGCACGCAGGGTGTCATCGGGGTCAACCGCGATGGGGTTGTCGACCATTTCCAATAACGGCAAATCATTGCGTGAGTCGCTGTAGAAATAGCTGCCACTGAGGGTTTCCGCGCTGGTTTCTAGCCATTGTTGCAAGCGGGTGACTTTGCCTGCTTGGAAGCAAGGGATGCCGTCAATTTCGCGGGTATAATGTCCATCCACCACCTTCGGTTCAGTCGCTAGCAAATGCGGAATGCCAAACGCCTCCACAATCGGGCGGGTAATGAAGCTATTGGTGGCGGTAATCACCATGAGCGTGTGTCCTTGTTCACGGTGTTGTTCGACCAGTTGCCGTGCTGCATCGGTGATCAATGGCTGGATAACACTGACCATAAATTCACGGTGCAGTACTGCGAGTTCTGCCATGCTGTGTTCACTCAATGGTTCAAAAGCGAAAGCTGAATAAGCGTGAATGTCTAATACGCCTTGTTTGTATTGCTCGAAAAAATATAAGTTAGCAGCCGCATATTGCTCAGGTTCAACCAAGCCCTTTCCGATGAGAAATTGTCCCCATTGGTAATCGCTGTCACCCTTGAGAAGGGTGTGATCCAAGTCAAAAAGTGCCAAGGTCATGCGTTTTTCGCTCCGTTTGCGGAAAACCGACAATTGTACCTGCTTTTTGGCAGCGTTAAATTGCCGAATCATGACAGTTGTGGAAAAATCAGGGAAAGTTCAGCTTTGGAGAGTGAATCGTGATTGATGAGGAAGGATTCAGGGCCAATGTTGGCATCATCCTCTGCAATTACGACGGGAAAGTGTTTTGGGGGAAACGGTTAGGACAGGATTCCTGGCAGTTTCCACAGGGAGGAATCGATCAGGGAGAAAGACCGATAGACGCGATGTTTCGTGAGCTGTACGAAGAAGTCGGTTTGCGGCACGATCAAGTGCAAGTTGTCGGAGAAACGCGAGGATGGCTGCGCTATCGCATCCCCCATTACATGATTCGCCGTCGTGCGAGGCCGTTGTGCATCGGGCAAAAACAACGTTGGTTTTTACTGCGTTTGTTATGCCAGGATCATGATGTCAATTTGGAGGCAACCGGGAAACCGGAATTTGACCATTGGGAGTGGGTAGACTATTGGAAGCCCGCCAACCAAGTGGTGTTTTTTAAACGCAGAGTCTACAACCGAGCGCTGAATGAGTTAGCGCCGTTTTTGGAGTAAAATACCCCTCACCCCCAGCCCCCTCTCTCTCAAGGGGCGCGGGGCTAAGAGAGGTTCTTAAAACGGTTTCACAATCGCTAAGATGACTACCGCGATCAGTAAGACGCTGGGGGCTTCGTTAAACCAGCGATACCATCGATGATCGTGCGTATTCGCATCATGCCTGAACTTGATCATCAGCTTGTAACACGCATGGTGATACCCCAGCAGCAGCACAATCAGCAGCAATTTGGCGTGAAACCAATGGGTTGCCACCAGCAAATATTGCCAGTTTAGCGCCAACATAATAAGCCCAAACACCAGTGTGATGGCTGCCCCAATGGTCATAATGGCAAACAAGCGCCGTTCCATGATTTTGAATAGGGCAAAACTGCCGCTGTTTTCCGGCATGGCGTGGTACACATACAGGCGCGGTAAGTAAAACAAGCCAGCAAACCACGTCACCATAAAAATGACGTGGATGGCTTTGATCCATAGGTACATGAGTTATCCTTTCAGTAATTCGCGAACTTTTTGTTCTAGCTCAGCTTCCTTCCATTCCCCCATTTTTCTAACGGCGATATTGCCATCAGCACCGACTAAAAAAGAGGTGGGTGTGACGCGTACCTCAAATTGCTTTGCCAGCTCACCGTTTTGGTCATGCGCAACGGTGTAAGTCATGCCTTTTTGGGTACGCATGGCTTCAACTTCAGTACGCACGTCGTAACTCATCGCAACGGCAATGGTACGGAAACCCGTGTTTTGCATCTTTTGATTCAAAGCTTGTAACAGTGGAATTTCAGCGACACAGCCGGGACACGTCGTTGACCAGAAGGTCAGCAGGTAAGGTTTACCACGCAAACTGTCGAGGGAGAGGTTTTCGCCTTCAAGCGTTTGCACCTGCAAAGCCGTGGGAATGCCTTGCAGCCCTTTACTGGGCATGAAGACGAAGAAGGTCAGTAAGCCCACAATAAACGCCAAGATGGCGATGCCTTTGGTATCCAGTTTCATAGTGTTGCAGCAGTTTGTTAATCGTTAAGGAAGGCGTATTATACAGGGATTTTTCCAGACGACATAAAAGGGTTAGTGTGAAAAGGAAGATTGGTATTGTAGGCGCGACAGGGTATACCGGCGTTGAGTTGTTACGGTTGCTGGTGAGCCATCCTGCGGTAGAGATTACCTGCGTGACCTCCCGCGAGCACGCAGGTAGCCGTGTGGATGCGATGTTCCCCAACTTGCGTGGTTATCTGGATCTGACGTTTACCGCGCCTTCTGATGAAGCGCTGAGTGCGTGCGACTTGGTATTCTTTGCGACGCCGAACGGCATTGCGATGAAAAGTGCGCAAACCTTGTTGGATGCTGGCACGAAAGTCATTGATCTTGCGGCTGATTTCCGCATTAAAGATATTGCGGTGTGGGAAAAGTGGTACGGAATGCAGCACGCCAGCCCCCATTTGGTGGAAGAAGCGGTGTATGGCTTGCCGGAATTAAACCGTGCGGCGATTCGTAACGCGCGTTTGGTGGCGAACCCTGGTTGTTACCCTACTGCCGTAACCTTGGGTTTGTTGCCCTTGGTGGAAAATAACCTGATTGATGTGGCGGGGATTATTGCGGATACCAAGTCGGGCGTGAGTGGGGCAGGGCGTAAAGCTGAGGTCCACACGCTGTTGGCGGAGGCGGGCGATAATTTCAAGGCGTATGCGGTGGCTGGGCATCGTCATCAGCCTGAGATTGCGCAAACACTTTCCACGATTGCGCAAACAGCAATAAGTCCGGTTTTTGTACCCCATTTATTACCGATGATTCGTGGGATTCACGCTACACTTTATGCCATGCTGACCACAGAAGCCGATTTGCAGCAGCTTTACGCCACCCGTTATGCGGCTGAACCGTTTGTGGATGTGATGCCTGCCGGTTCGCACCCTGAAACCCGTTCGGTACGTGGCGCTAACGTTTGTCGGATGGCCATTCATCGCCCCGGTAATGGGCAACGTGTTGTGGTACTCTCCGTCATTGATAATTTAGTCAAAGGCGCTGCGGGACAAGCAGTACAAAATATGAACTTAATGCTTGACCTCGCCGAAGGGACAGCGTTGCAACAGCCGGGGTTATTGCCCTGACGTATTGGCGTAAGGGGGAAGTTAATCGCGCATGAGCATGAACTTAGAATATAAATTTGAAAATCGCGGCACAGTGCAGGTGCGTCCTGTCGGGTGTAGCGTTAAGCGCAATGCTTGCTGGTATATTATGATTGCTACTGGCGTGCTGCTGCTGGCTTTGGCGGGTTGGTTGTTTTTCAGCGGTTATTTGACCCCTGCCAGTGCCACTGGCGGTATTCATGCCGTGACCTTGCGCGGTAAAATGGATGAGCAGGAAAAACTCATTACGCAACAGGTCACGACGATTCGTGAGTTAGAGGGTAAGTTAGCTTCCGCCAAGCGCGGTGAAGACGTGCAGGTTGCCGCGAATGCGGAACTCAACCGTAAATTTGCGGCTGCAGAAGCGGACTTAACCGTGCAACGTGATAAATTAGCGTTGTATGAAGAAATTCTCTCACCCGATGGGCTGGAGCAGGGCTTGCACCTTCAGCACTTCGCGGTCAAAGAACGCTTGGTTGATAACGATGGCAAGCGACTTAACGGGCAACGTTTATACCAATACCATTTGGTGTTAGCGCATATCCGAGGCGGCGACACTGCTGTGAAAGGGACTTACAGCATTATTATCAGCGGCAAGCAAGACGGTAAAGCGGCGAGCGTGCCCCATAAAGACGTGACACCGGCTGATGAAAAGGTCAGTGCCGCGTTTGATGTAAAGCATTATCAGAGTTTGGAAGGTAATCTGGTGTTTCCGAAAGATTTCGTGCCAGAATCCGTTAAAGTAAAGGTCACGTTAGATTCAGGCGAAACACCTGAACGCCTGACGAAGAGTTATGATTGGTCTACTTTCAGTAAAATCAGCGCCACCGCGACTGATTTAACCGTATCCACCACCAAGGAGTAAATACACATGTTCGGAAAATCCGCCAAAAGTAGCGGTGGCAATAGTCCCGCCAGTAGTCCAAGTCATGGCGATCAGAAAATTCGTAGTGCGCAAATTGACACCATGATTGGCAAAGGCACGACCATTGACGGCGATTTGCGTTTCTCCGGCGGTCTGCATGTGGAAGGTGTCATTAAAGGCAATCTTGCCGCTGATGGTGAAGATGCCACGCTGATTCTGAGTGAGCACGGTCATATTCAAGGTGAAGTACGCGTTCCCAGCATGGTCTTGAATGGCATGATTGACGGCGACGTATTTGCAGGCGGTAAAGTCGAATTGTTCGAGAAAGCACGTATTTGTGGTGACGTGTACTACAACCTGCTGGAAATGGCCGTCGGTGCGGAAGTGAACGGTAAATTGGTACGTCAAAAGCCAGAATCCGGTAAGTTTGCGACGCCGCCAACACCGTTAACACCACCTTCCGACAACTAATAAGGCTTTTTTGCCTTGTTACCCGCGCAATGGTAACGTAACGTCATACCATCATTTTGTAGGAGATTTTTCATGAGCGTGCAGACCGCTATTCCTTCCCCGCTGGTGTTTACCGATGCGGCAGCGACTAAAGTAAAAGCCTTGATTCAAGATGAAGGCAATGACGCGCTGAAACTGCGTGTGTTCGTACAAGGTGGCGGTTGTTCCGGCTTCCAGTACGGCTTCACCTTTGACGAAAACATGAATGAAGACGACACGGCTGTGGAAAACGGCGGTGTGACCTTGCTGATCGATCCGATGAGCTTCCAGTACATGGTTGGTGCAGAAATCGACTACACCGAAGGTCTGGAAGGGGCACAATTCGTGATTCGTAACCCTAATGCGACCACGACGTGTGGTTGTGGGTCATCGTTCAGCCCGTAAGAACTCCTCACTGATAAAAAAAGCCGCTTTCGCGGCTTTTTTTATGTTCGGGATTTACTCCTGTTTACCCCGTATTGCGCATTCCCGCCGCTATGGCGTTAATCGTCCGCAACAAAGTCGGCAACCACGGTGAATCGGTATTGCCCGTTTCCTGCACATACTGGCGATGCCGTTGGATCAGGGTGATCTGAATGTGGTTCAGCGGGTCAAGGTAAGGGTCGCGGCGTTGCAAGGAATATTGCAGCAAGGGTGTGTCTTCCATGAGGGCGCTGAGGTGTGCCACGCTTAACACTTCCGCTACAGTGAGTTCGTATTCCGCTCGAATGTCGGCAAAAATCGTTTGCGCACTGGCTTGATCACTGGCGAGTGCGGCGTATTCACGCGCCGTATCCATTTCCCCTTTGTACAACGCCATCTGCGTATTGCTCAGTAAGGAGCGGAACGCAGGCCATTGTTTGTACATGCGTTCCAGCAGCTTGTCGTTATCGGGGTGCGCAGTGCGAAAAGTGCTTAACGCCGTGCCGATACCGTACCACGCGGGCAGGGTGTGGCGGGATTGCGCCCAGCCAAACACCCACGGAATCGCACGGATTGAGCCTTTGTCGCGCACGGTTTTTTTGCGGTGCGAGGGGCGTGAGCCAATGTTCAATAGCGCGATTTCCTGCACGGGAGTTGCTTCGTAGAAGTAATCCATCAGCCCCGGAGTCCAATCGGTGAGTTGGCGGTATTTGTGTTCGCCAGCGGCGGCGATGCTGCTCATGGCATTGTGGAATTCGTCGGGGTAAGCGCCACGTTTTTTCAGCAAGCCGACGCTGGCTTTGAGCAGACCCGTGCTGCCGACACCGAGTTCATACACCGCTGTTTCCACGTTGCTGTATTTGGCAGCGAGCACTTCGCCCTGTTCGGTGAATTTGATTTGCCCGTGAACCGTGTCGGGTGGTTGCGCAATGATGGCTTCATGGGTGGGGCCGCCGCCGCGTCCGACTGTGCCGCCGCGTCCGTGGAATAAGCGGCATTTCACCCCGTAGCGGTCAGTGAGCGCGATGACTTCTTTTTGCGCATTGTACAAATTCCAGTTGGAAGCGAGGATGCCGCCGTCTTTGCACGAGTCTGAGTAGCCCAGCATGACTTCCTGCATATCGCCGGAAGCAGCGAGGCAGACGCGATACGCTTCATTCTCCAGCAAATGGCTCAAGACTTCGGTAATGCGTTTGAGGTCGTCGATGGTTTCAAACAGCGGTGAAATCTGGATGTGGCAGAACAATTGGCGGTTAGCATCGTAGCCGACCAACCCCGCCATGTGTGCTAGCAACAGGACTTCCATAATGTGGCTGGCGTGATGCGTCATGGAAATGACGTAAGTACCGAAAATACCAGCCCCCGCTTCGCTGCGCATTTCGAGCATGGAATCGAAAATTTCCAGCGTTTCGGCGGTGCGGTCGCTGAGTTTGGGGCGGTGCGGCATCGGCAATCGGGGGCGTAGGATCAGTTCCGCGAGGACTTCCATGCGCTCGGCTTCGGGCAGTTCCAAGTAATTATGGCACAGACCGGCAAGCTGTAAGACCTCGGCGACGGTTTCGCTGTGAATGGTGGATTCTTGGCGAATGTCGAGTTTGTATAACCCAAAGCCACAGGTTTCGGCGAGGCGGATGAGGTCTTTGAGTTCGCGCCCTGCAATCACCAGATCGCCGTGGCTTCGCAGTGAATCGCGAATCAGGTACAGCTCGTGGATAAATTCGGCAACATCGGTGTAAGCATCCGCCGAGAGGGTGGCGTGTTTGTTGTTCAGACGCGCATTCACCGCTTTGAGGGTTTCCTGCAATTTGTGGTGCATGATACTCAAGAGGCGGCGGTAAGGCTCTTGCTGGAAACTTTCGTGCGCGTAGTGGAAGACCACATCACCGATGCCAATACGTTGGTCTTCTTGTTGTAAATACGCGCTGAATTCAGGGCTAGGCGTGATGAATTCTAGCGAGTGCGAGAGGATGGAACGCAAGGCTTTTACCCGCTGGGTGTATTCTTCGAGCGCCAATTGCATTTGCATACGGATGGCTTTACGGGTCAGCGCGGGGGTAACAAACGGGTTGCCATCGCGGTCGCCGCCGATCCACGAACCGAAACGTAGGAAGCTCGGTACAGTGACCGCGCCCGTGCCATACGCGATGCGAGCGGCGCGTTCGTAATAGCGGTATACGATGGGAATTGCGTCAAACAGCGATTCGCGGAAGTAGTACAAGCCGTAGCGGATTTCATCTTCCACCGTCGGCTTGCGGGTACGCACTTCGTTGGTGCGCCACATGAGCTGTATTTGTGCCTTCAGGTGACGTATTAAGGATTCACGTTCGCTGGGTTCGGGGTCGTTGTTAAGCTGGTCGATAACCAAGAAGATGCGCCGTTGGATTTCCATCAGGGTGCGGCGGCGGGCTTCGGTGGGGTGGGCGGTGAATACGGGAGTGTAGCGCATTTGATCCATCAGGAACTGCATATCGCCTGCGGTCATGCCGCTTTGTTGCAGCTCTAGGACGGAGCGGCGTACTGAGCCTTTCCACAAGGGGCTATCGGTTTTTTGGATTTCGCGGCGGCGTTCACGGTGTTGGAAGTCCTCTTCAACGATATTGGTGAGGATGTAGAAGGTGTTAAAGCCACGAATGACTTGTTCGAGCATGTCGACGTCAAGGCTATCAATGAGGTGCATCAGCTCGTGACGCGTGGTCGCGTCATCGCTTTTACGTAGGCGTATGTAGCCTCGGCGTAATTTTTCGACGGTCGCGTAAACGGCTTCGCCTTCCTGTTCCTTGATGACTTCCCCTAGCAACTCACCGAACTGGCGGATATTTTCCTGTAATTTGGCAACGTCGAATGGCTTGTCTGTAGTTGCATTCATGATGTGCGGTTTCCCTGAATAGTTGAGACACAAAGTACATGGCATACATATGCAAAAAGTAGACCCAGCATTATGCCGGAAGCACCGTGGACAACCAAGCAAGCGGATTTTTTCTGATTTTGTTGCGATGCAGCAAAAAAATGTTGACAGCATTTTGAGAAAGCGATATTGTGCACTGCATCAAATGCACAAACGCATTGCACAAGTAGATTAAAATTAAACCCGTCTTAGGAGACATGACATGCAAAACGAAATGATGAACATCGTAAAACAATTCAGTGATAGCGCTATGGCTTCTGCCAAGAAAATCGGCGAATTGAACATGAAAACCTTTGAAACACTGGCTACTAAGCAGGCTGACCTGATGAAGTCTTGTGTTGAAATGGGCACTAAGAACGCTGAAGCAGCGACTAAAGTGAAAGACATCACTGAACTGAACGCTCTGCAACAAGACGTTACTCGCACTTGTGGCGAAAAATGGGTTGCTAACATGCGTGAAGCAACTGAAATGTTGACTGCTGTTCGTGACGAACTGACCGTTATCATGGAAGAAGCGGCTAAATACACTCAATCTGGTGCAGAACAAGCAGTTGAAGCTGGCAAGAAAGCTGCTACTGAAGCTGTTGAGAAGACTACCGCTGCTGTTGAAAAAGCCTCTGCTGAAGTCGTTGAAATGACTAAAGAAGCTGCTGGCAAAGCGGTTGAAGCGACTCAAAAAGCGGCTGCTAAAGCTAAAGCTGCTTAATTTTAGGATTCCCGATTTAGTCGGCAGTGGGCTGGGGTGTAACTCCTCCTCCTCTCTCTAGCGATCCAGCCCGCTTATCCTCCATTGCCCGCGCTTGACGCGGGTAATTTTTTGCCTATTCGTCGTGTTCCAACGACAACCCATCCGCAAATTCTAACGCCGCCACGACAGGCATGGCTTTACCGATAATGCCTTGCAATGCGCCATACATCCCCGTGGTGCTGCTGATGACACGCTGTAATTGCTTTTCACGTTCATTCCAATGCTTTTCCATGGCACGGCGTTCTTTGCTGATTTGCGCCTGCATGGTATCGAAGGCTTCAATAATGGTTTCGACCCGCTGGCGGAATTCATCACCGGCGAGGTAACGCCACAGCAATTCCATTTTCGCATCCAACCCTTGACTGGCGGCGTGGGCGTAACTGACTTGGATCAGTTGTTCGCGCAATACCGCAGCAAGGGCCGACCAGCTTTTCAGATCACTCACCCAAATGCCATCCATGCGCCCAAAACCGCGAATCTGTTCCGGTACAACGACCGATACCAGTACGGCAATCGCCGCTCCGGCGGTGCGTTGGTCTTCCTTGAGTTTATCCAGCCATGCGGGTTGCCATGCTTTGGTGTTTTTCGATTCCCAGATGATTGCGCCGCATTTTTGCAATTGGCTGTTGATGACGGTTTGAATAATGTCCGCGCCGCGCATCCCTTTGGGGACGGGCTGGATACGGTCGTGCGGGAAGGCGTGTTGCAAGGTGGTTTGCATGTCTTGTTCTAACACTTCGCCTTGTAGCTCTTGTGAGCCGAGTTCGCTGCGGCGTTTGGCATTTTCCAAGTCCTTGAGCAGGTTGGTAATTTGCTGGTCTTTTTGCTTGAGCTTTAGGTCTTGTTCCTCAGCGATTTGGTTGCGTAAGCTGTGTTCGAGTTGTTGCAGGCGTTCTTGAGCTTGTTGTTCAGTGCGTGCGATGGCGGTGCGGATGGCTTGCTGTTGTTCGGCAGCGAGTTCTTGGCGCATTTGTCCGCGTAGCACATCGGAAATGGCAATGGTTGTGCCACAGCGGTGGCATTCGATGGTGGTGTCTTGCATGGGTTCGCCCTTGGTTACTCAGTGTGCAGAGTATAGGCGTTATTAGTCACCGATGAGTATTAGGGCTTGGGCGTTGTAAGCATTCACACCGTATTCGAGCACGGTGTGGGCGCGTTGCCCGAATGTGCTGTTGAAATCGGTTTCGGAATATTTTTCGCAGCAAACGCCGGGGCAGTTTTTTGTCATGTAATAGTCAGCGTAATACTCGCTGGTGAAGACGATGGCACGTTTCCATTTTTCGCCAATAACCACGTAATTTTTCATATCGTTGTGCCTGTGTAACCTTGGTGTGTGAACGTTATTTTGTGTTAGACGTTCGCGATGGGCTTAGGGTTCACACGAGGCTAACAAATTTGCTGCGATGCAGCAAATAAGCAAAACGGTTGATGGTCAACTTTGACAGATAGCTGGCATTGTCTCTGATTTACGCTTTTGGTGCGCAGCGTTGCTGTGTTGGGGTGGTGTCGCCGGGCTTGGCGTTTAGGTAGTGAGCGTTCTTACCGTCGCTGTAGCCGATCTGATAGAACAAGCCGAGCGCGAGGGTCAGCACGATGCTGGCGAAGGTTTGTAACCAGCCAAAAGCGGCGATGGTTGTGCTGAGTACCCAGACAAAACCGATGCCTGCCAAGATTGCGCCCATAATGATGGACGAGAAACGAATTCCCATGAGAAGCCCCGTGCTATTTTTGTTAATAAATTAAGCTAATGATAGCAGTGGGGGATGGCGGAGTATAGGGGTAATTTATGAATTGCCCCTACTGGGATGGTCTAACTTCTTTTTAAATCAGGGCGGTATTCAAACATTTGCGCGTTGGTGATGTGCTGCACGGCTTTTATGTCTTAATCCCTTTTAAATCAGGGCGGTATTCAGAAGGCTGCTGTTGAAGATGACTTTGACCTCATCTAGTCTTAATCCCTTTTAAATCAGGGCGGTATTCAGAAATTGCGATGCAGCAAAGAAAGAAGCAAAAAGCTAGTCTTAATCCCTTTTAAATCAGGGCGGTCTTCAGAAAACTTTCAGCGCAACTATCGCAAGAAATACCAGTGTCTTAATCCCTTTTAAATCAGGGCGGTCTTCAGAATCATCTTTTTCAGAATGAGCATCATTGATAACGTCTTAATCCCTTTTAAATCAGGGCGGTCTTCAGAAGGCTCGTGTCTAATCAGCCTTTTGAATCAATGGGTTACAGAGACCCTTAGCAGAAAATTCACTGTATAAAAAGTTGTCTTGGGCAAAAATCCAACGAAGCAAGTTTTTAAAGAAGCGACACGCTCAGGTTTTGCGTGTTAATGGTTTGATTTTACAATGATTTCACTGCGAATGGAAGGATTATTCAGCAGCTTGGGTAAAATCAACCCCTTCGTAAATGTCAGCCAGTGTCAACGTGCAGTCAGGGCAGGGCAACGTGAGCGCTTGTTCCAGATCATCGAATCGCGCCACTTCCCAGCCACTTTCTTCATCGCGGTAGTACATCGTCACTAGCGGCTGATCTTGCGCCACAATTAAATAAACCGGTAACGATGCCAGTTTTTGGTAAGCAATCAGCTTTTCAGCGTAATCCTTCCACTCGGTGGATTTGGAGGTAACTTCTACGATCAGACACGGCTTTTCCAGATAATATTCATCCGCGTCATCTTGCTCGCAACTCACAATCACATCTGGATAGTAATAGGCTCTGGAGCGTTGCGCCCTAGCTTTGACATCAGATAAGTGGATGTCACAAGGTTTGTCGCGTGAAGCCAGCCGTAAATTGAAAGCGATATTGAACGCAATACTGTTATGTCGCCGACTTGTTCCCGCCATCGCATACACCCCGCCATCCACATACTCATGGCGCTCTTCCGCCCGTTTTTCACCTTCCAAGTATTCCTGCTCAGTGATATAAGCCGGATTGTCTATCGTCATTTTCACTGCCAGCATGATGTTACTCCTGTCACTACTTGAGCCTTGATCATAGGTCAACTCTAGCGTTGCGGCAACGCCTCCCCCAGAAAGATCACCTCACGGCTACTGCGTACCACCCGCGTTTTGGTCGGGTGCAATTCCAGCCCCATCTGCGTCAGCTTTTTCCCCGCAAATGCCAACGCCTTTTCCGCCTTGTCTTGCTCGGTAGCAAACAGCAAAAAATCATCCGCAAAGCGCACAAACGGAATATGAGCATCTGCCAACGCCTGATCGAACTCGTTCATGTACACGTTACAAAACAACGGCGATAAGATTGAGCCTTGCGAAATCCCCCGCGATGTACCAAACAAGCTGCTCGAATGCGCCCCCTGTTTCAGCCACTTGTCGATAAGCGTCAGCGCATCGCTGTCCTTGATGAAGGCTTTCAGCTTCTTTTGCAGCGGTGTCAGCGGAATATTATCGAAAAATTTGCTAATGTCCGCATCCACCAGCCAATCCTGCCCAATGCGGATACGTTCCCGCGCCTTGCTCAACGCCATTTGCACGCTACGCCCACGCCGATAAGCGTAACTGTCGTGATGGAAAATCGTCTCTGCATTCGGTTCCAACACAATCAGCAAGGCGCGTTGCACCAGCTTATCCTGCAAATATTGCGCGGAAATCACCCGCTGCTTGCCATCGGGTTTCGCCATCGTAAACTGGCGCAACGGCTGCGGCTGATAACGCCCCGACAACACCTCCTCACGGCACTGCAACAAATAGCGCATCAAATTACGTTGCAACTGCTCACGATCCACCGTCACCGACCATGGCGTATGCTCCGTTTTTAACAAATTCCACGCCTTATCCAAGGTCTCCGGCTGCATCGCCGTTTCCAAAACACTCATGGGGTATTCTCCTGATTGTCCAATTGTTTCAGCACATCCCGCAAACGCACCACCTGTCCATTAATGATTTCCCGCAAACTCGCCGTACCCCACGCCGTTGCCTCATTCGGTGCAAACGGGCGCGGGCATTGCTGGCGGTAGCTTGCCCACGCCGCATAAAACAGCGGACGTGTCGCCTTGCTCAAACGGCAACCTTCCGCCTCACGGTAATAAAAACTGCTGTTATCAAGCGGTGTGTGGTGCAGCCATTGCAACACCAGCGCATCCACCGACCCACGGAACAGTTCCAGCACATCCAACGGCAACGACTCCCGCCCCGGATAATCCTGATGCAGAAACCCCAACGCCGTATCAAAACCCGCTTGCAACAACGCGTGGCGCACCTCGCTCAACATCAACGTATAACCCAGCGACAACAACGCATTCACCGGATCACGCGGCGGCTGACGGTTACGTCCCTTGAAGTGCCATTGCCCCAACGCCGTGCTTAACAACGCAAACCATGCCGCCGCGATTTGCCCTTCCAACCCGCTGAGGCTATTGATGCTCGACGCCTTTGGCAGCTTCGCCAGCGTTTGTGCCACTTGCGTCTGGAAGGTTTGCACCCGTTCGGCATCCACCCCATACAGCGTGGGCAAGTATTGCAACGGCAAGGCATACCCCAGCAATTTTTGCTGCACGATATACCGCGCCACCGCCAACTGCTTGCTGGCATCATCGGCACAACGGTGCTGCATCCGCCGCGTCGGGAGTTGCGTTGCCAAGCCCGCCCCCAAAAACGCGCTGTGCTGTTTGCCGCGTAAATCCACTAAGGTGGTGGGTACGCCTGCCTCCGCCAAGGCACGCCACACCGCGCTTTCCACCAGCGGATTGCCGTACACCACCACCTGTTCCAACATTTGGATCGGGATGGTTTTGGCAGGCTCATCCGGGCGTTCCAGCCGTAACGCGCCCGTGGTATGGCGTACCGTGGTTTCCTTACGATCAATCACCAGTAGCATGTCTTCCCCCTAACCGAACAGTGTTTGTTTGAGTTGTTGTAACCAGCCCGTGTCTTCCGGTGTGGCGGCAGGCTTACCCGCGTACAAGTTCTGCACAGCACTGTTTTGTTGACCCGCCGCCCAAATCGCAGCGGGCGTATGCACGGGATAAAGGCGAATATCGTCTTCACGCAAATGCGCCCGTTCGCGCACTCCTTGCAAAGTCGTTGCCAAATCCGCCGCCGAACAGTGCAGCAAAAACACCGACTTTTGCAGCGGCACAGCGCGTTTGCGCAGGTAGTAATGCACTTTGCGTAAGCGTTTTTCATCGCGCACGTCATACGCCAACAAATGCCATTGCTTCATCGCTTAACCCTCGTACCAAAGTGGCGCTTGGAAGTTGTTAGTATGTTTGACCGCCGTGACCATGCGCGGCGACCGTTGCGTATCCATCCACGTCAGCATCAGGCTATCGGTTTGCAAGTCGATCAAGGCAGTGAGTTGCAGAAACAGCTCTTCCGCTTCCCGCATACTCAGTTGGCACTCGAACAGCGAATATTGGGAAGCCAGCCCCCACGCTTTCAGGCAACGGTGTACCTGACGGCGGCGCGAATCTTCCACGATGTCGTAAGCGATGACGGCGGCATTGCGTTTCAAGGTGTTCTCCCTTTAGAAGTATTTTTCGACGATAGCGTCGAGTAGCGCGTCGATCAGTTCATCATCATCCATGTCGTCGAGGGGATCGGAGTAGTAAGTCGTCATGGTGTTTTCTCCTTATTGATCAGATGATTGCTGTGTATGACGTTGTTGGTTTACTGTCTTTTGGCAAATTTTGCAGATGCCATTGTGGAAGTCCGGTTTCGTACTGTTGTGGAAAAACTCATCCAACGCCTTGGTTGTTTTGCAGCGTTGGCAGGTTTTTGTCAGTTTTGCAGGCATATTTGTCTCCTTGTGTGTTGCTGGATCGTATGTTGTTGGTTGACACGGTTGAGCAAACCTCGTGAGGGGCTGCCCGTTGGTGGTGTGGGTTAGTCTTTGGTGGCTTGGATGATGATGGCTGCGGCACAGCCGACGGCGAGAATGGCTGCGGTGACGGGGTTAGCGCAGAGGCAAGTAACAAGTGCTACAGGCATGGTATTTTTCCTTGGTTTGTTTGAGTGCGCTTAGGTTATCGGTTGTTGGTTAGCTTGTCGGGTTTGGCAAGATTGTGAACTTGCGGTGTGTCGGGCTTAGTTAAGTGCAGTGTTTGTTGCCGCGATTAGCGGCGTGAGCAAGGCAGTGCAGCAATAACGGCGACGGCAATAACGGCGAGGATGATGGGCATAATTTACTCCTGATGCGATTTGATCAATGTGTTGTAGAAAATTGGGCAACCCCGTGAGGGCTGCCCGTTGGTGGGTTTAGCGGTTGTTGCAGTCGTGGTCGAGGATGAGCTTGGTAATGGCAGCCGCAATGGCAGGGATGAGTACGAGCATGGTGTTTCTCCTTGAATTGAGTGATTAACGGTTAAAAGGAAATGGCAGTGGCAGAGGAAATGGGCATGGGCATTTGTTGGGCAATGGGGTGCCAATAATATTTTTCATGTATGTTTCCTTGTGTTATTGCTTGTTGTTGCGCTTTTCGAGGTCGTCAATACGCTTACTGTCGTGGGCGCTTTTTACCGCCAGTACTACGGCGATGACGGGATAAAGAATGACAGGAATCATGGTGTTTCTCCTTGAATTGAGTGATTAACGCTTATTGGGGCATGAGTGACCACTGACGGTAGTGGCGATGGCGGCGAGAACGGCGATGAGGATAGGCATGGTATTGCTCCTTGTGGATTAGCGAAGAATGATTTTGATGAGGTCACAAATGGTCGGGCATGAGTCCGAGGGTTTGTTAGGGAATGGGTTGCCGATGATGTTTTTCATGTGTATGTCCTTGTGTTGTTTCAGTGTGTGTAGGCTACGGTGTTGTTGGTCAGGTGGTTGGCTTGGCAAATTTGCCAAACATCGGGTTTAGTTGAGGACGTGCTTCACGTAGTCACGATCAGTGCGTGCGCGGCGAGTGAGGGGTGCGAAGTCGTGAGTGGCGGAGTGGATGCTGATGTTCATGTTGCTGTCCTCATCTGTTGTTTCGATGAGGACAGTATGAAGGATGACTAGTGAGTTGTTAGGCTTGGCAAGGTTGCCAATAACGGTCGCTACTGCTGCGCCATAAATGGCTTGAGTAATTTTTCCAGACCATATTCAAAGCGACTGCAAGTGTACTGGATTTGCTGGTTATCATCGGGTAGATTGTAATGTTCGGGTTGCGCCTCAAAGTCAAACGCCAACCAAGTGAAAGCATTAAGTGATTCTACCCGCGTTTTAAATTCGTGTTGGGTGCGAAACCACGGTTTATCCGTGTAAGCGGTGTAACAGGGGGAGCAGATGGTCATCCGTGCTTGTAGGGAGCTGACGTTCTGAAGATTGAGCAGACGGGCATCCAAATCTTTGTTATCGGCTTTATGCGACTTGCATTCCAGATGAATCAGCACTCCATTTTTCAGTACCAGCAGAATATCCGTCTCAATGACAACGGGTTGCTCTTTACCGACCTTGCCGATCTGCGTATTCAGCCAAACAGATTGTACGGATGCGGCAAGTGGGGGATTATCATCCAAGCATTGGCAGGTACGCTGCGCGACCGCCTGTTCAAATAATGAACCAAGTGAGTGTTGAGGTGGCGGGCTTTGCTGTTGCAAGGCGTAGGCGGCATTGTCGAACATTTTGCGTGAACTGAGCGCAATGTTCTGTAGTAAGCCATCGGAAGGGAGGCGGCTTGCCCACGTTCGTAACTGATTGCGTAATGCCGCTAATGCTGGCTGTTGATGTTGTTGAACCGCTTTCCACAGCACATCACCGGGCAATGGATTGCTCAGTACACGCTGTAAGCCAAACGCATGATGTTCGTCATGCAGGCTGATGGTGTCAGGGATATGTTGCCCGTACCAAGTCGGTTTGAGTAGCTCAGGTTGTTTACCCCAAATACAGGTTGCGTCGGTATTTTTGCGTTCCATACCCCGCAATTGTAAGATGTCGTCTAAATCAAGAGTGTGTTGCTGGTAGATGAGGCGTGTACCTGCCTGCAAAATACCGTGCGGATACCATTCATAGGCGGAAGGTCGGTCAAGGCTGTAGAGTACGGGCAGGTCAGGGCGGATATAGGCGGCAATGGCTTGTAATTTTGTACCGCCGTTAGCCACAAAGATAGGGGTATCGCTTGGGTAATCCAGCAATAATTGCCGGATGGCAGCAGCGAATAATGATACCTCTTCACTCGCCAAGGTTTTTTGTTCCTGATGGTTAAAACCATGCTGGCGTAACACAGCCATTGCGGCTTGACTCCAATGAGATTTGGTCGCTAATGGGCTTTCTAGCCATACGATACGGTCATGCGGTTGAGCACGTTCCAGAATGGGGAGTACGTTAGCAATATTTTGCCCAGTAGAGAGGGCGATGAAGAGATTTGGCGGCATGTTTATGTCCTTGCATGGCTTTGATCAGGAATATCCAGCGTAATGGCTTGAATCGTTAAGCCTTCAGGCAGGCAATATTCCACATACGGGGCGCGTTCTTGCATTTGGATCAGGTAGTGCTTTGCCGCTTGTTTCAGCGAGTTTTTTAGCACCTTATTGCAATGGCTGATGTGGGGGCGCAAGTAATCAGCCGTCATGCCTTTTTTCAAGGCTTTTTCCATCTTGTCGATGCCTTTGATGCCATACAGACGTTCATACATTGCCAGTAGTTCAGCGGCGTAATCTTCGTCCGCGTCATCACCGTTAAAGCGTAAGGGTGGCTCTTCGTGTTGATGGCGTTCTAGTAACCAAGCGTAGACCGATAAGCGCGTCGGTTTTGGGTCTTGCACCTCAATGCCGCCACAATGCCAGCCATCAAGGTCAATTTTCACCGCCACGGGCGCAAATTGCTGTTGTACCAGCTCAATCGCCTGACTAAAGGTATGCTTCCCTTGCGTTAACTCTTCCGCAAAGCCTAAGCCATCCCGTAAACGTACAAAGGGGACATTCGCAAGTCTTACCTCAATATTTTCATTGGGTTGTGGAAAAAAGAAATCACGGGTAATGAGGCTTTCATCCACCAAAACATGCGAGAGGCGGTCTTGCATCCTCCCGTACAACGACAGCGCATAGCCCATGTAATAGCTCATGGTTTTACGTCCACCCGCAATAGAGGCGTGCAAACTGGTATTATCATTTTGAGTGAATTTGCGCACTATGTTAGTGATGAAGTCGGCAGCCGCTTCGTTGTCCTCGGCAGTGGTAATGTCGGTCAGTAGTACGTCGTTAGCATCGGTAATGCGGTGAATGTGGTTATCATCAAACGGTGGCAGCGTCATGCCATAGGCATCATAAAGCTGTTGCAGGCGTTGATCATCAAGCAATGCTTTGCGAATGGCTTGATCCCCGAATTTGCCCGTCGTGGTGATAATGTGAATTTCCGTGGGTAAATACGCGGGTTGGCTGGTTTGGGTGAGTGCGTACAATGTTTCCGTGACAATGGCAGGCGAACCACCAGCAACTGCTAGCAAGATACGGCGATCAAAGTCGTGAGGTTGGGGTTCGTTGTGCATAACCACTCCTTAATGCCCCACGCCGTTTTCTAGGATTTCGCAGGTGAACGTGTCACCCTTGAGCCAGCCGAACACGCGTTTGGCGTTTTGGTCGTGCCATGCGTCGAATTCGTGAGTGCAGCCGCCGTGGCGCGGCACATGCAGGGCTTTTACATCCAACGATTTGAGATTGGTGGCACGTTGCGAGTGCAGGTATTGCGCAAGTTTGTCGATTTGCTGATTGAGGCGTTCGTAACGATCCGGCGACAGCCCAGCAATGGAGCGCTGGAAGGTGTCGGTGAAGTGAATTTTGGTAGATGGTGCGGCGTGGAGGCCTGCACCGTAGATGGCGGTTTTGTGCTGTTGCCACAACAATTCCCCCCACGGCGACAGGGCGCGGTCATCGTCAAGGCGCAACACCAACGTTTCGGGCAGGGCATCCACCGCATCACGCGATACCGGCAAGCCGAGCGCGAGCGGGCGCAGCACGGCGAGGTGGTCACGCACGATTTGTTCACCATCCAAACGCACGGGTAAGCGGGGTAGGCGCAACAGCTCTTTATTGCTTTCAAAGATATAAACGGTTTCATCGGCGTAAAGCATGGCGAGGGTTTGCATAAAGCCTTGGATGCTTTTAAAGCCGCCCGTGAGGTTGAAGATGACTTTGTATTGTTGTTGCTGGTAAGCGGGCAGGGTTTCGACTGCCCATTTGACCAGCTCGGAAAGGGCAAGCTGGAAACTGTCGAGGTCTTGGGTGCGCAAGTCGCTGATGGTGGGTGTATCGACACTGAAACCGCGTTGGCTCAGGACTTCGCGGAGCAGATTGCCGGTTTCACGCCCTAACCAGGTGTCGGTATGAATGAGGATGTGCATGTCTTGCGGGGTCGTTTTGCCGTCGTAGAATTTGAAGATGGCATTCATTTCTGCGCTGAGTTTGGCAAGCTCGGCATCATTGGCTTGCTTCACGTCGCTGGTGCGTTGGCGCAGGTGGTTGTCGATCGGCAGGCGTTCGTTGCTGGGGCAGTCGGCAGCATTTTGCAAATTAGCGTGCTTCGTGAATAGTTTGCGTAACTCAGGGCTGAGTGTGCAGGTGTCATTGTTATTGGTGAGCAAGCTAGTGCCACAGGTGGAGACGATCAGGTTAGGCATTGTGTCTGTATCCTTGGTGAGAGTTGCGCGGTGGTCAATCTTTAACAGGGATGCAGTATAAATGGTGTTGATGGTGGTTGGCTAACTTGGCAAGCTTGTGAATACCCTAAGCCCGATGCGAGCCAACATACTCCTTCAACACAGCATCCATGCGCGTCTGCCAGCCTTTGCCTGTAGCGCGGAAGTATGCGGTTACTTCTTCTGACAACCTGACCGTTACCCGCTCCTTAGTCGATTCCGCCTTAGGGCGACCCACGGGGCGCAAAAGCTTCATTTCTGCCGCAGTCATTTCATACGTGTCTGGGTCAGCCGCAATGCCAGCCCGAATACGGGCATCTTCCTCATCGGTTGGCATCTCAAACACACGTCCAGATTTAGAACTGATCAACATAACGTCTCAACTCCTGTTTTGTCGCTTTACGTAAACTGATGACTCGGCGAATCTCGCCAGAGTCAGTGAACACCACACAGAACAGGTGCATACCCATCGGCACAAAACCAACCATGCGCATTTCGCCATAAGCAAAGCGGGCATCTTCCTCGGCTTTCAACAAATCCCACTCCAAATTTTCCGCCTCTTTCAATGAAAGACCGTGGTTGCGGATATTGAGCGCATCCTTGCGCGGGTCACACCGAATAAGCATGTTGCCTGCCTAATACTGAATTATTGTACATACAATAACACACCCTTACAATTAGTGTGCATACAAATATTCAGCAAGCATCGTCTGGATCGTTTGTCTTGAACTGGAATTTTTAGGATTAAAGGATTAAAGGATTAAAGGATTAAAGGATTAAAGGATTAAAGGATTAAAGGATTAAAGGATTAAAGGATTAGTAGGATTACGGCATGTATTCTTATCATGGCAAGCCTTTAATTCTGAAAATCATGGTTCAGACTAAAAGATGCTGAAAGAGAACGTCTTAATCCCTTTTAAATCAGGGCGGTATTCAAACAGTCATCTTCTTGAGCTACTACCCCGAATACAGGTGTCTTAATCCCTTTTAAATCAGGGCGGTATTCAAACCATTGCTTCTGTAATTGAAAGCGCAGCTCCACTGTCTTAATCCCTTTTAAATCAGGGCGGTATTCAAACGGCTTTTGAAAACGCAGGTGTCTACACTATCGCTAAGTCTTAATCCCTTTTAAATCAGGGCGGTATTCAAACACCTGGAGCATCTTCTGTTGCGTCAATGCCCATTGGGTCTTAATCCCTTTTAAATCAGGGCGGTATTCAAACCGGCTGTTGTAGCTTCTCCCGGTTGCGTAGTAAAGTCTTAATCCCTTTTAAATCAGGGCGGTATTCAAACTGTTAAAGAAAACAATATAGTATGTTGTTTACCTGTCTTAATCCCTTTTAAATCAGGGCGGTATTCAAACCGTAGTTTATTTCCTTATCTGGGTGACTCTGGGGGTCTTAATCCCTTTTAAATCAGGGCGGTATTCAAACGTTATGAAAAAGATTATGTCTTTACTTTTAGTAATGTCTTAATCCCTTTTAAATCAGGGCGGTATTCAAACGACACAAGACCCCACAATGGTCATTGGAAGGTTTGTCTTAATCCCTTTTAAATCAGGGCGGTATTCAAACGGTATGTCCGTGCTAAGGTATATCCATAGACACAGTCTTAATCCCTTTTAAATCAGGGCGGTATTCAAACTATTGTTGACGGTAATAGTCTCGGTGTTGTAAAAGTCTTAATCCCTTTTAAATCAGGGCGGTATTCAAACCTTGAAGCCGAGCTCGAAGAACTGACGAAGTCTAGGTCTTAATCCCTTTTAAATCAGGGCGGTATTCAAACGATTTAGATTATATCCGTCCTTCTAAAGCCACAGAGTCTTAATCCCTTTTAAATCAGGGCGGTATTCAAACCCATGGGGAACGATATGTCTATCATCCACTTAGGTCTTAATCCCTTTTAAATCAGGGCGGTATTCAAACAACGTCCGAACAGCGGGAGCTGGAGGCGGATGCGTCTTAATCCCTTTTAAATCAGGGCGGTATTCAAACTAAGCCCTAGCCGTTTAGGCTGTGTCCGACTGGGTCTTAATCCCTTTTAAATCAGGGCGGTATTCAAACCCCATGGATTAGAAGAAGCGACCTCAATGCTGCGGTCTTAATCCCTTTTAAATCAGGGCGGTATTCAAACAAAAATATGTTTCGCACACTGGGCATGGATGATACGTCTTAATCCCTTTTAAATCAGGGCGGTATTCAAACCCCGCCGTTCGTCGGAAACGCTTTGGTTTCAACAACTTGCGGTGTATGAATTTTGACATCAAATCGGCTTTGAAAAGTTAGCATTTTGGCTCACGTCGTTTGGATACTTGAAGACTATATTTCTAGCAATATACAGCATCATAAATTGTCAAAGAACACAGGCAAATCTTGTTACCTGTTGCAGCTATTATAAGCAAAAACAACCACTAAAGCTATTGTTTTAATCAAACCTGTTTCTGAGCCGCATAGCCTTCCAACCGCGCCCCGTAGGTACGCATATCCGCCGCCGTCAGCTCTTTGCCCCGCGCATCGGATGGTAACTCCAGCGTCAGATGGAAATACGTACCACCGCGTGCATTCACCTCCGCCACCAAATTGATCGGCAATGTGCCCAGCACCCGATCACCCGCTTGCACAATAGCCACATCGAAATGCGCCAGCCGCGCATCGACATGAAAGCCCTCCGATTCTGCCCAGTCCACCGCGCCAGCATGGCGAGAAATAAAGTAAGTCGTCATCTGTTTCCTGCATTGTTTTGGAAAGCGCCCAGTGTAAAGCAGGGCAAGGAGGGGCGCGAGGTTGGCAAGCTTGTCATGTTATACTGAGCGCATCACCGAAAGCCACGCCATTGTGCATTAGCTTTATTCTTGACCGTGTTGACATAACCATTACCTCTTAACTTAAAAACACCCTGTTATTGTAGTAATGTATGGAGGATCAAGCTGAAAATGAATAGTGAAGTCAACACCAATGACGGACGGCTGGATTGCGTGGTAAAAACCCCGCCGCATATTTACGTGGTCGAGTTCAAGCTGAATAAAAGTGCCGACCCACGCCCGAAGGTGTTGGTCGGCGTTAATTTTAGCAGTGAGGCGAAGACGGTGGAGGAGTGGAAAAGCGAAGGGCTGTAGGTCGGACTTCAGTCCGACAAATTACGCAGCAGCCTGTAAGGGCAACCGCACATCAATCTCATCCCAAGGCACGAAAACTTTGCCGTGTTCGTCTTTCTTGATCACCAGCCATTCGCTGAGTAGAGCAACATCCTGATGCACATTGCGGTAATGCCGATCCAGTCGCTTTGTCAGCTCGTAGATGGAAACCGCGCCGAGTTTCTTGAGTTCGCTGATCAACTCCCAGCGTTTGGGGGTGAAGACCTTGGCAAACTGAGGCACGGTTTCAAAGCCGATGCTGAAATGCGGCACGAAGGCTTGACCTGCTTCGAGCTGTTGCAGGGTTGCGCCGAAGGTGTCTAATGCACGCTCGGCGGGGTGATTGAGGTGGATGTTCAGGGTTTTCATTTGAACATCATGCTGTTGGGTGTAGGGTGTGTAAAGTCCTATGCTACATAAATGCTTTGATTTTTATAGCGTTACCCCTGCCTTCAACAGAAACTGATTTCAGCAATTGATTCTTCTTGGCCTTATTCTGATCACCACCCAATAAGGTACTCATTAAACTCTTGGCTTCATCGCCAGTGATCGTCGCTTTGCCCTGCGATGTCGTTGCGGTCAATGTTGATTTACTGGGGTCATACTGGATTTTGGCGTTTTCCCAAACCTCATTTTTTTCCTCATACGTCGGTACATGCTTGATTGGTGAAGTGTCGTAAGCAGCTAAAACAAGTGGTGGCGTGGCTTGTTTGGCTATAACAAACTGATTTTTTCCGTTTTCATCTTTTAACTTCATATGCTCTAATTTGCCTTTGAAGCGTTTTGTAACATCTTCAGCATAAGTCATTGCCAATAATGATCTTACTTGTTCCGTGTCATTCCATTTTTGTCCGCCAAGCCGCTTTTCTATATAAGCCATGAATTTGCTGGAATAAATTTTTTGATCATCGACAGAGTTATTAGGATCGTTACACACTAATTTTTGTGCATCCCAACCAATATCTACAGTGACTTGACCAGCACCAAATGATTTACCCATTCCCAGTCCATGCCGATGACCTTCCAGATGAATAGACCAAAGTAATGCCCCTAATTCCTCAGGCTTCAAATTATGAAATATGACACGGCTCTTGAACAGCGTATCTTTGGGAAGTACATGCAAACGTGTCTGGACATTGGTGTTGTCGTTACCTGCTGGAACCGGTTCAGGTTTGTATTCAGGTCGGGCAGGGTAACGCTTCCAGCCGCGAATTTGAGGGTTCTGATTCTCATCAGTGAGGAGATAAGTCGCATAGTTTTTACCAGTAGCTAATTTATTTCCTTCCGAAGTAGTAGTTTGCTTGATGTAATTAGGGAAGTAGCTCGGTTTTGCTCCGTTGAGAATGGTTGGGGGGGGATTAGGCACAGGAGTTGCGTCGCCCTGCAAGATAGCAGGTTCAAAATACACACGCCCTTTCAAAGCATCATCAGGCTCTTTACCAACACGCCCAAATACCAATGAAGTGAAATCAAAGCCTTTTTCTTGCAAATGTTGATCACTGGTATGGCGAATCATGTCATAAATGGAAAAATCGCCAGCCAGTTTAGGCAAGTAAGCTAAGCCAATTTGCAAGCGCCCAGTTTCTGCGGTTGGGTCAGATTGTAAGTAGAATACAGGTACTTGACGACCAGCCCGGAACTCGCCGCGCCAGTAATTAGGCCACGACATATCTGTATTAGAACTTTCTTCCACATCATGATGGATGAACAAAAAGTCTTTCCATGCGTTACGGTCATAAGCATTTACGTCAATAGCTTTTTCAGGTTGCTGGTTGTAGAACACGAAATCTTTGTGTTTCTTCTTAGCTTTCTCTTCATCTGTTCTACCCTGTGTGCAATCTGATATTTGACCAGTAAAAACTGGATAAGCCGTGATTTCTCCAGAACCAATCTTAAAAACCCGATGCTCTGTCACATACTCTGTAGTAACTTTTTCTATATCACACAAGAAACTACCATCTGTGGCAGTTATGCTTGCCGTAAGAGTTTTCCAATGCTGATATTTATCACTGACACGTTTGTGCCGATTGCTGGTAAAGATAGGACTTCTTGTATCTCTCCTTGGCAACCAGTCTTCTAAATCACGATGGTCTAAGCGTGCCATGTCGCAAGGAATAAGAGTGATCTTCTTATTAGACATTTTCAGAAAGCCAGTTTTTACCTTGCCAGCACCAGTAACACGACTTTGGTATACATTGCCTGACTTGGAAATATCACGTAACCCATAACTCTTTTCGTCTACAGCACTCATGCGTGAGAAGGTGGCAATCTCCATCACATTGCGGAACATCCCCCGCAAGCTAGAGCCGGGAATAGTATATTTTCCATCAGGTGTCTGGAAAAAGTGAACGTGTCCATTGTTTTGCGTTCCGCCTACTAAAATGTCAGTTTTGGCGGTAATCGTCAGCTCCAACTCCCCGCTCACCCCATCCCGAAACGGCAAGTCATGCGAAACCTTGTCACCCCATTCAGGAATAACAACCTTGTCGGAAAGCGGCACAAAATTATAGGGTGCATTGATCTGATCCATTACGCTTTACCTCCAAAACCTACAAAACAAGCAAACACAGGATTCACGCCCAGCGCACCGTCCTTTTCCTGCCAAAACCGCAAATACTGCAAGGTGGTGTTGCCGTCCTTGTCGAATGAAGCAACATGTCGAACCTTGTCAGCCAAGTAGGCATTGCCTGCCGAATAGCGATATTCCGTCACGACCCAGCCGCCATTACCGTTGTAACGCACATGCAAAGAAGCGCCATTGCCATTGGTCACTTCAGCGTTCAGTAACTGACCGTAATCGGCTTTGATTTCCAAGGGCTGATTGTTGAAATGCTGATTGCCTGATTGATAGCCGATCCAGCCAGTAACGGGATTAAAACGATCCAATGCCGCATAGACTTTTTCCACGGTATCCATGCTATGCGGTGTTACCACCAACTGGTAAGCATCAGCTTCTAATGCAGGCAGCTTCGCATCCGGCATGGATCTACGCAGCCCTTCATACTGTTTCAAAATATCTTGTGCATTCATCAGGCTTTCCCCCCAATCCATTTGCCATCATCTGACCATTCAATCGTGCCGGTAAATAAACCGTGTCCTTTGGAAACACCTGCCCCCAAAGCCAAACGCCCCTCATACAAATCAGCCAAAGCCTGTTGCAAGGCTTGCTTCGCCACGCTGGAAATCTTGCCGTCTTTTTTGATGGTCAACTGTAATTCCACAAGTTTTTTATCCCCTTTCTCATCTATACCCCACACCATTTCCTCGGAAAACAGCATATGGTCACGCACACTGCCAGAGAAACGGTCAATCGAGTTGTGCATGATGATTTGCAAGTCGGTGTTGGAAAACTCACGGTAAGCATCATCAATCAGAACATGACCTGCTTGTCCTTTATGCTTATCTTCACGTTGCTCATCATTGGCAAACCCGAATAATTCTTTGACGGCTTCACAGTGTTCTGACTTGTCGTAAGCATTCAGCTCATCCTCAGTCATGTCATCAGCCCAGCGGGGTTGCTCACTGAAGCGGTTGGCATGGAAGGCGATTCGGTGTGATAGCGCACCTTTCACCGAAGAGCCGGGAATTAACAGCTTTTCGGTAGCAGGCTCCGCCTGATGTTGCTGGTTCCAACTGATACGTTGTTCCAGCTTGGGCAGCAGGTCAGCGGTTTTACCATTGCTGTCTGCCAGATTAGGCTTCTCACCCTGACCGATACGCCAATAGCTATTGGGTTTCAGGGTAAGCGTTGCCGTAACAACCTTTTCGTCTGACTGCCATACAGGCAAGTTATATAGCTCGAAACCAGTACAATCATTCACATCACGCTTCATCGCCGTGAATGCTTTTCTACCCGATTCCTGTGAAAGGTCGCTGACCAGCTCTTGCACTTCGATCATTCTCAACTTGCCCAAGCCTGCGCGGGTTGAGCCGCCCAAACGGAACAAGGGGTGATTCAATAATTCCAGTACCCGTTCCCATTGTGCGTCATGCGCTTCATCGCTCCACAGGGAAAACTCCACGCTAAAACGATAACCCGCCGGTAATACAGCACGGTCAAATTTACCCTTGTCTGCACTGGCTCCTTTGTGGTTGAGCCTTACCCGGTCGCGGCTGGTGGGGGCATCAGCTAACCCCATCGCCACCTTCAGAATCAGGTCGTTCTCGATGGATTTGCGTTTATCCCCCAAGCATAAGCCTTGAACGGCTTTGCCTTTGCTGTCTTGAATACAACCCCACGACACCTGTATGCGCGACGGTTGGCTGTCTTCACTTTTTTCCTTGCTCTGATAACCGAATACCTGATCTGCACCCGACTTACCGTATTCGGCTTGATACAAATGGCGTAACACACCCGTTAGGCTGGAGCCGGGAATAGTGGGTAAACCGTTGGCATCCATCACCAGACTGGTATCGAATACGCCGTTGGCTTTGCCCGATGCTATCGACAAAGGGGTAACGGTTTCCAATGTCACACGGGCAATGTGAAAAACGGATTGTTGTGGTTTCATGCCCGGCCTCCTTTATCGTTTTTCAGCTTTGCCATGATTTCGCGTACCAAGTGCTGAATGTATTGTGGGCTGGATTGTTGCTGATAGTGATTCCTAAACCAGTTATAAAAACTCACTAGCTGTTCACCTTGCCAAAACTCATCTTTCCAACCTTCGCCTCTAGGTTTGAAAGAGCCATCGGTGGCATTCATAAAGATTTGCAGATCGCCACGGCTTTTAGCAGCAGCTAATACAGCACCCCATTGGCTATGTGAAGGCCCGACATGCACACTGGTATCCAGACCTTTCAGCTCGCGCACACTCTTCATTAATGTTTGGTAGCCGCGTGCAATCTGCTTGGCTTCTTTTGCAAAACCTTGTTTGCTCACTTTCTGAGTCTGTTGTGCTTCCAGCCATGCGATTAGCTCAGGTTTTTTTGCTGGTTCTTTATGTTCTGTCGGCTTGCTTATGAGAGGAGCTGGTGTTGCGAATTGGGGTTTTTCACCCGTTAGCAACGGTGGGTTTAACCACACTTGCCCCAAGCCTGCTTGCCGTTCCACACCCAAGCCAGAAGCAATTTGTTGGATATGTTTATCGGTTAGTGTTTCACCATCATTCAGCTTAAACACCAGCACGCTGCCTTTGCAGATCACTTGCCGTTCCATCTCATAACCCTGCTTGTGGGCGTTCCAAGTGGAGTAGCGGCGGGTACGCAGGAAGCTGTTTTCCGCAATCAGCTTACCTTTGGGCAAACCTAAATGCTGAGGTGCGGGGGATAAAGTCGGTTGACCGTGTTCGTCCAAAGTCATCAGGTCGGAGAGCAGCCAGAGGGTGATTTCTTTGCTGGCTGTTTTGTCTGAGGGTAGGGATTGCGACGTTTTGAGTATTTCAATGGTAGCCCGACCATATTCGGCACTGCGCGAACGACCTAACAGCAGCGGCTGTTTCAGTACGGTTTCCAATTTAGCCATGTCTGCCGCAGTCATGGCATCATCACAACTGATTTGTGCGTAAAAACGCTGTCCTGCTTGCAGCGCATCGTAACCAAACAAGGCAGAATCTTTTGCCCGACCTTTCTCCGCATCAATGGCGGTTTTCATGCGGAAGGATTTGTGTGTTTCAGCCAACTGCCCATCCAGCGCCAAATAGCCAGACCGTAACTGCTGGGGTTGTTGGTTCTCCGGCAATGCGTTGTTCTCGCGCTTATCCAATCGCCAAACTTTACCAGCCTCAATCTTGTCTCCCTCAATAGGGCTTTTGCCTTTAGCTTGATGCCAGCAGGCAGGCATGGGGAAAGTTCGTTGCCGGTTTGTGGTTAACGGGTAGGCATTGCCAAAGCGCATTTTGCCGGAATGAAACCAGTCAAAGGCTTGTGCTGGTGGCATACCCGAATAAAGCCGTGCTGCCACAGCACCCAATAACGCACCACCCGGAATATAATCCAGTGCCTGATGTGCGCCTTCGGTGGCGTTGCGTTCACTGAAAATGCAGTCGTCTAGCAAGGTAATCACTAAATCCAGTGTTTTCATTTTTTAACCTCCAGCGTGACGACGACACGACCTAAGCCGCGTGTACGGTGCGCACCCACTGCCTGAATCAGGCCAAGCGTTTGCTCAATCGCTTTGTACCAGTTGGCGACTTGATGCGGGGCGTTCGGGACTTCATCCAGTGTCGCGTATAGGGTTAGCGGCACGATGACTTCCATACCGCGCAGGCTTTGATCTACTGCTGTACCGGTTTCGTGCTTGATGGCGGTGGCGTGGATGTTGCGGTACAACCCGGTTAATAGGCTCTTGTCTTTAAGCAAGTAATAACGGATGTCATCAGCTAACACGGCATCACTCACGCGCACTGAACCTCGCCACTTTTCATCGGCATCAGCTTTCGCGCCAAACAATTGTTCTGCCAAGGTTGGCTGTGGTTGATTGCTGGCTTGGGTGAATTGTTCCCAGCGCATAACGGCATCGCGCAAAATGCCTTTAAGCGTTTTCCCCGGCAGCAAGGGCAAGCCATCTTTATCACGATGGGTAACAGCATCCACATCACTTCCACGACCGCTACCCGTACCGGGATGCCAATAGCTTTGAATATCAATTTTGAGTTGGTAGCTCATGCCCGTTCCCCCTGCGTTGGATTCATGTTATTGCCGACGGAACTGAGTGACAGCACATCTTCAAATGGCACGGCTTGTGGTTGGTTTACGTCAAAGTCGGCTTTTGGCTCACTGAGCTGCTTGAACAGGGAATTGAATGTTTCCCAGTCTTTGGGTTCACGATCAATCATCACTTCTTTCCAGCGACGATAACGGCTTTGTGCCTGTTCTGGTGATTGGTGCAACAAGCCTGTGACCTGACGCAATGCACCTTGGGAGACTTCAGACTTCGCCAAAAAGGCTTGCAACGCCAGCAAATCTGTCAGGTTAGGCAATTTGCTATGCGTTTCTAGCGTATAACAACCACGGCTCAAGCAAATGTTTCCAGTGGTTAACTCATTCTTGATAATGTCTTTGAAGTCATCAATCAAAGAGGTGGTCACACGATAGAACGTCAGCGAAGACGGTACTTGTTTTCCGTCCAGTAGATTGTCTGATTGTTTGGCAATTGTTTTGGTGTGTTTACACAAACCTTCTGCTAGATCGTGCAGCAGTGAGAATGGTTGGCTGGATTTGGCGTAAACAATGCCCGCGCACGCAGTCAACTTTGCAGGAAGGATGTCCTTGAGATTTGAATAACGGTTTCTGAGTTGATCAAATTGACTCTGGCTCTCTTGTTCAAATGCCTTCAGGAAGGCTTGTGTAAACGGTAATGCAAGATCAGCCCGCACAATCATGGTCAGATCATCGCCACCTAACACGATAGGACGAGCAGGGTATAAACCCCTTTCCATGACTAATGTTTCAGTCACCGCCTGTTCTGCTGCTGCTTCTGTTGCCCGCTTGATGGACTCGGAAATATCACGAAATACCGGAATATACTGTTTATCCGTAATGACGCCTTTATCAACGCTGCCTTTCAAATCCATCAGCAATTGCCCGAAGCCATTACCATCCGCATGGATCAAACCAATTAAGCGGTTGTCGTGGAATGGGAAATCTTTGTCATCATCCTCTTCAGGGGTGAGATTGACCGGCCATTCATTCCGTTGGGAGTCTTTCTTGACCCGCTCAATCAGTGCCGTACTCTTGGCGAAGTCTCGTTTTCTGGCGGTAATCAGGTCAACCTGTTCACTCTCTTTGCCAACTCGGACTGATGAGCTGACAGGTTCACCCGTGCGGGCAAAGCGGCGGGTATACACTCCGGCTTGTGGCAATTTCACTTTCGGGTGGTTGCGGTCAGCCATCAAGGTGGTATGGGCTTTTTGGAATGCATCAATAGAGGTTTTGCCTTCTGCTTTTGCGTGGATGAATTCCATGTCTGGCGCGTACCGGCGAAATACCAAAGACCAAAGGGTGGCAAGTTTGTCGATAGCTGCTTTGTTTTCACTGAAAGCGTAGAAAGCAGCACCGCCACAACGGGAAAGCTCGATGTCTTTGCCTTCCTCCAAACCCAATGAGAGTAATGTTTGTTTTAACAAACCGTGATTAGCAGTCAGTTGCTCGATTAGTTCGCTACCACCGATGATTTCTTTGAGTTTGTTGGTGGCGAAGATGTATGATTGGATCGACTTCGCTTCAAATAGATACGAATAAGTCACAAGTGTCCCCTTTAGGTAAAATGCCCTTTGCCGTTGATGCAATAAATTTATACTTGTGAGTATTAACTAATACAGAACCATCTGTCACCAACGACAAGCTTGTCAAATATCGGCGGGGGGAGTTATCTCTCTAGGAATGCCAGCTATTCCAACCTCTGCTGGCAGCCTCTAACGCCACCAACCAGCCTTGCGCTGCCGTGGGTGTGCGTGCCGTCACGGGTGGTTGCGGAGGTGCCGCCAAAAACGTGTGATCGAAGGTGGTGAGTGCTGCCGTTGCCCAACGACGTACCCAGATACCTAATACCCATAAGCCCATACGCAATTCCCCTGAAGTTAGCAACGATTGATACAGCTTATTATGGTCGATCAACGTGCAACGTGCTGTGATTGCCATCACGCTACGGGGATAACAACCCGTGTGTTGCCCACACCAACAGCGCGAGAAAAACAATCCAGCTTAACCACGAGGATTCTTTGGCTTTATTCTGCTTGGGTTTGAGCGCACCTTGCAATTCTTCGCGAGCTTTGCATAAGGCTTCCACGTTGTATGTGCCGCCAATGGTTTTGGACTCAATCAGCTCTTTGCGCATGTACTCTTTCATGCCTTCTTTGACACCATCGTTTTTGCCTTTGACCAGCCCTTCGCGGTAGCCGCTGTAGTGACCCAGCCACGAGCCTGCCGCAGCGCCTAGCAACAAGAGAAATAAAATGCTGAGAATATCCATGACTAGCCCCCGAAATTTGCCCGACGTAAGACCGTACTGGATTATTCCTGAATAATGGCGTGGTGTGCCGTGATGGCGGTCACATTTCGTTAAGGTTCGTGCGTAAAGTCCACCACATCGCTCGGTAAGCCCAAACCAAAGCGAGTACGCGGTTTTGTGCCATGTGCTTGAATCAAATAAGGTTCTGCTGCTGCTTGCCCCAGGATCTTTTTCAGTACTTTGTGAGTGTGGGATTTTCGCTCTTCAAACCACGGCTTGGTGATACCCTCGCGCAAGGCTTGTGCCACTTGTTCGTAGCTGCCAGTTTGCCCGTGCAAGCGTGTGTAAACGTCCAGAAATTGCACGGCTAAATCGGGCGTTTCCTGCGTTGTCCAATGCACGGGGGGCTGGTTTTGTGCATGGCGTTGCAGCATCCACGCATAAAACGCCAGTTGTACTGGCGGCATGGAGATGGCAATCCCGCCGCAATGTAACTGGGCACGATGCCAATTCAGGTGTACATGCAGCGGGTCGAAGCGCCGTTGCGCCGTGCTGATGGTGGCGCTGAAGGTGCGATTACCTTCCAATAATTCCGTCGGCAAGCCTTCCCGCAAACGCACGAAGGGAATATCTGCCAGCGTGACTGCCACGCTCGCCGCGTCGAAACCTGAACCATCTTCGCGCACCACCCACACGGGACGCGGGGGCGGGTAATAGAATTCGTGATTGAAATAATACTCGTCTTCCACCAGCACATGGCTGAGGCGGTCTTGCGCCCTACCGAACAACGACAGTGCATAACCGATGTAATACGTCATAGTGCGGCGACCGCCCGACAGCGAAACGTGCAAACTGGTGTGCGGGTCAGCGGTAAAGTGGCGTACCGTGCGGGTAATGAAATCGGCGGCGTGGGTATTATCCATGCCGCTGCGTACATCGTCCAACGCGGTGTCGCGTGCATCGGTGATCAGGTGAATGTGGCTTGCGTCAAAAGCAGGCGGGGGCAGGGCGTAATCCGTACATAACTTGCTCAGCTCGTTTTGGTGCGTGGTGCACAAACCGGCGCGTACATATTCTGCCCCGCGCAAGGTGGTGATGACGTGTACTTCGGTGGGTAACCACGGCGGGTCAGTTTGGCGTGCGAGTGCGTAATAGGTTTCGGTGACAATTTGCGGGGAATTGGCAGCGACCGCGAGCAAGATGCGACGCGGGTAGGTGTGGGGCAAGGTGGGGTCGAGTTGTTTTTTCAATTACGCTGCTTCTTCTACATAGCAGTCGAGCGTATACCCGCCCATGCCCATCACTACCCCCTTACCCGCGTGTACCCATTGCCCCAACCACAACCACGCCCAAAAATCGTCCAGCCCATCCAATGCCAGCGTAAAGTTGCCGACCAGCCCGCCCATTTGCACCTTATTTTGCTGACGGTTGGAATAACGCGCCCACTCATGCCACTGCAACGCTGCCGCCAACACTGGCACGGCGGCTGCCCGCTGGCTCAATGCCTTAAAGTCCGCCTCCAGCCTAGCCCCCGCATGATACGCGTGCAACAACGTAATCCGCCGCATCAAGGTATTCATCAATAGCTGAAAACTAAACCGACTGCTGCGTATTGGCGTTCCCTCCTGCAACAAGCGCAACGGCGTTTGCAACTGCACTCGCACCCGTTTCGGCATCGGCGGAATCACTGGCACAACCCCCGGCAATGCCTGCAAACGGCCTCCTGCCGCCAGAATCGTGTGCCACGCACCCGCCCCCAGCAGCGTTTCCTGCGCCACCGTCACCAGTGCGTAACGCCCATCGCCTTTACCAACCCCACGTTCCCCCACCTGCTGCAACGCATGGATCAAATACGGCAAATGCCCAATCGCCGTGCCCAATAAAGTCAATTCCAGATGAAACGTATCCCCCGGCATATACTGCCGCCCCGATGTTGCCAACGGCTGCATAATATAAGGGTGGGGGGCAGTGCTGACTTTTTCCAGTAACGGTTCTTGATGGGCAGGTGTTTCAAACACCTGTCGGTACACGCAAGCACGCGCTAATAAACACTGCGTACATTCTGGCTCACGCGTAATGCACGCCGTGCGCCGCAACGCGTGACCAAATGCGCCGCGCCACGTCGAGCCAGCATAAGCAGGAAATTGGATGGTAGTCAACGCCCGCAGGGTAAAACGGTAACGGGCGATAGGTAGGCTAAAGTCAGGCATGACAACCTTACTTCTTCGGCTGTAAATTCCCTAGAATGCTTTCCTGCATTTTCTTCCAAGTTTGCATATTTTGTTCGCCGACTTTCATCCATGCATCCAGCGGCGTACCGGCGAGTATTTTGTGCATTTGTTCGCGTACTGCCACTTGTTGGCTCGTAAATAGCCCGACGCTTTGCTCCATGTATTCCATGAAACCTTTGCGGGTGGTATCGCTGTAGTTGCGGATGAATTGTTCCAGAATGTCGGCGCTGAATAACGGTTGCCCGCCCGACTCCTGTTCCATAATGATTTGCAGCAAGATACTGCGGGTAATGTCATCACCGGATTGGCGGTCAATGACTTTGAAAGGCGTTTCCGCCAGTACCAAATCGCGCACGTCGCTCAACGTGATGTAACAACTTTGGGTGGTGTCGTACAAACGGCGATTCGGGTATTTCTTGATAATGCGTTCTTCGGCCATAAGATCTTCGTCAGTGCTGCTGTGATGAAACAAATAAAATCAACGGGCTGCATGGTGTGTGGCAGCTTCTCTCTAGGATTTTATCGCTTAACGTTTGGTTATGCACACAAAAACAGTCTGGCAATGCACAAAAGCAGTGAATTTTTGGGGGTAGGCGGAGCGTAGAGACGCAAAATCTTGCCTCTCTACGCCACCCTCAATCACCTTAGTGAATGAATTGACCGCCGTTAGCAGAGATATTCGCGCCCGTAATGAAGCCCGCTTTATCCGATGCTAAGAAGGAAACGATGGCTGCCATTTCTTCTGGTGTGCCCAAACGACCGACCGGAATTTGTGCAATAATTTTGTTACGCACGTCTTCGGCAATGGCCATAACCATTTCAGTCGCGATGTAACCCGGTGACAAGGTGTTGATAGTTACACCTTTGCGTGCCACTTCTTGCGCCAGTGCCATGCTGAAACCGTGTACGCCTGCTTTCGCAGCGCTGTAGTTGGTTTGACCAAACTGACCTTTCTGACCATTGATGGAAGAAATGTTGATGACGCGCCCAAAGCCACGGTCAGCCATTTCGTTCACGAACTGGTGAGTCACGTTGAACACGCTGTCAAGGTTGGTTTTCATGACCGCCGCCCAATGCGCTGGCGTGATTTTCTTGAAGGTTGCATCACGGGTAATGCCCGCGCAGTTAACAATAATGTCAACCTGACCGAAATCCGCAATGACAGAGGCTTTCAGTTTCGCGCAATCGTCATAGTTGCTGACGTCACAAGGATAGATAGCCACTTCATAATCTTGTTTCGCTTGCCATGCTTTGGCTTGCTCTTCTGGCTCGAAATACGTGGTGACAACTTTGTAACCATCAGCAGCGAATTGTTTGCAAATCGCATTGCCAATACCGCCCGTACCACCTGTTACCAGTGCAACTTTACTCATATCGTTTCTCCTCTTAAAAGTGTCATTAAATCGCTTCAACTGCCAATGCAACGCCTTGACCACCGCCGATACACAGGGTTGCCAGACCTTTTTTCGCGCCCGTACGCTTCATGCCGTGCAACAGCGTGACCAGTACCCGCGCACCGGATGCACCAATCGGATGACCCAACGCAATCGCGCCACCGCTGACGTTCACTTTGCTCAGGTCAAAACCGAGGCTTTCGTTAACTGACATCGCTTGCGCCGCGAAGGCTTCGTTTGCTTCGATCATGTCGAGATCCGCCACGCTCCAACCGGCTTTTTCCAAGCACTTGGTGGTCGCAGGGATAGGGCCAGTACCCATGATCGCCGGGTCAACGCCTGCGCTAGAGAAAGCCACGATGCGTGCCATCGGGGTCAAACCCAGTTCAGCCGCTTTGGATGCTGTCATGACGATGACTGCCGCCGCGCCGTCGTTGATGCCGGAAGCGTTGCCCGCTGTAACCGTGCCGTCTTTCTTGAACGCAGGGCGCAGTTTGCCGAGGGATGCAGCGGTGGTGCCAGCGCGTGGGAATTCGTCCGTATTGAAGACCAGTGGCTCGCCTTTACGCTGGGGGATCACGACGGGGATAATTTCATCGTTGAATGCGCCCGCTTTTTGTGCTGCTTCAGTTTTTTGTTGCGAGCTAGCGGCGAATTCGTCTTGCGCTTCACGGCTGAAACCGTATTGACTGGCGATATTTTCAGCGGTCATGCCCATGTGATAATCATTGCTGGCACACCAAAGACCGTCTTTAATCATGGTGTCGACCATTTTCCAGTCGCCCATTTTCTGACCGTTACGTGAGTTGGGCAGGACGTGTGCGGAAGCGCTCATGGTTTCCTGACCACCCGCAATCACGATGTCCGCATCGCCACAAGCCACAGCTTGATACGCTAAGTGAACGGCTTTCAAGCCACTGCCGCAGACTTTGTTGATTGTCATCGCGGGGACTTCAACGGGTAAACCAGCCGATAAAACCGCTTGACGTGCTGGATTTTGCCCCACGCCTGCCGTCAAAACTTGACCTAAAATAACCTCATTGATTTGTTCAGGTTTCAAACCAGAACGTTCCAATAGCCCTTTGATGACGGTTGCGCCGAGTTCAGAAGCAGGGATGGCGGCAAGTGAACCGCCGAAAGTACCAAGTGCAGTTCTGCCAGCGGCTACGATAACAATATCTTCACGCATGAAGCGTTCTCCTAGGGTGTAAAATAGCTCAAACTTTATGATATATGTGCAAGATGTCAACAATAAGCTGATAAGTATTGGGTTGGCAAGCCATGAAATACGGGAATGTCAACATTGTTGCGACGCACAAAATAGCATGTTAAGCTCTGAAAAGGCAATGTTTTTATACGCGGAGGGTGGGTACTATAATGGCAGAGTGGTCCGAAGAAATGATGAGAAATTGGTCTGATGCCCAACGTCGTTATTGGGATGCTTGGTCAGATCTGTCAAAAATGGGGCAAATGAATGCTCAACCCGCCATGGCGACCTCTGCGTGGACACAAAGTCTAGAACAATGGTGGAAAGCCGTTAGCCCACACTCCGCCCCCGGCGCATCCACCGATGCTTTCCAACGCATGGTCGAAATGGGCAAGATTTACATGAATCTTGCTGAAAATGCTTACAACTCCCAACAAGCGGGTAAGTCCGGTAACGATACCATCACCGCGTGTATGGATGCGCTGGAAACGGGCTTCCGGCAGCCTTTTAATACGCACGGTTTTGGCGTGGGTCAGTCAGCACTGGATAGCTGGCAGCGTGTGCTCAATAGCATGGGGATGCAATCCGTGCAGCCCTCCGCTAATTGGAGTGAGCAACTCAATAAAATGCTGGCTACCCCTTCCGTTGGTTTCAACCGCGAATCGCAAGAACGTTTGCAAGCCTTGGCAAAACTGGGCGGTAACTATCAGGATGCGATGGATGATTATCTGAAAGCCTTCGCCAAACAAGGGTTGGAATCCGTGCAAGCCTTGCGTGAACGGGTTGAAGCCATGCGTCAAGCGGGGCAGAGTATCCATTCCGTGCGTGAATTGTATGACTTGTGGGTGGAGGTCAACGAACAGGTGTATGCCAAATTTGCGATGACCGATGAGTATCAAGTGGTGTACGGTGATTTGGTCAATGCGTTGATGGAACTCAAGCAAGGCATCAATGCCGAGCTGGATACGGTGTATGCTTCTGCTAACTTGCCCAGTCGCAAAGAACTGAATGCTGCGTTCGAGAAACAGCAGATCATGCGCCGTGAAAATCGTGCGCTGCGTAAGCAGGTTGAGGAACTCGCCCGTAAGGTTGATGCGTTGCTAGCCTGATCAGAACTGGATATTCAAGGAGAACGAACATGCCGTTTCAAATGCGTCCAGATGACATTCTGAACGAAGTTAAAACCTTCAATGAAAAACTCGCACAAGGTATGACCAATCTGCTGGGGGTCGGTGAGATTTCTACAGGTGTTACGCCGTTTGAAGTGGTGTATACCGAAGACAAGCTTAAGCTGTTGCATTACCTCGGTGCTAACGAGCCGACCAATACCGTGCCGTTGTTGATCGTGTACGCATTGGTAAACCGTCCTTATATGACAGATATTCAGGAAAATCGCTCGACCATTAAAGGCTTGCTGGATGCGGGGCAGGATGTGTACCTAATCGACTGGGGATACCCCGATGCGTCTGATCGTTACTTGACCATTGACGACTACCTCAACGGTTATTTGGATAATTGCGTGGATAAAATCCGTGCGCGTCATGGCGTGGATGCGGTCAACCTGTTGGGGATTTGCCAAGGTGGGGCGTTTAGCTTGTGCTATAGCGCCATGCACTCTGCAAAAGTCAAAAACCTGATTACGATGGTTACGCCTGTGGATTACCACACGCCGGATAATATGCTGAGCCATTGGGTACAAAACGTCGACATCGACCAACTGGTCAATACCACTGGCAATATTCCGGGCGAAATGCTTAATTGGACGTTCCTCAACTTAAAGCCCTACCAATTGATGGGGCAGAAGTACCTCGGTATGGTGGATGTGATGGGTGATAGCCAAAACCTGAAAAACTTCATGCGTATGGAAAAGTGGATTTTCGATAGCCCCGATCAGGCGGGTGAAACCTTCCGCCAATTCATCAAGGACTTTTTCCAGCAAAACAAGCTGCTGAAAGGCGAAGTGCAGATTGGCGATTACACGGTTGACCTGAAAAACATCACTGCGCCGATCATGAATATCTTTGCGGAACAGGATCATCTCGTACCACCGGCTGCGTCTCGTGCCTTGAAAGGTGCAACCAGTACAGCGGATTACACCGAGTTCTCTTTCAAAGGCGGTCACATCGGTATTTATGTCAGCGGCAAAGCGCAAAAGACGATTCCGCCCGCGATTGGTGAGTGGTTGACTGCCCGTAGCTAAAAAAATTGCAGGATGGAGTGATGCGATGCTTGACGTGAGCGTTCATACTCCGTATAGTTCGCGCTCTTGATTGAGGAAACGAATCAACCTATTCATCCTTCATCAACGTCGGAATATAGCGCAGTCTGGTAGCGCACCTGTTTTGGGTACAGGGGGTCGGGGGTTCGAATCCCTCTATTCCGACCAATTTTTACCTCTTACTTGCGCCCGTAGCTCAACGGATAGAGCAACGGCCTTCTAAGCCGTAGGTTGCAGGTTCGAGCCCTGCCGGGCGCGCCATTCGATGCCCAGCAGAGACAATGTTTTCCGTGGTGACTGTAGCTCAGTTGGTAGAGCACTGGATTGTGATTCCGGTGGTCGTGGGTTCGAGCCCCATCAGCCACCCCACTTTTTCCCGCTTCAAATATTATGCAAAAGCAACAACGCTGTGTATAATTGCCCCCTTCGTGATTCCCTACTGTTGCTTACGGCGCGGATTCCACGGTTAGTAGATACATGCGAAAATGGCGGAATTGGTAGACGCACTGGTTTTAGGTACCAGCGCCGCAAGGCGTGAGAGTTCGAGTCTCTCTTTTCGCACCACCCTTATCCCTTCGATTTTAATGATGAGCTGCCCTGCATCGGTGGATGTCAGGCCCGTAACGAGGTTTTTACATGCAATTTTCTGTCGAAACAACCGGTAACATTGACCGCAAGATGACTGTGGCAGTCCCTGCCCAACAGATTGATCAGGAAGTGGAAAAACGCCTGAAAGGGATGGCAGGTCGGGTCAAAATTGACGGTTTCCGCCCCGGTAAAGTCCCCTTTGCTGTCGTAAAAAAACGTTATGCAGACTCGGTGCGTTACGAAGTGGTTGAGAAGTTGCTCGGTTCTAGCTTCCAAGACGCCGCTAACCAAGAAAAATTACGCGTTGCTGGCTTGCCTGACATTGACTTGAAAACGATGGAAGCAGGCAAGGACTTAGAGTTCGTGGCAAGCTTCCAAGTGTACCCAGACGTGGTAATCGCTGGCGTTGAAACCCTGAGCATTACCCGCCCAGTGGCTGACATTGCGGATGCTGATCTCGACAAGATGATTGATGTCATTCGCAAGCAAAATCAAGAGTGGAATGACGTTGAGCGTGCCGCCGCTGTTGGTGATATGGTCAAAGTTGATTTCGACGGTTCAGTGGAAGGCGAGGCTTTTGAAGGCGGTGCGGCGGAAGATTATTCTGTCGAACTGGGCGCAGGTCGCATGTTGAAAGACTTTGAAGAAGGCCTGGTTGGCATGAAAGCGGGCGATGAGAAAACCATTGATGTGGCTTTCCCTGACACTTATCACGCAGAAAACCTCAAGGGTAAAACCGCACAGTTCAAACTCACCTTGAAGCAAGTGCGTGAATCCGTACTGCCTGAAGTGAACGCTGACTTCATCAATAAGTTTGGTTTGGAGGGCGCTTCTGTTGAAGAATTCCGCGCTGAAATCAAAAAGAACATGCAGCGTGAACTCGACAATGCTATCAAAACCCAGCTCAAGCAGCAGGTGATGGATGGTTTGGCGGATTTGCACGCTATTGATATTCCTAACGCGCTGATCAAAGACGAAATCCGTTACGTTCGTGAAGAGTTCTCGCAAAACACCGGTTCTAAAGCGGATAATATCCCTGACGAGTTGTTTGCACCGCAAGCCGAGCGTCGCGTTAAGTTAGGTTTGATTGTCGGTGAAGTGATTCGCCAACACAGTCTGCAGCGTGACCCTGCGCGTGTTGAGGCGATGCTGGAAACCGTCGCGGCAACGTATGAAGACCCGCAAGAGCTGAAAAATTACTACCGCAGCAACCGTCAAGCGATGCAAACTATCGAAGCCGCCGTCATGGAAGAGATGATTGTGGATTGGGTTATGGAAAAAGCCACTGTGACTGACGAACCCCGTAACTTCGATAGCATCATGAATCCTAACAAGCCAGAACAGGCGCAAGCCTAAGTTCGGTATACACAAAAGGTAGGTTGTAATGTTTGGAATAAACCCAGTTGACCCACGCGCTATTAGTATGCCAATCGTTATTGAGCAATCGGCTCGCGGCGAACGCTCCTTTGACATCTACTCGCGCTTACTGCGTGAGCGGATTATTTTCTGCGTGGGTGAAGTCGAAGATTACATGGCAAACCTCATTGTAGCGCAATTGCTGTTCCTCGAATCCGAAAACCCTGAGAAAGATATTCACATGTATATCAACTCGCCGGGTGGAGTGATTACCGCAGGCATGGCGATTTACGACACCATGAAATTCATCAAGCCACAAGTCAGTACCTTGTGTATCGGTCAAGCGGCTAGTATGGGCGCGGTATTATTGGCAGCGGGTGAGAAAGGCAAGCGGTTTGCACTGCCTCATGCGCGTGTCATGATTCACCAGCCATCGGGCGGTTCGCGTGGGCAAGCCTCCGATATTGAAATCCAAGCGCGTGAAATTCTCAAAATGCGTGAGGTCTTAAATAAGGTATTGGCGGGTCATACCGGACAAACGGTTGAACGTATTGAACAAGATACCGACCGTGATAATTTCATGGATGCGGTAACTGCCCGTGAATACGGTCTGATTGATGAAGTGATGACGGTGCGTACCTAGTCATTTGTATATGACTACACACCTTTTGTCAGAAAACAGCCTGTCTTTACAGGCTGTTTTCACGTCTGGACAGGTGTTTTTAAGGAAAAGAAGCGTAAAATACTTGCGAAAGCCGAGTATTCTTGCCACAAGACAAGTTTATTAGAATAATGAAGCTTGAAAACACGCATACGGACACCATAGTCCTTTGGTTTACATCGTTGATGTGTCGGTTAGCGGCACAGGATAGAGGTTCTGATGAGTAAAGATAGAAGAGGCGATCACGACAGCGGCAAACTGCTGTATTGCTCTTTCTGCGGAAAAAGCCAGCACGAAGTGCGTAAGTTGATCGCTGGCCCTTCGGTATTCATTTGCGATGAATGCGTCGATCTGTGTAACGACATCATTCAAGAGGAAATGCACACCGCGCCTGGGGCTGATGAACAATCTTCCCTGCCCACGCCGCGTGAGATCAAAGGCAATCTTGACGAATACGTTATCGGTCAGGATTTAGCAAAACGGGTATTATCCGTTGCGGTTTACAACCACTACAAACGCTTATACAAAAAAAGCGGAGGCAAAGATGATGTCGAGCTGGCAAAAAGCAATATTTTGCTGATTGGCCCGACCGGTAGCGGTAAAACGTTGCTGGCAGAAACACTGGCACGCTTACTGAATGTACCGTTCACCATCGCCGACGCAACCACCCTGACTGAAGCCGGTTACGTGGGTGAAGATGTGGAAAACATCATCCAAAAGTTGCTGCAAAAATGCGATTACGATGTTGAAAAAGCCCAGACTGGGATTGTCTACATTGACGAAATCGACAAAATTTCTCGCAAAGCTGATAACCCCTCCATCACCCGTGATGTATCGGGCGAAGGCGTGCAGCAAGCGTTGTTGAAGTTGATCGAAGGCACGGTTGCCTCGGTACCACCACAAGGTGGGCGTAAGCACCCGCAGCAAGAATTCTTGCAAGTCGATACGCGCAATATCTTGTTCATCGTCGGCGGCGCGTTCTCCGGCATGGATAAAGTGATCCGTCGCCGTACCGAAAAGGGCAGCATCGGTTTCTCTGCACAAGTGAAAGCACCGGATGAAAGTCGCAGTTTCGGCGAAGTCATCAAAGACATTGAAGCGGAAGACTTGGTGCATTACGGGCTGATTCCTGAATTTGTCGGGCGTTTGCCAGTGATTGCCACGTTAGAAGAGCTGGATGAAACCGCACTGGTGCAAATCCTCACCGAGCCGCGTAATGCCTTGACCAAACAATACGGTAAATTGTTTGAGATGGAAGGTGCAGAGCTGGTGTTCCGTGATGACGCGCTACATTCCATTGCACGTAAAGCGATGGAGCGCAAGACAGGAGCACGTGGTTTGCGTTCCATTCTGGAAAAAATCTTGTTGGATACTATGTACGATCTGCCATCCGAGCAGAATGTCAGCAAGGTGGTGGTCGATGATTCCGTCGTCAAAGGCGAATCTCAGCCTTACCTGATCTATGAAAATGTCGAGCCGCAGCAACAACTGGCTGCTGGCGAGTAAACATTTGTTGGCGTGTCGGGGCATTCTGCTTCGGCACGCAACCCTCTTATCTGCCACAGTGAGTACTTATTATGGCTGAATCTATCATCGTCCCCGTTTTACCGTTGCGTGATGTGGTGGTGTATCCCCACATGGTGATCCCCTTGTTTGTGGGACGCAACAAATCCATTCAGGCGCTGGATATGGCTATGGATAGCAACAAGCAAATTTTGCTGGTTGCGCAAAAAAGTGCTGAGGTGGATGCGCCCGATTTAGAGGATGTGCATACGATGGGTACGTTGGCGACCATCCTGCAATTGCTGAAGCTGCCCGATGGTACGCTGAAAGTGTTGGTGGAAGGTCTAGAACGTGCTGAAATCATTGCGATCGACAATGCCGGTGATTTTTCAGCCGCTCGCGTCAAAGTCTGTGCATCGGTTTCCGGTGATACCCGCAAAATTGATGTCTTAAGTCGCTCACTGGTTAGCTTGTTTGAGCAATACGTCAAGCTGAATAAAAAAGTCCCACCAGAAATCCTGTCTTCTTTATCAAGCATTGATGATCCCGTCCGTTTAGCTGACACCATTGCGGCACACCTAGGTCTGAAAATTGCCGAAAAGCAAAAAATTCTGGAAATGTTGGATGTCGAAGAACGCATTCACTACCTGATGGAATTGGTGGAAGGTGAAATTGATCTTTTGCAGGTCGAAAAGAAAATTCGTGGGCGCGTGAAACAGCAAATGGAACGCAGCCAGCGCGAGTATTACCTCAACGAGCAAATCAAAGCCATCCAGAAAGAACTGGGTGAAATGGATGATGCTGCGCCGAATGAAATGGAAGAATTGCTGCGTAAAGTCGAAGCAGCCGGTATGCCTAAAGAAGCTAAAGACAAAGCCGACGCAGAGTTGAAAAAACTCAAAATGATGTCGCCGATGTCAGCGGAAGCGACCGTGGTACGCAACTACATCGATGCATTGGCTAACTTGCCGTGGAAGAAAAAATCCAAAGTTAATAATAACTTGCCTGATGCTGAAAAGGTGCTCAACGAAGACCATTACGGCTTGGAAGAGGTGAAAGAACGCATTCTCGAATTCCTTGCAGTGCAACAGCGCGTCAAAAAGATCAAAGGGCCGATTCTGTGTTTGGTAGGGCCACCGGGTGTGGGGAAAACCTCCTTAGGGCAATCCATTGCACGTGCTACTGGGCGGAAATTTACACGGATGGCACTGGGCGGGGTACGCGATGAAGCCGAAATTCGTGGGCATCGCCGCACATACATCGGTTCCTTGCCGGGCAAAATTCTCCAGAATTTGACCAAAGTGGGCACACGCAACCCACTGTTCTTGCTGGATGAAATCGACAAAATGGCCACGGATTTTCGCGGTGATCCATCATCGGCGTTGTTAGAAGTGCTTGATCCTGAACAGAACAATACCTTCGCCGATCATTACATGGAGGTGGATTTCGACCTGTCCGATGTCATGTTTGTGGCAACCTCCAACAGTATGCGGATTCCGGGACCCTTATTGGATCGGATGGAAGTTATTCATATCCCCGGTTATACCGAAGATGAGAAGCTCAGCATTGCTAAAAACTACCTGATTCCCAAGCAGCTTAAAAACAACGGGCTGAAAAAAGGTGAGTTGACCATCAGTGACAGTGCGGTGATGGATATTATTCGTCATTACACCCGCGAGGCAGGGGTACGTAATGTCGATCGTGAAATTTCCAAACTGTGCCGTAAAGCGGTCAAAGACCATTTGTTGAGCGACAAGAAAAAAACCTCGATTACCCCGCGTAATATTGAGAAATACCTTGGCGTGAAACGTTTTGACTATGGGCGTGCGGATAAAGTTAACCAAGTCGGTCAAGTCACTGGCTTGGCGTGGACATCGGTGGGCGGTGACTTGCTGACCATTGAAAGTGCGTTGCTGCCCGGTAATGGCATGATCAAAAGCACCGGACGCCTCGGCGAAGTCATGAAGGAATCCATCCATGCAGCGGAAACCGTCGTGAAAAGCCGTGCTCGGAGCTTAGGCATTACCCGTAAGTCTTTGCGTAAAAACAATGTGCATATTCACGTACCAGAAGGTGCAACGCCGAAAGATGGTCCTAGCGCCGGTATTGGCATGGTAACGGCGATGGTATCCGCCATGACACGGATTCCAGTTCGCGCTGATGTGGCGATGACAGGTGAAATCACCTTGCGTGGTGAAGTGTTGCCCATTGGTGGTTTGAAAGAAAAGTTGCTGGCGGCGCACCGTGGTGGGATTAAGTTGGTGCTGATTCCAAAAGAAAACGAGAAGGATCTCGCTGAAGTACCCGATAATGTCAAAAAAGGGCTGGAAATTCGTCCGGTTAAGTGGATTGATGAGGTCTTGGGTTTGGCATTAGAGCACCCTCCCATTCCGTTGGCGGATGATGAAGATTTGGATGATGATGCCGACAATCCAGTGGCTGCCCCGGCTGTGGTTGTTGAGGAAGAGGACGCTAATCCTGCTAGACCACATTAAATAGGTTGTCTGATGGGCTTCAAATGCTTCTATGCGTTTGAAGTCCGTCATTTTGTTGACATATTTTAGATGTCGCTGGTATAACTGTCAGGCGTATACGCATGGGTGGCTCTGCTGACAGATGTGGCAGGAGTGTTTCGGTTTTCCCCTATAATGAATTCATAAGGAAAGTTTCTATGAATAAATCAGAATTGATTGATGCAGTGGCAGAGAAGTCCGGTTTGACCAAAGCCGACACGGATCGTGCATTCAAAGCGTTCGTTGAAGTCATCAGTGATTCAATGAAAAATGGCGACCAAGTTGCTCTGGTTGGCTTCGGAACGTTCCTCGTGCGTGAGCGTCAAGCACGTTCTGGTCGTAATCCACGCACCGGAGAAACAATTTCTATCGCTTCTGCGAAAATTCCTTCATTTAAAGCTGGTAAAGCGCTTAAAGATGCTGTAAATTAGCGACCTCAGATGAACGACGGGTAGTTAGCTCAGTTGGTAGAGCGTCGCCCTTACAAGGCGAATGTCGGGGGTTCGAGCCCCTCACTACCCACCATCTTCATCTAAGCTTTATCGCGGAGCGGTAGTTCAGTTGGTTAGAATACCGGCCTGTCACGCCGGGGGTCGCGGGTTCGAGTCCCGTCCGCTCCGCCAACTATTTAAAAAAGGATGCTCAAGCAGCATCCTTTTTGTTTCTCTTTCAAGTTGTTTTCAACAACATCGCGGAGCGGTAGTTCAGTTGGTTAGAATACCGGCCTGTCACGCCGGGGGTCGCGGGTTCGAGTCCCGTCCGCTCCGCCAACTTTTTCCATTTCATCCCCCCTTCTCTTCCTGTATGATGCGTTGCTACGCGCGTGGGGCGTGCGTATTAAACGTTCATCAATCAACATTACACACAAAAACGTAAAAGACCATGCTGCAATCAATTCATGACAAAGCCAAAGGCTGGATCGCCTACACTATCGTCGGCGTTATCGTTGTTCCGTTCGCACTGACTGGGATCTATGATTACTTGCAAGGGGGCGGTAATACGTCGGCTGCGGTTGTCAATGGCGAAGAAGTTCCGGTGCAAGCCGTGCAAAACGCCTTGTTGCAAATGAAGCAACAATTTGGCGGACAATTACCTGAAGGTATGGATGCGGCGTTAAAAGGCAATGCGCTCGATTCCGTGGTGAGCCAAACGCTAATCCAGCAAAAAATCCGCGATGGTGGCTACCGTGCTAGCAATCAAGAAGTGGCTGATGCTATCGCTAAGATTGAGGTTTTCCAAAAAGACGGTAAGTTTGATCAAGCGACTTACGAAAACTTTTTGAAAATGCAGCGCCGCAATCCTGCCGAGTTTGAAGCACAAGTTCGCGCTGATTTGACACAACAGCAATTGCGTGGCGCTGTCGTCGGTACCGCTTTCCTACCAAAAGCCGAAGCAGAACAATACCAAGCCTTACGCAATCAGCAACGGGATGTGGAAGTTTTCACACTCAAAATGGCTGATCTGCAAGCACAAGTACAGATCACGGATGACCAAATTGCCAAGCATTACGAGCAGAATAAAGCGTCCTACATGACGGATGAGCGGGCGCAATTAGCCTATCTCGAACTCAAACGCGATGATTTGGCGGCAAGCGTTACCGTTGATGACGCCACCTTGAAGACGTGGTTTGAAGACAAAGCGGATCAGTATGCGCAACCCGAAGAGCGTATCGCGAGCCATATTCTAGTTGGGGTGGAAGATCCTGCAAAAGATGCCGATGCTAAAAAACGTATTGATGCGCTATATGCTGAAATTCAAGCCGGTACGCGTACTTTTGAAGCGATTGCGCGTGCTGATTCCGACGATAAAATTGCGGCGGAAAAAGACGGTCAAATGGGCGCTATCGTCGCAGGCGATTGGGGTGCTGAATTTGAAAAAGCCGTGTTTGCTTTGAAAGCGGGTGAAACGTCTGCTCCTGTCAAAACCGAAGCGGGTTACGAAATTATTCGTGTGACGGAAATCAAGCCAGCTAAGCCTAAAACCTTTGAAGAAGCCAAAGCGACGGTGGAAGCAGATTACCGTAAAGAACAGGCAGAACAGGCGTTTGCGGATAAAAGCGAAGCGCTAGGACGCATTGCTTACGAACAGGACGGCGATTTAGCGCCAGCAGCTAAAGAAGTCGGCTTGAATGTGCAGCAATTGGACTGGATTACGCCGGTACAAGGGCAGGGCATTGCAACAAATGATAAAGTCCGTGCGGCTGCGTTCAGCGAAGATGTGTTGAAGTCGGGTAAAAACTCCGAAGTAGTAGAGTTGGATGATGGCACAGCCGTCGTATTGCGTGTGGTTAAGCAGGAGGCGGCGACACAAAAGCCGTTAGAAACCGTGCGTGAAGAGGTACGTGCCACGTTGTTGGCGCAGGAAGCCCGCAAACTTACCACGCAAAAAGGTGAAGAGTTGCTGAAAAAGCTGACTGAAGCACAAGCATGGTCAGCCTTAACTGCGTCTGGTTTAGGCGCTGAAACTGCTATCGAGAAGCCCGGTATGATCGGGCGCAGTGACGCTAAACTCGCGCCGGAAGTGTTGGATAAAGCTTTTGCCTTGGCGCACCCCGCCGCAGGCAAGTTAACATGGGGCAGTGTGCCGCTTGCTAATGGCGATTACGCGGTGGTTGCGCTGAAAGCGGTTAAAGCCGGTGATGCGACCATCAAAGCGGATGCTGGTACGGCAGATAGTCAAAGTACGGGTTCGCGTGAACTGGAAGCCTTCATGAAAGGCTTGCGTGAAGCCGCTAAAGTTGAAACACATATTGAGAATTTGTAAAGCAGGTACATGAAAGTCCATCTGAAAGCATTAGGCTGCCGCCTCAATGAGGCGGAATTAGAACAGTGGTCGCAGCAATTCCGCGCAGGTGGGCATGACATTGTGCCGAATGCGCCGGATGCTGATGTACTTGTCCTCAATACCTGTGCTGTTACGCATGAGGCGTCAGGCAAGTCCCGCCGTCTCATGCACCGCCTTTACCGTGAAAACCCTGCCGCCAAATTGGTGGTCAGCGGTTGTTACGCCAGCTTGCAGGCCGAAGAAGTCGCGCAAACCTTGGGCGTGGATTTGGTTGTCCCCAATACCGAAAAAGACCAATTGCCGCAAACAGTGATGCAGCGTTTTGCATTGCCGATCATGCCCGCGATTGCGACTGAACCCGGTGAAGCACCGCTGTTTATTCGTGGGCGGCATCGTGCTTTCATCAAAATTCAGGATGGTTGCCGCTATCGCTGCACGTTTTGCATTGTGACGGTAGCACGTGGCGATGAGCGTAGTCGCATCGAGGCGGAGATTATTGCGGAAATTAACACGCTGCATCAGCAGGGTATCCAAGAAATCGTCTTAGCGGGCGTGCATGTGGGCGGTTATGGCAGCGACACTGGCACGTCCTTGTATGCGCTGGTGCAGGCGATTTTACGGGAAACCGATATTCCGCGCATTCGTTTTGCCTCGGTTGAACCGTGGGATTTGCCGGAGGATTTTTTCGCGCTGTTTAGCAATGCGCGTTTAATGCCGCACATGCATTTTCCCTTGCAAAGTGGTGCTGATTCCGTGCTGAGACGTATGGCTCGGCGGTGCAAAACCACTGAATTTGCTGCATTAGTCGCGGAAGCGCGGCGCAGCGTGCCGGGTTTCAATGTGACCACCGATATTATTGTGGGTTTCCCCGGTGAAACGGATGAAGAATGGGCGCAAACCTTGGATTACGTTGAGTCGGTTGGTTTTGGGCACATGCACATTTTCACGTATTCGATGCGTGAAGGCACGAAAGCGGCGCGTTTGCCCGATCAAGTCAGCGATGCCGTAAAAAAATCTCGTAGCCAAACCTTACACACTCTCGGTGAGCGTTTAAAGCACACCTGGCTGCAACAGCAATGTGGTCAAACTGTGCCGGTTTTATGGGAATACGGGCGTGCCAGTGACGATGGGCAGCGCATCTATACCGGTTATACCCCTAACTACTGCAAAGTCAGGGTCACTGTCGCAGATAATACCCCGTTGGAAAACACCATCAGAGCAACCCGCTTGCTGGGGGTGGATGACGATGCGGTACTTGATGGGAGTTTGTGAGCCATGAATGCGAAACGCTGGTTGCTTGGGGTGTATTTATTGGTGATGAGCATGTGCTTATCCGGTTGTATTTTTTCATCGGAATCACAGCAAGCCCGCGAAGTAACCAATACATTCTGGCAAGCCGTCTTGAATGCTGACATGGAGACTGCTAAAGATCTCACTACGTGGGAAAGTGCGCAATATTTGCAATTCCTCAGCAGCAAAAGCCTTGCCGCGAAGCGTTTTGAAACGGGGGAAATCAAGATCGACGGCACAACGGCTGAAGTTGCTACCTTATTGTATGGTGGTGAAAAAGGCGATATGGAAATTCCGGTGCGTACCATTCTGATCCGTAATAAAGATGCGTGGCAAGTCGACGTGCAAAAAACGCTGGGGTCGATGGTGAGTGGTGCAATGGATGCTGTCGTCGATCAATTAAACATCTTCATGGAAAATGGTTTGAAAGACCTTGATCGCGCCTTAGCCGATAGCGTGAATGAATTAAATCAGAGCCTCAAACAAGGTGTCGATCAGTTAAAGAAAGATCTGGCTACACCACCCACTGCACCTCTAGCGCCCGCCTCACCCCCACCGTCTAGCGGCTCGGTCATTTAAGATTATATTTTAAGCAAAAAGCCGACTTCTCTGGCGGCTTTGTTTATTTATATTGCATTCACTCGCTATCTAGGTTTATATAAGCCCTATGTCCGTATACAGGTAAAAACTACCGTTTTGTCAGTGAGTTACTGGCATAAAAATAAAGAGATGTTATGTTGGCATCACGCTGTTGCGAATAGTCAGATCAACGAAGTGGAAGCCCCATGCCAAAATTAGTCATCAAGCAAGACCTACCTAAATCTTCTTTGCAAGACAAGTTAGAAAGCGTGTTGCGGGTTGCTTTGCCCGTTTTATTGTTTGGGATTGCCGCCGTTGCTGCATTATCACTCTATCTCAATCGCGAACCCAGTGTTTCTTCAGAAGTCATGGTGGATGAAGTGGGGCAAGCGCTCAAACTACCCGTGAGCTATACGCAACAAGAAACCCACTTAGCCAGTTTGCAACATACGTTTGAGGTACAGGAAAAAAATGCGTTAGCAAGCTATGACGAACATTCCAGTTTGGTGGCTAAAGCCGATGCTATTTTGCAGCAACTTGCCACGTTAGATGGGTTAATCGTCGACCTCGATATTGATGCACACAGCAAGCAAACCTTACTCACCCGTCACCAATATCAGAAGGATTATTGGGAGGCAAAACGCGTCTTCCATAATTTACGTTTGGCACGTTTTAATAGTCCAGTACCTGCGGCTGCGCCCGTTGTGCAGGCGGAGAAAGTTGAGACAGCAGCGGCAGAATCGACTGAACCTGCGCCTAAAGTTGAGCTACCTGCGGATTTTTGCCCACTATTTGGCCCTGGTGCAGCCGCTTGTAAGCCGGATAAGAAGCCGTAGGCTTATTCGAGCTGGAGGATGGTTTGCCATTCTGCGGGTGTGACCGGCATGACGGAAAGGCGGCAACCTTTGCGAACCAGCGGCATATTTTCCAGCGACGTTTGGGCGCGTAATGCGTGTAAGCTAATCGTGCGGTGCAGCTTGCGGACAAATTTCACGTCAACTCGATACCAGCGCGGTTTGAGTGGGTCGCTTTTCGGGTCGAAATACTTGCTTTCAGGATTGAGTGCAGTGTCATCGGGGTAGCCTTGCGTGGCAATTTCGGCAATGCCCACAATGCCGGGTACACCACAGTTGGAATGGTAAAAGAATACCTGATCCCCAATCTGCATTTGATCACGCAACATGTTCCTTGCTTGGTAATTGCGTACCCCATCCCACGGCTCGATACCCATGGTTTGCAGGTCATCAATCCCAAACACTTCGGGTTCTGATTTCATCAGCCAGTATTGCATGTGCTTATCCTTGAAGGTGTGCCACGGTGCTGTGCCCATCGGCGGCTGCCAGTGTTTGCTTGAGCCACGGTAAGGCGATCTGCATTTGGCTTGCTAATACCCACGGTGGGTTGATGACGAACAGGCCGCTGCCGGTCATGCCTAAGCCGTTGCTGTCGGCACTGGGGCAAAATTCGATTTGCAAGATGTCGGGGATACCCGTTTGCTGTAAGGCTTTTACCATTTGCTTAACCCGTTGACGTTCAATTACTGGATACCATAGCAAGTAAGTCCCCGTCGCAAACCGCTGATGGGCTTTGGCAAGGGTGGTGATGACATCGGCGTAATCGCTTTTCAATTCATACGAGGGGTCGATCAACGTTACGGCGCGGCGCGTAATCGGTGGCAATAAACTCAGCAAGCCTTTCAGACCATCGTGCTGATTGATGTAAACGCGCTTGTCGTGCGCTAGGTTGTTACCCAAGTGTTTGACATCGCTGGGGTGCAATTCAAACAGACGTAATTGATCGTAAGGGCGCAAGCGTTGTGCCGCGAGCCACGGTGAACCGGGATAGTTTTGCAAGGTTGGCGTTGGATTCAGTTGCCGTATCTGATCTAGGTAGGGTTGCAATGTTTCCGGTACATCCTTGGCATTCCATAACGCTTGGATGCCTTGTGCAAATTCGCGGGTTTTCTGGGATTCGGCACTACTTAGGCGATAAAGCCCGCTGCCTGCATGAGTGTCAATGTACCAAAAGGGTTTGTCTTTGCGCTGATAGTATTCCAACGTCAGCACGAGCACGACATGTTTGAGGACATCGGCGTGATTGCCAGCGTGAAAAGCGTGTCGGTAGCTTAACAAGAGGGATTCCTTCCGTGGAGAATCGCGGGCGTGATGTGCCACGCCCTGCGATGAGGGTTAGTGTGTAACAGGCCCTGGAGTTGTCGTGACCGCCGCCGGTGTGGTTGCTGGTGTTGCGGGCAGCGTGGTTGCGGGCGCAACGTCGGATATTGGCATTGCCGGAATAGCAGGTAGGGGAGCAACAGCGGGTATTGCTGGCGCAGTGCTGGTATCCGTGGGTAATACGGGGGGCGCGGTGTTCGGTGCAAGCGGTGCTACGGGTGGTGCAGGCGGAATCATGAACGGTGGTAAATTGTTGTTCATGTTGGGCATTGGCTGCATTCCCATGGGGGCAACGGGGCGCGGGTAACGTTGCGCATTATTGTTGCTCCAGCCCATGCCGGGGAAATTTGAGCCATTAAACGAGGGACCGTTGTTCCAGTTAAACGGCATACTAGGGCCATTGTTCCAGAAGGGCATTGAGCCGTTGTTCCAGCCATTATTCCACGGCATCGTGTTGCCCCCCCATGATGGGCTTCCGTTGCCCCAACCCATGTTTGGACCTCCGCCCCACGCTGGGCCACCATTGCCCATATTGAAACCATTGCCTGGGCCATTGCCCCAAGATTGATTATTGCCCCAGTTCATGTTGGGATTCATATCGAAATTGTCGAAGCCCCAACCACCTGCATGGGCGCTACTGGCGATGCCTGCTAAGACAATGCTTGCAATCATTTTTTTCATGGTTTTGCTCTCTTTCTATCGGGTCACATACGCAAACAGGTCGGATGAACCGACCTGTTTAGTATAACTGCTCTGGCTAAAATTAGTTAGCAGTAGGGCCTGGTGTAGCACCAACAGCACTGGGTGCGGGTGGTACGACTGGCATAGCCATTGGCATTTGCTGCATCGGTACTGCCATCATTGGCATTGCTTGTGGTGGCATCTGCATAGGCATCGGAGCGCCGTAACCCATTGGAGCGCCATAACCCATCGGTGGATAGTTATTGTTGTTGCCCATGAATGGCATATTGTTGTTGTTACCCATGAACGGCATCCCACCCATGAAGCCATTGTTGCCATAGCTGTCTTCATCGTCGTCGAAGCTGTTCATCATTTCATCCATCCAGTACATGGGAGTCCATTCTGGCCAGTCGCTTTCTTCGTAGTAAGGGCCATTAGGACCCATTTTCCATTCACCATTATTGCCACCGAAGAAGTCATTTGCACTTGCGGTAGCGGACAGAGCCAACAGGCTCAAACCAATCAATAATTTTTTCATTTCCATGTCTCCTAAGCGGTTTATGTCATATCAGGCTAGCCCTGATGATGGAAACACTATATCAGCATATTCTAATATATGCCAGTACTGAAATGAAAAAAACCCGCATCAGACACTGCTTGATCCAAGGGAATATCCCAGCGTTGTCGTTGTAAATGATCGGTTTTTTGGAAGTGATAGGCAAAGCCGCACAGTGTAGGGCGACGAGATTGCAGGCGGGTACGTTTGAAAGCAAACGTGCGATCGTAAAATCCTCCCCCCATGCCCATGCGTGTGCCTTGTGCATCAAAGGCGACCAATGGGGTCACGACGACATCCAGCCAGCGAGCTGGGCGGCTACGGTGGTAATCGGGGTAGGGTTCGGGAATCCGAAAGCGATTTAAGCGAAAGCGGGTGGTGTTATCCCAGCGCACAAACCACAAGCGGCTATCCCGAAACGGTGAGAGCACGGGCAGGTAAAAGTGTTGTTTGGGTAAGGCGTGCTGACGTAAGCCACGTGGATCGGCTTCCCCGCGCACCGGTAAATACAGGGCAATGTGCTGGGCATTACGGAACGCTCGTTGCGTGTGCAAATGGTGGACAGCTTGTGCGGATAAGGTCGCTTGTTCAGCAGGTGCGAGTGCTGCCCGTTGGCGTTGTAAGATGCGGCGTAATGGTAATTTAGGGGGGGGGGGGGCTACTGTTGGCATCGTGATCCTTCAGGTGAAACTGGAAGGTAACTTCTTCCACCCTGAGGGTATCTCCGGGGGCGAGGGTGCGGGTACGATAATTATTCATCGTGCCCGTTTCGCGCATAATATACGACCCCTGTGGGGAAGATTCAATCAAGACTTGCCCGGTACTTTGGTTGCCCAAGACGACCCGTTCGCCGCGCAGGGGAATAATGTAGCCGGATTTACTGCCATCCATGATCTGCAACCACGCCGGATACCCCGTATCCATCAGTTTGGGGTGCAAGCTCAAGCGCTTCAGTTGCACGGCTAAGCCTTGCTCGGAACGAAATACAATCTGGTATTTGCCCATGCCGACAATATCGCCATCTTCTAACAGATGGCGATCAATCAATTGCTGATTGACGTAAGTACCGTTGGTACTTTGTAAGTCTTCCAGAAAGCAGTCATCTCTGACTACTGTAATGCGGGCGTGTTCGGTACTGATGGTGCGATCGGGCAAGCTGATTTCGCATTTGCCATGCCTGCCTAACGTAATGCTAGTCGTTTTGACGGCAACACGTTTCAGGATTTGTTTATCCAGCATGACAATCAGTTGACTCATGAGGCTTGCTTTGCTCCTGCTAGGGCGGCGATAACGTCCAAACGTTCGCCGACTTTGACTTTAGACGAATGCTTGCTGTTGTATTTCATTAGCGCTTGCACCGTGACGCCATGCCGCTGGGCGATGGATTGCAAGGTATCACCGCGTCGTACCGTGTGCGTTTTGCTCTTGGAGTTGAGTTTTGCCAGTTGCGTACTGCTACGCTTTTTACCGATACGGGTGGTCGCGAGCTTGTTGTAACCGGATTCACTGCGGCTGGCATACACCTTCGGGCTGCTGGCGGCAGGGGAATCTTCAATGACTTGCATCAATTGGTGGGCGTATTGGCGCGGCAGTACGATGCGGTTGGAATATTCCGGTGTGGTGACGCCCGTGCGGAAACAAGGATTCAGGCTCAACAGCGTATCCGGTGCTAAGCCTGCTTGGAGGGCGACAGCGCGTAAATCCACGGGTTTATCGACGCGCAATTGTGCCAAGCGTGCTTGGTTGGGCGTGTTTGGCAAGGTTATGCCGTAGCGGGGGGCATTGCCGATTAATTCCTTAAACGCCAATAAGCGCGGCACGTATTCACGCGTTTCTTTAGGCAGCGACAGATGCCAGAACGAGGTTGGTAAGCCTTGGGCGCGGTTATTGTCGATTTCACGTTGGACGCGGTTTTCACCGCAGTTATACGCTGCCAGCGCTAACAGCCAGTCACCGTTGAAATCCTTGTTGAGTTTTTCGAGGTAATTCAGTGCAGCCCCTGTCGCCGCAAACGGATCCATGCGTGCGTCATAGGCTTTGGCTTGTTTCAAGCCGTAACGTCGCCCCGTGTCAGGGATGAATTGCCACAACCCGGCTGCCCCTGCGTGCGAAAAGACATCGGAGTCAAATGCACTTTCCACAAACGGCAGCAGGGCGAGTTCGCTAGGTAGTCCGCGTCGATCCACTTCATGCACGATCATGTGTAAAAATACGCTGGCGCGTTCGGAGAGTAATTCTAATTGCGCGGGGTTTCGTCCGTAATAGTTTACGAAATGTTGGACGCGTGGGTTTTTGCTGTACTGATTATTGATTTTGAAGCCACGAAACACGCGTTCCCACGTATCGAAGTCTTCATCCAAGACCGCTTTGCTGGCTAGCGGTCGCTGTGCCGTTTGGGTAGCAAGATTCGCACTGTGCAAGGCTGCTTTGCGCAACACGGGTTGTTGTTGCGTCGCGAGATTGGCTTTGGTCATATTGCTAGAACAGCCAGAACTCGTGAAGACGGCAAGCATAGAGGCTGCCAGCAACGCGTACTTGTTTATTGTTATCATCGTTAAAAACCCCAATTGACCTTGTTGTTCTTATGTTGCCCCTGATTCGTCGTTATAATGGTGCTCAGGATCGCAGTGGAGTCAGTCAATGACCCTTCATAAGTTTTTCTGATTAGTCGAACTGCTGCGAATATAATACGTATAATGCTGGTGAACAAGGAAAAATCGCTGAACGTCATGCCAACAACCTCATTATCATCCGGCATTCAAGCGTGTCGGAATTGGTATGCTAGCGCTGCTGGGCAGGCGACCTTGCGGCGCGTACATCATTTGGTCAGTGGTATGAGCGCGGATATTTTTGGTTATTACGCCCTAGAAACGGGTGTTCTGGCTGGCAATACCTCGTTTTTGCAGGAATCACGCATTGCTAGCCAGTTTGTGCAAGGTGGGGTGAGCGGTGAACCCGTTAGCGTGATTGCTTCACCCGAACACTTGCCGTTTGCGTTAAACAATCTGGATTTGGTTATAGCGAGCCACGCTTTGGATTGCACGCGCCAGCCGCACCAAGTGCTGCGTGAAATCGAACGCGTGCTTGTTCCCGAAGGGCATTGCATCCTGATTGGCTTCAATCCGCTGAGTTTTAAAGGGGCAAGTCAGTTACGCCATGTGTTTAACCGCGAGGCGCAAGCCTGCCATTTTTACTCTACGTTTCGGGTGCGCGAATGGCTGAATGTATTGGGTTTTGAGGTGTTAGAAACCGCTTCAGCAGGCTTTTGCCCGATTGTGCGCGGTGATTACTTATTCAGGCAGACGCGTTGGTTCGATCGTTTGGGTAGCAAGTTTCACTTAATGACGGGCAATGTGTACATCATTCACGCCCAGAAAAAGGTATCCAATATGACACCGCTATTGCCTTCCCGTAAAGTGAAAGCGGTTTTGCGCCCCGGTATGGCAGTGAATCCGAGTGCTGGGCGTATTTCCCGCAAAGAGTCGAATGATGGTCAATAAAATCGTGGAAGTGTTTACCGATGGCGCGTGTCGAGGCAATCCGGGGTCGGGTGGCTGGGGGGCATTGCTGCGCTATAATGGAGTGGAACGCGAACTCTACGGCTACCAGCCGCTTGCCACCAATAACCAAATGGAATTGATGGCAGCGATTCAAGCCTTGGAAACCCTGACGCGCCCGTGTCAGGTGGTCTTAACCACCGATTCGCAATACGTCCGCCAAGGCATTACCGAATGGATGGCAGGTTGGAAACGCAAAGGTTGGAAAACCGCTGCCGGAAAACCTGTTAAAAACCAAGACCTGTGGCAACGCTTGGATGCGGCTGCGGCACAACACCAGATTGATTGGCGTTGGGTCAAAGGTCACAGCGGACACGACGAAAACGAACGAGTAGACCAACTGGCTAATAAAGCCATCGACGAGAAAAAACAATGACGCGCCAAATTATTCTCGATACCGAAACCACGGGTCTTGACCCTAAAGACGGGCATCGCATTATCGAAATCGGTTGCGTGGAAATGCGCAATCGCCGTTTGACGGGTAATAATTTCCACCACTATTTACAGCCTGACCGTGAGATTGAAGCGGAAGCCGAAGCTGTACATGGCATCAGCAGCGCATTCCTTGCCGACAAGCCGCGCTTTGCCAATATTATGGATGAATTGCTGGCGTATCTGCGCGGTGCGGAGTTGATTATCCATAATGCGCCGTTCGATATTGGCTTTTTGAACCACGAATTGCGCCTAGTCAATCCAACGCATTTACCCGTGACTGATTTCTGCACGGTGACGGATACCTTGGTGATGGCACGGCGCATGTTCCCCGGACAACGTGCCAGTTTGGATGCGTTGTGTAGGCGTTACGAGATCAATAACGCACACCGTACTTTGCACGGCGCGTTGCTTGACTCCGAGATTCTGGCGGATGTGTACCTAGCCATGACGGGTGGGCAAGTGAGCCTGATGCTGGGGGGGGAAGACGAAAGTAATGGCGGAATAGCGGGTGGTGGTAGCATCCGGCGAGTGGTGGCGGATGTTAGCCGTCTCCGCGTGATTGCTGCCAGTGAAGACGAGTTGGCGGCACACGCTGAACGCCTTGCCGCCATTACCAAAGCTGCTGGGGGGAAATGTTTGTTTACCCCGCCGCCAGTCGCTTAGAAATTGAATGTCGCGCCGACATAGAGCATGTCTGTGTCGGTTTTCACGCTGCGTAGGTCAGCGTAGTTTTTGTTAGCATCCAAATGCAGAAACTGGTCGCCTTTGCCGTTATCGAAGGTGTGATCCCAGCCTGCACGAATGCTCATCCGATCAGTCACTTCGTATTCAATACCGACACCTACCGTAGGGCTAACGCCTTTGTCAGTGGTTTTGTAGGTTTCGTTGATACCATCCAGATTGGTGTAGTCCATCTGGTTTTTGTTTTCCCACGCCAACACACCTGCTTTACCAAAGACCGAGGTTTTACGGCTCAAGCGGTGGTTGGCTTTGGCACTGATGCCGATACCACGGGTTTTTTGCCACGCATGAGCGCGTTCGGCACGACCATCAAGGGTGGGGCGGTGCATATCCGCATCGTAAGTTTTGCCGAGATCGGTGTAATCGACCTCAATACCCACGTTGCTAGTGAGGTTCGCGCCGCCGTAAACCTTATAAGCGCGATTGTCACGTTTATCATTGCGCATTTTGAAAGTTGAGCCATCGCACGAGGGGCAAAACTGGCTTTCCGTGCCGTTATTCGCAGATGCGCCCAACCCTGCACCGACGTAATACGGTGAATAGCCTGCTTCAGCCATCCCTGAACCCAGCAAGGCGGCAAGGCCAGCATTCACAACCAGAAACTTTTTCATGGGATGATTCCTTGGGGTAATTCAATAGAAAATTTTATTACCCTGATTTTAAAACCTCCTTGTTTGCTGAAGCTGCGTTTAACAGGATCAGTGGTTGCTCCCAGCAGATAATTGGGGTTGCGAAATCGCTGTTCAGGTTACACTCAACGCGACCTTTCGCGCCGACCCAAAGTCTGTCTTGCCGCTCCCCAGCTTCGGAATTTCCGCCAAACTGCGGATCGTCGATGGAATCATCAGCGGATTCATCCCGCCCGCCAGCAACGCCCGTTTCACCGCAGCTTCGTCATGTGTCCCCGCCATCAGCAATACAATCTTTTCGCCCTTCTTATCATCCGGCAAATTAACCGCCACTAATTCCAGCTCTGTATCCCCTAATATCTGCCGTACCTGCTGCTCCACCGCCGTCAAGCTGACCATTTCCCCGCCGAGTTTGGCGAAGCGCGAATAGCGGTCAACGATAGTGAGGAAGCCATCCTCATCCACATGTCCCTTGTCGCCAGTTTTGTACCAGCGTTGCCCATCAAGTTCGGCAATCGCTTGTGCAGTTTTTTCCGGCGCATCCAGATAACCTTTCATGACTTGTGGGCCGCCAATCAGGATCAAGCCATCCGTGCCTGTCGGCAAGGTTTCCAGCGTATCGGGGTCAACAATGCGGAAGCTCGTCCCCGGTACAGGCAAACCCACCGTGCCTTCGCGGTTAGCCGCTTGCACTTTCCAATAGCGTGTATCGAGTTGGTCGGGCAAGTTAACGGCGGCAACGGGTGAGGTTTCGGTTGCACCATAACCTTCCAACAATTTCTTGCCAAACTTGTCGAGGAACAGGCGGCGCACTTCCGGCGCAAGTTTTTCCGCCCCCGCCACCACGTAGCGCAACGACTGGAACATTAGCGGATGCACACGCGAATTTTTCGCATACAAACGCAGGAACGTCCCCGTCCCAAACAGCAAGGTTGCTTCGTAACGCGCCACACCCTTGGCAATATTCACCGCATCAGTCGGGTCGGGGTGGCACACAATCGGAATGCCTTCCGACAATGGCATCAGCGTACTCGCCAACAAACCGAAGGCGTGGAAGGTCGGCAATGTTCCCATGATTACATCGTTATCCAGCGTATTCAGCGCATCCGCCACCTGCCGCGCATTCACTGCCAAGTTACGGTGGGAAAGCTCAATGCCTTTGGGTGCACCTTCGCTGCCGCTGGAAAACAGAATCGCGGCAGTGGTTTCTAAGTCAATTTTTGCCACATACAGCCATTGCAGCACACGAGTAGGCAATAACATCACCATCAGGAGTGTGGTCAGTAGCTTGTGTTTGGGGATTTCTGCTTTCAAATCTTCGAGGAAGGTCAACGGCGTATCCGGCAAGATAGCGGCAATATCAATCCCACGTTCTTTGAGTTTTTCCAGAAAACGTTTGGAGGTGTAAACCCGCTGCAAGCCCGCCTGTTGCACCGCACTGTGGATCGACTCGCTGCTAGCGGTGTAATTCAAATTCACAATCGTTTTGCCCAGCGTCAGCACCGCCATGTTTGCAATTGCGCCGCCTGCACTGGTGGGCAATAACAAACCAATGTTCTGTTCTGGACTAAGGTGCTTGATCAGAGCAGCAAAGCGGAACACCGCTGTCATAAAACGGTGATGGCTCATCGGTTCGCCGATCACATCCGCCGCTGCCATGCGGAAACTCATGCGCTTGGCAGAACGCAGCCAGTTCACCGGAATCGGGTCGATCAGGTGCGAATACGCATCCCACGATGCAAACGACAAATCGAACACTTTCTGCTTCAACTCATGCGCGGGAATTGTCGTCGGTAATGCTTTACCAAATGACACCACGATGTCACGCTTGAAGCCAGATTGACGGTTTTCCCGTAAAAAGCCGCTGGAACGCGAAAACCGACTGCCCCACAAGCCGTGCAAGTAAAACGGCACAATCACCGCACCAGTATCTTTCGCCGCCTTTTCGTAGCCACGTTTGAAGTCGGCTAATTGCCCAGTGCGACTGATTGAGCCTTCGGGAAATAAGCACACCACTTCACTCGCTTTGAGCATGTCGGTCACTTTGTCCAATGAATCGGCACTCGCGCTGCTGCTGATGGGAATCACACCAAACAGATTGAGGAAGCCTTTCAGATACCAACGTTCGTAATAGCCTTTTTCGATCACAAAATGTAACTGACGCGGGGATGCCATTTGCACCAGTGCCCAATCGATAAAGCTAATGTGATTGCCCAGCAATAACACGCCCCCTGATGCAGGCAAGTGTTCAAACCCCAGCACTTTTAAACGGTAACGCGCCCGAAATAAGCGGCTGAACACGAAGCGCAATAGGGATTGCGGCATGTGGTACAGCGTATACAACGCCCCCGCGATGGTCGTGGCCGTCAGTAACGTCATTAACAGCGCATTCGGCAAGCCCAGCCATGCCAGCAACGCCGCTATTCCCACAAAGCCCAGCATTACCACACTTTGGGTTACGTGGTCGATGGGGGCGGCTTTGGGCAATTGCGCTGCCGGAACGTGGTAGCCCAACAAGGCTTGCAAGGGGGCAACAAACAGCCCACCCATAATCCCCAAAAACAGTAGCAGTGCTGCTTGGAATGGTGCGGCAGATGGCAAGCCCAATACGATAATACTTGCCATAATGCCCAGCGCCCCGACCGGAATCAGCCCCGTTTCGATGTGCGTGTCAGACATGCGTTCCGCAATGATCATGCCGATGAATAGCCCGATACCACTCAGCACCAGCACTGCCCAATGCGCGGGATAAATGGCGAGTAACGCCAATAGAATGCCCCAGAACACCGCTTTGCCCATAATGGTCAACCACAAATCGGCGTGCTGGCGTACTGTTTGCCAATCTTCACGCGTCCCCGCCGCGCGGCGGTAATGCACCGCGCTGAATAGGGCAAACGGCAGAATGACCAGCAAAATGGCAGGTGTTTGCCCCATCCAGGGGTGGAGCAGGGGACTAATCAATAGGGCGGCGATAAAAACCATCAACCCGTAAATGCGCATGATGTGCGGCATGGGTTTTCTCCTCCTCGGTATGTCGTTGTTATATGCCTGCACGATAGCGTTTAATGGATTTGTTATGCAAGGGGCATACGGAAAGTTGCGTATGGTACAACGTCGGGTATTATGGTTTGATTGTAAAAAGTAAGTATCCATCTCATGCAGTCATTGGAAAATCTGGTCGGTCAATTACAACTTACGCTGCATTACACCCGTGATGCGGGGCTGTGCCGGGTCAATGCAGTTCATCTTCACTCCAATCGTCTGTGCCTGAATGCCCATTTTTTGACGGGAAAATCCGTTGAGCTTGCCCCTAAACTCACCGGAATGCTGTTTAGTTTAGCAACGTGGGCACACATGGTGAGTTGCCTCGACAGTTCCCCCCCTGTTCCTGTTACCGTCGTTGCAATCGGTGGGCTTGAACGGATGGCGTTGCTGCCAACGGCGCGGGGTCTGCTCGTCCACCGTGTGGTGCAAGTCGACGGTTTGATTTGCACCTATCAAATCGTCGCCCCCACCGAATGGAATTTCCATCCGCAAGGTTCGCTGTACTCAATGCTCAGCAGCTTACAAGCCAAAAACGCGCTGGAATTACGTACCAAAGCCAAAGCCTTAATCACTGCGCTTGATCCTTGTGTGGCTTACCAATTGGAGATTATCCCCGATGCATGAAATGTCCCTGTGCGAAGGTGTGCTGCAAATTATTGAAACCGAAGCCAAGCGCCAACAATTCCGCAAAGTCAAAACTGTGTGGTTAGCAATTGGTGTGATGTCGGGTGTAGAAATTGAGGCAATGCGCTTTTGTTTTGACGTAATCGTGCGTAACACACTTGCCGATGGCGCTACACTGGAAATTATCGAAGTTCCCGCTGAGGCATGGTGCTTGGAGTGTGCGCAAACGGTTAGCATCCAGCAGCGTTACGATGCCTGCCCGCATTGCGGCAGTTACCAGCTACAAGTCACCAGCGGGGAAGAAATGCGTATCAAGGAACTGGAGGTAGAATAATGTGTACTGTTTGTGGATGTGGAACGGATACGGCTGAACATTCCCTGATTCGTGGGCATAGTCATAGCCACGCGGCGGGTTTGAGCAGTGCGCGGATGGTGCAAATCGAGCAAGACATTCTCGGCAAAAATAACCAATACGCGGCGCAAAACCGTCGGTGGTTGGCTGAACGTGGCATTCTTGCGCTCAATCTGGTATCCAGCCCCGGTTCGGGCAAAACCACCTTACTGACCGAAACCCTGACCCGCTTGCAAGGCAAAGTGCCGATGGCAGTGATAGAAGGCGACCAGCAAACCAGCAATGATGCTGACCGCATCCGCGCCACGGGTGTTCCTGCCTTGCAAATCAATACTGGCAAAGGCTGTCATTTGGATGCGCACATGGTCGGGCACGCGCTCGAATCGCTGCCCATCGCCAACGGCGGCATTCTATTCATCGAAAACGTTGGCAATTTAGTTTGCCCTGCGGCGTTCGATTTGGGTGAGGCGCACAAAGTCGTGATTCTCTCCGTCACCGAGGGTGAAGACAAACCGATCAAATACCCCGATATGTTCCATGCGGCGGATTTAATGATCCTCAACAAGATCGACTTGCTGCCGTATCTGACATTCGATGTGGCGAAATGCGAGGAATACGCTCGCCGCGTTAACCCCACTATCCAAATTCTGCATGTGTCTGCCACCAGTGGAGCGGGAATAGAGGGCTGGATCGACTGGTTAATTTGTGCCAAACCGCCAATTCAAGCATAATCTTTGCGCGGATTGATGTGTACTTTAACGTTATCCGCTTACTAAATTCTATGAAATCAATGTCAACAAGGAGAATGGATCATGGCAGAATGGCGTAAAGTGGCGAAAGGCTTCGTGCTGGCTGACGGTCATATCAGCATCAAAGAAGTCGATATGCTGCGCGAACTGGTGCTGAAAGACGGCGCGGTAAGCAAAAGTGAGCTGGATTTCCTGAAAGAAATCAAAGCAGAAGCCAAAACAGCGGTGAAAGTTCTGGATGATTTGATCGTCGAATGCGAAGCGATGGTAGGCAAATAAGCCAGCCGCGTAATCACGGATGGATAAAGACGGCGGCGCAAGCGATTGTGCCGCCGTTTTTTTATGTCCGGCGCACTGACCTGCTACAATCGAACCATTACAACCGCAATAAGGAGTTCTCATGCAATCCTCACTGGTACTGACTGTTCTTGGCTCTGACCGCGCTGGTCTGGTCAAATCCCTTGCTGAAGCCGTTACCGCCCATCACGGCAACTGGCAGGAAAGCCGCATGGTTCACCTCGCCGGACAATTCGCAGGGCTTGCCCACGTCACCCTGCCGCAAGAGCAAGTCGCCGACCTTAAACAAGCCCTACAAGCCTTGCAAAACGCTGGCTTGCAAATTTTGGTCACGCACAGCGAAGCTGTCACCTCGCGCAATATCACGCCGCTGACGTTGGAGCTGCTCGGTCACGACCGCCCCGGTATTATCCACGACATTACCCGCCAACTCGCCGCGTTGAACGTCAATATCGAAGAATTGGAAAGCGAACAACGTGCCGCGCCCATGTCCAGCGAGCTGATGTTCTACGCTCACCTCAAACTGGGCTTGCCAGATGGCGTGACGGCGGATGATGTGCAGGGGGCGTTTGAAGCGATGCCTGATCCGCTGACGGTAGACCTCAGTTTTAGTTAAGCAAGGAGAACAGCATGTGCCTCGGCATCCCCGGACAAATTACCGAACTGGTTGATCTTGAATTCCTCGTGGCTAAAGTGGACATCGGCGGGGTGAAACGTGATGTCATTATCACTTGCGTGGTCGATGATGAACACCCGGCTGAAAGCTGCGTGGGTGATTGGGTGCTGGTACACGCCGGTTTTGCGATGAGCCGGTTGGATGAGGAAGAAGCCGCACGCACGTTAGCCTTGCTGGCAGAACTCGGTGATATGCAGGCTGAGATCGACTTGATGCGGCAAGTGGAGACTTCCACATGAAATACATGGATGAATTCCGCGATCCGGCTACCGCCAAAAAGCTGGTGGAAGAAATCAAACGGCTTGCACCTATTGCTCGCGGTCAACGTGATATGCCGCTGCAAATCATGGAATTCTGCGGTGGGCACACCCATACCTTATTCAAATACGGCATCGAGTCAATGTTGCCCGCTGACATCGAAATGGTGCATGGCCCCGGCTGCCCGGTATGCGTATTGCCGATGGCACGGGTCGACGATTGCGTGGTCATTGCGGAACAGCCCGGCGTGATTTTCACCACGTTTGGCGATGCCATGCGTGTCCCCGGTACGTGCAAAAGCCTGTTGCAAGCCAAAGCGGATGGTTGCGATGTGCGCATGGTGTATTCGCCGATGGATGCGCTCGCCATTGCCCGCAAAAATCCCGACCGCGACGTGGTGTTTTTTGCGTTGGGGTTTGAAACCACCATGCCGAGTACGGCGCTGACGCTGTTGCAGGCACACCGTGAAGGGCTGAAGAATTTTTCGCTGTTCTGCAATCACATCACCACGCCTGCGACGATGCGGGCGATTCTCACCGACCCCGATTTGCGGCTGGACGGTTTCCTCGCACCCGGTCACGTTAGCATGGTGATCGGCGCACATCCGTATGATTTCGTGACCCGCGATTACCGCAAGCCGCTGGTGATTACCGGCTTTGAGCCACTCGATATTTTGCAAGCCTTGTGGATGCTGGTGAAACAGTTTGCCGAAGGGCGTTGCGAGGTCGAAAACCAGTATGCGCGGATTGTGCCGGAGGCGGGCAATGTCGAGGGGTTGAAAGCGATTGCCGAGGTTTACGAAACGCGGGAACACAGCGAGTTTCGCGGCTTGGGCAATATTGGTGATGCGGGTATCCAGATTCGGGAAACGTATGCGGCTTATGATGCGGAGAGGAAGTTTAAGCTGCAAGCGGCGGCGAGTACGCACGACCCCGAACACCTGAAGTGTGCGGATGTATTGCGCGGGGTAATGAAACCGTGGGAATGCCCGGCGTTTGCGAAGACGTGTAATCCGCAGAATCCGCTGGGGGCGCTGATGGTGTCGCCAGAGGGGTCGTGTGCGGCTTATTATGCGTATGGCAAATTGGCAAAGCGTAAGGAAAACACATGAATCTTGCTGGAACAATTACCCTCGCTCACGGTAGCGGCGGACGCGCCATGCACCAACTGGTAGACAACCTGATCCGCCAGACTTTCACCAATCCGCTGCTGGAAGAGGGCGAAGACCAAGCCCGCATCCCGTTGGCAGAACTGGTTGCGCAAGGTGACCGCCTAGCCTTCACCACTGATTCCTACGTCGTCACCCCGCTGGAATTTCCCGGTGGCAATATCGGCACGCTCGCCATCAATGGCACGGTCAACGATCTTGCTGTTGGGGGCGCAAAACCGCTATACCTGAGTTGCGGTTTTATCATCGAAGAAGGTTTGCCGCTGGAAACCTTCGCCCGCATTCTGCAATCCATGCGGCTCGCAGCGGATGAGGCAGGTGTGCAAATCGTCACGGGTGATACCAAAGTGGTGCAACGTGGCGGAGCGGATAAGCTGTTTATCAATACTGCTGGCGTGGGGGTGATTCCGGCAGGTTTCAACCCGTCCGCTGGCGGTGCGCAAGTGGGCGATGTGGTGATCGTCAACGGTTGGTTGGGCGATCATGGTGCGGCTATCCTGAATGCGCGGGGCGATTTGGCGTTGGAGGCGGACATCGAATCCGATTGCGCCCCGTTGAATGCGTTGGTGGAAGCGATGTTTGCAGTTTGCCCCGACATTCATTGCTTGCGTGATGCAACCCGTGGCGGGTTGGCGACGGTGCTGAACGAATTTGCGGAACGTTCTAACGTCGATATGGTGTTGAAGGAAGAATTTCTGCCGATCCGTACCCCGGTGCGCGGTATGTGCGAGATTCTGGGTTTAGACCCGCTCTATCTTGCCAATGAAGGTAAACTGGTGGCTGTCGTCCCCATCACCGCAGCACAAGCCGTGTTGGCTGCGATGCAACGCATTCCTGAGGGTTATCATGCTTGCATCATCGGCGCAGTGATGGAGGGTGACGGGCATGTGATCTTGCAAACCGCTTTCGGTGGGGAACGGATTGTGGATATGCTGCCGGGTGAACAATTACCCCGGATTTGCTGACAGCAGTATAAATTTCACACCCCGCCACTATGCACCGTCGCGTAGTACAGTTTCTCCAGCTCATTTTTATGCTTGGTTTCTTCATTCGCAAGGTACAGGAACAGGTCGTGGATCGGCCCCGCTTCCGTGCCTTGCGCCAAGGCGTGGTATTGCTCCATCGCCGCATGTTCGCGCCGCAAGGCATACTGTAACACCGCCTGATCGTCCGGCTGTTCGCCAAGGTCGGGCAGGTGGATGCAGTCGGAAAACTTGTGGTCACTGGTAGGCCGTTCCACTTCAACTTTGAGTTGCTGCTCCAGATCGTCACGCGCTGCCATTTGGGTAAACAGGTCGTAATGCTCTTGTTCTTCTGTCGCCAGTTCTTCCACCAGATAACGGATACTTTTGTGTACCTTGGGAATCAGGTCGGTGTAGAAATCGCGGGCAGTGCGTTCAAACTCGGTTGCCACTTCCAGGATTTCCTTGAGGGTGGTTTTGCTTTGCAGCCGTTGGATGCTGGCTTCGCTCATGCGGTTGCCTCCTGTGGGGTAAGAGCGCGGTGGATGCTGGTGGCGACGCGGTGGCCGTCGGCAACAGCGTTGATGACATCGGGGCCTTTGACGCAATCGCCTGCTGACCACAGCCAGTTTTCCGAAGTGCGTCCGTTCGGGTCAATCTGGATGCGTCCACGGTTCCATTCCAGTTTTTCGGTGAGTGCATCGCCGAGCAGGCTGACATCGGCCATTTGACCGATGGCTTCGACGATCATTTCACCTTCGTGGATTTGCTCGTCTGCCGGGTCGTATTTTGGGGCGAAGCGGCGTTCTGCATCGAATATCGACAAGACTTTCCAGGTTTTTAGGCCAAGCAGCTTGCCGTTGTCGTCGATCACGCAGGCTTGTGGGCCACGGCTGTCGAGGATGTTGATTTGCTCTTCCAGCGATTCCTTGATTTCCACCGGATCGGCGAGGAAATGCGCCTTGTCTTCCAATGCGGTCAGGGTCACGCGGATTTCGCCGTAGTGCTGCAATTGCAGGCGTGCCATGCTGCGGGCAATGTCCATCGCCACGTTGCCGCCGCCGATCACGACCATGGATTTGGGTACGTCAATCGTTTCGCCAGCGGTAATCTGGCGCAGCAGGTCAACCGCTTTGCGTACCTGTGGGTGGTCGGAACCGGGAATGCGGGTGGAACGCCCTTGATGCAAGCCGATTGCCAGCACTACTGCGTCATAATCGGCTTCCAGTTGCTGCATGGTAATGTCCGTGCCAACCCGCTGGTTGTATTTAATTTCCACACCCATTGCGGTGATCACGGCAATGTCTCTGTCCAACGCGTTGTAAGGCAAGCGGTATTCGGGGATGCCGTAGCGTGTCATGCCGCCACCCGCTGCTTGCGCTTCATAGACCGTGACCGCGTGACCCAAACGGGCAAGATCAAACGCCGCCGTCAGACCCGCAGGCCCCGCCCCAATAATGGCAACTTTCTTGCCCGTCGGGGCAGCCGGTTTGCCAATTAATTCAATGACTTTTTCTTGCGGCACTTGATCAATGATGTGGCGTTTGAGCCAGCGGATGGCAATCGGATCGCCTTCGTGCCGTGCCGCACACGAATCTTCGCAACAATGCGTACACACCCGCCCGCACACTTGCGAAAACGGGTTGGTTTCGTACAGCAATTGTACCCCGCGTTCGTAATCGCCGTCCCGCACCGCCTTGATGTAGTCGGGAATCGCCATGTGCGCAGGGCAAGTGGCAATGCACAAGCCGCAAGATACGCAACGATCAGCTTCCAGTTTGGCTTGTTCGATGTTGTAACCTTGGACGATTTCGACAAACGAATCCAGCCGCGCTTCTGGGTGCAGTTCTGGCATTTCCTCGCGTGCCACGGGCATCAGATGCTTTTCATCATGACGCTGGTAGCCGAGTTCGGCATTGTCCCAATATTTTTTGTCCACGCCGGGGGTAAAACGGAACAGGTCGGGGTCGCTTTCCACCCATTTGTATTCATTGGACATGGTGAGCGAGCCGGTCATGCACACGTCCACACACAGCGCACACCAGCAGCACCGCCCGTAGTCGATACGCGGGCGCAAGCCGGAATCACCTTGCACCGCCGGAATGCCTTCTACCGGCAGCATGTCAATCGCACCGTTTTGGCAAATGGTTTCGCAGGTTCCGCAGCCGATGCACTTGTCCATGTCATTCTTGTGGAAGCCGCGATAACGCGCCGCACCGGGGCGTTCATTGAGCGGGTCTTTGATCGTTACCGGGTCGCGGAACAGGTTTTTCCAAGCGGTAAACGGGGATAGTACGTCACTGATACTCATCGTTCGATCTCCGGCGGGTAGGTGTGCAGCGACACCAGCAAAGCGGCAACATCAGAAATATTGGCGTTGATGACCATGCGTTCAAACAGCGCAATCGAATGCGTGTAAGACGGCCCGCGCACATTCACCCGGCGCGGGTAGCCGCTGCCATCGGTGACGAGGTAATAACCGTATTCGCCGCGTGAACATTCGCCACGGACATAGGTTTCACCGCGCGGAATTTTCCAGTGCAACACATTGGGCAACTTGGTCATCACCGCGCCCGTTTTGGGCAGTCTGCTCAAAATTTGCCGGATCAGATCCAGCGACAGCAGCAAGTCACGGCGGCGTACATCCGCACGGGTGTAAATGTCGGAATCCTTGCCCGTCACCGCCTCAAATTCCAGTTCGGGGTAGACCAGATAAGGCTGGTCTTTGCGCACGTCTTTGGCGACTCCGGCGGCGCGGGCATTTGGGCCGGTAATGCCGTAACTGTCCAGCCATGCGGTATCAATCACGCCCACGCCGACCGCACGTTTCTTGAACACGGCATTGTGGAACATGACCCGATCCACATCCGCCAGCACGCTTTCGATTTCGCGCAAGGTTTCTTCCATGCGCCCGGCAAACCCGTCTGGCAGGTTATCGCGCACCCCGCCGGGGATAATGAACATGTGGTAAATGCGTGCGCCAGTCAGCTCCTCGAAACGGTCGAGCATCAGGTCACGCACATACGTTGTCCATTGCCCGATCACGCCTTGCCCGAAGGCACCGGCTTGCCCGCCGAGGTACATCAGGTAGCTGTTGACGCGCCCCATTTCCAGAATCAGGGTACGGATCCAGTGCGCCAGTTCGGGGATTTCCAACCCGGCGAGTTCTTCGACGGCAGCGGCGTAGCAGTATTCGTTGAAATCGGGTTCGGGGACGCAAATGCGGCACACAATCGGGAAGCACTGCATGAAGGTGCGGCGTTCCATCAACTTTTCGAAGCCGCGATGCAAATAGCCGACGTGGGTGGTGGCATCCACCACTTCGTCGCCGCACACGGTCAGTTCAATCGCCATATTGCCGGTAATGCCGGGGTGTTGCGGGCCTTGCCACAGTTTCAGGTATTTGCCGGAAGTGAGGTCAATGTCCAGTGTGCCGTCGGCTTTTTTCTGCGGGTATTGGCTGCGGTCTAACTCAAACATCGCCTTTGTCCCCGTACAGTTGTTGTTTCATGTGCGCTGCCGGGTCACGGGTTTCGCGCCCTGGGCGTTCGCGGTAAGTGGCGCGTGAATATTCGAGGGTATCGAAATCGCGGCGGTAGGGCGGGGCGGCGTTCCAGCCTTCCAGAATGAAATCGTCCATCAGGCGTGGGCTACCGGGGAAGTCGATGCCGAACATTTCGCGCAATTCGCGTTGGTAAGTCGCTGCGGCTGCCCACAGGTCGTGGATGCTTTCCATGCTGGCATTATCGCGGGCAATCATTACCCGCAAGCCTAAATCTTGGCATTTGGCGCGGTTGTTGATCAGGTAAGTGAGCTGAAATTGCCCATCTTCCAGCCAGTCCACTGCCGTTAACAGCACCAGATGGGTGAAACCTTCCTGATCACGCAAATGCCGTAACAGGGCGTGCAGGCGTACCGCTTCCACTGTAATAAAGGCGAGGTCGGCGCGTTGCCGGGTGAATTCGCCCAGTGAGAAACGTTGTGTGAGGGTGTCGTAAAGTTGCTGCATAATGCTCACCAGTTGTAGTCCGGCATGTCCCAATCGTGGATGACGCTTTTCTGGTTGGCTTTGTACCAGTCAAAGTTGGCGGCGTATTGGTTTGCGCCTTCGGCTTTGCCAGCGCGGATGATTTTTTTCAACTCTTCAAACCCTGCCAGCAAGGCTTCCGGGCGCGGCATACAGCCCGCGATATACACATCCACCGGCAAATAATCATCCAGTCGCTTGATGGTGTTGTAGGAATCCCAGTACATGCCGCCGTTAATGGTGCAAGACCCTAACCCCACCACGTATTTCGGTCCTTGCATCTGCTCGTAGGAACGGATCACGCGCTTGAGGGTTTTCACCGACAAATAGCCAGAAATCACAAACAGGTTGGACTGGCGCGGGGTAGGCCGCCACTGAATGCCATAACGGTAAGCGTCGAAACGCGGTGTCATTAGCGGGCGCATTTCGATCGCTCCGCAACCCGTGCCAAAGCCCAGAATCCACAGCGATTCGGAACGCGCCCAGTTGAACAGCTTTTCAATAATCGCGGTGTACGCAGGCGGTTGCACCGTGGGGCCTGCTTCGCAGTAATAATCGCGCAGCGGGTCAATTTCGATTTCCTGACCATCCGGCGTTTTTACAATGCGTTTGAGTAATTCTTCTTTCATAACCTTACACCAGTACCACGGCGAGGATGCCCAACGGCACTGCCCAGATTAAAAACCAGCGGATCGACTGTTCCACCCGGAAGCGTGGGAATACCACCCCGACAAACGCCGACACCATGTAAATCAGGAATACCTTGAGGAAAAATTCCGGCCAGCTTCCCGCCCCGCCAAAGAACAGGTTCATGTACACCACGATCTTGGCGACCGGGAACAACGCCCGGTTGGTCTGCATCATCGCCAGAAACGAGGAATGGTATTCGGTCGGCGGGCCAATGGGGATTTCCTGCGGCGCAAGTACCACGTCAAACGGTGGGCGCATCATCGAACCGAGGAACGACATCATCGCCGCCGCCACCGCTAACGGATTGGTAAATAATGTCCAGTGCAACACCCCACCTTGCTGTGCCGCTACAATCTCGGTCACAGAAAGCGTTTGGTATTGCAAGGCCACCGCAAACACCGCTAGTGCAAACGGCAATTCCGCCGCCGTCATCTGCGACAAGCCACGGGTAATGCCAATAGCGGAATAGGGATGCCCGCTTTCCGCCGCACCCAATGCCATGCCCAGCGTGCCAAAGAACACAAAATACAGCGCGAGGATCAAATCGCCCGCAAACGAAAAGTTGGCGAACATTTCCGAGCCGTAAATGCTCGGCACAAACAGCAACAAGCCCACCCCGCCGGACAGCCGGAACACCGGCCCCAGATAGAACATCACCCCGTGGGTAATGGAGGTACGCAGCGCATAGTTTTTGATCATGTCAATGTAATTCTGCCAAATGGGGATACCATGCCGCCGCCCCACCCGTGCGCCGATTTTTTGTACCAAAGCCGTCATTAGCAAGCCGTAGTTGATGACAATAAACAATGTCAGCAACGCCCACGGGATTCTCATCCATTCAAATTCCATCACAAGCCCCCCATCCACAACAGGTAGACGATAATCACAAAGGCGAGCAGGTGAATGGCGTAAGTCTGCCCATTCCCGGTATACATCCGCCGTAAAATATCTGCCGCCGAATGCAGCAATTCCGTGAGGGTTTCCCAAAAAATTGTTACCAGCGGCTGGGTCAAAAAGCCCAGTGCCTTGCGGTACGGTGCGAAGAAGTTCCAGGCAAAATGGGTGGTTTCCGGGCGGAACGGGCGTTCACCGGCAAACACAATATTGAACTGCTTCACCGGCTGCGCCCTGCGGTTGACGAACAGCAACCAAGCAAACAGCGTGGCAAAAATCACCCCGATAATCAGCATGATCGACACCGGACTCCAGTAACCGAATTCGCTGGTAATGGTCAACCCTGCCCAATCCAGCCCATTCTGCCCACCAAAGAACGGCGCAAGGTAAGCATCCACATGCCGCAACGCCATGCCCGGAATCAGCGCGAACACCAACAAGGCAACCACAAAAATCATCTGCGGCAACACAATCCAGAACGGTGCTTCTTTCACGGTGCGCAATTCATCTTTCAACTGCCCCAAGAAAATGGTGTGAATCAGGCGGAACAGGTACAGGAACGCAATCGGCCCCGCAAGGAAAATAATCACCATCGGCAAACGGTATTCCGCCGTCATAATCGCATTGTAGAAAATCCAGCGTCCGCCAAACCCGGAAAGCGGCGGCACACCCGACACCGCAATAATCCCGATCAAGGTTGCAATGAACGACAGCGGCATCAGCGTAATCAAGCCGCCCATGCGGTACATATCGCGTGTGCCGGTACGTTTGGCAACCCCGCCCACTGACAGGAACAACATCGACTTGTAAATGTAATGGTTAATGACAAACATCAAGGCCATCAGCCAGCCCAGATGGTTCATCATTGCCAGCCCAAACAGCGCGTAACCCATTTGCCCGATGGAAGAATAAGCCAGCAAGCGTTTCGCATCTTCTTGGAAAATTGCTAGCAAGTTCCCAATCAGTGCCGAAATCGCCCCAATCCACAGCATCACGTGGGTGAGTTCTACCCCGTACAATTGCTGCTTGCCCATTGTCATCAGCAACACGAACAGCCCGAACAGCCCCGCTTTCAGCAAGATACCGGACACCAGCGGTGATACATCGGTTTCCGCTTCCGCATGTGCGCCGGGCAACCAGATATGCACACCCACCGCCGCCGTTTTGGTCATGAAACCAATCGCCAGCAGCGCAAATACCCACGGTGCAAACGGTTCTGCCACCTGTGCCAACGCCGCAATTTTAAAGTCCGGCACACCTTGCGCCGCCAGTGCAAACCCCGCCAGCATCAGGAATGCCCCGCCCAGCGAGAACACAATATACGACAGCGCGTGTGGTTCAGAATGCTTGCCGCGCAGAATCAGGAAATACGAACCCACCGTCAGCAATTCCCACGCCGCAAAAAACGCAAACGAGGTTTTGGCTTCAATCAACATCGCCAAGCCCGCAAACATCAGCATTGCTGCCGGGTAGAATCCCACCCGCCGTTGCTGCGTCTGGAAACTTGCCAGCAAAATAATCGCACCACCCGGCAACATTACCGCCGCAAAAATCAATTGCAGCGCATCGTAACTGGGGTAATGCAGGTAAAACCAACCGACCAGCCCAGCAATTGCCAACCCGTTTTTGAGCTTGGCAGGTAGCCAGTCCAGCGGCAAAAACAGCAGCGCAAACAACAAAGGGATGGCGTGCAACAGATTGCCTTGCCCGGAGAGTTCGCCCCACAAATAAGCCAATAACCACGCAACCACTACCGCACTCAAGGCAACATCTTCCTTGATGGCTTGCAGCAATAATCCCGCTTGCGGCTGTTCACGCTTAAGCACGTAGCCAAACCAGCGGAACAAATACGCCGCTTCCAGCAATGCCCCAAACAGGATCAGCCCCAACAACCACAATTGCCCGTTTGCTGCCAGTGCGTGCGCCAGTTCCCACTTGGCATAAAAGCCGGGGAAGGGCGGCAAACCCACCAACAAGGCAATAAAGGTGACAAACGCAAATACCAGTACCGGATGCCCGCGTAACGCAGCCCAGTCACCCAGGCCCCGCGCTGCCACCAACCCGGAAAGCCAGAATAAGCCCGCTTTGGCAACCGCATGAGCCAGCAAGATACCGCCTGCCACAAAATAATACTGTTCCCCCAGCAAATCGCGCTGCCCGATTACGGTCAGGATCAGCCCCACCTGTGCTATCGAGGAATAGCCCAGCAACCGCCGGTCATTGTCTTGCACCAAGGCAAAAATATTGGCAACCACAAAGGTTACAATCCCGATGGCACTTGCCAGTGGCAACCATTGCGCCCCGCCAATCAGCAACAGCTTGTCCGCCGCGTACACGGTTGCTGCCCCGGTTGCTGCCGAAAACAGTGCCGCAAATGCAGGGTGTGCCGATTCATAAATGTCCAGCCCCCAGCCGTTGGCAGGGAAGGGTTTCAACTCTGCCAGCACCGCCATCAACATTAGGAAAAACGCCAACGCCCCGCCTTTGAACAAGTCGGCTTGCGCTGCTGCCATGCCGTCGATGTTGAGTGTGCCAGTGGCGTGGTAGGCAAATACCATTCCCACCAGCATCAGGATGGACACCAGTTGCGACACAATCAGGTATTTCAAACCAGCCCCCAACGCCCGCCGATCCGCTGACAGCAGCACCAGCCCACCGGTAGAAATCACCACCAGTTCCATGAACACAAACAGGTTGAACAGGTCACGGGTGAAAATCACCCCGCAGGTGGCCATCACGAAAATCAGCAGCACCGCCATTGCCCGCCGCCCCTGTTTGAACAGGGTATCGCGCATGTACAGCGCGGCGTGCAAACCCGTCAACGCCATCAGTAAGGCCAGTGACGCTTCCGCCAGCCCGACCCGGAAATTGATCGCAAACGGTGGTTGTGTCCCTGCGGTGAAGATTTCAACCGGCGCAGCCCCTTGCAGCGCAAACGCCCACAGCCAGCTTCCGGCAATCCAGCCCATGAGCGCGAGTGCGAGGAGGGTTACGCCATAGGCTGCCCGCTGCCATTTTTCCGGCAACAGGCCGAGCAGGAACGCTGCCCCCAGCCCGACGGCAATGATGTAGAGTGGGCTTACCATTTCAAATCCCTGCATTTGGAAATATCGAGCGTGCCTTTTTCTTCGTACAACTTGTAGGCATACGTCAGCATCAAGGCTGTTACCCCCAGCCCAATCACGATGGCGGTCAGCACCAACGCTTGCGGCAATGGGTCAATAATGCGGGTGACGGCATCCGTCATCGGTACGGCTTCATCCAGAATCGGCGCAGTGCGCCCGCGCATATACCCCACCGCTACCAGCACCAGATTCACGCCGGTATTGGCGACGCTGAACGAGACAATGATCCGCAAGATATTACGGTTGGTGAGTGCGCCATACAGCCCCATCAGGATGAGGATGAAGCCTGTTGCCATTGCGATCCAGTCCATTATGATTGCTCCGTTTCTGCCAGATGGGTCAGCATGGAAGTGAATTCAGCCCCGACTTTGAGACCGATAAAGCTGTAAATGATGGGCATGACACCCGCTGAAAACAGTGTGCCGAATGCCCCGTTGGGCAGCACCCGGCTATCGAGGAAGCCGCCTGCATACACCAGCCCCAGCACCCCCAGCCCGATGAAAAACAAGCCCGATACCGCTTCCATGACCGCGATCAGGCGGTGACTAAAGCGTTTCAACGGATCTGTCAGCAACAACAGCAACGCCGCCGATGCCACAATTGCCCCGCCCTGAAAACCGCCGCCTGGGGTCAAATGCCCGTTGACGAACACATACACGCCCAGCAATAAAATCAGCGGCACTAACAGGCGGCTACCCGTGGTCAGCAATTCCCCTGCCGCCGGTAACTGGCGTTGCAATGCGCGGTGTTTACGTCCACGCGCCAACACCATGCCAATAATAGTGGCGGTCAAAAACAGCACCGTGACTTCACCCAGCGTATCCAGACCCCGGTAAGTGACCACAATCGCGGTGACGATATTGGCAGCACCCAAATCCTGCGCGGTGTGTTCCGCGTAGTAACGTGCTGTCAGGTTGAGTTCCTCGCTTGGCGTATAGCCCAGCAACAGGTCGGCAAAGATTGCCCCCAAGCCCAGCAACAGCAGGAAAACCGCAAAACGTCGGATCATGATTGGCCTCCGCGCACGCGCCCTAGCACAAAGAAAAACAGGAAGGTAGTCAAGCCGCTGCCAATCGCCGCTTCGGTCATTGCCACATCAGGGGCAGCGAGAAACAGGAATAGCACCGACGCAAACAGGCTCACCAACCCTGCCGCCAACATCGCGGTGGCAATCCGGGTGGCGCGAATCGTTAGCCATGCCACGCCAATCATGGCAACCGCCAGCAATACGCCGATGCTCAGTAATACGGTATTCATGCTTTGCCCTCTTGGTCTTCTGCCAACTGGTCAATCTTGGTCAATGGGGTTTTTTGCGCTCCGCGTCGGTGGGCAGTGTTCGCCAGCACCTGAGCGGAAACGGGGTTAGTGAAGATCAGGAATACCCCAATCAGCAATAGTTTCCAGCCCCATGCGGGTTGCAAACAAGCTGCCCCGGCAAGGGTTAACAAGGTTCCCAATGTGGTGGTTTTTGTGCCTGCCTGAATGCGGTTGAAAACATCCGGCATCCGCAGCAGCCCCAAGCTACCGAACAGCAGAAAGGCCGCGCCGCTGACCAGCAGCAAGCCACCGATAATGTCGATTAGCAGTCCCATCAGAACCTGCCCTCCAGATAGCGGGCAATGGCGATTACCCCCAGGAATGACAACAGCGCGTAAACCAACGCCGCATCCAGATAAATGCCCCGGTTTTCCACCAAGGCCACCAGCACGATGAAGGTAATCGAAATCACCGTCAGCACGTCAAACGCAACCACACGGTCTACCCGCGATGGCCCGCGCACAAACCGCGCCAGTGCCAGCAGGAATGCCAGCCCGGCAAGCGTTCCGGCAATGGCAATCAACACCTCAACCATACATCACCTCAAGGTAAGACTCGAACCCGCTGACAATTTCCGCCGTGGCTGCCTCAATATCCGTTGCACCCAGCGTGACGCAGTGTATGTACAGCCATTCACCCGCCATCTCGACGGTTAGCGTTCCCGGTGTCAGCGTAATGGAATTCGCCAGCATCAGCCGCCCCATGCGGCTTTTTAGCCGGGTGCGCACTTTAACGATACCCGGCGTAATCGGGAGTGAGGGCGACAACACAATGGCAGCCATTTTCAGATTGGATTTGAACAGCTCCTGCAAGAAGTAGCCGTAGTAACGGAAGCCCGCCACAATCGCTTGCGGGGTGAAGCGGAATTCGGTGAAAAACGACAGACCATCGCGGTAGAGCAGGGCGATGATTAATGATGCGACTGCGCCGACGATGAGGACATCAGTATCCAGCTTGCCGCTTAGCATTAGCCAGAATAACGTCAGGGTCGCAAACAGGATGACGGTATCGCGCCACTTGCTAGATTTGCCCGTACTCATAAGTTCTTCTTCTCCCACATGATGCTGTCTGTATTGTGATCAGTTTTATTAGTATGTAACTATATTCTTCATTACCATGCGGATAAACCGCGACGGTGGTTTTTTTCTAGCTATTCTGACAAAAGGCAAGGTTTCCGCTATGCTGCCCAGAAAACAGTTGACACGCATTTGCTGAACCTCACCGGAGTCTGGATGAAACCCAAAAAAGCCGCTTACGGCAAACCCCAACGCCTCAAGTTTCCTGCTGACGAGGCGGCAAATACATGGCTGGGTTACGCCTTCGATGCTTATTATCGCGCTGATGTTGGCGTTGCCAAGGGTATCCAGCAAGAAGAGCGCAACGGTCGCAAACTTGCCTGCGCCAAAGGTTGTTCCAGTTGCTGCAAGAGCCATACCACCATTCCGATTTTCCCGCTGGAATTGCTGGGGCTGTATTGGTATGTCACCAAAATCATGCCCGCCGATGTTCGTACCCGTCTTAAACCGCAACTTGCCAACCATGTGGCAGGTCAGCCATGCCCGTTTCTGTTGGATGGTGCATGTGCTGTCCACCCCATGCGTCCGCTGGCGTGCCGCCATTTTAACGTCTTTGATCAAGTGTGTGCGGAAGGCGAAGATGCTTTTTATACGCGCCGCGAGGATGTGTTGACTCCGCTCAAAGTGCATCAGGATGCGGCTTACGAGGCAATGTTGCCGTTTCATGGCATGGTGACGCCGGAGCAGAAACAGGCGGCGATGCAGCAACATTATGTGCAACAACAGGCGCGGGTTTTGCAGGAAGTGGATTGGGCGCATTTAGCCGCACGGATTGAGTCATAGGTGATGAGTGCTTGCAGTATCCGCATCACGGGTTTGGTACAAGGTGTCGGTTTTCGCCCTAATGTCTGGCGGCTGGCTCAGGCTTGCAGTATTGCCGGAACGGTACGCAATGATAGCAGTGGTGTGCTGATCGAAGCGTGGGGTAATGAATCCGCACTGGCTGATTTCCAACAGCAATTGCGTACCGACATCCCGCCGCTGGCACGGCTTGATGACATCCTCGTCACGGCGCTGGATACTGCTTGCCCACACGACGATTTTCGTATTATCGCCAGCGCATCCGGCGAGATTCACACAGGAATTGTGGCAGACGCAGCAATGTGCCCTGCCTGCCGTGTGGATATTTTCGATGCAAGTAACCGCCGTTACCGTTACCCGTTTACCAATTGCACCCATTGTGGCCCCCGTTTGAGCATTGTGCGCACGATACCTTATGACCGTGCCAATACCAGTATGGTGGGTTTTCCGCAATGTCCCGAATGTTTGCGCGAATATACAAACCCCGCTGACCGACGTTTTCATGCACAACCGAATGCTTGCCCGACGTGTGGCCCCAATGTGTGGTTGGAAGATAGGGCGGGGCAGGGGATTGCACCAAGCGGAACAGAACGCGATTGCCTCGACACTGCCAACCACTTGCTACGCGAAGGTCACATTCTCGCGCTGATGGGCTTGGGGGGCGTACACCTCGTTTGTGATGCAACGAATGAAGTCAGCGTTGCCGAGCTTCGCCGCCGCAAACGCCGCTACCAGAAACCACTGGCGCTGATGGCGCGAGATGTGGATGTAATTCGCCAGTATTGCCACGTAACTGAAGCTGAAGCGGTGTTATTGCACAGCAAACACGCCCCAATTGTATTGTTAGAACGTAGGGTAGGTGGAGAGATACCCACCATCGGCTTCATGCTCCCCTACACGCCCCTCCACGCCCTACTACTCGCAACGTGGAATACGCCGCTGATCATGACTAGCGCCAACCTCAGCGAAGAACCGCAGTGCATCACCATCGCGGAAACCCGCCAGCGAATGCAGGGCATCGCTGACTACCTGCTATTACACAATCGCCCCATCGTGAACCGTGTCGATGATTCTGTCACCCGCATCCTCGCTGGCAAACCGCGTTTATTGCGCCGTGCGCGTGGCTATGCCCCCGAACCCATCACCTTGCCGTCGGGGTTTACCAATGCACCGCCACTCCTTGCAATGGGCGGCGAACTCAAAAATACATTTGCAATGGTACGCGACGGGCAAGCCATTCTTTCGCAACACTTGGGTGATCTTGAAGATGCGCGTACTTGGCGCGAATACACCCACACCTTGCAGCTTTACCGCGACTTGTTCCAGCATCAACCGCAAGCGATTGTGGTGGATAAACACCCCGGTTACCGTTCCACCCAACTGGGGCAGCAATGGGCGCGGGAACAAGGTTTGCCGCTGATTGAAGTGCAACACCACCACGCTCACGTCGCAGCTTGCATGGCAGAAAATGGCTGGGCTATGGATGGCGGCAAAGTGCTGGGCATTGTGCTGGATGGTTTGGGCTATGGTGATGATGGCACACTCTGGGGCGGTGAGTTTTTGCTGGCAGATTACCGTGGATACCAGCGGGTCGGGCATTTCAAACCCGTCGCCATGCCTGGTGGTACGCAAGCCATTGTGCAGCCGTGGCGCAATACGTGGGCGCATTTGCACGCTCTCGGCTGGGTAGAGGTTGCCGCCCATTTTGCTGATCTGGAACTGATACAATTCCTGCAACAACAACCGCTGGCAACGCTAGAAACCATGCTGGCGCGTGGTCTGAATTCGCCATTGAGCAGTTCCTGCGGGCGTTTGTTTGATGCGGTGGCGGCTGCGCTTGATTGCAGTCGTGCCAGCATCAGCTACGAAGGGCAAGCCGCCATCGAGTTGGAAGCCATTACTCCAGCGTGTTTGCTCAATATCGTTCCGGCTTACCCGTTTGCCCTCGCCAAGAATGCCGCTGACTGTTGGGAAATTGACCCTGCACCGCTATGGTATGAATTGCTCAAAGACCTGCAAACAGGCTATTGCCGCGAAGCTATTGCTGCGCAATTTCACCAAGGTTTAATCCACATTATTACCGAGTTGGCGCAGCGTTTGTGTGCGGAATATCCCGCCATTCAAGCTATCGCTTTATCCGGCGGTGTATTCCAAAACGCCATTCTGTTTAATGGCATCCAGCAACGGCTGGAAGATGCGGGTTTGCAGGTGCTGACCCATCAACACGTACCGTCCAACGACGGTGGTATTGCCTTGGGTCAGGCAGTGATTGGCGCAACTGCGCAGATGTAGGCATACTAAGCAGCCCAATTCGCCACAGCCTGAGGAATCGCATGTTCGAGCGTATCCGTGAAGATATTTACTGCATTTTTGACCGTGACCCTGCTGCCCGCAATGTGTTTGAAATTGTCACGACCTACCCCGGCTTGCACGCTATTTTCATCCATCACCTCAGTCATTGGTTGTGGCAACGCGGTTTCAAATGGTTGGCACGCGTGTTGTCGAATGTGGCGCGATTGTTCACGGGCATTGAAATTCACCCCGGTGCAACGGTCGGGCGGCGCTTTTTTATCGACCACGGTATGGGCGTGGTGATTGGCGAAACCGCTGAAATCGGCGACGATTGCACCCTCTATCACGGTGTCACCTTGGGCGGTACAAGCTGGCAAAAAGGCAAACGCCACCCCACGTTGGGCAATGATGTGGTGATCGGTGCGGGTGCAAAAATCCTAGGGCCGATCACCCTTGCCAGCGGTGCGCGGGTCGGCTCTAACGCGGTGGTGGTGAAAGATGTGCCAGAAGGGGCAACCGTCACTGGCATTCCGGGGCGTATCGTGACCCCGCGCAAGCCGCAGGAAAAACGCCGCGAAGAAATTGCGCAGAAAATGGGGTTCGATGCTTACGGTGCAACCCAAGACATGCCTGATCCGGTCGCGCATACGATGAATCGGATGTTGGATCATATTCACTTGATGGATGAACGCATGGATAAACTGTGCGAAGAAATCCAGCATTTGGGTGGGGTCGTGGAGGCAAAACCGCTGCCCGCTTTGCAAACTGAGCGGTTTGATGAGGAAGCAACAAGACCTTGATTGTCTGCATATTTATGGCGGAAATATGGGTATGTGCTTGTTGATATTGCCAATACCTTGCTGCATGTTGTAGACCGATAGGGTCATATTTTGGGTTGACGCGTCCATCTGTTGGGCAGTGCTTGCCATGCTGTGCAAGTTGTTATGTATGTTGTGAACATGGTGATTGATGGTATCTGCTGCTTGAACCATCTCCGTCATATTATTTTTGCTGGTTTCTATCTGCTTGGTGAGAACATCCAGATTAACCTGCACTTTAGTATGCATGTTTACCATGGTTTTTTGCATCTGGTGTATGTCCGTGGTTAACGATTGTATCAAGTAAAAACTATACGCTGCCCAAATAACAAAAGCAGTGATTGAGGGAAAGGCAACTGCCCGTAATACTTCAACAGCATAGAGTTGCTTGGCGTATAAATTTCGTCGCGCATTCTGCGATTGGATTTGCTTGCGCGGGCGGTTGTTGGCGTTTTCCATACGTTTATGTGTGTCGATATTGGCTATTATGTGCGTGATCTTACGTCATTATATGCTGCGTTGCACAAAATTTATTCCAAAAGGGATACATAAAACCTTAATACTTGACTAGTTTTGTCGGGTATTGGTAGGATGTGTGCAGCTTGAATGGAGAGCATCACTATGAAACTGACTACGAAGGGTCGCTATGCGGTGACAGCCATGCTGGATTTGGCCTTGCATAATGGGGATCAACCAGTGTCACTGGCAGAGATTTCTGAACGGCAGGATATATCACTTTCTTATTTAGAACAACTGTTTGCTAAACTGCGCAAAGCGGGTTTAGTGGTCAGTATGCGCGGCCCCGGCGGCGGTTATCAACTCAATGGCACGCCCGAATCCATTGTGATTGCTGACATTATCAGCGCGGTGGATGAAAATGTGGATGCGACACGCTGCGGTGGTTTAGGCGATTGCCAAGACAATAAACGCTGCTTAACCCACGATTTGTGGATGGACTTAAGCAACCAGATTCGCGTGTTTCTCTCGGAAATCACCCTCGCCGATATGACCGCGAAAATGGAAGTGCAAGCCACTGCCGCACGCCAAAATGATAAACGCATCGACTTCCGCGCCCACCATTCACATTCCCATTAATGCTAGTGCAGGACAAGCCCCATGAGTGAACTGAAAATGCCCATTTACTTCGATTACGCTGCCACTACTCCCGTAGACCCGCGTGTTGCCGAGAAAATGATGCAATACCTAACCCCGATGGGTGTGTTTGGCAATCCAGCGTCTAAAAGCCATTCGTTTGGCTGGGAAGCCGAAGCGGCGGTGGAAGAGGCGCGTGGCAACGTGGCTGCACTGATCAACGCTGACCCCAAAGAAATCGTGTGGACAAGCGGCGCGACCGAATCGAATAACCTTGCTATCAAGGGCGCGGCACATTTCAACGAGCGTCGCGGCAAACACATTATTACGTGCAAAACCGAACACAAAGCGGTGCTGGATACCTGTCGCCAATTGGAACGCGAAGGTTTCGAGGTGACGTACCTTGACCCCGAACCCAATGGTTTGATCGACTTGGCTAAGCTCAAAGCGGCGATGCGCGAAGACACCACCGTGGTTTCGATCATGCACGTCAACAACGAAACCGGCGTGATTCAAGACATCGCCGCCATTGGTGAGATGTGCCGCGCCAATAAAACCATCTTCCACGTTGATGCAGCTCAAAGTGCGGGCAAAGTCCCCATTGACATCGAAGCCCTGAAAGTGGATATGATGAGCTTCTCTGCTCACAAGATTTACGGCCCTAAAGGCATTGGTGCGTTGTACGTGCGTCGCAAACCCCGCGTGCGTATCGAGGCACAAACCCACGGCGGCGGTCACGAACGCGGGATGCGTTCCGGCACATTGCCCACCCATCAAATTGTGGGTATGGGTGAAGCCTTCCGCATTGCCAAGTTGGAAATGAACGCGGAAAATGATCGTATCCTAATGTTGCGCAACCGTTTGTACGACGGCTTGAAAGACATTGAAGAAGTCTACGTTAACGGTGATTTAGAACATCGCGTTGCGGGCATTTTGAACATCAGCTTCAACTACGTGGAAGGTGAAAGCCTGATGATGTCGCTGAAAGGGCTGGCAATGTCCTCCGGTTCAGCGTGTACCAGCGCCAGCCTTGAACCCAGCTACGTATTGCGTGCCTTGGGGCGTAGCGATGAATTAGCACACAGTTCCCTGCGCTTGTCGATGGGGCGTTTCAGCAAAGTGGAAGAGGTGGATTACGCGATTGAGCGCATCCGCGCTGCGGTTGAGAAACTGCGCGAACTCTCCCCACTGTGGGAAATGTTCCAAGAAGGCATCGACATTAGTAAGGTCGAATGGGTTTCGCATTAAGATTTCTACGAGGAATAAATCATGGCATACGGTGAAAAGGTCATTGACCATTACGAAAATCCCCGCAACGTCGGCAGCTTCAGCAAGGCTGACCTGAATATCGGGACGGGCATGGTAGGCGCTCCGGCGTGCGGCGACGTGATGAAGCTGCAAATCAAGGTGAACGACCAAGGCATTATCGAAGATGCTAAGTTCAAAACTTACGGCTGCGGTTCGGCGATTGCGTCTTCCAGTTTGCTGACCGAATGGGTCAAAGGCAAGACGTTGGAAGAAGCCAAGCTGATCAAGAATACTGACATTGCGGCTGAATTGGATTTGCCACCGGTGAAAATCCACTGTTCAGTATTGGCGGAAGACGCGATCCGCACCGCGATTGAAGACTACCAAAAGAAACAGCAAGAACAGGCAGGCGCATAAGATGATTACCTTGACTGAATCCGCTGCTACCCGCGTCAACAAGTTCATTGCCAACCGTGGCAAAGGCTTGGGTTTGCGCTTGGGTGTCAAAACCAATGGTTGCTCTGGGATGGCTTACGTCATGGAGTTTGTGGATGACCTTCAAGCCGAAGACACGGTGTTTGAAAGTCTGGGTGTCAAGGTGATTGTTGACCCGAAAGCCTTGGTGTATTTGGACGGCACGGAAGTCGATTATGCCCGCGAAGGTTTAAACGAAGGCTTCAAATTCACCAACCCCAACGAAAAAGCGCGTTGCGGGTGTGGTGAGAGTTTCACCGTTTGACGCTGCTGCCGGAGCTGCAACAGGATTACTTTACCCTGTTCGGCTTGCCCCAACAGTTTGCGGTGGATGGTGCGGCATTAAGCCAACGTTTCCGTGAACTGCAATCGCAATACCACCCTGATCGGTTTGCCAGTGGCAGCGATCAGGAACGGCGGCTGGCGGTGCAAATCACCTCCTTGCTGAATGAAGCGCACGATACCTTGCGGCAACCGCGCCTTCGTGCCCGTTACCTGTTGGTGTTGGCGGGTGTTGAAATCAACGATGACCGCGACACCTCGTCCGACCCTGAATTTTTAATGCAGCAGATGGAATTGCGCGAAGCGATCGAGGAAGCGGAAACGTCCGACGAGCCGTTTGAAGTGCTGGATACCCTCGGTACACAAGTGCGTTTGGCAATGCGCGATTTGGAAAGCGACTTTGCTGAACACTGGGAGCTGCAAAACCACGCGGCGGCTAAAGATGCAATGCTCAAAATGCGCTTTTTCGAGCGCCTGCTGGAAGACATTCGCGCCCGCGAAGAACGTCTCGAAGAAAGCCTCTAGGATTATTCATGGCATTACTGCAAATTTCTGAACCCGGCATGTCCACGACTGCCCACCAGCATCGTCTGGCGGCGGGCATTGACTTGGGTACAACCAATTCCTTAGTTGCCACGGTGCGTAGTGGGCAAGCGGATACGCTGGCTGATGCGCAAGGGCGGCATTTGTTGCCATCGGTGGTGCGCTATGTGGCGGATGCTATGCCTATCGTCGGGCATGACGCAAAAGCGGCGATTACCGAAGATCCGTTGAATACCATTGCGTCCGCTAAACGCCTGATGGGGCGCGGGGTGGAAGATGTGGTGCAACTGGGTGGGCATTTGCCGTACCAGTTTGTTACGGGGGAGTCGCGTGTGCCGCGCATCCATACGGCGGGCGGTGATGTTTCCTCGGTGGAAGTATCGGCGGAAATATTGCGCGTCCTCAAACGTCAGGCGGAAGATACGCTGGGTGGCGATTTGACGGGCGTGGTGATTACTGTTCCGGCGTATTTTGACGATGCGCAACGCCAAGCCACCCGTGATGCGGCAACGCTGGCGGGGCTGCATGTTTACCGTTTGTTGAATGAACCTACCGCAGCTGCTGTTGCTTACGGGCTGGATCAGGATGCGGAAGGCGTGATCGCGGTTTACGATTTGGGCGGTGGCACGTTCGATATTTCGATCTTGCGCTTGCACAAAGGCGTGTTTGAAGTCTTGGCAACGGGTGGCGATTCGGCGCTCGGTGGCGATGATTTCGATCATGTGATTGCGGAATGGCTGTTGCAAGTGTCGGGTTTGCAGGGCAGTTCTGACCAGAAAGTATTGCGCACAGCGTTGGTAGTAGCGCGGAATGCGAAGGAAGCGCTGACTACGGTTGAGACAACTCCCGTGGCATTAGGCGCTTGGCAGGGTGAGTTGACCCGTCACTACATGAATAAATTGATTGCGCCGTTGGTGAAGAAAACCCTAATGGCGTGTCGGCGTACTTTGCGGGATGCGAATCTCAGCAAGGACGAGGTGAAGGATGTCGTTATGGTGGGCGGTTCGACCCGCGTATTGGCGGTGCGTGAACAGGTCAGCGAATTCTTCGGCAAGCCGTTGCTGGTGAATATTGACCCTGATCGGGTAGTGGCGATTGGTGCGGCGATTCAAGCGGATGTGTTGGCGGGCAATAAACCCGATTCCGATATGTTGCTGCTCGACGTGATTCCGTTGTCGTTGGGGTTGGAAACGATGGGTGGTTTGGTCGAGAAGGTCATTCCACGCAATACCACGATTCCAGTGGCTCGCGCTCAGGAATTTACCACGTTTAAGGATGGGCAGACCGCTATGTCGATCCACGTCCTGCAAGGTGAACGTGATACCGTGGAAGCCTGTCGTTCGTTGGCACGTTTTTCACTGCGTGGTATTCCGCCGATGGTGGCGGGTGCGGCACGTATCCGCGTGACTTTCCAAGTGGATGCGGATGGTTTGCTGAATGTGACCGCGCAAGAGCAAACCACGGGGATTACGTCGGGCGTGGAAGTGAAGCCGTCCTACGGTTTGAGCGATACCGAAATTGAAACCATGTTGCGTGATTCCATGACGTATGCGCGTGATGATATGGAAGCGCGGCGCTTGCGTGAACAGCAAGTCGAAGCGGATCGTGCTATCGAGGCGTTGGATGCGGCATTGCTGGCTGACGGTGATGTGTTGCTGACGGCGGATGAGCGTAGCTATATTTTAACCTTCCGCGACAAGCTGGTGACGTTACGCCCCGGCAATGATTACCGTGCTATCGAAGCGGGTATCAAGGCGCTGGAAAAAGCGGCGGATGCCTATGTGGAACGTCGTATGAATGCCAGTATCCGTGCTGCGATGGCGGGTCATCGCGTTGATGAATTTTAAGGGGTAATACCATGCCGAAACTGATTTTTTTACCGCATGAAGACATTTGCCCAGAAGGGGCGGTGCTGGATGTTGCGCCAGGCACGAGCATTTGCGATGCGGCTTTGGAACATGGCATCCATATTGAACACGCTTGCGAGAAGTCTTGTGCTTGCACGACTTGCCACGTGTATATCCGTGAAGGGTTCGACACGTTGGCGGATGCGACCGACTTGGAAGAGGATTACTTGGATAAAGCGTGGGGGGTTGATCCTGATTCGCGCTTAAGTTGCCAAGCCAAAGTGGGGCAGGACGATTTGGTTATCGAGATACCGAAATACACCATCAATATGGTGTCTGAACATCATTAAGGGGAAGTGGTAATGGACGAACTGAAATGGACGGATACGCTGGAAATTGCGATTCAGTTGAACGACGCACACCCAGATGTTGACCCGCGTTATATCCGCTTCACTGACCTGCACACGTGGGTGCAGGCGTTAGACGGTTTCAGCGATAATCCTGACAAATCCAACGAGAAGATTCTGGAGGCTATCCAGATGGCATGGATTGAAGAGGCTGAGTAGCGAGTTTGCGCAGGTCAGCTAATTCTTGAACCATTGCGGAAGCACGGTTCTTGAATGCTTGCATTTCGTCGGCTGACATAATGCCCACTTGCGGTATTTCGACTGCCATTGGGTTTTGTGGCTCGCCATTCACGCGAAATTCGTAATGGACATGGTTGCCGGTGGATGTGCCGGTCGATCCGACATAGCCGATAATTTCCCCGCGCTTCACGGCGCTGCCGGGTTTGAAGTCTTCATTGAAGGCGGACATGTGACCGTAGCGTGTTGTGATATTGCCGTCATGGCGCAATTCTACCAAATTACCGTAACCACCTTGACGCTCCATCACTTTGACTGTGCCATCTGCGGTGGCGTGAATCGGCGTGCCGCGTGGCGCAGCAAAGTCTGTGCCTGCGTGGTTTTTGCGTAGGAAGAACACGGGGTGATTACGCATCCCGAAACCAGAACTCAAGCGTCCATCGGTGAGTGGTTTGCGGTCAAAGGCGGGGCGTTTCAGCTCGGTATCGCCGTCGGGGCGGAAATAATCCGTTCTGCCCTCAGCAAGGGTGAAACGTATCCGTTGATAGGTTTGCTTGCTAGTGGTGTATTCTGCCGCTAAGACTTTATCGGTGTAGATGCTTTCGCCTTGGTAGACGAAATCTTCAAAAATAACCCCGACTTTATCGCCCACTTTCACGCCTTTCTTGAAATCGACATCTTTTTGGAAGATTTGGCTGATTTGGCGAATGAGTGAAGTGCTTAAGCCAGCGGATTTACCGTCGCGTTGAATGGAGTGTTTGACGCTAAAAGCAATTTTGGCGTTGCGGCTTTCTAGGGCGGTGGTATCCCATTTGCCGACATAGCCATCATCTGTGACGGAAACGATGTAGGTTTCGTCTTTGCTTTTGGCATAGATGAGTTGTTGCAAGCTGCCATCGACAACCTGTGTGAAGAGGCGGCTGTCGGTTTTGAGGTGGTTGAGGGCTTGTTTGATCGCAGAATCTTCTAAGAGTTTTTGCGAGGTTTTAGTGAGTTCTAGTCCGCCGAGAATGGTTGCTAAGCTGTCATCAGCGCCAATGGTGCGCATGGACCAGTTGCCTTGTGTCGCATCGGGCAAGACATCCATCGCGTACCCTGAAAAGGATTCGACGGCAACGGCGGGTAAATTCAGGTCTTTGATGACTTGAGCCGGAGAGTTGTTGTCTAACAGTGGGTCTGTCAAATTGATGACTTGACCGTCTTTAGAGGTATTAATCATCGAGTAAACGGGCAAATTGCCGAGGGTTGCCAAGCCACACGCTAATAGCAGAGAGCGCGTTGCAAGGTAGCGCAGTGGTTTTCTGGTGGAAGTCGCTGCCATTTTCGCTTGAGTCTGGCGCGTTTTTTCTGGTTTTGGCTTCGCGGGTGTGAGCCTGACATTGGCAGGCGCGACCGGCTTGAAAAGATTCTTTACCGATGAGGGTTTGGAAGAGGATTTGGCTGACTCGGCTTTGTGATCCACGGGGATATATCCACCCGGAAAATCAAAGCCTTTCATGGCTTCATCCCAACTTTTCTTGGGTTGCGGCCTTCGTGTAGACGATGACAAGGTTTTCACTCCATACTTGTTATCAAGTGATGTATTTCTGTATAAAAATCAACACAGAAATCCGCTAATTCGGCGGAGGTTAGCGAGTATGTACTGAATCATTCCTGAACTCAATAGAGGTTGACTCACCACGCTTATCAGCCAAAAATGTCGACACTCTCTATGCTTGCTTGACCTTGCATCTGAGAAAACTGATAAACTTACTTCCCTATGTAGATCAAAATTAAAGAATTGTCAATTCTGGAGCATGTTAAATGGATGATGTTGCTGACCTCATGCAAGAGCTGGTACGTGGTTGCGAAGAGGTGCTGGTCGAAGCCGAATTGGTGGCGAAACTTAAAAAAGGTAAGCCACTTAGGATAAAAGCGGGTTTCGATCCAACTGCGCCTGATTTGCATCTAGGGCATACCGTGCTCATTAATAAGATGAGACAGTTTCAGGACGCGGGACACCAGATTTTATTTCTGATCGGTGATTTTACTGGGATGATCGGCGATCCGACGGGTAAATCGGCGACACGCCCCGCGTTGACTGCCGAGCAAGTGCAACAAAATGCGGTGACGTATCAGGAACAAATTTTCAAGATTCTTGATCCCGATAAAACAGAAGTTATGTTCAATTCAACGTGGATGAATCAGTTGGGGAGTGCAGGGCTGATTCAGTTGGCGGCGAAGCATACCGTGGCGCGAATGTTGGAGCGCGATGATTTCACTAAGCGTTATAAGTCGGGACAGCCGATTGCGATTCACGAGTTTTTGTATCCTTTAGTGCAAGGTTACGATTCAGTGGCGATGAAGGCGGATGTGGAACTGGGTGGGACTGACCAGAAGTTTAACTTGCTAGTTGGGCGTGAATTACAACGTCAATACGGGCAAGAGCAGCAGGTGGTCATGACCATGCCATTGCTCGAAGGCTTGGATGGCGTTAATAAGATGTCGAAGTCGCTGGGCAATTACATTGGTATTACTGACGCGCCTAACGATATGTTTGGCAAAATCATGTCGATCTCGGATGAGTTGATGTGGCGTTACTTTGAATTACTCAGCTTCCGTCCACTGACTGAACTTAAGCGTTTCAAGCAAGATGTAGAGCAGGGTGCAAATCCGCGTGATCTCAAGTTCCTGTTGGCGGAAGAATTGATCGCCCGCTTCCATAGTCAGGCGGCGGCAGTCGGGGCGCGTGAAGACTTCATTGCGCGTTTCCAGAAAGGCGCGATGCCGGATGAAATGGATGAAATTAGCCTCGTTGCCGAAGGCGCGGGAATGCCAATTGCCTCATTATTGAAAGCCGCTGGCTTGATTGGCAGTACGTCGGATGCATTACGGATGATTCAACAGGGTGGCGTGAAAGTCGATGGAATCAAGGTGGAAGACCGTAATCTTTTGATTGAAAAGGGAATCACGGCGGTCTTTCAGGTGGGTAAACGCAAGTTCGCTAAAATAACCTTGGCATAAGGTAAAAAACAGGTTGACGGGCTTAACCCAGCCTGTATAATGCGCCGCTCACTCAGGGCAAAAACGCTCTGAAACAAAAGCAGAATCAAGGACTTAGGGAATTGAATTTTGCTTTTAGAGTCCGAAAGAATTTTGAGAAAGTGTTTGACACGAACCTCGAAAGCCTTTAAGATTCGCCCCTCGCTGCTTAGAGAGCAGTGCGTAGATTAACAAAAGAAGCCAGAAAACTTGTGTGGGGGCTTGTGATTGTGTTGAGAAGCACAAGAAGCAAGCAACCATTGAGTTCACGTTAATGTAATTAAAACGTAATTTCGATGGATTTGCTCTTCAATTTCAAAAGATAAAGATTGAACTGAAGAGTTTGATCCTGGCTCAGATTGAACGCTGGCGGTATGCTTAAGACATGCAAGTCGAACGGAATCTTCGGATTCAGTGGCGGACGGGTGAGTAACACGTGGGAATCTACTGAGTAGTGGGGGACAGCCCGGCGAAAGCCGGATTAATACCGCATACGCCCTACGGGGGAAAGGCGCAAGCCGCTATTTAATGAGCCCGCGTAAGATTAGCTAGTTGGTAAGGTAAAGGCTTACCAAGGCGACGATCTTTAGCTGGTCTGAGAGGATGGCCAGCCACATCGGGACTGAGACACGGCCCGGACTCCTACGGGAGGCAGCAGTCGGGAATATTGGACAATGGGCGGAAGCCTGATCCAGCAATACCGCGTGTGTGAAGAAGGCCTGCGGGTTGTAAAGCACTTTCAGTTGGGAAGATAATGACGTTACCAACAGAAGAAGCACCGGCTAACTCCGTGCCAGCAGCCGCGGTAATACGGAGGGTGCAAGCGTTAATCGGAATTACTGGGCGTAAAGCGTGCGTAGGCGGTTTATTAAGTCAGATGTGAAATCCCCGGGCTCAACCTGGGAACTGCATCTGATACTGGTAGACTAGAGTGTGGGAGAGGAGAGTGGAATTTCCGGTGTAGCGGTGAAATGCATAGAGATCGGAAGGAACATCAGTGGCGAAGGCGACTCTCTGGACCAACACTGACGCTGAGGCACGAAAGCGTGGGTAGCAAACAGGATTAGATACCCTGGTAGTCCACGCCGTAAACGATGTCAACTAGCCGTCAGGCTCGCTTTAGAGTTTGGTGGTGGAGCTAACGTATTAAGTTGACCGCCTGGGGAGTACGCTCGCAAGAGTAAAACTCAAAGGAATTGACGGGGGCCCGCACAAGCGGTGGAGCATGTGGTTTAATTCGATGCAACGCGAAGAACCTTACCTGGTCTTGACATGTAGTGAACTTAGCAGAAATGTTTTGGTGCCTTCGGGAACACTAACACAGGTGCTGCACGGCTGTCGTCAGCTCGTGTCGTGAGATGTTGGGTTAAGTCCCGCAACGAGCGCAACCCCTATCCCTAGTTGCCAGCACGTAATGGTGGGAACTCTAAGGAGACTGCCGGTGACAAACCGGAGGAAGGTGGGGATGACGTCAAGTCATCATGGCCCTTATGACCAGGGCTACACACGTGCTACAATGGGTGGTACAGAGGGAAGCGATACCGCGAGGTGGAGCAAATCCCAGAAAGCCATCCGTAGTCCGGATCGGAGTCTGCAACTCGACTCCGTGAAGTCGGAATCGCTAGTAATCGCGAATCAGCATGTCGCGGTGAATACGTTCCCGGGCCTTGTACACACCGCCCGTCACACCATGGGAGTTTGTTGCACCAGAAGCAGGTAGTCTAACCGCAAGGAGGGCGCTTGCCACGGTGTGGCCGATGACTGGGGTGAAGTCGTAACAAGGTAGCCGTAGGGGAACCTGCGGCTGGATCACCTCCTTTACGAGAAACGCCGATCAAGCGATCACAAGTTCCCACACAAGTAGTCTGGCAGACCACATTTATTGCAAGTGCTCTAGTACCGAACACGGGTCTATAGCTCAGTTGGTTAGAGCGCACCCCTGATAAGGGTGAGGCCGGTGGTTCGAGTCCACCTAGACCCACCACTCTTGCATTGCAAAGGTTCAAAGGGGCCATAGCTCAGCTGGGAGAGCGCCTGCCTTGCACGCAGGAGGTCGTCGGTTCGATCCCGTCTGGCTCCACCACTTTCTGGTCAACGTAGCAGTAACATTAGTCATAATGATACTAAGCACTTAACACCAAAAAGGCATTGCAATAAATGTATACAATCACGGTAACTTCAGAAGTCACCGCAAAGCAGCCCTGTGGGCTGCTTTGCACTGGCTTTTGTCGGTTCAACCTAAGTAGATAGGTCGTTCTTTAACAAAATGGAAAAATATCAAGGCGAAATGTATAACTGAGAAGATTATATATCTCAAGATTGATCGTTACGAGATTATAGACACTCTGTAGCCCGAGTTTACCGCACAAAAGGTAGTAGACTGTTTCGGGTTATAGGATCAAGTGACTAAGCGTACACGGTGGATGCCTTGGCAGTCAGAGGCGATGAAGGACGTTATAGCATGCGATAAGCTACGGTTAGCCTGCAAATTGGCATTGACCCGTAGATTTCCGAATGGGGAAACCCACCACTTTTGTGGTATTCCGAAAGGAAGGCGAACGCAGGGAACTGAAACATCTAAGTACCTGTAGGAAAAGAAATCAACCGAGATTCCCCCAGTAGCGGCGAGCGAACGGGGAGCAGCCGAATCTTTTAGTGTTAGTGGAATGGTATGGAAAGGCCAGCGATACCGGGTGATAGCCCCGTACACGAAAATGCTTTAAGGACATATTAAGTAGGGCGGGACACGTGAAATCCTGTCTGAAGATGGGGGGACCATCCTCCAAGGCTAAATACTACTGACTGACCGATAGTGAACCAGTACCGTGAGGGAAAGGCGAAAAGAACCCTGGTGAAGGGAGTGAAATAGAACCTGAAACCGTGTACGTACAAGCAGTGGGAGCCCTACGGGGTGACTGCGTACCTTTTGTATAATGGGTCAGCGACTTACTTTCAGTGGCAAGCTTAACCGATAGGGGAGGCGTAGCGAAAGCGAGTCTGAACAGGGCGTTCAGTCGCTGGGAGTAGACCCGAAACCGAGCGATCTATCCATGGCCAGGTTGAAGGTGTAGTAACATACACTGGAGGACCGAACCCACTACCGTTGAAAAGTTAGGGGATGAGCTGTGGATAGGAGTGAAAGGCTAATCAAGCTCGGAGATAGCTGGTTCTCCTCGAAAGCTATTTAGGTAGCGCCTCGTGTATCACTCCTAGGGGTAGAGCACTGTTATGGCTAGGGGGCCCTGACCGGCTTACCAACCCATTGCAAACTCCGAATACTAGGAAGTGCGAGCACGGGAGACAGACAGCGGGTGCTAACGTCCGTTGTCAAAAGGGAAACAACCCAGACCGCCAGCTAAGGTCCCCAAGTTGTGGCTCAGTGGGAAACGATGTGGGAAGGCACAGACAGCCAGGAGGTTGGCTTAGAAGCAGCCATCCTTTAAAGAAAGCGTAATAGCTCACTGGTCGAGTCGGCCTGCGCGGAAGATTCAACGGGGCTTAAGCCACACACCGAAGCTGCGGACTTGAAGCAATTCAAGTGGTAGAGGAGCGTTCTGTACGCCTGTGAAGGTGAACTGGAAAGTTTGCTGGAGGTATCAGAAGTGCGAATGCTGACATAAGTAACGACAAGACGGGTGAAAAACCCGTCCGCCGAAAGCCCAAGGTTTCCTGCGCAACGTTAATCGGCGCAGGGTTAGTCGGCCCCTAAGGCGAGGCAGAAATGCGTAGTCGATGGGAAACAGGTCAATATTCCTGTACCGGCACTAACTGCGATGGGAGGACGGAGAAGGCTAGGACAGCAACCTATTGGATGGTTGTTTAAGCGTTTAGGTGGGATTCTTAGGCAAATCCGGGAATCTATTAACACTGAGGCGTGATGACGAGGTACTACGGTACTGAAGTGTTTGATGCCCTGCTTCCAAGAAAAGTCCCTAAGCTTCAGGTTAGTGCTGACCGTACCCCAAACCGACACAGGTGGGCTGGATGAGAATTCCAAGGCGCTTGAGAGAACTCGGATGAAGGAACTAGGCAAAATGGTACCGTAACTTCGGGAGAAGGTACGCCCACGCAAGTGGGCCGCAGAGACCAGGCCGCTGCGACTGTTTATCAAAAACACAGCACTCTGCAAACTCGAAAGAGGACGTATAGGGTGTGACGCCTGCCCGGTGCCGGAAGGTTAATTGATGGGGTTAGCGCAAGCGAAGCTCTTGATCGAAGCCCCGGTAAACGGCGGCCGTAACTATAACGGTCCTAAGGTAGCGAAATTCCTTGTCGGGTAAGTTCCGACCTGCACGAATGGCGTAACGATGGCGGCACTGTCTCCATCCGAGACTCAGTGAAATTGAAATCGCTGTGAAGATGCAGTGTACCCGCGGCTAGACGGAAAGACCCCGTGAACCTTTACTATAGCTTTGTATTGAACTTTGAACCTACTTGTGTAGGATAGGTGGGAGACTATGAAACTGGAACGCTAGTTCTGGTGGAGTCGTCCTTGAAATACCACCCTGGTATGTTCGGAGTTCTAACCCAGGCATCACAATGCCGGGGACAATACATGGTGGGTAGTTTGACTGGGGCGGTCTCCTCCTAAAGAGTAACGGAGGAGCGCGAAGGTGTGCTAATCACGGTCGGAAATCGTGAGGTTTGTGTAAAGGCATAAGCACGCTTGACTGCGAGACAGACAAGTCGAGCAGGTACGAAAGTAGGTCTTAGTGATCCGGTGGCTCTGAATGGAAGGGCCATCGCTCAACGGATAAAAGGTACTCCGGGGATAACAGGCTGATTCCTCCCAAGAGTCCATATCGACGGGGGAGTTTGGCACCTCGATGTCGGCTCATCACATCCTGGGGCTGAAGCAGGTCCCAAGGGTATGGCTGTTCGCCATTTAAAGTGGTACGCGAGCTGGGTTCAGAACGTCGTGAGACAGTTCGGTCCCTATCTGCCGTGGGCGTTGGAGATTTGAGGGAAGCTGACCTTAGTACGAGAGGACCGGGTTGGACGAACCTCTGGTGTTCCTGTTGTCACGCCAGTGGCATTGCAGGGTAGCTATGTTCGGACGGGATAACCGCTGAAAGCATCTAAGCGGGAAGCCCCTCCCAAGATGAGATCTCCCTGACCCCTTGAGGGTCCTAAAGGGCCGTTGGAGACTACGACGTTGATAGGCTGGGTGTGGAAGTGCAGTAATGTATGTAGCTAACCAGTACTAATTGCCCGTGAGGCTTGATCCTATAACCCAAAACGGTCTACTAGAGATATACAATCGGTAGGAGTTGCTTCAGTAGCACACTACTAGACCTCAGAATTACGTATCACTTGATATTTTTCCAGATTAGGTCGAGAAGACTACGGCAGATGAGCGCACAAACGCCCTCACTGACCAACAAACCTTCCCAACCTTGCCAGTTTGCTTGGTGTCCATAGAGCTGTGGAACCACCTGATCCCATCCCGAACTCAGAAGTGAAACGCAGCATCGCCGATGGTAGTGTGGGGTCTCCCCATGTGAGAGTAGGTCAACGCCAAGCGCTATTCCAAAAGCCCCGTTAACGGTTTCCGTTGCGGGGCTTTTTTTATGCCGGTGATTTGACGAATACGGCAACTATCACCAGTTAAAAAAATGCCCGCATCAGCGGGCAAAGTTTGTTAACCATTTGGAAACACGTGTAAGCGTCTTCTGAAACTGTTCGGGTTGTACAGGTTTGGTGAGGTACGTTGATGCGCCAGCAATCACGCCTTGTACTTCATCCAGCGGAGAGGTTTTACCACTGAGCATAATAATGGGCGTTTTTTTCATGGCTTTGCTGGTTCGCATTTTACGGCACACTTCATAACCATCAATACCCGGCATGATTACGTCAAGAAAGATTAAGTCGTATAATTTCTGTGCCGCCTTTTCCAAAGCTTCTTCACCCGTTTCGGCGAACTCTGCTTTGATATTTGCGCTCCGTAATTCGAGTTCCAATTGCTTACGAATTGCAGCGCTGTCGTCAACGACTAGAGCGGTGTAGAGGTATTCATGTTCATCCGTATGCGTGATGGATGGCGACGTAATGTCATATTCTGGTGTTGTGACTACTACTGGTGGTAGTAGTGGTTCTATGATTGCTACTGTTGGTTGTTGTACTGGAATAGGGCGTGAGGTGAGTATATGAACGGCATCATCAATCGCTCGCATTACACGCGTGACCAATAACGGGCGTTGTAAGATAATATCGCACGGTAAATCAGCATCACCAATCCGTACCAGTACAGCGGTATGTCTGGGCAGTTCACTATCTTCCAGTGTAATAATAACGCTAGCGTGTTCTACCACGGGTTGTAGGCGGTAGTCTTTGCCTTGGGAAGCTGCAAAACTGACCACGCGTTGAATAACGGCTTGGTCTTTCTCAGGCAGCTCAAATAAACATATGCCAATTGTTTCTTGTTTTGTCGTAAGCATGTGGAGTTCTCTCGTTTTCAGGCAACAAGTTGTGTCTTGAGCCATTTGTCTAATTGCGTGTGCAAGGTGTCATGGTCAACAGGTTTGGTTAGATAAGAATCTACTCCGGCTTGTTGTGCCATTTGCCGATGTTTCTTGGTGCTGCGGGACGTAATCATGATAATAGGTAAGTGACGCTTCTCAGGCCAGATACGAATCGCTTGCGTCATCTCTAAACCGTTCATGCGCGGCATTTCCAAATCAGTCAGAATCAGTTCTACGGAATGTTCATGTAAGTGTTGTAAAGCATCCAAACCATCTACCGCAGTGATCGCTTGATAGCCCATTTGTTCAACCATTAGACTCAGCGATTTACGATTACTCAGCGAGTCATCGACAATCAGAATACGGATGCGCTGTAAGGTTTTGTCCGCTGTTAAGGTGCTGATGGTATTCAACGTCAATGAGCCGCTTTCCAGATTACGCAGCATCCGCAACAGATCGAGTACGGGAGCAACCGCCCCATTCGCCAGAATACAAGCGCCGCTGACACCTTGCGCAAGGTTGAGCCAAGGCGCAAGGCTTTTGACCACGATGTCACGGGTTTGCAAGATTTCGTCAACATGCAGGGCGTAAGCCTGCTGTTCGCTGGCCGTAATCAGCAGTGAATGACCTTTGCTAAGATCGGGCGGCGTAGTTTGCCAACCGAGTAGACGGGCGAGCGGCAAGACTTCCAGTGATTGACCTTGGTAAGGAATGCGCCAATGCCCATCCTCCATGTTGTGCTCTGCTGCTGAGACATGCAGCAATTGTTGGATGGTACTGCCCGGAATAGCGACCAGATTGCCGCCCGTTCTCACTAGTAATGCATTGGTAGCAATGAGTGTCAGTGGCACTTGGATGTGCATGGTCGTGCCGTGTCCGGGTGTGCTGCTGATACGCAGCAAACCTTGCAGGTCTTCCACGGCGGTTTGCACCACATCCATACCCACGCCACGCCCCGAAATATCGCTAACTTCATCACGGGTGGTGAAGCCTGGTTGTAAGATGAGTCGTAGCGTATCTTCTTCACTGAGCTTGGCATCAAATTTGATTAAGCCGCGTTCGATAGCACGAGTCCGCAGGCGTTCAGCATCTAAGCCTTGCCCATCATCACTTAAGGTTAAGTGAATTTGGTTGCCTTTTTGCTCGAAGTGCAACGTGATAGTGCCTTCTGCGGCTTTGCCAGCGGCTTGACGTTCTGCTGGGGATTCGATGCCGTGATCCACCGCATTGCGTAGCATGTGCAGCAGCGGTGGTGTTAAGCCTTGCAAAATATCTGTGTCGATCTGCAAATGTTGCCCGATGATACTGATGTTTGCTTGCTTATCTGTGCGTCGACAGGTTTCTCGTACCGTGCGTTCTAGTCGCGCCGTGAGGGATTGCACCGGAATCAGACGAGTACGCAAGATCGTTTCACTGAGCTGACGTTGCAAGCGTTGCTGCTGATAAACCTGCTCGGAAATCTGCCGGACTTGCTGTTGCAAGTTGCGTGTCAATTCACGGTTATCCGCGATAGATTCGGTCAGCAAGCTCGACGCACTTTGTAAATCGTTATAAGCCTCTAATTCCAATTGGTCGAAATTATCCTTTGCCGCAATCGTTGCTACGGTGGTATGTGCTGAACGTTGTGGCAAATGATTGGATTGCTGGTCGATGGTTTCGCTCAGTTCATCCAACATTTGCCGAATGTGTTCATCTTGCTGCTGCAACTGTTTGCCAAAGGCAATCGTGAGTTGCGCTTGTTCGGCAATTTGGCTGGTGGACGTGATCAGTTCGCCCGCAAGATTGAGCAAGCGTTGCACGGTTTCCAACGGCACGCTGAGGTGATTAGTGCCGCTACGCGTTTGTTCCGTCGCTGGCAAGTCTTCTGCATCGCTGTCGTCTGCGGCGTTGCCGGATTGGGTAATGAAGTCCGGCAAAATCATTGGCGCAAGCGGGGGCAATTCGGCAGCCGTTTCGGCGAGGCGTTGTTCCCACGTATCCATGTCTGCCAGCAGCGGCGCATATTCATCCGGCAAGCCCTTGCCTTCTTGCAAATGCTCAAACAGGGTTTCCAAACAGTCAGCAGAAGCTGCCAGCGTTTTGCCTAAGCCATTAGATAAGTGTGGGGCGATGTCGAGATCAAGAATATCCTCAAGCCGATGCGTGAAGGCGGCAATTGCTTGCACGCCAACGACACCGCTAGCACCCTTGACGGTATGCGCAAGGCGAGCAGCATGGCGGCGTTGTTCGATAGTGCTATCACCTTGAGAAATTAAATGAATCAGCCGTGCTGTTTCAGCAATTTGCCCCGGTGTTTCCTGTAAATATGCTTCAAGCAATTCGGGGTGAATATCCGCTGCCCACGCTAACGGATTGCGTTCTACTTGCGTTGGTGTTGTGTCATCGACTACTACGCTGGTTGGCTGGGAACTGACATGCAAATTGACCAGTAAGTTTTCCAGCAAGGCGGGGTCTGGCGGCTCCGGCCAAGCCTCGCTCATCAGTTCCGCCGCAATCGCAGGAAGATGCGAAGGCTCATCCGGTTCACGTAGCGCAAATGCCGTTAGCTCGATCCAGCCAAATAATTGTCCGCCTTGTAGCAGTTCGAGAATGGCTTCGGGGAGCGAGTCCTGAAAACTCGCTAACATCTCGTGTATCCACTCGGCAACATGCTGCACGGCTGCTTGCCCAGATTCGCTGGCAGCCGTGCTAAGACGCTGGTACTCAGCAATGACGCTGGAAGCCGTCGTGGCAATCGCTTCCGGCGTTTCGGCAAGCGGGTCGAGGCTAGACAGTTGTAAAGCAACATCTTCCAGTAGATCGGCAAAGGTGCTGGCATCATTCATAGGCTTACGCGTCCAATTTGAAGACGTTGACCGACTTCACCAGTTGCTGCCCGTATTCCGCCATGTTTTGGGTCAGACCTGTCAGGGAGAGCAATTCCTTACCCGTGGATTGCGTCGCTTCCAGAATGCGTTCCGCACGAACTTGCAGGGATTTACTGATGGCAACCTGTTCCGCTGAGGATGTCGCAATCTTTTCAACCGATGCCACCAATTCGTTGGTGGCTTCCAGTGTCGCTTGCATTTGCTGGGCAGCTTCTTCTGCAAGCGTTGAACCGTTGACTACTTGAGCGATGGTATTATCCATTGTGGCGATGGTGGTATTGGCTTCCTGCTGAATATTGCGCACCAAGGTAGAAATTTGGTTGGTGGAATCCCGTGAACTTTCCGCCAGTCGTTGAATTTCTTCCGCGATCATTGAGAAACCACGCCCTGCATCACCCGCCGCTGTCGCCTGCATACTCGCGTTGAGGGCGAGCACAGTGGTGCGTTCGGAGAGGTTATTGATGAAGTCGATAATCTGGCTGATTTCTTGGGAACGTTCTCCAAGGCGTTTCAGACGTTTGCCGGTTTCTTGTACGGTATCACGAATATTGCTCATATTTTCCATACTACGGGAGACGGTTTCCTGCGCATGACGGGTCGTGCTGGATGTCGTATCGGCAACCTGATTCGCTTGTTGAGCCGAAGCGGCAATACTATCCAGTCGTTGTAAGATGGTATCGAGCTGTAGCGCCGTTTCTTGTGCTTCTGACTGTTCTATTTGCGCGAGTTTGTTGACCTCAAGGGCGTAATGGTTAACGTCTTGCGAGGTACTTTCTACCGAGGTGGCAACATTACGCACTTGTTTCAGGACATCAGCGGTATCTTCTGCCAGTTGGTTGAGTGCGTCGGCGAGTGGGCCGGTGGCATCTTCGGTGACTTTGGCGCGGACTGTCAAGTTACGTTCGCTGAGGTCAAAGACCGCTTCCAGCAATGAACCCACCGACTGGTTGAGTTGTTGATGGTCTTTGTCGATACGAGCTTGCGTGGTGATCCGGTCTTCGATCATTTGGTCAAAGTTTTGACCGAGTTCTGCCAATTCGTTTTTGCCTTCGAGTTCAACACGGGCTTGCAAGTCACCCTCGGAAATCTTTTTCATCGTGACCATGAGGCGATCAATCGAATCTGCGATGGATTTGTAGATGAAGAAGCCTAATGCCGCCGCAATCACAGTACCCAGCAAAATCAGGGCGATACTGGTCATGAGGAATGAACCAACATTTTTCTGCGCACCCGTAAACGCACTTTGCGCTTGTTCAATGTCACGTTCTACTTCTTTGTGAATATTGTCCCGCAGTGACTTCGTGTCGGCACTGATGTCATTTTGTAGGTAAAGCTCCAGTTGGCTGCGATCTTCGGTTTTAAGGAGTTCGTTGGCTTTATCAATAATGCTGGTTAAGTTGTCTATTTCTGCCAAGGTGGCTAGCGTTTGCTCGTCCTGCGTGGTCGCTTTGGCGTCCTTATAAGCAGGCAACATACTGCTGCTGATGTCGGCTGTCAGTTGTCCTAGGGTTTTGCGCCCATCCTCCCAAGTGCGGCTACCAATTTGGACTTCGTGCAATAAGGTAATGTAGTCACGCTGCATTCGCCGAATAATTTTATTACCTTGGTCAATCGCCGTTACGCGGTTATTCATGTCTTCTAGTGCCAGACGGTTTTGGTTTAACGCGATAATCGCGAAAATACCGGTGATGAACAGGATAGCCAATGGAATCAGGATGAGTGCATAAATGCGTCGTGCAACCGAAAGGTTGCTCAGAAAATTCGTACGTTTGCTTGCCGCGTTAACCATGTTTTATTTCCCTCGCTTAATCCGCTTGTGGTGTTTTTTGTTGTGGAGCAAGCCATGCATTCCACACGGAATCTTGCAGCGCTTGCCATTTATCGGGTGAATATTGGGTCATAACCACGAAGTCAGAGCCTTGATTGTCGTTAGTAAAATCCATGTTTAGCCCGCCAAGATCAAACTGTTGACCTTTAAACGTGGTCAGTAAATTCGCACGAGTGATAGGTTTATTATCAGTTTCGAGTTTACGTAAGCCGTGTAGCAGTAGCTTACCGACAATATAGCCTTCCTGCGAGACATAACCGTAGTTTTTACCCAAGGCATTGCGTGCTTCTTGCACAATCGGTAGCTCGCTATCCGGCAGGGGAACGACTTGGGTCATAATAATACGGTCTTTAATATTAAATTTATTCAGCGTTTTACGGAAGTCATCCGCACCCGTGAATGATACGGCGCTAAAAATCCACGGTTCAGCCTTGCTGTTGGCATACGCAATGAAACGGGCAATCGCTTCATAAGTACCGACGCTGACAATCAGCTTGCAGCGCGTATTATGGCTGGTTTCCCAAGTTTTCAGTGAGTCGTAGCCTTCCCGCGCAATAAAAGTGTTACGGGTATACGTACCGACTGGGGCGATACCGTTCCGAGGAATGTCATCACCCGGTAGGGTTAAAACTTTCTCGATAGCCGCGACGGTCTCCTTGGCACTTTCTTGACCTTGCAAGGCTTCCTTAATGCCTTGGACGCCTGCCATGCCATAGGCATCATTTTGCACATAGGCACAGACTTCCGTGGGTTTGATCCCGTTTTGTAAAGCGGCGTCAATAACCCGTTTTGTTTCCTGCACGTAGCTGGCGCGGAAGTTAATGATGTCACCTTTGCCGGGGCGCAATAGCCCTGCACCCGTGAAAAACCCTACGGCCGGTATTTGTTGTGCTTCAAGGAGAGGTAACACCACTTTGGCAGTGGGTGTACCGACATTGCCAGCAAACAGCAAGACTTTTTGTTCGATCAGTTGCTGGGTGGCGGCGACCGCTTTATCGGGCGTGTAAGAATCATTGGCTGGCAAAAAACGGACGTTACGCCCGGCGACGGTTTGGTTTTGTAATGCTGCTTCAATGCCCGCTTTCATCCCAAGCCCTAGACCACTGGAGCGTCCTTCCAGATCTAACACGCCGCCGATGATGATTTCGGTGTCGGTTACGCCATCTTCAGCCTGTACAGTGGGTAGTAGGCTGGATAACAAGCTGAGTATGCCAGCAATGGTTACGTAAAGTTTGTTTTTGCTTTTCATTTGAATTGGTCCTCCTTGGTATGATAAGCGGTGTTAACTTCCTTGTGTGCGTTGTAAATGCCGTAATAAGCGCCCGTGATCAGCGGCTAATAAGCGGCTTCCTTCATGGGTGAGGGTGTGTGGAATCCACCCTGGCAAGTTCTCCCCCGCTTGTGCTTCCAGCGCATCCTGAGAAAGCTTTAACTGGCGTGGATAGCCATCGCAGGTCAGCGCAATCGGGGGGAAACGTGGGTGTTGTATTAGCAGCAATTGTGGCGTTTTGTTGAAGGATTGCCCTTGCAAAACGTGGTGCATGTCAATAATGGGGTATAGTTCGCCCCGTAAGCTGATCAAGCCCGCACACCACGTCGGCGCAAACGGTACAGGGTACATCGTTTGCCCACTCAACACTTCGGCACGGATGTCTGTTTCCAATAGCACCGCATGTGCGCCTATGTAATAGCAAAATCGGTTCGCGACCGCTGCGGATGACGTTTGCATTTCGTTATTCCTTGATGGTTTTTTATTGCTGGAATCATTGCAAAAGCGGGTGAACGGTCACAACTTGGCGATTTGTTGCAACACATCGTTGTCGGTATACGGTTTCACAATGTAGTCATTCGCGCCGAGTTTTTGTGCCCATTGTCGGTCAACGGGATTGGACTTGCTGGATACCATGATCACCGGAATATGCTGGGTCGCGGGGTTACGCTTAATCGCCCGGCAGGCTTGGTAGCCATCACCATCATCCATAATAATGTCGAGCAGAATGAGATCCGGTTGTTGCGATTCCGCCAGCGCTTTGGCTTCATTGCCGGATTGCGCAGCGATGACCTGAAAACCGGCGGTTTCAAGGATGCGGGTCAAGTGCAGGCGTTCAGTATTGGAATCATCTGCAATCAATATCTTGCGGATCATAAGCGCTTTTCCTTAAGTATACTCAACGGGGGGCAGTTAGGTGGAATAACTGCCAATGCTGTTTTATAGTCAATCAACTTACATTAAGCAATCTAATTTCTATGAACGCACGGGGTTTGCTGATGATTTCGCAAATGCCTTGTCGTGGTGGGTCAATTCCGTCATAATTCGTCGTTCTTCGCAATGGTGGCCTGCATTGGTTCTCCCGCGACGATAAGTAGTGAACCTTGTCAGGCCCGGAAGGGAGCAGCAACAGCTACTGATTCGGGCGCCGGGATGTGGCTGGTGTAGGCTGCCACCATTCTAAAAATTCTAGTAGCCCACTGTTTATCCCATGAGTTATCAAGTTCTTGCACGAAAATGGCGGCCTCAAGACTTTCAGCAAATGGTCGGTCAGGCGCACGTATTGCGAGCCTTGATGAATGCACTCGAAGGGGATGACGGCAAACAACGCCTGCATCATGCTTATTTGTTTACCGGCACGCGTGGCGTGGGTAAAACAACGTTAGCGCGTATTTTTGCCAAATGCCTCAACTGTGAAACCGGCGTGACCGCCAAACCCTGTGGTGAATGCCGCAGTTGCCGTGAAATCGTTGAAGGTCGCCACGTTGATTTGATCGAAGTCGATGCTGCATCACGCACCAAAGTCGAAGATACCCGCGATTTGTTGGACAACGTGCAATACGCGCCGACCCGTGGACGCTTCAAGATTTACCTGATCGACGAAGTTCACATGCTCTCCGGTCATAGCTTCAACGCTTTGTTAAAAACGCTGGAAGAACCGCCACCGCACGTCAAATTCCTGTTTGCGACGACTGATCCGCAAAAACTGCCCGTCACAATTCTGTCGCGTTGCCTGCAATTCAATTTGAAGCGAATGCCAGTGGATATGATCAGCGGGCATCTGGCGAATGTGCTGGAACAGGAAAACATTCCGTTTAGCGAAAGTGCCTTGCGTCTGTTAGCGCGTGCCGCCGATGGCAGTATGCGTGATGCGTTGAGTTTGACTGATCAAGCCATCGTGGCGGGCGGTGGAGCGGTCAGCGAAGACGATGTGCAGGACATGCTCGGTTTATTGCCGCACGAATATTTGATCGGTTTGCTGCAAGCGGTCGCCGATGATGATGGTGCAAAAATGCTTGCTATCGTTGCACAAATGGCGCAATTAACGACCGATTTTACCGCTGCTGCCGACAGTTTCCTGTCGCTGTTGCATAGCATTGCGGTGCAGCAAGTGGTGACGGCGGATGAAGCGGATGCCGACGTGGCAGAGATGGCGAAATTGCTGTCACCTGCGGATGTGCAACTGTATTACCAAATGGCACTGCACGGGCGGCGTGATTTACCGTTAGCGCCCGATCCGCGAGGCGGGTTTGAGATGTTGTTATTGCGAATGCTGGCGTTCCGGCTCGATGATGGTCAATCTCACCAACACTCAGCGCCAGTTGAGAAAAAAAAAATTGTAGTTGAAGAGAAAGAAGCGGCAAAGAAAGAAGAAAATCTTCAAGTTAACGCGAATATTGTGGCTACCCTTCCACCACCACAACCTCTTCTTGCTAACGATTGGCACACGATTTACCCGCAACTCAATCTCTCCGGCATGGCGTTACCGCTAGCGCAACATTGCTTGCTGGGCAGCGTCACCGCCGATCAGATTACGCTGTTGCTGGACGAAAGCGGGTCGAGTTTGCAAAGCCCCAGCGCCGAAACGCAACTGGAGGCAGCCTTAGCTAAACATTATGGGCGAGCAATCAAGCTTCACTTTCAACTCACCCTTATTACCGAAGAAACGCCTGAAAAACGTATCTTGCGCGAAGCTGCTGAACGGCAAGTCGCCGCTGAAGTGTCGATTATCAATGACCCGTTTGTGCAGCAATTGCAAGCGACATTTGGGGCGGTGATTGTACCGGGTAGCATCCGCCCGCGCACAAATGTCAGTTAGTGTAGTAAACTGCCACCTATTGAACACAATGAGGACATACATACCATGATGGGTAAAGCTGGACTGGGCGGCCTGATGAAGCAGGCGCAAAAAATGCAGGAAAACATGCAGAAAGCGCAAGCTGAAATTGCTGCGATGGAAGTCACAGGGCAATCCGGTGGCGGCTTGGTTTCTGTGGTGATTACCGGCAAGCACGAATGCAAGCGCGTCAACATTGACCCTAGCCTGTTTGCAGACGATAAAGACATGATCGAAGATTTGATCACTGCCGCTTTCAACGATGCTGTTCACAAACTCGAAGAAGTATCGAGCGAGCGCATGGCGGGTGTGACTGCTGGGATGCCAATGCCTCCCGGCTTCAAGATGCCGTTTTAAGCATGAGCGAATCCTCGCTGCTGAAAGAATTGGTGGATGCGTTGCGCTGCCTGCCCGGTATCGGTTCACGCACCGCGCAGCGCATGGCATTCCATTTGCTGGAAAATGACCGGCGCAGCGGTGAACGCCTTGCCGATGTGATGGCGCGGGCGATGCGTGACATCAAGCACTGTTCGCGTTGCCGCACCCTTACCGAACACGACACCTGCCGCATTTGCGCGAATCCGGCACGGCAACCGCAGTTGCTGTGCGTGGTGGAACACCCCTCCGACGTGGTGGCGGTGGAACAGGCGACGGGCTATCGTGGCTACTATTTCGTGTTGGGTGGGCGCTTGTCGCCGTTGGATGGCATTGGTCCCGACGACATTGGGCTGGATGTGCTGGAAGCGCGGCTGGATGAGGGCGAAGTGCAGGAACTAATTCTTGCCACTAATCCTACGGTGGAAGGTGAAGTAACCGCGCATTACATCAGCGAACTGGCGGCAAAACGCGGCATTCCCGCGTCACGGATCGCGCATGGTGTACCGATGGGTAGCGAACTCGAATACGTCGATAGCGGCACGCTGTCCCACGCTTTTGAAGGACGGAGAAAATACTGATGAGCAACTGTTTATTCTGCCGGATTGTCGCGGGTGAAATTCCGGCAAAGCTGGCGTATGAAGATGAGGATGTCATCGCGTTTTACGACATCAACCCACAAGCACCGCTGCATGTGCTGATTATTCCGCGCAAACACATTGCGATGATCAATGATATTCAGCCTGAAGATGCCGCATTGGTCGGCAAGTTATATTTGGCGGCGAAGAAAATCGCGGCGGATGCGGGTTATGCGGATGAAGGCTACCGCGTGGTGATGAATTGTGGGGCGGACGCGGGGCAAAGCGTGTTTCACATTCATTTGCATTTGTTGGCGGGGCGGGCGTTGAGCTGGCCGCCGGGCTAGACGTTGGAGAAGATGTCGGGCTGAAGCCCGACCTATAGAAGGGCTAATCATGCAAATCCATTCAGGCATTATTTTGTGCCTTTTTTCTCTGTGGCTTGGGGGCTGCGGGGAAGATAAACCGTCATCCGTCACTTTACCCACTGTTGATAAATTCGCCGATACCAGCACCTTAGCGCAAGCCGTGCCGCGTGAACAACTGCAATCCAACATTCCGCCACTCGCTGATTATTGGCAGCGTGTACAGGCAGCATTGCAAGCTGATCCTCCCGTGTTGTTGCTGAATGATAAAGAATTGCCGGAAGCCAACGCACAACTGGCGCAAAAGCTGGCGGTCGCCAACCCCGAATTTCTCAAATTTACCCGTGATGAAAAAACTAACGCGCCGTTGCGCAATGAAATTATGACGGTGCGCAAAGCCCTGCCTGCGGATTTCAACGGCAATGCAGGACCGTGTGCGCAGGCGGAATGCTGGCGGGTGGAGATGTACGACCATTTCCACAATGCCTCCACGATTGCGTTTGTGGATGTTAGCAAGCAGCAAGTGTTGGGGGTGAGTCGTCAAAATTATGCCCAGCCGGATTTGTCGCCGCGTTTGGTGGAATTAGCCTCGGCGATTGCGGGGGCAGCACCCGAAGTGCAGGCGATTTTGCAGGATAGAAACCGCCAGCCGGATAAGAAGGATTTCAAGACCGCCTTGCAGGATTCGATGTGTGAACGTTCGCACCATTTGTGTGTTGCGCCGACCTATGTGTTTGAAAACGATGCGCTGTGGGCAATTGTGGATTTGACCGATGGCAAGCTGGTGGGGACGCGCTGGACAGATTTGGGTAGCAGTGGCCCCAAAACCGTGGTGACGGAACGCAGTTTGGAAAACGAAACCACCTTCCGCAATTTTTGTGAAAAAGTGAATAGCTTGTCGCAGTCGGGTTGGGATATGGATTATGTGATCACCGGCTCAGATGGTTTGCAGCTTTCCAACGTGAAATTCAACGGTAAGCAGGTGCTGAAAAATGCCAAGGTGTTGGATTGGCATGTGAGTTATTCGACGCGGGAAGGCTTTGGCTATAGCGATGCGATTGGTTGCCCACTGTTCAGTGCGGCGGTGGTGATTGCTTATAACGGCCCTAAAGTTGAGCCGATTGTGAAAGATGGACAGGAAGTGGGGTTTGCGGTAGTGCAGGATTTCCGTCAGCCGCCGTGGCCTACACCGTGCAATTACCGTTACGTGCAACGCTTTGAATTTTATAAAGATGGGCGTTTCCGCGTGGCGCAAGCTGACTTCGGGCGCGGTTGTGGAACGGATGGGACGTACCGTCCGGTGGTACGGATTGATTTGGATGCTGGCGGCGCGAGCAGTGCGGATACGATTGCGGAATGGAATGGCGCCGATTGGAGCGCGTGGGATAAGGAGCAGTGGCGTTTGCAAGACGATGCCAAGTTCACCAACGAAGGCTATCAGTATCGGGTGACGGGGCAGGATGGTGCGGGGTTCTACGTCGAACCGGGGCGCGGGCAGTTTGGCGATGGCGGGCGTGGCGATAAGGCGTTTACCTATTTCAGCGCGTATAAGCCGGAAGAGGGTGAGCGGGACACTGTGACGCTGGGGACGTGTTGTAACAAAGATTATCAGCAGGGACCGGAACATTTCATCGAACCTGCTGAACCGTTACAGGGTAAAGATACCGTGCTGTGGTACGTGCCGCAAATGAAGAACGACGGTAATCCGGGCAGTGAATATTGCTGGGCGGATACGCGGGTGAAAGACGGGGTGGCAAATGTTGAGGTGTGGCCTTGCTGGTCGGGGCCGATGTTTGTGCCAGTGAAGGGGGCTTCGTGATGCGTAACGTAGTGGCAATAGCGGCAGTGGGATGCCTGCTGAGTGCGTGCGGCGAGCCGGATATGGGGAATTTCAAGCCGGGCGTGGCGAATGCTTGTCAGGCAATGCCTGCGTTTATCGGCAAGACGGGCTTGGGGACGCAAGTGGCGATTGATACCCGCCAACGAGGTTACACGGGGTTACGCTTGCTGAATGGGCAAACGGGGCAAGCGTGGCAACACCCGACGTGGGATGATGCAGGGCATGTGGGGGCGTTTGCGCGTGATCATGAGGGCAATATTTACGTTACGCCTGCACCGGAAGTGAGCCTTGCCGAAAATCCACCTGCCTTGCAAAATCGTATTTACCGGATTGATGGCGCAACGGGCGAAATGGCGTTGTGGTTGGAATTGCCTGCGTTTGCGCCGCCTTCTGCCGCGAATCCGTTTGGGACGATGGGGCTGTTTTTTGATTGTGATACGCACAGTTTGTACGTGTCATCGGTGGCAGGTTCTGAACCTAGGCAAGCCAATGGGCGGATTTATCGCATCGACATTGCCACGAAAAAGGTGAAGAGCCAACTGGATAGTGTGGATGCGCTGGGTGTTGGCGTGTTCAATGGTGTGCAACACAAGCGCTTGTATTTCGGGGCGGCACGTTCCTCCGATGTCTATTCGGTGGCGTTAGATGCGCAGGGGGATTTTGCTCAGGATGTGCGTCACGAATTTGCGCTGGTAACCTTGCCGGATGGAAATAGCACGAGTGTGCGCAAAATCGAGTTTACGCAGAACAGGCAGGGGCAGTACGTGATGCAGGCGAAGGAGCTGGAGTTCGGTTTCCGCTTGCCTGCGGAGAATAATCCTTACAAGCGGGTGTTTCGGTTTAGTTATCAGGTGGGGGATGATACGTGGCAGTTCGTGGGGGCGGCGCTGGAGGATGGCGGCTAGGACGATTACGAATAGTCCTTTTATCCGCTTTTTATTGCTACTTATCTGATTATTTTCTTAGAATAAATACTATTTATAAAAATCACAACAGTGGGCTTCAATAATGAAAAAAATTTCCCGTTCCTTCAGTCTTGCCACTGCTGTGGCTTCCATTGCTATGGTGTCTGCATCTCAGCCATTGTATGCCATTGAGCCAGTAGCCGCGTGTGCCAAGCCACTTGACCCGATGTTAGTCACTCAATACTTGGAAGCCAATAACACCACGCCCGTACTCAGCTCAGTGGTGGATGATGCTTCCATTTTGGGCGGCGAACGCGACATGAAGCTGGAGAAATTGCAAAGTAGCGCAGTCTATAACGGCACGTTTTATGTCGGCGATGATGGTGCAGGCAATGGTTCTATCGACTTTACCAACGGGTCGGGTGCTTTCAGTAAAGCCACGATTGTATGGGATGGCAATGATAATAATGCTGATACCTTAAACCCGAATGGGTTAGGTGGGGTGGATCTCAGTAGTGGCGATGCGTTTGGGATGCTGGTTAATTCCGTTGATGTGGAGCGTTTCAAAGTGACATTGCGCATCTACTCTGGCGCTGCCAATGTTTCCGAGTCAGTTTTTGCTTACGACAACACCCAGACGGGGACTTCCACCAATATTCCGGTGACATTCTCACTGGCGACCGTGGCAGGCAGTGGTGCAGACCTGACCAAAGTTGGGGCTGTTGAATTGATCATTGAGCCGATGGATTTGACGCAAACCGCCAGTGGCATTGATCTGAATATGGGTAAATTCACTGCACCTTGTCCCGTTGTGCCGGAAGTAACGGCTGATTTGGGTGATGCCCCAGACATGTACAAAACCACACTAGCGGCGGGGGGCGCACGCCACACCATCGTGGCGGGTTTGAATCTGGGTGCGGTGGTGGATGCGGAAACCGATGGGCAACCCAACGCTGCTGCTGATGGCGATGGCGTCGACGAAGACGGCATTCAGTTTCTGACGAAGCTAGTGCCGGATGAAAATGCCATCATTGGTGTGGGGACTACCCAACCTAAAACCAGCACTGCAAAACTGGATGCGTGGATCGACTTCAATGGCGACGGCGATTTTGAGGATAGCGGCGAACAAGTAGCGGTTAGCCAAGCGATTAAAGCATCGTCCTTAATCGACCAAGGCTCACTACCGCTGGATGTCACTGTACCCGCCGATGCCAAAGCAGGTGCAACTTACGCCCGTTTCCGCCTAAGTACCGCTGGTGGTTTGTCACCGGGTGGAGATGCGGCGGATGGTGAAGTGCAAGACTATAAAGTGGAGATCGTGCAAGGGGCAACCTTGGGCGATTATGTCTGGCAAGATACCAATAAAGATGGCGTGCAAAGCAGTGGTGAACCTGCGGTGGCGGGTGTGTTGGTTAACCTGATTCGCGTCAGTGATGGTGCGGTGGTGAAATCAGCGTTTACTGATGCCAAGGGTGCTTATCTGTTTACCCATTTGTTGCCGGATACGTACCAAGTCGAATTTGTTGCACCGACAGGTTATAGCTTTACCACGGCGTTGCAAGGCGGCGATGACACCGCCGACAGCAATGCGGATGCGACGACAGGGCGTACTGCTAACATTATCTTGGCAGAAGGCGATAATCAGCGCCAGTGGGATGCGGGTTTGGTGATGGCGGATAACACGATCGTCCATTGTGATGCTGTGCCCTTCAAGCCGACTGAGTTGAATGAAACCTTGTCCTTGCCCAAATTTGATGGGTCATTGGGGACGTTGACCGGGGTTAGCGTGTCTTCCTATAACGCGACGCGTCAGTTGATTGCTTCGGAAAACTCTGCTGCACAAACCCAGAAAGTCAAAATCGTCAGCAGTGTTGATGGGTATCTGACCTTACCGAATACCACCACGGTGGATACGGTCACCCGTTACGATACGGGTTACAAAAACTTGACCGTTGCTGATGGCATTCTGGACTATTACGGCACATCTGCGTTCACGCTGCCTGATTGGCTCTATGCCTCGAACAGTAAGACGGTAGCGTATACCACCCCCGCTGATTTCCTTGCTGCGACTCCGGGAGAGGTGATTAACTTGCCTTACGAAACCATGTCGGGTTTATCCACCACAGGCGGTGGCGGCAATGTGCAAGTGGTACAGCGTACTACGGGGTCAGTAGCCGCTTGTGTGGCGTATACCTACGAGAAAAAAGCAGTAGCAGTGGATCTGGCTTTAACCAAAGTAGCGGATAAAACCACCGCCAAGCACGGTGAAACGGTGGTTTACACCCTCATGGTCACTAACGAAAGTACCACCACCGATGCCACTGGCGTGAAACTGATGGATACGCTACCCGCAGGTGTCACCTATAGCAGCGATGATGGTTTGGGTAGTTACAACAAGACTACTGGTGAATGGATTGTGGGTAGCCTTGCCAAAGGTGACAGCAAGGTGCTGAAGATCACGGTAACGCTGAACTAAGTGCTTGCCGTTCATCCGTCTGCTGATTGTTTGCTAGGCGGATGAATGGTAGTCTTTTTCGGGCGAAAATAATTAGTTAATAATAAAAGAGAGCGATAACGATGAAAAAAATGACCAATGTAAAAGCCTTGCTGTTGACTTTCTGCGCTGTGGGCGTGTTGTCTGCGGCTAACCAGTCTTGGGCAGATTCCACCATCACCAACTGCGCACAAGTGTCAGCGGTGACCGAAGCGGATACCGATTCCACACCGAACAACAAAGCGACTGAGGCAGAATTGTTGGATGCTGTTACCAAGGCAACCAATGAAGATGATGAAGCGTGTGCGCCGTTGACCGTAACTTCCATCTTCGATTTGGGTGATGCACCTGATACCTACGGAACAACAGGTGCAACCGCTGCGAAACACGAAATCATTCCGGGCTTGAAACTGGGTACTACCGTGGATGATGAAGCGGATGGTCAACCGAATGCAGCAGCGGATGGTGACGGTGCAGATGAAGACGGTTACAGCGTGCCTGTTCTGACGGATGGTCAGGCGGTGACATTGAAAGTGACGGCAACCAATACTACCGATAAAGCGGCGACCTTGGGTTGCTGGATTGACTTCGACGGTAGCGGTACGTTTGACACCAGCGAATACAGTGGTGCACCCGTCGCCATTGGTGCAGCGGATTCTATCATTGATGTGATCATGCCAGCAGCACCAGCGGATGCCAGCTCTAATGCCAAAACCAAAGACGGCACGTATGCACGCTGCCGTTTGAGTACCGACACCATTGATGGCACCAAAGCTACCGGTGCATTGGTTGACGGTGAAGTGGAAGATACCAAAGTTACGTTCTCTGCAAAACCCGTCTTCGACTTGGCATTGGTCAAGCGTTTGGCAACTGATCAAGCAACCAGCGTTAAAGCGGGTGATACGGTTAAGTTCACCATCGAAATTACCAACCAAGGTAACGTGGATGCGAAAGACGTAGCGGTCACTGATTACATTCCAGCGGGTTTCACCTTGTCTGATGCAAATTGGACGGCAGTTGGCAGTGTTGCCACCTTGAATACGCCGATTGCGACGTTGGCAGCAGGCGGTAAAACAACCGTCGACATCAGCCTAACGGTTAATGCGGATGCAACCGCCGGTACAGTGCAAAACGCGGCAGAAATCAGTGGCGCAACCGATAAAGACGGCAAGCCAGTGACTGATGCAGACTCTACGCCAGACACCAATCCCGCGAACGAAACCAAGATTACCGATGATGCGATCGACAATACGGATGGCGATGAAGACGACCATGACATTGCTAACATCACCATCACGGTTGATTCAAAAGTGGATATTGAGTTGACCAAAGTGGTGACTGATACCAAAGATGTTGCGATCACGACAGTGCGCCGTGGCGACACCGTTATCTATACCCTGCAAGCGACCAATAAAGGTCCCGATGCTGCCACTGCCGTGACAGTGAAAGACCAGTTGCCAGCCGGTTTGACCTATGTCAGCGATGACAGTACAGGCAAATACGACACGGCTTCTGGCATGTGGACAGTGGGTGATATGGCTAACGGCGAAAGTAAGTTGCTGAAAATTACCGCTACTGTGAAGTAATTCACCTTTGTAACGCGTGAGATACGGGAAAGGGGCGCAATGCTCCTTTCCTGTGTGTGAATGAAAACAATAATGGGATATCAATATGCGTAAACAAAGCATTCCAGCCGCTTGGTTGGGCGTGGGGGCGAGTGCGTTGCTACTGATGGCATCGCCATCTCAGGCAACCGGCACACAAACCTTCACCAAAGAACTGTTGACACCGACGACCGCCAAACCAGGCGAAACAGTCAACTACCGTTTTCGGTTGGCGTGTTCCAGTTTAACGTCAGATTGTGGCACCTTGGTTATTGAGGATAATTTACCGCCAGAGCTTGAGGCGGTGAATTGCGCAGTACCCAGTGGTTTTACGGTGGTCTCTTGTAGTGCCGCCAGTTCATTAATCAAAGTTACCAAAGATACACCGTTCAACGGCGGTGATAGTTTTAATATAGATGTTGCGACCCGTGTCAAATTAGGGACAGCACAAGGGACTGCCTTAGCAAATACTGCCACGGCGGTGATTACTGCGCCGGATGAAGCGGGCAATGCCAGCGTGCCTTCTACCGCTAATACCGTGACGGTGGGTGCAACAGCACCCAACTGGACATTGAAAAAAGCGCGAGTTTCCCCTGCGACTAACTTGAAACCTGCGCCGGATACGGATGTGGGTTATCAGGTAGATTTCTGCTCAAATTCCGCTGTGGGCAATGTGAGCCTGAGCGGTGTTTCCCTTAAAGATGCGTTCCCAGCCGGAGCAGTCGTCGTCAATAACGGCGGGGCAACCGTGAGCGGTAGCGAGTTAGTCTGGACACTGGGTAATCAGGATTTAGCTACGCTGTACACGGGTAAAGATTACAACACCGAAGTATGCGTCACGAAAGCCTACACATTGCGTTACCCAGTCGCGACGTTCCCGATTGGTACTAGCATTACCAATACGCTCAGTGCAAATGCTAATGAAGGCGCTATTGGGCCGAATGCGACAATTACTGAGGATATTGGCGAGCCAACACCGGGTGTCGGTTTGTACAAGTGGGCGAAAGATGTTTTGGCTGGTTCATCGTCCGCTGGCTTCAACTGGGGTATTCGCGCGGATACTTATGGATCTAATGCACCTGTACCTAATTTGACACTCTATGACACTTTGCCCGTAACGCCGACAGGTATTGTGCCGACAAAAGTGTATGTGAATGAGTGGAATTCTCCGCCCACCACGAATGCGCCCAGTGGTAGTAACGTCGTGCTGACCTTGGGCTATTCCACCGATGCGGGGGATTGTAAAGCAGCTAATTACACGGCATTGGTGACTGATGCCGCCAGTAACTCCAACCCAGATGGTTTGGATTTGCCAGCAGGCGTTACCTGTTTACGCTGGCAATTTAAAGACTTAGGTCCCGATGGCCCAGCCGTACCGCGTGGTTGGCAATTTAATCCGTATTGGGCGGGTATTGTGACGGCTGATACATCAGCAGTAGCAGGGCCTTACCCCGTGGCTGTTAAAAACTGTGTCGTAGGTAGCTTCACCAAATTTGATAATTCCACCGGTTTATCGGGTGAGATGTGTGATGACTCTTTTGTAGAAGAGGCCACACCTGCCATGCAGATGTACAAGGATGTGATGAATGGTAGTAGTTTCCGCCCCGACGACACGGTGGAATTTAGGCTGCACGTCGAGCATGTCTGGGATGATTCTACGGGTACGGCACACAATCCTGTCGTGACAGATTTATTGCCTGCCACATTAGATTTTGACAGTTTCACGGCATTTAGTTTGGCTTGGGGTGAGTTTCCTGAACCGAATTTGGAAGTAATTCCTGACTATAAGGGGACAGGGCGTACTTTACTGCGCTTTAGTTGGTCTGATACACCACCGGCTGGTTCAGTGCGTAAAGATGGTTCGGCAGGGATAGCAAATGCGGGTGACTTTCCGTTAGAAAATTGGATGCGGATTGGTTTTACGACCAAGGTTAAACCCGGTACAGGGGTGGGTACGTATACTAATGATGCGGCTTTTTTTGTAGATAACGCTCGGTTTACGTGTCGTAATACTGTTGGTGTCGATGCGAATGATTTGGATGGTGACGGCAGTAGCAGCGATGCAAGCTGTGATCGTTCCATCGGCTTTAATGTTACCTCCGCAGCGATTGTATCGGCTGAAAAATGGGTGAAAGGTGAGTTCCCAACTTATCCTAACGTCGATGATCCGTTGACTAACCCAGTCGTGACCAATGAGCAATGCCCTAACGATGGTGATGGCTACACCCGCTTCCCATGCGTGGCGCAGGTGAAACACGCCGGTGCGTTTGATTACAAACTTATCGTTAGCAACAAGGGTAATGAGCCGCTGACCAACTACATTTTGTACGATGTATTACCCGTGAAAGGGGATACAGGGGTTGGTCAACCCGTGTCTACTTTGCAGCGTGGCAGCTTGTGGCGGCCTGTATTAACGGGGGCGATTACGCCAGCAGATGCTTATACCACGTCAGCAGGCGCGGTATTTGAGTACTCCAGCGCTGCGAACCCGTGTCGCCCGGAAGTGTCTTCCACGGCAACCGAAACCCCCGCTAACCATTGGCAAGCCGATTGTACGGATGATTGGACGGCTGCTCCGGCAGACTTTTCCACAGTAACCGCGTTCCGTATCAAAGCGGCGTTTGCGGCTGCTCCGTATTGGGAACCACTGAAAAACTTGACCTTCAATGTACCGATGCTGGCGCCGTTGGATGCACCGCCGAGCATTGTGGGTAACAGCAAGTACTTCAGCCCAGCCTGGAATTCAATGGCGCACCGCGTGACGCAACAATCCAATAGCCAACGTCTGGATACCGCAGAACCGCGTCAAGTGGGAATCATCGTGCCGACCATCAAATACCGTTTGGGTAACTTGGTGTGGAAAGATGATAACCACAATGGTATTGCCGATGTGGGGGAAGCGGGTATTGCCAATGTGGATGTTAACCTGATCGACAGCACTAACGCCGTCATTGCCACCACCAAAACGGATGCGAATGGTCATTACATCTTTGAAGGTTTGGCAGCAGGCAAGTACCGTGTGGCTATTCCAACCCCTATGGCGCAAGCCGCTTTGGCAGGTTTGAATTCGTCTACCGTTGGCGAAGAAGCGACCCCCGATACGAACGTTGACAACAATGACAACGGTGTAACGACGGATGCCACCCTCGGTTTGGTGTCAGGCGAAGTGACCTTGGAAGACGTTCCGGCAGAACCTGAAAACGAAGCGTTACGTACCGATAATTCCGATGATGATGGCGATGCGTGGCCGGATATTGCCTCCAACAAATCCGTGGACTTTGGTTTCTTTGTTGCGCCGAATGTACCCAAGGCAGACTTGAGTTTGACCAAAGCGGCAGATAAAACCAGCGTCAAACGCGGTGAAACCGTGGTGTATACCCTGACTGTCACCAATGGTGGCGCAGATAACGCTACGAGTGTTGCCGTCACGGATAAGCTCCCCACGGGTGTTACGTATGTCAGCTCAACTGGCGATGGCACGTATGACCATACGTCCGGCCTTTGGACAATCGGTGATGTGGCGAATGGCGTCAGTAAGTCCTTGGCGATTACCGTGACTGTTAACTAATCATTGCCAGAAGAAAATGACCACTCGGCGGCTTATTGCTGACGAGTGGTGAGTTAGCCTTTATGCTTGACTCATTAATAAAAAATACTTTTGAAGACTTAACCAATCAGGGCACTATGATGAAAATAACAAAGCTCTCCTTGTGCGTTTCTATGGCCGGTTTATTAGCAACGCTGCCCGCTGCGTATGCAAATGAAATCGTGACCAACTGCACCCAAGTATCAGCAGTAGACGGTGGCGACAGCAACGCGACCAATAACGAATCCTGTGCGAAATTGCTGATCCCTTTCGACTTTGGTGATGCACCCGATCCGAGTTTCCAAACGTTGGATGCTAGCGGCGGTGCACGTCATCAATTGGGTACAGATGTATTCCTCGGTAAGTGTATCGACGCGGATACGGGCTTGTTACAAGGAACAGCAAGTGCTGATGATGCTGATAAAGGTTCACTCGAATTTGGTACGTGTACCGACCCTGCCAGTGGTGACGAAGATGGCGTAGCCATTGCGCCGCTGCATGTGGGCGATACTCAGAATGTGGTGCAAGTCACCGCGAATGCTGCCTGTAAATTAAACGCTTGGGTCGACTGGAATAAAGACGGCAGTTGGGGCGGTGCGGGCGAGCAAGTGTTCATTGACCAAGTGCTCGCCGCAGGCAGAAATGACCTGACGATGGACGTTCCCGCCTTCGCCGCAGAAGGCACGATTTATACCCGCTTCCGTTGTTCCACGGCGGGTGCTGATGGCATCGGTGGCGAAGCGGCGGATGGTGAAGTCGAAGACTATGCGCTGAATATTTTGCCCGCCATTCCCAAAACGCCGGTTTCTGTCGGTGACACCATTTGGGAAGATACCGATAAAGATGGCAAGCAAACCGTTGGTGAAAATCCACTGGCAGGTGCAGTCGTTACCTTGCTGGATAGCATGGGTGCGCCAGCGAAAGATTTGAGTGGCACAATCGTCGCTGATATCACAACAGATGCGACAGGCAAATACCTGTTCGGCAATCTGCCCGAAGGTGATTACAGCGTTAAAATTACACCACCGAAAGATTACATCCCCACCCTGAATGCGGGCGATGTAGACACTGTTCCCGCCAACGATGATAGCAACTGTGCGGTACAAGGTGATGGCAGCATTACCAGCACATTGTTCAGCCTGACAGCAGGCGGCGAACCGATTGATGACGGTGATACGGATGCTAACAGCAATTTGAGTGTTGACTGTGGTTTCTATAAACCGACTGTACCCATGCACAGTTTGGGTAACAAAGTCTGGATCGACGATGGCGCTGGCACAGATGCCAACGCTAACAACGGCACACTGGATGCAGGCGAAACAGCCGTAGCGGATGGTGTTGTGGTTGAATTGCGTGATGCGGCGGGTGTGCTGATAACTAGCACCACGACTAGCAAAGGTTTCTATTTGTTCAGCGGTCTGGTCGCGGGTGATTACAAAGTTTGTGTGGCTAACAGCAACTTCGCCACGGGTGCAATGTTGGATGGTTTTAGCCCTAGTACCGGCGGCAACGAAGTGGATACTAACGCTGGGATAGATAGCAACGACAATGGCAGTGATGTGCTTGCTGATGGCTTGTGCTCGAATGTGATTACCTTGGATGGTGATGCGCCCACCGGGGAAATTGACACCGCGAATGGGGCAGCCGGTGAAGACGGTGTTGGTACACCGGATGCGCTGTCTGATTTGACTGTCGACTTTGCAGTAGTGCGACCAAAACCACCCAAGCCTGTTTCCGTGGGTGATTACGTCTGGATTGATGCCAATGAAGATGGTCAGCAAGACAAGGATGAGCTGCCGCTAGTAGGCGCAGTTGTTACCTTATTGGATAAAAACGGTAATCCTGTGACAGATTTGGCTGGCAAACCTGTTGACTACTTGCAAACTGATCTTACCGGTAAATACTTGTTCAGCAACTTGCCCGAAGGCGAGTATATCGTGCGTGTGAAAGCACCGGATGGCTATGTGGCGACGCAAGGTGGCGCGGCGGTGGATGCTGATGCCTCCAATACCGATAGCAACTGCGCGGTCACGGGTAGCAATGTGCAAACCCTGCCCTTCCTGCTGACAGCGGGTGCGGAATCCACCAAAGACGGTGATACCGATGCAAACAGCGATCTGAGTGTTGACTGTGGTTTCTACGTGCCTAAAGCACCGGTGCACAGCGTGGGTAACCGTGTTTGGGTCGATACCGACAACAACGGTTTGGCGGATAACGGTGAAATGCCAGCGGTTGCGGGTATTAAGCTGGAACTGAAAGATGCCAATGGTGCAGCCATTACCTCTACCACGACGGATGCGGCAGGGCGTTACTTGTTCAGCAATCTGGCAGCGGGTAGCTATCAGGTGTGCGTGGTGGCCGATAACTTCAGCGCCACGGGTGTCCTGAACGGTTTCACGGCAAGTAACGGCGGTAACGTGGCGGATGCGAACACCGACGTTGACGGTGACGACAATGGCACGGACGACATCGCGCAAGGGCTGTGTTCTAACCTCGTGGTGTTGGATGATAAAGAACCAAGCGGTGAAGCAGGTGTTAACGACCAACCGGGTGTTGACGGCGTAGGCACAGACGATAACCGTTCTAACCTGAGCGTTGACTTCGGTATTGTGCCGCCAGTTGCGCCAACGCTGGTGGCAGTGGGCGATTACCTCTGGATTGATGCCAACGAAGACGGTCTGCAAAGCGCTGGTGAACAAGGTTTGGCAGATGCAACCGTGACCCTGCTCGATAAAGCGGGCAACGTAGTTGCGTCGATGGTAACAGGCGCAGACGGCTTGTATGGCTTCACTAAATTGCCAGAAGGCGATTATTCAATCAGTGTGAAACTGCCCGATGGCAGCCCCTACATCCCCACTCAGAACGCGGGTGATGTGGATGACGTACCGGCTAACAATGACAGCAATTGTGCGGTACAAGGCGATGGCAGCATTACCTCCGCTATCTTCACGCTGAACGCTGGGCAAGAGCCTGCTGCTGCGGAAGACGGTGACAGTGCCGACAAAAACATGACGGTTGACTGCGGTTTCTATGAACCCAAACAGCCAGTGCACAGTATCGGTAACATGGTGTGGGTGGACAATAGCGCAGGCGATGCTACCAAAGACAACAACGGTAAGTTCGACTCAGGCGAAACCCTGATGAGTGGGGTTAAAGTCGAATTGCGTGACAAAGCGGGCGTCGTCATCGATAGCACCATGACCACCGACGGTTACTACTTGTTTGCTGGCGTAGCAGCGGGTGAATACCAAGTCTGCGTGGCAGCCAGCAACTTTAGCGGCGTCGGCAAGCTGGTGAAATACACCGCTGGCATCACTGGCAACGAAGCCGATGCCAATGCTGACATCGACAATAACGACAACGGTGACACCACCCTTGTAGATGGTTTGTGCTCCAACGTAGTCGTGCTTGACGACAAAGAGCCAACGGCTGAAGCCCTTACCGCCAGCGGTACAGCGGGTGATGACGGTGCAGGTACAGAAGATGCACGTTCTAACCTGACGGTTGACTTTGCGGTGCTTGCACCTGCTAAGCCGAAGCCTGTTTCTGTCGGCGACATGATTTGGATTGACGCGAACGAAGACGGCAAGCAAGACAAAACCGAAGCGCCTTTAGCCGGTGCAACGGTCACGCTGTTGGATAAAGACGGCAAGCCGGTCATTGACCTTGCAGGCAATGCAGTCACGCCGGTTACAACCGACGCAGACGGCAAGTACGTGTTCATCAACCTGCCCGAAGGTGACTACAGCATCAGCGTGGCTGCCCCTAAAGACAGCGGCTACCTGCCCACTAAAGGCGGCGCGGATGTTGACGACGATCCGTCCAACATCGACAGCAATTGCGCCGTGAGTGGCAGCAGCGTCCAGACAGCTTTGTTCACCCTCACTGCTGGTGGCGAACCTGTTGACGATGGCGATACTGATGCTAGCAGTAATTTGAGCGTTGATTGCGGTTTCTACCTGCCGAAAGTCCCCGTACACAGCCTCGGTAATCGCGTGTGGATTGACACCAATAACAACGGTGTGGCAGATGCAGGCGAAGTTCCTGCTGCTGAAGGCGTTAAGCTGGAACTGCAAGATGCAACAGGTAAGCTGCTGGATACCACCACGACGAATATTGACGGGCGTTACCTGTTTGGCGGTCTGGCAGCGGGTAGCTATCAAGTGTGCGTCGTTGCGGATAACTTCTTGGCAGGCAATGTTCTGGAAGGTTTCAGCGCGAGTACTGGCGGTGACTTAGCCGCTGCGATTGCCAACAATACCGACGGCGATGACAACGGTAATGATGACATTAGCAAAGGCTTGTGTTCCAACGTCGTGGTGCTGGATGACAAACAACCATTGGGTGAAGCGGGTGCAGGTGCACCGGGCGAAGACGGCATTGGTACAGACGATGCGCGTTCTAATCTGACTATCGACTTCGGTATTGTGCCGCCAACAGTTGCACCGAAAACCGTGTCGGTGGGTAACGTTGTGTGGGAAGACACCAACGCGGATGGCAAACAAGACGCCGCCGAACCCATCTTGGCAGGTGTTGAAGTCACCTTGCTGGACAACGCAGGCACGGTCGTCAAAACCATGCTGACGGACGCGACGGGTAACTACCTGTTCAGCGAATTACCCGAAGGCGACTACAGCATCACCGTCAAAGCGCCAGCGGGTTACGAGTTCACCGCGCAAGGCACGGATGCGACCGCCAACGATGACAGCAACTGCTCCGTCGCGGGTGCCATCAGCCTGTTCAACCTGACCGCAGGTGCAGAGTCCATCACCGACGGTGACACCGATGCCAACAGCGACCTGACCCAAGACTGCGGTCTGGTCAAGCCCAAAGTAGTACCGAAAACCGTATCCGTGGGTAACGTTGTGTGGGAAGACACCAACGCGGATGGCAAACAAGACGCCGCCGAACCCATCTTGGCAGGTGTTGAAGTCACCTTGCTGGACAACGCAGGCACGGTCGTCAAAACCATGCTGACGGACGCGACGGGTAACTACCTGTTCAGCGAATTACCCGAAGGCGACTACAGCATCACCGTCAAAGCGCCAGCGGGTTACGAGTTCACCGCGCAAGGCACGGATGCGACCGCCAACGATGACAGCAACTGCTCCGTCGCGGGTGCCATCAGCCTGTTCAACCTGACCGCAGGTGCAGAGTCCATCACCGACGGTGACACCGATGCCAACAGCGACCTGACCCAAGACTGCGGTCTGGTCAAGCCCAAAGTAGTACCGAAAACCGTGTCGGTGGGTAACGTTGTGTGGGAAGACACCAACGCGGATGGCAAACAAGACGCCGCCGAACCCATCTTGGCAGGTGTTGAAGTCACCTTGCTGGACAACGCAGGCACGGTCGTCAAAACCATGCTGACGGACGCGACGGGTAACTACCTGTTCAGCGAATTACCCGAAGGCGACTACAGCATCACCGTCAAAGCGCCAGCGGGTTACGAGTTCACCGCGCAAGGCACGGATGCGACCGCCAACGATGACAGCAACTGCTCCGTCGCGGGTGCCATCAGCCTGTTCAACCTGACCGCAGGTGCAGAGTCCATCACCGACGGTGACACCGATGCCAACAGCGACCTGACCCAAGACTGCGGTCTGGTCAAGCCCAAAGTAGTACCGAAAACCGTATCCGTGGGTAACGTTGTGTGGGAAGACACTAACGCGGATGGCAAACAAGACGCCGCCGAACCCATCTTGGCAGGTGTTGAAGTCACCTTGCTGGACAACGCAGGCACGGTCGTCAAAACCATGCTGACGGACGCGACGGGTAACTACCTGTTCAGCGAATTACCCGAAGGCGACTACAGCATCACCGTCAAAGCGCCAGCGGGTTACGAGTTCACCGCGCAAGGCACGGATGCGACCGCCAACGATGACAGCAACTGCTCCGTCGCGGGTGCCATCAGCCTGTTCAACCTGACCGCAGGTGCAGAGTCTATCACCGACGGTGACACCGATGCCAACAGCGACCTGACCCAAGACTGCGGTCTGGTCAAGCCCAAAGTAGTACCGAAAACCGTGTCGGTGGGTAACGTTGTGTGGGAAGACACCAACGCGGATGGCAAACAAGACGCCGCCGAACCCATCTTGGCAGGTGTTGAAGTCACCTTGCTGGACAACGCAGGCACGGTCGTCAAAACCATGCTGACGGACGCGACGGGTAACTACCTGTTCAGCGAATTACCCGAAGGCGACTACAGCATCACCGTCAAAGCGCCAGCGGGTTACGAGTTCACCGCGCAAGGCACGGATGCGACCGCCAACGATGACAGCAACTGCTCCGTCGCGGGTGCCATCAGCCTGTTCAACCTGACCGCAGGTGCAGAGTCCATCACCGACGGTGACACCGATGCCAACAGCGACCTGACCCAAGACTGCGGTCTGGTCAAGCCCAAAGTAGTACCGAAAACCGTATCCGTGGGTAACGTTGTGTGGGAAGACACTAACGCGGATGGCAAACAAGACGCCGCCGAACCCATCTTGGCAGGTGTTGAAGTCACCTTGCTGGACAACGCAGGCACGGTCGTCAAAACCATGCTGACGGACGCGACGGGTAACTACCTGTTCAGCGAATTACCCGAAGGCGACTACAGCATCACCGTCAAAGCGCCAGCGGGTTACGAGTTCACCGCGCAAGGCACGGATGCGACCGCCAACGATGACAGCAACTGCTCCGTCGCGGGTGCCATCAGCCTGTTCAACCTGACCGCAGGTGCAGAGTCTATCACCGACGGTGACACCGATGCCAACAGCGACCTGACCCAAGACTGCGGTCTGGTCAAGCCCAAAGTAGTACCGAAAACCGTGTCGGTGGGTAACGTTGTGTGGGAAGACACTAACGCGGATGGCAAACAAGACGCCGCCGAACCCATCTTGGCAGGTGTTGAAGTCACCTTGCTGGACAACGCAGGCACGGTCGTCAAAACCATGCTGACGGACGCGACGGGTAACTACCTGTTCAGCGAATTACCCGAAGGCGACTACAGCATCACCGTCAAAGCGCCAGCGGGTTACGAGTTCACCGCGCAAGGCACGGATGCGACCGCCAACGATGACAGCAACTGCTCCGTCGCGGGTGCCATCAGCCTGTTCAACCTGACCGCAGGTGCAGAGTCCATCACCGACGGTGACACCGATGCCAACAGCGACCTGACCCAAGACTGCGGTCTGGTCAAGCCCAAAGTAGTACCAACACCAGTTGCGGTTGGGGATTACCTCTGGATTGATACTAACGAAAATGGCTTGCAAGACGCGGATGAAAAAGGCTTAGAGGGCGTAACGGTTACGCTGCTCGATAAAGACAGCAATCCAGCGAAAGACCTGCAAGGCAACGTAGTTGCGTCGATGGTAACAGGCGCAGACGGCTTGTATGGCTTCACTAAATTGCCAGAAGGCGATTATTCAATCAGTGTGAAACTGCCCGATGGCAGCCCCTACATCCCCACTCAGAACGCGGGTGATGTGGATGACGTACCGGCTAACAATGACAGCAATTGTGCGGTACAAGGCGATGGCAGCATTACCTCCGCTATCTTCACGCTGAACGCTGGGCAAGAGCCTGCTGCTGCGGAAGACGGTGACAGTGCCGACAAAAACATGACGGTTGACTGCGGTTTCTATGAACCCAAACAGCCAGTGCACAGTATCGGTAACATGGTGTGGGTGGACAATAGCGCAGGCGATGCTACCAAAGACAACAACGGTAAGTTCGACTCAGGCGAAACCCTGATGAGTGGGGTTAAAGTCGAATTGCGCGATAAGACGGGTACATTCATTAGCAACACCATGACCACCGACGGTTATTACTTGTTCAGTGGACTTGCGGCAGGTGAATACCAAGTCTGCGTGGTAGCCGATAACTTTAAAAACATGGGCAAGTTGGTGAATTACACCGCTGGCATCACTGGCAACGAAGCCGATGCCAATGCTGACGTCGACAATAACGACAACGGTGACACCACCCTTGTAGATGGTTTGTGCTCCAACGTGGTTGTGCTCGATGACAAAGAGCCAACCGCAGAAGCCACTACCGCCAGCGGTACAGCGGGTGATGACGGTGCAGGTACAGAAGATGCACGTTCTAACCTGACGGTTGACTTTGCGGTGCTTGCACCTGCTAAGCCGAAGCCTGTTTCTGTCGGCGACATGATTTGGATTGACGCGAACGAAGACGGCAAGCAAGACAAAACCGAAGCGCCTTTAGCCGGTGCAACGGTCACGCTGTTGGATAAAGACGGCAAGCCGGTCATTGACCTTGCAGGCAATGCAGTCACGCCAGTTACAACCGACGCAGACGGCAAGTACGTGTTCATCAACCTGCCCGAAGGTGACTACAGCATCAGCGTGGCTGCCCCTAAAGACAGCGGCTACCTGCCCACTAAAGGCGGCGCGGATGTTGACGACGATCCGTCCAACATCGACAGCAATTGCGCCGTGAGTGGCAGCAGCGTCCAGACAGCTTTGTTCACCCTCACTGCTGGTGGCGAACCTGTTGACGATGGCGACACCGATGCTAGCAGCAACTTGAGCGTGGATTGCGGTTTCTACTTGCCGAAAGAACCAGTCCACAGCCTTGGTAATCGCGTATGGATCGACACCAACAACAACGGTGTCGCTGATATTGGCGAAGAAGCCGCGATGGAAGGTATCAAGCTGGAGCTGCAAGATGCAACAGGTAAGCTGTTGGATACCACCACGACGAATATTGACGGGCGTTACCTGTTTGGCGGTCTGGCAGCGGGTAGCTATCAAGTGTGCGTCGTCGCGGATAACTTCACGGCAGGCAACATTCTGGAAGGTTTCAATGCCAGCACGGGCGGTGATTTGGCGGCTGCGATTGCCAGCAATACCGATGGCGATGACAACGGTAATGATGACATTAGCAAAGGCTTGTGTTCCAACGTCGTGGTGCTGGATGACAAGCAACCGTTGGGTGAAGCGGGTGTTGGCGCACCGGGCGAAGACGGCATTGGTACAGACGATGCGCGTTCTAACTTGACCATCGACTTCGGTATCGTGCCGCCCATCGAACCTGCTAAACCGGTTTCCGTGGGTAACTACCTGTGGATCGACGCAAACGAAGACGGTATTCAGGATGAGACTGAAGCTGCTTTGGCGGGCGCGACGGTCACGTTGCTGGATGCTAAGGGTGAACCAGCGAAACATCTGGATGGCGCAGCAGTAGATGCCATTACCACAGGTAAAGACGGTCAATACCTGTTCGACAATCTGCCCGCAGGCGATTACAGCATTACTGTACTGCCCCCTGAAGGCGGTTATGTCGTCACCAAAGGCGGCACAGATGCGGATACTGATGAATCCAATACCGACAGCAATTGCGCGGTAGTTGGTACGGGTATCCAAACTGCATTGTTCACACTGACCCCCGATGCTGAACCCGTGGATGACGGTGATACTGATGCTAGCAGCAACTTGAGCGTTGACTGTGGTTTCTACGTACCCAAAGTGCCCGTACACAGTATTGGTAACATGGTCTGGGTGGACGATGGCGCAGGCGATGCCACCAAAGCCAACGACGGCGTGCGTGATGCAAAAGAGCTAGCTGTGCCGGATGGCGTGGTGATGGAATTGCTGGGTAAAGACGGCAAAGTTATCAGCGAAGTGCCCACCAAAGACGGTTACTACTTGTTCAGCGGTTTGGAAGCGGGTGAATACAGCGTCTGCGTGGCACATGGCAACTTCGATCAAGGTCTGCTGAAAGGCTATACCGCGAGCACGGGTGGTGATGAGAAAGACATCACCGCAGGCGTGGATAACGGCGATAACGGTGAAAATGACACCCAAGATGGCTTGTGTTCCGGCGTGATCGTGCTGGATGACAAGCAACCGACGGGCGAACTGCCAACCGCAAGCGGTACAGCGGGCGACGATGGCATGAAAACCGACGACAACCGTTCCAACCTGACCATCGACTTCGGCGTATTACCACCTGCGCCAGTGAAGCCGAACACGGTTTCCGTGGGTGATTACATTTGGATCGACACCAACAAAGACGGTCAGCAAGACGCGGCTGAAACCGGCTTGGCAGGCGCAACCGTTACGTTGATGGATAAAGACGGTAAGCCAGTGGTACTGGATGGCACAACCCTTATGCCAATCGTCACAGGTGCGGACGGCAAATACGTGTTCAGCAACCTACCTGAAGGTGAGTACAGCATCAGTGTAGCTGCACCTAAGGATAGCGCCTACCTGCCCACCCAAGGCGGCGCGAAGGTTGATAGCGATCCTTCCAACACCGACAGCAACTGTTCCGTTGATACCGGCAAAACCAGCCTGTTCACCTTAACAGCAGGCGCTGAGCCGGATGTGGCGGAAGACGGCGATGGTCTGGATGGCAATTTGACGGTGGATTGCGGTTTCTATCTGCCCGTAGCGGCGAAAGCCAGCATCAGTGGTACGGTTTCGGTGGATACCACCGGCGATAGCGTCGGCGAAACCCCACTGGAAGGCATTAGTCTGGCATTGCTGAACAAAGACGGCACACCTGTGCTGGATAAAGACGGCAAGCCACTGACGACACTGACTAATGCCAAAGGCGAGTACGTGTTTGCTGATGTTGAAGCGGGTGATTATTTGGTCGTGGAAACACAGCCAGAAGGTTATAGCTCGGTCATTGACGGCGATACCACGTTACCAGACGACGACACTGCCAACACCGACACCACCGATGACAGTATTCCTGTCACAGTGACTGCGGGTGAAACGGATGACCGCAACGACTTCGTAGAGCGTGCACCCGTGAAACCGAACACAGTTTCCGTGGGTGATTACATCTGGATCGACGCGAACGAAAACGGTCAGCAAGACGCAGGCGAAGCACCGTTGGCAGGTGCAACCGTTACCTTAATGGACAAAGACGGCAAGCCAGTGGTATTGAGCGGCGATATGGCGATTGCGCCGATCACTACAGGTGCAGACGGCAAATACCTGTTCAGCAATCTGCCCGAAGGTGAGTACAGCATCAGTGTGGCTGCCCCCAAAGATAGCGGCTACTTGCCGACTCAAGGTGGCGCGAAGGTTGATACTGATCCATCCAATACCGACAGCAACTGTTCAGTGGATACGGGCAAAACCAGCCTGTTCACCTTAACAGCAGGCGCTGAACCAGATGCAACAGCAGACGGTGATAGCACAGATGGCAATATGACCGTGGATTGCGGTTTCTATCTGCCTAAAAAGCCTAAGCACAGCATCGGTAACATGGTCTGGGTCGATAACGGTGAAGGCACTAAAGCCAGCAACGGTAAATACGACCAAGGCGAAACCTTGCCAAGCGCGGTACAGGTTGAACTACGTGATGCCACTGGCACGCTGATCCGCAGTACGCAAACCGACAAAGGTTTCTACCTGTTCAATGAGCTGGAAGCAGGCGAGTACAAAGTCTGTGTCGCAGGCAGCAACTTCAACGAAGGCGCAGTGCTGGCGGGTTATGCTGTCAGTGATGTGGCTGACGAAACCGATGTGAACGACGGTGGCGACAATAACGATAACGGCGATAACACGGCCTCGGATGGTCTGTGTTCTAACCTGATTGTGTTGGATGACAAAGAGCCGAAAGCTGAAACGCCAACCGCTAGCGGTATAGCGGGTGACGATGGTATGGCGACTGACGATAACCGTTCCAACTTGACGGTTGACTTTGCGGTTGTCCCTGTTGAGCCAGTGCAACCGGGTACACCGGTGTCGGTGGGTAATCAAATCTGGGTCGACAGCAATGCCGATGGCAAGCGTGACGAAGGTGAAAGCCTCTTGGCGGGTGCAGTCGTAACCTTGACGGATGGTTCAGGTCGTGCCGTGACCGATTTGGATGGTGCAGCCGTGGCTTCCCATACAACGGGCAACGACGGTTTGTATGTGTTCAGCAACTTGCCAGAAGGTGAGTACATCGTCACGGTCGAACCACCGGAAGGTTTCTTCCCAACCGTTGGCGGCATTGATGCGGATAGCGATGCGAGTGACTTCGACAGCAACTGCCGGGTTAACCCGATCAATACCACCATCGAAACGCACCCCTTCACCCTGACGGCAGGTGCTGAACCGGATGCAGACGGTGATGATACCAACGGCAATATGACGGTTGACTGCGGCTTCTACGGCTCAGTCTCGCTGGGTAACAAAATCTGGCAAGACGACAATGCCAACGGTCAGCAGGACAATGCCGAGCCGGGTATTGCAGGCATTACGATCAGTTTGATGGAAGAAGATGGCATTACGCCAGCGACCGACATCAGCGGCAATGTGGTGGCAGGCGTTAAGACGGATGCGAGCGGTAACTACCTGTTCGAGAACCTGAAACCGGGCAACTACATTGTGGTCGTCAATCCGGGTAAGGATTCTGGCTACAGCCTGACCAAAGGTGGTGCTGACCCAGATACCGATACCTCCAACACCGACAGCAACTGTAAGGTCGTTGCAGGCACATTCCAGACACCAGCGGTCACGCTGTTGCCGGGTTCTGAGCCGGGGGCAAAGGTTGACGGTGATGACGAAAGCCGTAACAGCACGGTCGACTGCGGTCTGTTCCGCCCTGTGAATCTCGGCAGCCGCCTGTGGCTTGACTTAGACAACGACGGTAAGCAAGACGGTGGTGAACCGGGTATTCCGGGGGCAACCGTGACCTTGCTGACAGTCGATGGTAAGCCTGTGACCGACATCTTCGGTGATGTGCTGAAACCACAAACCACGGATGCGGAGGGTAAGTACTTCTTCGGCAGCTTGCGTGAAGGTCAGTATGTCGTGAAGGTCATCCCACCAGCGGGCTACTTGCCAACGGTTGCGGTTATTGACCCGAACAACAACGATGGCACGGATAGCAATGGCGTACTCAATGCCGATGGCAGCATCGTGAGCAAACCGATTGACCTGACGTGGGGCGATGAGCCTGCGGATGGTGGTGCAACCAATACCACGGTTGGCTTCGGTCTGATTGCGAACCTGCACGTTCCGACCTTGAGCCAATGGGGTGTGGCGATCATGAGTATGTTGCTGGCAACGGCTGCATTCTTCCGCCGCCGTCGGGAAGACTAAGGGAGCGGGGACTCCCCCCATCCCCGACCAACAAAAAGCCAGCTTTGTGCTGGCTTTTTGTTTGCTCGGTATGGAGGACAATCCCTCATCATATTGGAAAAGTGGCAATGCCTTTTTCTAGCGTTTCCTCAATGATACTCCCACCGTATTTTTTAAATACATCGGCAAAGGTAAGTTCTATTTCGTTTTCCACTGGATATGTCCGTAAATATCGGGTTGATTGATAAAGTTTTCCTGTGTGCTTAGATAAAACGGTTAGACAGATACCATCGTTTATTTCTTTATCTAAAATGGTGCGGTTTTGTTGGGTAACGATTTCATCTATTTTCTGTGTCCACTCTACTAGTTGATGTTCGCCGCAGGATTGAAGCACACTCTCCAGTAAGTTTGATTGGTCACGACAGACCGAAATTAACTCCCAAAACTTCATCCATCTTGCGCGAGATACCCCGTCTTTTAGGTCGGGGAGGGATAGCGCGTCGGTGGTAGCCGACCCTCTTCTCGCTCCTCTTTCGTTAAGCTATCTTGGTTAAACACGCATAACTCACCGCATCCACTATACTGAGAGCCATGCAAACGAAACGCGCCTACAAGTTCAGGTTTTACCCCGACCCGCAACAAGAAAAACTGCTGGCGCAAACCTTTGGTTGTGTGCGCTACGTGTACAACAGCATTTTGCGTTACCGCACGGATGCCTATGATCAGACGCAAGAAAAAATCGGTTACATGGGCGCGAATGCCCGATTGACCGCCATCAAGAAATTGCCTGAGTCGCTGTTTCTGAACGAAGTCTCCAGTGTCCCACTGCAACAATGCTTGCGAAACCAGCAAACGGCGTTCAAAAACTTCTTTGAAGGTCGGGCGAAATATCCCGTCTTTAAATCCAAAAAACACCGCCAGTCGGCTGAATTCACTTACCGCGCGTTCACTTTTAAAAACGGTGAACTGAAACTGGCGAAGTGTGAGCAGCCATTGGCGATTAAATGGAGTCAGACGCTTCCGTCCAATCCCACCACCACTACCGTTTCCAAAGATCAAGCAGGGCGCTATTTTGTGTCTTGCTTGTGTGAATTTGATGCCACGTTGTTGCCCATCACCGATAAGAAGGTGGGCATCGACGTGGGCATCAAGGATTTGTTCGTCACTTCTGACGGTTTTAAATCCGGCAATCCCCGCCATACCGCAGAATACGCGGCTAAACTTGCGAAATACCAACGCCGTCTTGCCAAGAAGAAACTCGGCAGCAAGAATCGGCTGAAAGCCAAACGCAAGGTTGCCCGTATTCACGCGAAAATTTCCGATTGCCGCTCGGACAACTTGCACAAGCTGTCCCGCAAACTGATTAACGAGAACCAAGTGGTTTGCGCTGAAAATCTCGCTGTGAAGAACATGATTAAGAACCCAACATTAGCCAAGCACATTGCCGATGCAAGCTGGGGAGAATTTACCCGCCAGCTTGCGTACAAAGCCAACTGGGCGGGCAGAACGTATGTCGAAATCGGCAGGTTCTTCCCCTCCAGTAAGCGGTGCAGTGGTTGTGGATGTGTAGTTGATCGTTTGCCATTGGCAGTACGTGTCTGGGAATGCCCTGAATGCAAGGTAATCCACGACCGTGACGTAAACGCTGCCCGCAATATTTTAGCCGCCGGACTGGCGGTGCTAGCCTTTGGAGAGAATGTCAGTGGCGCGTGCATTTCGGTGTATTCGTCCGGTTCTCGATGAATTAGGAATCCCCTTCCTTCAGGGAGGGGAGGAAGTCAAATTACTTTTCTCCCCGTGGAATGCTTTTCACATCGTATCCCAAATTACTCCAATACTTAGAGGCGGCTTCCCACTGTTCAGGTGTGACACCAGTTGCTTTACTGATGCTGTAACCAAAACGCCCAGAATCAGCATTGATAGTGACCTGCTCCGTTGTGCCAAACCATGCCTCGCCACCAACATAAGCCTTGTCACTCAAATTAGTGTGAACGATATTTTCTCTTGGTGTTGGAAAAGGTGTAGATTCTAAGGCGATATTGACCCGGTTTTTCTGTTATTTTTCTGGTTACTAGGTCGGCAATATCGACATATTTCCCATAAGTAGAATCGTTGTAAGTTTGCCCCATATTTTTGGCAAGTTCATAAGCGCCTTTTGCTGTTTCGCCGACTACTTCACCAACTCCAACAAAAAAGCCACCTACCTGTTGGGTAATTTGTTTTGTGGTATTCCATGCTGTGTGGCTATTGCTATCGTTACCAATCTTGCCAAGTTGACTGTTAACAAGCTGCGTGACAGATTCCGCTACTGCTGGAAGCAGGATAGGACGTATCGTTGACGGTATGGTGTGGGGGATTCCCGATAAGTTTGAGGCACGTTGAGTAATAGGTGTTACATAATTTACATTGGGTGTCATGTGATCCCTTCCTTGGGATTGAGTGGTCATCTGCCCAAGACTAGTTCTACGGTTTGTATGATAGAGATGTGCGAGTGATTGGTGGTCGTCAATATGTGACAAACGGCTGACCTAAAAGCAAGCCTCGTGTTGATCTTTCTTTGTCGCTAATTTCCAGCCGTTGATCACTTGTTTTGGGATTTTGTGTCGTGATTGGCACTATTGTTGCCGCTTTAAAGCCTAGATATAGAGGAGAATAGGGTCATGACTATTGGTTTATTGGGTAATTTGTTGAGTTTTGGGCAACAGCGTCCTGTTAGTAATAATAGCAATACGGTGAGTTGTGGTTGTAACAGCAATGCGAACACTGGTAGCAACAATATAAGTGGTGGCTTACTGGGTGGTTTGCTGGGAGCTAAAACCAATTTAATTGGTAATATCCTTGGTGGTATGAAAGGCGGTAGCAGTGTTAATAACAACCCTATTGGTTCAGTGGTTGGTGGACTTGCGCAAGGCGTGCACCATACGGCTGAGAATGTTATTGCCTCAACCGGTTTAGGTAGTGTATTTGCGCCAGTTGATGCTGCGGTCATTCACCCAGTGTTGTGGGATCCGATTTCACTGGCGACTGGCGTTGATGTGAGTTCACATCCGGCAGGGGTGGCGAATGTTTCGAACCCGTTGAAGGTCCCACGTTGATTGGGAGTGTTTACAAGTGCAGTTGACATCCTCTCCTCCCTGAAGGACGAGGTTTTACGCGAAAGAAGGAAAAAGGTCAGCTTCGTGCTGACCTTTTTGGTTTAGGGGGTGCGGAATTGGTTGAGGATGGTTAGGAGGGTTTTGGCGGCATTCGAGAGGGTGCGTTTGCGGTGGTAAATCACGCCGAGTTGGCGTTGCAATTGCAAGGGTGTGTTGACGATGACGAGTCCCTCATCTAACAGGGTGTGTGGTAGCAATGACCACCCTAAGCCTGCGCTGACCAGCATCTTTAAGGTTTCCAAATAATTGGTGTTGAGATAGACATCAATGTGTTCATTAACCGATGCCAGCGCTTGGCTAATAATTCGGTAGGTATACGTGTCTTTACACGGCATAACGCAACGGTATTGCACCAGTGCTGCCAGTGAGACCTCCGGCACTTGGCTGAGTGGGTGGTCACGGCTTACCACGATGTGTAGCTGGTCTGTCCAAATACTTTGCGCTTGTAACTGTTCGGGCAATTCGCTGGGTAATGTCACTACCGCTATTTCTAAATCCCCGCGTTCGACGGACTGGCACGCCAGTTCCGAGTCCACAAAGCGCAAATCCAGTTTGACCTCAGGGTGATGTTGGTTGAAATAACGCAGTACGGGCGGTAAACGATGCAAGCCAATGTGATGGCTTGTGCCCATCACCAATTCGCCGTGCATATTCCCCGATAGGTTAGAAGCAATGCGGCGGATGTCTTCCAGTTCATTGCGCAACACTTGTACGTGTGGTAAGAGTGCCTGACCCGCTTCGGTGAGGGTTACTTTGCGGTTGATGCGATTGAACAGTAGTGTACCCAGCTCATTTTCCAGCGACGTAATGCGCTTGCTGATGGCAGGTTGGGTAATGAACAAGGCTTCTGCCGCCAATGAAAACGATTGGCGGCGAGCTACTTCAAGGAAGGCGTTGAGGTTATTAATATCCATGTTTTGCATTCTACGTTGGAATGCAGGATATGAAAATTATGAATTTTATTTATTCATACGGGAATGTTATTCTCTGCGCATCCATTATGTCAGAGGGGTTAGTTGTGGCAGGTAAAACACTTTACGATAAGGTCTGGGATGCGCATGTGGTGCGGCAAGAAGCCGACGGCACAGCCTTACTGTATATCGACCGTCACTTGGTTCACGAAGTGACTTCACCGCAAGCCTTTGAAGGGCTACGTTTGGCGCAGCGCCAACCGTGGCGCGTCAATTCAATGGTGGCAGTTCCCGATCATAACGTGCCGACCATTGGGTTGGAACACGGCATTACCGATCCGGTAGCACGTTTGCAGGTCGAAACGCTGGATGCGAATTGCCGCGATTTTGGGATTACCGAATTTAATATTGGCGACATTCGTCAAGGTATTGTGCACGTTATTGGCCCGGAGCAAGGTGCAACTTTGCCCGGCATGACCGTGGTTTGCGGCGATTCGCACACCTCTACTCACGGCGCATTCGGCGCACTCGCGCATGGCATCGGCACATCCGAAGTTGAACACGTCATGGCAACCCAATGCCTCATCCAGAAAAAGATGAAAAACATGCTGATCAGCGTGGATGGCAAAGTCGGCGCAGGCGTGACTGCCAAAGACATCGTGCTGGCCATTATCGGTGAAATTGGCACGGCAGGTGGCACCGGTTACGCCATCGAATTCGGTGGCGAAGCCATCCGCGATTTGTCGATGGAAGGGCGCATGACCGTGTGCAATATGGCCATCGAAGGCGGTGCGCGTGCGGGCATGATTGCGGTCGATGACACCACCATCAATTACGTCAAAGGTCGTCCGTACTCGCCAAAAGCAGAAGATTGGGAAGCAGCGGTAGCGGCATGGCAAGACCTACATTCCGATGTTGACGCGGTATTTGATCGGGTGATGCGTCTGGATGCTGCCAGCATTCAACCGCAAGTGACGTGGGGAACATCCCCAGAAATGGTCTTGCCAGTCGATGGCAAAACGCCAGACCCTGCCAAGGAAAGCGATCCGGTCAAAGCCAGTGGTATTCGTGCCGCGCTCAAGTATATGGGGCTGGAAGCGAATACGCCGATTACTGACGTGCAGGTGGATAAAGTATTCATCGGTTCGTGCACCAATTCGCGTATCGAAGACATCCGCGCTGCTGCTGCGGTGGCGAAAGGGCGCAAAGTGGCGGCGAATGTGAAACTGGCGATGGTCGTCCCCGGCTCTGGTTTGGTCAAGCAGCAAGCGGAAAGCGAAGGGCTGGATAAAATCTTCATCGAAGCGGGATTTGAATGGCGTGCGCCGGGTTGTTCCATGTGTCTTGCCATGAATGCTGACCGTTTAGAACCGGGTGAGCGTTGCGCTTCCACTTCCAACCGCAACTTTGAAGGGCGGCAAGGGCAGGGTGGACGTACCCACTTGGTTAGCCCTGCGATGGCTGCTGCTGCTGCCGTGACAGGTCATTTCGCTGATGTTCGTACCTTGTAAGGAGAGATTCCCATGCAAAAGTTACTGAGTGTTTTATCCCTGATGGCGCTCCTGCTGTTGGCAGGTTGTAGCACGGTGGAAGGTATCGGCAAGGATTTGAAATCGCTGGGCGGTACGATTGAAAAAGAAGCGACGACTGACAAGGCGAAATAATTATCATGGAAAAATTTACTGTACACACGGGTTTGGTGATTCCGCTGGATCGTTCCAACGTTGATACCGATGCGATTATTCCCAAGCAATATTTGAAATCCATCCAGCGCACCGGTTTTGGCCCCACGCTGTTTGACGACTGGCGTTACCTTGAACCGGGCGAACCGGGCATGGATCACAGCAAACGCACCCCGAACCCGGATTTCGTGCTGAATGCGCCGCGTTTCGCGGGTGCCTCCGTGCTATTGGCGCGTGAAAATTTCGGCTGCGGTTCGTCGCGGGAACACGCGGTGTGGGCGTTGACCGATTACGGCATTCGGGCGGTGATTGCGCCGAGTTACGCGGATATTTTCTTCAACAATAGCTTCAAGAATGGCTTGTTGCCGCTGACCTTGCCTGCGGAGGTGATTGATCAGTTATTCGTTGAGGCGCAAGCCACCGAAGGCTATCAGCTCACCGTGAATTTGGCGGAGCAGCAAGTAGTCACGCCGAGTGGCGCAGCGTTTGCATTCAGCATTGACGACTTCCGCAAGTATTGCCTGCTGAACGGGTTGGATGATATTGGGTTGACGTTGCAACATGCCGATGACATTCGGGTGTATGAGGCGAAGCGTCAGCAAACAGCGCCTTGGTTATTTTAAGATTTTGATTTATTTGGGTTAGGTTGTTATGACACACAAAATTTTGGTATTACCCGGTGACGGTATTGGCCCGGAAATCGTGGCAGAAGCGGTGAAAGTTCTGAACGTTTTCACGGCGGAAGGCAATTTGTCGGTTGAGCTGGAATACGCCAATATCGGCGGGATTGCTTACGATAAAGAAGGGCTTCCGTACCCCGATTCCACGCGTGCCTTGGCGCAAAAAGCCGATGCGATTTTGCTCGGTGCGGTCGGTGGTCCACAATACGACGCGCTGGATCGTCCGTTGCGCCCCGAACGGGGTTTACTGGCTATCCGCGCTGATCTCGGTTTATTTGCCAACCTGCGCCCTGCAATTCTGTACGAAGAACTCGCATCCGCGTCCACCCTGAAACCCGAAGTGGTGGCAGGTTTGGACATTATGATCGTGCGCGAACTGACCGGCGGCATCTACTTCGGTCAACCACGCGGCATTCGGGTGTTGGAAAACGGTGAACGCCAAGGCTTTAACTCCGCCACTTACACCGAATCCGAAATCGAGCGTATTGCCCGCGTTGGCTTTGAAACCGCGATGAAACGTAACAAACGCCTGTGTTCCGTCGACAAAGCAAACGTATTGGAAGTGTGCGAACTGTGGCGCGAAATCGTCGAAAAGGTTGGCAAGGAATACCCTGAAGTTGAACTCAGCCACATGTACGTCGACAATGCCGCGATGCAATTGGTTCGTGCGCCCAAGCAGTTTGACGTTATCGTGACCAGTAACCTGTTCGGTGACGTACTGTCTGACGCGGCGGCAATGCTGACCGGCTCTATCGGCATGTTGCCGTCTGCTTCCCTGAATTCTTCTGCGTGCGGCTTGTACGAACCGATCCACGGTTCTGCCCCCGACATCGCAGGCAAAGGCATTGCCAATCCGTTGGCAACCATTCTGTCCGTGGCCATGTTGCTGCGTTACAGTCTCAACCGTCCAGAAATGGCGGATCGTGTCGAAGTGGCGGTGAAAAAGGTGTTGGCATCCGGCTTACGCACGGGCGACATTTATACTGAAGGCTGCCGCAAGGTAGGGACAGCGGCAATGGGCGATGCCGTTGTTGCGGCATTACAAGGGTAATCATGATTAAGACTTACAATGTGGCGGTAGTGGGTGCGGGCAGTCTGGTGGGTGAAGCCATACTGGACGTGCTGGCAAAGCGTAAATTTCCGATTGGTAAAATTTATGCACTCGAATTTGAGACAGACGGCGAACAGTATGTCGATTTCGGTCATAAAACGCTGGATGTTGAATCTGTCGAAGATTTCGACTTTGCCAGCGTGCAGCTTGCGTTATTTGCCAGCACGGAAAGCGTGGCGGTGAATTATGTGCCAAAAGCGGTAGCGGCTGGTTGCATCGTGATTGATGACAGTGCCTGTTTCCGCTTCGATGCTGATGTACCGTTAGTCGTACCAGACGTGAATCCGCACGCCATTGCGGGGTATAAGCAGGGGGGGATTATTGCTAATCCCGGCAGCATGGTAAGCCAAATGTTGGTGGCACTGAAGCCGCTGCATGATGCTGCGACGTTAACGCGACTTAACGTGGCGACGTATCAGGCAGTTTCCGGCACGGGGCGTGCAGGTATCAATGAGTTAGCGCATCAAACGGCGCAATTGCTCAATGCACGTCCTGTCGAACCGGAGCTGTACGCCAAACAGATTGCGTTCAATCTCTTTCCGCATATCGGTGCGTTTCAGGATAACGGCTATACGTGGGAAGAAGTGAAGATGGTGCAGGAAACTCGTAAAATCATGGGCTTGCCTGAGCTTGGGGTCAACCCAACGGCGGTGCGCGTACCCGTATTTTTCGGGCATTCGGCAGCTATCCATCTAGAGACTGAGCGTAAACTGACGGCTGCTGAAGCGACTGAGTTGTTGCGTCAAGCGCCGGGTGTGGTCGTATTGGATGAGCGGGTGGATGGTGGTTATCCGACCCCCGTTACCGAGGCGGTCAATACTGATGCTGTGTATGTTAGCCGTATTCGTGAAGATATTTCTTGTGCGTCTGGCTTAGATTTATGGGTGGTTGCTGATAATGTTCGTAAAGGTGCTGCGTTAAATAGCGTGCAAATCGCCGAAATATTAGTTCGCGACTATCTGTAGGCATGGTTAAGCGGGAATTAATTCACTATTGCTGACAATGCGAATATGAATATGATGTGCTTTGGGTTTATGCCCAAAGTACGTGCCAGGGGCGGCATTGCTTAGCAAAATGTACTACTATATAGTTTCAATCCTAAGACATAATAACCAGAATCGCTATTCATCAGAATAATAAGGGCTTATAAGCGGAGCAGGTGATGAATCAGGGATGCCACAATCTTACACAGATAAAGAATCAATTGAAGGGGAATTGCAGTGAATAAACAAGCCTTGAGCTTAGCTATATTCATCGCCGGAGCGTATCCTGCGGCTTCCAGTGCCTTGGGGCTTGGGGATATTGAATCCAACTCTCACCTGAATCAGCCATTACGAGCCAAAATCGATTTGTTGTCTGCTGCCCCGGCAGATGCCAGCCAGATCCAAGTACGCCTTGCACCCGCCGAAGTATTTAATCGCGTCGGTGTTGCCCGCCCCGATTTCTTGGGGAATTTGCGCTTTACACCGACGGTGCAGGGCGGTAAGCCAGTTATTCTCGTGTCGTCCGATACACCGATTCAAGAACCTTTCGTCAATTTCTTGCTGGAAGTCAGTTGGCCGCAAGGGCAGCTCCTCAAAGAATACACCGTGATGCTAGACCCGCCGGTACTCATGCAGCCGGGGAATACGGTGGCGGGGGAGGCGGCGGTGCGTGCTGAACCAAAGGCTGCGGGCAATGTCCGCCGTCCTGCCCGTCAAGCCGCTGCGCAGCAAGCCGAGCCTACCCAACAGCAACAACCGGCTGCGGCGAATCGTAACCGTACTTACCGCGTGAAATCCGGCGATACCCTGTTCCGCGTGGCTTCACGCTTGCAACGTCCCGGCGTTAGTAATGACCAGATGATGATGGCGTTGTTCCGTGCGAATCCGGGCGCATTCATCGGCAACAATATTAATAATCTCCGTAATAATGCGGTGATGAAAGCCCCGTCTGCCAACGATGTTAGCGGCGTTTCACGGGCAGAAGCGCGTCGGCAAATTCGCCAGCAAAATGCCGATTGGCGTGAATTCCGCAAATCCTTGGCAGGCAATACCGTACCCCAACAAGCGACAGTCTCCAAAACAAACGGTAAGCAAGCCACACCAGCCGCCACCAAGCAAAATACGCCCGCCGCGAATGCGTCGGATAAAGCACGTCTCGAAGTGTTGGGCGCGAATAAAGACGCGAACGGGGTTGCTAAAGAGGCTGCCGTGGCAGCGGGCAATGCGAAACTGGCTGAAATCGAAAAACAACTCGCTTTGGCGAGCGAATCACTTGCGGCACGTCAGAAAGAAAATGGTGAACTCAAATCGCGTGTGACCGATCTTGAGTCGATGTTGAGCAAGAAAAACCGTTTGCTGGCCTTGCGTGATACCCAGCTTGCTGAGATTCAAAAGCAGTTAGCAGATAACGGCATCAAGGTAACGCCGGGTGCGGATGCGCTGGGTGCGGCAGCAGGTGCAGATCCACAAGGCAGCCAACCGGTTGCGGTGACACCGGATCAAGGCACAGACATCCAAACACACATGGCGAATGTGGCGGGTCAAGGGCAGAATACAATTTTGCGTACTGATCCACCTGCGCAACCAGCTCAGCCTGCGTCACCGGTCACGAATGCGGCGGTTGAACCACCAGCAGCAACAACGCCTTTGGTGGGCGGCAATCGTCCAACTCCAGCCGGTATGGCGACGGGCAATACGAATAATATTCCGTTGAAACCTGCCATTGTGCCGGTAACGCCTGCGGCAGATGCGCAACCGAAGAAACCAGCGGTATTCGCCGATCAAAACGGCGGTGACAATGATTTGCTGGGGCTGTTGACCTCGCCTCTTGCGCTGAAAATTGGTGCTGGCTCGTTAGCCTTGTTGCTGTTGCTGTGGTTGCTGGGACGTCGCCGCAAACCGGAGGGTGGTGCCAATGCAGTACGTCGTGAAGCCAATTTGGGTGACGATTTTGATACAACGCTACCCGTAGATACGCACGATCACTTTGACGTAAATTCGCTGGAAAAAGAACTGGAAAAAGCCGATAAGGGACGTATCGAGGACGATCCATTCGGTATCGGTCAGCCCCTTAGTTCGCCTAAAAATAATGCGTGGGATGATAACGATGGTATTCCGCCTATCGGTGGTTCATCGGCCACTGGCGGCAACGAGTCTGGTGAAGATGATTGCCTGACCGAAGCTAACGTTTACATTGCTTACGGTTTGTACCAGCAGGCAGAAAGCGAGCTGAAGAAGTGCATTGAGCGCAATCCTGACAAGCCGGAGTACCGCCATAAATTGTTGGAGTGCTATTTCGTAGCGAATAACCGCGAAGCCTTCGATAATCACGCGCAGCAATTTGCGGCGATGAACGGCGCGGGCAAAGACAGCTTGTGGAAATCCGTGGTCGAGTGGGGGCGTAAAATTAGCCCAGACAATAAGTTGTATCAAGGTGATGCTAGCCCAGCAAGCCCTGCTGCTCCTGCGTCTTCGGTTGCTGCTACAGTCGCGACGGCATTAGGTGGGATGGCAGCCGCGACAGCGGGTATTGCCTTGGCGAAGGATAACGTTGCAGACGTACCTGCGGCGAAAGCGCTAAGTGTGCCTGTTGCTGCGCAATCGCCTGTGCCGCCTGCGACGTTGGATTATCCTGAAGATGATTTCGGCGATTTGGATTTGGGTGAGTTGGACTTTGACGACATTGATCTCGACAAGTTGCTGCATGATTCTGAAACAACGGATGATGTGCCTGACGTGACGTTGAATGCAGTGGCAGCACCGGTATCTGCACCAGCGGCTGAATTACCCGCACTATCCAGTTTTGATTTTGACGAACCGAAACCAGCGGATAAAGCGGTTGCCTCGCCCATTGACGATGAGCCATTTGATTTCGATTTAGACGATCTGGATGACACGTTAGATTTTGATCTGGATGACATTGATGCGGTTGTCAAACCTGTACAGGTAACTGCACCAGCCGCACTAGCACAGGAAGAGAGTGCTGAACATTTGCTGGACTTTGATCTGGATGATTTAGAGGATTTAACGGATACCCCAGCGGTTGCTTCTAACCTGCCTGCCGCTGTGGCAACGGTTGCCGCACCGGTTGCGGCGATGGCTGCTGCTGGGAGTGCGACCAACTTGAACCTGCATTTGGACAATGATAACGGCATCGGGCGTATTTTGCCGAAAGACACGTTCTACGCGCCGATCAGCGATGAAGACAAGGATTGGTTGGGCGATATTGATGATGCACTGTCATTCCTCGATTTCCCCGATGAAGAGATCGACCTGCACGAAGCGCACATCAGCACCAAATTAGACTTGGCGCGTGCTTATCTCGACATGGGTGACATTGAAGGAGCGCGTAGCACGCTGGAAGAGGTCATGGTAGAAGGTAACGACGACCAGCGCCGCGAGGCGGAAGTACTGTTACACCAGACAGGTTGAGGAATCTGCACTTTCACGTTATAAAGGTCGGTTAATCCGACCTTTTTTTGTTTTGCCCGTGGAAAACCCCGACAATGAAATTTGCAGCGTGTATTGAATATGACGGCAGCCCCTTCTACGGCTGGCAGCGCTTGAGTCATGGCCCCACCGTGCAAGGTCATGTGGAACAGGCACTTTCCCGCGTGGCAGCGGAAACGGTGAGCGTGGTGTGTGCGGGGCGCACCGATTCGGGCGTGCACGGTATCGGGCAAGTGATTCACTTTGAAACCAGTGCGACGCGCCCGTTGCGGGGGTGGCTGTTTGGCACGAATGCACATTTGCCGGATAGCGTGGCAATGCGCTGGATTCAGCCCGTAGCAGACGATTTTCATGCGCGATTTTCGGCACGGGCGCGGCGTTACCGTTATATTATTTTGAATCGGCAAGCGCGTCCGGCGCTATTGCATCAGCGTGTGTATTGGCAACACGGTGAGCTGGATACTGAGTCGATGCATCTCGCTGCGCAAGCTTTGTTGGGAGAACAGGATTTTTCCAGCTTTCGGGCAGCGGGCTGTCAGGCGCGTCATGCAAACCGTGATATGCAGGCTATTACCGTCAGCCGTGAGGGCGATTTCATTTACTTGGATCTGGTGGCGAATGCGTTTTTGCATCACATGGTGCGCAATATCGCAGGGTCATTGTTGATGGTTGGGGCGGGGGAACGTCCGGTGGAATGGATCGCGGAATTGCTAGCGCTACGTGATCGTAAGCAGGCGGGCATGACTGCGCCTGCGTCAGGTTTGTATTTTGTGCATGTGGATTATCCCGAAGTGTTTGGTTTGCCAACAACTTACACCTTGCCTTACTACAACTTTTAACCGATTGCTGAAAAACTAGGATTTCTGCCAGCAAATTTGCGGTGAGCAACTATAATTAAGAACCAGAATATTGCGAGGTGACAAGGAGTGTCATACATGAAAGATTATTTACTGCCCAACAGAAATGAATCTAGCCGTAGCAATGTGGGAATGCACTTGCTGGCATTAGCGTTTGATTGGTTGTTGATTACGCTACTGTTATTACTGGTTGTCTTGTTTGTGTTTGGGCAAACATGGTTGCTTTACCAAGTGTCATACACTAATACCTCGTTGTATTGGGTGGTTTTGACGGTTCCTATTGTTTATTTCGTGAGTTTCTGGAGCTTGTGGGGTGCAACGCCCGGCAAATTGCTGCTCTTGCCTTGGTTGGAACGTTAACGCCGTGATACGGTAATTTTTCCGCACCTGTATTTCCTGCGTCTGCTTTGTTGTAGTCTTTGCAACAGGTAACGCTAATCTGAAAAGGGATGTTAGGAATGCAGACGCAATACGATGTCATCATTGCTGGTGGCGGTATGGTAGGTTCTACGCTAGCTTGTTTGCTGGGTAATGCCGGTAAACGTGTCGCAGTGTTGGAAGCGCACCCACCGGTTGATTTTTCCCCCTCTGATCCTTACGACTTGCGGGTATCCGCGATTAGCCGTGCGTCGCAACGTGCTTTGCTAGAAGCGGGCGCGTGGGAGGGTATCGTGGCCCGCCGTGCTGCGTCTTACGAGGTGATGCAGGTGTGGGATGCGACAGGGGATGGCGAAATCCGTTTCGATGCTGCCGATCTGGGCGAGCCAGACCTTGGGCATATTGTTGAAAACCGTGTGGTACAGCTTGCTTTGCTGGACGCTATTCGTGCACATCCCTCGATTGATTTGCTTTGCCCCGATAAGATTGCGGCGTTTGCAGCGGATGCGCAGCAGATAACGGTGACGTTGGCGAGCGGTAAAACCGTGCAGGCGCAATTATTGGTGGGCGCGGATGGTGCACAATCCAAAGTACGAGACTTGGCGGGTATCGCGTTGGAAACCAACGATTACGGACAAAAAGGGCTGGTGTGCGTGGTGCAAACCGCAGCGCCACATCAGGCAACCGCGTGGCAGCGTTTTATGCCGACGGGGCCTCTCGCGTTTTTGCCGTTGGGCGATGGCAGCAGTTCGATTGTGTGGACATTGCCTGCGGATCGGGCGGATGCCTTGTTGAATCTGTCGGCGAGTGATTTCTGTCGCGAATTGGCACAAGCCTTGGATTTCCGTTTGGGTGATGTGACGGCGGTAGGCGAACGTGCCGCATTTTCGTTGCGGGGTCGTCATGCTGAACCTTACATTCAAGCGCGGTTGGCGTTGGTGGGTGATGCGGCTCACACGATTCACCCGTTGGCGGGGCAGGGCGTGAATCTGGGCATTAAAGATGCGGTGGAACTTGCCAATCAAATCCGCCAAACGCACGGTGATATTGGTAGCGTGAAAGTGTTACGTGCTTACGAACGAGCGCGGCGTGGTGATAACGTACTCACCCAAAAAGCGATGGAAGGGTTTCGCTTGTTATTTGGTAACACCTTGATGCCGTGGAAAATCCTGCGCAATTCGGGGTTATCTATCGTGAATCGCATGAGCTTTTTAAAATACGAAATCGCGAAACGCGCGATGGGCATTTGAATAACGGAGGAGGATACAATGAGTTTACTAACACGTTTTACCGGTACGGTGGCGTTTTCGTTGTTGGCTGCGTTTGGCACGCTGCACGCCGAAGAAGTCACTGTGAAGCAAGGCGATCTTACCTTGCGTGGCGAATTGACGTTGGCGGAAGGTAAAACCGCTAAAGACGGCGTGATCTTAATGCAGCATGGCACGCTGGCGCACAATAAGATGGAAATCATGCAATCTTTAAGCGAGTTGCTGAAGGAAAAGGGTTACAACACGCTGAACGTGAACCTGAGTTACGCGGTCGACAAACGCCCCTCCGAGATGTTGGATTGCACCATCGAACACAAGCACAAACACGAAGACGCGGTAGCCGAACTTGATACGTGGATGAATTGGCTGAAAGAGCAGGGCGCAAGCAAAGTCACGATCTTGGGGCATTCACGCGGTGGCAATCAGGTGACGTGGTATGCGGCCGAAAAAGATTCTGCCTTACTGGAAAAGGTCGTGGCGATTGCTCCGGCAACGTGGGATGCCGCTAATTCTGCCAAGGAATACGAAGAGCGTAACAAAAAGCCACTGGCTGACATTATGGCTGAAGCGCAAAAACTGGTGGATGCTGGCAAAGGTGACACCGTGATGGAATTGCCCGGTTTTGTGTACTGCGAAAAAGCCAAAGCGACCGCCGCTGCGGTGTTGGGTTATTACAAGGATGATGAACGCAAAAACACGCCAACATTATTGCCCAAAATCAAAAAGCCCATGCTGATCGTGATGGGGTCGGCAGATGAGGTGGTCGCAGATTTACCTGCCAAGCTGGAAAGCGTTAAGCAGGATAACCTGACAGTGGAAACGGTCGACGGAGCCGACCATTTCTTCATGGATTTGTACGCCGATGAGTTGGCAGACAAGGTTGCTACGTTTGTGGATTGGAAGTGATTACTTGTGGCTTTCCAGCATCCCCAAACGGGTTAGGACTTTTTTGTAGGTGCTGAGCACTTCAGGCATCAGGGTGCGCTGGATATAGTCCAGCACCCACTTGCGGTCACGCGGCCCGACGGCTTCGGCGATGAAGTTTCCGAAAGCTAGCCCCATTGAGAAGCCGGGTTCTTGCCCGACTTTTCCCCACGTTGTGCCTGCATAATCTTCCATGCGCTGGTTTAATTTGTTGATGAACGGGTTGCGGTAATCACCGGGGCCGCCGAAGTCGCGGGCGTTGTCTTGCACATGATCGGCAATTTTCAGCGCGAACATCGTGATCATGGCAGCACGGTCTTCATCATTTAGAATATCGTGAGCGATGCGGTCGAGGACGTGGATCATGAATGCCATGATTTCTTCCATGATCATCACGCGCTGCATTTGGGTATCGGTCTGGAAATTCTCGTTTTCGATTTCCACTAGGGTTTGCATCCCTATCTTCCACGTATTAAACGCCAGTACACTGACAGTATCTTCCAACGAAACTTCACGTTCCTGCTTATTCCACTTGGTTTTTAGGCGTATGCGCACGGGGTTTTCCTCTCTCAAAGCTAAAACAGTGCGGCATTATAGGGGCAGGGGGCGGGGGAATGCGAATTGTGGGGTGAACCTTGCTATGATCGTGTGAAACGTAAACGAGGTAGGTTTATGCGCACACAGTATCAAGACTTGATCCAAACCATCCAACGCAATTGCCACATTGCTGACGCACGCCACGCGGGTGATTACACCTTATGCGTATATCTGCTGAAAATGCGCGAATTTTACCGCTGGGAAAAAGGCATCCTCCTCAGCGAAGTGGTGACTAGCGACGACGTGGGCGAATGGCTCACCCAACGTGAAGCCGTGTGGGATGCACTAGACGATCAAGATTACGCACCCGTGCCGCTCAATGGCAGCGGTGAACACGACCCGTTTGCTAACGAAGCCATCAATACCGCGTTGAACAAAGAGGGGCTGGTCTACAGTGCAGGCTACGGTCGGCGTTGCCGCCCACTGTTTTTCTTGGCGGAACTGGAACAAATCATCGAGCAAGACGATTACACGCTGTTGGTGGCAGGGCGCGAACTGGCGCGTGACGTGGAAGCCCCGCCCGCCATGAATCAAGGCAAGCACGTCTTTATCCGTCGCGAATCCTTGCGCCGCATGTTGTGGGAAAAGGTCGACGAATGGCGTTGGAGCGGTTTGGATAACCCAATGGGGCGGGCGCTGGCGCACTACGATTTCGATGCGGATGTGGAGGCGGCGTTAGATGCGATGGCAGCGGCTGAAATCCAAACCGTGATTGCGCACGAAATCGGCGAAGTGAAAGCGGGGCAGGTGTTGGGTGACACGGAATGGCAAACCATGCTGTTTGTGCTGCCACCGTCGCACGCCGACATTATGTTACGGGCAGTACGCGATTTACTGGCAGATTGCTTGCATACCTTGCCGGAATTGCTGGCACGGGGGAATGCTGCTTCCATCCATTTCTATTTCGGCAATCTGTCGGCAATGCGCAAAAAAATCGCGCCGCAGTTGGTAGCGGCGTATCAGCATTGGTATCAAACGGGTGATGTGGAGCAGATGGCGGCGTATGCGGAGTGGGGGCGTGAACATTGGGCGCAAGTGGGGCGCGAGGCGTTAGTATTGTTCCAAGCCAAGGGCATTGCTGCCTTGCAGGAGATCGAGGTATTGATTGGTGCAGAACATTCGTTTTAACGCAAAAACGCGCTCACTCTGGTTTCCAGCAGCCGAATCAACTCCGGCTGCATGTAGTCATAGTCATCAGGAATCCCCAGACAAATAACCCGTTTGCCATTCAGGTGAGCCTTGAACTGTTTCGACAATTTGTTGCGGTGGGCTTTTTCCATCACAAAAATCAGCGTTGCCCACTCGATTTGCTCAACGGAAAGGTGTACGTCGGCATCATTGCCCAGTCCGGCAGAGTCCGTTTCCACGTTTGTCCAAGTGGAGAAAACTTGTTCTGCGGTAGGGCTACGCAAGCGGTTTTGCGTGCAAATGAATAGGGCTCGAATCATGTACGGCTCTCACGCTTAACGAAACGGCGGGAAGCCGTCAAAAAATGGATCAAAATCTGGCTCTGGAATCCGATAGCTTTTCAGCCATGCTTTAAGATTTTTCACATCCTGAAACGTCCGCAAGTCGCGTTGGATGCGGGTAATCATGTCCTGCATCGTGCGTACATCTTCCCTGACCATCATCACCAAGCGTTTGGGTGAGAGCGTTTCAAACGGTGCAAGGTGCAGCATCATGCGGATTTGATCTTCTTTGAGAAACACTTCTTCCTGCAATTCGCGTAACTGGTCGTTGAGGATTTTGTTGTAATGCTTGAGGCGGTCAGCAGCAATATTGTTGAGCTTAGTCTGGTCGATTTGCTCAACGGCAAGCTGCAATTCCAGCAGTTTCAGCAAGTCCTTATTGCCGTAAGCGACAGTGACTTGCTGCATCAATTCGGTCTTGCGTTCGCGTTCTACGGGGTCTTGCTCACGGTCGGGGTGTAAGGCGCTGGTGAGTTGGCGGTAAACGGCTTGGATGGATTTGCTGACGTTAGCGGCTTCTTCCGCATCTTTGGCTTCTTGCGCCAGTTGTTTAGCGGTTTTTTTGCGTTGGGGGCGTGCAGCAGACGCGGCTTCTGCCTGTTCTTGCTGTTGTTTGAATTTGGTAAATAAACGTTCTGCACTGGCTTCGGGGTCGTTGGGGTCGAATTCACCGTCTTCTATCTTGATGCCCAGCTCTCTTTCCATCATCTGTTTGAGGAAATCCGCCGCCATGTCTTGCTCTTCTTGCGCCTCGGTATCGTAATCGCCGCCGCTGTATTTGTTGTAGAGCGTTTTTAGCTGATCACTGCCATCGGTTTGCAGCAACTCTTCGCAGGTTTCGGTAATCAGGTGGCTGAGTTTGTCTTGCTGATTGGCGGTGAATTTGTGGCTGGTGAACTGTTGGTCTAGCAGTTTGAGCATTGCCAGTTGTTGTTCTTGTAAGGTTTTTTTCAACGGTTCTAGCTTGGTCATGGCATCTTGTTGGCAGCGTGAGAAGGTTTCTTGCCATTCCGCCAGCAGTTTTTTTTGTGTGTCGATCTTTTTGATCAAATTGTTGAATTGCTTTTGAGCCGGTGACAGCGGCGCTTGGGTGGGCGCGGTTTTGATGTGGACAACTTTTTTCGTGGGCATGAAATCTTCCTGACAGGGTTTTGTAGTTAGTGTGGCATCAGGTGCGGCTTTGTTCCAGTATGCTGTGGGGAAATTCAGGAGATTGCCATGATTGAAGCGAATACCCGTGATTTTCGTGCTGCGACGTTGGCATTGTGCCTTGGTTCAGCGATGATTTTTGCCAACCTGCATGTGGTGCAGTCGTTGTTGCCGACGTTTGCGCAGCAATTTCATCTGACGGAATTGGAAGCAAGTTGGAGTTTGACCATTACGATTCTGACGCTCGGCTTGTCGTTGCTGGTGTATGGCCCGTTGTCGGATGCGTTGGGGCGTAAACCCATTATGGTAGTGACAATGACGGGCGTGGTATTGACCACATTGGCGTTGTCGCAGGTGGAAAGTTATGGCGCATTGCTGTGGTTGCGTGGTTTGCAGGGCTTGTTTCTCGGCGGCTTGCCTGCGATTGCGATTGCGTACATGGGGGATGAATTTACCCGCAAAGCGGTGGTGGTGGCGGTCGGGGTGTACATCAGTGCGAATAGTCTTGGCGGAGTAACGGGGCGCATGGTGGGCGGCTTCGTGGGGGAGCATTTCGGTTGGGCGGCAGCGTTTGGGGCAATGGGTGTGCTCAGTGCGGTGCTTTTGGTGGTGTTTGTGTGGCTGTTGCCGAAATCGCAGAATTTCCATGCTAAACCGTTGCACCCTCGTCACATTGTGCAGGATATGCACGGGCATTTGCGTAATCCAGTGTTGCTGGCGGCTTATTTGATTGCTGGCGGTAATTTCATGATTTTCCTGAATCAGTACAGTTACATTACCTTTGTGTTGGCGGCTGCGCCGTATCATTTGTCACCGCACGCGCTGGGTTTGCTGTTTTTGACGTATTTGAGCGGCACGCTGGCAGCAGCGTTTTCGGGGCGTATCACGCAGTATTTTTCTGCGCCCGTGGGAATGGCAGTGGGGATTTTGTTGTTGATGGGCGGTTCGCTGCTGACCTTGATTCCAAATTTATACGCGATTGTGTGGGGGTTTATGGTGAGCAGCTTAGGCTTTTTCCTGACGCATTCGTTGGCGAGTAGTTGGGTAAGCCATCATGCTTTGAGGGCGCGGGCGAGTGCGTCATCACTGTATCTGGTGTTTTATTACATGGGGGCGAGTGTGGGCGGGTTTGTGCTCGCGCCATTTTGGGCGTGGGCAGGCTGGTTGGGGGTCGTGGTTGGCTCGTTACTGGTGTATAGCCTGACATTGGGGTGCAGTGTGTGGTTATCTGTAAAATTTACCGCAACAAGAGACGTGGGAAATAAGGCATAATCACGCGATGTCTCAACAACTCCCCCCCCTGAATGCCTTGCGTGCCTTTGAGGCTGTTGCTCGCCACTTAAGTTTTACGAAAGCGGCGGTCGAACTCAATGTGACCCGCGCCGCGATTAGTCACCAGATTAAATTTCTGGAGGATTACCTTGGCTTTACCTTGTTGGAACGTAAAAATCGCACGATTACCCTCAGTCAAGGCGCAGAAGAGGCGTTGCCCAAATTACGCGAAGGTTTTGATAATCTCGCGGAAGCCGTACACTTGATGCGCAGCGAAAAGCATCGGCAAAGCATTACAGTGTTCACCACCCCGTCGTTTGCGTCCAAGTGGCTGATTCCGCGTCTGCATCGCTTTTCACTCAAACACCCCGATATTGATATGCAAATCAATAGCAACGTTCATCTGATGGCGGCGGATTTGCAGGGGGATGGCGGCGGTATGGATACCTTTTTCCGCCAGAATCATGTGGATGTGGTGATTGGCTTTGGAGCAGGGCAGTTAGCGGGGGCAGAAAAGTTGTTTGCGGTGTCGGCTGTGCCAGTGTGTAGCCCGACGTTGGTTAGCAAGACTCACCATCACCCTTTGAAACAGCCTGAAGATTTGGCGTTTCACACCTTGTTGCATGATGAATCCGATTATATTGGGCATCCGAGTTGGATAACCTGGCTGAAACGCCAAGGTGTGCAGGGGGTAAATGTTAATCGTGGCTTGCATTTTAACCACGTTTCCTTGGCATTGGATGCCGCTGTGGATGGGCAAGGGGTGCTATTAGCCATAAAACCATTGGCACAATCCGATATTGACGCGGGGCGATTGTGTATACCGTTCAATTTACCTATCCAATTAGAACATGCTTACTTTATTTTTCGTCAGAAAAAAAACAATAATAATCAAGTGGGTACAAACGTTTTTGTTGAGTGGCTGCGCGAAGAAGCTCAGTTACAAAGCCGCGAAGCCTCGAAAGGTTAGCTTTTCTAACCAATGAGTTTAGAAATTGTAGCTTGTCTGCCTAACCTGAAATCCATAATAATTGCTGCATTGCAGAAAACGAGTGATTCCGGCTTTCTCTCCTCCTCCTAGCGGCGGAATCATTTGCAAGCGCCCACAGCGCATGGACATAGAGGGTTTCTCTCCTCCTCCTCTCTATCCTCGTGTTCTTGCTGTGGGCGTACTCTTTCTAAACTGTCTATTGCAGACAAGCCAATAAAGCCAGCGTAATTCGCGCTGTTGCTCCCCACAGTATTTCCCCGTCATATTCCTGAAAGTAAACCACCGGTATGGGTTGTGCTACATCGTCTAATTGTCGATAGCGTATTTCGTGGTGTTGTGGTTGGGCTAGCCAGTGCAAGGGAATCGTGAAAGCGCGTGCCACTTCTTGTTCGCTGAGAGTCAGCGGGTAAGGCCACGGCACGGTGGCAACAATCGGCGCAATACGGAAGCGGCTAATGCTGTGGTGTGGGCTGAGTTGCCCTAGCACTTGCACATCTGCTGGCAAGATACCGATTTCCTCATGTGCTTCGCGCAATGCCGTGGCGGTCAGGCTGACATCTTCTGGGTCACGCTTGCCACCGGCAAAAGCCACTTGCCCACTGTGATAATCCCGTACCGAGGTCGGGCGGCGAATAAACAGCAAATGCCACGCATGTTCGACACGTACAAAGGGTACTAAGACCCCCGCTTCACGGCACGCATCCAGTGCCACGTCGTGCGTAGGGGCGCATTCCACCCGTAGGCACTGGCTAATCTCCGTTGCTGTCAATTGATCAATGTTGTGCATGATTTAAGTCACTATTGAATACCCACGTAAGCGTTGGGCAAATTGTTCCAGTGCGGCAACACCGGTTTTCTCGGCATTGCTGATCCACTCTTGTACCGCTTCCAGTCGTGCTTCTTGGCTGACGGTGGTGCGTTCCCATAATTGATGCAGGCGTTGCTGATACAGGTAAACGGTTTGCAAGGCTTGGCTTTCGGCGAGTATCGCTTGGTGGCGCAATTCCGCTTTGGTGACGGGTTTGACGACTTGTTGGGCGAAGTTGGAAAGCACTTGCAAACGGTTGCCGAGTACGGCGGTGACGGTATCAACGTCCACGGTCAGTTTTTGCGGGTTGATACGCAGACGTGGGGCAAGTTTGCGTACTTTCGCCATGCCGAGCATTTCCAGCAAGCGAATGTAAAACCAGCCAATGTCAAATTCATACCAGCGACTGGAAAGGCGTGCAGAAGCGGCAAACGCATGGTGATTATTATGCAGCTCTTCGCCACCAATCAGGATGCCGATGGGGGAAATGTTGGTGGAAGCGTCGGTGGTATTCCAATTGCGATAGCCCCAGAAATGTGCCAGCCCATTGATAACACCCGCCGCCCAGAACGGAATCCACAGCATTTGTACCAGCCAGACCAGTAAACCGGGTAGCCCGAATAACACCACATCAATGACCAACATGAGCACAATCCCCAGCCACGAGTGCGGGCTGTAAAGATGCCGCTCTAGCCAATCATCGGGTGTGCCTTTGCCGTATTTTTCGAGGGTTTCCTGATTTTTGGCTTCTTGTTTGTACAGCAGTGCGCCTTTCCACAATACGGTGTTGATACCACGGGTTTGCGGGCTGTGTGGGTCTTCAGGCGTTTCGCATTTAGCGTGGTGTTTGCGGTGAATAGCAACCCATTCGCGAGTAACAGTGCCAGTGGTTAGCCATAACCAAAAGCGGAAAAAGTGGGAGGGTATGCGCCCCAAATCTAATGCACGGTGTGCTTGGGTGCGGTGTAGAAAAATAGTGACCGCTGCGATGGTAATATGCGTTAAGCCTAGTGTGACCAGCACCAATTGCCATCCGCTCAGTTCCGACAGTAAACCCATACGATTTATCCCTCCTCTGTTGTAATAAAGAATACTCTACTACATTCGCTCCTATTTGATACACGTTTTGATACAAGGATTCTCCATGCAAGCGCTTCTTATTGTGGCTCACGGTAGCCGCCGTACTCAATCTAACGACGAAATCCGCGCCCTCGCGCTTAAGGTAAGGGAACAGTCAGGTGAAACCTACGCTTACGTCAGCAGTGCGTTTTTGGAATTGGCTGAACCGTCCATCCCTGATGGCATCCAGCAGTGCATTGATCAAGGCGCTACCGATGTCACCATTATGCCGTTTTTCCTCTCGGCGGGGCGGCATGTGGTCAATGATGTACCGGAATTAGTGCGTACCAAACAGCAAGCAAATCCTCAAGTGCGGGTGCGTATTGCCCCTTACCTTGGCGTATCAGATTTGATGCCCAGTTTGATTTTGCAAGCCGCCCAGACAGCCTGTGACTGCAAGGGCGGCACGGATTGTACCTATCCCGCTTGCCTTACGGGCTGAGGTAGCTCCAACCTTCTTCTTGCAGGGTAATGATACGCACAATGCCGGTTTGGGTTTCTTCGATGCCATCGATAAGGGTAGGGCGTGTGCCGCTGCTGGCTTCGACGGTATCCAGCGTGTTGCCGCAGGCGGTGAAGGTGACGTTTTGCAGCATCAGGCTTTCGACGCGCTTGATGAATTTACTTTTGTCGGTGACTAGCCAGATACCTGGGCCATAGGCGACGACTTCCATTTCAATATCATCCATGCCGTAATGTTTTTGCAAATTAACGATATTGGATAAAACGTGATCTTGGAATTCCTCATCCCGCTTATTCATTTGAATGACGAGCCGGTGCGGCTGTGCCGTGGCTGTTGCGGTAACAGCGGGGGTTTGGGCAGGTTCTTCCGCAGACGCCGCAGGCAGACTGGCAGATAACAAGATAGCAGCTAAAAATGTGGCAGATAAATGTGGGACTAATGACATAATTTAATTTCCTCCTAACAGTGTTCTCAACTATAGCAGGGAGGAAAGGAAGGGGACACACTCCAAGAAATCGTGGAAGACTTCGACCTTGAACCAGGGGTTCAAGTGGGTGCGGCGAATGGCTTTCAGGCTTACCGTCGAGCGGTCATGCACACCAAGCCATTACGACCACTCCCGGGGTAAGAAATTAGGCTCAAGGATAATACCCATCCTCTCACGCGTTCCCCAGAAATGTGTCCGTGAAGCCATACTATTACAATTCTCTTGCGGGGGGAAGAATTGACAAATGCTTAGGATTTGTGCTTATCCAACACAGCATCCATACGTTGCTGCAATTGTAGCAATTGTTCGGCAAATTGATGGGTTGGTTGTGTCGCCGCTTGCTGCTGTTGTTTACCCTGCATGAGTTCATGGGCAAGGTTGAGTGCTACCATGACTGCAATGCGATCACTGCCTAACACCTTGCCTGAATCGCGGATGCGGCGCATTTCTTTATCGACGCGGCGGGCGGATGCCAGCAAGGCTTCTTGCTCGCCTTGTGGGCAAGCGACCATGTAATCTTTATCGAGAATGCGCACACCGACGGGCTTTATCTCTTTTTCCATTGTATTTACGCCCCGCTGGTGGTTGGCTGATGTTTGAGACGTTGGATCATGGTTTCGAGCTGGCTACTGGCTTTGTCATGGCGGCTGCGCAAGTCTTGGCATTCTTGCACAAGGGATTTTTCCTGCTTTCTCAAATCAGCATTTTCCGTGGCGAGTTTTTCAACTAAGCCAAGTAGCCGCTCCACGCGATTCTCGATGGTGCTGAATTGAATGGGCAATGTCAGATTAGGGGTTTGTGTATTCATACGATTATGGTAGTAAAGAGTGCGAAACGAGGTCAATCATCTCATAATAGCGCTTTGCCAGGGAGAACATAATTTTGAACGAAGAATTACCCAGTTACGTGGGCATGGAACGCGCACTTGGACGTGCCAATGTCGATTTTTCCGGTGCAGAGATTCACGGTGTCGCGTGCGGCATGTTGGTGGTGGATCAGGCTTTCCGGCAGGATGCGTGGTTAGCGCACGTCTTGGAAGGTGGTAATCCGCAAGATTTTCATGTGCAGGAAGTGCGGACGTTGTTACGCGAATTATTTACTGCTACACGTCTGCAATTAAATGATGCAGGCATGGCATTTGAGCTATTTTTGCCCGAAGACGATGCGCTGGAAACACGGGTGGAAGCGATGCAGGATTGGTGTCAAGGTTTCAGCTTCGGGCTAGCAATGGCAGGCGTGAAAGACATGCGCAAGTTGCCGGACGATTCCCGCGAATGGGCGGAAGACGTGGTACGCATTGGCAGCTCCGGCGAGTTGGAAATGGACGACGAGGAAGAAGGTGAAAATGCCTTGGCGGAAATTATCGAATACTTGCGGGTTGGCGTGCTGATGATGAACGAAGAAATGCAGCCGATGCAAGCGGCATCACACATTCATTGAGGTAACACACATGACGATACCCAGCATACCCAAAGAAGAATTTGCTGTTCGCCGCCGCCGCTTGCTGGAACGCTTGGGTAAGGATGCGATGGCGATTGTGCCTTCGGGTGGTTTGAAGGTGCGCAATCGCGATGCGGAATACCCGTTTCGCCAAGACAGCGATTTCCATTACTTGACGGGTTTCAACGAGCCGGAAGCGGTAGCGGTGTTTGTGCCGGGGCGCGAAGAAGGCGAATACGTGTTGTTTTGCCGCGAAAAAAATGAATTGGCAGAACGCTGGTCGGGAACTCGCGCAGGTTTGGAAGGGGCAAAGCATTGGCATGGCGCGGATGATGCACATGCCATCGGCGACCTCGATAAGTTGATGCTGGAATTACTCACCGGGCGCGATCAAGTGCATTACGACTTGGGTGTGAATGCGGATTTTGACGTGAGCGTGATTCGCTGGATCAACCATTTGCGTGCTAAAGCGCGGGCTGGGGTACGTGCGCCGCACAGCATTGTGATGCTGGATCGGCTTTTGCACGAAATGCGCCTGTTCAAGTCCGAGGCGGAAGTAGCGGTAATGCGTTACGCGGCACAAACGTCGGCGCGGGCGCATACGCGTGCTATGCAGGTGTGTCAACCGGGTAAGTTTGAATACGAAGTCGAAGCCGAGTTGTTGCACGAATTCCGTCAGAGGGGGATGGAAGTTGCTTACATGTCCATCGTGGGCGGCGGCAAGAATGCTTGTATCCTACACTACATTGAAAACCGCAATACCTTACGCGAGGGTGATTTGCTGTTGATTGACGCGGGGGCGGAACATGAGTGTTATGCCAGTGATATTACCCGCACCTTTCCCGTCAATGGCAAATTCAGCCCTGAACAGCGGGCGTTGTATCAGTTGGTCTTGGATGCGCAATACGCCGCGATTGCTGAGGCTATGCCCGGTAAAACATGGGATGACCCGCATCAAGCCGCCGTGAAGGTGTTAGCGCAAGGCTTGCTGGATTTGGGGATTTTAAGTGGCACGTTGGAAGAGGCGTTGCAAAAGCCTGAAGCCGTCGATGGCGAACCCGCCAAGGAAGAGCCTTATCGCCAATTCTACATGCACAAAACCGGACACTGGTTGGGCATGGATGTGCATGACGTGGGTGATTACAAAATCGGCGATGAATGGCGCACGCTGCAAGCGGGGATGGTGCTAACGGTCGAGCCGGGGTTGTACATTTCCCCCACCGATAGCGTTGACCCGAAGTGGTGGAATATTGGCATTCGGATTGAAGATGACGTGCTGATCACCGCCGATGGTAACGAGATACTATCGGCGGCGGTCGTTAAAGAGATTGTGGATATTGAGGCATTGATGCGCGGTTGAATCAGCGTAGCAGCCACGTTTGTACGGCCGTTTCGAGCACGTTGTCGGTACTAGGTTGGGCGTTAGCGGTAAGAATAACGCCCGGCTTATGCAACTGCTCGCTAAAGTGTTGCAGGGCGCGGGTTTCGCGCTGGAGTGTTTTAGCCTCTTCCAGTGAATAGCACACTTGGTACAGCATTTCCCCATCGAAAAAATCGACCTCAACGGTTTCGCGGCAATATGTCAGATTGCGCGTGCGTTGCTTCAAGGCAGTAAATACTAAATTTTCCAAGGCTTGCCCAAGGTTGCGACTCGGTTTGGTGGCGGTTTGCAAGAAACCGTTATCGAGCGCGTACAGTTTCTTTTGGGATTTGATACGTTCTTTGGGTTTGTAATGAAAACGGTCAATGCGTTTCAGCAGAAACGTTTCCTCAAAATAGCCCAGATAGTCGCGAATGGTTTTGTCACTGATGCCAAAGGTTTGGCTTAACGTGGTGTAGTTCACTTCGCGGGTGGCGTTGGTCATCAGGTAAAAAAATAGGTGTTCCAAGGTGGCGGCGTTGCGTATTTGGTGACGCGGCACAATGTCTTGATAGATGATATTTTGCGCATAACTCAGTAATAGGGCTTGCCGAATCGCAGGTGTGGGAGCGGTGAACACTTCGTAAAACCCACCCCATTGCAGGTAGGTGTCGAAGGCACGGTTAATGTCGATACGATTTTTACTCAGACTGAGTTCGTCGGCATGGTCGATACCGAGATAGTTTAAATATTCGTGGAATGAAAATGTATCGAGATGAATATTGAGGCTACGCCCACTCAACAGCGTGTTTAAGTCGTTGGATAGCAGCGAGGAATTCGAGCCAGTAAGGACAAACTTGATGCCAGTCTTTTCGTATTGGCTTTTCACAAACACTTGCCAGTTGGTAAAAAACTGTACTTCGTCGAGGAAGACGTACACCTTGCCTTGAGGGTTTGCTAATTGCAGGTAGGTGTCATACAGCGTGTTCAAGTAAGCCGCATGATGACGGTGTTCAATAAACCACGGCTGCTCAAGGTTCAGAAACAGGATGTTAGTGGGCGGGACTCCCGTCTCCAACAAGTGCTGAATGCCTTGTTTGGCGAGCACGCTTTTCCCACAGCGGCGGATGCCACTGATGGTAATAATCTGGCGTAACGGCAAGTAAGCGATCAGCGTTTCGCGTTGTGTTCTCAGTACGGCACGGTAGGTTTCGCCATACCAATGCGGGTTTTGGTCGCTGAGAATCGCTTTTATGGTATCTGTACTCATGAGAAACAGCCTACTATCAAGAAGTATAATTCCAAATAATAGGCTGTTTTACCTAAATAGCAAGCATCTGGTCGCTATTAATCCAGCTTAAACGGGAAGCCGCCGTGTTTGCCAGCGACCCCAGGCAGGTGCTCTTTTAGGTTGCAACGGTGACGCACGGGGCGCGTAGCACCACTGGATTGTTTCACGATCTTGAACGGTAGCGCATGTTCCCCGCTCGGTAAGTGACCATTCGCATCAACTAAGCCATCGCGGAAGGCGCGTAATGAGCGGTGATGAATACGGGTGAAACGTTCCTTTGCCAGCCGTACTATACGTGCGCCTGCGGGTTCGCCGCTCTCGCTGACTTGCTCAACAGGCGTGATGAGCGTGTCGGGGTCGGTGGCTAGTTGCAAGTCATTCCAATTTTCATCCATGACCAGTGTGCCGCCCTTGGCGATGAGGATAAAGAAGCCTAAGCCCGGGCAGAGGTCGATCATCATTTCATAGCTGTAATACAAGTAACGTTCGGTCATGGTTTTCGTGCCGCTGCCGCGTTGTTCTAGCCCTGCATCCACGGTGCGGGTGACGGTGCTCACGCGGGCATTGAGGATGCGTGCGCCTTCGCTCATCGGAATGCGCAGTGCCTCGGCGTTTTCGTAAACAGCTCGCATCAGAGCGGTATTGCCAGCGAAGGAGGCTTCTTCAAAACGTGTGCCGATGCCGGGGGCGCTTAGGTCGATGTCCTCGTTCCACAACATGCGCCGTTGAAAGACTTCTTTCGCCAGTTCACGCGGGTGCGGGTCAGCGGGGAATAAGCGTGCATCGGCGTTATACAAGACGCGAGCCAAGGTGGGAAAGGTTACGCCCGTCGGTGGGATGTCCTGAAGTGCCCGTAACATCATGCCCTTCACGCGTTCGCTAGCGGCGATGATGGCACTGAAGAAGGCATCAAGGTCACATTGGTTATCGCCTTGCGCGTAGTAGTCCTCGAAAGCCATTTGTTGTTGTGGGTTAGACTGTTGCATTATGTTGCGCCGTGGCTTGCTTTGGCTAAACGTGGGGGCATTTTGTAGGGTAGCCTTGGCAGTCGGCGGTATTGCTTCGGCAACGAGTTTGGCGAGAATTTCGTAAATGGCGGCTGTCCACACCGTGGAGCGGTCATGGATTTCCCCCGGTGCGACGTCATAATTCACGCCATTCAAGGCGGAGCGCAGGAAGGGGAAACTCACGCCCCACAGACCAATCCCAAATTCTTCCGCCAACCCACTGGCTAAGCTCGGATTCATCATGTCGCCGCCGGATTCACGGAACAAGCGTTCCACCACGGGGCGGTGGCTGAGGGCGGTGAACATCGACATCATGTCGCCGACAGATTCGTGCAGTGCGCCCGTGTCAATTTCTTCCGAATACACGTATTGGGGGCGGAAAGAGTCGAGGATGGCATGACCGAGTTCATGCGACACGATGTCGTGGGATAAGCACGTCCAGATTGGGGTGCGTCGGAACGGTGAGGTAAAAGAACCAAAGTTGAGTGAGGGTGATTCTACGTCATAGTAAGCATTGGCTTCGTCAAATGCGTGCGGACGCAACACCAGAGGGGCATTGTGCTTCCACTTCATTTCCCGCCCGATGGCGTTTTCCACTAAATCAAGCGTGTATGCTGCCACTGCAAACGTATTGACTTGATGAAATTGGGGATTGTCGATGAAATTACCGTTTTTGTTCAGCGTGTCGAACGACAGGTCAGCCGTCGCCCAATCCAGCCCTTGGTAACGCAGATCGCCAAACTCGCCGGTATCTTGCAAGGTCAGTTTGCTGGAACTCATGCCCGTCAGAAAGTCGCTCTCTATGGGAAATTGATAGTCTTGGAATAGCTCAGGTACGGATGGGTCTTGCAATAACATGCCCATTGATTTGGTATTACTCATGGTGCTCGCCCTCGTGCAGTTTAGGTGGAAAAGTGCTCTATGCTTGGACATTACGCGGTATACAGTGGGTAGGTAATCACCAGAACAAGGTATTTTGTGCGGCACTACTCGATGCTTGACACCTCGGCTGGTTTATTCAAGGATGCAGGATGATTCTGAGTGAGGACGCGCAATGTTTGATGTGTTAATTGTCGGTGGTGGCATGGTGGGCGCAAGCCTCGCAGTGGCACTCAAGCCCTTGAAGCTGAAAATCGGTTTGATCGAAGCTTTCAACTTCGGCGTGGCGGAACAGCCGAGTTACGACGACCGTTCCATTGCGCTGTCCTACGGTTCGAGCCGCATTTATCAGGGCATGGGGTTGTGGCATAAGCTGAAAAACGGTGTGGAAAATATCCAGTATATCCACATCTCTGATCGTGGGCATTTTGGCGCAACCCGTTTGGCGGCGACGCAGGAACATGTTCCTGCTTTGGGTTACGTGGTGGAAAGTCGCGTGTTGGGTAAATTGCTCTACGACGAACTCAGCGCTGACAACACCATCGAATTGCTCGTTCCAGCGAAAGTGTTTGGGGTGGAGCAAACCGCTGATTATGCGCAGGTGAGCCTCGAACGTGCTGGCGTGGTGGATACGGTGCAAACCCGCTTGCTGGTGGTGTCGGATGGGGTGAATTCCACAGTGCGCGATTTGCTGGGGATTGCCACGACGCGCCGCGAATACCACCAAACGGCGTTGATTGCGAATGTCACCACCGCAGAACAGCACCGTCACACGGCTTATGAACGCTTTACCCCTAATGGCCCGCTGGCGCTATTGCCGTTGACTGAAGGGCGCTATTCGCTGGTGTGGACGCATCGGGATGAAGAGGTTGCGGCAACAATGGCGTTGGATGATGCCGCGTTTTTACGCAAGTTGCAGGCGGAATTTGGCTATCGGCAAGGCGTATTTACCAAAGTCGGGCAACGCGCCACTTACCCGCTGGTTTTGCAGAAGTCGGTGGGGGAAGTGGCAGGACGGGCGGTGGTGATCGGCAATTCGTCGCACGCGCTGCATCCGGTGGCGGGGCAGGGCTTGAATCTGGGCTTGCGGGATGTGGCAACGCTGGCGGATTTGTTAGCGGATGCGGCACGCACGGGTGCGGATTGTGGTGATGCGGATTTGTTGGCGGATTATGCGCAACGTCGCCAGCCAGATTATGCAGCGGTGCTGCAATACACCGATACGCTGGTGCGGATTTTTTCCAATGATTTTGCGCCCTTGGGTCATGCGCGGGCGGGGGGCTTGCTGGCGGTGGATCGTGTGCCGTGGTTGCGGCATTGGATTACGCGTCAAAGCATGGGCTTGCGGCATCGCCAAGCGCGTTTATCCAGAGGCTTGGGGCTGGCAGTATGATGGATACGGTGATTGATACCTTAGCCGAGCGCGGCTGGTTAGTGCTGCCTGACTTTTTAGCGCCGGAACAAGTGGCGGAATTACGCGAACAGGCGCAGGCGCAATGGGCGGCGGGTGAATTTCACGCGGCAGGTGTCGGGCGAGCGCACGAGCTGAACGTGAATGAATCTATTCGTGGTGATCAGGTGCAATGGTTAGAACCCGCAGAACAGGGCGTGTTAGCCGATTACCAAGCCTTTATGGACGATTTGCGGGTGAATCTGAACCGTGCGCTGTATTTGGGTTTGTTTGAATTTGAAGCGCATTTTGCGGTGTATCCACCGGGCGCGTTTTATCGGCGGCATCTGGATAATTTTAGGGGTACGTCGGCGCGGATTATCACTGCCGTCTTGTATTTGAATGAGGGGTGGGATGAGGCGGATTGCGGGCAGTTGCGCTTGTATACCACGGGGGAAGAGGGCGGCGACTACGTGGATATTTTCCCAGAGGCGGGGCAATTGGTGCTGTTTCGTAGTGCGAAATTTTGGCATGAAGTGCTGCCAGCCCGTCGGGAACGTTTCAGTTTGACGGGCTGGCTGCGGACGCGTGCCCATTAATCGCTGGCGAATTCATCCCATTGGAAACGGGGTTCGGGCTTCGGCGCGGGTTTGCGGTAAGCGACCAGTACCGGACGTACTGTTCTCGCTTGGTTATTATTATAGCTAGCGCGGCGTGCGGGTATATTGCGCCCGTTGCTGGCGAGCTTGCTGTAGGCATTTAAGACGCGGCGGGTGTACACGGCAGTTTCTTGAATGGGTACAGCCGCGCCGTAATAATCGACGCGCCCTTCGCCTGCATTATAAGCAGCGATGGCGTGCGGTAGGCTGCCGCCGTAACGGTTGAGCAACCAGCGTAAATAGCGTGTGCCCCCGTCGATGTTTTGGTAGGGGTCAAAGCGGTCGTACACACCGAAACGGCGGGCGGTGGCAGGCATTAATTGCATCAAACCGCCCGCACCTTTGTTGGAACTCGCTTGATTTTTAAAGCAACTTTCAGCGGTAATCACTGCTTTGATCAACGCGGGATTGATGCGGTATCGCATGGCAGCGGCGGCAATCGCATCGTTGTAAACATAGGCTTTTTGGTGCAACACATTCACATGTTGTTGGTCACACGAAGCGGCGAAACTGCTGAACGATATACTCAGCAGCGCAACAACTCCGAGGAGTTGCTTGATAATCTTCGGTTTTTTCATAGGTAACGATACGACACTACATGTAAAAATTAGGGCAAACGGTATTCTAGCCCATAACTTTTAGGACTCATAGGCTTTGGGCGAATTGTTGTCGGTCATCGTTGCGCTTATGTGGGTTGTGAAGTCGCGCTTAGGTACGATTTGCTGCCATGCTATCATTGGAGCGTTGCTAAAGTTGGTAGGGAATGTGGATGATGAAAACTGATCATGAAGTGCGTACTTTCCTTTTTACCCTCACGTTAAACAAGGATGATGATCGTGAATAATAATTTGCAATTTGATCAGTTGGTTGAACTGTTCCGCCTAACGCATCAGGAAACCCAATACCGAGCCAGCCGCACAGTTGATACATACTTGGTTGTACGCAATTGGTTGTTTGGTTGGTATATCGTCGAGTTTGAGAACGGCAATGCGGGTCATGCAGAACTGTATGGGCAAGCATTAATGATGAAGTTGGCAAAGGAACTCGGAAACCCGCAGATCAAGGGCATTTCGATAACCAGCCTAAAACAATGTCGCCGATTCTATAGTGCTTATAAATTAGTTGATAAAACAGCATCAATAATGACTTTTGAGGAGGAAAAGATGCGGCAGGCACTGTCTGCCTCATCTTCTCTGACGACGCCATTTAATGCTATGCAAGAATTTATTACACAGTTAATGCCCTGTTTTACGTTAGGCTGGTCGCACTATGTCACATTGCTAACCATTGACAACTCAAGCGAGAGGCGTTTTTACGAGATCGAAGCGACGGCAAACAGTTGGAGTGTGCGCGAGTTAGAGCGGCAAATTGCCAGTTCCTTGTATGAACGTTTGGCTCTGAGCCGTAACAAGGATGAAATTCGCCAATTGGCAGAACAGGGGTTGGTTATTGAGAAAGCCGCAGACATCATCAAAAATCCATTCGTGTTGGAGTTTCTGGGGTTGGAAGAGAGAGCTGGCTATTCCGAATATGAGTTAGAAGCAGCCATCATCAACAAGATTGAACATTTCTTGCTGGAACTTGGCAAAGGCTTTTTATTTGAAGCACGGCAGAAACGTTTTACCTTTGATAATGATCACTTTTATGTTGACCTCGTTTTTTACAACCGCCTGTTACGCTGTTATGTGTTGATTGACCTCAAACGTGACAAACTGACCCATCAGGATTTGGGGCAAATGCAGATGTACGTCAACTATTTTGACCGTTACGTTAAAACTGATGATGAGCTGCCGACAGTGGGAATTGTGTTGTGCCATCGCAAGAATGACGCGTTAGTAGAACTGACATTGCCAAAAGATGCGAATATCTTTGCTTCCAAATATCAACTGTATTTGCCATCGAAAGAAGAATTAAAATATCAGTTAGAAACAATTGAGATCGATTTGTAGTTTTTTATTATGGGGATTTATGGGTTTTGAAGATTATGCAAGTGAGAGTGTTAAAAAACTGTTTGATAGTTTTAACACGGATGAAGATCGCAAGTGGGCTTGGATGGTTATAAAAAAGCTTAAAGAATATTTTCCAAAAGCAGACCATCATCTCTTTTTTGAGCAATCTAAAAGCTATAATGATCGTTGGACTATTAGGATTGGAGTGAAACCGAAAAATCAGACAAGAGGGTATTATTCTTTTATCCTTGCAAAAGATAAAAAAGAACATGATGCTTCTATATGGGCACATAGTGCTGGATATGATCAAGGGCGATTTGTAAAATTGTTAAAAGAAGAAGGGAAAGAAAAATATTATGTAAGTTCTTCAATGCATCGCGAGGAGAAGGATGTATTGGAATGGCTTGAACTTTGTAAAAAAGTTTCAGAAAAAATAGGGGTTCGATTTGATGGTAATGGTTATATGCCAAAAGACTACGACAAGAAACAAGAGAAAGGTACTATTATTATGAAAAATTTATCATTAAATACTATTCTTTATGGATCGCCAGGTACAGGAAAAACCTATCACACTATCAATAAATCACTCGAAATTCTTGATAAACCATTTCTTGATGCGAATATTAAAGACAGGGAAAAGCTGAAGAAGCGGTTTGATGAGTTACGCAAAGAGGAAAAAATTGCCTTCACAACTTTTCATCAAAGTTTCAGTTACGAAGACTTTATTGAGGGAATTCGTGCTAATGCTATCGATGGAAAAATTGAGTATAAAGTTGAAGACGGTATTTTCAAAAAAATTGCAATAGCAGCCAGCCTACAAACAAAATCAAATTTTGATGAAGTATATGAGAAGCTATGTGATGAGATAGAAGAAAAAGGTCTTGTTTTGAGAACGTTAGCCCACGATAGACCGTTTGATGTTAGAATCTCCGGTACTGGAAATTTGTCAGCAATCCCACAAACGGGCAATGGCAATACCATGTCAATTACCAAGGAAAATTTACGCAAGTTTCTCTTGGAAGATAAAAAGATTGATTGGATTATTTATGCTCGTAGTATCAAAAAACATATCGAAACGACATACGGTTTCAGAAAAAATGAAGAAAAATCCAATTATGTCTTGATTATTGATGAAATCAACCGTGGCAACATCGCCAACATCTTCGGCGAGCTAATCACGCTAATTGAACCTTCCAAAAGGGCAGGCGCACCAGAAGCTTTATCTGTCACACTACCTTATTCCAATGCTTATTCCAAAGAGGAATTTTCCGTACCGGATAATCTCTACATCATTGGCACAATGAACACGGCTGATCGTTCGCTGGCGTTGATGGACACTGCATTACGTCGTCGTTTCCACTTTGAAGAGATGATGCCGAAGCCGGAGCTTTTGCGCGGTATTATCGTTGATGGTGTGAATATCGAGTTATTATTGGCACGAATGAATAAAAGAATCACTGCCTTGTATGATCGTGATCACACATTAGGTCATGCGTTTTTTATGTCACTAACCAATGAGTCACCATTAGCGAAATTGCGCGAGGTGTTTGAGCGACAAATTTTACCTTTGCTGCAAGAATATTTCTTTGAGGATTGGAATAAAATTCGGTTGGTTGTTGGTAATGCGCTAATTGTTACAGAAAACGTAGAAGCTGATTTATTTGAAAGTAGTCCAGAGGGTTTGGTTAACTCGAAAATTTATCGTATTAATCTTGATGCGTTAGATGATCCAAAAACCTATATGCGTATTTATGATAAAGCGATGAAGCCCAGTGTATGACTACTTTATGCTTGCGTGAATACGCGCATATTCGCCGCACTGCTATTCCCTCTTCAGCCTTTACGTGGTTAGAGACGTTGGCAAGTCAACGAAAAAAAGGCGAAGCGGAATTCTTGCGCCATTACGGACAATCATTGCAGGTCAGGAATTTTGTCGGTGTTTTGGAAACACCGTGCGGTACGGTTATTGAAATTTTACCAAAAATAGCAGACACAGATAATCCTGAAGCAGACCGCGCCTTGCTTTTAAAAATGCTGAATGTCGTGTACAAATTGAAGCCCCGCGAATCTACTGAAGCATCGCTTGCAACACGGCAAGGTTCATTGCTGGAAATTCTAATTACGCGATTCCTGCAAGAAGTATCACGCATTGTACATTGTGGTATCCGTTCGGATTATGTGCGTATCAAGGAAGAAGCGGCTTTCATCAAAGGACGTTTGCGCATTGCTCAACAAATTCGTCAGCCGATTTCACGCCAGCATTATTTTCAGATTGAATACGATAAATTCTTGCCAGATCGTGCTGAAAATCGCTTGATTAAAGCTGCATTACGCGTGGTTAGCAAGTCCAGTCAGCAAATGGAAAACCAGCGGTTGGCGCGTGAATTACTGTTTGTATTTGATGCCATTCCTTGCGCTACGCAGATTAACCGTGATTTTTCACGTTGGAGTGCGCAGCGTGATATGGTGCATTACCGTCCCGTAAAGCCGTGGGTGGAATTGATTTTAATGCGTGAAACACCGTGGTTTCTACAAGGTAAGTGGCAAGGTATTTCATTACTATTTCCGATGGAAAAATTGTTTGAAAGCTATCTTGAAATTCTCTTAAGAAGGCAATTGTTACCTACGTATGAATTGATTCCACAATCAACCTTGCATTCGTTAGTACAGCATAATGATAAGGCGTTGTTTCAACTGAAGCCCGATATGTGTATTCGCCAAGGTCGCGATACCAAACTTGTGTTGGATGCCAAATGGAAACGCTTGGAAAATGGCACAGATAAATACGGTTTGAGTCAGGCTGATTTTTATCAGCTATTTGCCTACGGTCAGAAATACCTGTCGGGTGTGGGTGAAATGTTGCTGATTTACCCGAAAACGTCACAATTCGAGACAATGCTAGCACCGTTTCATTTCGATGATAAATTGACAGTTTGGGCTGTGCCGTTTTGCCTTGAACGGGATGAATTGTTGTGTCCTGATGACATGTTACCGCGTTTTTTTCTTTCTACACTCACGTTAACCAAGGATGATAATCGTGAATAATATTTTATCCCAACAACCTTACGATACGCTAATAGCCACGATTGCCAGCACCTACGATCAAGGGCGTTTGCGAGCGGTACAAGCTGTCAACGTACAATTACTGGAAACGTATTGGCAAATTGGTCAGCATATCGTTGAGTTTGAACAAGGTGGAAGTAGCAAAGCCGACTACGGAAAGTCGCTTATTAAACAGCTATCTACAGATTTAACCTTACGTTTTGGTAAAGGTTTCAGTCGTAGTAATCTGATTCGTATTCGTCAATTTTATCTACTTTACCCAAAAGGTGCGACACTGTCGCACTTTTTCAGTTGGTCTCATGTAGTGGAATTGCTCAAGATTGATGATCCACTAGAACGAGGATTTTATGAGCAGCAATGCACGCGTGACCGTTGGACAGTTCGAGAGTTACGTCGGCAAAAAGACAGTGCCTTGTTCCTACGTCTTGCCGCCAGCACTGACAAAGAAGGCATTTTACGTTTATTGGAACTGACATTGCAGGAGGCAGAAGAATGACAATCACCGACCTCGACCGCTGCCACGTCTGGCATCCCTTCACCCAAGCCCAGACCGCGCCCGATGCTATCCCGATCCGCTCCGCTAAAGGCATTCGCCTCTATGCCGAAGATGGACGCGAATTCCTAGACTTGATTTCTTCATGGTGGGTGAACATCCACGGACACGCGCACCCGACCATTGCCGCCGCCATTGCCCACCAAGCGCACACCTTGGAGCAAGTGATTTTCGCTGGATTCACCCACCAACCCGCCGCACAATTAGCGCACGAATTGGTACAACGCTTACCCGCAGGCTTAACCCGCGTGTTCTTCAGCGACGACGGCTCCACGGCGGTAGAGGTCGCCCTGAAAATGGCGCTGCAATACTGGCGCAACCACGGCGAAGGGCAACGCACCCGCTTTCTCGCGTTTGAAGGTGGCTACCACGGTGACACCGTAGGCGCGATGTCCGCCGGAAAAGGTTGTGGATTTTTCGATACTTACGGCAGCTTGCTGTTTGAAGTCGGCTTATTGCCATACCCCGCCACATGGGACGGCGACACCGAGGTCGAAGCCAAAGAACAAGCCGCCCTCGCATGGTTAGATACCTACCTCGCTGATCACGGTGACACGCTCGCCGCCGTCATCCTCGAACCGCTGATCCAAGGTTCGGCGGGGATGCGCATGTGTCGCCCCGCATTTCTGCAAGCCCTCGCCGCTCGCCTACGCGCCGCTGGTATCTTATTGATTTTCGATGAAGTCATGACTGGGTTTGGGCGGACTGGCGCGATGTTTGCCAGCCTCAAAGCGCAAGTCACCCCCGATATTATTTGCCTCTCGAAAGGGCTGACGGCGGGTTTTTTGCCCATGTCGGTGACGGTGGCGAGTGAAACGATTTATGCCGCATTTTTGGGTGACTCGTTTGATAAATCGCTGGTGCATGGGCATTCTTTCACCGCCAATCCGCTGGGTTGCGCTGCCGCCTTAGCCTCGCTGCAAGTGTTTGAAGATGAGCAAACCCTCGCGAAATTGCCGCACATCGAAGCATGGCATCGGCAAGGGTTGGCGACATTAGCGGCACATCCCTTAGTGCAACGGGTGCGCGTGATGGGCACAATTGCCGCCTTTGATGTGGTGGCAGCGGATACGGGTTATACCTCGCCAATCGGGGCACAACTGAAGGCGTTTTTCCACGCACACGGTTTATTGCTGCGTCCGCTCGGCAATGTGGTGTACTTATTGCCACCGTATTGCGTGAGCGAAGCTGAGCTTGCTCATGCGTATGCCACGATTGCCATTGCGTTAAATACCCTCTGTGATTAATTTTACTGTTATCCCTTATGTCAGTGAGCTAAGGGATTATAAGATGCCGCAATGATGCGATTCTTTTAAAAGCGCTTCTCAGTAACAATGCACACGTAACTGAACAGTCCCCCCTTACCCAAACGCACTAAATTTGCGACACTCCCCCGATGACCCAACAACTGAAAGACCACAGCCTCAAACAGCTTAACAGCCAGTACCTTGCCAAGCTCACGCCGGAGGAACTGCTGCACCTGTCGACCAAGTTGTTGCATGACCTGAAAGAAGCGCGGGAACAGATCAACCAAAACTCCAACAACTCCTCCAAACCACCCAGCAGCGGTTTCCCGTGGGAAACGTCACCCAAAACGGTGGCTTTGCCCGAAACAGAAGGGGTGGGTGCAGCCAGAGGAAAGCCAACCCCGGAACCAGAAGCTGTGGCGGGCACAAAGCCAGCCCAACCAGCCAAACGCAAAGCGGGTAAACAACCCGGCGCACCGGGTTATGGTCGGGTATGGCATCCGCCCATCAATGCAGACGAACACCATTACCCCAGCCGATGTGAAGCCTGTGGCAGGTCCCTGGATGCGGCTGTCTCCCGTATTTATACCGCCTATGACAGTGTGGACATCCAGTTTGGCACGGATGGGAACCCCGGACTGACCGTCATCACCACCCGCCACCACCTTCACGATAGCGTATGCACCTGCGGTCATGTGAGCCGCCATATCCCGCATCGCCAAGCTCCCGACCCGTTATACCCGGAGGTTGATGTGGGCGAGTGGCGGCTGATTGGGGGCAATCTGGCGGCACTTATTGTCCACCTACGGCTGCGCTCACGCTTGTCACTGCGTGGCACACAAGAACTGTTGCGGGAGGTGTTGGGCATTCCCCTAAGTGTCGGGGTGTTGCAGCAATGTTTTGAGGAAGCAGCCGCGAGTGCTTCTCCATTGGAAGATGCCTTGGTGGAAGGGCTGTTGGCAGAAGCCACCGCTGACGGCGGGGTGCTGTATATTGATGAAACCTCTTGGAAAGAGCGTGGCGAAGCCCTGTGGCTATGGACATTCGTCACCACCCTCAGCGTTTGTTTCTACGTAGGGCAGCGCACCATTGAAATGCTCGACAACGTGATTAGCCCCCACTTTGGGGGCTGGCTGATGAGTGATGGCTATGCCGCTTACCGCCACCACCCCAAACGCTTGCGTTGCTGGGCGCACCTGATCCGCAAAGCCCGTGGGCTGGCAGAATCACTGGACAAAGACGGGCGGACGTTTGGCAACTTCACCCTCGCTTGGCTGAGGGTATTACAGGACGACATTTACGCTTGGCGGGCAGCAGGCGGCACGGTGGGGACGCAAACCGACGTGATCCGTCAACGCCATCAGGCAAAACTCCTGGAATTCAGGGCATTATGCTTGATCCATGCCGTATCTGCCCATGACAAGACGGCGGCACTGGCGAAAGAGTTCATCAATGATTGGGATGCCATTTTCCGAATCCTTGACCACCCGTGGCTTCCCTTGACCAATAATGAGGCTGAGCGGGCGTTGCGCCATTGGGTGATCCTGCGCAAAACCAACCATGGCACAAAGAGTGCTACGGGGAGCCGTGCGTTTGCCATGCTGGCCAGCATCATCGGTACTTGCCGCAAACGTGGACAGTCTGCCTTGGCTTATCTTGCCAGTGTTATTACCGCTGCCCGCGCTGGCTTTGCCCTGCCCGCTTTACCGCAAGGGGTGGGGATGTGATCAATTACATGCACACCATGAACTGCAATAAAGCAACGGTTCATAAACAACAAACTTTACTGACTGCACTTGAAAAGGAATCAACTCATGAAAACGTCTAAAACACTGGCTGGCATTATTGCTACTTCTTTGCTGCTGTTGGCTTCTGCGAGCCAAGCGGATTTTGACAATAATAGCTATAACGATAATAGCTACAATTGGTCAGCTAATAACAGCACCAATAGCACGACTGATGGTAGCTACCAAGATTATAGCACCAATGATAATCGTGTTTACGACCACAGCGTCAATGACAATAGCTACCATGATTCAGGTACGCATGTTACCAATAACGCAGTAAGCGGCGATATTGCTATCGGCAACGGCTCTCATAACGCCAGCTCAACCACGACGGTTAACCAATAATACCCACTGTTACTTTATCTGATTGAACGAGGAATACCCCATGAAAACCTTCAAATTGATTGCCACCACGCTGGCTACTGCACTGTTAATGGTTGCCAATGTTAGCCATGCTGACTTTGATGATAATAGCTCAAACAATAACAGCACCAATGTGAGCACGGATAATAGCTGGAATACGTATTCCGACTACAGCTCTACCTCGGCGGGGACTAATGACAACCGTTATTATAACCACAGCACGAATAACAACAGCTACCATGATTCAGGTACGCATGTTTCCGATAACAGCGTCACTGGCAATATCGCGATTGGGAATAGCTCTGGTAATACCAGCAGCACCACCACGATTAACCAGTAATCATGCCGCTTCCTTTGGGTAGCCAAACCTGCTTGGCTACCTCCTTTCTACTCGATTGATCGGAGCAATAGACCATGAACGCACAAAAATCTTTTGTTATGAGCACCCTACTGTTATTGCTGCTCGGCACAAGCCCCCTGAGTATGGCAAATGGCGATGCTGATTTTGGTGAAGATAATAAAGGCTTAAACAGCTTCAATGATTATCAACAGCCAGTTGGTACAGTCAATGCCATTATTCATGATAACCGTATCAATGATAACAGCGTCAATGACAATCGTACTTTCGATTCTAGTGTAAACTTGAATGATAATGTTATTGGAGGCAATGTGGAAATTGGCAATAATTCGCATAACACCACCATTAATAATATCAGTGTCAAGCAAAGTGCAAAGCAAGGTAAATCATAATGCCATTAAATGATTAATTTAAACAATGCGCCCATAATTAAATAGAATAATGTTTGCGGTATTGCTCTGTATTTTTTTGCTACGCATTAGGTTTATAATGATTTTGATTAATTTTATTAACTTAATAATGATAGAGGGAGATTTTTTATGTCTATGGCAAGTCATTTGATTAAATTTAATAATAGATTGGCATTGAAGAAAATCAGTGTTGTCGTTGCTACCGTGATACTTCCTTCTTTATTAGGTGCTTGTAGTAGCAATAATGGTGGGTCTGAAGCTGCTGCCAGTGACACCACCGGTACGACCCCTGCCAGTACGTTAGTTGTTAGCCCTAGCACAACGGGCACAGGCACAACCGACACAGGCACAACGGGCACCGGCACAACCGGCACAGGCACAACGGGCACAGGCACAACGGGCACAGGCACAACGGGCACAGGCACAACGGGCACAGGCACAACCGGCACAGGCACAACCGGCACAGGCACAACGGGCACCGGCACAACCGGCACCGGCACAACCGGCACAGGCACAACCGGCACAGGCACAACCGGCACAGGCACAACCGGCACAGGCACAACCGGCACAGGCACAACCGGCACAGGCACAACCGGCACAGGCACAACGGGCACCGGCACAACCGGCACAACCGGCACCGGCACAACCGGCACCGGCACAACCGGCACAGGCACAACCGGCACAGGCACAACCGGCACAGGCACAACCGGCACAGGCACAACCGGCACAGGCACAACCGGCACAGGCACAACCGGCACAGGCACAACCGGCACAGGCACAACCGGCACAGGCACAACCGGCACAGGCACAACCGGCACAGGCACAACCGGCACAGGCACAACCGCTGCATCTTTCCCGTCATATTTTACGAAATTGGGTGATGACGGCTCAACCTTGCCAGCCGACGCGGATGTATGGAGTTGTTTGCTGGATACCAGAACGGGATTGATTTGGGAAGTGAAAACTGATGATGGCGGTTTGCGTGACAAAGATTGGCGCTACCGTTATAACGGTTCTGCTGGTTTATCACCGGCTGGTACGGATTATCCCTGCGTTGGAGTGTCTGCTTGCAACCCGATGTCTTATATCGAAGCCTTGAATGCCTATGGTGTCTGTGGTAAGAGAGATTGGCATCTGCCTACGGCTAGTGATATGGCAGGGATTGCAGAACCGCATAATGCACCACCACACATCAATTTAGCCGCTTTCGCGGTGAATACAGATTTGCCTTATTGTATTGCTAAAGTAGAACCGGGTCATTATCAGGGAATGCATTTTGGGTTGGAATTACCTGCTGGTGCTAACGTGCAGGATGCTTTGCGTGTCGATATGCAAGATTATGATTTTGAATGTCGGGCTTTGATGCTGAGCTATTAATAAAAATAAGTCATTGGTGTTATATTAAATAACAGGGTTAATGAGTCGATTCATTAGCCCTGTTATTGATTTTGGCTATCATTATGCGTTTTTCCCAGACTATAAATTAAATCAAAGGTAAATGTTTTTAATCTGTTGCCTATGATATTCATAAACTATGCTATAAATAAAGTGCGAGGTTTGTGTTTTATTTATCAATAAGGATAGTTGGTCTATGCATAATAAAAAGTGTCAGTTGATTAAGCGTGTTGCTGTTGTATTTATTACCAGCTTATCAGGTATGACAGGGTGTTCTACCCTCAATCACATGGATGCCTTGAATGGTGGTTCAGATGCCAATATGAATTCTGAGGATGTTGCAGCTTATGCAGCGAATCAAGATGCTGTCTATCAGTCGTTATTGACATTAGCGGGTTTACCGGATCAGCCTGCGAGTACTGACGATTGGAATCAGGTGATTATGGCTGGCGTACAGTACTCTAATCAGAAATGCGAAAACTATTTGGATGCGATGAATTGGTCGAAGCAAGGTCGCCAGCGTGATAGCAGCTTACTGGGACAATCCGGTTCATTTACCAATGGCGTGATGGGCATTGCCAAAGCCAGTGCGCGTGAGTTGGCGTTGACGGCAGCCGCTTTTGGGTATGCACGCGCCGGTTTTGATACTTTGAATGAGGATGCTTTGGCAGGGTTGGAAGCCTCTTCAGTACGCAATTTGGTGCATACCATGCAGCAGCAGTACGTTGAACGTCTCCATGCCAACCAGTACACCAATCGGGTAGGGGCTTTCAATGCTTTACAGGGCTACATTCGGTTGTGTATGCCGGGTAATATTGCTGCTGAAGCGAATCAGGCAGTGCGTAGTGCCAAAGCCACTGATCAGTCCACGGTAAGTAGTAATATTAATATTGCGCCCACGATTTCACTCGCTGCGCCACCGTCCGCTGCGCCTGTTGCCAGTGAGTCGCTGCTGATTGCTCCTACCTTACCGTAAAGTGATGCGCACTTGCGTTCCCGTGTCCGATAAATGGTGAGCGATGTCGATGGTGGCATTAATCGTTGTGGCGCGTTTCCGCATACTTGCCAGCCCTTTGCCGGGTTGGTAAGTCTCTGGCATTCCAACACCATTATCGGCAATTTGCACAAAACCGTGTTCACTCGCCGCATCCGTACTGACAGTGATGATAACCAGTCTTGGCTCACACAAGCCAAGACGTTATTGGTACACCATGCGTTTTTGGGAAAATAGTAAGCGATAAGTGCTGGAATTAATCCCACTAACATGGCAATAAAGAGCACGCCTGTTAGTGAAGCATAATTCAAACGCGCCAACCAATTCACCAGTGGAAGAAGCACTAACAGACCGAGCAGTGTTAGGGGAATCAACAAAATAGCAAAGTACATGCTTTGATATACCCCATTTTCCATACTCGTGTTTCCAAAGAGGACGGCGACTAGCCCGACCAAGTAACAAAGTAGCAGGCAAGCCAATACTGCCCCACCCGTTCCTAATGCGATTCGGCGTATGCTGAGTGTTTCAAATGAACGTGACAATGGAAGCCACGGTTTTCCGCATCTCCTTATACACAAATCAATCCATTCCCAACTCACTAGCCATCTGAATGCCATAAATGAGTCCAGCACTCGTGAATAGCCTAACCAGATACTTTTAGCCCCCGGTTCGCCGTCGGATTTTCTGCCCAGAAAGCCCCCCAGTTCTGCCAGATTGCGGATCACTTGATGGAGGGTCGGTATGCCATCGGGTAGTGCTTTTTTGCCGAGCCGGAAGGATACTTTCCATTCCAGCGGGTCAAACACCCGATTAGCTGGGAGTTCTGGGCAGGTACGCCCCAGCCGCATCAGAAACATAATCCGCCATGCCACCATGATGTAGAGCGCGAGGGCTTTTTCGATGCGCTCTTTGGTCTCCAGTTGCAGTTTTTCGACGCGGCAGCCGACTTTCAGGACATCAAAAAACATCTCGATTTCCCAACGCGCTCGATACCAGTCGATAAGTTCACAGGCAGCATCGGCTGTTTCCACACAACGGTTGGTGACTAAACGCCAAATAAGGGGCGATTTTCCGGCGGGTGGGTTGATTTCTTTGGCTTGAACCAAGGTCAATAGCATCGGATGCTGACTCTTGGGACGCAAGGTATAACGTAACACCTTGATTTCTTGTACCACTTTGCGGGGCTTTTCACCCTGCTTGCGTGGTTTGGTAAAGGTGATACGGGTCAACGCCTGTTGTTGCTCAATGGCATCCCACAGCTTTAGGTCATCTCCTAAGGCACGGTTATGTTGCGCCCGTATCAGCAGGTCAGCCGGGTAATTCAAGGCTTGCGCCCGTTGGAGCAAGTTGACGAATTCGGTACTCTGTCGCTTCAAAGTGGGATGCCATCAAAGCCTCATGGCTCACCGCTTCATTCGTAACTGAACAGTCCCCCCTTACCCAAACGCACTAAATTTGCGACACTCCCCCGATGACCCAACAACTGAAAGACCACAGCCTCAAACAGCTTAACAGCCAGTACCTTGCCAAGCTCACGCCGGAGGAACTGCTGCACCTGTCGACCAAGTTGTTGCATGACCTGAAAGAAGCGCGGGAACAGATCAACCAAAACTCCAACAACTCCTCCAAACCACCCAGCAGCGGTTTCCCGTGGGAAACGTCACCCAAAACGGTGGCTTTGCCCGAAACAGAAGGGGTGGGTGCAGCCAGAGGAAAGCCAACCCCGGAACCAGAAGCTGTGGCGGGCACAAAGCCAGCCCAACCAGCCAAACGCAAAGCGGGTAAACAACCCGGCGCACCGGGTTATGGTCGGGTATGGCATCCGCCCATCAATGCAGACGAACACCATTACCCCAGCCGATGTGAAGCCTGTGGCAGGTCCCTGGATGCGGCTGTCTCCCGTATTTATACCGCCTATGACAGTGTGGACATCCAGTTTGGCACGGATGGGAACCCCGGACTGACCGTCATCACCACCCGCCACCACCTTCACGATAGCGTATGCACCTGCGGTCATGTGAGCCGCCATATCCCGCATCGCCAAGCTCCCGACCCGTTATACCCGGAGGTTGATGTGGGCGAGTGGCGGCTGATTGGGGGCAATCTGGCGGCACTTATTGTCCACCTACGGCTGCGCTCACGCTTGTCACTGCGTGGCACACAAGAACTGTTGCGGGAGGTGTTGGGCATTCCCCTAAGTGTCGGGGTGTTGCAGCAATGTTTTGAGGAAGCAGCCGCGAGTGCTTCTCCATTGGAAGATGCCTTGGTGGAAGGGCTGTTGGCAGAAGCCACCGCTGACGGCGGGGTGCTGTATATTGATGAAACCTCTTGGAAAGAGCGTGGCGAAGCCCTGTGGCTATGGACATTCGTCACCACCCTCAGCGTTTGTTTCTACGTAGGGCAGCGCACCATTGAAATGCTCGACAACGTGATTAGCCCCCACTTTGGGGGCTGGCTGATGAGTGATGGCTATGCCGCTTACCGCCACCACCCCAAACGCTTGCGTTGCTGGGCGCACCTGATCCGCAAAGCCCGTGGGCTGGCAGAATCACTGGACAAAGACGGGCGGACGTTTGGCAACTTCACCCTCGCTTGGCTGAGGGTATTACAGGACGACATTTACGCTTGGCGGGCAGCAGGCGGCACGGTGGGGACGCAAACCGACGTGATCCGTCAACGCCATCAGGCAAAACTCCTGGAATTCAGGGCATTATGCTTGATCCATGCCGTATCTGCCCATGACAAGACGGCGGCACTGGCGAAAGAGTTCATCAATGATTGGGATGCCATTTTCCGAATCCTTGACCACCCGTGGCTTCCCTTGACCAATAATGAGGCTGAGCGGGCGTTGCGCCATTGGGTGATCCTGCGCAAAACCAACCATGGCACAAAGAGTGCTACGGGGAGCCGTGCGTTTGCCATGCTGGCCAGCATCATCGGTACTTGCCGCAAACGTGGACAGTCTGCCTTGGCTTATCTTGCCAGTGTTATTACCGCTGCCCGCGCTGGCTTTGCCCTGCCCGCTTTACCGCAAGGGGTGGGGATGTGATCAATTACCTTCATTCCAGAAGAAACGGTACGTCGCCAAGGTGCTTGACCAACTCTGGCAAGCCCTAGGGATGCTGGACTGGGGGGCTTTCAGCATAGCGTTGAGAATATGGACAGCGCGTGTTTCGAGGCGCTTGTCTCCCAAATCAAGATCGGTGAGTTCGCTAGATGACCCGTTCATGGGTGAAAATTGCTTATCTTACATCAGCTTGGGGACTTGTGTATAAGGAGATGGGTTTTCCGATGGAGCTACAACTAACAAGTATTGCAATAATTGTTAGCAAAACGGGGAGGCGGAGAGTAAGCGCAAAACCATCTAGACCCATAGCAATATATACTCACTTTTCACGCATGTAATCAAAAGATTTTACCAATGCCTTTAAATTTTCTTCAAATAAATTTTTTGATATGTTCTCATGGCTTATTTATTTCGTTAATCAAGTAATTAATATCTTTTTTTGAAAATAAAAAAGGTCTTATAAAATCTTTTATAGCATTGTTTTTAAAAATTATTCTTGTTTTGTATTTTGAATTTTCCATAAGGTTTATTTTTCGCATATATTTTATCTCAGAAATTTTTATTGTTTCATTGTGAAAATAATAGGCTATATTTAGAGTGCCATTATCTATTGAAATTGATCGAGTACTTGTTAGCTCACCAACTAGAAACATAATAATAATAATAATTAAGGCAACAATACTACCGGAATTGTATATAACTACCATAGCTCCAGTAAATGCTATTCTAGTAATAATAATTTTTTTTAAATCTGGAAAAATTATCATGCTACCATCCGATAGGGCTAACATGGTTCTGAAATAGAGTATAGCTTGCGGCAGCAACCCCACCCCAATAGCCGTATTGTACCCCCATTGCTCCGACGACCGCGCCATCCCAATCCTCTGTTTGTGCAGACCAACCAGCTCCCATGTAACTCAACGCTGGGCTGCGTATTCCAGCGACTCCGAGAAAACTATTCAGAATGATTAGGTCGCGCTGACCTGCATCAGTCTTTACATAATCTGCAATATCACGATAATCGTTATTTGGTGCTTCCCACCAAGGTTGATTAAAGCCTCCTGAAACCCCACCATAGTTTTTTTGATTCTCCATCCATTGATTGCTTATTTTGCTTTGAGCATGGTGAGACACAACACTCGGAACTCTTGGGTCGCTATGGTCTCTTGTAACCCAGCCATCCTCATTATCAAAATATGTCATTTCATCATTAAATACATGGGTAATCGCCGCCGCTCTTGCTCCATCCTGAAAATCACCGCCACTGATTTCAGCAGCCAAGCCTCCTATTAAGCCTGATAGTGCTGTGCGTTGGGCAATACCTGACATTGTGTTCACATTTGCACCTAGTTCTGCTGCGACTGCTCCCGTAAAGCCGGAGACAAATTCACCACCCCGGGCTTCTTGGAATACGCCTTGAGCAATACCGTGTGCTATTGGTTTTGCATTACCAAAGGGCGAATTACCATTATCGCCATGCCCAATATAGTTGGCTACCTTAGCACTTGTAATATCCAGCATGGCATTTTTGGGGTCATTAATGACTGTCGCTACCGTTGCTATATCACGTAGAGCGCTGGCAGTGTTCGCTATATTGGTTGAGCCAGTGAGTTTACCTGTCCCTGTTACTGCTCCAGCAGCACTTGCTAAGGCTTTAGTGATGTTGCCATCTTCAGCCGCCTGAATGGTGTCATGTGCCGCCGCCACAGTATTAAAAATAGTCGCGACAGGCGTAAGAGGGGTAAACTGCGCGATTTGTGCAACCGTGCGAATAACTGGGTTGTCAATGACGTTTTCAATGAATCCATTAACGAAACCGCTTAAACCATGACGATCTTTGGTTGGGTCAAATGCCCCATTTTTATTGTTATCCGCTCCTGCTGTATGCCCATGCTGGGTGTTTTCCGCAATGGCAGCCAACAGTTCCCCACCTGCAACGTAATGACCGCCTTGTGGTGAAGAGATTTTAATATCCTTGCTGACTTCTGCTTTGAATGCTTCCTGCGACGTTTCAAAACGGTAATTGAGTCGTTGATCGGCATAAGTCACGGATATGCCAGACTCTGACCATTCTTCCTTGGCGTATTGATGATTGTAGGCTTCTCGGTACGGATTCAGTTTTTGGTTAATCTCATCAAGACGCGCTTTGACGGTTGGATTTTGATATTGTGGTTGTAATTGGGCGTATTCCTCTATGAGAGCTTTCATGTCAGCAACGTTCAATTGCTGCCCAGTGGCAGGAATTAACGCACGATAATAATCATCGGGGAGTTGCTTCAGGAATTGCTGCTCATCGTATTCAGGCGTTGCGCCTGCGTAACTATAAAATGCCATGCTATTGTTATAAGCATCCTGCACTGCCATTGCCGCGTGGTCAACGCCAGTCATGGAGTAGGTTTCACTATTGGTTTTCTGATTGAGATTGGTGACAGTTTGTGCTGCTAATGCCTGATAGTCCTTGTTATCCAGTGCAGTTTTGCCGGTAGTTTGTAAGCATTTTTCGCGCCATTGAGTGAACCCTTGCGGTGTATTGAGATCGGGCAGATTGGATGGCGGTGGGGCTGAAAGTACTTGCGTGAATTGCATCACACTGTGGTTATCAAGTGCTGTAGACGTTGCTACAGACGTATTGGTTGATAACGAACGAGAAAAATTTCTAACACTGTCTACCATGACTTTAAGCTCCACCAGCAATTCAAACTATTAGCAATGGCATCAATAATACACGGGGCGGTAAATCCCATAGCGAATGCCATAGACCGTCAATCTGCTTTAGCGGATAAACGGAGTGAATTTAGCGCAATCAATGCAAAATAATCCGTATGCTTAAACCGCTGCCATTATCCGCCGCTCCAAACGCTAATTGCGCCCCAATGGTGGCAGCGCGTTTGCGCATACTCGCCAGCCCTTTGCCCGGTTGGTAAGTGGCAGGCATCCCCATGCCATTATCGGCAATTTGCACAAAGCCGTGCTCACTCGCCGCATCCGTGCCCGTGCTGACAGTGATAGTATTGCCGCCGCTGTGTTTGATGGCGTTAGTAATCGCTTCTTGCACGATGCGTAACAGTTGCAAGGTTTTTTCTGCGCCAAAACCTGCGGGTGTGGCAATGTCTTCCACTGCCCAGCGCAGTTCAAAACCTGCTTGCTTGATCTTGCGGCTGTTACGACTGCGGAACATGCCGAGGGCGGTGGTGATGTCTTGCGAGTCAAAATCCAGTGAATCAATCACCAGCCGCAAATCGTTTAACGCGTCTTGAATGTTTTCTTTGATGACAGAAATCCGTGCATCCGGGCGTTCCAGCATGGCTAAGGTGGAAATCAAATCTCCGCCAAAACCATCATGAATGTCACGCATAATGCGTTCGCGTTCATCGACCACGGCTTTTTCTTGCTCCATGCCGCGAATTTTTTGGTAATTAGCTTCCAATTCTTGCTCACGCGCTGCGACGATGCTTTCCAGATTGTTGGCGTAATATTGTGTTTCACGCAAGCTGCTCACAAAACGCCGCACCAACAGCACATACTGAGTGAGCAAGGTGAACATCGCCGCAAAATGCAGCAGGTAAGGGCGGGTCGAATGCCGCTCGATAATCACCTCGGTGTCATGCAGCCCGAACACCAGCATGGCGAAACCGCACAGCACAAACAGCAAGCGTTTCGCGGTTTGGTCTTGCCAATAGAGTTGCACCACATACGCCAGCACCAGCGAAAACAGCAAGGCGAGCAAACTGTACCAAACGATATGGTAGTTTGCCTGTGCTCCAGACGCATACGGCAAGATAAACAGCGGCAGTGCCAACACCAGCACGGTTGCCCACAAATAAAACAGCGGATGGGTGTAACGTCGCGGTGGTAGGTGAGTGCGGGGAACGTAGTAATACACCATTGTGACTAGCGCCAACACGCTCAACCCAATCGTAAACGGCACAGAAGCTGCCCACAGCGCATCATTCACCGGAATATCGCGGATCACCAAGTTGCTGCTGTGAATTCCCCATAATGCCGTACCAATCGCATACCACAGGTATTCCTTGCGAGCGGGGTAAAACAGCCAGATACCGCCGATCAACAACGCCGCCAGCAAGAGCGTGGTCAGCAGCACTTTCACACTGTCTTGGCGTAGCAGATTGTTGAGGTAGTAAGCCTTTTCGAGGGTTGCGCTTGCACCGAGATACACATTAGTCAGCATCAAGGTATTCGGGCGGGTCGAGGCTAATTCAAAGCGCAATACGCCGCCGGGTGTCAGCGCGGGTTTGTACAGCGGCAGCAACAGCGGGCGGTGTTTATTGCGGGCAATCGGTGCGGTCATGCTACCGCCATCGCCCGCGAGTGTGCCGTCAGGGTAATACACGGCAATATTTTGGTTGAGATTGAAGATCAGCAACGCGGGTTGTTCAATCGTATTGAGATTGGCAGGAATACGAATCGTACCCGTGCTGCGAGTAGCGTTGGGGCTATCTAACGTCACCTTGGCTTGCGGTTGCTCCGGCGCAAAGGTCAGGTGATCCAATTGTTGTGCTAGCAAATACAACGCCAGCAAGTACAACGGTAACCACCAAAAGACGCGTATTCCCCCCAAAACCTTCATAGCAGATGCCGTTTGACGGCTTCGTGTACCGCTTCGGCGCGGGTGCTGATGTGCAATTTACGGTAAATGCTTTTGATGTGCGAGGTAACGGTGTGGTAGGAAATGTGTTTGAGATCCGCCGCTTCTTGCGCGGTGTAGCCTTTGGCGATGAAGCGCAGAATTTCCAACTCGGCTTTGGTGAGCTTGATTTCGTCGGCTTCGGGGCGCAGGCGTTTCAGTAAGTGGCTGGCAACGGCGGGGCTGATCGGTGAGCCGCCTGCGCACAGTTGCACAATCGCTTGTTCCACTTCCATCGACTCGTCGTCTTTGAGGATATAGCCAGTTGCGCCTGCTTCGATAGCGGTGATGACGTGCTTTTCATCGCCAAATACGCTGATCACCATGATATGTGTGTCGGGGTGTTGTTCGGTGCATTGGCGGATCAAGTCCAGCCCGTTGCCGTCGGGCAAACCGAGGTCGGTTAACAAGACATCGGCGTGGCTCGCGTTAATGACGCTGTGGGCAGTAGTGGCATTGCTGCACGCGGCAACCAGCGTGAAGCGTGGGTTGCTGGTGAACATAGTCATGAAACGGTGCAAGACGATGGGATCATCTTCCACAACAATAATGCTGATGGGGGTATTCATGGCGGGGCTACCATTGGTTGTGGGAACGGGCATTTATGCACAAGTATAGACCTTCATTTCAGCATCGGGTAATCCCCTGTTCTGGGGATTAATTGCGTAAAATTCACACGTTTGTGGGATTAAATAATCATCAACTTGCGTGTTAAGGTAGCGCCATCAGCAAAGCGAGGGAGAGTGGGCATGGCAAAGCGTTTGATGGTGTGTTGTGACGGGACCTGGCAAAGCCCGGATAATGATTGCCCAACCAATATTGTGAAATTGGTGCAGGCGCTCAAAGACGTTGGCGATGACGGTTTGCATCAGGTGATTTATTACGATGAAGGTGTGGGTGCGGATAGTCATGGTATTGCGCACTACCTCAGCGGCGCGTTTGGGATTGGGCTGGATAAAAATATTCTGGATGCATACCGTTTCCTGTGCCTGAATTACGCGCCGGGGGATAAAATTTGCCTGTTTGGGTTCAGCCGTGGGGCTTACACGGTGCGCAGTTTGGCAGGTTTGTTGTATTCCTGCGGGGTGTTGGAACGGCGTTGGATTGCGCTGTCCGGTGAGGCGTATCGTTTGTACCGTGACCGTAATATTCGCCCTGAAACCTCGATTGCGGCAGCGTTTCGCAAGGAGTTAGCACATCCGGTTGAAGTCGATTTCATGGGCTGTTGGGATACGGTGGGTGCGTTGGGAATTCCCGATGTATTGCCGTATTTTCCGCTGGATAATTTGCTGAATCGCAAGTACGAATTCCACGACACCAAACTCAGCCCGATTGTGCGCAAGGCGCGTCATGCGATTGCGCTGGATGAAACCCGCAATATTTACAATGTCACCCACATGGAATTATCCAACAAGGCTCAACAGGCGGGGGTAGATGTGCAAGAACGTTGGTTTGTGGGGCATCACGGTGCAGTCGGCGGCGGCAAACACGAGAATCGCGGGCTTGCCGATATTACCCTGACGTGGATGTTGGAGGAGGCGATGAGTACTGGGGTAGGGGTGGATGTCGAGAAAATTCCTGACGCATTAATACCGGATGCGTGCTGCACGTTTACCAGCAAGCTCTATCAGGTATTCGCGTTGGGGTCGGGTTTTCGGCGGGCGTTTCGTGGGGATAAAGACTGTATTCACCCCAGCGTGTTTGAGCGGGTTAAAGCGGTGCCGGATTACCGACCGCGTAATATTGAGGGGTTTCTCGACTGAGGTTTCACGCTCTTGGTCTGCACTTTGCCGCGTGGGGGACACACCTCCACGCGGCTGTTTTGCTTAAACGTTGCCGAACACTTCGCGCTGCAAACCGTTCAATTGCACCAGCCGTGCGTTCAAATTCAGCTCAATACCACGCCACAGGGAGGCTTGCCCTTCGCGGGTTTCCAGATGCGGCATAATAGCTTCTTCCACAATGTGGGAATGGTGGATGTCTAGTTCAATATGCCCGACAAACAATTCCAGTGCATCTTCGGTAATCCCCGGCACAGTACGCAAGCCCGTGAGCAACATGCGGTAATAGGGTGGAATCGGCCATTCGCCTGCAATGCCTGCCACACCAACGGCGGCGAGCCAATCCGTGCCTTGGGTCACGCGCATCATGGTGTCGATGTAGCCTTGCTGTTCGGGCGTAATCGGCGCATTTGCCATTTCTGCTTCACTGAAATCCAGCGCCCGTAGCAGTTTGCGATACACCTCCATGTGCGAATTTGCGGGATTACCGTTGCCGTATTCGTCGTACAAAATATCGGCTAATACTGCTTGAATACGTTCGTCTGGCGTGACTCCCAGCGCATTGGCTTGGTACAAACGCGTGCGCAAAATGTGCGGGTAATACAGCAGCGCAAAGGTACGCGCTTGGGCAAACGTCAGTGGCTGCGTCGAAAATTGTTGCAGGAATGGATGGCGCAAGAAAGGGTGATTATTCACGCGTTCTTTGAGTTCTTGCAGGAAAGCAGGTGCATTCATGTGGTGTCATCTCCAAAAGTGTCATGGTGGCAATATATCAGGGATGTTGAGCTGGCTCGAATTATCCATAAGTTTTTGCTGATATGCTTGGTATCTCGCGCTGAAAAATAGACTTAATCCCTGTCTGCTTGATGTGTGTCATCTTAACGGAATAAAAGCTCATCAATAATATGCCTAACTAATGCCCTATAAGATGAGGATGTGTTTTTATGCAGCAGTTCCGTACACTCTTTCACCCAACTGATCTCTCTGCCGCCAGTGAAGTGGCGTTCTTGCACGCGTTGAAATTAGCCGTGATGAACAAAAGCAGTTTGACGCTCTTGCATGTGGCGGGTAAACACGAACATGTACACAGCAACCACTTTCCTAGTGTGCGTGCAACCTTGGAGGGCTGGGGAGAGATTCCGTCACACAGTGATAAAGCGGCTGTTTTTGCCTTGGGCGTGACAATCCACAAGGTGGTATCCAAACCGGAAGACCCAGTACGCGCCTGCCAACGCTATTTGGAATCACACAGCATTGATTTGGTGATTTTGGCGGTGCATCAACACAACAGCCGGATGGGTTGGTTATATGCTTCTATCGGGCAACCTATTGTGCGGAATACTGGCGAAACCGCGCTCATGTTGCCCCACGGGGTCAGCGGTTTTGTGGATCGTCAGGCGGGGAGCTTGTCGCTCAGGAATATCCTGATTCCGATTAGCACACAGCCGAATCCGCAACGGGTGGTGGATACTGTGCAGGCATTGTTGGCGACATTGCAGTTGACGGAAGGGCGGGTCATTTTGTTATACGTTGGGCAAGCCAGCGATGCGCCGCGTGTCTCTTTGCCTGCGGAGAGTGGGTGGGTGTGGGAACAGCAAGTTGCTTCTGGTGATGTGGTGGATACCATTCTGCAAGTCGCTACGGATTCGAGCTGTGACCTCGTGGCAATGGCAACAGAAGGGCGGCACGGTTTCTTTGATGCGTTGCGGGGTAGCACGACGGAACAGGTGTTGCGTCGTTTGAATTGTCCGTTGTTGGCTGTGCCTGCGTAAAGCTGGTATTTTTGTGGTGTAATCCTTACAAAGCTTGGATGGAAGATTAGATGGGAATTCCCTCGCTCCCCAAATCAGCGCATTTTTGTTGACAAATGGGGAGCGGGTAAGAAAAATATGACTGTTTTACAGTGCTATGATCTATCGGGATTTGACAAATTTAAAATCCATAAGAAATACCTATTGATGCAACAGGCCAATATTTTATTGAATCTATATCATTACGTATATTGTCAATTTCTTTATTAATGTCAGTTTGTGAGACTAAGTTCTGTGGCGATACTTGCAGACTAACTTTTGGACTTCCTTGGTATAAAATACCTAGCTCTGAGGTGAGGCTAAGTCCTTTGTTACTTGCAATCGGTTGACGATAGCCAATGCCAATATAGGGACTTGCACCATCGAAACTGATAGTTGAGTCAACTTTACCGGTATTGACTATGGTATCGCCAATATTGACACTTTTGTTACTGGTTGCAGTCGCTGACAAATCTAGTTTGTTATTGTTAACCATCATGCCACCACTAACAAAAAAGCTATTGTTTACGGGATGCCAGTCCGCCAATACACTGATTGTTTGTAATTGATCACATCCCCACCCCTTGCGGTAAAGCGGGCAGGGCAAAGCCAGCGCGGGCAGCGGTAATAACACTGGCAAGATAAGCCAAGGCAGACTGTCCACGTTTGCGGCAAGTACCGATGATGCTGGCCAGCATGGCAAACGCACGGCTCCCCGTAGCACTCTTTGTGCCATGGTTGGTTTTGCGCAGGATCACCCAATGGCGCAACGCCCGCTCAGCCTCATTATTGGTCAAGGGAAGCCACGGGTGGTCAAGGATTCGGAAAATGGCATCCCAATCATTGATGAACTCTTTCGCCAGTGCCGCCGTCTTGTCATGGGCAGATACGGCATGGATCAAGCATAATGCCCTGAATTCCAGGAGTTTTGCCTGATGGCGTTGACGGATCACGTCGGTTTGCGTCCCCACCGTGCCGCCTGCTGCCCGCCAAGCGTAAATGTCGTCCTGTAATACCCTCAGCCAAGCGAGGGTGAAGTTGCCAAACGTCCGCCCGTCTTTGTCCAGTGATTCTGCCAGCCCACGGGCTTTGCGGATCAGGTGCGCCCAGCAACGCAAGCGTTTGGGGTGGTGGCGGTAAGCGGCATAGCCATCACTCATCAGCCAGCCCCCAAAGTGGGGGCTAATCACGTTGTCGAGCATTTCAATGGTGCGCTGCCCTACGTAGAAACAAACGCTGAGGGTGGTGACGAATGTCCATAGCCACAGGGCTTCGCCACGCTCTTTCCAAGAGGTTTCATCAATATACAGCACCCCGCCGTCAGCGGTGGCTTCTGCCAACAGCCCTTCCACCAAGGCATCTTCCAATGGAGAAGCACTCGCGGCTGCTTCCTCAAAACATTGCTGCAACACCCCGACACTTAGGGGAATGCCCAACACCTCCCGCAACAGTTCTTGTGTGCCACGCAGTGACAAGCGTGAGCGCAGCCGTAGGTGGACAATAAGTGCCGCCAGATTGCCCCCAATCAGCCGCCACTCGCCCACATCAACCTCCGGGTATAACGGGTCGGGAGCTTGGCGATGCGGGATATGGCGGCTCACATGACCGCAGGTGCATACGCTATCGTGAAGGTGGTGGCGGGTGGTGATGACGGTCAGTCCGGGGTTCCCATCCGTGCCAAACTGGATGTCCACACTGTCATAGGCGGTATAAATACGGGAGACAGCCGCATCCAGGGACCTGCCACAGGCTTCACATCGGCTGGGGTAATGGTGTTCGTCTGCATTGATGGGCGGATGCCATACCCGACCATAACCCGGTGCGCCGGGTTGTTTACCCGCTTTGCGTTTGGCTGGTTGGGCTGGCTTTGTGCCCGCCACAGCTTCTGGTTCCGGGGTTGGCTTTCCTCTGGCTGCACCCACCCCTTCTGTTTCGGGCAAAGCCACCGTTTTGGGTGACGTTTCCCACGGGAAACCGCTGCTGGGTGGTTTGGAGGAGTTGTTGGAGTTTTGGTTGATCTGTTCCCGCGCTTCTTTCAGGTCATGCAACAACTTGGTCGACAGGTGCAGCAGTTCCTCCGGCGTGAGCTTGGCAAGGTACTGGCTGTTAAGCTGTTTGAGGCTGTGGTCTTTCAGTTGTTGGGTCATCGGGGGAGTGTCGCAAATTTAGTGCGTTTGGGTAAGGGGGGACTGTTCAGTTACGATTGTTTGCGCATTAAGATCAGCACTATAATCAATATTGTCGATAGTTTTATCACTACCATAACTCGCTTCGTTTATTCCTACACGAAAGTCGATAGAGTTAACAGGTTTAATAGCCTCTACACCTAATCCTAATGTACTGGTTTTTACACCAATAGCTATATCCGTTATAGCGGTTTCATCCGCCATAACGTTGGTGGTTAGTAACAATAAACTAATCATTGATGCCATAACATTCGTCATAATAATATGTTCTCACTAATATTAAAAATATAAAAAAGAGAGCTGATCTAAATTAATGCTAATTATTCTCCACGAACCAACCTAATATGAAAAAGTTCTTGTTCGTATGTCCAATCCTCGAATCCTGACTGAAATTCATTAAAATTACCATCAAAGTTAGCAAACCATATACCATCGCGTCCAAGAATTGAGTGACCTAAAGGAGATGAAGACCAATATTTGGAGGGGGGATTTGGAAATATAAATAAATTAATTGATGGTTCATAACATTGATATTCTATTATGGAGTTTAACTCTGAAATATTAGGTATTCTCCAGTCTTTATAATCCATAAATCCACCATTATTATTCATTGTTTTTGCTTGCGCTAATGCTTTATTCCAATTATATTCATTGCCATCTCCATCACAATTGCTGGTGATGTCGTTCCATTGTTGACCCTCAGCACATCTTTTCCACATTAAACCAGTTTTATTATCTATTGTTATTGCTCCTTCATTGCTAAAGCGATTGTTTGGTGTCGTTGCAGAAATGTTATTAATTTGACATATTTGAGCGTAACTGGCTTTAGATAATAATAAAAAAATCATTGCGCGAATTAATTTTGACATTGATTTTTACTCCGGTTTACTGATGAAATCTATTATTGGTCACGAACTAATTGAACATGTAAAGAATATTCTTTGTTAATTATATATTGAACTCCATATACATAATTGCTTTTACTGGCATCTGTCGATGAAGACCAACTTCCTGCATACGCATTATTGAAGAAATCATCTTGAATATATTGATGATCATATGATATGGATTTTAATTCTTCCCTAGTTGGCATACGCCAATTATGAGCACCACACAAGCCTTCTGTGTTTACTGCTTGTACATATCCATAGGTATCGCACTGAATTAAATTATTACAGTCACCACCGTTTCTTTTTCCTGAATAGCCACCATTGATGTTATCATTTGGTTCATACCACGAATAAGTCCATAATAAATCATGTAATCCGCCATCATTAGTCTTTACCTCCCATATTAGACCAGTCACATTATCTTTGATACATGCCCATTCATTAGAATTAATAGGTAGTGAATATCCGTTGCTACTGATCTTTGTAAAACTAAATCCTGCATGACCATCATAATCATTGTTAGTAACCTGATTAGCATCTCGACCATATTCAGCATCTTGCATTGGATAATCTGATTGTGGGCAAGTAAGTTGACGAAAACATGTAGTAATACCCGTGTCGTTAAGTTTACCAGTTGGTGTGGGCTGAACAATTATATTATTGATGTTTTTAACTAATATGTTGACTGAGTCCTTTGCTACTGCACTTTTGTCATCTTTGACAGTTAATTCAAATGTTAATATTTCATCTTTAACGACATCAGGAGCCGTAAAAGTCGGTTTGGCAGAGGTTGTACTTGCCAAAGTAACAGTCGTACCTGCTGTTTGTTTCCATGCATAACTATCAATTGAGCCATCAGTATCTTTGCTGGCACTGCCATCCAAAGTTACAAGCGTTTGCTCATTGATATTTTGATCTGCACCTGCATTAGCTATAGGGGGTAAGTTCTGTGGTTTAGCAGTAACGGTTATGCTGACAGTCGCTGTTTTGGATTTCCCCTTTTTATTGTCTTGTACGGTAAAGGTAAAACTATCTGAGCCTACATAACCTAATTTTGGCGTATAAGTGACAATATTACCCGTTTTCCAGATGACTGTTCCGCCTTTTTTTGTTTTCTTGGTGGGTAGATACGTTAAAATATCTCCATCTACATCACTGGCAGATAAAGTAATATCTGTAGCTGTATTTTGTATAACAGACGCTATACTATTTTGTGCTACTGGCGGGTCATTGACGGCGGTCACTACTACGCTGATAGTTGCAGGAGTGGAATTCTGTGTGCCATCATTGACTTTGAACATAAAACCATCTGGAGAAGATGTTGTATTGAAATAATTAGCTGCTGGTAAATAGGTTGCTTTGCCGCCTGCTAAGGTAACTGTTCCATATTGCGGTTGGCTGACAATAGCATACGTTAGTTTTTTCTTTTCTGGATCTGTGCCTTTGAGAATGACAGACGTTTTGCTATCTTCCTTTGTCGTGATGAGTAACGCGGTCGCCGTTGGTATTTGGTTTGCAGAGACTTGAGAAATCCATCCTAATAATAATAGACAGGTCAACCTACTCTTATAATATCTTAGCGTTTTGCGCCTAGCTGTTGGCGGCTCAATAGTGTTTCGTAAGACAAACATTGCATAGTCCCCATTCTATTCAATAATGTCAGAATATTCTGATCAAATGCTAAAGTGAAAATGAATTTACACTGAAGGTAGCCGTAGTATCTATTTATAATTTAAATCTATCAATTATTAATTGGTTATATTTTTATGACTAAGGTAACTAATTTATAACTTTAGTTATAATTATCCATAAGTTTTTTAAGTTCTATTGGGCTGATTGGTTTATAGTTGACTGGAATATTCGACTTTTCCAATTGCTCTATTAATAAAGGTGAGGTATTACCTGTTATCAGTAAAGCAGGAATGGTTTTCTTAAGGGCTTCTCTAAGTTGCTGGATGATTTCCATACCATTGACCCCAGCTCCTAGCTGATAGTCACTGATGATGAATGCAATGTCAGGATGCAGCGCAATAATGCTTGCTGGATCAGGTTCAAAAGCGGTTACAACAGTATATCCCCAAAGATGGAGTAGGGTATGCAATGACTCCAACACATCTCTATCGTCTTCGATCACCAACACTTTGCCACGAGGGGGCGAGGTGGATCTGTTTTGGGAAGGCATGATGATAGAATTTGTTTGCTGTACAGCCATAGGAACAGTGACCGAAAACACACAGCCTTTACCGGGTCGGGATTGCAGCCCAATGTCATGCTCCAATGCAGCGGCGATACGCTTGATAATGGAAAGCCCTAATCCGACCCCACGGCTGCGTTTGCGTTCCGGGTTATGCAATTGGTAGAACTCGCGGAAAATACTGTCCTGTTCTTGTAGTGGAATCCCCACACCGTTATCCCACACTTCGATGCGCAGGCGTTGCCCCTGCCGTCGCCCACCCAACAGAATGCGCCCCTGTTTCCCCATGTGTTTAATAGCGTTTTCCACCAGATTACGCAAAATGCGTTCCAATTGGGTCGGGTCAGATTCGACATGCAAGCTGGTGTCAACATAGCGCAATGTTAAGCCAGCTTCAGCGGCAATCGGTTCATATTGCTGATAAAGGCGTTTAAACAACACATTCAGCGGGAAAGTTTGGTGTTGAATGGGCAACGTGCCTGCATCGATCCGTGAAATATCCAGCATGGCATTCAACAAACCGTTGAGTGCGGTGATCGATGCCTCCATATTGCCTAGGATACGTTGTTGTTCCGTAACATTGCCCTGTTCAATCAGCACTTCCAAACTCTGTTGGAAAAAATGCAAAGCCTGCAAGGGTTGGCGCAAATCGTGACTGGCAGCCGCGAGAAAGCGCGTTTTATCGTGACTTATTTGTTCGACACGCTGTTTTTCTTCTGCCAATTGTTGTGCGAGCAAGGCTTTCTCTTCACGTTGTTCCAAGGTATCCATCAGAAAGGTATGAAGGTTTAAGGCAAAAGCGGTCGTCGCGATCATGTAAATCACAGAACCTGCACCAAACCAAATATAGAACATACCGGGGTTAATGAAGCTACTGATGAGCGGTGGCATAAACGAACATAGCGTAAATGACAACAACGATGGCAAGTGAAAAATCGTTGCGAAGACACCGCCAGTAAACACACCACACAAAATAATACTGAACATAACGGCTAACTGTACGTGTGTGCTATCAGTATTGCCGACAAATAACACCCAGCCAGCCCCCCACATAAAGCCATAGAACGAGCAAACAATGGTCGACAGATAAGGCCACCAACGACGCGTGCGTGGGGTGCGGTGTTGCGCGTGTTGTGCAATAAACCCCAGCCAGAATACACCGACCACAAGTTGTAATAGCAACCAACCACTGATGTAGTGTGCTTGTGGAGCATCTTTGGGAAAAATGAGATAGACAAACAGGGCAATCAGCATCACGCCGCTAGCACCAATAGCCGTGCTGATACTTTCATGACGGATGCGTTCATCTAATACGTCGGCCGCACTCAATTTGCGACGCGGATGCAGCAGCAAGCGTTTTAACCAAGTGGTTAGCAAATGATGCCCCGCATTTTGGCAACTTGTACCGCTTTAGTGCGATTTTTTACTTCTAGCTTTTTGCAGACGGCATACACATGTTGTTTGATCGTACCTTCTTCCAAACTGAGGTCGCTTGCAATTTGTTTATTACTCCAGCCATTTGCCATGCCCGATAACACCTTCATCTGTTGTGCGGATAAATGCGTTTCAGTGTTGAGCGTGCGCACGGAGCTAGGTTTTAAGTAGGCGGTTGGAATGTAAAAGCCAATATCTAGCAAGCGTTTTACCGCAATAATCACTTCATCGGGTGAAGCACTTTTAGGAATAAAGCCTGCTACACCTGCTTCTAGTGCTTCCTGAATGTGCTGATGCGATTCTGATGCTGAAATAATCGCAATGCGTAATGTTGGAAAGTCTTTCAGAAAGTCAGGTACATGACTAAGACCGTCTGTACCCGGTAGTGTACGATCCAATAGCATCAATGTGATAGCCGGGTGACGCCGCAGACAGGTTCTAGCAGTTTCAATATGATCGGTCTGAAAAATCTCCCAAGCAGGGCAATGTTGTTTTAACGTGGTTTCCAGTCCCTTTGCATACAAAGGGTGGTCATCTGTGATTAAGACACTCGTCATAAAGCCCGCCCTGCGCACTGTTGAATTCAGTGTACAGTTTCTCGGAATTTGTCGGTAAATCCAACTGTAAATTTTCAGTAACGCACATAATCTTGATACGTATCACTAGCGCAAGCCCGCCAAATCAAACAACTGCCCATACTCCCGCATCGCATACCGATCGGTCATTCCCGCAATAAAATCGGCAATCGCCCGCGCCCGCCCCGCCTCACCATTCTCCGCCTCGTAACGTTTGGCGAAGGCTTGGTATTTTGGGGTGAGCAAGCGCGTATCCTGCATATAGGCTTCAAACAACGCTCGTACCACTTTCTGCGCCCGCCAGGTCATGCGGTACACTGTCGGGTGGAAGTACAGGTTTTCGCGCAAAAACGTTTTCAGCACATTTTTCTGCTGGCGCATGGTGTCGCTGTAACGCATCAGGGCAACAGGTTGTGCCCGCACCTCTGCCAGTGTTTGCACGCCGGATGCACTAATGGCAGCGCGGCTGCTTTCGATCAAATCCACCACCATGCAACCAATCACGCGCCGCAAGGTTTCGCGAATCAGCCGTCGCCCTTGCAAATCGGGGTATTGCTGACGCACCGCTTGGTATTCCACCGCAAACACTGGCACGTCCTGCAACTGCTCCAGCGTGATCAATCCAGAGCGCAAACCGTCTTCAATGTCGTGATTGTTGTAAGCAATTTCATCGGCAAGGTTGGTGAGTTGCGCTTCCAAGGTTGGCTGCGTTTTATTGAGGAATCGTGTGCCAACATCGCCCAAGGCGGTTGCATGTTTCAACGCGCAATGTTTGAGGATGCCTTCGCGGGTTTCAAAGGTGAGATTGATGCCGGGGAAGTCGGCATAACTGTCTTCCAACACATCCACCACACGTAGCGATTGCAGGTTGTGTTCAAAGCCGCCGGAGGCTTTCATGCAGGCATTGAGTTCATCCTGCCCCGCGTGTCCGAACGGCGTATGCCCCAAATCGTGCGAAAGCGCAATCGCTTCGGTGAGGTCTTCGTTTAAGCCCATGCTGCGGGCAACGGTGCGGGCAATTTGCGCCACTTCCAGCGAATGCGTCAGGCGGGTACGGTACAAATCGCCTTCGTGGTTGACGAACACCTGCGTCTTGTATTCCAAACGGCGGAAGGCTTTGGCATGAATCACGCGGTCACGGTCACGCTGAAACTCTGTCCGATACGTCGGCGCAGGTTCGGGGTAACGTCGCCCTATACTGTGGGCGGGGTCGGCTGCGTAAGGGGCAATGTTGTTCATGATGCCGTTTCCTTGTGCTTACTTGGGTTTGAGCGGTGTGATCATCACGCGGCGATTGGCTGCCCATGCTTCTTCGGTATCACCTTCGACTAGCGGTTTGCGTTCGCCGTAAAAGCGCAGGTCGAATTGCTCTTCGTTCACGCCATGTTCCACCAAATAGTTGCGGATGGCAACGGCACGACGCGCCGACAACACGTCGTTGGCTTCGTCGCTGTCACGTTGGTCGGAATGGGTTTCGACGCGGTAACGGTATTGCGGGCACGCTTTCATATTATCCGCAACCTTGCCCAAAATCCCGCTTTTCGCACGGCTGATGGTGGCGGACGCGGTGGGGAAGATTTCGGCATACAGCAAAATAGCGGTGTCACATTCCAATTTTTGTGTGTCCACGGGGTCGCGGATTTCGACGGGTTTAGCCGTTGCTTCAGGTGCAGATTCGGCGGGTTTGGCTTCGGCAGTGGGTTCTGGTTTAGCGGCTGTTTTTTCGGCTGTCTTGGCTTCGGGCTTGCCTTGTTTTTTCTGCCATGCTTGGTAGTCGACATCGGCTTTTTGTTTGGCAACGATGAAATCATCGACGGTTTTTAACACGACTTCGCTTAACCATTTGCCGACATCGCTGCAATCGGTGGTGTTGTGACCTTCGCCCCACGTACCGAGTTTGTGGTGGAGTGCGGGGTCACGCAAGGTGGCTGCACCTTGGGTGAACGATGTCCAGATACCGGCGGTGCAGCATTGTGCGTTGTATTCGATGCGCGGTTCGCCCGCTTTGAATGGCCCCAAATGCTTGGGGAAGCTGGGGAACATGCTCATTTCGGGTTGTCCGGCGGCTTTTTCCAAGGCTTCTTTGCTTAACAGTTGGATGCCTGCCGTTTTGAGGCGTTTGATCACCGCTTCTTTCAAGTCTTTTTGCAGTTTGACGTTTTTGGGTTTGGCGCTGCTGATTACATCGTCGATATTGATGTAGACCTCGGTTAAATCATGCAGGGCAAGGCTGCTGGGTTGGTAATCTTCTTTGCCAACTTGCACGGGTTGTTCAGGGCAGGCGGGGTAAACGGCGGGTTTATCATCTGCTTGGAGAGTGGTTGCCGCCAGTCCGATAAGGGCGAATACGGTGGCGCGTAGCGTTGTCGGGAACATTGGATCACCCATCGTTGTTATGATTGGTTATTGTGATTGTATGTCTGCATGGTACTAGCGCGTTTGTCAGACCGCAATTGACTTCCGACGACTGCACCGTTAAGAATCAAAGCCCCCAAGTGCAGGAATAACAACAACCATGCGACTGCCTAGACGTACCCCTATTTCCCTAATCCTCATGGTATCCAGCGGTTTGTGGTTAAACGCGGCGCTGGCTGAATCCGCCCCCGCGAAGCCGCAATATTGCCCCGCCCGTACCGCTGAATTGAATGAACGTGACAAAGAAATTGCCAAAGTGGCGTGGCAATATTTCGAGAACAATATCCAGCCCGACACAGGTTTGGTGAATGCGGTGGATAATTACCCTTCTACCACCATGTGGGATGTGGGTTCGACTTTGGCGGCGTTTATTGCTGCCGAAAAGCTGGGGTTCATACCGCGTGACCGCTTCGACCGCATGACTGGCCACCTGCTGGATACTTTGCAACATCTCGATTTGTTCAACGGCGAAGCACCCAACAAAGTCTACAATACCAAAACCGCGCAAAAGGTCGATTACCGCAATACGCCTTCCGCCCACGGCATTGGCGTTTCCACGCTGGATTTGGGGCGGTTGGTGTCGTGGTTGAATATCCTTTCTTGCCTGCATCCGCAGCACCAAGACAAGGCGCAGCAAGTGTTGGAAAGCTGGAATTTCTGCCGTTTGATGGAGCACGACCAAATGTACGGTCTGACCTTCAAAGACGAGTCCGGCACGGTAGAAGTGCAGCAAGAAGGTCGCCTCGGTTACGAGCAATACGCGGGTAAAGCTTTCCAACGGCTGGGTTTCGGTATGAACCTATCGGCGCGTTACCACAATCAATACGCCACGACTACCGAGGTATCGGGGATGGAATTACTGGTGGATTCTCGCGATGCGTCCACGTTGGGTGCGCACAATTACGTGGTGTCGGAGTCCTACGCGATGGATGCGCTGGAGCACGGTCTAAACGACGAAAACAAACCATTGCTGGATAATATTTACAAGATACAGCAACGCCGTTGGGAACAATCCGGCAAGGTCACGGCGATTTCTGAAGACAATCTCGACCGTAAACCGTACTTCGTTTACAACACGATTTTCAGTGATGACATGCCGTGGGCAGCGATTACGGATAAGGGTGAGGATATGTCGGAGATGCGCAGTTTGTCGGTGAAAGCGGCATTTTCAATGGCGTATTTGTTCCCTGAACGTGAATACAGCAAGGTGCTGCGTGAAGCGGTTAAGGATGCGCGTAGCCCCAAAGGGGGTTGGTATTCCGGTATTTACGAAGACCCCGCGAAAGGCTTCAATAAGGCAGTGACCGCGAATACCAACGGGGTGATTTTGTCGGTATTCCTGCACAAGCTGTACGGTGCGTTGAACCAGCAGTGTGATAACTGCGGCAAGGGCGCGAAGTTGGGTGAGGATTTTTTGCAGCGCAATAAAGACAAACAGCAGTGTCTAGGAAAGCTTAAAACTGCCAGCCCTTACTGACCGTAATCGCGCCATCCTTAAGGTTATCGCCGGGGAAGTCGTTATTGCCGTAGTTGGAATATTCTACCCGTACCCCGCCTTTTTTCGGGCTGGAATAGCCTGCGGAATAGCTCCAACTCGGTTTGCCGCCCTCAACCGGTACAGTGGCGGTGGTGCGTACATTCACATTGGGTTTGGGATTCCATTGCATGGTGGCGCTGGCTTTTGCTTTGCCCTTGGCGGAAATATTGACGCTGCCAGACGCGCTGATTTTGCGTTTGGCGAGCTTTGCTGAGTTCACTTTATAGCCAATGCTGGCACTGGCATTTTTCACGTCCAGCCCCTGTCCGGCTTTGATAGGGCCGTTATGCCCCACTTGTACGGATACCGTACCAGATTTGGGGTTGGCGTAACCGACATTCCAAGCGTAACCCGCTTCACCGTCTTTCACCGACGCGCTGCCATTCACGAACCAGTCTTTTTTCGGCGACCACGACGCACTCACGGCGACGTTATTGCTGCCATCTTTGAGTGAAACGGTATCGGCTACTGTTACCGCTATCCGGCGTTTTTTCTTTTTAGCGTCGATAATCCCCGTGGTGCTGTGGGCTTGCGGTTTGGGTGCATCCTCAAAGTAAATCGGAATATCACCGCCAGCGGTGGTGCTCACAATCGTGGGCAAAATGACTTCACCTTTGGCGGTTGTATACGCTTTGTGTGTGATGGGTTGTGGCTCACGTTTAGGCGTAACCGTTGGTTTTTGGGCGGCAACAGCGGTTCTGGGCGCAAGTTTGGCGGATGGAGTGACTACCTTAGCGGGGTGCGTTGCCGCCTTAGTTGGCTGGGCTAGTTTGGGTGGGGTGACGTTGACTTTGCCCACTGAGCCGCTGATACCTTGAGCACGCGGGGCAAGCACGCGTTGTTGTTGATGTTGTTGCCGCGCTTCTTGGCGTGCCTCCCGCTGCTGTTTGCGTTCGGTTTTGTTGGTGATAAGCGTGGATTTGCTGGTTTTTTGAGTGACTTTCGGAATATTGACCGTTTTTACGGCGACCTTGGCTGCGACTGGATGGCTAATCTGACACGCTGGATTCCATTTGAAAGGGTAGGGTTGCGCCTTGGCTTCAGTGACCATTTGAAACGGCAGCGCTTGATTGGCAACGGCAGCCGGTGGCGTTTCAGCTTCACGCACCACCTGACCGGTTTCGGGGTGTGGAAAGCACCGTTCGCGGTAGGCTTGATGTAAAAATAAGTGGTAAGCATTCGGTGCAATCCGAATCTCGTCCAATAATTTGGGTACGAAACGGTCGGCAGGGTCAGGGGTCAAAAAGCCCCATTCCTTGAAGCCTTGCCATTTTAAAGGCGCATCCTCACCCGTTAATTGCTTGTGCAGTTTTTGTTGCCGCAAAATCAAGTTATGAAAATTCTGATTTTCCATGACTTCGCAGTAATCCCATTGCAAGGCAATGCGTTCGGCTTCTTCACGTAAGTCGGGGAAGCGTTCGGCGGTGGTTTTTAGGGTGTGTAAGGCGATGTCGAGTAGGCCCGCGTGCAGTGAAGCTTCGGGTTTTTGCCCCAGCCACTCATCCGGCCATTGCTGACCGGGTGCGTTGATGTGGTGCAGTTCGCTCAAGATTTTTTTAGCCACCTTGGCATTAGTCGCACAGTGCAAGGCTTCCAATTTTTGTTGCAAGGGGGGCGGGTCGTTCGCCATCACCGGCGCGACCAAGACTCCCCCGCCAAGGGAGAGCAATAAAAATTTATTCAGCGGTGCAGACATCACACGTTTTAGCGGTCAGCAATTTGGGTTTGATGCCGCGTTCGCAACGCTTGCACATGGGGTAAAATTCGCCGTATTTCTTGTGCAGCAATAGGCTTAACACAATGCCGTTGGTATTGGCGGTAATGGCTTTATTGTAGCCGCCACCGCTTTCGTAAATCCCTGAATACCAGCCGCGTTCGGGGTCATAGGCGGAACTGACGTTGTATGCCAGCTCTTTGCTGTAGGGGTCTTCGGGGTAGAGGATGGCGAGCGATAACGCCGCTTTTACCGAAACCGTTTTAAGATTGTCATAGCGCACGCCTTTGTCGGTGGTGGTGTTCCACGGCAAGCCTGCGGTGAAAATGGTGTTGTAAAGGAAGTACGGTTTTTGGTCGATATTGTCTTCGGACACGGCGGTGAGAATGCCAGTTTTTTCCCAACGGCGTTTTTGTACGAGGTAAATATTGTCGAGCAGCGGGCGATTTTCTGCATCAATGCCGTTTTCGACAGCATCCATCGCATACGATTCGGTGACGACGTAATTGTATGCGCCTAAATCACGCGGGTCGCGGCGGTCATACGCAATCGGTACGTCGTAGATATTGATGGTTTCGCGAAATTCGTTGTTATACGTGGCAGCAATGTGTTGGTCGTAGCCCAGTTCGCGGAAGATTTTCCCACCGTATTGTTCGTAGCCTAAGCGCCCTTCTTGCGCGACGACTAATTCTTTGGACGTGGGGTCACGGTATAGCCCGAACATTTGCCCGTCTTTGATCAGGCGTTTGAGATCCCAACGTTCTATCGCTTTTTGCGCGGGATACGCGTATTGCGGGTGCATACAGCTTAGTGTGTTCAACCACGAAATAATCCGTGCAAGGTCGAGTGCCGAAACACCAATCCCCTCTGGGGCAGGTTGGTTGCGGTAATCCACCATAGCGCCGCTTATGGTGTGGTAGACCTTGTTGGGGGCTTCTTTGTTAAACAGCTCCATATTACTCAAGGTCTTGAACATGCTGCGAATGCGGTCATCGAATACTTTGTCGTCAATGATGCCGAAATCATGCGCGGAAATGGTCGCGGCTAACGCTGAACCCGTATCCCACATGGTGGTCGAGGGGTATTTGTCGGCAGCGTTGTACAAGCCTGTTTCAGGGTTATAGTTGTTTTCAAAGTATTTCCACGCAATCTGTGCCATTTCCAGATCGGTGGCGCATAAGGCTTGCGGTGAACCCAAACAACTGTTGTCGGGGCCGCTGGTGAGGGCGCAAAAGGTGTCATTGCGTCCTGATGTTGAGCCGCTTTTCAGCATTTGCAACAAGCTGGGTGAATCCGCTGCCAAAGCTTTGGTGGTTGGGGCGGGGCTTGGGCTGCTGCTGTTGATGAGTAGGATGAGAATGCCCGCGAGGATTAAGCCTGCCAGCCAAGCGAGTCCTACGTGGATATTATTTTTGTTCATTGCCCAGTTCCCCTAGGACGGCTTCAAGGACTTTGCTGACGGCATCCGGTGCTGTGCTGGTGTCGCCGCTTTTCCATGCGGCGATGAGTTTGTCGAGCGTCCCCATCAGTCCTTGCAATTTGGCTTTATGGGCGGCGAAGGTTTCACCTGCTTGCCAGATGGGCTTTTTGGTACTGGCGAGCTTTTCGGCGGCTTCTGCACCTTTACTTGCTGCACGTAATTGGTTGGCTTGGTTGAGCGTGCCGATCAGTTTGTACAGGTCGAGGCGCTGTTGCAGAGCGGTGAGTTTTTGATTGCTGGCAGCATCGGCTTCTTTGCCTATTTTGCTGGTGACAGTATTGATGGCATCAATTTTGGTGGCGATAGGCGTGAGTGTTTCCGCCAGTACGCTAGCAGAACCTTGTTGTAAGGTGGTGAGTGTTTGTACGTCGACGCGCAATTGCTGATGTTGAAACGCGAGGTAGCCTGTCAGCACAAGCAAGGTGCTGAGGAGTACGTGTTGCAGATGATGCATGGCGGTATTACCCCCTTATTATTGTATTTGGGTGTTTGGGTTATGCCGTGACTAAACACCACTCCTCAAGTGTGGTTGCTAGGGTGTCAATTTGAATGGGTTTGGTTAGGCAGGCATCCATACCCGCGTTTAAATACGTTTGTTCGTCGCCTTTCATGGCATTGGCGGTGAGGGCAATGATCGGTAGGAGGCGTTCTGGGAATTCGGCGCGGAATTTTTCGGTGGTTTCAATGCCACTCATGCCGGGCATTTGGATGTCCATTAGCACTAAGGCGAAATCTTCGCTGCGTAGGAAGTCGAGAGCCTCAAAACCATTTTCGGCGAGGGTGACATGATAGCCGAGTTTCGCCAGCATTCCTCTGGCAACCATTTGGTTCACTTTGTGATCCTCCACGACCAGAATGCGCCGGTTTGCGCCGTCACTGATGGTGGTTTTTAGCGCAGGCTGGTGCAGAATCACCGTGCTAGGGTGCGGTTGTTCTGCAATGATGGGCAATTCAAACCAGAAGGTGCTGCCGACGCCTTCGGTACTATTGACGCCGATTGAGCCACCCATCAGGTGTGTCAATTTGCGGCTAATCGCTAGCCCCAAGCCAGCCCCACCGTTATTGTGTTGGTCGTAGCGGTTAATCTGGCTAAACGCATGGAATAAATGCGTCAGCTTTTCTGCTGAAATACCTACACCGCTGTCTTGCACTTCAAAGCGTAGCGTGGTGGGATTGGCGGTTACACGGGCAACGCGCACGGTGACTTGCCCAGCAGTAGTGAATTTGAGGGCATTGCTGATTAAATTGAGCAATATCTGGCGTAAGCGCAGTGGGTCGCCCCGCAAGTGTTTGGGAATGTTGTCGCGCACATCCAGCACCAGTACGAGGTTTTTCTGTACTGCTACCGTGTGCATGGTGTCAATAATATTGGGCAGAATGTCACAGAGGTAGAAGTTTTCTGTCATTACCTCTAACTTGCCTGCTTCGAGACGCGAAATATCGAGAATATCATTGATAATGCCCAGCAGTGCTTGCGCCGATTGCAACACGGTATCGAGTTGCTGGATTTGCGCGGGGTTGAGGGCGGTATCTTGCAACAGCGTTGCCATGCCAATGATACCATTCATTGGCGTGCGGATTTCGTGGCTCATGGCGGCGAGAAACGCGCTTTTGGAGCGGCTCGCAGCAAGTGCTTGGTCGCGTGCTTCGATCAACTCATGAGTGCGTTCTGTGATGGTGTGTTCGAGAGAATCCGCAACGGCTCGTAATGCTTGATTGGCTTGATACAGTTCCAAACTTTTACTTTCGAGCAACTGCTCCGCCTGTTTACGCGCTTGTCGTTCGCGGTGCAGACGGCATTGTAGGCGGCTTAACTCATCGATCATTACACTGTCACCCGCGTGATGTGGAATTCAACGTGTGTCCCTTGACCAGCGGAACGATCCACCGGCACGATGTTCGCATTCACTTGATAATGTGCTAAACAGCCCTCAATCAACCCTTCTGCAAGGGAGGCAAATGGGTGTTGGGAGCGGTAAATCATGATGAGTTTTTGTGTACCCTCACGGAGGGTGTCGAAGGTGGGTAATTCCGCATCAGGGTAGAGTTTGCGCACTTCAACATGGACATGCTTTTCAATCGAGTCCAAAAAATCGAACGCATCAGGGCTGTTGGTGAAGAACCGAGGGTACAGCACGACAAACCGCTCAAACAGGTAATGCCCAAAGGTTTTAATCAAGTCGGGAACACTTATGCCAGTTTGTTTTGAGAGATTCTTTACCAGCGTGACCATTTCGGCATGTGGGTAAGTGCCGACCGAAGTATACGCGCCGCCGGAGGCTAGATCCGCTGCGTCGATAATGTCATCAACCGTATCGGCGGAAAAAGTGTGTTCGACCATTTCCAAGAACTCAGTAAACACTAAACCTTTCATAGGTATTCCCGTTGTTATTATTGTTAAGGCGTATTGTTTAATTAGGCGGTGGCAGTGTGTTGGTTAAGCCAGTCGAGAACTTGGGTAAATTCCACCTGCAATTGGCTTAAATGTTGGGCGGCGGCGGCTTGGTCATGATTTTCACGGTATTCTTCGAGTGAGTGCGCAAATTCTGCCAAGGCAAATGCACCAATCAGTTTGCAACTGGATTTTAACTTGTGGCAAATAGCACCAACCTGCTCGCTGTCTTGGGTCGTCAGGCAGTGTTGCAACGTGATCAGGCATTGCTGGGTATCGGTGATGAAAAACTCGATCAGTTCCGCGAATTCATCCGCCATGATGTCCTGTAACTCGGTGTACGTTGCGGTGTCGACGGGGTGGGGTATCATCGTGGTCATCGGTATGTCCCGTTAATGTTATTGACCCAACAGTAGCGAATCATGCCACTTGCCGGAATTGTATTTTTTATAATTTATATCTATATCTACAGTTTATATTTTGATGGTAGCATACAACTATTCGAGTGTTAATAACATCATAAAAACAAGACAAGATATGCACAATGAACATCCTAATTGTCGATGATGCCAGAGATATGCAGTTGATTCTGCGCCGTATCTTAACCCTAATGGGTCATCAGGTCATGCTGGCTGACCACGGTCAACAGGCATGGAATCTGATCCAGCAACACAACTTTCAAGTGGTGATCTGTGATTGGGTAATGCCCGTCATGGATGGCCCCACCCTGTGCCGTACTATTCGTGATGCGGACTTACCCCATTACGTTTACATCATTTTGTTAACGGGGATGTCGGGTAAGCAAAATCTGATTCTGGGTATGGATGCGGGGGCTGATGATTTTGCCACCAAACCCATCGTGCGCGAAGAATTGGAAGTACGCATCCGCGCCGCTCAGCGGGTCTTGAACCTAGAGCACACGTTGGAAGAAAAACACCGTAATCTGGAAAGCGTCAACCAATCCCTATCAGCCGCACAAGCGTTGATCCAGAGTGATTTGAAGCGGGCGGCGACTTTGCAAACCGGCGTGTTACCTGTGCAGAAAATGTTTGGGCGTTTGTGTGTGGACTGGTTCTTTCAGCCTGCCCAGTACATCGGTGGTGATACCTTCAATTATTTTCCGATTAACGATGAGTTGCTGTTTTTCTATTCGATAGACGTGTCGGGGCATGGGATCTCGTCGGCGTTGCTGTCGATGTGTTTGCAAACGCTACTGAGTTCTACGGGGGAATTGTATTGCGTGGATGAGCTGACACGGACGAATGCTGCCCGCTTTCCATCACGCTTGGCAGAACGTTTGAATTACCACCTCAATCATACCCTCGATACGGGTGACCATTATTTGACGCTGATTATGGGCGTGGTGGATACGGTGGATGAACGTTTGTATTTCGTGCAAGCCGGACATCCGCAACCGTTTCTGTATAACCCTATCACCCAGCGCGTTGAGCGTGTCGACTGCACGGGCTTTCCGATTGGGCTATTGCCCGATATGGAGTATGAAACCATTGATCTGCCATTTCCGCCCGGTAGTCGGTTTATTTTGTACTCTGACGGCATTCTGGAATTGCAGCACGCGTCCGGCGCACCGATGACGGAAGATGACTTGCAGGAACGTTTACAAGCATTGAGTGCGCTGCCAGCACGGTTATTGGTTTCCAAACTCGGCGAACAACTGGGCCTAGGCAGGGCAGGTGAGGACAAACCGGATGATATTTCTCTGTTAACCATTGATTTCTGCGGCTAGCCAAAACCGTTTATTATAGATATAGTTAATTAACTAATAATCAATATAAATTCACGACAACATCAACCCCAAGAGGACAACAAGAATGAAACTCTCAACGCATACCCAAGGTGAATTCACCGTTGCTGTCATTGGCGAAACCCGTATGGATGCCGCCGTTGCCCCTGAACTTAAACACCAAATTGCGCAATTGCTCGACGATGGCGCAACTCGCATTGTGCTTGATCTCAGCCAAGTCACTTTCATGGACAGTAGCAGCCTCGGCGCATTGGTCAGTCTGTTGAAAATGGTCGGCAACCGTGGCGACCTGATCATTGCAGGCGCAAAAGGCATTGTTGCCGAACTGTTCAAACTGACCCGTATGGATCGCGTGTTCCGTATGGCGGATAGCGTAGACGCAGCCGTTGGTGCTGTCGTGGCGTGATTGGGGCAAAAAAGCGTTACTTGAGGGGGGACTTTTATGAAGGCGATGATATTGGCGGCAGGCAAGGGGACACGGGTACGCCCGATTACCAATGAAATGCCGAAACCGATGATCCCGATCCTGCGCAAGCCGGTGATGGAATCTATTGTGGAACTGTTGCGCACCCATGACGTGCAAGAAATCGTGGTGAATACCAGCCACCTTGCGCCCGTGATCGAAAACTATTTCCGCGATGGCACTCAGTTAGGTGTACACATTGCCTATTCCTACGAAGGCTATATGACTGAAGACGGTTTAGAGGGTAAAGCCCTCGGATCGGCGGGTGGTATGAAGCGCATTCAGGAATTTTCCGGCTTTTTCGATGAAACGTTTATTGTGCTGTGCGGCGATGCGTGGATTGATCTCGACATCAGTGCAGCCTTGCGTCAGCACCGTGAAAAAGGCGGCGTTGCGACCATCATTTTGCAGGAAGTCCCTCACGAGGAAGTGCATAAATACGGCGTGGTGAAGCTGGATGAGCGTCAGCGCATCGTGCAGTTTCAGGAAAAACCCAAGCCGCAATACGCGGTTTCCAACCTGATCAATACTGGGATTTACATTTTTGAACCGGAGATTTTTGACTACATCCCATCCGGGGTGGAGTACGACATCGGCAGCCAATTGTTCCCCGCCTTGGTCGGGGCGGGCGAAGAGTTTTTCGGCATCAAGATGGATTTTCAGTGGGTGGATATTGGCTCTGTGCCTGACGTGTGGGCGGCAACGCGTATGGCATTGCAAGGCAAGATTCACGGTTTCGACATGCCCGGTAAAGAAGTACGCCCCGGTATTTGGACGGGCATTAACGTCAGCATCAATTGGGATCGGGTTAAAATCAAACCACCCGTATACATCGGCAGCAGCACCAAAATTGAAGCGGGCAGCAAAATCATGGGGCCTTGCATGATAGGCGCAAATTGTGTGGTGGAAACGGGGGCGGAAATCAGTGAATGCTTGATCAGTGATTACACCCGTATCGGCGGTATGGCAACGCTCGACAATAAGCTGATCTTCGGTGGCGAGTGCATTTCCCCGGATGGCAATGTAATCAATGTCAGTGAAACCCAGATCCGTTGGTTGGTGAATGACACGCGCCGGGTGCTCAATCCGAGTGATATTCACGATATGTTGCTGTTCAATAATATGCTGAGTTTCTACGGGGAGCTTGAACTGGAACGTGAGAAGGAGATGGCGTGATGGAAACGGTTTACAAACAATACAATATCCGCCTTTCCATCGACAGCCGTTTTGAGCAAGTGCGTTTACTGTCTGGTGCATTGCGTGGTATCGGCAAGGAATTGGAGTTGTCAGACGATAAGCTGGGGCAACTGGAATTGATGATGGTCGAAGCCGTTAACAATGTCATCGAACATGCTTACGAAATGCAGGGTGGTAACGATGTGCGGGTGCGGGTGGAATACAACCCTGAAGTGGTGCATCTGATTATCTCCGATAGCGGGCGCACTATGCCGGACGAATTGCATTCCGAAGTGAAGGATATGCCAGACCCGGAAGGTTTGCCGGAAGGCGGTTGGGGCATGGGTTTGATTCATTTGCTGGCAGATTCCATCCGCTACAGCAATGATGCCAAGGGCAACCACTTGCACGTTAGCAAGCAGTTGGCCTGAACATGAAACGGCTGGTCGGGGCAGTCATGGTGGTGTGGCTCTTGCTGGTGCAGGGGTGCAGCGTCATGCCATCCAGTCAGCCCGATACTGTCAGCAAAACGGGGTCGCTGGCGGGACAGTGGGAATTTTTGCCATCCGGTTCGGAGGCGATGCCTGCTGCCAAAGCATCATGGCAAGCCATCAACGTTCCCGGCAACTGGTACACGCAAGGCTATGACCATCATGGCGTGGCGTGGTATCGGCTCAAATTTAACGCGAATACCGCCCCTGAAACCGTGTCGACCCTGCATTTTGGCGGGGTGGACTACTTTGCGGCTGTGTGGTTGAACGGGCAAAAGCTCGGTTCGCACGAAGGCTATTTTCAAGCCTTTGCGTTTGATGTTTCGCAGCATCTGAAGGCTGGCGAGAATATTTTGTTGGTACGGGTGAACAGTCCGCAGGAAAAGGCGGAAGATTATTCGCTGCGTAAGCGACTGATTAAAGGCATTTTTGCTCACCACGATACGCGCCCCGGTGGGGCTTGGTCGGATCGGGGGCAGGAACAGAATACCGGCGGTATTTGGGGTGATGTGCGTTTGCAGCAATCGCAGCAGGTACAGCTTGCACCGCAACGTGTGCAGGTGCAGCCAGTGCAAGGGCTGGAACAGTGGCAGGTGTTGGTGGATTTGGATGTGTTGGGGACATTGCCAGCAAACACTAAACTGCAATGGCAAATAGGGGGTTGGCAGGGGGAATTTCCCGTCCGTGCATCATTATCTATCCCCATTACTAACCCCAAACTCTGGAATCCGCACGGCTACGGTGACCCCAATCTCTACAAGCTAACCGTCAGCGCCGTACACGATGGCAAAGTACTTGACTCCTTCGAACGCACCATCGGCTTCCGCAAAATCCGCCGTTCGCCGCAAGAAATCTGGACTATCAACGATCAGCGTATCCAGCTTAAAGGCACGAATTACATCGCCAACCAGTGGCTCAGTGAGATGTCATCGGCTGATTTTCGCCGCGATATTCAATTAATGCTGGATGCGAATATCAACACCGTGCGGGTTCACGCGCATGTGACATCCCCCGAATTTTACCGTTTGTGCGATGAAATGGGTTTGATGGTGTGGCAAGATTTTCCACTTCAATGGGGCTACCAAGATACGCCTGACTTTCATCAGCAAGCCGTGTCGCAAGTCGGTGACATGATCCGCCAGTTCGGGCAATACACCTCCATCATCCAGTGGACGTTGCACAATGAACCACCGTGGGATGCGGATTGGATGAAGTGGAAGTACAAAGATTACAACCCGCAGCAAAACAAAGTGCTGGATAACAAGTTGCATCATGCAGCACTGGCGTTGGAAAAAACTCGCCCGATCAGCATGATTTCTTCCACCAAAGAACACCCGTGGTTGGGTTGGTATTCTGGTCATTGGCTCGATTACGCCAAGCCGACCAAGCCTGCCACCATTGCTGAATTCGGGGCACAAGCTTTGCCGGATAAGGCAACATTGCGCAAGATTCTGGGGCATGAAGCAGAATTGCCCACCACGGATGCAGCTTGGGAAGCATGGGCATTCCACAATTTCCAGCGCAAGGAAACCTTGGAAATTGCCAAAGTTCCGCAAGGCAAAACGTTGGATGAATTCATCGCTAATACCCAACAATACCAAGCACGCTTAAACCAGCTTGCAGCAGAATCCTACCGTCGCCAAGCCTACCGTCCAGTCGGGGCGTTGTTCCAATTCATGCTGGTGGAAGACTGGCCGTCGATGAACTGGGGCATGGTGGATTTTTGGCGCAAACCCAAGCCGGGTTATTACGCGTTGCAACGTGCCTACCAGCCCATTTTGCCGAGTCTGGCGTGGAGCAAGGTGGATTATGCCGTCGGTGAAACCATTACTTTTGGCGCATGGGCGTTGAATGACAGTACCACGAACTACGCCAATGCACGCTATGCCATCAAGCTGTTACGCGGCAAGCAAACGCTGGATACACAAACATGGGCATTCAATCTGACGGCGGATATGCACCAGCACTTGCGCGATTACACCGCACCTGCATTGGATGCGGGCGAATACCGTCTGGAAGCCGCTATCCACGATACGCAAGGCAAGCTGGTAAGCAGCAACGAATACCGTTTCACCGTTCAACCACAACAATAAGAATGCACAGTTATGGGATTCTATTTCGACAAGTTTGAAGACCGCAAACCCGAACCGCCGTTGGAATATTCGGCAGTAACGGAAAGCATTTGGCAATTCCTCGCCGTCATCGCTCTGACCTTGGGGGCGTGGTATTTGTGGTGGCGGTGGACGGCTTCGCTTAACCCAGATGCGCTGTGGTATGCGATTCCGCTGGCGTTTGCGGAAACCGCCTCCTATTTTGGGCTGGGCTTGTTCGTGTTCAACTTGTGGAAAGTGCAGGATTATGAGCAATTGCCGCCGCCTGAAAAATTGAGCGAAGTGGTGCGTCCTGATCATGGTGAAGAACGCCCGTTGAAAGTGGATGTATTTTTCCCCAGCTACAACGAAGATGTGGAGCTGGTGCGTTTGAGTATTCGTGATGCGAAAAAGGTCACGTATCCGCATTCGATTGAGCTGAAAATTTTCGTGCTGGATGATGGCAAACGCCCAGCAATGCGCCAAGTGGCGGAAGAAGAGGGTGTAGGCTACATCACCCGCACCAGCAATATCGGTTTCAAAGCGGGCAATTTGCGCAATGCGATGGAGCAAACCCACGGCGATTTCATCGTGATTTGCGATGCCGATACGCGCCCATTCCCGACGATTTTGGAACACACGCTGGGCTATTTTCGTGACCCGGATGTGGCGTGGGTACAAACCCCACAATGGTTTTTCGATTTGCCGGAAGGCAAACGTTTGCCCGATGTGTTGGGTAAATACTTGAAAGCACCGGGACGTTGGCTTGGCAAAGGCGTAGAAGCGGTGATTGGTGAAATGCGCGTCGGCGAAGACCCGTTCGTGAATGAGCCGAAAATGTTTTACGACATTATCCAGCGTCGCCGTAATTGGGCGAATGCGTCGTTTTGTTGCGGGGCAGGCTCGATTCATCGGCGTGAAGCAGTGATGGAAGCGGCGCTCAAAACCTATTCCGATACCATCGAGAAACAGGTCGGTAAGCAATCCAAACAGTTGCAAAAGCTGATGGGTGGAGAAGTGCTTGACAGTGGTTTGGTGCAGGAAATGCGCCATCAGGTAGCGGGTGAGGAAGAGTTTACCCCGTACCGTTTCCACGTTTCGGAAGACATTTACACCTCGATTGTGCTGCATTCGGACGAAGATCGGCATTGGAAATCGGTGCTGCATCCGGCGGTTGAGTCCAAAATGTTGTCACCGCAAGATTTGTTGAGTTGGACGGTGCAACGTTTCAAATACGCGGGTGGTACGTTGGATATTGTCATGCACGACAACCCGATGACGCGCAAGGGCATGAGTTGGGCGCAACGCTTGATGTACGGTGCAACCGCGTGGTCATACCTTGGCGGTATCTGGAATATGCTGTTTTTGGCAGCGCCGTTGATTTATTTGTTTAGCGGGATTGCGCCCGTGAGTGCGTATACCGGGGATTTCTTCCTGCACATTTTGCCGTTCCTGATTGCGATGGAATTGGCGTTTATGGTGGGAACGTGGGGGATTGCGGGCTACCGTTCCAAAGCCAGTTACTTGTCGTTTTTCCCGGTGAATCTTCAGGCGATTTGGACGGTGTTGAAGGGCGAACAAATCAAATTTCCCGTAACACCAAAAGACCGGCAAGAAGGTAATTTTTTCCATCTGGTGCTGCCGCAATTTGCGGTGATTGTGCTGACGGTGTTGGGGATTGCGTATGCCAGTGTGCAGTTTTTTGTGCTGGGTAACGATGATTATTCGCTGGGTGGGATTTTGACCAATTTGTTTTGGGGGATGAATAATATTTTGGCGTTGAGTGGGATTGTGATGGCGGCGTTTTGGCAGCCGGAGGCAGACGAGGTTGCTGAGGAAGTGGCTCAACCTCAACAGTATAATAATAACGAGGTGACAGTATGAGTTTTAAGCAGGGCTTGGTGCGTGCGCGTAGCCATTTGATTTTTTTGACAGGGTTAGTCACCGCGTTTGGTTTGGTGGGCTGGTTGGAAGGGCTTAGTGTGGGCAATGCGAATACCCCGGAGGCTGTTATTGAAACCAGCACCGAGGTGAATATTGCCCCAACGCGTGCCTTAACCGCGCAGGAATTGGCGTGGGCAAAAACCGCGTGGAAGTATTTTCAGAACAACACGATTTCTGGCACGGGTTTAGTGAATTCGGTGGATAACTACAATGCCTCGACGTTGTGGGATACCTCCTCTTATCTGATGGCGGTCATTTCAGCGCAACGTTTGGGGATTATTGATCAGACGGAATTCGATGCACGGATTGGCAAAGCGTTGGACTCTTTGACGAAAATGGCGTTGTTTGAAGGCAAGTTGCCGAATAAATCTTACAACACCATTTCCCTACAAATGGTCGATTACAATAATCAGCCGAGCGAGAAAGGTATTGGTTGGTCGGCTATCGACATCGGGCGCGTACTCGTGCCATTGAATGTGTTGGCGTGGCATTACCCGCAACACACTGCCTCGGTTAAAAAGGTGATGGAACGTTGGGATACGCAGCCGATGCTGGTCAAGGGTGTCTTGCAGGGGGCGGTGGTCAAGGATGATGGCGAAACCAAATACCTACAGGAAGGGCGCTTGGGGTATGAAGAATATGCTGCTAAATCCTTCAATTTGATGGGGCTGGATGTCTCCAATTCATTGCGTTACACCGATTTCCTGACGTTTGTGGATATTAGCGGCATTCAAGTGGCGACCGATAGCCGCAGTGCGCAGCAATACGGGGCGCATAACTACGTGGTGAGTGAACCGTACATTTTAGATGGCGTGGAATTTGGTTGGGATCATCTGTCGCAAGAATTGGCATGGCGCGTGTACAAAGCGCAAGAAAAACGCTACGCCGAAACAGGCATTCTCACCGCTGTGTCCGAAGATAATATCGACCAACCGCCATACTTCGTTTACAACACCGTGTTTACCGATGGCAAAATCTGGAATGCGATTAGTGAAAAAGGCGACGATGCCAGCCAGTTTAAAACACTGAGCACCAAAGCAGCGTTTGGTTGGCACGCGCTATATGAAACTGACTATACCCAAAAGCTGGTGGAGAAAGCCGCGACTTTGGCTGACCCAGAACGCGGCTGGTATTCCGGCATGTATGAAGTCAGTGGTCAGCCGAACAAAGCGATTACCGCCAACACCAACGGCATCATCTTGGAAGCGTTGGCGTATAAACAGGGTGGTAAGCTGATGAAATTGGGAAAATAATCAAATTTCCCGATTCAACACGCGTTTGAGTGCCGCCGGATCAAAGTCGGCGGTGACGATGGATTCGCCCAGCGATTTCATTAGGATGAGGCGTAATGTGCCATCCATCACTTTCTTATCCACCGACATATAACGGGTGAAGTCTTCGCCCGTCATTTGCGTCGGTGGGTCAACCGGCAAGTTGGCGCGTTGCAAAATGTGGCGCGTGTAAGCCACGTCATCCGCCGCTAACCAACCCATTTGCTGTGACAATTCCGCCGCCATTACCATGCCTGTTGCGACTGCTTCGCCGTGTAACCAGTTGCCGTAACCCATTGCCGCTTCAATCGCGTGCCCGAAGGTATGCCCCAGATTCAGCAAGGCGCGTTGCCCAGACTCACGTTCATCTGCCGCGACGACTTCGGCTTTGTGTTCGCAGGAGCGGAAAATCGCATACGTCAACGCTTCGGGGTCACGCGCAAGCAGCCGATCCATATTGGTATCCAGCCATTGCAGAAAAGCTGGATCACGGATCAGACCGTATTTCACCACTTCCGCGATACCTGCGCTGAGTTCGCGGTCAGCCAGCGTATTCAGGCTGTCGGTGTCGATCAGTACGCATTGCGGCTGGTGGAATGCGCCGATCATGTTCTTGCCAAGTGGGTGGTTTACGCCGGTTTTGCCGCCGACGGAAGAATCGACCATTGCCAATAGCGTTGTTGGAATTTGGATGAAGTTGATACCGCGTTGATAGCTGGCTGCTGCATACCCCGTCATATCGCCCACCACACCGCCGCCGAGCGCAATCAGCGTGGTTTTGCGATCCGCTTTGCTTTCCAGCAAGTGGGTGTAAATCTGATTGAGGACATCGAGGTTTTTGTAGCCTTCGCCATCCGGTAAAATGACGGTGGAGTGTTTCAACCCTGTCAGCAAACGTTGCGTGGCTTCCAGATACAGTGGCGCAACGGTGGTATTGGTGACGACTACCGCGCTTTTGCCTTTGATGTGTGGCGTGACCAGCTCGGACTGTTGCAGCAAACCTTGCCCGATGTGAATCGGGTAGCTGCGCTCGCCAAGGTCGAGGTTAAGGGTTTGCATGGGTAACTTCCTGTAATTGTTTGAGTTTGTTGTGGATTTCGCGCAGGATGACGTTCACTTTCTGCTTGCCTGTGGGAATAATCAAATCAGCCACTTCCATGTAATACGGTTCGCGGGCTTTGAGTAGATCGCGCAAGGTTTGCACGGGATTAGCGGTTTGCATGAGCGGGCGGCCTTGGTCGTGCTTAATGCGTTGGAACAGGTGGTCAGCACTGGCGCGTAGATAGATGACGCAACCACTCGCTTTGATACGTTCACGGTTGCTGTCGCGTAAAATACTGCCGCCGCCGGTGGCAAGCAAAATGCCCTGCATGGCGGTGAGTTCGGCAATGACCTGCTCTTCACGCTCACGAAAGCCTGCTTCACCTTCGACTTCAAAGATGGTGGGAATAGGCACACCCGTGCGTTCTTCGATCACCTTATCGGAATCGTAGAACGTTAAGTTAAGACGGCGAGCGAGTTGTCGACCTATGGTGGATTTTCCCGCGCCCATCAAACCCACCAGAATGATGTTATGTTGCATGGTGGATTTATGCCAGTAGTGGGCGCGGGAATCAAGCCGCTTGTGTGTTTCGCTTAGGATTTACTGTCCACAATTTTCGGTGTGACAAAGATCAGCAACTCATTTTTGGTATTGCTGTTATTGTCGGTGCGGAACAGTCTGCCTAAAACCGGCACGTCACCCAGTACGGGCACTTTGCTAGTACCGCTGGTATTGCGTTCTTCATGAACACCGCCCAACACCACCGTTTGACCGTTTTCGACCAAGACTTTGGTCTGGATTTCACGGGTATTGATGCTCGGCACGCCGCTGTAAATGCTGCCTACCGTGTCTTGGTTAACTTTCAAATCCATCGAAATGTGCTCATCCGGCGTGATTTGCGGGGTCACTTCCATGCTCAATACCGCTTTTTTGAAGGCAACGTTCGCCGCACCGCTGGACGAGGCTTGCAGGTACGGTACTTCCACCCCTTGTTCGATCAACGCTTTGGTTTGGTTGGAGGTGATCACTTTCGGGCTGGAAATGGTTTCGCTCTTGTTTTCCGATTGCGAAGCGGACAATTCCAAATCCACTAAGAAATCTTTGCTCAAAATCGAGAAGCCGTAGCTGCCGACTGCGCCCGTCACTGGCAGGTTCACGCTGAGGCGGTCACTCAAGCCGGGAATGGTGATGGTGCTTGTGCCAGTGGTATCTGCCATCGCTTTGGTCGCGCTTTCCCAGTATTTGTCTGTGCCTGAGCCAAGTTTGCCTGCGCCGATACCGATGCTGTCTTGGTTTGCCCACGTTGGGGTAATGCCAAAGCGTGCGCCGAGTTCTTTGCCGAACGAGTCGCTGGCAATGACGATGCGGGATTCAATCAGCACTTGCTCCACGGGCACATCCAGCACTTTGATCAATTCACGGATGGATTTGACCTGTGTGGCGGTGTCTTGCACCAGTAAGGTATTGGTACGTTCGTCGACCGAGACTTTGCCGCGTGGCGAGAGCAGGGACTTTTTGTCTTCATCGGCACTTTTGGATTTTTCAATCAATGCCATAATGTCGGCGGCTTTGGCGAAGTTGATGCCGATGTATTCGGTGACGAGTGGCTCTAGCTCTTGCTTGGCTTTGAGTGCTGTCATTTCTTGCTCGTCCTTGGCGGCTAATTCTGCGGCGGGGGCGACCCAGATGACATTGCCATTTTCGCGCATGGCGAGGCTTTTGGATTCCAGTACGATGTCGAGGGCTTGATCCCACGGCACGTCTTTGAGGCGCACGGTGATATTGCCTGCCACGGTATCGCTGACCACGATGTTTTTGTCGGTAAAGTCGGCAAGCAATTGCAACACCGCCCGCACTTCAATGTCTTGGAAATTCAGCGAGAGTTTTTCGCCTGTGAAATTCTTCTTTTTCTTGTCGCCAATTTGCAGCTTGTCTTCCGGCGTGGCTTTCAGTTTGTCGATGTAAACCGTGTATTCGTCGCCATTGCGGTTGGTGCGGTGTTCAAAGCCCTCGTGCGCGGCAATGCGAATCCGTGCACTGTTGTCGCGTTGCGATACATTGATGTCGCTGACGGGTGTGCCAAAATCCATCACATCCATGCGTTGTTGCAGGTTGGCGGGTACATCTGCGTTTTTAACGGTAAGAGTCACGGTATTGCCGCTTTTGTCGTCCGTGACCACGCTATCGGCAGACGGCAAGCGCACGATTAAACGCCCACTGCCATCCGCATCGCGGCGGAAATCGACGGATTGTAACTGTGCTGATGTGTTTGCCGCGACAGGTTTGGGCACAGGCGGCGCGACGACTACTGGCGGTGCAGCGGCGACCACGGGTTTGGCGGCAGGTGCGGGCGGTGTGGCAGGCATGACCACGGGCGCAGACGCGGGTGCTGGCAGCGGTGTGAGTGCCGCCGGTTTGCCACCAGGCGGGGCGTACCACGCGTAATCCGGCGGTAATTCAGTGGGGACAGGCAATTCCGGTAAGGGCAAGGCTGCTTGCGTGGCAGCCGGTTTCGGGACAGCCGCTGGGGTAAATTTATCGGGTGCGGACTTGCCGCTGCGGTGCATTTCAGGTGCAGCCGGTGCGGCAGCGGCTTGTTTGCTGCCTTTATTGTCGAACAGCATCACCACGGTATTGCCGTGGGCTTCCACCGAGTGATCCACCAGATCGCTTAAATGCACCACCACTCGCGCTTTGCCTTTGTTATTGGCAGCGTCGATGGTTTGAATATTGCCTAAGTTAACCGCTTTGCTGCGGCTATTGGCGCTCACTTCGGTAGCGGGGAAATCGAAAACCAAGCGTGCGGGGTTTTCCATAAGGAAACCCTTGGGTAAGGTGACAGGCGCACTGAACTGCAACTGGACTTCTGTTTTATTGCCAGCGGCTTGGGCAGAAATATTTTGAAGTTGAGCATCCGCTGCCAGTGCTACATTGCTGGCAGGCAGACAGGTCATGAGAAGTGCCAAAGCAACACTTTGCTTTATTGTTTTCATTTTGTTGCTAGTCCTGTGTTATTTTTTTTCGTTCTTTAAGTCGGAGAGGGCAATGGCATTTTCCCGTTCTTTGAAACCACCGAAACCATTTTCGACAATTTCTTGCACACTCACTTTCGTTTCTTCCACTTTGTTGATCTTACCGTAGTTTTTACCAAGGTAATTGCCCGCTTTGGCGCGATGCACCGCCCCGTCAGGGATGCGAATCAGCGCCCACAATGCACCGTTTTGGTTAATCGTACCGACCATGCGTAGGCTATCCAAAGGGAAACTTTCCAAAAACTCTGGAATACGGTTTGGGTCGGGCATGATGGTGCTACCCGTTTCGGTCGCTTTATCCGGTGCGAGTATTTTGGAGTCAAACGGATTGAGTTCATGCCCCGGATAAATAAACCGCACATACGGTTTAATTTCGGGGATAGGGTCAATCGGTGTGGCGGGTTTCGCTTTGACCGTTTGCACGAATTGCTCCAAATCACTCATGTCACTGTTACAGGCGCTTAATGAGAGGAATAGGCAGCAACTGGTGGCTATTTTTAGGGTGCGTTTCATCCTTTTTTGCCCTCTTTGCTCGCCACTTTATCGCCGGGTGCGGCGGGTTTGTCGCCAGTACCGTCTTCAATGTAACGGTAGGTTTTCAGGATGGCTTCCATCTGTAAGCGCCCATCATTTTCTTGTGGTTTTAGGTCGATATTGTTGATGGTAACAATACGTGATAACCCTGAAATGTCGCTGACAAACGTCGCGAGTTCACGGTACGAACCTTTGGCAGTAATCTTGATGGGCTTTTCCGCATAGAATTCCATTTGGGCTTCATTTTGCGGTTCAAACAACACCAGCTCTAAGCCGTTCGATAAGCCTTTTTCGGAAATATCGAGGATCAAGCCCGGAATTTCGGTGTCACTGGGTAATTGGCGCAGCAACATGCTGAAGGAGCGTTCCATTTCTTCCAATTGCGTTTTGTATTGGGGCAATTGACTGGCACGCTTTTGCTTGGTTTCGACATCTGTGCGCAAGGTTTGCTCTTTCGCTTCGACCGTTTCTAAGGTAGCAAGCTGATCAACAATAATGAGTTGATACCCCAACAACAGGATGATGATCATGATGGCGGCAATCGCCATGGACTTGATCGACCACGAGACACTACCGGGGTCGTCTGCAAGGTTATTGAGTTCATGCAGATTCATTTGCCAGCCTCCGGTTTTTTGTTGGGCGTGGGGGCTTTGTTCGGTTTACCCGTTGTGGCAGCTTCTTCTGCTTCTTGACCTTGGCGTAATAGTTGGGTCACATCCAGTTTGAAATCACGCAGCAAAATCGTGTCTGTGGCTTCTTTGGCATCCTTCTCGGTCGAAATGATGTTCAGATTGGAGGAACTCAGCCACTGCGACGCATCCAACCGATTCATGTAGCTGGATACGCGGGCGTAGGATTCGGCTTTGCCTTCCAGTTGTACTTTCGTGCCTTCTTGTTTCAGGTGCAGTAAGTACATGCCTTTGGGCATGGCGTTCACCATTTCGTCAAACAAATGCACAATCGCTGGGCGGGTGCTTTGTAAGTCGTCAATGACCTGCATCCGATCCAGCAAGGCTTGGCGCGTCGCATCAAGTGCTTCAATTTCCTTGATTTGCTTATCCAGTTGCGCAATTTCTTGAGTGAGAAAGGCATTGCGTTGGTCTTGGTTTTCAATCGAAGCTTGCACGTATTGCTGTGCGCCAAACACGCCCGCCGCCGCGAGCAGCGCACTGGCACCGGCTAAGCCGAAGAATTGCTTTTTCTTCTCTTCACGGGCTTTTTCCCGCCAAGGGAGGAGGTTAAGACCTGCCATTACTCCAATCCTCGCAGTGACAAGCCCGCCGCAATCAGCAGAGCCTGCATGTCATTGGTGAAGCGCACTGGGCTGACCCGCGAACCCAGTGCCACGCGTGTGAAGGGGTTAATGACCCTGACAGGAATACCGATGGTCGATTGAATTTGCTCATCGACCCCCGGAATACGCGCACAGCCGCCACAAATCAGGATTTGTGCCACGCTGTCTTTTTGGCTGGATGCGTAATAAAACTGAAGAAAACGGTGCAGTTGCCGCACCATATTGTCTTTGAAGGGTTCGAGCACTTCGGACACGTAGTTTTCGGGCAGATTGCCTTCTTTTTTCGCCAAACCTGCTTCCTGCCACGTTAAACCGTAGCGGTGCATGATTTCTTCGGTCAGTTGCCGACCACCAAAACTTTGCTCACGCGAAAAGGTCAGGCGGCTTTGTTCAAACACACTGATGCCGGTCATGGTTGCGCCAAAGTCGACAATGGCGAGGGATTCGTGCTGTTCCAGCTCGTTGGTCAAATGCCGTAGAACTTTTTCCAAGGCGTGGGTTTCGGTATCCACGATGTCCACGGTTAACCCCGCCATTTCCGCTGCCGCCACGCGGACTTCGACGTTTTCTGAGCGCGTAGCGGCGAGCAGGACATCGACCGTTTCGGGCGAATTGGCGGAGGGACCGAGAATTTCAAAGTCGTAATTGACTTCGTTCATCGGGTAGGGAATGTGTTGTTCAGCTTCCATCGACATTTGCGCTTCTAGCTCCGCTTGCGGAATGGAAGCAGGCATGGGAATGATTTTGCTAATCGCCATCGAGGTAGGGATGGCGAGTGCGCAATGTTTCAATTTGGAACGACTGTCCCGCAACGCACGGCGGATGGCTTCACCCACAGGTTCAGGCTCTACGATGTCTTTTTCATTAGCAACCCCCTCAGGCAAGGGTGCGACCGCATAGCTTTCAATGCGGTAGTCACGCCCTTTACGGGTCATCTCCACCAACTTGATGGCGGAAGAGCTGATGTCCAGACCGAGCAGGCTTTCTTTGCGAGGATATATTGAAAACACAGGCACACCGGGGGTTATTGTTATTATTAAACGTTATTCTTCATATCTTTTAATTATTTTCAAGGCAATGGTAGCGTCGAATCTCAAAATAGTCTACTCTGCCCGTCTTGGGTGGCGTGCTTTCAGATAAACGGAGAGCCGTGCGTAAATGAATAAAAGTCCAATGTAGTCATGCGGTTCATCTATAAATTTCTTCAGCTTATTCTAGGTGCTTTTTTCGCGCTTCTAACGTTAGGGGCTTTGGGTTTGTTCGCCCTGTATTCTCACTATGAACCTCAATTACCCGATGAAGCTGAGCTGCGCAAAATTGATATTCAAGTCCCCTTACGTATTTATACTCGCGATGGTGAGTTATTAGCCGAGTACGGTGAGCGCCGCAGCCGTCCGGTATCGCTGAGCGAAGTCCCGAAAAACTTGAAGATGGCCTTTTTGGACATTGAAGACGCGCGTTTCTACCAACATCAAGGGGTTGACTGGAAAGGTGTGGCGCGGGCGATCAGTAGCGCGGTATCCACCGGCTCGACCAATCAAGGTGCAAGCACCATTACCATGCAGTTGGCAAAAAACGTTTTTCTCGATGCTGATAAAACCTTTGAGCGCAAATTCAAGCAGACCCTGCTGGCGATCAAAATGGAGCGTAATCTTGGTAAAGATGAAATCCTTGAGTTGTACTTAAACAAGATTTATCTGGGCAACCGCGCTTACGGAATTGCCTCAGCGGCGGAAACGTATTACGGCAAAACCTTGGGTGAGTTGACGCTTGCGCAATGCGCCATGATTGCCGGTTTGCCGAAAGCCCCATCGCGCTACAACCCCTTAGCGAACCCAGAACGCGCCATGATTCGCCGCAATTACATTCTCAAGCGGATGCTGGAATTGGGGGATATTTCCCAGCTTGATTACCAAACTGCGTTGAATGAACCTAATACGGCAGCCAAGCATAAAACCGAAATTGACGCGAATGCGCCGTATCTGGCTGAAATGGTACGTGCCGACATCGTAAAGCGTTTTGGTGAAGAAAATGCCTACGCACAGGGTTATCATGTCTACACGACCTTGGATAATGAAAAACAAACCGAGGCGGCAGAGTCCCTACGCAAAGCCCTTACAGCGTATGATTTCCGGCATGGCTATCGGGGTGCGGAAGACAAGGTTGATCTTGGCGACTTGAAAACCGAAGATGATATGCGTGACAAACTGTCGACTTATCCGGTGTTTGGTGATTTACACCCCGCGTTGGTATTGAGTGCTGACAGTAATGCCGCTGAATTATTAGTAGGTGAAACTCGCGTAACGCTCGATTTTAATGACGTAAAATGGGCGCGTGAATTCAAAACCGAAGATCGGCGTGGCGCTGCCCCGAAGCGAGTCAGTGACGTGTTGAAAGCGGGCGACATTGTGCGTTTGCGTCAAACCGATAAAGAAAAAAATACGTGGACGCTATCGCAAGTGCCCACCGTAGGCGGGGCATTGGTATCCCTCGATCCCAGTGATGGGGCGGTGCGTGCGGTCATGGGTGGATTCGATTTCTACCATTCCAAGTTTAATCGCGCCACGCAGGCGGTGCGTCAACCCGGTTCTAGTTTTAAACCGATTATCTATGCGGCGGCACTGGCAAAAGGCTTTACGCCCGCTAGTGTGGTTAATGATGCGCCGCTGGAGATTCCGGGCAGTACGTGGAAACCGGAAAACTTCGGGGGCAAGTACATCGGCCCTACCACCTTGCGCGAAGCATTGGCGAAATCCCGTAATTTGGTGTCGATTCGTTTGTTACGCAGCATTGGCATTAACTACGCCATTGATTTTGCGACGCAATTCGGCTTCGCTAAAGAAAATCTGCCTGCCAATCTGACGCTGGCATTAGGCACGGCGATGACCACACCGCTGGAAATGGCAACGGCTTACGCCGCTTTTGCGAACGGTGGTTATAAGATTAACGCCTATTTCATTACGCGTATTGAAGATCGTAACCACAAGGTATTGTTTGAAGAAACCTCGCCGCGCATTTGTGACGATGCTGCTGAGATTTGCACCATCAAAAAACCAACGGATCAAGCAGGCGATAAGCAAGTCACGGGTGAAGCAGGCAAAGCGGGTGCCGATAAACCGGCTGCGCCCGAAAAACCGATTTGGGAAACGCCTGCGGTTGAAAGCCCGAAAGTGGGTGACGCTGGGGTATACCCCGCCGCAAAGCGCATTATGAGTAACCGCACCCACTACCAGATTGTCAGCATGATGCAGGGTGTTACCCAATTTGGCACCGCTGCGCGGGCGGGACGTACCTTAAACCGCAAGGATATTGCGGGTAAAACCGGCACGACCAATGACCAAAAAGATGCGTGGTTTTGTGGTTTTACCCCTGATGTGGTAACAATTGCGTGGGTCGGTTTTGATGACATGGCGAAGCTGGGGGAAGGTGAAACCGCGACCAATGTGGCTTTGCCGATGTGGATTGATTTCATGCACCGTATCCTGAAAGGCGAACCCTCGAAAGAGTGGGAAAGACCTGTGGATCTGAAAGAAGCGGATTTGGGGCTGGAAGTTGAGGAAGATGCCAAGCCTAAAAAGCGTAGTCAGGCGGCGAATACGGCGGATAGCAGTTTCCAATACCAAAATGAACGGGATCTTGCGCCACGTCGCCCCGCTCCTGCTGCCGGACAACAAGCTGCACCGCGCCCTGCACCGCAGCGTACCCCTGAGCGTGTCGAAATTCCTGAGCAGCTTTTCTAATGCGTAACAGTCGTGATGAGCTGCGTTACCAAGTCGCAGAGGAAGCCGCTCGTTTGATTTACGAGGAAGGAATGCGTGATTATCGGTTGGCTAAGTTACGCGCTGCCGATAATCTGGGGGTGCGCTTACAGGGCAGTGCGCAGCCTACCAATGAAGAGGTGGAAGACGCGATCCACCAACGTATCCAATTATTCGACGCGGAAACACAACCCCGCTTACTGCGTCAGCATCGTGAAGTGGCACTTGAAGCGATGGAATTTTTACACGCCTATAAACCTTATTTGACGGGCGCGGCATTGGAGGGGACATCCAGCTCCCATTCCGCTATCACCTTGTATCTGGCGGCGGATAGTGTCGAAGAGGTGATGTTTTTTCTGGATGACCAACATATTCCGTTTCAAACGCATGAACGTTTGACGCGTTTGGGCAGCAAAAAGCAGGAATATTTTCCGTTACTGCGCTTTTATGCGGATGATGTCGAAGTTGAATTGATGGTCTTTCCACACGATGAGCGTTTTGCCGGAGCGCCGATCAGCCCGATTACCGGTAAGGCAATGAAACGGGCGGATCGGAAGAAAGTCGCCGCACTATTAGGTTAAAGCATGACCGATCACCGCACCCAATTATTAGATATGTATGCCGCTGGTTTGGTCGCCGTTGAAGGTGAAATGACGGTGTATCAGGCGCTACAGGCGAAGAGGTTACGCCAGCCTTGCCATGTGGTTGCGCTTGGCAAAGCGGCTGATGCCATGCTGTGGGGGGCATACCGTTACTTACGTGATGCCATGCAAAGCGCCTTGCTGATCACCAAACACCAACATGTTTCCGCCGCCACCCAAGCACTGACGCAGGTGCAAGTCTTGGAAGCGGCACATCCCATCCCGGATGAGTCATCCCTACAAGCCGGTGCAGCGTTAATTAAGTACCTGCAAGCGTTGCCTACCGATGAACCCGTGTTATTCCTCATTTCTGGCGGTACTTCCAGTTTAGTGGAGGTGCTAGAAACAGGTTGGACAGTAGACCGCTTGCAACAAGCGACCTACGCTATGCTGGCGAATGGCGCGGTGATCAGCGAGATTAACGCCATGCGGTGCACGCTCTCATTAATCAAGGGCGGTAAATTGTGGCAATACGTGGGCGAACGTCCTGTAACGTGTTTGTTGATGTCGGATGTGCCGGGTGATGACCCAGCGGTGATTGGTTCAGGCTTGCTATTTCCCGCACCTCGTGAAGATTTTGCGTGGGAAATTGTCGCCAGCAATCGCCAACTATTGGCGGCGCTAGCAGCGACTACTGCGGTGAACGTGATGCCCGAATTTCTCGAAGGTGATGCGGAAGAAGTGGCGCAGCGTTGCGTTGCATACTTACGCAACAGCTTACCCGGGTTGTATGCTTGGGGCGCAGAAACGACTTTGCAACTTCCCCTCAATCCCGGCTACGGTGGGCGCAATCAACATTTGGCGCTAGCGGCAGCGCTGTGCTTGCAGCCAGATGATGACATTTTCCTGCTGGCAGTCGGCACAGATGGAACGGATGGCGTGACCGAAGACACGGGTGCATTAGTCGATAATGGCACGGTGCAACGCGGTAATGCGCAAAACCTTGACGCAGCCGCTTGTTTGCAAGCTGCTGATGCAGGAACATTCCTCGCTGCCAGCGGCGACCTCATCCACACAGGGCCGACGGGTACGAATGTGATGGATGTGATTATTGGCTGGAAAGTGTCATGAAAAACCTTTACGCGGCAACGTATGCTTGCCTGATGCAACCCGATGTAGACCAAAAACTGGCGTGTGCCACGCAATTGTATGCGGATTGGCAGACGGGCAGTTTGGTGAGGGAAACACCAGTGGATTGCCCAGTGCAAGCCATACCGATACCGGGACGCCCTGTTTTGCCGGAACTTGTCCATCCTAAGTTGGTCAAACAACGCAAACTGACCACCCCCGCAGGGCGGCGAGCGTTGTTACACGCAGTTGCACATATCGAATTTAATGCGATTAATTTGGCGTTGGATGCGGTATACCGTTTTCGGGAGATGCCGGATGCGTATTATGGCGATTGGCTACAAGTAGCGGCGGAAGAAGCCTACCATTTCAGCTTATTGCGTGAGCGCTTGCAGGCAGATTTTGCTTGTGTTTACGGTGACTTACCTGCGCATAACGGTTTGTGGGAACAAGCGTGTAAAACGGACTACGACGTATTAGTGCGGATGGCGTTAGTGCCACGCGTGCTGGAGGCGCGAGGTTTGGATGTCACGCCGGGCATGATGCAACGCTTACGTGATGCTGGGGATGAGCCAAGCGTGGCAGTGTTGGAAATCATCTTGCGGGATGAAATTGGGCATGTGCGGATTGGTTCGCGTTGGTTTTGGTATTGCTGTGAGCAACGTGGTTTAGAGCCGGAAGCGACGTTTCGTCAGTTGATAATGGATGTGTTGCATGGGCCGTTACGTGGGCCGTTCTATACCGAAGCACGTTTACAGGCAGGGTTTAGTGCAGCGGAGCTAGAACAGTTGCAGGAAATGGAAAAGACGGGTTAGTGGCTGACCGTTTATCGGGTTAAATAGCCGTAAATTAAATGGTCGCAAGCATTTCTTGGTATTTTCCGGCAGAATCCGCTGTATTGGCCTACAGTAAAGGTTGGGCTATTCAATGAGTGTCTACTATCATGAAAAAAATGTATAAAGCACTGCTGTCAGCGTTGTTGGCAGGTAGTTTTATCAGTATGTCGTGCGCCGCTTACGCAGCCGATGCTCCCAGTTGTCTGAGTGTCAGCGCTAAAACTCTCAATAAACGCGCTGAATCCTATAAAGCGGACATACAAACAGCAGCACAACGTTACGCGATTAGTCCTGCACTCATTAAGGCCGTGATGGCGACGGAAAGTTGCTTCAACCCCGTGCTTGTTTCCTCTGAAGGGCGCATTGGTTTAATGCAGCTCACCCCCACGACTGCCAAGCGTTTCGGCGCGTTGGATATGCTCAACCCTGCCGCGAATATTGATGCAGGCGCACGCTACCTGAGTTATTTGTCGAAGCGCTACGAAGGCAGTTTAGCTGAAGTATTAGCGGCGTATGTGAGTGACAGCGGCAGTTTGTGGCAAGACGCACCACGCCCGACACCTGTTGGTGAGATTCGCGAACCAGTGAATCAGCTTCTCAGCACCTTACTCAAGTTAGACAATAACAAAAAAGCCAACCGCCAAGCGCAAGCCTTGCTAAAACGTTGGGGCGTGGCGGACGATGAATTCCAGATGGCGTTACGTTCATTGCCTGATCCCGCGAGTAAAGCGACCAAAGCGTGGTTTAAGGAACGCTTAGCGCATGTGCATTATGCGCGTACTCCAGAGGCACGCGGGTGTGGCGGTTTCAGTGCTAAAGCCTTGCAAATCAAAGCCGACCCTTACGAAGCGATTATTCAAAAGGCAGCTAAGCGTTATGGGGTTGATCCCGCCTTGGTGAAGTCGGTGATTGCTTCCGAAAGTTGTTACCGCGAAATGGTGGTGTCTTACATGGGGGCATCCGGCTTGATGCAGCTTATGCCAGAAACTGCTGCTGAACTGGGTGTGCTGGATATTTTTGACCCCGAAGAGAATATCAACGGTGGCACGCGTTACCTGAGTTGGCTGCTGAAACGTTACAACGGCAGTTTTACTCATGCTATCGCTGCCTACAATGCAGGGGTGGGCAGGATTGCACCGAATGAGCCTGTGACCATCGCCTTTACGGAAACACGCGGGTATATCCGTAACGTATTGACGCATCTGACCCGCTTTGAAAAGGGTAAACAGGCAAGCACCAATGCGCAGTTTTTGCTGGCGAACTGGGAACAAACCGATTTGGAATATCAAGCGGCATTGCGTGGTGAAACCCTTGACGTTGCTGAGCCGGAGGCGACATTGCCATCGGTTGATGGCACACAGTCATTATTACCCGTCGTAGACCCCAATCAGCCGCAAGTGACATTGGCGTTATTGCGTACTGAAAAAGTTTCTCTGGAATCTGCTCAGGCCGATGTCCAGCCAAATACACCCTTGCAGGCGGCGATTGATGACGGCATTGTGCGGGTCAAGCGGGTTAGTGTAACGTCAGCAGATACGGGCAAGATCATGCCTATTTCTGTCGAGCCTGCGGTGATGGCAGAATCCACGGCTACCATACAGACGTTACCTACATTGCCGACACTACCCGCTGAACCTGTTGTCGACAACGCGTTACCCAGTTGTAATGCCTTGCCACAGTCCTTGTTGGAGCAGACGGAGGAACGTGGCAGTGGGCGTTACGGTGCGTTTTTCTACCTTGCACAAGCGGGTGATACAGCAGAATTGGTGGCGGGCAAGTTAGGGCTTGATCTGCAAGAGATGGTGCGTATTGGGAATCTTCCGGTAGGTGGTATACTCGCGGCGGGTCAGTCGGTGAAAGTTGCCGAGTGTGCGCGGAGTTTATAGGTCAGTAGGTGTGAAATTCTCAGTGTATTTCGTCATGTTTTGCTAGAATGCACTGATGGAAGAATCTCTATCATTTGTTGTCACGTTAGAAGGTGGTGCGCCTTCTGTACAGCTTGTTGTACTGGAAGGTTATAGTCACCCCGACCGTATTATGGAAATCCCGTTTGGATTACTGGATTTCCGTGCGCTTGTGCGTAGCGCTCAAGCGACCGGCGATTATTGGATTGTGAATACCACGCCAGATTTGCCTGAATTTCAAGTGGAATCGGCGATCTTTGTACGTCATCACGACGGCAAAATTTTCTGGGACATCGTATACGAACACTACGAGCCTTTTCTGGATATTGAATTGGCTGAGGATGAAGACGACGAGCCGCCCGAAGAGTTTGATGAAAATGTCATTACGCTGAGTTTCGACCCGTTTCAGTACGTGAGTGCGTTGTACCAGTTCTGCCAGCTTTATCCACAGCTTAAACCGATTACGTTCTTGCCCAAGTCGGCAGATGAACATTTGCGGCTGGAACAGTTTTTACCACAGTTGCATATTCTGTGGCGACGGCACGGTGAAGAACACGGCTCGGTTAGCTCGGATGGTTTGTTAATCAGCGAGATGGATGCTTTTGCTAAACATGCCGAAGAGCAGTGGACGGATGAAGTACTCCGCGCCTTGCTGGAAATGCGTTTCGGGAAAATTCTTGGCAATATTGACGAGTATTTGAACTCGCTTCCCAGCGATGTCTTGGCTAAGTTAGAAGCGGATAGCGCAAGTATCGAGCAGGCACTTAATGAGCGTTGGGAAAAACTGGTCAATTCCTTGACCGAAGAAGAAGCGGAAGCGCTCGAAAACGATCAAAGCCAAAGCAAGTTCCCGAATAGTCTGAAATTACGTCTGATGCGCGAGTTTCTGGCGGGCAATCCTTCGGTATTGTTGGGGCACGCGCATGTCGCAGGCAAAAACAGTGATACGCCCGACAAAGTGATCAGTTTGGAATCGTGGAAAAAAGATAAGGATTCGGGTGCAGCTCAGCACAATGCGACACCCGATGAATAAGCAAACTGCCCGTTAGTGGGCAATTGCTCTGATTAGGTATTTACCGTTTACGTGCTTGGTAGCCGCAAACAGCGACTACACCTAGTAGCAAGGCTGTAAGCGGGAAGCTACCGCCACCACCACTAGTGCTTTGTACTACGCTCGACGTTGGTTCGTTGGATACACCGCCTGAGTTTGTTGTGTTCCCCGCAGTGCTGGGGTTACTACCGTCTGTATTGGTTTGCCCACGGTTTTTTAAACGGTCGATGACGTTTTTGGTAATCCTCCCTACTTGTGAATCGTTTAAGCCTTCCGCCCAATCAATCGTAGGGGCAACAAAGACTGTGCCACTATTGGCACTGGGTTGGAAAATACCTAGTGTTCCCCAGCCGCGTCCGGCATGGTTGTTATACACAACACCGGGAACAAGCGAGGGAGAGTTAACGGCAAACGCAGGCGTTGTTGCCAAAATCTGGAAGTTTTGTGGCGTACTGTCTTCACCCGTCACCGTGGGTTTGCCGCCATTCATATTGAATAATGCCCCATCGACTTCATAACCAGCAATCGGGTAACTGTTGATACCATCACCGCGTCCGAAAACGTTGCCATTGCCTAAGCCTGTGCCAGCAAAGACCCAATGGGTTGCATCGGCAACTTTAAAACCGCCATTAGAACCATCATCGCCAGAACCATTTTTTACGTAATATTGCACACCCGCTTCGGTGTAGTTCGCGTAGCCACCGTGTTTAAAACTCACGCCAGTTGAGAGGTTTTCTGGGCGATTAACGGGATCTTTAAACCAGTTGGTGGTCACACGACTATTATCGCGCCCGTAATACGGGTCGCTATTGGCGTTTTTATAGCAAATCATGTGCTTATTGTCATCGCTAAAGCGCACTTGCCACCACATGGTATTGCCACTGAAAATGGCGGCATTGCCACCGGCTGACAGATAGCTGTCCCAGTTGTCGCGCATTTCTTTCGACCAATATTCATTGTGTCCAACTAATAGCACTAAATTGTAGTGACTTAATAAGGAGGGATCACGGTGCAGATCCATCATGGAGGCGGCTTCGTAAGCGATGCCTTGCTGATCTAGCCATGTAACGAAATTACGGTGCTCGACCCATTGGCCTCGCCCAGTGGGACGTTCCATCGACACTTGCGAACTAGCTTGACCATTGGTGGAATTGAATCCATACATGGATTTGCCGCCAATCGGCGAGTAAGCGAGCTTGGTGGGCAAACTGTCGAGTACCAACACTTTGGAGTGACTGCCCGGTTGTGCGGATTTAATGGCAACAAATTCTGAGTAACTGCCGCGTCCATTATTGAAGCTGAGTTCGTAAAAACCACTAGTCCAATGGGTGGGAATGCTTATATTGAAAGCAGAACCCCAGTTCAAACCGTCATGGCTATTCGTGGCGGGGTTGTGATTGCCTGCGCCGCTCAACGAAACCGTTTGCAAATTAGGATTGGCATTGCCTGCACGGCGCATATGCACATCAAAATTCGAGGTGGTGCTAGCTACATGAACCTTGAGTTGCCCGCCTGTTTGCACGCTGCCTGCTTCGAGGTAGCCGCAGATTTCGGTGAATACGTCGCCATTTTTGAAGTCACAGGATACCGCCATCGCGCTTTGTGACAGCATGATGCCGAGGAATCCAACCACTCCTGCTAGCCCGGTCGATAATGTGCGGGAAGTGGGCTGGATACGCGTGAGTAATACATTAGCCATATAGTCTTCTCCAGAACTGATCATCATAAGTCAGTTCTTTGTCGATTTGTGATCATAAGCTGGATTATTTTAGTGCAGTTTCATGGATTTGCATTAACTTAAATCATTGTTGTTTATTAATATGATCTTATTGTTTGATTGTTGTTTAATTAATCATTAATTTTATCAAATGGTTAATGTTTGCGCTTGCGCAGGGTTAGACCAAAAATAGCCATTAAACCGAGTAATAGTGTCGTCACGGAGAGGCTGCCACCGCCACCGTTGTTCTGCAAGATAACTTGAGGGGAGGCGCTGACGACGACTCCAGCATTGCCGTTAACACTGCTAGGCGGTGTACTGGTGTTGGTTGTTGTTGGGGAAGAATGGTGTGGTGTGCGCGTTTTTAATTCATTGATTACGTTTCGAGTGATTTGCGCAACGGCTGCTTCGCGTAAGCCTTCTGCCCAGTCAATGGTGGGGGCAACGAACACGCTACCACTGGTATCGGAAGGTTTGAAGATACCCAATGTGCCCCAGCCTTGCCCATTATGATTGTTGCTGACGACTCCCGGAATGCCTGACGGTGAGTTGATGGCGTAAGTGGGGGAGGTCGCTAAAATCTGGAAATTAGTGGGCGTGCCATCTGCGCCGGTAGCAACGGGTTTGCCGTTGACCATCTGGAATAATGCGCCATCCACTTCGTAACCCACGATACTGTTGTCGCGCCCAAACACGCTGCCATTGGCTAGTCCTGTGCCTGCAAAGATCCAGTGGGAAGCATCCGCCACTGTGAAGCCACCGTTAGCGCCGTCATCGTTGCGCCCATTTTTAACGTAATACTGTACACCATTTTCGGTGTAATCATGGTAGCCGCCGTGGCGGAAACTGACCCCGATGGACTGATTTTCAGGGCGATTCAGCGGTTGGCTGAACCAATTGACGGTAACGCGGCTGTTATCAACGCCATACAGCGGGTCAGCGGCGGCATTTTTGTAGCAAATCATTTGTTTGGTGTCAGGGCTGAAGCGTACTTGCCACCACATGGTATTGCCGCTGAGAATCGCGGCATTGCCGCCGTTGGCAAGGTAGCTATCCCAGTTGTCGCGCATTTCTTTTGACCAGTATTCGTTATGCCCGACGATCACGACCAAGTTGTAGTGATTCAATAGGGTAGGGTCGCGGTGCACATCCATCATGGAGGCAGCTTCATACGCGATGCCTTCACGGTCGAGCCAACCGACCAGTTCGCGATGTTCTGTCCACTGCCCGCGTCCGCTGGGGCGTTCCATTGATACTTCAGGTGCGGCTTGTCCATTGCTGGAATTGTAGCCGTACATGGATTTGCCCCCGATAGGTGAGTAAGCAATTTTGGTTGGCAGGCTATCCAGCACCAGTATTTTGGAATGTGTGCCCGGTTGTGCGGCTTTAATCGCCACGAATTCGGGATAACTCCCGCGTTGATTATTCAGAGTGACTTCGTAAATGCCGCTCGTCCAGGTTGCTGGAATATCGACGGCGTAAGCTGTACCCCAGTTCAATTGGGTGTGGCTGGTTGCACTATGATTTCCTGCACCTGTAAACGTTGTGCTCAGTAAGTTGTTGTTATCATTGCCTGCCCGTCTGATGTTTACGTTGAAGTTGGGGGTGGTGCTGGAAACATGCAGATTCATCTTGCCGCCCGTTGCCACTGTGCCTGCTTCGAGGTAGCCGCAAATCTCTGTAAAGTTATCCCCGTTTTGAAAGTTACAGGAAACCGCCCATGAACTGGGTGACAGTGCCAAGGCAAGTAAACTGAGGGTGATGGCGAGTGGTGTCGATGAATACTGTTGTTTTGTCATGACTAGATACTTCTGCATTCAGATAAAATTAATTTATCTATTAAATAATTATTTTGAGCAGAAGACATGCATAAGCAGACGAACAGGGATAATTCGGGGATGGAGTGGTGCGTGTTTAGAGAGAAAACGGTGACAAATCATTCATGGTCAAAATGACATTTAAGATGATCAGTGCGGTCATAATCGCCATAGCGACGTACAGGTTTTTGATTGAGCGTTCCATTGTTGTAATCCTAATAGTTAACGTGCGTAATCGCGCGGAGTAGACCTGATTCTAGCGTAATGCTCAAGGCAAAATGTTGCTGTGCACACTGGGGTTTTCCCTAATAAATCCAATGTTTGTGCAGGTTTTCAATCTGCTGAGTCAGCGTTTTAGGGTGTGTTCTAGGTGTGGGGCAAGCTGGGTTAGAAAGTCGCGGTGCAAGGCTACCCAGATGACTAACGGGGCGATCATTGGCAATAAGAGTGTGCCCATTTGATACCCCAGTGCGAGCATATCGGCATGGGTTTGGGTCATGCCTTGTTGGGTTTGGAAAGCGATGCCGACTTCAAACGTTAGTGTTTTGAGCACACTGAAGGTCATGCTGAATACTTCGGTGGGTAACAGCAGCAGCAATCCCCAGAAAAGGTTGCTACCTTTTTGCTTGCTTGGTGTGGCTAGGATCAAAGCAGCTAACAGCGGCAAGCTGTAGCTGTAAATCAACGGATTTAGGTGAAAACCCAACACATCATCGCCAACCGGCGGAGACACGATAGCGCCACTGGCATCGTGTCCGAAATTGGATGCCAACACCAAGGTATGCCCATCTAAGCGCAACCACAGGAGCGCATCCGGCACGAGCCATGCCAGCAATTTACCCGTGAGTAGTGTAATCGGGGCAAGGTGGAACGCGGCGGAGATGTACCAGACAAAAAACGTCAGCGGAAAAAAAATCAGCACGCCCAACATAAAACGGTGCAAGGGTTTAGGGGTCATGCGATTGCCTCCGTCATGGAGGATGGTGGTGTGGTTTGCCCCGGTAAGTAACGAATCCAAATCAGAAATACGACCAAGGCATCCAGCATGATCAAAGCTTGCCAGATGTACAGATGCGCCCAATCAAACAGTTCTTGACTCCATTGCCCCAAGTAAAACAGGCTGATAATGCGCAATAAGTTCATGCCTTGAATAGCGATGAATCCCCAGGCTAGACCCGTTAATTTATACAGAAAGGGCGCTGGGAAGGCGATAATCGCAGCGAGCAGCACAATCATGGCTTCCACACCATTGCAGCCGGGTTCGATGGAGACGGCAAAGCCGTTCAGGGTACTGCGCACCACTTTACCTGCGGTGGCAACGTTGGGGTCAAACGCAGACATGAGCCAACCGCTGACATCCGCAATCAGGCTTGTCCACGGGAGAATAATGGCAGTTTGTATCGGTTGTAGCATTTCCACCCCGAACAACACGCCTTGTACTAACAGGAAGAACAGAAGAAAACGTAACATAGACCACTTTAATTTTAATTTTTTATGATTTGATTATTTTATAGGATAATGCAGGTGGAAGGTAGCCCAATCAACCTTATACTTGGCGAATTTTCGTGAGACTCACGGTCGATACTTTTACGCACGTACCACAGCGTCGTTTGATGGCACAGTCACTTTTCATGATGCAGTGACCAATCCAGAACAAAATCACGCCACACACAATGCACACTGAAAAAAACATCCAGTTGATTTCCTGATGGCGTTGGAACTGAAGGAGTGCGCCTATAAAGCCAATTCCGAGGAGTAAGGATAAAGCAATCCATTTGGCCACTCGCATAAAGTGGAACACCAGCGAGGGCTGGCATTCTATCTGTTGGGTATGGATGCATTGTGTTTTTCGTTTCATACACTGGGGTCTCCCGGTATCTAACCCATTAACGTTGCTGTATTTCCTGCAACAATCGTACCACTACGTCGGTAGACTGTAGCCTGTTTTCAGGAAACTTTGCCAGTAACCCGTTAAGGAGTGGCTGATAGACATTTAGGGCAGGTGGTAAGTGGGGAATGGGGGCAATCGCATGTTTTTTCAAGAGTTCTGCTAAAGAAGTGGATTCGTAAGGTTTGTGACCGACCAGTAACTCATACAGTATTACCCCTAGGGCATAAAGATCAGCGCGTTCATCGGGTGGGTCGCCGATAATGCGTTCTGGGCTAACATAATAGGGTGTGCAGTAAATTTCATCGGCACGCATGAAGCCTGCTGCGACCAGTAGGCGCGTTTCCAAACCGAAATCCAGTAAAGCTAATGAGTTATCGCCACGCACCAGTATATTGGCCGTTTTCAAGTCTTGATGCAGTAAACCAATGTCATGAATCTCGCCTAACGCCAAGGCAATATCTTTAAACCATTGCAAGGCTTGCGCCAGCGGTAGGCGTGGCATCAACGCAAGGTAACGCCGTAACGTATCACCCGGCACGTATTCCATGATCATATACAGTGCACCTGCGCTTAAACCGGCATCAATGGGGTGCACCAACCCCCGATGATCTAACAAACCTAACGCCCAGCTTTCCATTAAGAATTCGTCGACGAGGTGCTTGGCGAGCTTGCTGGCATCGAACTTAAAGCGCTTGATCACCACCGGCTGTCCGCTAGGGGCATTTGCCAACACAATAATGGCATTCTCGCTTTCATGAAGCACTTGCAGCCACTGGTAGCCCGCTAATGCTATCGGGTAGCGTGTTAGTGCTGGGTGGTTCACAAAGGTGTTCCTGTGGTAGTGATCATTGGCCCGGTCATTCCTTATTTTCTAGTGCTTGCTCTAAGCAGTAGTGTAGGACATGGATGGTAGCTATCCAACTTAAATTGACAATGCACCCCAACTCACGGATAATCCCGCGCTTTTCTATGGGCTTATGCCCTTGGAATCCTTGCCTCACCGTTAGTGGGAGGCTGTTTAACCCGAAAGGAAACCGTCATGAGACATTATGAAATTGTCTTTCTGGTCCACCCGGATCAGAGCGAACAAGTACCTGCGATGGTAGAACGCTACCGTGGTATGGTGCAAGAAAGCGGTGGTGCAATCCACCGTTTGGAAGATTGGGGTCGCCGTCAATTGGCTTACCCAATCAACAAGCTGCATAAAGCACACTACGTGCTGATGAATATCGAATGCGGCGCGGAAACACTGGCTGAACTGGAAAGCATTTTCCGCTTCAACGACGCGGTTATCCGTAACGTCACCATGCGTATGGACGCTGCGGTCACTGAACCATCCCCACTGCGGAAAGATGGCGAAGCGAAACCGGCACGTCGTATGCGTGAAGAAGTCCAGTCCGATGATGATGATTCATCTGACGACGAATAATGACGCTTATCTGGAGATAAAATATGTCACGTCAATTCCGCCGCAAAAAATACTGCCGTTTCACGGCTGAAAAGATCACCGAGATCGACTACAAAGATCTCGACATCCTGAAGAGCTTTATTACCGAAACCGGTAAAATCGTACCTAGCCGCATTACGGGTACTAAAGCGATTTATCAGCGTCAACTGGCTACCGCTATCAAGCGTGCGCGTTTCCTCGCGTTGCTGCCATACACTGATCAGCACAAGTAAAAGGTGAGTACGATGCAAGTCATTCTTCTGAAAAAAGTGGAAAACCTCGGCGCGTTAGGCAACATCGTGTCAGTACGTCCTGGTTATGCCCGCAACTTCCTGATCCCGCAAGGCAAAGCACAAATGGCGACTAAAGCCAATATGGCAGCCTTTGAAGTTCGTCGCGCTGAATTAGAAGCCGAAGCCGAAGCGATTCTGGCGTCTGCGCAATCACGTCGCGACCAACTGGCTGAAATGGTACTGACCATCAAAGGCAAAGCGGGTAACGAAGGCAAACTGTTCGGTTCTGTATCCAACATTGAAATTGCGGAAGCGATTCAAGCAGCGGGTATCAACATTGAACGTCGCGAAATCCGTATGCCGGATGGTGCTATCCGCCATTTGGGTGAGTTTGAAATCGGCCTGCACTTGCACGCTGAAGTCGATACCACCATCAAGGTTGTTGTTGAATCAGAATAATTTCTGATTTAACAATGCCTTGTGCAAAATGCCCCGTAATGCTTGATCGTGTTGTGGGGCATTTTTAGTTCTAACGCTTGCCGTCGATTTTCGTTAAACTGCGTGCATGGCAGACTCATACGAATCACTCAAAATTCCTCCCCATTCCATCGAAGCCGAACAATCTGTTCTGGGCGGCTTATTGCTGAGTGGGTTAGCAAACGACAATACAGCATGGGATACTATCGCTGACAAAGTGGTGGAAGAGGACTTCTACCGACAAGATCATCGCCTGATTTTCCGCGCCATTGCCGATCTGGTCGAAGACAGCAAGCCGCTGGATTTGGTGACGGTATCCGAATGGCTGAAACAGCGTAATGAGCTGGAAAATGCGGGTGGCTTTGCTTACCTCGCAACGATGGCGAAAGACACCCCTAGTGCGGCGAATATTAAGGCGTATGCCGAAATCGTGCGTGAAAAATCGGTGTTACGTCAGTTGATCACGGTGGGAACGGGTATTGCGGATTCCGCTTTCACGGCGCAAGGTCGTCCCAGCAAAGCGTTGTTGGATGAGGCGGAGCAGAAAGTTTTCAAGATTGCCGAGCAGGGTGGTAAGCAAGGGCAAGTCTTCAAGTCGCTGAAAAATCTTCTAAAAGTCTCGCTAGCGCATATTGAGGAATTGAGTAAGCTCGATAGTAATATTACGGGCGTTTCCACGGGGTATGCGCAGCTTGATGAAATGACATCGGGTTTGCAGAAAGGCGATTTGATCATCGTGGCTGGCAGACCGTCGATGGGAAAGTGCATTGTGGCGGGCAGTCGGGTATTAGATCCAACCACAGGGCGATTGGTGTTGATTGATGATCTGGTTACGCGTCAACAAGGATCACTGGCGACGCTGGATGCACAATTTCGTTTACAAGTGACTCAGCCATCACAATTTGTCGATGATGGTATGAAGCCTGTTTTCCGCGTGCGCACGGCATTAGGGCGTGAAATTACCACGACGGCGAGCCATCCTTTCCTGACTCTGCAAGGCTGGAAAAAATTGGCAGAGTTAGCGGTAGGTCAATGCATTGGCGTACCGCGTGTCTTACCGTTTTTTGGTCAAGGCGCATTGTCTGAGCAACGGACAAAGCTGATTGCGTATTTCTTAACGGATGGTGGTTTGACGCAAACCTGCCCGCAATTCACCAATATTAATCCACGCATTCGGGATGATTTTACGGCGGCATTACGAGATTTTCCGGGTGTTAGTTGGCGCTTGGAAGACAGTAAAGGCACACGTACACCGTCAGTGCGCGTGATGACCGATAGTGAGTTTCTGCAAGTATCTCGCCAAGATTTTGCGCATCGTCTCAAACAGCGTTTAACGGAGTTATCCCTGAGTCTCACGGGTCTGGCGCGTCAATTGGGCGTTGCTGTGGCAACCGTACATTATTGGACGGTGGGCAAAGCCGTACCTGCTGGTGATATGTTGGGTATTTTGTGTCGAGAGCTGCAACTTGAACCACAAGTATTGATGCCACATGGCACGGCAGCGACGACCCGTTCAGCGCCGAGTCCTGTTACAGAATGGCTGCAAGCCTTGGGTTTGATGGGTAAAAGTGCGCACGGTAAGCGTGTTCCTGATGCCGTATTTGAGTTACCCCGCGCATTAATGGCGACGTTTTTGAATCGTGCTTTTGCCTGTGATGGCAGTGTTTACGTGCAGAATGGGGATCAAGTTGGCATTTCCTACAGTACGGTGAGTAAACCGTTAGCGCGAGATATGCAGCACTTACTGCTGCGCTTCGGCATCTTAGCGAAGCTGCGCGAGCGTCAAATTCAATACCGTGGTGAATATCGCCCCGCTTATGAGTTGCGCATTACGCATCAGCAGCATGTGCGCTATTTCCTCGAAACCATCGGTGTACATGGTAAAGAAGAGGCTGTGCAACAGGCACTAGCGGTAAGTCAACGTAAATTCCCCAATGCTGATTTGGTCAGTGGTGATGTGTATTGGGATGAGATTGAATCCATCGAGTGTTTGGGAGAGCAACAAGTCTATGATTTGAGCGTGCCGGAAACACACAATTTTGTTGCCGAAGATGTTTTGGTGCATAACACTACTTTTTCGATGAATATCGCCGAATACGCCGCTGCCCACAAAAAATTGCCAACCGCTATTTTCAGTATGGAGATGCCCGCTGAGCAGTTAACGTTGCGGATGTTGTCGTCGATGGGGCGAGTTGATCAGCACCGTATTCGTACCGGTAAACTGACGGACGAAGATTGGCCGCGTATTGCCACGGCGGTCAAAATTTTTAGCGATGTTCCGATGTTCATTGATGACAGCCCTGCGTTGTCGCCCACTGAGGTACGGGCGCGGGCGCGGCGTTTAATGCGGGAACACGGGCAGCTCGGTTTAATCGTGCTTGACTACTTGCAGCTCATGCAAACGGGGAGTGCTACCGATAACCGTACTGCGGAAATTTCTGAAATTTCCCGCTCGCTGAAATCCTTAGCCAAAGAGTTGAGTGTGCCTGTGATAGCTTTGTCGCAGCTCAACCGTAGTCTGGAACAGCGCCCCAATAAACGCCCAATTATGTCGGATTTACGTGAATCGGGTGCGATAGAGCAAGATGCTGATTTAATTATCTTTATTTACCGCGATGAAGTCTATAACCCAGAATCTCCCGACAAAGGTACAGCAGAAATCATCATCGCCAAACAACGGAATGGCCCAATTGGCAGCGTGCGCTTAACGTTCCTTGGTAAATACACGCGTTTCGAGAACTTTACCCCTGACATTTATACCCCAGGATTTGAATAATTATTGTAAACCGTTACACTGCCAGCATGAAACGATCTGCCCGCGCCATTATTGATTCCAGTGCCTTGCGGCATAACCTTGCTCGCTGCCGTGAGGTTGCGCCTAATAGTTTGGCAATGGCAGTGATTAAAGCCGATGCCTATGGGCATAACATGCTCAAAACGGCAGAAACGCTCAGTCATGCCAACGGTTTTGCGGTGTCTTGCCTTCAGGAAGCCATCGAGTTACGCCAAGCCCGTTTCATCCACCCCATTCTGGTCTTGCAGGGTTTCAATACTATGCAGGGGATGAAAGCGGCGGCGGAACATCGCTTGCGGGTGGTGTTACACGATTTATCCCAGCTTGAGCTATTGGACAGTGCGGCGGCGGCGATCAAATTGGATGTGGCGCTGAAACTGGATACCGGAATGCACCGCCTCGGTTTTCCGGTGGAACAAGCGCCGCACCTGTTCGAGCGCCTCAGCAAACACCCCAATGTTAAACCCACGCCGTGGCTCATGACCCACATGGCGTGTGCCGATGAATTGGATAGCCCACAAACCCCGTTGCAATTGGAACGCTTCACCAAATACACGGCGAGCTTACCAGCACCGCGCAGTATTGGTAATTCCGCGAGTATCCTTGGCTGGCCGCAAACGCATGTGAACTGGGTGCGCCCCGGTATTATGTTGTACGGTTCATCACCGTTTGCCAATGGCGATGCCAAACGTGACGGATTGCGGCCAGTGATGAGTGTGGTAGCACCGCTGATTGCTGTGCACACTATTCCTAAAGGTGAATCCATCGGTTACGGCGCAAGTTGGACATGCCCAGAGGATACCCGTACCGGGGTGGTTGCTATTGGATACGCCGACGGCTATCCACGTCATGCCCCAACGGGTACGCCTATTTGGATCAATGGCAAGCTGACCCGCATTCTTGGGCGTGTATCGATGGATATGATTGTGATCGACCTGACCGCGATTGAAGCACGCGCCGGGGATCAAGTGGAATTATGGGGAAAAAACCTCTCGGTGGATCAGGTGGCGCAAGCCGCCGGTACAATTAGCTACGAACTACTCTGCAATGCAGGCAATCTGTGTAAGCATGAATATATTTGATGAAATAAATAATTCATGGGTGCTGATAATCCGATAAGAATTTGCTATCCTATTTATTGTTCAAATAAATCTGAATCATGGATGGGCTTAAACATGGCAACAATAAGATATGCTATTCAAGGTGGTCGACGCGAGCAAATGAAGCGTGAGCTTATTGGTTTGGTGATCGGCACAACACTCTTAATGGCAGGTATGGCTTTCCTCTTTTCGCAAACACTGGTCGCTGACAATTCGAGCAGTGATGCCGCAGTAACGGCAGCAGTTGCAACACCGCCTGTCGCCGCCAAAGCGGATATTCCGGCACTTGCTGCTCTTGATGTTGCAAGCAATAATGCAACCGTTAATCCTGTGAATGCACCAGCTCCAGTAGTGGTTAGTACACCTGCCGCGGTTCTTACACCACCCGAACCCGCAGTGACTCCACCAGCAGTGCTCCCGACTTCTCCAGCCGTTGAAGCTGTCGCAACAGTGGAAACACCTAAAGCTGATGAAACGACCAGCGGTACAACAGGTTGGATTTACGGTGGACAATTTGCTAACGGTAAATGGTTAGAACAGGGGCTGAAAATCGGCGCTGAATTACCGGTGGCGGGAAATAAGTACCCACTAAGCTGGGGCGCAACCGTGCGTGAACACCCCCCCGGCAAACGCAGTGAAGGCGGCGGCAAGCTCGGTAAAACGCTCGGTAATCTGGCGACGGGGCACGAAGTTGAAATCGTTCAAGTCAAAAAATCCGGTAGTAAAGGTCACGTCTGGTTGGAAATCAAATACCAATGAATCCCCCCGATTAAGATGGTGCTAGACTAGCAACTATTTATGGGTTGCGGGTGTCTGACTGAATACCATGATTGTAAGTATTCGTACCAAACTGTTTATCGCTATTTTCCTAGCCTGCCTGCTGATTGCCGGTGGGCTAGCGACTATCTTGCAATACCGTTTAAATCGCAGCTTTTTGGACTACCTGAATGAGCAGGAAAGCCGTTCCCTCACCCAGCTTGAAACACGTCTGATTGAAGTCTACGAAGCGCGTGGTGATTGGGGCGAACTCGAACAAAATCCCGAATTATGGACATCTATTCTGGATACAGCGGTGCGCAGTAGTTTTTTTCCTGCCAACGGAGATGGCACAGACCATGAACCGCCGCCGCCACCACCACCCCCAGAATTTCGGGCGCATCGCGAATTCGAGGGAATGCCACCCCGTTCGCATGTTGCGCAACGCATGGAACGCTTCATTGGGCGCATTGTATTGCTGGATGCCAAACGCGACGTGGTTAAAGGCAGCATTCGTCTCGGTGTGCCAGAGGATTTGCACGAACTCAAAGCCCAAGGCAAAACCATCGGCTATCTCGGAATGCACCGTCGCCAACGCCTCACCGAAAAGGTGGATGTGGATTTTGCCGATCGCCTGCAACGCACGCTATGGTTGGTGGTGCTGCTGTTAGCATTACCGATGGCGGGGGTGCTGTCTTTCTTATTGGCGCGTCACCTCGGCAGACCGATCCAAGCGCTGCGTAACGGCACACGTCAGCTCACCGCTGGCAATTACAGCTTGCGCATGACTCCGCAAGGGCGCGATGAACTGGGTTTGTTAACCCGTGATTTCAATCATTTGGCAGAACGTTTGCAGCAAAACGAAGCTTCTCGCAAGCAGTGGATTGCCGATATTGCCCACGAATTGCGCACGCCGTTGGCGATTTTACGCGGTGAAATCGAAGCCTTGCAGGATGGTATCAACCAACCTGATGCCAGCACACTTGCATCGTTGCATCAGGAAGTGAGTCACTTGCAGCGCCTCGTGAGTGACCTGTACGACTTGTCGATGTCGGACAGCGGGGCACTCAGTTACCGTAAGGAAAGCCTCGACCTTTGTGCTTTATTGCAGGAAACCTTGACGTTACACAGCTCGCCCTTACAAGAACAAGGCTTGCACATCAGTTTGCAAGGGCTTAGCTCACAGCCGATCCGCATTCAAGGCGACCCGCAACGCTTGCAACAATTGTTCAAAAACTTGTTGGAAAACAGTCTGCGTTATACTGACAAACCGGGGCAATTGCAGGTCAGTACGCAGTTACACGCGGGTACAGTCACGATAATATTTGCCGATTCGCCGCCCGGTGTACCCGATGAGGCATTGCCACATTTATTTGAACGCCTGTATCGTGTGGAAAACTCACGCAACCGTGCCACGGGTGGGGCGGGGCTTGGCTTAAGCATTTGCTACAATATTGTCGAGGCGCATGATGGCAATATCAGTGCGGCACATTCTTCCTTGGGCGGCTTAGAAATTCGCGTAAACTTGCCCCTGCAACGCTGACGGATACCTTCATGGCACAAATTCTCATCGTCGAAGACGAACCCAAAATTGCCGATTTGCTGCAAAAATACCTGCAAAACGCTAACTACCAGACGCACTGGCTCAATACGGGGTTGGGTGTGGGCGATTGGGTACGCAAAGAACAGCCGCAATTGATTTTGCTGGATTTGATGCTGCCCGGTAAAGACGGCTTGGAAGTGTGCAAGGAAGTGCGCCAGTTTTCCCCTGTCCCCATTATTATGTTGACGGCGCGAGTGGAGGAAATCGACCGCTTGCTGGGCTTAGAATTGGGTGCGGATGATTATATCTGCAAGCCGTTTAGCCCGCGTGAAGTGGTCGCCCGTGTCAAAGCCGTGTTGCGGCGTTTGCAAGCATTCATGCCCACCGAACATAATGGCATGACTCTCAACCCTGCGTTGTTGGAGCTGGATCGTGACCGTTTGCTGGTAAAAACAGCGCAGGGCGAAATCACGCTCACGTTGGTGGAGTTCGAGCTACTCGCCACCCTCAAGCAACAGCCCGGTAGAATTTTCGGGCGTGACCAGCTCATGACCAAGGTTTACACCGACAATCGTATTGTGTCCGACCGTACTATCGACAGCCACATTAAGAAATTACGCAAGAAACTTGCTGAAATTCTACCAGATCAAGAGCTTATCCATTCCGTTTACTCCGTGGGCTACAAATTCGAACCGTAATTTAACCTCTCTTGCTTGGCTACTTCCTCATTGTTTGCACAGTTGTAGCCAATTTCGTGCGCAATCGACGCGTATTATCTTTCCTATCGAAACAACTTAACCAAGTCACGGAAGGATACTCAAATGAAAAAAGCATTAATTGCAACGGCATTGATTAGCGCAATTGGCATGTCAGCCGCATTCGCTGGTCACGACGGCGGTTTTGGCGACTGTGGTGGCAAAGGCGGTCACGGTGGCTTTGGCGGCTTGGGTGGGCGCGGCGGCGAAAAAATGGCTGAAGTCATGACCGATAAGCTGCAATTGGATGACGCGCAAAAAGCCCAGTTGGACACTATCCAGCAAGAGCAAAAGATCAAAATGGAAGCCTTACGCACCCAAATGCAGGCACAAATGCAAGCCCTGCGTACTGAAAACGAAACCAAAATTGTGGCAATCTTGACACCGGAACAGGCGACCACCTTCAAGCAAATGCAGGACGAACGTCAAAAACGTCAGCAAGAACGTTTGGACGACATGAAAAAGCGTCTAGACAGCGGCAATCTCTAAGCTGCATTGATTTTTCTCGTTTGGTTTAATTTTCTCGCATATTTCACCTCGCTTAGGGCAGCCCATTGGCTGCCCATTTTTTTGTGGCCTCAGTAAAATTTCTTATTTCAATGATTTATCTTGCCAATGTGCTCGATAAAAATTTCTTTCTTTTGATTATTTCACTGTAAATTCATTGTCAAATAACGCCAAAAAAATCCTGCCGATTTTAAAAAGTTGTCTAAAATTAGCGGAGAGTATCCGTACGTAGCGTTTATTGTTAGCGCAAATAGATAATAATTAGCATGGAAGGTGAATATGGTGGAAAGTACCTCGGATAATGACGACCTGACTCCTGCGCAGGAATATGCGATTGCCAGTGGGGTAATCCTATTGTTTGGATTGCTGTATTGGTTTCTCAATAACGGTGGCGATGGGCTAACCAGCACGGCATTGCCAACGGCACAAACAATCACCCATCAGGCAGCGCCAGTGTTAGAGACGCAAGCCGTTGAGACAGTGAATGGATCGGTGAATACCCGTCCTATTAATGTTGCCGCTGCGCCCGTTGCTGCCGCTGCGTTACCCCCGTCCGCCGCCGTTAATACGACCGCGCCCGCTGTTGTCACCACTCACGTTGCGCCCGCCGCACAAACTGCCGCGCCTGCATTAGCAACAACGGCAATACCTGCGCCGTTAGCGCAGCATGGTTTGGGAACATCCGCAAAAGGTGCATTAGGTACGCCTAGCCCTGTGCCGAATGGCAAAACCCTTGATATTGGCACGAGCGGTTTTGGGGGCATTTTCCGTGATGCCATTGCCAAACGCCAAACAGATCGACCGATTGTGTTGGATGGCATTTATTTTGACTCCGGTTCAAGCAAGCCCAATGCCCAATCTATCGAGCAGATTAACGTCATCGTTGCTTTATTGCAGGCGAATCCCGACATCCGCTTATTGATCCGTGGGCATACCGATGAAGTCGGCTCTGCCAAGGAGAATACGGAGCTGTCCTTAGTGCGTGCCAACGAAGTCGGCGTTGCTTTGGTGCAAGCCGGTGTGGATAGAAAACGTCTGCGCATTATGGGCATGGGCAATGCCGAACCCATCAGCATTGATAACACCGATTTTGCGAGGCAGCGTAATCGGCGTATTGATGCGCTGATTCTTAAGTAACGAACGTTCACCACTTTTTTGATAGGAGTAACACTATGGATGGTCTTTCATCATCGTTGACGAATATGCTGGGGGGGCTTACCTCCGGTAAACTGGGTCATGCTTTGGTTGGCTTGGCAATTTTAATCGTTGGCTTGATTGTCGTCAGTTTCATTGCAGGCATTATTAAGCGGCTGTTCGGTAAAGTGGATTTTCTGGAACGCACTAATTTAGCGAAACCGCTGGCATCGTTGGTAAAAGCCTTGCTGACCATTTTTGTATTGATGGCTGTGTTACAGCATTTCGGTTTAACCGATGTGTTAGCGCCATTGAAAACCATGCTGAATAAGTTCTTGGCGGCAGTTCCGAATATTATCGGTGCGGGTGTCATTGGTTATGCTGGTTGGGTGATTGCGAAAATCGTTTCCGAATTGACGGGCGTTGCGTTGGGGCGGGTTGATCGCCAATTGGCGCTGAAAATGGGCGACCAAGGTACGCAAGGTATGAAGCTGTCTAAAATCGGCAGCTCGTTCATGTTCGCGGCTATTCTGATTCCGATTGCGGTGAGTGCGTTGGGGGTTTTGAATATTCCGTCGATTACACAACCTGCTTCGGAAATGTTGAATAAGTTGTTGACAGCGATTCCGAATATTATTGGTGCTGGTATTATTTTGGCTGTTACATATTTTGTGGCAAAATTTGTGATTTCTATGCTGACCAGCGTATTGGATGGCGTTAATGTGAATGGTCTGCCGCAAAAGTTAGGTCTGGCTGGCATGTTTAATGAGTCTTTCACGCCGACCAAATTGATTGGCAATGTGATTATGTTCTTTGCCATGTTAACAGCGGCGACGGCAGCGGTTAATACATTGGGTATCGACATTATTTCCACTATTTTCGCGAAAGTCTTGGAGTTCGGCGGCGGCATCTTGGTGGGTGGTGTGATTTTGCTGGTGGGTTATTTCCTCAGCACCTTGGCGTACAACAAACTGAGCCAGTATGGCAGCGCGGGTCTGGCGAGCATTGCGCGTTTCGCGATTCTGGGCTTGGTATTGGCAATGGGTCTGCGGGCAATGGGTCTGGCGGATAACATCGTCAATATGGCCTTCGGTTTCACGCTGGGCGCGGTAGCGATTGCGGCGGCATTGGCATTTGGCTTGGGTGGTCGCGAAGCCGCAAAAACCCTTGCGAATAGCTGGGCAGCTAAAATCAAATAAAGCTTGATGGGGGTGGGTGGCTTATGCTGCTTACCTCCTTCTTTTTAGCGGTTTTTCAATGGGCGAAAAATAGCCGTAGAATTAAAACCATGCTGAGCATTCCCAACAAGATCAGCAGGAAATTGACTACCAACAGCGCTGCAATCTTGGTAGGTTGGTGGTGAATGTAATCTTCAATCACCACTTGTAAACCCAAGCTGGCGTGGTAAGTGGCAAAAAATACAAACAGTGACAGCATGACAGTCGTCAAGGGTTCTCTAAACCATGCAGTCACACTGGCGTAATCTTCCCCTACCCGTAAAGCGACTGAAAACACTACCCACAAGGTTAACGGAATTAGGGCAATAGCCGTGACACGCTGTACCCACCAGTGGTGAACACCCGTTTTCACAGAGCCTAAACCGTGGGTTTTTTTGATAGGGGTTTCAAAATCCATGAAAAATCCTTTGAATAATAAGCTGCCCATATGGGGATAGGGCAAGATGCCATAATTATTACCTTTCGACACCTTGCCTAAAGGATTATCCCGAATGGGGAGACATGGGACATGACCCGCGTTTGCTGGCATGAAAAGGGAAGGGGAGTATGCGATATACTCCCTTTTTTTTGCTTGAAGATTTGCCATGACCTTGCCACCCGTTCTTATCAGTATCCTGCTGCTAGTGTGCAGCAATGTGTTCATGACGTTCGCGTGGTATGCGCACCTCAAAGAGCTGAATCACAAGCCGTGGCTGATTGCCGCATTGGTGAGCTGGGGAATTGCGCTGTTTGAATACTTATTGCAAGTACCAGCAAACCGCATCGGTTTTACCGTGTTGAGCGTCGGGCAACTCAAAATCATGCAGGAAGTAATTACGCTAACGGTGTTCGTGCCGTTTGCGGTGCTGTATTTGAAAGAACCGCTCAAGCTGGATTACCTGTGGGCAGGATTGTGCTTGCTTGGAGCGGTGTATTTTATGTTTCGGGATAAGCTTTAGAATCCTGCTTTTTCCCATTTAATGCCCGTCATTTTTGATAGCGCTTTTGCATCAACTGCCTCGCCCATCGGGGCGCAAGTGCCGGAAAAGATCACATCACCTTCACGCATGGATTTGCGCTGATCACGTACCGTCAGCGTATCGCTGCTTTCCGGTGTTGCCATGCCGTTCTTTTAAACTTATGCAAACTTAACCAAGGTCAAGTTTGCGGTTAAATTCCTGCTTCATTGGGGCTGGTTTCGTCTTCGGCTTGCGCCCAAGACCAGCGCCTTCCCCTTCACAGGCAGACACCGTGGAACTCACGGCGTATTTTTCCAAATTATTGGCGGCGTTGATGTCACGGTCATGGACTGCACCGCAAACGGGGCAAGTCCATTCACGTATCGACAGCGGCAGCTTGTCCACTTTATGCCCACAACCGGGGGCAGAACAGGTCTTGCTGGAGGCAAAAAACCGATCAGCCACTACGACCACCGCACCCCGCATTCCTGCCTTGTATTCCAACTGACGGCGGAACTCGAAGAAGCCCATGTCACTGATCGCACGGGATAAATAGCGGTTCTTGACCATGCCGGACACGTTTAAATCTTCAATACCGATGGTGTGGAAACGGCGGGTCAAATTCGTGGTGAGTTGGTGCAAACTGTCTTGGCGGATGTTGGCAATACGTGCGTGAAGTGTTGCCAACTTCTGTTTTGCCTTGTGGCGGTTAGCACTACCTTTGATCTTGCGTGACAAGCTGCGCGAGAGCCGTTGTAGGCGCGAAAGCAAGGCTTTATGCGGTTTCGCCCCGATCACTTTTTCCCCCGTTGACAGGGTTGCCAGTGCAGATACGCCCAAATCCACACCCACTGCGCCTTGGTTTTCAGCAGGCGGGAGGTGATTTGAGGTGGTATCCACGGTGATGCTGGCGAACCACTGGTCAGCGGTGCGGGAAATCGTGGCGGAGAGGATTTTACCGGAAAAGCGTAACGTTTCCCGCATTCGCACTAACCCAAGGTTGGGAATGCGGATGCGGCAATCGTCAAGGCTGAACTGGTCGTTGGTGAGGGTGAAACTGTCGCGGCTTTTGCCTTTCTTTTTGAATTGCGGGTACTGGGCACGTCCTGCAAAGAAGTTATTGAAAGCCTGCCCCAATTGGATAATCGCCATTTGTGGGGCATTTTTGGTGACTTCCAACATCCACGGGAATTGGTCGCGTTTGATGGCGTTCAACTGGCGGCGCAAGCCCATTTGGTTGGGTTTGGGCTGGCTGTTATCGTCTTTCCATGCGGCGTATTGGGTTTGCCATTCTGCCAACGCCCAGTTGTAAGCAAACCGAGCTGTACCTGCGGCTTTCGCCAAGTACGTGGCTTGCTTATTGCTGGGGTCAAGGCGGATTTTGTGACTGATGATCATGCTTGCGATTCTTCCACGGCTTTCTTTACCCCGTCCAGCAGCTTTTTGTTTTTGCGCGAACGTGAGCCGTACAAACGGGCGGAAAATACCGTGATGATTTCCAGCACATCGGTTGCCAAGTCTTCTTTAAAGGGGGTGTCTTCACCTTTATTCACCATGACCACTTCCACCTGTTTGGCTTCACAGATGGAAAACACCGTTGGGCGCAATAGAGTTCCAGCACTTGCTTTTGGCGTTCCAAATCGTCTTTTTGGTCGTGGCTAGAAACACGGGCGTAGGCGAGCGTTTTTCTGTCCTGTTGGCGCAGGTGCGTGGCAGGTTCAATTTGTGAAAGGCGGTAGCGGCGTTGGTTGCCTTGTGTCCGTTCCGGTATCAGTTTGCCGGACTCCTCCCAACGCCGTAAGGTCGTCGGGCTGATGCCTAACCGTTCTGCTGCTTCGCTGATCGTGATTAACTTATCCATTTTGGATAGTTTAGTACAAGTTTGTGGAAGTTTCTGGTTTACTGTTTCAAACCCCGCTTTGGGTGACAACGTTTTAGAGGCACACAGAGAAACCGTTTTTTTCTTATCCAACTGGCAAGAGAACAGCCTTCCAGTGTGGTTGGCTTGGGTGCAGCATTCGCGGGCAGACCCACGGTGTAAGTGGTCGCTACTATCAGGATGTTAATCAGCATTTTCATAGGTTTGCATCCTCGCATTGATGATGGCTCATAGATTATCCAGTTGCCTCAATAAGTCTGCTTTAAAGTCATTGGCTCGCCACGTTTGCTACTATGGCACTGGTTTGTCTTTAAAGGAGTTCGTCGTGGTGGAACCTAATCCCTGTATGACTTGTGGCGCGTGTTGCGCTAGTTTTCGTGTCTCGTTTTACTGGGGCGAAACCGATGCTGCGTCCGGCGGCTTAGTGCCTGCGCACCTGACCGAAGCGATTGCACCGCATCGCGTCGCAATGTTGGGTACGAATCAAGCCAAACCGCATTGCATCGCGCTGCAAGGGGTGGTCGGTGAATGCGTCAGTTGCACTATTTACGCGCTGCGCTCTTCCACTTGCCGCGAATTCAGTGCTTCGTGGGAACACGGTGAACCTAACCCTACCTGTGATCGTGCTCGTGCTAACTATGGCTTGCCGCCAATACCTGAGCCTTTAACTCAACCTTTCGTCTGACACGGAATTAAATCACGGATTGGCGGGTCAATATGAACTAGAGTCATGGAATAGTAGTATAGAAAACAACGGCGCACCGTAGGAGGAGGTATGAAGTTTACCGACTGGTTATGGCAACGGGGTATCGACTGGCTTAATGCCACACCCCGTGAAGAAGACTTCAGCGCTCTGTGTAACTTTGAATTTTTGGAACGCGAAATTCGTCCCGCTGATGTGATTTTGTTTGCCGGTCAATCGCGGGTGAGCAAAGTCATCCAAACCGTGGCCTTGTCGCCGTGGACACATGCAGCCTTGTACGTGGGACGACTCAACGACATCCGCGACCCCAAAGCCCGTTCCCGTTTAGCCGCTTATTACGACGGCGATTTGAGCGAGCCGCTGGTGATCGAATCGCTACTCGGTAAAGGCACGATTGTCACCCCTCTACGTTACTACCGCAAAGAACACCTGCGCCTGTGCCGTCCCGCTACGCTGACATGGCAAGATACCGATAAAGTGGTGGATTTTGCGATTGAGCACCTCGGTATGGGTTACGACGTGCGCCAATTGCTGGATCTGGCGCGGTTCATGTTTCCTTATGCGATTTTGCCGCGTTACTGGCGTTCCACCTTATTTCAACACAATGCGGGGCAGCCGACGCATATCGTGTGTTCGAGCATGATTGCCCGCTGTTTCCAGCAAGTGCATTACCCGATATTGCCGATTGTGCAAAACGCCCAACAGGATCAGGTGCGTTATTACGAGCGCAATTTCCGCCTGTTTACCCCCAGTGATTTTGACTACTCACCCTACTTTACGATCATTAAATATCCGGCTTGGAACGCGGGACGCGAGCCTGCGTACCGCACATTGCCGTGGCATCAAGAGGAGGAATCCCATGAGTTGGCTAACAAAATACCGTTATCACTACATCAGCCGCCCCGTGATGCGTCTGATGAAGCAGCAACTGCCGCCGATTTCGCCGACCGAACAGGACGCGCTGGAGAGCGGCAACGTCTGGTGGGACTCCGAACTTTTTTCCGGCAAACCGGACTGGTGTCGTTTGCACGACCTTTCCATTAGCAAGCTACGTCCCGACGAACAAGCCTTTCTCGATGGCCCCGTGGAAGAGCTGTGTCGCCGTTTAGATGACTGGCACATTACCCACGAATTGTACGACCTACCACCCGACATCTGGGATTTTATCAAGCAAAACCGCTTTCTCGGCATGATTATTCCCAAAGCATACGGGGGCTTAGGCTTTTCCGCGCTCGCGCATTCGCAGGTAGTCATGAAAGTCTCCAGCCGTAGCGCTACCGCCGCCGTGACCGTCATGGTGCCGAATTCACTTGGCCCCGGTGAATTGCTGATGAAATACGGCACACCAGCGCAAAAGGATTATTACCTGCCGCGTTTGGCGGATGGGCGCGAAATTCCGTGTTTTGCGCTAACCGGCCCCGAAGCGGGTAGCGATGCCAGCTCCATCCCCGATAGTGGGGTGGTGTGCCGTCAAGATTTTAGTGGCGAAAAAGACGTGCTGGGCATTCATCTGAATTGGGAAAAACGTTATATCACCCTTGCACCCGTGGCGACGTTGTTGGGGTTGGCGTTCCAACTTTATGACCCTGAGCATCTGCTGGGCGATAAGGAAACCTTGGGGATTACGGTGGCGTTGATCCCCACCAACCACAAAGGCGTGGAGATTGGCACGCGGCATTTTCCGTTGAATATTCCGTTTCAAAATGGCCCAACCTACGGGCGTGACGTGTTTATTCCGATGGATTGGTTGATCGGTGGACAAGCGCAAGCAGGCAAAGGTTGGCGCATGTTGGTGGAATGTTTAAGCGAAGGGCGTGGTATTTCCTTGCCTGCGCTATCCACGGGGGCGGCGAAAGTGGCAGCGCGGTATACGGGGGCGTATGCACGAGTCCGCCAGCAATTCGGGATGTCAATTGGTCATTTTGAAGGCGTGGAAGAGCCGTTGGCACGGATTCTGGGCAATGCGTATTTGATGGATGCGGGGCGCATTTTGACGGCGACTGCGCTTGATCAAGGGCAACGCCCTGCGGTGATTACCGCGCTGTTGAAGTACCAGTTGACGGAGCGGATGCGGCGGCTGATCAATGATGCGATGGATATTTCCGGTGGTGCGGGGATTTGCATGGGCCCCTCTAACTATTTGGCGCGGGCGTATCAGTCGATTCCGATTGGGATTACGGTGGAGGGTGCAAATATTTTAACCCGTTCACTGATTGTATTTGGGCAGGGGGCGATGCGTTGCCACCCGTGGTTATTGCAGGAAATACAGGCGGCGCAGGCGGAGGATGTGGCGGCGTTCGACACGGCATTCATGGGGCATGTGAAGCATATTTTCAGCAACTTAGGGCGTAGCGCTTGGTATGGGCTGACGAATGCTAAATTGGTGGCGCATGGTTCACCGTTGACCCGCGATTATTACCGTCATTTGACGCGCTTGAGTAGCCAGTTTGCGTTATTGGCGGATTATGCGGTGTTGTCGTTAGGCGGCAATTTGAAGCAGCGCGAACGGGTGTCGGGGCGTATGGCAGATATTCTAGCCAATCTGTATCTGTGTTCGGCGGTGCTGAAGCATTTCGAGGAGCAGGGCGAGCCGGAGGCGGATGTGCCGTTGATGGCGTATGCGTGTAAGTTGACGATACATCGGGCGCAACAGGCAATGTTGGCGGCATTTCATAACTTGCCGTATCCGTGGTTGGCGAAGACGTTGCGCACCTTGATGTTCCCGTATGGCAAGCCGTTTAGCCCGCCGGATGATGCATTGATTCATCAGGTAGCACGGTTGGCGCTTGAGCTTTCAGCAACGCGGGATCGCTTAACGGCGGGCATTTTCATTACCAACGATCCGGCGGATCGCATGGGGCGGATTGAGGATGCGCTGCATAAAACATTGGCAGCGGCAGAGATCGAAAAACCGTTACGCAAATTGATGAAAGAGGGCAAATTGGCGGCACATACCGTGGCGGAAGCGATTGTCGAGGCAGGAAAGAAGGGCTTGCTGGATAAGTTCAGCGTGGAAAAATTGCTGGCGGCACGGCGTGCGACGGCGAATGCGGTGCGGGTCGATGATTTTCCGGCGGATTATTTTCGGCAGGGTGAGGAGAAGAATCCTCTCCTCAGCCCTTCTTCCGTGAGAGGCGCTTAGGCTGCGCAAGCACCTGATTTTTTGCCGCTGTGTTGTTGCTGTTGTTCAGAGCCTTTGCCTGACTCTTTGCCGCCAGCTTCGGAAGAGTCAGCGCCTTGCATTTTTTCCATCATGCTTTGTAGCAGTTGCATGATCATTTCCAGCATTTGGGACAGGGTGTCGCCTTGTTCGCTGCCAGCCGCGCCCGTTTGACCGGATGCACCTTGAGCCCCGCCGCATTTGCTGCTGCCTTGTCCGCTCATGGCTCTGTTGAATTGTTGAACGCTATCAGCAGACGGCGCGGAGGTAGGGCTAGAGATGGCGCTGTTTTGCGAGGTTACGCTGCTTGAACCAATTCCATTCATGTTCATGATACGACTCCTTGTCGTGGTTTAGTAAAATCCGTTAGACATAGCTTATACCGGATGAACGGTAAAAAGGGGGATTGTGCAGACGGCTTGTCGGGGGATTGGGACGGTTGGTCGAGTGGGATCGGAGCTGCCTGTTAATCTGAAGCGGGCAATCAAACCGGGCTGGAAACTGCTGCCGAATTCCCGGTGCTACGTGCATGATTGCTGAGTTACCGAAAATAAAACCAACGATCTGCGCTTTCCCGCCACGGTTTTTCGATCCTGTCGCGGATGCGCCGCCATTTTCCGCACACCCAATTCTTGCTGATGGATGCGTCAACCTTACAGCAATACGCGCATTTATGCGTCGAAGAGCCGGAAAACGCCCGCTGTACTGATATACTCCAGCATTTGCAGCCGGAAGAAGCCGCCGTTTACCAGCGCTTGCAACAAACCCATCAGCGGCTGGAGCAGGAACGGATTCCGATGGCATATTTCCAACAACAATTGACCCAGTTGAACATGACTTCGATATTTGACGAACAAAAATTCCTCCATCTCGCCGAAAGTACCCAGCAGTTACTGGAATTCATGTCCATCATCTACGCGCCGATAGCGGCTACGCCATTGTCAAAACTTGCTCCAGTGGCGCTGGATGTCAAAGTATTACGCCCCTTGTTAAACGATTTGGTCAACCTCGGTTTTCTGACGGTCAATGGCGTTAATTACTACGCTTGTGTAGAGGAAATTCGTGACGAATTGACCCGTCGCAGCTTGCGTGAAGGACGTTTTGTTAACTGGGCAAAGATTGTCGTGGAAAACCTTAGCCCCGAAGCCCCGCGTCATGCCTATGGTCATGAGTTCTGGGCAGATGTGAACCATGCTTTGCGTGATCTGCGCCTACAGGCATTGCTGGGAAACGGTCAATGGCTGGCAAAACTGTTGGAACATGCCAACCGACAGTATGCTGTTGCGACAAAGTTTCGCCCGCATCCGTGGTTCACATTGTGGGGAGATACGCTTGATCCCGCGTGGCTGCCGTTTATTCCTGAAACCATTTTCCTGCAATTTATCGCCCCGATTTACTTATCCGTCGCTGACAAGAATAACGAGAATGCCAGCCCACTTTGGGCGCATTGCCAGCAATTACTGCAAGCCGAACAGATGGATACCAGCGCAGTCTGGACAGTGTTTGGCAGCACGTATTACTGGCAACTGTTCCAACGTCAACAATGGGCAAGTCCCTTAGCGGCGCAACCTCCCGCCGATAGTGGAGGGCGATTGGAAGATTGGCATCTGTTTGCTTCGGCGCAAGCACTTTCCCAAGGTAAGCGGGATGAGGCTATCAACCTGTATCAAGCAGGTTTGAAACTGTTACGCAAACGTCAAAGCAGCCGCAAGGCGTTGTACGGTACACCGCTGGAAGCCTTGTATGTCCTTGCGCTATTGCTGGATGGTTCTGACAAAGCTATCAAAGAAATTCCTTCATATTTCAAAGAGTTTGGCGCTAAGAACCAAACATATCAAATACTGGTGTATTTCGCCAATTCTCGACTGTTCGGCAAGTCAGAGGCATTGGATAAGGACGTGGAAGCATGGCAACAAACGCCCCTATCATTCCTATTTGCTTTGATCGTGTGCCATTGGTTAGAGCAAGCGATCCCCAGCGCATGGTTGGATCGGGCAGAAAGCGTTAGTGAACAAGTTGCCCAAGTGGGTTATATCTGGTTGGTGGGCGAATATGCGGCTGTTTTAGCACAATGCCTGCCTAAGAATGACAAGCGCAAACCTATTTTTACCGATTTATCCGCCGCTGCGCACACCAAGGCAGGCACGCAACCGCTGATTACCCTGTACCAACCTCAACCCGCGTGGGAACGTACTTTGCAGGCGTTGCAGCGTTTGGGTGCTGCAACGCCCAGCAAATCGACTGGAACTGCCAAAGTCGGTGCTGAACGGGTCATCTGGGAATTAAGCAAGCAAAAATACGCTTCCCAAACCGAGTATTCGCTGCACCCCACCTTACAAAAAGCCACCAAAACGGGCTGGTCGGCGGGGCGCAATATCGCCCTGAAACGGCTTGCCACCGAACCGGAAACCGTTGCTGCGTTGACCGATGAAGACCGCCGCCTTTGCCAAGGCATCCACCTTTACAGCTATGGCTATTACGAAAAAAGCTACGAACTGCACATTACTAATGCATGGCAGCACCTGATCGGGCATCCGCGTGTATTCTGGGTAGGGGCGACGAATTCCCCGCTCGACATCCAGCAAGGACGCGAAGAACTGCAAATCCTCAAGGAAAAAGGCAAGCTACGCATCAAGCTATTCCCCGAATTACCGCATCCCAGCGACGCATACAAAGCCGACAGCTATTTTGTGGTGGAAGAAACCACCCTGCAACTCAAGCTCTACAAACTCACTGCCAGCGTGTTGCAATTGCACAGCATTTTGGGCAAAGACGGTTTGCTTGTCCCCAATGAAGCGGAAGCGACTGTCCGCCAAACTCTGTCTGCACTTGCGCCGTTGATCACCATTCAGTCCGACATCGCTGGCATGGATAATGCCGAAACGGTCGAAGCCGATCCGCGTTTGCACCTCCATCTATTGCCGTGGGGCGAAGGCTTGCGGATGTTAATGCGGGTGCAACCCTTCGGCGACATTGGCCCAATCTTTCCACCGGGCAGTGGGCGCAGCAATGCCATGACCGAAGTTGATCGCAAGCTGCTCAAAACCACCCGCAACCTCAAGCAAGAGCGCAAACAGGCGGATGCACTGCTACAAGATTGCCCCGCCTTATCCACTTGGGAAGATCCCAGCGATGACCTGTTGCTGGACGACCCCGAACAATGCCTTGAAGCACTGCAACAACTCCACGCCCTCGGCGACAAGGTAACGTTGGCATGGCCGGAAGGCGAGAAGTTGCGCATTACCCAGCAAGTCAGCGGCAACAATCTCTCGCTCAAGATCAAGCAGTCCGGCGAATGGTTTGACATCGACGGCAAGCTGCAAGTCGATGACAATCTCGTGTTGACCTTGCGTCAATTGCTCGACCTCAGCCAAACCGCGACAGGGCGTTTCGTACAATTGGCAGACGGGCAATTTCTCACCCTGACGCGCCAGTTCCAGAAAAAGCTTGATACCTTACGCGCTTATGCGGAAACGTCCGGCAAGCAGGGTTTGAAAGTCGGCGCACTCGCAGGCATGGCGCTGGAAGATTTCATCGACGAAGCAGGCAAACTCGAAACCGACAAACACTGGAAAGCACAAGTCACCAAGCTGAAAAACGTCCGTGATAGCCAGCCAGTTGTACCTGCCAACTTGCAGGCGGACTTGCGTGACTACCAGACGGAGGGTTTCCGCTGGATGATGCGTTTGGCGGAATGGGGCGTGGGCGGCTGTCTGGCAGATGATATGGGTTTGGGTAAAACCGTGCAGACGCTGGGCTTGCTGCTGGCGCGTGCTGACAAGGGCGCGGCGTTGGTGGTTGCCCCCGTGTCGGTGTGCAATAACTGGTACAGCGAATGCCAGCGCTTTGCCCCCAGCTTGCGTCCGGTGTTTTACCGTGGCAAAGACCGCCAAGCCTTGCTAGATGATTTGCAGCCGCATGACCTGTTGATTGCCAGTTACGGGCTGTTGCAACAAGACAGCGAGGCTTTCCAAGCCATCCGCTGGACAACGATTGTGCTGGATGAGGCGCAAGCCATTAAGAACGCCAACACCAAGCGCACCCAAGCGGCTTACCAGTTGCAGGGCGATTTCCGGTTTGTCACCACGGGTACGCCGATTGAAAACCATCTGGGGGAATTGTGGAGCTTGTTCCGTTTCCTCAACCCCGGTTTGCTGTTTTCGCAGCAAAAGTTTGGCGAACGCTTCCAAACCCCGATTGAACGCGACCACGACGACAAGAGCCGCCACGCGCTGAAAAAATTGGTACAGCCCTTCATGTTGCGCCGTACCAAAAATCAGGTATTGCAGGAATTGCCGCCGCGCACGGAAATTACCCTCTCTGTGAGCTTGAGTGATGCGGAAATGGCTTTGTATGAAGCCTTGCGCCAACAAGCCTTGGAGCGCCTTAGCGAAGAAACGGCTGAGGGTGAGAACAAGCATTTGCAAGTGTTGGCGGAAATTACCCGTTTGCGTCTGGCGGCGTGCCATCCGCAATTAGCGATGCCGGGCAGTGCGTTGCCGTCCAGCAAATTGCAGGCATTCGGCGAATTGGTGCTGGAATTGCGCGAAAACCAGCATAAAGCACTGGTGTTCAGCCAGTTCGTCAAACATTTAACGCTGTTGCGCGAATGGCTGGACGGGCAGGGCATTGCGTACCAGTATTTGGATGGCTCGACCCCGATGGAACAGCGCAAGGAACGGGTAGATGCCTTCCAGCGCGGCGAAGGCGACATTTTCCTGATCAGCCTCAAGGCAGGTGGATTTGGGTTGAATCTGACGGCGGCGGATTACGTGATTCACATGGATCCGTGGTGGAATCCGGCGGTGGAAGATCAAGCCTCCGACCGTGCGCACCGCATTGGGCAACAACGCCCCGTGACGGTGTACCGTTTGGTGGCGGAAAACACCATCGAAGAAAAAATTGTTAAACTGCACGCACTCAAGCGCGATTTGGCGGATAGTTTGCTGGAAGGCTCGGATGTGAGCGGCAAATTGTCGGCGAAGGATATGCTGGAGATGATTCGTTGCGGCGTTTGAATAGTTACCAAAGGATATTAAATTGAACACTTTAGTCTTCGACATCGAAACCATCCCCGACATTGAAGGCGGGCGCAAACTCTACGACCTTGGCGACCTTGGCGACCTCGACGCTGACGGCATCGCCAAAGCCATGTACCACCTGCGTTTCCAGAAAACTGGCACGGAATTTCTGGCGCACCACCTGCACAAAATCGTCGCCATTTCCGTCACCTTCCGTGGCAAAGGCGACGATTTCAAAGTCTGGACGCTGGGTGACGAATCCGCCGACGAAAAAGAAATCCTGCAACGCTTTTTCGACGGCATCGACCGTTACACCCCCACCATCGTGTCGTGGAATGGCAGCGGTTTCGACCTGCCCGTAATCCACTACCGCGCTATGAAGCACAAAATCTGCGCTCCGCGTTACTGGGACATGGGCGAAGACGACAGCAGTTTCAAGTGGAACAACTACATCAGCCGCTACCACACCCGCCACACCGACCTGATGGATTTGCTGGCACTTTACAGCGGACGCGCCAATGCGCCATTGGACGAACTCGCCTCGCTCTTCGGTTTCCCCGGCAAAATGGGCATGAGCGGCGCGAAAGTGTGGGATGCGTATCAGGCAGGCAAACTCGCCGACATCCGCAACTATTGCGAGACCGATGTGCTGAATACCTGGCTGGTTTACTTGCGCTTTCAGTTGATGCGCGGGCATATCCTCATCGACAAATACAACAGCGAGTGCGAATTAGTGCGCAAACATTTACAGCATTCCGGCAAGGAACATTTGCTGGCATTTGAGGCTGCTTGGGAGGTAGGTGCATGAATGCTGCGACCGTTCCACCCGATTACATGATCGAATTTGCCAAGGTGAATAAGTGGTACGGCAATCATTTCCACGTCCTGCGTGACATTGATTTGCAAGTCCGCCGTGGGGAACGCATTGTCATTTGCGGCCCTTCTGGTTCGGGCAAATCCACGCTAATCCGCTGCATCAACCGTTTGGAAGCACACCAGCAAGGCAAGCTCACCGTCGACGGGCTGGAACTCAGCGATGACGTGAAAGTGTTGCACGAAGTCCGCCGCAAAGTCGGCATGGTATTCCAGCAATTCAACCTGTTCCCGCATTTAACCGTGCTGGAAAATCTTACGCTAGCACCGATTCAGGTCAACAAACTCTCCAAAGCCGATGCGGAAGAACGCGCCATGGCGCAACTCAAGCGCGTACAAATTGCCGAACAAGCGCACAAATACCCGCTGCAATTGTCCGGCGGGCAGCAACAGCGTGTTGCGATTGCGCGTACCTTGTGCCTTACCCCGCAAGTGCTGCTGTTCGATGAACCCACCTCCGCCCTTGACCCTGAAATGATCAAGGAAGTGCTGGATGTGATGACCGAACTCGCCGAGCAGGGCATTACCATGCTGTGCGTCACTCACGAAATGGGCTTTGCCAAATCGGTGGCGGATCGGGTGATTTTCATGGATGCGGGGCAAATTGTGGAAGAAAACAACCCACATGACTTCTTCAACCGCCCGCGCAACGAGCGCACGCAGGCGTTTTTAGCGAAGATTTTGGCGCATTAAGCCTACAGCGTCACCTGCGTTCCAATTTCCACCACCTGATCCGATGGTAGATTGAAGTAGGTGGCGGCACTTTCCGACTGGCGCATCATCCAGCCAAACAGCGCACAACGCCAATACGGCAGCACGCCTTCGCAATCGACAATCGCGGTACGCGCCACGAAAAACGTGGTGCTAGCCGCTGGTAATGCCAGTTGGTAATTGATTGTCCCGCGCAATGCTTTGCTCAAATCCGGGTTTTCGCGGAAACCAAAGCGTACAGTCACGCTGTAAATCCCCGGTGCAAGCCCCGTCACCATCAAACGATCTTCCTCCTCAACATACGGCACTTCCTCATTATCCACATGCAGGAACACAATTTGCTCGTGCATCACCTTGTAATGCTTGATGTTATAAAACAAGCGGCTAGGCACAAGGTTGGGGTTAGAAGCCAGATACACCGCCGTCCCAGCCACACGCGGAATCTCGCTGTGCGGGTCGGCGACAAATTTGCGCATGGTCACATTGATTTTGCGCCGATGTTCCGCAATCAATTCGCTGCCTTTCTTCCACGTTGTCAGCAAGGTGAAAATGACCAGTCCCAGCAAAATCGGCAACCACCCACCATGCCCGATTTTGCTCAGGTTGGAACTGAAGAACATGATTTCAAACACAATCGCTACCAGTACACTGGCAATAATCGCCTTACGCAAGCGTTGATTGGGGCGTGCTAATGCGACCAGCAAAATCAGTACGCTGGTAATAACCATCGTGCCAGATACCGCAATACCGTAAGCCGCAGCCAAACCACTGGATGAGCCAAATCCCAACACCAGCAGAATAACCCCTAGCAACATCAACCAATTCACGCTGGCAATGTAAATTTGCCCTTGTTCCGAATCAGAGGTGTGTTGCACCCGAATGCGCGGCAAATAGCCCAAGCGCGTCGCTTGCTGGGTAAGCGAATACGCTCCAGAAATAGTGGCTTGCGAGGCAATCACGGTCGCCATTGTTGCCAATATGACTAACGGCACGAGCAAGCTATCTGGTGCGAGAAAATAGAATGGGTTCTGCGCCATTGTGGGGTCACGCATTACCAAGGCCCCTTGCCCAAAATAATTCAGCATCAAGGCAGGCCACACCAAGCCATACCAAGCCAGCCGGATGGGTTTTGCACCAAAATGCCCCATGTCGGCATACAAGGCTTCACCGCCAGTCAAAGCCAGAAACACAGCGGAGAGTAATACAAACGCGGCAATCGGGTGATGGAGAGTAAAGTCCAGCGCGTACAATGGGTTCAGGGCTTGTAACACCTCCGGCGTTTGCAGAATGCTGCTGATACCCAACGTTCCCAAACTCACGAACCACACCACCGTAATCGGGCCAAACAAGATGCCCACTTTCGCCGTGCCAAACCGCTGGATCAGGAACAGGCTGATTAAAATGCCCAAGGTAATCGGGATAATCAGGTGTTCAAATTGCGGGGTTGCCACGCTGATCCCTTCTATCGCCGACAATACCGAAATGGCGGGGGTAATAATGGCATCGCCGTAAAACAACGCGGCAGCAAACACCCCGATCAGTGCCACCGCTTTTGACCATTGCGGCAGGGTACGGCGCGTATGCCGATGCGCAAGGGCTTGCAAAGCCAACACGCCGCCTTCGCCCTTATTGTCGAAGCGCAAGACCAGCCATACGTATTTGAGCGAAATAATCAGGGTAATCGCCCAAAACAGTGCCGACAGCGTAGCCAGCACATTCGCGTGGCTGGGTGCTAACCCATGCGTAAAGGCTTCTTTGAAGGCATACAGCGGGCTAGTGCCAATGTCGCCGTAAACAATGCCCAAGGCGGCTAGGGTCAATGCCCCCAGCTTTTGTTTGGGAACGTGCGAGTGAGTCATATCAGGATTCCTTCCTACAGTTGGAAACGGTAGCCAATGCCGGTTTCGGTGAGTAAATGGCGGGGTTGGCTGGGGTCATCTTCGAGCTTCTGGCGCAAATGCCCGACATACACGCGCAGGTAGTGATTGCTCTCCACATACGTGCTGCCCCAAACCTCGCGCAGCAAATGGCGGTGAGTCATGACCCGACCTGCATTCAGCAGCAGCAGGCTTAACAGGTGAAACTCAATCGGAGTAATGCGCACGGCTTCCCCGCGACGGCGCACTTGGCGTTGGGACAAATCCACTTCAATATCACCGAAATGAATCAGCGGACTGGCGGTTTCCGGGTTGAACTGGCTGCGGCGCAACAGGGCGCGTACCCGTGCCAGCAATTCGCCCGTCGAAAACGGTTTGCTGAGGTAATCGTCAGCCCCGGCATCCAGTGCCTTGATCTTGTCTTGGTCAGCACTGCGGGCAGACAGCACCAATACCGGCAATTTTGACCAAGTGCGCAAGGTCTGAATGAGTTGCACGCCATCACCGTCGGGCAGCCCCAAGTCCAGAATGAGCATGTCCAGCCGTTGGGTGCGGATGTCTTGCAAGCCTTGGGTGCAAGTACCTGCTTCGGTAACTTGATAGGCTTCGCTTTCCAAGGCGGTGCGGACGAAGCGGCGGATGTGTTGTTCGTCTTCCACCACCAGAATATGGTTGATGGCTGTGGTCATGGGGTATTGCCTGTGGGGTGGAAGGGTTCGGGTTCGATGATCGGCGGCGTGCCGAGGGGCAGATGAAAGCAGATACATCCGCCGCCCTGCGCTGGATTGCTGGCAGCAATATCGCCGTCGTGTGCTTCAATAATGGCACGGCAAATGCTTAAACCCAGCCCCACACCGGGGATGGTGGATTCGTGGTTGCCGCGTTCAAACAGCTCGAACACTTGGTTCAGCTTGTCAGCCGGAAAGCCTTCGCCGGGGTTGCACACGCAAATTTCGACCTGTGTGGGCAGCAGTTTGGCGGTGATGTGCAGGGTGGAATCGGCAGGCGAATACTTCGCGGCATTTTCCAGCAAATTGCAAAACACCCGTTCCATGAGGATGGCATCGAATTCCAGCAAGGGTAAATCGGCGGGCAGGCTGACTTTGACGGGGTGATGGCGCAGGGCAACTTTGAGCAGCTTGGTGCTTGCGCCGATGACTTCTTCCAGCGGCTGCCATTCCTTGCGGAACTTCATGCCGCCTGCTTGCAGCCGTGCCATTTCCAACAAATTGCTGACCATGCTATTGAGGTGTAAGGCTTGGTCGCGGATGGCGGTAATGGTTTCCTGTGTGTCGGGCGGCAAGGGCGGTTTGCTCAGTTTCAGGGATTCTGCCAGCCCGTACAGCGAGGTGAGCGGGGTACGGATGTCGTGTGACAGGGCGGAGAGAATGGTATTGCGCAAGCGTTCCGAGAGCATTTGCATCCGCGCTTCGTGGGCGACTTTTTCGAGTTCGTACAGGCTCAAGGCTTGCTGTTCACGGGTGTTGGCATCGGTGGCTTGCTGGCGTAATCCGGCAGTCAGGTGGGTAATGATGAGGGCAACGACCAGCATGACGGCAAAGGTGACGAGGTATTGGGCGTGGGCAACCGAGAGTGACCAATGCGGTGGCACAAAAAAGAAATCGAAGGCAATCACGCTGCAAAACGCGGTGAGGATAGCGGGGCGACGACCCAGCTTGACCGCTACCAGTGCCACGGTCAGCAAAAACAGCATGGCGGTATTGGCTAAATCGAGGTGGTTATGCAGCGGCACTGCCAGCAGGGTGGTGATGCCGACCGCCAGCAATGCCAATAAATGCCGTTGCCATAAAGGGCGGGCTTCCAATCCATTTTTCATCTGACACCAGATTCACAGTGGGGCTATGGCGCGAAGTCTGGCAGTTTGGAAATAAAAATGGTGTAGAAATTTGTCGCCAAGGTTTGCCCCTTAACAATACTAGTGGTGGGCGTGGCGATTCCGTGAACCCATGCTAATATAGCTATAATCATCCACATGGAAACCACTATGCGAACCTTGCAAATGACCTTTGATGACGATCTGGTGGCTGAACTCGATCAGGTTGTTCAGGAAAACCGTACCAACCGTTCCGCTTTCACCCGCGAAGCCTTGCGCATGGCAATTGCACTCTATCACCAACGCAAATTGGTGGAAAAACACCGCGCTGGTTACTTGCGCCACCCTGTTGCCCCCGACGAATTTTCAGTGTGGGAAGAGGAACAAGCATGGGGTGATGAATGAAGCGTGGCGAAATTCGTTGGTACACGTTCAAAGAGCCGGATAAACGCCGTCCGGTAATGATTTTGCTGCGCTCTGACATTATCCCGTATTTGGGTGAAGTGACTATCGCACCGATTACTACCACCATCCGCGACATCCCCAGCGAAGTGGCATTGAGCGTGCAGGATGGTATGCCGCGTGAATGTGCCATCAATTTCGACCATATCCAGACGGTGCAAAAAGGCAAGTTGGGGGCTTTGATTACCACGCTTTCCGCGCACAAACTGGCGGAAGTGGATCAGGCTGTCAGCTTTGCCTTGAGTTTGAATGGTTTTGACGGGTTTTGATTAATCATGCCTCGCGCATAATCCGCAACACCCGCTCATCCATGCACGAACGCATAAACGCATTCATCGCGCTTTCATCACCCGAATCATAAAACGCCAGCATCAAGGTGTTGAATTCCAGTTGGCGTTTGGCGGGTAGGTTGATTGCGGGATAGCCGTGCTGGAGCAAATGCCCGTTCATCATGAAACGCCCCATGCGCTTGTTCACGTCGTAGAAAAACTGGCAACGCGCCATCGTCAGGAAAATGTGGATGGCTTGGTCGTAAATGTCGTCGATGTAGGCAAGGTCGGTAATCAATGCCTCGAAACGGGCGGGCAATTCGGCGACGGGTGGGGGCATGTAATCTGTTCCCGCGATGAATACGCCACCGGAGCGGAAGCGTCCCCATTCTAATGCCTCTTCTTTGCCCGCAGCGGCGTGGAGTGCGCAGGCTTTTTCGGCGGAAATAGTGAATTCGCCGCGTTCGAGCCAGCTAAACAACAGCCGCCATGCGTTGCCTTGATTTACCGTAATTTGCTGGTCGGAAAGTTTGTGTCCGCCTACGGTGATGCCGTCCAGTAGGGTCTGGACTTCTGGCAGGGTCATGTTGATGCCTTCCAGATTGACCGCATCGCAGACGAATTCGCTGAGTTGGCGTTTTGCCAGCATTAGCGCGGTGGCGGGGTTGGGGGGGATTTGCCAGTGGAGGTCGTTCATAATCATGAAATCCCTGCTTCTTTGCTAAGTTTTTCATATGTAACCATCATTTTTTTTCCAATATATTTTCTTATTTCTTCATCAGAAATTTGTAGCTCCCTGCAAATCAAAAACCAAAGACTTGACGTTATCAGAAACTTCGAGATGAAGATTGAGGTGATTCCCATTCCCACGCCAAGCCCAACTAAAAATAACAATGATGGCGTTAATAACAAAAATTTCTCCAAGCTCACATTTCCCACTACCGATAACATCCCCCACATCCCCGACAACGTCCCCAGCGACAAAAAAAACGCGGATAATGGCAACGACGATAAGCGCAGGCGTGGGAGCGGCGCTAAAAGACTAAAAATATAGATATTAATGAATGTTGCGACTGATTTTGCAAATGGAAAGTACTTGAATTGCGGTTCGTCAAATAATACGCGCCATGTTTTTTCTTGGATGGGTATCTCAGAGTGGTTTTTTGATAAATCGGCTTTTAACAGCTCTGCAAAGAATGTTAAGACTTCTTTTGTTCTTAATGCATCATTAATATGCATATTCATTGTGTTTTTTATAGAAGTGGCAGATGTTTTATTGAAGGAGAATAATTGGCTAATGACTTTGGCTTGCAGAAGTTCCATGTAGGATTTGTGAGCAAATTTGAACATGCCATCTTTGCTCAAGTCTGTTACCAATAAACCACAGGAACGTACATCAGTATTGATCTTTTCGATAATTTCAGTTCGGCGAGTATTCCACTCAAATCGTGCATTACTACGTAGAGGACATGCATCCTCACCTTTTAATGAACTGACGGAACGCGAAACATCTTCTGGAACTGCATCAATCAGTCTGTTGACCGTTTTGGTTAATTCATCTTTGCCTATTTGATTGGGTAAGTTTTTGACAGCCATGTATGCAGCTATCCCCATCATAAAATAATGACGTTCCGCTGTATTTAATATCATGAATGGGCGTTCATCATTTTTATCTTGTTGGCGTTTTAATGTTTGTTGAATGAATAGATCAATAACAGTTGCTGAATTGATATGTTCATGTTTATGAAGCTCTTCGCGTTTCCAAAGTAATGCCACCAAATGCAGTAACGATGGGCGTGAAGCAACCTCTAAAAATTTCTTATCTTCTTTGGCGAGTTGCACAATTTCATGGCGAACTTGCTCATCTGCTGAACGTAAGCTATTTTCAATCTGTTCAACATTAAATGGCTGAAGATACAGTGTATGTGTTTGGTCTGTTTCTCCTAGTGCGCGAGTTAACTCCTTGCTATCCAGAAAGAAGTTAGGTCGTCCGGTAATGATTAGTTTTGAGCGCTGATAGTTTAATTTCCACAAACTATGAAAATGACTAATTCGTGCTTCAGTATCACCACTCAAATCAATTTCATCAAAGCCTTCAAAAATCAGCAGCAATCTCCCCGCCATGTGTAAATGCAATAGTGCCTTAACATTAATCCCATAACGATAAGCCCATGTTGCCAATAACTCTTCTGGTGGAAGGCTTCTTAATGTTTTACCTCGAAGCTCAATCAGTATTGGAATACTAGTGTGAGTATCGAAACTGTACTGCTTGATCAAATGGTAACTAAGTAACAAGGAAACAGTACTTTTACCCTGTCCATATTCACCTAGCACTGCTAGTTGCTTGCTAGAATTATCTCGTAGCCATTGTTGAATATACACCTCTAATGATTCAGGTTGAGGTTCTGCTTCTTTTGCCAACCGATACAAAGAGGGAGTGTAAGTGTCCTGCAAAGTTAAATGACTTTCTGGAAGTTTTGCACGTTCAACCCGATATTGAATGTCGGCAAAATAATCGGAAAAGTCCACTAACTCCAATAACAGTGCGGCTTCATTGGTGTAAGTGATGCTGTAGTCAGGATGATGCTCTGCTGGATTGGGTTCACCCTCTTTATGGGTGATGATGAGTTCAATCGCTTTTTTCTCTTGATGATCAGCAACTTTGCGAGCGTAATCGAGCCACGCAGATAACGCAGCAGCACTAGGGACATACTGTGGGCAAGCGAGTAACACTAATGCCCCTGTATGCTTTTCCTCACCTATCCAACATTTGTGCGCAGGGTCGAATTCACCCCCAAACAAGTAGCTACGATTACGCAAGCACCACAATTGTTTGGCGCGTTCGTGCCATGTCAGTGTCTCCGGTCTATCCAACAGCGTATTGTACTGATCAGCTTCAGCGGAATAGGGTTTACGTTTCTCCTTCGCATCCGGTGTTCTTTCCAAGAACAGACGAATATCACGCAAAATACTGGCTGGGTCGCAGTTTTGCTCTTGTTCATGCTGGGCAAGGCTTTTTTGCCCATTCCAGTTTTTGAATACGCTTACGTATGCGACGGCTAACACCAGAATGACGAAGAAAAATAGCACTGCTTCCAATGGACTGAGCGGCGGTGTTAGCGGCTGAAGATTGAAGCCAAAAGGCTTAAGTAAGATCATCAGCACACTGCCGATGATGGAGTTCTCTAGGAGGAAGGCACTCAGATACAACCCCACAAAACCAAAGATCCCTATAAAACCAAAAAAGGCAAAGCGTTCGCGGGTGTGACGATCTTTCTTCCACCATACATAGAAAGCCCACAGTGCCATGCCACTCACCGCGATAAGTAGCGCGAAAAGAAGCCAGTCAAACGCAATACTATTGGTCATAAGAAATGATTTTAGTTAGACAAGAATTTGCGCAGTATAACATATTGATGACCTTCACCACTGTTCGCTTATGCTATGTTTGGTAGCAAGCACACAAGAGCTTTATCGCAGGGGTAAACGCATGAACCAAAACATCCTGACCATCAAAGTAGGCACAAGCATCCAGTCCTCACTGGCACTCGCCCAACAAATGCTAGAACGCCTCGAAGTCGGCGAAGAACCCGCTCCTTACTTCGGTGTAGGCTTCAAAAACGTCAGCCAGATGCTCAGTGTTTTCACCCCCAAACGTTGGGACTTGCTGGCAGTGTTACGCGAACACGGCGTAATGAGCATTGCCGAACTCGCCCGCACCTTGCAACGCGACTACAAAAACGTCCATAACGACGTGGAACGCCTGATGGAATGGCTTGCCATCGAACGCGATGCTAACGGCAAAATTTTCACGCCCTACTCAGAAATCGTAGTTGACGTGCATCTGCCCCAGCAAAAAGCGGCTTGAGGAAATAACGCTAACAACACCAAACAGCATTGATTTCACCCCTCATCCGTTGTCATAATGTCAACATGAAAGCAACACTCATCCTGAAAGACAGAATCGTGTACGAAGGCGGATACATACAAGAAATGGTGATCTGGGAAGTGCCGCAACCCGTGGCAGGCAGTCAGCATCTCTACAAATATCGCCTATTCTTCGGACTACCAAATGATCGGATTGTCGGTTATGACAACGAACGCCCCAAAGGTGATCACCGACACTATGGCGAGCGCGAAGAGGCTTACCCTTTCGTTACCATCCAGCAACTGGTTGGAGATTTTTTAGCTGATGTAGAAGAACAACGGAGGCAATACCATGCAAAACAACCCTAAACGCACCCTCGAAATCAAAATCCAATCTGAAAAACAGGCGATGCAAGCCTCAGCAGCGCGTTTCCTGACTGCGTGGAATAAAAGCGAATACGCAGGCGAATACCTGACGTTCACTTCCCCCAGCATGTTTTTTGAGGTGATCAACGCCCGTCGTTGGGATTTGGTTATAAAACTGCAAACCCTCGGTAAAACCAGCATCCGTGAACTAGCGCGGCAGTCAGGGCGTGATGTCCGACGGGTACACGATGACATTAAAATCCTCATCGAACATGGCATTGTCGAACAAGATGCGGAGGGTGTTTGCGTACCCTACGACGAGATTCATGCCGACTTCACCCTGATGGCAGAGGCTGCGTAACCCGCCAACCCCTGCTTGCTGCTCTTTGTCTGTAAACGGCACATCGCATCGGAAACGGATTTTCCGTATGACCTGACCTATACGACCCTGATTTTATCAGTTCTAATGGTCATGGTAGGCGGGATATTGTTAGCCTACCTGATACGCTACGTGCTATGAGAACAAAGGTCATTATGCGAAACACCGCCAAATTCACCATCACGCTGACAGCCCTGTTGCTGGGCGCTGCTTTGCTCAGTGCTTGTGGCGAGACCAAGGACGCGCAGGGCAAAGCGCCACCGAAAGAAACCGAAGTCGGTGTCGTCACCCTGCAACCCGAAACCGTCACCCTGACCAATGAATTAGCGGGGCGAGTCACGCCGTTGCAAAGCGCCGAAGTGCGCCCGCAAGTCACCGGCATTATCCAGGAACGCCTGTTCCAAGAAGGCTCGCAAATCAAAAAAGGCACGCCACTTTACCAAATCGACAGTGCCACCTACCAAGTTGCCGTCGATACTGCCGCCGCCCAGCTTGCCAAAGCCGAAGCCACCTTGAACGCCGCTCGCAGCAAAGCCCAACGCGGGCAAGGCTTGGCAACACGCGGATTAATCAGCCGCGACAGCCAAGATGACCAGCTCACCGAACAAAAACAAGCTGAAGCCGATGTCGCCGTGGCGCAAGCCGCCCTGAAAACTGCCCGCTTAAACCTTGCTTACACCCAAGTCAAAGCCCCGTTGGACGGTTTCATCGGCAAATCCGCCGTCACCGCTGGCGCATTAGTCACTGCCAATCAAGCCACTACGCTGACCACCATCCAGCAACTCGACCCGATTCTGGTGGACATTACCCAGTCGAGCGCGGAATTGCTTAACCTGCAACGCGATGCCGCCGTACCCGTCAAACTGCTTTTATCGGATGGCAGTGCCTACGCCCACGCAGGCAAACTGGCATTTACCGACCTGAACGTCGATGCCAATACGGGCAGTGTCACCATTCGCGCCGAATTCCCCAATCCCGACCGCCAGTTGCTACCGGGGATGTTCGTGCGGGCGTTGCTGGGTTCAGCCGTGCGTAACAATGCGCTACTCGTGCCGCAACAAGGCGTGACTCGCAAAGCCAATGGCGAAGCCAGCGTTTGGGTCGTGAAAGCCGATCATTCGCTGGAAAAACGCACCGTACAAGCCACTCAAGCGATTGGCAGCAAGTGGTTGGTGGAAAGCGGTTTGCAAGCAGGTGAACAGGTCGTGGTGGATGGCTTGCAAAAAATCAAGCCGGATACGAAGGTCAAGGCTGTGCCAGTCGGCGGGGGTAAGTAATGTCCCGTTTCTTCATTGACCGCCCGATTTTCGCGTGGGTTATTGCTATCGTCATCATGTTGGCGGGTATCCTCGCCATTCCCAAGTTGCCGATTGAGCAATACCCCGACATTGCGCCGCCGACCATTTCGGTGAATGCCAGCTACCCCGGCGCATCCGCCAAGATTGTCGAAGATTCGGTGACGCAAATCATCGAGCAGCGCATGACGGGGCTGGATGGCTTGCAATACATTGCCTCCAGCAGCAGCTCATCCGGCAGTGCCAGCATATCGCTCAGTTTCAGCGCGGATACCGACCCCGACATTGCGCAAATGCAGGTGCAAAACAAGCTGCAACTGGCGTTGACACAATTGCCCGAATCGGTGCAACGCCAAGGCTTGCGCGTGACCAAAAGTTCCAGCGGCTTCCTCGTGGTGCTGGCGTTTGTCTCCGCAGATGGCAGTATGAAACAGACCGATATTGCTGATTACATCACCACCAATATCCAAGATTCGATCAGTCGGGTGGAAGGGGTCGGCAATACGCAAGTGTTTGGCGCGGCGTATGCGATGCGCATCTGGCTTGATCCGTTCAAGCTTACCCAATACAAGCTGACCACCAGCGAGATCAAAAGCGCGATTCAAGCACAAAACACCCAAGTATCGGCGGGGCAATTGGGGGCAACGCCTGCCATGCCTGACCAGCAATTAAACGCTACTGTCACCGCGCAATCGCGCTTGCAAACCCCCGAACAATTCCGCGCCATTGTCCTGAAAACAGCGGCGGATGGGGCGGTGGTACGTCTCAGCGATGTGGCACGGGTGGAATTGGGTAGCGAAAACTACGACGTGATTTCGCGCTACAAGGGGCAGCCGTCGTCGGGTTTGGCGGTGACGTTGGCGAGTGGTGCCAATGCGCTGGCAACCGCCGAAGCCGTGCGTGCCAAACTCACCGAGTTGGAAGCCTATTTCCCGCCCGGTTTGAAGGCTGAAATTCCCAGCGATGCCTCGCCGTTCATTCGCATTTCCATCAAGGGTGTGATCATCACGTTGCTGGAAGCGGTAGCACTGGTGTTCTTGGTGATGTTGGTGTTCCTGCAAAATTTCCGGGCAACCTTGATTCCGACCATTACTGTGCCCGTGGTATTGCTGGGGACGATGGCGGTGTTGTACGTCGCGGGTTATTCCATCAATACCTTGACGCTGTTTGGCGTGGTGCTGGCGATTGGTTTGTTGGTGGATGATGCGATTGTGGTGGTGGAAAACGTGGAACGTTTGATGGTGGAAGAAAAGCTTCCAGCGCGTGAAGCCACCCGCAAATCCATGACACAAATTACCGGCGCATTGGTGGGGATCGCGCTGGTGTTGTCGGCGGTATTCGTGCCAATGGCGTTTTTTGGCGGATCGACAGGGGTGATTTACCGCCAGTTTTCGATCACGCTGGTGTCAGCAATGGGCTTGTCGGTGCTGGTGGCGTTGGTGCTGACTCCGGCGTTGTGTGCGTCGTTGTTGAAGGAGAAGAAGTCCCCCCCATCCCCAGCCCTTCCCCCGCAAGGGGTGAAGGGAGCAAGAAAAAATGTGTACCAAGCTATCGTCAAACGCATGATCCTAAGCCCCTTCCGCTACCTGATCATCTACGCACTAATCATCGGTCTGATGAGCTTTTTGTTCGTGAAACTCCCTACCTCTTTCCTGCCTGACGAAGACCAAGGCGCGTTATTTGTGCAAGTCCGCTTGCCACCGGGGGCAACGCAAGAACGTACCCTCAAGGTGATTGCACAGGTCGAACAGCATTTTATGGACAAGGAAAAGGACGTGCTGAAAGGCATGTTTGCCACTGCTGGCACAGGCACATCCGGCAATAGCCAAAACGTGGCGCGGGTGATTGTGCGTTTGGTGGACTGGTCGGAACGTCCCGGTGCTGATCAGACAGTACAAGCTGTGGCGCAACGGGCAACTGCCGCATTCAAGCGCATCCGCGATGCCAGCGTGGTGGCAAATGCACCGCCTGCGGTGCGCGGTTTGGGCAATGCGTCGGGGTTTGAAATACGCTTGCAAGACCGTGCCGGATTGGGGCATGAAGCTTTGGTGGCAGCGCGGGATGATTTCGTGAAGCAAGCGAGTCAGGACGAACGGCTTACCGGCGTGCGTGCCAATGGGCAAGACGATACCGCCCAGTATCAAATCGACCTCGACATTGCGCAGGCGGGGGCAATGGGCGTGTCGATTGCCACCATCAATGATACCTTGTCTACCGCGTGGGGTGGCTCATACGTCAGCGATTTCATCGACAAGGGGCGGGTAAAGAAGGTGTACGTGCAGGGCGAAGCCAGCAGCCGTATGTTGCCGGATGATTTGAAGCTGTGGTTTGTGCGCAATGCGTCCGGTGAAATGGTGCCGTTTTCAGCGTTTGCGACGGGGCGTTGGGTCTACGGTGCGCCCGTGCTGGAGCGTTTTAACGGCATGTCGTCGATGGAAATCACGGGTGCGCCAGCGGTGGGCGTGAGTTCCGGCACGGCGATGCAGATTGCGGAAGACATTATCAAAGGTTTGCCAGCAGGGATCGGCTTTGAATGGTCGGGCATGTCGGCACAAGAACGGGCATCGGGGGCGCAAGCACCGTTGCTGTACGCGATTTCGATGCTGGTGGTGTTTTTGGCGTTGGCAGCGTTGTATGAAAGCTGGTCGATTCCGTTTTCGGTCATGCTGGTTGTGCCGCTGGGAATTGTCGGCGCATTGCTGGCAACCTACACACGCGGTTTGAGCAATGACGTGTATTTTCAGGTGGGTTTGCTGGCGACGATTGGGCTGTCGGCGAAAAATGCCATCCTGATTGTGGAATTCGCCAAGGAATTGATGGGGCAAGGTTATGGGCTGATTGAAGCAACGTTGGAGGCGGTGCGGATACGCTTGCGTCCGATTTTGATGACCTCGCTGGCGTTTATTCTGGGTGTATTGCCGCTGGTGATTAGCACAGGGGCAGGGTCAGGCAGCCAGCATTCCGTGGGGACGGGCGTGATGGGCGGGATGATTGCCGCGACCGTGCTGGGGATTTTCTTTGTGCCAGTGTTTTTTGTGGTGGTGCACAAGATTGTTTCTCGCGCAAAACACCATTAGCCTAAATAGTGTCACGAAATTTATTTATTAATTGGTCAATCACCATCCATCAGATTGCCACTAAATTATGCAGCAACTAAGGGAAGCCACATTAGCCAACAGTCAAAATACTGAACGCCTGCTGTGTTTACGCTATCATAAGCAATCTGTCACTCTTTCCGACATGATCAAAAGGAGGATAACAATTATGTTGCTTGCACCCGACCACGACATTATCCACAGGATTGAAATCCTACCCCCCGAAGCACTGAAAGAATTACGCCAGTTTATTGATTTTCTGTACTTTTCCTACAAAGTTCGCTCTCCCGCAGAGAATGCAGCCACTACTATTTCTACCCCCAATCCATTAGCCGCATTGGCAGGTTGCTGGGAAGGCGAGTTGATACGTGAGCCGCAAGGGACATTTGAGGTTAGACGAGGATTAGACTGATGTGGCTGCTGGATACTAATGCTTGGATTGCCTATCTCGGCAAGAAGCCGTCTCCTGTCCATCAACGTGTAGCTGCCGCACCGCAAGGGACGGTGTTACTTTGCGATGTAGTGAAAGGTGAATTGTTGTTTGGCGCTTATAACAGCGCACGTCAAACGGAAAATTTTACCCGTCTGCACACATTGTTTGCAGTCGTTGACTCTCTGCCATTTGATGGTAAGGCTGCTGATCATTTTGGCGAGATACGTGCCTACCTGAAAAAACAGGGTAAACCCATCGGCCCGTATGACTTACAAATTGCTGCCATTGCCCGTGCTTGCGATTTGACGCTGGTCACACATAACACGGACGAATTCAAGCGTGTACCCGATTTACGCTTGGAAGATTGGGAACTGTAGTCAGAACATCGAGGATAACCTCACCATGTGGTGGTGCTGAAACTGGTTACAAAGCTGTCACCCAAACGCCCACCGTAAGCGTTGCCCCCGGTGGCCCGACGAATGCGCCTGCCACGGGTGGCACGGATTCGGGCAAGCGGGCGACCGCTACGGCGATGTGGTCGGTGCCGACGATTGCGCCAATGGTCGGGTCGAAACCTTTCCAGCCTGCGCCGGGGAGGAACACTTCTGCCCACGCATGAGTCGAGCCTAAGTCGGTTGGGGCAAGTTGGGTGTGCAAATAGCCGCTGACAAAACGCGCGGCGAAACCCAAGCTGCGGGCAGCTTCCATGAACAGATACGCCGAGTCACGGCATGAGCCTGTGCCACGAGTGAGCGTTTCGGTGGTGGATTGCACCCCCGGTTCTTCGCGCAATTGATACACCAAGGTTTGCTGGATGCGGATGGCAAGGCGTTGCAACAAGCTGTAGGTTTGAATCTTCTCGCCCGGTTGCCAGACGCTGGCTACCCATTGGCGCAACTGACCGTTACTCACGGTATTCATGTAGGGCGCGAGTACCACTTTGTCTTCCGGCTTGTAGGCGAAAGGGTAGTGTGTCGCGTAATCTTCCACCAAAAAATCGAGCGGCGACTGGTTGTATTGCTGGATGATGATTTGGCTTTCGATCGCAAGCTGCTGGGTCGGCGTGGTGAAGGTGGCGATGGCAACGGAATTGTCTTCCACGTCCCGATGCCAGCGCAGGGACGCGGCGGGCGTAATGTCGAGGGTGGAAGATTCGATGTGTAGTTCGTAGCCTTCGCGGGGGCGCAGGCGCAAAGTGTGCGGTTCAAGGCGCACGCTGGCAGGGAAGTTGTAGTAGGTGCGGTGTAGGATTTTATAGCGTTGCATAAAGGTGATGCTCTAAGGGATCATTCAGAAGCGAAATGACACTGTGCAGCATAACACTTCTTGTACCTGCCCGTGCTAAACTGACTGCATATATCAGTCAAAATGTTGCCATACTATGATCCAATTTCCCTACGGTATCAGTGATTTCCAGCGCATTCGCTCCCAAGGTATGTTGTACTTTGACCGCACTGCCCACATCCCCGCGATAGAAGCCGCAGGCGATCAGTTGGTGTTCCTGCGCCCGCGTCGGTTTGGGAAATCCCTGCTGTTGTCAACGCTGGCGAATTACTACGACCGCCACACGGCAGATGACTTTCCTGCGCTATTTGGCGATCTTGCCATTGGCAAAAATCCTACCGCCGAACACAACCAGTACCTGATCTTGCGTTGGGATTTTTCCAAAGTGTCGGGGCAGGGTGATATTGAACAGATTAAGCGCAATCTGTTTGAGCATATCAACGTGGCGATTGAGGAGTTCGTGGAAAAGTACCGCCATACCCTGACCTCTGCGGTAACGATTTTGCCTCACAATGCGATTGCTTCATTTGAATCCTTGGCGGGCGTAGTCAAAAACAGCGGGCATACCGTCTACCTGCTGATTGACGAATACGACAATTTCGCCAATGAAATCCTCACCAGTGACCCGCGTGATCGAGTACGTTACCACGACTTGCTGGAAGGCGAGGGCGTGTTGAAAACCTTGTTCAAAGTGATCAAGGCGAGTGCGTCCGAGGGCAAAATTTCGCGGGTATTCATCACGGGTGTTTCCCCCGTGGTATTGAGCGACATGACCAGTGGCTACAATGTTGCCACCAGCATTTATCTGGATGAACGTTTCAATGCCTTGTGTGGGGTGACGCAAGACGAACTGACGTTGTTATTGCAGCAAATTCTGCAAGCCCATCAGCAGGATAGCAGTAAAATTACGAGTATTCTGGATGTGATGCGGCGATTCTATAACGGCTACCGCTTTTGCGAAGTGTTGACGTTGCCGCTGGTGTATAACCCCACCTTGAGCTTTTACTTTTTGCGCCATTACCAGCAGAACGGCGATATGCCGCGCCAAATGCTCGACGGCAATCTGGCGATGGATGCGGGGCGTATCCGTTACATTGTCAACCTGCCAGCAGGCGCGGCAGTGATTGACCAGATTCTGGATGAAACCCGCACCACCCCCTTGCGGCAATTGGAAACCCGCTTCGGGGTAGAACAATTGCAACGGGTGCAACACGATCCGACTTACATGCTCTCCCTGCTGTATTTTTTTGGCGTGTTAACGATAGCAGATGTGGATGGCATGGGGCGGCTGGTGCTGGCAATCCCCAATCTAGTGATCCGTGGTGTGTATGTTGAGCAACTCAAAGAACAAACCTTGCCGCGCTTTGAAGACCAGCAAACCGCACAATACTTGGCAGAAAACTTCTACCAGACGGCTGACTTGCAGCCCGTGGTCGAATTTGTCGAGAAAAAATATTTCGCCGTGTTCAGCAACCGTGATTACCGCTGGAGCAACGAACTCACGGTGAAAACCGCCTTCATGACGCTGCTGTTCAACGATCTGTATTACATTATGGATTCGGAAGCGGTCATCCAGCGGCGTTATTCTGACCTGTTGATGATTATCCGCCCCAATATGCGGCGTTTCCCGCTGCTGAAAGACATTGTGCTGGAATTCAAATACGTGTCGCTGGCAGACGCCAAACTCACGGCGGAACAGGTGCGCAACCAATCCCGTGAAGCTTTGACAGCATTACCTGTGGTGCAGACAGCGATGCAGGCGGCGTTGACCCAGTTGCAGGATTACCGTCAGGCACTGGAAACCAAATACCAGCAACCTGAGCGTTTGCATTGTTTGGCAGTGGTGTCGCTTGGGTTTGAGCGTGTGTTGTGGGAAGCGTGCTAACGCCACATCCAATCCCGAATTTCCGGCATATCTCGCCCATACTGGTTAATGTACTGCCGATGTTCTACCAGCTTGTCCTTAAGCTGCTGCTTCAGATAACTACCCTTGTCGCCTGTTTGCGGCAAGCGGTCAATGGCATCCATCACTAAATGGAAGCGGTCGAGGTCGTTCACCACCGTCATATCAAACGGCGTGCTGATCGTGCCTTCTTCCTTGTAGCCGCGCACATGGAAATTGTCGTGGTTGGTGCGCCGATAAGTCAGCCGATGGATCAGCCACGGGTAGGCATGGAACGCAAAAATCACCGGCTTATCCTTGGTGAAAATCGTGTCGAAATCGGCATCGCTCAAGCCGTGTGGATGCTCGCTCTGCGGTTGTAGTTTCATCAGATTGACAACGTTCACCACGCGAATTTTCAGGTCGGGTAAGTGTTCGCGCAGGATCGACACCGCCGCCAGCGTTTCTAGCGTCGGCACATCGCCACAGCACGCCATGACCACATCAGTTTCCGCCTCTTGGTCGTTACTTGCCCATTGCCAGATGCTAATGCCTTGGGTGCAATGCTTGACGGCGGCTTCCATCGACAGCCATTGCGGGGCAGGGTGTTTGCCCGCAATCACCACATTGACGTAGTGGCGGCTGCGCAAGCAATGATCCATCACCGACAGCAGGCAGTTGGCATCCGGCGGAAAATACACCCGTACAACTTCGGCTTTTTTGTTTACCACATGGTCAATGAAACCGGGGTCTTGGTGGGTAAAACCGTTGTGGTCTTGCCGCCACACGTGCGAAGCCAGCAGGTAATTCAGCGAGGCAATCTTGCGCCGCCAAGGTAGATGCGCGGTGACTTTAAGCCACTTGGCGTGTTGGTTGAACATCGAATCAATGATGTGGATGAAGGCTTCGTAGCAATTGAACAGCCCATGCCGCCCGGTCAGCAAATAGCCCTCCAGCCAGCCTTCGCATTGGTGTTCGCTGAGCATCGAATCCAGCACCCGCCCGCTGGGGGCGAGAAATTCGTCATTCGCTACGGTCGCCGCATCCCATTGACGCTGGGTGACTTCAAACAGGGCTTCGAGGCCGTTGGACAACGTTTCATCGGGGACGAAGATGCGAAAATTGCGTTGCTTACCGTTCAGTGTTGCCACATCGCGCAGGAAACGTCCTAGCACATGCGTATCGCCAATGCCGCGCACGCCCGGTGTGGGTACATCCACCGCGTAATCCTGAAAATCCGGCATCCGCAAATCGCGCAGTAATATGCCGCCGTTGGCGTGAGGGTTTGCACCCATACGCCGTTCACCCGTGGGCGCAAGTTCTGCCAGTTCCGCGAGCAAACGCCCGTGTTTATCGAAAAGCTCTTCTGGTCGGTAGCTTTTGAGCCAATCCTCCAGCAATTGGAGGTGTTCGGGATGAGCGGCGGGGTTGGAAAGGGGCACTTGATGCGCTCGGAACGTGCCCTCGATTTGCACGCCATCGACGATCTTTGGCCCCGTCCAGCCTTATTGGCAACACCACCCCATCCGTGACCGGATCAAGGAACTTGTTGGAATGCCATGACGTTGCCAGCGGCCCCGTTTCTGCCTCGCCATCGCCGACCACGCACGCTACCACCAAATCGGGATTGTCGAATACCGCGCCAAACGCATGACTGAGCGAATAGCCCAGTTCGCCGCCTTCGTGGATCGAACCGGGGCATTCCGGCGACGCATGGCTGGGAATACCGCCGGGAAACGAAAATTGCAGGAACAGCTTTTGCAACCCGGCTTCATCTTGGCTGATGTCGGGGTAGATTTCGCTGTACGTGCCTTCGAGGTAGGTATTGCTCACCACCGCAGGCCCACCGTGTCCGGGGCCGGAGATGTAGAGCATGTTGAGATCATATTGCTTGATGATGCGGTTCAGATGCACGTAAATGAAATTCTGTCCGGGCGTTGTACCCCAATGCCCTAGCAGGGTGTGCTTCACATCCGCCAGTGTCAGCGGGCGTTTTAACAGCGGGTTGTCGAACAGGTAAATCTGTCCAACGGAGAGGTAGTTAGTGGCACGCCAGTAAGCATCCATCCGACCTAGCAGTTCGGGGGAAAGTGTGGTGGTCATGGTTCAAGATTCCTTATTCGGCGATACGTTGCGTAAGGATGGTTAGTAGCTTATCGAACGGCTTATTGAATTTTTCGACACCTTCGTCTTCAAGCTGTTGGGTGAGTTGGTCGAGGTCGATGCCTAGCGCGGGCAGTTGTGCCAATACTTGGTGGGCTTCTGCGATACTTTGTTCGAGCCGCGCTTGCGGTTCGCCGTGGTCGCGGTAGGCGTTCAGGGTTTCCATTGGCAGGGTGTTGACAGTATCTGCGCCGATCAATGCTTCTACGTATTTCACATCACTGAACGCTGGATTTTTGCTGCTGGTACTTGCCCACAGCAGCCGTTGGACGTTCGCACCTTGGGCTTCCAAGACTCCAAAGTGATCACTATTAAAGATTTCTTGGTAGATTTGGTAGGCGATTTTCGCGCTGGCAATCGCTACTTGCCCGCGTAATGCTTGTGCTGTTGGGGTTTCCAGCAACGGATCTAGCAGCGCGTCAATGCGGCTGATAAAGAAGCTGGCGACGCAAGCCACTTGCTGTACGGGTTCGCCTTGCGCGAGGCGGGTTTCAATGCCTGCGATATAAGCCTCAGCGACTTGCCGATAGCGCGGTAAGCTAAACAGCAACGTGACGTTGACGTTAATGCCTTCGCTAATGAGTTGTTGGATGGCGAGCAATCCGGCGGTAGTCGCGGGGATTTTGATGAAGACATTCGGGCGGTTCAAGGCTGTCCACAAGCGGCGTGCTTCCTGCAATGTGCCGTCGGTATTGTGCGCAAGGTGCGGGTTGACCTCCAAACTAACGTAGCCGTCTTTACCGTTGGTGCGGTCGTAAAGTGGGCGGAATGCGTCAGCGGCACTTTGTACGTCTTGTTGGCTGAGGGTTTCGTAGATGGTTTCGGCACTGTTGTCTTGCTGTGCCAGCTCGCGAATGGCTGCGTCGTAAACGTGGCTATCGGTGATTGCTTTCTCGAAAATGGCGGGATTGGAGGTGATGCCGCGCAAGTCATCGTCCTCAATCAAACGTTGCAGTTCGCTGCTGGTGATCAGGTCGCGGCGGATGTAATCCAGCCAGATGGATTGACCGAAAGTGGCTAATTGGTTTAGGGGGTTATTTTGCATAAAGGCACTTCTTGAGCGTAATACGGTTCTATGATTTATGATAAAAGCGCATGGGGTTTTTACGCTTAATATCCGATGATATTGTAACTGAACAGTCCCCCCTTACCCAAACGCACTAAATTTGCGACACTCCCCCGATGACCCAACAACTGAAAGACCACAGCCTCAAACAGCTTAACAGCCAGTACCTTGCCAAGCTCACGCCGGAGGAACTGCTGCACCTGTCGACCAAGTTGTTGCATGACCTGAAAGAAGCGCGGGAACAGATCAACCAAAACTCCAACAACTCCTCCAAACCACCCAGCAGCGGTTTCCCGTGGGAAACGTCACCCAAAACGGTGGCTTTGCCCGAAACAGAAGGGGTGGGTGCAGCCAGAGGAAAGCCAACCCCGGAACCAGAAGCTGTGGCGGGCACAAAGCCAGCCCAACCAGCCAAACGCAAAGCGGGTAAACAACCCGGCGCACCGGGTTATGGTCGGGTATGGCATCCGCCCATCAATGCAGACGAACACCATTACCCCAGCCGATGTGAAGCCTGTGGCAGGTCCCTGGATGCGGCTGTCTCCCGTATTTATACCGCCTATGACAGTGTGGACATCCAGTTTGGCACGGATGGGAACCCCGGACTGACCGTCATCACCACCCGCCACCACCTTCACGATAGCGTATGCACCTGCGGTCATGTGAGCCGCCATATCCCGCATCGCCAAGCTCCCGACCCGTTATACCCGGAGGTTGATGTGGGCGAGTGGCGGCTGATTGGGGGCAATCTGGCGGCACTTATTGTCCACCTACGGCTGCGCTCACGCTTGTCACTGCGTGGCACACAAGAACTGTTGCGGGAGGTGTTGGGCATTCCCCTAAGTGTCGGGGTGTTGCAGCAATGTTTTGAGGAAGCAGCCGCGAGTGCTTCTCCATTGGAAGATGCCTTGGTGGAAGGGCTGTTGGCAGAAGCCACCGCTGACGGCGGGGTGCTGTATATTGATGAAACCTCTTGGAAAGAGCGTGGCGAAGCCCTGTGGCTATGGACATTCGTCACCACCCTCAGCGTTTGTTTCTACGTAGGGCAGCGCACCATTGAAATGCTCGACAACGTGATTAGCCCCCACTTTGGGGGCTGGCTGATGAGTGATGGCTATGCCGCTTACCGCCACCACCCCAAACGCTTGCGTTGCTGGGCGCACCTGATCCGCAAAGCCCGTGGGCTGGCAGAATCACTGGACAAAGACGGGCGGACGTTTGGCAACTTCACCCTCGCTTGGCTGAGGGTATTACAGGACGACATTTACGCTTGGCGGGCAGCAGGCGGCACGGTGGGGACGCAAACCGACGTGATCCGTCAACGCCATCAGGCAAAACTCCTGGAATTCAGGGCATTATGCTTGATCCATGCCGTATCTGCCCATGACAAGACGGCGGCACTGGCGAAAGAGTTCATCAATGATTGGGATGCCATTTTCCGAATCCTTGACCACCCGTGGCTTCCCTTGACCAATAATGAGGCTGAGCGGGCGTTGCGCCATTGGGTGATCCTGCGCAAAACCAACCATGGCACAAAGAGTGCTACGGGGAGCCGTGCGTTTGCCATGCTGGCCAGCATCATCGGTACTTGCCGCAAACGTGGACAGTCTGCCTTGGCTTATCTTGCCAGTGTGTAACTGAACAGTCCCCCCTTACCCAAACGCACTAAATTTGCGACACTCCCCCGATGACCCAACAACTGAAAGACCACAGCCTCAAACAGCTTAACAGCCAGTACCTTGCCAAGCTCACGCCGGAGGAACTGCTGCACCTGTCGACCAAGTTGTTGCATGACCTGAAAGAAGCGCGGGAACAGATCAACCAAAACTCCAACAACTCCTCCAAACCACCCAGCAGCGGTTTCCCGTGGGAAACGTCACCCAAAACGGTGGCTTTGCCCGAAACAGAAGGGGTGGGTGCAGCCAGAGGAAAGCCAACCCCGGAACCAGAAGCTGTGGCGGGCACAAAGCCAGCCCAACCAGCCAAACGCAAAGCGGGTAAACAACCCGGCGCACCGGGTTATGGTCGGGTATGGCATCCGCCCATCAATGCAGACGAACACCATTACCCCAGCCGATGTGAAGCCTGTGGCAGGTCCCTGGATGCGGCTGTCTCCCGTATTTATACCGCCTATGACAGTGTGGACATCCAGTTTGGCACGGATGGGAACCCCGGACTGACCGTCATCACCACCCGCCACCACCTTCACGATAGCGTATGCACCTGCGGTCATGTGAGCCGCCATATCCCGCATCGCCAAGCTCCCGACCCGTTATACCCGGAGGTTGATGTGGGCGAGTGGCGGCTGATTGGGGGCAATCTGGCGGCACTTATTGTCCACCTACGGCTGCGCTCACGCTTGTCACTGCGTGGCACACAAGAACTGTTGCGGGAGGTGTTGGGCATTCCCCTAAGTGTCGGGGTGTTGCAGCAATGTTTTGAGGAAGCAGCCGCGAGTGCTTCTCCATTGGAAGATGCCTTGGTGGAAGGGCTGTTGGCAGAAGCCACCGCTGACGGCGGGGTGCTGTATATTGATGAAACCTCTTGGAAAGAGCGTGGCGAAGCCCTGTGGCTATGGACATTCGTCACCACCCTCAGCGTTTGTTTCTACGTAGGGCAGCGCACCATTGAAATGCTCGACAACGTGATTAGCCCCCACTTTGGGGGCTGGCTGATGAGTGATGGCTATGCCGCTTACCGCCACCACCCCAAACGCTTGCGTTGCTGGGCGCACCTGATCCGCAAAGCCCGTGGGCTGGCAGAATCACTGGACAAAGACGGGCGGACGTTTGGCAACTTCACCCTCGCTTGGCTGAGGGTATTACAGGACGACATTTACGCTTGGCGGGCAGCAGGCGGCACGGTGGGGACGCAAACCGACGTGATCCGTCAACGCCATCAGGCAAAACTCCTGGAATTCAGGGCATTATGCTTGATCCATGCCGTATCTGCCCATGACAAGACGGCGGCACTGGCGAAAGAGTTCATCAATGATTGGGATGCCATTTTCCGAATCCTTGACCACCCGTGGCTTCCCTTGACCAATAATGAGGCTGAGCGGGCGTTGCGCCATTGGGTGATCCTGCGCAAAACCAACCATGGCACAAAGAGTGCTACGGGGAGCCGTGCGTTTGCCATGCTGGCCAGCATCATCGGTACTTGCCGCAAACGTGGACAGTCTGCCTTGGCTTATCTTGCCAGTGTTATTACCGCTGCCCGCGCTGGCTTTGCCCTGCCCGCTTTACCGCAAGGGGTGGGGATGTGATCAATTACGCCAGTGTTATTACCGCTGCCCGCGCTGGCTTTGCCCTGCCCGCTTTACCGCAAGGGGTGGGGATGTGATCAATTACATGATATTTAGATAAATATCAGTATTTGTCTTGTTTTCATTAGGCGCTAAATTTGCTTATGTTGCAAGCTTCTGTCATTATTAATGCAGAATCTACTTATTTTAATAAAATAAATATTTCCGTAACATAATAATCATTTGACGGAGAAAAACGATGGACACGTCTACTAATCAACCCGCCACCTTCAAACAGGTATTGAAGGTTGATGCCGCACTGTTTGTGGGAATCACTTTTCTGGCCTTGTTAGGGGTGGGTGTTACCAATTACCGCATAGACAATGCCTACAGCTATTGGAGCTATATGCTGGTATTTCTAGCGTTGATGACGACAGCGTGGGGAAGCTGGCGTTCCAAAAAACTTGGGCTGTTGCATGGTGGTAAGCTATTGTATCAGCAAGCTATTTTGTGGGGTTCGGCGTTGGTTGCCGTGGCAGTGATTTATCGACTGCTTGAGGCGGGGCGTATCAATGTGGATACGACTGGCTTGCTAGTGTTATTGATGCTGACTTTCGCTACGTTTGTTGATGGAATGTTGGTGTCGTGGAAATTATATGTAGTGGGAGCGCTATTATTGTTGACTCTACTAATGGCTGCTTATGTTGGACAGTTTCTGTGGATCATTCTATTAGTCGCCGTGGTATTAATCGCACTGGTTTTGATTTTTGTGGTATGGAAAATACGCTCTTATTAAAATGAACTATACTATAAGGTATAGGATTCGTCATATTTAACAACAGAAGGAGTTAATGTCATGACAATTTGGATTGTTGTTGCGAATGCGACACTGGCACGTTTTTTTAGTGCAGCACCATTAAATGCAAATGCTGCGCTTATTGAGTTGGAAGATAAGGTGCATCCCAGTTCCCGTTTACATGGGCGTGATTTGGAAACTGACCCACCGTCGCGTGTCTTTGATTCGCAGGGGCATGGTCGCCATGCGGTAGAGCCATCCACCGATATAAAAGAGCAGCAAGCCGAAGCGTTTGCGCTTGAATTGAGCAACTATCTGGAAGAAATGCGTAGTGCCAACCGTTATGACAAGCTGTACCTCATCGCTTCACCGCATTTCCTGGGTTTATTGCGTGGGCATTTCAGGCAAGGGGTGACGGATTTGCTGGCTGAAACCGTGGATAAAGACCTGACTCGCCATTCGGTGGAAGAAATCCGCGCCCATCTGCCTGATTTTATGTAATGAAATGCAGGGGGGAATACGATGGAATACAAGGATTATTACAAAGTTCTGGGTTTGACCAAAGAAGCCACGCAGGATGATATTAAGCGTGTTTACCGTAAATTAGCGCGTAAATACCACCCCGACATCAGCAAGGAAGCGAATGCCGAGGAGCAGTTCAAAGAAGTGGGCGAAGCTTACGAAGTGTTGAAAGACCCGGAAAAACGCGCTGCCTATGATCAGTTGGGTGTTGATTTGCACGCCCAGCGTGATTTCCGTCCGCCGCCTTCCAATGGCACTGCGGGGGCGGGTCAGTCTGCCGATTTTGATGATTTTCTTGCCAATCTGTTTGGTCAACGTGGGCGGGGCGGTGCAGGGCGGACGCAAGCCATGTCAGGTGAAGACAGTCACTTCAAGGTGTCGATTGATCTGGAAGATGCTTACCGAGGGGCGACGCGCAGCTTGAATTTGCGCTCTCCCCAGCAAGATCGCACACTTAATGTCAAAATTCCCAAAGGGGTCAAGCAAGGCCAGCATATCCGCCTACAAGGGCAGGGCAACCCCGGTATCGGTGGTGGCAGTGCGGGCGATTTGTATCTGGAAATCGCTTTCAACCCGCATCCGCTGTACCGCGCCGAGGAACTCAATGTTTATCTGGAATTGCCGATTGCCCCGTGGGAAGCCGCATTGGGTGGTAGCGTTAAAGTGCCAACCCCGGATGGTGCGGTGGATATGAAAATTCCGGCGGGTTCTTCCAGTGGGCGTAAGCTACGGCTGAAAGGGCGGGGCATTCCAGCGCAGACACCGGGCGATTTCTACGTCACCTTGAAAGTGGTGATGCCGGATACCCTCAGCGATAAAGCCAAGGCTTTGTACAGTGAATTGGCACTGGAACAAGCCTTTAATCCGCGTGCCGGAATGGGAGTGTGAGTGATGCAAACTGCTTTAAATGAAGTGATCGGCAGGATTCTGGAAGACGACGCACGCTTCTCGCTGGAGGAGTTGTGCCGTTCTTGCAACCTGCTACCCGAACAGCTTTTGGAAATGGTGGACGAGGGCATTATTGATCCCATCGACTACCAGCAAACCACCACCGCTTGGCAGTTTGCGGGCAATAGCGTGGTGCGGGTGCGTACCGTGATCCGGCTTCAGCGTGATTTGGGTGTCAATCTGGCAGGTGCTGCTTTGGCGGTAGAATTGCTGGATGAAATCAAGGGTTTGCGGGGTAACGTGCCGCGTGGCTAGTCGTTTTGCCACTGACCCAGCGCAAGATTTCCAAACATACGCCAATTCCCAGCACTAGAGCCGTGCCTGCGAGCAGTTGGGGTACGCCCATGACACTAAACCCCATAACATCACGCAGCACGGGAACGGTAAAGACCACCACGAGCAGTAATCCCACCGCGCCAAACATGCGCCAAATCCACGGATTGCTTGCCGTCAATCCATGCAACAGCGTCCGCGCCGCATCACGATTGGCAAGAATGAGCAAGCATAACCCCAGCACCAAGCCCATGAACATGGCGCCGCGTATTTCATCCGCCTGAAAACCTTGCCCATCCAGCAGCCAATACCCCAGCAGCAACACTTCCGCCACTGCAATGCCTTGTAGCAGCGGGTAAAGCAGCGCACTAAACGCAAACGGCGAATCCGTTAGTTTACGCGGGGGGCGCGTCATAATGTCGCTGGCTTCCGGTTCAGCCTCGAACACAATCGAACAGGCAGGGTCGATCAGCAATTCCAGCAACACGATATGCACGGGCAGCAACAGCACCGGCCAATGCAACAACGCCGGAATCAGTGCCAATACAATAATCGGCATGTGTACTGCGAAGGTGAACGCGGTAGCCTTGGTGATATTGTCGTAAATGCGCCGCCCTTGGCGAATCGCCGCGACAATGCTGGCAAAGCTGTCATCCAGCAGCACCAGGGCGGCGGCTTCGCGGGCGACATCCGTGCCGCGTTCGCCCATGGCAATGCCAATATTGGCGGCTTTGAGGGCGGGCGCATCGTTGACCCCATCGCCGGTCATGGCGACCACTTCACCGTTTTGTTGCAGTATCTGCACCAGCCGCAGTTTTTGTTCGGGTTGCAAGCGGGTGAACATATCCACTTGCTGCAACTGTTCGTGCAATTCGGCATCGCTGAGTGCCGCCACTTCCGCGCCCGTCATCACCGCCGTGCGGGTGCTGAGGTTGACCTGTTGTGCAATGGCACGAGCAGTGGCAGGGTGATCGCCCGTCATCATGATAATGCGCACCCCAGCGGCACGGCATTCGGCAATTGCAGCGGGTACTTCGGGGCGAGGCGGGTCAACAAACCCTACTAATCCCAGAAACGTAAAGCTGAAATCGTGTTGGCTGGGCGGTAATTCTTTGCTTTGCCATTGACCTTTGGCAATGCCCAATACACGCAAGCCGCGCTCTGCCATGCTCAGCACTTGCTGGTGGATAATGTCGCGTTCAGCAGCGGGCAGATGGCATAAATCCGCCACCGCTTCGGGCGCACCTTTGCACGCCAGCAAATGCGTGTTGGGGTCATTGCTGGAAAATACTTGCGTCATTGCCAGTATTTCCGCAGACAGGTCGTACTGAAATTCGGGTGCTTGTGAATGCCAATGTTCCGTACCCTTCAGCCATTGCTGGGCGAATACCCGAATGGCTTTTTCCATCGGGTCGAAAGGGTCGAGCGGCGTGGCTAACAGGGTGAATTCAGCGAGTTCGTGGAAGGTTTCCGGCAGGGCGTTTGCGCCTTCATTGCGGAAGGTTGCACCCGCTGCCACCAGTTCTTCCATCTTCATGCGGTTTTGGGTGAGCGTGCCGGTTTTATCCACTGCCAGTACCGTGATTGCGCCCAAGGCTTCGACCGCTGACACGCGCCGCGTCAAGACCTTTTGCTTGGAAATACGCCATGCACCCAAGGCCAGAAACACGGTCAGGATGACGGGGATTTCTTCCGGCAAAATCGCCATCGCCAGCGCAATACCGGACAGCAAACTGTCCAGAAACGCCCGTCCATCCCACAGCCAGCCTAGCAATACTAGCAGCGTGGCGAAGGTCAAACCCACGATGGTCAGGATGATAATCAGTTTGCGCGAGGCTTGTTGCAGACCGGAAGGGGCTTCTTGCGTCGAGGCCAAGGCTTGCCCGATGCGCCCGACAGCGGTATTCACGCCGATCGCGCTGACTTCCGCCAGCCCCACGCCTTTGGTGACGACGGTGCTGGCATACAGGGACGCGCTGCTTTCGCCCTCTGGTGGGGCAAAGGTTGCGCCAGCCGTGGGCGATTTGTTGACCGGCACGGCTTCACCCGTGAGCAGGGATTCATCCACGCTCAATTGCCCATCGAGCAGCAAGGCATCAGCGGGGATGCGGTCGCCTTCGTGCAATACCAGTACATCGCCGCGTACCACTTCGCGCCCCGGAATGCGGATTTCCTGCCCATCACGTACCACCAAGGCTCGCGGGGCGGAAAGGTCACGCAAGGATTCCAACGCACGTTGCGTCTTGCGTTCTTGCGCCAAGGTAATGCCGATCACGACGAACACGAAACCGAGCAGGAACGAGGCTTCGGCACGATCCCCCAAGGCGAGGTAGATGCCGCCCGCACCCAACAGCATCAGGAACATGGGTTCGGTAAACACGCTTAAGGCGATGGCAAACAGGGATTTGGGGATACTGCCGGGGAGCATGTTTTCGCCGTCGGCTGCTAAACGGCGGGCGGCTTCGGCTTGGGTAAGGCCAGTGTGGTTAGTTTTCATCATGGGGAAGACACTCGGTTGGCTTTGTCTGAATCAATGCGCCCGTCCACCAACTCAATAATGCGGTCGCAACGTTGCGCCAAGCGCGGATCGTGGGTGACGATTAAAAAGCTGGTATCGCTGGCTTCATTCACGCGGCGCAGCAAATCAAACACATTGTCGGCGGCTTTGGTATCGAGGTTGCCGGTAGGTTCGTCCGCCAGCACCAGCGCGGGTTGCATCACCAACGCGCGGGCAATGGCGACGCGCTGCTGTTGACCACCGGATAAATCATTGCTCATGTGTTTGCCCACGTCAGTCAGCCCCACTTGCTCAATCAATTCGGCAGCGCGTAAACGCATGGCTTCATCGGGTCGACCTCGTGCCGCCAGCAATGGCAACATCACGTTTTCCAGCGCGGTAAATTCGGGCAACAGATTGTGGAACTGGAACACAAAACCAATCGACTTGGCGCGTAACAATGTCAGCTCCCGATCCTGCAATTGCGTCGTCGGTTGCCCCGTAATCAACAATTCACCCGCCGTCGGTTTGTCGAGCAAGCCAATCAGGTTCAACAGCGTGCTTTTGCCCGACCCAGAAGGGCCAATCAGCGCCACGAATTCGCCGCGTTCGATGGTTAAATCCAGCCCGTGCATCACTTCGGTTCCCGCAGGCAAACCCACATTGTAGGCTTTGCGGATGCCCTTGAGTTGCAGGGTAATGGCGTTGAAGTCAGCCACGAATCGCCACCGCTGGGTCAAGCCGCGCCGCTTGCAGAGCAGGGAACAAGGCGGCGAGTATCCCCACCAGCGTTGCGCCCACGGCTGCGTACACAAACAGCATCGGGTCAAACGTAATCGGGAAAAGCTGCGTGCCATCCGCATTAATGGCGATATTGCGCCACGCGATTAAAAACAACCAACCGACGAATGCACCCAATAGCGAACCAATCAAGCCCGTCAACGCCCCTTGCAGTAAAAACAGCCGCAGGATTTGTTGGCGCGATGTACCCGTCGCCCGCAAGATGCCAATCGCTTTGGATTTTTGCACCACCGACACCACCAACACGCTGGCAATGCCCAAGGCAGCAGTCAGTCCCACGAAAAAACGGATCACGGTGTTGGACATGGATTGTGCTTCCAACGCGCTAAAGAATTGCGCATTGGTAGCAATCCAACTATCCACTTTCAAGCCGGTTTGCGCTTGAATGGTTTGCGCCACGGTTTCGGCAGTAAACGGCGCATCCAGATTCACTTCGACGCTGGTGACACCGCCCGCCAAATCGAGCAGGCTTTGCGCGGTGCGTAATGCGATGTATACCGAGCGCGAATTCATCCCGCTATTGCCGTAATCGAAAATGCCGCGAATGCTCAGGGTTGCCGTGCCGCCGGACGCGGTTTGCAAATTGAGTTTGTCCCCCGTCCACACGCCTAAATCTTTCGCCAAATCCAAGCCGACCAGCATATCCGTGCCAGTGATATTGGCTGTGCCTGCGATGATTTTGCTGTTGAGGGCGATGAGTTGCAGGTAGGTTTCTGGCTCAATACCGGTCAAGCCGACGGCTTTGTTAGCCTCGCCGCGCACGATAAAACCCGCACCCGCTACCACTGGCGCAACGACGCTAACCCCGTCCATTTTCGCCACTTGCGCGAGGACGGTTTGCCATTGGTCGACCGATTGCAAGCGTTGCGCCCGTGGTTGTACCAGCGTGGCAAGCATCGCCCCATCTTCCGCTTGATGCAGTGGGCGCGACACTTCTTTGGGCGGCAGAATGATGATTTGCGCCTGAAAATCCAGCGTGCGTTTGAACAAATTGGTTTGCAGCCCGCTAATCAGGGCAGAAATGAACACAATCACTGATACGCCGAGTGCGACACCCGCCATAATCAGCAAAGTTTGCATCCGTGCTTGGCGCATGAAGCGAATCGCTAAAATCCATTCAAAGGGCATGGCTGAATTCATGGTAGCAATGTCACCCGCACGCGCTGGTCGGCTTTGATCAGGGCTAAATTTGCCGGAATCACCGCTTCACCTGCTGCAAGACCGCTTAACACTTCCACGTTTTCGTCGCCGTGCAAACCGAGGGTGACGGTTTGTTTCACCGTGCGATCATTGCGCACTACCAGCACCCACGGCGTATCGCTGCTGGGTTCGTGTAATGCGCCAGTAGGGATTACCAGCGCATCCGGCTTTTTAGCGGTTTCTATATCGACTGAAACGGTCATGTCTTGGCGCAAGTACGCCGGTGGCTCTTTGACCCGCAGTTTTACCTCCACCGCGCCGCGTGTCGCATCCACGCCGGGGTTGATGTAGGCGACTTCGGCATTAAAACGCTGTTGGGGGAAAGCATCGGCGGAACTCAGTGCAACTTGTCCGACGGCAAGTTTTCCGAGGTTTTTTTCGTCGATTTGCACTTCGATTTGGGTTTCGCCTTGCGCTGCCAACACCATGAGGGCTTTGCCAGCGGTGGCAATATCGCCCGGTTCAATGCTGCGGCTGATCAGCGTGCCATCGGCAGGGGCGAGGATGGCGGTTTGCGCCAGCTTGACCTGTGCGAGTTGCAAGGATGCACGAGCTTGATTCAGGGCGGTGGTGGCAAGTAGTGCGTCGCTGCCTTTGGTTTGGTTGCTTTTTACTTGTAATTGGGCGGCTTCCAGCTTGCTATTGGCAACATCCAGATTGCGCTGGGCGGTGTCCAGTTCGGTTTTGCTGATGTATTTCTGGTTGTTGAGCGAGCGGATGCGGGTGAGTTGCTGACCGGTTTGTTCGACATCGGCTTGTGCTTGGCGCAGTGCTTCTTGCGCGGTGGGTAGCGCGACTTCGCGTTGCTGGCGCAGTTTGGCTTCGGCGAGTGCTACGGCGGTGGTGGCTTGGGCGAGGCTGGCGCGGTCGGTGCTGTCGGCAAGCTGGATTAACAAATCGCCGCGTTTGACCGCTTGACCTTCTTTGACGGGAATGTGAGTGACGCGCCCCGTGATTTCCGCCGCCACTGATACACGTTGAGGCCAAGTGATGCGCCCGCTGGCAACTACGGTTTGGCGTAATTCGCCCTGAACGACGGCTTGGGCTTCAACGGGTGTGCCAAAGAGCAGATTGCGTGCGAAATAGCCGCTGATGAGTAGCACAATCGCGATCACAAGGGCGGGGCGATAAAAGCGTTTTAATGTATTAAGGAATGCAGCGGACATTAGGTGATTTATCCATAACGGTATTTTCTTGCTCTTTGAGAAGCTGCACGCAAACGGTTTGGGCGGTGGGGTGTACCGCAGGGCCAAACTGATTGTAAACCGCGACATCCGCCGCATCCCGACCGTAGCCCAGTACCACATAGCCGCCGTTGAGTTCGGCTTGCGTGGCATCAAACGTGTACCAACGTCCACCGACATAGGCTTCAAACCAAGCGTGTAAATCCATCGGGTCGAGTTGGTAGAGATAACCCACCACCATGCGGGCGGGAATGCTCAAGCTGCGGCACAAGGCAATGCCAAGGTGCGCAAAGTCGCGACAGACACCCGATTGCTTGCGGTTGACTTCGATTGCCGACACCGGAATATTACTGCTGCCCGGTGCAAAAAGGATGGTGGCACGCAACCAAGTCGCAATCGCTGCGACCTGATCGTAACCTGCTGGCTGCCCTGCGGTAATCTCGGTTGCCATCTGCCCAAAACGATCGGATTCACAGTAACGGCTGGGCAACAAGTAGCTGAGTTCAGCATCGGGCAGATCCTGAACTGCCACGAACGGCGCTCCCGGTGCTTGATCCACGTCATTGGCGGTCATGACTTCGGCAGAGGTGTACACGGTGAAAATTCCCCGTGGGGCTACCAGCCGTTGACAGAGGTTGCCGTAGTTATCTGTGAATTCAAACACTGGCACGCTAGGGACGAGGCGGTATTCCTCGCGGGTAATCCATTGCTGCATACCACTGCGTGGGCGCAACATCAGCACAAACGGTGTCGGCGTAAGAATCTCGAACGCCAAATCGCAGCTCGTATATAAGCGCATAGTTGTTACTCAGGTGCATCCACGCAGGAGCGTATTTCTCCTTACTGAAATCGTAGTAGGGTTTAACGAACACCGCTGCCAATGATTCCACCGACGGCTGCACCACCAATTGTTCCGGCGGTTGAGCCACCTGTTACCGCACTACCGGTAACTGCACCAACACCTGCGCCCACGGCGGTATTTTTCTCACGGGTTGTCATCCCGGAGCACGCTGTCAAACTCAGTAAAACAGCGATAGTGACTGCGCTAGCAGTTAATTTACGTATCGTTTTCATTTCAAATACCTCATATTAATTTAGCATCGACCTTATTTAAGGCGATAGGTAACGCCCATGAATAATGACTTGTCGATTTCGTCATTGCCATTGTCAGTAATATCGTCACTGACTTTTGATAAAGCCGCTACCGTGTCAAATGCCAGTTTATTACTGATGTAATAACGGTAGGTAGAACTCACCGCATTCGTCGTAGTATCAGCACTGGTAACATCATTGTGATCGTAATTCATTGCCCAGCTATTTAACCAATCCACGCGGTCAGTTAATTCATGCGTCAAACTCATGGCATTTTTGGCGGTATAGCTGCTGTCGCTATCTTGCAAAATGGCAGAAGCTGATGCTTCATTGGAAAACTGGGTTTGGTTATTCAATGGACGGTGGTATTCCGCACCCATATCCAATGCTGGTTTGGTATCACTACCATCATAATCTTTGAAAACTTCGCTCACGCCGACTTTGGCTAACCAACCGTATTTGCGGGTAGAAATGCGTTCATTAACCAAAACGTCACGCGCTCTGAGAATGCCAATAGCGCCTAATTCACCAGCGGTTTTGCCCGTGGCTTGCAGGACTTTTTCAATATCCGCCATCCAATTTTGCTGATAATCGGCTGCGCCATATTGCGTGCGGTATTCAGCTTCTTTAGCAATAATGTTGGCGACTTGGTTATATTCGGCTTTGGTCAAACTGCCGGTTAAACGCTTTTTATCCGTTAACGCCTCTACTAAGCGAATCGCTTGTGCCATTGGAGTCACATTGACAACGCGACCATAACCCACACCAACGCCCGCTTTAATACGTGGGTCATCAGCGCCTTTTTTAACGCCAACTTCGCCTTCGCCATACCAAAAAGCACCTTTGCTATTGGGCTTGAGGTATTTATTCATTCCCACCGAACCTGTGCCGATGTAATTATCTTGGGTCGCATCGTCGGTATTCGGACCGCGTTTGGATGAGCCTTGCAGATCCCCGTTGATTTTAATATCACGGTCGGGGGAGCTGAAAACCCGTTCGTAGTTCATATCCAGATTCAAATCATGACTGGTTTGATCCTGATTACCGCTGTTGACGTTCAAACGACCGGATAAGTACGCATCTTCATACGCACTGGTCGGTTGTTCGTAATCAAATAGGGTTACGTCTTCTGCCATCACGGGTGCAGTTGCACCCAACAGCACAGACGTAACCGCGAAGGCTAGCATTGGCATTTTCATTTTATTCATGTCCATCAATAATCATTAAAACACACCACGGAAGTCCCGTAGGGTCTTATTTTTTCAGGGCTTCTTCTTGTTTTTTCAAAGCGTCCGCCGCTTCTTGCTTTTCTTGTGCTGCTTTGGCTGCAACGCTATCGGCTGCATTCTCGACAGCGTTAGCCGTTGCTGCTTTGGCTTTTTCCGCCTGTTCTTTCATGGCATCCGCCGCTTCACTGGCTTTTTCTTGAGTGGCTGCTACGGCATCTTTGGCTTTTTCATTAGCGTTGTGTGCAGCGTCTACGGCTTTCTTTTCAGTGTCGTTGTCACAGCCCAGCAAAGTGGCAGCGATGAACAGAGAAAGTAAAATAGGGTTGGTTTTCATAAAAACTCCGGGATTGGTTAAATGTTGGTTTCTAGTTTCATGCCTTCGGCATCAATTTTTAAGCCAGTGACGGCGGCTTCCGCTTCTGCAAGGCTCAGGTCATAACGTTCTTGCAATTTACCCACAAGAAGTTCAACTTTGCCGCCGATCTCAAGCAAGTCATCATCGGTTAACTTGCCGAATTGCTCGCGCACGCTGCCTTTTATTTGATGCCAGTGTGCTGACAGATAATTCGTATCCATGAGATTAATCCTTTAAAGCGCCTATTGGCTTTAATTGCGGGGGATTAAAAAGTAAGGCAGCCCGCCTTTTGGGGGGCAAAGTCAATGGGCTACCTTAAAATGCTAGTGTGTTAGCAAAAAATGATTAGAGAGAGGAGAGAGAGCAGAGTCAGGCTTTGAATTTGTCAGCAGCATCTTTAACGGAAGCACTCAGAGAATGCCATGCAGTTTCCACGCCATCCTTCAAATTTTCCCATGCGCCATCACTGGCTTCACCAAACTCTTTTAATTTCGCCTTAGTCGCATCAAATTTTTGTTCCATGTCATGCATGTGTTCGTTATAGCTAATGCGGGTATCGGCCGAGGCCATTTTCGCACGCGCTTGGAACTCGGCTAATTTGGCTCGGGCTAAGGCTAACTCACCTTCGATTTTTTGTTTGTAATCTTCTTTGGTATTCATAATATATCTCCTTTATCTGTAGTGATGATTTTTCTTTTCTCTTTTTGTTGTAAAACCAACAAATTTAAGAGGAAAAACTTTATGTATTTATTAGGCGCTATATTTGCCATTATAGCAAGGTAAATCATAAGGGAAAGCGGGAATAAACAGACTGATTAGAAAGTTAAATTAGCCTTGATTATTTAAATTCATTTAAACTGAGCGATTGGCTATTATTTTAACCTCAATGTAATGTTCAGTCCGGTCATCTTGCAACAAAATATTACCTTGAGGTATTTCAATACCATCCAATGTAATTGTTTTGGTACTTTCCTGAGTGTTTAACTGTGTAATCACAATGTGGTAAAGCGTTTCCCGATAACGATACAGCATTTTGAATCCTGCCCACTCTGGCGGTAAACACGGCTCAAAGCGCAAACTATCGCCTTCGCGCCGCAATCCCAGCAACGATTCGGTAATCAGCCGGTACATCCAGCTTGCCGAGCCAGTGTACCAAGTCCAGCCACCGCGTCCGGTATGCGGTGCAACCGCGTACACGTCGGCAGCAATCACATACGGCTCGACCTTGTACGTTGCCACGGTTTGCGGGGAAGTGGCGTGGTTGATCGGGTTAATCATCCCCAGCAATTCCCATGCGCGTGCGCTGTCGCCCAAGCGGGCAAATGCCATCGCTGCCCAAATTGCGGCATGGGTGTATTGCCCACCGTTTTCGCGCACCCCCGGCACATAGCCACGGATATAACCGGGGTTTAAGTCGGAAGTATTGAAGGGCGGGTCTAACAATTGCACCAGCGCATGATCGCGGCGCACTAAATGCGTATTCAGCGATTGCATCGCCTGTGCGGTGCGTTCGGGCGCACCGACCCCAGAAAGTACCGACCAGCTTTGCGCAATCGAATCAATCTGGCATTCGGGGTTGCTGCTCGAACCCAGCGGCGTGCCGTCGTCGAAGTAAGCGCGGCGATACCATGCGCCATCCCAGCCGTGGCGTTCGAGGTTTTGGCGCAATTGGTAACGTTCCTGCTGGCAACGTTCCGCGAAGGGGATGTCATTGCGCTGTTTTGCCAACTCGGCAAATTGCCCCAACACTTCGCACAGGAAAAAGCCCAGCCAGATGCTTTCGCCTTTGCCCTCGATGCCGACCAGATTCATGCCATCGTTCCAGTCGCCGGAACCCATCAGCGGCAAACCGTGTTCGCCAAAGCGCAAGCCGTGCAGGATGGCGCGGACGCAATGCTGGTACAGGCTGGCAACGTCAGCCGAATGCCCCGGCAAGTCGTAGTACGAATCTTCCCCTGCACTCACCGCACGCCCGCTCAGGAAACCGCGCTGCTCATCCAGCACCGCCATGTCGCCCGTTGTCAGGATGTAACGGCACGTCACCAGCGGCAACCACAAATAATCATCGGAACATTGGGTGCGTACCCCACGGTCGGACGGCGGATGCCACCAATGTTGCACATCACCCTCTGCAAACTGATGCCCTGCACACAGCAGCAAATGTTCGCGGACTTTGTGCGGTTCGGCATGAACCAACGCCATCACGTCCTGCAACTGGTCGCGGAAACCGAATGCGCCGCCGGATTGGTAATAACCGCTGCGTCCCCACAAACGGCAACCCAGCGTTTGGTACAACAGCCAGCCGTTGGCGAGCATATTCACCGCAGGATCAGGTGTTTCTACCTGCACCGTACTCAAGGTTTGCACCCAATAATTTTGTACCTGTTTGAGCGCGTCGAGTGTCGCCGCCATGCCACGGAAACGTTGTACCAAGGCTTGCGCATCGTGCATATCACGCCCTGCACCCAGCTTGAAGACAATCACCCGCTCACGTCCTGCCGCCAGTTCAAACGGCACTTGGATTGCTGCACACGGGTCAAGTGCTGCGCCAACTTTGCCGGACAAATACGCGCGTTGCAGTGCCGCCGGATTGCGCAACGAACCATTGCGCCCGATGAATTCGGCACGGTCGCCTGTGACAGTGCGGTTGTTATCATCCACCGCGAAGAACGCTACCCGTTCTGCAAACTCCATGCTGTAAGGGTTGCGGGCGAATAATGCGCCTTGTGGAGCAGTGCATTCGGTAATCACATGCGGTGCTGATTTCGGGGTTAAATCGCCCAGCACCCATTCCACGTAACCTGTGGCAGAAAGCTGGCGGGTACGACCGGAGGCATTGCGTACTTTCAGCACCGAGAATTTGACCGAGGCATCCAGTGCCACAAACACCGTGAGTTCCGAGTAAATGCCGTTTTCATTGTGTTCAAACACGCTGTAGCCGAAACCGTGGCGGCTGATGGTCGCGCCCGTTCCCGGACACGGTAGTGGCGTGGGCGACCAGAACTCGCCGCTGTCTTCGTCGCGCAAATACAGGGCTTCACCGCTTAAATCGCTCACCGGGTCGTTATGCCACGGGGTTAATCGGTATTCGTGGGCATTTTCGCCCCACGTATAGGCTTGCCCGCTTTCTGAGATCACCGTGCCAAAGTGGGGATTTGCCAGCACGTTCACCCACGGCGCGGGTGTGGTCTGGTCGTTGGTCGGGGTCATCACGTATTCGCGCCCGTCAGCGGTAAACCCGCCCAAGCCGTTGAATAGGATCAGGTCATCACGCGGTAATAACTTGCCCACGGTTGGCGGGGCAGGGAAGGGGTATCGAGTAGGTTTGAACGGCGGCACACGCACGTCCAGCAAGCCGCGCCGATTCACTTGATCGGTCAGCGAACCTTTGCTGTCGGTGATAATGACGCGGGCAACCGACTGGATCAGGATGCGGTCTTCGCTGGAAATCTGGTCGGCATGGCGTACAAAAATACCACCGGGGCGGTCAATGACGTGCGCTTCTACGCCCCACGCAATCAGCCCCATGATTTGTTCTTGCAGCAATTGGCGGTAGCCTTCGCGGTCTTCGTTCCAGATCACCAGATCCACCGTCAAGCCTTTCAAACGCCAGTAGGCATGGGCTTTGACCAGTTGGCGCACCAGTTCGATATTGTCCAGATCCTTGATTTGCAACAGCACAATCGGCAAGTCGCCAGAAATGGCGTGCGCCCACAGGCCGGATTGCCCCCGGTGGTTACTGATTAGGGTGCTGGCATCCGCCCGCAGCAAAGCGTGGGAATAGATCACCGAATTGGCAAGCCGCCCGTAGAGTTGCGCTTCGGCTTCGCTGGCATTGAGCTGGCGCAATACCACTTGGCTGTGCGTCCATGCCAGATCGAATACGCGGTCAGCGAGGCGGCGGTCACGGTATTTTTCCACCAATTGCAGGCTGGCTTCACGAGTATCGGCAATACCGATGACCATATCGAGTGTCACCGAGGCTTCCGGTTCGAGGGTGATGCGGTGGCGGATGGCTACGATGGGGTCAAGCACTGCACCGACGCTGTTCGACAAGTGATCGGCGGTGGTCATGGCGTGCGGTGCAGCGAGGGTATTGCCGCGCCCGATGAATTGCGCCCGGTCGGTTTCATACGAAATGCTGCTGGAATCGCCTTCATGCACTGCCATCAAATGGAACAGCCACGGGCTGTGTTCATCGAGTGCGCGGGGGCGGCGCGTACACAGGATGGCTTGCAGCGGGTCGATGATTTCGGTCTGCACAAACAGCTTGCTGAACGCGGGGTGTAAGGTGTCAGAGGCAGGGGATGCCAATACCACTTCGGCGTAACTGGTGACTTCGATGGTGCGTTGCAGCAGTGAATCGTTGGTGATGCGCACGCGGCGCAATTCGATGTCGTCTTCCGGCGACACCACGATGTCGATGTGCGTGTCGTAGTCGTGGTCACGGCGGCGGAATTCCGCACGACCTTCCGAGAAAATCGCTTCGTAATGGTTTGCCGGAGCAAGCGTCGGTTGATGTGCGGTTGACCAGAATTCGCCACTGGCTACGTCGCGGATGTAGCAGAATGTGCCCCAATGGTCGCGGGTACTGTCTTCCTGCCAGCGCGTGACGGCAAAATCCTTGCACCGACTGTAGCCGCCGCCCGCATTCGTTATCATCACGTTGTAACGCCCGTTGGAGAGCAACTGCACTTCGGGAAGGAGCGTATTCGGGTTTTTGAGTACCCGGATCGGGATTTGCGGTTCGCTGGAAGCCAGCAATACTTCTGCCACTTCCGCCGCTTGGGTATAGAACGCGGTGGCTTTGGGAATGCGTTCTTGCAGCAATAACAGCGTCGCCTGAAATTGCGGGTTCGCGGCAAAACGCCGTTGCATCGGGCGATCCAGCAGCAAATACGCCAACGCCAGCAAACTCATGCCCTGATGGTGCGCCATGAACGACTGGATGACGACCCGCGCTTCCCCGCGCCGTTGCCGGGAGGGGGTGTAATCGACCGCTTCATAGAAGCCAAACTTGCCTACCACACCATCAGCAGCAAGACGTTGCAAGTTTTGGCAAGCGGCTTCGGGGTCAACCATCAGCGCGAGTGCCGAGGCATACGGCGCAATCACCAAATCTTCCGCCAACCCGCGTTTCAGCCCCAAACCCGGCACGCCAAACGCACGGTATTGGTAGTTGAGATGCACATCGACGGTGTTATAACCCGATTCCGACGTACCCCACGGCACGTTGCGCTGTTTGCCATAGGCAATTTGGCGTTGCACCACCGCATGGTAGGTCTGGTCGATCAGGGTATTGGTATAGGTCGGCATGACCAGCAAGGGCATCAGGTATTCAAACATCGAGCCGCTCCACGACAACAGCGTTGGCTCGCCATCGGTGGTGATCAGCAGCCTTCCTAAGGCAAACCAGCTTTCCTGCGGCACTTGTTCCTGCGCAATCGTCACGAAATTGCACAGCCGCGCTTCGGATGCCAGCAAGTCGTAATAACTCGCATCGCGGTGGCGTTCGGTCACGTTATAGCCAATCGCAAACAAGCGGCGCGGCTTGTCATAGAGGAAATCGTATTGCATACACGCCAGTTCGCTGGCTTGCCACGCTAGTTGTTCAAGCGCCGCAATGCGCTCTTGCGCCCGCCGACTGCTTGCCGGAATCAGCAACAATTCGCGTAAGGTCGGAATGCCTGCACTGTCATCTTTCCCACCATCGGGGACAAGGAAACGCAATTCATCCAAATGCCCCCGGCATTGCCGCACCAACGCAACTCCCCATTCGCTGCTATCGACGGATGCAAGCGCGATTAGGTGTTCGAGGCAATGTTTCACCGTTGCCAACGTCATGGGGCGGGTAGTAGCCGCAACATTCAGCGCAGTTTGCAACGCAATCCAGTGCGTCTTATCCGCCGTACTTTCCAGCACAATGCCGAATGTATCTTGCAAGCCTTCCAACCACCGCACCGTTAGAATCGGCTGATCCGGCAATGCCAACAACCCTGGCTGCAAGGTCAGCAAATGCCCGCCCAGATTGCCGCTATCCACCGTAGACACATACATCGGCAACAATGGCTGCAACGATTGCGTGTCGTACCAGTTGTAAAAATGCCCGTGGTAACGTTCCAGACGCTCCATCGTGCGCAAGGTATTCGCAGTACGCTCAATCAGCCCGCCCAGCGGCAAGTAACCAAAATCGTAAGCCGCCAAATTCGCCAGCAACGCCATGCCCATATTGGTCGGCGAAGTGCGGTGCGCCACGCCAACATCACGGTAGACCTGATAATTATCCGGCGGCAGCCAGTTATCTTGCACTCCTACCAAATTCTCGAAATAAGCCCACGTCTTGCGGGCAGTCTTGCGCAAAAACACGGTTTGGTCGGGCGTTAGTTTGCTGGTACGCCGCGCCAGTGGTTCACTCACCCACCAAATAATGGCAGGCGATAACCACCACAACAGTAGGATAGGCGCTGCGATCAGTAAGGTTTCTGGGCGTATCATTACCAGATACAAACCCGTGACCACGGCAATAAACGGCGCAATCCACATTGCCCGGTAAGCGGCGGACAGGTTCGGGCTATGATGGTTGGTTTCGCTCGATGGATTCCATTCCAATAGACGTTGCTTGGAAACCGCCATCCGCCAGAGCGTGCGGATAATCGCATCCAGACTGAAATAGGCTTCGTAAGGCAGGCAAATCAGCGTCAATGCGGCTTGGGTAAAATGCCCTTCCGCCGCCCGCATTTCCGCAGCAAGGTGTTGGCTTAACAGCAAGTCGGCAGGCTTGCGCACCAGACTCAACAAGGACGCGCTTACCGACGGAATCAGCAAAATCGCCAGTACTGCCAGTGTCCAGAATCCTGCCATTGGCAACACTGTCCAGCCCAGCAATAACAGTAAGGTCAATGCCGCTGCGGTAAGGCTGCGCCGTAGATTGTCAAAAATCTTCCAGCGCGACAGCCACGACAGCGGGTTTTTCTGGCGTTCCTTCCCTGCTCCCGGCACGGAGGGCAATAACCAGCCCAGCAATTGCCAGTCGCCACGAATCCAGCGATGCCGACGGCTGACATCTGCGCTGTAACGCACGGGGTATTCTTCATACAACTGCACATCACTGAGCAAGCCCGCCCGCGCATAACAACCTTCCAGCAAGTCATGACTGAGGATGCAGTTTTCTGGCAAACGCCCGCCCAGTGCTTGCTCAAACGCATCCACGTCATAGATGCCTTTGCCGATGAACGAGCCTTCGTTGAACACATCCTGATACACGTCAGAAACAGCGCGGGTGTAAGGGTCGATGCCCGATTCCCCGCCGTACAAGCGTGCATAGCGCGATAGATTGGGAGCGGAAAGGCTCACGCTGACGCGGGGTTGCAGGATGCCATAACCTTGCGTAACCCGTTGCTTGGCAGGGTCGTAAACCGCGTGGTTGAGCGGATGCGCCAATGTGCCGACGAACTGGCGAGCCGCGTCACGCGGAAGCTGCGTATCGGTGTCCAACGTGATCACGTATTTCACCCCAGCCAGCGGCGTAATGTTGCCCACGATCAGCGCGAAAGCGTCCTTTGCACCACCGCGTAGCAGCGCATTCAAATCCGCCAGCTTGCCGCGCTTGCGTTCGTAGCCCATCCACACCTGCGCTTGCGGATTCCAGCGGCGCGGACGGTGGAACAGGAAGAAAATGTTACCCGATTCGCCCGGATATTTGGTATTCAGGTGGTCGATGCCTGCTTGTGCCAGCCGCAATAGCGCATCATCCCCCGGCTGCGTTTCTAGCGGCGCATCCAAGAAATCGGTTAATAAGCCGAAATGCAGATGCGTATCGCGATTGGCGAGAAAACGCACTTCCAGCGTTTCCATCATGCTTTCAATGCCGGAGGTGCTACTGAGCATGGTGGGTACGATGACCAAAGTGCGTGATGGCGCGGGAATGCCTTCAGAAAAATCCATGCGCGGCAAGGCATACGGCGTATTCAACAAGGTTGCCAGCCAGTTCACCAGTGCCACCGACAGGTAGCTTGTACCGAGTGCCAACACGATGCCTAACAATGCCAGCGACCAGCCCTGTACGCCGTCAGCGTGGGCGTGCAGCAGTAAGCCGCCAGTAAACAGCACGGTTAGCAGCGCAATGCCGCCCAGAAAAGATAGCAGCGGTAAGCAGCAAGCGGTTCTGTGGAGTTTCGTGAGCAGCGGCAGCCGTGCTTGCGCGGCTTGTTCGAGTGGGTGCAAACCGTCGTCGATCAGGTAAAAACCAACGTGCGCGGTACGGTCGTCATTGCCATGTTTTTCCGCGCCCGCTTGCGCCAGTTGCACGGCTAATTGTGCCACTTCGCCTTCGGAATAACGGGTGTATTTGGCAATTTTTTCTACGACGTGGCGGTAACGGTCGCGGGTAGCAAACGTCATTTCGCCGTATGCACCTGCGGGATCGTCGATCAGGGCTTGTTCGACCACGCTCATGTTTTCGACGAATGCTTGCCAATCCATTGAGCCAAGGAAGCGCAGGCTGCCAATGCTATTGCCAATGGAGACTTGATCAGCGGCTTGTTGCTGGCTTTCGATTTGCACCAATTGTTCGATGGTCAGGTGTGATTCCGCCAGCAATTGTTCAATCCAGCTCAACGGCAAGCCGAGTGCGGCACTTTGCCACTGCAAGCGGCGTACCAATTCCGCCACAAACGGCGTGCTCATCGGCGGGTTGGAACGCGCCATGTCGGCTATGACAAGAATCAGGCTTTTGGGGTCTTGCTCTGCTGCTGCGACCATGCGGTTTGCCCACGTATCGGCAAGGTCTTGGTCAATTTTGTCGGTGGTAATGCGTGCCGCAATGCGCCGCAGGTTTTCGATCAGTGCCAAGCGCAACATGATGGGGATTGCCCATAATTCACCCAGCTTCAACGGCGTGACGGTTTGGTAAGCGGTGACGAAACGGCTGAGGCTGTCGGGGTCAACCCGCCCATCGCCGTGCGCAATGTTTTCCAGCGCAATGTCATACACACGCGGCAAGCCGCTCGATGCACCATCCGCCAAGCGCGGTAATTCGCGGCTGTAACCTTGCGGCAAATGGCGTTTGGCGGTGCGGATTTGCTCATCAATCAGGTAGAAGTTATCCAGCAACCATTCGCCCGCCGGGGTGAGGCGGTGATTGGAACTGACCGTGGCGGTTAATACACGGGAACATTCCACTAGCACGGCTTCGTTGTCAGAGAGGCGATCGAGAAGCTGATCCTGAACCGATTGCTGGGTGAGTTGGTGGGTGTCGGCTAACGTTCTGCCGTGGCGTTCCATCTGGTCGGCGCTGAAGAGTTCGGCGCGTAAGGGTTGGGTTTCTTTGAAAGACTGTGCCCCCCATTGACGAACATGGTTTAACAGGGTTTTACGGTGTGCTTTCATGAGGGGAAGAACTCTTATTTTGAATAGACTAAACAGAAAAAATAAATAGGGCAGGCAAGGGGTTTTAACAGATTCCGTAAAATCTATTGATGTGATGAGAGGGGTTTTGCATTAAAAACCAGACGTTATATTAAGCGATGCTACGTGTAGTAAATTAACGTATTAAGAAGGGCTATAGCCATTAGGCGCTATATTTTCTTGTATAGCAAGACATATCATTGTAAAGACCATTTAAAGCATAGGGTTAATTACCAAGAATTAAACCCCGATAAATAAATAAGTATGGCGCTCATACCGATTTACAGCGTCATTTTTGGGTATTTGGGTTAATAAGTGGCATCACAATTTGCTTTACGATGTCGATGGGCATGGCAAAGCCAACGCCTTCTGAGCCGCCTGATAAGCTATAAATGGCTACATTAACACCAATTACTTGACCCGCACTATTCAACAGCGGTGCACCAGAGCTACCGGGGTTAATGGCGGCATCGGTTTGAATCAGGTGATAGATTGCGCCGTTTTGCTCATCACCAAACGTGCGATCAAGCGCAGAAATCAGCCCTTCGCTCAGGTTAGGGCCAAGGTCAAACGCATTGCCGATACTGAAGACGCGTTGCCCGACTTGCAAGCGTTGACTGCTTCCCAAGCGAGCAGCGGGGGGGCATTGTTGAGGCGTGGGAGTTGCAGCACCGCAAGGTCTTGTTCTTTATTGTAGCCGATGACCTGTGCTTCCACGGTGCGTTGGTCGGCGAGGCGCACCTGCATCACGGTTTGCCCTTGAATCAGGTGTTGGGTGGTTACAATATGCCCTTGCGTATCCCATACAAAACCTGTGCCGGAAGCCGTGCCTTCCCATGCGTTGGCGAGGGGATTTTTTGCGTTCAAGGAGACAACAGAGGGATTACTGCGCTCGAATAAGGCAATGGTCTGGTGTTCGTTGGCGGTCAATGTTGCTGCATTACCGAACGATTGCGCGGGCATTAGCGTGCAACCTTGCAGTAATCCTAGACTGAGTAACAGTGTGTTACTCATGTAATTTTTCATCATTGTTTTACCTGTGCTGAAAAGTACAGCGTTTAACCTAAATAGATCTGTCCGGCGGGATAGCGTACCCTAGGCGCGGCTTGTGTTGCTAGGAAGAATCCTAATGTTAAAGGCCCCACCCGTCCGATAAACATCAATAGCATCAAGATGGTGCGCCCCGTATCATCAAATTGCGCCGTTAAACCACGGCTAACACCGACGGTACACAAGGCAGAGGTTGCTTCAAATAGAATGTCCAAAAATTTTCCATCATTGGAAATCGTCAGGAAAAACATCCCTGCCATTAGGGTTAATACGGTGAGTACTGAAATAGCGGTGACTTTTAGTACCTCATCCATGCCAATACTGCGTCCGAAGACATGCAATTGTTTTTGCCGCCGAAAAAATGCCACCGTCGCGAGAATTAAGACGATAAAGGTGGTGACTTTAATACCGCCTGCGGTGGAGGTGCTTCCGCCGCCGATCAGCATCCAGGCAATAAAACTCAACACGGTACTGTCGTGCATTCCTGCTAGATCAATGCTATTAAACCCCGCCGTTCGCGCAATCACGGCTTGAAACCAACTGGCTTGCCAGCGATCTATGGCGCTGTCTAGCGTACCTAAGGTTTTCACGTTATCCCATTCTAGTGCGGCGAATATCACGGTAGACCACACCAGTAAGACCCCAGTTCCCACCAACATCAATTTGGTATGCAGTGAAAATAACCGCCACTGCCGCAACTGAAGCATATCCGCCATTACGCTATAGCCTAACCCGCCGATAATCACCAGCATTGGCAGCGTGAAATTCACGATAGGGTTGGTTGCCCAACGCATCGCACTGTCAGGAAATAACCCAAAGCCTGCATTATTGAACGCCGAAATGCTGTGGAATAGGGCTTGCCACAAGCCGCCCGCCCAGCCGAATTCTGGCACGGTCACGAATGCGAGCAAGGCCATGCCGCTCAGTTCGCATACCACGACCACGCGCAAAATCACCCGCAACAAGCGTACCAGCTCACTCACCGAGGTTTGATTCAAATCTTCGCGCAGGAAGACATGGTGCGACATACCAATCGGCAAACCCATAGCGGATAATATCAGCACCGCAAACACCATGATGCCTAAGCCACCGAGCTGGATCAGCAGCAAGATAAACGCTTGCCCGGTCGAGGTGAAATAACTCCCCGTATCCACCACCGCCAAACCGGTAACAGTCACGGCTGATACCGCCGTAAACAGCGCATCCCACCACGCAATACCATTGTGGGTAGCAACCGGCAATTTTAATAACAGCATCCCGATAACAATCAAGATGGCATACGACAACGCTAATAGGGCAGGGGGCGGTAAACGCACACTCCGCTGGAAAGCCAACGCACGCAGGAATACAAACATGGGATACTCCGCCGCTGGTTACACACTATCACTGAATTTGCGTAACGACGTGCGCCGCCCTAGCAGCAGCAATTTATCATCGGGGTGCAGTTGTGCCTTGCCATCGTTGCAGGACACAAACTCACTCCCGCGCATCAACCCAAGGCAGCGTAATTCAAACTTTTCGGTGAGCTTGAGGGAAGCGACGGTCACGCCATCCAAATGATTGGGCACGGTCATATTGACGATGTGGAAACCGTTGCCGAGGCTAACATAATCGCGTACTAGCGGGTTGTGGAGCATTTGTGCAATGTGCTGCCCGATTTCTTCTTCGGGGTGTACGATGCGGTCAGCACCGAGTTTATTGAGAATGCGGTGATGGGTGCGGCTGCTGGCTTTAACCCAAACGGTTTTTGCGCCGAGCATCCGCGCATTCATGGTGCACAAAATGCTGGCTTCCAAATCTTCGCCCATCGCAATTAATACCACGTCGTAATGCCCAATACCGGCTTCGCGTAGCGCATGTTCATCGCGTCCATCCACAATCAAGGCTTCGGAGAGGCTATTGGCTAAATGGCTGACCCGTTTTTCATCAAGATCAATGCCTAAAACATGATTGCCGAAGCGAACCAATTCGGCTGCAACTGTACTGCCGAATGTACCAAGACCAATAATGGCGAAACTTTTGTGCTGATGAGCCACGGGCGATTCCTTTTTGTTTGAAATTTGAACAACTCTGTCACAATTCTGGGGTGAGTTTAATGTTAAGATTTTATTACAAATTGATGAATGTAAGTAAAAACAATAGGAGAACCAAGAATGGAACAAGATCTTGCTAATGTAAAGTATGTAGGCCCTGCCACCATTAAGCGTCTGGCAGAACACGGGATTAGTAGCGTTGCGCAATTGGCAGCCATGCCGCCGGAGACATTAGCGGCGTTACCGGGCATTGGTGATAACACTGCGCCGCTGATTATTGCTAGCGCTCAAGCCTTGCTGGCGGATGCTCAGCCGAACGACGACGTAGCGGTAGCAGATGCGGAATGGCTTGTTGAGCCTGAAACGGGTGAAATGCTGGCGGAAGAGATTCCCGCTGACTATCATGTGGTCACACCTGAGCCAGAGTTGTCTAAAAAGGAACTCAAAAAAGCCGCGAAACAAGCTAAGAAAGCGCTGAAGAAGGAACTCAAAAAAGCTGAGAAACAGCAAAAAGCACTCCACAAGGCTGAGAGAAAAGCGGCAAAGAAAGCGAAAAAGGCAGAAAAGAAGGCTCAGAAAGCGCAAAAGAAAAAAGACTAATACTGGCGTTGCGTAGAAGAACCTCCTCCTGTTGGGGAGGAGGTTCTGTTCTTTAAGTCTTATGCTGCCAGTGCGAGTAAATCAGCCCAAGATGCCGCCGTAATCGGTCGTTGGTTCTGGTCTTTCAGCACACCATTCAGGTCAGTCGTTAAGCGTTCAGCGGTGCGCATGAAATCATTGATCGCTTCCGCGTCATCAATCGGGCTTGGCAAATTCAGAATCATGGAAAGCCCAGGTGTGTTTTGCACCAATAATTCTTCAGGAATCAATGTCCATGGTTTAACCCCGTTAGCAATGCTAAACAAGCTGGCCTCACCCTGTTCGGTCAGGATATAGCGGTGGAAAATATTCATATCCCCGAAATTCAACCCCGCATTATCCAGCGCGTGTAAGACGTGTTCACCGTCAAAGCCTGCTTCAATATCTGCCGCAATGAACAACACCAATTGCGGTGGCAAGCTGACAGCAGCTTTGGATAGCGGTGTTACGTTGTCGGGATGCTTGCCTGACACATTCGTCATCATTACATCGGACATATTACGCGCGTTGGAAGATGGGCGTTTGCCATCGCGGGCGGGTACATCGTCAGCCACGCTGGAAAGCTCGTTGCCATCTGCATCGCGTAATAGGGGTACGTTTTCATCGCGCTTTTGGGGAGCATGGCGTGATACGCGGCTAATCACGTAAATACCGACCAATGCCGCAAGACCCAGCACCATGATAATCAGGCTTACCAGTTCCATTTAAAATCCTTTAATCCTTATTTGTTGTCGTCTTCATCCATTTGCCAGCTTGACGGCTTCCGCCATGTCAACCGCCACCAGCCGCGAGACACCCGCTTCCCGCATGGTAACACCGATAAGATTTTCGGCAAGTTCCATTGTGGATTTATTGTGGGTGATAAAAATGAATTGCACACGTTCCGACATATGCCGTACTAGCTCACAAAAACGCCCGACGTTCGCTTCATCGAGGGGGGCATCCACCTCATCCAGCATACAAAACGGTGCGGGATTTAGCTCGAAAATCGCGAATACCAAGGCTACGGCAGTCAGGGCTTTTTCGCCACCTGACATCAGGTAAATGGTCGAAATCCGCTTACCCGGCGGGCGTGCCATGATCGCAATACCCGTTGTCAGCAAGTCATCCCCTGTCATTTCTAGATAACATTCGCCGCCACCAAACAGACGCGGAAACATATCCTGTAAGCGGCTGTTGACTTTATCAAAGGTTTCTTTGAAACGCGCACGGGTTTCGCGGTCGATTTTACGGATAGCCGTGTCTAATGTCTCTAAAGCGGCTACTAAATCAGCATTTTGTTGATCTAAATACTGTTTGCGCTCGCTTTGTTCGCGGTATTCGTCGATAGCAGCAAGGTTAATTGCGCCCAAGCGCTGGATGCTGCGTTGGATGGTTTCCAACGGTTGTTGGAACTGTTCCGGTGTGGCATCGGGCGGTAAGGTGGCTTGCAAGGCAGCAACGTCGAATTCGGTTTTGGCGAACTGTTCGGCAGTGGTTTGTTCGCGTACTTGCACCGCTTGCCATTCAAGTTTGCGATTTTCTTGCTCGGTACGGGTGTGTTCGACGCGGCGTTCGGCTTGTACGCGGGCAGCTTCTTGTTGGCGAATCTCGTTTTCTATGCCTTGCAAGGTATGGCGGGCGTGAGTGAGGCGTTGTTCAACATCGGCACGTTGCGCGAGGGCGGTATCGCGTTCGGCTTGCAAGGCGGTGGCGGGGTCGTCTTGCATTTGGAGTTGTTCGAGCAGGGTATCGCGTTGTTGTTCGAGTAATTCAAGGCGACTGTTGAAACGGTCGAGTTGGCGTTGGCTATTGTCGCGCTGGGTACGGTTGGTTTCGAGTTGCAGGCGAATGTCTTGGGCGGTGTCTTGCAGCTCGCGTAAATGGCGGCGGGCATCGCTGACGGCGTGTTGTCGTTCGTCACGGCTGGCGGCGAGGCTGTCGCGTTCGATTTGCACGCTGTCGAGCAAGTCGAGGGCGGTGTTGCGCTGCTCGGTGGCAATCAGGTGATCTTCTTCCTGTTGCTGGCGTTGCGCGTCGAGTTCTGCGCATTCGGCAGCGATTTGCTGGCGGCGGCTGTGTAATTGCGCAATGCGTTGTTGCAGGGCGTGTAAGCGGCTGCGCTGTTCGGATTCGGCGCGGTGCAAGCGGTTGGTGTCGGCTTGTGCTTGATGGCGCTGCTGTTCGTGGTGGTGGATGCTGTCGCGGAGTTGCTCAGCTTGTTGTTGCCAGTCGGTGAGGGCGGTTTCTAGCGTGGCAAGTTGTTCGCGCAAGGTTTCGATTTCTTGCTGGCGTTGGAGGATGCCGCTGTGCGCGTCGGTTTGGCGGCGGCTGCGTAGCCAGTTGCTGCCTAGCCAGATACCAGCGCGGGTGACGATGGATTCGTGCGGGGCTAGGGTGTGGCGTTGCGCTAGGGCTTCGTGCAGGGTTTCGGTGCAGTGGATGCTGGCGACGAGGGTTTGGGCGGCGCGGGGGGCTTGGAGTTTGCTAGAGAGGTAGCAAGAGGCACTGGGTTCCCCAGTGTTGCCCCCTTCCCAGCCTTCCCCCGCAAGGGGGGAAGGAGCAAGAGTATCTGACTCCGTTGTTAGCAGTGTAATGCCCGCTTTGGGGAATACACTTTCTTTGCTCCCTTCACCCCTTGCGGGGGAAGGGCTGGGGATGGGGGGTAATGCGGTTGTACAAACCGCATCCAAATCTTCCCCCAACACTGCTTCAAACGCGCTTTCCCAACCCGCTTCGACTTTGAGGATTTCGGCAATGCGCGGGGCGCTGTCTAAGTCGTGTTCTTTGAGCCATTGGTTACGCGTTTTGTCGGCTTTTTCTAAGCCTGCTTGTTGCAAGGTTTCTAGCGAGGCGAGCCGTCCTTGTAGGGCTTGGCGGCGGGAGCGGGCTTGGTCTAGTTGGGTTTGAACCTCGCGCTGCGCTTGCTGTTGCTGGTTAAGTTGAGTACTGAGGTCGGCAAGCTGTTCTTCCGCGATGACATGGGCGGCGGCGGATTCCTCGCATTCGGCTTCGAGTAGTGCTTGGTCGTCTTCAAAGCGGCTGCTGGTGAGGCTGGCGGTTTCTTGGTGCAGGCGTTCAAAGCGTTGGCTGGTTTGGCTCAGTTGGCGTTCGAGTTGTTCCATGCGGGCTTTTTCGACTTGCGCTTGGCGGGTCGGTTCGGCAATACGCTGTTGGATGTTTTGCCAGTGTTCTTGCCAGTCGTTGAGCTGGTCTTCGGCATCGTGTAGTTGTGCGTCGGCGAGGTCGAGTTGCTCGTTCAACGCCTCTTCGCGGGGTTCGAGATCGGCAAGGGTTTGTTCGCAAACGTGTAATTTGTCGCGGTCTTCGGCGGCGTGACGCAGGGTTTCTTCGAGGCTTTGTTCGGCTTGGCGCAAGGCATCTTGCTGGCGGCGTTGGATGTCGCGCTGGTGTTGGATGCTTTGTTCGATGCGGGCAATGTCTGCTCCGGCTTGGTAATACTCGCCTTGCACCACGTTGAGGGTGTCGTTGGCGGTGGTGTATTGCTCGCGCAAGGCTTCGATCAGGGCTTCGAGGTGGCGAATGTCGGCAATCTGTTGCTGATAATCAGTGGAACGTTGGCTGAGGTCGCGCAGGCGTTGTGCGCCGTCGGCTTGGAGGGCTTGCCATTGCAGGAGCAGGATGCTGGCTTCGAGGTGGCGTTCTTCGTTACGTAATTCGCGGAAACGTTGTGCAGCTTTGGCTTGTTTGTCGAGGCGTTCGAGTTGTTTTTCGAGTTCGTCGCGCAAGTCGGTGAGGCGTTCGAGGTTTTCGCGGGTGTGCGCCATGCGCGTTTCGGTTTCGCGGCGGCGTTCTTTGTAGCGTGAAATGCCAGCGGCTTCTTCGAGGGTATTGCGCAATTCTTCGGGCTTGGCTTCGATCAGGCGCGAAATCATGCCTTGTTCGATAATGGCGTAGCTGCGCGGCCCCAAGCCTGTGCCGAGGAAAATGTCGGTAATGTCGCGGCGGCGGCATTTCGCGCCGTTGAGGAAATAGCGGGAATCGCCGTCGCGGCTGACTTGGCGTTTGACGGAGATTTCGGCGTATTGGGCATATGCGCCGCCGAGCGTGCCGTCGCTGTTGTCGAACACGAGTTCGACCGAGGCTAGCCCGATGGGTTTGCGGGAGGATGAGCCGTTGAAAATCACGTCTTCCATCGACGCGCCGCGCAGGTGTTTGGCGGAGGATTCGCCCATGACCCAGCGCACAGCATCAATGGTGTTGGACTTGCCACACCCGTTGGGACCGAGGATGCCGGTGAGGTTGCTGCGTAAATCCAGCGTCACGGGGTCGACGAAACTTTTGAATCCGGCAATGCGGATTTTACTTAGACGCACGGGGTGAGGCTTACCTGTTGCTTGGGGTAGGGGATTTTACGGGAGTGCGTGGGGTAAAGGCTAGCGGTCAATGCGTGGATTCGTGCGGGGGAGTATTTTTTGATGTTGCCATAAATATATTTGTGCTCGACATCTATTCGCGATAGAATTTACTTATTCAAATTCTTCTAAAAAATACACCAGCAGGCTTGCTCATGCAGAATAATAATAATCGCCCCATGAGGGTGAACGCCGCCTTGTGGCTTGTCGTCTGCGTACTTTTGCTTTGTTTCACACCATTGACTTACGCAGCAGGGGCGGATTTATTAGTGGTCAAGCAAGTCAGCACCACGACACCTGCCGCTGGCGAAACCTTTACTTATACCCTCCGCTACCGTTGCGCGAGTATTACCGCGTTGTATTGCGCCGCTCCCACGATTACCGACACCCTTCCTGCACCGCTAAAACTTGTCAGTTACACGCCAATGGGTGGCAGTGTGGCGGATGCCACTCTGGTCGGTAAAACCTTAACGTGGCGTTTGGCAACACCGCCGGATGGCTTGCCGGAAGGCGTTCCTGCTGACGGTTTAGCTGCCGGATCGACAGGCATTCTCAAGGTGCAGGTGAAGTTTCCGACCTGTAACAGTGCCGCCCCGCCTGTGAGTGTGAGCAATGTAGCAATTGCTGAAACGGGCGGTATTGCTAGTACCTCAACTGCGCCGGATGTCATTGTTCCCGTTGGCATTGATGCTGCGTGTCCAACGCCACCCCCTGCGCCTAGCGTTGGTTTTGCCAAAACAGGCAGCGCTGATTTCGTGCAACCAGGGGGCATGGAACGCTGGAGCGTGAGCCTACCCAGCAGCGCCACGGCCTACACGGTGATCGAACACGTTCCGGCAGGAATGCAGGTGTACGTTGCCGCCGCTACCAATACCCCGAAACTGATGAACTACCCTGAAGTGGATTGCACGGCGGATGGCGTGGATGATTTTCACCCCTTGAGTTTGCCTATCCTCAACTGGGCGGTGTCGGAACAAGCGGCGGGGCGTAGCAGTAATTTGCACGATGCCAACGGCAACCCGACAGGGTGTGTGGCAACGGCGTTGCCGTCGGGCGCAACCGTAGTGAGCATCAAGCGTTTACGCTGGGCCGTGGCAGCAAATCTTGCCAAACAAACGCTGGATTTACGTTTTGTGGTAGATGGCAATTACGTGGGTGACGGTATCCGCAACTGCACTGAGTCTTCACAGCACGGCACGAGTTGTGCGCCCATAATTCCGGTGTTAGGGCAGGGCGAACCTATTTTAAGTCTCAGCAAAATTACACCGACTGGTGGCGTGGTATCGCCGGATGCATCGACTATCGTCTATACCGTGCCTTCGTGGAAACCGTTGGTTGCGCCTGCCCCTTTCAGCAATGACCATGTATACCGCGTGTCGTTGGGGGTGGATGAGTTATCGGGAACGGGGACGCAATACCCGATCCTCGAAGATGTGTTGCCCGCTGGCTTGGATTATGTGACAGGGCAGGGTGGCAACTGGTGGCGGGTGGCTGTGCCTAGCAGCGGGGTGGCGACCGATCAGGTGGCGTGTTTGTTCCCGCGTTTTAGCCGGGTGGTGCAAGCGGATGGACGCGTGAAGTTACGTTGGGAATTTCCCGGCTGTCAGTTGCCCGTGGGCAGGTCTGACAATGGCGTGGCGGTGTATTTCAGTGCGCGGATTCGCCCCGGCATTCCCGCCACCACGCTTATTACCAATGTGGCGCAGTATGCCACGGGGGATCATCCTTTGGTGACGTGCGTGAATGGCGCGGATGCGGGAAAAACGGCGCAAGCGTTTTGCCGCTCCTCTAACGCTAATTTCAATGTGCCGGAGTTGACGACGCTCGATAGTGTGAAATGGGTCAAGGGCGCATTGGACAATGCTTTTAGCCGCACGCCAAATACGGGCAAAACCGATTTGAGCGGGGCGGGAACGTATGTGCTGGAAATCCGCAATACCGGCAATGTGACGGATACGCGGCTGGAGGTGCAGGATGTGTTGCCTGCATTGGGCGATACGGCACAGGTCACGGGCGTTGCGCGGGGTTCGCAATGGAGTGTGGAACGTAGTGGGGATATTGTTCTGCAACGCGTCGCGGCGGATGGCAGTGTGAGTGCTGTGCCTGCCAGTGAAGTGCAAGATTCAACCAATGGTGCGCAATCCTTCCAGTTCACGTGGTTGCCAGCGGGTGGCTTGTTGCCGGGGGAAAAGCTGCGGATTACTGTGCCCGTGCGGCAGTTAGCAGGTGAAGCAACGCCTGCCAATTTGAGTGTGGCGTGGAATAGCTTTACCTATACCGCCAGTTATGACGACACGACGACGCATACGACGGAAACATTGCTGACGACCGAGCCGCCAAAGGTGGGGCTGATGATGGTGGACACGGCGGCGGTGGCGGGTTTAGGGGATTACGTGTGGTTTGACCGCAATGGTGATGGGCGGCAGGATGCGAGTGAACCGCCGCTGGAAGGGGTGACGGTGCGCGTGTATGACGGCACAACCTTGGTGGCGGAAACGTTGACGGATGGGGCAGGACATTACGCTTTTTGGGGCTTGCTGCCTAACCATGCCTACAGCGTGAAACTGGATAAGCCGGATGATTATTTGGCGGGCAATCCGCTGGGTGGGATGCCGCCGCAAGGTATTGACGTTGCCTCCACGGGGGCAGCAGGAAGTTTTGCGGCGGATTATGACATGGGGTTGACGTTGCCCGCTGCTCTCGGTGATCGGGTGTGGTTGGATGCGAACGGTGACGGGGCGCAAGATGCGGATGAAGGGGGTGTTGCTGGCGTGACGGTGACGCTGAAAACGGCGGCGGGGGTGAGTGCGGCGGTAACGCAAACCAATGCAGCGGGGGCGTATGGGTTTGCTAATGTGCAGCCGGGGACATATTTCCTTGAGTTTAGCGATTTGCCAGCGGGGTATGTGCCAACGGCTCGCGGCATGACAGGTGATCGCCAAACCGATAGCGATGTGGATGCGGCTGGCAAGACGGGCCTGATGACGCTGGAGGCAGGTGTGCAGGATTTTTCGTGGGATTTGGGTCTGTCACTGCCGCGTAGTGTTGATCTGAGTATCAGCAAAAGCGTGGATAAGCCGCAGGTGAAACGTGGCGAAGCGGTGGTTTATACGCTGATGGTGAGTAATACGGGGTCGGATGATGCGTCGGGTGTGCAGGTGCACGATGTATTGCCGGGGTCGTTACAGTTTCAACGGGCAAGTCCAGTCGGTGAATATGATTCGCTGACGGGGGTGTGGAGGGTCGGCTGGTTGGCTGCTTCGGCGCAGCGGCAGTTGCAGATTACTGCGCAAGTACGGTGATATACTGCGGCGATGCAATATTCATTTCTTGACCGATTTTCCCCTTACTTGCTGCTGGTGCTGACGATTCTGTTCTGGGCAGGTAATTTTAATTTGGCGCGGGCTATCCATGTCGATGTGCCGCCGTTGGGCTTGTCGTTTTGGCGCTGGGCGGTGGCGGCGTTGATTTTGTTGCCGTTTGCGTGGTCGGCGATGCGGGGGGCGTTGCCGTTGGCACAAACGCATTGGCGATTGGTGTTGGCGTTGGCGGTGTTGGGTATCGCGGGGTTTAACAGTTTGGTGTATGTCGGTTTGCAAACCACGACGGCGACGAATGGGGTGTTGCTGCAATCGGTCACGCCGATCACGATGATTTTGCTGGCAAGTTGGGTATTGCATGAGAAAAGCCATGCTTGGCAATGGCTGGGGATCGGGGTGTCGTTGCTGGGGGTATTGGTGATTATTACGCGGGCGGATGTCAGCGTGTTACAGCAGTTGGCATTCAATCGCGGCGATGTGTGGATTGTGGCAGCAACCTTGGATTGGTCGTTGTATACGGTATTGTTGCGCAAGCTCCCAGAGGGGTTGAAGGGCTTGCCGATTTTGGGATTTACGGTGAGTCTGGGGGCGTTGGCGATTTTGCCGCTGTATGTGTATGAAAGCGTGACGTTTCAGATCATGCCGTTCACGGCGCTGAGCGTGGCGAGCATTGCGTATGTGGCGGTGTTTCCGTCGTTGTTGTCGTATATGTTTTGGAATCATGCCACGCAACGGTTGGGTGTGAGTCGCACGGGGCAGTTTAGCCATTTGATGCCGGTGTTTGGGATTTTGTTGGCGACGCTGTTGCTGGGGGAACGCTTGCAGTTTTACCATGCAATCGGGATGATATTGGTAGCTGCTGGGATTTTGCTGGCAAACAAGAAAAGGATTTGATGTGGATAAGCAACGCATTCTGAAGATTTTAGCGGTATTGGGTGAGCCAACTGATAACCGTCCGTGGCGCGATTATTCCGCTTATGGGTTGACGGCGGCGGATGCACCGACGCTGGTGGAATTGGTGGCGGATAATAGTTTTGTGGAAAGCGAGGGTGCGGATTATTGGGTGCCGCTGCATTCGTGGCGGGCATTGCTGCATTTGATGCCTGCTGGTTTACCTGAGTTGATCGGCATTTTTGACGTGGTGGCGGAAGACGATTGGGCGCACGATGAAATTCCGCTGGTGGTCGCAGCGGCGGGCGAAGCGGCACTCGATCCGCTACTGGATTATGTGCTGGATAAGCGTAACGATGAATTTGCGATTCCACTGGCGTTGCAGTGTTTGGTGGAAATCGGTAATCGGCATCGCAAGTTGCGTAAACCCGTGATTGAGCGCTTGGTATATGGCTTGAAGCATACGGCAGTGCGGGATTATGGTTTGCGCGGGTTGATTGTGGCGGAGTTGGTGTCATTGCGTGCGGTGGAAGCAATGCCTGCGATTCGAGCGGCGTTTGCAGAGGATCAAGTGGATTGGACGGTCAGCGGTGACTTGGAAGACGTGGAGCTGGGCATGGGTTTGCGTACAAAACGCGATACGCCCCGCCCTAGTTATAAAGCAGTTCAAGAGGATGCCGCTGACGAGGATGACGATAATGAGCCGCTGGTGGAACAGGTGATTCGTGCCGAACCGAAGATTGGGCGCAATGAGCCTTGCCCGTGTGGCAGTGGCAAGAAATACAAAAAATGTTGTATGCCGTAAAGGAGTTAAGTACAGATGGCATACAGCGGTAACAAAGGGCTAACGCGTCTTATTAAGGCAGGGTGCTATTCGTGGGCAGGCGCAAAAGCGGCTTACCAGAACGAGGAGGCTTTTCGGCAAGAGGTTTGGGTATTGCTACTAGCTGTGCCTCTGGCGCTGTGGTTGGGTGAGGACGGCGTAGAAAAATCGCTGTTAATCGGGAGTCTTTTGCTGTTGTTAATGGTGGAGCTGTTGAATTCCGCTATTGAGGCGGTAGTGGATCGCATCGGTACAGAACAGCATCCGTTGTCAGGGCGAGCGAAAGATATGGGATCAGCCGCCGTGACAGTGGCGGTTGTGAATGTCATTAGCGTTTGGTTATTCGTGCTTTCTTGATTTAGGTCAAAATGGGGTACGGTAAGGCGTTCGCCTCTCTTCTGCTGTGTGGTTTCACACAGTATTAACGTTTTCTTATCCGGTTTTTTACTGTATCCTTACGCCGTTTCACAGCTTCTTTTAATTTTCAATTTTGTTAACCAGAGGGCAAACGATGGCTCATAGTGCTGCACTCTCCTCGGAGCAATACAACTATGATATCGTGAAGAAATTCGCGATAGTCTCAATCATCTGGGGTATCCTTGGCATGACTGCCGGGGTTTATATCGCGTCAGAATTGGCTTGGCCATTCCTGAACTTCGATGTTGCCCAGATCACTTTCGGGCGCTTGCGTCCGCTACACACCAGTGGTGTTATCTTCGGTTTCGGTGGTAATGCTCTGTTCGCGACATCCTACTATGTAGTGCAACGTACTTGCCAAACCCGTTTGGCGGGTGGTACCTTCTGGCCTAATTTCACCTTATGGGGTTGGAACTTGTCGGTTCTGATTGCTGGTTTGCTTTATTTGCAAGGCTTCACGCAAGCGCGTGAGTATGCAGAGCCGGTTTGGTTTGTCGATCTTGCCATTACTGTTGTTTGGGTGTTTACTTCCTGATCTTCACGGTCACGCTGGTTAAACGTAATCAACCGCATATTTATGTTGCCAACTGGTTCTATATGTCGTTCATTTTGGCGACGGCGTTACTGCACATTTTCAACAACTTGGCGATGCCGATTAGTTGGAACTCACCTGTGTCATACAGCTTGTTCTCCGGTGCGCAAGATGCGATGACGCAATGGTGGTATGGTCACAACGCGGTAGGCTTCTTCCTGACAGCGGCGTTCTTGGGGATGATGTATTACTTCGTACCTAAGCAAGCGGGTCGTCCGGTTTACTCTTACCGTTTGTCTATCATCCACTTCTGGGCATTGAGCTTCATGTACATGTGGGTAGGTACTCACCATCTGCATTGGACGGCGATCCCTGACTGGACATCGACACTGGCAGCAACCTTCTCCATCATGCTGTTGATGCCATCTTGGGGTGGTATGATCAACGGTATCATGACGCTTTCTGGCGCATGGGACAAACTGCGTACTGACCCAATCATGATGTTCATGATTACCGCACTGTCATTCTACGGTATGTCCACGTTTGAAGGTCCGATGATGTCGTTGAAGAGCGTTAATGCTCTGTCACATTATACTGACTGGACGGTGGGTCACGTTCACTCCGGCGCTCTGGGCTGGGTGGCAATGATTACGTTCGCTTCCTTCTACCACATGATTCCGCGTTTGTGGAATACCACGCTGTACAGTATGCAACTGGTTTACACACATTTCTTCTTGGCAACCATCGGTACTATCTTGTACATCACAGCATTGTGGGTATCGGGTATCGGTCAAGGTTTGATGTTGCGGGCTTTCGACGAATACGGCAACTTGGCGTACACCTTCGTTGAAACGGTTGCGTTCATGCATGGTCCACTGGTGGCGCGTGCGGTTGGTGGCTTGTTCTTCTTGTCTGGCATGTTGCTCATGGCTTACAACATTTACATGACTGTTTCGCGTGCACGTCAGGAATCCAGTGTTCCGGCGACTGCTGCTGCTAAAGCGTAATCAGGGAGAGTTGAGATATGTTTAAACACGAAAGTATCGAAACCAACTCCGGGATGTTGATTGTCCTGACGTTAGTCGCGATTAGTATCGGTGGTCTGGTTGAAATTGTGCCGTTGCACTACATCAATGAAACCGTGGAAGATGTGAAAGACCCAGTAACAGGTCTGGATGCAGTACGTCCTTACACGCCGTTAGAACAACGGGGTCGTGACATTTACACGCGTGAAGGCTGCTACCTGTGTCACTCCCAAATGATTCGTCCGTTCCGTGATGAAGACTTGCGTTACGGTCACTACTCTCTGGCGGCTGAATCTAAGTACGACCACCCATTCCAATGGGGTTCTAAGCGTACTGGTCCTGATCTGGCGCGAGTGGGGGGTAAGTATTCCAACGAATGGCAAGTCCAGCATTTGATTGCACCGCGTTCGGTTGTGCCTGAGTCCATCATGCCTAACTACCCGTGGTTGAAGGAAACGGATTTGGATCTGTCTGATCTGGAAGATCGTATGGTGGCATTGAAGCGGGTAGGCGTGCCTTACTCACAAACCAAGGTCGAATACGAAGCGAACGTGAAGAAATTCGGTGAAGAGGTTGCTAAAAAGCTCGACATCAACCAAGCAGAAGTCAACTTGTTGGCGCAAGCACAAGCAGGCAACTATGACGCTAATCCAACGAACGTGAGTGAGATGGATGCGCTGGTCGCCTACCTGCAAGTGCTGGGTACGATGGTTGACTTCAAAAAGTTCGATGAAGATTACTTCATTCAATTCCGTTAATTTTCTGTGCTACTGGATAGTGGCCTGTGCTGACAAGGTGATGATCAAATGCTAACAGACTTCTGGACATGGATCCTGGATCTAGGTAACAGCAAGACGGTAGCGCTGCTGATCTTCTTCACAACGTTTATGGGCATTGTTATTTACGTTTATTCCAGCCGCAAACGTGGCGAGAGGCTTGAGTCCTATCGCTACATGCCGCTGATGGACGAAGACGAAGCCGACAAACGGGTCAAGGCAGCAGAGGCTTCCCAAGCTAAAGGTGATAAATAGTTATGGCTACTCCTGTAAAAGATCCATTGACCGGCGCAGAAACTACCGGTCACGTGTGGGATGAGACGCTGCAAGAGTTCAACAACCCGCTACCGCGTTGGTGGTTGTGGACGTTCTACGGCACTATCCTGTTTACCATTACCTACTGGATCATGTACCCATCATGGCCGATAGGTAGTTCCTACCTGAAAGGGATGTTCAACGACATCACTTATAAGACCGATGCGGGTGAAGAGAAATCAACGCACTGGAACATGCGTGCGTTATTAGCGCATGACATGCAAAACAGCGAAGAAGCACTCAAGCAACAGGAATACCTCGCTAAAGTTGGCGCGGCATCCTATGAGCAGATTGCCCAAGATGCTGATATGTCTTCTTTCGTGCGTTCTTATGGCGTTGGTATGTTTGGCGACAATTGTGCCGCTTGTCACCAAGCCGGTGGTCAAGGTGTCGTGGGTCAGTTCCCGAACTTAGTCGATGATGACTGGTTGTGGGGTGGTGATACCACTGCGATGGAAACCACTATCCGTGGTGGTCGTTTGGGTTATATGCCTGCTTACAACACGACATTTGACACAACCCAAATGAACCAAGTGGCTAACTACGTGCTGACCCTTTCCGGTGAAGCGCCTGTGGATGCTGCCGCTGCTGCTGAAGGTCAAAAAATCTTCCAAGGTGAGACAGGTGGTTGCTACATGTGCCACACCAAGGAAGGCAAAGGGATGCACGCGCAAGGTTCAGCCAACCTGACTGACAAAGTTTGGACGATTGCGAACGTATCTGCGGCAGAAACGCCTGAAGCCAAGTTGGATGCTGTTAAAGCAGTCATCACCAAGGGTGTGAAGCGTCAAATGCCTGTTTTCGGTAAAGAGGGTCGTAACCTGTCTGATACTGAAATCAAAGTACTGGTCGCTTATCTGCAACAAATGTCTGCGGGTGCTGGTGCAAAGTAACCTAACCTGTTTTCAGGTATGATGGAGGCCGGACTTGTTCCGGCCTTTTTTATTTAGTCGGTAAAAGGAAGACACTAGCCATGACATCCACAAAAACACTTCGATTCATTGACCTGTTTGCTGGCATGGGTGGGTTTCGACTAGGTTTTGAAAATGCTTGTAAAGTCTTGAATATTGGCTCGGAGTGCGTATTTACTTCTGAAATAAAACCTCATGCGATAACGGTTTATACGGATAATTTTCCTGATAGCCTCATTCATGGCGATATTACACAGATTCCAGCCGCTGATATTCCTGATTTTGACGTTATGCTGGCGGGTTTTCCTTGCCAAGCCTTTAGTTGTGCGGGCAAGCGCTATGGTTTTGCGGATACGCGCGGCACATTGTTTTTTGAAGTCGAACGTATTTTGGAAGCTAAGCGTCCTGCGGCTTTTATCTTAGAAAATGTTGAAGGTTTAGTGGGGCATGATAAAGAAAATAATACTGATGCGATTGGGCGAACACTCAGTGTTATTTTAGAAAAACTCCAATTATTGGATTATCACGTTACATGGCAAGTGTTGGATGCTAAGCATTTTGGATTAGCACAAACACGCAAACGTATTTTTATTGTTGGCACAAAAACACAAGTTGTTAATTTGACAGAGTTTCCTCAAAAAAGAGTTACTCTGAACGATGTCCTCGAAACAGACAAGCCCTGTATGGATACCAAATTGACTAAGTTATTGCTCTCACATTTCAAATTAAATGAACTACACGGAAAATCTATCAAAGATAAACGTGGCGGTAAAGAGAATATTCATAGCTGGGATATTGGTTTGAAAGGGGAAGTTAGTGCTGAACAAAAAGAATTGCTCAATTTAATCTTATTGTATCGCCGTAACAAAAAATGGGCTGAAGCCAAAGGTATTACATGGATGGATGGAATGCCCCTAACGGCTGCTGAAATCAGAACATTTTACCAACATTCGCATTTGCAAACCTTGCTAAATGATTTAGTACAAAAAAATTATGGCTCTTTGGGAATTCCCGTGGAAGCCACCAGATGTAGTGTTAGCCTCATGCTGGTTGCTTCCTTGAAAATGCCAGATCCACCTGAATGTGTTGGAAGAAACGCTTCACATCCAACAACCCATAGCAGCGGCGCTTGATGACTTTCAGCTTGTTGTTCATGCCTTCGACAAAACCGGAGGTGTTGCGATCTTCAAAGTAGTTGGTGATGCCATCCTGCCATGTTTCCAGCAAGTTGAGGAATTTGTCAAAACAGGCCAGCCCTGATGCTTTAACCTTGGCCTTCCAGTCTTGTAGTTGTTGTTGGGCTTGTGCCTTGGTTTGTTCCTGTTCAAATAGCAGGTTCAGTTCATGACGCAGTAGCCAAGCATCTTTCAACTCAGGGGCGAGTAGCAGAAATTCTTCCAGTTGCCCACGCTGTTCTGCGGTCAATGACCAGTAGTGGTGACGGAACAGCCAGAGTGTCCCCTTACAGGTAGCGTAGGTATCTGCCGAAAGTGTTTGTTTGAGTTCCTGCAAGGTCTGCTTACGGAAATTGTCCACCTCCCGGTTGTAGTATTGTGCGACATGGAAACGGTCTACCACGATAGCGACCTTGGGCAAGGTTTCCCGGACGGCATTGGCAAAACCCTCGTTCATGTCACAACATGCCCCGCACACGGTGGTTTGCAGGTGTTCAGGAATGCTGCGCAGGAAGGCAGCTACCGTTTCTTTGAGACGGTCAGGCAACACAGCCAACACCTGCGGACGGTCATGATCATCCAGTGAGCTGATAATCGCGGCATAGTGCTTATGGCCTTTTTTCAGGGCGATTTCATCAATGCCCAAGGTGCGTAATTGCTTAAAACCAGACCAATCCACTTGGGTGCTGACACGACGTTTCAGCACCCCTTCCACCTCACCATAGCTGACACCACAGCGGCGGCTGACATCCATGACGGTGGAATTGCCCAACATCTTCAACAGCCAGTCCTCAAAAGCACGGGTATGCGGGCTGCGTGGGTCATACCATTCCAGCGTCTGGGTAGTGGTCGGGTCACCTTCGCAATGGCGGCAGCGGTAACGTTTGGGGCGGATTTCAATCCAGACATCACGCCCCAGAATCGGCAAATGGCGCAAACGGATCGGTCGGTCGTAGCCATGGAATTCGGTAATCTTGTGCCCACAGCAACGACACTTCGTGAATGAAAGGCTACTTTCCACTTCCAGAATGAAATTGCCCTGTGCGTCATGGGAACTCGACTGTAAACGGACGTTGGGGAGATCAAGCGGGATTTGCAGGCTACTGTTCATGGGGGATCCTCGCTAGGGGTGCTCGGTTTTCCTCATGATACTACATGTTGTGGCTTCCACGGGAATTCCCAAAGAGCCAAAATTATTTGAAATACGAACATCCGAAAGACATTGTAACAGTGACAGACAATGGCATAACTAAGAAAGTACGTTTACCCCGCGCAGATGTTGAAAAAGGTTATAATATCGTGGCAGGTAAATTAAGCTATGAAATCAATAAAATACTTGATCCTAAAACGACCACGCCAACCTTGGTCGCGACCGATCTTGATAGAATAGTGGTGCCAGATTCACAAGGTTTACGTAAATTAACGTTAGTCGAGCAATGCCGTTTGTTTGGTTTTCCCGATTATTTCCAATTCAATGTCACCGACCCTTTAGCACATGATTTGTTTGGTAATACCGTACCTGTAGCTACCGTTGAAGCAGTTGCTGAGCGCGTTATTCTAGAAGGTATTTTGGGCAAAACAAGCACTAAGGTTATTGTGGAAGCACCCAAAAATCAGTCCTATTATCAATTAGCGCTGATAGCATAAGTCTATATTTTACAAGATGTTCCCCGTCATTTTTTGGTATCCATGCGCTATTTGATTGAACCACTGCGAGTGCGCCAATCTTTAGGACGAATATTGACGGGAACACCTTGTTTTACCTGAAGGTTGAGGATATTAACCGCAGATACTCCTGCCATTTCCCAAATTTTCTTAACCCAAAAATCCACTATCCGAACTGAATCACCCTCTAGGGCATAGCCAAATACCAAATGATCCGCATCGAGTCTTTCGGGATGTAGGAGTAAGGAGCGGGTGTAGGCATCAAAATTCGCTAAATCAAATCCGGGGTTAGCAGAAAAGTTGAAGGCTTTTACTTCTAAGTGCCCTCCATCCGCAAGGTAAAAATCAGGTGGTTCTTGTGTATTCGTCGGTTTTGAAAAGCTGATCTTATTCTGATTCATCCAATTTTCAAACCATTCTTGCAATACGCTACCCATAATGTCTTTCGACAGTACAGGAAAATCGATACCCGCTAATGTGAACTTCACTTGACCCTGACAGCCCTTGATGTTTTGTTTGTGGAGTAAGCTGATGATTTCATCCATTGCCGACATGTATTTCTTCCGTTTAATTATCAAACACTATGCTACCGCTACACTAGACATTTGCTAAGGATTAGTTTCTAGTAGGCACACTTAAATTCATCAAAACGCTGCTATTCATGAAAATCCGCGAAAACCATTCCCTCAAAGCCCTGAATACGTTTGGGCTGGATGCCAAAGCCCGTTATTTTTGCACGTTACACACACTCGGTGGGGTACGCACCCTGATGACTTGGCAGCAGGAACACCCTGATTTACCGGTATTATTTCTAGGCGGCGGCAGCAATATGTTGTTCGTCAACGATTACCCCGGACTCGTGGTGCAGGTACGGCTGGAAACCCTCGAAGTATTAGGTCAGGACGCGAACTACGATTACCTGCGTGCTGGGGCAGGCAATAACTGGCATGATTTTGTACGCTGGACGTTGGAGCAAGGTTTCGCTGGGCTAGAAAATTTATCCTTGATTCCGGGGACGGTAGGGGCAGCACCCATGCAGAATATTGGTGCTTACGGAGTTGAGCTGAAGGATCATGTCTATGAAGTACAAGCCTTGGATTGGCGTACAGCGGAACTGCGTGATTTTAGTGTGGATGAGTGCTGCTTTGCGTACCGTGATAGCTATTTTAAATCGGTCGAACCGGATCGCTGGTTGATTGTCGCGGTGGTATTTCGCTTGCCGCGTCAACCGCAGTGGAAGATTGATTACGCAGGCGTAAAAGAGCCGTTAGCAGGCAAAGACTTAAACGCCCGTATGATCAGCGATGCCATTATCAATATCCGCCAAAGTAAATTGCCCAATCCTGCCGAGATAGGTAATGCAGGCAGTTTTTTCAAGAACCCACTGATTTCGTTAGCGCAATGGGCAACACTGCAAGCGCAATTCCCCGACATGCCCGGTTGGATGCAAGCCGATCAGGTGAAAACCTCAGCAGGCTGGCTAATTGACCAATGCGGCTGGAAAGGCAAACGCGACGGTGATGCAGGCACTTACGCTAATCACGCGCTGGTATTGGTGAACCACGGCAATGCCACGGGTGCGGAATTGTGGCAATTTGCTCAAAGCATTATTGCATCGGTGCAGGACAAGTTCGGAATTACGCTTGAGCCTGAGCCACGGGTTCTTTGAGCCATTGCCCGACCAGTCGCAGTAATTCATCTTGCTTGACGGGTTTTGCCAGATAGTCATCCATCCCCATTTTTAGGCAACGTTCGCGGTCGCCTTTCAGAGCATTGGCGGTCATGGCAATGACTGGGGTGCGATGTTTTAGCACACCTTCTTTTTCCCATTTGCGCACGTAACGGGTGGCGGTATAGCCATCCATTTCTGGCATATTAATATCCATCAGCACCAGTTTGTAGGGGCGGGTGCGCATGGATTTGAGCGCCAGTTTGCCAGTAGTGACGTGATCAACCTGCATATTGAGCTTTTCTAACATGGTAATGGCAATGAGCGCGTTTACCGGATTGTCTTCCGCGAGCAAGATTGCTGGTGCTATTGCTGTTGCGGCGGGTTTTAACACCAGTTCAGGGAAGGATAACGAGGCTTTAACAGCAGCAGGTGTTGTGGTGGTCTGCGTACTGCGATGTCGCCGCAAAGTATCGGTGAGTACATCCCGTAAGGTGATGGAGCGCACGGGTTTCGTGACCGCCGCTTGTACTCCTGCTTGTTGTTGCTTTTCCTGCGAAATGCCGTAAGAGGTCAGCATGACAATGGGTGTCTGGTCGTGGCGTGCATCGCTACGGATGGTTCTTGCCAAGGTAAGCCCATCCATTTGCGGCATGAACCAGTCGAGCAGCAGCAAATCAATGGGACGTTGCTGCATGATCGACTCTTCCAGCTTATGCAGGGCATCGTGCCCATTGCTGACGATAATGGCTTCGGCATTCCATGCGTGCAGGTAGTTTTCCAGAATACGGCGGTTGGTTTCGTTGTCGTCAACTACCATAATGCGGCGACCTTCGAGGTGCTCCGTGTGGTGTGCGTGGTGTTGATGTTCGGTGATGGGGGCGGTGATTTCAAACCAGAAGGTACTGCCTTGATTGGGGGTGCTATCCAAGCCAATGCGTCCGCCCATCATTTCAGCAAATTCGCGCACGATGGTTAAACCCAGTCCCGTTCCACCGTAGCGGCGGTTGATGGAGGCATCCACTTGCACAAAGGATTCAAAGATACTTTTCTGCATGGCGGGTGGAATGCCGATGCCAGTATCACGCACTTCAAAGCGTAATACCGCTGCATCACCGCGAATTTCACGCAATTCTAACGCCGTATACACTTCGCCGCGTTCAGTAAATTTGACAGCATTGCCGACCAAATTCATGAGCATTTGGCGGAGGCGGGCGGGGTCGCCTTTGACGCGGGCAGGAATATTCTCAGGGATGTAACACTGCACTTCGAGGTTTTTTTCCTGAGCCATCGTCGACATAATGCCGCTGATGCTTTCCACCAGTTCACGCGGTGAGAATTCGATGACCTCTAATTCAATCCCGCCTGCTCTCAGTTTGGAAAAGTCGAGGATATTATTGATGACATCCAGCATGACTTCGCACGACGCGTAAGCCGTTTCCACGAAGAGTTTTTGCCGCGCATCCAAATCCGTGTCTTTGACGATTTCCAGCGAGCCGAGAATGCCGTGGATGGGGGTGCGCAATTCATGGCTCATATTCGCCATGAAGCGGGTTTTTTGTTCCGATTTGTGGAGCGCGTCGATGCGCTGCTCCGTCTCCGCTTTGAGATCGTCGTAGAGCTTGCGCATTTCTTGCGACGACACTTCCAAGGAACGCTCTAGCAAGTATTGCGCATCACTCGTGCCGTTGTAAGACAGGTCGATCTGATGCAGAAAATGCTGCCATTGGCTTAAATCATCTGGTAAGCCATGTTGAATCAGACCGCTGCGTTTGAGCTGTTTCTGCAAACGGCGATGGAGTGGTTTAACTTCCTTCATACATTACCGTCAATGTCATGGTTTCATTGTGTAAGCCGCATTGCCCACCGAATGCAATGGGTGCTAATTCCCCAAAGGAATAGAACCCGAATTGCTGGCTACCTTTGGGAAACGTGCTTAGCGTGGCTTCTAGTTCTTGATCGGCATCTTCTGACATCACCAGCTTGCGCCCAGAACAACTGATGGTAAGTGCTAATACGGGTTGATTCGGTGGTAGGGTATTGGCTAAGTTACGGGCAGCTAGTTCTGCCCCATCCAGCAGATTGTCAAAACTGCCGTACATTAATTGCGTGTGATAACCTGTCGGAATATCAGCAACAAAGCTCAGGCTGTTCGTGCTTTCATCCATGCCCACGACGGTGCGTACTACGTAATGATCTTTGGCTTCATTCCAGATGGCGAGGGGGAAATGCAGCGCCATCTTGGGGAGGTTATTGGCATGATCACCCAGATATTCTTTATAAAGTTGCAGGGCGGGGTGACCATCAATTTCGTACAGCACGTTCTTTTCCGCACGCGTGATTAAACGTTCTGGGCCAAACGGCTTGAAACCGTCTTGGGCGTGGCTCGCAAACACCAGCTTTTCGCTGTAAAATCCAATGCCTAAGGCACGGTGCGTCGTCGGTTTGCCATTGCTCCACACCCACGTATGCGCAAATTCCATCTTGTCGCTGGCTAAGCCGCCCACAATGGTGACTTTACGTTGATTGATGACGGATGCCATGCCGCGCAATAACTCGCTACCTTGCGTATTCAGCCCGTCACTCAGAATCAAAATACCTTTTAAATCCGGTGCATTCAGTTGCGTGGCGATGTGTTTTCCTGCTAACAACGAGTCTTGATCGTGACGCAATTCGGCACGCGTTAGCATTAAACGGGTGGCATGAAATTGGATAACCCCAACGACTAAAGCGTTTTCCAGTAAATGTTCGTTGAAAATACTGGCGACGGTCGAACAACCGGCGATGATGGCTTGCGGGTATTTTTGCTGTAATTCATTCAGAGCATGTTGGTAAGGCGTACTATTGGGTTCACTGAACACCAAGACCAGTGTTTGCGGTGAGTCTGTATCCGGTAGCGGTTTATGCCAACCTGTCGCTTGCGTGAAAAAGTTTAAGGTGACTTGCATTGGCTAGTGTTCCCTGTTGCATGGTTGGCAACGTTGTATGGTTTTCATTATGATTAATTTGATTAAAATAATAACATAAGGTGGCAAGGCGTTGAATACCATTGGTCGGAACGGTTGAACCTAGTTCATGCTGTAGCTATACTTTTACCATTATCTTTATACGGACACTGCCGCGTTCTTGACTACTAAACCCACTGCTGCAACGGAAAGTGACAGGCACACCGTTCAGTTTGAACTCGAACCTGCGGATACCGAGCGCTTGATGAACCTGTGCGGTCAATTCGACCAGCATCTCCGTCAAATCGAAAATCGCCTCGGCATTGAACTCAGCAATCGCGGCAACTTGTTCCAGGTTACTGGAACAGCGCTTGCCGTACCGTTAACGATCAATCTCTTACAAGATTTGTACCGCGAAACGACGGAAACGGTACTGACCCCCGAAAGCATCCACCTGTTTCTACAAGAAGCCAATCTCGACAAAGTACAAGCCAATACGGGCGATGATGTACGCATCCGCACCAAGCGCGGTTACATCAAGCCCAAAGGCTTGGTGCAAAGCCAATACATCCAAAACATTCGCACTCATGATGTCACCTTCGGTATTGGCCCTGCCGGTACGGGGAAAACGTGGCTGGCGGTGGCGTGTGCGGTGGAAGCGCTGGAGCGTGATGAAGTGCGTCGTTTAGTCTTGGTGCGCCCAGCGGTAGAAGCAGGCGAACGCCTTGGATTCTTGCCCGGTGATCTTTCCCAGAAAATCGATCCCTATTTGCGTCCGATGTATGACGCGTTGTACGAAATGATCGGCGTGGAAAAAGTCAATAAGCTGATCGAACGCAATGTCATTGAAGTTGCTCCGTTGGCTTACATGCGCGGGCGTACCTTGAATGATGCGTTTATTTTGCTGGATGAAGCACAAAATACCACCACCGAACAGATGAAAATGTTCCTGACGCGCTTAGGGTTTGGCTCATCGGCGGTGATTACGGGGGACATTACCCAGATTGACTTGCCACGCCATCAAACCTCTGGTCTGCGCCAAGCCGCTGACATTTTGGAGGGCGTGAAAGGCATTAGCTTCAATTGGTTCAGTGGACGCGATGTCGTGCGCCACAAACTGGTACAAAAGATTGTCGCTGCCTACGAAGATTATGATCGGGAGCGCTCCGTATGAGTTTGGAACTGGATATTCAAAACCCTGAAGATTACACCAGCATTCCCGCCGAAGCTGATTTGATGCGCTGGGCGCAAGCCGCTTGGCATGAAAACGCCGATGCGGGTGTGGTGGTACGCATTGTTAACGCAGCCGAAAGTCAGGAACTGAACCGCGCTTATCGGGACAAAGATTACCCGACGAACGTCTTGTCGTTTCCTTACGATGCGCCACCGATTCCGCTGGAAGAGGATGAAACTGAATACCTCGGTGATCTCGTCATCTGCTTGCCGGTGGTGGAGCGTGAAGCGGCGGAACAGGGCAAAACCGTTACCCAACATTGGGCACATTTACTGATACATGGCTTATTGCATTTGCAAGGTTACGACCATATAACGGATGCCGAAGCGGAGGAAATGGAGGGCTTAGAAACCGCCATGCTTGCAAAACTCGGCTTTCCAGACCCTTATCAATCACCCTAAGAGGAAAAATGAAAACTGACATAGGTGACTCGCGACCTCGACCGCGATGGAAACAATGGCTAATAAAACAACTCGACCTCACTTCCCATTGTACGGAAGATTTGATGGCAGATTTACAACGGGCGAATGACAATAATCTACTGCCGGGAGAAACGGTGGGGATGCTGCAAGGGGTGCTGGAATTTGGTGCGCTGCAAGTGCGTGACATTATGGTGCCCCGTTCACAAATCAACTTCATTTACCATGAAGACACGTTTACCCAAATTCTTGCCCGTATTGCCGAAACTGAGCATTCTCGCTATCCCGTGGTGGATGAGGATCGGGATGATTTGGTTGGTGTCTTGCTGGCGAAAGATTTGCTTAAATACACGGGGCATGAAGGCGATTTCCATATTGATGATATTATTCGTCCCGCTTTGATTGTTCCCGAAAGCCAGCGTTTGAACCGCTTACTCACTGAATTTCGCCGCACCCGCAATCACATGGCAGTGGTCATTGACGAATATTCGGGTATTTCTGGGTTGGTAACGTTTGAAGATGTGTTGGAACAAATCGTCGGCGAAATCGACGATGAACATGATGACGAAGAAGACGTGTCCACTAACGTTGTGCCGCAAGGCGATGGACGCTTTTTGGTGGCGGCAATGACCCCGATTGATGAATTCAATGCGATTGTGGGTACAGGTTTTGCGACGGATGAGTTCGATACCATTGCGGGTATTGTGATCAATCATTTGGGTAAAATTCCGCGTCAAGGTGAAGAAGTGACGCTTTCAGGTTGGTTATTCCGCATCGTGAACAGCGATTCGCGGCGTATTTTGCAGATGGAAGTCTTACCTGTCACGGAAAATTCCTATTCAGCGGAAGTACCTGCGTTATAATCCCGCCACATTTTGCTGTGCTGGATAGAAATATAATGCTGTCTTTTCGTGAACCTTTATCGAAATTCGATTACCTGCTGGCGTTGTTGGCAGGTGCGTCTATGGCGCTGGCGTTTGCGCCGTTGGAATGGCGCGTCTTCGCTTGGCTTGCCCCTGCGGTATTCTTTTGGCTCAACTTGAAACCCATGCCCTTGAAACAACGCTTGCGCTTGTCGTGGGTGTTTGGGGTGGGTTTGTTTGCCGGGGGGGCGCATTGGATTTACGTCAGTATCCACTTTTTTGGTGGGGCAAATGCCCTAATTGCGGCGTTAATGGTGGCTATTTTCGTAGTCATTATGGCGTTATTGCTGATGGTGTTTGGCTGGCTTGCGTCGTATACCGCATCTGTGTCCTTAGCGCTGCGCTTGCTGGCGGTATTCCCCGCTATTTGGGTGCTGACCGAATGGTTTCGCGGTTGGTTTCTGACCGGATTTCCGTGGTTGCAACTGGGCAGTACGCAGATTGATACATGGTTGGCAGCTTATGCACCTGTGACAGGGGTATTAGGCGTAAGCTGGTTAGTGGCGCTAGGGGCTGGCGCGGGAGTGTTAGTGCTGATGGGGACGTTACGTGAACGTGTCATAGCACTGGTTTTGGTGGGCGTAACCGTTGCAGGCGGTTTTGGTTTAGGGCAAATCCGTTGGACACAGCCTGCGGGTGAACCGCTGTTCGTCAGCATGTTGCAAGGTAATGTGGATCAGCTTACCAAGTGGTCACCGGAATTCCGTAACGAAAACATTCAAGCGTATTTGGATTTGATGGATGGCGACAAAAATCCCAACGTCGAATCCTCACATTTGGTGATTTGGCCAGAAACTGCGTTGGCAGACTTTTTCCCGCAAGCGCTGGATGTGATGTTGCCCTTGCAAGACTGGGCGCGTGAAGCCAAAGCCGATGTGTTGGTCGGTGGTTTTCACGTCAACCGCGATACAGAAGCGGTTTATAACGCGGTCATGGCAGTGGGGGGCGAGCGTGACGTGGAAAAGTCCATCGAAACGGGCGAAAACGTCTATGCCAAGCAGCATCTTGTGCCGTTTAGCGAATACATTCCCTTGTTGAAATATTTGGATTTTCTGAAAAGTATCATCAAGTTGCCGTATGATAATGTGACGGCGTGGGATGGCGGTACGAATTTAACCGTGGCAGGTCAGCCGATGCGGATTTCAGTCTGCTACGAAGATGCGTATGCGGAGGAAATGATAGCGGGTTTACCCGCCGCAACTATGCTCGTGAATGTGAGTAACGATGGTTGGTTTACCGGCTCGATTGAGCCAGCACAACACGCGGAAATTGCGCGGATGCGGGCGTTGGAAACGGGACGGTATTTGTTGCGAGCGACCAATAACGGGGTAAGCGCGATTATCGACGACAAGGGCAAAGTAACCGCAACGGCTGCACCGCAAATGGCGACAGTGATTAGCGGTTATGCGACACCGATGCAGGGCGAAACGCCGTACATGCGCGTCGGTAATTGGTTGGTGATTTCACTGATGCTGGTGTTATTAGGCGTGTCGCTGTTAGGGTGGCGTGGTAAATTCTTGTGAGGTGCTTTTATGTTGAACAATACACGAATTCGTCAACTGGCTGGGGTCGCTTTGTGCCTCACGGCGGTGGCATTGCCTGCGCACGCGGGTAAAACACTGGATACGATCAAATCACGCGGTGAGCTGGTTTGCGGGGTGAACGTGGCGCTGGCAGGTTTCTCTGCGGCAGATAGCGAAGGCAAGTGGAGCGGCTTGGATGTGGATTACTGCAAAGCCTTAGCCGCTGCGATTCTGAGCGATGCCAACAAGGTGAAATACGTGCCGCTGAATGCACAACAGCGTTTCACGGCGCTGCAATCGGGTGAGATCGACATTTTGTCACGCAATACGACATGGACGTTGACCCGTGATGCGTCGCTGGGGGCAAATTTCGTTGGCACGATTTATTACGATGGGCAGGGCTTTATGGTGAAGAAAGAACTGAAAATTGCCAGTGCTAAAGAACTCAATGGTGCGACAGTATGCACGCAGTCTGGCACGACCACCGAAAAGAATCTGACGGATTATGCGCGTGCTAATAAGCTCGATATTAAACCGCTGGTGTTTGAAAAAAATGAAGCCGCTACGGGCGCGTATCACAGCGGGCGTTGCGAAGCGTATACCACCGATGCGTCGGGTTTGGCGGCTGAGCGTACCATCGCGAAAAATCCTGATGAACACCTGATTTTGCCAGAAATCATTTCCAAAGAACCGTTGGGGCCGTTGGTGCGCCGTGGTGATGACGAGTTTTTTGCGATCAGCAAATGGGTGTTGAATGCGCTGATTGAGGGTGAAGAATACGGGCTTACCCAAGCCAATTTGGATGAGAAGAAAACCAGCGATGATCCGAATATCCAGCGCATTCTCGGCACGGCTGAAGACATGGGCACGTTGCTGGGGCTGGATAAGGAGTGGGCGTACCGTGCGTTGAAAGCGACGGGCAATTACGGCGAAATCTTTGAGCGCAATGTTGGTAAGAATTCTCCCCTGAAACTGGAACGCGGCTTGAATAAGCTGTGGAATCAGGGTGGGATTTTGTACGCGCCACCGATTCGTTAACGGTGCTGATGACCTTCTGGCGTAACCAAAAAATACGCGGCTGGCTATACCAGTTCGCCGCGTTATTGCTGGTGGCGTTATGCGTCGCCGTGCTGGCGGACAATACGCTGGAAAACATGCGTACCCGTGGCATTCAAAGCGGCTTCGGCTTCCTGTCGCAGCCTGCGGGCTTTGATATTAGCGAAAGCCTGTTCGGGTTTGAATCCACTCAACCTTATTGGCAAGCCTTCCTCACGGGTTTGGGCAATACCCTGAAAGTGGCGCTCATCGGCATTATCCTCACCACTATCCTCGGCGTATTGCTGGGGGTAGGGCGCTTTTCCCAGAATATTTTGATTCGTGGCTTGTGCCTGACGTATGTGGAAATCTTCCGCAATATCCCGCTGTTGCTGCAATTGCTGATGTGGTATTTGGTGTGTGTGGAATGGTTGCCGACGGCACGGGAGGCTGAACCGTTTCTGGGCATTTACTTGACCAAAGCGGGTTTGGCATTGCCGTGGTTTGGCGATGTTCCCGTGAAAGCGGGCTTTGGGATTAAGGGCGGCGTGACCTTATCGCCGGAGTTCTTTGCGTTGCTGCTGGGGCTGACGATTTACACTGCGTCATATATTGCGGAAATTGTACGTAGTGGCATTGCGTCTGTGCCGCGTGGGCAACTGGAGGCGGCGTTGTCACTGGGCTTGAGCCGTGCGCAAACCATGCGCTTGATTCAATTGCCGCAAGCCTTGCGGGTGATTATTCCACCGTTGACCAACCAATATTTGAACTTGACCAAGAATTCTTCTCTGGCGGTGGCGGTGGGCTATCCTGAACTGGTGTCGATTGCGAATACGTCGATTAATCAGACGGGTAGAGCGGTGGAGTGTATCGCGGTGATCATGGCGGTTTATCTCACGTTGTCCTTGCTCACCTCGGTATTGATGAACGCTTATAACCGCCGTGCGGCGATTAAGGAGCGTTAAAATGCTGACGTGGGTACGCGCCAATCTGTTCAATAACATTTTCAACAGTGCGTTGACCCTGCTGCTGGGAACGTTATTGCTCTACGCTTTCACCCACGCGTGGGGTTGGGGCATCAGCTACGCGGTGTGGAGTGCGGATGTTGAGCAATGTAATGCGGCGCGAGGTACGGGCGCGTGTTGGGGCGTGGTAGCGGAAAAATACCGTCCGATCATCTTCGGGCGTTACCCGTTTGCTGAGCAATGGCGACCGTTTGCGGCGACGCTGTTGTTGATGGCGTTACTGCTGGTCAGTTGCGTGCGTGTATTCTGGCAACGCTGGTTAGTGGCGTTGTGGTTGGGTGTATTAGCGGTGTTCTTCGTGCTGATGCACGGCGGCGTTTTCGGGCTGACGCAGGTGGATACCGATCAGTGGGGCGGCTTGCCGTTGACGATTGCGCTGGCATCGTTGTCGGTGGTGGGCGCATTTCCGTTAGCCGTGTTCCTCGCTTTGGGGCGTGTCTCCGCCCTGCCGGTGATTCGGACATTGAGTACGGTTTACGTGGAATTGATTCGCGGTGTGCCGCTGATTTCGGTACTGTTCATGGCATCGTTTCTGTTTCCGCTGTTCATGCCGGAAGGGATGTCGATTGATGTGCTGCTACGTGTGTTGGTGGCGATGATTCTGTTTGCGGCAGCGTATTTGGCGGAAGTGATGCGCGGTGGTTTGCAAGCCATTCCGCGTGGGCAATACGAAGCCGCCGCCTCACTAGGGCTGACGTATTGGCAGACGCAGCGCAAGATTATCCTGCCGCAAGCCTTGGCAACGGTCGTACCGGGGATCATGAATAACTTTATTTCGACCTTCAAGGACACGTCATTGGTGACGATTGTGAGCCTGTATGAACTCACGGGGTCGTTGGATATTGCGGTGAACAGTGATCCGAATTGGATGCCGTATAAGTTGGAAGGCTATCTGTTTATCGCGGCAATTTACTTCGTCTTTTGTTTCAGCCTGTCGCGCTACAGCCAGTGGGTAGAGCGACAGGTGAATCGTGGCAAAGTGCATTAAGGGTTTAGGCGTGTTTTAACTTGCCTTTGACCTTTCTGAAACCCACCAAAATATCATCAATAAACGTAAATACCGCCGGAACAACCAGCAAGCTCAGGAACGTCGAGGCAATCAAGCCACCGATTACCACAATCGCCATTGGTTGACGGAAGCTGGGGTCAGCCGCCAGACCTAATGCCGTTGGCATCATCCCCGCACCCATTGCAATCGTGGTCATCACAATCGGACGTGCCCGTTTATGGCAAGCGTCAATCAGCGCTTCAATGCGACCGCATTGATCCCGTTCCCGCGCCATGACGGCGTAATCCACCAGCAAAATCGAGTTCTTGGTCACGATCCCCATCAGCATCAGTAAGCCAATGACCGCAGGCATCGAGAAACTCATTCCCGTGATTAACAGCGCTGCAAATGCCCCGCCGACCGACAACGGCAATGCCGTTAAAATCGTAATCGGCTGCAAGAAATCGTGGAACAGCAGCACCAAGACGATATAAATCAGCAATACACCGATGAGCATTGCCCCGCCGAAGCCGCCGAACAGTTCCGCCATGCGTTCCGCATCACCCGATGCTTGCTTGATTACTCCGGGGGGCAAGGTTTGCATCGACGGTAATTTATCAACTTGCGTCGTCAATTGTCCGACGGGTAAGCCGTTCAATTCCACATCAATGCTAATATTACGCATCCGGTCATAGCGAGCAAGCTGAGAGGGGCCGCTGCCCATTTCCACCGTGGCAACAGCCGACAACGGCACTGAACCATTGCGCCCCGGAATGCGTAATTGCCGAATCGTTTCCAAGTTTTCGCGCACTGACCGTTCCAGCTCGACGCGAATCGGGATTTGGCGTTGCGGTAAATTCAGTTTTGGCAAACGTGTGGAAAAATCGCCACTAGTCGCCACACGTACCACTGCACCCAAGGCTTCCGTGGTTACACCCAGCTCGGCGGCACGGGTGAAATTCGGAGTAATGTGGATTTCAGGGCGTTGCAAACTTGCGCCAGACACCACATTGCCAATGCCTTGCAAGGTACGCAAATCGCGTTCGGCGGCTTGGGCAGCGGTCAACAGCAAGTTGCCGTCATCGCTTGCCAACACCACCTGCATCTTATCGCCCGAACCGCCCGAACCAACCGTGAATCGCACTCCCGGCAAAGGTTTTAAGCGCGTGCGGATTTCGTTTTCCACTTCAGTTTGTTTGCGGGAACGTTCTTCGCGCGTCGTCAATTGCAAGGTTAGGGTGGCTTTGCGCACATCTGCCGCACTGCTTTCCTGCATGGGGCCAGAGCTGACACCGCCGCCGCCACCGCCTGCCAGTGTGAAGACTTTTTTCACATCCGGCATCGGCGCAAGCAATTGACGCGCTTGTTCCGCGATAGCCATCGACTCTTCCAAGGTGCTGCCCGGTTGCAATTCCAGGGCAACCGATGTCAGCGCCGTATCCGCAGGCGGCACGAACCCTTTCGGCAGCAATTGCGCGAGCATCAACGAGCCAATGAACATGGCAATCGCCAAGCCGACGGTGATGAAGCGGTGTTTCAAGCACCAACCCACCGTTTTGAGGTAAGTACGCATGATCCAGCCATCACCTTGGTCGGTTTTGGCGCTAGGTTTGTGCGGCTTGAGCATATACGCCGCCATCATTGGCGTGAGTAGCCGCGCCACCAAGAGTGAAAACACCACGGATACTGCGGCGGTGATGCCGAAAGATTCAAAGAACTTCCCCGGAATGCCGCCCATAAACGCCGTCGGCAGGAAGACCGCGACTAGCGTAAACGTGGTGGCAATAACCGCCAGCCCAATTTCATCAGCGGCTTCCATCGCGGCTTGATACGGGGTTTTGCCCATGCGCAAGTGGCGTTCAATGTTTTCCACTTCCACGATGGCATCGTCGACCAAGACCCCGACCACCAAGGCGAGGGCAAGCAAAGTGAGGATATTCAGGGAAAAACCGAAGTAGTGCATCGCGGCAAACGTGGGAATAATTGCCAGCGGTAATGCCGCAGCGGATACAAACGTTGCCCGCCAGTCACGCAGAAACAGCAACACCACCAGAATGGCGAGGGCTGCGCCTTCGTACAACAAGTGCATTGAGCCAGTGTAGTTGGCTTGGATGCGTTCGACGGCATTGTAGGCTTCGTCGATGTTAACTTGCGGGTGGGCTGTACCGAAGGTTGCCAGTGCTTTACGGACTTCCTCCACGACCGCTAATTCGCTCGCGCCGCGTGTGCGGGTGATCTGGAAACCGACCACTTCCTTGCCATTAAACAGGGCATGGGTGGAACGTTCTGCAATGGTGTCTTCGATACGGGCAATTTGGTCGAGGCGCACATGCCGCCCGTTGGACAACGGGATTTCGATGCTTGCCAATTCTTCAGCGGTTTTGACACGTCCTAAGGTACGCACGGATTGGGTACTGCCGCCGACATCGCCGCGTCCACCGGGGGCATCTTGTTGCATTTGCCCTAAACGACTGGAGACATCGGCAGAGGTAACGCCCATGCCAGCCATCAACGCGGGGTCAAGCGAAATGCGTACTTCGCGGTTGACACCGCCGACTCGCGATACTTTGCCAACGCCTTTGATTGACATGAGCGTGCGGGTAATGTCGTTATCCACGAACCATGACAACGCTTCCTCGTCCATGTTCGGAGAGGCGACGGTGAACGTGACTAACGCTCCGCCAGCGGTGGTGACTTTGGAAACAATCGGGTCGTTCATCTGCTGTGGCAAATTGGCACGAATGGTATCCACGGCATTGCGCACTTCGTTGAGGGCGATTTCAGTGTCTTTGGCAATGTCGAATTCGGCAGCAATACTCGCGGAACTGTCGGTCAGCGTGGTGCGGATGTGTTTCAGACCCGCAATCGTGGCAAGTTGATTTTCGATCTTACGGGCCACTTCGCTTTCAAGCTGTTCAGGGTCAGCGCCTTCCAGCGTGGCATTGACGGTAATGGTCGGCAAGTCAATGTCGGGGAAGTTTTGGATGCCAAGGGCTTTGAAGCCTTTGACACCAAGGAAGGTCAGCAGCGCGAAGAGCAGAATCGCGGGAACGGGGTTTCGGATCGACCAAGCAGATACATTCATGGTTATGGTTTATCCCGATTGCTGGCATTCGCGGCGGCTTTATCGACGATTTGCACCGTGTCGCCGTCATTAAGGAATGCCCCACCGGTCGCTACGATGCGGGCGGCGGGGGTAATGCCCTCGAGGATTTCGACTTTGCCATCCGCTTGTCGTCCGGTTTTCACTAAACGTTGCTGGACGCGGTTGTCCGTGCCGACTTCAAAGACGTAGCGGTTGCCGTCACGCAGGATGACAGCAGCTTGCGGAACGCCCATGGCTTTGTTTGAGCCAGTGAGAATTTCACCTTCCGCAAACATGCCTGCTTTGGCGGGGCTGTCCGGTGGCAGGCTAATGTAAACCGTGGCGTTGCGAGTATTGGCATCGAGGGTGGGGGAAACCACGCGCACTTCGCCCGTTACGCTTTCGCCAGTGGGCAGGGTGAGGTGCGCTAATTGACCTTTTTGGAGGGTGGTGGCATCGCGCCCTGCGACTTCGGCACGCCATTCGATTTTGTTTTGGCGCACGAGGCGGAATAATTCTGTGCCGGTTTGCACGACTGCGCCGAGGGTGGCAGTACGGGCGGAGACGATACCATCATCGGGGGCAATAATGCGCGTTTGGCTGAGGCGGATTTTTTGCGCTTGCAACGCCGCTTCTTGCGCGGTGAGGTTGGCTTTGGCGGTGGCTTCACCCGTCAAATATTGGTCGATCTGTTGGGCAGGCAATGCGCCGGAGGATTTGAGGGTACGAGCACGTCCGGCATTGGTTTTGGCTTCGTCGAGGCTGGCTTGGGCTTGGGCAACGCGTGCTTCGGCTTGGGCAACATCGGCTTGCACGGCTTCAGGGGCGAGGATGGCGAGTGGCTGACCTTGCTTGACTTGATCGCCGATGTCGACCAGTAATTTGGCAATGCGTTGCCCGCTGATTTCGGAGGCAACAATGGCTTCTTGCCACGGGCTGAGGGTGCCGCTGGCGGTAATGCCGCTGTTCCAATCTGCCGCGCTGGGGTTGGTCACGGTGACGGCGAGCGCGGCTTTCGCAGCGGGGGCGGGTGCATCGGCGGCGTAAGCAAGATGGGTGAGGCTGGTGGCGAGCAACAGGGTAAGCCCCAAACGGGGAGCACGTGCGAAAATGTGTTTCATATAATGACTGCCGGTCAATTGATTGGGACGAATCTTAAATGACCGACAGTCAGTTGTCGAGATTCAATTAGTGGAAGTGGGGTTTGCGGTCGTTAATGCGCATGGTAAGTCGTCATTGGGTCTAAAATTGTCGGAATTCCCTCCAACTTAACATTTGTCTTCGGATAATCCAGCGTGTAATGCAAGCCACGGCTTTCGGGGCGATTCATCGCTGAGCGGATAATCAGCCACGCGACCAGCGCAAGGTTACGCAATTCGATCAGATCACTGGTAACGCGGAAGTTGGCATAGTATTCGTCGATCTCGTGCAGCAATAATTCAATACGATTCCGCGCACGTTGCAGCCGTTTGGTGGTACGCACAATGCCCACGTAGTCCCACATAAAGCGGCGAATTTCATCCCAGTTATGCGTAATCACCACACGTTCATCTGAATCCGTCACGCGGCTTTCATCCCAGTTGGGAATAGGCAAATCGAGCGCAGGTTCTTGCAAGCGCTGCATAATGTCTTGTGCTGCTGATTTGCCATACACCAAACATTCCAACAAGGAATTACTCGCTAGCCGATTCGCACCATGCAGCCCCGTGTAGGAGGCTTCACCAATGCAATATAGCGCATCTACGTCCGTATGCCCGTTGTGATCAACCATCACCCCGCCGCAGGTGTAATGTGCCGCAGGCACAACCGGCACGGGTTGTTTGCTCATGTCATAGCCAAATTGTACGCAAGTGGCATACACATTCGGAAAGTGGCTGAGGATGAATTCACGCGGTTTGTGGCTAATATCGAGGTAAACGCAATCCAGCCCCAGCCGCTTCATTTCGTGGTCAATCGCTCGCGCTACGATGTCACGCGGGGCAAGTTCAGCACGCGGGTCAAAACGGGGCATAAAACGGCTACCATCCGGCAATAATAAACGCCCACCTTCGCCGCGTACCGCTTCGGTAATCAAGCTAGATTTGGCTTGCGGGTGATACAAGCATGTTGGGTGAAATTGCATGAATTCCATATTGGCAACACGGCAACCGGCACGCCATGCCATTGCAATGCCATCACCACTCGCGCCATCGGGGTTGCTGGTGTACAGGTAAACTTTGCTTGCACCACCCGTCGCTAATACGGTGAAACGTGCTTGCAGGGTTTGAATGCGCTTGGCTTTGCGATTGAGAACATACGCGCCAATACAGCGGTTGCTACGATGCCCTAATTTGCGGGAAGTGATTAAATCGACCGCAATGTGATGCTCTAATAAGGTGATATTGCTACGTTGGCGCACTTGCCCCACGAGGGTGTGTTCAATCGCAGCACCACTGGCATCGGCGGCGTGCGCAATGCGGCGGTGGCTGTGTCCGCCTTCGCGGGTTAGGTGTAGGCGATTGGCATCATTTTCTTCACGGGTGAAGGGGACACCTGCATCCAACAGCCATTTGATCGAACTTGCGCCATTTTCCACCGTAAAACGCACGGCGGCTTCGTCGCATAAACCTGCGCCTGCGTTGAGGGTGTCTTCAATGTGCGAGTCCACGCTGTCGGTGGCATCCAATACGGCTGAAATACCGCCTTGGGCGTAGACAGTGCTGCCTTCGGTGAGGACATCCTTGCTCAACACCGCAATCTTGCAGTCGTCGGGCAGGCTGAGTGCTAGGGTCAGACCAGCCGCACCACTACCGATGATTAATACATCATACATATTCATCTCACTTATTCCTGTGCGGAATTGATCAAGTTTAACTATTCTCATATTGCTGTACGGCATGTAGCATATAGTCTCAGTAAGATAATAACCAAGGAGTAAGGCCCTGATGGGCATGAGCCTAACCGACCTCGAACTGGTGCAACGCATTCAGTCGGGGGATAAACGATCATTCGACGTACTGGTTTTGAAGTATCAGCACAAGGTTATCAGCCTTGTACTGCGCTATGTTCACGACCATGACACCGCTCAGGATGTGGCGCAAGAAGCCTTTATCAAAGCCTATAAAGGCTTGAAAAATTTTCGCGGCGAGAGCGCTTTTTATACATGGTTGTACCGCATTGCGATTAATACCGCGAAAAATTATTTAGTGTCGCAAAACCGCCGTTTGCCAGATACCGATATTGATGCACACGATGCGGAACAATTTGAGGGTGAATCTGCTCTAAAGGAATATGCCACTCCCGAACGTGAATTGTTGACAGCAGAGATTCAGACAGCAGTGGCGGGGGCGATTGATAATTTGCCTGAAGATTTGCGTACCGCAATCATGTTGCGGGAGCTGGAAGGCATGAGTTACGAAGAAATTGCAGTGACAATGGATTGTCCAATAGGTACTGTACGCTCGCGGATTTTCCGGGCGCGTGAGTCGATTGACAAAATATTGAGACCCTTACTTGGCTAAACCCCCGAGAGTAGTGTCTCAGGTGCAGGTGAAATATGAATACGATAAAAGAAGAACTCTTGTCGGCTTTCTTGGACGACGAGAGTGGTGACTTTGAGCGACGTCGTTTGCTCGATGAATTGAAAAAAGACGATGAATTAGGGCAAACGTTGTCACGTTATGCTTTTATGGGTGAGGCGATGCGTGCAGGTAAAGGTCAGTCAATGGGAACAGGCGTTTCATTGCTGTCGCGCATTCAGGCGGAACTGGAAGATGAACCCGCGTACACAGCGGATAACGTAGTGCCAATGCCCACCCGCGTAACGGCGGCAGCACCTGCGGCTAATGCAGCGAATGCTGGGGCTGTTACCAAGCTGCATTCTTACCGCTGGTTGGGGATGGGCATGGCAGCAACCGTTGCCGCAGTAGCAGTTGGCGCAATGTTGTTTGTGTCCCAACCGGAAGCCCCGACTGCGCAACTGGCAGCAGCCTTGCCAGCAACCCCCAGCAAAACCGCGACAGTCGTGGCAGATGCGGGTAATACGGATGCACGTATCCAGCAAGTGGGGCGGATTGATCCCCAAACGCGTGACATCCTCAAGCAATACGTTTCACAGCATGTTAAATACGCATCCACCACGGTGATTGCACCTTCCATTCGGGCGGTTTCTTATGCCAATGATTAAGCACAGCGTATCCGTCGCGGTATTAGCTGCCGTACTGGGATGGTCAGCGCCGAGCATGGCGAATGAAGCGGGTGATTTGCTGGCTAAAATGCGCAGTGCGGTGCATACCCTGAATTATTCCGGCACGTTGGTGTATTCGCAGGGCAATGATCTGTCCAATTACCAGATTAGCCATACCGTGGAAAATGGGGCTGAAAAAGAAAGCGTGGTGCATTTAGCACAGGGTTCAGGAATGGAGGGCGATACCGCCGAAAGTTTTTCCTTAGCGAAACTGCAACAAGTGCAACCACAGATGGAAGAGGTCTATGCGCTGGATTTGGGCGGCAAGGATTTTGTCGCCAATCGCAACTGTCAAATCGTGGTAGCACGCCCGCGTGACAAGATGCGTTATTTGCAACGTTACTGTATTGAGCCAGAAAGCGGCATGTTGCTGAAATATTCCTTGGTGGATCGTTCACACCGTTCGGTCGAGCAGTTAATGTTTACGGCGTTGGAACTGGCAGCGGTAGCACCCGCCGATCCAGCGGCTACCCCTGCTCCTGTCGTACCCGCCGTCGCCGCGATGCCGCCTAGCACCGATTGGGTGTTTTCGACGTTGCCTGCGGGTTTCCAACAAGTGCAAGATTTGCAGCAAGCCGGTGTCAATGGGCAAGCTCCCGTGCGGCAAATTATTTTATCGGATGGCATGACTTCGGTATCGGTTTTCATTGCACCCCCCGGTGCACCCGGCATTTTGGAAAGCATTGGCTTATCGGCAGGCGCAATGAAAATTTACGCAACTGAAGTGGCACAGCACCAAGTGACTTTGGTGGGGGAAGTACCCGTAGCAACGTTACAAAGCATCGGTGCTGGATTGCAATATGTCCATTGAGCAAGAATCCGACTTGATTAAGTTTCGGGCAAGCCCACATCATTATACTGTGCATAAAACAGCAGATAATGAGGGCAAACAGATGATCGAGCAAACAGCAACGGTTGTCAGCGTTGAATCGGGTTACGCGTGGGTAATGCCACAACAAACGGTCAGTGGTTGTGGCGGATGTGCATCGAAAACGTCGTGTACGTCTACGGCTTCTCCCTTTAGTTTTATGCGCAAAGAACCGCAGAAAATGCGGGTGTTAAACCCATCTTATGCACGACCGGGTGATGTCGTGGTGGTGGGTGTGCAAGGTGAGGCACTGGTGATGTATTCGTTATTGGCTTATATGCTGCCTTTGCTGGGCATGTTGGTGATGGCGATCATGGGGCGGGAATTAGCGGCTTTTGGTGGTATAACCAGTGAAATCGTTACCGTGTTCAGTGGGCTGCTCGGTTTGGTGGGCGGCTTACGTTTGGCTAATGTGATTGGGGCGCGTTCACTGAAGTCGCATGAATTCCAGCCGGTGATTTTACGTGGCGTTGGTCAGCCATTATTTGCTGATATGGCACATATTGCGTAAGGTACACGGCTTCTATTTTTAAAGTGAGAGCTGTTCCATGTTGATGCGGTGGCTGCGGGCAATGGCGCTTGCCGGTGTTCCTTTATCAGCAGGAACGGCTTTTGCGCATAACCTGCCTCAATTTACCGAACTGGTTAAAAGAAATAGCCCAGCCGTGGTGAATATCAGTACCAAACAAAGTATTTCCCCACGGGAGATGCTACTTGAATCCCTGCAATCCCCTGAAACTGATGAAGTATTCGATGCGCTGATGAGGCGTTTTCTGGAGCGTGATGGCGCTGGCAATGGTGGTCAACCCTTCGATTTCGACAGCAAATCGCGTGGTTCAGGCTTCATCTATTCCGATGATGGCTACATCGTCACCAATCACCATGTCGTACTCGGCGCAACCGACATCAAGGTGGCGTTAAATGATGGGCGTGAATTGCCCGCGCAATTGATTGGCAGCGACGAGCGTACCGATGTTGCTGTCTTGAAAGTCATCGCCAATGATTTACCCGTTTTGAAAATGGGGGAGTCCGACAAGCTGGAAGTGGGCGAATGGGTGTTGGCGATTGGTTCGCCGTTCGGGTTTGATCATAGCGCCACCGCTGGGATCGTTAGCGCGAAAGGGCGTAGCTTGCCGGATGAGAACTACGTGCCGTTTATCCAAACCGATGTGGCGATTAACCCCGGCAATTCTGGGGGGCCGCTGTTCAACTTAGCGGGTGAAGTGGTCGGTATTAACTCACAGATCTACAGCCGTTCCGGTGGTTTCATGGGCGTTTCCTTTGCGATTCCAATTGACGTTGCACAAGGCGTGATCGAGCAATTGAAGCGCAAAGGCTCGGTATCACGCGGTTGGCTGGGCGTTTACGTACAAGCAATCGACACGAAGTTGGCACAATCTTTCAATATGGCTAAGCCCGAAGGCGCATTAGTGGCAGAGGTTATGCCTGATGGCCCCGCCGCTGGCATGTTGAATCAAGGTGATGTGATCCTACGCTTTGATGATAAGCCCGTTGAAAATTCCGCTGCCTTGCCGTTGCTTGTCGGCAGTACCGCTATTGGTAAAACGGTGGAATTGGCGGTTTTACGCGCTGGCAAATACAAAGCCGTGTCGCTGACATTGACAGAATTACCTAGCCCAAATGCAAGAGAGTGAAGCAAAAACCCATCTGACCGTGTATTATCGCGTGGGCTGTCATCTCTGTGATGAGATGATAGCCCTTTTGTGTGAGTTTCAGGATGAGTTGAAATTCACCTTCGGGCTGGTAGACATCGACGCGGATGCAGAATTGAAAGTGCGTTTTAATGCGGATGTCCCAGTAGTGGCGTGGGGAGAGCGGATTTTGTTCTGGCATTTCCTCGATGAAGCGATTTTGAGGCAAGCATTACAGCATGGGTGAGGCGAACAAAAATATCCGCAACTTTTCGATCATTGCGCATATTGACCACGGTAAATCGACATTATCTGACCGTTTTATCCAATATTGCGGCGGTTTGGAACAGCGGGAAATGGAAGCACAAGTGCTGGATTCGATGGATCTGGAACGTGAGCGCGGCATTACCATCAAGGCGCAAAGCGTCTCGCTGGATTACAAAGCGCGTAATGGCGAAACCTACCATTTAAACTTCATCGACACACCGGGGCATGTGGACTTTTCCTATGAAGTCTCGCGTTCCCTCTCCGCTTGTGATGGCGCATTGCTGGTAGTGGATGCGTCGCAAGGTGTTGAAGCGCAAAGTGTTGCTAACTGCTACACCGCGATTGACCTGAATCTGGAAGTTGTCCCCGTCCTCAATAAAATTGACCTGCCAGCGGCTGACCCTGATCGCGTGTGCCAGGAAATTGAAGACATTATCGGCATTGATGCGTCGGAAGCGATTCACGTCAGTGCCAAGAGCGGTATTGGGATTGAAGACCTGCTCGAACAATTGGTGCAACGCATTCCGCCACCCGTGGGTGACCCTGATGCACCGTTGAAAGCCTTAATCATCGACTCATGGTTCGACAATTACCTCGGTGTGGTGGTGTTAGTGCGGGTAATTGATGGTGAAATCCGCAAGAAAATGAAAATCCGCTTCATGTCCAGCGGGCGTGATTTCCAAGTCGAACGTGTCGGCGTATATACCCCGAAAATGAAAGATTTGGACGTGTTGCGAGCGGGTGAAGTGGGCTTTATGATTTCCGGCATCAAGGAAATCGCCGTCGCAAAAGTGGGCGATACGCTTACGGATGCGCAACGTCCTGCTACAGTTCCGTTGCAAGGCTTTAAGGAAATCCAGCCGCGTGTTTTCGCCGGTTTATTCCCGATTGAATCGGATCAGTACGAAAACTTGCGTGACGCGCTGTCCAAGTTGAAATTGAACGATTCCGCACTGTTCTATGAGCCAGAAACCTCGCAAGCCTTGGGCTTCGGTTTCCGTTGCGGCTTCTTGGGCATGTTGCACATGGAAATTGTGCAAGAGCGTTTAGAACGCGAATACAACCTCGATCTAATTTCCACCGCGCCCACGGTTATTTACGAAGTTGTCTTGACCAATGGCGAGAAAAGTTTCATCCACAGCCCGTCTGAATTGCCACCGATTAATAAGTTGGCGGAAATCCGTGAGCCGATCATTGTGGGGACGATTCTCGTGCCGCAAGAGTACGTGGGCAACGTGATTACCTTGTGCATGGAAAAGCGCGGGATGCAGAAAAACATGCAGTACATGGGCAACCAAGTATCGCTGACGTTTGAATTGCCGCTGGCAGAAGTGGTGATGGACTTTTTTGACCGCCTGAAATCGTGCAGCCGTGGTTACGCCTCGTTTGACTACGCGATGGATCGTTTTGAGCCTGCACCGATGGTACGCGTCGATGTGTTGGTGAATGGTGAAAAAGTGGATGCACTGGCACTGATGATTCACCGCGACTTCGCGCAGTCACGCGGGCGCATGTTAGTGGAAAAGATGAAAGACCTGATTCCGCGTCAGATGTACGAAGTGGCGATTCAGGCAGCTATCGGCAGCAATATTATTGCCCGCAGCACGGTAAAAGCGATGCGCAAAGACGTGACCGCGAAATGCTACGGCGGTGACGTGAGCCGTAAGCGCAAGTTGCTGGAAAAGCAAAAAGAAGGCAAAAAACGCATGAAGCAAGTTGGTAGTGTGGAAATTCCACAAGAAGCCTTCCTTGCTGTGCTAAAAGTTAGCGACAAGTAAAACGTATAAGGACAGGGACATGGATTTTGATCTGGAATTTTGGCTAGTCATCGCCACAGCGATAACTGGCGTCATTTGGTTGCTGTATACCCTGATAACGGGTAAAAAAGCCGAGGGCGAAGAGCCAATGTTGGTGGAATATGCACGTTCGTTTTTCCCTGTGTTATTAGCGGTATTGTTCTTGCGCTCATTTGTGGCTGAGCCGTTCCGTATTCCCTCCGGTTCGATGTTGCCGACGCTGGAAATTGGCGATTTTATTTTGGTGAATAAGTTTGCCTACGGGCTGCGTTTGCCGGTGCTACATAGCAAAGTGCTGGAAATTGGCGATCCGCAACGTGGCGATGTGGTGGTTTTCCGTTTCCCTGATAACCCAGAAATTGATTACATTAAGCGGCTGATTGGTGTGCCGGGTGATGTGGTGAGCTGGAATGATAAAACCTTGACCGTGAATGGGGTGGAATTAAACCGTACTTTGGTTGGTGATTATGTACGCCCTGATCAGAAAACCCCACCCTCAATTCGTCTGAAAGAGGATTTGCTGGGTGTGCCGCATGATATATTGGTGACGCAAGGACGCATGGGACCCACTGGCTCAGTGACCGTACCGCAAGGTCATTATTTCATGATGGGTGATAACCGTGACAACAGTAACGATGGGCGTATGTGGGGTTTAGTTCCCGAAGCGAACGTGGTTGGCAAAGCGACGTTGGTGTGGATGCACATGAACTTTGGCGGTGATGGCTTCAATTTCTCGCGGATCGGTAACAAAATGCAGTAGGTTTCGGCTACGCTTAGCCAACAACTGAATTAAGTAATCAATAACAATAAAGGTGATGTGATGCGTAAGCAGCAAGGTGCGACGTTTTTAACGTGGGTCGCAGGCGCGGGTGTGGTGATTTTTGTGTTCATCAGCGCCATAAAAATCTTTCCCGTGTACCTAGAGTTTTACACGGTGCGCTCCTTGGTTGACCGTGTGGCGCAAGAGTCTGCGGCGAATACCACGACGCAACAAATTCGCCGGAAGGTGGATGATTTTATGATTGTAAACAGTCTGGATTCCTTTTCAGCCAATGACTTTAAAGTGGTGCAGGTGGAAGGCAAGAACAATGTTCGCGCCCTTGAGATATACTACGAGGTGCGTAAGCATTGGGTTGCCAATATTGATTTTCTGATGACCTTTAACTATTCCAAAGAGCTGGGAGCGGCTAGCGATACTTGAACAAATTGACCAAGCTACTGGGTAGCGAATTGATGGCGACGGATACGTTTGTTCGCGCCATCACCCACCGCAGTGCGGAAGGGAAGCATAATGAGCGCATGGAGTTTCTTGGTGATAGCGTGCTTGGGCTAATTATCACCACGGAGCTTTATCAGCGAATGCCACGCGCCAGCGAAGGCTATTTAAGCCGTTTGCGTGCTTCACTGGTGAATGAAAATGCGCTTGCCGGGATTGCGGTGGAACTCACCATTGGTGATTTTTTGCGCTTAGGGTCGGGCGAGCTGAAGAGCGGTGGTTTCCGGCGCAAATCCATTATTGCGGATGCGTTTGAAGCAATTGTCGGCTGCATTTACTTGGAGCAGGGCATGGAGGTCGCGAAAAAGTTTGTGCTGACAGCCTACGGCGACCGCTTGGATAATTTGCCTGCGGAAGACACGCTCAAAGACCCTAAAAGCCGCTTGCAAGAATTCCTGCAATCACGCGGGCATGAGTTGCCTGACTACACCCTGATTGATACGCAAGGCGAAGCGCATCGCCAAACCTTCACGGCAGAATGCGTTATCCCCAAACTCAATATCCGCACCACCGGCACTTCTGGTAGCCGCCGCAAGGCAGAGCAAGAAGCCGCCGGACTCGCATTTCAACAGGTAACAGCCCAATGACCGACGCTACCCCTTCTACCCAACGTTGCGGCTATGTCGCCATTGTTGGTCGCCCGAACGTGGGCAAATCCACGCTGATGAACTTGTTGATTGGCTTCAAAGTGTCCGCCACGGCGAATAAGCCGCAAACCACGCGCCACAGCATTCGTGGCATCCTGACCGAAGATGATTACCAGATTATTTTCGTGGATACGCCGGGGATTCACCGCACTTCCAAGAGTTTGCTGAATAAAACGATCAACCTCGAAGCCGTTGCCGCGTTGGAAGGCGTGGATGCGGTGGTGATGATGGTGGAATCGCTGAAGTGGCAAGATGAGGATGACTTGGTATTGCAACGCCTTGGGCATGTCACTTGCCCGGTCTATTTGGTCGCCAATAAAGTCGATCGCTTAGAGAAAAAAGAACGTCTGCTGACGTGGTTGCCGGAAGTATTGAAGAAATACCCATTCACCGAAGTTTTCCCGCTGTCTGCCACCAAAGGTACAAACACGCAACAGCTTAAAGCGGCACTGGTGAAAGTCATGCCGCATCAAGATTGGGTGTATGCCGAAGATGATGTGACTGACCAATCCACGCGTTTCATTTGCGGTGAGCTGATTCGCGAACAATTGATGACGTATTTGTATCAGGAAATGCCGTATTCCACCGCGATTGAAATCGAAACCTTTGAAGAAAAGCCGAAACTCACCGAAATTAACGCGGTGATTTGGGTGAGCCGTGAAAATCAGAAAGGCATCGTCATCGGGCATAGGGGTGAAGCGCTCAAACGCATCGGCAGCTCGGCACGCATTGCACTGGAAGCATTCCTTGAACGCAAAGTCATGCTGAAGTTGTGGGTGCGGGTCGAAGAAAATTGGGAAAACAGCCCACGTCACCTGCAAAGTTTGGGGATTTCAACCTGAGTGTTGCGGCACTTTCGCCCACCTTTATCCTGCGGCGTAACCCCTACCGCGATACCAGCTTATTGCTGGATATGTTTACCCGCGATGCGGGCAAAATAACTTGCGTGGCCAAATTCGGTCAAGGCAAGGGGACGCGTTCCAAAGGAATGCTCGAACCTTTCCGCCAACTCGAAGCCAGTTGGACGGGTAGGGGCGAAGTGTTTACCCTGTTCAATGCCGAAGAAAAACGCCGTTTTCCGCTGAAAGCTGCCGGATTGATTAGGGCTGTGTATGCCAACGAATTGCTGCTGCGGGCATTGTGGCAACACCAGCCGCAGCCGGAATTATTCACCCAATACCAGCAAACGCTATTTCGCCTCGAAAATTCCGCCGACATATTGGCATTGCCGTTGTTTGAACTGGACGTGCTGGCAGGTGCAGGCTATGTTCTGAACCTATGGCACGATGATGCGGAGGGGCATGACATTGACCCTGTGATGCGTTACCGTTTCCGCCCCGACCACGGTTTGTGTGCGGATGCGGGAGAAGGCAAAGGTGTACCGATTTCCGGTAACTTGCTCATCGCGTTGCGCGAACCCGAAGTGATGAATCCCGACCAGCGGTTGGAATTGCGCCATACCCTTGATTACTTGATCCAGATGTTGCTGAAAGGCAAAACCTTGAATGCGAGAAAATTGTTCCATGAATAAGATCGAACTCGGTGTCAATATTGACCACATCGCCACCTTGCGCCAAGCGCGTGGTACGGCTTACCCTGATTTGCTGGAAGCGGTGCGTCTTGTGGAAGACGCTGGCGCACACGCCATCACCATCCATTTGCGCGAAGATCGCCGCCATATTCAGGACGCGGATGTCTACGCGATTCGCCAAATGTGTACCCGCCGTTTGAATCTGGAACTGGCAGCTACCGATGAAATGGTCGGCATTGCTTGTGACGTATTGCCGAATGATGCGTGTGTCGTCCCCGAAAAGCGCGAAGAGCTGACCACTGAAGGTGGTTTGGATATTATCGGGCAGTTTGAGCGCGTGCGCAGCGTAACCCAGCGCTTGAATGCGGCGAATATCCGCGTATCGCTGTTTATTGAGCCGGATATTGAGCAAATTCGCCGCGTGCCGGACATTGGCGCACCGGTGATTGAATTGCACACGGGTACGTATGCGAATGCCACGGGCGAAGCGAAACAGCGTGAACTGAACCGCATTCGTGAAGCGACCGATTTCGCACACAGCCTTGGCATTCAGGTCAACGCAGGGCATGGGTTGGATTATCACAATACCCAAGCCATTGCGGCGATTGCCAATATCCGCGAACTTAATATCGGGCATTCGATGGTGGCGCGGGCGGTGTTTGTCGGTATCCGTCAAGCGACTGTGGAAATGTTGGCGTTAATGCAAGCAGCCAGAGCGGGTGCATGACGATCCTCGGCATTGGCACAGACATCGTGGAAATCGCCCGCCTTGCAGCCACCCTGCAACGCCACCCTGAACGTTTTCCCGAACGCATCCTACACCCCAACGAACGCGCACGTTTCGCCAACCAAGCCAACCCCGCCGCATGGCTGGCGAAACGCTTCGCCACCAAAGAAGCCCTTGCTAAAGCCCTCGGCACAGGCATTGGCAAAGAAGTGCGCTTGCAAGAAATCGAAACCACCCACGACCCACGCGGCAAACCGCTGCTGCAATTGCACGGCGTGACACTGGCAACAGCGACAGCAATGGGCGTAACCTCGTGCCAGCTTTCCGTCGCTGACGAGCGCACCCACGCTCTTGCGTTTGTGATCGTGTCGAATTAAACCCAACCTTACGAGCCAAATCCCTATACCCTGTCAGTCTTACTTGTTGTTGGTTGATAGATAAAATGCCATTGCCACTGCGCGTGCGTTACCAAACCGTTGAGTTTGGTAAGACCGATATTCACCTCTGTACACTCCGTGACCGGCAAGAGTTTAGCGACCCCGACCAAGTAGCTCACGACCTCGGTATTTTTTCTGCCCAGTGGTCGCTGTTTGGGGTGGTGTGGCCTTCCAGCTTGGTGTTGGCGCATCACGTTTGCGATTACCAAACTGACGGCAAGCGCATTTTGGAAATTGGCTGTGGCATGGCGTTATCCAGCCTATTGCTCAATCACCAACACGCTGATATTACCGCCACGGATTATCACCCTGAGGTAGCGTTTTTTCTGCAACGCAATACGCTGCTGAATCATGGCGCGGTGATTCCGTTTGAACGGGCGGATTGGGCGGCAGAAACCAATACGCTGGGGCAATTTGATTTGATCATTGGCAGTGACCTTTTGTACGAAGATCAACACATCAAGCAGTTGGCGGGATTTATTGAGAAGTGCGCGAAACCGACGTGTGAAGTGATTATTATCGACCCAGGGCGCGGGCGTAAAAATAAACTTAGCCTACAAATGGATCAGTATGGCTTTTCCAATACCCAACGTAAGCCCATCCATACCGACTACCTTGAGCAGCCGTTCAAGGGGTATATTCTAACGTTTCGGCGCGATGCTTGACGGTTTTGCACACCACTTGTGCAATTCTGCCGCTAAGGTGGGCGTATCCAGCGGCTTACCCAGATGCCCGTTCATGCCTGCTTTCAAGCATTCGGCAATGTCGGTAGACATCGTGTTGGCGGTTAAGGCAATGACCGGAATTAACGGGTTGCGTACTGCTGCCATATTGGCGTGAACGCTGCTCCTGCGTATATGGCGGCAGGCTTCCAGACCGTCACATTCAGGCATTTGCACATCCATTAGCACTAGCGCGTAGTCAGCATCAATCAAGTGTTGGATCGCTTGCTTGCCATTTTCGACCAAATCCACCTGGTTTAGCCCCAAGGTTTCCAGCATGGCTTGCGCGATTATCTGGTTGATGGGGTTGTCTTCCGCCAGTAAGATGCGGCAATTAGAGTCAAGCAGTGCATCATCCGCTGGCAGGGCTTCGGTAGGGATGCTAGGGGGTGTGGGTGTCGCTACTTGATAAGGAATTTCAAACCAGAAACACGAACCGTGTCCCTCTTCACTGTGCATCCCAATGTCACCCTGCATCAGGCTGACCAACTGCTTAGAAATCGCCAAGCCTAGCCCTGTGCCGCCGTATTTGCGCGCAGTAGACGATTCCATTTGTTGGAAGCTGTTGAACAACAAGGGCTGTTTGTCCACTGGAATGCCAATGCCCGTATCGTTAATTTCAAAGCGTAACCGTTCACTGTCCTCGGTGAGCTTAATCGTCAGCGTAATTTCGCCTGCTGGGGTAAATTTGATGGCATTGCCGATTAAATTGAGTAACACCTGTTGCGTGCGGATCTCATCACCGAGCAAATAAGGCGCGATGTCTGCACTAATGTTGATGGTGAATGCCAGCTCCTTTTCCTTGGCGCGGATCTCTAGCAAATGCTGTAAATGCGCCACCATGTCGTGCAGTGGATAGCTGGTCAGTTCCAGCGCCATCTTGCCTGCTTCAATCTTGGAAAAATCCAGCAGATCATTCAATAGCGCCAGTAGCGTTTTGCCACTGCGGCAAATCAGGGAAACATATTGCTGCTGTTCCACCGTATTCACCAATGGGGTGAGCAATTCGCTTGCGCCCAGAATGCCATTCATCGGTGTGCGCAATTCATGGCTCATGTTCGCTAGAAATTGGCTTTTGGCTTGGTTGGCGATTTCAGCGGCTTCTTTGGCGTGTGCCAGTTTGGCGGCTTGCTGTTCCAGCAAATCATTCTTGTACAGGAGCTGGTAGTAGTCACGATGGAGGCTCTTGCCAAAGGTTTGGGTGACAATGCTGAACAAGAGTAACGATAGGGCGACGGTATAGGTGCTGGTCGTACCCATGTGTAAGAGCACAGCGATCTGCGGCACAATCATGATATTGACGTAGGTGATAAACAGCGGGTTGTGGGGTGCAAGGCTGGTGGTTGTGCCAACACACAGCATTAACAAGGGCAGCAGTATGATTGTTCCTTGTTCGTCTAGCCCAATATGCACGAGTCCCCAAGCGGTGAATAGTGTCCAGACACTGGCGGAGATTATCAGGTTGATGCCGAGCAGAAATCGCGCCCTATCGGGCTGCGCCTTGTAGTGGGTAGGAAACTGTTTCAACAATAATAAGCGTATGCTGCCTAGAATCAGCATTAACAGGCCAATACCGTAAACGAGGGTGGGGTTGTGCTGAACAATATCCGTGCCCAACACCACTACGCCCCAACTAATCATGTAAGGGAACACACCATTGATCGAGCGGCCGCTCAGGTCATAGTCGCTTTGGACACGCATGGCAGCAGAGACGGGGACGTTTCCTACGGATACAGAATTCACGCGACTTCCGGTTATTTTTATGATGAGTGGTATGACGTTACCGCATTGCTGCTTAACGTCAAGTCAAATCCGCCAGTAGGTAGCGAATCCGTGGGATGGCTGGTAAGCTCTTCGTATCGACACACAATAAAGAGCGCCAGACATGCATTACCCCACCATCGAAGATTTCATCGGCAATACCCCGCTAGTCCGTTTACAACGCCTGCTCGGTGATACCACCAATACGCTTCTGGTCAAACTGGAAGGCAATAACCCCGCCGGATCAGTGAAGGATCGTCCCGCTTTGTCGATGATTCAACGTGCTGAAGAGCGCGGCGACATCAAACCGGGTGACACCCTGATCGAAGCTACCAGCGGCAATACTGGCATCGCGCTGGCAATGGCAGCAGCGATCAAGGGTTACAAAATGGTGCTGATCATGCCCGAAACCATGAGTGCCGAACGTCGCGCTTCCATGAAAGCTTACGGTGCAGAGCTGATCCTCGTCAGCAAAGCGGCGAGCATGGAGGGAGCGCGTGATCTTGCCATGCAGATGGAGCGTGACGGCAAAGGTAAGTTACTGAATCAATTTGCCAATGAAGATAATCCTTATGCTCATTTTCATTCCACTGGCCCAGAAATTTGGCGTGATACGCACGGGCAAGTCACACATTTCGTGAGCAGTATGGGTACGACAGGCACGATCATGGGCACAGGGCGTTTCCTCAAATCCAAGAATCCTGAGGTGCAAATCGTGGGTGTACAGCCTGCAACACAAACCGACCAGATTCCGGGGATTCGGCGCTGGACACCGGAGTATTTGCCGGAAATTTTTCACCGTGATGAAGTCGACCGTGAAATGGATATGAGCCAGCCGGAAGCAGAAGACACCATGCGGCGATTGGCATCGGAAGAGGGCATCTTCTGTGGGGTGTCATCGGGCGGAGCAGTGGCGGCGGCATTGCGGCTTTCCAAAGAAGTCGAGAATGCGACCATTGTGGCGATTATTTGTGATCGTGGGGATCGTTATATTTCTACTGGCGTGTTTCCTGCCTAAGCAAGTTCCCAACACTAACATATGTATCTACAGGTAAATAATCAGTAATTGATCACATCCCCACCCCTTGCGGTAAAGCGGGCAGGGCAAAGCCAGCGCGGGCAGCGGTAATAACACTGGCAAGATAAGCCAAGGCAGACTGTCCACGTTTGCGGCAAGTACCGATGATGCTGGCCAGCATGGCAAACGCACGGCTCCCCGTAGCACTCTTTGTGCCATGGTTGGTTTTGCGCAGGATCACCCAATGGCGCAACGCCCGCTCAGCCTCATTATTGGTCAAGGGAAGCCACGGGTGGTCAAGGATTCGGAAAATGGCATCCCAATCATTGATGAACTCTTTCGCCAGTGCCGCCGTCTTGTCATGGGCAGATACGGCATGGATCAAGCATAATGCCCTGAATTCCAGGAGTTTTGCCTGATGGCGTTGACGGATCACGTCGGTTTGCGTCCCCACCGTGCCGCCTGCTGCCCGCCAAGCGTAAATGTCGTCCTGTAATACCCTCAGCCAAGCGAGGGTGAAGTTGCCAAACGTCCGCCCGTCTTTGTCCAGTGATTCTGCCAGCCCACGGGCTTTGCGGATCAGGTGCGCCCAGCAACGCAAGCGTTTGGGGTGGTGGCGGTAAGCGGCATAGCCATCACTCATCAGCCAGCCCCCAAAGTGGGGGCTAATCACGTTGTCGAGCATTTCAATGGTGCGCTGCCCTACGTAGAAACAAACGCTGAGGGTGGTGACGAATGTCCATAGCCACAGGGCTTCGCCACGCTCTTTCCAAGAGGTTTCATCAATATACAGCACCCCGCCGTCAGCGGTGGCTTCTGCCAACAGCCCTTCCACCAAGGCATCTTCCAATGGAGAAGCACTCGCGGCTGCTTCCTCAAAACATTGCTGCAACACCCCGACACTTAGGGGAATGCCCAACACCTCCCGCAACAGTTCTTGTGTGCCACGCAGTGACAAGCGTGAGCGCAGCCGTAGGTGGACAATAAGTGCCGCCAGATTGCCCCCAATCAGCCGCCACTCGCCCACATCAACCTCCGGGTATAACGGGTCGGGAGCTTGGCGATGCGGGATATGGCGGCTCACATGACCGCAGGTGCATACGCTATCGTGAAGGTGGTGGCGGGTGGTGATGACGGTCAGTCCGGGGTTCCCATCCGTGCCAAACTGGATGTCCACACTGTCATAGGCGGTATAAATACGGGAGACAGCCGCATCCAGGGACCTGCCACAGGCTTCACATCGGCTGGGGTAATGGTGTTCGTCTGCATTGATGGGCGGATGCCATACCCGACCATAACCCGGTGCGCCGGGTTGTTTACCCGCTTTGCGTTTGGCTGGTTGGGCTGGCTTTGTGCCCGCCACAGCTTCTGGTTCCGGGGTTGGCTTTCCTCTGGCTGCACCCACCCCTTCTGTTTCGGGCAAAGCCACCGTTTTGGGTGACGTTTCCCACGGGAAACCGCTGCTGGGTGGTTTGGAGGAGTTGTTGGAGTTTTGGTTGATCTGTTCCCGCGCTTCTTTCAGGTCATGCAACAACTTGGTCGACAGGTGCAGCAGTTCCTCCGGCGTGAGCTTGGCAAGGTACTGGCTGTTAAGCTGTTTGAGGCTGTGGTCTTTCAGTTGTTGGGTCATCGGGGGAGTGTCGCAAATTTAGTGCGTTTGGGTAAGGGGGGACTGTTCAGTTACAATAATCATGGCTGACATCCGTCCCGCATTGCAAAGTTTGCGTGAACTTGCCCCGAATTCTTTCATTTTTGAGAAGAGTGATGCGCTACCGGGCTTTTTGTGTGACAACATGGTGGCTCGTTTCGAGCAAAATCGTGCGGATCAATACGCAGGACGCATCGGGCAAGACATGGGTAGCAACCAAAGTGTGAAGAAAACCACGGATATTTTTGTCAGTGGTGATGACAAATCGCATTGGAAGGATGTGGATAATAATCTACACCGTTCCCTTGCTCTCGCGTTACGTGAATTCCGTGAAGTTTTTCCGTATTTTAATGGTCCATTCAAAGACATGGGTTATAACCTGCAACGCTACCAAGCGGGTGAGTATTACCACTGGCATATTGATGGTGGTAGCCATCAATTTGCCATGCGCCAACTGGTGGCATTGTGGTATTTGAATGATGTGCCGGTTGAAGCGGGTGGTTCTACCGATTTCTTATTCCAGAATATCAGCGTGCAGCCCGAAAAAGGCAAGTTGGTCTTGTTCCCGCCGTTTTGGACACATGAACACCGCGCTGGTTTGATGAAGTCTGGCGTGAAGTACATTGCCACCACTTGGGTCGTGTTTAGCTGAAATCATGTCCCGTCATATCGCCTTCGGTATTGAGGTGAACTTCACGTATTTGCGGCATCCGCTTCAGGATGTAAGCTGCCATCAAGGTGCCGCTTTTCTGGTTGCCGTTCGACAGCGCCGTCAAGATTTTATCGGCGACGATCTGGCAACGCTGTTCCCGATCGGGTTTAGCTACCCATGTCCGGCTCATTTGGTAGCCTTTGTCCATGTCTTGATCCATCTGCGCGAAAAAGTCCTCGCCTTCTACCACCATAAAATCCGGTACGTCAATATCGCGGGTGGTGTCGTTGATTTGTATCCGTAATTGCATCACTCTTTAACCTATTGCCTATCTCGTGGGCAGATTACCCGATTCCATCCCTGAAAGGAAATGCCATGCTATTACTGATTAAAAACGTGCTCGATCCTCAACGCATCAAGGAAGTACAGGAATTACTAGCCACGGGTGAATTCGTCGATGGGCGATTTTCGGCAGGTGGGGAAGCGGCTAAAGTGAAATACAATCAGGAGCTTTCCCCCAATAGCCCGTTGCAACGCCGTTTGAATGCCATGGTGATGTCACCGCTAGTGCAACACCCTGAATATCAAGCGGCGGTCTTACCGTTGCGGGTGGCTACGGCGTTTTATGCGCGTTATTTGCCGGGGATGACTTATGGTTTTCACGTGGATGATCCGGTGATGGGGCCTATGTCAGGGCGGTATCGCACCGATGTTTCCACCACGGTCTTTCTCAACGATGACTACGAAGGCGGTGAAATTGTCATCCGTACCGTTTATGGGGAAGAAAAAATACGCGGGGAAGCGGGCGACGCGGTTGTGTATGATTCCGGTAGTTGGCACAAAGTGGCTGAAGTGACCAAAGGTTTCCGGTTGGTAGCGGTAACGTGGGCGCAGAGCTTGGTGAAAGACCCGCAGCAGCGTGAATTACTCTACCAATTGGCAAAAGCCCGTGAGGGCGTGATGGAAAAGCTGCCACAGTCCGTAGAGGCTGCCAGCATTAGTACTGTGCACATTAATTTGTTGCGGATGTGGAGCGAAGTGTAACGCTCAGTGAAATACACCACTGAGCCGAAAAATCTTATTCTTCGTCCAAGATAGGCTTGGTAATCGCTTGATTTGAGTGCAAAACAGAGGGGGATGTATGTAAGTGCAGCTACAAGGAGTTTTGCATGGCGCAACTGCTGGTAAAAAAATCGTCTTGGTGGGAATTTAATGCGAAGCAAGCCATTATTTGGTTGCCTGTTGCTGCGGTGCAAGCCAGTACGTTGGCGGGGCTAGGGTATTTCTATCACCGCCTGAATGCGCTGGAGGCGCTGCCCGCTGTTCCGCCGCAGCCTTTGCTGGCAAATACCTTGCAAGATGTTGCGCCACCTACCCCTACAGTACGCACCAGTCGTATTCCACCACCCTTGCCGCCGATGCCAGCTCCAATCCCCGTGGCGTTGCAGGTAACGCTGGCAAGCTCTGCAACACAGGATGTGATGCGAGTGGGACAAGATTTTTCGACAGCCGAGAAGCCCGCCGTTACCAAGCTGCCCAAACCCGCCGTTAAAAACAAAACAACCGATGCGAGCAAAGAGCGCGTTAGTAAAAAGAACGTGCAGGATGCCGTTATGGAAACCACGTTCGTCAGCCTAGACCCTACTGCCGAGGCTAACCTTGCGGCATTACCTGCTCCGGCTGATCTTGAAACTGCTGCCAATGCCGATATGGCGGCAGTCGTTATTGAGCCTGTGCCTGATGCTACCATTGCCGTAGATTCAGAAATTGTGCCCCATCGCACTGCGCCTGTGGGCGTATCGAAATGGGTGTATTTAGGCGAGTTGCGGGATTACGGTTGGCATGGGCAGAAACTGCGTATTCCATCGGATAGCGGTTTGCCGGAAGAGGGCGGTACATACCACACCCAGCAAATTCACGGTTTATACGATGAACCGCACGGTCGTCGCGTGATGGGCGGTTTTCAGTTGGGCGATACCGTCACGGTGCAAAAAGTGCGTCAGGAAGATAATGGCGGTGTTTGGGCTGAAGTGCGCAAAGTGCGTTCGGTAGGCAAGCCCGGCTGCGTAACGTGTACTCAGTAGAACGCTGAAGCCATGATCGCCATTAAAAAAAGCCGCTCTACAGCGGCTTTTTAGTATCTGAAGCTTTGCAGCTTATTTCCAGAAATTCGCTTCTTTAGAAGCCATTTCGCGGACTTCGTTAGCCAGTTCCTGATAACGTTCACGGTAAGATTTCCACTCACCAACGTAGTACTCCTCAGCACTGAATGCGCCTGATTGCTCATAAGCAGTGAATTTTGCCTGCATTTCAATCATTTCGCTGATCAGCTCTTGCTTAGTGCTCATGTCCGATGCCTCTTTAAAATTAACCAAATCCTGACAACAGGATAAACGGATTCCGGTAAAAGGGGGAATACCCCCTTTCGGGTAGAAATCAATAGCCGCCTTTACGGTTAGTGGCTGGCAGGCCAGCGACTTTCAGACCTTGCTTGCTGGGTGCACGTGGGAACAGGGTGTACATGTCTTTACTTGTCAGCTTTTTGTCGCCCCACTGATCAGCCATTGCTTTCTGGATGATGCGTTCCATTGGCTGCGTGCCGCCGTTGTTGATGTATTGATCGCGCAAATAGTTGATCACATCCCAATGACGCTCGCTCAATTCGCCAATGCCTTCTTCAACAGCAATAACTTTAGCAACTTCTTCGTTCCAATCGTTGAGGTCTACCAGATAACCTGCTTCGGTGGTTTCGATGGTTGTGCCGTTTACTTCGTAAGCCATGTTTAATTCCTCATGCAAAAGTGAATGTAGCCATTCGATGAAATTCTTGACCGCAAAATTATACGAAAAAGCAGTACGCCTCCCATTCCTCAAAAGGGATAGGGGGAAAGGTGCGTGACTATTCCGTTGGTTTCAGGGTTTTAATGCCTTTGTGCGGCATAAACAGCCCGCAACCCAGCTTACGCCCATCGCCTAAGCCGTATTGCTGCAAGCGAATAGACGGGTCACTGTCCAAATCCGCCAACATCAAGTGACGGGTGTGTAACACACCTTGCGGGGTACGCAGTGCGTGACTTTTGCCGCATAGCATCTTTTTCACCTTGAAATCCGCTACCCGTTTTACTTCTGCTGCCATGCGTTGCAGGAAGCTGTTTTCGTCTTCCGCCTCATCTGATAATACGTAACGCGCAAAAATCACCGAGGTGTGTACGAAAGGCTTTTCCTTCATGTCCCGCAAGCCGACCGCGTAGCCGTTCACATCCAGCGTTGTGCCAGACAGTGCTTGTGTTTCAGGGATTCGTGATTTGGGAATGCGTAAAAACATCCGCGTGCGCCGTGACGGCAACAGGAATTGGTTGCTCGCATCATCGGGGCGTTCCCAGCCATTACCGCTTTCGGCAACGTGGATGGGGTGGACTCCAGTAACGATTTCATCGGCAAACCAAGGCAGGGCTTGCTGGATGGCTTGTGCCAGATCCCACGCATGATCCAGCGGCAATTGCTTGCACGAAATGGCGAAACTCACGTCCAGCACGTCATCGGGTGCTTGATAGGGGAGGGTTTTATCCTCGTCTTCCTGCCAAAATATCGTGCTTACCTCGCCGACGAAAAAGTGATTTCCAACTGGTCGTACCAGTCTTCCGGGCGGTCTTTGTAGCCGGGGGGCTCAATATCAATCTGGAAAAAGATCGAGCCAGTTTCCAACGCGCGTTGTTGCACGATTTGCTTTAGCTCCTCGAAATTGCTGATCTTGTCGCCGTCTACCATCAAAATTTGGCTTAAACTGAGCATATTGTCTCCTTAGGTTCTTTAACCCGATCAAAATAACGTCCACGGTATAGTAGGCGGGTTTGTGTCGGGTCGTCGCTGTCTTTAAATGCGGTGCGGTTGTGCAGCACGTTGTTGCACAACAAGCCTTCGCCTGCCTGTAATGTGTACCTTATTTTGTAAGGTGAGTCCTGTTGCCATAAATTCAATAGGAAATCGGCGGCTTCGCGTGTCATGGGGTCATCACGCCAGATCACATTGCGCTGGCGGGCAGAATAGCGCATGTGCAAATGACCCGCAGTGGTGACGCTAAACACGGGGCCGGATTGTTCGGGGCGAATGATTTCCCCGTTCAATATGTTGGCAGGAATCGTGAAGGCATTCGGGTGCATCAAAGCGTGGATATAATCGGGGTTAGCATCACGCAATAAAATGTAGGCAATTTCATGATCCATCAACCAGCTTTCACCGCCTTCGAGTGCGGGTTGGGCGCAATGCAACAACATGCCGTGAATTTGCTCTTCGGGCAGGTTGTAATAGCCGTCGGTATGCCAGCTTAGCGGTTTATTGGTGTAGGGAATGTAATCGTGCTGCCCCGCGTGCGAAGTAACGTGCAAAGAAGTGAGGCTATCTTCATCCGCGCACAAATTGCTATCCAACCGAAACAAGCCCACTTTGTGTCCTAAACGGTGTACGTGACGCTTGCTGCGCACGTCGCCTTGCGCAAAATGGTACAGCGCGAGATTGTGTTCGCGGCAAATCTGTTGAAGTTGCGCTATTTCGGTGTCGCTGGGGTTTTCTGGGTCTTCAATCGTGACGAACAAGAATTCTGGCAGTAAAGGGTAAGCCGATAATTTTTTGTTGCGCCATGCTTGATAGGTATTTAACTCATTGAGATTAAAAGGAGAGTTGTACATCTTATAGACCTCGACAAAGACCGATAATCACTATAGCTATTTGCAATATTAAAAAATCCGAATATGCTATTGTACTGCTGCAAGTGGACTATTTTTGATTATGTTGAGGGTCTATCCCCTTCGAGATATGCCCCGGTTTCAAGCAACACCCCATGGGTGAGATTCTTTGTTAGGGATATGACGCATACACTTAGCCCACTCGCAAATAGAGCGAAACTACGTTACGCGACCCGTTTTTGATTTGACATTCCCCTTGGCTTTTAGGTTGTAGAGCTGGTCAAGAGGAAACGCCATTGCAATCGTTTTACTGAGGAGGCAGGTATGGCAACGAACAATTATCCAACGCCGATGCTGGATGTACTGGAAGAAGGCCCATGGCCTAGCTTCATCAGCGGTTTCAAGAAACTGCGTGATGAGCATCCAGATGAGCGCATCCGCAACGTTATCAACGGCCTGATGGGTCAGTTGGAGCATTCTTACGAAACCAAAATGGGCTACTGGAAAGGTGGTACTATTTCTGTCTTCGGTTACGGCGGCGGCATCATCCCGCGCTTCTCTGAAGTCGGTCACATGTTCCCGGAATCCAAAGAATTCCACACCCTGCGTGTACAGCCACCGGCTGGTAACTACTACACCACCGACATGCTGCGCCAATTGGCGGATAGCTGGGAAAAATGGGGTTCCGGCCTGCAAACGTTCCACGGTCAAACCGGCAACATCATGTTTATCGGTGCGAACAGCGTCAACTTCCAACACTTCTTTGATGAAATCAACGAATACGGTTGGGACTTGGGTGGTGCAGGCCCTTGCGTGCGTACCGGTATGTCTTGCGTTGGTGCAGCACGTTGCGAAATGTCCAACTGTAACGAACACGCGATCCATCGCCGTCTGATGAATAACTTCACGGATGACGTGCATCGCCCGGCTCTGCCTTACAAGTTCAAATTCAAAATTTCTGGCTGCCCGAACGACTGCCAGAACGCGATTGAACGTGCGGACTTCGCCGTTATCGGTACTTGGCGTGATGACATGAAAGTCAACCAAGAAGCCGTTAAAGAAATGATCATGAAGAAAGCCAAAGAAATTGGCAAAGAAGGTGATCGTTCTGCGGGTCGTCAATACATGTTCGACAACGTAATCAGCCGCTGCCCAACGCAAGCGATCAAGCTGAACGATGATGACACCATTACGGTTGATAACAGCAACTGTGTACGTTGTATGCACTGCCTGAACGTTATGCCCAAAGCGCTGCAAGTCGGTGATGACAAAGGCGTAACTGTTTTGATCGGTGGTAAGCGTACTCTGAAAATCGGCGACTTGATGGGTATCGTCACGATCCCATTCATGAAGCTGGATACTGAAGAAGATTACGAGCGCATCGTTGAATTGGCTGCTTCCATCATCGACTTCTGGGCTGAAAATGGTCTGGAACACGAACGTTGCGGCGAAATGATTGAGCGTATCGGTCTGGTGAACTTCCTCGAAGGTATCGGTATCGACCCAGATCCAAACATGATCAAGCAACCACGTAACGTTTCTTACGTGCGTACTGACGGTTGGGACGAAGCTGCTGAAGCTTGGTTTAACCGTAAGCGCGAAGAGAAAATGGCTGCTGCTGCCTAAGACGGCACTTCGCAACAGGGCAGTGTTTAACCCTGCCTTGTTGCCCAGATTATTGATAAATTTGAGTTTGACGGAGGCTTCACATGGCCGCACCAGAAATGCGCGATCCTATTGAATCTGGATGCCCGGATGGTTTCCAGTACATGCACCCAGTTATGCGCCGTAACTTCGGCCTGTGGGCATATCACGAAGACCCACGCCCAGGCGTTTTGGTTCACGTTTCCAAAACTGGCGAAAAAGTTTGGACAGTTCGTGCCGGTACTCAACGTATCCTCGACGTGTTCACCCTGCGTAAGCTGATGGACATCGGCGATACTTATGGCGAAGGTTATGTTCACTTCACCATTCGTTCTAATATCGAATTCCAAGTAGCGGATGGCGCGAAAGTCGAACCACTGGTAAAAGCATTGGAAGATGCTGGTTTCCCAGTCGGTGGTACACGTAACTCTGTTACTTCACTGTCTCATACTCAAGGTTGGTTGCACTGCGACATTCCGGGTACTGACGCATCCGGCGTTGTGAAAGCGATGATGGATGAGTTGCTGCCTGAGTTTAAAGCATGGAACATGCCTAACCGCGTACATATCACCACTTCTTGCTGCCAGATCAACTGCGGCGGTCAAGGTGACATCGCGATCAACGTTCAACACACCAAGCCACCCAAAATCAACCACGCGCTGGTTGGTAATGTGTGCGAACGTCCAACAGTTGTAGCTCGTTGCCCGGTAGCGGCGATTCGCCCTGCAATGGTTGACGGCAAGCCTTCCTTGGAAGTTGATGAGAAGAAGTGCATTTGCTGTGGTGCTTGCTACCCGCCATGCCCGCCAATGCAAATCAACGACCACGAAGCTACCCAGTTGGCTGTTTGGATCGGTGGTAATCACTCCAACGCACGTGGCAAGCCTACTTTCCAACGTTTGGTTGCAGCGGGTATCCCGAACAACCCACCACGTTGGCCTGAAGCGACTGCGATCGTTAAGAAAATTCTGGAATGCTACAAAGCTGGCGCGAAAGATTGGGAGCGTATCAACGAGTGGGTTGAACGTATCGGCTGGCCGCGTTTCTTTGAAGTCACTGGTTTGCCATTCACGAAGTACCACATCGACAACTGGCGTGGTGCGCGTGCGAACCTGAACTCTTCAACGCACATCCGCTTCTGATCGACAACGGTACGAGGAATAGCACGGAATGAAATACACAATTATGGTTAACGAAGGCCCGTATCAGCACCAGTCTGCTGATACTGCCTTGCAGTTCACCCGTGCCGCGCTGGAGAAGGGACACGAGATTTTCCGTGTTTTCTTCTACCACGACGGCGTAAACAACGGCACACGTCTGAGTGTGCCACCGGCTGATGACCGTCTGATCCAGAAATCTTGGTCAGAACTGGCTGAAAAGCACGGCTTGGACTTGGTTATCTGTATCGCAGCGGCACAACGTCGCGGCTTGATGGATGCCGATGAAGCGAAACGTCAAGGTTTGGATGCTAACAACATTGCCCCCGGTTTCCGTATTTCGGGCTTGGGTCAGTTGGTTGAAGGCGGTATCCAGTCTGATCGTTTAGTCGTGTTTGGCGATTAAGGAGCTGAAGAAAATGTCTACAAAGAATTTTTTGTTTGTCAATCGTAAAGCTCCTTACGGCACAGTCTATGCACTGGAAGCCTTGGAAGTCGTACTGATTTCCGCAGCGTTTGAGCAAAATGTTAGTTTGGCATTCATCGACGACGGTGTTTACCAAATTACCAAAGGCCAAAACAGCAAAGCAACTGGCATGAAGAATTTCTCGCCGACGTTCCGTGCGCTGGGCGACTACGACATTACCAAGTTGTACGTTTCCATTGAGTCTTTGGCAGAGCGTGGCCTGACGGTTGATGACCTGATGGAACTCACTTACGAAGATGCTGACGACGATTACGCTGAAAAGCCTTCCATCATTTTGGTCAACCGCGAGGAAATGGCTGCCATGATGACAGAGCAAGAAGTAATCTTAAGTTTCTAAGCGGAGGATTTTGAAAATGGCTATGTTACATATTGTCAACAAGTCCCCGTTTGAACGTGTGGCTTTTGATAGCTGCCTTGCTCATGCAAGTGCAGGCGACTCGATTTTGATGATTGAAGATGCGGTAGTCGGAGCAGTCGATGGGTCAAGCTTTTCTGGTAAAGTAAAGGCTGCGATGTCCGATAAGACAGTGTATGTGTTAGGTGCAGACCTAGCCGCACGCGGTTTGGAAGGCAAAGCAATGGATGGGATTGTGAGCGTGGATTACGCAGGTTTTGTAGACCTGACGGCAAATAACGACACCACCCAAAGCTGGCTGTAAGTTTTAACATTTTTTGACAGGAGGCCACACAATGGCATCAATTAACGTTGGCGGCAAAGACATCGCGCTGGACGAAGAAGGCTATCTGGAAAACCTGAACGACTGGACTCCAGAAGTTGCAGAAGTTCTGGCTAAAGGCGAAGACGTAACTCTGACTTCTGAACACTGGGAAATCCTGAATTTCCTGCGTGAATACTACGAAGAATATCAAATCGCTCCAGCGGTTCGCGTTCTGACTAAAGCAGTTGGTAAGCGTTTGGGTGCTGATAAAGGTAACTCCAAGTACCTGTACAGCCTGTTCCCATACGGCCCTGGCAAACAAGCTTGTAAATACGGCGGTCTGCCTAAACCAACTGGTTGCGTATAATTATTACGTCACTAGTTAGGTCGTAAGACGCGAAGATTGCTCCGGTTCGCCGGAGCCTCTTCTTAAGCCCTGTTGTTGACAGGTTTTCAGAAGAGAGACTAATGACTTCAGGAGTACGCAGTGACATTCGTAAGTATCCTTTACGGACTGTTGTTTTGGGCGGCAACGTTGATTTTGATTGGCGGTGTGGCTGTAAAAGTCCGTCAATATTGGAACACCCCAGCCCCATTGAAGATTCCGACTACACCCGCGCCCATTACGCAGGGCGGTGTTGTATGGCGTATGTTCCGTGAAGTGGTGTTTTTCCAGAGCTTGTTTCGTTCAAATAAAACCTTGTGGTTGTTTGCGTTCCTGTTCCACATCTCTTTGTGGTTGGTATTGATTCGCCATAGCCGTTATTTCGTGGGCATGAATGATTTGTTGGTGTTCTTGCAGCCGTTTGGTCGTTATGCAGGTTTCACAATGGTATTGGGTTTGGCTGGCTTGTGGGCGCGTCGTTTCCTTGTGGATCGTGTGCGTTACATTTCTGCGCCGTCTGACCATTTGATGCTGGCGCTGCTGATTGCCATCGGTATGAGCGGTTTGATGATGAGTTTTGTGACGCACACTGATGTGACACAAGTGAAAGCATTTTTTGGTGGCATGTTAACCTTCGGGTTCTTTGGTGAAGCCGGTCTGCCTGCCGAACCGATTGTATTGGTGCATTTGTTGTTGGTGGCATTGCTGATGATCATTTTCCCGATCAGTAAGTTAATGCACGCTCCGGGTATCTTTTTCAGCCCGACTCGTAACCAAGTGGATAACCCGCGTGAAAAACGCCATGTATCCGGCTGGGCATTGGAACTGGAACGTCAAGGTAAAAACTACCTCGACGAACTGAAGAAATAAGAGGTAAGCACCGTGGCTGATTACGAAGTTCCAAAGTTGACGGGTGAAGGGTACTGCGATGTTCCGGCAGTACGTGATGATGTGATGAAGGGCAAAGGTCCGTACATTGCGAAACCCGACTTTCAGACAGCATTGCATTTTCCGGCAGATTTCGACGCAGCAGGCTCGTTAGTTCCTAACTGGAAAGAACGCGCACTCGACAAAATGGCGGATTTGAAAGGCCGTTACCGTTCGCTGCAAGTGTTCTTGGATATTTGCGTCAAATGTGGCGCGTGTACCGACAAGTGCCATTACTTCATTGGTACGTCTGACGCTAAAAATATGCCCGTGGCACGTCAGGATTTGTTGCGTAAAGTTTATCGCCGTTACTTCACGTTTGCGGGTAAATATTTCCCCAAACTGGTCGGTGCAACCGACCTGACCGAAGAAGTGTTGGCTGACTGGTATAACTATTATCACCAGTGCTCACAGTGCCGTCGTTGTTCCGTGTTCTGTCCTTATGGCATTGATACGGCTGAAATTTCAATGGCAGCGCGTGAAATTCTTGACCACGTTGGTTACGGTCAGAAGTATTGTAACGAGATTATCGGCAAGGTCTTTAAGATCGGTAATAACCTCGGTTTGCCAGGCCCGGCACTGTTCGATACGGTGGAAGGTTTGGAAGAAGACGTTGAGATGGATACCGGCATTAAAGTCCGTTTCCCGCTCGATGAAGACGGCGCGGAAGTGTTGTTGGTAACGCCATCAGCAGACTTCTTTGCTGAACCGCATATCGACGGCTTAATTGGTTACGCGAAAGTGTTCCACGAAACCGGCGTGACGTGGACGATGAGTACCATCGCGTCAGAAGCGGGTAACTTCGGCATGTTCATCGGTTCTTATGAAACCATGCGCCGGGTTTCTTTGCGGGTTCGTGAAGCCGCGATCAAGCATAAGGTTAAGCGTATTGTGTTCGGGGAATGCGGTCACGCATGGCGCGTGGCGTACAGCTTCCTGAATACCTTGGCTGGGCCGTTTGATTTCTTGGATCAGCGTTACCCGATTCCACAGCACATTCTGGAATTTACGTGGAGTCATATCCAAGCCGGTAACTTGCAAATCGACAAGACCGAAAATGACGACAAAGTGTTGACCTTCCACGACTCGTGCAACGTGGCGCGTGGTAGCCGGATGGGTGATTACCCCGGTGGTCAGTTCGACATTCCACGTAACGTCATTCGTGCGGTGTGTAACAACTTTGTGGATATGCCAGCCGATACCATCCATGACGCGACCTTCTGTTGCGGTGGCGGTGGCGGTTTGTTGACCGATGACTTGATGGAAATTCGCGTGAAAGGCATTCAGCCGCGTGCGGAAGCCCTTAAGCACGTCACTACGCACAATGGTGTGACGCACATGGCAGCGATTTGCGCGATTTGCAAATCACAGTTTACGAAAGTGTTGCCGTACTACGGTTTCACGATGGATCAAATTGTTAGTGTTCACCAGTTGGTGAGTAACGCGCTTGTCCTGCAACGGCAAGTGTCCGTGCAGGCACGTCCCGACGACGAAGACGGCGACGAAGACTAATTACGACATTTATTGAGGAGATAGGCATGGCAACCGCAGCTCACGACAGCAAGCTTTCAGGTCAAGGTCACACGTACCGTCGTTTTAAAGACGGTGATCACGAGTGGGGTAATATGCACGACAGTATTTTCGTGCAGGATACTAGCCACAAGTGCCCTACCTATATTCACAAAACGCCACCTTGCCAAGGTAGCTGCCCATCGGGTGAAGACATCCGTGGTTGGTTGCAAATCGTGCGTGGCATTGAGAAGCCACCTGTTGGTATGACCATGCAGGAATATGCTTTCCGCCGTTCCACCAACGCTAACCCGTTCCCATCCATGATGGGTCGTGTTTGCCCAGCACCTTGCCAAACAGGCTGTAACCGTAACGATGTTGACGATTTCGTCGGCATTAACTCGGTTGAACAGTACATCGGTGACAGCGCGATTGCGGCTGGTTTCAAATTTGAAGCACCGGCTGAATTGAGTGGCAAGAAAGTCGCTATCGTCGGTGGTGGTCCTGCGGGTATGGCGGCTGCGTACCAGTTGCGTCGCATGGGTCATGCTTCTACCGTGTATGAACAACACCCTGAATTGGGCGGCATGATGCGCTACGGTATTCCGGGCTATCGCGTACCGCGTGACAAGCTGGGTGCAGAAATGCAACGTATCATCGACATGGGTGACATCACCATCAAGTGCAACACCACTGTCGGCAAAGATGTAACCATTGAAACACTGGAAAGCGATTTCGACGCAATCCTGTGGACGGTTGGTTGCTGGAATGGTCGTGGCTTGTTCGTTGACAAATTTGCTGAAACGCCAAACTGCGTGTCTGCGGTTGACTTCCTCGAAGCCTATAACAAGGGCACGATGAAATACACTGCGCCTCGCGTGGTGTGCGTGGGTGGTGGTGATACCTCCATCGACGTGGTTTCCGTATCACGCCGTATCGGTACACTGGCGAACTACGCTGAAAATGCGGAAGATGCTGCGACTGGCAAATTGGTTCACGGTGAAGTCGGTGAGAAAGCTGCTCCTGCCGTTACCCTGACCACCTTGTTCCCGCTGGATCAAATGACCGCTGCGGAACACGAAGTACAGGACGCACTGAAAGAAGGCGTTACCATCCTGACAGAAGTGATGCCAACTGAAATCGTTTTCGGTGCGGATGGTCGTGCGATTGGTCTGAAAGTGGTTGAGTGCGTGATGAAAGGCAATATGCCTGTCGCGAAAGAAGGCGGCAAAGAAACCATCATCGAAGCCGACATCATTGTTTCTGCGATCGGTCAGTTCGGTAAACTGGACGGTATCGAAGCCCTGAACAACGGTCGTAACCAAATCAATGCCGACGCGTTGTATCAAGTACCGGGTAAGCCTGGTCACTTCGCCGCTGGTGACGCGGTACGTCCGCATTTGCTGACGACTGCGATTGGTCAAGCATCGATTGCGTCTGAAACCATCAATCAGTACTTGCGTGCGGAAGAGCTGAAAAAGCGTCCTAAAGTCGATAAGCACCACTTCGACCTGATGGAAAAACTGCATGAAGCCGGTTTAGACCCAGCAGGTTATGAAGACAGCCGTGCGGAAGACATGCGTGGTACAGACGGTGCGAAATACGCTGTCCACAACTACGATGACCGTTCTAAAAACGTGATTGTGCCTTCCAAAGATTTGTTCTTGGGGCACTTCAATACCGTAGCACGTAACCTGCGTACTGAAGACGTGCCAACGGCTGAAGAAGTACTGGGTCACTTTGCAGAGCGCATGAACCCACTGGCAGAAGCCGATGCGGTTAACGAAGCCAAGCGTTGCATGAGCTGCGGTATGTGCTTCGAATGCGACAACTGCGTTATTTACTGCCCGCAAACTGCCGTTTACCGCGTGCCTAAGAAACAGGCGACACTGGGTCGTTATGTTGCAACCGATTACTCCAAATGTATCGGCTGCCATATCTGCGCAGACGTTTGCCCAACTGGGTACATCGAAATGGGTCTGGGCGAATAAGCGTCCTTTCCATGAGTGCAGGCTCGACAGGAATCAGCATGACTAGCAAGTTTTCAAGCGTATTTCTGGCAGCAACGTTGGCTTTTGCCACGCTGTTGGCAGGTTGTAGCAAAGCCCCTACGGAGGCTGACCTCAACCTTGCCACAGCAAAAGCAAAGGCTGATCAGTGTGTTGAACCAGAAAGTGTTATCCGTACCAAACACATGGATCTGCTCATGCATCAGCGTGACGCGACCATGATTGAAGGTATCCGTACCAAACAGCACAGTCTGAAAGAGTGCATTAATTGCCACGTTTCCACGACTAAGCAAGACGGTACGCCTTTGCATTACGGTGACAAGGAACATTTTTGTACCACCTGCCATGCGGCGGTGGGGCAGAAAATTGACTGCTTCCAATGTCATGCTGACCGTCCGCAAACGGACGACCCTAATTATCAGCACACAGTTGGTAGCACCGCAGGTCATCACTTTACGCAGGGTGTAACGGCGGCAGCAGCACCGACAGCGGCTGAAGTTCAAATGGTGACGCAACCACAACAAGGAGCTGCGAAATGAATCAGAACCGTGTTGATGAATACCGTCGCAATTTTATGACAACCTTGGGTGGTGTTGCGGCAGTTGCTGCGGTTGTCCCCAGTTTTGTCTTGCAAACCGCACACGCCGCTGGCGAAGTTGCCGCAAAACCCGTTGATCAAGCTGTTACTAATGCCAAGCGTTGGGGCATGTTGATTGACGTGACCAAACTCACCGATGGTGGTGCAGGCATGGTTGCTGCGTGCAAAAAAGAACACGGTTGGGGCGATGAAGCCCATTCCGCCGACACCCAAAAAGCGCATTGGGCGCGAGTGGTGAAAGTCACGGATAAATTGACCCAAAACAGTTTCAGCTTGCCGGTCATGTGCCAGCATTGCGAAAACCCGCCGTGCGTCGATGTTTGCCCGACAGGTGCATCCATGAAACGGGCGGATGGGATTGTGCAAGTCAACAAGCACATCTGTATCGGTTGCCGTTATTGCATGATGGCTTGCCCGTACAAAGCGCGTAGCTTTGTGCATGAAGCCTTGCAAGATCAAAAGCCTCATTCCCCACGGGGCATGGGTACGGTGGAATCCTGCAATATGTGTGTTCACCGCATTGACGCAGGCAAGTTGCCTGCGTGTGTGGAAGCCGCACCGGATGCTGTGATTTTCGGCGATTTGAATGACCCGAACAGCGCAGTCAGCCAAGCGATGAAAACCATCGGTGGCAAGCAAATCCGTGCCGATCTCGGTTTGAACACTGGCGTGCGTTACCACGGCATCTAACGGAAAGGACGTAAACAGCAATGGCTAGTCAAGCAATCATTTTCCGCGAAACCAAAGACAGCAAGGGTTTTTATATCCTGCTGGCGGTTTTGGGTGCATTCCTCGCGCTGGGTGCGCTGGCGTTTTTCCACGCTGAACATCATGGGCATCATGTTACTGGCATGACTAACCAAGTTGTTTGGGGGCTGCCACACGTTTTTGCGATTGGTTTGATCGTCGCAGCATCGGGTGCATTGAACGTTGGTTCAATCGGTACGGTATTCGGCAAGAAAATCTATCAACCAATGGGGCGTTTGTCGGCATTGCTGGCGATTTCGTTGCTGGTCGGTGGTTTGATCGTGCTGGTGTTGGACTTGGGGCATCCTGATCGTTTGATCGTTGCCATGACCACCTATAACTTTAAGTCGATCTTCGCGTGGAACATCATTCTGTATAACGGTTTCTTGGCGTTATCAGCGGTGTATATCTGGACAATGATGGATCGTAAGGTCAAGAAGTTTTACAAGTTGGCAGGGGTTGCGGCATTTACATGGCGTTTGATCCTGACCACTGGTACGGGTTCAATCTTCGGTTTCTTGGTGGCGCGTGATTTCTATAACTCTGCGGTGATGGCTCCGTTGTTTATCGTGATGTCCTTTGCAATGGGTTTGGCGGTTTTCATTCTGGTGCTGCACTTCGCGTATACATGGACAGGTCGTCCGTTGGGTGATGTGGTGATGAATCGCTTGCGTTACTTGTTGGCAGTGTTCATCGGTGGTGTATTGTTGCTGGAAGGTGCGCGTCATTTCACCGGTTTGTACATTGCACAGAAAGCGGGTGTGGAAAACTTCATTCTGTTCGACGGCGGTATCTACACGCAGTTGTTCTGGGTCGGTCAGATCATGTTGGGTAGTTTGCTGCCTTTGTCGCTGATTTTCTGCCGCAAGTTGGCGAATAATCGCGTAGCGTTATTGCTTGCGGCGCTGTTTACTATCGTCGGTGGCTTTGCGCAACTGTATGTGATTTTGATTGGTGGGCAAGCGTATCCATTGGTTTTATTCCCCGGTGCTGAAGTTTCCAGTGATTTCTTTGACGGTGTGATTAATGCGTATGAGCCAAGTATCTGGGAGTTGATGCTGGGTCTGGGTGGTGTAGCACTTACGTTGTTCATGGTGACGATTGGCGTGAAAGTATTGCGCTTCCTGCCGGATTCCTTGTCGGATGCGGTGGCTGATCCGCACAGCAAGTAATGGTTGTGTGCTTGAATCTTAAGAAAACCGGCCTCGTGCCGGTTTTCCTGTTATGGCTCTTTTATTTAACGGCTTGTTCGCCGTCGTTAGAGCAGCAGCTTGATCACCTGAAACTGCCTGCCGCGACCACGCAGCTTTTGCTGGTGACGACGCTTGATTGGGAGACTTCGACCGCTTCCCTGCAAAGGCTGGAAAAGCGTGATAGGCATTGGCGGCTTGTTGGCGATAGTATTCCGGTTAGGGTGGGGCGTAACGGTCTCGGTTGGGGTGTCGGTCTGCATGTCGATGGTCTTTTGGGTGTGCAAAAAATAGAGGGTGATGGTAAAGCCCCAGCGGGTGTTTTTCCGCTCGGTACGGTGTTTGGTTACGCTGATAGCCCGCCACTTGGGGTGAAAATGCCGTATCGGGCGGCTGGTGAGCGTGACTATTTCATTGATGCGGTGGATTCGCCCGATTACAACCGCTGGCGCAGTATCCCGCTGATGCAGACCAATGACCCCAAGCAATACTGGCATTCGTTCGAGCGGATGCTTCGTGACGACCACCAGTACGAACTTGGCATGATTGTCGGGCACAACTTATTCCCCACCACAGTGGGGCGGGGGAGTGCTATTTTTCTGCATGTTTGGTTGAATGCTGAAACCGCGACATCAGGCTGTACGGCAATGGCAAAAGCAGATTTATTGAGCGTTTTGAAATGGTTAAAACCAACCGCTAACCCGCTGTTGCTACAAGCTCCAGCGGATCAGGTAGCAGGTTTACGCTTTCCAGAAGCTCAATAAGCTATTGGTTTGTTCGAGTAAGTAATTTTTGCGCCAGTGATCTTGCCCCACCGTTTTTAGCAGTTGTTCCAATTGCCGTAGACAGGCGCTCTGCCGCTTTTTATCGCGTTGCGCCCAGTCTTTAAGCAAGGAGAGCAATGAGTTGTCGAGATCAAGGTCGAGATAAATGGGTTTGGCATATTCTTGCAAAATGCGTTCAAACACCGCTTGCTGACGTTCTACGGGTAATACGCTGTAACATTCCCATAACGTGGTGCAAGAGGTACGCATCAAGGTGTAGATGTGCTCGTCAGGGTCTTCCATTCGGTCTGCTAAAGTAGGCAGATCGCTGATGACGGCTAGGCATAAGTCAGTGGTTTCGCGTGTGGGTGTGGTTGCCTTGCGGGCGACCCCTAACATTTTACGGATGGCATCGGTTAGGTGTTGGGCGCTAGCCGCATGAATATAGCCCTCAGCATTGGCGTGGCGTTGCATCATATCCGTCAGCATTTGCCGGTACTTGGGTTCGGCAGGTTCATCGCTACCGAGCAAGTCCGCAAAGCAAATCAGCAGGGTATCGCGGAAATCGGCATCCTGTAGCGCTTTTTCCAGCACAAAAGCGTGCAGTTGCTGGTGAGAAAGCTGCTGAAGAATATATTCGATTTGCCCTTGACGTGTGGTGGGTTTCAATCAGAACGCCTGTTCTTTGAGAATATCGGGGCGGTCTGTATTGCGGCGATACAGGACAGCCACATTGCCGACGCGTTGAATTAACTGAGATTGGCTGTATTGGATAATTTGTTCAATCATTTCATCGCGCAAATCACGATCGCCAACGCTCAATTTGATTTTAATCAGTTGGTGATGTTCCAGTGCAATCGTGATCTCTTCCAGTACAGTCGGTTTTAGCCCATGCTGACCGATCAGGACAACAGGATTCAGGGCATGTGCACGGCTACGCAGTCGCTTTTTCTGTGTTTCAATCAATTCCATGATACGCTTCCTAAATTGATGAAGTGTAATGAGTGAAACGTTAGCATGGCAAGAAGCAAAAGCAGTCAAAAGTGGCTGAGCGAGCATTTTAGTGATGAATATGTGAAAAAAGCGCAAACAGATGGTTATCGTTCGCGTGCAGTTTATAAGTTGCAGGAAATTCAGGAGCGTGATCGCATTCTGCAACAGGGCATGAAAGTAGTCGATTTGGGTGCAGCTCCCGGTGGTTGGAGTCAGTATGCAACCAAACTTATCGGCTCGAAAGGGCGTATTGTAGCAAGTGATATTTTGCCCTTAGACCCGTTGCCATTTGTGGAATTTGTGTTGGGTGATTTCCGCGAGGAAACGGTATTAGCCGAGATCTTGAATTTACTCGGCGGTGAAAAAGCAGATCTTGTTATTTCGGATATGGCCCCCAATATGAGTGGTGTTGATGCTGTCGACCAACCCCGTGCCGTTTATCTGTGTGAGCTTGCATTGGACATGGCGCGACAGGTACTTAAGCCGGGTGGCGCATTTCTTGTGAAGCTTTTCCAAGGCGCAGGGTCTGAAGCGTATATTCGCGAGGTGCGCAACAGTTTTAACACCGTAAAAATACGAAAACCGGCTGCATCAAGACCGCGTAGTCGGGAGGTTTATGTATTAGCACAAGGTTTTGTGTTGTAATATCATCATGAGGTGTTACGACCGTATGACACTGGTTGATAGTGGAGAAGTCACTTGAACGATTTAACTAAAAATTTGCTGATTTGGGCTGTGATTGCATTCGTCTTGATTGCAGTGTTCAGCAAATTCAGTGTGCCAGCGCAACCCACCGCAGCGTTGCCGTATTCGGATTTTCTCACGAATGTCCATAATGGCGCGGTGAAAGAAGTGGATATTAAAGGGCAGAAGATTATTGGTGTGGATAGCAACAATAGTCGGTTTGTTACGTATAGCCCACCAAATGATGCCAAGCTGGTCGATGATCTGGTGTCTAACAAGGTGAAGTTCCAAGCATCGCCGCCGGAAGAGCGCGGGATTATTTGGGATATTATCATTAGCTGGGTACCTTTCCTGCTGATCATTGGGCTGTGGATCTACATCATGCGCCAAATGCAGGGCGGTGGTGGTGGTCGTGGAGCCATGTCGTTTGGCAAAAGCCGCGCTCGCATGATGACCGAAGATCAGGTGAAGGTGAACTTCAATGATGTGGCGGGTTGCGATGAAGCCAAGGAAGAAGTGGGCGAACTCGTCGAATTCTTGCGCGATCCGGGCAAATTCCAGAAGCTGGGTGGCAAGATTCCACGTGGCGTGCTGATGGTGGGTTCACCGGGTACAGGTAAAACCCTGCTGGCAAAAGCCATTGCGGGTGAAGCGAAAGTACCCTTCTTCAGTATTTCCGGTTCGGACTTCGTAGAAATGTTTGTGGGGGTGGGTGCATCCCGTGTCCGTGATATGTTTGAACAAGCCAAGAAACACGCCCCTTGCATTATTTTCATCGACGAGATTGATGCGGTGGGTCGTCAGCGTGGTGCAGGTGTGGGCGGTGGTCACGATGAGCGCGAACAAACCCTGAATCAATTGCTGGTGGAAATGGACGGCTTTGAAGGCAACGAAGGTATCATTGTCATTGCTGCGACTAACCGCCCTGACGTATTGGATGCGGCATTATTGCGCCCTGGTCGTTTCGACCGCCAAGTCGTTGTGCCTTTGCCTGATGTACGTGGTCGTGAGCAAATCCTCAAAGTCCACATGCGTAAAGTACCGTTGGGTGATGACGTGAAAGCAACTTTGATTGCACGCGGTACACCCGGTTTCTCTGGCGCTGATTTGGCTAACTTGGTCAACGAAGCAGCCTTGTTTGCGGCACGTTCTAACAAGCGTACTGTCGATATGGCTGAGTTTGAAAAAGCCAAAGACAAGATCATGATGGGTGCTGAGCGCAAGTCAATGGTCATGAAAGACGCGGAAAAGCTGGCAACGGCTTACCACGAAGCGGGTCATGCGATTGTTGGCTTGACTGTTCCTGAACACGATCCCGTTTATAAAGTCAGCATTATTCCGCGTGGTCGTGCTTTGGGCGTGACGATGTTTTTGCCAGAAGAAGACCGTTACAGTAGCAGTAAGAAACGTCTAGAGAGTCAAATTTCTACTCTATACGGTGGTCGTATTGCTGAAGAATTGATCTATGGGTTTGAAGGCGTGACCACGGGAGCTTCCAGCGACATTGAGCGTGCCACCAGCATTGCGCGTAGCATGGTCACGAAATGGGGTTTATCGAGTCGCATGGGGCCGCTGGCTTATTCTGAAGATGAGGGCGAAGTCTTTTTAGGGCGCTCAGTCACACAGCATAAGCATGTGTCGGATGAAACTGCCCATGCGATTGATGGCGAAATCCGTGAAGTCATTGACCGTAATTATAGCCGTGCTAAACAGATACTCACTGATAAAATGAGCATTCTGCACGCTATGGCACAAGCCTTGATGAAATATGAAACGATTGATCGTCCACAGTTAGAAGCATTAATGCGCGGTGAAATTCCACCGCCGCCTGCTGACTGGACTGATGATGATTCATCGTCAGGTGGTCACGGGTCTTCCACCAAAACGCCACCGAGTACGGGGAAGAACAGTGGCTCAGATAATAGTGCGATAGGTGGTGCTGCCAGTTCTCACTGAAGGTACTGAACAATAGTAAAGCATTAAGGCGCGGCGTTAGTTCCGCGCCTTTTCTTTTGGAGTGAGCTGATGGCGTGGCAATACCCTAAATCTACTGTGCAAGTGATGGGCATCTTGAATGTTACTCCCGATTCTTTTTCGGATGGCGGATCATTTCAGGAACAGGATGCTGCCTTGCACCGTGTGGAGAAAATGCTAGCGGAAGGTGTCGATATTATTGATATTGGAGGGGAGTCGACGCGACCCGGTGCGCAGGCCGTGTCGGAGCAAGCCGAATTGGAGCGCGTCGTGCCAGTGATTGAGGCTATTCGCGCCCGTTTTGCTGTGCCACTCTCCATTGATACCAGCAAGCCAGCAGTGATGCAGGCAGCCATCACCGCTGGTGCAGATTTAGTGAATGATGTGTGTGCTTTGCAAGCAGAGGGTGCTTTAAATGTGTGTGCGTCATTAGATGTGCCGATTTGCTTAATGCACATGCAAGGGCAACCGCGCACCATGCAGCAAGCCCCGCAGTATCACGATGTGGTGCAAGACGTTAGCCAGTTTTTTGCAGCACGTATCGCGGCTTGTGAGGCGGCAGGTATTGTGCGTTCACGCTTAATTCTTGACCCCGGCTTCGGATTCGGTAAAACTTTACAGCATAATATTGATCTATTGCGACGCTTAGATGAATTTTCCGTGTTAGGTTTGCCTATACTGGTCGGGCTGTCACGTAAATCCATGATTGGCGCCGTATTAGATCATCGCCCTGTTGAAGGGCGTTTGCACGGTAGTGTGGCTGGCGCTGTCATTGCTGCAATGAACGGTGCAAGTATTGTCAGAGTACATGACGTTGGGGCAACAGTCGATGCGATCAAATTGGTCAATGCTGTTGCGAATCAATAAAATAGTGAGGTTTTAAGGGCTAATGGCAAGAAAATATTTCGGTACAGATGGTATTCGCGGCAAGATCGGTCGTTACCCCATGACACCTGATTTTGTGTTGAAACTGGGTTGGGCAGCAGGCAAGGTGCTGGCGAGTAACGGGCATCCGTTGGTGTTGATTGGGAAAGACACGCGTATTTCTGGCTATATGTTGGAATCTGCGCTGCAAGCGGGTTTAGTGGCGGCGGGGGTGAATATCCGTTTGCTAGGACCGATGCCAACGCCTGCCGTGGCTTATTTGACACGGGCGTTCCGCGCGTCTGCCGGTATCGTGATCAGTGCTTCCCATAACCCTTACGATGACAACGGCGTGAAGTTTTTCTCCGGTGATGGCACGAAATTGCCTGATGAGGTCGAGGAAGAAATCGAGCGTTGGCTGGATATGGACTTCAAAACGGTTTCGTCCGACGAGCTGGGTAAAGTGGAACGAGCGAAAGATGCCGCAGGGCGTTACATCGAGTTTTGTAAACGCGCCTTGCCCAACACCGTTTCGCTGAAGGGGCTGCGTATCGTAGTTGATTGCGCGAATGGGGCGACCTACCACGTTGCCCCGGATGTATTCAGCGAATTAGGCGCAGAAGTGATTGCGATCGGCAATAAACCGGATGGCATCAATATCAACGAAGCGTGTGGCGCAACCCATGTGGATGCGTTATGCGAAGCGGTATTGCGTTACCGTGCTGACGTAGGGATTGCGTTGGATGGCGATGGTGATCGCCTGATCATGGTGGATGAACGCGGCGATAGCGTGGATGGCGATGAAATACTGGCAATTATTGCGCATCATCGTCATAGCGAAGGCAAGTTGCAGGGTGGCGTAGTCGGCACGTTAATGAGCAATCTTGGCTTGGAAAAATCCATTCAAAAGCTAGATGTGCCGTTCTATCGTGCTAAAGTCGGCGACCGTTACGTGATCGAGCAAATGAGCCAGCACGGTTGTGATTTGGGTGGTGAGTCATCCGGTCATATTATTGTGCGTAATTTCATTACGACTGGTGATGGCATTATTGCGGCGTTGCAAGTGTTACGTGCTATGCGCATGACGACTCAGCCGTTGCACGAGCTGAAAAACGTCATGACCAAGTATCCGCAAACCTTGATCAATGTCCCGACTAAGCAAAAAATTAATCTGAATGAATCGGTCGCGATTCAATTGGCGGTGCATCAAGTGGAACAGCAACTCGGCAACCGTGGACGTGTTTTATTAAGAGCCTCCGGTACTGAGCCGCTGATCCGCGTGATGGTCGAGGGTGAAGATGCGCAGGAAACCGCTGTTTTGGCAGAAGAAATTGCCAGCGCAGTGCGTGCTGCGGCTTGACCTGCCCAGAATGAAGATTGATTTCCAAGGATTATGCAGGTAATCTTTCGCCCTTGCTTGAAAGAGAGGTGGAGTTATGCGTCAAAAATTGGTTGCAGGTAACTGGAAACTAAATGGTTCAAAGACGAGTATCGAGTCTTTGATGGGTGGTATTTTGGCAGGGCTGAAAAGCATGGATAATGTGGCAGTGGCGGTTTGTCCTCCTTATGTCTACATTCCCATGACGCAAGGACTGGTGGCTGGAAGTCCTATTGGTTTGGGTTCTCAGGATATTGCGGATCAAGACGCAGGTGCTTTTACTGGCGAAGTCTCGGGTGCGATGCTGAAAGAGTTCGGCTGTACTTACGCGATTGTGGGTCACTCTGAGCGCCGTGCAATTTACGGCGAACAGGATGCCGATACGGCGCGTAAGTTTGCGGCGGCACGTAAGCAGGGTATCAAGCCTATTTTGTGTGTGGGTGAAACGCTGGATGAGCGTGAAGCAGGCATTACCGAGGCGGTGGTTGCTCGCCAATTAGATGCAGTGATTGCGTTGGAAGGTGTGGAAGCACTGACCGATGGCGTGATTGCTTACGAACCTGTTTGGGCGATTGGTACGGGTAAAACCGCTAGCCCCCAGCAAGCGCAAGATGTTCATGCGTTTATTCGGGGCAAACTGGCAGCACTGAATGAAGCAGTGGCTGCAAAAGTACAAATTTTATATGGTGGCAGCGTCAAAGGCGCGAATGCTGCTGAATTGTTTGCAATGCCGGATATTGACGGTGGCTTGATCGGTGGTGCAGCATTGGATGCACAAGAGTTCTTAGCCATTTGTAGAGCCGGAAATTAAGGTTAATAAAAACGCTATGTTATACAATGTCTTGTTGATCGTGTTGATCGTTGTTTCTGTTGCCATGATTGTGTTGATTTTAATGCAACAGGGTAAAGGTGCGGATGCGGGGGCTGCGTTTGGTAGCGGCGCGTCAGGGACGGTGTTTGGCTCGCAAGGTTCAGCCAATTTCCTAAGCCGTACCACGGGGATTCTGGCGACAATGTTCTTCTTGGTGGCATTGGCATTAGCGTTTCTTGCATCCGGTCGTACCATTGAATCCGGTAGCATTATGGGTTCAGCAGCACCTGCTGCGACGAAAACGGAAGTAACGCCTCCAGTCGCCGTACCCACTAGTGATGTGCCACCTGCACCCGTAGCGGCTGGTAACGCTGCCAGTGATGTTCCGCCCGCACCAGCGGCAAAAACAGAAGAGAAACCGGCGGTTGATGAGAAAAACCCAATAGAGAGTGAAAAACCCGTGCAAGAAAAGAAATAGTAGGGTATCATTCGCGCCTGCTTTGCCGACGTGGTGGAATTGGTAGACACGCTATCTTGAGGGGGTAGTGGCGCAAGCTGTACCGGTTCGAGTCCGGTCGTCGGTACCATATAGAAAAAGCCTATCATCGTAAGATGATGGGCTTTTTGCTTTTCAGCCTAATTCTTGCTAAAACCTGACAATACCCACTTTGGGGAATTAATCTGTGATTCATGCACCGTTATATTCGACTGCATAACGAAATAGTGGTACAAACAATGTGTGTTTGGAATCACTCATCACAGACAGCCGAGTGGTTTGGAGAGAACACTACGGTTTGCACCAGGAGTTTAGTATGCTAGGAGAATACCTACCCATTCTCGTTTTTCTGGCAGTCGGTTTTGGCTTAGCAGTGGTATTGCTAAGCTTGGGGTTGCTTGCAGGCCCACGCCGACCGGACGCAGAAAAAGATTCGCCGTTTGAGTGCGGCTTCCCCGCGTTTGAAGATTCTCGTATCAAGTTTGATGTGCGCTATTATTTGGTAGCGATCCTCTTCATCATCTTCGATCTTGAAATTGCCTTTCTGTTCCCTTGGGCGGTGGTGCTCGACACCATTGGCGTGCCCGGCATTGTTGCAATGGGCATTTTCCTGACTATCCTCATAGTTGGTTTTATCTACGAGTGGAAGAAAGGGGCATTGGAATGGGAGTAGAAGGAATTCTCGAAAAAGGCTTCGTGACCACGACAGCCGATGCGCTGATCAACTGGGCGCGTACCGGCTCGTTGTGGCCGATGACCTTTGGTCTGGCGTGCTGTGCGGTCGAAATGATGCACGCAGGGGCTTCACGTTACGATTTAGACCGTTTCGGTATTGTATTCCGCCCAAGCCCGCGCCAATCCGACGTGATGATCGTGGCGGGCACGCTAACCAACAAAATGGCACCGGCTTTGCGTAAGGTCTATGATCAAATGGCAGAGCCGCGCTGGGTTATTTCGATGGGGTCTTGCGCGAATGGCGGTGGCTACTATCATTATTCCTATGCGGTGGTGCGTGGTTGTGACCGTATCGTACCTGTCGATATTTACGTGCCCGGTTGCCCTCCCACTGCGGAAGCCCTGCTGTATGGAATTATCCAGTTGCAGAACAAGATTCGTCGAACTAACACGATAGCGCGGTAATTCATGGCTGTATCACTCGAATTCATCAAGGATTATCTCCAAGAGGAGCTTGGTGACAAATTGTCATCAGCAGTGCTTGCGGTAGGGGAGCTGACGCTGGATGTGCCAGCCAGCCAGTGGTTGGAAGTCTGCCGTTTTTTGCGACACGATGACATGCTGGATTGCGCCCAGTTGACTGATCTGTGTGGCGTGGATTACCTCACTTATGGCGATGCGGAATGGGATGTTACCACCGCTTCCCGTAGTGGCTTCAGTCGTGCGGTACAGGCAGGTGAAGCTGATCCGTTTGATTTTGGTGAGCAAGACGGTGAATCTGCGTTTGCTGGTAAGCGTTTTGCAGTGGTGATTCATTTGTTGTCGGTGAGTCGCAATATACGCATTCGGGTACGCACGCGCTGTGATGATAACGATTTTCCAGTTATCCCCTCATTGGTTGAAGTGTGGAGTTCTGCGAATTGGTATGAACGTGAAGCCTTTGATTTGTTTGGGATCATGTTTGCTGGGCATCCTGATTTGCGCCGTATTTTGACCGATTATGGCTTCGTTGGGCATCCCTTCCGTAAAGATTTCCCACTGATTGGGCATGTGGAAATGCGTTATGACGCCGCACAAAAGCGCGTGATTTATGAGCCAGTGTCCATTGAAGCACGAATATTGGTGCCACGCACGATCCGTGCTGACCAGCATTTTTTCCCTGCCGTGGAGCGTGAAGACTAATGCCTGAAATTCGCAATTTTACGCTGAACTTTGGTCCGGCTCACCCCGCAGCGCATGGTGTGTTGCGTCTGGTGCTGGAAATGGATGGGGAAACCATCGTTCGTGCTGACCCGCACATTGGCTTGTTGCACCGTGGCACGGAAAAGCTGGCAGAGAGCAAACCGTATAACCAAAGCATCGGTTACATGGATCGTCTTGATTATGTGTCGATGATGTGCAACGAACACGGTTACGTGCTGGCGATTGAGAAGCTGCTGGGGATTACCCCGCCAGAACGTGCGCTCTACATTCGCACCATGTTCGACGAAATCACCCGTATTCTCAATCACTTGCTGTGGATTGGCGCACACGCGCTGGACGTGGGGGCAATGACCATGTTCCTGTACGCCTTCCGTGAACGCGAAGACTTAATGGATGCGTATGAAGCCGTATCTGGCGCACGTTTGCACGCGACATATTACCGTCCAGGCGGCGTTTACCGCGATTTGCCGGATGTGATGCCGCAATTCCTGCCGAACCGTTTCCGCACCGAAGCCGAAGCTAAGCGTTTAAACGCGAACCGTGGTGGCTCGTTGCTGGACTTCTTGGAAGATTTCACTAACCGCTTCCCCGGTTATGTGGATGAATACGAAACGCTGCTGACCGACAACCGCATCTGGAAACAGCGTCTTGTCGGTATCGGTGTTGTGTCGCCGGAACGCGCTCTGCAACTAGGGTTTAGTGGTGCAATGCTGCGCGGTTCGGGTGTGGAATGGGATTTGCGTAAGAAGCAACCGTATGCGGCTTACGACAAGATGGACTTCGATATTCCCGTGGGTGTGCAGGGCGATAGCTACGACCGCTATTTGGTGAGGGTCGAAGAAATGCGCCAATCCAACCGCATTATTCAGCAGTGCATCCAATGGTTGCGCGTTAATCCCGGAGCGGTGATGTTGGAAGACAGCAAAGTTGCTCCACCCAAACGCGGTGAGATGAAGCAGGACATGGAGGCTTTGATCCAACACTTCAAGTTGATGACCGAAGGCTATTGCTTGCCAGAAGGTGAGGCGTATGCCGCTGTTGAACACCCTAAAGGTGAATTTGGCTGCTATATTGTGTCAGACGGTGCGAACAAGCCATACCGTTTGAAAGTGCGTGCGCCGGGGTTTGCGCATTTGTCCGCGCTGGATGAGATGACCAAAGGTCATATGCTGGCGGATGTGGTGGCGATTATCGGTACACAAGATATTGTTTTCGGGGAGGTTGACCGTTGATGACTGAACATCCTATTACGATGCTCAAGCGTAAAAGCGACTTGCTCAACCACCACGAGCGTGCAGAGATTGATAGTTGGCTGGCGCGTTATCCGGCGGATAAAAAGCAATCGGCATTGCTGGCAGCGTTACGCGCTGTGATGCACGAAGACCATTATTTATCCCGCGAAAAAATGGATGCGGTGGCTGACTATCTCGGTCTGCCCGAAATTGCCGTGTATGAAGTGGCTAGCTTTTATTCCATGTACGAAATGGATGCCAAAGCGGCGGCAAAATACAGCATTTCGATTTGTACCAATGTCTCCTGCATGTTGTGTGGTTCTGACGGTATTCTGGAACACATCGAAAGCAAACTTGGTATCAAATTGGGCGAATCCACACCAGATGGCAAGTTCTTCCTCAAAGTCGAAGAGGAATGCCTCGCCGCGTGCAGCAGTGCGCCGATGATGCAAGTCAATCATGTATATCACACCCATCTCACCTCTGAAAAAGTGGATGAGATTTTGGACGGACTGGAGTAAGCGTATGGCAAATCAAGTCTGTTTTATTACAACCCAATTTGGCGACCAAGCCCACACGCTGGAAAGCTACTTAAAAGTCGGTGGCTATCAAGCATGGCGTAAAATCCTTGCCGAAAAAACCCCAGCCGTTGAAGTGATTGAAGAAATCAAAGATTCCGGTTTGCGCGGACGCGGTGGTGCAGGCTTCCCTACTGGTATGAAGTGGAGTTTTATGCCACGCGATATGCCGGGGCAAAAATACATCGTCTGCAACTCGGACGAATCTGAGCCGGGTACGTGCAAAGATCGTGACATTTTGCGTTTTAACCCGCACGCATTGGTCGAGGGCATGGCGATTGCGGGATATAGCATTGGAGCAACCGTCGGCTACAATTATATGCGTGGCGAATTCATGGATGAGCCGTTCATCCATTTCGAGCAAGCGGTGAAAGAAGCCTACGAACTCGGTTTGCTGGGCAAAAATATTCAAGGGTCGGGTGTTGATTTCGACCTGTATGGCACACTCGGTGCAGGGGCGTATGTGTGCGGTGAAGAGACCGCGCTGCTGGAGTCGTTGGAAGGCAAAAAAGGTCAGCCGCGTTTCAAGCCACCCTTTCCCGCGAGTTTCGGGCTATACGGTCGCCCGACCACGATTAATAACACCGAAACACTGTCGTCGATTCCGGTCATTATGCGCAATGGTGGTAAGTGGTTCGCGGATCTTGGGGTCAAAAATGCGGGTGGCGAAAAGTTATTTTCCATGTCCGGGCATTTAAATAAACCGGGTAATTTTGAGATTCCAATGGGGACACCGTTTCCCGAATTGCTGGCAATGGCGGGCGGTGTGCGTAATGGACACAAGCTCAAAGCGGTGATTCCGGGTGGCTCTTCCGTCCCCGTGTTGCCGGGTGAGTTGATGATGGGGTTGACGATGGATTACGACACCATCGCTAAAGCAGGCTCTTACCTCGGTTCGGGCGCGGTCATTGTGATGGATGAGACCACCGATATGGTCAAAGTATTGCAACGCATTTCACGCTTTTATTTCTCCGAATCCTGTGGTCAATGTACGCCTTGCCGTGAAGGTACGGGTTGGTTGTACCGCATGTTGACCCGTATCGTAGAAGGCAAAGGCAAACTGGAAGACGTGACGCGGTTGGAAGAGATTTCCCACAATATCGAAGGTCGTTCCATTTGTGCGCTCGGTGAAGCTGCCGCAATGCCCGTGTGGAGTTTCGTGAAGCATTTCCGTGCAGAATTTGAATACTACGTCGAGCACGGACGCAGCATGGTGGGGCGAGGATAAATCATGGCAGAAGAATTCGTCACAATTGAAATTAATGACCAGCCAGTTCAGGCTCGCAAAGGTGCGATGCTGATTGAAGTGGCTGATAAACACGGGGTGGTTATTCCGCGTTTCTGTTACCACAAAAAGCTGTCGGTCGCGGCAAACTGCCGGATGTGCTTGGTGGAAATGGAGAAATCTTTCAAAGTTGTCCCTGCATGTGCAACCCCCGTTAATGCGGGGATGAAATTCTGGACGCGCTCCGAAAAGGCTAAAAATGCCCAGAAAGCCATCATGGAATTCCTGCTGATCAATCACCCGCTGGATTGCCCAATTTGCGATCAGGGTGGTGAGTGCGAATTGCAGGATGTGTCGGTCGGTTATGGCAGCACCAAATCGCAATACGCCGAAATCAAGCGTGTCGTGCAAGATAAAGACATTGGGGCGCTGATTGAAACGGAAATGACCCGCTGTATTCAATGTACCCGCTGTGTACGTTTCGGTGATGAAATCGCTGGGATGCGTGAAATGGGTGGGGTAGGGCGTGGCGACCGTTTGGAAATTGGCACGTATATTGAGAAAACGCTCAAGTCCGAACTCTCCGGTAATGTCATCGACCTTTGCCCAGTAGGCGCATTAACGGCAAAACCTTCCCGTTACAAAGCACGCGCTTGGGAATTACAGGCACACGATGCCATTGCTCCGCACGATTGCGTTGGTTCTCACCTTCAGGTGCATACCTTCCGCAAGGAAGTGGTGCGTGCAGTGCCGCGTGAAAACGATGCTATTAATGAATGTTGGATTTCTGACCGCGACCGTTTCAGTTACCAAGGTATTGCCAGTGCTGACCGGCTTACCAAGCCGATGCTTAAGCGTGATGGACATTGGTACGAAGCCAGTTGGCAACAAGCCTTAGAGGCGACGGCAGAAATTTTACGGGCGGCTGATCCGGCACGCACGGGCGCATTGGCAAATGCGACATCTACTGTGGAAGAGTTGTATTTGTTCCAGCGCTTGATGCGTGGTTTGAATATCCGCAACATTGATCACCGTTTACGTCAGACGGATTTCAGTGATCAGAATGCTGCGCCAATTTGCCCATCATTGGGAATGCCTATTGCACAATTGGAACAGCAAAACGCTGTTTTTCTGATCGGCTCTAACGTGCGCCAAGAGCAGCCGTTACTGAATCACCGCCTTCGTAAAGCGGTACTCAAGGGTGCGCAAGTGATGGCGTTGAACCCGCGTGCATTTACTTTCAACTATACCGTGACACAACAAGCCGTTGCGCCAGTGGAGATGTTGCAAGCCCTGCAAGCGATTGTTAATGATCCCGACAATGGCGTGATGGCGACGCTGAAACAGGCAGAACATGCCACGGTTTTACTGGGCAATGTTGCCAATCAGCATCCTGATTTTGCCGCATTACGTGCCTTAGCTTACCGTATTGCGCAACAAACGGGTGCTACCTTCGGTTATTTGGTGGAAAGTGCTAACTCAGTGGGTGCATGGGTGGCAGGTGTTGTGCCACACCGCTTGTCTGCTGGGCGTGAACTGAAGCAGCCGGGTGTGCCTGTCGGCGAATTTCTGAATGAAAATACCCGCACGTTTGTGTTGCTGAACACCGAATTGGCAGATTTTGGCAATCCGCAGCAGGCGGTGCAGGCGTTGACGGCGGCGCAAAATGTGATCGTGATTGCGCCATTCGCTGATGAGACTACTCGCCAGTATGCTACGGTGTTGCTGCCCGGTTCAACGTTTGCGGAAACCTCTGGCACATTCTGCAATGTGGCAGGTCAGTGGCAATCTTTCAAAGGAACGACTGAGCCACCGGGTGAAGCGCGTCCCACTTGGAAAGTATTGCGTGTTCTCGGTAATAGTGTCGGTGTGCCTGAATTTGACTGGGTGGCGACTGAAGAAATCGTTGCTGAGTTGCACTTGGAATTGGATGGCGTCGAGACGTGCAGTAATGCGTACAGCGCAGAGGGTAAGGATGTATTGCATAAGCCCTTTTCTGCTGACGGTTTCCAACGTATTGGTGACGTAGAAATGTATCGTGTTGACCCGCTGGTACGTCGTGCCAAAGCCCTGCAAGCCATGATGCCAACAGCAGAGGTGCATTTGAATCCGCAGGATGCCGCTAGCATGGGTATTGCGGCGGGTGATGCGGTGAAAGTGTCGCAAGGTGCTGCTGCTGTCACGCTGCCAGCACAACTGGATGAGGGTATTCCCGTCGGTTGTGTGGGTGTGCAGTCCGGTCTTGAGGTATCCAATGTATTGGGTGCAGCTTTTGGTTCGCTTCAGATAGCAAAGGCAGGGTAGGGGAATGATGGAAATACTCGCAAATTTCTTCGGCGCATTCCTCCCAGTGTGGATGGTCACGTTGCTGCTCATTCTGATCAAAGTCGTAGCGATTGTGTTGCCACTGATCCTGCTGGTAGCGTATGCGACTTACGCCGAACGCAAAATCATCGGTTTCATGCAGGTGCGCGTAGGGCCAAATCGGGTCGGTTTCAAAGGCTTGTTACAGCCGTTTGCGGATATGTTCAAGCTGATTTTCAAGGAAATTGTTGTTCCTGCGAAATCCAACCGCTTCTTGTTTTTGATTGCGCCATTGTTGGCAATGGGGCCTGCGTTTGCGGCTTGGGCGGTGATTCCGTTCAGTGATGGCATGGTTCTGGCGGATGTGAATGCTGGGCTATTGTTCTTGCTGGCACTGACTTCCTTGGGGATTTACGGGGTCATTATTGCGGGTTGGGCATCGAATTCTAAGTATGCGCAATTGAGTGCAATGCGCCTTGGGGCGCAGATGGTGTCGTATGAAATTGCGATGGGATTCGCGCTGGTTGGGGTGCTGATGGCATCGGGCAGTTTGAATCTGGGCGATATTGTGCGGGCGCAATCGGGTAGCGTGTTTAGCTGGTTTGTGTGGCCGTTGTTTGGTTTGTTCGTGGTGTATTTTATTTCCGGTGTGGCAGAAACCAACCGTGCGCCGTTTGACGTGGCGGAAGGTGAATCTGAGATCGTAGCGGGTTTCCATGTGGAATATTCCGGCATGGCATTCTCGATTTTCTTCCTCGCGGAATACGCCAATATGTGGCTGATTGCCGCGCTGACTTCATTGCTGTTTTTGGGTGGGTGGTTGTCACCGTTCCAAGGGCTGACGTTTTTGACGGATACGCCGGTGATCGGGCTGTTCTTTGGGGATGGTATTCACTGGTTATTGCTGAAGGCATCGTTCTTCATGCTGCTGTTCTTTTGGTTTCGCGCCACGTTCCCGCGTTACCGTTATGACCAAATCATGCGCTTGGGGTGGAAGATTCTGATCCCAGTGACACTGGTGTGGATTTTTGCGGAAGGTCTGGCGATTGCGCTGGGCTGGAAACCGTGGCTGTAAGGAGGCTGATATGAGTTTCAATTGGAAACATTATTTCAAGACATTCAGCCTGCAAGAGTTGCTGCAAGGCATGGGCGTGACGGGAAAATATTTCTTCGAGCGCAAAATCACTATCCAATATCCAGAAGAGAAAACGCCGATTTCCAACCGTTTTCGTGGGCATCACGCACTGCGGCGTTACCCGAATGGTGAAGAACGTTGCATTGCCTGCAAGCTGTGCGAAGCGGTTTGCCCTGCACTGGCAATCACGATTGATTTAGAAGAGCGTCCCGACGGCACACGCCGTACCACGCGCTACGACATAGACATGTTTAAGTGCATTTACTGCGGTTTCTGTGAAGAAGCCTGTCCGGTGGATGCGATTGTGGAAACGAATATTTTCGAGTATCACTTTGAAAATCGTGGTGAAAATATTCAGACCAAAGAGAAACTGCTGGCAATTGGCGATAAGCACGAAGCTGAAATCGCTCAAATGAAAGCAGCCGATGCAGCGTACCGTTAAGGCTTGGGAGATAGTGCAAGCATGATATTCGAGCAGATTATCTTTTACCTGTTTTCCGCCGTATTAATCGCAGCGGCGGTGGGTATGGTGACGGTGCGTAACCCCGTGTATGCGGCGTTGTGCTTGATTCTGAGCTTTTTCACCAGTGCCGCATTGTGGTTGCTGTTGGAGGCGGAATTCCTTGGACTGGTACTGGTGTTAGTGTACGTTGGGGCGGTGATGGTGCTGTTCCTCTTCGTTATTATGATGCTGGATTTGAACACAGACCCGTTGAAAGAAGGTTTTGCGAAGTACGCGCCGGTCGGTTTCGGGGTTGCTGCGGTGATTGCAGTAGAAATGATCATGGTGTTGCAGAGTGCACCCTTCCAGATTGCTGCGCCGACAGTGCCAGCGCCGGAAAACAATACCGAAGCTTTGGGTATGATCTTGTATACCGACTATGTGTACCCGTTTGAAATCGCTGCGGTGATTTTGGTGGTGGCGATTATGGCGGCGATTGTGCTGACCTTGCGGCGTCGCCCTGATTCGCGCAAACAAGACATTAGCCAACAGGTGCAGGTGAAACGTGCAGACCGGGTACGTCTGGTGAAGATGAAATCTGAAACGAAGGAGCAAGCATGATCCCTTTGTCGCATTTCCTGATCGTGGCAGCAGTGCTGTTTGCGATCAGCATCGCTGGCATGATTATCAACCGTAAGAATGTGCTGATTCTATTGATGTGTGTCGAGATGATGTTGCTGGCGGTGAACCTGAACTTCGTGGCGTTTTCCCATTACTTGGGGGATATGGCGGGGCAGGTGTTTGTATTCTTTATCCTGACGGTGGCCGCAGCAGAAGCGGCGATTGGTCTCGCGATTTTGGTGGTTTTGTTCCGTAATCGGCGCACGATCAATGTCGAACAACTTGATGCAATGAGGGGGTAAGCGATGGAAGCGATCTATTTAGCGATTCCGCTTGCGCCGTTGTTCGGGGCGATTGCAGCGGGGCTGTTTGGGAAAAAGATTGGGCGTGCCGGTGCGCATTGGGTCACGATTTTGGGCGTGGCGGTGGCGTTTTTGCTGTCGGTTTATGTTGCTTATGATGTGATGGGCAATGGCAATACGTATAACGGCACGGTATATACGTGGGCAATGATTGCGGACATTCGTTTTGAAGTCGGCTTTATGCTCGATAACCTCAGTACTATGATGCTGCTGGTGGTGACGTTTGTTTCGTTGATGGTGCATATCTATACCGTTGGCTACATGGCGGAAGATCCTGGTTATCAACGATTCTTCAGCTATATTTCCTTGTTTACGTTCTCGATGCTGATGCTGGTTATGAGCAACAACTTTTTGCAGTTGTTCTTTGGCTGGGAAGCGGTGGGTTTGGTCTCGTACTTGTTGATTGGTTTCTGGTTTAAAAAGGAAACCGCCATTTTTGCCAATATGAAGGCGTTTTTGGTGAACCGTGTCGGTGACTTTGGATTTTTGCTGGGTATTGCCGCAATTCTGATGTATTGCGGGACGTTGGATTATGTCCAGACATTTTCTAATATGAATGGCATCTCCGGTGGTGGTATGCCGATTATTTCAGATATTGAGTGGCATGTTCCCACCGTTATTGCGATTTTATTATTCATTGGGGCAATGGGTAAATCGGCACAAGTACCTTTACATGTTTGGTTGCCAGATTCAATGGAAGGGCCTACCCCGATTTCAGCACTGATCCATGCTGCGACGATGGTAACAGCAGGCATTTTCATGGTGGCGCGTATGTCACCGATTTTTGAATTGTCTGAAACCGCCCTGAACTTTATTTTAATCATTGGTGCAACGACCGCGTTCTTTATGGGCTTGATCGGTATTGTGCAGAATGACATTAAGCGTGTCGTGGCGTATTCCACGCTGTCGCAGCTCGGCTATATGACGGTGGCATTGGGTGCGTCGGCGTATTCAGCAGGTGTTTTCCATTTGATGACGCACGCATTCTTTAAGGCGTTGCTGTTCTTGGCGGCGGGTTCAGTCATTATGGCGATGCACCATGAGCAAGACATTCGCAAGATGGGCGGCTTGAAGAAGTACATGCCTATCACGTATTGGACTTCCTTAATCGGCTCGTTGGCATTGATTGGTTTCCCCGGTTTTTCTGGATTCTTCTCTAAAGATTTAATTATTGAAGCGGTACATGAATCCCATTTGTGGGCGTCAGGGTATGCGTATACCTTGGTGTTATTGGGTGTGTTTGTGACGGCATTCTACAGTTTCCGCATGTTCTTCTTGGTATTTCACGGGAAGGAACGTTTTGATTCACACGGTCATGATGATGACGGACACGGTCATGATGCGCATCATGGGCATGGCGGTAAGCCGCACGAGTCGCCGTGGGTGGTGACTGTGCCATTGATGATGTTGGCGATTCCATCGGTATTGGCAGGCTACTTGCTTGACCCAATGGTTGTGGGCGATTTCTTCAACAAAGCTATTTTTGTGAACGATGCTGCTCACAATGTTGAGCGGAGTTTTGGTACGGTGCTGTTACATACGGGTATTGAGGAAATCAGTGCTGGGTATCATGGCGTAGTGGGCTTCATTTTACACGGTTTGATGGCGCCACCGTTTTGGTTGGCGATGTCGGGTTTGGGGCTGGCTTGGTACATTTACCTCAAAGATGATGCGCTGGCGCGTTGGGCGTATGACAAGTTCCGCTGGTTACATACTTTGTTAGATCAGAAATATTACGTGGATGATTTTAATCAGCGGGTATTTGCCAAAGGTTCTATTGGTATAGGTAACGCGCTGTGGTCAGTGGGTGAGCGCTTGATGATTGATGGCTTTATTGTGAATGGTACTGCCAAAGCGGTGGGGTGGTTCTCTGGTTTAGCGCGTCAGGTGCAAACCGGATACTTATACCATTATGCCTTTTCGATGGTGGCAGGCATCCTGTTGATGCTTACTTGGTTTTTGTTCTTCTAGGCCCGTTGGTTTTAGCTAGGAATGCACATGCTTGATTTGCCAATACTAAGTTTTTTAATCTGGCTGCCGATTGTCGGTGGGATGGGTGTCCTGATTGTCGGGGATCGTTCGGGCGCGAAGCAATTTGCGTTAGGGTGTCGCGTTACTGACGTTCTTGATCAGCTTGCCGTTGTATAGCGGCTTTGACTCGACGACGCCTGCCATGCAGTTTGTCGAGTTGATCCCTTGGGTTGAGGCGTTCAATATCAATTACCATCTGGGGATTGATGGTATTTCGATGCCGTTGATTCTGCTGACACCTTTATTACGGTGATCGTGGTGATTGCGGGGTGGGAGGTGATTACCTACCGTGTCTCGCAATACATGGCGGCTTTCTTGATCATGGGTGGGATTGTGAATGGCGTGTTTGCAGCATTGGATGCGATGCTGTTCTACATTTTATTCGAGGCAATGTTGATTCCCTTGTTCTTGATTATCGGTATCTGGGGTGGGGCGCGGCGTGTTTATGCGACCATTAAGTTCTTCCTGTATACCTTCTTCGGCTCAGTCTTCTTGCTGATTAGTTTGATCTACCTGTATCAGCTAGGGGGGAGTTTTGCGGTCGCTGATTTGCACAAATTACCGATTGAGAAAACTCCACAAATCCTTATTTTCTTATCGTTTTTGCTGGCGTTTGGGGTGAAAGTGCCCATGTGGCCAGTGCATACGTGGTTGCCGGATGCTCACGTGGAAGCCCCGACAGGCGGTTCGGTGGTGCTGGCGGCGATTACCTTGAAGGTAGGGGGCTATGCTTTCTTGCGGTTTGCCCTACCTATCGTGCCGGATGCTGCTGCACAATTGGATTGGTTGGTCATTTTGATGTCGCTGACTGCGGTGGTGTATATCGGTTTTGTTGCCTTGGTGCAGCAGGATATGAAAAAGCTGGTGGCTTATTCCTCGATTGCGCATATGGGGTTTGTCACCTTGGCATTTTTCATGGTGTACAGTATGGCAACCGCTCTAAAAGACCCAGCGGCAATGGGGAGTGCAGTATTAGCACTTCAGGGCGGTATGGTACAGATGGTGTCGCATGGCTTTATTTCTGGTGCGATGTTCTTGTGCATCGGCGTGTTGTATGACCGGATGCACACTCGCGATATTAATGCTTACGGCGGGGTGGCGAATCGGATGCCAACGTTTGCGGCATTGTATGTCTTGTTTGCAATGGCGAACACGGGTTTGCCGGGGACATCAGGATTTGTTGGGGAATTCATGGTTATTTTGGCAAGTTTTAGAGCTAGTCCGTGGATTGCCTTTACGGCAGCAACGACATTGATTGTCGGCGCAGCTTATACTCTGTGGTTGGTGAAGCGCGTGCTCTTCGGTGACGTTAAAAATGCGGAAGTGGCGGAGTTGCACGATATTGGGCGGCGTGAGTTTTGGATGCTGTCAATCTTGGCAGCGGCAGTGCTCTTGCTCGGCTTATGGCCTCAACCCTTAACGGATGTGATGGAAGTGTCAATTGAAAATCTGTTAGCTCATGCCTTGCAGAGCAAATTGTGCATCGGCTTTGCGGGAGGGTGCTTGTAATGAATATTGCCATTGCGATGCCAGAGATTTTTCTGCTGAGTACCATTTGCTTGATTCTGTTGATTGATGTGTTTTTGCGCGAAGACTGTCGGATGGTTTCGTACCTTTTGACTCAAGTAGCGGTGCTGGCAACCGCGTTGCTGGCTTACGGGGCGATGGACGGTAATAAGACTACAGGTCTGAATGGCATGTATGTCAGTGATGACTTGGCAGGTGTTTTGAAAATCAGCATTTTGCTGCTGACTTTCGGTGTGTTTGTCTATGCGCGTAAGTACCTGAAAGATCAAAATATCTGGCAAAGTGAGTTTTTCTTGTTGGCACTGTTTGCTGTATTGGGGATGCTGATCATGGTTTCCGCCAATCATTTGCTGGTGGTCTACCTCGGTTTGGAATTGTTGGCATTGTCGATGTATGCCTTGGTGGCGTTTAATCGCGATGATGGACGCTCATCTGAAGCGGCGATGAAATATTTTGTGCTCGGCGCGGTGGCCTCAGGCTTATTGCTGTACGGTATTTCTATCCTGTATGGCTTAAGCGGCAAGTTGGAGCTGACCGAAGTATTGGCTTACGTTAGTGCGCAAAATGTGTTGGAAAATATTCCTTTGTTGTTTGCGCTGGTGTTCATCGTCGCAGGGATCTCCTTCAAATTTGGGGCAGTGCCGTTTCACATGTGGGTACCGGATGTGTATCAAGGTGCGCCGACTGCCGTGACGATGTTTTTGGGCAGTGTGCCGAAAGTTGCCGCCTTAGCCATGTTGTTGCGTGTACTCGCAGAATCCATGGGCACAGCACAAGCGGGCTGGGCACAGTTGCTGTTGGTATTCGGGTTATTATCCGTGTTTCTCGGTAATTTTGTGGCGATTGCACAACTTAACCTGAAACGCATGTTGGCTTATTCGACGATTGCGCACATGGGGTTTATTTTGTTGGGCGCAATGACTGGTACGACAGACGGGTACAGCGCAGCACTGTTTTACACCATTACGTATGCGATGATGGCAGCAGGCGGCTTTGCTATCCTGATTTTGTTGGGTAGGGAAGGGTTTGAAGCGGAAACGCTGGATGATTTGAAAGGCTTGAATGAGCGTAACCCGTGGTATGCGTTTGTTATGATGGTCTTTTTGTTTTCGATGGCAGGTATTCCACCTACCGTGGGTTTCTATGCCAAGTTGTCGATCATTCAAGCGGTCATGCAAGCGGGTTACTTGTGGCCTGCCGTGTTTATGGTGTTGATGTCGGTGATTGGGGCGTATTACTACCTGCGTGCGATCAAGATGATGTATTTCGATAAACCCGAGCAAGACGCACCCATTAAGGCAGATCTGGATTTTACGGTGTTGATTAGTGTAAATGGCGTGCTCATGGTGCTATTGGGATTATTCCCTAGTGCTTTGATGGGTATTTGTTCGGCAGCAATGGTGACTAGTCATTTATGAGTTTATCGGTATTTCAGTGGGGGTTTATTGCCCTCGCCCTGCTATTAGCGAACCTGCCATGGTTGAGCCAACGGTGTTTCTTGATCTTGCAATGTGACACGAAGTCGATGTGGTTGCGTTTGCTGGAATGGTTTGTGTTGTATTTTGTTGTAGGCGGTATCGCGTTGTTATTGGAACAGCGTGCGATGGGATCTATCCATCCACAAGACTGGGAATTCTATGCAGTGACCTTGGCATTGTTCATGGTATTCGCTTTTCCGGGGTTCATTTACCGTCATGTCCGTTAATTTCACGTTTTGTTTCGATAAAGCTTGCAAGGCTCAAACCTTTGCTTTATAGTTCGTCCCTCTGATGCGGGGTGGAGCAGTCTGGCAGCTCGTCGGGCTCATAACCCGAAGGTCGCAGGTTCAAATCCTGCCCCCGCTACCAAATACAAGAAGGCCCCTTAAGGGCCTTTTTTATTATGTGCTACCCAGGAAGGTACTAAAGACGTAATGCAAGAAAGACTTGATACGCTGATCACCACCACCGTCACTGGTCTCGGTTATGATTTATGGGGATATGAGTATCGCCCTCAAACAGAAAGCGCGTTACTACGTGTTTTTATCGATTCAGACCAAGGCATTACCGTAGACGATTGTGGACGTGTCAGTAATCAGTTGGGTGCATCGCTCGACGTAGACGACCTGATTCCTGTAGCCTATATTCTTGAAGTGTCTTCACCGGGTATTGACCGGGTATTATTCATTCCTGCGCACTATGCTCTTTATGTGGGCAAACACATTAAAGTGCGCACTCGCCTCCCCGTGGAAAAACGCCGTAACTTCGTTGGTAAGTTACAAGCGGTTAACGATGCTCACATCGTGATGGAGGTGGAAGGTACTGTATATGAAATTCCCTACGAAATTATTGATCGTGGGCGAGTCGTTTTGGACATTCGACCTCAGCGCAAGGGCGGTAAACACGCATGAATAAAGAAATTCTCTACGTTGTCGATGCAGTTTCCAATGAAAAAAATGTCAGCAAGGAATTAATTTTCCAAGCAGTGGAAACCGCATTAGCAATGGCTACCCGTAAGCGTTACGGCATGGGTATGGATGCGCGTGTCTCCGTTAATCGTCAAACCGGCGATTATGAGACATACCGTCGTTGGAAGGTCGTCGATGATGAAGACCCTGAATTTGAAAGCCCAGAACGTCAAATTCTGGAGAGCTACGCCACTGCGCGTGGTTTGACTGTGGCGATTGGTGATTACGTCGAGGAGTCCATCCCCTCTGTTGATTTTGGACGGATTGCGGCGCAAACGGCTAAGCAAGTTATCGTTGCCAAGGTGCGTGAAGCGGAGCGTGAAAAGGTCGTTTCTGCTTACCGCGACCGTGTGGGTCATTTGATCATGGGCGTGGTGAAACGTGCTGACCGCAAAGGTATCGTGTTGGATCTCGGTGAAAATGCCGAAGCATTCATCCCCCGTGAAGAAATGGTGCCCGGTGAAATGTTGCACGTCGGTGCACGGGTGCGCGGTTACTTGAAAGAAATCTATCAAGACATGCGTGGTCCGCAAATCATTGTGAGCCGCTCCGATGTCAACTTCCTCATTGAGTTGATGAAGTTGGAAGTGCCTGAAGTTAGTCAGGAAATGATTGATATTATGGGTGCTGCCCGTGATGCCGGTTCACGCGCTAAAGTTGCCGTTCGTGCCAACTTGCCTAACATTGATCCGATTGGTGCTTGCGTGGGGATGCGTGGTTCGCGTATTCAGACCGTAACCAACGAATTGGGCGGCAAAGAGCGTGTTGATATCGTATTATGGAACGAAGACATTGCCACTTACGTGATGAACGCGATGGCACCCGCCGAAGTGCTTTCCATCGTTGTTGACGAGGAAAGTAAGAGCATGGACATCGGCGTTGACGGTGAGAAACTCTCACAAGCCATCGGTCGTGGCGGTCAGAATGTGCGCCTTGCCAGCGAGTTGACTGGCTGGACACTCAATGTGATGAGCGTTGAAGAAGCTGAAGCTAAAACACAGGCAGAACAACAATCCTTAGTCAGTTTGTTCATGGAAAAACTGGATGTGGATGAAGAAGTTGCGGTGATTTTGGTCGAAGAGGGCTTTACCAATTTAGAAGAAGTCGCTTACGTCCCCATTGAAGAATTCATGGCGATTGAAGGCTTCGACGAAACGATTATTAATGAATTGCGTGACCGCGCCCAAACGGCGTTGCTGTCTCAAGCGATTTCTCAGGATACCCGCTTGCCAGCGGCAGATCTCCTGCATATGGAGGGCATGGATGATACCTTGGCCTTCAAGTTGGCAACACAAGGCATTTGCACGATGGAAGATTTAGCCGAGCAATCTGTGGACGAACTCATGGAATTGGCTGGTATTGATGAGGCTCGTGCAGCCAGTTTGATCATGAAAGCTCGTGAACCGTGGTTCGCGGACGATAAAGCAGAAGCGTAATTCTGCGGGAGTAAGGAATAAATGTCGGACATAGCAGTCAAAAAACTTGCCGAGATGATCAATGCCCCCGTTGAAGTTCTGCTCAAGCAGTTACAGGATGCAGGTATTCAGGTTAGCGGCCCCGATGCGTGGATTACGGATGCACAAAAGTTCACGTTGTTAGCACATATTCGCCAAGGCACAACCACGACGACGAATAGCGGAAATAAAATTACGTTGAAACGTCGTTCTACCAGTGAAATGACCGTCGGTGCAGGTGGGCCACGCGGTAAAACGGTGAGTGTCGAAGTCAGACACAAAAAAACGTTTGCAACGGGTGGGCAATCCCATGAACCGAGTCATGACGCTGCGCCTGCATCCCCAGTGGCGGCGGCTGGTGCGCGTGTTAGTCGTACCGAGGAATTAGCGCGTCAGTTATCGGCTGAGCGTCAAGCGCGTGAAGCAGCTATCCATAAAACGGAACAGGATCGTCGTCAGCTTGAAGCTAAGCGTATGGAGCAGCGTCAGCCTGCTGAAATCGTTAAAGAAGTGGTTGCCGAACCACCGCAGCAACCTGCCCCTATCGCCCAACCCGTAGTTGAGCCTATTGTCGTTCCCGTTGCCGAAAAAGTTGTGGTAAAAGAGCCTATGGTTGCGCCGCCGCCTGCGCTAGTCAAACCCGTTGCTGCCGTTGTTGCAGCGTCCGTTGTTACGGTTGCACCCGTTGCACCTGTAGTAGCTACCCCAGCAGTTGCCAGCAATGCGATTACGCCCAACGACAATCTCAGTGCTAGAGAGCAGCGCGATGTAGTGGTAGCCGCTGCGCGTGAAGAAGCGGCTTCTGCTTTAAAACGTCGACCGTCTAAATTAAAGCCTAAGCCATCACTTGCACCACGCGAAGTCGTTGATACGCGTGAAGTCGTTGAAACCGTTGAGCCAGAAGTTGAAAAAGTTGTTGTCGTCGCCAGCACTGTAGTGGAAAAATATAGCGAAGCTACACCGTCAGATGACAAGAAAAGCGACAAAAAACCTGCCAAGAGCAAAGTCACCGGGCGTGGTGGTCGTGAAGAATTGCATGTTCCGAGCAGCGGTGGTAATCGTTCTGGTAAAGGTAAAGGCAAAAGCGGTGGTCGCCGTGATGCGTTCAAGCCCGATTCGCGCCAGCAAAACAACAATAACGCTAAGCATGGTTTTGAGAAACCGACAGCACCCGTGGTCAAGGAAATCGAAATTCCCACTACCATCGTCGTTTCCGACTTAGCGCAAAAGTTGGCGATTCGTGCCACTGACATTATCAAAGCGATGATGAAAATGGGCATGATGATGACCATTAACCAAGCCATCGACCAAGATACCGCGATTCTGGTGACAGAAGAGCTGGGTCACAAAGCTAAGCCGATGCAGGAAATGGATGATGCTGCTTTGCTGGCAGTGATGATGGGACAGGATGTGACCGAGTATGCTGTCAAGCCCCGTCCACCCGTTGTGACGATCATGGGTCACGTTGACCACGGTAAAACCTCCTTGCTCGACTATATTCGCAAAACCCGTGTGGCAGCAGGGGAAGCGGGCGGGATTACTCAGCATATCGGTGCTTATCACGTTGATACGGATCACGGCACGGTCACGTTCCTCGATACACCGGGACACGCTGCGTTTACCCAGATGCGCCAACGTGGTGCACGTGTTACCGACATTATTATCTTGATCGTCGCGGCTGACGATGGCGTGATGCCGCAAACCAAAGAAGCCATCAAGCACGCGAAAGCGGCGGGTGTGCCGATGGTGGTTGCCATCAACAAGATCGACAAGCAAGGCGCTGACCCTGATAAAGTATTGAGCGAACTTTCTCAGTATGAAGTCAATACCGAAGCGTGGGGCGGTGATGTTCCGGTCGTACAAATTTCTGCGAAAACCGGTCAGGGTATTGATGCTTTGCTGGAAACCTTATTATTAGTCGCAGAAGTACAAGAACTGACCGCCGCCGTGGATTCGCCAGCGACGGGTCATGTGATCGAAGCCAGTATTGAAAAAGGGCGTGGTGCAGTCGCCACTGTTTTGGTACGTTCTGGTACATTGCGGCGCGGCGACTTGCTGTTATGTGGTGCAGAATATGGTCGTGTGCGTGCCATGTTTGACGAAAACGGTCGCCCCGTGAAAGAAGCTGGGCCGTCGATTCCAGTTGCCGTGCTCGGTTTGTCCGCCGCCCCAGAAGCTGGTGATGAAGTGGTCGTGTTGAACGATGAACGTAAAGCGCGTGAAATTGCGGAATTACGCCGTGAAAAGCAGCGTGATACCCGTTTTGCGGCGCAGCATGTCAGCAAGTCCGAAGATTTCTTCACCCAAGTGAAGGCAAGCGAACGTGCGCAAGTGAATGTACTGATCAAAGCCGATGTACAAGGTAGTGTGGAAGCCTTGCGTAGCGAATTGCTCAGTTTGTCTACGGATGAAGTGGAAGTTCGCATTGTCGCTGCGGGTGTCGGCGGTATTAGTGCCAGTGACGTTGACCATGCCTCGGCTTCAAAAGCCACCATGATTGCATTCAATGTGCGTACCGATGCGACCGCCCGTAAAACGGCAGCCGATAATGGCGTTACCATTCGTTACTACAGCATTATTTACGAAGTTATTGATGATATTAAGTCCGTCATGAGTGGCTTGTTGTCGCCGGAAGTGCGCGAAGTCTTCGTTGGTTTGGCAGAAGTACGCGAAGTCTTCCGTTCCTCCGAACTGGGTCAAGTGGCGGGTTGCTTGGTGGTCGATGGTGCAATGCGCCGTAGCCTGCCGATTCGCGTCTTGCGTGACAATGTGGTGATTTTCAACGGTGAGTTGGAATCCTTACGTCGTCACCGTGATGACGTGAAAGAAGTTCACATGGGGACAGAGTGCGGTATTGCGGTCAAAGACTACAATGACGTGCGCAAGGGCGATAGCATCGAATGTTATGAAAAGATTGAAGTGGCAAGGAAGATCTAAGCGATGCCCCAACATTCACGCCCTCAAGGCTTCGCCCGTGCCGATCGGGTTGGCGAGCAAATCCGCCGTGATGTAGCCATGCTGATTCGCGATCGGGTGAAGGATCCGCGCGTTGGTATGATTACGGTGCTGGATGTAGAAGTCTCCAAAGACTTCGCCCATGCCAAGATTTGGTTCGATGCGCTGCAAGCCGATCAAGGTCTGGAAGCGCAAGAAGCCCTGAATCACGCTGCCGGTTTCCTGCGCCGTGAACTGGGGCATTTGCTGAAATTGCGCATGACTCCGGCATTGCACTTCTTCTACGACGATACCCAATCACGCGGTAATGCGCTGTCGGCGCTGATTAGCAAAGCGATTGCATCTGACCGTCACGCCGATGAAGAAGAAGCTGAAGAAGTCGATAATGTTGATGAGGGTGCTGCTAGCCCTAAAGGCGCGGCTGAATCTTGAGCCGTCGCCGCTTTCGTAAACTCGACGGTATTTTGTTGCTGGATAAAGGTTTAGGCGCATCCAGCAATAAAGTGTTGCAAGATGCACGTTTCCTATTCCTCGCCGAAAAAGCGGGGCATACGGGCAGTCTTGATCCGCTTGCGTCGGGCATGTTACCCGTTTGTTTTGGCGAAGCCACCAAGGTTTCTGCCTTCCTGCTCGATTCCGATAAGCGTTATATCACCACTGCAACACTGGGGTATGTGAGCACCACTGGCGATGCTGAAGGTGAAAAGTTCAATCCGCGCCCGATTCCAGCGTTTAGCGATGCTGATTTGGAAGCGGTATTAACGCAATTTCGCGGCAATATCAGTCAAATTCCACCGATGTATTCCGCGTTGAAAAAAGATGGGCAACCGCTCTATAAACTGGCGCGTCAAGGTATCGAAGTGGAACGCGCTGCCCGTGACCTCACCATCCATTCCCTGACCGTTTTAGCACGTACCAACAATACGCTCACGCTGGACGTGGTGTGTAGCAAAGGCACGTATATCCGCACATTAGTTGAAGACATTGGCGAACAGCTCGGCTGTGGCGCGTATGTTTCCATGCTGCGGCGCGAATCGGTCGAGCCATTTGGCGCATTCCGCATGTACACGCTGGATGAGTTACGCGCTTTGGCGGAACAAGGTCTGGAAGCGCTGGATGCGGTGTTATTGCCTTTGGATAGCGCGTTGCCGCATTTGCCCTCTATTACTGTCGAAGAAGCGATCATTATCCGCTTGCGCCAAGGGCAAAAGGTACGCACTGACCACGACGATGCTGAATTGCTGCGTATTTACAGCGAATTTGGCGAATTCATTGGCTTGTGTGAGTCGCTGCGCGGGGTACTGATTCCTCGGCGGCTGCTGGCATATACCAGCACCCACTTGTAAGGTTATTGCAGACCTCAAAGCCCCATGTGCAGGTATTTCACTTCCAGATATTCCTCAATGCCGTATTTCGAGCCTTCCCGCCCTAAGCCTGAGCTTTTCTGACCGCCAAATGGCGCGACTTCGGTAGAAATTGCCCCGCTATTAATGCCTACCATGCCATATTCTAAGGCTTCAGAAACGCGCCAAACGCGCCCAATATCACGCGAATACAGGTAAGCTGCAAGGCCATATTCGGTGTCATTCGCCATCTGAATTGCTTCCTCTTCCGTTTCAAACTTGAATAACGGCGCAACAGGGCCGAAGATTTCCTCTTTTGCCACACGCATACTCGGCAATACATTGGTTAATACGGTTGGCGTGTAGAACGTGCCGCCTAATTCATGTCGCCGTCCGCCACCTACAATTTTTGCACCACATTGCACCGCATCTGCTACCAATGCTTCGACTTTGCAGAGAGCTGCTTCATCAATTAAAGGGCCTTGCGTTACGTCGGTTTCTGTTCCGTGTCCAACCTTGAGCTTGGCAACAGCCTGCGCGAGCTTTTCGGCAAATGCGTCGTAGACACTGGCTTGTACTAAAAAGCGATTGGTACAGACGCAAGTTTGCCCGGCATTCCGGTATTTAGAGGCGACTGCACCGGCTACCGCTGCATCGAGATCGGCATCGTCAAACACGATAAACGGCGCATTGCCACCCAGTTCCAACGAGAGTTTTTTCAGGGTTGGGGCGCATTGCTGCATCAATAAGCGACCCACAGCGGTCGAGCCAGTGAAACTGAGTTTGCGCACTTTATCACTGGCGGTTAACTCGCCACCAATCACTTGCGGCTCACCCGTGATCACGCTGAAAATACCCGCTGGAATGCCCGCTTGTTCCGCCAGCACTGCCAAAGCAAGCGCTGACAATGGCGTTTGTTCCGCCGGTTTGACGACCATTGCACAACCTGCCGCTAATGCTGGAGCGGCTTTTCGGGTAATCATGGCGGCAGGAAAATTCCACGGTGTAATCGCCGCGCATACCCCAACGGGTTCTTTGATGACCACAATCCGGCTATTGGGAAAAGGTGAGGGAATGACATCGCCGTAAGTGCGCTTACCTTCTTCCGCAAACCATTGGATGAAGGCGGCGGCATACGCAATTTCACCGCGTGCTTCTGCCAGCGGTTTGCCTTGTTCAGCGGTCATGAGTTGCGCCAAATCTTCCTGATTGTCCAGCATGAGCTGATACCAAACCTGTAAGATTTTAGAGCGTTCGGCAGCAGTTCGTTTGCGCCATGCACGTTGCGCCAGCACAGCGCCGTCAATCGCAGCGCGGGTTTGCACGGCACTGCAACGTGGAACGGTGGCAATAATTGCGCCCGTTGCAGGGTTGGTGACGGTTAGGGTGCTGCCATCTTCCGCCGCGACCCATGCACCGTTTAGGTAAGCGTGTGAGCGGAGTAGGGCAGGATTCTTTAAAAGCATCATGTTGCATTACCTCGGCGAATATTCACAATGGTTGTACAGGTGGGATAGCCGCTGCATCCCCAAAAAACGCCGTATTTTCCGGCGCGTTTCACCATCGCTTTGCCGCAAGCGGGGCAGGTTTTACGCTCTGGTGGCGCGTCATCAACAGCAATGGGTACGGCAGCAGGAACAGTAGCCATTTTTTTCGGTTGAAAGTCAGCTAAAGCGGCGGGGTTAATACCCGTGCCCGCTTTGGCGCGTTCTAGCACTTTGAGCAGCCAAGTTTGCTGTTTTTCCATGAACTGTTCCAGCGACATTTCACCATTGGCAACGGCTTCGAGGGCTTGTTCCCACGCGGCGGTGAGGGCTGGGTCTTTGACAGCATTCGGTAACATGCTAATCAGTGCCATGCCTTTGGGCGTTGCCCGCAGTTGTTTCTTTTTGCCTTCGCGTTCGAGCAGTTTGCGGGTTAGCAGCGTTTCGATGATCGCGGCACGGGTGGCTTCCGTACCAATGCCAGCATTTTCTTTGAGGATGGCTTTGAGTTTGGGATTTTCGACCGCTTTGGCAACGCTTTTCATGGCTTGAATCAACGTGCCTTCGGTGTAAGGCGCGGGCGGTTTGGTCTGGCGTTGCACGAGTTCGGTCGTGTCGATAAGTACGCTATCGCCCACGGTGAGTTTGGGTAATGCTTGCGTTTCTTCAGGCGTTTTGGCGTTTTTTTCTGGCGTGTCAGCCGTTGGAATCGGGGTATTATCGCCCGGTTCTTGGTAAGCCACTTTCCAGCCCATGACCCGATCGACGCGCCCTGAGGTACGAAAGATATACCCTTGGCAATCGAGTTCGATCACGCTTTGGTCGTATTCGTAGGCAGGGAAAAATTGTGCCAGATAGCGTTTACGAATTAGGTCGTAGATGTAAAATTCAGCCTCCGACAAGCGTTCAATGCTGCCTTGTGCGGCAGTGGGAATAATGCCGTGATGAGCCGTGATTTTTTTATCATCCCACGCTTTGCTTTTGCGCTTGGGGTCAGCTTGTGCCACTAAGGGCGCTAAGTTGCGGTCGATGTGCGTTAGTGCACTGAATACGTTGGCAGCATCGGCATGTTGTGAAACGGGTAAGTAGCCGCAATCGGTACGTGGGTAGGTGGTCAGTTTGTGGGTTTCGTATAAGGCTTGTGCCACGTCCAGCACTTGCTTGGCACTCATTCCCCAGCGGCGTGAGGCTTCGACTTGCAAGCCGGAAAGTTCGTAGGGCAATGGTGCATTCTGGCGTTTGCGTTCGGTATCGCAGCGTAGCACCGTCGCGTTTTGTCCTTGGCAAGTGCTGGCAACGTGTTGCGCTAGCGCGTTGTCGATGCACCGCCCTTCGCTGTCCACACCCTCTTTGCCTTTGGGGGCAACCCAGTTGGCTTTGAACGATTGCGGTGTTTCGGGAGGTAAACATGCTGCGATGACATCCCAGTAATCCACTGGCACAAAGTGTTTAATCTGTTCATCGCGGTCAGCCACCAAGCGTAAAGTAGGGGTTTGCACGCGCCCCACGCTCAATGCGCCACCGTTTGCACCGAGTTTCCCACTGTATTGCGCTGCCAAAGTGTAAGCACGGCTCAAGTTCATGCCGACTAGCCAGTCAGCGCGGCTACGGGCGATACCTGCTTGATACAGTTTTTCGGTGGCAGTACCCGGTTTGAGTTGCCCTAAGGCTTTGCGGATGCTGGCATCATCGAGTGCGGACAGCCATAAGCGTGAAATTTGCCCGTGGTAACGGCACAGTTCCATCACTTCGCGGGCAATCATTTCGCCTTCGCGATCCGCATCGGTAGCAATCACCACGTGTTGTGCTTTTGCCAGCAGGGCTTTGATTACTTTGAATTGTTTTGCGCCGGATTTTTTCACATCCAGTTGCCACTCTTGAGGCAGGATGGGCAGGGAAGCAAAATTCCAGCGTTTATATTGTTCACCATAGGCTTCGGGTTCGGCTTGTTCGAGCAAATGCCCAAAGCACCAAGTGACGGTGATGCCCTGACCTTGCAGGTAGCCGTCGCCGCGCCCATTCGCCCCTAACACGCGGGCAATATCGCGTGCTTGGCTGGGTTTTTCACATAAATAAAGCATGATGCTCGTCATTCTGATCTGTCATCGCCAGCATCATAGGCATTTCTACGCCAAGCGGCAAATCTTATGATTAAACAGGTCTTTTATTTTGCGGGTGTGCCTGTTATTCTTCGAGTTAATCTGCTCTACGCCTGTAGGATTAGCAGATTAACCACGTCTAATAATAGTAAAAGCTGTATGCAGCTAGTATCTTTGTTCAATAAGATTTCGTGATTTTGGTTGAACGTGTCAGTTGAGGATATAAATGAGTAAAAAACCTTCCACCGGAAGTTTCGATATTATTCTGGATATGGAACATATCGGCAGTCGGGATAATCTGTGTCTGTCGTTTGGCGCAGGTTTGTTTAGAAAGCTAGGCTGGGGTTCGGGCGATTGGCTATCCTTCGACACCAGTGAAACGGGAAAAATTGCGTTTAAGCAAGTAGACGAGCCATCTGAAACCACGTTTAATATCAGAAAACTTAAATTGCAGTCGGGTTTTTATAAAGTCTGCTTTTATTCACCGTTATATGTTTTTCCCAAAGCGGTGGAGTTATCCAAGGAAAAAGCCTTATTTAATGCAACGACTTGGACATTGACCTTATTGATTCCTGATGAATATCGGTTTGTTGAGCCAGTTATCATCGAACCGATCAAACGTTGCTTAACCATTGATGATATTGCTGCCGCCTTTAGTAAATTATAAGAGTCAATGTGGATCAACACTGAGCCTTCGCAAAACCCTAAACCGACCGATCAGCGGGAAAAATTATCCGTCTAATAAGCATTTTTAAAACTTAATTGGTAATTAATGCTACTACACTAGATGTTGGATATTTTACAACGATAACCAAAGGATCGTGTTATGGATAAAAAACGCTCGTGCTGTTGCGGTGAATTGCCTGCCATGTGGTGGTGGTTGCTGACATTTCTGGGGTTGCCCCTGCTATTTTTCCTGATGACGGCTGCGCGTCAGGGTGTGGTTGAAAAAGATTTAACGACTCGTAGTTCAGCGGCATTAAAAGCAGCGGGCCTGGATTGGGCAACGGTGAACCTTGAGCAGCGTGGGCGTGATGTGCAGCTTCAAGGCATGGCAGCTTCCGCTCCAGCGCGTGATGCTGCGCTCAAAACCGTACAAAATGTTTATGGTGTGCGCGAGGTGCAAAACCTCATCGAAGTTGCTGCCGCTCCTGCGCAAGAAGAACCTATTCAAGTCGCTGCGCCTGTCGCCAGCACTGAGCCTGTACAAGCATCCGCACCTACTCCGTTGAAAGCGCCCGACTTTTCACTGCAAATGGTGGAAGGCAAGATTGTGCTGCAAGGTGTGATGGGTTCTCAGCAAGAAATTGCTGCTGCCGTAAAAGCCGTGCAGGGCGCTTATGGCACAATGCAAATCGACAATCAAATGCAACTGGCTGATGGTGTTGCGCCCGCTGATTGGTTGAACAGTGTGGCGGGTTTGCTGCCTGCGTTGCAGGGTTTGGAAAATGCTAGCCTGAAAGTTTCCGCCGCCGGTAATAGCATCGGTGGGGATTTGCCATCCGACGCGGACAAAGCCGGATTGTTGGCAAAAGCCCAACAAGTTTTGGGTGCAGGTATTGCGGATCAATTAGCGGTCAAAGCGCCTGTTGCGCCCGAACCAACGCCTATGCCTACACCCGTAGCAGCCGCGCCTACCAAAGTAGAACCAGCCGTCGCCTCTACACCGGAACAGCAAGCGGTAACGAATTGCCAGCAGCAATTGAACGATGCCATGACCGGCAAAACGGTTCTGTTTGAAACCAATCGGTCTGTTATCAAGAAAGATAGCCTTGCGTTGTTGGATTCGCTCGCCAGTATTATTTCCAGTTGTCAGTCAAGCATTGCAGGACGCGGCATTCAAGTAAGTGGACATACCGATAATGTGGGTAACGATACTTACAACCAGAAATTGAGTCAGCAACGTGCTGGTGTGGTGAAAGATTACCTCGTCAAAAAGGGCATTGAGGGTGGTTTGATTACGAGTGTTGGTTTGGGTGAAAGCAAACCGATTGCCTCGAACGATGATGAGGCAGGTCGTTCGCAGAACCGCAGAATTACCTTTGACATCAACCCTCAGTAAAGGAGAACGTTATGATGTATTTATTTTCAGAATTGTTCATGTGGCTCTTGCTGACGTTTATCTTCGGCTTGTTGATGGGTTGGTTTTCACGTTCCGGTAAAGAGGATTAAATCATGACGATGTTTCTGTTACAGGCATTGCTGTGGCTGTTAGTGGCCTTTTTGCTGGGATACGGTATTGGTCGTTTCCTGAAATCACTGTTCTGCCGTCCTACGGTGGTGGATGAGCCAGTGGTGTTGCATCGGCACCGTCCGCTGGATGTGCCTAGACCTAATGCGGATCTGCCTAAGGTGAATATACCAGCGTCAGCGACCGTATTAGGTGGTGTTGCCGCTGCGGCGGGCGCGGTTGCTGTTGCGCGTGATGTGTTCACGGCTAAAGTCGATGCGCCGGATGTTTCGTTGAAGCTGCCGGAAGTTGATGTTCCAGATGTTACGCTGAAAGTGCCAGAGGTCGACTTGCCGGATGTTTCCTTGAAACTGCCAGCAGTTGATGTGCCAGATATAGCGATTGATCTTCCAAAGGTCAACGTTGATGTGCCGTCGTTCGAGCTGAAAGCACCGACACTGGATTTCAGCGGCATTGACCCGCACAAGCCAATCCTCAATCCGCCGGATATGGACATTGATCTCCCTGAGTTCGACGTCGATGTGCCGGATGTTGCGTTGAAATTGCCAGAAGTTTCCTTGAAACTACCCGCAGTTGATTTGCCAGATATGGCGATGGATCTTCCAAAGGTCAACGTTGATGTGCCGTCGTTCGAGCTGAAAGCACCGACACTGGATTTCAGCGGCATTGACCCGCACAAGCCAATCCTCAATCCGCCGGATATGGACATTGATCTCCCTGAGTTCGACGTTGATGTGCCGGATGTTGCGTTGAAATTGCCAGAAGTTTCCTTGAAACTACCCGCAGTCGATTTGCCAGATATGGCGATGGATCTTCCAAAGGTTAACGTTGATGCGCCGTCGTTCGAGCTGAAAGCGCCGACACTGGATTTCAGCGGCATTGACCCGCACAAGCCAATCCTCAATCCGCCGGATATGGACATTGATCTCCCTGAGTTCGACGTCGATGTGCCGGATGTGTCTGTGCAAGCGCCGCCAGTTGATATTGAGGATGGGATCAGTTTTCTGGATATGGCGAAAGCGGTAGTCGTTACGGCTGGTGTAGGTTTGAGTGCCAAAGTTGCATCGGCGATGTCATTTGATGACAAGGCTTTACCTGAGGTTGAAGCCAATTTGCCTGATATTGATGCACCGTCGTTCGAGCTGAAAGCACCAACAATTGACTTTAGTGGCATTGACCCGCACAAGCCGATCCTCAATCCGCCGGATATGGACATTGACCTACCCGATGTGTCGCCAGATACGCACTCACTGACGCTTGATTTGCCGGACATCGACGGTGGTGCTGATTGGTTGCTGCTACTCGTGCGGAATGCAAAAGACGCGTTCCGTGGGCACAACCCGCGTGCGGTGACGCGTTTGTGGAGTCATTCCAGCCAGCATGACTGTTCGGTATTGGATGCCTACGATTCACTCACCTTGCAACCCGCCACCTACGACAAACTCGGCTCTAGCCATTGCGGTGCGCCGCGAGCAGGCTTTGTTGCTGTTGGTGGGGATGTGAGCAATATTGAGGTTGGCTCAGGTGTTCTATTCCACTACTGCAATATCGTGGTGTGCCGTGACGCTGACGATAATCACTACTTTATCCGTGTAGTGGTTGCTTAAATCTCATTTCTCCAAACCTGCCCGGTGCTGTTATGCAGTGCCGGGTACGGCTTCTTAACGTTACGCTGAACCCATCACTACCTTTTATCAGTTGGGGATTGTATTTCATCGGTTATCTGTCAATATTGCCTTTATATAAAAAATAATAATTAGCGAACAGGGCATTACAATAAAATTGAGATAAAAACCGATGTTAACCCCTAAACGTCTTCATCTATGTGCATTAGTGTTGGCTATTTCTGCTGCTGTGTCTGCTCAAACCGTAGCGGCGAACGTGCCCGATGCGCCACCCTCTACTAAAAATCCGGTTGCGTTGCCCCCACAAACACAGCCCGATACCGATCAGTTGATTATTCGTTTCCGTGATAATGCAAGCCCTGTCGTTGTCGATAAAGCGTTGTCTCGTCTGCGTACTGAGAAAAGTGAAAAATTTGCTTACGCCAAAACCACGCCTGATAAAGCGGATGTTTTTCGTTTCGAGAAGCGTAAAAAGAAAGCCGATTGGGACAAGTTATCCACTTGGCTGAAGCAGTTACCGGAAGTCGAATACGTCGAGCCGGACTATATTCTGAACCGTATGGCTGTGCCTGCGCCAGTCGTACCGAATGATCCTTATCTGAATTATCAATGGTCATTGTTGGATGCCATCAGTGGTATTCACGCTGATCAAGCATGGGGTTACACCGCTGGTCGGGGTAGCGTCGTGGCTATCGTCGATACCGGTGTCTTGCCGCATGTGGATTTATTGCCGAATCTGTTAGCAGGTTACGACATGATTGCGGATACGGTGACAGGAAATGATGGCAACGGGCGCGACAGTGATGCGACGGATGCAGGTGATTACGTGCTGGCAGGCGAATGTGGCAGCACGACGACCATCAATAGCAGTTGGCATGGTACACACGTAGCAGGCACGATTGCGGCTGCTGGTAACAATGCCGAAGGTGTTGCAGGTGTCGCTTATGCCGCTAAGGCATTGCCGGTACGAGTGTTGGGCAAGTGCGGTGGCTATACCTCTGACATTGCTGCGGGTGTTATTTGGGCGGCAGGCGGCACGGTATCCGGTGCACCTGTGAACCCGAATCCGGCGCGGGTTATTAACCTGAGTTTGGGTGGCGCATCCGCCTGCGGTTCAACCATGCAGAATGCCATCAATACAGCGCGTGGCAAAAATGCCGTGGTCGTGGTGGCGGCAGGCAATAGCAATACCGATGCCAGCCAATTTTCACCCGCCAACTGTGCCGGTGTTGTGACGGTAGCTGCGACCGGCAAAAATGGCGGACGGGCTTACTATTCCAACTACGGCAATGTCGTCGATTTAGCCGCGCCGGGTGGTTCGATGAATACCGGCGCAACAGACGGTATCGTTTCCACCCTAAATACGGGTACGCAAACGGCGCTTGCCGACACTTACAAGTATTATCAAGGCACGAGCATGGCAACGCCCCACGTATCAGGTGTGGTGGCACTCATGCTATCAGCCAATCCCGCCCTGACACCGGATCAGGTGGAAAGTCTGCTGAAGTCGAGTGTGCGAACCTTCCCGCAACCTTGTGCCAGTTGTGGCACGGGTTTGTTGGATGCCGCTGCCGCCGTGCAAGCAGCCGTTAATTTTACCGCGCCCGTTGACCCTTACGCGGTGTTGCTGAGTGATTTGAAGAAAAACCGCGATCTGTGGCGTGCACAAAACCTCTTGAATTACACCTATGTGTTGGAACAGAAAACCGGCACGAGTGCGGCATTGCGTTTAAAGCTGACCGTTAAAGCCGGTGTATTGACGGCAGGCATGAATCTGGCAACCAATAAAGCCTTGTCTTCCAGAGACTTGAAAGCCAAAGGTAAAACGGTTGAGCAGTTGTTTACTCAAGTCGAAACCGCGATTAGTAGCAGGTACACCACGGTCAAAACGACGTATGACACTGCATTCGGCTACCCACTGGATAGTTTCTTGGATAAAAGCACCAGCGTGACTGGTGATGATGTGAGCTTGAAAGCCTCCAGTCTCACCAAGCTATAAGCCACTACTAAACCGTAAGAGAGGGATTTCTCATGAAAAATACTAGGCAGTGGACGCTACTCGGCGTAGCTATCGCTGGGTTTCTCTCAGCGGGTGCGGCACAGTCCGCCACGATGCTGGGGGCGTATATTGACAATGATGGTTGGAATACTGCGCCAATTGATCAATTCAATACCGATGCTGCCAAGTCATTGGCGGTGGTCAATTTGTTTTCCAGCTTTGGGCAAGATTGGGGGAGCTTGAATGTACAGGTATCCAATATTGTGTCACGCAAAGCCACGCCGCTGATTACGTGGATGCCAAGCATATCCAGCCGACCTGATGCTAATTTGCTGGGTGAAATCAGTAGCGGGCAATGGGATGGCTACATCGACGGTTGGATCAATAGCCTGAAACTGTGGCAAGCCTCGTACCCCACTGATCAAAAACCCACGGTGTTATTACGTTTTGCGCACGAATTCAACGGCAACTGGTATCCGTGGAGCAATGACCCCGATGGTTTGAAAACGGCGTGGCGTTACCTACACAACCGTTTTGCGCAAGCCGGTGTGACTGGGGTGGAATGGGTGTGGTGTGCGAATAATGTCAGCGTTGATAATTACAACGACATTACCCGCTATTACCCCGGCAATGATGTAGTGAACTGGACGGCCTTGGATGGCTACAATTGGGGCAGCAATTACAGCTTTACGCAGTGGAAAGGCTTCGCGGAAGTGTTTAGTGCGCCTTACACAACGCTCGTGACGAATTACCCCGATAAGCCCGTATTGCTGGCAGAAGTCGCCTCCGCCGAACCACAGGATCTGCCGAATGCCGACTATGGCATGAGCGGCGATGACAGCGATGCAGGGCAAAGCAAAGCGGTGTGGGTGCAGGATATGTATACCCGCATGTTGGCAGAATACCCCGCGATTCGCGCGGTGACATGGTTTAACACCAATAAGGAATTGAGCTGGGCATTGAATGGCGTGGGCAATACGGGCTTGGCAGCGTACAACACCGCTATCGCTGACAGTCGTTACACGGGAACATTTACCGCGTGGGTTGCCCCGACGACGGTGACTGAACCCACCAAGACCAGAGCGGCTAAAGGTGGCGGCGGCGGTAAACGTTCCACCACCACAACCAGTACCACTTTAATGGCCGCAGAAAGTACTACGTTGGAAGGCATTCAACAGGAGCGTGATTCAGGGCTACAACGTGCTTTAGCGGTGAGTAAAATGCCAGCGGTAGTCGGCACAGCGTTGTTAGCGCGTGAAGCACAAGGTTTCCGCCGTTTGCCACCAGCAGCACGGGCGGTATTACGTGAGGATGTGCGGTAGATGAATTTCCACCCGTAAGCCACCGCTGTTGAGGTTTTTGGCTCGGATCGTCCCGCCGTGACTTTCAATCGCTCGCCGCGCAATCGCCAAGCCCAGCCCGTAACCGTTACGGCTGGCACTGGCGTTACTGCTGCGCTGGAACGGCTCGAAAATACTCCTCAATTCCGCTTCGGGCACGCCCGATCCTTGATCATCCACCGTCAGATGCAGACTAGACGCGGCAGCATCTTGGTGAATAGCCAACGTGACCGCCGTGTTTTCGGGCGTGTGGTGAATGGCGTTGCGCACCACGTTTTCCAAGGCGCGATACAGCAATTCACCATGCCCCTGAATGATCGGATTACCCTCAACATCGCACTGGAACACCACTTGGCGGGACAGCGCATTCGCTTCAAACCGCGCATCATCAATCACGGCATCGGCAAGTTCCAGAATGTCGATGTATTCATCCAACGGTTGCGGCACGCCGGATTCGAGGCGCGAAAGCGTTAGCACTTCACCCACCAGCGTATCCAGACGTCCGGCTTCGTGTTCGATACGGGCAAGGCTGCTGGCAACTTTTTCTGGCTGTTGATGCGCCAGACCGATGCTGGCTTGCAAGCGTGCTAGTGGGGAGCGCAATTCATGCGAAACGTCGTGCAGCAAACGGCGTTGCGATGCCATCAGGATTTGCAGTTTGGTAGCCATATCGTCGAAATCGCGTCCTAAATCAGCAATTTCATCACGCCGCGAACCCATCGTTGAGGTGACGCGCTGGCTCAAATCGCCTTTGGCTGCGGCACGGAAGGCTTTGCGCAAAATGCCAATGGGTTGCGAGAAATACCACGCCAGCAAGAAGCTGGATAAAAAGCTGGCAACAATGCCGGAGACAATCAGGGTTGGGGTAGAAATCCGGTGCGGTGGTGGCAGACGTCGTTCTTGCTGGAATTGCGGGTATTGCCCCGCCAGTGGCGCGAACAACAGGTAACTTTCTGCGCCGGTTTCGACTTGGCGGACGATAGGCAGTTTGAGATCTTTCCCAAGGCTGGCGCGAACCCGTTGGAGGGTATCATCCGACACGGTGCGCTCTAGCAGCTCTTTGCCGTTAGCATCCACGGCGTAAATTTGCAGGTCTTGGGGGGCTTCATCGCGTTGTTCCAGCAACATATTGCGCATCGCCGCTGTGCCGCCATAGAGGAAGGTGTTGGCAGCCGCTTTGACCGCGAGGACGGAACTGGGGCGAATCACCACATCTTTTTCCATGTCCTGCAAATCGCTGTGGTGCAACCAGACCGCAATGCCGGTGACTCCGCCCGCAACCAGCAGGGTGAGCCAAAACGTGAGGAGGATTTTCCAGAACAGTCTGCCCATGTTTATTCCCCGATCAATTGGTAGCCGATGCCGCGCACGGTTTGGATACAGGAACGCCCATCCGGTAAGTTGCCGAGTTTATGGCGGATGCTGCTCATGTGTACGTCGATGCTGCGGTCGTAACGAGTCAATGGTCGCCCTAAACCGTGGCTGGAAAGGTCGGCTTTGCTGACGGGTTGACCGGCTTGGCGAGCGAGAACTTCCAGTAGGTTGAATTCGGTGCTGGTGAGTTCCAAGGCTTGCCCGTGCCATAGGGTTTGGCGTTTTTCGGGGTAAAGGGTGAGTGCGCCGATTTGTAGCGGTTCGTGATCGGTGGTGGTGTCGTTGCTGGTGCGGCGTAGGATGGCGCGGATGCGGGCAACCAATTCACGCGGCATACACGGTTTGGGGACGTAATCGTCCGCGCCGAGTTCCAAACCGATAATGCGGTCGATGTCGTCGCCACGGGCGGTGAGCATGAGTACCGGCATTTTGCTATGGGTACGGATGCGGCTGAGGGCTTCGATGCCGCTCATGCCGGGCATCATCACATCCAATACCACCAGCGCGTAATCGCCGTTGAGGGCTTCGCGCACGGCTGCGTCACCGTTATGCACAGCGGTGATGTCGAAACCTTCGCGTTCCAAATATTCGGTCAGCATGGTGGTGAGTTCGATGTCGTCGTCGACCAGTAATAGCTTGCTCATGATTGTCTTCTGAGTGGTGTAATACCTTGAATCATACGGTGATTGAAATGCAAGGGCAGGGGGTTTTACATTTCTTTACACGGCTTTACACGCCCAGTGCTTAGGCATAAGTTCCGGTATGCTTGCGCCCAATGTTCGTCGGCGCAATTGTCGGGGCAACCTTCGTGCCGCCACAAGTAATACGCGGTTTCGCGGATCAGGGCTTCGATCGGTTCATTGCTGTGGAAATAGTCGCACGTTCCGCTGATAGCATCGTAGGGCAGGGCGGCGAATCTGTCCCGCCCCGGTGTCGGTTGGGTATGCCGATAGCAGTCGGCGCGTAGCGGGCATAAGTCGCCGTAGCAATACAGCATGATTCAATTCCTGATGGGTCAATAGTGCGCAGAGTGTATACTGACGGCGCGATGAGCGTACATGGAGAACAAGAATGACAAAGGTAAAACCGTGGTGCTGGCAAGTTGCCGCGAATGGCAATGGACCTGATTGGTTGCTGCTGGCGCACGTTACCCCCGATAGTGTTGCGGCATTGAAGCAGGAGCTCGTAAACACTAGCCTCGACGGCTACAGCCAGTGTGCCGATACCCCCTATACCTTGATGGATAGCACGAATGCAGATGCTTATCTGGGTAATTTGACGGGCAAAGATCCGCGCAATATTTGGGTATACAACCTTGTCGAAATCCAAGGTGATTTGATCAAAATTGAGAGCGGTTACGGGGGGCGTGGCGATGTTAATAATCAGGTGGAAACCGACTTTTTGCTGCATTTGTTCGCCCTGCCAAACATCACCTTACAATCTTGGCAAGTGTTGGCAGGGGGCGAGGGCTACGATTACGTGGTCAGTGCGGCGGGTACGGATACGGGGAGTTTTAGGGCGTATCTCTCCCCGGATTAAGTTATTTCGCGGCAATCACGCCATTCAACACTTCCACCGGATTGCGCTGATTTTGCTTAGCCACTGCATCCAACGACACCATCGTCGCATCCAGTTTCAAGCCTTGCGCCTGCAATTTCGCCTGCAAATCTTCCAAGGTATTGCCCGTGATACCCGCAAGTTTATCCAGCGGTGCATTCATCAGCACGTTGCTGGCTTGCGCACCCGGTGGCCCCCGACGTTCTTCCTCACCCGGAATCAGCATGGAGGCAACCGTCAATATCGCAAAGAAGCCGATCACCCCAAGCGCTGCTTTTTGCGAAAAATAACGTGCAAACATCTTCCAATTCGTTACCAAGTGCAAGCCTACGCCAATGACCATCGCCCAACTCAGCCATTCGTGAGCCACTTTGCTAATGCCTACATTGATATGGAAAAACATTAAAATGCCGGTAATCGACATCAGCATAAACGCGCCAATCGTCAACGGTGTCGCCCAGCGGCGCAGGGTAGCGGTATCCATGTTTACATCTCCTGTAGTCGTAAAAAACGCTCGATGACGCAATGATCACGGACATTGCCACACGGAAACAGCGGTTTTACATATCTTTACATGGCGTTTACCCACCTTTACCCGCCGCTAGGCCACACTTGTACTATGCAAAAACGCTAAGGATAAAATTCGGCATGATTGTTTATAAACCATTTACCGTGTTCGCCAGTGTGGCAGTCAGCCTGTCGCTGTTCGCCTGCACACCCGCCAGCAATGTGCGCGATGTTGCCGCCAGTACCAGCGCGGCGCACCAATCAGCAGCCAGTAACTTACGCCAACCCGTGCAAGCCGCATGGTGGCAAACCTTCAACGACCCGCTCATGACTGCGCTGATCCAAGAAGCCCTGCAAGCCAGCCCCGACATCAAAACCGCGCAAGCCAGCCTGCGATCAGCCCGCGCCCAACGCGCGATTGCCGGAGCAAGTTTGCTCCCCAGCCTCTCCAGCGGCGCATCCGCCCGCCGCAGCGGTGGCAATGACAGCTACGGCGCAAACCTCGATGCCAGTTGGGAAGCCGACATTTTCGGCGGCAACCGTTTAGCCGATAAAGCCGCCGCCGCCGACTTGCAGGCCACCCAAGCCAGTCTGGAAGATGTCAAAGCCTCACTCGCCGCCGAAGTTGCCAGCAGCTACGTCAACCTGCGGCTGGCACAAGCCCGCCTCGCGGTGTCGCGCCAAAGCCTCGCTTCGCGTGGCGAAACCGTGCGCCTGATCGGTCTGAAACAACAAGCAGGGCTTGCCAGTGACTTAGAAGCCGATCAAGCCAAGCTGAGTTTGGGGCAAACCCAAGCACAAATCCCCGCGTTGGCAAACAGTGTGACCCAATCACAACACGCCCTCGCCATCCTCACTGGCAAAGCACCGGGCGCACTCAACACCCGACTCGCCGCTACCAAACCCATTCCCGCCGCTGGCGGACAACTGCTGAATAACATTCCGGCGAATGCTATCCGTCAACGTCCCGACATTCGAGCCGCCGAATACAAAGTGACCGCTGCCGGATTGCGGGTCGGCGAAGCCAAAGCTAACCGATACCCCAGTTTCAATCTCGGCGGTTCACTCAGCCTTAGCAGCCTAAGTCTGGCGGATTTGCTGGATACTGGCAGCATCGCCCGTTCCCTCGCTGCTTCCATCAGCGCACCTTTATTTGACGGTGGCAGGCTCAAACAGCAAGTCGAAGCCAAAGATGCCGCCCGCGAACAAGCCGTTGCCAGCTACCAAAAAGCAGTGTTAGGGGCGTTACAGGACGTAGCAAACAGCTTTTCCACCCTGCAATCGCTACGTGAACGCCAACCGTTATTGGCGCAAAACGTGGCACTGGCACGCAGCGCCGAACATCTGGCGCAACTCAGCTATGACGCAGGCACTGCTGATTTCCAAAATGTGCTGGACGCGCAACGCAGCGTCTTGAGCGCACAAGAAAGCCAGTTGTCCGCACAAGCAGAACACACTCAGGCAATGATTAGCCTTTACAAAGCCATCGGCGGAGCGTGGTAGGAGAACCTTATGAGCAATCCAATCAATTCAACCAGCAACGATTCCGTCAAAGCGGTATTGGCAGCAGGCGGCAAAAAGCAATCCCAAGGCAGTAAGAGCAAGTGGCTATTAGCATTACTGGTCGCGGGGCTAGTGTCAGGCGGCGCAGGCTATTACTTCATGGGGCAATCGCAAACCAAAAGTCAAGCTAGCTACAAAACCACCCCCGCCAAACTCGGCAACCTCAGCGTCACAGTGACGGCAACGGGCAACTTAAAACCCAAGAATCAAGTCGATATTGGTACGGAACTGTCGGGTACGGTCGATGATGTTTTGGTTGATGCGAACGCCGTGGTGACAAAAGGACAGAAGCTGGCAAGCCTCAACACCACCCAGTTGCAAGATACCATTACCAAAGGCAAAGCCTCGCTGGCATCCGCCCAAGCCAAAGTCAAACAAGCCGCCGCCAGCGTCAAAGAGGCACGGACTAAACTCAACCGTTTGCGCGAATTGTACAACGCATCCGGCGGTAAATTGCCCGCCCAATCCGAGCTGGATACCGCCGAAGCGACGCTGGAACGTTCCCAAGCCGATGCCGAAGTCGCCAAAACCACCGTGACCTCTGCCACTGCCGAATTACGTTCTTCCGAAACCAATCTCGGCAAAGCGACGATCACCTCACCGATTAACGGCGTCGTGCTGACCCGCACCGTCGAACCGGGGCAAACCGTCGCCTCGTCTTTGTCCGCGCCAACTTTGTTCACACTGGCAGAAGATTTGGCACAAATGGAAGTCGAAGTCGGCGTGGATGAAGCCGATGTCGGGCAAGTCAAAGCCGGGCAAAAAGCCGAATTCAGCGTGGACGCATGGCCGGGGCGTAAATACCCCGCTGAAATTACCCGCGTCAGTTTGGGGGCAGATACTTCTGAAAACGTGGTGTCCTACCTCACCGTGCTGGCGGTGCAAAATACCGACCTGACCTTGCGTCCCGGTATGACCGCAACCGCTACCATCAAGACCGAAGCACGGGAAAATGTGTTGTTAGTGCCGAATACTGCTCTGCGCTTTACCCCCGTGGTGGCTGCTACACCTGCTGCGGCTAGTGCCAACAGTAGCTTCATTTCACAATTGATGCCACGTCCGCCGGGTATGGGGACAGCCAAAAAACGCACCAACGGTACGCCACCCGTCGCCAACCTCGATGGAATGCAAAAAATCTGGGTACTGGACAATAACGCGCCCGTAGCAGTCGAAGTCAAAATCGGCATTAGCGATGGCAAGCAAACCGAAATCGTTAGCGGCGACTTGAAAGCGGGAATGGCTGTGATTACCGAAAGCACAGGCGGCACAACAGGTGGCAAGCCATGAGTGCGTTAATCGAATTACGCGGCATCACCAAAATCTACGGGCAAGGGCAGGCGAGTTTCAAGGCGCTTGATGGGGTCGACATGACCATTGAGCAAGGCGATTTTGTCGCCATCATGGGGCCGAGTGGTTCAGGCAAATCCACCGCGATGAATATTCTGGGCTGTTTGGATGTTCCCAGCGGCGGCGAATACTTGTTCCGTGATGTGCATGTGGAACAGTTGTCGCGCAATGAACGCGCCCTGTTACGGCGGCATTATCTGGGCTTCGTGTTCCAAGGTTTCAACCTGTTGGCGCGGACTTCCGCACAGGAAAATGTGGAATTACCGCTGCTGTATCGGGGCGAATCCACCGAAGCGCGGCATACCGCTGCCCAAGCGGCTTTGAAACAGGTGGGGTTGGAAGGTTGGGGGCATCATACTCCGGCGGAACTTTCTGGCGGGCAGCAGCAACGGGTAGCGATTGCACGGGCGCTGGTCACTAACCCGACTATTTTGCTGGCGGATGAGCCGACCGGCAACCTCGACACCAAAACCAGTAATGAAATCATGGCATTGCTCACTGATCTGAACGAAAACAAGGGCATTACCGTGCTAATGGTGACGCACGAACCGGATATGGCGGAATACGCCAAACGCATCATTCACTTCGTTGACGGCAATATCGACAGCGACGTGCGCAAACGGGAGATCACCTAATGTTATGGAGCAGCTTTTTACTCGCCCTGCGCGAAATCCGCCGCAATTTATTGCGCTCCTTCCTGACTATTTTGGGGATTGTGATTGGTGTATCCGCCGTCATCACAATGGTGACGCTGGGCAATGGCGCAACCCAAGCGGTGAAAAATCAGGTTTCCAGCCTTGGTAGCAACTTGCTGCAAATCCGTAACGGGCAACGCATGATGGGGCCACCGGGTGGCGGCGGGGGCGGCGGTTCGCCACCGTTTTCATTGGAAGATGTCGCCGCTATCCGTAACCAAATCACCGGGCTGGCAGCCGTTGCGCCGGAGGTGAGCAAGAGCGCGACGGTCGTTTCTATGTCAAACAACTGGTCAACCAGCGTCACAGGTTCGAGCAACGATTTCTTCATTGCCGGAAGCTGGAAACTAGCGGCAGGGCGCACCTTTAGCGAGGCAGAAGAAAAGGCGGGGCAAACCGTGTGTTTGATCGGCGAAACTATTCGCCGTGAATTGTTCGGCACGCAACAACCCGTGGGCGAGAGCTTGCGGGTGAATAACTTTTCCTGCGAAATCATCGGCATTTTGGTATCCAAGGGGCAAGCGTCGATGGGGCGTGATCAGGATGATACCGTCATTATGCCGATCAAAGCGGTGCAACGGCGTTTGACGGGTAATCAGAACGTGTCCAGCATCCAAGTGTCGGTTGCGGATGAAAACGATATTACCAGCGTCAAAGAGCAATTGACCAACCTGATGCGCGAACGCCGCAGGTTGGGGGATGACAAGGACGACAATTTTAACGTGCAGGATACCCGCCAGATTGCTGAAGCCTTGTCCGGCACGACGCAAGTGATGACTACTTTGCTGGCAGCGGTGGCTTCGGTCAGTTTGCTGGTCGGCGGGATCGGCATTATGAATATTATGCTGGTGTCCGTGACCGAACGTACCCGCGAGATCGGCATCCGGCTGGCGATTGGGGCATTGGAGCGCGAAGTGTTACTGCAATTTTTGATCGAAGCGGTGGTACTGGCGTCCCTTGGCGGCTTGGTTGGGATTGGGTTGGCAACGCTGGCATCCATCGGTTTGTCGCAGGTGATGAATGTGCCGTATACCTTCAACGTGGGCATTAATTTGCTGTCGTTTGTATTTTCGGCAGGGATTGGCGTGTTGTTTGGGTACATGCCTGCGAAACGGGCGGCACGGCTAGACCCGATTGATGCGTTACGGCACGAGTGAAGCGAAGACCACCAAGTGCTGCATATCCAACGTGAAACCCACGGTATCCCCCGCCTCATACGCTTGATGGCTGGGGGCAAGTGCCAGCAATTGGCTACCATCTTCCAGCCCCAGCACATACAAATATTCCGCGCCACGGAATACCCGCGACACCACTTTGGCTTTGCGCGGTGCATCAGCAACCAGTTTCAGGTCATCCGGGCGAATCAGCACATCCACGGCAGCATCCGGCTGGCATTCCGCCGGTATCACGCCTTTGACCGCGCCCAATAAAGTCGAAACAGTGTCGTGATTCAATACTGTCCCCGCAATCAGCGCACCTTGCCCAATAAACCCTGCCACAAACTGATTCACCGGCTTGTGATACAAGTTGTAACCCGTGTCCCATTGCTGCAAACGCCCGCTTTGTAACACACCGATTTCATCTGCCATCGCAAATGCTTCGTGCTGGTCGTGCGTGACTAGAATGGCGGTCATGCCTTCGCGCTTGAGAATATCGCGCACTTCCCGCGCCAGCATTTCGCGCAATTCCACGTCTTGGCTACCGAATGGCTCATCCAGCAACAGCAAACGCGGTTGCGGCGCAAGGGCGCGTGCCAACGCAATCCGCTGTTGCTGACCGCCTGACAATTCGTGCGGGTAACGCTTTTCGTAACCGGGCAAATTCACCAGTTCCAGCAATTCCGCCACGCGCCGCGCCTTGTCCTTGCCCGACTGCTTGCGAATCCCGAAGGTAATATTGTCAGCAATGCTCAGGTGCGGAAACAGCGCGTAATCCTGAAACACCATGCCGATATTGCGTTTTTCCGGCGGCAACTGCACATCGGGTGCACTGATCACCTGATCTTTGAGCGTAATCCTGCCACGGGTGACAGGCTCGAAACCAGCAATAGCCCGCAGCAAGGTCGTCTTGCCGCAGCCACTTGGCCCTAGCAAACAACCGATTTGCCCGTCTTCCACCGTCAGATTGACATCATGTACCACTGCATTACTGCCGTATTCGATGTGAATGTTTTGCAGGACTAACTTGCTCATCAATGTTCCCCAGCCCGCGATTTGCTAATCGAACGGCTCAATAAAATCACCGGAATAATCCCCGCTGCCACAATCATCAGCGACGGCAAACCCGCATCCGCCAGCCGTTCATCCGAAGCCAATTCATACGCCCGCACTGCCAGCGTATTGAAATTGAACGGGCGCAAAATCAGCGTGGCAGGCAATTCTTTCAGCACATCCACAAACACCAGCAAAATCGCGGTGAGTAACGAGCCTTTCATCAAGGGCAAATGCAGCCGCTGCAACACGCCCAACGGACTCAAGCCCAGCGAACGCCCCGCATTATCCAGCGTCGGTTTGATCTTACCCAAACCCGCTTCCACCGTTTGCAGCGACACCGCCAAAAAGCGCACATTGTAGGCAAACAACAGCGTAAACAGCGTGCCACTCAGCAATAAGCCCACATTGCTGTCGAAAAACTGCTTGCTCAGGTGGTTGAGTTGCGTATCCGCCCACGCAAACGGAATCAGCACCCCAATCGCAATCACCGTCCCCGGAATCGCATATCCCATTGCCGCAATCCGCGAAGCAATATTCACCAGCGGATCATTATTCAGCCGTTTGCCATAACCCAAAATCAACGCCAGCAACAGCGCAAACACCGCAGCCAAACTTGCCAGCATCAAGCTGTGCCACACCAGATTAATGAAATCACTATCCAGCCCCTTGCTGGCAACCTTAATGCTCCAATGCAGCAATTGTCCTACCGGAATCACAAACCCCAGCAACAAGGGCAGGGCACACACCAACACCGCAGCCACTGCTGTCCAGCCACGCAAACGGAATTTCGGAATGCGCGAATACTTGCTGGAGGTATGGTGATACCGCGCTCGACTGCGCGACCAACGTTCCAACAGGATCAGCATGAACACAAAGCCCATCAGCAACGCCGCTAATTGCGAAGCTGCCGCGTGATCGCCCAGCCCAAACCAAGTACGGAAAATACCCGTGGTAAAGGTCGAAACGCCGAAATATTGCACCGTGCCAAAATCCGCCAGCGTTTCCATCAAGGCCAGCGACAAACCGGTAATAATGGCAGGCCGTGCCAACGGCAACGCCACCCGAAAGAAACTTTGCCACTGGTTTGACCCCAATGTACGGCTCACTTCCAGCACGCAAATTGACTGTTCCAGAAACGCCGCACGCGCCAACAAATACACATACGGGAACAGCACCAGCGACAACATGGTGATTGCGCCACCAAGGGAGCGCACATTCGGGAAGTAATAATCGCCATACCCCCAGCCCGTCAGCTCGCGCAACAAGGTTTGCACCGGCCCCGAAAAATCCAGCATCCCGGTGTAGGTGTAGGCAATAATGTAGGCAGGCATCGCCATCGGCAATAGCAATGCCCATTCAAACAGCCGTCGCCCCGGAAACTCGCACATGCTGTTCAACCATGCCGCCGGAAGCCCCAGCAGCAATACGCCAAACCCCACACCCAACACTAGCCACAGCGTATTCAGCAAATAATCGGTGAGGACTGTTTCACGCAAATGCTGCCAAACTTCAGGCGCAGGCACGAACACGTAGCCGAACACCGCGAGGATCGGCAAAGCAGTAAGCAATGCCATGCCCAACAGCACAGCACGCCAGAGCAGGGGTTTTATTTCCACCCAGCTTTATCCATGATTTTGACTGCTTCGGCATTGTGTTTGCCGAGTTCGGACAAGTTCAGGCTATCGGCTTTGAATTCGCCCCAACCTTTGAGCATTGCACTGGGCGCAATACCGGCTTTCACGGGGTATTCCTGATTGGCTTCGGCGTACCATTTTTGTGATTCATCGTTGACCAAGAATTCCATCAGTTTGACGGCGTTATCCTTGTTTTTGGCGGTTTTGGTGACAGCCGCCCCGCTGATATTAATGTGTGTGCCACGGTCGGATTGGTTAGGCCAGAAGATTGCCATTTTTTCCGCTGCGGCTTTGTCTTCCGCCTCTTCACTCGTCAGCATTTGCCCGTAGTAGTAGGTGTTGGCAAGCGCAATGTCGCACTGTCCAGCCGCTGCCGCCTTGATTTGGTCACGGTCGCCGCCTTCGGGTGGACGCGCAAAGTTTTTCACTAAACCTTCCGCCCACTCCTGCGCTTTTTCCGCGCCGTTCACCGCGATCATCGAACCAAGCATCGACTGGTTGTAGATATTGTCGGAAGAACGCACGCAGATACGCCCTTTCCATTTCGGATCAGCCAAATCTTCGTAGGTGGACAGTTCTTCCGGCTTCACTTTGTCTTTCACGTAAAAGATTGGGCGAGCGCGGGAGGTCAACCCAAACCATTGATTGGCGGGGTCACGCAGGTTTTCAGGGATGTCTTTTTTTAGTGTTTCGGATTCGACGGGTTGGGTCAGTTGCATCTCGACCGCACGGTAGAGACGACCAGCATCCGCAGTCATGAGCAAATCAGCAGGTGTGTTTTCACCTTCGAGCTTGAGGCGTTCCAATAGCGCGTCGTCTTTGCCTGTCACGAGGTTGACTTTAACGCCGGTTTGTTCGGTGAATTTGTCGAACAGCGGCTTGATCAGTTGTTCCTTGCGAGCGGAATAGACGTTGACTTCGCCATCTGCCAGCACGGGGGCGGCAATGCTGGTGATGACCAGCGCGAGTAATAGTTTGTTCATGCTCATATCCTCAGCAGTCAAGATTAAAATTCGTAAGCGATTTGTGCGGTGACGCTTTTACTCTTCAGGTCGTCGTAATCTGTTGCCTGCATCAGTTCCACCGCGCCTTCGATGCCTTTCATGATGGGTTGGCGGTAGGTGATGCCGTAAGATTTTTCAGCTAAATCCAGTTGGGTATCGGCATCCTTGGTTTTATTCCATGACATCGCTAGCGTGCGGTCATTATTCAGATCAATATCCGCTTCGATATGGGTGGCAGAGGGTTTCGCCGCAGCGGTCAGGCTACCGCCGTCCGCATCCGCCAAATCGCCTGTTTGGAAGGATTTGGTTGCCATGATGTGTTCACCCAATACCGTTACGCGCCCCAGTTTGGCACTGCCATGCACGGCTACACCGGGTACTACGTCGGTGGAATTATTTACATCAGCAAAGCCACCTGATTCCCCTAAGTTATTGATGTAATCAACGCCAGCGTGAGCCGTTTCGGTGTCGTAGCTGATGCCTATGCCGTAGCCTTGATCGTGTTTGCTGCCATCAGCCGTTTGGGTGGCTTCGGCGGCAAATGCAAAACCTGTGGCGGTGAGATTGCTTTGTTTGCTGGTCGCGGTGAGGGTTTTGTCGCGCCAGCCTTCGCCTAAATCCAACGTGAGCGGGTCGTGTACCATTGCTGTTTCGTATTTGCCGAAGGGTAAGTATTGATTACCCGCAGAAATATCGAGCTTGTCATCGGGTCGGGCGTGCCATGTGACGAAGGCTTGGTCGATTTCGGGATCGGTGACGACGCCATCAATCTCTTCTTCGTAGAGCGCGGAAATAGTGGCATCGACGTGTTCATTGGGCTTGTAAACTGCGCCCAAGGTGACGGCTTGGGCAGCGAAACCATCGACTTTTTCATTGCTGATATTGCCAGCGCCATCCTCTACTTCGCTATCGCGTGTGCCGTAGATGAGCTGAACGCCACCCGTGATTTCCATTTGCTCGTTGATATTGACTGCCCACGCGGGGTTGGTGAGGGCGGTTGTGATCAATAGTGCTAATACGGTTTTTTTCATGAGGTAAACTCCGATGTAGTAAAAATTAAGCTAAAACCAAGTGATTATCCCATAATGTCGCGGACATGTATTGCAACTTGGTTGCGCTAATTTCCGTCGGGCTTGCTGTAACCGTATGCAGTTCCCCTGTTGCACCGGAGACTAGGAATGTCTCAGTATTCGGCATGAACTGGATGCCGCTAGGTTCAGTCAGGCTGCTGGCAGACAAAAAGGTTTGTGTTTCAATGTTCCAGAAGGTGATGTGATTGCCGCGTGGTGAGGTGACGGCGAGAATTTTCTGGTGTGGATCATACGCAAGATCTGCCATATAACCGTTGAAGAGCTGAATGGCAGTTGGCTTAATGCCAAGTAGTTGCAAATCTTTACCGTGGGTTTGCCAGGCTACTAACGATTGCGGTTGACGTTGATACAGATCACCTTCGTATTGCAATGCCACCCCGACATCGCCCGTGGCGGTGACAAGTAAGTGGCGGATGCTCAAATGATGGTCGGGCAAACGGTATTCGTCGATTTTCTTGCCGCTGGCTGCGTCGACATACACCAAAGACGGCTGCATGGTGTCGAGGTTGAGCTTGCGCCGCCCGAAATCGGGGTGTTGTTCGGGTACGGCGCAAGATTGGACTTGCCCGCTTGCCATATCTAAGCGGGTTAGGAAGTGTCCGCCAGTGGGGTTGGCGCTGGCGGAGTAGAGGGTGGTGGAAGAGGGCGTATGCAATACGCCCCTACGGGATTCGGATTCGGTGGCGAGTTTCATGGCTTAATCCCCATCATTATCGTTGAAACCAAGTTGCACGCCGAGTGCTTTGATTGGCGCGGATGACTTGGATGGCATAGCCACTACGCCATGCTTCCAACTGATAGGCATTGGAGGTGTTCAGCACCTCTTGCTTGCCTTCTGTATTGAGGTCAATACCTTTGCCGAGCGCATTGCCGATGCGGTTTTTACTGAGTTTTTCGGCGGATTGGAATAACTTGCCGACCAGCAAATCCACCGCTTGGCGTGAGCTGGCGAAGGTGGTATTGCCTTTGTCAGCCGTGCGGAACGCGGTGGCGTAGCCGTTTTTGTCGTTGACCCAAGCTTCGGCAATGCTGTGCAGCGTGGTTTGCAATAGCTCGCTGGCGGCTTGCACGTAAGCACAGCGGCGTTTGCCGGTGTCACCCTGAAAGGCGGCAAGCTGGTCAGCATCGCTGTTATCGCGGTAGAGCGGGATGATTGCGCCATCGACGACTTGCACCAGCAATTTGTCAGCATCCGGCAGCGGGCTAGCAGGCGCAACAGTGGTTGTTTCTGCGCACAGCGTTATGGGGAACAGCAGCAGGCAGCATAAAATCTGTTTAAACATCATCATTCTCGTTACAGCGAGTTGAGGAAGCGTAGCAAGGCTTCCCGCTCTGGTTGGTGCAAGGCAAGCACGTGTTGCTTGGCGGGTTCGGCTTCGCCGCCGTGCCAGAGAATGGCTTCGAGCAAGTTGCGGGCGCGTCCGTCGTGCAAAAAGCGGGTATGTCCGCTGAGTGTTGCGGTGATACCGATGCCCCATAGCGGGGGCGTGCGCCATTCTTGTCCGCTGGCAGCAAATTCGGGGCGGTTGTCCGCCAAGCCTGCACCCATGTCATGCAGTAATAAGTCGCTGTACGGCTGGTGTGCTTGCGTGGCTAAGGCGGGGAAAGTGGGGACGTGGCAGCTCGCGCACCCGCTTTGCTTGAATAAACGTTCGCCTTGCAATACTTGCGGGTCGGTTACATCACGGCGTGGCGGTACGCTTTGCGCGTTAACGTGGAACACGACTTTATCCAGCAGGTCATCGGGGATTTCAGGTTTGCCGCCGTCGGGTAGGTGGTGGCAATCGGTTTGTGCTGCCGTGCAGGGCTGTTCGGGAAAACGGGTATTGGTAATGCCAATATCGTTACGGAAGGCATCCGCACTTTGCTGGGCAATATTGGGTTGGTTGGCTTTCCAGCTAAACCGCCCTAGCACGGTTTGCTGTTGCTCGATGTCCCACACCTGATTGGCTTTGCCAGAAATACCATCGCCGTTTTTATCGTCGGGGTCGGCATTGGCAAGGATCTCGGCAGCAGGGATGCTTGCTAGCAAGCCCATGCCAAATAAGGGCGGGGCAACGCGCACCGAATGCTGTACGTCGGGGTGGGTTGTGCCGTAATTCAACGCATCAAGGTGCAGCGTGGGTTGTTGCAGGGTGTAGGTTTCGCCATCGGCAAATTGCCCGTGGATGTCGGTGTAGCTAAAGCGCGGGGTGGCTTCGCCCTGCAAGCCTTTGTTGCCGAGCGGTTGCAGGTGGTCGCCGTAAGTGGGTTCGGGGGCAACGCCTAAGGTTTTGGCGACGGTCAATTGTTCGGCGGTGGTGGCGGGGATGCTGAGTTTCACCAGTGTGGACATGAACGGTTCGGTGGCGGTCAGCGGCGGATGCCCGCGCCCGTGTTGTACATGGCAGGCAATGCAGCTATTCGCTTTGAACAACGGACCCAGCCCATCGCGTGCGGTGGTGGACGTGGGCGCACTCACCCACGGTTGCTGGAAGAATGCGCCACCGATGGCGAAGTCTTCGTGCTGTTGTAAATTGTCATCGCTGTTGGCTAGTCCTGAGGTGAGTAATACACCAAGGGCAATGGCTAGGGTCGATTGCATTTATCCACCAAAGGAGTCGCTGCTCTCTGGGTTGAGGCTGTCCACACCGACGGCTTTGGCAGCCGCTTCGATGTCACCCGTTTGGCTACGCAATGCCGCAATCGTGGCTTTGATGCGTTTGTTACCGTCCTTGTTGTCGGGGGTAATTTGCTGGTCGAAATTTTCACCGTTTTTCGCCGCTTCTACAATGGCTTCGGCTTTTTGTTGGGTATCCGCGAGTTTGCTGACCAAGGTTTCGCTGGCTTTGGCATCTTTGGCGGCAACCAGTTGTGCGAGGCTTGCGCCTGCTACTTTTGTGCCATCGGTGCGGGTGTAGATGCCGTTGAAAATGTTTTGGATGCTGCGGGCATTTTCGGCAATGTCGTTGTGGGTGTTGTCGCTGAAGCAGGAATGTTTGTCTTCCTGTGAATGCGCCAGCAGTGCCACGTTCATGCGTTCGCCTGCGAGTTCGCCAAGGCTTAAGCTGCCCATGCCGAATAACATACGGCGTAAGGCTTCTTTTTTATCGAGTGCGAGGAAGGCACGGCGGTAGTTACCGGCTTTGCCATCCGCCCAGTCATCTGCCATTTTCTGCATGTCGGCAACCAGTAAATCGGTGGCGGCTTTCAGGTATTCAGCGCGGCGTTCGCAGTTGCCGTTGGTGCAAGCGTCACCTTTGGCGTAATCGGTGGGGGCGCGTGTGCCAGAATCTTTCGGGGTGGCATTGAAGTCTTGCCCCCATAACAGGAATTCGATGGCGTGGTAGCCGGTGGCAACGTTGGCTTCCGAACCGCCTTTTTCTTGCGAGGCTTTCAGCAGTTCTGCGTCGATTTTATCCTTGCCTGCAATGATATTGGCGGTGGCGAATTTATTGCCTTCTTCGCCTTCGTACACGTCGGTTTTGACGTAATCAATCAAGCCTTCGTCGAGCGGCCAGGCGTTAACTTGACCTTCCCACTCGTCTACATTGGGATTGCCGAAACGGAAGGCTTCGGTTTGGCTGTAAGGTTTGCGGGCGGCAAGCCATGCGTCTTTGGCAGCTTGTTGGGTGTCAGCCGTGGGGTTGGCAATGAAGTCATCGACTTTTTCCTGCAATACTTTGGCAGCGGCGAAGGTGTCGCTGAAATTGGCACTGGCAAGATTGACGTACTGTTCCATGACGGCTTTGGCTGTTACCGTGTCGGCGCTGGCAATCGTCGGTGTGGTGCAAAGTACCCCGCCCAGCAATAGGCTGCTGACAACTTGGCTGATGCGTTGTTTCATGGTTGTTTCCTTGGAGTAGTGGAGGTTGCGACGGGCTGTTTGTCTGCGTCATCATCTGCCGAGGTGAGGATCAAGTTGCCCCGGCGGGTAATGGTCAGGCAGTAGGGACGCTTGCCGTGCTGAAGGATGATTTTTTTGCAACCACGCATCAATTCTTCCAGATTGATAGCTCCAGTCATCATGCGAATGCACCTTGCATCAGGTTGAGGTTAAACAGGGAAGTTTCGGGGTTTAGTGTTTCTTCGATGACTTCGCAGGCATGACCTCGGCAGCGCCCACAGCATGTACCGACTTTCAACTCTTGCTGAATCGCTTCTAAGTTATCGTGACCTTGTTTCACGGCTTTCTTGATCGCTTTGTCGGTTACAGAGTGGCAAATACACACGTACATACGTCATCCCCTAAACAGTAATCATTCTTGATGTCAGGAGAATGATAACGATACGCATCTGTAAATACAAGTGGTTCTCAGTTATTTTTTGAAATGAGAAAAATTCTCAGAAAGTGCTTGACGATAAAAACAAGAATCATTAACATTTGTTGCATCTAACAGGTTCTTGCCCTCTCCTCAAAACGGCAACAAAGTAATCAAGCCAGTGTATGACTTTGTAACTCCGCACCAGCCAGATTATTTCTTATTTTCAAGGAATAATGAGGTGTGTTATGACGTTTTATGTAAACGCATGGCTGGATCGGGTTGACCCGTTTATCAGCTTGCACAATCGCCAGACGGGTGAACAAGTCGTCAGATTTGACAAGCAGGAGTTGCAGCAATGCCTTGAACAAGGCGATTTCTGTCTGAATGAGCTGTGTAACCCCTGTCAGCAAGTGCAGCACGAATTGGTAAAATGTTTGTTATTGGTTCGCTGTTCGCATGAGGTCAGCCAGCAATTGGAAAGCATTTACCACAGCTTTTTTCCGCGTCCACAGAGCGCCGACATTATTCCTTTCAGGTCAAAACTAACGGCTGTGCCAACACAGCGTGATTGTGCCTGAGTTAACGTGTGTACAACTTGTCGGGTTAGCCTTCATAAAAATAACTCTGGCCTGACAAGAATCCTGGTTCTTCTCTTGGAATTTTGAACCTTGCTAGGGGCGTAAGCCCCTTTATTTTTGCCTGTCTGTTGATCTATCTCAATTGTAATAGTAACTGTTCTCATTTATTCTTGGCAGCTTATTACTGGTTCAGAGAATTTGGCATGATTAAGGTTATCCTCCCACTTACGCTGTTGCTGTCAGGCATTGCACTTGCTGCTACGCCTGCGCCAACGCCGCTTTCCAGCAAGGAAATCTTGGGTGAAAAGCTATTTTCTGATGTTAATCTGTCGAAAAACCGCACTCAATTCTGTGCTACCTGCCACAATCCCGAACACGGCTTCGTGGATAATCGTGCAACCGTTGTGGGCAAGGCGGTATCGCTGGGGGACGATGGCAAATCGCTGGGGGACAGGAATGCGCCGACGGCGGCTTACGCCCAATTCAGCCCCGATTTTCACCAAAACAAGAAAACCCAGCGTTACGTCGGCGGGCAATTTTTCGATGGGCGCGAAAAGGATTTGCAAGGGCAAGCAGGCGGCCCACCCACCAATCCGGTCGAAATGGGAATGCCCGATAAAGCAACAGTCGTAGCGCGTTTGCAGGAAAATGCCGATTACGTGACCGGCTTCAAACAGCTTTTCGGGGAAAAGGTTTTCGAGACACCTGACAGCGCGTATGCCGCCATGACTGCCAGCCTTGGCGCGTTTGAAAAAACCGCACCATTTGCCCCGTTCGATTCCAAATACGACCGTTACCTCAAAGGCGAAGTCGAGCTGACCGATCAGGAATCACTGGGCGAATCGCTGTTTTTTTCCAATCAATTCACCAATTGTAACTGCTGCCACCAGTTGAAAACCTTTCCGGGCAGTGAGGGTGAAACGTTTTCCAATTACGAATACCACAACCTCGGCGTGCCACCCCATGAAGCGGTGCGGGCAGCCAATGGCAAGGGCAAAGCGTTTATCGACCACGGTTTGCTGGAACACCCTGACATCAGCGATGCCAAGGAAGATGGCAAGTTCAAAGTGCCCACCTTGCGCAATGTGGCGGTGACAGCACCGTACATGCACAACGGGGTGTTTGCTGATTTACGTACCGTTGTGTTGTTTTACGACAAATTTAATAATGCGCAACGCACGTTCAACCCGGAAACCGCTAAACTGTGGGCTGCGCCAGAGGTTGATAACAATCTGGCTTTGGAAACCGAGGAGTTTCAAGCATCTGCCTTGAAAGATTCAGAAGTGGATGCGTTAGTCGCCTTTATGAAAACGCTGACTGATCAGCGTTATGAGCATTTACTCAATTGACATCCTCCCCTCCCTGAAGGAAGGGGATTCCTACTGCCTTCAGCTAGATAGCTGATTTACTTCGGCGAGTTCCTGCTTCATCGAGGGGTGTAATACCCCATCTCCACAGGCTAATAAGCGGTGTCCCCGCTCTTTAACATTGATCGCGCCGACATGATCGGCGTGATTTTCGTAGCGACATTTCACACACACAAACCGCGCTTGCGTTTGGCGATTATCCGCTGAAACGTGATGGCATTCGGGGCATTCTTGACTGGTGTAATGCGGGGGAACGGCAAACAACATACCGCCATTCCATGCCAGTTTATAGTCGAGTTGCCGCCGGAACTCACCCCAGCCTTGGTCGATAATCGCTTTGTTTAAGCCGGATTTGGCTGCAACGTTCGTGCCGGGGTTTTCTGCCGTACCTGCCGCTGATTGGGACATATTCCGTACCTGCAAATCTTCGATGAACACGAGCGCGTGGTTTTGGCTGATCGTGGTCGTTGCTTTGTGCAGGAAATCGCGGCGAGCGTTGGCAATGGTGGTGTGGATTTTTTGAACTTTGGCTTTGGCTTTTTTCCAGTTATTGCTGAACTTCTGTTTGTGCGCCATACGCCGTTGATACATGGCGAGTTTCGCTTGTTGGGTTTTGAAGCTGTTGAGTGGGGCGATGTGGCTGCCGTCTGAGAACGTGGCAAAGCGGGCTATGCCTAAGTCGATACCGATGGCTGTCGTAACGGTGGATACGGGATGCTCTACTTCCCGTTGGGTTTGGATGCTGATGTACCACTTGCTGTTTTTGCCGGAGACGGTGACATTGCGCAATTCCCTCAACACCTCGCGGCTGTTGCGGTAGCGTATCCAACCCAGTTTTGGCAGGAAAATACGATTGTTACGTTGATCGAGTTTGATTTGCTTGGGATCAGGGTAACGAAAGCTGTCACCACTACCTTTGCGCTTAAAGCGTGGAAAATCGGTACGCTTGGCAAAGAAGTTTTTGTACGCTTTTTCCAAATCCTTCAGGGCATGTTGCAAGGCTTGTGAGGGCGTATCTTTTAACCATGCCAAACCTTGTTCCCGTTTCCAAACGGGAAGCCATGCCGCCATTGCCACATAGTTGATGAACTTTCCGTTGGCTGCATGATTGGCTTGTTGTAATGCGAGCGCCTTGTTGTAAACAAACCGACACGAACCCGCGTAACGGCGCAGGTTGCGCTGTTGTTCGCCGTTGGGCTTCAGTTCGTATTTATAGGCTTGAAATCGTTGCATGGTGCTAAGAATAGGCTAAAATCCCTGCTTTGTGTGCCTGAATCCACCGTAAATGTGGGTTTTAGCCGACAAATGGAAGAGAGGGGCGGCGATGCCACCCTCGCTCTGCATCCTCGCCCTGAAGGACGAGGTTTTACGCGAAAGAAGGATAAAACACGTTTACTTTGGAGCTTAGTAAGAATGTACGCAGTTAAATTTTTGGCATTGGCTATTGCCATTAGTACCGCAGCCAGTTTGGGGGCTTGCTCGAAGGCGGAGAGTCTTGGGACAAACAGTACGGTTGCGGCTGCCCAGCAGGGTGCGGTGAGTAATGTGTCGAATGCTGAATTGCAAACCTTGCTGGATCAAAAAGTCACGCTGGTGGATATTCGTTTACCGGAAGAATGGCAGGAAACCGGTATTGTGGCAGGTAGTCATCCGATTACGCTGTTTCAGAAAGATGGCTCGGTGGCAGCGGATTTTCTCGCAAAAATCCAGAAAGTTGCCCCGACTGACAAGCCAGTTGCGCTGATTTGCCGGACGGGCAACCGTACCCGTGCGGGGTCGGAAATGTTGGCGCAGGTGGGTTACAAGCAGGTGTATAACGTGACCCACGGGATTACTGGCTGGATCAAGGAAGGCAAGGCGGTTGTGAGCCAGTAAAGGGCAGACATCGGTGCGGGTGAGGGACAATCAAGCATAGGGAGTTATGCTAGACTGACCCCACCAGCACCATCATTAGCCTAATTTTTTATAAGATTGGCTTGCAAAACTATTTGCAGTCACAGATGTAACCATTTCCCTCAATCCTCTGTTCAGGCACACGCGGTCATTACGATGCAGCGCATTACCCAGGCAGGGATTTTTCACTAGACATCGCTTCTCGTCTTTGTTTGAATCAGCCGCTTTTACGGGATATTCGCTGTGGAAGCTTTTCTTGTCTCAACGGGCATTGTTGCCCTCGCTGAAATCGGCGATAAAACCCAACTGCTCTCGCTCGTTCTCGCGGCAAAATTTCGCCGCCCGATTCCCATTATCCTCGGTATTTTGGTTGCTACCTTGCTGAATCATGCAGGTGCGGGTGCAATTGGTGCATGGGTCATAACCTTGCTGGGTGAAAATGCCTTGCGCTGGATTCTGGGTTTGTCCTTTCTGGCAATGGCAGTGTGGATCATGATCCCCGACAAGCTGGATGACGACGATGTGAAGGTGGATGCTACGCACTACGGGATTTTCGGCGCAACGTTAGTGGCGTTTTTCCTCGCGGAAATGGGGGATAAAACCCAGATTGCGACGGTGGCATTGGCGGCGCAATACGCTTCTTTGTTTTGGGTCGTGGCTGGTACAACCTTGGGAATGATGATTGCTAACGTTCCGGCAGTATTGCTGGGGGATAAGATGGCAGGCAATTTGCCGCTGAAATTGGTGCATGGTATTGCCGCTGCGATTTTTGCCACGTTAGGTGTGGCGACGTTGTTGGCACTATAGGTATCGGGTAGAGACACAAGATTTTGTGTCTCTACGTCGGCTAACGCAATCGCTAATCGCCTGCCTGCCAGCGTTTGCGGGGCAGCAAAAGGCAATGCAAAATCCAGTTGCAAGCGTTGTTGTGTTGAAGTCATCTGCTGATTACCTCCAAGCGTTGATGGAAAAAGTGTAGCGTATTCCTGTGTTTTTATTGTCAACCCACCTTATCCATGATCTGTTCTCATTAAAAAAGCGATTGATACGTTCGTTTTAATCAACTGGATAGGTTGAAGCGAAAGGACTAAAACTATAAAGGAGAGTGAATAATACCAATTACCATAAGGAGATAACACCATGAGTGACATCAGCAAGTGTCCTGTTATGGGACATGCCACTATTCCCGCCGCGAGCCACGCGGGTCGTGGCACATCCAACCGCGACTGGTGGCCTAACCAGTTGAAACTCAACATCCTGCATCAGCACACCGCTAAATCTAACCCGTTGGGTGCGGATTTCAATTACGCCGCCGAATTCAAAAAACTCGATCTGGCAGCCATCAAACAAGACCTCTACGCCCTGATGACCGATTCGCAAGACTGGTGGCCTGCTGATTACGGTCACTACGGGCCAATGTTCATCCGTATGGCGTGGCATAGCGCAGGCACGTACCGGATTTCGGACGGGCGCGGTGGGGCAGGACATGGCAATCAGCGTTTCGCCCCGCTCAACAGTTGGCCGGATAACGTCAACCTCGACAAGGCACGGCGCTTGCTGTGGCCGATCAAACAAAAATACGGCAATCAGATTTCGTGGGCTGACCTGATGATCCTCACGGGCAACTGTGCGCTGGAGTCGATGGGTTTCAAAACCTTCGGCTTTGGCGGTGGACGCGAAGACATCTGGGAGCCTGAGGAAGACGTGTACTGGGGCAGTGAAGCCGAATGGCTGAGCGGCGACAAGCGTTACAGCGGCGAACGCGATTTGGAAAACCCGTTAGCAGCGGTGCAGATGGGCTTGATCTACGTGAACCCCGAAGGCCCCGACGGTAATCCTGACCCCCTCGGATCAGGGCGTGATGTGCGCGAAACGTTTGCTCGCATGGCAATGAACGACTACGAAACCGTTGCCCTCACCGCTGGCGGACATACTTTCGGCAAATGCCATGGCGCAGGCAGTGCCACCCACGTCGGTGCTGCACCCGAGGCCGCGTCCATTGAACAAATGGGCCTGGGCTGGAAAAACAGCTTTGGCAGCGGCAAAGGCGGCGACCAGATCGGCAGCGGTTTGGAGGGTTCATGGACACCAACCCCAACGCAGTGGGACAACAGCTATCTGGACATGCTCTTCAACAACGAGTGGGAGCTAACCAAAAGTCCGGCAGGTGCATGGCAATGGACACCCAAAACCGCAACTGAACAAAATCTCGCGCCAGCGGCGGCTGACTCCAGCAAGCGCGTGCCGATCATTATGACCACTGCTGACATGGCGATGCGCTTTGACCCGATTTACGAGCCGATTGCGCGGCATTTCCACCAGAATCCAGCGGAATTTGCCGATGCGTTTGCGCGTGCGTGGTTCAAATTGACCCACCGTGATTTGGGGCCACGTTCGCGTTACCTCGGTGCGGAAGTGCCAACGGAAACCTTGCTGTGGCAAGACCCGGTTCCGGCGGTTGATCATGTGTTGATTGATGCGCAGGACATTGCCGACCTCAAGGGTAAGTTGTTGGCATCGGGTTTGAGTATTGCCGAACTGGTGACTACCGCGTGGGCTTCGGCGGCTACTTTCCGGGGTTCGGACAAGCGTGGTGGGGCAAATGGGGCGCGTATCCGCCTTGCACCGCAAAAGGATTGGGCGGTGAATCAGCCTGCGCAACTCGCCAACGTGCTGAATGTTCTGGAAGGCGTTCAAAGCGCGTTCAATGCGGCGCAATCGGACGGCAAAAAAGTTTCACTGGCGGATCTGATCGTGCTAGGTGGTTGTGCGGCGGTCGAGCAGGCGGCAAAAAATGCCGGATTTGCCGTCGAAGTACCGTTTGCAGCGGGGCGCACCGATGCGACTCAAGAGCAAACCGATGTGGAAGCGTTTGCGGTGCTTGAACCCGTGGCCGATGGTTTCCGCAACTACCTCAAGGGCAAATACGCCGTTTTAGCCGAGGAAATGCTGCTTGACAAGGCGCAATTGCTGACGCTGACTGCCCCGGAAATGACCGTGTTGGTCGGTGGGATGCGGGTATTGAATGCTGCGTTTACCCAACGGCGTGACTCACTCACCACCGATTTCTTCGTGAATCTAATCGATATGAGTACGGACTGGCAGGCCACCGCCGATGACAATGTGTTTGAAGGGCGTGACCGTGCCACGGGTGCGGTGAAGTGGACGGGTTCGCGGGTTGACCTCGTATTTGGCTCGAATTCTCAGCTTCGCGCGGTGGCGGAAGTGTATGCGCAGAACGATGCCAAGGAAAAGTTCGTGCATGACTTTGTGGCAGCGTGGAACAAGGTGATGAACCTTGATCGGTTTGATTTAGCCTGATATTGCGTGAAAGCGGGGCGGTGTTACCTAGCAATTAACTTACAAACCTCCATCGGTGATCATTGGCAGCAAGGGCCGATCAATGCCCCAACTGTCCTCAATTCCAGTATGAACGTGGCTCAATTCTGGGATGGTCGCGCCAAAGACCTCAAAGCTCAAGCGGGTGGCCCGATTGCCAATCCCGGCGAAATGGCATTTACGCACGAACTGGCTATTCAGGTGCTGGATTCTATTCCGCAGTACAAAGAAGAGTTCAAAACCGTTTTCAGCAAAGATGCCATCGACATTGATATGGTGACGAATGCGATAGCTGCATTTGAAGAAACTTTGGTGACACCTGGTTCCAAATTTGACCAATGGCTGAAAGGGGACGACAAAGCCCTGAGCGAAAAAGAACTGACGGGTTACAAACTGTTTAAGGACAGTGGCTGCGTGGCTTGCCATAACGGTGCAGCGGTAGGCGGGGCAAGTTTCCAAAAAATGGGTGTGGTTGAACCTTACAAAACTGACAGCAAAGCAGAAGGTTTAGTTGCGGTGAGCAAACAGGATACTGATCGTTTCAAGTTCAAAGTGCCTACGTTGCGCAACGTAGAAATGACCTATCCTTACTTCCACGATGGTGCGGCGAAGACCCTAGAAGATGCGGTGCATACGATGGGGCAGATTCAGTTGGGCAAGAAGTTCAGCGATGATGAAACAGCCAATATCGTTGCCTTCCTGAAAACCTTGACTGGTAAGCAACCCGACATCAAGTTGCCAGTCATGGCACCATCCACTAACGATACCCCGCGCCCTGATCCGTTTGGCAAAGGTGATGCGCCTAAAACAGACGACGCTGCGAAAAAATCGTCATGAGTTGGTAAACCCATAAAAAAGCCCCTCTACCCTTGCGGGAGAGGGGTTGGGGTGAGGGGAATTCCCCTTACCAGTAAGTACCCTTACCACCCTGCTTCTGCGTTACCACTTGCGCCAGCGTGCTAACCACACCCGCTTTACGCATCAAATCCGCCAATTCGCGTTGCTGACTGGCATCCTGACACGCTGCGGTGGCTTTGGCATACAGACTTTCGGCTTTGCTGCCGTTGCCCCATTTTTGCGCCAGTTCTGCCATATACGCAAAGTGGAAATGATTTTGTGCTTTGGCTTCGCCTTTGTCCAAAATCATTTGGGCCTGAGCATCGTCATCCAAATGCTCTTTGACGGCTTTGGCGAGTTTGTTGTACTCGAAAGTGCTGGCGTTGCCGGAATCCAGCTTTGCCAGTTGCGCGGCATAGAATTGCTGCGTCCACGCTTTGCCAAACTCGGTGTCGCTGAGTTGCTTGCTGACGGTTTCGCCGAGGTTGCGCACTTGGGCAAAGGTATTGCTGTTGTTCGCGGCTAAGTCGAGCAAACGCGCTAACCAAGCCTTGTCTTTCACTAGATTGCCGACAGAGACGATCAACGGTTGGTAAGCGGCGAAGCTGAATGTACCTGCTGCCTGCATCTTTTCTTCTGCTGTCGTCAGCAATTGGCTGGCATAAGAGGTATCTTCCAATTCTTCCACTACCGCACCTGCCAGTGCAATGAACTGGTTGGGGCGTGTCAACGTTTTTTCCTGATTTTGGAATTCGGTGTAACGCGCTTGGCTGGCTTCGCGTTTGGTAAGTTTCGCACCGATACGCTCGTTGCGCTCGGCATCACCTGCCAGCAATTGCTTGGAAGCGTTCGCCAGTTTGCGCATTTCATCGAGTGAGCTAACGTTGGCTTCAGCTTTGTCGAGCGCTTGCACGACTACGGTGGTGTCGCCCGGTGTCAATTTTTGGGCGCGTTGTGCCACGTCCAATACTTGCGCGTTGGTATCGGTCAGCTCCAGTGCTTTTTGCAGGGCAGTGCCAGCCAATGCTGCATCGGTTGGGTTTTTCGCCAGTGCTTCGAGGATGCTGGTCGCGTCGGTGTAAACTTTGCAAGCATCAACCGCTTTGGTGTAGAGCGCATTGGTTTTGGCAGGGTCTTGCAACGCAGTATTCACTTCACCTGCGAGTGATACCAATGCCGCTGCCGTGGTCGCTTTGGCTTCGGCAGCTGCGTAAATGCTGGCAACGCGGTCTTTATCGCCGAGGTTGTCGTTGACGGCTTTTGCCAACATGGCCAAATCTGTGGGCGTATTGAGTTTGCTGGCGAGTTTGTCGTAAGCCTTGCCTGCAATGGTTTTGTCATCCATGTTGGCAGCAACCGCGCTAGCCAGTTTTAGCAAGTCTTCCTTGCCGCTGAATTCGTTCAGGGCAACGCCGTACATATCTTTGGCAGTAGCTTGGTCGTTCAGCAAGCTGGCATAACCCGTTGCCAAATCAAGGTTTTCTTCGCCACTCATCGCGAAGTTTTTGCCTTGTTCCAGCAAGTCTTCGGCTTTGTCTTTGTCGCCGAGCAGGTTCATGAAACCACCCGCGAGTACCACGAATTGCGCAGGGAACATGCAGTTACTTTCAGCGTCGGCAAGCGTTGCTGCGACTTCTTTATCATCGCCGAACAGGTCTTTCAAACCTTTAGCAAAGGTGACGACATCGGCCGTTTCGCTGCTGGATGGTGCAGCTTTTTTAAAGACCATCAGCGCGGTAGTGGGGTTACCGCTGTTTTTAATGTCGGTGGCAAGTTTTTGGTAATCGGCAATACTTTTACAGTTTGCAGTGACTTTGCTGAACAGTTTGTTGGCGAGCGCGTTATCTTGCAGCGCGTCTTGTACGTAGCCTGCGTAAGACAGCAATTCGGTGGTATTGGTGGTTTCGCTGATGGCTTCTTCCAATAACGCACGACCTTTGTCGCGGTCGCCGAGGAATTTGGCAATGCTGTAGCCGGTTTCAGCTTTTTCTTTGGCATCAAAGCACGCATTGGCAGCTTCGTCGTACAGGGCAGCGGCTTTGTCGTTATCACCTGCGGCAACATAGCCTTCCGCTACGCTGACGTAATGGGCAGGGAAAGAACAGTTGGATTCGCCTTTGGCTAGCAGCTCTTTGGCGTAATCCAGATCGGCTGGTTCGGCGGCTGCTTGTTTGGCAAGGGCTGCGTAAGAGGCTGCGTCGTTGCAGGCGGATGCTTGTGCGCTGAGTTCTTCCCGAGTGGCCATAGTTCCTCCAAAGGCGATTAATACAAAGTCATTAGGTAAGTGGTGTTGTAAAGCAAATCGGTGCTAGGTTCAAGTGTGCGGCTTGTCCTTTCCACTGATAAGGGAATATTGCCGTCTCGTCTGATGAATATCCATGTGTCTTGGAGACTTAGGGTAAAAATGCTTCGTGTCAAACTAGGTATAAACCCTATCAACAAGAGGATCTCAACATGACAGGCATAACACAAGGAAGTGGGTTTCGCGAAACCCAGACAAGTAGCCAGACAACATCTAGCAGTACAGCGTCGTCTGCGAGTACGGCTAGTACGACATTGCTCAAAAATGCCGTGGGCGGTATCCAAAATCAGTCTGGTCAATCATCGCTGGGTGGCAACAACACCGCATTGATTAATCTCATTCAACAATTAGTTGATCAAATCGGCAAGAATAAAGGCGGTTGTCAGCCACAACCGCAGCCGCTGACATTGAGCGCACAGCAGGATAAGGCGATTCGTGAGCGCTTCAATATTGGTGGTGCAATGAGCTATCAAGTCTTGGACAGCAAAAAGGATGGCAAGCTCAGCGCAGGTGATACGCTAGTGATGTCCGGTGGCATTACGGGCGGCGAAATTTCGCGCCAAAAACTGACTGCCAAAGACGTGAAAGCGATTAACAGCGGCAGTACTTCCACCCCGCAACAGCAATTGGATGCTAATCGCCAGAAATGGGATTCACTGGGGATCAGTGATTATTCATTTACTTTGCAGCGCAGTTGCTTCTGTACGCCAGATTCAACGCGTCCGATTACTATTCAAGTGCGTGGTGATAGCGTTACGTCGGCACGTTATGCCGATACTGGCGAGCTGATTCCTGATGATCGCCAAACCAATAAACAGTCCATTTATAATATGAATGCTGATGGCGTGTTCAATTTGATTGAGCAGGGTATCAAAAGTGGTGCGGCGCAAGTCGATGCGAAATATGACGCGCAATACGGTTTGCCCACGTCTATTTACATTGACCAGAATCAGCAGATGGCGGATGAGGAAATGGGTTACACGATCTCCAATTTCCAGCCTGAGCCGATGTTCACTACGATGATGATGGGTGAGGAAGATGGCGGTGGCCCGATTATTCAACCGCCGATTAAACCGCCCATTATGACTACGATGATGGTGGGTGAGGAAGACGGTGGGGTGCAACCATGCCCTGTTAAGCCGCCGATTGAGCCACCCATGATGACCACGATGGCATTGGGTGAAGAAGACGGTTGTGCCGCGATATGAGTCAACTTCCCCGCTTGTTATTAGCTGGTGGCGATACTGACCCACAGTTAGTACGCCTCTTGAAACGAGCCGCATTACACGGTATTCCGGTGCATTGCTTGCTCACGGGGCAAGCGGGGTCGCCGCGTTTGCATTGGGACATCCGCCAGCATCGTTTGTTGGATGATGCGGAAGAAGTCGCCGTTTCTGCCGCTTTCATCCGCCAAGACGTGTTTGCTTACCTCAAAAGCAATAACGCTCAGGACAATGCGAGTGCGCGTGAATGGTTCGTTAGCGTATCCGGCTGGCTACTAAGCTCGCCGGATATTCATGTCTGCAATCGCCCGTTTCTGGCGTGCGGTGGTGTCAACAAGCCGTATGTATTACGCTTGGCGCTGGAGCTGGGCTTTAACGTTGTCGATACCTATATCAGCAACGACATTCCCGCGATGGATGCGTTGGCGCAGACCGGAGAGTGGATTGTGAAACCCGTGACTGGGGGGGCGTATTGCACGCCGTTAACACCGCATGAAGGGCGTGGCAATAACATTCTGGCTTTCCCACAAACGGTGCAACAACGCTTGGAGCAACCGGAATTGCGTGTGTTCCGTGTCGGCGCGGCATGGTTTGGGTTTCAAGTGTTGTCTGATGTGTTGGATTATCGCACGTCATCAGCGACGCGTATGAAAGTGGTCGATGTACCGTCTGATTTGGTGGAAAAGCTCACGCTATTGTCGGATCGCCTTGGGCTGGATTTTGCGGCGGCTGATTTCAAGACCGATGTACACAGCGGTGAATTACAATTTCTAGAAATCAATACAAATCCGATGTTTGCAGGATTTGATCAAATGGCGGCTGGCGCATTAAGTGATGCAATATTGCGCCATTTAGGTGTATTAACTGCCGTGTGAAAACATACCGATGCGTGGGTGTGAGTGATACAATCACGTAATGTCTAACAGCGATTTTGAACCAATTGCTTGCCAAGAATGCGGTCAGTTGCACCGCTATCGTCCGGTTGCGTCCGGTAAAACCGCGTTGTGTAGCCGTTGTGGGGGCGTATTATACCGCAACCGTCCACAGATGTTGAATGAAGTGCTAGCACTCACGCTGGCGGGGCTGATGCTGTTCGTTTTAACCAATTTATTTCCACTATTAGGGCTGCGGGCGCAGGGAGCAGAGCAGGAGTTGCATTTATTCGGCGCAAGCGTGGCGTTTTGGGAGCAAGGTTATCATTTGGTGGCGGGGCTGGTGATCTTCACGATTGTGTTTTTCCCCTTGTTTGAATTACTGGCGGTGTTGACAGTGCTGTTGACGATTCGCTTTGGTTGGCAACCGCAACCAGCGATTTTTTTGTTTCGGTGGATGCGTGAATTCAAACCGTGGGGCATGTTGGAAGTCTTCATGCTCGGCGTATTGGTGGCGGTGGTGAAATTGGGCGATTTGGCAACCTTGATTGTGGGGACAGCGTTTTGGTCGTTTGCGGGCGTGGTAATTACGATGGCAGCGAGTACCGTGTTACTTGATCCGTTTGTGGTGTGGCGTGAATTGGGCAAGGGGTGTCTGCGGTGAGTGCGCGGCTGTTGCAATGCCGTACTTGTGGGTGTTTGAGCCATGCGCCGCCCACGTTAGCCCCTAGCGCGGCGCTGTTTTGCCCGCGTTGTGGGGGGCGGATACGCTTGCGGGAGCATTCTAATAGCATTGAGGTGACATGGGCATTGTTGATTGCGGCGATGATTTTGTATATCCCTGCGAATCTGATGCCCGTGATGAGCGTGTATATGTTGGGGGCGGGGCAGCCGGATACGATTCTCAGCGGGGTGTACCATTTGTTGGAAGCAGGGCAATGGCCGCTGGCGTTGATTGTGTTTGTGGCGAGTATTGTCGTGCCGTTGTTGAAGCTGTGTACCTTGAGTTTTTTACTGATCAGTATTCAGTGGCGCTCAACTTGGCGGCAAGCGGATCGGATGCGGCTGTATCGCATCACCGAATATGTGGGGCGTTGGTCAATGGTGGATGTGTTTGTGATTGCGATTCTGACGGGCTTGGTGCAGTTTGGTAATTTGGCGAGAGTGGATGCGAATGCGGGCAGCTTTTCGTTTGCGGCAGTGGTGGTATTGACTATGTTTGCAGCACGTACGTTGGATGAACACTTGATCTGGGATGTTTACCGCCAAGAGGAACATGGTGGATGAATAATAATACAGGGCTGGATGGCGATAGTTTGCCAGAGGTGACGGTGCGCGAACAACGCGGCCCGTCGGTGGTGTGGTTAATTCCTTTAGCCGCTTTACTGATTGGTATATGGTTATTGTTTCAAAACTGGTATCAGCAAGGTCCCACCATTACGGTACAATTTTCCAGCGCGGAAGGTATTGAGGCGGGCAAAACCGAAGTGCGTTACAAAGCCGTGACGGTTGGTAAAGTCAAAAAACTCAAACTTGATGATGAGCTGAAATACATTGAAGCGGTCATTGAGTTGAATAAAGAAATTGGGCGGCATTTGGGGAATGATGCGAGTTTTTGGGTGGTTCGTCCGCGTGTGAATCGTTCGGGCGTGTCAGGGTTAAGCACTTTATTTTCGGGGTCGTATATTGGCATGGATCCCGGTACGAATACGGATGATCAAAGTTTTTATGCGGGGGTCGAGCGTCCGCCTGTGCTTGCGCCTGCCGAAGATGGTAAACGCTTTTTCCTCGTGTCGGATTCGTTGGGGTCGGTGGATATGGGAGCACCGGTTTTTTACAAGCAATTGCAAGTAGGTGAGGTGATCAACTACGAATTGCTGCAAGATAAAGATCAGGTGCGTTTGGAAGTGTTTGTGCGTGCGCCGTATTTTCAGTATGTGCGTACCAATACCCGTTTTTGGAATGCCAGTGGGGTGGAACTCAATATGAATTCGGCGGGGGCGGAATTCCGCATGGAATCCTTGGTATCGGTATTAATCGGCGGGATTGCGTTTGAAACACCCAAAACGCTGGCGGCGGGGGATGTGAGCAAGGAAGGTGATGTCTTTACCTTGCACCGTAATTTTGCGGGGGCACAGGAAAAGCCTTACAAGGAAAAACTGTATTACGTGATGTATTTTGGTGGCTCAGTGCGCGGTATGGAAGTGGGGTCAGCCGTTGAGTTTAAAGGCATTCCGATTGGCAAGGTCGAAAAGATTGATATTACGTTGGATAAAGCCACTTTAGGCGTGCGCGTTCCAGTGCTGGTGTCGATTCAGCCGCAATATTTTAATGAAACGCTCACGGCTGCCGAAGGTGAGGTGGTGTTAAATAAACTGGTGGCAAAAGGAATGCGTGCCAAATTAGAAACCGTGAGTTTTTTGACGGGGCAAAAAGTGATTACCTTGAGCATGGAAAAAGACCCACCGCCTGCCACGATTAAAGTCACGCAGTTTTACAGTGAATTTCCGACCACGGGTTCAGCGTTTGAAGATTTGCCGTTAATGGCAACGGAAGTGATGGCGAGCTTGGATGAGGCGTTGGCAGGCATTAATAAGTTGGTGAATAGCGGCAAGCTGGATAAAACCGTGGATAATCTTAATGGCGTATTAGCGGAAGCCGAACAAGCCGTTAAAGCTGCGAAGGAAATGCTGAAAACGGTGGATGGCAAGACTTTACCCAGCGTGACGCAGGATGTGAATAAGATTACGGTGGAGTTGAGCCAAACCTTGCAGAAATTGCAAAGCTCGATGGGCAATGTTGACCGTCTGACTGCGCCGCATTCGCCGACGCAATTCCAATTGCAAGAAATGTTGGAAGAAGTGACCGCTGCCTCGCGGGCGGTGCGCAGTTTAACCGAAACCCTGCAACGTCAGCCTGCATCGTTGTTGCGTGGCAAACAAGGAGACTAACCATGCGTAAGGTGATGTTGTTGGGGGCGGTGGTGTTGGCGCTGTTGGGCTGTTCGAGCACGCCCACGGCGTATCATACGCTGGCGATGGATATGGGCAATCCGGCGGTCGCACCAGCGGTTTCGCAGCGTATTCGCAGCCTTGGGGTGGGGCCGATTACCTTGCCGACGCTGTTGGATCGCGAAGGGTTAGTAATTCGCCAAAATGCTACGACGTTAGCAGTGTCGGATACGCATTTGTGGGGTGGGCAGTTGGAAGATGAATTCCTCCATGCCCTCGCACAACACCTACAAACCCGCTTGCCGGTGACACGGGTGCAAACCATTCCGTGGGAACTGAGCCAAACGCCCCAGTATCAAGTGGTGGTGAAATTGGATCAGTTTGATGGCACGCCCCACGGCAAGGCGCAGTTACGCGGTTTGTGGCAGCTTCAAGCAGGGCAGGATGACAAAATTCTGAGCACTGAAGCCATCACGCTAACCCAGCAAACGACCACGCCGGACGTGGTAGGGCTGGTCACGGCGCAAAGTGTGTTGGTGGCGCAATTGGCGGATCACATCGTGCGTGGTCTGGCTACCCGTTAAGCTTTAGCCTTGGTAAACGTTAAGAAAAACGTGACGGGGACGGCATTGCTGATGCTGCTGAGCGAAGCAATTTCGCGTAGTGTCGTTAAACCGGCTGCCAGATTGAAGTCTTCCGCATTCAGCATGATGGGCGCAACGGTGGCGACGTGTACGCTATCGCCGACTTCAGTGACGGCCACGGTTGCCGCCAGTTCTTTTTTCATGCCGTGTAACCCGACGGCAACGTTGATGGTTTGAATGCCGGGTTTGATGCCTGTTTGCCCTAAATCCACGCTGACGTAGGCATTGGTAAAGGTTTGGGTTTCAAACAAATGATCACGAATACGTTGGTCACGAATATCAATATGGGTATCGACACTGGTGAGGTCAATGTTCAGTGAGCCTTGTCCTGCTGTGGTGATTAGCCCAGAAAGCGCTTTAAATGTGTGGGTTTCTGCGACGTGATCTTTCTTGATCGACACAAAATACAGGGCAGATTGACTGTTATCCAGCGTCCAATCCGCCCGTGCTATACCGGAGAGTAGCGCCAGTGCTAGCGCAGTTTTGCTGATAAACGTTAAGGTACGTTGCATGTTAGTCACTCCTCTTCATTGTGTGTTTATGGGGGCATTGTACCGCAACTCTGTGGGATTGGTGCTTTAGTTGTTGCACTGCATCGGCTACAATCGCCCGCATTCAGTAAACACTGGCAGGAGAGTGTTGCACACCGCAAGGTTGCTGCAACCGCCGAAGGCGCAATTCCGCCCGGAAACGCTCAGGCAAAAGGACTGGCAGTACTAGATCTGGCTCTGGAGAGTAGCGCGGCTGCGCTCACCGAAGGGTAGTAACCGGCAACGGGAATCTCTCAGGTAAACGGACAGAGGGGCGGCAAGCTTAGCGGCTTGCCGCCCTTTTTTTGTGCCTGTTAAACTGGAAGAACCCTAATGCAACGTACTGCACTCTACGCCAAGCACCTTGAATCCGGTGCGAAAATGGTTGACTTCGCGGGTTGGGAAATGCCCATTCACTACGGCTCACAACTGCAAGAACACCACCAAGTCCGCAACGACGCGGGCATGTTCGACGTATCGCACATGGTCATTCTCGACCTCGTGGGGGCGCAATCCAAAGCTTTCCTGCAATACCTGCTCGCCAATAACGTCGACAAGCTGAAAGATTCCGGCAAGGCGCTGTATAGCTGCATGTTGACCCCAGAAGGTACGGTGATTGACGATTTGATCGTGTATTTCATCACCGCCACCCAATGGCGCATCGTCGTCAATGCGGGCACACGCGACAAAGACATTGCGTGGATGCAAAAACAAATCGCCAACTTTGATGCCACTCTGACTGAACGGGACGACCTTTCCATGATCGCAGCACAAGGCCCGAATGCACGCGCCAAAGTGCTGGGCATTATGCCAGTGGATGAAGTGGCTATCGTCGAACCGCTGAAAACCTTTTACGGCGCATTCGTCAACGACTGGTTCATTGCCCGCACCGGTTACACTGGCGAAGACGGTTTTGAAATGATGTTCCCTAACGAGCAAGCACATAAAGTGTGGGATGCACTGTTGGAGGCGGGTATCAAGCCCATCGGCTTAGGTGCACGCGATACCCTGCGTTTGGAAGCAGGCATGAGCTTGTATGGCACGGATATGGATGAAACCATTTCCCCCCTCGTGGCTGGTTTGGGTTGGACAATTGGTTGGCAGCCGGAAGACCGCAACTTTATCGGGCGCAGCGCGTTAGAAGCACAGAAAGCCGCTGGTGTGCCGCAAAAATTTGTCGGGCTAGTGCTGGAAGGCAAAGGCGTATTGCGCAGTCACATGAAGGTGGTGTGTGCGGACGGTGACGGCGAAACCACCAGCGGTACTTTTTCGCCTACACTCGGCGTAGCGATTGCGCTGGCGCGAGTGCCTGCAAGCTGTGGTGAGACTTGCGAGGTCGATATTCGTGGCAAATTGCACCCCGCCAAAGTGGTGAAGCCTGTGTTCGCCCGCAATGGCAAATCTGTTTTGAATTAAGTTTTTAGGAGTTATTTATGAGCAATGTTCCATCCGATTTGAAATATACCAAATCCCACGAGTGGGTACGTGACAATGGTGACGGCACTGTCACCGTTGGGATTACTGACCACGCGCAAGAGTTGCTGGGTGATTTGGTACACATCGAATTGCCAGAAGTGGGTACTGAGTTTGGCGCGGAAGACGGTTGTGCAGTCGCAGAATCCGTGAAAGCAGCGTCGGATATTTACGCGCCCGTCCCCGGTGTGATTGTTGAAGCGAATGAAGCGGTGCAAGATTCGCCGGAACTGATCAATTCTGACCCTTACGGCGACGGCTGGATGTTCGTGATGCGCGTGGATGACGAAGACGCAATGGACGAACTGCTGGATGCAGACGCATACAAAGCGGAATGTGACGAGTAATTAAAGGCAGATACCGAATGACAACCTTGTACGAACTTGAACAACACGACGATTTTATTGCCCGCCACATTGGCCCCAACGCGGCGGATACCGCAGCAATGCTGCAAACCGTGGGCGCGGAATCGCTGGATGCGCTGATTGACAGCACCGTGCCTGCGAGCATCCGCCTGCCAGCACCGTTGGCAATCGACGGCAGCCGCACCGAAGCCGAAACCTTGGCTTACCTCAAGCAACTGGCGGGGCAAAACACCGTTGCCAAGTCGTACATCGGCATGGGCTATTACGATACGTTCGTGCCGCCTGTCATTTTACGTAATGTCTTGGAAAATCCCGGTTGGTACACCGCGTATACGCCGTATCAGCCGGAAATTTCCCAAGGGCGGCTGGAAGGCTTGCTCAATTACCAGCAAATGGTCATGGATTTGACGGGCATGGACATTGCCAATGCCTCCTTGTTGGATGAAGCGACCGCAGCAGCAGAAGCAATGACGCTGTGCAAGCGTTCCAATAAGCTCAAATCGGACAAGTTTTTTGTGGGTGACGATGTGCATCCGCAAACCATCGACGTGTTGAAAACACGGGCGGAACACTTCGGCTTTGAACTCGTGATCGGCAATCCATATAGCGAGTTGGCACAGCACGAAGTCTTCGGCGCGATGTTGCAATACCCCGGTACGACCGGCGAAGTGGGCGATCTGGAAGCCTTGATTAAGCAGGCGCACGCGCAAAAAGCGTTGGTGTGCGTGGCTTCTGATCTGATGGCGTTGGTGATGTTGAAAGCTCCCGGCGAAATGGGCGCGGATGTGGTCGTTGGCAACTCACAACGCTTCGGCGTACCGATGGGTTTCGGTGGCCCTCATGCGGCGTTTTTTGCGACTAAGGATGCGTTCAAGCGCACCATGCCGGGGCGTGTGATTGGGGTTTCCATCGACAGCCACGGCAAGCAGGCGTTGCGCATGGCGATGCAGACCCGTGAGCAGCATATTCGTCGTGAGAAGGCGACTTCCAATATTTGTACGGCGCAGGCGTTGCTGGCGAATATGGCGGGGTTTTATGCGGTGTATCACGGCGCGGCGGGCTTGAAGACGATTGCGGGGCGGATTCATCGGCTGACGAATATTTTTGCCAAAGGGTTGCAGCAGAAGGGTGTGACGCTGCTGAATGATACGTGGTTTGATACGGTGACTGTCGTCACCAACCCCCCATCCCCAGCCCTTCCCCCGCAAGGGGTGAAGGGGGCAAGACCCGTTAATTTCCGTCAGTTCGACAATGGCAACATCGGTATCAGTATTGACGAGCGCAAAACCCGCGCTGACATTGCCGAGCTGTTCGATGTGTTGTTGGGTGCTGGGCATGGCTTGGATGTGGATGCGCTGGATGCGGCGGTTGTCGCAGAAGGTTTCAGCGGTATCCCGTCTGGTTACAAACGTACCAGCGATTTCCTAACGCATCCGGTATTTAATTCGCATCATTCGGAATCGGAGATGTTGCGGTATTTGAAGCGCTTGGAGAATAAGGATTTCTCGCTGGCGCATGGCATGATTCCTCTGGGTTCTTGTACCATGAAGCTGAATGCGACCACGGAAATGCTGCCGGTTACTTGGGCAGAGTTTGCGGATATTCACCCGTTTGCGCCGCAGGAGCAGACCGTGGGTTATCGCGCCATGATCAAGGAACTGGAAGATTGGTTGGTGGAAATCACTGGCTATGATGCGATTTCGATGCAGCCGAATTCGGGGGCGCAGGGCGAATACGCGGGGTTGGTGGCGATCCGCCGTTATCAGGCGAGTATTGGGCAGGGGCATCGGGATGTGTGTTTGATTCCGAGTTCGGCGCATGGCACGAATCCGGCGTCGGCGGCAATGGTGAGCCTGAAAGTGGTGGTGGTCGAGTGCGACGCGAACGGTAACGTGGACGTGGCGGATTTGCGTGCCAAGGCGGAAAAACACGCGGCGAATTTATCGTGCTTGATGGTGACTTATCCGTCTACGCACGGGGTGTTTGAGCAAGACATCGTGGAAATTTGCGACATTGTGCATCAGTTCGGTGGGCAGGTGTACATGGATGGCGCGAACATGAACGCGCAAGTGGGCTTGTCGAAACCGGGCAAAATGGGGTCGGATGTGTCGCATTTGAACTTGCACAAGACCTTTGCGATTCCGCACGGCGGCGGTGGCCCTGGCATGGGGCCGATTGGGGTGAAGGCGCATTTGGCTCCGTTTTTGCCGGGGCATGTGGCGATTGGTGCTGATGCTTCCCTTCGGCTTCGCTCAGGGAACGGGCTTCGCTCAGGGAACGGGCTTCGCTCAGGGAACGGGCTTCGCTCAGGGAACGGGGCAGTGTCGGCAGCACCTTATGGGAGTGGGGCGATTTTGCCGATTTCGTGGGCGTATATTAAGTTGATGGGCGCGGCGGGTTTGCAGCGGGCGACGGAGATGGCGATATTGAACGCCAATTACATCATGCAACGCTTGGCTGAGCATTATCCGGTGCTGTTCCGGGGGGCGAACGGGCGGGTGGCGCATGAGTGCATTATCGACATTCGTCCGTTGAAGGCAGCTTCGGGGATTGATGAGTCGGACATCGCTAAACGCTTGATGGATTACGGTTTTCACGCGCCTACCATGTCGTTTCCGGTGGCGGGTACGCTGATGATTGAGCCGACCGAATCCGAGCCGAAAGAGGAGCTTGACCGTTTTTGCGATGCGATGATTGCGATTCGGGAAGAGATTCGCAAGGTGCAGGAGGGCGTGTGGCCTCTCGACAATAATCCGCTGGTGAATGCGCCGCATACGCTGGATGATTTGGTGAATGCTTGGGAACGCCCTTACAGCCAGACCGAGGCGGTGTTCCCGCAGGGTGTACACCCTACGGCAAAGTATTGGCCTACCGTGAACCGGATTGATAATGTGTATGGGGATCGGAATTTGGTGTGTTCTTGTCCGAGTGTGGATAGTTATCGGTAGATTCTTGTTCAATAGGCCGTTGATCCTGTTGGGTTAGCGGCCTTGCTCTTAAATTCTTGTTGTGACCACTTGAAGCAAAGATGGTAAAAAATGATTATAATTAAACACATTCATCCATGTGGCGGGGACGCAGATGATGACTGAAACAGCTATGAAACACCTGTTCTTTGGGCGTATTCGTAACAAGGGTTTGTTCTGGAGCTACGCGCCGGACATCACCTATGATGAAGGCAAAGACAATCTGCTGTGTGAAACTGTGTTGAAATACGGCGATATTGACGATATTCGTTACCTGTTGGTGCTGTACGGCGAAAGCAAAGTGCGTGAAGTGTGGGAACGCGATGTGAAGTCAGATGCCCGTTTCAAGCGCCTGAACTACTTCCTTGCCCGCGTATTTTTCCATCTGGATGTTGAAGCCAGCGACTTTGAGAATCTGCAACATGAACGACTCACCAAATTTAGACTACTTGCTGGTTAAGACCAAAGCCGTCTTGCTGGAGCTGATCAAGACCGCGCCATTCCTACAGGATTACGTACTGGTGGGTGGTTCTGCATTGGCTTTGCACCTGTGCCATCGGCAAAGCGAAGACCTTGATTTCTTCACTTATGCTGACAACTTCCAGAAACAAGACATCCTGCGTTGCCTCAAACATTTCAAGCAAGCCGAAGTGCTGAACGACAATGTTGACCAACTGGATTTGCTGGTTGAGGGTGTCAAGGTCACATTTTTCAATGCCAAGTGGGAATTCTTACGCCCTACCAACATCGGTGAGTTCAATGTAGCATCATTGCAAGCCATTGCCGCGATGAAGGCCAATACCTTATTCCTGCGTGCCAAATACCGCGATTACTATGACCTTTACTGTTTGGTCAAACATGGCATGAGTATCAAGGATATTTTTGCCGCAGCGCAAGGCGTGGTGGATGGGATTAGTTACAAGCTGCTGTGTATTGCGCTGCTCTATATTGACGATATTGAAGATGACAATATCGCCTATCTTCACCCCAAAGAGATGGTGAGCAAGCAGCAAATCAGGGCTTTTTTTGAGCAAAACCTATAATGCGGGCAGTGAATGTCGAATCCGAGCCGAAAGAGGAACTTGACCGTTTTTGCGATGCGATGATTGCGATTCGGGAAGAGATTCGCAAGGTGCAGGAGGGCGTGTGGCCTCTCGACAATAACCCGCTGGTGAATGCGCCGCATACGCTGGATGATTTGGTGAATGCTTGGGAACGCCCTTACAGCCAGACCGAGGCGGTGTTCCCGCAGGGTGTTAGCCCGACGGCGAAGTATTGGCCTACCGTGAACCGGATTGATAATGTGTATGGGGATCGGAATTTAGTGTGTTCTTGTCCGAGTGTGGATAGTTATCGGTAGATTCTTGTTCAATAGGCCGTTGATCCTGTTGGGTTTGCGGCCTTGCTCTTAAATTCTTGTTTCTTGATTTTCAAAGGGTTGCATACTTTTGAAAGTGTCCTGTGCCGCAAAAGTGCTAACTTGATGCAGTGTCGTTTTTTACAATAGAGGGTGGCGGATTTTTCTTTTCTGCTATGTTTCTGGTGAAGATATACACAACTTCTCTAAGTTTTTATATCACGCTTCGCGTAAGAAGAAATTATAACTCATTGATAATGAATAAAATAACCGGATGATGATGTTTCCTCTCTGGTGATGTTGTCGCTTGCCTGTAAGTTGACCTGAAAAGGAATGAATGGGGGAGGGATAGGAACGCACAGTGTTTTTTAAGTGATTGATAACGCTAAGGTAATTGTGGGACTACCTTACGCTTGGGTGTTGCTGATAGATAGAGAACGTATGCTGTTAAATTTCTTCTATGATTGTATGGTAATCCATCGGATGTTGGGTTAGGATTACTCTTGTTTGCATTGTCAAGAGATTAACGATGAATGGTTTAATCCCCAATTGCCTCATAGAGTCCAAGCTATCCTGTATGTCCAGACAGGAAGTTATCAGTAATTATATTAAATTTCTATCGGCAATTGTTATTCTTTTAAGTTTTACTTCTGGTTGTAAAGAAAGCATAGATTCTAATCAGTCTAAAATTAACTCATCTCAAACTACATTTCCACAATTACAAGAGAAAAGATACGGACATATTCAATGTTCTGGTAAAGAAGTTAAATATATAAAGCTATACGAAGTGGATGAAAACATCAACATACTGAAACTATATGGAGAGATGTATAGTGATTATAAAAAAATACATGTAGCCGTTGATATAAAAGAAATATTCTCTCCAAACTTATTAGCAGAGTGTTATGATAAAAATCTAAACATAACTAATAGAGCATTATTACATGTGGATAAAAATGAGCCTTGGGTAAGCCATAAACTTGATTTAATTCCCACGTATGTAGTATCTACGATGACTGATATTTATTATCGAGGATACAAAGCACTAGCATACACTAGTATAAGTGCTAATGAGAAACGGAATAAAGTTGAAAATGTTGTAAGAAAGATTTACAGTGATTTACCTAAAACATGGTATATAGGATATAACAATATACTAGATGATCAATATAACTCATATGTTGGAATATGGGAATCGCAAGTTGCCTTTATATATAATCATAAAGACTTGACATTGAAAGAAATCTTGAGCGGTATAGAAGATTTATTATTTTATAATAAAAGTGTAAATAATTATATAAAAGCCAATTACTCAGAAAACTCATTGAAGGTTATTGGAAATGAATATGATAAAAAATGGTATGAATCTAGATTCATTAATAGTAAGAATACAGGAGGGACTATTCAAGTAGTGAGGAAAGATAATAAAGAATATTTAATGATTGATTTTGAATCAAACCGAGAAAAAGATGGTGAGCAGTCAGCTATTTTTTTTAGTCAAGATATAGATATTGGAAATATTAGAAATAACATATATCTCGTGGCAAATATAGATAGAATTGAAGGATTAAGTGAGTTAACAACACTTGGAACCACAAACTGTAGTGCTGTTGCTGCAATATCTTTAACTTATCTTGATTATAATAATAACATGTTAGGGCATACAGTATTAGCTAATATGCAAGATTCTCTTGCATCAATAGTTGCATCAATAGGTGGTGTTTACGCAAATCCTAAATATTTAAGCAGCAATAATGAGCGGAATGTTATAAGATTAAATAACACAAGGTATAAAAGATTAATAGTTGATGTAAACCAAGAAATTGGAAAATTAAAAAGCATTAAAAGTTTAAGTCAAGTAAAAACAATATCACTGAAATTAGTTGTTGCAGATTTTTTTACTGATGGTGATTATTATCATTGGTTGGGATTTAGATTATCTACGCCATCTTGCAAGAAAGCGAAAGCATTTATGGAGGTTAGTGGTGTGGGTTTATATCAATTAACTAACTAGGAGATTTTTGAAATGTATAAAACAATACTGATTCTGTTAATTGTTTTTTTATCAAGTTGTAAGGAATTAGAATCCCAAACCAACCAAACCAACCAAACCAACCAAACCAACCAAACCAACCAAACCAACCAAACCAACCAAACCAATATGGAAACTAAGTTGGTCGTCTTATGCTCTAAAAGAGGTCTCGATGATTTAAAGATTTTCGGATTAAACTCTTTCTTCGAAAAAGTAAATTTATATGAAAATCAATACGAGAAAAATACTGTTTTTGGTAATTACAAATACAATGCTTTCTTTGAAATTTTTAAAATAAAGGAAGAGTATTTACTTGTTGAGTGTTATGAATATGCTGAAATAAAATACAGGGCATTATTCCATATGACTCACAAAGAATATTGGAACTATTGGTCTTATTATAAGAAGAATATAATTTATGCCAGTGACTATCAAAATCCAAGATTTAGAATATCATATCTTACTGAATTGTTTTTTAGAGGATACAAGTATCATATTTTACAAGGATACTCAATAGAAGAAGCTAAAAGAAAAACTACTGAAATTATAAAAAGATATTTCCCTCGCTATCCTTTTAACGAGATCGGATTCCATTCATCTGAGTCTGTTGAGCCTGAACTAATAGAAAATTATTTAAAGAAAATTGATGATAAATTTATATCAATAAAAAATGAAGGCAATGTATCGTCCGTTTATATACTAGATCAGTTAGAGCGATATTTTTTTTATAATGATCAATATATAGATGACAATATCAAAAGACATTTTTCATCTAATTAAACTAAATAATTTTCATAGAGTATATTCGATTGCGCCGTTGAATCGTTGGATTTTCAATTTATGAGTCATCAAGAGGTAAATGCGGTGATGATCCATATTTTTATTAAATTAAATCAATGATTTATAAAGCGAACCGGAAAAAGATTATTTTTAACAGGATTATGCTTCTATTGTTTCCTAAGGTAGTAGCTATAAGGTTTAGATACATCTATCCCTTTATCTTTTAGAGATTTCTTGTAGCGGTAATAAGTAGCTGCTGATAATTGTTGTTTCCATATATCAAGGCTTCCATCTTGCCAGTAAGCCAATAGTTCTTTTTCCCTTAAAGTAAGGTTGGGAATAATAGCTTCATTCAGTGGAGCATCACTAATGAGCTTATCCAGATGTGTCTTGAATATCTTTTCTAATAGGGTGCTATTCACTGTTGTCATGTCCCTTAGTCCTAGTTCTTTTGCTGCCTGATAGCGGAATCTAAATTCCACCCTTAGATGCTCAGGCATAAATTTGTGTTCCTCTGGCGTATACAAGTGGGCGGTATCTTTTGCCCAAACTTCTTCTTGCCTTTGGTATATCAGGCAAGATGTGCCTTTTCCCCTGTGGCGAATTTCACGATGATGACAGTCGTCTACTTGCTGGATGTAGGTTGATCAGGCGTTGCTTGCCAAAATATGGTAAAACTATTGCTATTCTGTTGCTTAACGCCTTGTCAGGCTATGCAGAGGTCTTATCATGGAACGTGCTTACGAAGAAGTCATTGATTTCATTGCTGGTGGCACGACACTCGCTGCAAGGAGTTCGACTTACATCAGTGCTGACCTGCGCCGAGAAGTCATGGTTCAAGTGTTGGCAAGAGATAATGAAGAGGAAAGAATGTCATGCAACTACAACTGAAGCCGGAATTTGAGGAAATACTCGAACCGTTGGGCGAGAACGCCGCCGTATTTTTCCTCGCTGCCAGTCTTTACTACGCCCACAAGGTCAGCTTTGCCGCTGCCGCCGCACTTGCCAACCTGAGTTTTAACGAATTTCTCTACCGTTTGAAAGAGCATTTCGGTGTGGGTTTCCAAGTGGCAGATGAGTCCGTGCTGGAAGACTTGCAGACTGTTGCTGATCTGACAGCAGGTTGACCCATGCAGATTGTAAGCAACACCAGTCCCTTGATATTTCTGTCAAAACTGGGCGCACTGGATTTGCTCCCCTTGTGTTTCGATGGCATCAGCATCCCGCAAGCCGTTCAGGAAGAACTGGGCGAATTCACACTGCCTGCTTTTGTGAATAGGGTCAGTATTTCGCCCTTTGGTAGCCGTCTTGTGGATGGAATGATCGGTAATTTACATCGGGGTGAATTGGAAGTGATGGTGTTGGCACAGGAAAGCCGTGCTGATCTTGTGTTGCTGGATGATCTTGCTGCCCGCAACAAAGCCAAGCGTCGTTTTGGTTTGAAAATCATGGGGACAGTCGGAGTAGTTCAACTGGCGTATGCCAAAGGGCATTTATCCCGCCAGCAAGCACATGACTACTACGATGAACTTGTGTTGCAACATGGGTTGTACTTGTCGCCAGAGATACTCCAGCATTTGAAGTCACTGTAAAACAAGGTGTTTCATACTGAATGACCATCGAACTGAAAGGTAACAAACCCGGAGTAAACGATGACCACGGTATTCCTGTCAGGCTCAATCACCATTACCCGTTTGAACAACGTCATACTGGCGCGTTTGCAAAACATCATTGATAAACAGTTTGTCATTGTGGTGGGTGATGCCAACGGCGCAGATAAGGCATTGCAAAAACACCTGACGACCTTGCAATATCCACATGTCACGGTATTTTGTGCCAGAAATGTTTGCCGCAATAATCTGGGTAACTGGTCTGTCAAACACATCAGTGTGGATGCCACTATAACCGGACGCGCCTTTTACACCCAAAAAGATAAAGCAATGGCGCAGCTTGCCGATTATGGTTTTGTGCTGTGGGATGGCAAAAGCCCCGGTTCATTCAATAATGTGCTGGCGTTTTTGAAACAGCGCAAAAAAGCCTTGGTCTATTTCGCTCCCGATAGCGCGTTTTACCCCGTTTCCAGCGTAGACGATGCCCGCACCTTATTGGACAAATGCGACCCGGCAGCCGTAACGGAAATAGACAAAAAGATCAAACTGACAGCCACCTTGCAAACATTGGATGGCATGGCACAAAACACCCTCAGCTTTGCTGCCCCATCGCCGGATGAGCGCAAACAGCGTTATTATGAGGCAACCCGCAACCACAATTACCGCGCCAGTTTGCGGCTGGAAGGGCTATAACAATTCGCATAGGACTTTATCATTTCAATCCAATCATCTCCAAAATAGACAGCTTCATCCCAATCACTCCTGAATTTTTCGTTAACATCGCCTACACTCTGGGCTGTGATTGACGGTGTTCTTGAACGTGTTTTGAGAAATAAGTCCGGTTGCTTCGGTACAATCACCTACGGCGAGTTACGCCGGATGTCAAGTCTGTGGAGAGGTCGTGAGACCTGGGGGAGCAAGCGGTCGCCTCATCAGCGTAAAGCCCCCCACTGAGGGGTTTTATTGGCGATAACCAAGCCGTTCCTCTGGGCAGCCTCCATGAAGCAGAAATTCAACACCAAATCTACTCTTGGGTAAGTTTGGATAGGTTTGAAATAACGGCTATCCTTACCGGATGACATTGACCCCGCCTGTTACAGCGGCACAAGCACGCTGGTCAACAAGCTGGGCTTGCAGGACAGCCGCACCTTGGCAGAGGCGGAAGCGGTGTTGAGCTACCTACGCGCTGAATCCTTCGAGACACGCTTGCAGGTATTTGATTTACCAGCCTTGCAAGCCATTCACCACCACCTGTTTCAAGACCTGTACCCGTGGGCAGGCGAATTGCGTTCCACCGACCTCAGCAAGGGCAATACCCGCTTTTGTGCTGCCGCTTACATTGAAACCGAAGCCAACAAGCTGCTGGGCAAACTGGCACAGGAAAACTGTCTGGTCGGTTTGCCACTACCCGAATTTGTGGAACGGCTGGCACATTACTACTGCGAACTGAACGTGATTCACCCTTTCCGCGAAGGCAACGGACGGTCGCAACGCCTGTTCTTCGATTTGCTGGCAATCAACGCCGGATTCGGGCTGGATTGGGCAAAGGTCGAGCGTAGCGAATGGGTGGAGGCGAATATCGTGGGGTATGCGGGTGATTTGCAGCCGTTACAAGCCTTGTTTGAACGGATTGCAGTGTCGGTGTGAATTTTTCACGGGGATTGGGTTTTTTGAGGACACACTCATGCCACTACAACTGAAGCTAGAATTTGAGGAAATACTCGAACCGCTAGGCGAAAATGCAGCCGCCTTCTTTCTCGCTGCTGGTTTGTATTTCGCACACAAAGTCAGCTTTGCCGCTGCTGCCGCGCTTGCCGATCTGAGTTTCAATGAATTCTTGTGCCGCCTACGAGAGCATTTCGGCGTAGGTTTTCAGGTATCGGATGACTCGGTGCTTGAAGATTTACAGACTGTAGCCGGACAACGTGTCGCGGATGATTTGGGAAAGGCACTACACGATAGAGCCACTCGCGGTTTGCCTCTATCAGACGAAGAACGAGCGCAGTTGCAACGCTGGTACGACGAACAAGATGCCGAAGAAGCTGCCATGTTGGGGCAGAGAGTCGGCGACTTAATCCAAAAGCTCAAAAACACGAGCCTTTCGCCCGAAGAACAAATGGAACTGGATTACTGCATGAAGTTGGAACACCAGATGCGCTTGTTTAAAGCCCACGCGCAACAACTCAAGTCGATATTCGATGATTGCCCTATAAAGCGTTAAGCCACCGCATACCCCGTATGCACCCGCACCGCAGGCGAACGGAAACCCAGCACAATATCCTTCCCGCGTCACCCCTGCCGCAGGTGTTGAATGGGCTAATTCTTGTCAGGTGTCATGGAAAGATACGGATATTTGTTAATTTTATATTAAGGTTGTTGAAACATGCGTAATTTTTGATATACAATCAGAAGTGTTAAGTAAACTTGTCTTGGCGAGGAATAAGTCATGGATTCTGTATCAACCAATACTGATGGGAAAACGGGAACATCCGTTCGCTGTCCTTATTGTGACAGCACGTTTATATTATTCCAGCATCGTTCATGGTGGCAAAAGCTCTTGCATCACAATAAAAGACTTTGTTATTGCCATGATTGCCAGAAAAAGTTCTATAAAGACTATCAGCACTGAATCATTATTGTTGCAACCACGCCCGCAAACACTGACCTATTGCCACAATCTCCGCCGCACACACATTATGCTCCATCGCGTATTCCGAATACGCCGCCGCATAGCCATGCTCACCCAACCAGCGCTGCGCCTTGTGTGCTAACACAATTTGCACCACCGTATCCTGCTTGCCGTGGAAAATATGGATCGGCAATGGCGCATTCGCCGCGCTCAATTCAAGCGTATCCGCCGTGGCAAAATACGTCGACAGCGCCAGCAAGCCCGCCAGCGGTTTGGGGTAGCTCAGTGCAGCTTGATACGCTACCGCGCCGCCTTGCGAAAAGCCTGCAATCACGATGCGTTCGCTGGGAATGCCGCGTGCGATTTCGCGCTCAATCAGTTTGCCCACTTCGCGTGCGGAGGCTTGCAATTGCACCACATCCACCTTGCGGTCGAGGCTCATTTCCAGAATGTCATACCACGCAGGCATGACATAACCACCGTTGATGGTCACGGGCATCTCAGGCGCGTGTGGAAAAATAAACCGAATCCCGTGGTCAGGCGGTAAACCCAATTCGGGGATAATCGACACAAAATCGTGCCCATCCGCGCCCAAGCCGTGCAGCCAGATGACCGCCGCCGTGGCGGGGGATTTGGGTTCAATTTCAACAGCAGGCAAATAATCCATCAGCATTCCTCGCACTTTTCGCGGTTAAGTGGGGGTGATGGTAGCACAAACGGGTGTGTACGCCGTGCTGCGTCGTGTATTTCACCGCTTTGAATATCCCCCGCTGGTTGCTATCATGGGCGGCTTTTCCCTGTGTTAGCGAAAGATCATGGAACTCAACCCCACTTATACCAAAATCAAAGATCTCCAAGGGCGCGTCGACGCTCTGAGGGGGTATCTTTGACTACGAAACCAAACACGAACGCCTAGAAGAAGTTACCCGCGAACTCGAAGACCCCAAAGTATGGGATAACCCACAGCGGGCGCAAGACTTAGGCAAGGAACGCGCCGTCCTCGAAGGCATTGTCGGCGGCATTGACAAGATCAGTTCTGGTCTTAGCGATGCGAAAGAATTGCTTGAACTCGCCGAAATGGAAGACGACGAAGACAGCGCAGAAGCCGTTATCGCTGATGTCGATGGCATCGAAAAGCACGTTGCCCAGCTCGAATTTGAACGCATGTTCTCCGGGCCGATGGATCGCAACAACGCTTTCCTCGACATCCAAGCCGGTTCGGGTGGCACGGAAGCGCAAGACTGGGCAGAAATCCTATTGCGCATGTATTTGCGTTGGGGTGAAGCCAAAGGTTTCAAAGTGGAATTGCTCGAAGCCAGCCCCGGCGACGTAGCGGGTATCAAAGGCGCGAGTATCAGCTTTGAGGGCCCTTATGCTTTCGGCTGGTTGCGTACCGAAACGGGCGTACACCGACTGGTGCGCAAATCGCCGTTCGACTCTGGCAACCGCCGCCACACCTCATTCAGTGGCGTTTTCGTGTCGCCGGAAGTCGATGACAATATTGAAATCGACATTAACCCTGCCGACTTGCGCATTGACGTATACCGCGCTTCCGGTGCGGGCGGTCAGCATATCAACAAAACCGAATCGGCGGTGCGGATTACCCATACGCCCACCAATACGGTGGTGCAATGCCAGAGCGGGCGTTCCCAGCACCAGAACAAAGACAACGCCATGAAGCAATTGCGTGCCAAACTCTATGAGCAGGAAATGCTCAAGCGCAATGCGGATAAGCAGGCGTTGGAAGACAGCAAATCCGACATTGGTTGGGGCAGTCAGATTCGGTCGTATGTTCTTGACCAGTCACGCATCAAGGATTTGCGCACGGGTGTCGAAACAGCCAATACTCAAGCGGTATTAGACGGCGATCTGGATAAATTTATTGAGGCAAGCCTGAAAAGCGGCCTGTGAGAGCGAGAATGTTATGAGCGAACACGAAACCCATCACGACCATCACGATGAAAACAAACTGATCACGCAACGCCGCGACAAGCTGGCAAAGCTGCGTGCACAGGGTAATGCTTTCCCCAATGACGTGGTGCGTGAACACAAAGCCGCTGATTTGCACAAAGAATACGGCGAACATGACAAGGAATGGTTTGAAGAACACGCCATCCCCGTGACCGTGGCGGGGCGCATGATGCTCCAGCGCGTCATGGGCAAGGCGAGTTTTGCGACGATTTCTGACGTGTCAGGGCGTATTCAGTTGTATACCCAGAAGAACGTGCTGGGTGATGAGATTTTCGACGATTATTGTCACTGGGATTTGGGCGACATTATCTGGGCATCTGGCATGTTGTTCAAAACCAAAACCGGCGAATTGTCGGTGAAGGTGCATGAAATTCGTTTGCTGACCAAATCGTTGCGCCCGTTGCCAGAAAAATTTCACGGCTTGACCGACCACGAACAGCGTTACCGCCAGCGTTACATCGACCTGATCATGAACCACGAGTCGCGGGAATCGTTCATGATGCGCTCCAAAATTGTCGGTTATATCCGCAATTTCTTCCTCCAGCGCGATTATCTGGAAGTGGAAACGCCGATGCTGCAAATCATCCCCGGTGGGGCAACCGCCCGTCCGTTTATCACGCACCACAACGCGCTGGATTTGCCGATGTATTTGCGGATTGCGCCAGAATTGTTTCTGAAGCGTTTGGTGGTGGGCGGTTTTGAACGTGTGTTTGAAATCAACCGCAATTTCCGCAACGAAGGGCTTTCCACGCGGCATAACCCTGAATTCACCATGATCGAATTCTATCAGGCGTATGCGACTTACCACGATTTGATGGATTTGACCGAAAGCCTGATGCGTGGCATTGCCAACGATGTCGTCGGTAGCAACGAAATTACCTACCAAGGTGAAGCCTTCGATTTCGACAAGCCATTTGCGCGGATGAGTGTGCGTAGCTCAATTTTGCACTTCAACCCCGAACTCTCAGCGGAACAGATTGATACGCTGGAAGGTGCGCGGGAAGTGGCGCGGAAACTGGGTATATTGCTCAAAGATGGCTACGGTTTAGGCAAGGTGCAGATCGAGATTTTCGAGAAAACTGTGGAACACCGTTTGATGCAACCGACCTTTATCACCGAATATCCGGCAGAAGTGTCGCCGTTGGCGCGTCGTAATGACAACAATCCGTTTATTACCGACCGTTTCGAGTTCTTCATTGGCGGACGTGAAATCGGTAATGGCTTCTCCGAGTTGAATGACGCGGAAGATCAGGCGGAACGTTTCATGCAGCAGGTGGCAGATAAAGATGCAGGCGATGATGAAGCCATGCACTTTGATGCCGATTACATCCGTGCGCTGGAATACGGAATGCCGCCGACAGCGGGTGAAGGGATTGGCATTGACCGCTTAGTGATGCTGTTTACGGATGCGCCTTCGATTCGTGACGTTATTTTGTTCCCGCATATGCGCCCGGAGTACGCTTGATGACTACCTTATTCGACAGCGCCCAATTGGGCGATCTCACCTTACGTAACCGCATTATTATGGCACCGCTCACCCGTTGCCGTGCGAGCGCGGGGCGTGTCCCGAATGCTTTAATGGCGCAGTATTACCAGCAACGTGCCAGCGCGGGTTTGATCTTGACCGAAGCCACGTCCGTCACGCCAATGGGGGTTGGCTACCCTGACACACCGGGGATTTGGTCGACGGAACAAGTCGAAGGCTGGAAATTGACCACGGATGCCGTACATCAAGCGGGCGGTTTGATCTTTTTGCAACTGTGGCACGTTGGGCGTATTTCCGATTCCAGCTATTTGAATGGCGAATTGCCGGTTGCACCGAGTGCGATGGCGGCGGAAGGGCACGTTAGTTTGGTGCGCCCGGAGAAAAATTACGAAGTGCCGCGTGCGCTGGCAACCGCCGAGATGGCGGGCATTGTCGCGGCGTACCGTTTGGGTGCTGAGAATGCCAAATTAGCAGGCTTCGATGGCGTGGAAGTTCACGGCGCGAACGGCTATTTACTCGACCAATTCCTGCAAGACAGCACTAATCAACGTACCGATGCTTATGGCGGTTCGCTGGAAAATCGGGCGCGTTTAATGCTCGAAGTGACCGATGCGGTGATTGACGTGTGGGGCGCAGGGCGTGTAGGAATGCACCTTGCGCCGCGTTGTGATTCGCACACCATGGGCGATTCCAACCCACTGGCGACGTTTGGCTATGTGGCGGAAGAGCTAGGTAAGCGCAAAATTGCCTTCATCTTCACCCGCGAAGCGCTGCAAGCAGACAGCATTAGCCCCGCGATGAAACAGCGTTTTGGGGGGTTCTTTATCGCTAACGAAGGTTTTGATGCCGACAGTGCGCAAACCGTGTTGGCAACCGGTACAGCGGATGCGGTGTCCTTTGGTAAAGCATTCATCACCAACCCCGATTTGCCACGCCGTTTGCAAGCAAATTTGCCACTGAATCCGCCCGATTTCAGCACGTTTTACGGTGTCGGTTTGGCAGATCCGGCGCAAGGCTATACTGACTATCCGTTTGCAGACTAAGCGATTGTGCGGAAACTTATTGCAATAAGAGGGATGCGGGGGCTACCATCGAAGCTGTTTTACACCGCAGTGCGGGATACCAATCGTTAGAGAGAGAAGAGGAAATAATCATGAAATACGCTAAAACAGCCTGTCTTATCGTAGGGCTTGCCATGTCTAGCTTGGCTTCTGCTGAGTTTACCGATGGCTTCGATAATGGCAGTGGCGCTGGGCAAGGCACGGGTTCTGGTCAAGCCAACACCAGTGGTTCAGGGCAAGGTTACGGCACAGGCGCAAGCGATGCCTCTGGCTTTGGGCGAGGTAAGGGTGATGCTGGTGGTGATGTTGACTTCACCATTACCATGAAAGGCAAAGGCAAAACCGATTTGGAAAGCGATGCTGCCGGAAATGGTCGCGGCAACGGTGCGAGCAATATGCAGGGCAACGGTTATGGGTATGGCGATGCGTACAACAATATGTACGGCTACAGCAATACCGCCAAAAACGGTTACGGTGGCAACAACGCTAACCCTTGGGGTGGGATGATGCCGAACATGATGCAGGCACAGCCGCCGATGCAGCAAGGACAAATGCCACAAATGCAACCGATGCAGCAGCCAATGGCAATGCAAGGTATGCCCCCGCAAATGATGATGCCGCCGATGCAACAAGCACCGAGTTTTGAGCAAATTTACCAAAAAATGTTGATGCAACGTGCGCAAGCCGATGCTTTCTTCAAGAAGGTCGATGAAATGCGTCAAGCCAGTGCTGCACGTCAAGCAGCTGCACAAGCAAATGCTGCACCGCCTGCACCCGCCGCTCCGGCTGCTGTGCCTACGGATACTGCCGCTGCTGCTACGCCAGCGAGTGCACCGTCCGCACCTGCCGTTGATATGCCACCCTCGCCGCCAGGTCCCGCAGCACCCATCGAGGCTGCACCCGCCGCTAAATAAGCACCGCAAGGTGTCTAGTTAAAAAGGGGCTGCTTTATGCAGCCTCTTTTTTACAGTAAACCATCAAACGGAATAATACTGACCATCGTTCCCGCCGCCACATTGCCCCATTCCTGTGGCAATACGATAAAGCAATTCGCCTGACTCATGGAACGTAAGACGTGCGACCCTTGCCCTCCCGTGCTGCTGACGCGCCATTGCCCGCTGGTATCACGCTCGCAAATGCCGCGTTGATAATCTTTGCGCCCAGCGGCTTTTGCCAGCGGGGTGTCGCAAATCGCGCTGTATTCGGGGGTTAGCGGGATGCTTTCGCCGCGCATCTGCAAAATTGCAGGGCGCACGAAGAGTAAGAATGTCGCCATCACCGACACCGGATTGCCCGGTAGTCCAAAGAAAAAGCCGTTGCCGAGTGTGCCGAAAGTCAGCGGTTTGCCCGGTTTCATGGCAATCTTCCAGAAGTTGACTTGCCCTAATTGTTTTAACGTGGTGGTGACATAATCGGCTTCACCCACGGAAACGCCGCCGCTGGTGATCAACATATCCGCGAGTTCCATCGCTTGCGTGAAGGCGTGTTCCACGGCGGTGGGGGTGTCGCGTACTATGCCGAGGTCGATGATTTCCACATCCAGTTTTTGCAGTAAGCCGTATAGGGTATAGCGGTTGCTGTCGTAAATATCGCCGGGTTGCAAAGTTTCGCCGATACTTTTGAGTTCATCGCCTGTGGAGCAGAAGGCAATGCGTGGGCGGCGCAATACTGTCACGTCACCAATTCCCAGCGAGGCGATTAAGCCTAGATCGGCTGCATTGAGTTTGCGCCCGCTGTCCAACACGTTATCGCCGATACGCATGTCTTCGCCGGGGTGGCGCACATTTTCACCCCGCGCAAGCGTGCTAGCAATGCGAATACTGTCACCCTCTCGCTGCACGTTTTCTTGCATGACCACGCTATCTGCGCCATCGGGTACAACTGCCCCCGTCATAATGCGCACGCATTCGCCCGCTTGCACGCTGCCAGCAAATGGATGCCCTGCAAACGCTGTGCCGATAACGCTTAATGCGGTGGCACTTGCCAGATCCGCGTGCCGCAGGGCGTAACCATCCATCGCGGAATTGCGGTGTGGTGGCACATCCAACGGTGCGGTGACAGGTTGCGCCAGAATGCGCCCTTGTGCTTGCCACACGCTGACCCGTTCTTGCGCTTGTAAGACAGGGATGCTGGCGAGGATGTGTGCTTGTGCCTGTTCAACAGTGATCATGTAACGCTCTCTTTGGTGCGATTTTTACAGTAATTGGCTTTCCAGCGAGGCGAGGCGCTGTTCCAGATCGGCTACCCGTGCTTCCAATTGGGCATACGCGTCTTGGCGCGGCGTGCTGCTGGAATGGCTAGGGGTATGGCTGGCAGGTTCGGTGGTTTGCAATTCGTCCAGCGTTTCTGTGCCGAGAGTGTGGAAATAGCGGTCTTCGCGACGTCCGCCACCGGCGGGTAAACGCACTGCCATGGGTTTGGTGGCAGCCATCCACGCCTCCAAAATGTCGCGAATTTCATCGGTGCTGGCAAAGTTTGCCATGCGTTCGGTGCGTATTTTGATTTCGTTCAAGGTTTGCGGGCGGCGTAGCAATAATACGCACAGAATCGCTTGTTGTTTGCGGTTTAACTTAAGGCAACGGTCGACTCTGTGTTCGACGCGTTGGGCGCGTTCGCTGTATTGAATCGCTGTCCAGCCGCCTTCGACCAGCACTTTGGCAGTATGCCCGACCACGCCTTCGGTCAGCGTCATCAGGGGTTCGCGGCTGCTTTTTTGGTTGCAAGCATTCATCAGTGAATTGAAAGTGAGTGGGTAGCTGGCGGGCGTGGTGAGTTGCTTTTCCATCAAACAGCCGAGGATGCGGAGTTCTTCGGCACTGAACGGTGGTCTAGGTTGTTCGTCGTCAAACATAATGTGTAGCCCTGTGTGTTGTTGTTTACGTTGGTTGTGGTTCCCAGCGTGACAGATCGACGTTAGGGTCAGCGACCCAATAGCGTGGCGGGGGAACGTGTAGATGGTTGTGTAAAATGTTCAGGTAAGCACTGCGCGGAATGTTTTCCGCGCCCATGCTCATTAAATGTGGGTTTTCGATTTGGCAGTCAATGACTTTGAAGCCCCAGTGTTGCACATGCCAAGCCAGTGCCACCATCGCAATTTTGGAAGTATCTGGTTCACGGCTGAACATGGATTCACCGCTGAATACACCGCCCGTGGCGACACCATACAAGCCACCAACCAACTCACCCGCCGGATTCCAAACCTCCAGCGAATGGGCAATGTCGTGGGCATGTAACATGCAGTACGCGGTGTGCATTTCGTGGGTAATCCACGTTTCGCTGGTGTACGCACGTGGCGCGGCACAGGCATCGACGACTTCCGCAAAGCAGGTATCAAACGTGATCCGATAACCCTTGTTACGCAGCGATTTGCGCAAACTGCGGGTCATGCGGACACGTTCGGGAAACAAGACCGTGCGTGGGTCGGGCGACCACCAGTAGATCGGTTCTCGCGGGCCAAACCACGGGAAGATGCCCGCACGGTAGGCATTTTTCAGGCGGGCAACGCTTAAATCACCGCCAACCGCCAGCAAACCGTTGGGTTCTACCCAAGCAATGTCTACAGGCGGAAAGGGTTCTTCCGACCACGTAGGGTTAAGTAAGGTTAGGCTCAGGGAGCGTGGTAACACACAGTTCCTTTATTTCGTTTTTGCCAATTGATCGAGGTATTTTTCCGCGTCGAGTGCCGCCATGCAACCCGTGCCAGCGGAGGTAATGGCTTGGCGGTAAACGTGATCCATCACATCACCCGCCGCAAACACGCCTTCGATGCTGGTTTGGGTGGCGTTGCCTTCCGTACCGCTTTGTACGCTCAGGTAGCCGCCTTTCATCGCCAATTGCCCTTCAAAAATACTGGTATTCGGCTTGTGGCCGATGGCAACGAATACACCGTGTACTGCCATGTCTTGGGTTTCGCCTGATTGGGTGTTTTTGACGCGCATTCCGGTTACGCCGGTTTTGTCGCCAAGGACTTCTTCAAGAGTGGTATTCCACAGGATTTTGACTTTGCCTTCTTCCACTTTCTCAAACAAATGTTTTTGCAAGATTTTTTCGGAACGCAAGGTGTCGCGGCGATGCACTAAGGTAACTTCGGAAGCGATATTGGCGAGATAAAGCGCTTCTTCCACTGCTGTATTACCGCCGCCGATGACCGCAACTTTTTGATTACGGTAGAAAAAACCGTCACAAGTGGCGCACGCGGAAACACCTTTGCCCTTGAATTTTTCCTCGGATTCAATGCCCAAGTACATCGCGGATGCACCCGTGGCGATAATCAGCGCGTCGCAAGTATATTGCCCACTATCGCCATTTAAGGTAAACGGACGGTTTTTCAGGTCTACACTATTAATGTGGTCGAAAATGATCTCAGTCTCGAAGCGTTCGGCGTGCTTTTGCATCCGTTCCATGAGCTGGGGACCCATAACACCGCTGTCGTCGCCCGGCCAGTTATCCACTTCGGTGGTGGTCATCAACTGACCGCCTTGCTGCATACCCGTGACCAATACAGGGTTTAGGTTAGCGCGTGCAGCATACACCGCAGCGGTGTAGCCCGCAGGCCCTGAGCCGAGGATGAGTAAACGGCAATGTTTCGTGGCATTCATGATATAATTCTCCATTTTCCGAATCGGGTAATGCTATGTGACATACCGAGCCGGGTAAAGTAGTAATCGGAAAAACAGGCCCTATAATCAGGGTATCAAACAGACAGGGATATTGGTTTGGCTAAGGTTATTCTCAATCAGAAAAAGCGTCTGGGCTTGCAACAAGCCAGTGTCATTATCTTCATGGGCATCGCTGCGGTTATTTTGTTAGCGTTGTTATCCTATAGTCCGGCAGATCCGGGGCCATTTCATTATAACGGAATGCACGTCGGCGCTTGTAAAAATCTGGCAGGCTGCAAAGGTGCGTGGCTCGCCGATTTCTTAATTGGGCTATTGGGCTATTTGGCGTATGCCTTGCCGCTGGTACTAGTAGTAATGGGGTTGACAGCGTTCCGTATAGGGCCGCATATGAAAAACCCCAATAACCCCGTGGGTGGTATCAACGACATTATTACCAGTGTCGGTGCATTGTTTACCTTGCTATCGGGCGCGGGGTTGGCGCATTTGCTGTTCGTGCCGTTCCCCGAAGGGATTGGTGGCGGTATGTTAGGGCAGGTGGTCGCTCGCTTGTTTACGGGCACATTCCTCGGCTTTTTCGGGTCGATTTTATTTTTGATGTCGTTGTTCTTAGGCAGTATCACCGTGGTGGCAGATATTTCATGGTCGCAAGTGACCGAGAAAGTCGGCGATTGGATGTTGCAACTGTTCAATAAATTGCAAGGCATTGAGATGCCCGCAGCGACAGGTGAGAGTGCTAGCAATAGCATTTTCGGGCGTTTTTCCGATGTCGTGAATCGCGGCAAAGGCTATGTGCAAGGCAGCGCAGGTGCGATGGACAAGGCGAGTGCGTGGATGAATCGTACCGTCGGCGGTGTGGGCGATGTTTTCGGTGGCAAACGTGCTGAGTCCGGCTTTGATGGCGTGGATGTAACCGATTTGCGGGCAAGCCGTTCCGCCGAGTCAACGCTGGCAACGCCGGATTTTGATGCTTTATCCCGTGGCATGTCAGCGACGACGGATGTGACTGCTCCTGTCGCGGCTGCTCCCGCTCCCGTTGCCGAACCCGTTAAAGTGGCGCAGCCAGAAGTGGTGAATGAGCCGAGCCGCAGTGTACCCGTTGCCGATGTGCATCCGCCCTTGAATAAAGTAAAAGGCAAGCCAGTTAGCCCGATTTTGCCGCCAATGAGTTTGCTGAGAGCGCCGCCGAAAGAGCGCGTGACGCAGCCGAAAGAACGTTTGAAAGAGCTTGCGGATAAGTTGATTGAGGCATTGGGTCATTACGGTGTCAGGGATAATGTGAGGGTGGTGGCGACCGAGCCGGGGCCGGTGATTACGCGTTTCGAGGTGCAATTGCCGGATGGCACGAAAGCGTCGAAGATTTCGGGTCTAGCCTCCGATTTAGCGCGAAATATGTGTGTTTCCAGCGTGCGCGTGGTCGAGGTTATCCCCGGTCGCCCGACCATTGGGATTGAAATACCCAACGATAACCGCGATGTGGTGATGATGAGCGAAATGCTGGCATCAGCAGTGTACCGCCACAATCCATCGCCGTTAACACTGGTGCTGGGTAAGGATATTGCGGGGCATCCGATTGTGGCTGACCTTGGGCGGATGCCGCATTTGCTGGTCGCGGGGACGACAGGTTCGGGTAAATCGGTGTTCATCAACGCGGTGCTCATGAGCTTGCTGTATAAAGCCACGCCTAATGACGTGCGCATGATTATGATCGATCCGAAAATGCTGGAATTGAGCAGCTATGAAGACATTCCGCATTTGCTTGCACCAGTTGTGACTGACATGAAGCACGCGGCGAATGCGTTGCGCTGGTGTGTGGCAGAGATGGAACGGCGTTATTTGCTGATGTCCAAGCTCAAGGTACGCAATATTGCGGGCTTCAATGAAAAAATCCGTGAGGCACACGACCGTGGTGAGGTGATTCTTGATCCGCTATTTGACCCGCTTACGTCGGTGGCGGGGCATCCTGAGCCATTGAAAACGCTGCCTTATATCGTGGTCATTGTTGACGAATTCGCTGATATGATGATGGTGGTCGGCAAGAAGGTGGAAGAGCTGATTGCGCGGCTGGCACAGAAAGCGCGGGCTTCTGGTATCCATTTGATTTTGGCGACGCAACGCCCATCCGTGGATGTGATTACGGGTTTGATTAAGGCGAATATCCCGACGCGGATTGCGTTCCAAGTCTCGACGAAGATCGACTCGCGCACCATTTTGGATCAAGGCGGCGCGGAACAATTGCTGGGTTATGGCGATATGTTGTATATGCCACCAGGGACATCACTGCCGCAACGTGTCCACGGCGCATTGGTGACAGACCGCGAAGTGGAAGATGTGGCAAATTACCTGAAGCTGCAAGGTGAACCAGATTATATTTTCGATGTCTTAGCTGATACATCGTCTGCTGCCGAGAGTGGTACAGGGACGGATATGATGGAACGGGATGGCGAATCTGACCCGCTGTACGATGAGGCAGTGGCGGTGGTGATCGAATCCCGGCGTGCATCGATCTCTTATCTGCAACGCCGCCTCAAAGTGGGCTACAACCGTGCGGCGCGGATGATCGAAGATATGGAAAGTGCAGGTGTGGTCAGCCCCGTGTTGAGCAATGGTTCACGCGATGTGCTGGTGAATGCGCCTGCGAAGGATTGAATGACATGAGGTTAACGATGAAAACAACGTTCAAAAAAACGTTCAAGAACACACTGGCGGTATGGGTGGCGACGGGCTTAATGAGTACCAGTGCTTGGGCAGGGGGGCGTGACAAGCTCGATGAATTTTTCACGCAGATCAATACGATGCAATCAGCGTTTACCCAGCAAGTGATTGATGACAAAGGCGCATTGCGTCAGTCCTCTAGCGGCAATGTTTACCTGTCACGCCCCGGCAAATTCCGCTGGGAATACGCCGCACCGGATAAGCACGAGATCGTGGCTGACGGCAAAAACGTGTGGGTGTATGACGTGGAACTCGATCAAGTCACCGTCAAACCGATGACACAAGCCTTGTCTGCTGCGCCTGTGGGAATGCTGACGCAGAAGCAGTCGGTCGATAAGCAGTTCAATGTGCAAGAAATGGAAGCCGATGGCAGCAAGTTGGAGTGGTTTCGGTTAACCCCGAAGAAAAAAGATTCGGATTTCACCACGATGGATTTGGGCGTTAGCACCACGGGCGTGGAAGAAATGATCTTAGGTGATAAGTTCGGGCAGCAAACGTACATCAAGTTTGAAGGCTTGCGTACCGATATTGACATCGACAGCAGCCGCTTTAGCTTCACCCCACCCAAAGGGGCAGACGTGATCGGCAAGGCTTCTTGATCCCACTCGCTGAACGTATGCGCCCAGCCACACTCGATGAGTACGCTGGGCAGCTTCACCTCCTCGCCGTTGGCAAACCGCTGCGGCGAGCGATCGAAGAATCCCGCCCACATTCGATGCTGTTCTGGGGGCCACCCGGCACAGGTAAAACCACGCTGGCGCGGCTGATTACGCATTATTGGAAGGCTGAGTTTCTCACCTTGTCGGCAGTGTTGGCAGGGGTGAAAGAGATTCGTGCGTCTGTGGAAGTGGCGCGCCAAAACCGCGCTCAATTCGGCAGTAAAACCGTGCTGTTTGTGGATGAAGTGCACCGTTTCAATAAGGCGCAACAGGATGCATTTTTGCCGCATATCGAGGACGGCACGCTGCTATTCATTGGTGCGACCACCGAAAATCCGTCGTTTGAGTTAAATAATGCGCTGTTGTCGCGGGTGCGGACGTATGTGCTGCGGGCGTTGACGGTGGCTGATATTACGGCGGTATTGCAACGGGCGCTGCTGGATAGCAGCAACGGCTTGGGTGAATTGCACTTGCAGGTGGGCGAGGGCGTATTGCCTGCGCTGGCGGCGGCGGCGGATGGTGATGCCCGCCGCGCTTTGAATTGGTTGGAGATTGCTGCTGATTTGGCGGAGGAAACCCCGACCGGTTTGCAGATTACTGATGCCACAGTGCAGGAAGTGGTGGCGGAATCGCTACGGCGCTTTGATAAGGGCGGGGATTTGTTTTACGAGCAGATTTCAGCCTTGCATAAATCGGTGCGCGGTACTGACCCCGATGCGGCGTTGTATTGGTTGTGTCGGATGTTGGATGGCGGTTGTGACCCGCTGTACATTGCGCGGCGCGTGGTGCGCATGGCGAGTGAGGATATTGGCAATGCTGATCCGCGAGGTTTGCAACTGGCGTTGAATGCGTGGGATGCATTTGAACGGCTGGGTAGCCCCGAAGGCGAGCTGATGATTGCGCAAGCGGTGGTGTATTTGGCGTGTGCGCCCAAAAGTAATGCGGTGTACACGGCTTATAAACTGGCGCGAGCCGATGCGCAGCAATCAGGTTCGCTGGATGTGCCGATGCACTTACGCAATGCCCCGACTAAGTTGATGAAGGCGTTGGATTACGGTAAGGGTTATCGCTACGCGCATGATGAAAAGGATGCGGTGGCGGTGGGGGAAAACTATTTTCCCGATGGGTTGAAGGGGCGGCGTTATTACGAGCCGGTCGAGCGTGGGCTGGAAATTAAGATTCGTGAGAAGCTGCGGGTGTTGCGCGGGTTGGTCTAAATTCGCCCGTTCTGTTGCTTGTATGTATCAGAATGCACTTATATACTCATGGTATGAAACATAATACTAAAAGCGCATTAGCGCACCAAGTGAATGTGGGATTGGATGTATTTGGTAATGCGATCCCCGAAGTTAGCCTTGCTGGTGTGGAAGGCACGGGCAAAACGTTACGGATTGTGAAACGCCATAACATGATCCTCAGACCTAGCCCTAAGCGGGTGCGAGCGGCTTCGCGCCTCAAAGGTACGACCTCTACCGCCTTGGTTGCTACTGCGCCACAGCTTTTAAAGCGTTTGTTGCCGTGGTGGGTTGCACCGAAAACCGCTCCCCCCGTGGAAGTCGTCAACGAACGTTTGGAATACGCATTCAAACGCTTGCACCAAGAATTCAACGCTCGCGAACAAGAACTCGATGCCAAAATGCAGGTGTTGCAGCAGGTACAGCAGAGTCTAGCTGTTGCAAAACCCAAGCGGCGGTTGTGGTTGGTGCCGCTGGTACTGGTTGCGGGCGCAGCAGGTGGCTATATGATGGTCATTATGAGCAGTATGCAGGCATCAATGATCAATATGTCGGGCAATATCAATACGATGAATGGGCACATCGGTACGATGGCAACCGATACGCAGACAATGGCGCAAAGCACTCAGTCGATGAATCAATCATTGTATTACATGAATAATAATGTCGCGTACATGAGCGGCAATGTGGCGCAAATGAACCAAAAAGTGGGCACATTGGCGCAAGCGGCTGAACCGATGGGCGAGGCTGCGTCAACCATGAATCCGTTCATGAAAGCCTTCAAGTCGATCATGCCGTTTTAATGCAACAGTTTGCCGATGCGTTCCCAGCGCACGCTGTTGCCTTGGGCTGAAAACCACACCTGACGCGCTTTGCCGACCACATCCTGCAAGGGGACTGTGCCGAAAAAGCGCGAATCGTTGCTATCCGTGCGATTATCCCCCATCACGAACACTTGCCCAGCGGGGACGCGTAGCTCCGTTTGCGGCAGTTGCAATTTGCTATTGTTCCAGAAGGTTTGCCAGCGGGTTTTGCCGTCGGTTTCGGTGACGAGTAAGCCGTTGCTGACGGGTGTGGTTTGCAGCATTAGCGGCTTGCCGTTGATAGACACGCTTGCGCCTTTGATGCTGATTTTATCCCCCGGTAGCCCGATGATGCGTTTGATGTAATACGTCGAGCGGTCGTTGGGGTAGATGAAAACGGCAATGTCCCCGCGTTGCACCGCCTGTTTTGCACCCACGCGGTTGTAGCGTTTGTCGGTGAAGATCAGGTCGTATTTCATGACGTTGGGTTCCATGCTAGAGGAGGGTACGAGCATTCCTTCCACTAGATGTTGGCGGATGTAGGCGGTGAGCAAGGGCAGGGCGGTGACACTGCATACCAGCAGTGCCAGTAGGTAGATGCCGCCGTTTTGCCAGTTTTTCGGCACGTAATCTTGTTGACAGCGAGCGGTGCGAAATGCGTTTGTCACGCCGTATAACCAAAGTATTACCAGTAATAATAAACCGCTGATTAGGGCGGGAAATGTCCAACTGATGGGCAAGTAGAGAGCGACGACCGCGATGGCGGGGACGGTAAGCAGCGCAAAACTTAAGATTAGCCAAAGGGCTTTGTGCCAATCGCCGTTATAGAGTTGCCCTAATCCGGGGAGGATGGCGGACATGAGCGCGGCTAGTAGGGGCTTGCGGGGTTTGGCATCGGTTTGCATGGTGGCTTCCTGTTATATTGGGCGTAAGTGTATACAGGGTTGGCGGGGAGGGTTATAAATTTTTGGTTAGAAGGCAATGCGTGGTTAATTTTTGTTGAAGGTGCAGTATTTAAGGTGAATAATCCATTTTCTTGGCATATTTCTATCGTTAATTGGGGCTGCGAATGGATGCTGAATTGCCGTATTTCAAGTATTGGGGTAAAGCCAAGCCGGGGCTGGATGAGGCGGGGGCGCAATGGCATTTGTTGCCGTATCATTCGCTGGATGTGGCGGCAGTGGGCTAATATTGTCCACCTACTGACTCATAAAGAGGCAGTTGCTATACTGATTTAGACAACACCATCGCAACAGGAGCAATCGCATGGGCATCATGACCACCGCCGAACTTCTAGCAGAACGAGTACGGCAATTACCGGAAGACCTCGCCTGCGAAGTTTTAGACTTCGTAGAATTTCTCAGCCTTAAACGCCAAAAAATCGCAGACGATGCATGGGATAACCAAATCCAAGCAGACGCAGAAAGCGGCAAGCTAGACGCGATCTTTGCCGCTGACATTCAGGCGTATGAGGCAGGTCAATGCCAACGGATCTAACCCACTACGCCCTGCCAGAAGCCATTCAACAGCTTGCCAAAAAACAATACCAGCTCCTCAAAGCCAACCCGCACCATCATTCCCTTCGCTTCCAACCCAAAACCGGCACACCCTACTGGGCGGCGCGAGTCAGCCAAGACTACCGCGCATTGGCACGCTACCAAGGCAACGGTAACTACTTGTGGCTATGGATAGGCACACACAGCGAGTACGAACGCCTCCTCTCCGGTAAATAACACAGTCCAGTTTGGGAGATGCTGCGAATGTTTGAGGTTGACCCTATTCCATCATGGTTTGCGCTACCGCAACCTTACCCCGTCGACCACGCCACCGTCATTGGCGGCGGCATCGCCGGTTGCCAAATCGCCCACGCCTTAGCAATACGTGGCTGGCAAATCACCCTGCTGGAACGCCATGCCCGCCTCGCCACCGAAGCCTCCGGCAATCGCGCTGGTGTGCTCACCCCGAAAATGACGGCAGAAGCCAGTTGGGGCGAAACCTTTTACCGCGAAGCCTTCTTGTACGCCATCCAGCAAATCCGCCAATTGGAAGCGGCAGGGCAGCGCATCGACTGGGCGCAATGTGGCGCGTTACAACTTGCCCACGAACCGCGTGAAGCAGCGCGTCAGCAAGCCCTACAAGCACGCGGTTTTCCGGAGGATTTCATCCAAATCCTCGACCGTGCCGCCGCCTCTGCGATTGCGGGAATTTCCCTGCCTACGGGTGCAAGTTATTTCCCGCAAGCCGGTTGGGTCAACCCCGCCAGCTTGTGCGCGGCATTGGTGACCCATGAGCGCATTGACGTGCAAACCCTGACGGATGTCACGCAATTGCCAACTTCCGGCATTACGATTATTGCCAGCGGGCGCGAAGCCAATCGGTTGGCGCAAAGCGCTTTCCTGCCATTTTTACCCGTGCTGGGGCAAACCAGCGTTGCGCAAGCCACACCCGCCAGTACCGCTTTGCGAACCACCTTGGGACATGAAGGTTATCTGACCCCCGCGATTCAGGGGCAGCACATTTTCGGGGCGACGTTTGTGCGCAATGTGCGTGAAGCGGTGGTGGATGCCGCTGCTGATCAGCTTAATGTGCAACAGCTTACCGAGCATTTACCCGCATTTGCGCAAACCTTAGGGACGGTTGCCAGTAGCCACGCGGCGATTCGCATGACCACTCCCGACCGTTATCCCATCGTGGGCGCATTGCCGGATGTGGCGTTTTTTCAGGAAGCCTACACCGCGTTACGGCATGGTAATAGTCGTGTGCAACAGGCGCTTCCCGCTGCGCAATACCAACCCAGTGTGTTTATCTTGGCTGGCTTCGGCTCACGCGGTTTAACCACCAGCGGTTTATGTGCAGCAATGCTGGCGGCGCTGATCAGTGGGGAGGCACTGCCCGTTGCGGCAACGTTGTACGCTAATCTGCATCCTGCCCGCTTTTTGATTCGCCAGCTTAAACGCGGTTAAGGCATGGGTGGTTTGGGCGGGCGCAGTTTGTTGATTTCGGTATTCAATTGCTGAGCAGTGGCATCGCCGGATTCGAGCGTGTGTTGTAAATGCGTGTTTTCCTGTTCGAGGGTTTGCACTTGTTGTAACACGTTTTGCAGGGATTGGCGCATCGCTTCGTAACGGCGGCGTTCGGCGGGGCTAAGTTTCGCGAGATCAGCATCACTTAAAGCGGGGACTAAGGTGGGCAACGGTAAGGTGTCGATAATGACCGATAGCAAGGGCGGCACGGGTTTTGGTGTAGCAGGTGTCGGCGGGGGCGCAGGTTTAACGGGCGGCAATTCCTTGAACGGGTTGATGATGACCGCTTCCTGAGGTTGCACGGGTTGAGGTGCAGGGGTTAAGTACAGCATCGCCCCGCCTGCACTTAATAAGACGGTCGCTAATACGCCTACTACCGTAATCGGGTCTTTAGTGGACATGGCTAAACAGTTTTTGCCACCAGCGACGGCGGTTATTCGGTTGCGGGAGCGCTGCCGGTAAGTTAATGGGCGGCATGTGCGAGAGAATCCAACCCGGCAGGGGTGGATTGCCACTAGAGCCGCAACTTGAACCTAAATTATTTGGGTCAAAGACCTTAATATAAGTCGGGTGTTGCAGGCTGTCCGCGTAGACGATACCGCAGTAATCTTCATCGTGTTCGTGGCGCAATAAGTCATCCAGCTCTTGCACGATCTTACGTAAAGCAGCGCTGTTGTGTGGTGTGGCGGGCGGCTCTTCGCCCACAGCGTAGACGTACCAGTTACTGGTGGGGTCGGCGAGTACTTGTTCCCACAGGGCATCCAGTTGATGCCAGCGTAGTACGCCAGAGAATGTGCCACGAAAGGCGTGTAGAAAAGGGTGTTCGGCGCTCATAAACACTTAGGATGATGATAAAAGTCGCCAGCATAATTCGCGTCTCAACGATACTCAAGGGCTGAGTGTTTTTTAGCGGGTGTAATTGACATGCTTATAGGTGTCCATTACGATATTTGCCCATTGATATTCCTTACACAATAATCAAGTACATTCCATCATTTTAAATCTAGGAGAATTAGTCATGAATAAAATCACCATCAGTATGTCGGCTCTGTTTCTGTCATTGGGTCTGCTGAGCGGCTGTGGCGAGAAGAAAGAAGAATCGCCGAAAGCTGAAGCGCCTGCTGCTGAGCAAAAACCTGCTGAACAAGCGGTTGCACCTGCTGCGCCAGCAAGCGCTCCAGTAGCGGCGGTGACTGATGCGGCTAACAGCGCTGTCGCGGCGGTGGGTGATGCGGCTAAAGCAGCCGGTGATGCAGCCACGAAAGCGGCTGATTCTGCGACGCAAGCGGTGGGTGATGCAGCTAAGGCTACGAGTGATGCAGCAGCGAAAGCGGCTGATACAGCGACTCAGGCAGTTGGCGATGCGGCTAAAGCTACTGGTGATGTCGCAGCGAAAGCGGCTGATGCAACCACTGCTGCTGCGACAGGTGCAGCCGCTGCGGTAGCGGGTGCTGCTGCCGGTGCAACGGGTGCTGTAGATGGCGAGAAAACTTACAAAGGTTTGTGCTTTAGCTGCCATGATATGGGCATTGCTGGCGCACCTAAATTGGGTGATAAAGCGGCATGGGCACCCCGTGTCGCTACAGGTGATGCACTTTATGTGTCTGCGTTGAATGGTAAAAATGCCATGCCAGCGAAAGGTGGCAACCCTGCATTGTCTGAAGCAGAAGTGAAAGCGTCTGTTGATTGGATGGTTGCTCAATCGAAGTAATATTGTTCACGCCTTGCGTTGACGTGAAAGAGCCCCTTAACGGGGCTTTTTCGTTGGCTGGTCTGATGCTTAGATCAAATGATATGCCATCGCGAGATTCAACATAGAAAGTGAAATAAGCAGCAAAATGAATTTATATTCAATATCCATCAGTCGTTCCTCCATTGTTTGTTTTTATTGATTAGCTTTATTTGCTGGTGTTTATTTATGACGTGTCCGATGTGTTTTGTCACCAGCGCGTTTGAGTGTATCGTTTGTTTAATTAATAATCGCTTAATAGTGGCAAATTTTACAGCTTGCCGTTGATCAGCTAAATTCGCTTCATCTCATGGAACTGCATGACAGTTGGACGTTCAAACGGTATACTGGGTCATTCAGCAGGTTTTGCAGAAACTTCGGGGGCGACTTGGCTTCGACGTGGATTACAAAGTCTGGGGAGCATGTAGTGGATGTGGTGACCACTTAAACACTAGTCACAAACAATAGTCGCAAACGACGACTCTTACGCTCTCGCCGCTTAATAACCGGTAGATAGCTGTCTGATCGCTACTGTGCTTATGCAGTACGAATATTCAGGCATCATCCAATCATAAGATCGTGCGGGAGGCTCGCCCAAGGCCAAACCACTAAACAGTATTGGGACAGCCTGTGAGCAGCCTGTCAGTTGGCGGCAATCGGGTTAAACAAATGACTGACTAAACATGTAGTAGCCTTCAGATGGAGGATTTGCGGACGCGGGTTCAATTCCCGCCGCCTCCACCAAATACCAATTTCATGCAGTATCATGAAGACTCACAACCCCTTACAGGCGGCAATCTGTAAGGGGTTTTTTGTTGCATGGTGTATCAATGGGTGTCATGACATCTTACGAATTTGTGGGTATTGTTGCGGGTATACCCGACTTTCAGAAAATGGATACCCACAATGAAGCGCAAACTTACCGACACAGCCGCAAAGAATGCCAAACCAACGCCAGACGGCAAGCCGAAGAAATACAGCGACGGGGGCGGGCTGTTACTGTTGGTAAATCCCAACGGTTTGAAGTACTGGCGATATGTCTACAGGATGGATGGCAAAGAAAAAACGCTATCCATTGGCAGTTATCCAGAAATCAGCCTGAAGGATGCACGGTTACTGCACGAAGAGGCACGCGCCTTGCTTGCCCGTGGTGTTGACCCATCGCAGCACAAGCAAGCCACCAAGGGCGCTAGGGTGGCAGAATCGGCTAACACCTTTCAAGCCGTGGCTACTGAATGGCTTGTGAAGTTCACAGCAGACCAAGTGCCAGAACACACCGACCGGCAGAAACGGCGGCTAGAACGTCACGTTTTCCCGTGGATAGGCGGGCGCATCATTGGGGAAATTGAGCCACCGGATATTTTAGCCGTGCTGCGACGTATCGAAGCGGCTGGAACGCTGGAAACCGCACACAGGGTTAAAACTATCATAGGGCAGGTGTTCCGCTATGCCGTGGCGACAGGTCGGGCGGTACGTGACCAAACCGCAGACCTGAAAGGCGCACTGCCACCCGCAAAAGGCAACCACTTTGCAGCGATCACAGACCCGAAGGAAATAGGGGAACTATTGCGGGCTATGGCTGGCTACCGTGGGGCTATTGAAACCTGCATAGCTTTGCAGTTGTCGGCTTACCTGTTCACCCGACCGGGCGAACTCAGACAAATGGAATGGGCAGAGATAGAAGGTGATGTGTGGACAATCCCAGCGGAAAAGATGAAGGCAGGGCGTGTGCATGTAGTGCCATTGTGCAAACAGGCATTAGCTTTGCTGGGAGAAATGCGACCGCTAACAGGTAAACGGCGCTATGTGTTCCCGTCCCGCACGGATACCAGCAAGCCAATGAGCGCTAATACAGTGAGGTCGGCACTGGTACGGCTAGGCTATGAAAGCGACACGATGACCGCACACGGATTTAGAGCGCTTGCTAGTACCCGACTGTATGAGATGGGCTTTCATTCCGACCTGATAGAAAAGCAACTAGCCCACAGTATTGGTTCTGAGGTTCGCAGGGCTTACGACCGCTCACAGCACCTAGACCAACGTACAGCCATGATGCAGCAATGGGCGGATTATCTGGACAGTTTGCGGGATGGTGCGCAGGTCATACCGATACGGCGGGCAAGTTAGCCAAGCTACATCAACAGAGAGCCGGGCATTGTTCCGGCTTTTTTTTGCCTGCAATTCAGTGAGTTAGCCAAGCTATGATGCAGCACACAAAAATATAAAATTAATTTTCTGTTGGGAACACTGAAATTCAGGGGTAACAGGGGTAACAGTAAGAAAAAGAGAGTTTGTATACATTCTTTTTCTTTTATATTCAGTGGTTTATCTTGTTACCCCTCTGTTACCCCGAAACGAAAAAAAGGGGTAACAGAGGGGTAACAGGGGTAACAGGCAAAGCAGCACACCAGCATGGCTAATCCTGAAAAGCAGGCATTCAACACCCAACGGCGAACCCTTCACAGTCAAAACCCATCTATTAATGTTTTGCATGGCGGAAATGCCGATTATGGCGCATCTCGTTTTTTAAGGATTCGCACATGCTGCCAATTAAGAAAGTTTCGGAAATGACCACCCTAGCGCCTGCATCAATCCGCAGGAAATACCGGGCTGGCACATTCCCTGCACCATTGAAACTGTCAGAACGGCGCTATGGATGGCGTGAAAGCGACGTACAAGGATGGCTCGACAAGTTGGAGGCTGTGACCAATGGCAACGAAATCCAGCCGTAAAAAAGCCGTCATTCAGGTACTAACTGCCTTGTTGCAACGTCCGCACAAGACAAGCGAACTCGACCAGCTTCTCAACTGGAGAAATTCACCACAAGCCGTGCTTGATTTGCGTCATCGCGGGTTTGAGATTTTGACCACTTACGATAGCGACAGACGCGGGATTTACAGCCTCCCGAACACCGAAAAACCCAAAGTTTACAAATTTCTAGGAGAACATCATGCCAGTTTTAAGCATTGAATTGACCGAAACCGAATACAGCCTTTTGTTGAATAAGGCGAACAGTTGCGATTTGCAGCAAGTCACCCGTGTTGCACTCGATCAATATTTTCACTCGCACCGCTTCACAGACGAAAACCTTCCGATCTTGGATTTGAGCGGGCATCGCAAGGCAGCAGCGGCGTTACAGGGTTCGCGTGTTGATCCTCGTTTGCCAGTCGCACCGAATCGCTACGAAACCGGGAATGACGGACGCTGTATTTACGAAGACGATGCAGCTTTTGACCGTGCGGTTTCCGCTCACCAGTGGATTCTCAAACGCCACAGCGCGGAAAAAGCCACATTTGCACGCAAGAGAAGCGAGGGCGTGGTTAACGCTTTCGGCGGCATTACTTGCACCCTATAACGTCAAATCGGCGGTAGTTTTGCCGAAACCTACCGTCAAAAACTACCGCTCCGTTTGCCACTCCAATTTCATGGTTAAGGCATTGTAAATTAATGGAAATTTACGATTATTTGCCGGAAAACCTTCCGATTTTTGACGTGTGGTTTCCTAATGATTTGTGCGAGTAAATGACAATGCGAAAAACGGGAAAAATCACCCTAGAAGACCTGTCAAAACGATCCATCAAGGGGCTTTCCAAAAAGATTGAAGCCGCCTTGAATGGGGCAACCGATGGCGCGTTTGAAGGCTTGCCCGTAGTGGCGACACGATGCAATTACGGCGGTTTGCGCTTCTGGTGGCAATGCCCGAAGTGTGGGCGGCGCGTTGGTGTCTTGTATGCGTTGCCTTGGAAGTTCAAGGAGTGGGCGTGTCGACATTGCCATGAAGCGGTTCATGCAAGCTCACGGGCTGGCAGGTACAAGCGCGAATATAACAAGGCGACAGGGCTTTATTTACGCTACAGCCGAAAGCGACCGGAAGAACTGCGACCCTTCGATTTCCTGAGCATGGATGACAAGCCAAGGCGAATGTCTTGGAAGCGTTGGCTAAAGATTTTCATCAAGCAGGCGACGGCGCGGAACAAGGCGCTCACATTTCATTTGAGTGCGCTGGATTGGGCGCATAGGGGCTGCATGAGCCATGAAGAAGTCATTCGGGAACTGAATCGCATCAGTGCAGCGCAGAGGGCGGCAACTCAGGGCGGATAAGCACCCCAAACCCGTGTTTTTGGGGTTTTGAGGCTTTCCGCGAATTCTCCCCGACCTTTCCCGACCTGAAAACTTAGGCGCGTGGTGGCGGATTGCAGCAAATCACCATTTAAGCCTCTGATGGTACTTGCATTATGGTGGTGACGAACCCCGAAACTGGGGCGCGTTTCTGCAAACGACACCTCTGAATATTAGAAAAAACTTATCTAGTTCCTGGACTAAATCACGCATCCTCATTTTGAGGAAATGGGCGAATCTTTGGGGCGATTGCCCGCGCAACTCTCAAAGAATCACGCACGTTTGCTAACTGTAAAAATCAGTCAAACTTTATTCAGGCTTTTTTTTATTGCCGTGTCTAGTTCCAGTCGTATCAATTCAATCACACGCGATTCAGTAAGGGGTGATTCATTCCCGCTTGTGCCTGCAAGCCATTCATCAAGCATCAAGACTATCTGAGCATTCAGCGACCTACCGTTAGCCTTGGCTAAGGTCTCAATCCTTGTCCGTGTTTCGGGTTCAAGGCGCAATGGGTAAGGTGTTGGTCGGGTTTCTGCATTCATTTTTAGATCATATCAATAGGACTTGTTTAGAGTCACTAAGTCAATGTGAGTCCATTGGACTCTTCAGTAAAAGAGTGTTATCATAAGGAATCAAAACAAGTCCATATTAGGAATATTACATGAGCAACCAAGCTAATAGACCAACGCCTTACCCGCTACGCCTTGAACCCGGACTTTCCGAATGGGTGAAGGCACGGGCAAAGGACAACGATAGAAGCATTAACGCAGAGCTTAACAGATTGATTAAGCAAGCAAAGGAGGCGGAAAAACAGGCTTACATGCCGTAGAAACGAAAACGCCCCAATGAAGGGGCGCTTAAGGACTGCAAGGTGTTGGAAGCACCAAACAGCCAATTACTGACCCACAATCAATAGGTAACAGCAATGTTAAATACTACCTCAAAACCGCCCAAAATGGGCAATATTCCACTTGCAGCAGTTCAGCAATGGATTGAAGCCGACGCGGAAAACACCCCTGAGTCATGGGGCTATGTTTCCGGCTTGTTAAGCGGCATTCTGATTTTCCGCCCTGACATCAGCGAAGAACTGATGTTTTTGCATCAAATCGCCACACAGCGCGGATTGATGGCAAGTCAGGCAACCGGCGGCAAATACTCGCTTCTCACCCCGAAAGAACGCATCGACGCTCTTTCTGACACCCTGAGCCGCATGAAGGCGCATTCGGTCATCTTGTCGCAATTCTTCACCCGACCGGCAACGAAACAAGCCGCGATTTCTGGCATGAATGCCGAAGTTGAAAACATGCTGGTTCTTTGGGAAAAGATCAAAGCAGACGTTGAAGAAATGGAGGTGCAGCAATGAGCAAATACGCACCTCTCACCCTACGCGCCATTGCAGCAATCACGTCTGCAACTTCGGCAGCAGCAGCATACCCAGCAGCGTCTAATCTGTTCGGCATGTTGCCCGGTGGCGTTATGGTCGCATCAAGCGCGGCGGTAATTTTTGGAGGCTGGCACATCGTCGCCACCTCAGGGGATACCGATCACCGCATTGTGTCCGGTGTTACAGCGGCGCTATTCGCTGGCGTGATGACCGTGGGCATTCATAGCAGTGGTCAACTGAAAACCGCAACACAAGCCACCAGCACGGCGGAACAAGCCGACACGCTATACATGAATCAGGAATCAACCCGCATGGCAACGCTGGCAACCGTGGCGGCTGAATTGCGGGCGACGCAGAAAAGCAAATACCCGGCGGAATATGCCGCGTTACAAGCGCAAGTCGACAAGCTTTCAACCCCAGCGGTTCGCACTCCTACCGCAAGCCAAGAGGCAACCGCAACAACTGGCAGCATTCAGCAATGGATTGCAGCGAGTGTGTTTGAAATCGTCACACCTGCATTGCTGCTATTGGCTGGCATGTTTTCGCACCGTAAACAGCGTGACAACACCGCGTTAACACCTGTTAACAGTGCGTTAACACAAGAAAAACAAGAGGTTGTAATTTCAGCGTTAACAGACCCGTTAACAGCGTTAACAGACGATAACACCGCGTTAACAGCCGCCGACAACGAGTTAACAGACCCGTTAACAGCGTTAACACGTCGCTCTATTGAGCCAACATCTGAGGGTTTCATCACCGCAAAACAGGTTATCAGTGCGACAAATTGCACCGATAGACAGGCGCGTGACGCAATCAAGCAAGCAACTGATGACGGCATTTTAGAGAGTATCGGTTCTGGCAACGCTACCCGCTACCGCTACAGCAACAAACTGAGGATTGTAAAATGAGCTTAATCCGCGCAACTAATAGCAGTATGCCCAACCTTGTGGGGCTTGGTTTATTGATCGGGGGCGGTGCATCTGCCCTATCTGTAATGGTGGGCGGCAATCCGATTTTGAACTTTCCCGGTAGAGAAGTCGCTGATTTTGCATTCGGTGCAGCAACAGCCGTTACAGGCTTTTTTGTACTGAAAGAAGGTTCAGCGGTAGCGGCATGGTTAGCCGGTGCTTTGGTCGCTGGCGCAATGGTTTACGCGGGTTTGAGCGTGGACACCGACCAAGCGGGGCGAATGCTCACAGCAACAATGAGTGCAGCGAAATCAGGCGCAGCCAGTGCAGCGGATAGCGTAGCGAATGGCACTAGCAGCACAAGCCAATACCGCGCAATTCGCCAACTGACAGCCGCAGAATCCGCAGAATGTGACGCTAACCTAAAGTGGACTCGCACCGATCAAGGGCGACTCAATTGCTCAATTGCCAGTGACGGCAAGCGTTATGTGTGGAGCGCGAACTAATGAGCCTAGCCACCTATTTTAGCCCTGTTGCTACATGGTCGATTTCCATTGCCTTGGGCGTGGCAATCATCCCGCCAATGTATCAGGGCTTTGTGTTTGGTGGCGGTGAAAACTTTCTGGAACAAGCGCGTCAAGAGGTCGCTTACCTGTTTTCGTGGGCATCACCTAGCGCAATCCGCAAGCCATTAGAGGGTGATGCGGTCATCACATCACCTTACGGAATGCGTAAACACCCAGTAACAGGACTGCAAGCCATGCATAACGGCAAGGATTACCGTTGCAACGTTGGGAAACCCGTGGGCGCTATTGCCGATGGCGTTATCAATTTTGCAGGCATGGCGGGGCATTCCGGCTTGCTGGTAGCAGTCGACCATGCTGATGGTATGCAGTCGCTCTATGCACATCTAAACGCCACAGATATGCAAGCGGGCAAGCAAGTCAGAGCGGGCGATGTTATCGGCGCGTGTGGCAATACCGGGCGTTCTACAGCACCACACCTGCATTTAGGCATAAAACAACACGGGCAATTCATCGACCCGACCACTAAAGGACTCTAAGCAATGGAAAATGAAGCCATTTTCAACAGAATTGATGCACGTCTTGACCGTATCGAAAAGCTCACCCGCAAAACCTACCGCCAAACAATGCCGGAAATGCCGTGGTTATTCGCGGCAATCGCAGGCGTGGCAGTGGTTAGCCTTGGCTATGTGCTCTATCCGCAACTGCCCACAGAGATTAAAGACGTAATCGAACCACGGGTAGACGTGGCACAAAACAAGTTTTACAGCATCGGGCAATGGTTTGCTGATTACAGCGGCAATGTTGACCGTTCATACACGCTACCCAGTGGCACGTTAACGATTATTAGCCTAACGCCTTTGCAGTCATGCCGGTGGCGTTCTGCATTGCTGGCGCGGGAATCCAGCGGCAACTATCAGCACACAGGCAACCAGTTTGGCTATTTTGCAGGTTATGCAATGGGGGCTGAATCACTGGCAATCGTCGGACTGGTGAAGCAATCCGCTTTTGATGATGCACCCCGCCATGTTCGCAACGGTACAGATCAAACCGCATGGCTCAATAACCCGCAAAACTGGCAATTGCGCGGCGGCAAACAAGCGTTTCTGCATGACAACCTCTTGCAAGACCGTGCCGTAACCGTGCTGGCTAATACCAACATTGCCGACGGATTCAAGAGCCGCGTCCTTCTCGAATCCCAACAAGAGAAAATCGCAGGGTTCGCAGCGGCGGCGCATTTGAAAGGGCTGACAGCGGCAATTTCTTGGTACGCAAGAGGGAAGGACTCCCACGACGCGAACGGTACAAACACCAGCGACTATGCCGCGATGGGTGAAGCATCCATTAACAAACGCTCGAATTTATGCGCGGAAAATACCAGACAAGTACCTTCATGGCTGAAGTGGCTGGAAGTGAAGAATTGAAGGGCGAACACGCGGCATTTCCCGTGATTTGCTAAGAAACACTTAAGAAACACCTAAGAAACGCTTATAAATTAGTCAAAAAGGTATTATCACCCATGACAACAGACATTAATAAACCAGACGATACAGAGCTACTACTGCAAAACATGCAGAGAAAATTAACTGAATCATCCTATCGTGACAATAAAGGGCGGGCAGCAATAGCCAAACTGCTGACCTCTGACAACGCTATCAGATTGATCGAATCCACAGCCGACAAACTGGGCATTGAGCCTATCACCGTGGGGCGTGGCTTAGCCTTGGCTATGTGCCAGTACCGCACCGGCTCACAGATCAACGTGACCGACCTAGGCAACGCAATCAACCCGGATGGCGTAGGTGTGCGTTTTGGCAGAGAAACCATTATCCCGCTTGCCATTGAACTGGGCTTTATCGTCAAGACCGGCGAACGCTCTACCGCGTGGGCGGCATACGACAAGATCGGACACAAGCCCGGTTTGCTGGATGGCATCAAGTCAGCATTTACAGCAACACCCGAAAAGCTGGCAGCAAAAGCGGAATCAGAACGCGCCTACGCTGAAAAGTGCAAGCTCGACACAGCACGGAAGGCTGAAGCATTCGCCCAACGTCGCAAGGAGGCGTTAATGCGTACCGTAAACGCTGCACAAGAGGCTGAAAAGCTGGCAACAAGCCTACCGGGGCAACCTGAAACCATTGGCGACAAGATCAAAGCAAACCCAGCGGCGGCGGTACTAATCGGCTTTCTTGCCGTTGGCATTGGTGCAGCGGTGATGACCTCAGAACCACAGCAACAAGCCTTAGCCCCATTGATTGCCAATGTAAACGGCTCACCCACACTCGACCCGCGTATTCTGGAAGGAGAATAAACCATGAGAATCGGAACGTTTGACTTAGATCAATTTTACCCTGAAACCCATTTGCAGACAGTGACAGCCGCAACCCTATTGACCGTGCCAGCATTGGCTACAGGTAGCTTTGTGGCTGGCGTTAGCGCGTTAGGGCTGGCATGGGTAGCGCGGCAATCCATAACCGCGTGGAAGCGTGACAATTGCTTATTAGGTAGTGACCTTGATGCAGAGGATACCCGCGAACATGCAGCAGTCAACACCAATAACGACGTTACCGCACGGCTACGCAAAGCAACTGGCAACCAAGACTTAACCGCTATCGAAAGCCGTTCTGCACAATATCGCCTACTCAGTGTTGCCAATGATGACCCCGCACAAATTGCCAAGGTATTACCGCGTATTGCCAGCGTGTTAGGTGTTGCCCCTGATGCACTGGGCTGGATACCCACAGCAGGGCGTGACCTGTCTATCATCCTTGCCCCATTGGAGCGGGCAGAGTGGCTACCCGTGCCGTTTAATGAATCCGCACTGACACAGGGTAAGTTGATCGGATACGTTGGGCGCGATGTGTTGGGAAATCACGTCACTTACAGCCGCCAAGATGCACCACACATGCTGATTAGTGGCACAACCCGCAGCGGCAAAACTGAGGCAATCCGCGCTGATCTTCAATCCATGCGCTTATCTGGCTTGCGTCCTGAGATTCACATTATTGACGCGAAAGGCACACTATGCCGTGAACAATGCGCAACATTCACCACGGATATGGGCGAAGGACTGGCAACCCTGCAAGCCATTGTTGAGCGGGCGCGTGAACGTATCCGGGAAATCGTGGCGACTGGTTGCGATAACTGGTTTCAGTACCGTGCAAAATGCCCTGATGTTTGTCCCGCTCCCATCATGGTGTACGTGGATGAATACCCACAGTTACGCAAGCAAGACAAAGAGGCGGTGGAAACCGTAGTGGGTGAATTAACCCGTGTTCATGCCGCGTCTGGCGTGTTTGTCACGCTTGGCATTCAAAAGCCCAAAGCCGACACCTTGCCGACTGAAATCCGCGATATGTTTGATATTCGCCTAGCGATGCGCGTACCCGATAGCAAAGCGTCAATGGTGGCAATTGATGAACCCGGCGCGGAAGGCTTACCCGGTGCTGGCGCGTTTATGTTTCGCAACGGTGGGGATTCTGTTGTACGTGGGCGTGGTGCATTGATCGAAGGGGCTGATAAAGCTTCTGGTGCAGAACCAGCGTCAACCGCGTGAAGGCATGATTTTTCAGGCGATCAATAAGAGTTATATCTGATTTTCCATATGTTTCAAACCACTCTATTACGGCGGCAAGTTACGGGGTGATGCAGCATGGTTGCACTTAAAACAGAAAGGACAAACTCACATGACAATTGACATTACCAACTGGCAAAGCCGCAAGCTCACAGATAAAGAGATGGCGGCAATCTATGGCGTATCCCGCGCAACTATATGGCGTTGGGCGAAAGCTGGGGCAATACCCAAGGCTCAAAAGATCGGCGCAAATACCGCAAGATGGGACGGGGCGGAAGTCGCTAAAAGCATGGAAAAAACAGCCACCCCATAAACAGAAATGCCCGATAGGTGAATCAGACCGTACCGGGCAGAAAGGATTTAAAAATGAAGCTTGATTATACCATATTCGATAGCCTGCATAACCCGCAAGGCGCAAAAAATACCGCATCATGGGCGGATGTATGCCGGATGCTGCAAGACGTGCCAGCCTACGCAAGCAAGGCAGAACAGCCACTTATCAAGATGGGCGTTTTTGAAGGAGATTCACGCGGGGCAGGGCATGGCTTGACCAATATTAGCGGAATTGAAATTGATTATGACGCGGGCAAAGTGACCCCACACAGCGCGGCTAAGTTATTGCGTCAAGCCGGTATTGAATGCGTGGTATGTAGCACGTTCACCAGCTCACCCGATTGCCCAAAATGGCGCGTATTCGCCCCCACAAGCCGCGAATTACCCGCAGAATTACGCGCCTACCTTGTTGCTGCACTGGATAGCGTTCTGTTAGGGATTGCAGCGCGTGAGAGCTACACCGCAAAGCAAACATTTTTCTTTGGGCGCAACCCTGAAAGCAATTACGTGTTCATGCACTTGCGGGGTGAGTTTGTTGACGTGGCATTAAAGACCATAGCAAACGCGGCGTATACAAAGGACAAGCGCGAAAAGGCAGAGCGGGAACAGTTAGCCGCTACTACTTGCCTCCGTGCCGAAACCCAACGAAACCGCAAAGCAGCGGGGCGACTCACTGAGGGGCAAATATCCCCGATTACAGCCTTTAGTGATGCGCATGACGTGCGGTCTATCCTCAAAGCGCACGGATACCGGGAATCAGGAAAGAAGTTTGTATCTTCGGCATCATCCAGCGGCATGGCTGGCGTGGTGATCCTGCAAGGTGATGATGGGCGGGAACGGGCATTCTCACACCACAGCAATGACCCCATAGCAGACGGGCTTGCACATGATGCGTTTGACCTGTTTTGCATTCTCGACCACGGCGGCGACGAATGGGCGGCGATACAAGCAGCGGCTAAGTTACTCATCACCGCCAACGGCGAAAGCCTGCACTCACACAATCGCAACGCTTACCGCCAAGCGCAACAAGCCGCAAAAGCACAAGCAGCACTCGACAAACTTAAAGGGGTGGCAGTATGACCGCTACAGCACAAACAAACCCGGTGAATGAGCTACTGGCAGAACTCACCACACAAGCGCAAGGCGTAACGCTGGCAACCTATCAGGATTTTCTGCACACAGTCGCCTTGTTGGTAGTCGATGGCACAATTGACCCCATTCAGCGGGAATCTGTCATTAAAGCACTGACGGGCAACGGTCACGAACTTGGGGGTAAACGTTTAATCACCAATGCTTTGACGGCAGCGGAAAAGCAGATTAAGCGCGATATGGAAACCCCACAGGGCGGTATTAAAGGCGGGCGGGGTTTGTACTCACTGAGAGATAACGGCGTGTGGTACAGCAAACCGACGAAAGACGGCTATTCAGAACCCGTGTTTATTTCACCTCACCTGAAGGTTATTGCTGAAACTTACGATACAGCAGACGGCAATAATGGGCGCTTCATTGAATTCAAAGATACGCGGGGCAGGCTCAAAACGTGGGCAATGCCTGCCATATTCGCGGCTGGCGACGGTACAGAGATTGCTAAATACTTGCGTAACGCTGGCTTGAACTATGTTTATGGATTCGACAAAGAGGTTATTGACTACCTGCTATCCTCAGAGGTCACAGACTTGATGACATGCAGCGACCGCACCGGATGGGTGAATGATGTGTTTGTCACACCGAAGATAACCTACGGCGAAAATGCAGAGAGCTACACCTACCAGCCAACTAGCGCGATTGATAACAAGATCGGGCAAGCGGGAAAACTGGCAGACTGGCAAGCCAATGTTGCACGGTATGCGCAAGGCAACCCGTTGATGATGGTAAACACATCTCAGGCTTTTGCGGGTACGTTGCTCAAAAAGGCGGGAATGATGGGTTTCGGTTTGCATGATTGGAGTAGTTCCACAGATGGCAAGTCAACCACCCTGAAAATTGCTTGCAGCGTATGGGGTAGCGAATTCTGGCAACAGTGGCTATCTACCTCAGTCGGGATTGAGGGCAGCGCATACGCCCACAATGATTTGTTTCTGGCGCTTGATGAAATCGGCGAAGCTACCGCGCAAACGGTTAGCGCCACAGCCTACGCACTGGCAAACGGCGAAGGTAAGCGACGGGGCGGGCGTGACGGTAACGCCAAAATAACGAAGAAATGGCGCGTGGTGTTTTTGTCTACTGGTGAAAAGTCGCTAGATACACTGATGAAGGAAGCGGGCATGGTTACAAGGGCAGGGCAAGAGGTGCGCATGATTAACGTGCGTAGCGATGCATGGAAGCATGGCGCGTTTAATGATTTGCACGGTATGGAAAACGGTTCTGTTTTCGCTGAAATGCTGGAAGCCAACACTAAGCGGTATTACGGCACGGCGGGCGATGCGTGGCTTTATGCGATCACGCAACCGGGCGGGATACCTGATGACATTAGCCAATCTGTTGACGCAATCCGGGAGACAATGCTACCCGAAGGCGCAAGCGGGCAAGTACGGCGTGTGGCTCGACAATTCGCCCTAATTGCTTACGCTGGCGAACTGGCAACAAAGCACGGTATTACCGGATGGAAAGAGGGAGATGCAACAGCAGCGGCTAAAGAGTGCTTTGACTTGTGGGTAGATGACTTCGGCGGCGCAGATGGCAAGCGCGAACACCGCCAAGTGCTAGAAGCCGTTGAATCATTCCTGTTTGCCAGCATTTCACGGTTTCATGATTTGCGGGTTTCTGACAATTCGATTTATGCCGTTAAAGATCGTGTCGGGTTCGTGCGTAGCGGCGTGGATGGCGGGCATGAATACCTTGTGCCAGCAACAGAGTTAACAAAGCTTGCAGAGGGGTACAGTAGAGAGCAAATCATTACCGCGCTACGCATGGCAGGAATGCTTAACGAACCCGGCAAGGATGGCAAAAGCGCGATAGTGTTACCCCGTGCAGTCGGTAAACAGATGAAGGGCTTTATCATCACCCCAAAATAACGCCACACAAGCGACCACCACAGAGAGCCGGGCATGTTCCCGGCTTTTTTGTGCCTGTTACCCCTGTTACCCCGAAAACACCCCAAGGGGTAACAGGGGGTAACAGCTTAAGCTATTGATAAATAACAGATAAAAAAGCCTGTTACCCCTGTTACCCCTGTTACCCCGAAATCACAGCAATAGCCAAGGAAAACAATATATTTTTTTCTTGTGTGTGGCTTGCCAGAGGTTTGCTTTTTGTTCGCTTTTTGTGGGTACGACTTGCGGCATGTTCCCGCAATACCCGCAACCATACCCGCATCCACTAATTTCACAGAATTAGGGCTTACCCTAGGGTGTGGCGTAATGGCGTGTTTCGGGATGGCGATAGACTCGCTGAAAACAGGGTGAACCATGAAGATGTGGGTATAATTGCGGGTATAAGTGAAAACGTGGCGGGTATAAACAAAGTAATATCATGATGTTACGCGCTGAGTGTGGTAGTCGCCGCCTCCACCAAACTCTAACCCCTTGATTTTTAAAGAAAAATTAAGGGGTTTTTTGTTTTTAGCGTAACTGAATTTGTAACCATTCGACAATCCGCGCTTCCAACCAATACTCCGCCCGCCATCGCCCACCCACAAATCCGACATGCCCGCCATGCGTTGTCAACTCTAGCGTCACGCTGTCACTCAGCATGGCTTCCGTTGGTACGGTTGTTGGGTACATAAACGGATCATCTTGCGAATGAATAATTAACGTGGGCGTTTGGATACGTGCTAGAAATTGCGCGGAACTGCTGCGGTGGTAATAGTCTTCCGCCCCAGCAAAGCCATTCAGCGGTGCGGTAATCTGGTCATCGAAGTGGAAGAGCGTGGTCAACTTGCCCCAATTTACGGTCAACGGGCTTGCCATTTGGCTGAATTTGCGGCGGTAAGAGGCTTTAAGTTTGCTGACCAAGTAACGCCCGTATATCAGTGAAAAGCCGCGCTCCAGCTTCTGGGCGCATTCTTGCAGTTGAAAAGGTACGGAAACGGCTATGGCAGCTTGCAAACCCGAATGCTCAGCCGTTTCACCCAAGTATTTTAAGATCAGGTTGCCACCCAGCGAAAAGCCGACGGCAGCATCGGGCATTCGTTGCGTTTGCCGCAAATGCGCTAACACTTCTGCAATATCGGCGGTGCGTCCCGAATGGTAGCTGCTCGCCAGCCGATTGTGTTCACTGCTACAGCCGCGTAAGTGCATGAACACGCCTTCAAATCCTGCTTGATGCAACGCCAGTAGCAAGGTTTGCGCGTAATGCGAGTGCAGCGAACCTTCTAGCCCGTGGATCACCAATACCCGTGGCGCAGCAGGGCGCGGATACCACGCCAAGTCGATAAAATCGCCGTCAGCAAGTTCCACCCGTTCGTGTTGCAAGGTCAAAGACGGGCGGTGGCGGAAAAATACTGGCCACAGTGTTTGCAGGTGCGGCGAGGTGAGCCACCATAAAGGGCGAAAGGTAGATTGCTGGATTCGTTTCATCGCTATATGATCACACGTTTATATTCCTAAGCGGAAGCACGCATGAGCCAATATTGGAGCAAGCTGGTACACGATCTCGACCCGTATACACCCGGTGAACAGCCGAAAGACCAGCGTTATATTAAGCTGAACACCAATGAATGCCCGTATCCGCCATCCCCACAGGCATTGGCAGCGATTCATGCCGCCGCCGATGAGCGCTTGCGTTTGTATCCCGACCCGAATGCGGATGAGCTGAAAGACGCGATTGCGGCTTATTACGGTGATGATGGCGTACAGCGAGCCAATGTATTTGTGGGCAACGGTTCGGATGAGGTGTTGGCACATGTTTTCCACGGGCTGCTCAAACACGATGCGCCGATTTTGTACCCAGACATTAGCTACAGCTTTTATCCCGTGTATGCGAATTTGTATCAGCTTGAGGCACAGTTGATCCCGCTGCGGGAAGATTTTCGGCTGTGTCTGGGTGATTACACTTGCACTAACGGCGGTATTATTTTCCCCAATCCGAACGCGCCGACCAGCATGGCGGTGGGGCGTGATGTGATTGAGGCGTTGCTGCAAGCGAATCGCGACTCCGTGGTGGTAGTGGATGAGGCCTATGTCGATTTCGGTGCAGAAACTGCAATTCCCTTGATAACGCACTACCCGAATTTGTTGGTGGTGCAAACGTTCTCCAAATCACGCTCGTTGGCGGGTTTGCGCGTCGGTTTTGCAGTGGGGCATCCTGATTTGATTGCTGGGTTGGAGCGGGTGAAAAATTCCTTCAATTCTTATCCATTGGGGCGCATGGCGATTGCAGGCGCGGCGGCGGCCATGCGTGATCGTGATTATTTTGCGTCGACTTGCCAACAAATCATGACCACCCGTGACATGACGGTGCAAAAACTCACTGAGTTGGGTTTTAGCGTATTACCGTCGGCTGCCAATTTTGTGTTTGCCCGCCCACCGGCTGGGAACGCGGAAGCCTTGTATCTGGCGTTGAAACAGCGCGGGGTGTTGGTGCGTTATTTCAACAAGCCGCGCATTAACGAATACTTGCGGATCACCATCGGTACGGATGCGGAAATGCAAACGTTCCTGCACGTTCTGGCTGAACTATGAATCTCTACGCATTGGAAACGTATCTCAACCAATTGCTGAACGTGAGCAAGTTTCGCGATTATGCACCGAATGGCATTCAGGTTGAGGGCAGGGCAGAGATTAAGCGCATTGTGACGGGTGTTTCCGCGTCGCAAGCCTTGCTGGATGCGGCGGTAGAGCAGGGCGCAGATGCGATATTGGTGCATCACGGGTATTTCTGGAAAGGTGAGTCTCCGGTGATTCGCGGCATGAAAAAGCGGCGGCTCATGACTTTACTCAAACATGATATGAGTTTGCTGGGGTATCATCTGCCATTGGATGCACACCCTGAATTCGGTAATAATGTACAATTAGCGCAGTTATTGGGAATTCATGTTGACGGTGTGATGGATGCGCGTGAATTGCAAGGTGTCGGCAATATCGGCACAGTGGCGCAGCCGTTGTCGCTGGTTGCGTTTGGACAGCAGGTTGCTAGCGCATTGGTGCGTGAGCCGCTGTTGATTGCGGGGGGTGAACACCCCGTGCAACGGATTGCGTGGTGTACTGGTGGGGCGCAAGGGTATATCCAACAAGCATTTGAGTTGGGTGCAGATACGTATTTGAGCGGTGAGATTTCTGAGCATACCGTCCATTTTGCGCGTGAAAACGGTATTCACTATATTGCGGCAGGGCATCACGCCACGGAGCGTTACGGTATTCAGGCATTGGGTGAACATCTGGCACAACAGTTTGGCTTGGAACACCTTTTTCTGGATTTGAATAACCCGGCATAAGTCAGGTTATTGTGTGTTTTCGCTTGATTTTGTGTGGCGTTTGGGACATCCTACCGTGCGTTTTAGCCTGTGCTAATATAGGCTGCTGATTCGGGCAGCCATAGATAAAATTCAACATTTTTGCAACCTTTATGTTTTCTATCGTTTGCAGGGATGTATCAGTTATGTTTTGAATGATTGGGAGAGTGCAAGCGATGGTAGATACTGGAGTAGACAAAAACCGTCGCCGCGTCTTGATTGCAGCTACGTCAGTCGTGGGTGCAGCAGGTGTGGCAGCGATCGCAACGCCGTTCCTTTCCTCATGGTCTCCAAGTGCGCGGGCGTTAGCCGCAGGCGCACCCGTGGAAGTGCCAGTGGGTAAAGTAGAACCGGGTCAGCAGATTCGTGTTATCTGGCGGGGTAAGCCGGTATGGATTGTTAACCGTACTGAAGAGATGCTGGCGGGTTTGCCAAGCAATGATGGTAACTTGAAAGATCCAAATTCGGATGACATCAAGCAACAGCCTGAATATGCTAAAAACCCTGCGCGTACCCGCGAAGGTAAAGAGAAGTATTTGGTTCTGGTCGGCATCTGCACGCATCTCGGTTGCTCACCGACATACCGTCCAGAATTATCCCCGGCTGATCTGGGTGCTGATTGGAAGGGCGGTTGGTATTGCCCATGCCACGGTTCTAGGTTCGATTTGGCTGGACGTGTGTTCAAAAACGTTCCAGCTGGAGCTAACTTGCAAGTGCCGCCGTACTATTTCAAAGACGATAACACGGTGTTGATCGGTGAAGATGGAGGTAAAGCATAATGGCAGAGCGTCCCGCACATAATTACACGGGTTTCTTAGGGTGGGTCGAAGACCGCTTCCCGATGATGGAAACCTGGCAAGCGCATTTGGCTGGTTACTATGCGCCTAAAAACTTTAACTTCTGGTATTTCTTCGGTTCACTGGCGATGCTGGTGCTGGTTATCCAGATTGTGTCTGGCTTGTTCTTAGCCTTCCACTACAAACCGGATACCGCTCTGGCGTTTGCTTCGGTTGAATACATCATGCGTGACGTGCCGGGTGGTTGGTTTATTCGCTACATGCACTCCACGGGCGCGTCCGCGTTCTTTATCGTGGTTTACTTGCACATGTTCCGCGCCTTGATCTACGGATCTTACAAAGGTAAGCGCGAACTGATCTGGTTGATCGGTATGGCAATTTATCTGGCACTGATGGCAACGGCTTTCATGGGCTATTTGCTGCCTTGGGGTCAGATGTCTTATTGGGGTGCACAGGTTATTATCAACTTGTTTAACACCATTCCCGTGATTGGCGAAGGCTTGTCTACGTGGATTCGGGGTGACTTCGTATTGGGTGATGCAACCCTGAACCGTTTCTTTGCACTGCACTTCTTCCTGCCTTCTTTGGTTCTGCCTGCACTGGTGTTTGTTCACATCGTGGCACTGCACGCGGTTGGTTCCAATAACCCTGATGGTGTTGAAATCAAGCAAGGCCCTAAAGGCAACCGTTGGAGCGATACTGCGCCTAGTGATGGTATTCCTTTCCACCCTTACTACTCGGTAAAAGACATTTTGGGTGTTGTGGTGTTCTTGATCGGTTTCTTTGCGATTCTGTTCTTTATGCCAGAAGGTGGCGGTTACTTTCTTGAGCAGCCTAACTTCGAGCCTGCGAATGCGATGAAAACCCCGCTGCACATTGCGCCAGTTTGGTACTTCACCCCGTTCTACACCGTACTGCGTGCGATTCCTGACCCGTTCTTAGGAACGTTGGCGATGTTTGGGGCGATTGCCGTGCTGTTCGTGTTGCCGTGGATTGACCGTAATCCGATGAAATCTTGGCGCTACCGTAATACCGCTCACAAAATCAACTTGCTGCTGTTTGCTGCGGTGTTTTTTGTGTTGGGCTGGATGGGTGTTGAAGCGGTTACGCCTGCATTCAAAGAGCTGGGCACGCGTATGACGCAAATTTACTTCATCTTCTTTGTGGTGTTGTGGATTCATAGCACACCGGCGAAAGCTAAGTATGTCATGTGGTTCGGTATCCTGCTGGCAGGCGTTGTCGCGTATGACATGATGTTCCGTTATATTCCAGGCGATGCCGAAGCAACAAGTCAGATGTTGATTCAGTTTATCTGGCCGGTAGCTTACTTGGCATTGACGCTGTTGTTGCCTGCTTTCAAAGCAAGCTGCAATGCTGAAAAGCCAGTTCCTGATCGCGTGACAGGTTGAGGTGTGACAACATGAAAAAATTGATCGTAAGTGTAATGTTCGCACTGTCAGCAACGTTGCTGACAACCACCGCGATAGCTAATACAGACACGGTGGCGTTAGAACATGCAAACGTGGATATTAGCAACAAGGCTAGCCTGCAACGTGGCGTAAAGTATTACGCGAATTACTGCATGGGTTGCCACTCGTTGGCATACAGCCGTTACAACCGTATCGCCACGGATTTGGATTTGACGAACGAGCAAGTCGTTAAAAATCTGATCTTCACGCGTAATGCGGATGGCGAGCCGGAAAACCCCGGTGCGTTGATGAAGAACGCGATGTCGCCGAAGCATTCTGCGGAATGGTTTGGTGCGCCGCCGCCAGATTTGACCTTGGAAGCGCGTGTACGTAGCCCGGATTGGATTTACAGCTATTTGAAAGCGTTTTATCTTGATCCAACGCGTCCAATGGGTGTGAACAATACCGTGTTTCCGAATGTTGGTATGCCGCATGTACTGTGGGAACTGCAAGGTTTGCAGGAAAAGCATTGCACTAAGGAAGGCGAAGGCGCTCACGCTGTCGAGCATTGCGAAATGAAAGTAGTCAAGCAGGGTTCAATGACCCCGATGGAATACGATCAGATGGCGCGTGACATCACCAACTTCCTCGCGTATGTGGGTGAACCCGCGCAAAATACCCGTAAAGGTTATGGTATCGCGGTATTGTTATTCCTCAGTTTGTTCGCGGTTGTCGCGTACTTCTTGAAGAAGGAATACTGGAAGGACGTGCATTAATCCTTCATCGGTATAACACCTTGAAGCCACTCTAGTGTACTATAGAGTGGCTTTTTTGTTTTCAGTCCAGGGAGTTCCGCTTATATGGCTTCGCTTTCCAGCCGAAGATCTGTGATGACATTATTTTCCGCCCCCGACTGCGCAGACAGTCATCGGGTGCGTATTGTTCTGGCGGAAAAAGATATTACCGTCGATATTCTCAACATCAACCCCGATAACAAGCCCGAAGATCTCGCGGAGTTGAACCCATACAACACCACGCCCACCTTACTTGATCGTGATTTGGTGCTGTATGATGCCCGTATTATCATGGAATATTTGGATGAGCGTTTCCCACATCCACCGTTGATGCCGGTTGACCCCGTGACGCGTGCCCACTCACGTTTAGCACTGTTCCGTATCGAAAAAGACTGGTTCTCACTAGTCAGTGACATTGAACACGGCGATGATGCTAGTGCATCACAAGCCCGTAAAATCCTGCGTGAAAGCGTATTATCAGCGGCAGAAGTCTTCTCAGTGAAGCCTTACTTCCTAAGTGATGAGTTCTCTTTAGTGGATTGCACCATTGCCCCGATTTTGTGGCGTTTGCCGAAATACGGTATTGATGTGCCCGAAAAGCAGGGTAAGCCTATCCTGAAATATATGGAACGCGTCTTCTCTCGCGATGCTTTCCAGCAATCGTTGAGCAAGGTTGAAAAGTCGATCCGCCCATGAGTCAGCCTAATCCTCCTGAATTTATTGCCACGCCGAAACGCCCTTATTTGTTACGGGCGTTTTATGAATGGATCGTGGATAACGGCATGACGCCACACATTATGGTCGATGCGCGTTCGCCTAAGGTGAAAGTGCCGCGTCAATTCGTCAAAGATGGCAGCATCGTGCTGAATGTGAGCATGACCGCTGCCAATAATTTGCTGATGGATAACGATCAGGTCACGTTCAATGCCCGTTTCGGCGGTAAAGCCATGTCAATCTGGTTGCCCATGTGGTCAATCATGGCGATTTATGCGCGTGAAACCCAAGACGGCTTGAATTTCCCGCTGGAGGAATACGCCGAAAGCCTAGCGCTAGTCACACCGGAAGCGGCGACCCCACGCCCTTCGTTGGCGAGCGTGTCGGGTGCAGCGGTGAGTGACAGTGATACCCCTGAGGCAGGCGACGCGGATGATGATGAACCACCGCCGCCAACAAAACCCACCACACGCCCCTCATTCTTGCGGGTGGTGAAGTAAGACCTATGTTGTCTTTGATTGCAGCAATGGCACACCAGCGGGTGATCGGGTGCGAAGGTCACATGCCTTGGCACTTGCCCGCTGATCTTGCTTGGTTCAAACACAATACCTTAGGTAAACCCATTATTATGGGTCGCAAAACGTGGGACTCCATTGGACGCGCCTTGCCGGGGCGACGTAATTTAGTGATTTCTCGCGACACGATATTCCAACCGCTCGGTGCAGAACGCATGGCGTCACCTGAGGCGGCACTCGCAGCGGTGCACGATGCACCCGAAATCATGATTGTGGGTGGAGCGCAAATCTACCAACATTGCTTAGCGCGTGCCGACCGTCTGTATTTAACCCTGATTGATGCTGATTTTTCCGGTGATACATTTTTTCCCGACTATAATCAACATCAATGGCGTGAGTTAGAACGGATTAATCATCCGGCTGACGCCAAAAACCCCTACCCCTATTCCTTTCTGGTTCTTGAACGCGAATCTTAATTCCGAGGAGATTCCTCCCCATGAGTTCACTGCTGATTGTTAACGCAAATCTGGTCAATGAAGGTCAGATAACGGCAGCCGATGTGCTGATCCGTAACGGGCGTATTGAAACCATTGGTCGCGATTTATCCGCACCGGGTGTCGAAGTGCTGGATGCCGCTGGGCGACATCTGTTGCCCGGTATGATTGATGATCAAGTGCATTTCCGCGAACCGGGCATGACCCATAAAGCCGATATGGTCACAGAAAGCCGCGCCGCTGTAGCGGGTGGTATCACCAGCTTTATGGATATGCCGAATACCATTCCGAATGCGTTAAATTCTGCCTTGCTCAATGATAAGAAAGTCTTGGCGGCAGGGCGTTCGATGGGTAATTTTGCGTTTTATTTAGGTGCATCCAATGATAATTTGGAAGCGATTAAAGCGCTCAACCCAAAAGATGCGTGCGGCGTAAAAGTGTTCATGGGCGCATCCACCGGCAATATGTTGGTGGATGACCCTGAAGTACTGGAGCAAATTTTCCTCCATGCCCCGACCCTACTGGCGGCACATTGCGAAGATACGCCTACCATTATCGAAAACGAGGAAAGTTACCGTAGTATCTACGGTGACAATATTCCGTTCCACCTGCATCCGGTGATTCGTAGCGAAGCCGCTTGCTACAAATCGTCATCAATGGCGATGGAATTGGCCAAGCGTTGCGGTACACGTTTGCACATCTTGCACATTTCGACCGCGAAAGAAGCAGAAATGTTCTCCGATCTTGATCTGAAAGATAAGCGTATTACGGCGGAAGCCTGCGTGCATTTCTTGCATTTTGCCGATGAAGATTATGCGAGCAAAGGGGCGTTGATTAAGTGCAACCCCGCGATTAAAACCGCCGAAGATCGCGCTGGAATTATCCAAGCCTTGCTGGACGGGCGCTTGGACGTGATCGGTACGGATCATGCGCCGCATACGTGGGAAGAAAAGCAAAACCCCAGCTATTTCAAAGCGCCCTCCGGCTTGCCCTTAGTGCAACACGCCATGCAAACGGTGTTAGAGCATTACCAAGATGGTATTTTCACGCTGGAATTTATTGTCGAAAAGACCAGTCACGCTGTTGCACAAATGTTCAATATCAAAGACCGAGGCTATATCCGTGAAGGTTATTGGGCGGATTTGACCTTGGTAGACTTGGATAAGCCGCACATCGCGACCCACGCGAACAGCCTGTCGAAATGCGGCTGGACACCGTTTGATGGTTATGAATTCCGCTCCAGCATTGCCGCCACCGTGGTGAATGGGCAACTGGTGTGGAAGGACGGCAAGCTGTTAGACGTTGCACCGTTGGGCATGGCGCTGGAATTCGACCGTTAAGGTGCGCGGCTTATAGCTCGCGTACCACGCGGAAGCCAAGGTTCGTATCCATTTCATCCAGATAACGTTTTTTGCGAGCAGCACTCCTTGCGCGTGCTGCGGGGTCAAACCATGACCCACCTTTGGTGACATACCAATGTGTGTTTGCAGAAGCAGACGGGCGACCATCGCGATTGGCGTAAAGGTGCGAAGTTGTCCAATGATCTTGCGTAAATTCCCACACATTGCCGTGCATATCATGTAACCCCCACGCGTTGGCGGCGTGCAAGCCGACTTCGCTGGCTTTTGGGCTGGGGAAGCAGCGTGGCATGTACCAGCGACGTTTATCCAGCTTTTCCTTGTACGGAAACAACGGGTTGAAATGCACGTCCTTGCAACTCACATCCTCACCGTGGTGGAAGGGCGTAGTTGTGCCAGCGCGGGCGGCGTATTCCCATTCGGCTTCAGTCGGTAGGCGATAGGTTTGCCCTGTTTGCAAACTTAACCATGCCAAATACAGCTTAACGTCGTCGATGCGGATATTGATGGCGGGGTAACGCCCTTCGTGCCAAATGAGTTCGGGGCGTAAAAACCATTCCGTATCTTTGCGAAACTGCCGAAATTCTTCGCCCATGATCGGGTAAACGCCCAGCGCGAATGGCTGGGTGATCATGGTGAGATGGCGTGGGGCTTCATCGGGTTGATGCCCAATTTCGGTGCGTTCTGATCCCATCTCAAAGCGTCCGGCGGGAATCACCGCGAGTTGTGGGCCGTTCGTACCGGCTTTCAAGGTATCATGAAAATGCGGAGCAAGCCCGTAATGCTGTGCTGTATTGTGCTGTAATTGACTGATTTGTTGATGGTCTAGTTCATCGACGAACAACAGGCGTGCTTCCGGTGACGGTGTTTCCAGCATGGTTATCCTCAATCAGGAACAGTTAATATACTAAAGTTTGGCATTATCCTTAAACCTAGTCGAAAGACAACACAGAAAGTCTATTTTTACGCTATATTTAGTACCGAGGGTTAGTACTAGTAGTTAGTAATGGGGTGTGTAAATGAGTAGACGACTTATAGTTCGGGGCAACGATAGGCAACGTAGTTCAGCGCAACAGTTGCTTGATGGGTTAATTATCTACCGTCAAGATTTGGGTGATCTAGGTAAACAATTAGAACGTATGCTGCGTGAGGGCGGTTTACGGTCAAGTTTAGATCCGGCTTTCTCCATGCGACTGCATTGAAAAATTATCAACAAACTCATGAACCTTACCGCGCGATACTGCGACTAGCAGGATAACGCATATGCGTCATAGTCATGAGTTGAGAGTTCTAGCCCCAGCTACACGCTGGGGTTTTTTTTGTATCTCAGCAGCACATCTTGCCGAGCCACTCATACCCAAAACATAACAGCTTATCGGTATGATTTGTATTATCTCACCATAAGATGCACTTTTCAGTATAATAGCCATAACTATAAGCCCCAATCATAATATTAATAGGTGGCACTATGCCGATACGTTCATCATCCCTCCGTCAACAGGCTGGTTTAAGCCTGATAGAAGTATTAGTCGCTACCGTCGTATTGTCGACAGGGTTGCTTGGTTTGGCTGGTTTACAGATTGCTGGCATGAAAACCACGCACAATTCTTACCAGATGCAGCAAGCCACTTGGCTGGTACACGCTTTATTGGAAAATATGCGAGCTAATCGCCCTGCTGCGTTGGCTGAGCAATACAACGTGGCAACGCCCTGTGATACGCCGCCTCCTGCGTGCGCCACGGGGACGTGTTCAAGTGAGGATATGGCGAAATATGACCTATTCCGGTTGCGTTGCGGTACAGATGTCAGCATCAGCACGACGTTAATTAATGGGGTGCTGGCGGTGAACTGTTTTGATGTCGATCCGCTTGCCGCTCCACCACCGGATTGCAAGCAGGGTGTTACCTTAAATCTGCAATGGGATGAGCGTAACGCGACGCAGCAGACCGACTTCGATGGCAATACCGATGGTGTTGAAACCTTCACTATTAATCTCAACGCAATTCTGTAAGGCACTACCATGCAATATGCGCAACGCCAGAAGGGTCTATCCCTGATTGAATTAATGATCGCACTGGTGATCAGTTTGGTCTTAGTGGGTGGGGTTAGTACGGTTTACATCAGTAGTAAACGCAATTATCAAGCACGCGACCAATTATCGTTGATGGATGAAAGTGCGCGTGTCGCGTTGAATGCACTCACGAAGCATTTGGAGCACGCGGGTTACGCAACACCTGCCAAGTTGCCGTTAGGGGATTATATGTATGCACTAGGAGATACTGCTCCACAGAAAAAGTCTTGTGGCGGTCTGGATACAGGTGTGCATAACGGTTTAAATTTAGTCACGTTTGCGGGGCGTGCGGCGCAAGATGATTACAAGCCGGATGGCACGACGGTGACGGGGGATACCATTAGTATCCGTTTTCTAGGCGATCCCTTATTGTTTACGGATTGTTCAAATAGCGGCTTACCTGCCAGTTGTCAGGTGGGCAATGCACCTAGTATGGAAGCTGCTCTCATTTACAACACGTTTTTTGTGGATGAGAGCAGTGGACAACCAAGCTTAATGTGTTCGGGTTCACGTAATCCGGCTGTGGTACAGATTGCACCGGGAATTGAAAATATCCAGTTTTTGTACGGGGTGGATGCGAATACCGATGCCGCCGTTGATCAATACATGACGGCGACCGAGGTAACAGCCGCTGGACATTGGCAACGGGTGATCAGTATCAAAGCCGGTCTGTTGGTACGGTCGTTAGAGCCAGTATCGCCCTCGGCTGAGTCGCGCACGTATAACGTGTTAGGCGTAACGTTGACGCGCAATGATCGTTACCAGCGGGCGGTGTACACGGCAGTTATTCAGTTACGCAACGTGGTTGATGGTTAGAGGTAACACAGTGAAAACAATAAGATCTCAAGAACGCGGTGCGGTATTGGTGTGGGGGTTAGTTATCTTGCTAACCTTGACCGTGATTGGTATTGCGGCAACGCGGATGTCGAGTATTGATAACCGTATTGCTGGCAATCAGATGATGTACATGCTCACCTTTCAGGGGGCGGATTCGATGCTGAACAAGTCCATGAGTTTGTATGAAGTCATGATGACAGTTGAAAAGGGAACTGCGGAAAACGGCGTGCATCGGGTACGCAAAATGAATGACATGAGCGCGGCGGTTGATGGCACTTGGAATGATGGTTACACCGATAATACCAACGGCGTGGCAGTAACCGGTGTGTCGTTAATGGGCGAAGAATCCGGTTGCCCGCCCTTGAAAGGCATTGCGATGACCACGGAAATGACACCGGATGCGGGCGGTATTGCCTGCCGCGTCTTTACGACGGAAGCGGAGGCATCATTATCAGGCACGGGAGCACGCAGCCAGCATTCCGAAGGTGTCTTGAAGCCTGTGCCAAAAATTCATTAAATTCAGCAATAGCATAATAGGTTAATAACAATGAAAACAAATCACCACCAACGCGGTTTCACCTTGATTGAGCTGATGATCAGCGTCGCCATTATCGGCATTCTGGCGGCGATTGCGTACCCCAGTTACACGCAGCATGTGCAAAAAAGCCGCCGTGCCGTCGCGCAAGTCGCGCTAATGGAAATCGCCCAACGCGAAGAAAGCTATTTCCTGCGCAACCGTAGTTATGGCGACACGACTGCGTTGGGCTACAGCACGACTACCAGTGACGGCAATTACACCTTATCGGTTACGGCTGATGCAACAACGTTCACCGCAACGGCGACGGCTGCCAGTGGAAAACCACAGGCACACGATGCCCCTTGCCAAGTGTTAACCCTGAATAACCGTGGCGTTAAGGCAGCCAAAGATAGCGATGATGCGGCTTCCACGGTTTGTTGGTAATTCAAGAATAAGAAGGTACACCATGAAACGTTTGTTTGGTCGCTTATTACCTGCCATCCCGCTGCTATTTTCCGCTGTACTCATGGCGGATGATGCGGAAATCTACTACTCGCAAGGCGTGAGTGTGAACCCCAACATTTTATTTGTGTTGGATACCTCACTGAGCATGGAATGCAAAGCCGATAGTAACGGGCTATACGATAAGCCGGACACAACGTGCGTTAATAAAAATACCGTCCCCGATAGTGGCGGCAAAACACGGATGCAGGTGATGCAGGAGGCGGTCAGCGCAGTATTAACCTCTGCCCCTAGCAACCTGAATATCGGGTTGATGCGCTACGGCGGACACGGCGAAAATCAAGCTAACGGGGTGAGCTTTCCCGTTAAACCCATTGATTTAGATAAGGATGGTAACGGCAGTGTTAAAGCCATCATCGAAGCCAGTATCCCAATGGGGCAAGACAATTTACCCAATCCTACGGGTGCTACCCAGCCAGTACGGGCATTCTTACAAGACGTTGCCAATAGTTGGAGTGCGGGCGGAAATACGCCTATCGTGGATGCCTTATACGAGGCTAGTCGTTACTACCGTGGCGAATCGGTGGATTTTGGGAATTTAGCGCCGGATCAAGTACGCGCAGCGCATCCTTCGACTTATGTTAACGATACGACCTTAAATTGCCAGACTAACCAGTGGTCGTGTAATAACACCGCCAAGGAATGCAATACTGCTTTGCCTACCACCGATTGCAAGTCCCAAACGCACACGGTCTGTAAAACATACAAAACTGAGACATTGACGACTTCCGTGGCGAATCAATGTTGTGGTTGGGAAACCGTGCAGGAGGCGAGTACCTGTCAGGATTGCAAAACCATCAAAGAACCCGGCATGTGCCAAGACTGTAAAACAGTTAAACAACCCGGTATGTGCCAGACCTGTACCATCAGTGGTTACGATGAATCCGGTCAGCCGATTAATAGTTGCACGGAAACCGCTTGCATGAAGGATGTGCAACAATGCACCGAGGTTGCTTGCATGAAAGATGTGCAGCAATGCACGAATGTCGCCTGTACTAAGGATGTGCAGCAATGCACGGGTGGGTTCACTTGTTCCACTCCGACCACCACTACCCAAAACGTTTGCGTAGAAGAAGAGGTGATTGAGGAGGAAATCTGTCAGCAGCAGCAAACCGTGTGTGGCGGTGAAAAGCGTTATATTTCACCAATTGAACACGAATGCCAAGCCAACTACGTGGTGCTCATGTCGGATGGTCGCCCCGAATACGCAGGCAGTGCCAGCAGTGGCGGCAGTATTAACCAATACCCGTTACGCAAAAATGAAGTGCAAACCCTGACCGGTAAGGACACGAATTGTGACAACGATGCGCCGAATGGCTATAAAAGCGGAACGTGCGGCGCTGAATTAACCCACTTTCAGGCGAATAGCGATCAAGCAACCAGTATTGATGGCAAACAGTCGATTGGGACGTTCACCGTAGCGTTTGGGGTGGAAGATACGGCGGGTACGGAATACCTTGCCAGCCTTGCCAATATGACGGGCGGGGCACTGGCAGCAAACGATACTGATAGCCTGAAGCTGGCGTTTGATCAAGTGATTCGCAAGGTAAGCAAAATCAAGGGCGAACCTGTTGCCTCGGCAAATGTGGCTTACCAAGCGCAAGATTATACCGTTGCCAAACCCGTGGCGCTGGCACAGCAACCGAACCTGCATGAACGTCTATTCGGCGTGCTGGGGGCGGGGATTGAAATGGCTGAGGTGCGGGCGGATGTGTGGGAAGTGCTGAATCCAGTGTCCTATTTACGCAATTTGGCGGCAGTGAACAGTGGTGCATTCACGGCGAGTAACTTGGAGGACTTGACCAAGAGCTTTAATAGCATTTTGGATAAAATTGATGCGGTGTCGTCATCGTTCAGTTCTCCGGCGTACAGCGTGGATAAAGACAGCATGTTAGCGCACGGTGACAATGTATACATTCCGGTGTTTGAGCGCAGCATGTTGCCGCTGTGGTCGGGTAATCTGAAAAAATTCAAAGTGGCTAAAACGCCGCTTGATGCCGATAGCGATGGTGTGGTGGATATTAAAAAAGGACAAATCTACAGCACGAAAAACAATAAACCTGCCGTGGATGAGAAGGGGCAATTCACCGATGCAACATGGGATGAATGGTCAACGTCTGCTACTGCTGATGGTAAAACCGTGCAAGCAGGCGGTGCGGCGGCGTTATTGAATCCTGCCAGTCGTCAGTTGTATACCGATGCGGGTGGGGTGTTGGGGGATCTTGATATTGCCAATACCGCGATTACCAAAACAGTGCTGGGTGATGCGGGGATGGACGATGCTTTGCCCGCCAGCCTATTGGCGTTTGCACGCGGCTATGACAAGGATGGCACGACCGTGCGCCACCATATCGGCGATATTATGAACAGCAAGCCGGTGGTGCTGGATTACATTGACGGTAAAAGTTACGTGATGGTGGGCAGCAATGAGGGTTTCCTGCACGTCTTTGATACCGCCGACGGTGCGGAAAAATGGGCATTCATGCCGCAAACCTTACTGAAAAATATCCGGCATTTCTACGACAACAACCAAGAGAAAACCCATTTCTACGGCGTGGATGGCGCGTTAGTGCCGTGGACGTTGGATAAAAACGGTGATGGCAAAATTGATGCGAGCAACGGTGACAAAGCCTATTTGTTCTTTGGGCTGCGGCGCGGTGGCAATGCTTATTACGCCTTGGATATTACGGATGTGGCTGTACCGAAACTGGCGTGGACGGTGACAAATACCACTACGGGTTTTGCTGAATTGGGTGAAAGCTGGTCAAAACCGGCATTGGCTAAAATGCGTACCCAAGCCAGTGCAATTGATCCGGTGGTATTGCGCGATGTACTGGTATTCGGGGCAGGCTTTGATGTGGCACTGGAAGAAATCGACCCGACGGCACGGCTGGCGGATGCGATGGGGCGTGATGTCTTCATTGTGGATGCTTTATCGGGCGCAAAGCTGTGGTCGTTGCGGGATGATGTGAGTGGCGCGAGTGCGTTATTGAAGCACAGCATCCCCAGTGATATTCGTGTGCTGGATATGGATCGCAATGGTGCGCTTGACCGCCTGTATTTTGCTGACACAGGTGGCATCGTGTGGCGTGTTGATATGGATACGGATGTGCGCGATGGCGATGCGGGTTTGTATGACTACGCGGATGCTACCTTGACCGCTTTGGCTGATTTGGGCGGCATGGGGACGGATAAACGCAAGTTTTTCTACGAACCGGATGTGGCGTTGATGCAGCATCAAGGGCAAACGGTGCTGACGCTTGCGATTGGCAGCGGCTACCGTTCACACCCGCAAGACGCAGGGATTAAAGATCGCTTTTATGTGTTGCGGGATGAATTTGTCTATGCACCTGTGCCGGAGTCGTTTGTGACGCTAACCGATACGGATTTGAGTGAAGCAGATGCGTTGGCGAATGCAGGCAAGACTATTCTGACGCTTGCGGAAAAAGGTTGGTATTTCGACTTGCCGAATACGGCGGAGAAGGTGTTGTCACCGGCAGTCTCGTTCCTGAATAAAGTGGTGTTTACCACGTTTGCGGCGGATGGCGATACCGAAAATCCATGTGAAGCACCCGCGAACAGTGCCCGCGCTTACGTGCTGGATTTGTTTAATGGGCAAGCCGTGGCGGATTTGGATCGAGATGGGGTGATTGACCCTGTGAAGGATAAGTCGGTCGTTGCTGGGGTGAATGAAATTCTCAGCGGTGCGCAGATTGTTTTCCTTGACCCGATGGCGAGTAATGGCGTGGATAAATGCACAGCGGGCGATTGCAAGCAAACCGTGGATATTCGGGTGGGCAAGATGCTGTTACCCGTGATGGATAGTACGAATGCTTTGGGTAGTGGTGTGGCGGGGAGCGTGGATTTGTCCGATATTTTGCCTCGGACGTTCTGGCGCGACCAGAATGTTTCCTATTAGTATGGGTTGTTATGCCATTAAATAAATAAATTTATTAATTCGATGTAAAAAATCATGAAAAATACGCATCACCTCGGTAGTTGGTTCTGGTTGTTAGCCGTCTTTGCGTCGTTGCCGTTAATGGCAGATGAAACAGAAATTTACTTCGCTGATAAAAGCGATGAAATAGCACCCAACGTCTTATTCTTGATTGATGCCTCTGGGAGCATGAGCCAAACCGTTACGGGTACAGAATCGCGCATGGATGTGCTGAAAAGTTCCTTCCAAAGCGTGATGGATACTGCGCCTACAAACTTAAACATTGGGCTGATGCACTACGCGAATCACGGTTTGGGGCGGAATTATCAGTGGAGTTCTGTTAAAGGGGTGAATTTTCCGATCACACCAATTGATGGCAAGATTGGTGATACAGTCGCCGATGGTGGCGCAGGCATGACGACTGCCTACGAAAATATCTACCAATTAGCTGCTCCACAACCCGCCTTGACGACCCCGGTGCGCTCGTTTTTATCTTCTTTGGTGAACAGTTGGCAGGCTGACGGTTATACGCCTATTGTGGATTCCTTGTATGAGGCGGCGCGTTATTATCGGGGCGATAGCGTGGGCTGGGGTAAGGATTTACCGAGTTTGGGTTGGGCGGCACACCCGCTTACTTATAGTGATTCGCTCACTTGTAAATCTTATAATTTGGCTGATGGGAGTAAATCACCTCCTGACAGTATCCCGCCTGTTTCTCCCAATAACCCGAAGTGCATTAAGGAGTGGGGCGAGTGTAAAGGGGATATAGTGCCGAATACTTGTTCGGAAGAGACATGGTTTCAGGTAGATGGTACGCCCCCCGTTACTTTGACGGCGTGCGAATATTTATCCTGTGCGGATTACGATACGAGTACGGTGATTAAATATAAATCGCCTATTCAGTACAGTTGTCAGGCAAACTATTTGGTGCTGATGTCAGACGGTAAACCCGAATACCCGTATTACCCCGGTATGGGTGAGGTGGATGGTACGCCTTATTATCCGCCGTCTTCTGAACGCTATCCTAGTACTACGGGATATGCCGCCGATAAAAGCAGCGAGATCAAGGTTAACCCGCGTTTGGAAGATTACATGGGCTTAGCCGATTGTACTGACGGTGCAGCGATGAAAGATGCCACGGGTGCGGACATCGGTTATAACAGCGGTGTGTGTGGCCCCGAACTCACGGAATGGTTGGCGACTAACGACCAAGATGGCGACACCACCAATGGTGATCAAGTCGTGAAAACTTTCACCGTTGGGTTTGCCTTGAATGCCGATGCGTCTGACAAAGGGGAGGAGTATTTGCAGTTGCTGGCACAGAAAGGCAAGGGGCAATATTTCCCCGCTAATAATGCAACCGAATTGGCAGGGGCGTTCAAAACCATCTTAAACTCCATCAGTGCGGCATCGTCTTCATTCAGCTCACCGACTTATACGGTGGATGCGAATAACATGTTGGCGCACAGTGATGAAGTGTACATCCCCATGTTTGACCGCAGTGATAAACCGATGTGGTCAGGTAACTTGAAGAAATTCAAACGCGTTGAAGAAAAGCAAGCGGATGGTACGTTTGTCAGCAAAATCGTCGATAAAAACGGTAATCCAGCGGTCAATAGCCGAGGCGAGCTAGTCGATAAAGATGCCAAAGACGATAGCGGCGCGGCATTTACTTACGATGCCCAAGATTTTTGGGGTGCGCCGAGCGGTAATAATGTGGCAGCGGGTGGTGCGGCTAGCCAGTTGCCCGCACCTGCTGATCGCAAGCTGTATACCGATGTCAGCACACCTACTTTTCCTATGGATCTCACCGCGACGACCAATGCGCTGAAGACAGAAAACACCACGCTCACGAATGCCATGCTGGTAGGTGGGACGAGCACCACGACAGATGCCAGTAAATTGTTTGATGGTAATGCAGCAGACTTAGCCGCCATGTTGGCTAAATATCCAACTTTGTCAGCTTGGGCAGCCAATCTGGATCTTACCAAACTGGGAACGCCCTATGACGGTATCAGTTGTGCCGGTAGCTATACGGATTGCACGGGTAAGAAGAAAGTGGTGTGGAGTACGGATGGCACTAAGTGTGTCAATATCGCCGCCGTAACCACTTGTTCAACGTCCACAACGAGTTTGACACAGGTCGAGCGTGACGCATTACTGAGCTTTGCACGCGGGGATGCGAATCCCGATCCTTTGGTGGTTACACCCAGTAAGCATATTGGTGACATGCTCAATACCAAGCCAGTCGTGGTGGATTACGGTACGGCGGGAAAACGTATTTTTGCAGCAACGAATGAAGGTTTTTTGCATTCGATTGATACCGATACGGGCGCGGAGCAATGGGCATTCATGCCCAAAAGTTTGCTGCCAAACATCCAAAAATTCATGGCAAATCTGCCATCGGAAGAACACGTTTACGGTGTCGATGGCCCGTTAACGCTGTGGGAAAATGATGTCAATAAAGACGGTAAGATCGAAGGTGCTGGTGAGCAACGGATACTGTTCTTTGGCTTGCGGCGTGGTGGCAAGGCGTATTATGCGTTGGATATTACCTCGGCGGATGCGCCCAAAATTCTCTGGAAAAAAGAAAATACCACGGTTGTGGATGATGCCGCTTGGCATGAACTTGGCGAAACATGGTCAAAACCCACGCTGGCAAAAATGCGCATCGGTAGCTCAACCTCTAGCAAAATCCACGATGTCGTGGTGTTTGGCGCAGGTTATGACGCGTTCAAAGACGAGCAAAATGTATCAGCACGTCCCTCTGATGAAGTCGGCAGCGATGTCATGATCGTGGATGCGTTAACGGGTCAATTGCATTGGTCATTGCAACGTTATTTGTATAACAACGCTGCCACCGCAAATCCGATCAAACACAGCATTCCGGGCGATATTCGCGTGATGGATATGGATCGCAATGGTACTCTCGACCGGCTGTACTTCGCGGATACCGGCGGCAATGTCTGGCGCGTGGATATGGATCACGACCTACGCGATACCGATGCCGATATGTATAACTACGGTGATGCGATTCTCACCCACATCGCAGAACTCGGCACGGATGGCGACTACGGCACAGACCCACGTAAATTCTTCTATGAGCCGGATGTGGCGTTGATCCAGCACAATGGCAAAGTATTGATGACGATTGCGCTGGGCGGCGGCTACCGCACTCACCCGTTGAACACGAATACCAATGACCGCTTTTACGTATTGATGGATCCTAACGTGTATAACGAACCGCCGAAGGCAAGCGATACGCCGACTCCCCCTAATCCTTTCAGCAAAATCACCAATGCAGACTTAATCAATGCACGCGGAACGTTAGGTGAGGCAGGTAGTTTTGATACGGCGGGGGATTCTAGTGGTTCGGTGGATAGTTTGCTGAGTACTAATTACAAAGGTTGGTATTACGATTTTGACCACACGGGTGAGAAAGTGCTTGCGCCAGCCGTGAGTTTCTTAAACAAGGTGATATTTACGACGTTCGCGCCGGTGGATGTGACGGGTGCGGGGCTTGATACGACTGACCCTGATTTCCTGTGCAAAGTGTCGCCCAACAGTGCGCGGGCTTACGTGCTGGATTTGTTCACGGGCCGAGCGGTGGCTGACCTTGACCGTAAATCCACGACCAGTTCTGACAGCAGTACAGGCGGCAAAGACGATTTCGTGGTGGCGGGTGTCAATGAGATTCTCGATGCTGCCAAAATCGTGTTCCGCAGCCCAATGGCAGCGGATGGTGGCGCTTGCGAAAAAGGCGATTGCCAACAAACCGTGGAAATCCGTGTCGGCAAAATGGAAATGCCCGTGATGGACGATTCCAATAGCGCTAACGGCACGACAGGCACCAGCGTGCAAGACATTGCGGCGAAAACCGACTTAACCGACATTATGCCGCGCATGTTCTGGCGGGATCACAATGTGTCGGACTAAGCGCTTGGCCATTGCCCAAGGCTAACGCGGTCGTTGCCGCCCAAATCGGGTAGGCAACACACTTGCTGAAAGCCCGCGTTGTGTAACAGCGTAGTGACGACTTGCCCTTGGTTGTAGCCGTGTTCCAGCAATAGCCAGCCGCCAGTGACTAGCCAATGTGGCGCGGTGGTGATGATGTGGTGAAGGTCGTCCAGCCCGTCTTGCCCTGACGTGAGAGCGCTGCGCGGTTCAAAACGCACATCGCCTTGCGTGAGGTGTGGGTCGTTGGTTTCGATGTAGGGCGGGTTGGAAACGATTACATCGAAACGTTGCGGGGGCAGGGCACTGAACCAGTTGGAGTGGATGAACTGGACATTGTGAATAGCGTTGCTGTGGGCATTTTCTGTGGCGACAGCGAGGGCGGCGGCGGAAAAGTCGCAGGCGGTAAACTGTGCGTCGGGGCGTTCGTGGGCTAAGCTCAAGGCGATTGCGCCGGTGCCAGTGCCGAGATCTAAAGCGCTGACGCACTTATTACCCCCCTTCCCCAGCCCGTTCCAGCCGCTTGAACGCGGCGCTTCGCCCCCCGCAAGGGGTGAAGGGAGCAAAGAAAGAGCGGTTTCGACCAGTAGTTCGGTTTCGGGGCGGGGAATGAGGGTGTCGGAAGTGACTTTCAGCGTCAACGTCCAGAATTCGCGTTGTCCGGTGAGGTGTGCAATGGGGACACCGCGCAAACGTTCTGCCAACAACCACCGAAAAGTTGCTTCGGTAGTGCTATCAACTTCTTTTTCCGACCATGTATACAAATACGTGCGAGATTTTTGCAGGCAATGTGCCAGCAAAATTTCCGAATCCGCCCGCGCTGAGTCCGATGTGCTTTCTAGTTGATAAGCCGCTTGCCGCAAAATGTCTCCCACTCTTGCTCCCTGCCCCTCTTGCGGGGGGCGAAGCGCCGCGTTCAAGCGGCTGGAACGGGCTGGGGAAGGGGGGGATTCTTCTTTCTTACTCACCCGCCAACGCCGCCAACTGATCCGCTTGATATTCGTTGATCAGCGGTTCAATCACCTGATCAACACTGCCCACCAAAATCTCATCCAGCTTGTACAACGTCAGGTTAATGCGGTGATCGGTGACGCGCCCTTGCGGGAAATTGTAGGTGCGAATCCGTTCCGAACGATCCCCCGACCCGACCAGATTTTTGCGGGTTTCGGCTTGTTCGCTGGCTTGTTTCTGGCGTTCACCTTCGTAAATGCGGGATTGCAACAAGCCCATCGCACGGGCGCGGTTTTTGTGCTGCGACCGTTCATCCTGACATTCCACCACAATGCCGGTCGGTAAATGGGTAATGCGAATCGCGGATTCGGTTTTGTTGATGTGCTGCCCACCTGCACCGGAGGCGCGGTAAGTATCCACCTTTAAATCCGCTGGATTAATGTCCACGGCTTCAACTTCATCTAGCTCCGGCATGACCGCGACGGTGGCGGCGGAGGTGTGAATGCGCCCTTGCGATTCGGTGGCGGGGACGCGCTGCACGCGGTGTGCGCCCGATTCAAACTTCAGCCGTGAATACGCACCTTGTCCAATGATGCGGGAAATGATTTCTTTGTAACCACCGTGTTCGCCTTCGTTTTGGCTGATCACTTCGATTTGCCAGCGGCGCGTTTCGGCGTACCGCGCATACATGCGAAACAAGTCACCTGCAAAAATCGCCGCTTCGTCGCCACCCGTACCCGCACGGATTTCGAGGAACACATTGCTGTTGTCGTGCGGGTCTTTAGGCAAGAGCAGTTTTTGCAGGTCGATTTCGAGGTCGGCGCGACGCGCTTTGGCTGCTTCGATTTCTTCTTGTGCCATGTCCCGCATTTCGGGGTCGGCGAGCATTTCTTGTGCGGTTTCGATGTCGTCTTCGGTTTGTCGGTAGGCGTGAAAGTTGTGTGCCACCGGTTCTAACTGGCTGTATTCAATCGAGAGTTTGCGGAATTGGGTTTGGTCGCCAATCACGTCCGGCTCGCCCAAGAGGGCAGCAATTTCGGCGTAGCGTTCGCTTAAAGTTTCGAGTTTTTGCAGGATAGATGCTTTCACAGTTTTTCAGCCGTTATCGTCAGGAGTGGAAAGGTTAAACAGAGTGCGAGCATGTTCCAGTAGCGTATGGTCGCCGTTGCGGGCAGCGTGGTTCATGGCTTGGGTGGCATCGTGCGAGAGTTTGTTGGCGAGTGTGTGTGCCAGAAATTGCAAGGCTTCTTCGGGGCTTTTGCCGTGGTGTAATAAGCTGATGGCTTTGTCGAAGGTTTCTTGGCGGATGCTGTCGGTGCGGGCGCGGTAGGCGCGAATCGTTGCCATGTGGTCTTGGGCGCGTAGCCATGCCATGAAGCTGTCGACTTCTTCCAACACCATGCCTTCGGCTTGTTCGGCAGCGACGCGGCGTGATTGCAGGTTTTCTTCGATCACCGATTGCAGGTCGTCGACGGTGTAGAGGTATACGTCGTCGAGCTGGGCGACTTCTTGCTCAATATCACGCGGTACGGCGATGTCGACCATGAACATCGGGCGGTGTTTGCGGATTTTCAGGGCGCGTTCTACTGCCCCTTTGCCGAGAATGGGGACAGGCGAGGCGGTGGAGGAAATAATGATGTCCGCTAGTGGCAAATGGTCAGCGAGTTCGGGTAAGCCAATGCCTTTGCCGCCGTATTCTGCCGCGAGTTTTTGGGCTTTATCGACGCTACGGTTGGCAACGATAATCTTGCCAATATGATTGGTAGCAAGGTGTTTGCCGACCAGTTCAATGGTTTCGCCCGCGCCGATCAGCAAGGCAGTTTGCTTTTCCAGCTTGCTGAAGATTTGCTTGGCAAGGCTGACCGCTGCGAAGGCGACGGAGACAGGGTTTGCGCCAATGCTGGTTTGGGTGCGCACGCGTTTCGCGGTGGAAAAGGCGTGCTGCATCAGGCGGTTCAACTGGTTGCCCGTGGTAGCGTTGTCGCTGGCGGCTTGCAGGGCGGTTTTGAGTTGACCAAGGATTTGCGGTTCGCCCAGCACCAGCGAGTCTAAGCCACAGGCGACGCGCAAGGTGTGGCGCACGGCGGCATCCTGTTCGTGGATTTGCAAATACGGTTGCAGTTGTGTGACGGGGATATTGTGCCATGCCGCCAGCCATTCGATGAGCGTTTCCACGGTTTGCTGCGGATGGGCGGCAGCGTATAGCTCGGTGCGGTTACACGTCGAGAGAATCAGGCATTCTGGCGCAACCCGATGCGCCGCTTGCAACGCGTGTGGCAAGCTGTCAGGTGAAAACGCAACCTTTTCCCGGATGGAGACAGGGGCGGTTTTGTGATTGACTCCAACGATCAGGATAGACATTCAGTAGGATACCAACAAATTAGCCTTGGATATTCTGGAAATATGTCGTTTGGGTAGTGCCATGACGAACTTGTCAGTTTTCCAAATCAGACGGGAATTTATTAAGGTTTCCGGTAAAGACTCACCAAAACGTAAGCCCTTACCGGAAGCAGTTGGGGAAATTCCATTGGCTTTGATTGCTGATGACCAGATGAAATTGATTGTCCAGTTGAAAACGAAACGGGAATGATCTAGCCAGTAGTGGAATTCATTTGCCTGCTGTTGGGTTGGATACAGCTTCACTAACCTGCTGTTTATAATGTCGGAGTTCGTGCATTCGACAGGAGAATACGTGGAGGATATTGAGCAGGTCTTTGGTAAGTTCTTGTTTGGGCGAGAGAGAATCTTCACTGAGAACCACGAGTTTTCCACCATTGAACTCGATAACTTGTCGGATAACATCGTGACCGAATCGCGCCAATCTGTCGCGGTGGGCAACCACCAGTATGAGCTTATCGCCGCGCATTGCGCGTTCCAGAATGGCTTTAAGACCTTTGCGCTTGAAGTTGAGTCCACTGCCGATGTCTTTGACAATTTCGGCTTGCGGGTAGTGTTCTTGCATGAAGCTGATTTGTCGTTCGAGGTCGTCTTGTTGCTTGTGACTGGACACACGACAATAGCAGATGGTTGACTGCTGTTGTTGCAATCCAAGGTAGGTCTCGACGTTGTAGCGTCGTTGCCCTGATACCCTGATTGTTTCAATGCGTCCATCATCTGCTAATTTCCGTAATGTGTTATGGCATACGCCAAGAAGTTCACAAGCCGCATTACCTTTGATGTATTTCATATTTACCCATAAGTATTTGTAGCTTATGGTAGGTTATGGTGGGTTATAATTTTCTATGTGTCAACCTCTGCTCGTGGGTGCGGGCGAGGTAGTTAACGTTCAGACAGTGCATTAATCCACGCCACTGACACGGTTTCTTGGTTGTCAGCGGCGGCTAAACGGGGCATCATGCTGCCATGAGTATCCCACAAACTGCCATCAAAACGCTATCCGTCAGAGTCCGTGACAAACACGCGGCGGTTCTGTCACGTATGGCGTTTGAGGCGAATCAGGTCTGGAATGCTGCCAACGCCGAGACCGCCGAATGGTGTTCTATCGCCGTACCGGAAGTGGGTTGGATACGCACTAACCTCAGCGCATTTGACCTGCAAAAGCAGCTCAAGAGCATTAAGCAAGAACGTAGCTTCATCATCCATTCTGCCACCGTGCAGGAAGTTATTGCGGTTCATGCCAAGTCTCGCAGGCAGTTTAAAAAGGACAAATTGCGCTGGCGAATCAGTAGCGGAACTAAACGTTCATTGGGCTGGATTCCCTTCAAATCCGGTACTGCGCAATGGAAAAATGGACAAGTACGCTTTGCCGGATACCATTTCAAGGTATGGGACAGCTACGGGCTGTCACAATACGCCTTCCGTGCTGGCTCGTTTTCAGAAGATGCGCGGGGTCGTTGGTATTTCAATGTGGTGGTTGAAGTCGCCATTGAGAAAGTCAGCGGCACAGAACACATCGGCATTGATTTAGGCTTGAAGGAAACCGCTACGAGCAGCAATGGCGACAAGCTAGAATGCGGCAACTTCTACCGCAAACTCGAAGCAAAGCTAGGCACTGCCCAACGCGCCAAACAGAAAAAGCGCGTGAAAGCGATCCATGCCAAGATCAAAAATCGGCGCAAGGACGCGCTGCACAAATTCACCACCAAGCTGGTGCGTGAGAATGAATTCATCGTTGTCGGCGATGTTAGCAGTTCCGCCTTAGCCAAAACCAAGCTGGCAAAAAGCGTCTTGGATGCAGGCTGGTTCATGCTAAAAACCCAACTGAAATACAAAGCGCTAGCGCGGTCAGTGGTGTTTCTCGAAGTCAACGAGGCGTACAGTACCCAAGCTTGTTCGCACTGTGGAAGTATTTCCGACAGTAGTCCGAAAGGTAGAGCAGGACTTGGAATAAGAGAATGGCGTTGTCCCGACTGTAGGACGCTGCATGATAGAGATGTCAATGCAGCCAGAAACCATCTCGCGGCTGGATATAGCCGTCTCGCAGGAGGAATCTCCGTTCTTTAAGAGCGGGGAGGATGTCAAAAGGTAATTCGTTGAATATATCCTTAAAAGCACTTACATCATTACACGATCAGGTATCACGTATACCGGAGAGATTCATGCACAGCACTCGTTTGCCGCGCCGTTTTGTTAGCCTCACCTTGGCTTTGTTAGTGGGTGGGTGCACATTGGGGAACTTTACGTTTGCGGATCAACAGGTCAGCAATGTCGCTACTTTCAGCAGTCCGCTCAGTTACCAAGTCTACAATATTTTGGCGGGCGAGATGTTTATCAAGCAAGGCAACCCTGATCAGGCGGCGTTGCACTATGTCGCAGCCGCGCAGCAAACCACTGACCCAGCCGTTGCGGAACGGGCGGTGGAGCTGGCGATGGGGGCAAATGATGGCGCTTTAGTGAGTCGTGCTTTGGAACGTTTACTCAAGTTATCCCCCAACTCTGCTGATGCGATACAGTATCGTGCATTAGAAAATATTCGTGCAGAGAAGTACGAGGCAGCGGTTAACGATTTGGTGACGATCCGCGATACCGTGGAAAAAGAAGAAGGGCATGGTTTTGAATTTATTGTGTCACTGCTGTCGTTAGAGCCGGAAACCAAGAAATCTTATCAAGCCTTCCAACGGTATGTACAAACAGCCGATAGCTCGGTGCGGGCGCAACTCGCCTTGGCATCGTTAGCGTTGAATGCGGATCAATTTGACGAGGCGTTGACGGCAAGTAAAGCAGCGAAGGAAAAGGGCGATAAAGTTCAACAAGAACAAGCCTCACGTTGGATAGCGAAGGCATTGGTGGGGCTGGAAAAATTGCCGGAAGCGATTGCTGAATTAGAGGCAGCCAGTAAAACCAGCAAAGACACCGAATTAAAGTTGGATTATGCGCGTTTGCTGATTCTGGCAGATCGGCGTAAAGAAGCGACCCCGATTTATCAACAGGTTTACGCGGCTTACCCCGATAATATCGATGTGTTGTACACGCTAGGATTGCTGCATCTGGAGCAAAAAGAGTTCAAGGCGGCTGAGCCGTTGATCAAAAAATTACAGGCTGTACCTGAGCGTGCCGATGAAGCCAGCTATTTTATGGGGCAAATTCACGAAGGTCAGCAGCAACCCGTTTTAGCCATTGAGGCGTATCAACGTGCTAGTGCGGGGCGTTATGCGCGGGAAGCGACGGTGCGTATTGCCTCGTTGCTGAAAGAGACTCAGGATTTGTCCGCTGCTCAAACGTGGTTGGCGGAACAGCGTAAAGCCAGTACGGATGATGCACGCAAACGCTTGCTGTTACAGGTAGATGGTCAGTTATTGCATGATGAGGAACAGTATACGGCAGCAATGGCGCGTTTCGGCGAGGCGTTGGCGATCAAAGCGGATGACGCGGATGTGCTGTATTCACGGGCGTTGAGTGCTGAAAAAGCCGGTAATTTCGAGGCCGCTGAAGCGGATTTGCAGGCAGTTATCAAGTTGCAGCCTGATAATGCGACCGTCTTGAATGCACTCGGTTATATGCTGGCGGTGAATACGCAGCGCTTCCCTGAAGCGGCTGATTTCGTTAATAAAGCGTTGAAAGTTCGCCCTGATGATCCTGCCATTATGGATAGCATGGGTTGGATCTTGTTTCGCACGGGCAAGCTAGCAGAAGCTGAAAGTTGGTTACGTAAAGCCTATGCTGTCTTAGCAGAGCCGGAAGTGGCGAGCCATCTGGTGGAAGTCTTGCTAGCACGCGGTAATAAAACCGAAGCCAAGACCATTCTGGACGCTATGCTGGGCAAATTTCCTGATGATAAACGCTTGCTCCCGCTCAAAGCAAAATTGGCAGATGCCTAATATTCTTTTTACCTCAGGACGACCTCTATGAAACAACGGATGCTCATTACCGCCTGCTGCCTCGTCATGCTGGGCGGTTGCGCGACGCAAACCAAAGTCCCCGCGTCTGCGGAAACCCTGATGAAGCCTGTGAGTGCGCAAGCGGCTTGGCAACAACGGCAGGCTGATTTTGCCCGCATGATGTCTTGGCGTTTGCAGGGCAAAGTTGGGCTGCAATTCAAGGATCAAAGTGCTTCGTTCAATCTGTCGTGGCTGCAAAACGGCACTGATCAGTATGAGATGAACATCAAAAATCCACTGACAGGTTCGATCATGGCGTATCTCAAGGGCAACCGTTCTGATGTGACCTTGCAAGCGAATGGCAAAACCTACAAGGATGCCAGCGCGGAACGTTTGTTGCACGGGCAGCTCGGCGTATCGTTGCCGTTAGAGGGCATGAAATATTGGGTGCGCGGCGTGCCATCACCCGATTCGCCGGTGGAACAGGTTAAGTTGGATGCGCTGGGTAGACCCGAAATGTTGCAACAAGCCGGTTGGTTGGTGGAATACACGGGTTGGAAGGGCAACGACTGGAAAGCTTTACCTGAAAAAATCAACCTGAGCCGTGCGCCTGACAATACCAAGGTTAAGGTGATTGCTAAAGATTGGCAAACGCGGTATTGATGGCGATGCAAACCCTTACCTTACCCGCCCCCGCCAAGCTCAACCTGTTTTTGCACATTACTGGCAGGCGAACCGATGGCTATCATTTGCTGCAAACCTTGTTTGTGTTCCTTGATTTTGCGGATGAGATTACCCTGACGGTGCGTGAGGATGGGGCAATCTCCCGACCCACGGGGGCGGCGGATGTGCCCGCAGAGGCTGATTTGACGGTGCGGGCAGCACGCTTGCTGCAACAGGTCACGGGGTGTCGGCGCGGCGCGGATATTCAGGTGCACAAACGCATTCCGATGGGCGGCGGTTTGGGGGGCGGTAGTTCAGATGCGGCGACGGTGTTGCAAGGCTTAAATTACCTTTGGCAATGCGGCTTGAGCGATGATGCACTGGCGGCGTTAGGGTTACGTTTAGGGGCGGATGTGCCAGTGTTTGTACGCGGTCAGGCAGCGTGGGCGGAAGGGGTCGGTGAGCAATTAACGCCCGTAGCTGTGCCGGATAGCTGGTACGTGGTGATCCATCCGCAGGTTCATGTGCCAACTGCCGAACTTTTTTCATCGCCGGACTTGACACGCAACTGCCCTGCGATTACATTAGCGACCTTCCACGGCGGGGCAGGCATCAACGTCTTCCAACCAGTCGTGGAAAAGCGTTATCCTGAAGTAGCTGAAGCGATAAGTTGGCTCTCTAGGTACTCAAACGCAAGGTTGACAGGTTCAGGCAGTTGCCTGTTCGGATCAGTAAACAGTCGGCATGAAGGTGAAACAATCCTAAAAAGCCTACCGGATAAATGGTTCGGGTTTATCGCACAAGGTGTTAGTCTTTCACCTTTGCAACAAAAGCTAGCAACATTGCCAACGCTTTACAATTAGTTTCAGAAGGGCCGTCGCCAAGCGGTAAGGCACTGGATTTTGATTCCAGCATTCCCAGGTTCGAATCCTGGCGGCCCTGCCATTTTCTTCCCCTCCACTCAATGCGGATATGTCATGGCTGACGATAAAATGATGGTGTTTACAGGTAACGCTAATCCTGGACTCACCGAAAAAATCGTCGATCACCTCGGAATTCACCCCGGAAAAATCAAAGCAGAACGCTTCAGCGATGGCGAAGTGCATGTTGAGATTTTGGAAAACGTGCGTGGTCGTGATGTTTTCATCGTGCAATCTACCTGTGCGCCTACCAACGATAACCTGATGGAATTGCTGATCATCGCTGATGCGTTGTATCGTGCGTCTGCGGGGCGAATCACTGCTGTCATTCCGTATTACGGTTATGCGCGGCAAGATCGACGGGTACGCTCACGGCGAGTGCCGATTTCTGCCAAATTGGTTGCTGATATGATTGCGACAGGTCACGTTGATCGTGTCCTGACTATCGACTTGCATTCAGACCAAGTACAAGGCTTTTTCGATTTGCCGGTCGACAACGTTTACGCCTCTGGCGTTCTGATCAACGATGTGCTGTCTTGCGAGATGGATAATATCATGGTGGTTTCACCGGATGTTGGCGGCGTAGTCCGCGCCCGTGCCTTGGCAAAAGGTCTGGGTGAGGTCGAGCTAGCCATTATCGACAAGCGCCGTCCTGAACCCAATAAATCTGAAATCATGAATATTATCGGTAACGTCGAAGGACGTAACTGCATCTTGATTGACGATTTGATCGACACGGGCGGTACATTGTGCAATGCCGCTGTCGCACTCAAGCAGCATGGTGCACTCAGTGTGCGTGCGTATGCGACACACGCGGTTTTTTCGGGCAAAGCGGTCAGCAATATCGAAAAATCGCAACTGGATGAAGTGGTCGTCACTGACACTATCCCATTAAGCGACGCTGCCAAAAACTGTGTTAAGATCCGCCAGCTTTCAGTAGCAGGCGTGCTAGCCAAAACCATTTTACGCATCAATCAGGACGACTCCGTGAGTTCTCTGTTTGAAGGCTTATAAGTTTTAGTCCCCGTTCGCGGGTTTTTTCGGTGGCTGTCCGGTCGCGTTCAGTTGCCATTAGTTTGGAGTTAAACATGTCAAAGAACTACGTTTTGCAAGCGCAAACACGTGAATTGCAGGGTAAGGGTGCGAGCCGCCGCCTGCGTCATACTGGAATGGTACCTGCCGTTATTTACGGTGCAGGTGGTGAAGCACAATCCATCATGTTGCGTCATAATGAAATGATCCGCAACTTGCAGGAAGAAGGTTTTTACTCACAAATCATCACGGTTGACTTCGGTGATCGTAAAGAGCAAGTGATCCTGCGTGACCTGCAACGTCACCCAGCTAAGCCAATCATCATGCACGCTGACTTACAGCGCATCAGCGATGACCAAGAAATCAACGTCCACGTCGCACTGCACTTCCTCAACGAAGATGTATCCAAAGGTGTGAAAGAGCAGGGTGGTACCGTTAGCCATTCCATTTCTGAAGTTGAAGTGTCTTGCTTGCCTAAGAACCTGCCTGAATTCCTCGAAGTTGACATGCTCAATGTCGAAAAAGGTCAGATTCTGCATTTGTCAGACATCAAATTACCAGAAGGCGTGAGCCTGCCAGCATTGGCACTGGGCGAAGACCACGATAACGCCATCGCGGCGATTCACTAAGGTCGATACCGATGGGAAACCCTATTCGCCTCATTGCAGGCTTGGGCAACCCCGGTAGCCAGTACGACAAAACCCGGCACAATGCTGGGTTTTTGTTTGTGGATGAACTGGCAAGGCGCTATTCCGGCAAATTTGCTGTCGAGAAGCGTTTTTCCGGTGAAGTCTGTAAACTGCAAGTCGGCAGCGCGACGGTATGGCTGATCAAGCCTATGACCTTCATGAACCGCAGCGGGCTTGCCGTCAAGCAATTGGCGAGTTTCTACCAAATTCCGGTAGAACACATTTTGGTTGCGCACGACGAGTTGGATATTGCACCCGGTGAGGTTCGCTTGAAACAAGCGGGTGGTCACGGTGGACACAACGGTTTGCGCGACTGTCATGCGCATTTGAGCGCAGAGTATTGGCGGTTGCGACTGGGTGTTGGACATCCGGGCGACCGTAACAAAGTGGTTGATTACGTGCTGTCACGCCCTTCCAGTGATGATGAAATTGTTATCGCAAGGGCTATTGATAAGGCGGCCGACCAGATTGAATTAATTTTACAGGGTGACATGCAGAAAGCGATGAACGCGCTGCACACCAAATAAAGGTACGACTCATGGGATTCAAGTGCGGAATTGTTGGTTTGCCAAACGTGGGTAAATCCACCTTGTTTAATGCGTTGACCAAGGCGGGCATTCAGGCAGCGAATTACCCGTTCTGTACGATTGAGCCGAATGTTGGCATCGTCCCTATGCCTGATCCGCGTTTGGATGCGTTGGCAGCTATCGTTAAACCCATCAAAATTTTGCCGACCACAATGGAATTTGTGGACATCGCAGGCTTGGTGGCTGGCGCGTCGCAAGGTGAAGGCTTGGGCAACAAGTTTCTGGCGCATATCCGCGAAACCGACGCGATTGCGCAAGTAGTGCGTTGCTTTGATAACGATGACATTATCCACGTTGCAGGCAAAATTGACCCCGCGTCTGACATCGACACCATCAATACCGAACTGGCGTTAGCGGATTTGGATACGGCTGAAAAAGCGGTGAACCGCCTGACCCGTTCCGCCAAATCTGGCAGCAAAGATCTGGTGGCGCAAAAAGTCTTGGCAGAACGTTTGTTTGCACACCTGTCTGAAGGGCATTCAGCGCGTTCAATGGACATGACAGCGGAAGAGCGTGCCTTGGCAATCCGCGAATTCCATTTGATTACCATTAAGCCCTTGATGTTTATCGCGAATGTCAGCGAAGACGGTTTTGAAAACAACGCGTATTTGGATAAAGTGCGTGAAATTGCCGTGCGTGAAAACGCTGTGGTTGTGCCAGTGTGTGCGGAAATGGAATCCGAATTGTCGCAATTGGATGATGTCGAACGTGACGAATTCCTTGCTGGCATGGGGTTGGATGAACCGGGTTTGAATCGTGTGATTCGTGCAGGCTACGATTTGCTGGGCTTGCAAACCTATTTCACCGCAGGCGTGAAAGAAGTGCGGGCGTGGACGATTCCGAAGAAAGCGACTGCGCCACAAGCGGCAGGCGTAATTCATACCGACTTTGAACGTGGCTTCATTCGTGCACAAACCATTGCGTATGAAGATTTCATTGCTTACAAAGGTGAGCAGGGTGCGAAAGAAGCGGGAAAAATGCGGGCGGAAGGTAAGGAATACATCGTCAAAGATGGCGATGTATTGAATTTCCTGTTTAACGTCTAGAGAAGATAGCGGTGCTTGCCACTAGCCCCAGCAGGAAAAACCCGCTGATGAGTGGTAGCACCGTATTGTCGTAGGCTTGCCCGATCAACGTTCCTAACGGAATGGCGATCAGGGTAGACAGCGAGCCAATGACTGATGCGCCGATTCCGGCAATATGCCCCAGCGGTTCCATTGCCAGCGCGTTTAGATTGCCGAATAACATGCCTAATGCCAAAAATGCCAGCATGAAATACGCCATCAACAGTGCCAACGGCGGATGCCCCGCTGTGCTGTAAGTGACCAGCCAAAACGCACCCGATAGCAGCGTGAACAGCAGCAAGGCTCGCTTGGAGAGCCAGTGCATTCCATAATGCATCACCAACTTCGCATTCAGTAACGATGCTCCACCAATTGCCAACGCCAGCAAGGCAAAATACAGCGGGAAACGTTCCCCCAGCTCGTATTGAATTTGCAGGATTTGTTGCGCCGAACTCAAATAGCCCAGAAATGCGCCAAACACGATGCCGGTGGTGAGCGTGTAAATCATGCTGGTGCGATTTGTCACCACCTCGCGGAAGGCTAGCCAGAACTGCCGAAACGTGAATGGGCGGCGCTTGGCGGCTGGCAAGGTTTCCGGCATTCGTAGCCAAAACCAGCTTGCCACAATGACTGCTAACACTACAAAGACGCTGAAAATACTGCGCCAACCTGCCAGTAATAAAATACCTTGCCCTAAGGACGGTGCAATCATCGGTACGAGAATGAAAATACTCATGGTAAATGACATGACCCGCGCCATCGCCCGCCCTTCATAGCAATCGCGTACCAGCGCTATGGTTAGCACACGCGGCGCAGATGCGCCCAGCCCTTGCAAAAAACGTCCGATTAGCATGTGGGAAAAATCTTGCGCCAGCATCGACACGAGACTGCCGAGCATGAAAAGACCTAAGCCGACGTACATCAACGGCTTGCGTCCGGTTGCATCCGACAGTGGGCCAAAGAAGATTTGCCCACTGGCTAGCCCTAAAAACAGCGTGGAAATAACGAGTTGCGCATCGTTGTCATGCGCTACTCCCAAGTCTCGCCCGATGGTGCTCAGGGCGGGGAGCATCGCGTCGATGGCGAAGGCTGTCAGGGAACTGAGCAAGGCAATCAGGGCGATGAATTCGCCGAAACGGGGGAGTTTAGTGGGCATTTGGTGAGTGATTTCAGGTGGCGGGTTGAGGCGTGGTGGATTGTGGAGCTTGCTGCGCTTGCTCCCATTTCTGTAATTCTGTGCGATAAATGTCCCATACGCAGGGGGCACAACCGCTTTCGCAGCATTCGTTGGGGGCGGGTGGTTGGGGTTTGTCGTTGAGGGGTGGTGGTTGCATGAGTCATTCTCCTGATACTGTTGGCGAAACATAGCAATTTGATGTCAATAGAGCTACTTTTTTACCGAATTAGGACAATTTAAATGATGTTAACGAAACCTTTTTCTGAGGCGTGCGAAGAGAATAAAGCGCCTATTTTGGCGGTGCTTGCGCCGTTGTTATGGGATTGCCGTGCGGTGCTGGAAGTGGGCAGTGGTACGGGGCAACATGCGGTGCATTTCGCTGCCGCCATGCCGCAGTTGGTTTGGCATACCAGCGATGTGGCGGCGCATCACTCTGGTATCCAGATGTGGTTGGATGAGGCCGGTTTGCCGAATACCCGTGCGCCGCTGGCTTTGGATGTGGTGCACGATGCATGGCCTGTATTGGCGGTGGATGCGGTGTATTCTGCCAACACGGTACACATTATGGGCTGGACGGAAGTGGAGGCGTTTTTTGCCGGGGTTGGTCAGTTATTACCAGCCGGTGGTTTGTTTGTGTTGTATGGCCCTTTCAACTATGACGGGCAATACACCAGCGCGAGTAATGCGCGGTTTGATCAGTGGCTGAAGCAGCGCGATCCGCGTAGTGGGATTCGGGATTTCGCCGACCTGAACCGGCTGGCGGAACAGGCGGGGATGGCGTTTCAGCATGATTATACGATGCCGGTGAATAATCGACTGCTGGTGTGGCGACGGCGGTAGGGCGCTTGCGTTAAGGCACTATCGTCATGAATAAATACGTCAGAAAAATCACAAGATGCACCGCGCCCTGCATAACAGTGACGCGGCCTGTGCTCATCGACATCGACGCAATAAAGAGTGTCAGTAGTAGCAAGATAATGGATTTGGTTTCGAGACCCAGAAAAAGTGTCATATCCATCGTGATCGCCACTACCGCTACGACGGGAATGGTGAGACCAATCGTCGCGAGTGCTGAGCCAAGCGCCAGATTGAGGCTGGTTTGTAATTGATGGTTCGCCGCCGCCCGTAATGAGGCGAAGCCTTCTGGCATCAGCACAATCGCCGCAATAATAATCCCAACCAATGCTTCGGGTGCGCCCCATGCGATGACGTAACTCTTGACGGAGGGCGATAGCAGCTTGGCAGTTAATACCACACCGATGAGGCTGAGGATTAAGAAAAGGCTACTGATAATGAGCGTTTTAATCGGCACATCAGGCTGCGGTTCGGCGGCTTTGTGAGAGGGATTAACAAGGAAATAATCACGATGCCGCACGGCTTGGACGAACACAAATACGCCATACAGCACCAATGACACAATTGCCACAAAGCCCAATTGGCTATCGGAATAGCGAGGCCCCGGTGTGCTGGTGGTGAAATTGGGCAGAATCAAGCTAAGCACCAAAATGGTCGCCAAGGTCGTCAGGGCGGTGCTGACACCCGGCAAAATAAAGCGTTGCTCACCAAAACGGTAACACCCGATTAGAAAGCTCAAACCAATAATCAGGTTGAGGATAATCATCACGGTGGCAAACACCGTATCCCGCGCTAATACGGCAGCGCCCGTTTCCGCAACCAGCATGATCGAGACAATTAACGAGACTTCAATTACCGTAATCGCTAGGGCTAAGACCAGTGTTCCTAACGGTTCACCGATGCCATACGCAATCATTTCGGCGTGATGCACCGCTGCCATTATGCTCAAGATTAAGCCGACACCCAGTATCATGCTGTACACGCCGGTAAGTTCGAGCGGGATCAATTGCCCAGCCAGCAACAATAACGTGAAGATTGGCACGAGTAGCGCCCACAAGGGCGAGCGGTGCAGGGGTTTCGTCATGGCTTAGGGCGCTCCTCAGTCAACTTTCACTGCTGTGCCGCTCACCGTGACCATCAACATACCACCGCTATTCCCCATCGTGATGTTTTCGTAGTCAATGTCGATACCGACGACGGCGTTTGCGCCTAGGCTTTGCGCTTGGGCTTCCATTTCGGCAAAGGCGATTTCACGGGCTTTACGCAATTCCTTCTCGTAGGCGGCGGAACGTCCGCCGATAATGTCACGGATTCCGGCAAAAAAGTCTTTGAAGACGTTTGCGCCCAGAATGGCTTCGCCGGTGACGACGCCGTAGTATTGGGCGATGCGTTTGCCTTCAATGCTGGGGGTGGTGGATTGGATCATGGGACACTCCTATTTTGCAGTGATTCTTTGCGTAGATGATACAACAGTTGCAGAGAATGGCGTGTTCAGCCTTATCTGGATAGGGGTTAAGGCTGATACAATTGACCACAAAATGGTTGGTTAGAAATGGGTTAGTGATTATATGCAGCATTCCGATTTTCAAATTGGCACGGAGTTTTTTACCGCAGCCGGACGCTGGCGGTGCACTGATGTTGGCACTCGTGTGATTGTGGCGATTTCGCTAGAGCCAAGAGAAACAGTGCGTCTGTGGACGGATGCGGCAGGGGAGCGGGTGCAAGAAACCTTCATCAGTGATGACCCGCGTGACCTTATCGGGCCACCGTATAGTGTGGCGGAGTTGGTGTTTGATGAATACGATTTGGATGGTTGTTCCATTGACCCCGATGATTTTCTCTGACGGAGGCAGGGATACCATTTGTTTGAGTTTGCTATACTGAGCCATCGACATCACAGCCTGTGAGGAAATAACGTATGACAACGGTAACAATCCAAGTGCCTGATTCTGTGCTGCCTTCGCTGCACCTTGATCCGGCTGGTTTTGTGCGTGAGATGCGCCTTGCTGCTGCTATCAAGTGGTACGAATTGCGGCGCGTATCGCAGGAAAACGCTGCTGAGATTGCAGGCGTGAATCGTGCGGATTTCATCACTGCATTATCACAGGCACAGGTTTCCCCCTTTCAGTTGAACGAAGCAGAATTGCGTGAGGAGCTGCATGGACTCTGTTAAGCACAACTACACAGACAAGCGTCAGCAATGGTTGGGTGATCCGACATTGGAAGAAATCAGAGAGCGCGGGCTGGAATTGCTACGTAAAGCAATAAACGAATAATTAACCAGCTACCAACTCATCGCCCTCACACGGCTCTTGTCCACCTTGACGAGTCAGAATGCGTTTGAACGCATCCCTATCTGCTCGCTGTTGCCGTTCGTTGAAGAATTTGAGCGTATCCTCCTGAGTCGTGGGCGAAGGCAATGGGTAGGTAGCAGTTTGTTGTTCCATATACAGATTCTCCTTGTCTCGTTGCTGATGCTAGATGAAAATCCTTGAAAAATCTTGTTTTTTGGTATCATCTTTCTCAGTCACTTGGAGGTTAAACCATGATGGATGATCCAATCGTTGAAGAAGTACGCAAACATCGGCAAGCCCATGCCGCCAAGTATAACAATGACCTGAAAGCCATTTGTGCGGCATTGAAAATCCGTGAGCAGCAATCCAGCCGCAAGGTTGTTAACCGCAGTTCTCGCTTGCTGCTGAAAAAAGTCAGCTAAAGGTCAGACTCAAATGGATACGGAACACTACCGAGCAGCGGTAAAGCACGTCATTGAAACTTACGCCAGATTTCGCCCTTCTCACGGCAACATTCGGCTGGATACTGTGTTTGATGAAATTCACGACCGTTACGCACTCATGCAAGCGGGCTGGGACAGAGGCAGACGAGTACGTGGCAACCTGATCTACATCACCCTTCAGGATGGCAAAGTAGTGGTTGAATACGACGGCATCGAACACGGCATCACCGATGACTTGATCCGCCAAGGGGTAGAGGAAAAAGACATCGTGCTGGCGTTTTTGGAAGAGCGATATATTACAGCCGTCTGATATAAATTCTTGACATAGAGCAACTCTATAGATTTTGTTTTTTATATACTGGAAAGGTGGATGTCACCACATTCAGTCTCTAAAGGAGTAATTTATGGAAAGGCGGAGTTTTTTACGAATTTCTGGTGCGGCAATGCTACTGTCTCTCTTTTCCTCTAATTTGCAGGCCACTAATAGTCTATTGAATCATGGAGATATGGTTTATTTAGAGTGCCAAGGGGATGTGCCGGGAAACAAGTGGCTAGATGGCAGAACTGCCAACGGCACAGTAGGTCTTGCTCCTAACACTTCTTCGCCTTATACAGGTACAAAGTGGAAAGTTTATGAGGTCGACGATGGTATGTTTGCTTTTAAATGTATGGGCAATGTGGATGGTTCTAGGTGGTTAGATGGTAGGACGGCGGATGGTTCTGTTGGTCTCGCCCCAAAAACAAGCCAACAATTCACAGGTACGAAATGGCAAGTTTTTGAAGTCGATGATGAGATAGTCACACTTAAATGTATGGGTGAGATAGAAGGTTCTAGATGGCTTGATGGTAGGACTGCTAATAGCACGGTAGGTCTCGCTCCAAAAACAAGCCAGCAATTTACTGGTACAAGATGGAAAGTGGTAAAAGCATAAGGATCCTATGAGACGGGGTGGAAAAACCAGATTAAACTCACCCCGTCAACGCCACAAACACCTGCATCATCCTTTCCGGCAACCGCTGCACATTATCCACCACGGTAACGCGCTTGCCGAAAATATCCCGCACATATTCATCCGCTCGCGGATCAAGGCTAATGCAATAGCTGTAAATGCCTTTCTGATCCAATTCCTTCACCGCTTGCCGCGTATCTTGCGTCAATAATTGCGGGTCATCCACGTCAATATCCGACGGTTCGCCATCGGTTAAAATCAGCAGCAGTTTTTTATCCGCCTGTTGATGCTCCAGATAATGCGCCGCATGACGCACCGCCGCACCCATCCGCGTCGAATACCCCGCCTGCATGGCCGCCAGTCGCCCCTTCACCTCATCGTTCCAATGTTCCTTGAAACCCTTGATGTGCTGGTAACGCACCTCATGGCGCGTATTGGACGCAAACCCCGCAATCGCAAACGGGTCGCCCAACGCCTCAATCGCATACGCCAGCAACGACACCGCTTCCTGACTCAATTCCAGAATGCTTTGGGTCGCGCCTTCCGGCACTTCGCTGATCGAAGCCGACAAATCCAGCAACAGCATTACCGCGATATTGCGCCCGTCATGCTTGTGGCTCATATTGATGCGCGGATCAGGGTTCGCCCCGCCCTTGAAATCAATCAGGGAACGGATCGCCACATCCAGATCCAGCTCGCTGCCTTCTTCCTGATAGCGTACCCGCGTGTAATTTTGCGGCTTCAACAAATCCACAATCTGCTTCAAGCGCTTCGCCAACGCCGCGTGTTTCTGCAACAGCGCATCAATCACTGCCGGATTACCCGCCGGATGCAAACTTTCATACACGCTCGTCCAATCTGGGCGATAGGTCTGCGTGCTGTAATCCCACTCAGGGTAATGGCGTGGCGGCAAGCCCGATTGCTCGTTTTGCTGCTGGGTTTGCTTGTGTTCGTCGAAGAACTCTTCGTCGTCACTTTCCTCAATGTACTGCCACAAATGGCGGTTATCATCGCGGTAAGGAATGGCGGTATTGTTGAAATACACGCTCGGCAACTGGTCAGTTTGCAAGCGCGTCTGCGCTACAAACGAAATCGCCACAGACACCATATCCGCAGTCGTCGCGTTGCCTTCCGCCATTTTCGCGTGGAACTTGCCCGCAAATTCATTGATCTTCGCGTTCTGATAGCCATGCGCCGGATTCAAAATCGCCCAAGACAACATCGCCAACCGATGCCGGAAACACGATTCGGTCTTGGAATCGCACTCGTTTTCCAGCGGAACAGGGTGCAACGCGGTGAAAATCCGCCGCAAACCGGGGTATTCCTGCATTGCCAGATATTCCACGCGACTGTCTTCCAGCCGTTCAATAGCAATGCGCTGTTGCGGGCTGAAGTTATCCGCCACCACTTTGTGTGTCCAGCGTTGATGCGCCGCCATGTGCGCCAACACCGCGCGGTAACGGTCAATCCCTGTCACGCCATGCGCATCGTCGAACACGTCAGGAATACGCATCCCGAACTCGTCAAAATATGGCTGTTGCTCGCGCATATCGCGGAAATCCACCGAATACGGCACGAGGTATTCGTGACTTTCCCAGCAGGCTTGCAGGTACAAATTCAGCTTGCGCTCGTGGTGGGTGAATAGCGTGCCGTGGCGTTCATGCTGCAACATCGCCTTGCTGTCGGCGGATTCGAGGTTGAAATATTCCTCTTGCCGATGCGGGTGTTTACCGTAGTTGCGGATGCCGTATTCGATCCAGTTCTTCAAGCCACCCAAGGCTAACTGGCTCATTAAATAAGGCATTTGCGCCAGCAATTTCGGCAAGCCGGGGCTGGGAATAGTGGTGTGGAAACCGTGAATCGACCCCGTGGTACGATCCATCATGTCGAACACGATGGCGATATAGTTTTCCACCAACTCGGCACTACCAAAACGGCGGCTGGCTTCTGGCAAGGCTTGCAGGAACGCGGGGATGGAACGCCCGTTCGGGGTACGCGACATTTTCCACACCGCTTGGCTGACTTGCGTGAGCAAACCTTCGCCGAGACGATGTGCCAATACCGGCATTTCTTCCAGATAAGTCAGCACGGGGTCGAAACCGCGCCCGATTTTGCACACCAACGACGCACCGTCGAGGTAATCCTTGATGCCTTCCTCACTCAACAGGGCGAGTGCGTCCTGCATACAGGCGGCGAAGGCTTCATCAAGCTGCTTGAAGTTGCAGCTTAGTTGGGCGCGGTAACGGGCGATGACTTCATTTGGTTCTGACATGGTGACTCCGAGATTTACCTGCATCCTCCGAACCTCCCCCCTCCCTAACCCTCCCCCCGCAAGGGGTGGAGGGGACAAGAAACTTTCTCTTCTTCTATCTTGCTCCCTTCACCCCTTGCGGGGGAAGGGCTGGGGATGGGGGGAATGTTCGGAGTGTTTACCCAAAAATCGCGTCAATCGCGTGGTTCAGCGTGCTGCGAATATCCGCATCATCGGTAATCGGGCTAACCAGTGCCATGCGGCAAGCGTCACCCGCTGCAATCCCATCGCGCATCAAGTTGGCGGCGTATACCAGCAAACGGGTGGAAATGCCTTCATCCAGCCCATGCCCTTTCAGGTTGCGGGCGGTGTGGGCAATTCTCACCAACTTATCCGCCATTGCCGCGTCCACGTTGGCTTCTTGCTGCAAAATGGTGGATTCAACATCGGCGGCGGGGTAGTCAAAATCGAAGGCCACAAAGCGTTGCTTGGTGGACTGTTTCAAATCTTTCATCAGGCTTTGATAGCCCGGATTGTAGGAAATCACCAACTGAAAATCGGGGTGCGCCTGCACTAGTTCGCCTTTTTTATCCAGCGGCAGAGTGCGGCGGTGATCCGTCAACGGGTGAATCACGACGGTAGTATCTTGGCGTGCCTCAACGATTTCATCGAGGTAGCAAATCGCGCCAATGCGGGCGGCGGTGGTCAATGGGCCATCCAGCCAGCGTGTGCCATTGGCTTCGAGTAAATAGCGTCCGACCAGATCGGAGGCAGTCATATCTTCGTTACAAGCTACGGTAATCAGTGGCTTGCCGAGTTTCCATGCCATGTGTTCGACGAAACGCGATTTACCACAACCCGTCGGGCCTTTCACCATTACCGGCAAGCGGGAACGGTACGCGGCTTGGTACAGTTCGACTTCGCGTCCGGTGGCTTGGTAGAAGGGTTCGTGTTGGATAGTGTATTGGGTAGCGTCGGTCATGGGTGGAATTCCTGACAGAGAGATTGGGAGAAGTGGGCAGTGCGAATGCACCACCCACCTTTACTGTGGTTGCTTGCGGCTTACTTGTGAACGCCCAGCTTTTCGCGCCAGCCTGGGAACAGCTTGTCAGCATCGCCAGGGAATGACTCGAATGCGCGAGCAAATTCTTTGTGCTCTTTCGCAAATTCAATCGGGTCTGCGCCCGCTTTCCAGCACTCATAGGATTGACGCAGGGAAATCGCGCCAGCCGCTGGGCTGTCAATGTGACCGTAAGAACCGCCACCGGACGTGTTGATAACGTTACCGTGACCCAAGTTCTCGAAGAAGCCCGGCAGACGCAGTGCGTTCATACCGCCAGAGATGATTGGGGTAGTTGGCTTCATACCGTGCCATTTTTGATAGTAGACAGGCCCTTGGCACTCGTCACGTTCAATCATGTACGCGATGATTTTGTCATCGGAACCGCCTTCCATTTTGCCGAAGCCCATTGTGCCGACGTGGATACCGGAAGCACCTTGCAGACGCGACATTTTCGCCAATACAAACGCCGTGTAACCACGCTTGGAAGACGGGGAAGTGATCGCGCCGTGACCAGCACGGTGATAGTGCAGGTACTGGTTAGGGTACTGGCGACGTGCGGTAGTGATCATGCCAGGGCCGCCAACGTAACCGTCAACCAGGAATGCTACTTTGTCCGCATCTGGGCCAAACGCTTCGAGGATGAAATCAGCACGAGCGCACATTTCGTAATGGTCGTCAGCGGTGATGTTCGCAGAGAACAGTTTCGCTTGACCGGTTTCGTCTTGCGCACGTTTCATTGCGTCGTATACGAGTGGGTAAACTTTTTTCGCTGGGCAGAATACTTGGTTGCCTTGTGGTTCATCGTTCTTGATGAAGTCGCCGCCGAGCCAGAATTGGTAAGCCGCGTGAGCGAATGGCTCAGGGCGCAGACCCAGCTTAGGCTTGATGATAGTACCAGCGATGTAACCACCGTTGTTAACATCACGACCCAGAATACGCCACATGTCAGAAATGTCTTTCGCAGGACCATCGAACAACTGGATAGCGCGTGGTGGCATGAAGAAGTCGATCATTTGCGCGTGTTCAATGTCGCCCATGCCTTGGTTGTTACCGATAACCAGTGTCAGGAAAGACACCAGCATCATACGGCCATCCGTGATGTTGCGGTCGAACAGGTCAATCGGGTAAGCGATACGCATGTCTTCAGTGGCTTCGTCGATGTGGTACACCAGCGCGTCAACGCCCTTGGTGAAATCATCGGTGGTGCAAACTTCAACGTTAGTACCGGTGGAAGATTCTGCTGCCAAATGCGCAGCCGCTTCCAGATAGCCATAGCCAGCTTTTGGCTTCATTTTGTAGGCAACCAGAATGTGCCCACCACCTGCGATCAGGTCTTCTTCTTTCAGGCTCAGATCCGCGTAACGTCCAGATTGGTCCATGACTCTCTCCTCGATTGAATAAAAAGGTTTCAATAACTCTCAATGGGCGCAAGTATAAGCGATGCTTAACATAATGGAAACTCATTTATTCTTACTTAAACATCAGGTTTGGTTATGTTATGATGTTGGCAATAAACCCTGAATTTCCGAATGGATTAGTCAACATGCACATCTCATTCCGCCAGATCCAGATCTTCCAAACCGTCGCTCAAACGGAAAACTTCACCCGCGCCGCCGAAGTGTTGCACATGACCCAGCCTGCCATCTCGATGCAGGTCAAGCAACTCGAAGAAAACGTGGGTTTGTCATTATTTGAGCGACAGGGTAAGCGCATTGTGCTGACGGCAGCGGGGCGGGCAATGCATACCTACACGTGCGAAATTGCAGCGAAATATCAGGGCATGGTGGAAACGCTGGAAGAGCTGAAAAATGTGCATCAGGGCTATATCAAAGTATCGGCGGCGAATACCTCGATTTACTTCATTACGCGGATGTTGGCGGGATTTTCGCAGCAGAATGAGGGAATTACGGTTTCCCTGAATATTACCAACCGTAAGACATTGGTGGAACAGTTGCAGAATTATGAGGCAGATTTGGTGGTAATGGGTGAACCACCCGCCAATCTGGATTTGCATTCGCAACGCTTGATGTGTAATCCGCTGGTGTTGATTGCGCCTGCCAATCATCCGCTGGCAGGGCAAAAAGACATTCCGGTATCCGCGATTATTGGCGAAAAGTTTGTGGTGCGCGAACCGGGGTCGGGAACACGGGCGGCGATTGAGCGGTTCTTTGCCGAACACGGGCATACCTTTTCGAGTACGCTGGAAATGGGCAGCAATGAGTCGATCAAGTATTCGGTGATTGCAGGGCTGGGGTTGGGGATTGTGTCCTTGCACAGCATCCAGTTGGAAATAGAAACGCACTCGCTGGCGATCTTGGATGTGGTCGGTTTCCCCATCCAGCGCTATTGGCATATCGTGACGCGGGAGGGGAAATGGCTTTCCCCAGCGGCGCAGGCGTTTAAGGAGTATGTGATTGCGGAAGCGGCGACGTATTCGCAGGATTATCAGCAGTTGTTGTTGGCTTGATTTTGATGATCCATCGTGAGCGACATATCGCTTGCACTCCACCCAGCCTATACTTACACTGGCGTTATTACATTCGTACTAACGGACGACTACATCATGCTCCAAGTCAAACTCACCGCTATCGGCAACTCTGTTGGCATTGTCCTTCCCAAGGAAGCCTTGGCAAAACTGAAAGTGGGCAAAGGCGATAACCTGTATCTGGTGGAAAGCCCGGAAGGTTTCACCCTGACCCCCTATCAGCAGGATTTCGATGAGCAAATGCAGATCGCCGAAAAAGTGCTGAAGAAATACCGCAATGCTTTCCATGAGTTGGCAAAATGACTGAACCGAGATGGGTGTTGGCAGAGGTTACGCTGGCAGTGCATCAACTGTTGCTGGCAGAACACGGCGGTAGTCCGGGCATCCGTGACAAGTCGCTGCTGGATTCTGCCCTCGCCCGCCCCCAGCAACGGTTAGCTTACGAACCGGATTCAACATTGTTTGAACTTGCCGCTGCCTACAGCTTCGGCATTGCTAAAAATCACCCGTTCATTGATGGCAACAAGCGGGTAGCCTTGGCAGTGGGGGCGGTTTTTCTGGAACTCAACGGCGTTAAGCTGGATGCTCCCGAACCCGAAGCAGTCATCATGTTTGAGCAATTAGCAGCGGGAAATATTGCAGAGGCAGCACTTGCTGAGTGGTTTGAGCGATCATGTGTAGTTGAGTAATGATATTTGTTGCCTGAACCGTCCGTTTAATGATCAATCTTAAGACCGTAGAACTAAAGCATGAACGCACACGTAATGACTCTTAATGAAATCCGTCGGGTGGACATCAAAGTTCTCATTCAGGGCTTGGGCGCGGTTGGCATGGTGCGCTTTCTCCAGCAAAGCGAAACAGGTTGGGGGGACTACACTAAAGAACGCAGTCAATGGTTGGGCAATCCGACACTGGCAGAAGTCAGGGCGGATATTCTCAGGTTGAAGCAAGACCCAAGCAACCCCTTGCGGCAGCGAGTTAAATAAACACTTGCACGGGGACGCCGAAACGTTCGCTCAACGCTCGAACTTGCAAGGTATTGGCGGCAGATGAGCTTCTTCGTATTGGGCAACCAATTCACCCATGTGATCCGCCAGTGCAGCCAGAGGATGGGTTTCATCCGCTCCGCCTGCATCCAGCACGGTATCTAAGGCTTCAACCAGTGCGTTGTAGTCATCTTCGGTTTGGGGCAACAGTAGCAGCGGCGCAACATAGCACCAGTGTTCCATTGCAGTTTTAACGGCGATTGCACCCATGAGATTAGTCCTTTCAGTTGTCTTGATCGTATTCATTGATGATCAACCAGCCACTAACTCATCTCCCTCACACGGCTCTTGCCCACCTTGGCGAGTCAGAATGCGCTTGAACGCATCCGTATCGGCTCTTTGTTGACGTTCAGTGAAAAAACGGGCGGTTTTCATTGCAGCCAGCTTTTCCGCTACGGCGATAGCGATAAATTGATTGATGCTCACACCGTCATTGTTTGCCGCTTCATTGACCGCCTCTTTGAGAGAGCGGGGTAGGCGCAGAGGGTAAGTTGCAGTTTGTTGTTTCATATGCGAATTCTCCTAATGGCATCAGCGGGACGCATGGCTTGGATACCGAAACGGGCGGGGGCATCGCCATAATCGCGCAGATTGAAGGTAACAAGTATGTCTGCCCTGCCATTGATAGCGGTTTCTAGCACCATTTCATCGGCTGGGTCATGCAATTGTGGTCGCCACAAAAAGTCCATGTGGACGGGTTCGACTAATGCGATCACACCATCGACAAAAATGCTGGCTTCTTCCTTGCTCAACTGGGCTTCTGTCCAATGGCGAGTTTCCAGACATTTAGCTTCATATTCCAGTGCTAACGGAACGCTTGCCAGCAAACGGACTTGTGATGTATCCGCTGCGATTTGCAAAATAGCCGCAGAAGCTCCCGTTGGGCTACGCATGGCAGCGATGATCACATCTGTATCCAAAACACAGCGAAGCATAACATTCCTTGTTGTTTTCATCTTATATGACATCTTATATAATATCTAAGATTATGGCAAAGAGAGTTTTTGAGCAGTGAAGGGGGTGGAAGAAAAAGACATCGTGCTGGCGTTTTTGGGATAGCCGGAAATGGTAGCCGCAGCTTGACGAAAATGAATACATTAATGCACGAATTTTATCTTTATGCTAATATTTTCTATTGTTTTTATCGGATTAATTGTGGGGGTTTTATGAGGAAGGCTATATTAAGCATATTTTTGCTAATTATTTCGGCTAATAATATGTGTTTCGCGAATAAATTTAATGACCTGAAAAGTAGTTATAAAACACAACTAACAAAGTTAGGGGAGTCACCGCAAGCATATACAAATGATACTCCATCTTCTGGAGTAGAAGCTATTCAATATGATTCCAATGGGTTGAAGTTAAAAGCTTGGTTTGCGCGACCAGATAAAAAAACTAGTGAAACAGTTCCGGCAGTTATTTATCTACATGGCGGCTTCTCTTTTGGGAAGCAGGATTTTGACGATACAAAAGAGTTTTTAGATAATGGTTTCGCCGTGATGACTCCGATTTTTCGTGGAGAAAATGGCAATATGGGTAGTTTTGAATTATTTTATGGCGAAGTTGATGATGCTTTAGCGGCAGTAGATTGGCTTCAGAAACAAGATGGTATTGATAAAGATAGAATATTTATTTTTGGGCATAGTACTGGTGGTGCGATTTCAGAACTAACATCACTCTCAGATAAAAAAGGTGTTCTTCTTTCAGGAAGTTCAGGGGCTCTTTATCCGCCTCAAGTGTTTACCTCTTGGGGTGATATTATTCCATTTGATTTAAATAATAAAAGAGAGGTTTTCTTAAGAACTTTTATGTTAAATACGAAGTATATGGAGAGAAAACACATTGCCTATTTAGGGAAGGACGATATTGATAATCAACTTGTGAGTACCTATCAGAAAATAATAAGTGAAGATAAAGCTCCTTTGGAAATAAAAATGATGGATGGGGATCATTTTAGTAGCCTGCATGACTCAATTAAACAGTTTATTGTAGAAGCTAATAAGTTCTAACTACGTTAAAATCAAGGAGACTGTAAACTGAACTGTGTAACTGCTATATAACAGCGGAAACACCCGCCAAGGAGCAGTCACATGGAACCCCTGAATCCCGTCCTGATGGATGAGCTATTAACCGATTGCAAAACGCCTGCTGATGTAAAGAACCTTTACAGCCAGCTCCTGCAACGAGACTGTAAACTGAACTGTGTAACTGCTATATAACAGCGGAAACACCCGCCAAGGAGCAGTCACATGGAACCCCTGAATCCCGTCCTGATGGATGAGCTATTAACCGATTGCAAAACGCCTGCTGATGTAAAGAACCTTTACAGCCAGCTCCTGCAACGGATGATCAACCGCAGCCTCGAAGCCGAACTGGACGCGCACCTGAAATACGACAAGGGTGAGCGTAGCGATATAGGGCAACGGCGCAGCAACACCCGCAACGGTAAAGGCAACAAGACCATCAAAGGCGAGTTTGGCGAGTTGCAGGTGGAAACACCGCGTGACCGTGACGGCAGCTTTGAGCCAAAGCTGGTGCAGAAACGCCAGATACGGCTGGCAGGGATGGAAGAACACATCCTGACACTGTATGCCAAAGGCATGACCACCCGCGACATTGAAGACACGGTTAAACGGCTGTACGGGGTCGACATCTCGCACACGCTGATTAGCGAAGTGACTGAAGCCGTCCAAGGCGAAGCCAAAGCTTGGCAATCACGGGCATTAGACAACATCTACCCGATTGTCTGGCTTGATGGGATTATCGTTAAAGTTCAACAAGATAAGCAGGTCATCAACAAAGCGGCGCATGTGGTGCTGGCGGTCAACCTACGCGGTGAAAAGGACGTGTTGGGCATCTGGTTAGCAGAAAATGAAGGGGCGAAGTTCTGGCTGTCGGTGTTGACTGAACTACGCCACCGGGGCGTGCAGGACATCTATGTGGCTTGCATGGATGGCTTAAACGGCTTGCCGGAAGCGGTCAATGCCGTCTTCCCCAAAACATTGACCCAGTTGTGCATGGTACACATGGTTCGCGCCAGCTTGCGCTACGTCACTGCCAAAGACACCAAAGGTGTGGTGGCAGCCCTCAAACGCATTTACCAATCCAGTACCGCTGAAGAAGCGGAACGCGAACTGGAAGCACTGGAGACTGAATGGGGCGACAAATACAAAGCGGTCGTGCGTCTATGGCGCGGCAACTGGGCGAATGTCATCCCCTTCTTCCAGTTCCAACCCGAAATCCGCAAGGTGATTTACACCACCAATGCGATTGAGTCCCTGAACATGAGTTTGCGCAAGTTCACCCGCAATCGGCGCATCTTCCCCAGTGACAGTTCAGCCCTCAAAAGCCTGTATTTGGCGGTGCGCGAAGCCTCGCAAAAGTGGTCGGTTATCCACCACTGGAAGCCTGCTTTGCAGACCTTTTTACTGATGTTCGGCGAAGAGCGCGTCCCGCTCTCCGCCCTATGAAAATTTGTTACACAGTTTATTTGACAGACTCCCTGCAACGGATGATCAACCGCAGCCTCGAAGCCGAACTGGACGCGCACCTGAAATACGACAAGGGTGAGCGTAGCGATATAGGGCAACGGCGCAGCAACACCCGCAACGGTAAAGGCAACAAGACCATCAAAGGCGAGTTTGGCGAGTTGCAGGTGGAAACACCGCGTGACCGTGACGGCAGCTTTGAGCCAAAGCTGGTGCAGAAACGCCAGATACGGCTGGCAGGGATGGAAGAACACATCCTGACACTGTATGCCAAAGGCATGACCACCCGCGACATTGAAGACACGGTTAAACGGCTGTACGGGGTCGACATCTCGCACACGCTGATTAGCGAAGTGACTGAAGCCGTCCAAGGCGAAGCCAAAGCTTGGCAATCACGGGCATTAGACAACATCTACCCGATTGTCTGGCTTGATGGGATTATCGTTAAAGTTCAACAAGATAAGCAGGTCATCAACAAAGCGGCGCATGTGGTGCTGGCGGTCAACCTACGCGGTGAAAAGGACGTGTTGGGCATCTGGTTAGCAGAAAATGAAGGGGCGAAGTTCTGGCTGTCGGTGTTGACTGAACTACGCCACCGGGGCGTGCAGGACATCTATGTGGCTTGCATGGATGGCTTAAACGGCTTGCCGGAAGCGGTCAATGCCGTCTTCCCCAAAACATTGACCCAGTTGTGCATGGTACACATGGTTCGCGCCAGCTTGCGCTACGTCACTGCCAAAGACACCAAAGGTGTGGTGGCAGCCCTCAAACGCATTTACCAATCCAGTACCGCTGAAGAAGCGGAACGCGAACTGGAAGCACTGGAGACTGAATGGGGCGACAAATACAAAGCGGTCGTGCGTCTATGGCGCGGCAACTGGGCGAATGTCATCCCCTTCTTCCAGTTCCAACCCGAAATCCGCAAGGTGATTTACACCACCAATGCGATTGAGTCCCTGAACATGAGTTTGCGCAAGTTCACCCGCAATCGGCGCATCTTCCCCAGTGACAGTTCAGCCCTCAAAAGCCTGTATTTGGCGGTGCGCGAAGCCTCGCAAAAGTGGTCGGTTATCCACCACTGGAAGCCTGCTTTGCAGACCTTTTTACTGATGTTCGGCGAAGAGCGCGTCCCGCTCTCCGCCCTATGAAAATTTGTTACACAGTTTATTTGACAGACTCAAATCAAGGTACATGCTCGATTTGATGGGGCGTTTAGGTATAGTCTAAACGCCTATTTTAACTGTAAATGTCTCTCTAATCCAATTCCTTGCAAAACTCAAGCAACAGCATCACCACAATATTGCGCCCACGTTTACTTCGTCAAACTCGCAAACAACACCGGCAACTGCTCCGGCAACCGATCCACATGGTCAATCACCGTGTAATTATTCTGCCCGAAAATCCGCTTTACATAATCATCGGCGTGCGGGTCAAGCGTCAAACAATACGTCTGCACCCCTTGGCTATACAATTCTTCCACCGCCTTTTTCGCATCGAAGCGCAAATGCTGCGGGTCGCGCTCGTCAATATCCGCCGGTTCGCCATCCGTCACCAACAAAATCAGCTTGCGGCGTTCCGGTTGCTTGTGCAAATGGTACGCGGAATGGCGCAACGCTGCCCCCATGCGCGTGGAAAGCCCCCCCTTCATCCCCGCCAACCGCGATTTTGCTTCATCATCAAAATGCTGATTAAAATCCTTCAAGCGGAAATACTGCACATCATGCCGCCCATCCGACGCAAAGCCGTGAATCGCATACGGGTCGCCAATCCCCTCAATCGCCGTCGCCACCAGCGTGGAGGCTTCACGGGTCAATTGCAGCACCGTTTTGTCCGAACCCTTCATCGCCTCATTGGTGGATTGCGACAAATCCAGCAACACCACCACCGCCAAGTCACGGTTTTTAATCACATTACGCATGGTAATACGCGGGTTCGGCTGTTCGCCCATGCGGATCGAAATCATCGCATCCACCGCCGCATTAATGTCGATTTCGTCGCCATCTTCCAAGCCGCGTTGGCGTTGCACCCCATCGGGAGTCAGCAAGTCGATAATCTGCTTGATGCGATGCGCCACCGGACGGTAAGCGTCAATAATTGCCCGAATATCATCAGGATCACCGCGTTGCTGGCGGCGTTCGTACACCGTCACCCAATCGGGGCGATGCAACTGAATGTGGTAATCCCATTCGTGATAATGGAATGGCTCAGAAACCGGCTCTTTGCCCCACATTTCATTGAAAGTTTTGGTGTTATCGGTCAAATCGTCTTCATATGGGCGCATTTCGGTGGAACACGTCCAGATTTCCTGCGCGTCATCGCCCGCGAGTTCGCAATCAACCTCGTTCGCCATCATCATCACATTGACCTGACGACGCACCTGTCGCTGGCTGGCGGGGACGTATTCAAACCCAACATCCCACGTCATTTCTTCCATCGTCCAAACGTAGCGGTTGTCATCGCGGTACGGGATGCGGATGCGCTCCAGAATCCGCAAACTCGGCACTTCCCGCCGCCCCGCAAACAGGTTGTAAAGCTCCACGCCCATTAACCACGAGAACTGCCCATCATCCTGTTTTTCCGCGATATTGGCGTGGAATTTCGCCACGAATGCACCAATCGCCTCGTCACCCTTGCCCGTAACCTGCTCATCCAGCAACATCAACGCAATGTTTTCCAGCAAACGCATGGTCGGGTGTTCCACCGCCCCGTCATAATTCGCCGTCAGCAGCCGACTCCACAAGGTTTTCAACCCCGGAAAGGCTTGCGTGGCTTTGTATTCGACCCGCGCATCTTCCATAAAGCCAATGAAAAACAATTGCGCAGGGCTAAGCTGTTCCGCCGACAACGCCTTGCGGGTATACATCAAATGCGCTGCCATGTGCGCGGCGGTAGCGCGGTACAACTCCAGCCCCGGAATATCGCCGATGTCATCCACCGCATCCGGCATGTGGAAAATTCGGTGTTCGATGTAGGGGCGAAAATCGGTGTAATCCGCACCCGTCGGACGCAGGAAAAAGTCACGCGCCCACAACGCCCGCAGGTAGAAATTCAGTTTGCGCTGGGTTTTGACGAATAACACCCCACGCCGTTCTTTCTGCAAAGTAGCGCGACTGTCCGCCGATTCCAGATCAAAATATTTGGTTAAATTATTGAAATCACGCCGGTAGGCTTGCGCCCCAAAATTCGCCCAACGCCGCAAGCCGCTTAACGTGAGTTTGGAAAGCAATTCATCCATGTGATTCAGCATCGGGCGCAAGCCGCGTGCCGCCGTCGAGGCAAACTGGTGAATAAACGTCAGGTAGCCGCGCACCAGTTCCGCATCCCCCAAATGCCGCGACGCGGTAGGCAGGCTGGAAATCATCAGCGTAATCACTTCGCCCGACACCATCGACGACAGTTTCATCGCGGACGTGACTACATCGGGGATAATGTCTTCGCCGCATTCTTTGGCAACGGCAGGCATTTCCTGCAAATAGGTAATGATCAGCTCTTTGCCGCGCCCCAGCTTCTGGATGGCTTTCGCACCGTCCAGATAATCCTGCAATCCGGCTGGCGACATTACCCGTGTGGCTTCCTGATACGAACCATCCAGTACGTCATGAACTTCTGGGGTCAGTTTTTCCAGAAACTCGCGGTATTCCTCAAGATGAATTGCCATAGTTGCTACCTGTTGATACTTGCACTCCGAACCTTTCCCCCCATCCCCAGCCCTTCCCCCGCAAGGGGTGAAGGGAGCAAGATGGAAGAGGGGCGTGCTTCTTGTCCCTTCCCCCCTTGCGGGGGAAGGTTAGGATGGGGGTCTTCTTCTTTTTTACCCAAAGAACGTCTGCACCGCCGCATTCAGCGTATCCCGCATATCGGGATCGTCGGTCAACGGTGTCACCATCGTCATCGAGCAGGCAGCCAGCGGCGTAACGCCCTTGCTAATCAATTGTCCTGCGTACACCAGCAAACGGGTGGAAATCCCTTCATCCAGCCCGTGACCTTTGAGGTTACGCGCCCGATGGGCAATTTGTACCAGCTTGGCGGCAGTCTTTTCATCCACGCCCGATTCTTTGGCAACAATCGCTACTTCAATCGCTTCACGCGGGTAATCAAAATCCAGCGCACCGAAACGTTGCTTGGTCGATTGCTTCAAATCCTTCATCAAGCTCTGGTAGCCGGGGTTGTAGGAAATCACCAACTGGAAATCAGGGTGCGCTTCGATCAACTCGCCTTTTTTATCCAGTGGTAAACTGCGGCGGTGGTCGGTCAGTGGGTGGATGACGACCGTGGTATCTTGCCGCGCTTCCACGACCTCATCCAGATAGCAAATCGCACCAATGCGGGCTGCGGTTGCCAATGGGCCGTCTTGCCATTTCGTGCCATCTTTGTCGAGCAAGAAACGCCCCACCAAGTCGGAGGCGGTCATGTCTTCGTTACACGCCACGGTGATCAGTGGGCGTTTCAGCCGCCATGCCATGTGTTCGACGAAACGCGATTTGCCGCAACCCGTGGGGCCTTTGAGCATCATCGGCATCCGTGCGCTGTACGCGGCTTCGTAAAGCGCGATTTCATCGCCGACGGCTTCGTAGTATGGCTCGTGTTTTACGATGTACTGGTTTGGGTCAACGGATGCAGACATGGCTAATCCTCTTATTTGTCGTCTTCGAGTTCGTGTTCGCCGCACCAGCCTTCCGCACGGGCTTGTTCGATGGCAGCACCGTGAATGCGTTGATGGCGTTCGGCTAAATCGGGTGGTAAGTGGCTGACTAAACAACCGTATTTGTCCCACTCGGCATTGACCTTCTGTAACACGGAGTCAATCCCGGCTAGGTTCCAGCCTTCACAGGTTTGCGTTTCTGGCAAAATGCCAAAGACCCAAGCGTCGCGGATAATCTTGCCGATGGTGGTCATGCCACCTTGCAGATCCTTGTCGATACCGATGTAAGTGTTGGGTTTGTTCATGATTGCCTTTCTGTATTTTGTAGATGGGGCGTAGGGGCAGACCCCCGTGTCTGCCCTGATTAGGGCGCACACAGGGGTGCGCCCCTACGGGAAATTACCTAGACGGTTTTACCCCGGAAGATAACCATCGAAGCACCCGCACATTGTGCGTAGTTGTCCAAACCGAGCAAACGAACGTGGTTGTTCGGGTGCGCCGCATGGCAGTTTTCGAGTTCTGCCAGAATGGTATCGACGTTGGTTTCACCGAACATTGGCAGCTTCCACATATACCAGTAGCTGCCAAACGCATTTTCTGGCTCAGTGTGTTCGATGGACGGGTTCCAGCCTTTGTTAACGATGTACTGGATTTGCTTGCGCGTTTGCTCCGCACTCATCGCTGGCAGGTAAGAGAAAGTTTCAAACTTGCGGCTGTCTGTATTGCTCAAGCTTGATTTGTAATCTTGCATATCACTCATGTGATGTACTCCAAAATAAGGGTTAAATAATCAATTACTTGTGAGCAACGTCAAGTTTGTCAACGGTGTCGAACTCGAACTTGATTTCCTTCCAGGTTTCCATCGCGATTTTCAGCTCTGGGCTTGATTTTGCCGCGTTGGTGAGGATGTCCTTACCTTCTTTTTCCAGTTCACGCCCGCAGTTACGCGCTTCGACGCACGCCTCAACCGCAACACGGTTGGCCGCAGCACCAGCCGCATTGCCCCACGGATGCCCTAATGTGCCGCCGCCGAATTGCAGTACCGAATCATCGCCGAAGATGTTAACCAGCGCAGGCATGTGCCAGACGTGGATACCACCCGATGCAACAGGGATGACACCCGGCATTGAACCCCAATCTTGGTCGAAGAAAATACCGCGTGAACGGTCTTCTTTGATGAAGGAATCACGCATGATGTCGATCCAGCCCAAGGTGGCTTCGCGGTCGCCTTCCAGCTTGCCGACAACCGTGCCGGAGTGCAGGTGGTCGCCGCCGGACAAACGCAATACTTTAGTCAGTACGCGGAAGTGGATGCCGTGGTGCGGGTTGCGGTCGAGTACCGCGTGCATTGCACGGTGGATGTGCAACAACATGCCGTTGTTTTGGCACCATTGCGCCAATTGGGTGTTCGCTGACAGACCGCCGGTCAGGTAGTCGTGCATGATGATGGGTGCACCGATTTCTTTCGCGTATTCGGCACGGCGCATCATTTCATCAGACGTAGGCGCAGTAACGTTCAGGTAGTGACCTTTGCGCTCGCCGGTTTCCGCTTCCGCTTTGTGGATCGCTTCCATTACGAAGTCAAAACGGTGTCTCCAGCGCATGAATGGCTGTGAGTTTACGTTTTCGTCGTCTTTGGTGAAGTCCAAACCACCGCGCAGACCTTCGTAGCACGCACGACCGTAGTTCTTCGCAGACAGACCCAACTTCGGCTTGATGGTGCAACCCAACAGTGGACGACCGTATTTGTTCATAATGTCGCGTTCGACTTGGATACCTTGCGGTGGACCATTACACGTCATGACGTAAGCGATGGGGAAGCGGATGTCTTCCAAACGCAGCGCACGCAGGGCTTTGAAACCAAACACGTTACCCACCAAGGAAGTCAGTACGTTAACCACTGAACCTTCTTCAAACAGGTCAATCGGGTATGCCACGAATGCGTAGAAGCACGTGTCATCGCCGGGTACGTCTTCAATCGCGTAAGCACGCCCTTTGTAGTAGTCCAGATCGGTTAACAGGTCAGTCCAAACCGTTGTCCATGTACCTGTGGAAGATTCTGCCGCCACCGCTGCTGCCACTTCTTCACGCGGTACGCCCGCCTGAGGAGTGATTTTGAAGCAAGCGAGGATGTCGGTGTCTTTCGGGGTGTAATCCGGCATCCAGTAAGTTTCGCGGTATTCTTTAACACCTGCGCTGTAATTCTTTGCCATGAAGTAAGTGCCTCCAACGAGCGTGATTAACAAGGTTTCTGTGTAAACAACAAGCAAATACTGTTGATGGATTTAGTATGGCAAACAGTAGGTATAATTGAAACTCAATAATGAAACTGTTAAATATAAGCAATGCTGATGTTTTTTAGGAGGGACAGATGCCGTACTCATTAAGCCAAATCCGCATTTTTGAAGCGGTAGCACAATACGAAAGCTACACCCGTGCGGCGGAAAAGCTGTTCATGACCCAACCTGCGGTTTCCATGCAAATCAAGCAGTTGGAAGACGATAGCGGGCTGGCATTGTTTGAACGCCAAGGCAAAAAAATGTGCCTGACCCCGATAGGCAAGGAAATGTTGCACTACGCCAGCCGCGTATTACAGGCGCACGGCGACATGCTCGGCGCGATGAAGGAACTTAAAGGCACGAAGGGTGGACACTTGATTGTGTCGGTCGCCACCACGGCTAATTATTTCGTCACACAGTTGCTGGCAGAGTTTTCGCGCTTGCACGAGGGCATCAATATTACGCTGGATGTGACCAACCGCCACACCTTGCTGGATCAGTTGGAAAACCACGAGCCGGATATGGTGATCATGGGAGAACCGCCCAAAGGACATGGTTTGCAATCCGAGCGTTTGATGGCAAATCCGTTGGTGGTGATTGCCGCGCCGACGCATCCGCTGGTAAGCATTGGTCGCCCGCTGTTGCTAAGTGATGTGTTGGCGGAACGGTTTATTGTGCGCGAAAAAGGGTCGGGGACGCGCAGCGCGATTGAGCGGCATCTGCATAAACACAATGCCAGTTGTAAAAATTCGCTGGAAATGCGCAGCAATGAAACCATCAAACATGCGGTAGAAGCGGGTTTGGGTCTGGGGATTGTGTCGATGCACACTATCCAGCCGGAACTGGATAGCGGGCGGTTGGTGGTTTTACAGGTGGAAAATTTCCCGATTCATCGCCATTGGCACGTGGTGATGCGCAAAGGCAAACGCTTGTCGCCGATTGCGCGGGAGTTTAAGCGCTTTGTAATGGCGGAAGCGCCGCGTTTCGTGAAGAACAGCGGTGATTAATGGGCAATGAGGTTACGCAGCTCTACCATCGAATCAATGACCGCATCTGGCGCATAGTGGCGAATATCTTCACCGTGGTTGTAACCATACGTCATGCAAATGATTGTAAACCCCGCCGCGCGTGCGGCTTTCACATCGGACTTGGAATCGCCGATCATCACCGCATCTTCCGGCTTCACCCCCAACGCCTCTGCTGCATGGAGTAAAGGCAGGGGATGTGGCTTCTTTTCCGCCAAGGTATCACCACTAATGATGATCTCAAAACGGTCAACAATGCCTAAATCCGTGAGCAAGGGGAGGGTAAATTGCGCGGCTTTATTAGTCACGCAGCCGATTTTCAAACCTGTGCAGCTTTGTAGAAAATCCAGCCCTTCCAGCACACCAGCGTATAAACGGCTGCGTTTCGAGGTGTTTTCCGCATACAGCTCCATGAAAATTGGCATGGCACGCGCAAACAGTTCGGCATCGGGGTAGCCATCCAAATCATTGGTCAAGGCGCGTTCGACCAAACGTTGCACGCCATTGCCAACCCACTGGCGCACGATTGCTTCGCCGCGTACTGGCATAGCCAGTTGCTTCATCATTGCATCGACACAAAACGCTAGATCGGGAACACTGTCAACCAGCGTCCCGTCCACGTCGATCAATACCATTTTGGGATTGAACATACGTATTTAAACCTTTGCCGCTGCCAATTCCTTACGGAACTCCGCAATAATGCTGTTGTAATGGTTCGGGTCAGCCTTGTTGGCGACGTTGAAAATCGCTGAACCAGCCACGAATGCATCCGCACCCGCTTCTTTGATTTCACGGATATTGTTGGCTTTAACACCGCCATCCACTTCCAAACGAATATCCAGACCGGAATCGTCGATCATCTTACGCACTTGGCGCAATTTGGTCAGCGTAGACGGGATGAAGCTCTGACCGCCAAAGCCGGGGTTGACCGACATCAGCAGGATCATGTCTACCTTGTCCATCAAATATTCCAGAATATTCAGTGGGGTAGCAGGGTTGAATACCAAGCCAGCCTTACAACCTTCGTTGCGGATCAGTTGCAGGGTACGGTCAACGTGTTCAGAGGCTTCGGGGTGGAAGGTGATGTAAGACGCGCCTGCTGCGGCAAAGTCAGGGATAATGCGGTCGACGGGTTTAACCATCAAATGTACATCAATCGGTGCAGTCACGCCGTGCTTGCGCAGGGCTTCACACACCAAGGGGCCAATAGTCAGGTTAGGCACATAATGGTTATCCATGACATCGAAATGCACGATGTCCGCGCCAGAGGTCAGGACGTTAACCACTTCCTCACCCAAACGGGCAAAGTCAGCGGATAGGATAGACGGTGCGATGAAATCAGTTTGACGTGCCATAAACATTCTCCTCAAAACGTGGTGCACAAAACACAAAAGTGCGCCCACTTTACCGGAAAGGCTGTAGCAATACAGCCCTGCCGAGGGAGATAGGTTTACAGGGTGGAATAGCCCAAACCGAGGGAATACAAGTCCGCATCGGTTTCGTAAGCGGAGTCCGCGCCGATGTTAAAAACGTGTTCCCATTCGCCGCGCACATGCAAATTGCTGTTGAGTTTGAACTGTGCACCGCCGCCGACCAAAGCGCTCGTACCGCTGGCGGTTGCCGTTTCGGTGCGCGTGCCGGAGGTTTTGCTGGTCTTATTCTCCCAAGCGATTGCGCCCGCTTTGCCGAAGGCTTCGACTTGCGAAGACAAGGGGACATAGCCCACGCCCATCACCGCGCTGCCCGTTGTGCTGCTGTCGAGTTTAGCGACGCTACCGCCCGTCGTGCCCTTCATGCTGCTGTCGCCGAGGGCGTAGTAACCCAGCTCCACCCCCATCATTGGGTTGAAGCGTGCGCCACCGAAGGCTTTCCACGCCAAGTCTTCATTGTTGCATTCGCCGCTGAAAAACGGGTCATTGCAGGTATCGCCTTGCTTGGAACTGCCTGCACTGCCACCAACATACAATTTCGGACCGTAGCTGAAATCCCCGCCCACCATTGCATTATCGGCTTGCGCCGTGCCGATTAAGCCCCATAACAGGCATAACGTCAGTTTGCTCTTCATGTCTGCCGCCTAGTCGTCGTATTAGTAGGTGGAAAAAACTGCGCCGACGCTGAGTAAATCTGCATCCGATTCGTAAGCGGTATCCGCCGCCGTGCCTAAAATGCGTTCGTATTCACCGCGTACTGCGAGGTTAGGCGTGACGTTAACTTGTGCACCACCGCCCAATAAGACACTCACGCCGCTGTTGCTGGATGAGGTGTTGAAGTCAGCATCTTCCGTGACGGTTTTGCTGCCATTCTGTTTCCAGTAGGCTGCGCCGACTTTGCCGAGCAATTCGGTACGCGGTGCAACGGGTACGTAAGCGACCCCTGACAGGTAATTAGCCGATAATTCGCTGCGTAACTTACTGTCAAAGCCACCGGGTGCAGCGCGACCGACGTGCCCTTTAGCGGTGTTTTCACCCAGATCCATGTGACCGAATTCCACGCCGATTGTGGGTAACGATGAGGCAGGAATAACGCCAGTAGGTGTCGCTAAAAAGCCTTGGTTATTGGGTGTGGCGCGTACCCCTGCAAAATATTTGCTACCCGTTGGGCTATCTTCACAATCCGTCGAAGTGACATCCGCAAGGCACGCGCCTTCATTCGTTGCCATGCCCGCACTCGCGCCACCATAGACGGAGATATTGGAAGGAATGCCATAGCCTTCCATGCCGCCTGCAAATACCGTGTTCGCCAATAGCGCCAAGCCTGCTAATGAGCAGGAAATAATGATTTTCATACAAGCCCTTTTCTAGAATATCCCCCCGCTAAGCGGGGTGTTGTTATAACGATGAGAAAATAAACCCTAAACTCAGCAAATCAATATCGTTGTTGTGAGTGGCATCGCTGCCTACGTCTTTATAGCGTTCCCATTCTGCCCGCACGCCCATATTATTGCCAAAGTCGTAATCAGCACCTGCGCCAATCAGCACATCTGTGCCAGTGGTTTCCGTCGTCGCCGTGGCGGTGTTTTCGACACTCCAACGGGCGATGCCTGCTTTGCCAAACGCTTCGATTTGGTCATTGACGGGAACACCGGCGAGTGCGGTGGCGGTAAAGGCGCTGGCTTGCTGGCTGATGGTAACGCCGTTTGCCATGCCGGATTGTGTGCCGAAATCGACGTAGCCACTTTCCAACACAATATTGTCGTTCATGCGTACCCCAGCAAAGGCTTTCCAGCTTTTGTCGGTGCTTTCACACGCTGCCAAGCCATTGCAAAAGCCGTCGGTCGTGGTTGAGCCGATACTTGCGCCTAAATAATTGGGTGCTTTGGCATTGTTTTGCCCACCATTAATGGCTGCCATGGGTGCGCTTTTGGCAAAGGCAGAATTGGCGGAGGCTTCCACGAAGACATTGCCGGTCAACACCAGTAAAGTGTATCCGGCAAGATAACGCGCCTTATAACTGACCTTAGAAATCGTCATGATGTGTAGCCCCGATATATTATTATTGTGGTGGGATAGCTTTTAACATGACTGTAAATGACTGGCAGGCAACCTGCCAGTATTAACCGATAATCGGGAGGCGGGAATTAACGCAATTGCGCTTTGAGGGCAGCAGCACGCTCAGGGAAGTTCAATTCCAGCACGCGCAAATTATCTGCCGCAAGGTCTGATTTGCCAAGATTATGTGCCGCTTTAATCTTGACTTCCAGCGCATCCACAATCGCAGGTGAGCCTTGGTAATGCTTAACGGCGTATTCGGCACGGTTAAAGGCTGCCAGCCATGCGCCCCGCATCATGTAATATTGTGCTACGTTTAGCTCAGATTGTGCCAAACTGTTGCGCAAGTGTTGGATGCGTTCTTTCGCATCGGGCGCGTATTTGCTGTTCGGATGGCGCGTCAACAAGTGCGAAAAGTCTTGGAAAGACTCTTTTTGACGCACTGTGTCCAAATCCGCAATGCTACGCGGGAAGACTTTATCCACGATGCTATGACCACGGTTAAAGTTTACCAATCCACGCAGATAGAGTGCATAATCCGCATCCGCACTGGTTGGGTTCATGCGCAAAAAGCGGTCAATCGCATCCAGCGCAGAATCGGGTTCGTCGTACTTGTAGTACGCATACGCCGTTTCCAATTGCGCTTGCTGGGCAAAATTCCCCAGTGGGTAACGTGCCTCAAGGGATTCGTACAAGCTAATGGCGCGTTCGTAGTCGCCTGCCGTCATCGCTTCCCGCGCCGTTGTGTAAATTTTATTGGCTGACCAGCCCTCTGTCAGGTCTTTTTCCGTCTGGGAAAAGATCGAACAGCCGCTGACACTAGCAGAAACTGCCAGTACGCCCGCCAGATACACACTGGCTTTGAGTCTTTTTGTACTTATCGACATTTGCTTAACAACACATGATGATAGAATGAGTTTGCAAGTATAGCGTATTCAACCGGATTAAGAATGTCTCTAAACCAACAGATCGTCAGCAGAGTCCCACTCAATATGGAAGGTCAGCGCCTAGATCAGGCTGTTGCCAACCTGTACCCGCAATATTCCCGCAGCCAGATTCAGAAATGGATCAAGGCAGGGTGCGTGTTAGTGGATGATAAAATCCTCAAACCCAAGGAACGCTTAATCGGCGGTGAGGAATTAACCCTAAATACGGTGCATGAGCCGCAAACCGAATTTGAACCGGAAGATATTCCGCTCAATATCGTCTACGAAGATGATGACATTATCATTATCAACAAACCCGCTGGGCTGGTCGTCCACCCCGGTGCGGGCAATTGGTCAGGCACACTGGTCAACGGTTTGTTGCACCATGACCGTTCGTTGGAAATGTTGCCGCGTGCGGGAATCGTGCATCGCCTCGACAAAGACACTACCGGCTTAATGGTCGTCGCCAAAACCTTGGACGCGCACAGCAAACTGGTCGAACAGTTGCAGGAACGCGATGTCAGCCGCGAATACCTCGCGTTGGTTGCCGCACCCGTGGTGGCGGGAACAACGATTGAAGGCAATATCGGGCGGCATCACATCGACCGCAAGCGCCAAGCGGTGCACGATGGCGGCAAAGAGGCGATTACGCATTACCGAGTGGAAGAGCGTTTCCCGCACCACACGCTGTTGCGCGTGTCGCTGGAAACGGGGCGTACTCATCAGATTCGTGTGCACCTGAGCTGGAAGCACATGCCGATTGTGGGCGATCAAACCTATGGCGGTCGTCCGCGTGTGCCTGCGGGAGTGAGGGAGGAATTGCGCACAGCGATTCAGACGTTCCCGCGTCAGGCGTTGCACGCGACGAAGCTGGGGTTGACGCATCCAGCAACGGGTGAGGCGATGGCGTGGGAAGCGCCAGTGCCGGAAGATATGGGGGCGTTGTTGGCATTATTCCGCGAGGCAGCCCCGCGTGAATCCTAATTGGCTTATCCCCGCATGGCCTGCCCCCGCCAACATTCGTGCCGTTTGCACCACCCGCCACGGCGGAGTGAGCACAGCACCGTTTGATAGCCTCAACCTCGGCGATCATGTCGGCGATAACCCTTATGCCGTTGCTCGCAATCGCATGATTGTCGGCGATACCCTGCAACTGCCTTCCGAACCGTTGTGGCTCAAGCAAGTTCACGGTGTCGATGTGTGCGGGATGGATGTGGGAACGTGTTACCCAACCGGCGATGCCTCCAGCGCGTTCGGCAAGGGGCAAGTGTGCGTCATCATGACCGCCGATTGCTTGCCCGTGCTGTTTTGCGATAAAGCGGGGACGCGAGTAGCGGCTGCTCATGCCGGATGGCGTGGGTTGGAAGCAGGGGTGTTGGAGCGCACGGTCGAATCCCTGCAATGTCCGCCCGCCGATGTGCTGGCGTGGCTGGGGCCTGCGATTGGCGCGACTGCGTTTGAAGTGGGCGAGGAAGTCCGCGAGGCTTTCATGCAACATGACCCCGCTGCCGCCAGCGCTTTTCAACCTTCTGGCAATGCGGGCAAGTGGTTGGCAGACATCTACCTGCTGGCGCGGCAACGTTTGAATGCGGTCGGTGTTCACGCTATTTACGGTGGCGATCTTTGCACGTATACGGATGCGGAGCGCTTTTTCTCCTATCGTCGTGACGGGCAAACCGGGCGCATGGCTTCGCTGATTTGGATAGCGGAATGAGCGTGCCGCTACTGGCAGTACGCAATCTCAGCGTGCGTTTTCGTCTCAAAACCGGGCAGACCTTACAGGCACTCACCGACGTTTCTTTTGAAGTGCCTGCTGGTGAAACCTTGGGGATTGTCGGTGAATCGGGTTGTGGCAAATCCACGCTTGCCCGCACGATTTTGCAATTAGTGACACCGACGCAAGGCACGGTCGAATGGCAAGGACAAACGCTGAATCCGCACGACAAATCCAGCATGAAAGCCTATCGCCGTGCGGTGCAATGTATTTTCCAAGACCCGCTGGATGCGCTGAATCCGCGCATGACGGTGGGCGATATTGTGCAAGAACCGCTATTGGCATTACGCCCAGAATTGGGTAAAGCGGCGATTCGCCAGCGTGCGACTGAATTGTTGCAGGCCGTGGGCTTGGAGAGTGGGATGCACAATCGTTACCCGCACGAGTTTTCCGGTGGGCAATGCCAACGTATCGGGATTGCACGAGCGTTGAGCGTGGAGCCGCAATTAATCTTGTGCGACGAGCCAGTGAGTGCGTTGGATGTGTCGATTCAGGGGCAAATTGTGAAATTGCTGGCGGATTTGCAGCGTGAACGCCACCTGACGCTGTTGTTCATTTCGCATGATTTGAGCGTGGTGAAAGCCTTGAGCCAGCGTGTGCTGGTGCTGTATTTGGGGCGGATTATGGAGGTGGCGGATACGGCACGTTTGTATGCAAAGCCGCTGCATCCGTATACGCGCATGTTGTTGGCGGCGATTCCGTTGGCTGATCCGTTGCAGGAGCGGGCGCGGTTGGCGAAGATTACGGTGGGGGCGGGGGAGTTGCCTTCGCCGCTGAATCCGCCGTCGGGGTGCGTGTTTCATACGCGCTGTCCGCAGGTAGCGGCGGTGTGTCGGGAGAAAGTGCCAGCGTTGCGGGAGATCGGTGACAGACAGGTTGCCTGCCATTACGCCGCTTTCTGAATTTTGGGGGTGGTATTCTCCAATGTATCAAACAAGCTGTCAATCACGTTATCCTTACCCGCAAACAGTGCATCGGGGCTGCCGGAGTAAAAGTCGATGAGCCGTGTATACTCTTCCAGTAACCAGTAACACGATGGATACTTAAAATGGACAAAAAAAATCATTCCATGCAACCGGAAGCAACCCTCGACACCGACTTAATGGCGCGTATCCGTGACATCTGGGAAGCATCACGCCAACAAGCCATCCGTTCCGTCAACTCGGCTCATGTGTGTGCCAACTGGCTAATCGGCAAACAGATTGTCGAAGCCGAACAAGGTGGCGAACAGCGGGCAACCTATGGCAAAGCCCTGTTGAAATCCCTCTCCCAACAACTAACGGACGAATACGGCAGCGGATTTTCAGAGTCTTCCCTGAAATACATGCGGCTGTTTTTTCTAACCTATCCCGACTTACTCGAAAAAAGTCACGCACTGCGTGACCAATCTTGCCTGAAGCCCCGCAATGGCAGGAAAGCCAACTGGAGCAAGCCCTATTGTCGCAATTGCAGGATTTCTTGCTGGAACTGGGCAGTGGTTTTGCTTTTGTCGGGCGGCAAGTACGCCTAACGCTGGATGGCGACCATTTCTACCCCGATATGGTGTTTTACCACGTCAAACTGAAATGCTATGTTGTCATTGACCTGAAGCTGGGCAAGTTAAATCACGCAGACCTAGGGCAGATGCAGCTCTACGTGAATTATTACGACCATGACATTGCCAATGCGGATGATAACCCCACAATTGGTTTGATTCTGTGCAGTGAGAAAAATGATGCCGTGGTGCGCTATGTATTGGGGGATCACAACCAGCAAATCTTCGCTAGCCGCTATCAATTGCATCTGCCCACGGAAGAACAGTTGCAGCAAGAGTTACGCCGTGAATTGGATAAGTTGGCTTTGCCAAAGCCACCTCTGAAATGACAGAGGCGGCTTTTTAAGTTATCAGGCGATCACGCCTTTTTCACGCAACAACGCCTCAATCTCCGGCATAATCGTCACGTCATCAATGGTGGAAGGCACCACATACGGCTGCCCATTCACCATCTGCCGCAAGCTCTTCCGCAAAGTCTTACCCGAACGGGTTTTCGGCAAACGCTTAACGATGTGCGTTTCTTTGTAGCAAGCAATCGCGCCAATGCTGCTGCGGATCATCTGCGTCAGTTCCTTCGACAAGGTTTCCTCGTCGATGTCCGCACCCGTTTTCAGCACGACCAGACCCATTGGCACTTGTCCTTTCAGGTCATCATCGCGTGCAATCACCGCGCACTCAGCAACAGACGGATGCCCGCCCACGACTTCTTCCATCTCGCCAGTAGACAAACGATGCCCCGCCACGTTCATCACGTCATCCACGCGACCCATGACGAATACATAGCCGTCTTCGTCGATGTAGCCGCCGTCGCCGCTAGCATAATAACCATCAAAGGTTTGCAGATAGCTGGATTTGAACTTCTCGACATCGCCCCAAATCGTTGCCAAACAGCTTGGTGGCAATGGCAATTTCAGCGCAATGAAGCCTTGTTCATTTCTGCCCAACACTTGCCCGTTTTCGTCCAAAATCTGCACGTTGAAACCGGGGGTCGGCATGGTGGAAGAACCCAGCTTGACGGGCATTGGCTCAACCCCTTGCAGGTTGGCAGTAATGCCCCAACCCGTTTCGGTTTGCCACCAATGGTCGATCACTGGCTTGCCGGTTTTTTCCATCATCCACTCTTGAGTCGGTGGGTCAAGGCGTTCGCCCGCCGAGAAGATGGTCAGCAAGCTGCTGATGTCGTAGTTGTTGATCAGATCAGCATTCGGGTCATCTTTCTTGATGGCACGGAACGCGGTTGGTGCTGAGAACAAGCCTTTCACGCCGTACTCTTCAGTAATACGCCAGAATGCACCCGCATCCGGTGTCATAACCGGCTTGCCTTCGTACACAATCGTGGTGCAACCGCGCAGCAGCGGCGCGTACACGATATACGAGTGACCGACTACCCAGCCCACGTCAGACGCAGCCCAGAACACATCGCCGGGGTTCATATTGTAAATCGCCTGCATACTGTAATTCAGCGCGACAGCATGACCGCCATTCTCACGCACCACGCCCTTAGGCTTGCCAGTTGTGCCAGACGTGTAAAGGATGTACAGCGGGTCAGTGCCTTTTACCGGAACGCAATCCGCCGGAGTAGCCGTTGCCATCAACGCATCCCAATCGTAGTCACGCCCTTCAATCAAGGGTGAAATGGCTTGCGGACGTTGGAAAATAATGCAGCTTTGCGGCTTGTGTGCTGACAAATCAATCGCTTTGTCGAGCAACGGTTTGTACTCAATCACGCGCTTGATTTCGATCCCGCAAGAGGCAGAAATCATCACTTTCGGTTGCGCGTCTTCGATCCGCTGTGCCAATTCAGGGGCGGCAAACCCACCAAATACCACGGAATGGATAGCACCCAAACGCGCAGTTGCCAACATGCTGATCACTGCTTCGGGGATCATTGGCATGTAAATGATAACGCGGTCGCCTTTTTCCACGCCCAAACCCGCCAACATACCCGCCGCTTTAGCGACTTCATCGCGCAATTCGGTATAGGTGTAGGTTTTCTTGGTGTCGGTAACTGGCGAGTCGTAAATGATCGCGACTTGATCGCCACGCCCATTTTCAACATGGTAATCCAGCGCCATGTACGCGGTGTTCATTTCACCATCGGCAAACCAGTGGTAAATGCCGTGTTCGTCTTGCGACAGGATTTTCTCGGGGGCTTTGAACCACTTCAGATTGTCAGCTTTCTCTTTCCAGAAACCTTCTGGATCGTTCATCGAGCGGTCGTATTCTGCTTGGTAACTCATTGTAAACTCCTCCTCCTAACTATTAAAAACTGTCGCCCGGAATGCGTACCCAGCCTTCCATCAACACCCGCGCACTGCGGCTCATCACCACTTTTTCCACTTTCCAATCGCCGTTGGTTGCGCTAGCAGCCGCACCCACTTTCAAGGTACCGGAAGGGTGTCCGAAGGTCACAACACTACGATCACCACCGCCAGCGGCGAGATTAACCAAGGTGCCGGGAATCGCAGCCGCCGTGCCAATCGCCACCGCCGCCGTACCCATCATCGCGTGGTGCAATTTGCCCATCGACAAGGCGCGTACATTCAGGTCGATGTCAGTGGTATTAATCTGTTTGCCGCTGGATGACACGTAGGCGTGGGGTTTGCCAACAAACGCGACTTTAGGCGTGTGTTGACGACCTGCCGCTTCTGCAACGTCCGCAATCAGCCCCATTTTTACCGCACCGTAAGCACGGATGGTTTCAAACATCGCCAGTGCTTTTGCATCGCCATTGATAGCTTCCTGCAATTCGCAGCCGGTGTAACCAATGTCTGCCGCATTCAGGAATACGGTGGGGATACCCGCATTGATCATGGTGGCTTGGAATGTGCCAACACCCGGTACTTCCAGCTCGTCCACCAGATTGCCAGTGGGGAACATTGCGTCGGTAGCATCCACCGGGCTGATGAATTCCACCTGCACTTCTGCCGCCGGGAAGGTCACGCCATCCAGCTCGAAATCGCCAGTTTCCTGCACTTCGCCGTTGGTCATCGGCACGTTGGCGATGATGGTTTTCTGGATGTTTTTCTGCCAGATACGCACCACGGCAATGCCGTTTTGCGGTAAGCGTTCGGCATCCACCAAGCCGTTATTGATGGCGAAAGAGCCGACCGCAGCGGTTAAATTGCCGCAGTTGCCGCTCCAATCCACGAACGCTTTGTCGATGGCAACCTGCCCAAACAGGTAATCGACATCGTGGTCGGGTTGCTCGCTTTTCGCCAGAATCACGGTCTTGCTGGTGCTGGAAGTCGCGCCACCCATGCCGTCGGTTTGTTTGCCGTAAGGGTCGGGGCTGCCGATCACGCGCAACAGGATTGCGTCACGCGCTGCACCGGGGACTTGCGCCACTTCTGGCAAGTCGGTCAGTTTGAAAAACACACCCTTGGATGTGCCGCCACGCATATACGTAGCGGGGATTTTGATTTGGGGGACATGGGACATTACGCTGCTGCTCCTTCGAGGAAGTCCTGCGCGAAACGTTGCAATACACCGCCTGCGTTGTAGACGCGCACTTCCGCCGCAGTATCCAGACGGCAAGTCACCGGAATACGCACAGTTTCACCGTTTCTGCGATGCATCACCACGGTCAGCTCAGCACGCGGCGCGAGTTCGCCTTCCACGTCATAGCTTTCGGTGCCGTCGATGGCGTAAGTCTTGCGCGTTTCGCCCGCTTTAAACTCCAGTGGCAGCACGCCCATTCCAACGAGGTTGGTACGGTGGATGCGCTCGAAACCTTCCGCAACGATGGCTTCGACACCTGCCAGACGCACGCCCTTAGCTGCCCAGTCACGGCTGGAGCCTTGACCGTAATCCGCGCCCGCCACAATGATCAGCGGTTGCTTGCGTTCCATGTAGGTTTCGATGGCTTCCCACATACGCATGACTTGGCCTTCTGGCTCGACACGTGCTAAAGAACCTTGCTTCACGTTGCCATCCACCACCGCCATTTCATTGATCAGCTTGGGGTTGGCGAAGGTGGCACGTTGCGCCGTCAAATGGTCACCACGGTGGGTGGCGTAAGAGTTGAAGTCTTCTTCCGGCAAGCCCATTTTGTGCAGGTATTCACCCGCTGCACTGTTCATCATGATCGCGTTGGAAGGCGACAAGTGGTCAGTGGTGATGTTGTCGGGCAACACCGCTAACGGCAGCATCCCTTTCAGCGTGCGCTCACCTGCTAATGCACCTTCCCAGTAAGGCGGGCGGCGGATGTAGGTGGACATAGGCCGCCAGTCGTACAGCGGGCTTTTCGCCTGTTCGATCACGCCGAGGTCAAACATGGGGATGTAGATTTGCTTGAACTGTTCCGGCTTAACGGAGGCGGCAACGATTGCATCGATTTCTTCGTCAGCAGGCCAGATGTCTTTCAACGTGATGGGGTTGCCATCTTTGTCCGTGCCCAGCACATCTTTTTCGATGTCGAAACGGATTGTGCCAGCAATTGCGTAAGCCACCACCAATGGAGGCGAGGCGAGGAACGCTTGTTTGGCATACGGGTGGATACGCCCGTCAAAGTTACGGTTGCCAGACAATACAGCGGTCGCGTACAGGTCGCGGTCGATGATTTCTTGCTGGATAACCGGGTCGAGTGCGCCTGACATACCGTTACAGGTGGTGCAAGCAAAGCCGACGATACCGAAACCCAGTTGTTCCAGTTCCGTCAGCAAACCCGCTTCTTTCAGGTACAGCTCAGCAACTTTAGAACCCGGTGCAAACGAGGATTTGACCCACGGTTTGCGTACCAGACCCAGCTTGTTGGCATTGCGTGCCAGCAAGGCAGCGGCAACCACGTTGCGTGGGTTGGAGGTGTTGGTGCAAGAGGTGATTGCAGCGATGATGACTGCGCCGTCTGGCATTTTGCCTTCAGCTTCTTCGGCAAGGGCTTTATCCAGATCAACCGCAATACCGCGTTCTGCCAAGTCAGACGTTGGCAAACGACGGTGTGGGTTGGAAGGGCCTGCCATATTGCGCACCACGGTCGACAGGTCGAATTCCAGTACACGCGGGTATTTGGCGTTAACCAGTGCATCCGCCCACAAGCCGGTGGTTTTGGCGTAGTTTTCTACCAGCGCCACTTGCTCAGGTTCACGACCAGTCAGTTTCAGGTAGTCGATGGTTTGTTCGTCGATGTAGAACATGCCCGCAGATGCACCGAATTCCGGGGTCATGTTGGAGATGGTCGCACGGTCGCCGATGGTGAGGTTTTTCGCACCTTCGCCGAAGAATTCCAGCCAGGCAGAAACCACCCGTTCTTTGCGCAGGAATTCAGTGATGGCCAGCACGATGTCAGTAGCAGTGATGCCCGGTTGGCGTTTGCCCGTCAGTTTCACACCGATAATGTCCGGCAGACGCATCATGGAAGGCAGACCCAACATGACGGTTTCCGCTTCCAGACCACCCACTCCAATCGCGATAACGCCGAGTGCGTCAACGTGTGGGGTGTGCGAGTCAGTGCCGACGCAGGTATCCGGGAACGCTACGCCTTCACGCGCCTGAATCACCGGAGACATTTTCTCCAAGTTGATTTGGTGCATGATGCCGTTACCGGCTGGAATCACGTCGACGTTTTTGAACGCAGTCTTCGTCCACTCGATGAAGTGGAAACGGTCTTCGTTACGACGGTCTTCAATGGCGCGGTTTTTGGCGAAGGCATCGGGGTCAAAGCCACCGCATTCGACTGCCAGTGAGTGGTCAACGATTAGCTGGGTTGGTACGACCGGATTAACTTTCGCAGGGTCGCCGCCTTGGTCAGCAATCGCGTCACGTAGGCCAGCCAAGTCAACCAGTGCGGTTTGACCGAGGATGTCGTGGCACACCACGCGGGCGGGATACCACGGGAAGTCCAGATCCTGCTTGCCTTCGATGAGCTGCTTCAGGGAATCAGTCAGCATCGCTGGTTCGCAACGGCGTACCAGTTGTTCTGCCAATACACGTGAGGTGTAGGGTAGGGTGTCGTAGCTGCCCGGTTGGATGGCTTCGATTGCCGCACGAGTATCGAAGTAGTCCAGCGCAGTGCCGGGTAACGGTTTACGGTATTCAGTATTCATAATATTCCTTACCCACGCTCTGCCAATGGCATAAATTGCAGGTTTTCTGGACCCACGTAATTCGCACTAGGGCGAATGATCTTGCCGTCTTCACGCTGTTCGATGACGTGCGCACCCCAGCCAGTCACGCGGGAGATGACGAAAATCGGTGTGAACATATCGGTCGGTACGCCCATTTGTCCGTAGGACACTGCTGAGAACCAGTCCAGATTCGGGAACATCTTCTTCAGTTCCCACATGGTGCTTTCCAGACGATCAGCGATGTCGTACATCTTCATGTCGCCGTTTTCTTCGGCAAGCTGCTTGGCAACGCGCTTGATGACCACGTTGCGCGGATCAGCAATGGTATACACCGGATGCCCGAAACCGATGACGATTTCTTTCTTGGCAACGCGCTCGCGGATGTCAGCTTCGGCTTCGTCAGCACTGTTGTAACGGGTCTGAATACGTTGCGCTTCTTCGTTTGCGCCGCCGTGTTTGGGGCCACGCAATGCACCGATAGCACCCGTAATGCAGGAATGCATGTCAGAGTTCGTGCCAGCAATCACGCGTGCAGTGAAAGTAGATGCGTTGAATTCGTGCTCTGCGTACAGGATCAGCGAGGTGTGCATCGCACGTACCCATGATTCGCTGGGCTTTTCGCCGTGCAACAGGTGCAGGAAATGTCCGCCTACAGTTTCGTCGTCCGTTTCCACTTCGATGACTTTGCCATTGATGGCGTAGTGATACCAGTACAGCAGCATGGAACCGAAGCTGGCAATCATGCGGTCGATGATGTTGCGGGCATCAGCGGCGGGGTGATGCTCTTTTTCAGGCATACATGCACCGAGCACGGAACAGCCAGTACGCATCACATCCATCGGATGCGTGGACGGTGGCAGCGCTTCGAGAGCCTGTTTGACGGGCATCGGTAAGCCGCGTAAAGCTTTCAGCTTGGTTTTGTACGCTTTCAGCTCAGACGCATTCGGCAATTTGCCGTGCACGATCAGGTGAGCAATTTCTTCAAACTCAGCTTTTTCCGCAAAATCGAGGATGTCATAACCACGGTAATGCAGGTCGTTACCTGTGCGCCCAACGGTACAAATGGCGGTATTGCCAGCAGCCGTGCCGGAGAGGGCAACGGATTTTTTAGGCTTAGGTAATGTTTGTTCTGACATGGGTACTCCTCTTACTCTGCGCCTTTCTCGGCGAACAATTGATCCAGTTTCTGCTCGAAAGCGTGGTAGCCGATGGTGTCGTACAGTTCCATACGGGTTTGCATGGTGTCGATGACGTTCTTTTGCGTGCCTTCATTCAACAGGTGGGTGTAAACGTTTTCAGCCGCTTTGCACATGGCGCGGAAGGCGCTCAGTGGATACAGCACCAATTGCACGCCAACCGCTGACAGTTCAGCCGTGGTGTACAGCGGGGTAGCGCCGAATTCGGTGATGTTGGCCAATACCGGTACTTTAATCACACTGGTGAATTCTGCGTACTGTTCCAGTTTGTTCATGGCTTCCGGGAAGATCATGTCGGCACCCGCTTCCACACACGCCATGGCGCGGTCGATGGCGGATTGCATCCCTTCCACCGCGAGTGCGTCGGTACGTGCCATGATGACGAAGCTGTCATCGGTACGTGCATCCACGGCAGATTTCACGCGATCCACCATTTCGGAGAGGCTAACAATCGCTTTATTGGGGCGATGACCGCAACGCTTTTGCATCACTTGGTCTTCGATGTGGAAACCAGCCACACCCGCTTGGATCATTTCGCGGGTAGCGCGGGCAATGTTGAATGTGCCGCCCCAGCCCGTATCAATGTCGACTAACAGCGGCGTAGAAGTGACCGCCGTAATGCGTTTGGCATCTTCGAGCACGTCGTGCAGGGTGGTAATGCCAAGGTCGGGAATGCCCAATGAGGAAGCTGCTACACCACCGCCTGACAGGTACAGGGCTTTGTGCCCAACCTTTTCCGCAATGATGGCACTGTTGGCAGTGACGGCCCCGACGACTTGCAGGGGAGCGTTGTCTTTAACTGCCTGACGCAGCTTTTGACCGGGTGATAAGTTTTGGTTTGCTGTCATTTTCCTCATCCATCATTTCACTGATACTTTTCCATGCCCCGCTGATATGGCGACGCATGAGGATTTCCGCCAATTCACCGTCCCGCGCTGTTAGCGCATCGACGATGTGGCGGTGCTGTTGCAAAGCAGGGCGAGTCCGAGCGGAAAGTCGGCTCGTGCGGTAACGGCACATGCGCAACAATTGGTATAACTCGCCTGCTAGCAGGTCGATCAACATCTGGTTACGGCTGCCCAGTGCGATCTGGTAATGAAAGTCGAAATCGCCTTCGCTCTGGACATAAATTTGTCCATCGGTAGCTTCAATTTGCTCGGCGTGTTTTTCGAGCAATAGCCGCAGTGTGTCAATTTCTGCATCCGTCATGCGTAACGCAGCGGTGCGGCACGCCATACCTTCGAGTGCTTCACGTACCGCGTACAAGTCCGCCATCATGTCGCGGTCGAGCGTAACAACGCGTGCGCCCGCGTGTGGAATGCGTTTTACCAAGCGCATTCCTTCAAGTTGGCGTAAGGCTTCGCGCAAGGGGCCGCGCCCAATGCCGTAGCGTTCCGCCAAATCGGATTCGTTCAGTTTTTGTCCTTGGATGAGTTCACCCGTGATAATGGCTTGTGTCAATTTGGTTGACGCCACATCCGCCAGTGTCCCTTCCGGGGTGTGTAGTGCTAACATGGTGCTATTCTCAATGATTGTTGACAATCTTTTTCCAAATAATAACATTACAGGGGAAAAAGTGAAGTTTTTATTTGCTATTGTAGACAAAACAGCGGGGAGCGTTGCTGCTGGTGATCAAATGACCGTCAAGCGGTAAGTTTTGACATAACACCCTCAGAACAGTGATAAAATGGCGCTGGTCGTCTTACTGATAGATTTCAAAGGAAACCTTGTTCATGAATAAACATAAAGTCCGCAAGGCTGTCATTCCGGTTGCTGGTTTGGGTACGCGCATGTTGCCCGCCACCAAAGCTATCCCGAAAGAAATGCTGCCGATTGTTGACAAACCCTTGATCCAATACGTCGTGAATGAATGCGTGGCGGCGGGCATCAAAGAAATCGTGCTGGTCACGCATTCCAGTAAAAACTCCATCGAAAACCATTTCGATACCAGTTTCGAGCTGGAAACCATGCTGGAAAAGCGCGTTAAGCGCCAGTTGTTGGATGATGTGCGTTCGATTTGCCCGCGTGACGTGACCATTATGCACGTTCGCCAAGGACAAGCGAAAGGTTTGGGTCATGCGATTATGTGCGCTTACCCGATTGTGGGGAATGAGCCATTCGCCGTGGTGCTGCCGGATGTGATCATTGATGATGCCGCCAGCGACCTGAAAACAGATAATCTGGCGGCAATGTTGGAATTGTACGATGAAACCGGCTACAGCCAGATCATGGTTGAACCCGTGCCGATGAATAAAGTGTCATCTTATGGCGTGGTGGATATTAATGGGCAAACCTTGGCTGCTGGTGAATCCATTTCCATGACCGCGATTGTGGAAAAGCCGCCAATCAATGAAGCGCCGTCTAACCTTGCCGTGGTCGGGCGTTACGTCTTAGCGCCGCATACATGGGGTTGGCTGAAGCGCACGCCACTGGGTGCAGGCGATGAAATCCAGCTCACGGATACCATCGGTTTGCTCATGCGTGAATACCAAGTCAACGCGTTCCATATTACCGGCAAAAGCCACGACTGCGGCTCGAAAATGGGTTACATGATGGCGAACATTGAATACGCATCGCGTCACGGTGAAATCGGTGACCGCTTCAATGCGTTCCTGAAAGAGTACGTGAAAACGCTGTAATGCCAGAGATTGCGCTTCCTCTCCATCCGCTCGATGAGCAGCTTGCCCGCTTGCTGAAACGGCTGGAGGGGGGCGCAAGTCCGCGTGGTTTGACGGCATTGGTACGGCATGTGAGTGCGCGTACCCGCGAAGGCGTGATTGCTGTGCCGTTAGCGGCTGCGCCAGCGGTGGATGTGGAGGTATTAATCGCCTCTGCTGTGGTGGGGCGCGAGGGGGATTACAAGCCGTTGATCCTCAGCGATACTCACGCATGGCTATACCGCTATTGGTCGTATGAACAGCGGCTGGCAACGTGTATCCAAACTCGTATGCATGACGATACCTTGCTGATTATTTCCGGTGGCCCTGGTACGGGCAAAACCACCCAAGTCACGGGGATGCTGGCTGACTTTATCGCGGGTGGTATTGCTCCGCAGCGTATTTTGCTGGCAGCCCCCACGGGCAAAGCGGCAATGCGGATGCAGGAATCCATTCGTGATACGCGCCAACGCGAGAACATCACTTGCCCAATGCCGGAGCAAGCCAGCACCTTGCACCGCTTGCTGGGTTTTATGCCTAACCGTGTCGGGTTTCGCCATCACGCCCACAATCCTTTGCCTGCCGATGTGGTGATTGTCGATGAAGCGTCGATGATCGACATTTCCATGATGACGCATTTGTTTGAAGCCGTGCCGCCTCGCGCCAAGCTGATTTTGCTGGGTGATAAAGATCAATTGGCATCGGTGGAAACGGGGTCGATTTTCCGCGATTTATGCAGTGGTAATGCCTTGGCAAAGCAGATGTTGTTGCTGCAAACCAGCTACCGTTTTACCGACACCGATGGCATTGGACAGCTTGCTCAAGCGATTCGTGCGGATGATGAAATACGTTTGCTGGAGGTGTTGGCGTCGCCTGCTTTTCCCGATGTGATCTTGGATGAATCACCGACGGGGTTGGATGCGGAATGGGTGCGTGCGGGGTGGCAAGCGTATGTGGCAGCGGTCAAGACGGGTGAGATGGACGCTATTTTTACCGCGTTTAACGCCTTACGCATCCTCACGCCGTTACGGCAAGGGCGGCAGGGTGTGGAGTCGTTGAATGCGTGGGTGGATGGGATGATGCAACGCTTGCTGCCGCTGCATGAGGGGGCGCAACGTCCGTGGTACGTCGGCAGACCGGTGATGGTGACGCAAAACGATTACCGTCAGAATTTATTCAATGGCGATATTGGGATTGTGTTGCCGAATGAGGCGGGGGAATTGCGGGTGTGGTTTCCGGCGGGGGCGGCGGGGGAATACCGTGCGGTTGCGCCAATCCGCTTGCCTGCGCATGAAACGGCGTGGGCAATGACCATCCATAAAAGCCAAGGCTCGGAATTTACGCGGGTGTTGCTGATTTTGCCGGAAGCAGAAGACTTACCGTTGCTAGGGCGCGAATTGCTGTATACGGCAGTGACACGGGCAAAGCAAGGTATTCACATCCTCGCCAGCCGCGCTATGTTAGCGAAGGCGTTACACACGGTAACGCCACCGTCGTCACAATTACAGGAACGCTTGCTGGCTTAGGCCGTTTTCGCGCCCGGTAATTTGGCACATTCATGGAAAATGCGTTTGTCGCAGGTCGCGCAAATGCTGTGATCCAGCCGCTTGGTCAGCGATTTGAGTGCGGCTTCTTTGCTGGAAAATACATTGCCCTGACCAAATTCTTCCACAAAATCAATCCTGTCCATAAAATCGTAGACCTTGTTTTTTGCGCCTTGCAAATACAAGCCGCCACCAAGAGATTTCAGGCGTTTGGCTTCCTGAAGCAGCATTTCTGCCCCGGCAAGATCAATGAAATTGATGCTGTCACCCACAATGAGTACATGCTTGATATGCTGGCGTTCGGCAATGCAAGCCAGTTCGCGCTGCACTTTGTCGAGTGAACCGAAGTAGATCGACATATCCACCCGCACTAATTTCAATTGCGGACATTCTTTCAGCCCGTATTCGCTGACTTCGGCAAATTTGTGGCGCGGCTCGGCAGGGTTTGGGGCTAAATCCACAATGTTTGGCATCGACGTGCGCATCAGGAAAATGATCAACGACAGCAATACGCCCATGTAAATGGCAAATTCCAGCTCCATGAACAGTGTGGCGAAAAACGTGGTAGCAAGGATCGAGGTTTCGGTTTTGCTGCTGTGCAAAATGTGCTTGATATGGTGAAAGTCGATCAGGTTGTAGGCTACCAACATAATGATGCCGCCCATTGCTGCGACGGGTAAATATGCCGCTAAGGGTGCAACCAGCAACACGATGATTGCCAGCAAAATCGCCGCAAATACCGCCGACAACGGGGTTCTTGCCCCGGCAGAATAGTTAATCCCCGAACGGGTAAACGAGCCAGAACCGGCGTAGCTGGATAAGAAACTGCCTGCAATATTCGACAACCCTTGCCCGACGAATTCCTGATTGCCATCCAGACGTTGCTGCGATTTGGTGGCAATCGAGCGGGCAATCGACACCGCTTCAATCAGCCCCAGCAAGGCGACCGCGAACGCCCCGGACGCGAGTTGTTTCAACGAGGATAAGGACAAATCGGGCATGGACAGTGGCGGCAATTGCCCTTTGATTTCACCCACGTAAGTGAGACCGTGCGCTGCACCGCCGATGGCGATACTGGCAAGGCTACCCATGACCATGCCAAATAACAAATGCGGCATTTTGGGCAGGAAGCGTTTTAGCAGTAACGCTGACAGCATGGTGAAACCGGCAATTGCCAGAATGTACAGGTTGATTGCACCGATACCGACACCCACATCCACCCATGTATGCAGAAACGATTCGCCTTTGGGAATGGGGATACCGGTCACGTATTTGATTTGGCTGGTGGCAATCAGAATCGCTGCCCCAGCCGTAAAGCCGATCACCACAGTATGCGATACAAAGTTAACCAACATGCCCAAGCGCATTAAGCCGAATACCAACTGATAAACCCCTGCGAGGAAGGTCAGCGTTAGCACCATTTGAATAAATTGCTCCGACCCCGGCTCGGCATAACGGCTGATGGTGGAAAATACTACCAAGGAAATCGCAGTGGTAGGGCCGGATACCAAATGCAGCGACGAGCCAAACAAGCCCGCAATAATCGGCGTGACCATTGCCGTGTACAAACCGTATTCCGGCGGCAAGCCTGCAATCGCCGCAAACGCCACGCCTTGTGGTAACACCACGACTGCGCCAGTAAGTCCCGCAAAGAAATCGGCTTTGAACGTATTAAAATTGACTAGACCTAGCCAAGTAAGAAAGGGGAAGAAAAATTGTTTCATGCGCTCACTCTGTGCATACCCGAAATAAGCCGAGAATGTTACAACATTAGTGAGTACTAATTAATTGCGTGAAATCATTAATGGGGTGAAGTCGCGGTAAATACTGCCTCGTGTTTCAGTCTGCAACTTGGGTGTTGCAAACTGAAACAGTAATTGAGATCAAAGCTATGGCTTAGTGTGAGTCGCCACCGTACCAGAACATTCTTTGAACAAGTGAGTGGTACAACCTTCACACAGGCTCTTATCCAGCTTTTGGTAAATGGCGTGGATCGCGGCGGACTTGGACTGGAACACATTGCGTGAACCTTCCTTGTCGAAACATTCGCAGGCTTCTAACGCATCCCACAAACCCTCCTTGACATTGATCAGGTACAAATTGCCGCCGTCTGCCTGCCGTTGTTTGGCTTCCTTGTACAGCGCGTGGCTGCCCTGCAAATCGGCAAAGTTGATGCCTTCGCAAATCACCGCCAAGTGCTTTTGCTGTGGGTGTTCTGCACGGATTTTGCCGAACTTTTCTTCCATGTGATTCACCGAGCCGAAGAATAGCGAGCCTTCAATACCCACGAAGCGCAATTGCTGGCATTGGGGTAAATCCGGGTCAGTGGAAAACGCATGGTTAGGCAAATTCTTGTCGGGCGTGCGGGTCAGGATGCGCGGTTTGGACACTTTCTCCAGATACAACACCAAGGACAGCATCACGCCAAGGAAAATCGCAAACTCCAGATCAAGGAACAACGCACTAAAGAACGTGACGGCTAATACCACCGTTTCGCGTGTCGAGAAGCTGATAATCTCACGGATTTCATGCCAGTCGATCAAGCCCCAAGCCACCAAAAACAGTACGCCAGCCATGGCTGCTTTGGGTAAATACGCAGCGTAAGGCGCAACCAGCACCACCACAAATATCAGCAATAATCCTGCAAATACTGCCGCCATCGGGGTTTTCGCGCCGGATTCGTAATTCACCCCCGTGCGGTTAAACGAGCCGGTCGAGACATAACCGGAAAAAAACGACCCGGCAAGATTGGATAAGCCTTGCCCAATAAATTCCTGATTGCCATTGATGCTATAGCCGCCGCGTGCCGCCATTGCCCGCCCAATAGATACCGCTTCGGTCAAGGCAAACAGCGTGACTGCCAAGGCAGCGGGCGCCAGCATTTTAATATTTTCCAGCGTCAACACGGGCGCGGACAGCGGCGGGAAAGAATCCGGCAACGCACCGACCGTTGCGATATGGGTCATATCGATGCCCAACCACGCATTTAAGCCGACACTGAGCAAGCTACCAACCAGAATAGCCACCACCATGTAAGGCACTCGTTTCAACCAGCGTTTAGTCGCCATGCCACTGAGTAAGGTGACGACAGCAATTAAGACTGCATAAGCGTTAATGCCGTCGAGATGCTGGGTAAACCGGAATAACAGTTCGGTCAAATTACCACCGTTATCCATGTCCACCCCGAAAAAATACTTCAATTGCTTGGCAGCAATCAAAATAGCGGCCCCAGCGGTGAAGCCGACCACGACAGCGTGCGAAATGAAATTCACCAACGCCCCCATCCGTGCCAGCCCCAGAACCAATTCAAACAAGCCCACCATGAACGTCAGGGTCAAGGCCAGCGTGACATAATCCGGGCTACCGGGTACGGCATGAATAGATAATGCCGAAAACAGCACCACCGAAGCCGCCGTAGTCGGCCCTGACACCAAATGCCGTGACGAACCAAACAGCGCCGCAATAATCGCGGGAATCATTCCAGCGTATAAGCCGTATTGCGGCGGCATCCCCGCGATGGTGGCGAAGGCCACGCCTTGCGGCAGCACCACGACAGCCCCAGTTAAACCGGCAATGAAATCAGCCCGCAGGTCACGTCCATTGATTTTAGGCAACCAGTTGAGGAATGGCATTAGCCATGTCCAGTAAGAAGGAAGTGCTTGAACGCTCATGATGCTCACTTGGCGTGTAAGGCCATATTAGGGAAAGTTGGAGTGGCGGTGTTGGCAGTGGCTTGCACGGCTTGTTTTTCGCGTTCAATTTCGGTGAGTACCCGTTGCAGGTTGGCTTTTTTCTCTTGCGTCGTCAGCATTTCGCCTTCGTATTGCATCGCCAGCCCGTTAAGGATGGTTTTCAGTGCAGCCGATAAATGGTTCATGAGAAGGATTTCCTTGGTTAAGAACAGTATTTGCTAGTTCTATAGCAAGGAGCGTGCCAGTATTTTGTTGATGGTTAACTAGCTGTTATTTAAGAATAAAAATGAAATATTATCAGTGACGTAAATGTATCTGCTGTTACAGTCTGAAACGGTATGACTCTTCCTTTTGGGCAGGCTGTATAACCTTATTTTTGTTGGTAGCATGGCGGCGCGACGGGAGGTTTAATCTTAAGCAAGTCGCACGTAACGGCTGTATTTTTACTGGATGAGGAGAGTTTGCATGATGATGAAACAAGGTTTATGGGCAATGTGCTTACTGAGTGGCATGAGTTTTGTGGTGGGTAATGTTGCGCTGGCTGAATCCAGTACTCCCACTGCCCCCGTTGCGCCAGTGGCTTCCGTGGCAACACCTGCTTGCGCCCCTGCGGTTGCACCGATTACTGAGCAGGATGTGCAAGCAGCGCAGCAAGCGTGGGCAGACGGTATTGTCACGATTGGCAAAACCTATCAGGACAAAGGCGATTACTCAGCCGCCGCGACCCAACTGCTTGACCAACTTTATGCGTTTGATGAGGGTGAAGTACTGTTCAAGCCCACCAAAGCGGCTGAAGATCAATTCCGTGGCAGTAAAGACGAAGCACTGTCTTATTTTGTGAAAGGCAAAGAAACCGAAGATCACGGTTTTGCCCTGCAACCTTGGTCAAAAGTGCGTTTTGAAAATGAAGCGGTTGCAATCAACCAAGACACGGCGGAAGCAATGGGTAACTATTACTTCACCGATGCTACAACTGGCAAGGAAACCAAAGTGGAATATACCTTTGGTTACAAGCGTGCCAAGACGGATGGGCATTTGGCCATTTTCCTGCATCACTCTTCATTGCCTTATAACCCCGAACATTAAAAGACCCTCTTTCTTGCTCCCTTCACCCCTTGCGGGGGAAGGGTTGGGGATGGGGGGAATATTACGGCACGTCAAAAAACTCGACTTTACCCGTCTCTAACGAATATTCCGCACTCACCACCAGCAAACCTTCGTTAGCAATCAAGTTTTCCAGAATCTCCGAACCGTGGCGCAAGTGACTGGTCGCGGCACGAATATTGGCACGGACTGCGTGTTTCATCAGGGCTTCGGGATCATCGCGCAACGGCGTTTCCATTAAGGTGGCAACGGCGGGGGCAATGCGTTCGACGATAGAGCGTTGGTTGCGGGACGGACTTTGCAGGTTATGGCGTAATTCCTCGATGGTGGCATGAACTGCGCCACATTGCGTATGCCCCAGCACCACCACCAGCCGCGTGTTGTATTGGGTGGCGGCGAATTCCACGCTGCCGATTTGTGAAGGCGCAACAATATTCCCCGCGACCCGAATCACAAACAGCGAGCCGAAACCTTGGTCGAACACCAGTTCCGCCGGAACCCGCGAATCCGAACAGCCCAGAATAATCGCGAACGGGTTTTGCCCCTCGGTCAGGCTGGCGCGTTGCGTATGACTCAATAAAGTATCCAGACTGCGCACATTGTTGGCAAAACGTTGATTGCCTTCTTGTAAACGGGCGAGTGCTTCCGCCCCGCTCAAGTTGCTTTGTTTATTTGGCATGATTGTTCTTCCTAAAACACGAATGTTTGATGGTAAAGAGTACGCATCCGGTTTTCAAAGGATTGCGTGACAGAAGTCTTTCATGTTACACAATGCAACACCCCGTTTCAGATTGAAATAGTGCCATGATCAGTATTCACCGTAAAATTACTTTCGCGTTTTCTTCACTTGCTGTCTTGGTGGTCGGGGTGGCAGCCTTGGCGTTTCTGGATTTGCTGTTTCTGGAACGTCAAGTCGAGCAGGGTATCACCATCACCACCTTGGAAACCGCGATACAGGACATGCGTCGTGAGGAAAAAAATCTGTTCCTCTACCAAGACGTGAGTGCGGGTCAGGCAGCGGATACCTTTGCGGCGACCGCCTTGCAAACCTTGCAGACTTCCCCGCAGACACTCGCAGCAGTGGGCAATGTGATGCAAGTCACGCAATTACAAACCACGTTACAAACCTACCGCCAGCTATTAGCCAGTCATTTGCAACGTTTGCCTACTGATAGCACGCTGGAAAGCAGTGTTCGTGAACAGGGGCATTTGGCTTCGCAACTTGCTGAATCGTTAACCTTGCAAGAACGCCGTTTGCTGAACACCGTGCTTGCGGATGCGAAATGGGCGCAAGTACTGGGTGTGGGGATTTTATCCGTGCTGCTGGTGCTGATTGGCTGGTTGTTGGATCGTTCGGTGATTACCCCGATGAAACGTCTGATGGCAGATCGTAAGCGTTCACGCCGTCTGTAGCGGGTTAGAAGCTAACGGTTGAGCCAAAGGGAAGCGCACCGAGACAGACTTATGAGCCAAGCCTTGTGAGCAAATGTCCCGCATCAATATCGCCATATTCATCCCCAATTGACGTGCCGTCCCCAGCACGGTCATCACCGTTGGACGGAATCTGTCACCTTGTGCCGACTGGCTGGCAAAGCTGGTTTTCCGCCATTGCACATACGGCCTGATCACCCGCTCGGCACGGTTATTGGTGAGGGGAATGCGACTATCCTTGAGGAAAGTCCAACACATCGCCTCATCCTTGAGCAAATGCTTGCATTGGTTGGTGGTGCGTTTGCAATTCTCCAATGCCAAGCCTTTGTTGAGCGTGGCTTGGAAGCTGCGGCGCAAGCGGAGTATCCGCCGTTGGTAGCGAGCGGCTTCATCGGGTTGTTGTTGCCAGCGGTGATGGGTGCGGACGGTGGTATAGGCGAGTAACAACAGGCGTTTGCCCACGCTTCCCCCTTCGCCGCAACGCCCCGCCATTTTGCGGAAGTGGCGGATCAAATGCGCCCAACACAGTTGCCGCCGTTCGGGTGGGACGTTGCCGTAACCACTGAAGTGGTCGGTGACCAGATAGCCAGTAAAGCTGCCCAACAAGGCATCGGCGGCGGCCTTGCCGCGTGAGTAATGGGTCATGAAGTAACTCACGCTATGGTCAGCCAATGCCCATAACCAGTAAGTGTTCGTACCGCGATAATGGCGGGTTTCATCGGCGTGGCATACCGCTTGTCCGCGTACATACTGACCTACTTGACGGTATAGCGGCCCCATCCACGGAATGGCTTTGCCTTGCGCCTTGCTGATAGCCCCAGTGCTAAAACGCACGTGGCACATTTCCCACAACAGAACCTGGATCTGGCGCATGGATAGGCGGAACTGACCACTCAAAATCACCACCCAGGCGATCACGCCTGCACCCATTTGACCGCTCGGCACCCAATCCGGCCACTGGCTGTGGTGCTTGATGCCGCAGGATTGGCAAACACCCTGATAAAACTGGTGTTCCGTCACGTCCGGTGGCGGCGGTGGAGCAATATCCGTGACCTGATGGCGGTAAGGGTTTCCCCAATCAATCGCCACTGCCCCACCACAGGAACAGGTGCTTTCAGGGAAATACTGTTCGGTACGGGTCACTTGTTCGGGAGGATATAACGCCCGTTCGTGACGCGGATGCCCCGGTTGCCCACCGTGTGGGCGGCTACTCCCCTTGCGTTTGGGACGCAACGCCCGTTGTTCCGGGCTGTCGGAGGACGGCGCTTTGGAACTGTTACGCGAACTGCTGCCGAATTTGGCAACCAGTTCTTCCAGTTGTTTTTGCAGCATTTCGACTTGTTGCTCCAGCACCGCCACCCGTGCCACTTGCTTCTCCAACTCAGTTATCCGTTCCTGTTGGCGCACGATCACCTGATGCGCTTCATCCAGTGTCGTGGGTAAGGTAGGAACGGCGGCTAACAAGGGGTAAATGACTCGCTGTTGGGATGGGGTGAATTTACTACAAGTTCGCTGGAATGCCTAATAGAGGGCGTGAACGCTTACTGGCAGATCTAACCCCGATTGCGGAAGGGCGTTTCGAGCGGCTGGATGTCCGCGCCCGTAGCAGCGAAATGGTCAGTTTGCGCGAAGCCTTTAACCGTTTATTAGGCGAACTTGAAGCCCGCCGCCGCCGCCTGATTCAGTCAGAAAAACTCGCCGCGTTGGGGGTGTTGGTCTCCGGTGTGGCGCATGAACTCAACAATCCGCTCTCCAATATTTCCTCATCCAGCCAATTGTTGCTGGAAGAACTCGACAGTGCGGAGCCAGACACCTTGCGCGAATGGGCGCACACCATCGACAGCGAAACCGAACGCGCCCGCCGTATTGTCGATGCGTTGCAAGATTTCGGGCGCAGGCAAGAGCCGCATCTGGAAACGGTCAACCTTGCCGACTTGCTGGAACGTACCCTGTTGTTATTGCGTGGGCATTTGCGCAAAGCCGGAGCGACGGTCGAAAACCATGTACCGTTGGATTTAACCTTGCCCGCTGATGCGCAACGTTTGCAGCAAGTGTTCATCAACCTGTTGCGCAACGCGGCGGAAAGCGGCACGAATTTGACGCTGCATATTCGCGCTCAGGGGTGCAGCTTGTCGGGTACGCCCTTACCGCCGGATGCCACGGTGGTAGGGGAACTCGGTTGTCAGGTGCGCCAACGCCAACCCATGATCGAAATCAGCATTGAAGACAATGGCGCGGGGATTCCGGCGGCAGTATTGCCACGGGTGTTTGAGCCGTTTTACACCACTCGTGCTCCCGGTCAGGGCATGGGGCTGGGGCTGTATATTGTGCAGGAAATTATTCAGGAACATGATGGTTGCATCGCCATTGCCAGCCAGCCGGGGCAAGGCACGCGCGTGGTGCTACGCTTGCCATGTGGAGGACATTACCCGTGAAAGAACGCATTTTAATCATCGACGACGAACCCATAGCGGTGCGCAATCTGGCGTATGCCTTGCGCAAAAATGGCTACGAAGTGACCACCCGCGAAAGCGGCACGGGCGGTTTGGAAGCCTTGCAAACCCAAACGTTCGAGCTGATTCTGACCGATTTGCGCATGGAACGGGTGGATGGCATGGCGATTCTCAAGCGTGCGTTGGAAACCGACCCTGACATGGCAGTGGTGTTAATTACCGCACACGGCACGCTGGATTCGGCGGTGGAAGCGATGAAAGCGGGCGCGTTTCACTACGTTGCCAAACCATTCCGTTTGGATGAAGTGCGTAGCATTGTGGCAAACGCGCTGCAACTGGTGCAGCTCAAGCGTGAAAACCGCCGCTTGCGGGCGCAGGTAAGTAACGGTTTGCATACCCATGCCGGATTGGTGACGCAAAACCCCGCGATGTTGCGCCTGCTGGACACGGCGCAACAGGTGGCGGCAACCGACACTACCTTGCTGATCAATGGGCAAAGCGGCACGGGCAAGGAATTGCTGGCGCGTTACCTGCACCAGCACAGCCGTCGCAGCCAAGGCGCATTCGTCGGGGTGAATTGCGGCGCATTGCAGGAAGATTTGCTGGCAAACGAATTGTTCGGGCATGAAAAAGGCGCGTATACCGGCGCGGGTGAAGCACGGGCGGGTTTGATCGAAGCCGCCAACGGTGGCACGTTGTTTCTGGATGAAATTGGCGAAATGTCGCTGGCAATGCAGGTGAAATTGCTGCGCGTGGTGCAAGAGCGTGAAGTGCAACGGCTGGGGGCGCAAACCGCCGTGTCAGTGGATGTGCGCTTGATTACCGCGACCCACCGCGATTTACGTGCGGAAGTGGCAGCAGGGCGTTTCCGGCAGGATTTGTATTTCCGGCTGGACGTGGTGGGGCTGCATTTGCCGAGTTTGGTGGAACGGCGCGATGATATTCCCTTGCTGGCGTTCTTTTTCTTGCGCAAACACGCGCTGCGCATGGGGCGCGAGGTGGAAAATATTGCTCCGGCGGCCATGTCGGTGTTGTTGGGGTATCACTACCCCGGCAATGTGCGCGAGCTGGAAAACCTGATTGAGCGCGGCGTGGCATTGGCGCGGGGCAATGAATTGACGCTGGCGGAATTGCCTGCGGCCTTGGCGGCGCAAGCGATTCATGCCTTGCCGGAAGCCCCGACGGAATTGCCGTCGCTGGTGCAGCGCGAAGAGGAATATATCCGCTACGTGCTGGAACATTGTGACGGCAACCGCACGAAGGCGGCGCAAATTTTGGGTATCGATCGCGTGTCGCTGTGGCGCAAGCTCAAAAAGTACGGGTTGGCAGAGGGCGAAGAGTAAGCTTATTTACTCCTCGTTCGTGACCGATTCCGCGCCTTCTTTGGATTGAATCTTGTCTTCTTTGCCCGACAGTAAGTTGCGGATATTGGATTCGTGCCGCCAGAAAATCAGCAATGCTATGAAGAGTACGCCGAGTGTCAGCCAGCCATTGCCGTTACTGAGTACCCAGAAATACACGGGGGAGAGTGCGGTGGCAATCAAGGCGGCTAGCGAGGAAATCTTGAAGCCTTTTGCCATAATCAACCACGTTGCGACGAAGGCTAGCCCACCCCACAGATTTACGCCAAGGAATACGCCGATGGCGGTGGCGACACCTTTGCCGCCTTTGAATTGGTAGAAGACGGGGTAGAGATGCCCTAAAAAGGCGGCGATACCGATGATAATCAACCACGTTTCCGTCAGCCCGAATGCTTTGCCAATCAGTACCGGAATCAAGCCTTTCAAGCCGTCACCGAGCAGGGTAATCGCAGCGGCTTTCTTGCCGCCGTGGCGTAACACGTTGGTTGCACCGGGGTTGTTTGAGCCAACCGTGCGCGGGTCTGGCAGCCCCATCAATTTGCAGGTGATGATGGCGGCGGAAATTGAACCGAGCAGGTAGGCGAGTACAATCAGCAGATAAGCCATGATGTGTCCGTGTTTGATGATTAGGTTGGTTGAAAAACGTAATCCTACCAAAGAAGGGGGCGTGATACCCAGTTTTCCGTGGTGTTAGGTTGAACTTACTTTGGCTCAATCACTCGCGGTGCTAACCCCAACCGTACCGCGCAGCGCGAAAATTTGCGCTCATCAAACGTTGCTAAAATCAGCGTGCGTCCGATTCTATTGGTCTTGAAGGTGGAAATTCCTACCCTAAGAGATGCGCATTTTCTCTACAAAAAAGCTGGACTTTTCAGTAATCCATTGCGTATATTCATCATTCATTAATCTTATATTCTATCCCGCAGGGCTTGCTGGATTGTTCAAAAGGATGTCTGTATGAAATTACCTGTCTTGTTTGCAGTGCTGATGCTCGCTGGTTGTACTGCTGTGCCATCTGTAGAGAGTTCTATTCCATCATCCTCAATATCGGCTAAACCCACAGTAACCAGCAAGGTGTCCGCGACGGCTACGTCACCTCGACCCTTGTTACCCAAGCCGGTGGTAGTTATACCAAAACCATCATCCGCCGTAGTCAAGCAGCAGGCAATTGGCAATGCTGGCTCTTCTCATTTTGTTGGTCAGTGCGGCAGTAAGCGTTATTGCACTGATATGCAATCCTGCGAAGAAGCACGGTTTTATTTGTCCGAATGCGGGTTAAACAAGCTGGATAAGGATAGTGACGGCATACCCTGCGAGAGCTTGTGCGGTAACTGATTTTTAGCGTAAAAAATATTTTTTTATTGGGGAATTGCCATGTCATTTGCGGACTCTTTTGAGCGCCGATTTCTGTTCGTGCTTACCCGTGGGCTGGCATTGCTGTTTATCTTTGGCTTATTGGCAGCGATCGTGATCGGGGGAATCATCGTTAGCGATAAGTTGATGCCAAAGGAGTCAACAAGCGTTTCAGCGCAGGAAGTCGTTGAGGCTATTACACCGCCACAGCCAGAGACACCAGCAACGGCTGATACTGCTGCGGTAGCTTCACCGCCGCCAGACCCTATGATTTTACCCGGCATCAAACTCCCCTTTGTTTTGCAGAAACATTTCAGTGCGCCCGAACGTATCAAGTTGTTACGTGATTGGTTGTCAGGGTTGGATGCCAGCCAACGGCAAGTTTTTCTGGAGGAAATGGCTGCTGCTGTTACCGAAGCGGAAAGCCGGGGCGTTGATGCGTTGGAAGCTATCGACAAGTACAAGGAAATCAAGTTTGACAAGTTGAAGCAGGAAGAGTTGGCAGCGGCTAAATTGGCAACGCAACGGATGACCTATGCAGGTGTGGCGTTTGGTGCCATTCTGTTGATTGCCTTGTTCAGCTTGATTCTGGTGTTGCTGGCGATTGAGCGCAATACCCGTCGGGGGCAAGCATGAAACGGATCGTGATGGGCTTGTTGTTAGGCACGGTATTGGTTGCCTGCAACGAATCAGCCGAGAACAAACAGGCAAATTCAACCGAGCGTTTTCCCGGTTTTACCCAAGTTGGCACGGATGGGGCGAGTGCCCGTTTGTATATCGACTTGAGTAGCGTCAAGCAAACCGACAATCTGGTGCAACTCAAGCTGGTGAAGGCACTGGATGCTGGGTATGTGATTCAGGATGCGATCACTAACTGTCACGACAGTTTCAAGGCGTTGGAAGGTGTGCAGTATCGGGATGACGGCACGAGCGACAAGCAATATCCGGGCGATGACCAGCCGTTACCGTTTGCGAGTAAGCCGGACATCGCTGCTTTGGTGAAAAAAGCGTGTGACAAGGCGGGTGTGGCGCAACAGGTGGCAACGCCTGCGGCTGAAAAGCCAAGGTCTGACGACAAGCCAAAGACTGCGGAAAGTGCTTTGCCCGAAGAAACACCCGACAAACTGAAAACCCGTGCCGGATTGCTGGAAATAGCGCGTAGTGACTTCCATTCACCGCCTGATTCGCTGGCGTTAAATGGGAAGGTGATATTCAAAGACGAAGGCTCTTATCTGTCGTTATACCGCGTATTTAGTTTCGCTGACCATGATGCGGTGCTGTTTGCATCCAACTGTGGTGGTTCGGGATGCCCAATGAATGATTTTGCTTTCATGGTGGTGAAGCAAGGCGTTGAACCAACGGTCATCAAAGCAGATGACTTTTATGCGTATCCGAGTGCGGTTAAAACAGCGCAGGACGGTAATACGGTCAAGTTGGATTTGGGTTTTTCCGGGGGGAAGCGCAAGCGGGCTACGCTGGACGGGGAGCAGGTGACGGTTCGGTTGGAAGACGTTCCGCCGCAGCCGTTGGAGGAAGCGCAATGCAAGTGGTTGTATACCGATATTATGCCCGCCTGTGTGGAGGCGCGAAGCAGTAATCCTGATTGTGCTGAGCCACAGGGGAGTTTTGGCGGGTTTGCAATGCGGGGCGTGGCAGCAGCATCCGATTATCCGGGCTTTGTGCAAAGCGGGTTTGATCAGCAGTGCCAACAAACTTGTCGGGATGGCAAAGCCAGTGATTACGCCGTGTTTGGTGGCGAAGTGTGTTCCAAGCCTAAACCAGCAGGCGCAATACCTGCACCCTCTACCAGCCCAGCTTCAGCCGATAAGGCCGATGCTTTAAAAGGTTGTGAAAACCTGATGAATACGGCGGGGCAGGCGTTGGAGTGCATCAAAGGTAATTTGCAGCCGGAAAAAGATCGGCTGAATGCGGCCTACAAAACCCTGTTTGATGCGCTCCCCGTGGAAAAACAGGCGCAACTCGAAGCCGAGCAAAAAGCATGGTTGGCAAAGCGTGATAGTGAATGCGGCAAACTGACCGATGAAACGCCAGCCTCGGATGGCATGGGTATGGCGGAATGTATTTTCAAATCCGTGAGTACACGGGCGGATGAACTGGCAAAGATTCCTGTATCTGCGGCTAGTGCTGCCAAAAATGACGGATTGCCCCGTGTTAAAGAAGGTGATGACTATGCCAATGTCCGCAAAGCCTTATTAGCGGATGGCTGGCAACCGTATCACGCGCCTGATGCTGATACTTGTATGGATGGTGATACTCGTTGCCAAGGCAGACCTGAAATGGAAGCCTGTGCGGGAACGGGTATGGCTAATTGCAACTTCCTCTGGAAAAAAGACGGCAAAACCATCGCGGTTCACACCATTGGCGAAGGCGAACCCGGTGTGACGGGTTTATCCCTTGTGCCATCTGAAGAAAAACCAACGGCTGCCAATACGCAGGGCGAGTGGTATGTGAGCACTGCCAAGCCTGTTTTGGTGGTGCGCAGTACTCCCGATGTCACGGGCGAAAAGATTGGGACTGTGCCAGAAGGTGGCAAAGTCAAAGTACTGGAAAAGAATATCAAACCGGATTCTATCAGTGGTCGTTCGGGTTCATGGGTGAAGATCGAATGGCAGGATGGAGTTGGGTATGTGTTTGATATTTTCTTGACTCCAATTTAACTATTTTGATAAGGATTGGTTATGAGATTCAGAAGTCTTCAAAAATGGGATTTAAATCCATCTCTGGATGGGTTGTTGTTTTTTGCACAAAGACTAGATGAGTTATTATTCGATTACACGCTTGATAGCTATAAACCATCTGCTCTAAATGCACCATTTTTGTGCATTGAAGCATTGAAGTTAATTCGAGATATTGAAGAAGAACGCATTGAAAAAACAAATTTATCTCATGTTATGAGTGAACTGGAATGGAGTGTTAATAATGATGAAATTGCAAAAAAATTATTGGATTTAAATGCTAGTTATTACATATTAAAAGATGATAGCGTACCATTGGTTGAAAAACGCCATCGTTTGAATATTTTAGGAAAAACTCTTGAGCCAAGCCGATATTTGAAACGATGTAAGGAAGAACTTTTTGATGCAATTGAAAATTCAAGAAAAAAAGAAATTGATTCATTTGCTAGAAATTTTACTACAACATTGATTAATTTTGGTTATAGTCGAACATTTCTCTATAATTCGACATTAGATTTTTTCTTCTTTGGCAATGATAGAAAAATTAACTCGGTAGAGTTGCTAAATGTATTTTTTGATAAGTTTTGTGCTAAAGCGCATACTTATGAAGTGTTATTTCTAGTTTCTCCTTTGATAAAAGTTGTTATTGATTCGGTAAAAGCGTTTAATATAGAAATTACCGATAATATTCCTGAGCATTTCTCTTCTCTTGTTGAAAAGTATAAGTTTGAAAAAGAAAATGATGATCAAGAATATGTTTTAGTAAAGTCTGTCAAGGCATTAGATCATCATGCAGCACGTTTGGTTGCTGAAAAAAAATTAGATAACTTAACTGATCTTTTTTCTCTTTTTTACCATAAAAATCAAATATCTTGGAATGAAAAAGTCATTGTTGTAAAAAAATGTTGCGATAAAAAATCTGCATTGGTCAATCTTCCGAAAGGGGTTATGGAAAAAGGCTTTGATCAGAAAGAAGGTAAGGCATCTAAAGAACTTAATAGATTGATTAGTAACTTTTCTATGATAGATAGAGAGAGCTTTCAAAAGTTCAATCGAGTCGCAGATTTACATGGTGTGTGTATTTCAAATAATATTGTCGAGAATCAATTGGTGAATTTATGGACATCAATTGAGACGCTGGTTCCTTCGCGTGTTAATACAACAAAAATAAACTCAATAGTATCATTTATTATGCCATTTGTGGTAATTAATTATATAAGAAGAATTATTGAGAGGTTGGTTTCTGATCTATTCGGTTGGAATAAATGGGCATATAAGAAAATTCTTAGAAAAGTTGGCTCTGAAAAGGGAGATAATATTTACCAAAAGACATTAAGTCTTTTGGTTTTGGATAAAGATGATGATTTAATAAAAGAACTTTATGCTGAACTAAAAGACTTTCACCTGTTAAGGTATCGATTCTTTTCTCTGTCTAAAGTTTTTAGTAAGCCAAGTCATATAAAGAAATTTATAGAAAATCATAAAAAGAAAGTTGATTGGCAAATTCGTCGGATTTACCGAACAAGAAACTTGATTGTTCATTCGTCAGCAAGGCCAACATATATTGAGACTTTAATAGAAAATGGTCATGACTATCTTGATCAAATGATGTTTGGGATAATGTTATTTTCTTGTGGCGAGTATCGTGTAAGTACATTAGAACAGGCATTTGAACTTGCAAAGATAAAACAAATAAAATTTGATAGGAAATTAGAAGATTTGCAGAAAAGCACAAGTAATGATAAGGAATTAGAGAGTTCGGAAAAAAGCAAAAGTAATAATTTATTTTTTCTATTAGAAATATAGGTTGTTAAGTGGATGGGTGAAAGTTTTTCAGCATTTCAATGGGTAGGATGACATTCAGGGCATCCCAATCCTTGTCGATGATGCGTAACAGTCGGGCTTTTGGGGGAGTCTGTCAAATAAACTGTGTAACAAATTTTCATAGGGCGGAAAGGTAATTGATCACATCCCCACCCCTTGCGGTAAAGCGGGCAGGGCAAAGCCAGCGCGGGCAGCGGTAATAACACTGGCAAGATAAGCCAAGGCAGACTGTCCACGTTTGCGGCAAGTACCGATGATGCTGGCCAGCATGGCAAACGCACGGCTCCCCGTAGCACTCTTTGTGCCATGGTTGGTTTTGCGCAGGATCACCCAATGGCGCAACGCCCGCTCAGCCTCATTATTGGTCAAGGGAAGCCACGGGTGGTCAAGGATTCGGAAAATGGCATCCCAATCATTGATGAACTCTTTCGCCAGTGCCGCCGTCTTGTCATGGGCAGATACGGCATGGATCAAGCATAATGCCCTGAATTCCAGGAGTTTTGCCTGATGGCGTTGACGGATCACGTCGGTTTGCGTCCCCACCGTGCCGCCTGCTGCCCGCCAAGCGTAAATGTCGTCCTGTAATACCCTCAGCCAAGCGAGGGTGAAGTTGCCAAACGTCCGCCCGTCTTTGTCCAGTGATTCTGCCAGCCCACGGGCTTTGCGGATCAGGTGCGCCCAGCAACGCAAGCGTTTGGGGTGGTGGCGGTAAGCGGCATAGCCATCACTCATCAGCCAGCCCCCAAAGTGGGGGCTAATCACGTTGTCGAGCATTTCAATGGTGCGCTGCCCTACGTAGAAACAAACGCTGAGGGTGGTGACGAATGTCCATAGCCACAGGGCTTCGCCACGCTCTTTCCAAGAGGTTTCATCAATATACAGCACCCCGCCGTCAGCGGTGGCTTCTGCCAACAGCCCTTCCACCAAGGCATCTTCCAATGGAGAAGCACTCGCGGCTGCTTCCTCAAAACATTGCTGCAACACCCCGACACTTAGGGGAATGCCCAACACCTCCCGCAACAGTTCTTGTGTGCCACGCAGTGACAAGCGTGAGCGCAGCCGTAGGTGGACAATAAGTGCCGCCAGATTGCCCCCAATCAGCCGCCACTCGCCCACATCAACCTCCGGGTATAACGGGTCGGGAGCTTGGCGATGCGGGATATGGCGGCTCACATGACCGCAGGTGCATACGCTATCGTGAAGGTGGTGGCGGGTGGTGATGACGGTCAGTCCGGGGTTCCCATCCGTGCCAAACTGGATGTCCACACTGTCATAGGCGGTATAAATACGGGAGACAGCCGCATCCAGGGACCTGCCACAGGCTTCACATCGGCTGGGGTAATGGTGTTCGTCTGCATTGATGGGCGGATGCCATACCCGACCATAACCCGGTGCGCCGGGTTGTTTACCCGCTTTGCGTTTGGCTGGTTGGGCTGGCTTTGTGCCCGCCACAGCTTCTGGTTCCGGGGTTGGCTTTCCTCTGGCTGCACCCACCCCTTCTGTTTCGGGCAAAGCCACCGTTTTGGGTGACGTTTCCCACGGGAAACCGCTGCTGGGTGGTTTGGAGGAGTTGTTGGAGTTTTGGTTGATCTGTTCCCGCGCTTCTTTCAGGTCATGCAACAACTTGGTCGACAGGTGCAGCAGTTCCTCCGGCGTGAGCTTGGCAAGGTACTGGCTGTTAAGCTGTTTGAGGCTGTGGTCTTTCAGTTGTTGGGTCATCGGGGGAGTGTCGCAAATTTAGTGCGTTTGGGTAAGGGGGGACTGTTCAGTTACGCGGAAAGCGGAACGCGCTCTTCGCCGAACATCAGTAAAAAAGTCTGCAAAGCAGGTTTCCAGTGGTGGATAACCGACCACTTTTGTGAGGCTTCGCGCACCGCCAAATACAGGCTTTTGAGGGCTGAACTGTCATTGGGGAAGATGCGCCGGTTGCGGGTGAACTTGCGCAAACTCATGTTCAGGGACTCAATCGCATTGGTGGTGTAAATCACCTTGCGGATTTCAGGCTGGAACTGGAAGAAGGGGATCACATTGTCCCAGTTGCCACGCCATAGGCGCACCACCGCTTTGTATTTGTCGCCCCATTCAGTCTCCAGTGCTTCCAGTTCGCGTTCCGCTTCTTCAGCGGTACTGGACTGGTAAATGCGTTTGAGGGCTGCCACTACACCTTTGGTGTCTTTTGCGGTGACGTAACGCAAGCTGGCTCGCACCATGTGTACCATGCACAACTGGGTCAATGTTTTGGGGAAGACGGCATTGACCGCTTCTGGCAAACCGTTTAACCCATCCATGCAGGCCACGTAGATGTCCTGTACGCCCCGGTTGCGCAGTTCAGTCAGCACCGACAGCCAGAACTTTGCCCCTTCATTTTCTGCCAACCAGATGCCCAGCACGTCCTTTTCACCGCGTAGGTTGACCGCCAACACCACATGCGCGGCTTTGTTGATGACCTGCTTATCTTGTTGAACCTTAACGATAATCCCATCAAGCCAAACAATCGGGTAGATGTTGTCTAATGCCCGTGACTGCCAAGCTTTGGCTTCACCTTGGACGGCTTCGGTCACTTCGCTAATCAGCGTGTGCGAGATGTCGACCCCGTACAGGCGTTTGATCGTATCTTCAATGTCGCGGGTGGTCATGCCTTTGGCGTACAGGGTCAGGATGTGTTCTTCCATCCCTGCCAGCCGTATTTGGCGTTTTTGCACCAGTTTTGGCTCAAAGCTGCCGTCGCGGTCACGCGGTGTTTCCACCTGCAACTCGCCAAATTCGCCTTTGATGGTCTTGTTGCCTTTACCGTTGCGGGTATTGCTGCGCCGTTGCCCTACATCGCTACGCTCACCCTTGTCGTATTTCAGGTGCGCATCCAGTTCGGCTTCGAGGCTGCGGTTGATCATCCGTTGCAGGAGCTGGCTGTAAAGGGTCTTTACATCAGCAGGCGTTTTGCAATCGGTTAAAAGCTCATCCATCAGGGCGGGATCAAGGGTTTCCATGTGACTGCTCCTTTGCGGGGGTTCCGCTGTTATATAGCAGTTACACAGTTCAGTTTACAGTCTCTTTTGGGGGGCATCCAGACGTTGTATCTATTGGGCTTTTACTAAGCTTCTTCTGTTAAGCGAATACGCTGCGCGGCAGGCAATCCTAGTTTTTTGCCAGCTTGCCCACGTCGTACCCACGCTAATTTATCCAGCGGTTGTGAAGCGCGAAGTTGCAAGTTGGGTGCTAACTGCGTCAAACGCGCTACCGGATTGCCGTGGGAGGTGACGATGATTTCTTCACCAGCTTGGGCATATTTGAGGTATTTGGAGAAGCAGTTTTTTAGTTCGCGGATAGAGACGTGCATCGTGTTGCCTCACATGCGTTTTCGCTCTTGGCTGCTTCGTGGCGTTCCTGAATCAGTTCTTGCACAAGGTCGCGTCCTGCGGGGATTTTTTGTGCTTCTTTGCGGATACTTGCCCAGAGTTGCGCTTGGGGTTTTAGCACCAACTGACCGTTTTCAACCCATGCAATCAGGCGTGTTCCCGCTTTCACATTGAGTTGTGCGCGTAAAACGGCAGGTATGATAATACGCCCCTGCTTGCTGACGGAGAATTGTACTGCCTGCTTCATGCTTACTCCGAGGTTGTTGCTAGAGCTTTGAGTGTACAAGCAATTAACGGTGTTTGCTAAGGATACGGATTTCACGCAGCCGTATTTGAGCATGGTCGGGTAGACTAACTTGAGATTGAATTTTACCGGAGAATCTGGGGTGTTCTTTGTGTTTACGGTGCGTTAATCTGTAAACTGCTTACGTGATTGATAGGATATTTCATCATGTCGATAGCTGAATTATTACCATCTGTAGCCTTACTGCCCCACGCGGATAAATTTCGCTTGGTACAGTTGTTGCTGGAGCAATTGGCGAAAGAAGAGGGGATTGTTTTGCATGATCCTGCCACTACCGCTTCCCCCGTTCCCGTGGGTAGGGTGTATCGCAGCGGACGTTCTGACGTATCCGCCAAAGCCCGTTCATTACTCTTGTCTGGACACACATTCGCCATTTGCATCTAACGGATGAATGTAGTCTGATCCATTCATTTGGGATTTTTATGAGTTGAATATATCTAACCATTTTTTCCTTCTTTTGATGCTTTGTTTATCAGCACGCAAAAAATAGAAGAAATCTTCGTAGTGTGGAATTACCATGTCCTTGTGCTGTGTTTCTTCGTCATGGGTTCTATGTGCCATTGATTCAAGTAAGAAGTGGATTGGTTGCAGTATTTCAATCAGTCGCCAGATGATTAAAGGAGTACTTTTCTGGACGACATACTGACGATATAAACAATCAAACACCGTCATTGGATGATCATGTTCATCGAGATGAGGAGTGAAGTCGTTACGAATTCCTTTTCTATCCATCCGATAAATTAAGTTCAGGGCGGATCGTTCCCGTATTTGGTGTGATGTGTACTCTTCGTAGATGTCACTTGCTACCTCTAACCCATCTCCTTATACACAAATCAATCCATTCCCAACTCACTAGCCATCTGAATACCATAAATACAGTCCAGCACTCGTGAATAGCCCAACCAGATACTTTTAGCCCCCGGTTCGCCATCGGATTTTCTGCCCAAAAAGCCACCCAGTTCTGCCAGATTGCGGATCACTTGATTGAGGGTAGGTATGCCATCGGGTAGTGCTTTTTTGCCGAGCCGGAAGGATACTTTCCATTCCAGCGGGTCAAACACCAGATCAGCCGGAAGTTCTGGGCAGGTACGCCCCAACCGCATCAGAAACATAATCCGCCAAGCCACCATGATGTAGAGCGCGAGGGCTTTTTCGATGCGCTCTTTGGTCTCCAGTTGCAGTTTTTCGACGCGACAGCCAACTTTCAGGACATCAAAAAACATTTCGATTTCCCAACGCGCTCGATACCAGTCGATAAGTTCACAGGCAGCATCGGCTGTTTCCACACAACGGTTGGTGACTAAACGCCAAATGAGGGGCGATTTTCCGGCGGGTGGGTTAATTTCTTTGGCTTGAACCAAGGTCAATAGCATCGGATGCTGACTCTTGGGACGCAAGGTATAACGTAACACCTTGATTTCTTGTACCACTTTGCGGGGCTTTTCACCCTGCTTGCGCGGTTTGGTAAAGGTGATACGGGTCAACGCCTGTTGTTGCTCAATGGCATCCCACAGTTTGAGGTCATCTCCTAATGCACGGTTATGTTGCGCCCGTATCAGCAGGTCAGCCGGGTAATTCAAGGCTTGCGCCCGTTGGAGCAAGTCGTAAAAGTCGCTTTCACGGTCGCCAGCATAGATGAAGCGGTGTTCAGGGCAGCGTGCCGCCAGTTCGGCTACCCGTTCATACCCTTCAATCCAACGACGGCTTTCTTTGATGCTGGGGTTGGCTTGGTCGGCCGCTTTGCTCAATCCCCGTGACCACATCCACGTATCGGTGATGCCCAACGGCAAACGTTCTGGGGTAATACACAAGGTCGGATGCAGGTACATCCCGCGTTGCTTATCGTAGGATAACCGCCCCAAGCCCTCGGTTTCCTGTCCATTGAAGTCCAGTTCGGTCGTATCTTGAATACACAGGATAATCCGCGAGTCTTGTTGACGAATTCGGCACTCTGTCGCTTCAAAGTGGGATGCCATCAAAGCATCATGGCTCACCGCTTCATTCCAGAAGAAACGGTACGTCGCCAAGGTGCTTGACCAACTCTGGCAAGCCTTGGGGATACTGGATTGGGGCACTTTTAGCATGGCGTTGAGAATATGGGCTGCGCGTGTTTCGAGGCGCTTGTCTCCCAAATCAAGATCGGTGAGTTCGCTAGATGACCAGTTCATGGGTGTAAATTGCTTATCTTACATCAGCTTGGGAACTTGTGTATAAGGAGATGCCTCTAACCACTTGTCTAGTGGGCTTCTGTCCTGTTTTGCTTCACACACTTCATTCAAGTTGAAGTACCGACTACCAACACCGTATTCTGTGAAGAAATCAATCAATGCTTCATCGTTTTGTGTGCTAGACGGTGTTGCAGCATTTGGATGAAGATAGATAGGTAATAGTTTCAATGACTCAGTGTAAAGTGTTCTGATGTCGTGTCCGAAGTCTTTCTTTAACTGTTTGATGGTTGGTGTCTGATAGTTATTCGTTAGCATATAGTGGGTAACAACTGCTAGTTTCAGAATTCGTTCCATGCCAATGGATATATGGAAAAAAGCTGAGTAAAAATAACCGTCTTTGTCCTGAAAAAAGTTTGCTTTTAATAGCAAATCAAAACCAGATAAAAGTGTGTTTTTGGCAAGATGTGCTTCTTGAGCGAGTAAAGAAAACTTTTTGTCAAAACCAATTTG